>FPKD01000027.1 GCA_900119625.1 Olsenella sp. kh2p3
CCAGCTCGCAGCCTGGCACAGGGAATGGCTCGAGACCGGGGGCTCGCTCCACGAGAGGAGCAGGGCCTCCGAGGCGTACTCGGCGGAGCAGAGGCGGGCCGCCGTCGACCACTACCTGGAGCACGGCCGCTGCAACGCCTACACGAGGCGCGAGCTGGGGTACCCCAAGAGCTACCAGAAGCTTGCCGACTGGATCGAAGAGCTGGCGCCTGGCGAGCGCAGGACGAACGAGCCCAGGACCTTCACCCTCGAGCAGAAGCAGCGCGCCGTGACGGCGCTCGTCGGGCGGGCCGGGAGCGCACGGGAGATCGCGGACGAGGCCGGCTCGTCCCGGTGTACCCTCTACAAGTGGAAGAGGGAGCTGCTCGGAGAGGGGCCCGACATGACCGAGGCCAAGCACGACGCCCCCGCGCAAGGCGCGGGCGACGGGGACGGGAAGGCCGTCCGGGCGACGCGGGCCGACATAGACGCCCTCGAGGCGAGGAAGAGGGAGCTGGTGGAGGAGCTCCGCCGGCTCGAGCTCAGGCGCGACGTGATGGAGGGTGCCTTGGAGCTCCTGGGAAAAGGGGCGGGCGCCGACCCGGCAAACGAGCTCACGAACAGGGAGAAGACGCTGCTCGTTGAGTCCCTGCGGACGAAGTGGGGGCTCTCGGAGCTCCTCCGCGCCCTCGGCATGGCCCGCTCGAGCCACCAGTACCAGCTCAAGGCGATGAGGTCCCCGGACAGGGACGCCGAGGCGAGGGAGATGGTCTGCGCCGTCTTCGACGCCAACGACGGCACCTACGGGAGGCGCCGCATCCACGACGAGCTCAAGGCGCAGGGCCACGTCGTCGGCGAGCGCAGGATAAGGCGGATAATGGCCGAGGAGAGGCTGGAGGCGCGCGGGAAGGCGAAGCCGAAGAGGGGCTACAGCTCCTACGAGGGGGAGGTCTCGGAGCATCCCGGCAACAAGGTCGGGCAGGACTTCGAGGCGGGGCTTCCCAACTTCCTGTGGCTCACCGACGTGACGCAGTTCTCGATACCCGCGGGAAAGCTCTACCTCTCGCCGGTGCTCGACTGCTTCGACGGAGCCATCGTGAGCTGGACGACCTCGACGTCGCCGAACGCCGAGATGGCCAACTCCATGCTCAGGGCCGCGCTCGACACGACCACGGACCATGAGCGCCGCCACCTCGTGATCCACTCTGACTGCGGCTGCCACTACCGCTGGCCTGAGTGGATAGGCATCTGCGAGGAGGCCGGCATAGCCCGATCGATGTCGCGAAAGGGCTGCTCGCCGGACAACTCCAGGATGGAGGGTTTCTTCGGCACCATGAAGACCGAGATGTTCCACGGCAGGGACTGGGCGGGCGTGACGCTCGACGAGCTCGGGAAGAGGATCGACGCCTACATAGAGCGCCACAACACGACCAGGATCAAACGGTCGCTCGGCTCGATGAGCCCGCTACAATACCGACGGAGCCTGGGGCTGGCGGCCTAGGCGAGGAGGTACGGAAAAGCGGTACCACCCCC
>FPKD01000025.1 GCA_900119625.1 Olsenella sp. kh2p3
CACGTCAGCGTGAAGATTCTTCACGCACGGGCGTCGCCCTGGCACCAATCCTTTCTTCTCCTACAACTCCCCGCGCATGAGCGCGTGTTTGACCCTGTACGACTCCCTGTCGTAGGTGACGAGCCTGCCGTGGTGGACGATGCGGTCCATCATCGCCTTGGCCATGTCGTCGTCGGCAAAGATCTCGCCCCATCTGGAGAACTCGATGTTGGTGGTGAGGATGAGCGCGATCCGCTCGTAGCACATCGACACCACCCGGAACAGAAGCCTTGCCCCGTCGGGATCGGTGGGAAGGTACCCCCACTCGTCCAGGATGATGAGGTCGCACCTGCCGAGCCTCCTGAGCGCGTCCTGTGTCGTCCCCTCCTTATTCGCACGCCTCAGCTCGCTTACCAGCTCCGCCGTCGACCAGAACGCGACTTTTCTGCCCTCGCCGCAGGCGAGCAGCCCCAAGGCTATCGCGGTATGGGTCTTGCCATTGCCCGATCCTCCGAAGAGCACCAGGTCCTCGTGGGCGCCGATGAAGGCAAGCGAGAGCATGTCGTCCCTCGTGAAGCCGCGGGGAAACACGATTCCCGACCATTCGAAGCCATCGAAGCCCTTCTGCGAGGGAAAGTTCGCCTGCCGCTTGAGCCGCGCTATCCGGCTTTGGTGCCTGAGCGCGTACTCCCTTGCGAGCGCATCCTCGAAGAACGCGAACTGCCCATCGGTGGCCGTCTCGGCCACGTAGCGCATCGTCGCCTTCGACAGCAGGATGGAGCCACCCTCGCGCTCGGCGCGCTTCAGGCTCTCGTAGCGCGCATCAACCTTCTGCGGCAGCCTGGCCATACCGATCGCCTCCCCTGAGCATGAAGCCGTCGTAGTCGGCGAGCCTGGTGCCCAGCTCGCGCGCTGCCTTGGCCCTGGTGCCTTGCGCGCGGATCCTGGCGCAGCACATCTCGACATCGGCGGGGCGCATCTTGCCGGTGGCCCGCAGCGCCTCGGAGAACGCCTGGGCGGTGATCCCCATGCCATAGGCTTGTGCGAGCCTAGAGATCACCTTGACCTGGCCTTTCAGCTCGTCGGTCGCCATGGAGCCGAAGGCGTCCCTCACATCCTCGTCGAACAGCGCGCACACGCTGGACTGCATGAAGGCGCGCGTCTTCATCGAAAGCGGTTCGAGCAGTGCCAGCGGGTCCTCGTCGGAGGTGAAGAGCTTGCCGGAGCGCCTGCGGTAGGTCCTTAGCGGCGTCCCGTCAGGGGCGTCTATCTCCACCGTGAAGGCGCGCACGCCCACCGTGAGCGAAACACATGCGAGCGAGGGCGACGCCAGATAGCGATGGCAGCCGTCCAAGGTGATCCTTCCGTAGCCGTCGGTCGTGCACGACGCCCACTTGACGACGTCGAAGGGCTTTTTCGGAAGAGGCAGGAGATGCGCCTTGTCAACCTGGAAGAGGGTGGCCCAGCTGAGTCCCTTCTCGTAGTGGAGCTGCTCTTCGGAGTGGGCGTCAAGCGTCTCGGCAAGCCCCCGGTTGTAGTCTTGAAGGTCGCCCACCTCGGGCACGGGCACGAAGAAGTTCCTCCTGGTGTAGCCGACCTTGCCCTCGACGTTTCCCTTCTCCTTGCCGGCGTTCGGGTTGCAGAAGCGGGCCGTGAAGCCGTAGTGCAGCCTGAGCCGGCGGAAGAGGTCGGACTCCACGATCACGTCGCGCCACCTCCTCCCGGCCTCGGTGGCGTTGTCGAGCACGATGACGGGGGG
>FPKD01000024.1 GCA_900119625.1 Olsenella sp. kh2p3
GGGACTGCGGTGGTGAACTTGGACCAAGATCCAACGTTACAAGCTATCGTACCCCTCGTCGTTGCCCGCCTCATCCGGTTCCATCGAGTCCGCCTCTCGCTCCAATGCCCTCGCGAGCTCACGTATGACCGAGGGGTCGCATGCCTGCGAGACGAGCTCGCCGAGCGTGAGGGCCGCGTGCACGAGGAACCTGCCATCGTCGCCGGGATACGGCTCTGCGAGCGAGGGAGGGCACTCGCTGAAGAGGAGGTAGTCACCCTCCCCGTCGGGAATCTCCAGGCACGTGACGACCTCCGCCTCCGGGTTCGATCCGCGCAGGGCGTCCGCCAGCTCCGACACCTTCATCCGTGCACCCCCTATGCAGCCAGGCCAAGGTCCCGACGGTGCTGCATCGGGCTCCTGTAGCCGAGGTCGCTCTTGATCCTGACGTCACGATACCACCTCAGGTACGCGTCGAGCATCCCCATGAACTCGTCGATCGTGACACCGCTCCAGTCACAGCCGTAGAAGAACTCCGCCTTCAGCCTTCCGAAGAACCCCTCGCACCTTGCGTTGTCGGGGCTGCACCCCTTCCTGGACATCGACCTGACCAGGCCGTGCTCGTCGCATATCCTTATCCATCCGGACCAGCGATAGTGGCAGCCCCGATCCGAGTGGACCTTGGGGTGGTCGCCCTCGCCTAGCCACCCGCAGGCGCCGAGCAGCGACGAGTTGGCCATCTCGGCGTCCGGCGAGGTCGAAATCGACCAGCTCAGCGGCATGCCGTCGAAGCAGTCCACGATGGGCGAGAGGTACACCTTGCCGGCGGGGATGCGGAACTCGGTCACGTCGGTTACCCAGAGCTCGTTGGGCCCGTCGGCGCGGAAGTGGTGCTTCCCCCTCTCGTCGCGCAGCAGGTTCGGGGGCGCCTCGGAGGTCTCTCCCTCGTAGGAGCTGTAGCCGCGCTTCCTCTTGGCGGCGCGGGCGACGAGGCCCTCGTCCCTCATGATGCCGCGCACGGTCCACTCGCCGACGCCCACGGAGGCGGTGATGCGCCTGTAGCCGTACGTGCCGCCGCTGGCCTCGAACGCGGCAACGACGGCCTTCCTGGCGGCGGCATGCTCCTCGGTCTCGCCCCTCGCCTGGGCGTTCGCCGCGTACTCGTAGCTGCTCTTGGCCATGCTCACGACGGGCAGGAGCTCGCAGGGCCTATACTTGCCCCTCAGCGCCGTCACCATCGCCGCCTTCTCCGCGTTGGACAGGCGGTCCGGGTCGGCGCCTGGGTCTTTTTTTAGTATCTCGAGGGTCGCCTGCCGCACGTCGAGCTCGAGCTGCACCCTCCTGAGCTGCATCTTTGCCTCTCGCAGCATGTCCTGGAGCTCGCCGACGTCGTCGGGCAGCTCGTCGAATTCCTTGCTCACGGGAACGCCTCTCTCCTCGGTGTCCCCGACATTATCCCCCATGATTTCCCTGCGCCACATGTACGGCGCCGCGCGCGGCACGCCGTGCCTCTCGGCGATTTCCACCGCAGGCCCCGTCCGCGCCTCGAGCTCGGCCACGACCTGCACCTTCTTCTCCACGGGGACGGGATCCCGCTTCGGGTTGGGGCCCCTGTACCTGCGCTGGCCGGGGGCGAGCTCGTCGACCCACCCGCAAAGCGTCATGCGACTCTTCGGGTAGCCAAGCGCCCTCATCGTCCTCTTCAGCCTCTTGCCGTGGCTGAGGTAGTGCTCGACCGCCTCGCGCTTCTGCTCGTCTGAAAACCGCGGTTCGCGGATTATCTTGGCTATAGGGACCTCACCGGTCTCCCTGTACTCTCCCCACCAGTTCCTGAGCGTGTGCCTGTCGGGATATCCCAGCTCGGCTATCGTGTCAGCATAGCTGTGGTCGAACCCGATGAAGGTCTCTATTGCAACCCTTCGCTGCTCGGTGCTGTACATGCGGATTCCTTCCTGTTCCTATTTGGTCCAGGATTTCCACCGCAGTCCC
>FPKD01000023.1 GCA_900119625.1 Olsenella sp. kh2p3
AACGGTCGCTCGGCTCGATGAGCCCGCTACAATACCGACGGAGCCTGGGGCTGGCGGCCTAGGCGAGGAGGTACGGAAAAGCGGTACCACCCCCCCGCGGTCACCGGGATCTGAGCAGTTTGGTCAGGAGGGGCCGCGCCCGCACCAGGGGCGCGGCCCCTTGCCGTAACGTTTTCCTGGGCGGGGACTTTGGCGAGCGCCGCCCGGGAAGGATGGGAGAGGATGGCCGTGCCCCTGGATACTAGAGATGATATACGCACGATGGACGCCCGGGGCGTCCCGAGGGCCGAGATCGCGCGCGAGCTCGGCCTGAGCCGCAACACGGTTGCGAAGTACGCCGACATGGAGGACCTGTCCCCGGCGCCGCCGATCCCCGCGCGCAGGCCGCGCCCCGCCGTGGACGCCCACGCGGCGTGGATCCGCGGCGTCCTCGAGGCGGACCTCGGCGCGCCGCGCAAGCAGCGCCACACGGCGAAGAGGATATACGACCGCCTCGTCGCCGAGCGCGGCTACGCGGGCTCCTACTCGAGCGTGAGGCGCTTCGTGGCGGAGTGGAGGAGGTCGCAGGGCGTCCCCGCGGGCGACGGCTTCCTCGAGCTCGGGTGGGCGCCGGGGACCGCGCAGGCGGACTTCGGGAGCTTCAGGGCCGAGATCGGCGGCAGGCCGGCCGACCTCAAGCTCCTGGTCGTGACGCTGCCCCACTCGAACGCGCGCTTCTGCGCCGCCGAGATGTGCCAGAGGGCGGAGTGCATGTGCGACGGGCTCGCCGCGATCCTCTCGCAGATCGGCCGCGCCCCGCACACGCTCGTGCTCGACAACGCCACCGAGGCCGGCAGGATGGTGCGCGGCGAGGTGTCCGAGTCCGGGCTGTTCCGCCTGTTCAGGTCCCACTACCGGATGGCGAGCCGCTACTGCAACCCCTACTCGGGCAACGAGAAGGGCTCGGTCGAGAACGCGGTCGGGTTCCTGCGCCGCAACCTGCTGGTGCCGGTGCCGTCCTTCCCCGCGCTCGGGGACCTGAACGCCTGGCTCGCCGAGTCGTGCGGCCGGCTGAACGCCGCCTCGCGCGCCCGCGACGGGCGCCCGACGCCGGAGGCGATGGCGGAGGACCTCGCCGCGATGAACGCGCTGCCGGGCGCCCCCTTCGACGCGGTGAGGTGGGTGCGCGCCCGCTCCGACAAGCGCGGCTACGTGGCGGTCGACGGCCGCGAGTACGTCTGCGGCCCGGCATGGCACTCCCGCGAGCTGCTCGTCGGCGTGCGCGCGGCGAGCGTCGAGGTCCTCGCGGACCGCGGCAGGCTCGTGGCGAGGCTGCCGCGCGCCTTCGGGGAGGGCCCCGCCGTCCGCAACCCGCTGTCGCTCGTGCCGGCGCTCGTCGCCCGCCCGCGGGCCTTCGGCGAGTCGACGATCAGGCTCGACATGCCGCCCGCCCTCGTCGCCTCGATCGACCGGATGGACGCGGCCGGGCGCAGGAGGGCACTGCGCGCGATCGAGAGGGCCGCGGGGCACTCGGGCTTCGAGGCGGCGTGCGAGGCCGCGGAGATGTGCTGCGCGGGGGGCCGCGTCCCCGACGACGCCTCCGTCGACCTCGCGGCGAGGCGCATCGCCGCCGGGCGCGGCGCCCCGGGAGGGGCGGCCGACCTCTCCGTCTACGACGGGCTCCTGCGCGAGGGGGAGGTGCCCGATGCCTGCTGACCCCGCGCTCGCGGCCCGCGTCGTCGACGCCGGGCGCGCCTGCTCGCTCACGGCGTCCGTGCTCAGGGAATGGGCCGAGGCCGGCACCCCGAGGCAGGTCGAGTACCTCGCGGGCTACCTCGAGGCGGAGCGCGCGAGCAGGGAGGCCTCGAGGAGGGCGTCGCTGCTCAGGCGCTGCGCGCTGCCGGCCCCGAAGACCTTCGACGGCTACGACTGGTCGGCGGTCTCCTGGCCCGAGGGCTTCGGGCGCGCCGACCTGCTGTCGCTCTCGTTCCTCGAGGGCGCGCACGACCTCGTGCTGATGGGCGACGTGGGCACCGGCAAGACCCACATGGCCTCGGCGCTGTGCGCGCTCGCCTGCTCCGAGAGGCTCGAGGCCCGCTTCTTCACGGCCTCGTCGCTCGTGATGCGCCTCAGGCGCGCCCGCGACGAGGGCAGGCTCGACCACGAGGCCGCCCAGATCGGCCGCGCGAGGCTGCTCGTCGTCGACGAGCTCGGGTTCCTGCCGCTCGACGCCGACGGCGCGCGCCTGCTGTTCCAGGTGTTCTCCGACGCCTACGAGCGGCAGTCCGTCGTGATCACCACCAACCTCGAGTTCTCGAGGTGGGGCGCCGTCTTCGGCGACGACCAGATGGCCGCCGCGGTGATCGACCGCGTCGTGCACCACGGCAGGCTGCTGCAGTTCCGCGGCGAGTCCTACCGGGTGCGCCACGCCCTCATGCAGGGCTGAGCCGCCCAATTGCGCTGCGCAGATCCCGCGACCGAACTGCTCAATTCCCGATGCTCTTTTGGGACTGCGGTGGAAATCCTGGACCAAATAGGAACAGGAAGGAATCCGCATGTACAGCACCGAGCAGCGAAGGGTTGCAATAGAGACCTTCATCG
>FPKD01000007.1 GCA_900119625.1 Olsenella sp. kh2p3
GTGACGCCGTCGAGCGACCAGGAGTCGTCGTAGGCCTCGACCTCCGTGGACATGGTGCGCGTCCGCCCGGAGCGGTCGGTCACGTCGACGTAGAGCACGTAGCGGCCGGGGCGGTAGAGGGAGAGCTCGGAGGAGGCCTCGCTCGTGCCCTTGCCGGTGTCCCTCACGGTGGAGCCCCAGAGGTCCCACCCGCCCCCGTAGGACCAGACGTAGTTGTACGTGGCGCCGGCGAGGTCGCCGGACACCTGGGGCGTCACGGTGACGGGCTCGTCGACGCGGACGCGGGACGAGGAGAGCTCGACGCCGGTGAAGGACCACTCGGGGGGCGTCACCTCGAGCGTCGCGGACATGGTGCGCGTCTGCCCGGAGCGGTCGGTCACGTCGACGTAGACCGTGTAGGAGCCGGGGCGGGAGACCTCGGAGGAGAGGGTCGAGGACGCGTCGGAGGTGCCGGAGCCGCTCGAGAGCACGGTGGAGCCCCACTCGCCCTGCGCCCAGGAGCCGTTCCGCTGCCAGACGTAGTTGTACTCGGCGCCGTCGAGGTCGCCGGTCACCTGCGGGGTGACCGTCACGGGCTCGCCGGAGGTGACGCGGTCGGCGGAGAGCTCGACGCCGGTGAAGGACCAGGACGGCGGCGTCACCTCGAGCGTGGCCGACATGGTGCGCGTCTGCCCGGAGCGGTCGGTCACGTCCACGTAGACGGTGTAGGTGCCGGGGCGGGTCAGCGTCAGCGTCCCCGTGGCCTCGCTCGTCCCCTTCCCCGTGTCCCTGGCGGTGGAGCCCCAGAGGTCCCACCCGCCCTCGTAGGACCACACGTAGTTGTACGCGGCGCCTCCGAGGTCGCCGGTCACCTGCGGGGTGACCTTCACGGCCTCGCCGGAGGTCACCCGGGTGGCGGAGAGGCTCACGCCGGTGAACGACCACTCGGGCGACGCCACCTCGAGCGTCGCGGACATCGTCCTCTTCTCGCCCGAGCGGTCGGTGACGTCGACGTAGACCGTGTAGGAGCCGGGGCGGGAGACCTCGGAGGAGAGGGTCGCGGAGGGGTCGGCGGTGCCGGAGCCGCTCGAGAGCACGGTGGAGCCCCACTCGCCCTCCGCCCAGGAGCCGTTGCGCTGCCACACGTAGTTGTACGTGGCGCCTCCGAGGTCGCCGGTCACCTGCGGGGTGACCGTCACGGCCTCGCCGGAGGTGACGCTGGAGGAGGAGAGCTCGACGCCGGAGAAAGACCACCCAGGTGCGACAGCGGACTCAGCAATTGCAGGCAGCGTAACGGCTAGAGTACAGACGAGCGCCAAGGCCAGGCCCACTAGACGGTTGACTGGTTTCAAACTCATCGACCTCCAAGAGGTTCTGCTTGGTGACTCTTTTGTGAATATTTTCAGTCACAAGTATAGTCTCTCGTCAATTTGAGCATTGCACACGTTTGTCAGAAGCAACGAATCCAAGCAAAGAAGGCGTGCGCCAACTGCTAGACTTGGGAAAACCCGAAGGGAATAATCTCGGTAATGAGGACTTGCCTATGCCAAGCACCGAAAGCGATAAACCCGCAATTGCCTTCCATTACTTTACGTTTGGCATTGGCGGCGGCGAGAAGGTGACTTCTCTGCTCATCAAATGTTTTGTTGAGCACGGATATCCCGTCACACTTCTTACCGACATTCCGCTTTCCGAAAACCACCAAGAACTGCCCAGCTCAGTTGATTGCGTAGTCCTCCCCTCGGCTGGAGACGCGCGTAGCCAACTTATTCAGGACACAATCGCCCAGCGAAACATCAAGGTTGTGGTGTATGCAAGTTGGCTCTCTACTAAAGCAATCCAGGACGAGGCAGCCATACAGGCGGCTGGCGCCAAATTCGTGTACTTCCCACAGAGCTGCGTCGCTTACTTTGTTGACAAGCCCGACGGCCAATCGCTCCTGCACACCATGAGAACATGCGCTCAAAGCGCAGATGCGGTTGCGGCGCTTGGCCAGTCGGATGTGCTGTTCTGGAAGACTTGGTGCCCAAACTCGTTCCTCGTTACCAATCCCGTTGGCGACTACCTTGCACAAGACACAACAATCCCCCACGTAAGAGGCACCCGCACTGTCGTATGGTGCGGAAGACTCGATCCGCGCGAGAAGCGTCCCGACCTGGCAATTGAGGTCTTCTCGGCATTCCATCGTGTGCGGCCAGGCTATCGGCTCGTTATCGTAGGCGGGGGCGACGACAACGTTCTTGCGGGTCTCAAGGACCTGGCCGCTCAAAGGGGTATCGCAGATGCGGTGACCTTCGTCGGCTGGGTGAACGACTGCACGCCATACCTCGTCGATTCCGACATATACATCCAGACGTCACCCGTAGAGGGCTTCTGCCTAACTCTTTGCGAGGCAATGAACGTTGGCGTCCCCTCGGTCTGCTTCGAGCTGCCAAACTGCGAGCCAACAAGGGATAGCGGCGTAATGCAAGTTCCCTGGAACGACATCGAGCAGTTCGTAAACGCGCTTGTCTTTCTCGCTGACTGTAGCGACAACACCTACAGTTCCATCTCGAAACAGGAGTATCAGCGCGTACGAGAACTCTGCGACAAGGACATCTACGGCGAGTGGCATCACGTGCTGGCTGCGGCTCTCGCGCAGGCATCTGCTGATGGCGACAAGGTCGACGACACTCAGACTCGTCTTATGGAATCTCTTGCAGGAGGGTACACGCGGCTTGCAGACGAGACCGCAAGGGCCACGCAGAGGTGCCATGAGCTTGCCAATGATGTGGAGCGCCAGTCAAATGACCTACGCGAGAAGGACTCTCGCATCCAAGAACTAGAGGGGGAGCTTGCCGCCGAGCGTGCGAAAGTCGCCCGATTCGACACCTCAATCTCTTTCAAAATTGGGCGTGCCGTAACAGCCCCACCAAGGTTTATCCGAGATCACCTTGCAAGGCATCGGTAACAGCGCTAAGGAACTCGACCGACAGCTTTTTCAGGCCACTTTGCACAGCCGTACATTAGTCCACGCTCTTCAGGCTCTCCACCATGTCAACGGCGTCGAGGTGGCGCCGCATAGCGAGCATCACTAGCAGCGTGAATCCCATCGTGAGGGCAAATGCAAAGCCATAGCTCGTCGCGTGGATGGTGCGCCCAAACATCACGTAGTCGACCTCGGCAGTGGTGACTACGAAGTTCTCGAGCCACGTCCCCAGAAGCAAGCCCACCGCGTCGCCAATTGCCGCGGTAATGACTATCTCGCGGAAGATGTAGGCGTGAACCTCTCGGCGTGTAAACCCAAGCACGCGCAGGCTTGCTATCTCACGCACGCGCTCGGCCACGTTGATGTTCGTGAGGTTGTAGAGCACGATGAAGGCAAGTGCCGCGGCCGAGACCACCAACACGACGACAACCGCATCCACCACCGAGAGCATGGACCGGTAGAGCTCGATCGTCTCGGACGAGAAAGCCACGGTCGAGACAGCGCCCTCGTCGTGGAGCGCCTCGGAGAGCGCGGTGCGTCCGTCCGCGTCGAGCGTGGTTGCCACCAGAACGGTCGAGAAGGACGGCTCACTTGCATCCACCTTGGTCCAGGCATCGGGCCCCACGTAGACGTAGTTCCCCACGTAGTTCTCGCAGATGCCGGTCACCGTAAGGGCATGCCCCTCGCCCGTTGCGTTGCCCACCTCGTCCACGTCGCGAAGCACCACCGTATCGCCAACGCCAATGCCCAGGCGGGTCGCGAGCTTCTCGGTAATGACAACGGAGTCGTTGTCGAAGGGTATCTCCTCGTGCGTGGTGCGGCTCCGCAGCGTCACCGCGCCCTCGAAGGTGGACGCATCCTGCGGGACAACCACGCTCACGCGCAGCGTGTCTGTGGTGCCGCTGCTGGCGCCGGCGTGCATGGTGACCTCCTGCACGCGGTCCTCGCGTGTCACCTGGCCGGTCGAGGCAAGGATGTCCTCCACGGCAGCCATGTCTTCATCGGTGGCACCGTCCTTGAGCCCCACAGTGGTGTCGTAGTGAACGATGGGTCCGTACTGGCAGTCGATGATGTCCCAGATGGCATCGTGAAGGCCAAAGCCCACCAAGAGCAGCGCCGTGCAGCCCGCCACCCCAGCCACCGTCATGGCAAGACGGCGCTTGTAGCGGAACATGTTGCGGCAGGTGACCTTCCACGAGAACGAGAGCCTGTTCCAGAGCGGGCGGATGCCCTCGAGAAGAATCCGCTTCCCTGGCTTGGGCGCCAGCGGGAGCATGAGCTGGGCGGGCGTCTCGCGCAGGCTTGAGACAACCGCACCCCAGGTAGCGACAAGCGTCACGCCCACGCCCACGCCACCAGACACCAGAGCCACCGCGGGGTCCACGGGAAGCGGCCATGCCATGGCAGGCACGGCGTAGATAACGCCGTAGGAAGCCATGATGATGGCCGGAAGCGCCTGCGAGAGCACGGTGATACCCAGAACCGCACCTCCCACGCTGGCGATGGCGGCATAGACCAGGTAGCGCGAGGCGATGCGGCCCTTGGAGTAGCCCAGAGCCTTGAGTGTGCCGATAAGGACGCGGTCGTCCTCTACCATGCGGGTCATGGTGGTAAGCGCAACAAGCGCAGCCACGAGGAAGAAGAAGACCGGAAAGACGTTAGCGATGCCGTCCATGCGGCGCGTGTCCTGCATATAGGTCTCGACGCCCTCGTCCTGCGTGCGGTCGAGCAGGTAGACGTCGGGCTTCTCGAGCGCGTCTACCTGGGCCTGGGCATCATCGATCTTCGCCTGTGCGTCATCGAGCTGCGACTGGACGTCTGCTTCCTGCTCCTGGTAGTTGGCAAGGCCCTCCTCGTAGCTTGCCTTGGCGTCCGCCAGCTGGTCTTCGGCCTGGGCAAGCTGGTCCTCGTTCTGGTCGAGCGTGGCCTGAGCAGCCGCAAGCTCTGCCTCGGCGCTCGCGCGCTGCTGGTCGAGCTGGGCATTGGCGGCGTCAAGCTGGGACTGGGCGTCCGTAAGCTGCGCCTGCGCCGAGGAGAGCTGTTCCACGCCCACAAGCGCCTGGTTTACCTGGTCGAGTGATGTCTGCGCCGCTGCAAGCTGAGCGCGCAGGGCCTCGAGCGTTGCCTGATCCGCAGCGTCACCCAGCGCCTCCAAGGCAGAAATCTGCTGTTCGAGGGCATCGATACCTGCGCTGGCCTGCTCCTTCTGGGCAAAAAGCGAGGAGGCCGCCTCGTCGAGCGAGGAGGCGCCAGTCTGCGCGAGCAGGGCGGACGTGCTCGTCTCGAGCTCCTGACGCTGCTGGTCGAGCGTTGCCTGGTTGGCATCGATCTGGTCCTGGGCGTCCTGCAGCTGCGATGCTGCCTCGGCACGCTTTTGTTCGAGCTGCGCCCGGCCATCCTCGAGTTGCGCCCTGCCGGAGGCAATCTCTTCCTCACCCGAGGCAATCTGCTGCGCCGCGTCGTCCAGCTGCGACTTGGCATCCGCAAGCTGCGATTCCGCGTCCGCGCGCTCCTGGTCGAGCTGAGCCTGCGCGTCGTCCACCTTGGCCTGGGCATCCTGGCGCAGATCACCGAGACGTGCCTGGGCCAGCTCGTCCAGGCGTGCGGAGAGCGCCTCCTCCGTGGGTGAGATGGCATCTTCGTAGAACGAGCTTCCGCTCACGGCTGCGTCCGCCCCATCGACGCTCAGGTAGAGCGTGGTCCATGGGTAGTCGTCCGAGAAGGCCGAGGGCAGCACGTAGGCCACCTGCTTCACGGACCCGTCACCAAGCGTCGTGGTGCCAAAGGTGCCTGTGTAGGGATAGCTCGGCGAGCTCATGAGCCCCACCACGGTGAAGGTGCGCACCGAAAGCGTGCCGTCGAGGTCATCCGTACCGTAGAGGACCTCCACCGTATCGCCCACTTCAAGGCCGGGCGTGGCAGCATCACCGTCGAGCAAGCACTCGTCAGCAGACTGCGGCCAGCGCCCCGCCGTCAGGTGCACGCGGTTGAGGTAGGAGTTGTCGGAGGACTCGACCGTCTCGTCAGACGTGCTTGTCGCCGCTTGCGCCGCATCCGCGTCGAGCGACGTGATGCGCACGGCCATCTGCTCGTTGCCAACGCGCGCCATCACGTCGGTGGAGCTTGAGGGCATGACCGCCGTGACGCCCTCGGTAGACGAGACGCGCTCCACGTCCTTCTCCGAGAAGCCCTTCGTGGAAACCAGCCGCAGGTCATAGAGCTTGCAGCCATCAAACCAGCGGTCCGCGGCAAGGCGCATGTCTCGTCCTGACATCTGCAGGCCGGCCAAAAAGCCGCAGCCCAGGGCCACGATGCCCGTGATGGCAAAGAAGCGCCCCATCGAGCCGCGGATGCTCCTCCACACACTTCTTGTGAACGGCGAGGCTGCCACCCCTACCACTCGACCTCTGCCGCATCGAGCGGGTACTCGTTTGTCTCGACGCTCTCGGCGCGTCCCTCTCGCACGTGAATCACTCGGTTAGCGATCTGGGTGAAGGCGGAGTTGTGGGTCACAATTGCCACGGTGCGGCCGCGCTCGCGGCAGGTGCGCTGGAGAAGCCCCAGAATCTGCTTGCCCGTCACGTAGTCCAGGGCACCCGTGGGCTCGTCGCAGAGCAGAAGCTTGGGGTTCTTGGCAAGCGCGCGGGCAATGGCAACGCGCTGCTGCTCACCGCCGGAGAGCTGCGCCGGAAACATGTCCTTGCGCTCGGCGAGGCCAACCTCGTCAAGCACCTCGGCTGCTGGAAGCGGATCCGTGCAAATCTGGCTTGCGAGCTCGACGTTCTCGAGTGCGGTGAGGTTCTGCACCAGGTTGTAGAACTGGAACACAAAGCCAATGTCATGCCGGCGGTAGAGTGTGAGGTCGTGCTCAGAGAGCCCCGAGACCTCGCGGCCCGCAAGCCGGATGGACCCGGAGGTGCAGGAGTCCATGCCTCCAAGCATGTTGAGTACCGTGGTCTTGCCGGCGCCGGACGGCCCCACAATCACGCAGAGCTCGCCCTCCTCGATGTCGAAGGACATGCCGGCAACCGCATGGACTTCGACGCTACCCATGTGGTAGGTCTTACAGACGTCCCTGAACTCAACAAATGCCATGTAACACGCCCAATCCCAGCGGTACCCAGCCATCAGTCCTTGTCCACATTATGCCCGGGACCGCGCTGGATGGCAGGCGGCGCCGAGTGAGGCCACGGCCTTGGCCCGTGGGCGGTACCCTCCTCCTGCTGGCGCTCGCGCTCGGCGAGCATGGCGCGATACCCCTTGAGCGGGTCAAATGGCGAGAAGATCTTTGCCCGCTCCGAGAGGGGCATGGGCTGGCGCGGATGTGGCGTGGCGCGCCCGCCGGCGGCGCTACTCTCCACTGCGATGACCCCCAATCTGCAGGTTGCGCTCGCGCGTGGTTGCCTCGGGGAGAAGGTCCACGCCTTTGAGCAGCGAGTTCTTTCCAAACTTGCGCTTCACGGCGCTGATGGCCTCCTGCCGGCGGCGCTCACGGGCGTCCGCTTCTGGTGTGGCAAAGAGGCTGTCCTGGACGCCGGGGGCATCCTCGGGAAGCACGCCTGTGGCCGTGAGGCCAAGGCGGTGCACCGGGCGCGAACGGTCAACGGAGGAATCGAAGATGCGCGTGATTGCAGCCATGATCTGTTCGCGCGAGCTGGTGGGCACAAGGAGACGCTCGGTGCCGCCGGCGGAGGCAACGGCGCGGTACCAGGCACGAGGGTCCGAGCGGTCACGAATGCCCGCGCGCTCCTCGGCCGAGAGGTCGTATCCCACGTACAGGCTCACGCCACTGGCAACAAGCCGCTGGTCAACGAGGTCGAGCGCGAGAGAGTCTGCCATCTCGCGAGCAATGATGCGCGCACCGGCAAAGTCTCGGTTGCAGCCGAGAACCTGCGCCGTCGAGACGGAATGTGAGCCGGAGCGATAGGCCTTGATGTCTGCCATAGTCACGGGCTCCACGCCCCAGGCGTGGTCGATGAGTATCTCCGCGTCAACGCCAAACTCCCGGTAGAGGGGCTCGGCTGGGTAGGTGGCAACCTGGCCCATGGTATGTATGCCCATGGCTGCCAGGCGCTCGGCAATGCCAGGGCCCACGCGCCAGAAGTCCGTGATGGGACGGTGGTTCCAGAGCGTGGCGCGATAAGTCTCCTCGTCCAGCTCGCCAAAGAAGTCCCTGCTGTGCTTGGCGGTGATGTCGAGTGCGATCTTTGCCAGGTAGAGGTTGGTACCAAGCCCGCAGGTGGCGGGGATGCCAGTGGTCTTCACCACATCCTCGCGAATGCGCTCACCAAGCTCGCGCGCCGTGCAGCCGTAGAGGTCGAGATAGCCCGTGATGTCCATGAAGGCCTCGTCTATCGAGTAGACGTGGATGTCTTCCGGGGCAATCCAGCGCAGGTAGACCGCATAGACGTCACACGAGCGCTCCATGTAGAGCGCCATTCTCGGCGGCACCATCACGTAGTCGATGGTCTGAGGGATCTCGAAGACGCGGCATCGGTTGCGCACGCCCAGCGCCTTCATGGCCGGCGAGACCGCAAGGCAGATGGTCTTCTCAGTGCGCGAGGGATCGGCCACCACGAGGCGCGTCGCGAGCGGGTCAAGGCCGCGCTCCACGCACTCAACGCTGGCGTAGAAGCTCTTGAGATCTATGCAGAGGTACTGGCGCTCCTGTGCGCGCGCCGCAAGGGCGTCTGCCACGCTAGTGCTCGAGCACGATGCGGGGCTTGAGATCCTCGACGGCGGCATCCCCCAGGAACCAGCGGACAATCTCGAGGCCAAACGGGATAGCGGTTGCCATGCCCTTGCTGGTGATCACGTTGCTGTCCACCACGGCAGGCTCCTCCGAGAGGATGGCGCCGTTCTCCACCAGCACGTGCTGGAAGTTAGGGTTCGAGGTTGCGGGACGGTTGGTAAGAATGCCTAGCTCGGCCAAGATCGATGGGGCGGCGCAGATGGCAGCCACGCCCTTGCCCGCCTGGTCGAAGGCCATGACGGCAGCGGTGAGGGGTTCGCACGCCTTGAGGTTGAGCGTTCCCGGCATGCCGCCAGGGAGCACGAGCATGTCGTAGTCATCGAAGGAGAAGCCTTCGTCCGCAATTGAACGGTCGCAGGTGATGGTAACCTGGTGCGAGGAGGTCACGGTGCGCTCCGGCGTGATGGACACGGTGTCTGTAGGGATGCCCGCGCGGAAGAGCAGGTCAACCACCGTAAGGCCCTCGATTTCCTCGAGCCCGTTGGCCACGAACACTGCGACGCGCTTGTCGGTCGACTGCCTGAACATTCCGTACTCCTCTCATGAGACAAAGGGAGTTTCCCTTTGTCTCATCATAAGAAGGGCGGCGCGCAAATGCGGCCGCCCTCGAAATCAACAGCTACACAGGACAAGGAAACCCCGTCCCGTTGGCTTAGTCCTGATCGTTAATGCCCTTGTTGATGGCGTCGGCGATAGCCTGGGGATCGTCGGAGCCACGCACGAGGTTCTTGAAGTCGTCCTTCATGAGCAGGACGGCGGTCTTGGACAGCAGCTTGATGTGCGTGGTGCCAGCCTCGCCGGCGGGGACCAGCAGCGAGATGGCAATGTCGACAGGCTTCTCGTCGAAGGAAGGCCAATCGAGGGCGTGGTCGTTCTTGAAGACGATGACGGCTGCCTTCTTGATGGCGGCGTCCTTGGCGTGCGGCACGGCAAAGCCGTCGGTCATGCCCGTCTCGCCCATGTCCTCGCGGGCGATAAAGGCCTTGTAGACGGCATCGGCGTCATCGGTGACGCCAAGCTCGACTGCCTTCTGGGAGATGAAGCGCAGCACCTCGTCGCGGCTCTCGGCGTGCTGGTTAACAAAGACGTCGTTGGAAGTTACGAAATCGCTCACTGGGTGCTCCTTTGGACGTAGGAAAACGTGTGGCATCGCGCATGGGCACGATGACCTCTCTCTACATAATAGTAGCAGGGAAGCTCGTTGCGCCCAAGAATTGGAGCGGGATACGCGCGGCTTACGTAATGGGAAGACCCCTGCCCAGCTTCAAGAGAGAGAAGACCCTTGCTGCGGCAAGATGGTAGTTCCTCTCGGCATGCAAAAGGGCGTCCGTCACGTCACTGCAGTCGATAACCGTGGGCACAAGTGCATCTACGCCCAGGTTTGAGAGGTCAAGGGCACTGGGGTCCATGCCGCCCACGATAGCCACGCAGGGCACACCCGCCTGCTTGCAGCGCGCCGCCACGCCCGAGACCACCTTGCCGTGAAGTGACTGCTCGTCCGCGTGGCCCTCCCCCGTAATGCAGAGGTCAGCGCCGAGAAGCGCCTGGTAAAGGCCCACAACGTCGAGAACCCAATCGATGCCCGAAACCGATGTTGCCCCAAGGAAGAGGCGCACCGCCGCGCCAAGGCCGCCTGCCGCCCCGTCGCCAGGCTGGTCCGCACTGCTGCCGAGCGTACGCTCGAGCACGTTCGCGTATGATGCCATGCCTTCCTCGAGCTCCTCGATCTGCTGCGGGCTGGCACCCTTTTGCGGGGCAAAGACGCGCGTGGCACCGCAGGGGCCAAGGAGCGGGTTGTCGACGTCGCATAGGAGCCGGAAGCGCGCGTGCGAGACGAGCGGGTCAAGGCCGGTGGCGTCGATGCTTGCCACGCGGGCCAGATCTGCGCCGGTGCCATCGAGCTCCCCTCCCGCGGCGTCAAGAAAGCGCACGCCCAGCGCGCGCATGGCCCCCATGCCACCGTCGTTGGTGGCGCTACCGCCAATGGCAAGGGTTACCTCAGTGGCACCGTTTCGCAGTGCGTGAAGCACGAGCTGGCCCGTGCCAAAGGTGCTGGTGAGCATGGGGTTTCGCTCCGCGTGCGTGAGAAGCGGCAGTCCCGAGGCAGCGGCCATCTCGATGATGGCACGGTTCCCGGGGAGCATGCCGTAGATAGCCTCGACGGGCCGGCCAAGAGGATCTGCCACGCTAGTCTCGACGCGGGCGCCGCCAAGGGAGGCCACAACTGCATCGACCGTCCCCTCGCCGCCGTCCGCCACCGCAAGCTTTGTGCAGGTCACGCCGGGAAAGGCGCGCGTGGCTTCCTCCGCGAGAATGGCAGCCGCGCGAGCAGAGCTGATGGTGCCCTTAAGCGAATCGGATGCGAAGACAAACCTCATGTGCACTCCCCTCTCTGTGCGCGGCGGCACCGACGCCGCTCGCCAGTTGTCGCCCGGCGCCTCTCGCCAGTCGCCAACCGGTACTGTTGAGAACTAATTCGACACATTAGAGCCTCAAGGGTCCGAAAAATGTCCAAATCCTTCTCAGCAGCGTCAGACAAAAGCCGCTTACCCGAGTTTTACCTCTCTAACCACGTTATGAGTGATACTAGACTGCCACAGATAGGCCCGGAGGCAAAAGAAGGTGACGTCATGTCAAAGGCGGCGCGGGCAAGGCTCATGAATCAGGTAAACCGAGCAGCTGCTGGGCTTGCCTTCTTCTCGCCTGATGCGGAGAAGGACGAACGTGTAGCCTCACGAATGGCAGCCGCCGGAGACCTTGTGCGGGTGTGTCCAAGGGTCTACGCAAGCCCATCAGACTGGGAGGGACTTAGGCCCGATGCCCAGCACCTCTGGCTAGCAAGGGCATTGCAGGACAAGCACCCATCATGGGTGTTCTGCGGGACAACCGCCGCTCTCATTCACGGCCTTTCGGTCTCGTATTACCAGCTAGATAGGATAATGCTGGCCGTTGGACCTCACGGACACTCGGGACGGATGGGCACCCTTCGACGAATGGAAACCTCCGCGAGCAACGTGGCGGCCATCGATGGACTCCGTGTGACGCCAATACTCCAGACTGTCTTTGATTGCATGCGCTGGATGCCATTTTCCGAGGGTCTTGTTGTTGCAGACTCCGCCCTTCGGGCCGGGCTAGTCGAAAAAGACCAGCTCATTGAGTACGTCCTGTCAAGGGGAAGAGGGGTAAGGGGTGCCGCACAGGCGTACGTCTGCGCCTTGCACGCCGATGGCCGCGCTGAGAACGGCGGCGAGTCACTCTCGCGAGCAACCATGCTTGAGCTGGGATTTGCTTGTCCAGAGCTTCAGGTGGAGGTTCCCAATCCACTCAACCCAGATCATCCATACCGTCTGGACTTCGCCTGGCGGCTTGCAAACGGGCAGCTCATTGGCGGAGAACACGACGGCTTCGAGAAGTACACCAACATGGAGATGCTTGCTGGTGGGAGCACGCTTGACGCCCTTGTGGCAGAACGTCAGCGAGAATCCTATATTGCCGCGGCGGGCATTAGAGTGCTTCGGTTCACGGCACGCCAGAGATGCGACAAGGTTTACATGTGGAGACTGCTCTCGACGTACGGGGTTCCGTGGGTCGGCACACCAAAGGAAATTGCGTCTCCGCGCGCAGCTGCCCGCCTGCTTGCCAGGGCACGCCAGCAGCGTCGGAATGAGCAGTGGATTCGCAACCATCTGCAAGGCACGCTCCAGATGCAGCTGGGTTCTTGCCTTGTAAACATCGAGGTTATTCAGGGGCCGTGGCACAGGCGCAGCGCCGGACGGCGCACCAAGCGTCCGGAAGCCGGTAATCCAGCAGCGGCAGATTTGCTCCCGGGTACTGTTGAGAAAAATCTGGACAAATAGCGTCGCCCAAAGCCTGAAAAATGGCGAATTTCTTCTCAACAGCCCAGGAGGGTTAGCTCAGAGGTTAACCAGGAGGGTTAGCTCGGAGGTTAACCAGGAGGGTTGGCCCAGAGGAATCCAGAAGCCAAGAGCCCCCTACTCACTGCGCAGCGCCTCTACCGGGTCCTCCCGCGACGCCTTGGAAGCCGGAATCAACCCCGCGAGGAAGGTGAGCAGCACGCTGATGCCAATGAGGATTACGGCATGCTGCCATGAGAGCTGCATGATGTCTGCCACGGCATAGCGGTTGAGCACGTAGGCGTTCACCGGTATGGAGGCCGCAAGCGTTATCGCGATGCCCATCACGCCGGAAACTAGCCCCTCAATCACGGTCTCCGCATTGAAGACCGAGCTCACGTTGTGCTTCGAGGCGCCAATCGATCGCAGGATGCCTATCTCCTTCTTGCGCTCCAGCACCGAGATGTACGTGATGACGGCAATCATGATCGAGGAGACAATGAGCGATATCGAGACAAACGCAATGAGCAGGTAGGAGATCATGTTCACGATGCGCGTGACCGACTCCATGAGCGTCCCCACCAAGTCCGTGTAGGTGATCTTCTTTGCGTCGTCGGTCTGGGAGGCGTTGTACTCGTCCAGAATCCTGATGACCTGCTCCTTGTCGTCGAAGTTGCCCGGATAGATGTCTATCTCGGAGGGGGTCTCGGGGTCTGCATAGCCCAGCTTAACCAGGTTGTCGTCGTAGGTGGCACTGCTGTTAGTGAGCATGCTCATCATGAGCTCGCGCAACTGGGTCTCGTCCACGTTGAGCGAGAAGGCGCTCTTGATCTTGTCGGCGTCGACAGACATCGCGCTCGCCAGGCTCCCCGCGAGCTTGTCCATGCTCGACTGCATGGCAGAAGTGAGCTGGGTCTGAAGCGCGGTGGAGACCTGGGTCATAACCTGCGTCATCGCAGACTGGATGTAGCTCGTGAGGGCATTCGTAATCTGGACCGCAAGCTGGGACGCAATCTGCGAGGCAAGCTGCTTGACGATCTGGGACTTCAGCGCCTTGGCAACAGAGTCACTGACCTTCTCGTCCACAATGGGGTCGAGCTGCTCCTTAAGCTGTCGCTGGATGTCATCGAAGTTAACGATCTTCTCGACGCCTGTCTCTATGGTCTGTCTCCCCTGCTCGGACATGAAGTAGTCCTGGGGGTTTGCGTCAGGATGCTCGCGCATGTAGGCCTGGTACTCGGTTGTGAGCTGGCTCATGAGGGCATCGGCGGCGGACTGGTCGTACTTGATGTCGAGGTTAGAGATGATGCTTGCCCAATCCACGTCCGAGAAGTCCGGCATCAGCTCCTGAAGCTCCTGCGTATCGAGCTTCGACACGTCGACCCCAGAGAGGTCGACGTTCGTGAAGTCCACGCCAGAGAGGTCAAGCGCAGGCACGTCCACCTGCGGTGTGGTCATGGTGCTCATGTCCAGCGACGAGAGGTCCACATCCAGCTTCGAGGTGTCAAAGGAGAACGACGCCTTCAGGGCATCCGCGTCCACGTTAAAGAGGTTCGAGAGGTCGATGTTCTCCTCGCTCGCCCCCGACGCCTCCTCGATGAAGCTCTTCCCCGTAAAGACGTCGGTTGCGGGGTCCGCAAGCTGCTGCTGAACGATCTCACTTTGGGCGGCGTGGTCCATGACCTGGCGCGTGAGGGCGCTTGTGTAGTAGATGCCGGGGCTGAGCGAGGACGAGCTGTCCTTCGCCTGGACAATGCCCACAACCTTCACGTCCATGCCCTGGGAGACAAGCTCCTGCATGAACGCGTCGTCATCCGTCTTGTCGGTCCATACGCCATACTCCGCGTCGTAGGAGTAGACGTCCGAGGGGTAGACGAGCTTGAGCATGCTGGCGAGAATGTCCGCCACGGGATACGAGGAGCCCTCGGACTCGTCGATCGCAGATTCCTCGTCCGCGGAGGTGTTCGACTGCGTGAGCGTGGAGACCATGTAGTCGAGCTGGCTGTGGTCGCGAAGGCCAAGCTCAAACGCATCGAGGTCCGGGATTGTGCCGTCAGGCCTCAGGACCACGAGAAGCTCGTCCGCTTCCGTAGGCCACTCCCCCGCCACAAGGTCGTACTGCCCTTCGATAAGGTCCGTGTCATCGAGCAGCTCGTGGAACGCGCTTGTCTGCGAGGTCATGCTCGAAGTGATGGAGGAGCTCACGCCGGAGCCCAGCTGTTCGAAGGATGACTCGGGGTTTACCTGCACAACCGTCCCGTCATCGTTCTGAAGATAGAGATAGGGCGTGACGTTATAGGAGTACTGGATGGCATGGGCGTACGTGTCGATGCCGCCACCGTTGGCATCCAGGTACGCCTTGAGCGACTTGAGGTCGTTTTTCCCCACGCTCTTGAACATGTTGGTGATGGTGGAGGCCTCACCGATGCTGTCGCTTCCCTCCACGCTCTGAGTATTGTTGGCCGCAAGGGGGTCGCCGGAAGAGGAGCCGCCGCCCGAGCCGCTTACCGAGGAGAGGACGCTCGTGAGGTTGAGCGACGTTCCCTCGATGGTGAGGGGGTAGACAGTGAGCATCTCCTCCTCGGTGTTCCTGATGTAGTTGTTCGCGCCGTTTGACAGGGCGAGAATGGCCGCAATGCCAATGATGCCAATCGAGCCCGCAAACGCCGTGAGGAAGGTTCGGCCCTTCTTGGTCATGAGGTTGTTGAACGAGAGCCCCAAAGCCGTGAGGAACGACATCGAGGTCTTGCGTGTGGGCTTGGCAGGGCGGCGCTCCTCCTCCGGACCGGGCTCGAAGGGGTCTGAGTCACTCGTGATGTGGCCGTCGCGCAGTTCGACGATGCGCGTGGCGTACTGGCGGGCAAGCTCGGGATTGTGGGTGACCATCACCACCAGCCGGTCGCGCGAGACCTCCTTGAGGAGGTCCATTACCTGCACGGACGTCACCGAGTCAAGGGCGCCCGTGGGCTCGTCGGCAAGAAGGATCTCGGGGTCGTTGATGAGGGCGCGCGCAATGGCCACGCGCTGCATCTGCCCGCCCGAGAGCTGGGCCGGTCGCTTGTCCACGTGGTCGGCAAGGCCCACGTCAGCAAGTGCCTTGAGGGCGCGCTCGCGTCGCTCCGTGCGAGAGACGCCCGAGAGCGTGAGCGCCAGCTCCACGTTAGCAAGGATGGTCTGGTGCGGGATGAGGTTGTAGCTCTGGAACACGAATCCGATGCGGTTGTTGCGGTAGGCGTCCCAGTCGCGGTCGCGGAAGCGCTGTGTAGAGATGCCGTCAACCAGAAGATCGCCGGAGTCAAAGTGGTCGAGGCCGCCCACCACGTTGAGCATCGTGGTCTTGCCCGAACCCGAGGGGCCGAGAACCGCCACGAACTCGGAGTCGCGGAAGGCCACGCTGATGTAGTCGAGCGCCACCTGCGTGAAGTTTCCGGTAACATACTTTTTGGAGATGTCCCTGAGTTCGAGCATGCGATTCCTGTCGGTTGACGTTATTCTGGCTCATCCCAGCTTACCCAAGCTAACCTTGGTGAATCGTTCCTGTGGGATAGGTCTACGAAAGAGATACCAAGTTTGAGAGCAGGCCGCACCACGCGTTGTCCAAGCGGATTGGCAGAGTTTAGCTCCATTTCTTAAACAGCCGCCACGTTTGCGCAGGTCGCTGGCAACCGAATTAAGAAATGGAGCTAAACTGCGCTCGTGGCAGCCCCGAAAGGCACTGGCGATGAACCGCCAGCGGCACAACCCTCTCGCCTTCTGCGCCCTTGGGTAGAATTGACCGTGCAACTTACGCGCCGCCCAGCGGCGAGAAGGAAAGGAACGCCATGGCAGACGCCAACGAAGAGAAGATCAAGCGGGAGATGGATGAGGTGCTGCACGGCCGCTCGAAGGCGGCGCAGGGCCCGGCCGGCTTCAAGCAGAACGAGTACACCAAGATCCACCACGTGATTGGGGTCATTTCCGGCAAGGGCGGCGTGGGCAAGTCGTTTGTCTGCGGCAGCCTTGCCGTTGAGCTGGCACGCTCCGGCGCACGCGTGGGCATCCTTGACGCAGACATCACCGGCCCCTCCATCCCCAAGATGCTGGGCCTAGCCGGCGAGCGCGCCACCGCGGTGAACGACATCCTGGTGCCTGCAACCACCAAGGGCGGCATCGAGGTCATGAGCGCCAACCTCGTCCTCGAGAACGAGACCGACCCCATCGTGTGGCGCGGGCCGGTGATCGCGGGCGCCCTCAGGCAGTTCTTCGAGGAGTGCGCCTGGGGCGAGCTAGACTACCTGCTCGTCGACATGCCCCCGGGAACGGGCGACGTGCCTCTCACCGTGTTCCAGTCCCTGCCCATCGAGGGCGTGGTGGTTGTCTCATCGCCGCAGGACCTCGTGCAGATGGTCGTGGGCAAGGCGTTCAACATGGCATCCATGATGAGCGTGCCCGTGCTTGGCCTTGTCGAGAACATGGCCTATGTCACCTGCCCCCACTGCGGCGAGAAGATCTGGCCGTACGGGCCGAGCCACCTTGCGCAGACGGCAGACGAGTACGGCATCGACGCGCTGGGCGAGCTGCCCATCGACCCCGCGCTTGCGGCGGCATGCGACCACGGCACCCTTGAGGACGAGCTTCCCCAGGGCTTTTTGCCAAAGGCCGTGGAGGCCGTGGTCTCCACCTGCGAGTTCGATGACGCCAAGGCGTCGTCGGGGGCGGCGGAGTAGCGCATGCCCTCTCGGCCGAGAAGCACATCGCGCGCGGGCCGCGGGCCGTCGCGCCTGGCGCGGGAGCGCGAGCTTGCCGCGCAGGCGCAGGCGGTCCAGGTTCCTGCCCAGGTAGACGTGGCCGTTATCGGCGGTGGGGCATCAGGCCTCGCCGCCGCCATCACTGCCGCCGAGGCGGGCGCCCGCGTGGTTATCATCGAGCGCGCGCTTGAGTGCGGCCGCAGCATCCTCGCCACGGGCGGCGGGCGCTGCAACCTTGCGAACGCAAACCTCTCGGCCGAGAGGTACCGGCATCCCGGCTTTGTGTCCGCCGTCTGCGGGGAGCGTTTCCTTCCAGACGTGCTGGGCTTCTTCTCGGCGTGCGGGCTTGCCGTGGCCGAGGAGGAGGGCGGCAGGCTCTACCCCGTGACTCGCGAGGCATCCTCCGTGCGAGAGGTGCTGGTGGCGCGGGCGGACAGGGCTCACGTTACGCTTGCCTGCGGGCGCGAGGTTGCCGGCGTCTCGCGGATGGCGAGCGACTATCGTTTGGAGCTTGTGCCCGCGTTTGAGGGTGGCCGGCGAGAGACGCTGGGTGCGCAGGCGGTCGTGATTGCCACAGGCGGCGGGGAGAGCTCACTCGCCCGTGGCCTTGGCCTTCCTCTGGTGGACGTGCGGCCAGTCCTGTGCCCGCTTGCGTGCAGGGGGCTCGACTTCCCCGCACTTGACGGACGGCGGGCACGTGTTGCTGCAACTCTCATGCGAGGTGACACCACCATTGCGCGTGAGGCGGGCGAGCTGCTCTTCAGGCCGTACGGCATCTCCGGCATCGTGAGCTTTGACCTCTCGCGAAATACGCTGCCGGGAGACAGGTTGATTCTCGACCTTCTCCCCGAGGTGGACGCGGGCACGGCCCGAGAGCTTGCGGCGCGCGGAGGCACAGCGGGCCTGCTCGACGACGCGGTTGCCGCCCAGCTGGTCAAGCGCGGCGGCACGGTCGAGGACGTGGCGGCTCGTGCAAAGGCGGTTGAGCTTCTCGTCACGGGCACCGCAGACGAGAAGCGCGCCCAGGTCACGGCCGGCGGCATTGACGTGGGGGCGTTGGACACCTCGACGCTTGCGTGTCCGGGCGCGCCGGGTGTGTTTGTCTGCGGTGAGGCCGTGGACGTCGACGGGGCCTGCGGGGGCTTCAACCTTGCATGGGCTTGGAAGAGCGGCATGGTGGCGGGGGCATCTGCCGCGCGCCTGGCTGAGAGGAGATAGCGTGATAGAGGTATCCGGCATTCGCGTGCCGCTCTCGCAGCTGGACGGAACCGAAGCCCGCGAACAGGCGGTTATCCGCAAGGCGCTAGCCCGGCGCCTGCACGTACGTCCCGACGAGCTTGGCCGCGTCACGCGGCGCAAGCGCTCCATCGACGCGCGCAAGAAGGGCGACGTCCAGCTCATCTTCACGCTGCGGACAGAATTTCCGGGTGGCGAGCCAGCGGAGAGGGAACTCCTCGCCGGGCTTGCCTCCAGGCGCGAGTCAGGCAGCGTACGCCTGGTAGGGACTGCCGACAAGGACTTCCCACTGCCGTGTGCGCATGTGCCACATGACCAGGGCCCCATCGTTGTTGTAGGGGCAGGCTGCGCGGGACTCTTCTGCGCGCTCTCGCTTGCGCGCGCGGGCTTGGAGCCGCTCCTCGTCGAGCGTGGCGACGATGCCGCGCGGCGATCGCGCGTGGTACGCCACCACGACGAGACGGGCGAGCTTGACCCCGAGAGCAACATCCAGTTTGGCGTGGGTGGTGCCGGGACCTTCTCAGACGGCAAGCTGCAGACAGGGACCAAGAGCCCCTTTCACCGGCTGGTGCTCAAGACCTTTGCGGACGCCGGCGCGCAGCAGCGCATCCTGTGGGACGCAAAGCCGCACATTGGGAGCGACGTTCTGCCCGAGGTGGTGACGCACATCGTCGAGATGATCGAGGAGGCCGATGGGACGGTGCGCTGCCGTTGCCGCCTGGTTGACCTCGACGTGAGCGGCGGAAGCGTGCGCGCGGTGACGCTGCGCTCCGAGGACCCGGAGACGGGAATCGTCACCGAGGAACGCGTGCCCTGCTCAAGGGTAGTGCTTGCGTGTGGGCACTCCGCTCGTGACGTCTTCGAGTTGCTCTCGCAACGCGGCGTTCCCATGGAGCGCAAGACCTTTGCGATGGGCGTGCGCATCGAGCACCTCCAGACAGACATCGACCGCGCGCTCTATGGGCCGGCAGCCGGCAACCCCGCGTTGGGCGCCGCGCCATACAGTCTTGCCGTTCACCTCCCGTCGGGCCGCTCGGCCTTCTCGTTCTGCATGTGCCCCGGCGGGTACGTGGTCTCTGCCGCAAGCGAACCGGGCGGCGTCGTGACCAACGGCATGAGCTACTCCGACCGCGCAGGCGAGAATGCAAACTCCGGGCTGCTCGCCAACGTTTTCCCCGAGGACCTTCCCGGTGACGACGTCCTTGCAGGTATCAAGCTGCAGCGCGCCTGTGAGCAGGCGGCGTTCGAGGCGGGCGGCGGTGGCTTTGTGGCACCTGCGCAGCTGGTGGGAGACTTCCTGCACGACAGGCCATCCTCTGCAGTTGGTGGCGTGGAACCCACGTACCCCAGGGGTGTGGCCTGGGGAGACGTCTCGCGTTGCCTCCCTTCCTACATCACCGAGACCATCCGCGCCGCCATTCCCGAGATGGGACGCAAGCTTCGCGGCTTTGACCGTCCGGATGCGGTGCTCACGGGCGTGGAGACAAGGTCCAGCTCGCCCGTGCGCGTGACACGGGGGAGCAACCTACAAAGCGTGGGCGTACGAGGGCTTTGGCCTGTGGGCGAGGGTGCCGGCTACGCAGGCGGCATCATGAGCGCGGCGGCTGACGGTCTGCGTGTGGCCGAGGCCGTTGTGGAAGACGTTACAGAAGAGCTGCGGCAGGCGTAACTCGGGCGGCACGCTGCCGCCACGCCCTAGCGCTGCCTGAACGTCACGGACCTGTTGAGGACAAACTGCATGAGCCCCGCAGTCACAAGGGCGGCGAGCTTCGCCACCAATGGCGTCGAGAGGGGCGCTGCGGCATGTGTGGTGAGAGCGGCAATAACCAGCTCCTGCACGCACATGCCGCAGAGCCCCACGCAGATAAAGACCACATAGCGACGAGCGGGACTATCCATCACATGAAAAGTGTGCTGGCGGTTGAGAAAGAAGCTCAGGGTAAGCCCAACCGCCACACTCGCCACGTTTGCGGCAAGCGGCTCTATGCCGCCCAGTGATGTAAGTGCGAGAAAGACGAGCATGTCGACGGCAGAGCAGACGCACCCAAAGAGCGCATACGAGATGAGCTGCCGAAATGCCTGGTGCATGGTAGCGCTCGAGCTACTTGCCCCTCACTGCGTCGGCGAGGCGCTTGAGCTCCTCGTCCTGGTTCATGCCCGTGAGGAACGCGACGCCGTTAAAGACGGGAACGTCAAACTCGCGCTCGGGGCGGACCACGGCAACATATGCGTCGGCGTTCTTGAGCGCCTCGTCAAGGTCGGCGACGGCGACTGCCTCGACGTCCGCCTCGATGCCATCGGCCGCAAGCAGCTTCTTGACCTTATAGGCTACAGTCGCAGAGGTTGCGACTCCTGAACCACATGCAACGACAATCTTTGCAGCCATGATGCCTCCTTGATAGCTTGACAACCGTCACACAACACATTTCTGGCGACATTCATCATACCCCACGCGTGCAACCGAACTCCCGGGCGCGTTGATTGCGGCGCACACAAGGGCCTACGGCCTACGACTCCAAGAACTCCCGAGGGGAGATTATTCTAAGTGAATCAATCCCCGAATCTAGCAAGTCCCTGTCCCCCGTTAGCAGCACGTCTGCATTTGATGCCAAGGCAGCACGTACAATCGGCCGATCTGCCGAATCACGTACACCCATCTCATCGGCACAAGAGTCACTGGGGGTAGCGACTATTTCGACCGCATATGACAACGAAGCAAGAAACCCGTCGAGCGCAGGAAGCTTTTCCGGGAATTTTCTCTTGAATACCGTCCTGAGCTCTTCTACCACGTAGTCACTAACAATTGGTCGATTCGGTGATGACACCGCGGCTTCATAGGCACAGGCTGCTGCACCACCAGGAAAGAGAGCGGCGGACAGTAACACATTTGTGTCGATGAAGATACGCATAAACTAGTTCCCTGGCCCTTCAGAACGCATGGACGAGACTAGTTTTACGGCCTCGTCCTCTGTTGCGATGCCCACACGGTTAGCCTCGTCACTCATTTCCCGCTGAAGTACCCTCATGGCATATGCTGCGGAGTTCATGACCCTCACTGTATTGCCTTCCACAACAAACGTCACTTTATCTCCGCTCTGAACGCCCAAAACCTTACGCACCTCCTTGGGGATAGTGACCTGCCCCTTTGACATAACCTTGGCGCTATCCACAAATACAGTTTGCATGGTGGCCTCCCCGACTTTTAGTTGCCCTGTTAGTAGGAAAAGTAGGAATATCCTCACTACATTGTACCCACCTAGAGGTCTGATAGGGATTCACGTGGCCATCGTACTTACCAAAAGGGGAAGCAGGGATACCTCAGCGAAGGCTTCGCGTCAGTGCTTCCCGCGGTACTTGCGCCGCGTCGCGTGAGCGCTCCCCTTTCTTGCGCCTACCTTGAGACGTTTCATGACCTCTTCCTCGCTCGTTCCCTCAAATTGGCTCTTGAGTTCGACGAGCTGGTCACGAATGCGAGCCGCCTGCTCGTACTCCATGTTCGCCGAAGCGTTGGCCATCTCCTCCTCGAGCGAAGCGATGACACGCATGACCTCGTCGCGCGGGAGCTTGGAGAGCTCGGCGGCAACGGCCTCTGCCGTAGACACCTCCGCGGGAGCGCCTTGCTCCTCTGCCCCCTCCCCCGAGGCAGTATAGAAGGCCCCGTCCTTGCGCTTGCGCTTTCCCACATTGGCCTGTGCCTCGGCAAGGAAGCCAGAGATGTCGTTGATGGCCTTTCGCACCGTTTGGGGCTCGATATGGTGTTCCTCGTTGAACTTCTCCTGGATGGCACGACGCCTACGCGTCTCGTCGATTGCCTCGCGCATGGAGTCCGTTATCTCATCGGCATACATGATGACCTCGCCCGAGACGTTACGTGCGGCACGTCCCATGGTCTGGATGAGCGACCGACGGTTTCTGAGGAAACCCTCCTTGTCCGCATCCAAAATGGCAACGAGGGAGACCTCTGGAATGTCAAGCCCCTCTCGCAGAAGGTTGATGCCCACGAGCACGTCGATCTTTCCCTCACGAAGGTCGCGGATGATATCCACGCGATCGAGCGTTGCGGTGTCCGAGTGCATATAGTTGACGCGGAACCCCTCGTCTAGGAGGTGGTCGGTGAGGTCTTCTGCCATACGCTTGGTAAGAGTGGTCACAAGCACGCGCTCATGGCGCCCCACACGCTCGCGAATCTCGGAGATGAGGTCGTCAATCTGGCCGTGAACGGGGCGCACCTCAATCTTTGGGTCGAGAAGGCCGGTGGGACGGATGATCTGCTCCACCTCCTGCTGCGTCACCGACTCCTCGTAGTCTCCCGGCGTTGCGGATACGTAGATGAACTGCGGGATGCGCGCCTCGAACTCGTCGAAGCGCAGCGGCCTGTTGTCCAGAGCCGAGGGCAAACGGAAGCCATGCTCGACGAGCGTGACCTTGCGCGAGCGGTCTCCCTCGTGCATGCCACGAATCTGCGGAACCGTCACGTGGCTCTCGTCGATGATGCACAGCATGTCCTTGGGGAAGTAATCGATGAGCGTGTACGGCGGCTCGCCGGGGGCTCGCCCATCAAGGTGGCGCGAGTAGTTCTCGATGCCGTTGCAATATCCCATGTTCTCGAGCATCTCGAGGTCATACGCCGTGCGCTGCGAGAGCCTCTCGGCCTCCAGCAGCATGTTGTTTGCCTTGAGCTCGGCCACGCGCTGCTCGAGCTCCTCGGAGATGGTCTTTAGGGCGTGGGTGATCTTGGGGCGCTCGGTGACGTAGTGCGATGCGGGCCAGATGGGGATGGCGTCAAACTCGCGCACGACCTCACCCGTCACGTTGTCCACCTCGGCAATCTGCTCGACCTCGTCGCCAAAGAACGAGATGCGCAGGGGGTTCTCTGCGTAGGGCGGGAACACGTCCACGGTGTCTCCGCGAACGCGGAAGGTGCCGCGCTGGAGGTCGTAGTCGTTCCTGTCGTACTGGATGTCTATGAGGTTTTTGATGAGGTCATCCCGCTCGAGCGGGACCTCCTTGTCCACATTGGGCGCAAGGCCGGCGTAGTCCTGGGGACTGCCGATGCCGTATATGCACGAGACGGACGCCACCACAATAACGTCGCGGCGCGAGAGCAGGCTCGAGGTGGCCTGGTGGCGCAGCTTCTCGACCTCCTCATTGATGGAGGCATCCTTCTCGATGTAGGTGTCACTCTGGGGGACGTAGGCCTCTGGCTGGTAGTAGTCGTAGTAGCTCACGAAGTAGACAACGGCATTGTTGGGAAAGAGCTCGCGCATCTCGCTTGCTACCTGTGCGGCGAGCGTTTTGTTTGGCTCCATGATGAGCGTGGGGCGCTGGACCGCCTCGATGGTCTTGGCCATGGTGAACGTCTTGCCCGAGCCGGTGACGCCCATGAGCGTCTGGTAGCGCAGGCCATCCTCCACGCCATGCGCGAGCTTCTCGATTGCCTGCGGTTGGTCTCCTGCGGGCTCGAAGGGAGAGACAACCTTGAACGGCGTACCCGCCTGCTCGACGCCAAAGCGCTTGAGTTCTCCGCCAAAGCGCTCGCCCGTTACCGAAGGTTCTGCCATAGCCTCCTCCTTTCCCTGAGCCAGAGTATAACAGAACGCTTGTTCTGTTTCTAGGTCGCTTCAAAGTATTTCTCGAACATGCCCGCCGGCAGCCTCTTGCCTACTGCTCGACCACCAGACCGTTTGGGTAGCTGTCGCGATACCCCTGGTAGGCCTCGCTCACACGGCGCAGGTACTCGCGCGTCTCCGGATACGTGATGTTGTCGGCAAGCTCCCCGGGCTGGGCAAGCCACTCCTCAACCTTGCCCATGCCAGCGTTGTACGCCGCAATCACCTGGTCTGTCGAGGAGAGGTTCTTCTCGAGGAACGCGAGGTAGGCCGTCCCGTACTCGATGTTCGTAGTGGGATCGAAGAGGTTTGAGGGATCGTAGGCACCAGAATCGACCAACCCCATGCGCGCAAGCTCAGACGAGGTCTGCGGCATTACCTGCATGAGGCCAATGGCGCCAGCAGCGGACTGCGCATTCTCGTCCCAGTTAGACTCGCACTTGATAACGGCAGCAACAAGCAGAGGGTCCACACCGTGGCGCTCTGCCGACGCCTGGATGTCCTGCGCATGGCTCACGGGATAGAGCGTCCTCCTAGCAAGCGTCGTGGGCGTAGCCGCAAGTATCGCGCACGCTATGGCCACGGCGCCAACAAGCACGAGCGGCACCACCCGATACCAGCGCCAGAAACCACGTCCTCGAGTGCGATGGCGACGCGCATGAGGGCGCCTTCCCCGCGTGCGAGCAGTGCGTGAGCTCATCGCAGGGCCCCATCCTCGTGCGTCGAGAGGCGCTTCCAGCCCTCGCGCTCGCGCGAGACCCACCAGGCTTGGACCTGTGAGGCCAGGCCCTTCTCGTCCCCCGCGTTGTCGAACACGACGTCTGCGTGAGAGCGCAGATAATCGTTTGATGGCTGCAGGGCAACCCGGCGGTCAAAATCCGCTAGATCCATGCCGCGCCCCTGCGCCCGCACGCGACGCACGTCCAGTGGCGCAACCACGCAGAGAACCTCATCTACCTGAGAAAGCATGGGCTCAACCCTGTCAAGCAGCGGAACCTCGACCACGCAGACAGGGGCGGCACCGGAGCGCTCCTCCTTGGCAAGCGCATGGGCGAGCGTCTCCGAGATGAATGGCAGTTCGATGGCCTCCAGTCGCGCCCCACCCTCGGGCGTGGCAAACGCCCTCTTGGCGAGAAGTGCCCGGTTTATCTCGCCCGTTGTGGGGTTCACGAGGTCTTCGCCAAAGGCCTTGGCCACGGCGGCCGAGCAGTCACTTCTCGGCGAGAGCACGCTTCTTGAGACCTGGTCGAGGTCTATTCGCGAGGCACCCAACCCCTCAAGAATTCGAGCGACGGTCGACTTGCCCGAGGCAATGCCGCCGGCGAGAAATACCTTGTACACAGGTTGCCTCCAGCTGCGATTTGAGTACGTTCAAGGGATACCATCATCGCACGCCGAGGGGCGGGCGTCATCTAGGACTTGACCTCGAACTTCTCGTGGCACTTGGGGCAAGTCACGCGCAGCTTGCCCTTCCCTCGCGGCACGCGGACCTTCTGCCCGCATGAGGGACACTTTGCGTGCTTGTAGGTGCGCAGCTCGTGAGCCGCGTGGTTCGGATTCTGCAGCCACGGCCTCACGGGACCCAGCGCCTTGAGGAAGGCGTCGTTCTCGTTCATACGTGCGTAGACGTTCTTCGAGCACATGCGCCAGGCCGCGTAGACCACAAGCGCCATGGAAATCCAGCTGAGCCAGCCGGTGTGCACAAAGATATCGATGACAACGAGAATGACGGCAACCCACACACAGAGGTTGGCGAGGTCGTCTGGTCCACGGCGCCCGTTCATAAACTGCTGCACCTTACGGTTAAAGTCGCCCTGTGCCATGTCTCCCCTATCGCTAACGCACCCATTGCGGCCGCGTGTCCGCTGAATAGCCAACGAACACATGTCTACCCAAATGGGAGGGTGGCATACGGCAAGCCTCCGCAGCATGGAGGCCGCGTGGAGCAGACAGGGGCCCACGAGGCAGGATGCTTCAAGAAATCGTGCGGCTCCCGGCACCGCAGCATTGCCGCGGATTCCGAACGGTTAAGGGCCCCTAAACGGCGAGTGAGCGCGGCATCGCAAAGGTGCCGCGGATTCCGAACGGTTAGCCCTGCCTAAACGTTCGAAACCCGCGGCACGAAATCTCTCGCCTTGCCAATAGCAGGCCGCGTCCCTAGTGCCCCTTGATGGAGTCGAGGAACTCTCGGGCGCGCTCGGTTGTGGGGTGCTCGAAGAACTCGTCGGGCTTACCCTCCTCGATGATGGCGCCGTCGGCCATGAAGACCACACGGTCGCTCACGCGGCGCGCGAAACCCATCTCGTGCGTAACCACGACCATGGTCATACCGCCGCGCGCAAGCTCAACCATGACGTCCAGGACCTCGTTGATCATCTCGGGGTCGAGCGCCGAGGTGGGCTCGTCAAAGAGCATCGCCTTGGGGTGCATGGCCAGGGACCTCGCGATGGCCACGCGCTGCTGCTGGCCGCCGGAGAGCTGGGCCGGCATCTTCTCGGCCTGCTCGGCAACTCCCACGCGGCGCAGGAGCTCCATGCCCTCCTCACGGGCCTTGTCGCGCGGCACGCCAAGCACCTCGACGGGGCCCATGGTCACGTTGTCGATGATCGAGCGGTGCGCGAAGAGGTTGAAGGACTGGAAGACCATGCCAATCTCGGCGCGCGTGGCGGCAAGCTCCTTCCCCTCCTGCGGGAGCGGCTTGCCCTCGATGAGAACCTCGCCGGAGTCGATGGTCTCAAGCCTGTTGATGGTGCGGCAAAGCGTGGACTTGCCCGAGCCCGAAGGGCCGATAACCACGACAACCTCGCCCTTGCCAACTTTGAGGTTAATGTCCTTGAGCACGTGGAGGCTGCCAAAGTGCTTGTCCACGTGGCGAAGCTCGATGATGGGGGTGTCCTCTGCGGCGAGTGCCTCACCGGTTTGCGTCTGTGTCAACGTAGCCTCCTTTGGCTAGACGGGGTTCTCGCTCGTACGGGAGATGATGCTCGTGCCAGAGCGACGCGCCAGCGACACCGCCAGGTGGTTGATGGCGTAGTTCACAAGGATGTAGAGAATCGCGACGACAAAGTACACCGAGACAAGCGCGTCGTAGTTAGTGATGAGCACGCGCGCGTTCTGCAGCATATCGGGGAAGCTCACCACGTACGCAACAGTGGTGTCCTTCACCACAACGACAAGCTGCGAGATGAGCGAGGGAATCACGTAGCGCACGGCCTGCGGGAATACGATCTTCATCGTGACCTTCATCTTGCGCATGCCCAGCGAGTACGCGGCCTCGGACTGCCCCTTGGGAACGGCGTTCATGCCACCGCGGAAGACCTCGGCAAGGACGCCGGAGGCCGCGAGGCCAACCGGCAGTGTGATCATCCAGAACGAGCTCATCTTCACGCCGTAGGTGGGGACCACCAGGAAGAAGAAGTAGATGAGGAGCAGGCTCGGGACGCCACGGAAGAAGTTGATGATCACGCGGCAGATGCCGGAAAGCACGCGAGAAGAGCTCATGCGCCCCAGCATGAGAAGGAAGCCCAGCACGATGGCGATAAGGCCCGCCATAAGCGAGACCTTAATGGTGCCCAGGAAGCCCTTACCAAGGAAGATCCACGTGGTAGGCCGCGCGAAGAGCTCCCAGTAGCGCGGGGCAAGCTGCCCCGTCACGTAGAAGCGCCGGACGATAAGGCCAATGCCCACAGCCACAAGCACCAGCGAGATGGCCGTCCAGAAGCGGATGCGCCTGCGGGTGTGAGGACCGGGCGCCTCGTACAGCGCATCGCGCATGGAGGTGGAGTTGGCTGCGCTCATCGGACGATCCTCACCTTCTTGTCAATGGCGTTGCCAATGACGCCAATCACAAACGCCGTGCCCGCATACATGAGGGCGGAGATAACAAAGGGCAGGATGCCGCCGACGGTACGGGTGTTGATGTAGGAGACAAGACCCGTAAGCTCGGGCGGAGAGAGCGGGACCTGGGAGCCAAGGGCCGTGGTGAGAAGAACAGCCACAGCCAGGTTGGTCATAGGCAGCACGGCCGAGCGAAGCGCCTGCGGGATGACCACCAAGCGCAGCATCTTGCCAAAGCCCATACCAAGCGAGCGAGCGGCCTCAATCTGCCCCACGCCGATGGTGTTGATGCCACTCATGAAGTTCTCGGACCCAAAGGCCGAGGCAACAAGAATCACCGTGACAATCACGCAGAGGCGGTAGTCCATCACGATCTTGAGGTACGGCAGCGCGTACACCAGGATGATGAGGAGCGAGACGCCTGGGATGTTGCGGAATATCTGCACGTAGAGGTCGCCCACCACGCGCAATGGCTTGATGGGGCTCACGCGGAACACGGTGATGACGAGTGCCAGAAGCATGGCGAAGGCAAACGACACAAGCGACATCCACCACGTGCCGAGAAGCGCTTGGACGTACATGTCCCCGTACTCAGCAAGAAGCTCCGAGATGCTCAAGGCTCCCCCTCTCCAATTACCAACCAAGGCCCCCTGCGCCTTTGCGACGCAGAGGGCCCATACCAGACGTTACCTGGAGTTAGGCGCCAATCGCGGGCGGCTCGGGAACCTTATCGATGCCAGTACGGTCACCGATGCAGATCTTCCACAGCTTAGCCCAGGTGCCTTCGTCCTCGATCTTCTTGAGCCAGGTGTTTACGAAGGTGACCCCGTCAGAGTCGAGCTGCAGGCCAATGCCGTAGGGATCCTCGGGACCAAAGGAATCGCCAGCAAGGCGATACTTGCCGGGGTTCTTGACGATGGAGCTCATCTGCATAGTGGCGTCGATGACGTAGGCGTCAACACGACCCTGCTCAAGGGCGGTACGGGCCTCCTCGTCGGTGGTGAACTCCTGGACGGTTGCGGTAGGCGCGTACTCGGCAAGGATGCTCGGGCCGGTGGAGCCGGACTGGGCGGCAACGGTCTTGCCGGCAAGGTCGTCGACGGAGTTGATGTCCGAGTTGTCGGCAAGCACGAGGATGCCCTGCTGCGTGGAGTAGTACGGGCCGGCGAAGGAGATGACCTCCTTGCGCTTGTCGGTGATGGAGTAGGTGGCGAAGACGGCGTCGACCTGGTCGTTCTGGAGGACGGACTCACGCGTGTCCGAGGTCACCTTGGTGAACTCGTACTTAGACTCGTCACCCAGGATGTAGCGGACGAGCAGCTGCGCAAGGCCAGCGTCAAAGCCACGGAGCTTGTTGTCCGTCTCGTCAAGCGAAGCGAAGAGCGTTGAGGTCTGGACGCCGCCCAGACGGAACTTGCCAGCATCCTTGATCTTCTGGGCCCAGGCGCTCGCAGAGACCGTGGCGTCATCGGCAACGTCACCGGCGGCGAGCAGGCTGTCGAAGGCATCCTTGTCAATCTGGGTCGAGGCGGTGGAATCGGTGCTCGTCGAGGAAGCCGACGAGGAGCTGCTGTTAGAAGCGGTGGAATCGTTGCTGGTGTCGGTGCAGCCGGCGAGGGCAACAACGCCCGCGGCGGCAACGCTGCCAAGGCCAAGGCGGATAGCCTGGCGACGGCTCACGGAAGTGCTCGAAAGTGACTTCATTAGAGTCTCCCCTCTCTTGGTGGTGCGACAACCCCTCCCCCACCCACCTGAGGGCAGCGCAGACAGGGATGTCTCTCGTTTTCCTAGTGTAGCAATCGGAATTGATACTCACCCACAGGGAATTCCGATAGCTAACCATTTGGAAACCAGATACCAGGACAACTTGAACTTTCTTTCTATACCCCAAAGCAGGCGGCTTACGACCCCTAAACAAAAATGCAGGGCCGAGAGGCTCGGCCCTGCGAAGCGTTGCGCCGTTCTCGCCGGCTACGCGCGCTGCTGGCGAATCATCCAGATGGTCTTGGAGAGGCTGGCGATGTAGTCGTCCATGAGAGCGCTCACCAGGTGGTTGTTCTCCTCGTCTGCTGCAACCTTGATTGCGGTAACCTCGTCGAGAAGCGCCGAGAAGTCCGCAAGGACGATCTCGAAGACCTGGGTGCTACGTACGGGCGCATTCTCGCGCTCCTTGATGCTTGCCGTTGAGAGAACCTCTCCCAGGCTTGCGATGGGCTTGCCACCCTGCTGAAGAATGGTCTCTGCCACGTCATCGACAATGGGGAGCAGGCCATCGTAGAGCTCCTCGAGCTTTGCGTGGACCTGGAAGAAGTCACTGCCCGAGATGTACCAATGCAGGTTCTGGAGCTTGTGGTACTCGACGGTGACGTTGGCGAGAAGGTGGTTAAGCTTGGATTCCATTGTATCCTCCTGTGTCTGTCCTTATTAGGAACTGTTCTTAATTGTTGTAGTCAGTATTCCACAGGAGGAGTTCTTCATTATCGAGAATTATTACTATTAGTGTTCTACACATCTTGCACACAAAAAGGGGAGCCGCCCGAAGGCGACTCCCCTATCACGTGCATTTGCTCGGCGCTAAGACGATACGAGTAAGAGCTACTCGGCAGCAGGCTCAGCCTCGGCCTCTGCGGCCTCGTCCTTCTCGGCAGGCTTGTCGCTCTCGGGCAGAGGCTTGACCTCGACCTCGGTGCCCAGGGTCTCGGCAGCGGCCTTCATGGAGAGGGAGATGCGACGACGGTCGAGGTCGATCTCCATGACCTTCACCTGGACGGTGTCGCCAACCTGGCAAACCTGCGAGGGGGCGTCTACGTGGCTCTTAGCCATCTCGGAGATGTGGACCAGGCCCTCGACGCCCTCGCCGAGGTCAACGAAGGCACCAAAGGTGACGAGCTTGGTGACCTTGCCCTCAACGATGGCACCCACGGGGTACTTCTTGACGAGCGTGCGCCAAGGATCCTCGGTGGTCTGCTTGAGGCCAAGGGAGATGCGCTCGCGGTTGAGGTCGACGTCGAGCACCTGAACCTCGACCTCCTGGCCGACCTTGACGACCTCGGAGGGGTGGTTGACGTGGTTCCAGGAGAGCTCGGAGATGTGAACCAGGCCGTCGATGCCGCCGAGGTCCACGAAGGCACCGAAGTCCACGATCGAGGACACGGTGCCCTTGAGGCGCATGCCGGGCTTGAGCTTGGAGAGAATCTCCTGGCGCTCGGCCTTGCGGGCCTCCTCGAGCACGACGCGGCGAGAAAGCACGACGTTGTTGCGGTTGCGGTCCATCTCGATGACGCGAGCCTCGATGCGGGTGCCAAGGTAGGCGTTGAGGTCCTTCACGCGGCGAAGGTCAACGAGGGACGCAGGCAGGAAGCCGCGAAGGCCGATGTCGAGGATAAGGCCGCCCTTGACGACCTCGATGACCTCGCCCTCGACGGTCTCACCGGAGTTGAACTTCTCCTCCACGCGGTTCCAGGCACGCTCGTACTCGGCACGCTTCTTGGAGAGGACGAGACGGCCCTCCTTGTCCTCCTTCTGAAGGACGAGAGCCTCGATCTGGTCGCCCAGCGAGACGACGTCGGCAGGGTTGACGTCCTTGCGGATGGAAAGCTCGCGAGCAGGAATGACGCCCTCAGACTTGTAGCCGATGTCAAGCAGGACCTCGTCGCGCTCGATCTTGACGACGGTTCCGGTGACAAGATCGCCCTCGTCGAAATCGGTGACGGTACCGTCGATGAGGTTGTTCATCTCCTCGTCGGAAATATCATCCAGCGCGAAGACGGACGAGTTCTGAATCTCACTCAAAGGTGGACCCCTCTCGAAACGGGACCCCGGTCGTCATGGTCTGCGCTTCCGCGCTCGCGCACGAACGCTTAGGCGAACTTACATGCTCTCGGGGGCCGACAGATACGCTGCATGGCGGACGCGCATGCACTGGATAGATTAGCCTGTTCGTAGGCATAATTTCAAGCGTCAGGTGTCTTTTTTTCTAAATGTGCGGGAGTGCCGAGCAGCCATGAGACAAAGGGAAACTCCCTTTGTCTCATGCGCGTGGGGTGCGTCAGCCAGATGACTCACACACCCACGAAGGCGTACAACTATGCATGCCCTGCAACTAGACCGTGAGGATCGTGGTGAAGTAGCCCACGATGGAGATCACGAGCATAAGGAGCATGGTCTTGCCAGCAGACCAGTTCTTCTTGACCATGAGCCAGTAGGTCACGAAGGAGATAATCAGCACAGGCAGCTCGGGGAAGATCGAGTCCAAGATGTCGGCGATGTTGATCGTGAGGTCGCCGCTGGTGTAGACGAGGCCAATGTTGAACTTGGAGTACTGCGCGCAGATGGCGCCCACGACGACAAGGCCAACAACCTCGGCAGCACGCGTGACCTTGTCCTTGATGCCACCCGAAAGGACCATCTCCGCGGCGTTGGCACCGGCCTTGACGCCGTAGGAGAAGAGGAACCAGGTGAGCGGCAGCATGATGGCCAGGAAGACCACGATGTAGAAGATCGGGCCGGTGACCTCGCCGTTGGGCGACATGCCCAAGGCGATGGAGAGCAGGATCGGGATCAGCGTACCGGGGAGCAGTGAGTCACCAATGCCGGCGAAGGGCCCCATGAGCGCGGTCTTGATCGAGTTGATGAACTCAGGAGAGATCTCGTCGTTGCCCTCTGCCTTGCTCGCCTCCATGCCGGGGACGATGCTGCCCAGGTACGGCACGGTGTTGAGGAAGACCTCGTGGCGCTCGAGCATCTCCTGCTGGGCCTCGGGGTCGCCAGGGTAGAGGTCCTCACGGACGTCAGCCAGCATCTTGATGATGGCAGGGCCCTGCATCCTCTCGAAGTTCTGCACGGATAGGTTGTAGAACATCCAGTCCCAGTACGCGTGGCGAATGGCGCTCTTGCTGAGCTTCTTGGCGCCGCCCATCTCCTGGTCCTCGGTGGTGATGTCGTTTGCCATGTCTACTCACTCCTCTCGGGGGCAGCGGTGGCGTTGGTGCCGCGGTAGTCGAGGTAGGCGATGCCCAGCGCGAAAATCACGATGGTGACCATGCCGAGCTGGAGCACGGACATGAGCGCGAAGCCAACGCAGAAGAGGATGAGGTCGACGTCACGCTTGCAGATCATGCGCATAAGAAGCATGAAGCCGACGAGCGGCAGCATGTTGGCGAAGATCTGGAGGATGTCGGTCACCTGGACGGGCAGAGCGTTGACAAGAACGGTGATGAGGTCCTGGCCAAAGAAGTTGATGAGAAGGATCGGGGAGAAGCGCAGCACGAAGTTGGTGATCTGGCCAACGATGGGGATGCGAGCGGCGGCGTCAAGCTTGCCGGCCTCGACATAGGCGTCCTGCTTGTGGACGAAGTACAGGTTGATGGCGCACAGGTCGTAGACGGCGAGGACGCCCAGCGACGACAGCGGCACGGCGAGCGCGAGCGCGTACTCCTTGCCGGCACCGGCGACCATGGCCAGCGGGATGCCAATCTACGCGGCAAAGTTGACGTCGGTGGGCATCGTGCCGCCGGGGGTCACGAGGCCGATATAGAGCATCTGGATGGCAGCACCCATGATGATGCCGGTCTGGAAGTCACCAAGGATAATGCCGATGATCCTGCCCGAGACCAGCGGCCGACCGATCGTGTACTAGCCTGCGAGTCCTCCTATGAGCACCGGCGAGTAGATGGAGCCCATCCACCCAAACAGTGCCAGGAGCAGTGCCTGTAGAAAACTCATGGCAGTACCTTCCTTTCCTCTGACACCAGGACCTTATCCCGCTGCCGACGGGATCTTGCTCAGGCCCAAGGTCCGCGCACGGACCCTAGAACCTGTCCTTCACGTCGTCCCACTCGACGACGGGTTGGCTGGGAACCTGCTGGAAGAAGACGTGGGCGCCCTGGTCCACAACATCCTTCACGGCCTGCGCCTCGTCGGGCATGAGGTGCGAGGTGGGGGTCACCTCCGTGGTGCCCTTGCGCTTGGACATGGAGCCAACGTTGAGCTCCTTGGGAAGCCCGGGCACCTTCTCCAGCAGACGCTTGTACGTGATGGGAGACTTCATGAGCACGAGCGTGCGGACGTCATCGCCCATGGCCTTCTCGATGAGCGGGGCAGCCTCGTCCACCGTGTAGACGCCGGCCTTCATGTCGGCCGGGACGGCTGCCTTGAAGACCGAGCGCAGGATAGAGTTGCTCGCCGTGAGGTCGTCGACGACGATGATGCGCTCGATGTGGTTGCCCTTGACTACAACGGTCATGCACTGACCGTGGATAAGACGGTCATCACACCTAACGAGAACTACCATGCGTACCCCTTCCCTCCACGCGTCTTACGAACGCGCGCCATGCCGTGGGGTTACCACGGCCCAACAGCCGGCAGGGCCAGCTCATCCGACGCGCAGGAGCGAGCTTCTCACCTGTGCGGTCATGATGCGCGACATCTCCCGCGAGGTCTGGCTCACAACCACGACCCTAGGGAGCTCTCCGGAGGTGTTCCCCGCCTGGGCAACGTTGCCCAGATCGACGGGGACTCCGGCAAGGAGCGCCTCCTCGCCGGAGCCCATCATGAAGATGGCATCGACGGTGAAGAGGGAGGTAAGAATCGAGAGAATATCGACCAGGCGGTCGACGATTGCGCCCTCGAGCTCGCCGCTGTTGGCGAGTAGGCGGCTTATCTCGGCATATGAACCGTTGCGGAGGGGCAGGCGCTTACCACCTTGGGCTATTCCCACAAGGACCTCGGAGCCAAGGCTCACGAGCAGGTGGTTGGCGCTTGCCTCCTCTGACTCGTCGTGGAGGATCTTGTACTCGGCGCAGTCCTCTGCGCGCTGCTCGTACGCGGGGACGCCGAGACGACGCGAGAGCGCATCCGAAAGCCCGTGGACGGCGTCCCAGGACTCGTCACAGTGAAGGATGCCCACCGCACGCAGGGTCTTCTCGAACTCGCCGTCAGCGCACGAGAGATGCGCCTCGACCGCGCGAGGGAGGTCTGCCGGGGCGTAGTCTCCCCCGAGGGGGATGGGCTCGGCGCAGGGCTCGAGCGCCATGTCGTACTGGTAGAGCGTGGCTCCACGGTATGCGAGGCTCACGATGGCGATACGGCCATAGGAGGCGTTGATCGTTACGGGAATGCGACTCCTGCCCTCCGTGCGCACGCGGGTGGTGTCCTCGACGAGCACGCCCACCGTCATGAGATAGGCAATGTTGCGGGTGACGGTTGCGGGAGAAAGGCCGCTTACCTGGGCAATCTCCACACGTGAGAGAGGACCGTGATCGACGATGGCTCACATGATGCGGGCTCGGTTGGCGTCTGCGACGTACTCCGTACTGCCCGACATGTCTCCACCTCCAAAGTCGCGTCAGCGCATTGGAACATTTCCAAGAGCCCGTGGGCCGCTGTCGTGTACCTGTTATAGCCGCACTTATTATCTGCATGATAATAAATAGGATTCTGGGAGATGAACGAACAGTGGAACCGTCAGCGGTCAAATAGAAACGCAGGCGGGAAAAGCGCCACAAGGCTTAGGCCGATGGGGTTCTCGCGAGTAACCTTGCATCGTAAGCCGGGGTTCTGTAGGGTCACAAAGGGGTATTAGTGCTCACGGGAAGAGCCCGAAGCAGGCAAGACGGGGGGTTGATGGCATGATCAAGGCAGTTCTCTTCGACCTCGACGACACCCTGCTCGACATCAACTTCACCGCATTCATGACGCGTTACGTGGCGGGGCTCTCCGGGCTTCTCGGCGACATCTCGCGCACGCCGGCGCCGCTCATGGGCGTCCCCTTCACCAGGGGCTACCTTGCCATGGAGGACCGCGACCGTTCTGATGACCTCACCAACCACCAACTCTTTATCAATAAGGTCCATGCGCTCACCGGCATTCCCATGGATGATCCCGCAATTGCAGATGCCATTGACTGCTACGAGCGCGAGTTTGTGCCAGCCATGCGTGGAGGCATAGTTGCGGCGCGCCCCCAGCGCGGCGGGCGACAGGCAGTTGACGTGGTGCATGAGCTTGGCCTCACCTGCGCACTGGCGACAAACCCCGCCTTTTCGGAGGCTTGCGTCGAGGCGCGCATGGGCTGGGCAAACGTCTCGCCCGAGGACTTCGTACGTATCTCGAACTGGGACAACGCCTACAGGCTCAAGCCAAACGCCCGCTTCTACCAGGAGTTTGTGAACTCGCTGGGTCTCACGTGCGACGAGTGCCTTATGGTTGGCAATGACTCGCGTCGCGACTTCGCCCGCCCCGACTGCGGACTGCGCACCATCTACGTTGGCCATGCGTGGCCGCGCCGCGCCGTGTGGCACGGGCCCATGTCTCGTCTTGCCCGCGAGCTTCCCAACATCATCCGGAGGTTTGACGGCGAGGAGACCAACAAGCGTGACATGGCCTCGCTCTAGCGCTACCGTTTCCTCCAACCGCGCGCAGAGCCGCGCACGACAACGGCTGGAGGGCCCATGGATCGCAGCACCTACGACACCTATCTCGACATCCTAAGGCGTGAGCTTGTGTGCGCCCTTGGCTGCACAGAGCCCATCGCCGTAGCCTACGTGGCCGCCCTCTCGCGCGACGCGCTGGGCGCCATGCCGGAGCACCTCGAGGTCTCCTGCAGCGGCAACATCATCAAGAACGTAAAGAGCGTGACGGTGCCCAACTCGGGTGACCAGCGCGGCATTGAGGCCGCGGCTACGCTTGGTGCCGTCGGTGGTGACGCCACGCGAGCGCTCGAGGTGCTCGAGGGCGTGGGCGAGGAGGACCGCCAGCGCACACGCGAGCTTGTCTCGGCGGGATTCTGCTCGGTCTCTCTCGCCGAGGGCGTGCCCAATCTCTACGTTCGCGCGGTTGCCACGGGTCAAGGCCACACTGGCGTGGCCTGCGTCGCCGGCAGGCACACCAACGTGGTCGAGCTCTCGCGCGACGGGCAGACCGTCAGCGTCGACGGCGTTACGGCAAACGAGCAGGACACCTGCAGTAGCGACGGCGAGCCGGAGGAGCCGGGTCTCTCGTCCCTCTCGCTGGAGGGAATCTGGGAGTTTGTGCATGAGGTTGACGTCGAGGACATTCGCGAGATGGTCGAGCGCCAGGTGGAGCTCAACGGCGCCATTTCGGACGAGGGACTCTCGGGTGACTGGGGCGCGCGCATTGGGAAGACGCTCCTGCTCACACGGCCGGATGACATCTCGTGCCGCGCGCGGGCGGCCGCAGCGGCCGGCTCAGACGCGCGTATGAGCGGCTGCGCCATGCCCGTGGTCATCAACTGCGGGAGCGGCAACCAAGGCATCACCTGCTCGCTGCCAGTGGCGGAGTACGCCAAGTACCTGCGCGTTCCCCACGACGAGATGCTGCGAGCGGTGGCGCTCTCGGACCTCACGGCCATCCACGCCAAGCGCTTCATTGGCGAGCTCTCGGCGTTCTGCGGTGCCGTGACCGCGGCAACCGGCGCTGGAGCGGCCGTGTGCTACCTGCGCGGAGGTTCCTTTGGGCAGTACCAGGCAACCATCGCAAACACGCTGGCAAACGTGGGCGGCATCGTGTGCGACGGTGCCAAGCCCAGCTGTGCGGCAAAGATTGCGGCAGCGGTGGACGCGGCGATTCTCGGCTGCGACATGGCGCTGGCCAACGTGGACTTTAGGCCTGGCGAGGGGCTTATCGGCGAGACGGCCGAGGAGACCATCCGTTCGATGGGCTACGTGGGCCGCGTTGGCATGCACCCCACCGATGTCGAGATCTTGAACATCATGATTGGCAAGACCATCTGCTCATGAGACAAAGGGAAACTCCCTTTGTCTCATTCAACGCCCACCAGGCGATAGCCGGCCTCCTCGACTACCTTGCGGTATGCGTTCTCGTCGATGGGTGACTTCGAGCGAACATGCGCACGACCGCCCACAAGCGAGACCGTGGCCCAGGTGCCGTCGATGGAATCGAGTGCGCGGGTGACATTCTCAACGCAGTGCTCGCAGCTCATGCCCCCGATCTCGAGGTCGGCCTGGTAGGGGTAGTGGCTCTCGTCTTTGTCGTCAATCGTGCGCGCGCGGAACTGCTTGCCCGCGGACTTCTTGGCGCCGCTGCAGCAATCGCGCGTGCCCGTTGCCGTGCCGACAAAGCGGCGGATGGCAATGACGAGAATCGCGACGACGGCGAGGATAAGAATGATGTCGATTGGCTTCACGGGGTGCCTCCTCCTGGCGCAGAACGTTGCTTCTGGGCGTACGTCTGCGCAACCATTAGTTAACCAAGGGCAACTATATCACTGAGAAGGGCGTAGGCACTCCCCCGCCGGTTCATTTACTCCCATCGTTGCGGAGTTTAGCTCCTTTTCTTAAACGTCATCCGCATTTGCGCAGGTCACAGTAAACGGTTTTAAGAAAAGGAGCTGGAGTCCGATGGAGGCGCTGGGGCGACTGCGCCGGCAATGTGCCTATGGCGGCAAAGTAGCGCTGGAGGCTAGCTTTTTTACGCCGTAGCTGCGATAACCGGCCTTCCGGCGAGGAATTGGCGCCTAAGCCGAAATCTCGTACGCACTTGCTGCTAAAACCGGCCTTCCGGCGGCAAAATGCCGCCGGAACAGGGTTTTTTAGACGAAATGTCCGCTAAAACCGGTCCCCCAGCGTCACGCGAGTCACGCCCCGTCGCCATACAGGCCGCCCAGCCTCGCGCCTACACGTCAGCGTCCGAGAAGCCCTCGTCATCCACGAGCGCATCCCCGTCTGCCGCCGTTGTGGCAAGCTCGTCGCACCGCTCGTTGAGGTCGTGGCCCGCATGGCCCTTCACCCACACAAAGCTCACGTCGTGCGGAGCCATGGCCGCAAGCAGGCGGTTCCACAGGTCGACGTTCTTCACCGGCTGCTTCTGCGAGGTCTTCCAGCCGCGACGAATCCAGCCGTCAATCCAGTGGTCGTTGAAGGCCTTCACCACGTACTGGGAGTCGGAGTGCAGCTCGACGCTGCACGGCCTGGTGAGCGCCTCCAGCGCGGCAATAGCGCCCATGAGCTCCATGCGGTTGTTCGTCGTGCGCTGATACCCCTGAGAGAGCTCGCGCTTGTGCGTCTGACCTGCAGGATCGGTATAGAGGAGCACCGCCCCAAAGCCGCCCGGACCGGGGTTTCCCCGGGAGGAGCCGTCGGAGTACGCCACTACGCGCATGCGTTGTCCTTGCGCCACGCTGCCCCCTTATTTCGCGTCTGCCCACGTGGCACCGGAGGAGACCTCGGCAATGAGCGGCACCTTGAGCTGCGCCACGCCCTCCATGGTCTCCTTTACCAGCGTGGATGCCGCATCAATCTCGTCAACGGGCACCTCGAGGTCCAGCTCGTCGTGGATCTGCAGCACAAGCTTCGACTTGAGGCCCTCCTCGGCCAGGCGCTTCTCGACGCGAACCATGGCAATCTTGATGATGTCTGCCGCCGTGCCCTGCATGGGGTGGTTCATCGCCGTGCGCTCGCCAAAGGCCACCAGCTGCTTGTTCCTCTGCTGGAACTCGCGGATGTGCCGCTTGCGGCCATACATGGTGATGGCGTAGCCGTGCTCGTGCGCAAAGGCGACGGACTGGTCGAGGTAGGCGCGAACGCCGGGATATGCCTCGAAGTAGCGGTCGATCATCTGCTGCGCCTCGGCGCGCGGAATCTTGAGCGAGGTGGCAAGGCCGTACGCCTGCTGCCCGTAGACAATGCCAAAGTTAACGGCCTTGGCGCGGCTGCGCAGCTGAGGCGTGACCTCCTCGACGGGAACGCCAAAGACGCGCGCAGCGGTTGCGGCGTGGAAGTCTGCACCCTCGTTGAACGCCGCAATCAGGTGCTCGTCACCGGAGAGGTGCGCAAGCAGCCTCAGCTCGATCTGCGAGTAGTCGCAGGCGAGAAACACGGAGCCCTCGGGTACCGTGAAGGCAGTGCGCACGCGATGCCCCAGCTCAGAGCGGGTGGGGATGTTCTGCAGGTTAGGATCGGAGCTCGACAGGCGCCCCGTAGCGGCCACTGTCTGGTTGAACGTGGTGTGAATGCGGTGGTCCCCCCTGATGAGCGCCGGCAGCGCGTCGAGGTAGGTCGACTTGATCTTGGCGCGCTCGCGGTACTCCAGTACCTTGGCGACCAGCTCGTCGGTCTGGGAGAGGTCGGCGAGGACCTTGGCGTTGGTCGAGTAGAAGCCCCGCTTGGTGCGCTTCATGCCAAACGTGGGCAGCTTGCGCACGTCGAAGAGGATGTGCGAGAGCTGCTGCGGGGAGTCGATGTTGAAGTCCTCCCCCGCCATGGCGTGGATGTCCGAGACCATCTGGTCTATCTCGGCTCCCAGCTCGGCGGACTGGCGGGCGAGAATCGCAGGGTCAACGGAGAGGCCCACGCGCTCCATCTGCGCAAGTACCGGCAAGAGTGGCATCTCAATCTTGTACATGACATCCGCGGACCCATCGTCGATAAGACGCTGCGCGAGCACCGGCACCAGCAGGCGCGAGGCAACTGCCTCGACGGCAGCAGCGGAGGCAGCGTCCTCCTCCGGGAGTGCGGACGAGAGGAACTGCTCAGCCAGACCACGCACCTCGAAGGACGAGCGGTCTGATTCCAGCAGGTAGGCAGCCACACCCACGTCGAAGATGCGCTCCGGTGACACGCTTCCGGCAGTCATGGTCTCGGGAAGCGACGAGTCGACCGGCGAAAGGCGATGGAAGAGTGCCTTGACGTCGCCTGCCGCCACGTGCCCCTCGGCAAAGGCAAGCTTGAGCGCCGCATCCGCCGCGTCGCCGGCAAAGCGCAGAAGCACGTCGTCGGCAACGGAAACCCAAAGCGTGTAGCCCTGAGAGAACAGCGTTCCCGCTGACGGGTCCTCCTCGACGGCACAGCCAATCCAGCCCCCGGCCCTGACGGCGTCCTTGAGCGCAGAAGCAGCGGCGTCGCCCTCGAGCGGCTTGGGCACCGTTACGGTTGCAGGAGCGGGTTCGCTGGCCTTAGGGACATCGACAGACTTCGCAGCCACAACGCGTCCAGAGTCCCCGCCAAGGCGAGCAAGCCTGCCTGTAAGCCCCGTGAACCCAAGCGCCGAGAAGGCCTTGGTGACCTCTGCCGGGTCGAAGGTGGGGAACTTTGCGTCGGAAAGCTCGATGTCGATGGGGGCGTCAGTGCGGATGGTCGCAATCTCGCGAGAGAGCAGGGCATCGTCGATGTGTGCTCTGAGGTTCTCGCCCATCTTGCCCTTGACCTCGTCCGCATGGGCAATGACCTCGTCGAGGTTGCCGTACTGGACGATGAGGGCAGCCGCCTTCTTGGGGCCGATGCCCGGCACGCCCGGGATGTTGTCCGACGTGTCGCCCTTGAGGCCGTAGAAGTCCGGCACCAGCTCGGGCGTGATGCCGTGATAGAGGTCGTCGACGCTCTCGGGCGTCATGATCTGGACCTCCGAGACACCCTTCTTGGTGGAGACGATCTTCACGTGCTCCGTGGCAAGCTGGTACATGTCGCGGTCGCCGGTGAAGAGCAGCATCTCGTAACCCGCAGCCTCCCCGCGGCGCGCGAGGGTGCCCAGGATGTCGTCGCCCTCCCAGCCCTCGAGCTCGCAGACAGGCACGTCGAGCGTGCGCAGCAGGTCCTTCACCATGGGGAACTGCTCGTGGAGCGCCTCGTCCATGGGCGGGCGCTGTGCCTTGTACTGCGGGAGCTTCTCCATGCGCACCTTTGGCTTGCCCTTGTCGAAGGCGCAGATGATGCCGTCGGGATGGAACGTCTCGACCATCTTGATAAACATGTTGAAGAACCCAAAGAGGGCGTTTGTCGAGCGTCCGTCCGGTGCCGTCATGGGCTGCATGATGGCGTGGTACGCGCGGTGCATGAGCGAGTTGCCGTCGATGACGGCTATGGTTCGGCGCGCGGCGTCCGTCTTGGCAGCCGTGGCCGTGGTTGTCTCCTCGGTTTCTGACATGAGCCTGTCCCCTCTCGTGTTGACCCATTCATTCTACCGGGGAGCCGGACGGAATTGTCCGCGGCGGGCGGATGTGCGAGAGGTGCCCACAGCCGCCCGCCTTGCAAATGGCAGACAGCAGCTTACGAGAAGGAGCAGGTGCCCCAAAGCTCCATGTTGTGATATAGGGAGAAGTCGTCGAAGCCAAGCCGCTCGGAAACCGTCTGCTCACCAGAGCAAACCCTGTCAAGCAGCCCCAGCAGGCGCTTCCCCTCCTCTCGGATGCTCCTGCCCTGCGTAATCACGCCCGAAGCGTCGAAGTCTATGTTCTCCCCCATGGACTTGAAGGTTTCGTCGTTGCCGGTCACCTTGATCACCGGGGCCAATGCGCAACCCGTAGGCGTTCCCCTGCCAGACGAGAATATGACCACCTGGGCCCCGCCGGCGACCATGCCCGAGACTGACTCGATGTCATATCCGGGCGTATCCATGATGACGAGGCCAGCACGGTCTGGGCGTGCACCGTATTCGATGACCTGTTGAATCATCGACGTCCCGCCCTTGCTAATGCCGCCGAGCGCCTTCTCTTCGAGCGTGCTGAGGCCTCCTCGCATGTTCCCGGGAGACGGGTTTGCGCCACGAACGTCGACCCCAGATTCAACAAGGTCGTGCTCGAGGGTCCCCACGAGACGAAGAATGTCATCGCGCACCTTGGGGGTGGCCGCACGGCGAGCAAGGATGTGCTCGGTTCCGATAAGCTCGGTGGTCTCCCCCAGAAGCACCGTTCCGCCCGCGCCAACCACGGCGTCACTCACATAACCGATGGTTGGGTTGGCGGCGATGCCGCTCGTGGCGTCCGAGCCCCCGCAGTTGGTCCCAAGGACCAGGTCCCCCAGCCCCATCTCGGACGGAGTTACCTTCTCTGCGCGCTCCACCAGCTCTTTTACCAGCGTGCGACCCTTCTCTACCGCCGCGCTGGAACCGCCCTCCTCCTGGATCGTGATGTCATAGACCGGCTTGTCCGAGAGGCTCCTCATGCGTTGAGCCAGTTCGTGGGGACGCATGGTCTCGCACCCAAGGCCAACCACGACCGTTCCAAAGACGTTGGGGTTCTGCGAGAGGTTCACCAGGCAGCGCGACATCATCTCGGCGCTTTTCCCAAGCTGGCCGCAGCCCTTTGCGTTGCGAAGTGACACCGCACCAGGGATGCCCTTCGCTATGAGGTCGGCAACATGATTCGCGCAGCCGACGCTCGAGAGCACCAGCACATAGTTGCGGACGCCGTACCTGCCATCGGGTCGCACATAGCCCATCATTTGCCAACACCCACCTTTGCGCTCACGAGGTTGTGAACGTGCACGTAGTCGCCACGGGTTATTGCCGAGCTCGTAGTCCCAATGACCTCACCGTATTTAGTGAGGCGCTCGCCTGCCCCCAGGTCCCTGAGCGCCACCTTGTGGAAACGGGGAATATCGGCACGCGCTGCCACCGTGTCGACGACGGCACCGTCCGTATCCCTCACTTCTATCTGGTCGTCCTTCGACGCCGGTCCAAGAAGACAGGCAACGTCATCGTGCTCGTTCAGCCGGAGTGCGGGCACGCAGGAACTCGTGTCACCACTCATTGCCCGTCATCTCCAGACTTGCCTTCCTCCTCGGCAAGGCGCTTCTTCACTTCCTGCTCGCGACGGCGCTGCTGGCGCTCCAGGCGCTCCCGCCCCTTCTTGGAGTGGGTGGCAAGGCTGTCCTGGAACCCCGTGCACACAACGTCGGGATTGTAGCGGGCCGCAAGAACCGAGATGTCATCGAACGCCTGCTCCATGTGCTTGTGAGAGACCCACATGCCAGAGAGCTCGAGGAGGTAGTAGCCCTTGCCACCATTCTGCTCGGCCATCTGACGCTGCTCCGGGGTCAAATCGCCCATCTCGTCAATCGTCTTGAAGCCTACGACATCGAGCATGAGAGCCTCGTTGTTGGCTGCCTTGAGATCGATCCTCTCAACGTGGTCCCACGGGACAAAGACGACATCGTCCTTCTTCGTGTAGTCGGTCACGCCCTTCGAATCGGCCTTGAACAGGACGCGCGAGTGAGCGATCTCGACCACGTTGTGAATAAGACCAAGCAGCGCGACCACAGCGACGGCACAGCAGAGGCCAACAACAACCGGCCCATCGGCAACCGTTGCGCCCAAGCCGACGAACAACGCACCCAAAATCACATATGCCACCGATATTGAGACCAGCTTGCCCGTATCGGTACGAATGACCACGTCTTGCATGCCTTCCACCTCCGTTAAGAGTTTGCCTGTTTGATGATTGGAATGACCTCTTCAAGATCATGTGGTTTGAAATCTGCGAGCAGACCTGCGTCGTGCGGGTCGGGAAGGTCGACAAGAATGGGATAGCCACTGGTGAGAGTCCCATATTTGGTCACGTCATCATAGACGAACGCGCTGCGGAAGCCACCCCGGTGAGCTGCCTCGATACCCGCACGGGCGTCCTCGAGAACAAGCGCCTCGGACGGGTCGACGCCCAGCTTGGAAGCAGCGGTTAGGAATATCTCGGGGTCAGGCTTGCCGTGCGTGACCATATCGCCACTCACAATCACCGGGAAGGCATGAACAAGGTATTCCGTCGAGAGGAGCTCGAGGATCTTCTCCTTCTTGGTGGAGCTTGCCAGGGCATAGGGAATGTGCATCTCGTTGAGGTAGCAGAGAAGCTCGAGCAGGCCCGCCTTCTTGCCGGCCCGACCACGCTCGCGAAGGATGACGTCCTTTTGATGGTTGATATAGGAACGCCATCCAACGATGTCCTTGTCGTCACCGAACAGGCGCTTGAGTTCGGCGATAATCTCGGGCTCTGTGCGTCCGCCCAAATCCATGTGAAGCCGCTCGTTAACCTGGAAGCCAAACTTCCTTCCAGCACGGAGATATGCGTTGTATCCAATTGACTCGGTATCGAGCGTAAGCCCATCCATGTCGAACAGGACAGCGCGTATGCATCTCTGGGTCATATGACCTCCAGTCACAAAGCGGTGTCGCCCCGCACAAACATGCAGAGCGACACTGTGTAGCTCACCAACATGCATCCGGCAACGCTATAGATGCTAGCGCTTGACCGGCACGTTCTTTGCGTTGACAGGCTCCTCGCCCCTGACGTAGCGCTCGACGTCGCCAACGCACTTCTCGCCCATCTCGACAAGGCACTCCTGCGTGTATGCAGAGATGTGCGTGGTCACAAGTACCTTGGGGTGGTTGAAGTACGGGTCATCGGGCTTAGGCGGCTCGTCATGCATGACGTCGATGGCGAGACCGGCAACCGTTCCGTCATCGAGGGCCTTGAGCATGGCCTGCTGGTCGATGAGGTCCGCGCGGGCATTGTCGACCACGTAGACGCCCTTCTTCATCTTGGAGAACTGCTCCTCGCCAAGGATGTGGTAGGACGTGGGGTTGAGGTCGGCGTTCAGGGTAAGCACGTCGCAGTTGCTCACGACGGTATCCAGATCGGTGTACTCGACGCCCAGGACATCGGCCCAGTGCTCGAAGTGCTTGGGATCGCAGGCAAGAACGCGCATGTCAAAGCCGCGCTTGAGAATCTCGACGACCCTGCTTCCGATGTTGCCGCAGCCGATGATGCCAAGCGTCTTGCCAGAGAGCCCGTTGCCCAGGAAGCTGGCGCGCTCCGCCCAACGGCCCTCGTTCGCCGCCACGTGGGAGTCGCTCACGCGGCGCATGCAGTCCATGAGCGTCGCAACGGCGCCCTCTGCAACTGCGTCGCGCTCGACCTTCGGCGAGACGGTGGTCACGAGCGTGCCGCATGCGGCGGCCGCGTCGACGTCAACGTTGTTAAAGCCAATTCCATGCCTGCTCAAGAGAAGGAGGTCGCGCTTGTTGTCGAAGAACTCCTTGTCAAAGAAGGGGGTCACCGACGCGATGACGATGTTGTATCCCTCGAGCGCCTGGGCAAGCTCCTTGCCGTGGCAGTCGCCGGCGACACGAACGCGCTCTACCGGACCAATCTTCTCGAGACGCTTGATGTGCTCGGGAAAGTGCTGCCCAAACGAGGAGGAGTTGACGATAGCGATCCGATAATCCATGCCCTACTTTCCCATCTTCTTAGCAGCGTCATCCATCGAGAGCTTCTCGCTCGAAGGAATGTTCTGGAAATAGACCTCGACGCCCTTGTCAGAAATCTCCTTGAGGTCCTCGTAGTCCTTGTCCGAAAGGTAGACAGTCTTGATGACCTGCACGGTGTTGGGCTTGTTGCAGACGTTGCCCACATCGACCGAGGTGATAGGCACGCCACCCTCAACAGCCGTCTTCACGTAGTCCGCGTTCTTGAAGACCAGCATGAGCTTCCTGTCGCCAAACTGGTTCTTTGCATACTGCTTCACGAGGCCCTTGGCGGAGAAGACCTTGATCTTGAGTCCACCGGTAGACTGGGTCGACTCGTAGATCTCCTTCATGAACGCGTCCTTGGCGGTGTCATCGTCAACGACGTAGATCGTGTTGGTGCCGTTGCCCTTGGACCAGACCTGCATGACCTGGCCGTGGATGAGGCGATCGTCAATTCTTGTGAGGTTGATGGTTGCCATAATAACTACCTGCCTTTTCTTTCGCTATTTCCCGAGCAGAATTGCCCTGTCCTTGACCACAACGCCGTCACGGGCTGCCTGCGCTGCAGTGTTGACGAGCTCGTCGAGGTCCTCCGTATCATGGATGTCTTGAGCAAGCTGGACGAGCATGGGCATGTTAACACCAAGCACGACCTTGCAGTCGCTCTTGCCTAGGCAGGAGAGTGCAACGTTGCTGGGGCTGCCCCCAAACAGGTCGCAGCACACGATGGTGTCGGCGCCGTCGGCATCGTTCTTGGCAACGACCTCAAACGCCTTCTCCCTGAGATCATCAACAGAACAACCAGGCAAAAGCCCCATTGCCGTGACGTAGTCCTGCTTGCCCATGATCATCTCGACACTCTTGACGAGCTCCTCGCCAAAGTGGCCGTGCGTGATGACGAGAACTCTTCTCTCCTTCAACGGAGGACCTCCTATAGACAGACGGTAAATGGTTTCCTAAAACCTAATCCTAGAGGACGTTCACAAGGCCGAGCACGAGAAGCACGATCGTGTAGATGATCATGGCCTTGGTGATCTTGAGGCCGTTCTTCTTGAAGTACAGGTACAGAAGGACAACGGCCAGGAGCGGCAGGAACCCAGGAAGAATTCCGTTGAGGATGGTCTGGATGGCAAAGGTCTTGCCCGACAGCTCGAACGAGATGGGCGTGGACACCTTGACGTAGCTAGCTGCCAGAATGCCCATCATGAACAGTCCGAGAACGCCCAGGCCATCGATGACGGCCTTGATCTTGGTGCCCTTCATGACCTCAAGCGCGGCACGACGGCCCATCTTGTAGCCAAGCTTCACAAAAGCGAAGCCGTAGATGAACGTTGCAACCGTGAAGCAGATCCAGGGGAGCAGAGCGCCCCATGCGCTGCCCTGCTGAGCGAGCGGCAGGAACATAGCGATGAAGATGTACTGAACGGTACCGGAGTCGATGGAGTCACCAATGCCGGCGAGCGGGCCCATGAGGCCGACCTTCGTTGCGTTGATGATCTGCGGGCTGATTGCCTCGTCTGCCCTGCCCTCGTGGAGCGCCTTGGCGCGCTCCTCCTCGAGCGAAGCGGTGATGCCGGTGATGAGGCCCTGGCCCCAGATTGCCTGGGTGTTGAAGAACACCATGTGGCGCTGGTACGCCTCGCCGAGCATGACCTTGTTCTTGTAGAGCTTCTGGAGGATCGGCATGAGGCCAAAGAGGAATGCGGGTGCAATCATACGGTCGAACGAGTGTGGAACCTCGTTTGCCCACCATCCGCGGAACCAAGCCTTGAACAGGTCGTGCTTGGTAATCTCTTCGGGTGCGTTCTCGTCACCGAGCATGAGAGCGGGGTCGGCCTCAATCATGCCCTCACTGTTGAGGTAGTCATGATAATCGTTGGAAAGCGTCTCACTCATTGTGATTGGTTCCCTTCTAGGTTGCCTTGGCTGGGGATGTCAAAGTTGTTGGTGCTAGTCCTCGTCATCCTCGTCCTCGTCCTCTTCCTTCTTGGCGGTGAAGAGGGTGTACAGGAAGGCGATGATGATGCCGAAGGCAGCCCAGGTAACAGTAGTGATGCTGGACATCGTGACGTCAAGCGACGCAGCGGTGCTCACGGCGTTGATTCCGCTCACGAACTGATTGGCGGTAACGACCAGGAAGTAGCCCAGGAAGAAGAAGGGCAGGAGCTTCTGGTTGCCGATGACGTGCATGGTGACTGCGATACCGAGGGCAGCCAGGCCACCGCCAACGGTGTTGAGGGCATGCAGGATCGGGCCGTTGCTGATGGAGTTCATGAAGTCGGAGATGACAGGAGCGCCAAGGTAAAGAGCGATGAACATGGTGGGCACAAACAGTGCGAACGAAATCATCGTAGGAACGGCGCCAATCCAGAACGCGAGCTTGTGGCTCTCGCCCTCAGCAGCATAGACATCCATCTTCTGGATGGCGAAGGTGTTCAGGAAGAAGCGGAGCTGGTAGAGATAGCTGCCGAGCAGGCCAACGGGGACTGCGATTGCAACCGCTGCGTTGGGGTCAAGGTTACCGATGACTGCCGCAGAGACGGCGACTGCCGCAGAGATGGACGGCTCAGAGGGAAGCGGGCCACCAGGAGCAACGACGCCCATGTAGATGAGCTGGATGGCGGCAGTCGTGACCATTGCCACCTCCATGTTGCCAAGGACAAGACCAACCCACATGCCCGTCATGAGAGGAGAAAACCTCATTGTAAGAGTCGCGTAGCCAAGGGCTCGGGACTCGATTGCGGCTACGAAGACCGCAATCAGCAGTGCTTGTGTAACGCTCATACTCTCACCTTTCGTTCTTCACGTCTGTCTCCGTGGCAGACGCACAACCACAAGTTTGACCAGGAGAAAAATGCTCTGCTGCTAGACAGCTAGTCGAGCTTCTCCCAGGTGTGATGGAAGGACTCGTCGTGCGGACGGTCGTCGCGATGGAACGTGTGCGCGCCAAACCAGTCGCGCTGGGCCTGGCACATGTTGGCCTCGAGCTTCTCGGAGGTATAGCCATCGAAGTACTGCAGGGAGGCGACCATCGTGGGGATATAGAGGCCGCACTCGATGGCCTTGGCAACGACGCGACGGTATGCAGGGATGGCAGCCCTGATCTCCTCGCGGAACTCGTCCGTAAGGATGAGGTTCACGACCTTCTTCCCCTCGCTGTATGCGGACTTGATGCGATCGAGGAAGCCAGCGCGGATGATGCAACCCTCACGCCACAGCAGCGCGATGTCGCCGAGCTTGAGGTCCCAGTTGTGCTCGTCGGAGGCGGCGGACAGAAGCTGGAAGCCCTGCGCGTAGGCGATGATCTTGTTGGCGTACACGGCCTGCTCGAGGTCGGCGAGGAAGGCCTGCTTGTCCTCGATGTGCGCCGCGGGCTTCTCGGAGAAGACCTTGGAGGCCTCGACGCGCTGACCCTTGATGGCAGAGAGGTTGCGGGCGAACACCGCCTCGGCCATGGTTGGGATGGGCATGTGCATCTCGAGGCCGTCAATGGCCGTCCACATGCCGGTGCCCTTCTGGGCCGCCTCGTCGAGGATGTGGTCGATGAGGTCGTCGCCGGTCTCGGGGTCCTTCTCGCGCAGAATCTTGTAGGTAATTTCGACCAGGAACGAGTTGAGACGGCCGTTGTTCCAGCTCTCGAAGACGTCTGCCATCTCGGCGTTGCTCATGCCGAGAAGCTGCTTCATGATCCAGTACGCCTCGTCGATGTTCTGGATGTCACCATACTCGATGCCATTGTGAACCATCTTCACGTACTGGCCAGAGCCCTCGGGACCAATGTAATCGCAGCAAGGCGAGCCATCAGCGGTATGGGCCGAGATGTCAGTGAGGAGCTTGGCAAGGTAGGTGTCGTAGAGGTTCTTGTCACCGCTGGGCATAATGGAGGGGCCAACGAGGGCGCCCTTCTCGCCACCGGAGACGCCCATGCCAAAGAAGTTGATGCCCTTCTCGGCATAGTAATCCATGCGACGCTTGGTGTCCTTGTAGTACGAGTTGCCAGCGTCGATAACGATGTCGCCGGACTCAAGGTAAGGGAGAAGCTCGTCGGTAACGGCATCCACGACGGGACCGGCCTTGACCATGAGGATGATCTTGCGAGGAGTCTCGAGAGAATCGCAGAACGACTTGAGGTCGTAGGAGTCGCTCACGAGCTTCATGCGGTCCTCGTGACCCTGAACGCGGTTCTCCATGAACTTCTTCGTGGCTTCGCCGTGCCTGTTGAAGACAGAAACGGAGTACCCCTTGCTGGCGATGTTCAGGGCGAGACTCTGTCCCATGACGCCCATGCCAAAGACCCCAACGTAACTACCCATATTGCTCCTCTCGTCGGCAGCACTTGCCTACGTAACGGCTACATACTATGACACTTTTCAAGTAATTTTTTTCTTTTTTCTCTAAACGGAGAAATATTTTTTGTGGACGTACTGTTGAGATTTCATTTCTTATATGTGTGGATGGCAATTTTATCTTTTGCGAAGGGGAAGTGATAAGATTGCGGCTTCTTCCACTTCTGCGGATAAATCGCCGTTGACCTGCTAATGTTTATTTAAGGTCACCTGTTGGGACAAGGACTGGAAAGACCCCCTTGGGCCACCGGCGACAAGCCCTACCCCATCGCGCTATTTCTCTGGAAACATTGGAGTGCGCCATGCCCGTCCACAACAGTTCGGTCTTGCTCAAGATCAAGGCTGCCATGCCCTCCTTCTCCTCCAAGGAGAGGGAGATTGCCGAGTACGTCATTGCCAACCCCGATGACGCCTCGCTCATGACAATCTCCGAGATTGCCTCCACCCTTGGCCTGGCGGACTCCACGGTCTTCAAGTTCACGAAGAAGCTCGGCTACCAGGGCTATCGCGATTTTAGGAACGACCTTCTCACCGATGCCTACAATCCGGAGATTTCGGTCCACGAGAACGTCTCGCGTGACGACTCGGCCATCGACATTGCGAAGAAGGTTTTTCGCTCTTCAGTCATGTCGCTCGAGGACACGGCGAAGCTCTTCGATGCAGACGATCTCGACAAGGCAGTCCAGCTTCTGCTTGATGCACGGCGCGTCTCGTTCTACGGAAGCGGCGAGTCGAATGCCGTCGCCTATGACGCTTACCAGAAGTTCCTTCGCTCCCCTATCGAAGTCCAGTTCGCCGCTGACTACCACGTCCAGCTCATGCAGGCCTCTCTTCTCGGGAAGGAAGACTGCATCTTTGCCATCACCCACACGGGCCTCTCAGAGGGAATCATCAACATCGCGCGCATCGCGAAGGACGCAGGCGCAAAGGTGATTGCCGTAGCAAGCTACCCCTCTAAGTACCTGGAGCAATACGCGGACGTCATCCTGCTCTCGGCATCTGAGGAGACGGGGTACCGCTCGGAGTCGCTCTCGAGCAGGATCGCCCAGCTTGCCCTCATCGATTCGCTCTACACGACCGTCATGTTCCGCAAGCCTGGCGTTCCGGAATCCCTGCACGCCATTAGGTCTGCCATCAGCCTCACCAAGTTGGACAACCCCGAGAATTACATGTCCCAGCTGTAGGACAGTGCCCAGTAGGCGCCCAGTAGGGCGGTTCCTGCGCGCGGATAGGCGCATGCGCGCGGGGCTGCACGAACAGACGCCCGCACTAAGACGCGACCCCGGCTGCCTCTCCCCCAAGGCAGCCGGGGTCGTTTTCCCTTCGCTCCGCGGGCTTCCCCACAGACGCGGAATAGGTGTATGAGAAGTGCCTATGCCATCTCGTGAACCGCGTCGTGCAGGCGCTTGCGGTCCGCCGGGTCGGTGCTCGTGAAGTGACGAGAGTTCGCGATGTACTCCTCGAGCTTGTCCATGTTCTCCTCGGTCGGCTCGATGCCAAGGTCGGAGAGGGTCAGCGGCATATCCATGCTGCGCATGAACTCGCGCAGCTCGGCCTCCTTGTCCTCCTGGCCGTTGAAGTAGAGCTGGCAGAAGAGGCCAACTCCCACGATCTCGCCGTGGATTGCGTCAGCCGCCTCCTTGGTGAAGATGGTGCGAACGCCATCGTAGATGACGTGAGCAAGCTCAGACTGCTTGAAGCTCTTGGTGGTGTTGGCGATGACGCCCGTCACCGGCACGTTCATGAACGCGACGTCGTAGAGCGTCTTTGTTGCCTTGTGCTGCCTGTTGTCCTCGATTGCCTTGAGGGCATTCTGCTCCAGCACCGAGTACGTGTAGCACGCAATGCTATAGGCCGAGAATATGTCGATGGGCGTGTCCTCCTCCTTGAGGGCGGGCTGGCCGTTGAGCATCTCGATGCGCTTGGCCATGGCGTCAACGATGCCTGCCGCGTTGTAGCGGATGGGGCAGTTCGCAATCACGTCCATGTCCATGAGGCAGGCATCGATCTCGTGGTCGAACCTCCAGCTGAGCTTCTTGCCACCCTCCGGCGTGTACATGACGCTCATGCACGTGAACGGGGCGCACGTGGATGCCGAGGTGGGGACGTTGACAGTCCCGAGCTTTGCCACCTCGCCAACCGCCTTTGCGAGGTCCATGATCTTGCCGCCGCCAATGCCAACGATCTCCTGCGCGCCGTAGGCGTGGGCCTTGTCGGCAAGCTCCTTTGCCGCCTCAAAGGAGCACCATCCGCCAAAAACCTCCAGCTGGAAGTCAATGCCGGACTCGTTCATGCTTGCGGTGAACTTGTCCTTCACGGCATCCCATGCACGCGGACCGGCAACGACAAGGACCCTGCGGCCAAAGCGGCGAATTTCCTCGCCAATGTGGTCGAGAAGGCCGCTCTCCTGCCGATACCTTCCTGCACCAAACTTGATTGCGCTGTCGAGCTTAGTTGTGCTGCTTGCCATGGAATCTGCTCCTCTCGTCAGCCGTCTGAGCGACAGCCACGTTGCCTGCATGCCGCACCTGGTGCCTACATGCCCCTGATCTCGCGAACCATCTTTGCTGCCTCGGCGGACTTGCGCTCCACCTCGGTGAAGTCACCGTCGCTGAAGAGGGCGGGCTTCACCATCCACGTGCCACCAGCAGCGATAATCGCCTTGTCGCTGAGATAATCGCGGAGGTTATCGGCGTTGACGCCACCGGTAGGCATGAAGCGGTGCCCAACAAACACCGAAGCCAGTGCGTCGATGGCCTTGATGCCACCGTAAATGCCTGCAGGGAAGAACTTGGTGACCTCGATGCCCCGGTTGACCAGGGTCGTGAGCTCGGTCGGCGTCACACCGGCGGGAATCACGTCAATCTTGTTAGCGAGGCACCAATCGACAACCTCGAGGTCAAAACCGGGGCTCACGATGAACTTCGCGCCAGCATCCACCGCACGCTTTGCCTGGTCGAGGTTGAGTACGGTTCCCGCACCAACGAGGACGTCGGGGCACTTGGTTGCCATGGCGTGAATGCAATCGGCCGCCGCGGAGGTCCTGAACGTCACCTCGGCTGCAGGCAGGCCGCCCTTAGTAAGCGCGTTTCCCATGGGAACTGCATCCTCGAGCTTCTCGAGAACGACAACCGGCATGACGCCGATCTTCTCGACATTCTCATAGAAGCCATCCTGCTTCATATAATCTGTCATGAGTGTCTCCTTGGCCCGCTCCGTCCGTTACGTGAACCATTATAGAAAAGTTTTTTCTTTTTTTCCTCAACAATTTGGGAAATTTTCTTTGTTTTTCCCTGTTGTTGCCACGGCTGCGCCCGCCTTCATTTCCCCTCGATAGCCGCACGCCCCTTTTACTCGCGAATCTCTGTGACTCTTGCGAGCGTACGGTGCGGTTGGAGGCGCCAAATGCCCCCAGACGCCCCTCTGTCCCCCAACCTTCCCCTCCTCGAAATTGCGTAGAAACAAGCTCTTCCAGCATTGGGAAACAAAGGCACGGTACAGTGGTGTGCGTACAAGGGCGCCAGCGAGCAGCAACCCCCGCAGGGTGCCTCCGGGAAAGTTCAGGGACAGGAGAAGAGGCAGTATGGCAACAGACAAGGTCTCAGAGGAATACGGGAGCCTGCTGTTCACCGACAAGGACATGCAGGAGCGTCTCCCCAAGCCGACCTACAAGAAGCTCATGCAGGTCATCAAGGAGGGCGCGCCTCTCGATATCGACATCGCCAACGAGGTCGCCCACGCCATGAAGGAGTGGGCACTCGAGAAGGGCGCCACTCACTACACCCACTGGTTCCAGCCGCTGACGGGCATCACGTCCGAGAAGCACGACAGCTTCATCTCCCCCAACGGTGACGGCTCGGTGCTCATGACCTTCTCCGGCAAGGAGCTGGTCCAGGGCGAGCCCGACGCCTCGAGCTTCCCCTCCGGCGGCCTTCGCGCCACCTTCGAGGCCCGTGGCTACACCGTGTGGGATCCCACCAGCCCCGCCTTCATCAAGGACGAGGTTCTCTGCATCCCCACCGCCTTCATCAGCTATACCGGTGAGGCCCTCGACAAGAAGACCCCGCTGCTTCGCTCCGAGGTCGCCCTCGAGAAGCAGGCCAAGCGCCTGCTGGCACTCTTCGGCCAGAAGCCGCACCGCGTCTACACCACCATTGGCCCGGAGCAGGAGTACTTCCTCATCAAGGAGGAGGACTACCAGGCCCGACCCGACCTCATCCTCACCGGCCGCACGCTCTTTGGATGCGAGCCCGCAAAGGGCCAGGAGCTCGAGGAACACTACTTCGGCGCCATTCGCCCCACGGTCAACGAGTTCATGAAGGAGCTCGATGACGAGCTCTGGAAGCTCGGCATCCCTGCCAAGACCAAGCACAACGAGGTCGCGCCGAGCCAGCACGAACTTGCCCCCATCTTCGAGAGGGGCTCACTCGCGATTGACGACAACCTCCTCACCATGGAGAAGATGAAGCTCATCGCTTCTCACCATGGCCTGGTGTGCCTGCAGCACGAGAAGCCCTTCGACTATGTAAACGGCTCCGGCAAGCACAACAACTGGTCGCTTTGCGCTGACAACAAGAACCTCCTCGAGCCGGGCGACGACCCGCAGGACAACCTGCAGTTCCTGGTCTTTCTCGCCTGCCTGGTTGCTGCTGTCGACGACCACGCCGACCTGCTGCGCATGTCCGTGGCCTCTGCCGGTAACGACCACCGCCTCGGCGCCAACGAGGCGCCCCCGGCGATCATCTCCGTCTTCCTGGGCGACGCCCTCACGCCTATCGTTGAGGCGCTCGTGAAGAAGGAGCAGCCCGAGGCCCACGATCGCGAGTCCATCGATCTGGGCGTCCCGCAGCTGCCCGAGGTCCTGCGCGACAACACAGACCGCAACCGCACCTCCCCGTTCGCCTTCACCGGCAACAAGTTCGAGTTCCGCATGTGCGGCAGCCAGCAGAACCTCTCCGATCCCAACGTCATCCTCAACACCGCAGTCGCCGAGCAGTGCGAGCGCTTCGTGGACTACGTTGCCGACCGTGCCGACGAGGACTTCACTACCGTCGCCATGCGCTTCGTGCGCCACACCTTCCGTGACCACCAGCGCATCCTCTTCGATGGCAACGGCTACTCCGAGGAGTGGGAGGCCGAGGCAGCACGCCGTGGCCTGCCTAACCTCAAGACCACGCCGGATGCTCTCCCCGCGCTGATCAAGCCCGAGAACATCAAGTTCTTCGAGAAGTACGGCGTCCTCAGCGAGACCGAGGTCCATGCCCGCTACGTGGCAAAGGCCGAGCAGTACGCAAAGCTGCTCAACATCGAGGCCAACACCATGGTCTACATGACGCGCCACATGTACCTACCTGCCCTCTTCGACTACTCCGGCGACATCGCCACGAGCGTCGCGACTAAGGCCGAGCTGGGCATTGACGCCAAGGCCGAAAAGAAGATGGTGAGCGTCCTCACCGACGGCATCAACGCCATCTCCGACGCCGTGGATGACCTTGAGGCCAAGAACGCCCAGGCCAAAGGCCTTGAGGATCCGCAGGCAGCCGATGACTGCTACCGCGACGTCGTCATCCCCGCAATGACCGCGCTGCGCACCGCTGTCGATGACATGGAGAAGGTCTGCGGCCACGACTACTGGCCCGTCCCGAGCTACAACAAGATGCTCTTCTACGTGTAAGCATCGCGTACCAGCCGTGAGTGAGCCCAGCTGCAGCTAAGCTGCAGCTGGGCTCTTTGTTGGATGTCCTTCTGGAGACGCGACCGTTGTTACCGGATGATCGCGTGGCAGCAACGTTTCCGCAGCTGGGAGTTGCAGTTTGCCGCTGGCCGGTAACAACGTGCGGGCCCGGGTGGGTGCTTGTTACCGGCCTGTCACACGACTGCGGCATTTACGCAGTTAAGGGTTGCCATGCGCCACGAGCCGGTAATAGCGAGCTGTTCAAGACGAGGCTTGTTACCGGCCGGTCGCCCATTTTGACTACCAACTGGGCGTATGCCGCGGGCACGAGACGGGCTGGTAACAACGAACGGGGCTGGCGGCACCCAATCGGGGACCTGCTGCCCAAAAATCGACATTGACGGCCCATTTTCGGCGATTTGGCGAGTACTAAGACTCTAACTTTTAGCGGAACCGCAGGTAGGGAAATGGCACCCGTCAGGTGATACTAGGCGCTACCCCCTGATTTGGGCCGTCAATGTCGATTTTTGGGCAGGGGTCCGTCAGAAGCAGCTGACCAAGAGCCCCTGGAGACCAAATCCCTCAGCCCCGTGCGAAGGCTCCCCTACTTCCTGCGGTCGTCTGGCATACGAACGCCATCCACAATGCGCACGATGCCACAGTAGACCAGCGCAATGCCGCAGATGACCATGGTCGTATCAGCAAAGAGACCAGGCGAGAACAGCACCAGCACACCCAGCACGATGGCGAGAATGGCACCCACCTTGGCGGTTCCAGCCCTCGGCAGGCCAAGCGCCTGCAAGGCGTTTGCGCCGTACAGGGAGTTGAGGCCGGAGACCAGGATGAAGATGCCCAGCAGGATGAAGATCCACGTCACAAAGAAGCCTGGGATGTTCACCAGAAGGATGCCAAAGAGCAGCTCGACGATGCCGGCGTAGAGGTCGGCAGTCGAGAGGATCACGCTCCAGCGCGTGAGCGCGCTCGCCAGAGAAACAATGCCCATGACAACCAGCACCCATCCAAGCATGACGGTGATCGTAAGCATGGCGGATTGCGGGTTGGTGAAGAGAATGATGCCCATAGCCGCCAGCGCAACGCCAGAGACGATGGTTCCCAACTTAGTACTCGCAAACTTCTGGTCCATGGTATGCCTCCAGACGCGCTAACAAACTGACACACTCTGCTCATACCCATCGATTCTACCCGCCAATACCAAGAACGGGCGCCTTCCCCGCCCATGGCGCAGGAAGACGCCCGTCGAATGAGACAAAGGGAAACTCCCTTTGTCTCACAGTGCGTGAACGTCGCCTTTTGTGAAGCTCACAAAGGCATCGTCGCCCACCTCATAGATCTTGTGGGTCTTGGGGTTGAAGTCCTGAATCTTGACAAGGGTGTTGCCTACCATGACCTGGTAGTTCTGGTAGCTGCCCATGAAGCGCGAGAGTGTGACCTTGCAGTGGAGGACGCCCTCGTCAGCGAGGGTGGCCGCCTCGGGACGCAGCACCAGGGTGATGTCATCGCCCACGCTGTGGGCGGAAACGCCGTCAACCTCAACGCTGTGCCCCTCGATGGTCGCGACACCGGTGTCACCCTCCTTCTCGGCAAGCTTGCCACGCAGGAAGTTGGACTCGCCAATGAAGTCGGCCACAAACTCGTCGACGGGACGATAGTAGACGGCGTGCGGGTCGCCAACCTGGTCGATGACGCCACGCTTCATGACGATGATCCTGTCGGCGATTGCCATGGCCTCGGACTGGTCGTGCGTCACGTAGACTGCGGTGATGCCCGCCTCCTGCTGGATGCGACGCACCTCGGTGCGCATCTCCACGCGCAGCTTGGCGTCCAGGTTGGAGAGAGGCTCGTCGAAGAGCAGGACCGAGGGCTCGATGACCAGGGCACGCGCCAGGGCAACGCGCTGCTGCTGGCCACCCGAGAGCTGGTTGGTCATGCGATCCTCCATGCCCTCCAAGCCAACCATGCCCAGGATTCGCGTGACCTTGTCGCGAATCTCGTCGGCGGGGAGCTTGCGGATCTTGAGGCCGTACGCCACGTTATCAAAGATGTTGTAGTGCGGGAGCAGAGCGTAGCTCTGGAAGACCATGGCCGTGTCGCGCTTGTTGGGGGTAAGGTCGTTGATGGGCTCGCCGCCCAGGTAGATCTGTCCCTCGTCCGGGCTTTCGAAGCCGGCGATCATGCGCAGGATGGTGGTCTTTCCGCAGCCAGAGGGGCCAAGCAGCGTCACGAACTCACCGGGCGCTATCTCCAGGTTGGCATCGTGGACGGCGTAGAAGTCCTTCTTGGTCTTGGGATCCTGGTAGATCTTGGAGATGTGCTCAAGACGCACACCCTTCTTCTCCTTGGCCATGGGTTACTCCTCCTCGCTCTTGGCGTTGATCTTTGCGCTGGTGCCGAAGTGCTTGATGAAGAGGTTCATAAGCAGAACGGCCGCGTAGGTGATGATGATGAGGATCGTGGCAAAGGCGCAGGCAATGCCATAGGCGCCCTTCTCGGCGTACTCGTTGATCTGGACGGTGATCATGAGGGTCTGCGGTGTGACCAGCAGGATGACGGCCGAGATTGCCGTGATGGAGCGCACGAACGCGGTGACAAGGCCCGAGAGGAACGAGTCCTTGATGAGCGGCAGCGTGACGGTCATGAAGACCTGGAAGCTGTTGGCACCCATGTCGTAGGCAGACTCCTCGATGGACTTGTCGATCTGGCGCAGCGCCGAGATGCCGGAGCGGGTACCGGTGGGAAGCGACCTCACGATGAACACGATGACGAGAATGGCGGCAGTGCCGTAGAGACCCTGCATGAAGCCCGTGTGGAAGACGCCGCTGGAGAAGCCGCGGATGAAGCCGACGCCGAGGACGGTGCCGGGGACTGCCATGGCGAGCATGGAGACGAACTCGATGAAGCCGCGTCCGGCGAAGCGCCTCTTGACGACAAGGTACGCGATGACCATAGAGAGGAGGGCCGTAAGCGGTGCCGCAATGAGCGACAGGCCAAACGAGTCGGCAAAGGCCTCGAAGCCGTGGTGGAGGGTAAAGACCTGGATGAACCACTTGGGCGTGAGCGAGTAGTCATAGCCCCACGTCTTGAACAGGGCGCCGAACGGGACGCAGATGTAAAGCGCCACGACGAAGATGGCGACGGCACCGCAGAGGACGGAGAGCGGAATGCGCACGGAGTTGTCGGTGATGAGCATGCGGCCGCGCGCGGCCTTGCCCGTGAGTGTTGCCGTGCTCTTGCGCTCGAGCACGTACTTCTGGACGATGAACATGATGAGCGTGATGCCGAGAAGCACGCACGACATGGCAGATGCGCCCTGCTTGTCGTAGGCGCCGGTGATCTGCAGGTAGATGGACGTGGCAAGCGTGTCGTAGGAGCCACCGATGATCATGGGGTTCGCAAAATCGGCGATGGACTCCATGAAGGAGACGAGAAACGCGTTGCCCATGCCCGGCAGGATGAGCGGCAGTGTGACGCTGGTGAAGACCTTCCAGCGAGAGGCGCCCATGTCGCGCGCAGCCTCCTCAAGGGAAGGGTCGATGTTTCTCAGCAGTCCCCTGAACATCATGTAGCACACGGGGAAGAACGTGAGCGTCTGCACGAGGGCAATGCCCCAGAAGCCGTAGACGTTGTTGTCATAGATTCCCAGAAGCGTGCGGGTGATGAGGCCCGCCTTGCCAAAAAGCAGGATTACCGAAAGCGACAGCACAAACGGCGGAGAGACCACGGGGAGCATGGAGACGAGCTTGAAGAGCCCGCTCATGAAGCGCGACTTGAGGTTGACGTAAACCTCGACGTAGGCAAAGAGCAGGCCGATGAGCGTGGCCACTATGCCTACGAAGAGCCCCAGGACCAGCGTGTTACTGATGGCCGTCTCGAAGGACGGCATCGCCAGCACGCGCTGTAACACGGAAAGCGTGGGGCCGCTCTCCCCTACCACGGCATCGACGAGCAGGATTGCCAGCGGATATAGGATGAATAGGGTCAAGAACACGATCAGGACGATGATCGTGGTGACCAGTATTGGATCTGCCAGCAACTTCTTCTGGTCCAGCCGAGCACTCTGACCTCGTGCCATGGCATCTCTCCTCTCGCTTGACGCACTCCGCCCCGAGGCATGCGACGCCCCGGGGCGGAAGGCAGGGTGCTACTCGGTCTGGAAGCGGTCGTCGCCGCCACCGAGGGCGTTCATGATGTCAGAGACGTACTGCTCGGTGTTCTCCTTGGCGTCCTCGAAGTCGTAGTCCATGACGTTGTTGGGATCGAGGCCGTACTCCTCGACAACCGCCGGCTGCTTTGCGTCATCGATGACCAGGAACTGGTAGGCGCCAACCTCCTGGGCACGCTCGACGCACTGCGGCGAGAGAGCGTACTCGATCCAGAGCTTGGCGGCGTTCTCGTGCTTGCAGCCCTTGAAGATGGCCGTGGCGCCAACCTCGTAGGAGGCACCGGAGGACGGGATCACAAGGCCGATGTTCTGGTAGCCGTTGTCGACGATCTGGTAGATGGCGTCGTGCAGGAAGCCAATGCCGATGGTGCACTCGCCGGTGCCCACGTTCTTGGACGGGCCAGAGCCACTCTTGGTGTAGACCTGCACGTTCTTGTCCAGGTCTACCAGGTACTTGATGCCGTCGTCGTGGCCGTACTTCTGGATGACGGTGTTGAGGATGAGCTTAGCCGTGCCGGCCGTGTTGTAGTTGGACATCCAGATGAGGTCCTTGTACTTCTCGTCGAGAAGATCGGGCCAGTCCTGCGGGGCGTCGAGGCCCTTGCGCTCAAGCTCGTCTTTGTTGTAGAAGAAGCCAAGGATGCCCTTGTAGATGCCGTACCAGTTTCCGTCGGCGTCACGGAACTTGTCGGAGATGAGATGCGAGGCGTTCTTTGCCTCGTAGGGCTCGAGGATGCCCTTGGTCACGGCCACGTTATAAGGATCGGTGGTGCCGCCAAACCAGACGTCGGCGGAGGGGTTGCCGTTCTCCTCTTCCACCTTTGACTCGACCTCGCCCGTGGAAAGACGCTGATAGGAGGTCTCGATGCCAAAGAGCTCCTGGAAGTGCTGGGCGCAGGCGGCCACGTGCTGCTCCTCGCAGGAGCCGTAGACCACAAGCTCGCCGTCCTTCTTGGCGGCCTCGATCACGTCGTCGCTCGCGATGCGGGACAGGTCGTCCGAGCCGGAGCTCGAGCTGGTGTCGGTGCCGCTGGAGCTGGAACCCGACGTGTCTGATCCACCGCACGCGGCAAGGCCAAGGCCTGCTGCTGCGACAGCAGTCGTGCCGAGAAACTCCCTACGAGATACGTTCTTCATGAGACACCCCAATCTAACGGGCCTTCCTGAGGCCCGCTACGTTGCGCCGTGGCATGCCGCGGCTCTCCCTATGCCCCCAAGGCCACGTAGCCTTGGTTCTTTTATCAAGCTTTACACTTCTCGTTTATTTTTCTTACAGAATTCGATTACCGAGGGAGAGAGTCCCCCTAAGCGGCATACCGAGGCCGTGAGCGGGGCTTGGTTGTTCTCGCATGGGGAGACGGCGCCGGGCTTATGCCAGCAGCGCCTTGATGCCAATGCCGATAAGCACGCAGCCGCCAAGGATCTCGGCGCGGTCGCCGAGGATCGTGCCCAGCTTGCGCCCAAGCGCCAGCGCGATGACGCAGCAGATGGCAGTGGTAAGGCCGATGGTGCACACCGAGAAGACCAGGTCAACGGCCTGCGCACGCAGCGAAACGCCAACCGCAAAGGCGTCGATGGCGGTGGCGATAGCCTGGACGAAGAGGGTCCAGAGGGTAAGCCTCCCCTTCGTGGGCGCGGGCTCGCAGTTACGGCACGCGCGAATGGACGAGACGCCCTCGCGCACCATGTTGCCGCCGATGATGCCCAGAATGACCAGGGTTACGATGCCCGCATAGCTCTCGATGAAGTCCGCCGCGACACCGCCCAGATAGTAGCCAGCAACGGGCATGAGTGCCTGGAAGACACCAAAGAAGACCGGCATGAGCGCGAGCCTGGAGATGCGCTCGTTCCTGTAGGCAAAGGTGTTCGAGATAGTGACCGATAATGCGTCCGCTGAGAGGGCGAGGCCGAGTACGACAATCTCCAGCAGGCTCAATCTGACTCCCTGAAGGCAGACGACAATCAAGCTCTTAATGTTACCCAAGCAATCGCAACGTAAGGTAATGGCTGTGCCGCTCCCCAAAACGCACAAGTTAGATTATCCTAAAGGCTTGATTTGCATCCGTTGCTGGCCGTGGGCGCGGCCTGCATGGCGTACCCAAGGAGCGCGAGCATGCCCTCTCTGATAACGCATCACATCTTTGGTGAGGACGCGGCACAGTGTCTTCCCGAGGGCCTTGTCGACGGCGAGGAGGAACTTCTCGCCTTCCTTCTGGGCAACGAGGGCCCGGATCCCTTCTTCGTGCGCTTCCGTACCATCCCGGCACGCGTTGCCGCATGCCGTCACCTCGCGCACGACATGCACGCCAGTCACGTCACCGATGCGTTTGGCGACATTCGCTCCTCGGTGGGACACCTGCCCCTCGAGGACGAGCGGATTGGCAGGGCGTTTGCGCTGGGGCTTCTCGGCCATTACGTGCTGGACCGCACAGCACACCCCATGATCTACGCGCAGCAGTACGCGCTGCTGGAGCAGCCCGGCCTCTCCGACGCCTCGCACGAGATTCACGCAATCATCGAGAGCGACATAGACTCCTGGATTCTCTGGGAGAAGCGCCACGTGACGGTGCTCGAGCACCACCCAGCCTCTGATCTCATGCGCACGGGGCGCATCGACCGCGTTGGCGGGACGATCTTCTCGCAGGTGGCGCTTGCCGTCTTTGGCCTCAACGTTGGACCCGAGGAGTACGGTGCAGCAGTGAGCGACTACCAGTGGGTGTACCGCCGGATCGAGCCGGCGGACTCGCCAAAGACGCGCCTCATTGGGGCGGTTGAGCGCCTGGCGCGGCCGCACTCCATGGCGGAGGCGTTTGCCCACCACGTAACCGAGTTGGACGAGTGTGCATCGGCGAACCTCGAGCGCCGCGAGTGGGCCAACCCCTTTACGGGCGAGAAGCGCCACGCGAGCTTTGCCGATCTGTTCGAGGAGGCTCTTGTGACGTACCCGCAGCTGGCCGAGGCGTTCGTGCGCGGGGACAAGCAGCGCTTCGACGCGATTGTGGGCGGCCTCAACTACGACGGTCGCCCGGCGTAGGGACGGCCACGTCCACGTGAGACCATCCCCCTCCTCCTCCGCCTCCCCCTCCTCCGTTCTTTATCGGTTTCTGAGAATCTTCTCGACGTTTCCGCAGGTAGATTTTGGCGAGATTCTCAGATACCGATAAAGAACGGGAGGGGGAGACGGAGGCGGGACTACAGACTCGCTCGGAAGATCTGCGCAACCTCGCCGGTCGTGAGCTTGTGGTAGCCGCCATCCAGGATGATGGTTGCCTTCACGGCAGCGGGGATGAGTTCCTCGGTGAGGCCCAGCTCGCTCGCGTGGCGCACCACGCCAATCTCGTCCATCCAGGCACTCAGAGCCTCAAGGCCAGCCTCGGCAAGCTGCTGGGTTGTGCGGCCCTCGGCGGGCACGTCAAATACGCTGGTAGCAAAGCGCGCGAACTTCTCGACGCCATAAGGCATGACAAGGCGATAGTAGGGCAGCGCCACGGCGGAGAGGGTCATACCGTGCGTGGCGTCAGTCACCGCACCGATGGCCTGGCCCAGCATGTGAACCTCCCAGTCGGTTGACTTGCCACAGGCGATGAGCGTGTTGAGCGCCCACGTACACACCCAGCTGATGTTGGAGCGCGCCTCGTAGTTGGTGGGGTCCTTCACCGCGATGCGGCTGGCGTGCACGAGGCTTCTCATGAGACCCTCGGCAATATAGTCGCTGGTGTTGTCGTCGGTACCCGAGAAGTACTGCTCCTGGATGTGGTTGAAGGCATCGAAGATGCCGGCCTTCATCTGGTAGCCGGGCACGGTGAAGGTGAGTTCGGGATTCACGATGGCAAACTTGGGCATCACGTTGGGACCAAACACATGGCCGATTTTGAGACCTTCCTCGTGATTGGTAATCACTGAGCCAGCGTTCATCTCGGAGCCGGTGCCGCTCATGGTGAGCACATCGCCCACGGGGATAATCTTGCCAGTAGGCTGCTCCATGTGCAGATAGAGGTGCTCCCAGGGGTCGCCCTCGGTCCAGGCGGAGACCGAGACGCCCTTGGCGTAGTCGATGGTGGAGCCGCCGCCCACGGCCAGGATTAAGTCGACATCGTTCTCGCGAGCGACCTTGGCGCCCTCGCGAAGCTTGTCGGCGGTGGGGTTAGACATGACGCCGGGCACCTCGACCACGTTCTTGCCGGCATCGTGAAGCGCTGCAATTACCTTGTCGTACAACCCGCCGCGCTTGATGGAGCCACCACCGTAGGTGAGCAACACCTTGGGGCCAAACTTAGCCAGCTCGCCGGGCAGGTCGTCCAGGGCGTTGGGACCAAAGTGCACGCGACAGGGGTTCTCGTACGTAAAGTTTCCGAGCATGATAGTTCCTCTCGTCTGTTTTGATCTGCCAGGTAGCGTTTGTGGCGTGTGACCCTTAGAGTCCAAGGCCCCGGATCCAGGCCTCGAGCTCGCTGGCAGAGGGCCTGTCGTTCATCATGCGACCATCGAGTACGCGCGCCTGGGGGACAAGGCCGCGCATCCTGCTTGCCGCACGAGAGATGCCGCTGCTTCCGCTTGTCGCAAAGGGAACCACGGTCTTCCCTCCAAGGTCACAGGCCTCCAGAAACGTGTCGACAATGCGGGGCTCCATATACCACCAGATGGGGAAGCCCACAAAGACTGCGTCGTACGAGGAGAGATCCGGTACGGCCTGGGCAAGGGCGGGACGCGAGGAATCATCGCCCATCTCGACAGACGACCTGCTCGAGGAGTTGTTCCAGTTGAGGTCCCGGCTGGAATAGGGCACCGCAGGCGTAATGCGGTAAAGGTCTGCACCAGCGGCCTTGGCGAGGGACTTTGCCGCCCTCTCCGTTGTGCCAGTGGCACTGAAGTACGCAACTAATGACTTGTTCATCGGGCATATCCTTTCTTGTGAACAAGGGGCTCATGGGGCGGAAGCGCCCTTGCGTGCTATTCTGTGACCTGAAGTTAGGTTTAGGTCAAGCGGCATGTCGGTCCATCTTGGAAATTGTCAGCCGCTGAAAGGCAGCCCCGACGCCAAAACGACGCCGGGGCATGGGTTTAGAACGTACTTGCTGCGGCAACACGCCCCCGGCTCACAACGACGCCCGAGCGAGTCTTTCCGACGCGATTCCGTACGAGACGAGCCCTCCGGCGTCGTTTTGACGCCGGAGGGCTCAAGTTAAACGCGATAAGTTGCCAACATGAGACAAAGGGAAACTCCCTTTGTCTCATAGCCACACGAGGGTGTTGGGGGGTGTGGGATCCTCTCCCCCGTCGTCGGCGTTGCCTGCGGAGCCGCCTGCGCCCGAGGGCCCGGTCCACTCGGACGACTCCTCGAGCCACGTCCTCGTGGGCTCGTCGAGTTCTGGCGCGTCCTTCTCGACACCGTCCTCCATCCAAAGGAGCTTGTCGGCATCCCTGTGCGCATCCTGCGAGGACCAGATCAGGCCATCTGTCCCAATGGCATCTGCGCGCCGTGCCCCTCCCCTTTTGAGCGAGAGGTGTCTCTCGCGCATCTCGGTCATCCTGAGCGGTGCGGACGAGGCGTGTGACATGGCCTTTCCTCCAATCGGGAACGAGAGGTGACAAGGACGAACGGCGAGAGCAGCGCGGGCGACGAATCCAAAAGCACTCGGCCGGCCCCCAGGGGGACCGGCCGAATAGCGCGCTTAGAGTCCAAGTGCGCTGGCAACCTCACCAGCGCAGGCAAGACCGTCGGAAATGGCAGCAACGACGAGAGACGAGCCGGAGCGTGCATCGCCGGCAGCGAAGATCGGCGTCTCGCCCTTGCTCACGGTGCGGTGGGAGCCCGCTGCGGCGAGTTTGGGCCTCACGCCGCCACGTAGCTCCTCGGTGGTGACGCCAAGTGCCTCGTAAATCGAGGCCTCGGGACCGGTGAAGCCCATGGCGAGAAGAACCAGCTGCGCCGGAATCTCGCGCTCGGAGCCCTCGATGGGCTCGGGCTTGCCGTGCGACCAGTCGAGCGAAACTACGCGAAGGCCGCGAACTCCGCCGTTCTCGTCCGCGAGCACCTCAAGGGTGTTCGTTGCCCAGCTGCGCGGGTCGGCGCCCTGCACGAGCTCGGCCTCGACCTGACCGTAGTCGGTTTTCTTGGTGTTGGGCCACTCGGGCCACTGGTTGGAGGCAGCGCGCACCTCGGGAGGCGCGGGCAGGAACTCCAGCTGGTGGACGCTCTTGGCGTGCTGGCGAAGCGCCGTTGCAACGCAGTCGGTGCCGGTGTCGCCACCACCGATGACAACCACGTCCTTGCCCTCGGCGCTTACCGCGGGAGCCTCAGGATGACCGTCGAGCAGGGCCTTGGTCTGCGCCGTAAGGTAGTCCACGGCAAAGACCACGTTGGGGTTGTCCGCACCGGGGACGCGCAGGCCGCGCGCCTGGGCTGCGCCCGCAGCCACAACCACGGCGTCGAAGCCGGCAAGCTCGTCTGCAACCTCGGGCGAGGTGGCGTCGGCGCCGCAGCGGATCTCGATGCCGCTCTTCTCCATGAGGTCGAGCCTGCGCTCGACGACCTCCTTGGGGAGCTTCATGTTGGGAATGCCGTACATGAGCAGGCCACCCGCGCGGTCGTGGCGCTCGAAGAGCGTCACGCGCGCGCCGCGGCGTGCGAGCTCCCACGACGTGGCCAGGCCGGCAGGGCCGGACCCAACCACGGCGACGCGAGGCGCGTCCTCGGCGGCAGGTGCAAGTGGCGCGGGGCCGCCCGCTGCCCACTCGTGGTCGGAAATGGCGCGCTCGTCGTCCTTGATGGTGGTGGGCTCGTCCTCAAGGCCCAGGTTGCACGCGGCCTCGCAGGGAGCGGGGCACACACGGCTCGTGAACTCGGGCAGCGGGTTGGTGAGCGCCAGGCGCTCCGCAGCGTCGGTCCACATGCCGCGCCACATGAGGTCGTTCCACTCGGGAATCAGGTTGTGCAGCGGGCAGCCCGAGCTGCGCGCCTTGCCAAACGAGAAGCCCGTCTGGCAGAACGCCACGCCACAGTACATGCAGCGACTGGCCTGCGAGCGCTGGTCCTTCTCGTCCAGCGGCACGGCAAACTCGCCAAAGTCCTTGAGCGTCTCGGCTGCGGGCCTCTCGCCGTGGGCGACCCTTCCGAGGTCGATGTAAGCTCCGACCTTGCCCATGGCCTACCTCCCGTTCCTCATGGTCTCGAAGGCGATCTCGATCGCCTCGTCGTGGGTCTTGCCCGCGGCCTCGGCGGCCTCGGTGAGCTCGAGGGCAACCTCGTACTCGTGCGGGATGACCTTCACGAACTTGTCCTTGATGTCGTCGAACATGTAGAGCATCTTGATGCCGCGCGGGCTCTTGGTCCTTCTCGCGTGCTCCTCGATGAGGGCGCGGATGGTCTGGAAGTCGCGCTCGGTGGGGCGCTTGAGCTCGACCATGTCGGTGTTGCAGCGGCTGGGCAGCGTGCCGTACTCGTCGTAGACGAAGGCCACGCCGCCGCTCATGCCCGCGGCAAAGTTGATGCCAACCTCGCCCAAGATGAGCGCCATGCCGCCCGTCATGTACTCGCAGCCGTGGTTGCCTACGCCCTCGCACACGATGGTGGCGCCGGAGTTGCGCACGCCAAAGCGCTGGCCGGCCAAGCCGTTGATGAAGCCCTTGCCGCCCGTGGCGCCGTAGAAGGCCACGTTGCCAATGGAGACGTTCTCGTCGAACTTGTACGTGGCGCTAGGTGCGGGGGCAACTGTGAGGATGCCGCCCGAGAGGCCCTTGCCAAAGTAGTCGTTGGCGTCACCAATCACGTTGATGGTGATGCCGGCCGGAAGGAAGGCGCCGAAGCTCTGGCCGCCGGAGCCAACGCAGTCGATGGTGATGGAGCCCTCGGGGAGGCCCTCCGGGTGCGTGCGGGTGACCTCGGAGCCGAGCATGGTGCCCACGCAGCGGTTCACGTTGGCAATGTCAGCGTGAAAGTGCACTGGCGTGAGCGTGCGGCGCGCGGTCTCGGTGTAGGGCACGAAGAGCGTCGCGTCCAGCGTGCTCGAGAGCTCGTCGGCAGGCCCCATCTCGGGCAGGAAGTGACGGGCAGCGGCGCCGGGGACGCTCTTGCCAAACTCGTTGGTGACGCTTGCGAGAACAGGCGAGAGGTCGATGGTGTTGGCCTTCCAGTTGCCCGGAACCTCGACCTGGCGAAGGCACTCGGGGTGTCCAACCATGTCCTGGACCGTGCGGAAGCCCAGCTCAGCCATGATGTGGCGCAGCTCATCGGCCACAAGGTACATGAAGTTGACCACGTGCTCGGGCTTGCCGCGGAAGCGCTTGCGGAGCTCGCAGTTCTGCGTGGCGATGCCCATGGGGCAGGTGTCCGTCTGGCAGTCGCGCTGCATGAGGCAGCCAAGCGAGAGCAGCGCGGCCGTGCCAAAGTCAAAGACCTCGGCGCCGAGAAGCGCAGCCACTGCCACGTCGCGACCGTCCATGAGCTTGCCGTCGGCCTCGAGCTCAACGCGCGAGCGCAGGCCGTTCCTGAGCAGCGTCTGCTGCGTCTCGGCAAGGCCAAGCTCGAGCGGCAGGCCTGTGTGATAGATGGAGTCACGCGGCGCGGCGCCGGTGCCGCCATTGGCACTGGAGATCAAGATCTTGTTGGCTCCGCCCTTGGCAACGCCGGTGGCAATGGTGCCCACGCCCGCCTCGGAGACGAGCTTGACCGAGACCGTTGCCCTGGGGTTGGCATTCTTGAGGTCGAAGATGAGCTCGGCCAGGTCCTCGATGGAGTAGATGTCGTGGTGCGGCGGGGGCGAGACAAGGCCCACACCAGGCGTGGAGTTGCGGACCTTGGCGATCCACGGCCAGACCTTGGTGCCGGGCAGGTGACCGCCCTCGCCGGGCTTGGCGCCCTGGGCCATCTTGATCTGGATCTCCTCGCCGGAGACCAAATAGCGGCTCGTCACGCCAAAGCGCGCGGAGGCGACCTGCTTGACCTTGGAGTTTGCGGAGTCACCGTTGGCGAGCGTGGTCTCGCGGTCGGGGTTCTCGCCACCCTCGCCCGTGTTGGACTTGGCGCCAATGCGGTTCATCGCGATGGCGAGGGCGCGGTGCGCCTCGTCGGAGATGGCGCCAAAGCTCATGGCGCTGGTCTCGAAGTGCTTCACGATGGAGTCGGCGCTCTCCACCTCGTCAAGCGGCACGGGGCCGGACGCCAGTGGCACAAACTCGAGGAGGTCGCGCAGCATGATGGCGCGTCCCTTGGGGTGGAGCGCCTTGGAGTACTCCGAGAAGAGCTCGGGGCTGTTCTCGCGCACGGCACGATGCAGCAGATAGATGACCTGCGGGGTGATGATGTGCTCCTCGCCACCGAGCGGGCGCCACTTGGTGATGCCGGAGCTTGCCAGCTGCGTAGGCGCGGGGGTCTTGAGCAGGGCCAGCGCCTCGTCATAGCGCTCGTTGCACTCGCGCTCTACGCCGTCCTCGTCGAGGCCGCCCACGCGCGAGACGGTGCCCGTGAAGCAACGGTCAACAAATCCCTGGTCAAAGCCAACAATCTCGAAGATCTGCGCGGAGTGATAGCCCTGCATCGTGGAGATGCCCATCTTGGACATGATCGAGGTGATGCCGGCGTTGACCGCGCGGTCGTAGTTGGCGATGCCCTCCTCGGCGCTCACGCCCAGAGAGCCGCGCTCAGCAAGGGCAGTGATGCACGCATGCGCCATGTAGGGGTAGATGCCCGAGGCGGAGTACCCCACGAGCGTCGCGTAGTCATGCGGGGTGATAGCGTCGCCGCACTCCACCACGATGTCGGCCTTCATGCGGATGCCCGTGCGAATCATGTGATTGTGGACGGCCGAGACCGAGAGCAGCGATGGGATGGGCACCTGGCCGTCGCCGGCGCGGTCGGAGATGACCACCACGTTGGCACCGGCGCGCACGGCCTTCTCGACGCCCTTGCAAAGCGACTCGAGCGCCTTCCGAAGCGCGCCCTCCCCCGCCTCGCGGGGATACGTCGCCGAGAAGCACGCGGCATGGAAGCCCTGGCGATCGAGCGTCGCGATGCGCTCGAACTCGTCCTTGGTGAGGATGGGATCATCCAAGCGGAGGAGCTGGCAGTTCTTGCGGGAGTCCTCGAGCATGTTGCCGTGGTTGCCCAGGTAGAGCACAGAAGACGTCACGAAGCTCTCGCGCAGCGCATCAATAGGCGGGTTGGTGACCTGCGCAAAGAGCTGGTTGAAGTAGTCGAAGAACGAGCGCGGGTGGCCGGAGAGCACGGCGAGAGGAACGTCGGAGCCCATGGAGGCCAGGGGCGGCTTGCCCGTGTTTGCCATGGGGCGCACGGCCTCCTCGACGTCGTCGAAGTGGTAGCCGTGACGGGCCAGGCGCTGGGTGAGAGACACGTCGGCGTCAATGGCCTCGAAGGGGTCCTTCTCGCCCTTGGCAAGGTCGCTCACCGAGAGGGTCTCCTCGTCGATCCAGTCACGGAAGGGCTTCTGCGCCGCAAAGTGTGCCTTGACCTCGTCGTCCCAGATGATGCGTCCCTGGGAGGGGTCGACAACGAACATCTGGCCGGGGCCGAGCGAGCCCGTCTGCAGGATCTCGTCGGGCTCGACGGTCAGGGCGCCTGCCTCGGAGGCAAGGATCATGCGGTCGTCGTGGGTGACGTAGTAGCGGGCGGGACGCAGGCCGTTCCTGTCGAGGGCGGCGCCGGTGATGCGGCCGTCCGAGAATGCGATGGCGGCAGGGCCGTCCCAGCTCTCGGTGAGCATGGACTGATAGCAGTCGTAGGCGCGACGCGCGTCGGAGAGCTGCTTGTTCTTGTCCCACGGCTCGGGGAGAAGCATGGTGACGGCGCGCGAGAGGGGCCTGCCGTTCATAGTGAGGAACTCGAGCACGTTGTCGAGGATGGCGGAGTCCGAGCCCTCGCGGTTGATGACGGGCATCACGTGGCCGAGGTCCGCGCCCAGCACGGGCGAGTAGAACTCGGACTCGCGGGCGCGAATCCAGTTGACGTTGCCGCGAAGGGTGTTTATCTCGCCGTTGTGAACGATGTAGCGGTTGGGGTGGGCGCGCTCCCAGCTGGGCGTGGTGTTGGTGGAGTAGCGCGAGTGCACGAGGGCGAGCGCCGACTCTGCAGCAGCGTCGTTCAGGTCCAGGTAGAAGTTGCGCATCTGAGTGGCAACGAGCATGCCCTTGTACACGATGGTGCGTGCGCTCATGGAGCACACGTAGAAGATCTTGCCCTCGAGCCCGTGGTGCGCGGCCGCGGACTTCTCGATAGTACGACGGCATACGTAGAGCTTGCGCTCGAACTCGTCGCCCGCGGACACGTCTGCCGGACGCCCAAGGAACGCCTGGTAGATGGTAGGCATGCAGGCTAGTGCCGTCTCGCCCAGGTCATGCGGGTCGATGGGCACCTCTCGCCAGAAGAGCAGGGGGATGCCCTGCTCGGCGCAGCCCTCCTCGAAGACGCGGCGCGCCACCTGCGCACCCTCCGCGTCCTGCGGGAAGAAGACCATGGCCACGCCGTACTCGCCCTCGTCGGGGAGCAGGTGGCCATACTTCTGGGCCTCCTTGCGGAAGAAGCGGTGCGGGATCTGGAACAGGATGCCGGCACCATCGCCGGTGTTTCTCTCCAGGCCCTTGCCGCCGCGGTGCTCGAGGTTCACAAGGAGCGTGAGTGCGTCATCGAGCAGCTGGTGTGACTTCTGGCCCTTGAGGTGAGCGATCGCGCCGATGCCGCAGGCGTCGTGCTCGAACTCCTCCCGGTACAGGCCCTGACCGGTGCTGGTGTCCTTGGCCACCTGGTTGGATGCCATGTATTCCCCTCTCCAAGCGCCCGCGCGGGCGGGCGTGCCATGCGGGTTCCTGCCGCGTTGCCGCCGCGAGAGCCCCTTCGTACCGTTGGAAGTCTATGCTGGGTGTGTTTCGTCAAGAAAAACGGGGACAGCTTGCTTCCCAACATACACACGCCTGAAACGCGCTCGAAAAAAGAACGGGCGAGAGTTGAGGAGCATACCCTGCGGGATTGATTTACCGGGCAACGGGATTCCGTTACCGGGCAACGGGATTGATTTGCCGGGCAAACCAATCCCGCTTTACTCAATCCCGTCTGCCGAAGTGGCGACGTCAACCTCCATCGGACGGTGGATGCTGAATCCACGGAGAGGTCTCGTGGAGAGGGGTTGCCATGTCCGAGCATCGCATCACCGGAACCGGCAGGCTTCTTGACGAGGAGGGCCGTCTTCGCGAGCCCGGCTGGGCAACGCGCCCGCCCTTCGCCTACAACCACGCGGACATCCAGGCGCCCCCGTGGCGCATCAAGGATTGGGACTACTACCTCATAAACGACGAGCGCTATGCCGTGGCACTAACCTTTAGCGACCTCGGGTACCTTGGACTTGTCTCGGCGTCTGTCCTGGACTTCTCGGCGCGCTCCTTCAAGACCACGTCCGAGACGGTCGCCCTGCCTCTGGGCTCAATGGGGCTGCCGGCAAGCTCGGACATGGGCGACATCTGCTGGGAGAACGCGCGCTGCCACGTGGAGTGGCGTCACGTGGGAGGCGCACGGCGCCTCTCGTTTGCCATGCACGACTTCGATGATGGCGAGGACCTTGAGGTGGAGGCCCTTCTCGACCAGCAGCCTCGCGACTCTATGGTCATCTGCACTCCGTGGGACGAGGACCCTCACGCGTTCTACTACAACCGCAAGATCGTGGGCATGCGTGCGTGGGGCGGCTTTAGGCGGGGCGCGCTCTTCCACGAGTTCTCGCGGGACGATTCGTTTGGGCTTCTCGACTGGGGACGCGGCGTGTGGACGTACGAGAACACCTGGTACTGGGCTGCCGCGCAGGGGCGCCAAGGCGGGCGCGTGGTGGGCCTCAACCTTGGCTACGGGTTTGGCAACACGCGCGCGGCCAGCGAGAACATGGTCTTCGTGGACGGCGTGGCCCATAAGCTGGGACGCGTTGACTTTGGCATCCCCGTTGGCGAGAACGGCTACGCGTACCTCTCGCCCTGGCATATGACCGACGACGAGGGACGGCTCAGTCTGGCCTTCGAGCCGCAGATTGACCGCACCGACAACATCGACCTTGCGGGCGTAATCGTGAGCCGGCAGCACCAGGTGTTTGGGACGTTCAGCGGGACGGTAGTGCTCGACGATGGTAGCGCGCTCTGCGTTGACGGGCTGCGCGGCTCGGCGGAGCACATCTACAACAAGTACTAGCGGCGGGGTGTGGTGGCGGCCGCGGCGGGGCGCGGTGGCAGGCTCTGTTTGACAGCACCCCCGGCGTCGCCGGAGCAGGCGTTTTGGCGACAAGTGCGTACAAAAGGGGCCTTCCGGCGACATTTCTCCGGTTCCGGCGGCACGGCATCTCACTCGGGCGTCGGCACCAAAAAACCTGCGGCTTAATAGCAGTTCGAAAAGAGCTCTGCCGAGCAAAACCGCAGGTAGACGCGCTGCAGCCATTTTCCGAAGTGCTATTAAGCCGCAGGTTTTGGACAGGCTCTTTGGCGCGCCCTCTGGTAAGCCCGGAGACGACGGCCACCAGCAGCCGCTACCCCTAGAGAGACGTCGCTGCGGCTAGGTACACCGTGCGGAAGTCAGCCCCAGCAGTGCGTGCCACCGCGCGCACCGACTCGTACTCCGGGTAGGCACGGAGAAGCCCGTCTCGCTCGCAGACCTTCACGCGCACAGTGCCGTAGCTCGTCTCGGCGTCGCGCCACGAGACCTCCATCACGCTGCGTTCCATGCGCTGCCGCCGGATGCCGATGGTCGTGGTCTCGGCGAACACGATGCGCTCGAGCGCCTCGCGGTGGGCGTCGTCGCAGATGATAGCCAGCTCGTAGGCCGGCCGGTTCTTCTTCATGAAGACGGGCAGGAAGTGGGCGTCACGGGCGCCCGCCGCCATGAGGTCCTCGAGAACGGCGCCAAGCATCTCGCCTGTGCTGTCGTCGATGTTGCACTCGAGCTTCCAGATCCAGTCGCCGGGGGCAGGGGCGCCGCCGTGGGCGGGGGCGTCGTCGGAACTCGGGGCGGCGCTGTGGGTAGGGCCGGCGCCGGAAGCCATGTCGTCGCCGGAGTCCATCTCCTCGATGAGCAGCGCGCGCAGAATGCTGGGCGGATCGTAGTCGCGCTTGCCCGCGCCCATGCCACACGCCTTCACCGAGAAGCGCTCCGGCAACGAAGTCGAGGTCATGGCCGCAGCAGCAAGGGCCGCGCCCGTAGGCGTGACCAGCTCGCCCTGGCGCGAGCCCACGCTCAGCGGCAGCCCCGTGTCAGCAGCGATGTTTACCACGGCAGGTACCGGCACGGGAATCACCCCATGCTGGCAGCGCACCATGCCCGTGCCGTCGACCACGCGCGGCACGATGACCTTCTCGACCCCCAAGCTGTCCAGGCAGACGGCCGCCGCCACAACGTCCACGATGGCGTCGATCGCCCCCACTTCGTGGAAGTGCACCTCGTCCACAGGCACGCCGTGCGCCTTGGACTCTGCCTGGGCCAGCAGGAGGAAAGCCTTCTCGGCAAGAGACCGCGCGCGGGGCGCAAGGTCGAGCGACGCGAGCACCTCTCGCACCTGCGCGTAGCTGCGATGATGGTGCTCGTGCGCGTGCGGGTGCCCGTCGCCGTGCGCGTGCGCGCCGTCACTCCCCTCTCCCGGCGTCCACTCGGGGTCGTACAGGTACGTCATGTCATGGTCGTGGCCGTCGTGCTCCTCGTCCAGCACCACATCAAAGTCGCAGCAGTCGAGGCCGGCCTTCTCCACGCGACCAATGCGCAACTCAAAGCCCTCGCCCGCAAGCGGAGCCAGCGCAGCTCGCACGGCCTCCTCGCTGGCACCAAGGTCCAGCAGAGACGCCACGGCCATGTCGCCGCTGATACCGGTCTGGCAGTCCCAGAAAAGCGTGCTCACGAGGCGCTCCCTCCCACCGCAAGGCGGTTGATCTGCGTGGCCAGGTACGCCGCGCCAAACCCGTTGTCGATGTTGACCGTGGCCACGCCGTTTGCACAGGAGTTGAGCATGCTGAGAAGCGCCGCCATGCCGTTGAACGACGCCCCGTACCCAACCGAGGTGGGCACCGCAACCACAGGCACCGAGACAAGCCCGCCTACCACGCTCGCAAGCGCGCCTTCCATACCGGCGACTGCCACCACGCAGTTGGCCGCACGGATACCGTCCTCGCGTTCCATCTGGTCGAGCAGCCTGTGGAGGCCGGCCACGCCCACGTCGTAGTGACGCGTCACGCGGGAGCCAAAGAACTCCGCCACGCGCGCGGCCTCCTCGGCCACCGGCGTGTCCGCCGTGCCGGCGCACACTACGGCGACGTGCCCCACCTGCGGCACCGGCACCTCCGGCGCAACGCTCAAGATGCGCGAGACCGGGTCGTAGCTCGCCTGGGGCAGCACTTCTCGCACAAGGCCAGCCTGGTGCTCGCTCGCGCGCGTGCCCAGGGCCCGGCCGTCCGCGACAACAAGGTGCTGGAAGATTTTGGGCAGAAATGCGTCGGGCTTGCCCTCGCAGAACACCACCTCGGGAAAGCCGGTGCGCTTCTCGCGGTTGGTGTCCAGCTTGGCAAAGCCCAGGTCATCATAGCCGGCGCCGTTCTCGCTCATGCGCGCGCCTCCCCCAGCGACTGGTTCATGGAGCCCGTGTGGTAGCCCGCCAGGTCCATGGTCACGTACGAGAAGCCCAGCGAGCGAAGATCCGCGGCAACCTGCGCGGCATGCGCGACGAGCAGCCCAAACTCCTCGGGCAGCACCTCGATGCGGGCAATGGGGCCCTTCTCGCCGTGGACGCGCACGCGTACCTGTGTAAGGCCCAGGTCGAGAAGCTCCTGCTCCGCGCGGTCCACCATGGCCAGGCGCGTACGCGAGATGAGCTCACCGTACACAAAGCGCGACGACAGACACGCAAACGACTGCTTGTCCCAGGTGGGAAGCCCCAGCTCGCGCGAAAGCGCGCGGATCTCCGCCTTGCGCAGACCCACGTGTCGAAGCGGGCTCAAGATGCCCTGCTCGGCAACGGCACGCAGGCCAGGGCGGTAGTCACCCTCGTCGTCCACGTTGGAGCCCTCGGCCACGTGCGCCATGCCCCTCTCGCGCGCGACGCGGCAAATCCGCTGGAAGAGTTCGCTCTTACAGAGGTAGCAGCGGTCCTTGGGGTTGTGGTCAAAGCCGGGGATGCCCAGCGCCTCCGAGTCCACCGGCACGTGCGCGATGCCCTCTCGCCCGCAGAAAGAGTCCGCCTCGGCCCGCTCACGCTGCGGGAACGACTCCGAGCGCGCAGTGACCGCCAGGCACTTCTCGCCCAGCGCCTCGTGCGCGGCATACAGGAGCAGCGTGGAGTCGACCCCGCCAGAGAACGCCACGGCGACGCTTCCCTGCTCACGCAGGTAGTCCACCAGCCGGCGGTACTTCTCGCGCATCTCCTGGGTCACCGGCGGCACGCGGCGCGCCACGGGGTTCTCGCTGGCAGTCTTCTCGTCCAAGAGCAACACACCTCCTGCAACAGGCGGCCGACGAGCCCCTGCCGCCAGCCAAAGCACCAACCATGGTAGGGGATGCGCGCCGGGCCGCCCGGCCGCGATTAATTGCGCAACAAGTTTTAAAAAAACGGACGAACAATGGCGCTGTCAGCGGGTCAAAGAGAATGAGAGGCAACACCATGACACGTACCTGCCCTTACTGCGGAAAGGCCCTTGAAGATGGCGCCACGTTTTGCAAGCACTGCGGACGAAAGATTGATGTGACACAAACCGAAGGCACCACCTCAACGTCGGCAGCGCGCAAGGTTCGCCCAAGCAGCGCCACGGGCATCCAGACCAGCCGATATCACCATGCGCTGGAGAAGGGCCGCACCAAGACCTACGACGCCGAAAGCAGCTCGGTTGTCATCAGCCGCGACAACATCCAGGTCCACACCAGCGAACGCAGCATCATTGTCACCGACAAGACGGGCTATGAGGTCATCCCCATGCGATCCGTCACCGCGGTGGGACTTGGGTCTGCCAACAAGTACATTGGCATTGCCCGCATGCTCATTATCTTTGGCGCCATCGCCGTGGTTGTTGCCCTCTGCGGAGTGCCACAGGTTGGACTGCTGGGCGTCCTGCTCGTCATTGTTGGCGCGGTTCTCATCGCCATGGGCAACAGGGCAAGCGTCTATGTGGAGAACGGCTGCTCCAAGCACTTCCTGCCCGTGATCTTTAAGGACACTGCCGAGGCAGAGGAGATCGTGAGGATCATCGCCGACACGTCCAACGCGGTGAAGGCCGAGTAGGCCAGTCTGCCGTCGCGCCCCTACCTAAAGAACGCCATCAGAAGCGTGGACGCCACGATGATGGCCAGGCCCGTGAGCGAGCGCTTGGTGTAGGTCTCCTTGAAGACCGCCGCCGAGAAGGCCATGGACACCACGATGGACAGCTTGTCGATGGGAACCACCACCGAGACCACACCCGTCTGGATGGCGTAGTAGTAGCAGAGCCACGAGGCGCCCGTGGCAACGCCGGAAAGGCAGATGAAGAGCAGCTCGTGCCTGTCGATGCCGCGCACCTCGCCCAGCTTGCCACGCATGGCCACAACCACCCATGCCATGACCAGCACAAAGCAGGTGCGGATGGCCGTTGCAAGGTTTGACTCCACGCCCTCGATGCCCACCTTGGCGAGGATCGACGTAAGCGCGGCAAAGACGGCAGAACCCACGGCGTACCACATCCATGAGCGCCCCTGGACGTCGTGGTCCTGCTGCTTGCGCTCAATCATCATCAAGGTGCCAACAAGGATCCCCGCACAGCCCACAAGCTTCACGGCAAGGTTCTCGGTCTCGCCAAAGAGCACGATGGCGAGAAGCACCGTGAGCACCGTGGAGCACTTGTCGATGGGCACGACCTTGTTGACGTCGCCCATCGAGAGTGCCTTGAAGTAGCAGATCCAGCTCGCGCCAGTGGCGAGACCCGAGAGCGCCAGGAAGAGCAGCGAGTTGGGCGTTATCTGGCCGATGGTGGGGATGGAGCCAACCACGCCCGCCATGAGCCACGCAAACGCCAGGACGACGATGGTGCGTACCGCCGTGGCCACGTCAGAGTCGGTGTGACGGATGCCGCACTTGGCAAGAATCGATGTGATGCCCGCAAAGACCGCCGAACCAACCGCAGCTAGAACCCACATGCGCGTCCCCTCTCGTTGCGCCACATACCTTGGGTTATGTTAGCCGTTCTCGCGCTCCGTTGCGTCGCGCTCGGAGCGGTCGTCGTGGCCGCCCGTCTCGGCGAGCAGGCCCTGGCGCGCGGCCTCCAGGTCGCCGCGCTGCTCGGCGGGAAGCTCCGGGTAGTGCGGGTCGCACGCCTCGAGCGTATGGACGATTGCCTCCGAGACAAGCCAGCGCGCGTAGAACTTCTGGTCCGCCGGGATAACGTACCAAGGCGCCTCCTTGGTGGCGGTGCGGTCAATACAGTGCTCGTAGGCATCCATGTACTTGGGCCACAGCTGGCGCTCGGTCACGTCGGACGAGGAGAACTTCCAGTTCTTGGACTCGTCATCGATGCGGTCGAGGAAGCGTCTGCGCTGCTCGGCGCTGCTCACGTTGAGGAAGATCTTGAGCACGCGGTAGCCGTTCTCCCAGAGGTAGCGCTCGAAGTCGCGAATCTGGCGGTAGCGCTGCTCGAAGAAGTCGTCCTTCGAGGTGTCGAGCACGCGCTTGGGCATACGGTAGGTCTTCTGGAGATCGTGCACGCGCACCACCAGCACGTCTTCGTAGTAGCTGCGGTTGAAGAGGCCAATGCAGCCGCGACGCGGCAGCCTGGTGACGGCGCGCCAGAGGAAGTCGTGCGCGAGCTCCTCCGAGGAGGGCTGCTTGAAGCTTGACACCGTCACGCCCTGCGGGTTTACGCCGCTCATCACGTGCTTGATGGTGGAGTCCTTGCCCGCCGCGTCCATTGCCTGCAGGATCACCACCACCCCCTCGCGTCCCTCGGCGTAGAGCTTGTCCTGGAGCTCGGCCATGCGCTGGGTGTTTGCCTCGGTGAGGGCCTCGAAGTTGGACCTGAGCTTCTTCTCCACGTGGACGTCCGTGGGATAGTCATCGAGCTTGAAGTGGCCCGACCCGTCGAACCTGCAGTCCTTGAGCTCCTGGAACTCCATATGCATGCATCTCCTCGAGGTTCTCGGTAGGCGCGCTATTGCGCGCGCCACTTGTCTACCTACCCCATGGGGGCGGGGCTAACGCACGTGGTTGGTGCGCCGGCGCCGCAGCGGTTCTCGCCCTCTTCGCACATGAATGCGGGCATGGCACCCGTCTTGGCTGCTGCAGCGATGTCGAGAAGGGCGTCGGCAACCGCGTCCTCGGTCACCGCGCCAATGTGCCAGCGCGCCGCTGCCGCAACCTCGGGAGCCGCATTCGAGACGGCGACGGAATTGGGTACGCCCTCGATGATGGCCAGGTCATTCTCGGAGTCTCCAAAGACGCAGACCTCGTTAAGACCTATGCCCAGCTGGTCCATGAGGATTGTAAGGCCACTCATCTTGGAGACGCCGGCGGGCAGGATGTCCAACGTGGAGGAAGCGGCGCTGGGAAAGACGAAGTCGAACTCGGGGAAGTCGCGGACCAGGTCCTGGCGGAGGTCCTCCATGTGGGCGCGCGAGTGGTCGCTGTGGATGTTGTTCTTCACGTATGTGCCGGCCGGAATGTGCGCCGACGTGCAGTGAAACGCGCGAAAGGCCTTGGGGTGACGCGCAAGCTCCTCGTCCGTGATGCCTACGACAACGTCGCTGTCTTCGCGATCGTTGTCGTAGGCGGTAAGGGCGGTCCTCTCGCCGTCACGTTTGCGCAGGTAGGCAATCAGGCGTTCGAGACTTTTGTGCGCGGGCGCCTCCTGGTAGATCACACGGCCGCGCAGGCGCACGACCTGCCCATTCACAAAGACGCCGGTCTGGAAGCAGTCTGCTGCGTCGTTCTCGAACATCCATGACATCATGGCGACGGTCCGGCCGGAGATGGGGCCGGCGAGCACGCCCGGCGCGGCGTTCACGGCGCGCACGGCTGCAATGGCCGCGTCCGACGCGCGACCCTTGCCATAGGGAATCAAGGTGTTGTCGAGGTCCGAGAGTGCGAGCTTTATCACGACGCTTCCCTTCTCGTCCGCAGTCTGCTGAGAAGAGCATACGGCAGTGCGGAGCGCAGGTGCCTTGGCGGTCGACGCAATCGCCGGAGGGCCCGTTTTGGCGACAAGTGCGTACAAAACCGCTGCTCCGGCGACGTTTTGCCGCCGGAAGGCAAGTTTTGGCGACAAGTGCGTAAAAAACCGCTGCTCCGGCGACGTCTTGCGGTTGCGTGCCGCGTTCGCACCGCGCCAGCGCCACCCCCACGCACAAGAAACGCCCCGTCGCCACGGCCATCCGGCAGCAGCGACGGGGCGACAAGCGCTTTCGCGCGAGAGAACCAATCAGCGCCTACTTGGCTGCGCCGACGGCCTCCTTCTCCTCCTCCGCAAGCTTCTCCTCAACCTGCGAGTCAAGCTCGGCGTCCTTCTCGGCAAGCATCTTGGCCTTCTTGTCGACATCCATCATCGAGATGTCGTCCTCGTAGATCTTCTTGCCGGTGGGGTGCTCCTCGACCCAGATGCGGTCGCCCTCGGGCGCCCACTTCTCGGCGTACTTAGCCGTGCGGGCGCACAGGTGGTCGACGTCCTCTGGCGAGGTGTACTCCGTGGACTTGGCTTCTGCCTCGTGAACCATCTTGGGCAGAACCTGCGGGTTCTCGAGCATGGGGCAGGGGCGCAGCATGTTGTCGTTCCAGGGCCAGTTGGCGCGATACTCCTGGAAGATGGGCTGCTGCAGGCACTCTAGCCAGCTCTTCTCGTGAATGTTGGCGTTGGAGTAGTGAATGAAGACGCAGGGCTCCACGTCACCGCGGGCGTTGACGTGGCAGAACACGCGGCCGCCAGCGATGCAGCCACCCACGAACTCGCCGTCGTTCTGGAAGTCCATGGCCATGATGGGCTTGCCGCCCTCGTAGTCGCGGATCTTGCGGATGCGGTCGATCATGTACTCGCGCTGCTCGATGGTGGGCATGAGGTCGGCGTTGGCGCCCTCGCCCACGGGCATATAGTGGAAGTACCACTGCCACAGCGCGCCGTGCTCGATGATGAAGTCGTAGTACTCGTCGGAGGTGACGTCCTCGACGTTGTTGCGCGTATAGCAGGTAGAGATGCCAAAGGGCACGCCATTCTCAGTCATGAGGTCCATGGCGCGAACAACCTCGTCGAACGAGCCGTCACCGCGGCGACCGTCGTTGGCGGTCTTGAAGCCCTCGAGCGACATCGAGAACACGATGTTGCCCAGGCGCTTGCAGTCGTCGCAGAGCTTCTGGTCGATGAGCGAGCCGTTGGTGAAGAGGCCAAAGATGCAGTCGTCGTGCTTCTCGGCAAGGCGGACGACGTCCTTCTTGCGCACCAGGGGCTCACCGCCGGTCATCATGAAGAAGTGCGTGCCCAGCGCCTTGGCCTCGGTGACAAGGCGATCCATGTCATCGAAGGAGAGGTTGAGGGAGTTGCCGTAGTCGGCGGCCCAGCAGCCGATGCAGTGCTTGTTGCAGGCGCTCGTGGGGTCGAAGATGATGATCCAGGGCACGTTGCACTGGTACTTCTCGGCAGACTGGGTGGTCTCGCGCAGGCCGCGGAACGCGGACTCGTAGGCGCCGTTCAGGACGGCGGTCTTCAAGATGTTGGGGTCAACGCGGTCCCTCACCAGCTCGATGAGGAAGTTCTCCCACTTGGAACCAGGGTAGAATGCCTTGCGCAGGGAGTTTGCCATGTCGGGCGCGGTGTCGGCGAGGAGCTTGCCGCCCATGTCCAGGAACTTGTTGATGGCCTCCTCGGGGTGATCGCTCCTGACGCCCTTGATGGCCTGGTCGATTGCGATGCTAAACGCCTTGCGCTCAGCTGCGTGCGCGATTTTCGACTGCATGGTTGTTCCTTTCGCCCAGTGGCGGTGGTCGAACTGCCTTCCACCGATTTTTCGCACCTTTGTATGGACGGTCAAATATTTTGACCCAGATTTGAAAAAAATCAACCCTGGATCGAGAAAGCCTGAAGAAGCGTTAACAGAGAAGGCGAGAGGAACGCGGCGGCCGGTGCCGGGTGGGCTACGGTAGCGACGGTGCGTCGGTGTTTCTCGGCACGTGGCTGGCGGTACTTCTCGGGGCGCGGTGGTGGCGCCTCTCGACAGGCGAGACGCCGGAGCGCCACTTTTGGTCTCCGGTGCTGCGGAAACCTGCCCTTGGACGAGAAAACGGCGCCCGAGAAGGGGTTTCGTACGTGATTGCTGCGGGAACCCGCCCTCCGGCGTCAGTTTGGCGCCCGGACGAGAATTTTGTCCAGGCCTTCTCGTCAATGCCGCGTCATCTCGCCGTTTAAGAATTTTCCGAACGATTACACCTCTAACCGGCGAGAATCCGCGACATTGCGGGAGTGCCGCGGATTTCGAACGGTTAAGTGCCCCTAAACGTTCGGAAAATTCTTAACCGGCGAAATCGCGCGGCACCACAGCGCCAGCCGCGGAGGCAATTCTCGCCGCAAGCGCAATCTCCCCCACCCCGCCACAGCCCAGCCGTCTAGAATGTCAAATGCCGCCGTCGCGCTACACGCGCCCGCAGCCGCCACCAGGCGCTTCCCGCAAACACCGGGTCATTTGGAGGCAACGTGACCATCGTCGACATGCTGCGCAAGAACGCCGAGCTCTACCCCAACGAGGTCGCCCTCGTGGAGGTGAACCCCCAGCGCCACGAGAACCGCCACATCACCTGGCGCGAGTACGAACTCGTCGAAACCACGGACGACGAGCCCTTTCGCCGCGAGATGACCTGGCAGGTCTTTGACGAGAAGGCCAACCGCTTTGCCAACCTGCTGCTCTCACGCGGTATCCGGAAGGACGACAAGGTCGCCGTCCTGCTCTACAACTGCATCGAGTGGCTCCCCATCTACTTTGGCGTTCTCAAGAGCGGCGCCACCGTGGTGCCTCTCAACTTCCGCTACTCCTCCGACGAGATACGCTACTGCATCGAGAAGTCCGACGCCGACATCCTGGTCTTTGGCCCCGAGTTCACCGGCCGCGTCGAGGAGATCGTCCCCCAGATCCAGAAGGGCCGTCTGCTCTTCTATGTGGGCGACGACTGCCCCACCTGGGCCGAGCCCTACCAGGAGCTCGTAGGCCTGTGCTCCTCGGCAGACCCCATGATCCCGCTCTCCGAGGACGAGGACGCAGCGGTCTACTTTAGCTCGGGCACCACCGGCTTCCCCAAGGCCATCCTGCACCACCACCAGAGCCTCACCCAGGCCGCCATCATGGAGCAGAAGCACCACAGCCAGACGCACGACGACGTCTTTCTCTGCATCCCGCCGCTCTACCACACCGGCGCCATCATGCACTGGATGGGATCGCTCGCCGTAGGTGGACGCGGCGTGCTCCTGCGCGGTGTGAGCCCCAAGACCATCCTCGAAACCGTCTCCAACGAGCGCTGCACCATCGTGTGGCTGCTCGTCCCCTGGGCGCAGGATATCCTTCTCGCCATCGAGCAGGGCACGGTCACCCTCTCGGACTATCACCTCGACCAGTGGCGCCTCATGCACATTGGCGCCCAGCCCGTGCCCAAGAGCCTTGTGCACCGCTGGCTCAAGGTCTTCCCCAACCAGCAGTACGACACCAACTACGGTCTCTCGGAGTCCTGCGGGCCCGGCTGCGTCCACCTGGGCGTGGAGAACGTGGACCACGTGGGCGCCATCGGCGTGCCCGGCTACCAGTGGGAGTGCAAGATTGTGGACGAGAAGGGCGAGGAGGTCACGCCCGGCGAGGTTGGCGAGCTCTGCGTGAAGGGCCCGGGCCTCATGGAGTGCTACTACAAGGACCCCGCGGCCACGGCCGAGACCCTCATCGACGGCTGGCTGCACACGGGCGACATGGCGCGCCAGGACGAGGACGGCTTCTACTGGCTGGTCGACCGCAAGAAAGACGTCATCGTGATGGGCGGCGAGAACCTCTACCCCGTGCAGATCGAGGACTTTCTCGCCTCTAACCCTGCCATCCAGGACGTGGCCGTCATCGGCCTGCCCGACGAGCGCCTGGGCGAGATACCCGCGGCGATCATCGAGCTCAAGCCCGGCTGCGAGGACACCACCGAGGAGGACATCAACGAGTTCTGCCTGGCGCTCCCCCGCTATAAGCGGCCGCGCAAGGTGATTTTTGCCGAGGTGCCGAGAAACCCCACGGGCAAGATCGAGAAGCCGCTCCTGCGCGAGAGGTACGGGGCGGCACGCCTGGTAGACCAAGAGAACAAGGCCTAGCGGGCCCACCGAATAGGCAACACAGGCGGGCAGTCCGCCGGGAGAGGAGAGCGCATGGGAAAGCAGCTACTGTCGGGCAACGAGGCCATCGCCGAGGGGGCGTGGTCGGCAGGCGCGGGCGTGGGAACGGGTTACCCCGGCACGCCTTCCACCGAGACCCTCGAGAACCTCGTGCAGCACGGCGACGTCTACTGCGAGTGGTCACCCAACGAGAAGGTCGCCCTCGAGGTGGGCATTGGCTCTGCCATGGGCGGCGTGCGCACGCTGGTCACCATGAAGCACGTGGGCCTAAACGTTGCGGCCGACCCATTCATGAGCGTCACCAACACGGGCGTGAACGCCGGCCTGGTGCTTCTCGTCGCCGACGACCCGTCCATGTACAGCTCCCAGAACGAGCAGGACACGAGGAACTACGCCGCATTTGCGCGCGTGCCGTGCCTGGACCCGTCGGACTCCCAGGAGGCCTACGACTTCACGCGCAAGGCGTTCGACATCTCCGAGCGCTTCGACGCGCCGGTCATTCTCCACGAGACCATGCGCATCGCCCACACGAGGACCATGGTCGAGTGCGGCCATGAGCGCGACCTTGAGGCCGCCGCGCCCCGCGAATACCAGAGCCAGCCCAGCAAGTACGTCATGATGCCCGCCTACGCCGTGGCACGTACCCGCGTGACCAACGAGCGCGAGGACGCCCTGGTAGAGTTTGCCGAGACGAGCGACCTCAACCGCGTCGAGATGCGCGACACCAAAGTTGGCATCATCGTTGCCGGAGCCCTCTACAACCACGTGCGCGAGGCGCTGCCCGAGGCCTCCACGCTCAAGCTTGGCCTTACCTGGCCGCTGCCGCCCAAGCTCCTCGCGAGCTTTGCGGCTTCGGTTGAGAAGGTCTACGTGGTAGAGGAGTCCTGCCGCTACTTCCGCGACCATGTGGCCGCGCTGGGCGTCAAGCTCTCCGAGCCGCCCGCGGCGGCGCTCCCCCGCTCCGGTGAGATCTTCCCCGCCGACATCCAGAGGAGCTTCGGCGTGGCCACGCCCGCGCACCTCGAGGCCGCGAAGGACCTTCCTCCTCGCCCGCCCGCGTTCTGCGCCGGCTGCCCGCACCGCCTGGTCTTCAACGAGCTGCGCCGCATGAAGGCCATCGTGACCGGCGACATCGGCTGCTACACGCTGGGTGCCGTCGCGCCCTTCCGCGCCGTCGACTCGGTGATCGACATGGGCGCCTCCCTCAGCATGAGCCACGGCATGGAGCTTGCCGGCATCCCTGAGCGCACCAAGCGCCCCGTGATTGGCGTCATTGGCGACTCCACCTTTGCGCACTCCGGCATCACGTCGCTTCTCGGCACCGCCTACAACGGGGGCAAGGGCACGCTGCTCATCCTGGACAACCGCACCACGGCCATGACCGGCACGCAGGGCAACCCCGTGAACGGCCTTACCCTCTCCGAGCAGGGCGCGCGCATCAGCCCGCTGGTGGACGCGGACGAGAAGCCCTCGGTTCTCGACCGTCCGGCTGGGCGCCCGCTCGATCTGCCCGCGCTCTGCCGCGCCATTGGCGTCGACGAGGTCATCGAGGCCGACGCGCAGGACTTGAAGGCCGTGCGCGCAGCGCTCAAGGAGGCCGTCTCGCACGAGGACCTGCTCTCGGTGGTCATCTTCCGCTCGCCGTGCCGACTGGTTGACCGCACGCACAAGCCCGCGCCCGTCATCCGCGACTGCCGACGCTGCGGCACCTGCATCCAGATTGGCTGCCCGGCGCTGGGCAAGGACGAGACAAACTACGCCATCATCGACCCCACGCAGTGCGTGGGCTGCGGCCAGTGCGAGCAGGTGTGCCCATTTGGGTGCATCAAGTCCGAGTAGCCCGGCCCAGAGCAAGGGAGGTAGAACACATGCCACACGCAACAGCATCCGCGGCCAGCTCGACCGTCCACATGGGCGAGCGCGTGCATCTTGACCGCACCATGACCGTCCTTCTCGTGGGCGTTGGCGGGCAGGGCACGATCCTTGCCGGCAACATCCTTGCCATGACCGCCTCGGAGGCGGGCCTCGACGTTAAGGTCTCCGAGATCCACGGCATGAGCCAGCGAGGCGGCTCCGTCTCGACCATCATCCGCATGGGCGAGCACGTCGACTCCATGGTCTGCGACCCGGGCACGGCCGACGTGCTTGTGGCGTTCGAGGCCATCGAGGCCCTGCGCAACCAGCAGTTCCTTAAGGAGTGCGGGCGTCTCTTTGTGAACGACGAGACCATCACCCCCGTGCCCGTGAACATTGGCAACGCCCAGATGCCGCAGCGAGTGGGCGCGCGCCTAGACGAGATTGGCGCCGTTCGCATTGACGCCGGGGAGATTGCCCGCGGCGTGGGGAGCCCTCGCTCGACCAACGTGGTGCTGGTGGGCGCGCTCTCGACGGCGCTCCCCTTTGCCGTCGACGAGTGGCGCGACGCCATCAGCCGTCGCGTGCCGCCCAAGACGGTAGAGACTAACCTCGCCGCGTTCGACGCCGGTCGAAAGGCGGCCGAACGGTAGGTCGCGGGGTTATGTAGCCACTACGCCTGCGGGCGCCCGGGTCAGTCGCTGGCCCGGGCGCTTTTCTCGTTGCGCTTGGCGCGGGCCCCTTCTCGTCCACCTCTCGCTAGTCTTTCTCGCGCCGCGCTTGTCCCGCTTGCTCTGCTTGGCCCATCCCCGAAACCTGCGGCTTAATAGCAGTCTCGAAAAAAGCACTAAGCCGACTACCTGCGGATTTGTTCTGCAGCGTACGTGAGAGACTGCAATTAACCCGCAGGTTTGCTGCAAGGGCCATCCGCGCGGCTCGAAAAGGCGCATGCCGAGGCGAGACGACAGCGGCTGGAAGTAATGCCGTCGGAAATGGGCCTTCGGGCGTCAATCGGGCGCCTGAAGGCACGTTCTAGCAGCAACTACGTACGAAGCCCTCGTTCGGGCGTCAATTGCTCGCCCAAAGGGCAATCTTTGCAGGAACGGCCACAGAAATCGCGCTCCCGGCGACACGGAACCGCGCCAGCGCCACCCTGCTCCGTTACGCGTACAGTCCCTTCGAGAAGTATCGGTCGCCGCGGTCGGGAAAGACCGTCACGATGGTGGCGCGCTCGCCCTTCTCGGCAAGGCGGCCCGCAAGTGTGAGGCTCGCGGAGAGCGCCGCGCCCGAGGACGAGCCCGCAAAGATGCCCTCCGCCCGCGCAATGAGCCGCGACGCCGAGAAGGCCTCGTCATCCGTCACCTTGATGGCCTGATCCACCAGCGACATATCCATGGTCTTGGCCACAAAGTCGTTACCGATTCCCTCGATATCGTAGTCGCCGTGCTCGCCGCCACCCATGGTCGAGCCCACCGGGTCCGCAAGCACGCCCACAATCCCAGGGTTCTGCTCCTTGAGGTAGCGAGCCACGCCCGTGTACGTGCCGCCGGAACCAGCCCCCGCAACAAAGTAGTCAACGTTGCCATCCAGGTCGCGCCAGATCTCCGGACCGGTAGTCTCGTAGTGCGCCTGCGGGTTGGCCGCGTTCTCGAACTGGCGAAGCGCGATCGAGTTGGGAATCTGGCCGAGAAGCTCCTCTGCCTTGGCCGCCGCCCCAAGCATGCCGTCCTCGCGCGGCGTGTTCACGATGCGCGCCCCCAGGGCACGCATGAGCGTCTGCTTCTCCTCGGAGAACTTCTCCGGCACCACGAAGACCACGTTATAGCCGCGGCCGATAGCCGCAAAGGCGATGCCCAGCCCCATGTTGCCCGCCGTACCCTCGACGATGGTAGAACCGGGCTTGAGCAGGCCCTTCTCCTCCGCAGCGCGCACCATGTAGAGGCCGGTGCGGTCCTTCACAGAACCCGCGGGGTTCCACAGCTCCAGCTTGGCAAAGATGTCCACGCCCTCGGGCGCGCCCACGTTGTTGAGCTTGAGCAGCGGCGTATTCCCCACGAGTTCCTCGGCAGAGTCATAGTAGTGACGCATGGCTAGGCCTCCCTGCTTGCCGTGATGGCACCCTCGACGTCTGCGAGAATGTCGACCTTGTCCTCAATGCCAACGGAGAGGCGAATAAGGCCGTCGGTGATGCCGACCTTCTCGCGCACCTCCGCGGGAATCGCCGCATGGGTCATCGTTGCCGGGTGGCAGACGAGAGACTCAACGCCGCCAAGGCTCTCGGCCAGCGCGACCAGGCGCGTCGAGCGGAAGAACGCCCGGTAGTCGTGGCACGGCGCAAGCTCGAACGAGATCATCGCCCCGGCACCCGACGCCTGGCGGCGCTGGACCTCGTAGCCTGGGTCGTCCGGGAGGCCAGGGTAGTGCACGGCCGAGACCTCGGGGTTTCTCGCAAGCGCCTCGGCAATGTACTGGGCGTTCTCCACATGCCGATCCATGCGCACGCCCAGCGTCTTGATGCCGCGCACGAGAAGGAACGAGTCTTGCGGCCCGAGGACGCCTCCCGTGGAGTTCTGGATGAAGGCGAGACGCTCCGCCAGCTCGTTGGTAGACACAACCACCAGACCGGCGACAACGTCTGAGTGGCCGCCCAGGTACTTGGTCGCCGAGTGCAGGACGATGTCCGCCCCCAGCTCGAGCGGGCGCTGCAGCCACGGCGTCATGAAGGTGTTGTCGACAATGGAAAGCACGTTATGCTCGCGTGCCACGTCTGCGATCGCCGCGAGGTCGGTGACGCTCATGAGCGGGTTTGCGGGGCTCTCGACAAGCACCGCCCTGGTGCGAGGGCCAATGGCGTGCTCGAACTCGTAGGGCTGGGTGGTGTCGACCATGCGATACGTGATGCCAAAGTGATTGAAGACCTTATCAAGCACGCGGTACGTGCCGCCATACACGTTGGTGGGGATGATGACTTCGTCGCCCTGGTTGAGCAGCGAGAGGACCGCGGTTATCGCCGCCATGCCGCTGCCAAAGGCAAAGCCGGCAACGCCGCCCTCGAGGTCTGCGATGAGGCTCTCGAGCGCCGCGCGCGTAGGGTTGCCCGTCCTGGAGTACTCCCATCCAGAGACGGTCCGGCCAACCTCCACCTGCCGGTACGTCGACGTCTGGTAGATGGGAACGTTCACCGAGCCCGTGGCCGGGTCGGTGGTAGTTCCTGCATGGATGAGGCGCGTCGAGAGGTGCTGCGCGCCACGATGCGCGTGCGCAGCGGCCGCGGGCGCGGTGACTGCAGGAGCGGCAGCTGCGGGTGCATCGCCGGAGCGGTTCTCTGCGTGCTGGGTGTTCTCGGTAGACATGGTTCCTCTCCTATCCGGGCGGCCCCTGCGGGTACACCCATGGTTACCTGCGCAAATGCGACAGGCACAGATGGCTCTTGGGCATGGCCCAGAGCTTGCGGCATGTGTTGTGTGTTATGGATTGGAAGGCGGGCACCAGCCAACGTGCTGGTCCCAAAGAGTGTCTAACGGCGACAGCCAGTCTGCGTGCAACAGGCGCGGGCAGTGAGCGTGCTCGTGTATGCGAGGTTCTCCAACTCCTGCGCCTCCCCTCGGGGGTCTTGGTTACTTGCCGGGTCTCGATGAATTCCCAGATTTCGGTTAATCCTGGAATAAAGTCAGCCTTGGGTCTCGATTAATTCCTAGTGTTGCACTGGGATATTTATACGGCGTACAGTTCTTCTCGCCCCCGTACGTCGGCGAATGCGAAACGCAATGGAAACGAAACATCGGGATGGGACGCCTTACCATTCGGCTGCGACACCCTTGCCGATTCCGTCCCAAAACCAACCACTCGCCATCTTGGTGGCTCTGCCTGCCCCAAAGGGGTGGAATGTATACCGTATGGAAGGCCCAATCGGCCGAAAGCAGTATCCGCCGCGAGCGTTTGGGGTGATTTGTATGGGGCAGTACGTACTCAATGAGAACGACGGGAAGTACCTCTTCAACCTGTGTGCAAGCAACGGCCACATCGTCGCCACGTCCATGGTCTTCCCATCCAAGGACGATTGCCTTGATGGCATCGAGCGCATTCGTAAGACGGCTAAGGACGCGGTCGTCGAGGACACCACGTCGCTCGACTGGCAGTCCCTGCCCGCGCCTAAGTACCGCATCTTCCAGACCCTCTCGGGCAACTACTTCTTCCGCTTCTATCCAAGCGAGAGCAACGACATCGCGCAGTCTCACTCCTATCCAAAGAAGGACAGCCTGCTGAGAAGGATCGAGCGCATGCGCAACGAATGCGACTCCCCGCTGGCGCAGGACGAGGAGTAGCGCGGCATCGCGCTGCGTGGCGCCCACGGGCGAGAGGCGCGACGAGAGGTGCTACGACCTTCTCTGCGAGAAATGCCGCTCCGGCGAGAATTTGGCGCCGGAGCGGCATCTTTGTACGTAATTGCTGCGGGAACGTGCCCTCGGGCGGCAAAATGTCGCCGGAAGGCGCGTTATGTTGTAATTCGCATCAAAATCGCTGTTCCGGCGACGTTTTGTCGCCGGAGGGCGCCCAGTGTTGCAATTCGCACCAAAAGGGGCCTTCCGGCGACGCGCAACACGCGACACGCGCGACACACAACCGTCGAAAGATCACGCGCTGCAGCTCTACCCCTCGAGGCGCGCAGTGAGCAGCTTGTTGAACAGCTTGGGGTTGCCGGTGCCGCGGCTCGCCTTCATGCACTGACCCACCAGGTAGCCCACGACCTTCTTGTTGCCGTCGTAGTACTGCTGGACCTGATCGGTGCAGCGTGCGAGAACCTCGTCCACAATGGGCTCGAGCGCCGCCGTATCCGTCACCTGGCGCATGCCGCGCTCGTCCACCACGCGCTCCGGGTCCTTGTCAGTGCCGTTGACGGCCTCAAGGACCTCGCGTGCCTGCGCAAACGTGATGGCGTCCTCAGCGAGAAGCCCAGAGATGCTCCTCACCTGCGCGGGCGTCAGCGCGTCGAAGCTCGGCGCCAGGTTCACCATCACATTGGCGATGGTGGCAACGGCCTTCGCCGGCGCGCCCTCGAGCGCCTCCTCGAAGAAGGCCGCAACCGCAGGGTCGCCCGCAAGCTGGGCGGCGTCGGCGCGCTTCAGGCCGTAGTCGTGCATGTAGCGGTCGCGCTTGGCGTCCGGCAGCTCCGGGATCTTCTCGCGCGCCTCCTCGATGAAGTCGTCGGTGAGGTCGAATGGCGCCAGGTCAGGGTCGGGGAACAAGCGGTAGTCGTCCGCCGTCTCCTTCACGCGCATCACCACGGTGCGACGACGGCTGGGCTCCCAGTGACGCGTCTCCTGGTAGATGATGCCGCCCTCCTCGAGCACCTCGGCCTGGCGGCAGATCTCGTACTCAAGCGCGTCGTGCAGGCTCTTGAACGAGTTGATGTTCTTCATCTCGGTCTTGGTGCCCAGGCGCGTCTCGCCGCGGCGACGCAGGCTGATGTTGCCGTCGCAGCGCATGGAGCCGTTCTCCAGCGAGCAGTCGGAGATGCCGAGCGTCTTGAACGTCTGCTGCAGCTTCTCCATGAAGAGACGGGCCTCCTCGGGCGTGCGCAGGTCGGGCTCGGTGACCAGCTCGATCAGCGGCGTGCCGCAGCGGTTGTAGTCGATGAGGCTCTCGGTGGCCGCGGTGATGCGGCCCTCCTCGCCGCCCACGTGCACCATCTTGGCGGCGTCCTCCTCCATGTGGATGCGCAGGATGCGGATGGGCGCCACGTAGGAGCCGTCCTTCTCGCGCGAGATGGGCGTCTCGCCGTCGCCCGCCACGTCTTCCCAGGCCGGGCGCTCGGCCGCGCCCTCGCCGGAGACCTCCAGGTCAAGGTGCCCGTGCATGCAGAAGGCCACCGGCCCCTGCGTGGTCTGGAAGTTCTTGGCCATGTCGGGATAGAAGTAGTGCTTGCGGTAGAACATCGAGTGGCGCATGATCTGGCAGTTTGTGGCCAGACCCGCCATCACGATGGACTGGATGGCCGCACGGTTGGGCACCGGCAGCGCGCCCGGCATGCCCAGGCACACGGGGCAGACGTTGGTGTTGGGCGGGTCGTCGTGCGTGTTCTTGCAGTTGCAGAACATCTTGGTCTCGAGCGTGGTGAGCTCGGTGTGGACCTCAAGGCCAATGACGGCCTCCCAGTCCTTCAGGACCTCGGCGAGCTTCTTCATTAGAGCTCACCCCCCTTTCCGGCAAACTCGGGCGCAACGGCACCGCGCGCCGAGAAGGATTTCTCGACGGCGCGGGCAAAGCGCAGGAGCTTGCGGTCCGAGAAGGCCGGCCCCTGCAGCTGGACCGAGACGGGCAGGTGGGACTCTGCCCCAAGGCCTAGCGGCACCGAGATGCCACCGTTGCCGGCAATGTTGTTCGAGATGGTGAACATGTCCGAGGCGTACATCTGCGTGGGATCGCTCATCTCGCCAAACTTGAACGCCGTGCGCGGAGAGGCGGGCATGAGAATGACGTCGCACTGCTCATAGGCGCGCTTGTAGTCCTGCGTGATGAGGGTACGTACCTGCTGCGCCGGGTAGTAGTACTTGTCGTACACGCCGCTGGAGAGAAGGTACGCCCCAAGCATCTGGCGACGCTTGGCCTCCTCGCCAAAGCCGTGCGCGCGACTCTTGGACGTTTGCTCGGCAAGCGAGAGGCACCCCTCCTCCTGGTAGCCGTAGCGCACGCCGTCAAAGCGGGCGAGGTTGGAGAAGGCCTCGCACGGCGCAATCACGTAGTATGCGGCGATTGCGGACTTGATGTTGGGAAGGTCAACTTCGACCAGCTGGGCGCCAGCGTTCTCAAGGGCCTTCGCCGCACCCTCCACGGCGGTGCGAACCTCCGCCGTGAGGCCGGCGGCATCCATGAGCGCGGGCACCACGCCCACGCGCATGCCCTCGACGGGGTCCTCCAGGTGCTCGAGGAAGTCGACGGTGCAGGGCTGGCTCGTTGAGTCGTACGGATCGCGGCCGGCAGCGGTGAGGGCGTTCATGGCAAGTGCCACGTCCTCCACGCTACGGCCAAAGGGGCCAACCTGGTCGAGCGAGGAGCCAAAGGCAACCACGCCGTAGCGGCTCACGGCGCCATACGTGGGCTTCATGCCCACCACGCCGCAGAGGCTCGCGGGCTGGCGGATGGAGCCACCCGTGTCGGAGCCCAGCGAGATGGTGACCTCGCCGGCGGCGACGGCAGCAGCCGAGCCGCCCGAGGAGCCGCCGGGCACGCGCTCGGTGTCCCAGGGGTTGTTAGTGCGGTGGAAGGCCGAGGACTCGGTGGACGAGCCAAACGCGAACTCGTCCATGTTGGCCTTGCCCATGGGCGTGGCGCCCGCGTCGAGCATGCGCTGCACGCACGTTGCGGTGAAGGTCGACTCGTAGTTTTCGAGCATCTTGGAGGCGCAGGTCGTGCGCGTGCCCACCAGGTGCATGTTGTCCTTGAAAGCCACGGGCACGCCGGCCAGGGGACCGAGCTTCTCGCCTGCCGCGCGACGACGGTCCGTCTCGGCAGCGGCAGCGAGGGCAAGGTCGGACGAGACCTGCAGGAATGCCTGGACCTTCTCGTCACGCGCTTCGATGGCGTCGAGGGAGGCCTTGGCCACCTCGGTTGCGCTGAACTCCCCCGCGGCCACGCCGGCAGCGATGCGCGCGGCGGAGAGCTGGTCGATGTTGGCCATTAGGCGATGCCTCCCTCGTCTTCGTCGGTACCCAGGATCGAGGGCACGCGGAAGTAGCGGTCGCGCGTAGAGCCCGCGTTCTTGAGCGCCACGTCAATGGGCAGCGCGCGGACAGAATCGTCGATGATGTCCTCGCCCATCACGTTGGAGAGGTCGCCGATGGGGTGGAAGGTGGGGTCGACCCCGTCGAGGTCGTACTGGCGGATGGGCTCGAGAAGGTCGACCGCCTCGTTCATGTAGGTGGTCATCTCGTCGAGCTCCTCGTCCGTGAGGGCTATGCGCGCGTAGTCCGCGATGCCCTGCACGTCTTCCCTGCTGAGTGCCATGGGTCCTCCTGTCTGGAGCTGTGTCACGCCGTCCATTCTACGGGACAGGGCGCCAGGGCGCGGCGTCACATTACCAAGGCGCAACACGAGGGCGCCGCCTGGCCGATACACATTCGCACCCGAACCTGTATCCCGCGCAGGTCGATACACATTCGGGCAACGAATGTGTGGCGCACTCGGCCCAGCTCGATACACATTCGCACCCGAACCTGTATCCCGCGCAGGTCGATACACATTCGGACAACGAATGTGTATCGCTTGCTGGTCAGGCCGCAACTTGTTCGCGCGAGAAGGGCGCAGCTCTGCCGAGAGACCCCAGCTTACAAAGCCGTAAGACAGCCGTAAGCCTGGTCGATGGCACCAAACAGCCGCTCGCGGGAGTATAGGGTCAACGAAAAGCAACGACCAAGCGTCGCGTCGGAAGGAGTCACCATGAACGTCCTCGAGCACATCGCCTTCATCGCCATCGTGTGCGTACTGAGCCTCATCGTCATCGTCGGCGACGGTGGCGAGCGCAACCGTCGCCCCAGCCGTCGCCGCCGCTAGCGCGAGCAGCCGCCACCGGCGCACCCCCGACAAGACCCACCTTCCTCCCGCGGGGAGAGGGACCCAGTCCCTCTCCCCGCCCCCCTGTCTCTGGTCGGATCGCTGTCAAACCCAAGACGCCCGGCCCACACACATACGCGAAGCACACGAGCCAGCGTTAATGGTCAGCTCTCGCAAGAGACCAATACAGCTTGCTCACAAAGGCGAATAAGGCGAAAATAGGCGAACAAGGCGAAAGGCTCCCACGACGCCTCCAATCAACCCATTCACCCCAGAATTTGGCAGCGTCCCCCTCGTGATGGCTGGTCGTCAGTCAATCAGACGAGAATTGTTCGACGCCTTTGTCCAGGGCAGGGGAAATCCAAACCTGTCCAGCATTCTTGTTGGTCCGCGAGGATCCGGGAAGACCGCGCTTCTCACATATCTTGGTAAAGAGGCCTCCGAGCAGGGCTGGATTGCGGTTCACGCCGTTGCTATTCCCGGCATGCTCGAGGACATATACGAGCAGACGCTTCTCGCCTGCGACAACGTCTTGGGCGAGGGGAAGGCGAAGACCCTTCGTCTCGCGAGCATTGGCGTTGGGCCCGTTAGCGCCAGCTGGGAAGTTGCATCCGCCCCTTCTGAGAACTGGCGTACCCGCATGGGCAAGCTCGTTAGCGCAATCGAGGATGCTGGCTACGGCCTTCTCATCACAGTTGATGAAGTGGTTGCAACGCTCGATGAGATGGTCACCCTCGCAGCCGTCTATCAACTATTCGTACGCGAGCAGCGTCGCGTTGCCCTGGTAATGGCAGGTCTCCCCCACAACATCAGCGCCCTTATCAACGACAAGAGCGTCTCCTTCCTGAGAAGAGCGCAGCAGCATACCCTGGGGACCATTCCCGACGCCGACGTAAGGGAAGCCTTCAGGCAGACGGCTGCCATAGGCGGAAAAGACGTCACAGACGACGCGCTCGAGGCGTGCGTCCACGCAATCGGGGGCTTTCCCTACATGCTCCAGCTCGTGGGGTTCAGATGCTGGCAGGCAACCAGCCCGGACGACGTCATATCTGCGGGCAGTGCGCAGCGCGGAATTCGAGATGCGCAGGATGACTTTCGGTCGCGCATCCTTGCGCCTACACTCCGGGAGCTCTCCGAGATTGACCTGCGGTTCGTCGAGGCAATGCTCGAGGACGAGCGCGAGAGCCGCATTTCAGATATAGCCAAGCGCATGGGCGTAGAAAGCCGATACGCGTCGAAGTACCGCAGCAGGCTGCTCGCAGAGGGGGTCATCGAGCAGGTCGCGCGCGGCGTGGTGCGCTTTGCTCTTCCCGAATTTAGGGCTTACGTTCGAGAAGAGCTCGGCACCTAGCCGCCCGCGCCTAGCACGCCTCCTACGCAACCTCCTCGAACTGCGACTGGTACAGTTGCGCGTAGAAGCCGCCCGCGGCGAGAAGCTCATCGTGCGTGCCCTTCTCCACAACGTCGCCGTCGCGCAGCACCAGGATGGTGTCCGCGTTCTTGATGGTCGAGAGACGGTGCGCAATCACAAAGCTCGTACGCCCTGCCATGAGCTTGTCCATCGCGCGCTGGATGCGCCACTCGGTGCGCGTGTCCACGTTCGAGGTGGCCTCATCCAGGATGAGGATGGGCCTGTCGGCGAGAACCGCGCGGGCAATGGTCAAGAGCTGGCGCTGCCCCTGGGAGATGTTGGTTGCGCCCTCGTCCAGCTCGAAGTCGTAGCCGCCCGGCAGCGTCTTGATGAAGTGCTCGCAGTGCGCATAGTGCGCGGCGGCCTCCACCTCCTCGTCGGTGGCGTCAAGGCGCCCAAAGCGGATGTTCTCGCGGATGCTGCCCTTGAAGAGCCACGCGTCCTGAAGGACCATCGAGAAGTTCTGGCGAAGGTCCTCTCGTCCAACGCTGCGCACATCGTGGCCGTCCACAGAAAGCGCGCCTGCGTCCACATCGTAGAAGCGCAGCAGGAGCTTCATGAGCGTGGTCTTGCCGGCGCCGGTGGGCCCCACGATAGCCACCGTGCGGCCAGGCTCGACGTCTGCCGAGAAGTCATGGATAATCGTCTGCCCCGGCAGGTAGCCAAAGGAGACGTGGTCAAAGTCCACGGCACCCGTGGCGTGGCCAATCGCCTCGGCCGGCGTACCTGTGGTGGGGTCGAGCGCCGCTGTCTCTTCCTCCTCCGGCGCCTCCAGGAACTCAAAGACACGCTCGGCGCAGGCAGCCATCTGCTGCAGCACGTTTGATACCGTTGCCAGCTGCGAGATGGGCTGCGTAAAGTTCTTGACGTACTGGATGAAGGACTGGATGTCGCCCGGCTGGATGGCGCCCGTCACGGCAAGGCCCGCGCCAACCACAACCACGCCCACGTAGCCCATGTTGCCCACGAGGTTCATGAGCGGCTGCATGAGGCCCGAGAGGAACTGACTCTTCCATGCGCTCTCGTAGAGCTGGTCGTTCTCCTCCTCAAAGCGCTCCACGGCGTGGTCCCCGCGGTTGAACGCCTGAATCACCACCTGGCCCGAGAAGTCCTCCTCAACGCGCCCGTTCACCGCGCCGAGCTGCTCCTGCTGCAGGCGGAAGTACTTCTGCGAGCGGCGGATGAGCACGCCCAGGACAAGCGCCGATACCGGCAGCGTCACAAAGGTCACGCCCGCCAGCGGCACCGAGATGGTGAGCATCATGATGGCCACGCCCACCACCTGCGTGATGGAGGTCACCAGCTGGATGAGGCCCTGGTTGAGCGACTGGCTCAGGGTGTCAACGTCGTTGGTCATGCGCGAGAGCACGTCGCCCTTAGAGATGGACTTGCCATCGAAGTACGAGAGGGGCACCTTGGAGATCTTGTCGGCGATCTGGCCGCGCATGCGGAACACGACCTTCTGCGTGACGCCCGTCATGATCCAGCTCTGGAGGCCGGACGCCGCGGCGCTGGCCAGGTAGATCACGAGAAGGGTCACCAGGATCTGACCGATGAGGCCAAAGTCTATGCCGCCCGTGCCGGCAGCCGCGGCCTGCACGCCACGGATGACCTCGGTGGTTGCGTTGCCCAGGACCTTTGGTCCCACCACCGAGAACACCACCGACGCCATGGCAAGGACCACCGCCGCCACAAGCCCCACGCGATATGGCCCCATGTAGTGCATGAGCTTTCGAATGGTGCCCTTGAAGTCCTTGGCCTTCTCGCCCGGCGCCATACGGCTTCCCGGCCCATGCGGGCGAGGCGCGCGACGGGGCTGCTGTGTTTTCTCGGCCATGCCTACTCCTCCCCCGCAAGACCAAGCTCCTTGGCGCTGAGCTGGCTCTTTGCAATCTCCAGGTACTCAGGGCAGCTGCGCAGGAGCTCCTCGTGCGTGCCCTGCCCCACCACGCGGCCCTCGTCGAGCACGATGATCTGGTCCGCACCCATGACGGTGGCAATGCGCTGTGCCACCACCAGGACCGCGGTGTCCGCCTGCTCGCGGGCAAGCGCCTGGCGCAGCCGCGCGTCCGTGGCGTAGTCAAGCGCCGAGAAGGAATCGTCCAGCACCAGGACCTCGGGGTGCGTGGCAAGCGCGCGTGCAATGGCCAGACGCTGGCGCTGGCCGCCGGAGACGTTGGTGCCGCCCTGGGCAATCGTCGTCTGAAGGCCGTCTTCCTTCTCGGCCACAAGCTCCGTTGCCTGCGCCACGTCGATGGCGTGGAGCAGGTCCTCCTCACTGGCGCCATCTGTACCAAAGGCCACGTTGCTGGCGATGGTGCCCGAGAAGAGAAAGCCTTGCTGGGGTACGTAGCCCACGCGCGAGCGCAGGTCGGCGAGGGACATCTTGCGCGTGTCCACGCCATCGAGCGTGATGGTGCCCGCTGTGGGGTCGTAGAGGCGCGGTACCAGCTGTACGAGCGTGGACTTGCCCGAGCCCGTGGAGCCCACGATGGCCGTCACCTTGCCGGGCGTGGTGGCAAAGCTCACGTCGCTCACCACCTCGCCCTCGGCATCCGGGTAGTGAAAGCCCACATGGTCAAAGACCAGCCGTCCGCGCGGCGCGTCTGCCGCCGGCGAGACGGGCTGCTCTGGCTCCGCCACGGCCGGCGTGACGTCGAGCACCTCCTGCACGCGGCCAACGGAGACCTCGGCGCGTGGCAGGATCACGGCCACCATCGAGACGATGAGGAAGCTCATCACGATCATCATGGCGTAGCTGATAAAGGCCATCATGTCGCCCGCCTGCATGGCGCCGGCGGCCACCCCGTGCGAGCCAAACCACACGATGGCAACCGTGGCCACGTTCATCACGAGCATCATGAGCGGCATCATGAGGGTCATGGCGCGGTTCACAAAGAGCTGCGCATCACGAAGGTCGCCGGACGCCGCATCAAAGCGCTTGAGCTCGTGGCCCTGGCGGCCAAAGGCGCGGATGGTCATGATGCCGTCGAGCATCTCTCGCGCAAGCAGGTTCACGCGGTCTACCAGCGACTGCATAACCTTAAAGCGCGGCATGGTGAGCGTGAAGAGCACTGCCACAATGCCCAGCACGGCGAGAAGCGCCGCGCCCACGATCCACGTGAGGCCGCCTCCCATGGTCATCACCTGTACCACGGCAACCACACCCATGACCGGCGCAAACATCACCATGCGCAGCATGATCACAATCATGGTCTGGATCTGCTGCACGTCGTTGGTGCAGCGCGTGATGAGCGACGACTGCGAGAACCGGTTGACCTCCGCGGGCGAGAATGACATCACCTTTGCAAAGACGTCGCGGCGCAGGTCGCGCGCCACGGCCGCCGCCACGCGGGACGCAATGAGCCCCGCGAGCACGGCCGCCGCGAGCGACCCCAGGCAGAAGCCAAACATCACTAGCGCCATATGCCCCAGGTAGGCGGAGTTGCCCGCCTCAGTGCCAACCACGCCCACGTTCACGATGTCGGACATGTAGCGCGGCAGCGACAGTTCGCAGAGCGCCTGCACCAGAAGTAGCGCGAACACCGCAACGACCTCACCCACGTGCCCGCGAAGGAGCTTAGCGAGCCTCATGCGCACCATCCCCCTCCAGCGGGCAGCCTGCCCGCGAGCCATCCGCGCCCTGCGCGCGGGCGGTGACAACCTTGGCCAGATGCCCCGAGATGCGCACCAGCTCGCGCGCGTCATGTTCGCCCAGCTCACGAAGGATACCCGCCACGTAGCCGTTGACCACCTCAAAGCGATGCTGGACCTCGGCCTCGCCCTTATTGGTGAGGCGCACGATCACGCTGCGGCGGTCATGGGGACTGGCGTGCCGCTCCACCAGGCCACGACCCTCGAGCTGGTCGATCGTCTTGGTGATGCGCGCGGTCGACACCTGGCACGCACGCGCCAAAGCCGTTGGGGTCATGCCCTCGGGCTGGTGGTGGAGCGCGTGCAGGGCAATTATCTCGCCACGCATCTCCATGTCCTTGGAGTGCACCCCGTGACCGGCCCTAAGGCCGTGGACCGAGGTCATGAGCTGCTGGGCTAGGCCGTCCCAGTCCGTCTTTTCGGCGTTGGACATGCTCTGCTCCTCTCGATTGATTGCTAATGCCGTTAAACAGTTAGAGATGCTACCCCGCTCATACGGGATAATTAACGGCATTAGCGAGAAGGGGCTCGGACCTATATAGGGTCTACACTTATTAATGGCGTTAGCGATTCTCGCCAGGCGCCTGGCTGGCGGCGGCACCACGCGTGTCCTTCTCGCCGTCATGGCGCGTAAGCAGGAGAAACGCGACTGCGAGAACCGCCACCACCGCAGATGCAGCAAAGAGAGTCCCCTGCACCCCCAACACGTTTGCCACCAGAGGCGCCACAAGCAGCGGCAGGGTCCCCGCGCTATTGGTGCCCGCGTTCATGACCGCTGTCACGCGCCCCACATACGAGACATCGCAGCTGCGCTGCAGGATTGTGTCCTTCACGGGTCGCATGGCACCAAAGCCAAGGCCCGTCACAAGCTGCCCTACCACTGCGATGGTCACGTTCGCCGTGCCCACGTAAATCATGGAGCCCACGCCGGTCACCAGCAGCAGAGCAGAAAGCGTCCCCAGCGTGAGCCGCTTGGTGGAGACACGCAGCACCAGCAGCGACCCCACCGTCGCACCCACGCCGGCGCAGGCGGAGAGCCAGCCCATCCAATCGCCACTCACCTGCAACACGTCGCGGTAGAAGAGCGACTCGAGCGAGTCGAAGGCGCCGTAGGCAAAAAAGCCCAGAAAGTAGAGAAGAAAGAGCGTGCGCAGGGTCCTGTGCGAGAAGGTCACTCGAAAGCCCTCTACAAGCTGATGCCAAAAGCCCTCGTTGGCGGCGGGCTTCTCGTCGCTTGCGTGACCTGCGCGCCGGCTTGCTACGGTGCCCGGCGCCTCCGACGTTGCCCAGACAAGCGCGGCGGCGAGAAGCGACGCCACGGGAATGGCGACAAAGCAGGCCTGGTTGGTGGAAAGCGTGGTCACGAAGCCGCCGACGAGCGGACCTACGATGACCGCCACCGAGACGGCGGTTCCGCACAGGCTGTTCATGCGCTTGAGCTCGCGCGGGCTGCTGGTGAGGAAGCGTGGGTAGGCGCTCACGGTGGTGCCGCAGAAGCCGTCGGCCAGACCCTCGAGCGTCGAGACCACGGCAAGCATGGGATAGCTCAGGGGCATGAACAGGGCAAAGATGCCGATAAGCGCAAAGCCCACGAGCGAGGTCGCAAGGGTAAGGCGCGGGCCCACGCGGTCCGTGACCACGCCCGCGAGGGCGCCGCCCACCACCAGGGCAACGTTGAGCAGTATGACCAGGGCAGATACCTCAATGGCGCCGGCGCCGAGCTGATAGGTGGCGCAGCCGATGAGTCCCACGAAGTACGTGGCGGTAAAGCCCAAAACGAGCAGGAAGTTTGCAAGCACAAGACGGCGCGTGGGAGTAAAGAGCGGGCGCAGACCGAGACGAGAATGGGAAGGCATGGGATCTCCAAGGGTTTGGCGGCGAGAAGGACGTTGCCCCGTCTTGGGGCGGACGATGCGTCGCTACTTTGCGAGCTGTCCCCCTGCGATCCCTGCCATGAGTACCTCCTTGGTTAACCAACGTTCGCACGATGTTACGCGCGTGCCGCTTGCCGCGCAAGGGGGCGGTTGGGGTATTAGCCCTCCGCGTAGATGCCCACAAGCGCCTGGAGCACGTCAACCATGGTCTCCAGCTCGCGCACCGGCACGAACTCGGTCACGCCGTGAGCGTTGTGGTAGCAGGCCGAGAGGTTCGCGCACGGCAGGCCGCGGAAGGAGAGCTGCGCGCCATCGGTGCCGCCACGCATGGGGACCGTCCGCATGGTGACGCCGCAGGCAGCATACGCCCGACGCGCGGACTCGATGAGGTGCGCGTTCTCGGGACGGGTGATGACCTCGGCCATGTTGCGATACTGGTCGCGGATCTCGATGGAGAGCACGGGCTGGGCGGCCGCCGCGGACGGGCGCAGCGCGTACTCCTCGTTCACCTGGGCTACGGCCGAGCGGAGCAGGTCCTTTCTCGCCTCAAAGCGGTTGCGGTCGTGGTCGCGAATGATGTAGTCCGCACGGGCATCTTCGCAGTTGCCCTCAATGCGCTCCAGGTAGAAGAAGCCCTCGCGGTCCTGCGTGAACTCCGGGCGGTCCTGGGGCGGAATGAGCTGGTGCACGTGGAGCAACGCCTCGGAGGCGTTGACCATCACGTCCTTCGCGGTCCCGGTGTGGACCGAGCGCCCGTTGGCGCGGATGGTCGCCTCGGCGGCGTTGAACGTCTCGTAGCAAAACTCTCCCAGGGGGCCTGCGTCGATGGTGTAGCCGTAGGCAGCACCCAGCGCGTCAAGGTCGAGCAGCGCCGCGCCGTGGCCGATCTCCTCGTCAGGGACAAACGCCAGCGCGAGCGCCGGATGCGGAATGGCGGGGTTCTCGGCAAGGCGTGCGAGAAGCGAGACGGCCATGGCCACGGCCGCCTTGTCGTCTCCGCCGAGAAGCGACGTGCCGTCCGAGGTCACAAGGTCCTCGCCAATGAGGTCTTTGAGCTCCGGGTTTGTGGCGGGGTCGAGGGCGACTTCGGCGCCGTCGCGGCCGCTGCCCAGGACAAGCCGTCCACCCTCGTAGCGCTTGACCTGCGGGTGGACCGGGCTGCCATATGTCTGCCACGCGGTGTCGAGGTGGCAGCAGAACGCAAGCGCGGGGCGCTTCTCGGCGCCGACGCTTGCGGGCCAGTGGGCCGTGACGTAGGCGTGCTCGTCGAGCGTGACGTCATGGGCGCCAAGGTCGCGCAGGTCAGCGGCAACGACGCGCGCCATGTCGAATTGGGCCGGGGTCGAGGGCACCGTTTGCGCGGTGCGCGGATCCGACTGCGAGGGAACCTCGCAATACCTCACGAACCTCTCGAGCACGTCACTTGTCGCCTTGCGTCCCATGCGGTGGTACCTCTCCCCTAGCGCTTACGGCAGTCCGCGGCTGCTGCGGCCGCGCGCACGCCCTTCCCGGATAACTACCCTAGCGCAATGCGTGCGACGCTTCTCGGCGCACGTCTCGCGGCGCGCGATAACTGCGCCGCTGGAACGCCACGCGGCAATGGTGTCGCCGGAATGGCGCACGGCAGCGATGTCGCCAAGATGCCGCGTCATTTCGCCGGTTAGGAAAAATCCGAACGTTTAGGGGGGTCTAAACGTTCGAAATCCGCGACACCTCCCGCAATGCCGCGCATTCCCACCGGTTAGAAGGCCTTAACCGTTCGGGAAAATCCTAAACGGCGAAATGGCGCGGCATTGAAGAAAGGGCTGGCAACGCTGCCGAGAAGGGCAGGACCAAAACCTCCGCTCGGGCGATATTCTGACGCCGGAGGGCACGTTATCGAAGCAATCACGTACGAAGTCCCTGCTCGGGCGATATTCTGACGCCGGAGGGCACGTTATCGAAGCAATCACGTACGAAAGGGGCCTTCCGGCGCCGTTTTCTCGCCGGAGGGCGAGTTTCCGCAGCGTCGGCGAGAGCTGCCGCCAGCCGTGCGTCGATAAGGGCCACCGGTCGCACGCCGGCACGCCGAGAAGCGCCGACCGCGGCCACCCCGCCGCGCCACAAGCCGCCGACCCCAACAAAATGCCCCCTTAGCCGTAGGAATTTGTGAAACCGCCGAGAAACCCGTCCCTCACCCTTGCCTTCTATTTCCTACAAACTAGTATGAATTAGGTCGCAAGGGGTACCCTCGGGTTAGGTCGCGTGGGGCACTCCCCACAGGTGGTCCAAAGCACTCTCGCGAGCAACCCAAGGCACCTTCGCGGGCAGACCAATTTGTCCCCCGCAGGCAGCCCCAGGCACCCCACGAGTGCCCAACCGCCAAACGCGACTAGGAAGGAACGCACGCGCGCCGGCTCGCCGACCCCGTGCGGGGAGAGGAAACCTGCGTCGGCAGCCAAGTAGCCGCAGGCGCATTCGAGCTAGGAGAACAGCATGGCAGACACGCTTCTCGACGTGAGCGGCATCTCCGCAGGTACGGAGGACAAGCCTATCCTCCACGACGTCAACCTCAAGGTTGGCGCAGGCGAGACCCACGTCCTCATGGGCCCCAACGGCGCCGGCAAGTCGACGCTCGGCCACGTGATCATGGGCGACCCCACCTACAAGGTCACCTCGGGCACCATCACCTTTAACGGCCAGGACATCACCGAGCTCTCGCCCGACAAGCGCTCGCTCGCGGGCGTCTTCCTGTCCTATCAGGCCCCCGTTGAGGTCCCCGGCGTGCCCCTCTACAGCTTCCTGCGCTCCATCTCGCAGATGCGCCCCGAGCTCAAGTGCACCGCGCGCGAGTTCCGTCGCCGCGTGGGCGCCATCGCCGACGAGCTCAACCTCGACCAGAGCTTCCTCATGCGCGAGCTCAACGTGGGCTTCTCGGGCGGCGAGAAGAAGAAGATCGAGATGCTCCAGCTGCTGCTTCTCCAGCCCAAGCTGGCAATTCTCGACGAGACGGACTCCGGCCTCGACGTCGACGCCCTGGCCACCGTCTCGCACGGCATCCAGCGCTACCGCGAGACCGTGGGCGGCGCGCTCATCATGATCACGCACAACACGCGCATCCTCGAGCGCCTCACCGTGGACCGCACGCACGTGATGGTCAAGGGCCACCTGGTTGCCGAGGGCCCCGCAAGCCTCATCGACGACATCGACAAGAACGGCTTCGAGCGCTTCGAGAGCCAGGCCGCGGGCGAGGGTGATGCAAGGTGACAAAGGAGAGGACGCAGGTCGCAGACGTCGACCGCTCCCTCTACGACTTCACCAAGTCCGAGGAGGGATACGAGCGCTACGCCGACGGCCTCACGCCGGACATCGTGCGCGCAATCTCGGCCAAGAAGGACGAGCCCCAGTGGATGCTCGACCTGCGCCTGAAGGCGCTCGACGAGTACCACCGCCGCCCCATGGCCACCAACTGGGGCCCATCGATCGCAGGCCTTGACCTGGACCACATCTCCACGTACGTCTCGCCCAAGACCAAGCAGGCCTCGAGCTGGGACGACGTGCCGGCAGACATCAAGGACACCTTCGAGCGCCTGGGCATCCCCGAGGCGGAGCGCGAGAGCCTCGCCGGCGTGGGCGCCCAGTACGACTCGGAGATCGTCTACCACAACATGCGCGAGGAGGTCGCCAAGCAGGGCGTCGTCTACACCACGATCGAGGACGCGCTGCACGATTCCAAGTGGGAGCCCGTGGTCCACGAGTACTTTGGCACCCTCATCCCCATGACCGACCACAAGTTTGCGGCGCTCCACTACGCCGTGTGGTCGGGCGGCTCGTTTGTCTACGTGCCCGAGGGCGTCAGCCTCGACTACCCGCTGCAGAGCTACTTCCGTCTCAACGCCCAGGGCGCCGGCCAGTTCGAGCACACGCTCATCATCGTGGAGCCGGGCGCCAACCTGCACTTCATCGAGGGCTGTTCTGCTCCCAAGTACTACGAGGCCAACCTCCACGCCGGCGCCGTGGAACTCTTCGTGAAGGACGGCGCGCGCCTGCGCTACTCCACGATCGAGAACTGGTCCAAGAACATGTACAACCTCAACACCAAGCGCGCCACCGTGGGCGCGGACGCAAAGATGGAGTGGGTCTCGGGCAGCTTTGGCAGCCACGTCTCCTACCTCTACCCCACCACGATCCTCGCCGGCGACCGCTCCAGCTGCGAGTTCACGGGCATCACCTTCTCCGGTGCCACGCAGGACCTCGACACCGGCTGCAAGGTCATTCTCAACGGCCGTGACACCACCGCCTCGGTGAGCACCAAGTCCATCTCCAAGGACGGCGGCATCAACACGTTCCGCTCCTCGGTCGTCGTCGGCCGCCACGCCGACAACGCGCGCTGCACCGTGAGCTGCCAGTCGCTCATGCTCGACAACATCAGCCGCTCCGACACCATCCCCGCAATGGACGTGCGCAACCCCACGGCCTCCGTGGGCCACGAGGCGACCATCGGCCGCATCTCGGACGACACGATCCTCTACCTCATGAGTCGCGGCTGCTCCGAGCAGGAGGCCCGCACGCTCGTGGTGAACGGCTTTGCCAACCCGGTCTCGAAGGAGCTCCCCATGGAGTACGCCGTCGAGATGAACAACCTCATCAAGCTCGAGATGGAAGGGGCGATCGGCTAATGGCAGACGAGAACGCCACCGTCGTGCTCGACCGCGTGAACGAGCCCCCCGCGCAGACCTGGAACCGCCTGCGCGCCAATGACATCACGCTCACGGTGCCCAAGATCTCCCGCAAGGGCGACGTGTACTTTGCACTTCCCCAGCTCTTCTCGCGCCTTGAGTGCGGCATGGGCGAGAAGGTCACCGACTGGGTGACCTCGCAGGCCGCCGACGCCCGCTATGTCGAGGTTCGCGCAGGCGAGAAGCGCACTGAGCCCATCGTGGTGGCCATCGACACCGACAAGGGCGAGGTCGCGGACACGGGCGTCATGGTGCGCGCGGGCGCATCCGTGGACATCGTGGTCGCCGCGGGCGGAACGGGTGCCGCTGCCACCACCTCGGCCTCGCTCCTGCGCGTTGTCGCCGAGGAGGGCGCCGAGGTCACGATCACCGAGGTCGTGGGCGTTGGCTCATCTCAGCAGCACCTCGAGAGCGCGGGCGTGGACGCAGACGACGACGCCCGCGTTGAGGTTCGCCAGTACGCGCTGGGCGGCGGAACCGTGGCCTTTGGCACGGCGGTCTCGCTCTCCGGCGACCGCGCCCGCACCAACATCGCCCTGCGCTACTTCGCGGACGGCAAGGACCACCTGGACGTGAACCACGTGGTGCGCCAGCGCGGCAAGAACACGATCGCCCACGTGCGCGAGAACGGCATCCTGGACGACGCCGCCGAGAAGGCACTGCGCGCCACCATCGACCTTGTCCACGGGGCCCGCGGCTCCAAGGGCGACGAGGCCGAGAACGTGCTGGTCTTTGGCGACGACGTGGTCAACAAGACCGTGCCCGTGATCCTCTGCGACGAGGACGACGTCCAGGGCAACCACGGCGCCACCATCGGCACCGTTGGCCCCGACCAGATGGACTACCTGGCCGATCGCGGCCTCTCGCGCAAGGACGCCGAGGCACTCTTCGTGCGCGCCCTCTTCGAGGACGCCATCATCAACGCGCCCGAGACGCACGCGCACGACGTCGCCGTGCGCCAGGCCGAGCGCGTGCTTGGCGCCGAGGTGGCACACGACTTCGACGCGAGCGCCCTACTCGCCGCAGACGAGGAGGCGTGAGGCCGCCCATGCTGACAAACGACGAGCTCGCATCCATCGAGCAGAATCCCTACAAGGCAGACTTCCCGCTGCTTGCAGGAAACCCCAACCTGGCTTTTCTCGACAGTGCTGCCACCGCGCAGCGCCCGGCTGCGGTTCTCGACGCGCAACGCCGCTTCTACGAGACCATGAACGCCAACCCGCTGCGCGGCCTCTATCGCCTCTCGGTCGAGGCAACCGAGGCCATCGCGCAGACGCGCGACAAGGTTGCCGCGTTCCTTGGCGCCGTGGACGAGGCCGGCAAGCCCTGCGACAACCAGGTGGTCTTCACGAGGAACGCCAGCGAGTCCCTGAACCTCGTGGCTCGCACGCTGGGACGCTCCGTGCTCAGCCCCGGTGACGACGTGGTCATCTCCATCATGGAGCACCACTCGAACCTCATCCCGTGGCAGGAGATCTGCCGCGAGACCGGCGCGAACCTGGTCTACCTGCGCATGGACGAGAACTTCCGCATCACGCCCGAGGAGGTCGCCGCAAAGGTAGGCCCGCGCGCCAAGATCGTCTCGGTGACGCAGGTCTCCAACGTCCTGGGCGTTGAGAACGACATCCCCATGATCGCCAGGCGCACGCACGAGATGGGCGCCTACATGGTGGTCGACGGCGCGCAGTCCGTGCCGCATGTCCGCGTGAACGTGCGTGAGCTTGGCTGCGACCTTCTCGCCTTCTCGGCGCACAAGATGGGTGGCCCCATGGGGATTGGCGTCCTTTGGGGCAAGCCCGAGGTGCTCGACGCTATGCCGCCCTTCCTCACCGGCGGCGAGATGATCGACTCCGTGACCGAGACCGACGCCGTCTGGGCGCCCGTGCCGCAGAAGTTCGAGGCTGGCACGCAGGACGCCGCTGGCGCGTATGCCTTTGGCGCCTGCCTGGACTACCTGGACGAGAAGGGCTTCGGCGCGCTTGAGGTTCGCGAGCGCCTGCTTGCCCGCTACCTCACGGACTCACTGGCCGCCCTCCCCTACGTGGACGTTATCGGCCCCGCCGAGGGCGAGCGCCACGTGGGATCGGTTGCCTTCAACGTGCGCGGCATTCACCCGCACGACGTGGCGTCGATACTCGACATGAACAACGTGTGCATCCGCGCCGGCCACCACTGCGCGCAGCCGCTTCTCGCCTACCTGGGCGTGGAGAACGGCGCCACCTGCCGCGCGAGCATTGCCTTCTACAACGACAAGTCCGACATCGACGCCCTTGTCGACGGTCTCGCGAAGGTCTGGGAGGTCTTCCATGGACGTGACTAGCCTCTACAACGCCGAGTTCATGGACCACGTGGCCCATCCCGACTACAAGTACCAGATGGAGGACCCCACCTGCACGCACGAGGGCGTGAACCCCTCCTGCGGCGACGAGCTGAAGTTCTCCGTGCGGCTGGCAGATGACGGCACCATCGACGAGGCCGCGTTTACGGGCCGTGGCTGCGCCATCAGTCAGGCCTCGGCCGACATCATGAGCGACCTCATGGTGGGCCGGACCCCCGAGGAGGCCATTCACCTGTGCGACCTCTTCGAGCGCATGGTGCGCGGCGAGGTCACCGATGAGGCCGAGCTCGAGCCCCTTGAGGACGCCGAGATGCTCAAGGACATCTCGCACATGCCGGCACGCGTGAAGTGCGCCGAGCTTGCGTGGCGCACGCTCAAGGAGATGCTCGAGGCGCGCGCCGCCGCGGACAAGGACGAGAAGGGAGCCTAGCCATGGCCGGGATGTTCTCGACAAAGGGCATGTACGCCCTGCGCGCGATGGCCGACCTCGCATCCCACGACGGATGGGTGTCCCTGGGCGACGTCTCGAAGCGGCAGAACATCTCGCGCAAGTACCTTGAGCAGGTCATCTCCCTCATGCACAAGGCGGGCTACGTGGAGAGCCAGCGCGGCAAGGGCGGTGGCTATCGCCTTACGCGCAAGCCCGAGGAGTACACGCTGGGCGAGCTCTTGCGCGCGGCAGAGGGGTCGCTTGCGCCTGTAGCCTGCCTGCAGTGTACCAACGACACGTTCTGCTCGCAGATGGACACCTGCACCACCGTGGGAGTGTGGCGCGACCTTGGTCGCGTGACCTCGGCATATCTTGACAGCAAGACCCTGGCCGACCTTCTCGAACCCACCGATGTGAACGAGGATGCCGCCCGCCTGAACCGCGACGAATGAGACAAAGGGACAGTCCCTTTGTCTCATTGACGCCTCTCGGCCAGATGCCGCGCCATTTCGCCGTTTAGGGATTTTCCGAACGGTTAGAACCCCCTAAACGGCGAGGACCCGCGGCAGGTAACCAGATGCCGCGGATTCCGAACGGTTAGGCTCTCCTAACCGTTCGGTTTTTTTCTAAACGGCGAAATCCGGCGCCTTATGGCAGCCGCCGGGAAAACTGCGGCTTAGTTGCAGTTTGCAAGAGGAGCTGCCGAGAAAAACCGCAGGTAGATGGCCTGCGGCCCTTCTCGGCACTGCAACTAAACCGCAGTTTTTGCTGGCGCCACCACCTGCCTCGCGCCCCGCAGTCAGCGGCCCTGCGCCTGACCCAGCTTGACCTCGTACGCGCGGGCGATGATTTCCGCACAGCCCTCGCGCCCAAACTCCGCCCGGTTCACCACCAGGTCCTTCCCGGTATGGAGGCCCCACCTACCTCCGGAGTAGCGCGCGTAGAACTCCTCGCGCTCGCGCTGCTTGCGGTGCACCAGGCGGCGCCCCTCTCGCTCGGAGAGCCCGCGCTTCTCTCTCACGATCCTCACGCGATCGGCCATGGGAGCCGTCACCAGCACCTTTATGAGGTTAGGGTTGCCCCGCAGGATGTAGTCTGAAAGACGCCCCTCTATGATGCAGCTGCGCGTGAGTCCCAGGTCCAAGATCACCTGGCGCATGGCCGTGAACAGCTTGTCGGAGTCGATGTCCTTTCCCAGCGGCACATAGGGCAGAAGCGCCAGCGGGCGTCCCTGGACCTTCTCGTCATATGCTGCCAGCTGGTCCTCCGTAAAGCCGGTCTTCAAGGCAGCGCGCACGAGAAGCTCGTTGTCGTACAGGGGAATCCCCAGCTTTACCGAGAGAAGCTTGCCCACCTCGTGACCCTCGGCGCCGTAGTCGCGAGAGATGGAGACCACCACGGGGCAGTCCTCTGGCGCCGCCGCCGTCGCCGCCGCAGCCGCCGTTGCGTCGCGTGTCTCAGCCATTGCGTTGCTCCCCTCCTAAGCCGCCACGAGTCGCCGCTGGTAGGCGCGGACGGCAAGCGAGATGCAGAAGTTGAGGACAAAGTACGTGAGGAACACAAACCCGTAGAGCAGGAGGATCTGTGGCAGAGTAACTGCCTGGCCCATGACCACCGCCGAGTTGCGCATGAACTCGTGGACGTCGATGCCGCGCAGGTAGGACGTGTCCTTGATGACCGTAGTGCACTGGCTAAAGAGCGCCGGGACAATATGGCGGAAGGCCTGCGGCAAGACGATGTGCCACATCATGCCAAAGAAGCCAAAGCCCTGGCTGCGCGCGGCCTCAAACTGCCCGCGCGGGATGGCGTTGAGGCCACCGCGCACGATCTCGGCCATGACCGCCGAGGTGAACGTCGTGAAGACCGCAATAGAGATGGCCACCCCGCTTCCCTTGAGCGTGAAGCGAAAGATGAGAATCCACAGCAGGTTGGGCGTGCAGCGGAAGAGCTCGATGTAGGCGCTCACAAGCCACGCGAGCGGACGCAGCTTGCCCGTGCAGTAGGTCTTCACCAGGGCGAGAACCGTGCCCACCAGGATGGAGAGGACAATGGATGCCGCGGCGATGACGATGGTGTTGACAAGCCCCTGCAGCATGAAGGTGACGTTGTCGGCGGTAAAGATCTCCATGGGCTACGCCACCTCCCCCTTGGTCGTTCCTGGCGCGGCCCCAGCGCCGCCCGCGTCCTTCTCGCCGCGCGCGCCGCCCGCCCTGCCGCCAGGCTCCTTGGCACGGCGCTCGAGCCAGCTCACGAGCATGGCAAGCGGGAAGCAGATGATGAAGTACATCACGCAGCACAGGATGTAGCCCTGCAGGTAGCCCGTCTGGGAGACAATCACGTCAGCCTGGTACATGAGGTCGCCACCGGCGATGAGGGCAAGCACGGAGGTGTTCTTCACCAGGTTGAGCGCCTGGTTGGCAAGGGGCGGCAGGATGATGCGGAGCGTCTGCGGCAGGATGATGTAGCGGTATGCCTGCACGCGCGAGAAGCCCTGTGACTGCGCGGCCTCCATCTGGCCACGGGGGATGGCCTCGATGCCGGTGCGGATGACCTCTGCCACGTACGCCGCGTGGTAGAGACCCACACCAACGACGCCTAGCACGAACGGGGCAATTCTCGTGATGGTCTGCGCGCCCGTGATGGCCTTGATCACCTGAGGGCCGGCCGTGTACATGAAGAACACCTGCACCACAACGGGCGTGTTCTGGTAGATCTCCACGTACACGCGCGCAATGCCGCGCAGGATGCGCGAGCGGGTGGTCGAGAAGGTGCCAAAGATGGTCCCCACCACCAGCGCCACCGCCAGGCCGGCAAGCGACACCTGCAGGGTAAAGAAGAACCCCTGCCACAGCGCCGCGGAGTCGGCCAGCGTCACCGACCACCTCCTTGCGCTGAATAGCCCGTTCATCCCGATCCCCTCCTCGTTACCTTCTCCGTGCCGGCTGCGCTACGCGCTCTGGAGCCCGTAGGCCTCCAGGAGCTTGTCGAGCTCGCCGTTGTCCTTGTACTCGTCGACAAGGTCGTTGACCAGCTTGGTGAGCTCGGTCGCGTTCTTGTTGGTTGCGATGCCGTACTCCTGGGTGCCAAAGATGATGTCGGGGCAGAGCAGCTCATTCGTGTCGTCCATGTAGCCGCGCAGGATGGAGCGGTCAACCGAGAAGACGTCGATCGTGTTGGACGAGAGGGCTGCGGAGAGCGTGGGGTAGTCGGGGAACTCCTGGAAGGTCACGTTGAGGTTCTCCTTGCCCTGGTCCTTGAGCATCTGGGTGAGGGTGTCCTTTGTGGTCGCGCCCTGCGCGATGCCGATGATCTTGCCGTCCAGGTCGTCCAGCGTCTTCATGCCGGAGCTCTTGAGCACCAGCATGCCAATGGAGTCCGTGTAGTACGGGTCCGAGAAGTTCCAGGACTCCTTGCGCTCGTCGGTGATCGTGTAGGTGGCGGCAACCACGTCAAGCTCGCCGGAGTCGAGCATGGGCCCGCGGGTCTTGGCGGTGACGCCGGTGAAGTCAACCTTCTTGCCAGACTTGGCCTCGTCTGCCGTCATGTCGAAGATCTTTCCGGCAATGGCGTAGCAGAGGTCAACCTCAAGGCCGGTATAGGTGCCTGCCGAGGGGTCATCGTAGCCAAAGCCGGGGACGTCGGTCTTGATACCGCACTTGAGGGTGCCGCGGTCGACGATGGACTGGACGCCCGGGTCGCTGGTGACGGAGTTCTCCTCGCTGCCGGAAGACGATGCGGTCGAGGTGGTGGTGCCGGCGTCGTCGGAGTCATCCGCGCAGCCAACAAGGCCAAGCGAGAGAAGTGCTGCGGAACCAAGGGATGCGGTGATGAACGACCTGCGGGATAGCGTGGACATGGTGCTCTCCTCTCGTTTGGGCATGTATTGCTTCCAGCCGAGGCTGGGTGACGCCGTGTTGTGGGGCGTTTGGCGGACGCGGCGCGGCGGGGCTGCCGGCACAGCCGGGGCGGCCACCGCACCGGCCGCCTACCGAAGGATCTTGCTGAGAAACTCCCTGCAGCGGGGGTTCTCGGGGTGCTCGAAGAAGTGGTCAGGCGTACCTTTCTCGAGAATCTGGCCGTCATCCATGAAGACGACCTCGTCGGCAACCTGGCGGGCGAAGCCCATCTCGTGGGTCACGCAGACCATCGTGATGTTCTCCTGCGCAAGCTCGACCATCACGTTGAGTACCTCCTGGACCATCTCGGGATCGAGGGCGGAGGTAGGCTCGTCGAGCAGCATGATGGGCTGCTTGGTGCAGAGCGCACGTGCGATGGCCACGCGCTGCTGCTGGCCGCCGGAGAGGTTCTGCGGGTACTCGTCGGCCTTCTGGGCAAGACCGACGCGCTCGAGGTTCTCCATGGCGGTCTTTCTCGCCTCTTCGCGGCTCTTCTTCTGGAGCTTGATGGGCGCGAGGGTGAGGTTGCCCAGCACGGTCATGTTGGGATAGAGGTTGAACTGCTGGAAGACCATAGAGGTGTAGGTGCGCGTGAGCTGGATGTGGTTCTTGCGCGTGAGCGGCGTGCCGTTGATGATAACCTCGCCCGACGTGGGCTCCTCGAGCCAGTTGACACAGCGGATGAGCGTGGACTTGCCAGAGCCTGACGGGCCTATGACCACGAGCTTCTCGCCTTCCCGAACAGTAAGGCTTACGTCCTTGAGCACATGGAGGTCACCAAAGTACTTGTTGAGGTGCTTGATCTCTATCATGTCCGCCACGGTCGTCCCCCTTCCGACGCTGGAGCAGGCCGGGCGGCTTCCCTGCGCCGGCGCCCCTCCCCCTCCGCTCTGGCTAGCGTTGGGTTTGTTGAGCGCAATCCTAAATCCCGCGAGCGGCTGGATGGCTCCCGTGGGCGGATAGTTTTCACGACGAGACGGCACGAAAACAACGATGCAACGTTACGTAACACTTTGGTAATGGAGGGGGGCACGGAGCACGCATTCGGACGCCGCCGAACAACCTTGCAGATTCTCGGCTTGCAGATTCCGATCGGTTAGAGCGCTTTAACCGATCGAAAACTGCAGGTTTTACCCCCCAGCCAAGGCAGCAAGCACTCCGGGCCAAGCGCCGCCAAGCAAACCTGCGGGTTAATAGCACCCCAAGAAAGTGGCTGCCGAGAAGAACCGCAGGTAGCAGGCTTGTAGCTATTCTCGGCACTGCTATTAAGCCGCAGATTTGCTCGGGATGGGGATTGCGGCTGCCATCGCCACGGCAATTAAGCCGCAGGTTTGCTCGAGATGGCCTTGTGGCAGCCGCCGGCAATACAGGAGTCCCCGCCGCACACAAAAGGCCCGCCCGGACATTGAACTGCCTCCCATTTCTTGGACATGGAAATAGAAGTCCGAGAGATGGGAGGCTTTCCATGTCCATCGGCCTGCGATGCAGGCACGACCGATCGGTCAGGGAGCTGGCCGCCGGGATGTTCGGCGAGGGCCGGGGGTACAAGTCCGTCGCCAGGAGTCTGGGCATCCCTGCCGAAGCCGTGCGAAAATGGCAGCAGACGTACCGCGCGACCGGGAGGGACGGCCTGCTGAAAATGGGCGAGAAGCACTCGAGATACGACTTCGAGACCAAGGTCGCCGCAGCCAGGGCCGTGGTCGACGACGGGATGGCCAAGCCCGAGGCGATGGAGCGCTTCGGCATCGCGAGCGCGACGCCGCTGAAGCAGTGGTGCAGG
>FPKD01000016.1 GCA_900119625.1 Olsenella sp. kh2p3
CGATGAAGGTCTCTATTGCAACCCTTCGCTGCTCGGTGCTGTACATGCGGATTCCTTCCTGTTCCTATTTGGTCCAGGATTTCCACCGCAGTCCCTCAAGGGCAGTTTCTAGTGAACATCAACACGAGAGCCCTGCAGAACCTAACGGGGCCGTGTGGCGGGCGAGCAGCTTCCTCGAGGGCACCCGACGGGGCAAACACAGACCAAAGCTCAAATCTCGAACCCATATTTGTGGAGAATCTATGTAATCGCTCCAAATACCTCTGAGTGGACTGGTCCTACCGTTGGCGCCGAAAACCTTTCACTTAACCCATTGTATACACAAAACTTGCGGATAACTGTCGCTTTTCTGCTGACAAAGGTGCAGAATGTGTAAAGCACTATGCAGAATCATGCTGCTATAACGCGGTTCAATACAGCGCGTAATAGCAGGTAATCCGCATTGTGCAGAGGTTTTTCGCAGCATAAACGCACCAATGCGGGGTGCTCGTGCCCGCGGAGAGGGTTCTTGATGGATCGCTCGAATGCAGAAGATCGTTAATCCGCCGCCGAAGCGCATGCAACTGCGGCAGATGTTGGTTGATCTACCGGGTTCCCGCCGTACGGCGCGGAATCCATTCGGTGTGTAAAAGGGCAACGCGGCGGTTGCCTTGGAGTAAAGGAGTTGGTGGTATGAAGGTCGCAAGGAAGCTTTGGACATGGGCGCTCGCGCTTGTCGCGACGTTCGCCGTCGTACTCGGGCTGAGTACGGTCGCAATGGCGGCTGCGGGAGAAACTCCCCCGCACACGAAGAACATCACTGACAATCAGGACGGCACGTACACGATCTCGCTTGACATCGTCGGTGAATCTGAAAAGCAGCCGAACAACGTCAATGTCATCGTGGTCTTCGACCGTTCCGGCTCGATGGCTAATCCAAACAACACAAATCAGCGCCTGAACGCAGCGAAAACAGCCGTGAACAACCTGGCCAGATCGCTGTTTGCCTACAACACGACAGATGCACCGAACACCGTGCAGATGGCGCTCGTGAGCTTCTCAACGAACGCAACTATCACGCGGCAGCCGACGACTAGCTATCAGCAGTTCAGTCAGTCGGTGAACGGTCTCACTGCGAGTGGCGGCACGAACTGGGAAGCTGCACTGGAGCAAGCCGAAAGAATTAATTTCGGAGATGATGATCAGACGTTTGTCATTTTCGTCTCCGACGGCAACCCCACGTTCAGAGATACGCGGATAACCACTGACTATCTGCCGAGAAACGATAACCCAAATTGGAGCAACTCTGATTGGACTACATACAGATCGGACAACTACTACTACAACTCCCAAGGCGTTTACGGTCTTGGTTCCGACAACCCCAATCAGGACAACTACTCTCCGATATCCATGCAGCGCTGCTACGATGCCGCACTGCCTGAGGCACGGGCGATCGTTCAAGCTGTCGGCGCGGATCATTTCTACACGATCGGCGCGTACGGCGATGTCAGCCGTATGCAGACGCTGACGACTGAAGCCGGTGCACCTGCTGGGAACTTCTATAACGCCAACGATACCGCCGCGCTCAACCAGGCCATGGCCGACATTCTTAACAAGATCGAGACGCTGGGCTTTGCCGATGCCGAGATCGACGACGGCACCACCAGCCAGGTGACCACCACCTCCGGCGAGGTCGCCAACCTCCTCGTGGTGGATGAGTCCTCCTACAAGTATTATCGTTCGGGTGGCTCCTACGGTTCCATGCAGACGTGGACTGATGCCCCTGCAGCCCATCTCGTAGACGGCACGGTTAAGTGGGATCTCTCCTCGGTTGGCGTTCTGGAGAATGACGTGAAATACACCGTCACGTTCGACTGCTATCCGAGCCAGACCACGTATGACATCATCGCCCAGCTGAAGAACGACGATCTCAAGTACTCCGACCTCGACCCCGAGATCCAGAAGTACATCGTCGATAACGGCGGCGGCTCCTACTCCCTCCGCACCAACACCAACGCGGGCATCGCTTGGGACGACACCCGTGACGACGCGGGTCCCCAGACCAGCTCCTACACCAACCCCGATCCCGTTCGTACTGATGCGGTACCTATGTTGACCGTAGCCAAGGAATGGGAGGGTGGCTCTGCCGATGTTACCGCGCTTCCGCTTACGGTTCTCATGGACGAGAAGGATTTCCACACCGCAGCGCTCAGCACGAATAACAGTTGGACGGCCGAGTTCTACATTTCGACCGGCCTCATCAAAGATGGTCAGGTGCTTGCGGGTGCCAAGGGCCACGACTTCTCCTTCGCTGAGCTTGATGATTCCCAGTACCACTGGGAACTCGAGGCTCCCACTGTCCGTCCGATGTTGATTGATGGTGGCAAAAACAACGACGGGAAGCCCAACATTCTCGTTAAGGTCGACGCTGATCATCCTGCGCCTTCTGGTGCCGCGACCTATGAGATTGATGGCGCGACCTATTATGTTGACACCGCTGCCAGCAGTCTTACCGCAACCAACCATCGTCGTTCCAACCTCAACCTTACGAAGGCAGTTACTGGTGAAGATGCACCTCAAACTGCGACCTTCCCCTTCACTTTGACAGTCAACAATTCCAAGGCCCCCGCGACCGAACCGACGGACGACCCTGACCACAACTCCGACTACTGGGTGTGGTTCTCGATTTACGACACTAAGGCCGGCGCGACGGTCACTGACGCGACCGTGTCTGGCGCCATCGGCCCCAACGCCGACGGCTACTACTACGCTCCCAGCGGCACGGCCATCTCCGTCCAGATGAAGAATGGCTGGAACCTCCGCTTCATCAACCTGCCCTCCGGCACCACCTACACCTTCGTTGAGGGCGCGCTCGCCGATGGCTTCGCCTTCAGCAAGTCCGAGCTTACCCAGGGCGAGGACAGCACCTTCTCCGGCGCTCAGACCACCAAGGGCACCATTGAGAACGCCGAGACGAGCTACTACGTTACCTACACCAACGACTATCAGCTCACCGACCTCGAGATCACCAAGGTCTGGGAGGATAACGACAACCAGGATGGCATCCGTCTGACGGCCGAAGAGCTCGCTGCCAAGCTGACGCTCTCGCCCGCGGTCGAGGGCAAGACGCCCACCGTTGTCGAGAACGAGGACGGCACCTACACCATCACCTACACCGGCCTGCCGCGCTTCAACAACGGCGAGGAGGTCACCTACACCGTGACCGAGTCCGCCATCGACGGCTACACCACTACCGGCAGCCCCGCCAAGGACCACGGCACCATCACCAACACCCACACGCCCGAGGCCACGTCTCTGACCGTGAAGAAGGTCTGGGAGGACCAGGACAACGAGTACAAGACCCGTCCCGGGAGCATCCAGGTCCAGCTGCTCGCCGACGGCGAGGCTTCCGGCGATCCCGTGACCCTCAATGAGGACAACCAGTGGGCCTACACCTGGGATGATCTCGACGTCTATGCTGGCGGCAAGGAGATCGCCTACACCGTCGACGAGGTCGAGGTCGACAACTACGCCACCACCGTCGGCGACCTTACCAAAACCGACACCGGCTACGAGATCACCATTACCAACTCCAACGTGACGGTCGACACCAGCGCAGACTTCTTCCACAAGACCGTCGAGACGGGCAACCCGACGAAGGAGGCCGAGTTCAGCTTCACCCTCTCCGCCGAGGACGGAACTCCGATGCCCGCCAACACGACCGGCACGGTTAAGTATCTTCCCGGCAAGACCGGTGATATGGACGTCGACTTCGGTACGATCACCTACACCGAGGCAGGCACCTACACCTACACCATCACCGAGGGCACGCTGCCCGCCGGCTGGACCGCGACCCCCGAGAGCAAGACCGCGACCGTCACCGTGGTAGTTTCCAAGGGTGACGACGGAAAGCTCTCCGCTAAGGTCACCGAGGGCTCCATCACCAACAACTACGCTGCCTCCGGCTCCGTCGAGCTCGAGGCCAAGAAGGCCCTCTCCGGCGCCGAGTGGCCCGAGGGCAAGACCCTCACCTTCACGCTCGCCGGCGAGGGTGGCACCCTGCCCGAGACCACAACTGCGACCCTGACCGCACCCGGCACCGCGACCTTCGACGCCATCACCTACACCGAGGCCGACGCGGGCAAGACCTACACCTACACCATCACCGAGGACGGCTTCGGCGACGGCTGGACCGCCGATCCTGCGGACGGCATCTCCGTATCCGTCGAGGTCACCGACAACGGCGACGGCACGTTGAGCGCGAAGGCCACCTACACGCCCGAGAACAAGACCATCACCAACACCTATAAGGCGACTGGCACCATCGAGCTCGAGGCCACCAAGGCCATCGCCGGCGCTGCTTGGCCCGAGGGCGGCTCCGTTGTCTTCACGCTCTCCGGCGAGGGCGGCACCCTGCCCGAGACCAAGACCGTGACCTTGACCGAGCCCGGCAAGGCAACCTTCGATGCGATCACCTACACCGAGGCCGACGCGGGCAAGACCTACACCTACACGATTTCTGAGACGACCGGCCTCGGCACTGGCTGGACCAAGTCCGCCGATATCACCGCAACGGTTACCGTGACCGACAACGGCGACGGCACGATTGGAACCAGCGTCGAGTACACCAACAACGACACCATCACCAACACCTATAAGGCCGATGGCACTGCCGAGATCACCGTGACCAAGGCCGTCGCTGGCGCTGCATGGCCTCAGGGCGAGGATGGTCCCAAGACCCTGACGCTTACCCTTGCTGCCGATGAGGGCACCCCGATGCCCGAGACCACGACCGCGACCCTGACCGCGACTGGCAGCGTCACCTTCGGCCCGATCAACTACACCGAGGCCGACGCGGGTAAGACCTACACCTACACCGTCTCCGAGGACGGCTTCGGCGACGGCTGGACCAGCTCCGGCGACATTACCGTCACCGTCAAGGTCACCGACCAAGGCGACGGCAAGCTCTCCACCGAGGTCTCCTACTCGCCCAGCGCCACCATCACCAACACCTACAAGGCCACCGGTTCCGTCGACCTGAGCGCCAAGAAGGTCCTCACGGGCCGCGAGTGGGCTGACGTCGACACCTACACCTTCACGCTGTACGGCAACGACGGCAGCAAGATCGAGGACGTGACCGTCACCGCTGAGAACAAGGACAACGTCGCCTTCTCGACCATCAACTACACCGAGGCCGATGCGGGCAAGACCTACACCTACACCATCAGCGAGACTGGCACGCTGCCCGCCAACGTGACCAAGTCCGCCGACGTCACCGCCAAGGTCACCATTACCGACAACGGCGACGGCACGCTCGCGACCAGCGTCGTCTACACGCCTGAGGACCAGACGATCATCAACACCTACGTCCCGACGTCCGTGAACGCATCGATCACCGTCAAAAAGACCATCGATGAGTACATCGAGGGCTCCGACAAGACGTTCAACTTCACGATGACCCCGATCGACGGCGCTCCCATGCCCGAGGGCAAGACCGAGCTGACCGCGAGCATCACCACCGAGGACGGCAAGGGCTCCGTGACGCTCGACCCGATCACCTACACCGCTGCCGGCACGTATCAGTACAAGGTCGTCGAGAAGGACGAGGCGACTGCTGGCTGGACGTATGACACCAAGGAGTACACGGTCACCGTCACCGTGACCGACGATCCCGCGACCGGCAAGCTGTCCGCCGAGGTCACGTACGGCGGCGAGGCAACGGCCGTCGACGTCCACAACCTCTTCGAGGAGGAGAGCACCAGCGTCAAGCTCCACGTTGACAAGGTCATCGACGACCAGTCCGACAGCGCCGAGGATGCCACCTTCACCTTCGTGCTGACGCCTGGCGAGGGCGCTCCTGGCGAGACCCAGACCATCGAGATCACCACTAACGGCCTCAAGGGCGGCGCGGACTTCGCCCCCATCGAGTTCACCGAGTCCGGCACCTTCAACTACACGATCCAGGAGACCGGCACCGCGCCGAGCGGCTGGACCTATGACACCAAGGCCTATCCGGTCGTCATCACCGTCAGCGATAACTTCGAGACCGCGATCCTCGAGAGCGCGACCACCATCGACGGTGAGACCGCAACCAGCCTGACCATCACCAATGTCTACAAGGCCGGCTCCACCAAGTCCTCCCTCCAGGTGACGAAGGCCATCGAGGACACCTCCGAGAGCGCTCCCGACGTGACCTTCGAGTTCACGCTGGCGACCACCGACGGCTCGCCCATGCCCGATCCCGCGACCGCTACCGTGACCGGTGCCGGTACCGCGACGTTCGGCGAGGTCGAGTACACCAAGGCCGGCGAGTACCACTACACCATCACCGAGACCAAGGGCGGCGACGCTGGCTGGACCAACGACACCACGACCTATCCCGTGGTCGTTACCGTGACCGACAACGGCGGCCAGCTTGTGGCTACCGCAGCCTATGGCGAGAAGTCCGAGACGAGCCTGACGGTCACCAACATCTACGATCCTGAGGACGCAAAGGCTACCCCGAAGGCCCTCAAGACCATCGACGACCAGTCCAACAGCGCTCCTTCCGAGACCTTCACGTTCCAGCTGATCGACTCCAAGGGCAACGTCGTTGAGACCAAGACCCGCGAGAACGGTGGCCCGGTCGAGTTCACCGAGCTCACGTTCGCCAAGGTCGGCACCTACGAGTACACCATCAAGGAGGTCGCCGGCTCCACCAAGGGCTACACCTACGACACCGCCGACCACAGCGTGACCATCAAGGTCGAGGACAAGGGCGACGGCAACCTCGAGGCCACCATCACCTACGCCGACGGCGAGCAGGCCACGATCAAGAACGTCTACAAGGCCGAGCCGGTCGAGGTCAAGCTCGAGGGCGAGAAGGTCCTCGAGGGCGGCAAGAAGCTTGAGGCTGGCGAGTTCACGTTCGAGCTGCTCGACAACGACGGCAACAAGGTCGACGGTACCTTCACCAACGACGCTGACGGCAACATCGACTTCGGAACCTACACCTTCGAGAAGGCCGGCACCTACACCTACACCGCCAAGGAGGCCAAGGGCGACAACGAGCACATGACCTACGACTCCGGTGAGCACACGTTCGTCATCACGGTTACCGACGAGGGCGGCACGCTCAAGGCCGAGGTCACGAGCGACGACGGCGCCAAGGCCAAGTTCACGAACACCTACACGCCCGAGCCCGTCTCCATCGATCCTCCGGTCCAGAAGGTCATCACCGGCGACAAGCCCGCGATCCCCGCGACCTTCACCTTCCAGATGAAGGCCATCACCGAGGGTGCGCCCATGCCCGCTGGCTCTGCTGACGGCATCAAGTCCATGCAGATCACCGGTGCTGGCAGCAAGGAGTTCGGCGAGATCGTCTACACCGAGCCCGGCGAGTGGGTCTACGAGATCAGCGAGCTCAAGGGCAACGCTGAGGGCTACACCTACGACACCACGGTGTACACGCTCACGGTCAAGGTGACCCAGAACGACGACGGCACGCTCACCAAGACCGAGACTATCAAGGGCGGCGACGCTATCGTCTTCACCAACAAGTACGAGGCACCCAAGACCCCCAAGACCGGCGACACCACCCTGCAGGTCGGCCCGCTCTTCCTGGCTGGCGCGGTTATCACCGGCATCGCTGCCTTCGGTGCCCGCCGCCGCGAGGACTAAGGCGATTCCCCGCTAGGGGAGACAGGAACTAACCCGAGAAGGGCGCCTTCTGGCGCCCTTCTTCTTATCTGGCGTTAATGCATTCCTTGCGGATATCTTGCGTCTGACCTGCAGAAACCTTGCAGTGGAGAATTCGCGACCTCGGAACCAGGCCTCCCGCAGCGTCCGATTGCCTGCTACAGTCATCCACCAATCAACACGGAGGGTGGTGGCTGCGATGCTGTTCCTCGGATATGAGAGTGCTGTCCAATACTGGCGGGCGGTCCGTGCGGGGCTGGTTGCGAAGCCTGATTATTCAAAGACCACGACCGTTGCACATGAGAGCTACCGTGCGAAGGAGATCATCGAATACGTTCCGACACTATGCATAGAGGGGCAGTTCACACCCCAGATCCTCGTGTCGAGCGTCAACCATATCAACCGTTCCGATAAGGCTCGCTTCCGTCTATGCGCGACAGAGCTTCCAGCAGGATCGTTCTGCGAGCATACGTCATACACGATGGTCGCATCTCCCGAACTCTGCCTTCTCCATGCCGCCAAGGACTGCGGTCCCAAGAGGATGATCGCCCTGGTCGAGCTGTGCTGCGAGTTCATGGGCTGCTACTCCCTGTACGAAGACGATATCCGCGGGTTCGTCACCTGCAAGCCGCTTGTCACGAAAGAACGGATGCGGGAATACATCGGCATGCTTCCCAAGCGGACCAGGGGAGCGGTGCTGCTGCGGCGCGCCGTCGAGCTGTCCGGCGAGCGCTCATGGTCTCCTCGGGAAACCGACTGCTTCATGGCACTTACCCTTCCACCCGAGATGGGCGGCTTCGGGCTACCGCAGCCTCTCATGAACCCCTTCGATGAGCAGAACGTTGGACACGAGGACGGCATGGACCGCTTCATGGTCGATCTCTGCTGGGAAGAGCGCAAAACGGTGTTCGAATACGACGGAAAGGTCGACCACGGCACCCTACAGAAGGCGGATTACGACAAGGAGAGGCGAAGCGCGCTCGCATCGAGGGGATACAAGGTCATCGTGGCGGTCAACGCGTCGGTGAAAGATGAGGAGTCCTATCGGAACAAGGTGGGCCAGGTGTTCGGGGCGATGGGTCTGCCGATGTCCGCTTTCAGCCCTAGGGAGCTTGATGCTCAAAGAGCGCTCCGAGAGGCGCTGTTCGATCCCTCGCATTACTATGAAACGCCCTATCTCACGCCGATCAGGCAAAAGGATGAAGAACCAAGTGCGGAGGATGCTTGATTATGAGCTATTGAAGGGGTTGGCATAGTTGACTTGGTGGCTTGCTTAGAGAGGCGCTAGTAACAGACCACCAAGTCAACCGAACGGAACGGAAGAAATCCTGAGAATCGCGCGTTGTCTGCAGTTGACTTGGTAATTGCAAAGCATGAAAACACCAAGTGGGACTGCGGTGGTGAACTTGGACCAAGATCCAACGTTACAAGCTATCGTACCCCTCGTCGTTGCCCGCCTCATCCGGTTCCATCGAGTCCGCCT
>FPKD01000008.1 GCA_900119625.1 Olsenella sp. kh2p3
GCACGGCATTCGAGCATCGCTAGTCTGTCCTTCGTCGTCCGATCTCTCGGACACGGTATCCGGTTCTCAGGGTGCCCCGCGGCGTCCGTCCGTGTGGGGGGTGCGCCGCGCGAGGAAGTAATATACGCCCCCCGGAGGCCTGGGGGAAGGGGTAGCGCGCGTCTACACGGTTCCTGCACATTCGGGCTCAGGCGCCGGCGCGGACCATGCCGCAGGAGGCGTCCAGGAGGCGGTCGCGCTCGCCCTCTGTGGGGGCCTCGGAATAGACCCTGACCACGGGGTCTGACCTCGAAGGACGCATGAGGACCCAAGAGCCGTCGTCGAACTGGAGGCGCAGACCGTCTGCGTGGCTTACCTCAACAGGCCGACGCCCGGCAACCGAACCGGGATTCAGCCCCGGCAACACGTTCCGGAACGCTTGCGTTGCCGCGGGGTCAAGCCGAACGTCTCTGCGCGTATAGCGCATATGGCCGATCTTGTCGCCCATGTCGCTTACCAGCTGACGGACCGTCCGTCCGCTCTTGGCTGCCAGTTCCACCACGAGAAGGCAGGCGAGCAGCCCATCCCGCTCGAGCAGATGAGAAGGGAATGCCAGACCGCCGTACTCCTCAGCGCCTAACACCACGTCTCCCTCGAGCATTTCTCTATATATGCGAGAGAAGCCAACGGGAACCGACGTGAGTTGGCACCCAAGGCGTTCGGCCTGGCGCGCAATTCTTGCGGAGCACGTGAGCGTAACTATTACTCGCCCAGACTCCCCGCGGTTCTCGACAAGGTGGCCAAGGACAAGCGGAGAGAGTTCGTGTGGCAGCAAGATGTTGCCATTCTCGTCCACCACGCCCGCTCGGTCGCCATCACAGTCGAGCAGGAATCCCATATCGGCGCCTGTCGACGAGACGGTCTCTTCGCATTCGTCCGCCCACGGATCGGCGGGTTCCGGGTGAAGGCCGCAGAAGTCTTCACAGGGGCCAGCGTGGATCTCGGTTACGTTGCAACCAAGGCGCTCGAGTGCGTTGGCAAGCACGCCTGTGCCCGCACCGTACATGGGGTCAACTATGACCCTTGGGGTAGCGGCCGCTATGGCCGCACCGTCCACAAGCGTGACGAGGTCATCAAGGTACGGATCTACGAAGTTCTCAACCCGGAGCTCTCCGCAATCCGTGGGAGGCTCCAAAGATATGTGCTGTTCTACGATGTCTAGGAACTCACGCGACACTGGGCCGCCGTCCGCACCGCGAACAATAAGGCCACCATACTCGCAGGAGCGCTCGCTCGCCGTAAGCATAACAACGCCTACCGCGTCATCCCTCCTCGAGCAGCACCACGACACAACGGGCGTGGGGCACGGTCTATCAGAGACAACAGCGCGCAGGCCAAAAGACGCAAGGACGCAGGCAGCCGCACGTGCATACTCTGCGGAGTTGTGTCGCGTGTCATAGCCAACAAGAACTGTGGCGCCGGGATGGGCTTCTGCCCAGAGCAGACCGAGCGAATCGGCAACGCGCCTGACGCCAGCCTCGTCAAAGCCGTCATCCAGGCGCGCCTGCCAGCCATCTGCACCAAAGCGGATTATGTTGGAACGTCTATCCAAGTGCCTTGTCTCCAAATGCCTCATGGAAGGCCTCCGCCGTCTGGGGGCTCTTGAGCGCCATGCGTGCGTTTGTCGCCGCCCAGGCCGCGGGGGTTCCAGTGTCACATCCCTCTGCGGGGTCAACTACCAGCGCGAACATCTCCTCCTCGGCAAGGAGGCGCTGCATGGAATCGGTAAGCTGAATCTCATTGCCGGCACCGGGTGCCTGCGTGGCGAGAAGCTCCATAATGCGCGGAGAGAGCAGATAACGCCCCACAATGAAAAGGTGTGAGGGGGCATCCTCGGGCTTTGGCTTCTCGACAAGCCCTGTCACTTTCCAGACAGCGCCTTCCTCCTCCTCGCCGTCCTTTGCGCCATCAAGATGACCAACGCACTGGCCGGCAATAATGCCATAGCGGCTCACTTGGTCTTCAGGCACCGGCGCAACGGCGATAACCGAAGCGCCATCGTGCTCGCGAGAGACCTGCGCCATGCGCACGCACATCTGCTTGTCTGGCACAAAGTAGTCGCCTAGAAGTACAAAGAACGGCTCGCCGTCGATCTTGTCCGCCGCACAGTGAACGGCGTGGCCAAGGCCACGTGGGTTGTCCTGGTAGACAAAGGAGACCGGCAGAGTGGATGCCTCGTGCACGCGATCCGCCGCCTCACCCTTGCCCCGCTCGCGAAGCATGTTCTCGAAGTCCTCGTCGACAGAGAAGTACTGCTCAATCTGGGGCTTCTCGCGAGAGTTCACAATCACGACGCCATCGACGCCCTCGGGCTCCAGGGCCTCCTCGACAACGTACTGGAGGATGGGCTTGTCGAGGACGGGCAGAAGCTCCTTGGGCATGCACCTTGTTGCGGGCAGGAAGCGCGTGCCGAGGCCTGCTGCCGGAATGATTGCCTTCATAGTGGTCGTGTTCCCTTCAATAGTTTGCACTTGTGGCCAAAAGCGCCAGACACACCATACCCCTGCGTATGCGTCGATTGCCCCGCCTTCTCTTAGCGGCAGACCTCCGCCGGACTGCGGACGTATTCCAGTTCGCCGTCACATGGCGCACACACCTAGTGCATCAAATGGCCATGATGCTAATCGGGAATGGTCACGCCCTGCTTTGCAAGGTAGTCAATCAGACGCGACATGGTGTCGGCAGAGAGCACGTGCTCCATGAGGCATGCCTCCTCGTCCGCACGCTCCGCCTCAACGCCAAGGCCCGCTTCGAGAAAGGCTCGCAGCGCGCGATGAGCGCGCCACACGATGGCGGCGTACTCCTTGCCCTCGGGGGTTAAGGTCACGCGGCCATAGCGGCTTTGGTTGACCATGCCCTCCTCTTTGAGCATAGAAAGCGCCTTGTTAACGCTTGCCTTCGACACCTCGAGCTGCTCGGCAACATCGACGGAGCGAACGCTGCCATCGGAATCACCCGACTCTTTAGACAGCCTGTATATGGACTCGAGATAGTCTTCGCCTGCCCTTGTAAGGGCATGGTCTTGGTTTCCGTCACCCGTTAGAGCCATGAGAAGTCTCCCCCATCTTGCTTTACGCGCCCCCGGCGCGTGTCCTGGAGACATTATCCCCAAGTAATCAATTCTTTGGCGCCGAGGTAGACGAGGAAGCCGTAGATTCGGCAGACTGCGAGGATGTTGTCGCAGTTGATGTGGCCACAGGGGAAGAGTTCGCAGAATCCGTGGCTCCATCTGCGCCGGCATCCGCACTTGTGGACGAGGAGCCCTCATCGACATAGCCGTACTGGTCAACGTCAAGGGACGAGGGGTCCTCGCCCGCATCGATGACCTTCATCATCTCGTCAAGCGCATTCCAGTCGGCAACAACATATGCGACGCCGTCAACATCTTTTGGCTCGGAGGGAACATAGGCGGTGTAAATGTCGCTCTCCGTATCCATGCCTACCATCTCGGATGCCAAGGTCACAATGTCCGAGACGGAGAGGTCGGTGGAGATGACGTCTGCGGTAGCGTCAACAAGGCTCACGATCTTTGTTGGGTCGTTGGTTGCCAGAAGCTGGTTGAGCATGGCTTTGATAAAAGTGCGCTGATGGCGCATGCGGGTGTAATCACCATCTGGAAAGTGGCGGCACCTGCAGTAGAAGAGTGCCTGCGCACCATCAAGTGTCTGGACGCCGGGTTCAAGCTCGGTGACATCGTCAAAGTTCTCGGTGTCTTTCATGTACTGGTCGACGTCAACCGTCACGCCACCCATGGCATCGGTAAGCGTCGAGAGGCCGTCAAAGGCAATCTCTGCATAGTGAGAGATCTGAACGCCACACTTCTCGCTCACAATTTGCACCATACCGGCAGCACCATCGTAGGTGTGGACGCCGTTGATCTTCATGGTCGTTCCCTTCCACTCGACCATGGTATCTCGCGGAATCGAGAGGAGCGTCACACGCTTGTTGGGCGGATCAATGCGGGCGAGGATGATGGTGTCGGCACGGTAGTCCGTCTCGCCGGGACGGCCATCGGTTCCAAGGAGCAGTACGTAATAGGGGTCGTTCGGAGTATCGGGCGTGTTGTCAGCGGAGGCGTCTGCCAGACTCTGCTGAAGCTCGGGGGTAATGACCTGGCTGTTGTTCATGCGGGTCTGGACGTTGTTAATCCAGAAGGCAAACGCAACCCCTCCACCAACGAGAATCGCCACCAAGGCAATGACTATGCCGCGCACGACACTCTTGCGGAGACTGTGCTTACGACGCTTATTGCTGTAGCGCTCAACGTTGTCGCGGCTGTACTCGTCAGGCGCATCGATACCGGAGCCATTCTCCTCGGTCCTCATGTGCTTGCTCATCAGCCGCTCCGTATCCTGTCCGCGCGAGGGAACTAGTCCCTGATCGCATCCTCGTCATCGGGAACCGTGTCGCGCTCTGCCTTGGCACCAAGCGAGACAAGCTTGCTCACGAAGCCCTCATACCCTCGCTCAATATGGTGGATGGCAGAAACGGTTGTGACTCCATCGGCCACGAGGCCGGCCATGACAAGCGCGGCGCCACCGCGAAGATCCGGCGACTTTACCTGCGTGCCCGAGAAGCCCGGCACGCCATGCACGATGGCGTGATGGCCCTCAATGGTAATGTCGGCGCCCATGCGCTGCAGTTCGCTTGCAAACATGAAGCGGTTCTCAAATACGTTCTCGGTGATAACGCACGAGCCCTTGGCAAGCGCGAGAAGGCACATGGTCTGTGCCTGCATGTCGGTGGGAAAACCGGGGAAGGGCAGCGTCTGAATGTCTGTGGGAAGAATGGGTCCCTCGCGCCAGACGGTGCAGCCGTGTGCCTCGCGCTGGACAGCAAGGCCCATCTTCTCAAACTTCTTGAGAACAAGTCCCAGGTGGATGGGGTCGAACCCATTCACGGTAACAGGCTTGCCGCAAAGGCCGCCAATGGCGAGGAAGGTACCTGCCTCGATACGATCGCCCACAACGGTATGAGTGACGGGATGGAGCTCCCCCACGCCCTCGATCTCGATGACCGGCGAGCCCGCACCCTTAACCTTTGCGCCCATCTCGTTGAGCATGTTTGCCAGGTCGACGATCTCCGGCTCGCGTGCGGCGTTGTCAATGATGGTGGTTCCCTTTGCGTGAACCGATGCCATCATGAGGTTCTCGGTGGCACCCACACTCGCAAAGGCAAGCGTAACGGTATTGCCCGTAATTCCATTGGGTGTAGTGGCATGGATGTTGCCGTGTTTGACGTCAAACTGGACGCCAAGCTCTTCGAGCCCAAGGATGTGCATGTCGATCTTGCGGGCACCAATGTTGCAGCCACCTGGCATTGCCACAACAGCCTTGCCAAAGCGCGAGATGAGGGGACCGAGAACTGCCGTCGATGCGCGCATCTGGGCAACCAGCTCGTAGGGGGTCTCCCACTTGTCGACGTTCGAGGTGTCAATTACGAGGGTGTGCTTGTCCAGCACGTCGATAGTGGCGCCAAGACGCTTGAGCACCTTGCCCATAACGTGGACGTCTGCAATGTTGGGGACGTTCTTCAGCGTGGTGACGCCGGGAGCCATAATTGTTGCTGCCATGAGCTTGAGCGCAGAGTTCTTGGCGCCCTCAACCGTGACCTCGCCTGTTATTTCGTGCCCGCCCTCAACCTTAATAACGTCCATGTTCCTCCTGCATACAGCAAGCGACCCCGCTTTCGCGGGGCCGCCTGGGTCTTAGTTCTGCTTATGCTCCGCCGCTTGTTTGAGCAGTAGATTACACCACTTTACCTTGTTCTCCCAATACGCACGACGTCCATCCGATTTATCGAGGCCGTTCAGCGTGTCGAGAGCAGTATCACGGGTCTCACGAACAACATCTGGCTCGATGTCGTCGACAAGTCGCGCGTGATCGGCAAGGATGATGACGCCCTTCTCGTCAATCTGGGCGTAACCGCCCGAGATGACAACCTTAGTGGTGCCGCCGCCGTCCTCCTCGCGAAGGTGCAGGCGAACCACGCCGTCACCCAGCGAGCAGATCTCTGGCGCGTGTCCGGGCCACACGCCCAGCTCGCCAGAGTGGGCGACCAGGATGAGGCTCGCGACGGGTCCCTCATAGAGGAGCCTGTCCGGGCGGACGAACTGACAATTGAGCTCGGCCATGTGTCTTCCTAGCCCTCGGACTTCTCGCCCGCGGCCTGCTGCATCTTCTTGGCACGCGCGCGAACGTCCTCGATGTTGCCGGCGAAGCGGAACGCCTGCTCGGGGATGCCATCGCACTTGCCATCGATGATCTGGGCGAAGGAGCGAACGGTCTCGTCGACGGTGCAGTACACGCCGGGAACGCCCGTGAACTTCTGGGCCACGTGGAAGTTCTGCGACAGGAACTGCTGGACCTTGCGGGCACGCGCGACCGTGAGCTGCTGCTCCTCGGAAAGCTCGTCCATGCCCAGAATCGCGATGATGTCCTGGAGGTCGGAGTACTCCTGAAGGATCTCCTGGACCTTCATGGCAACGCGATAGTGCTCCTCGCCCACGATGGACGGGTCGAGCGCGGAGCTCGAGCTGGCCAGCGGGTCGACGGCAGGGTAGATTCCCAGCTCGGTGATGGAACGGGAGAGAACCGTCGTGGCGTCGAGGTGGGTGAACGTGGTCGCGGGGGCCGGGTCGGTGAGGTCGTCGGCGGGGACGTAGACGGCCTGGACCGAGGTGATGGAGCCCTCCTTGGTGGAGGTGATGCGCTCCTGCAGCTCGCCCATCTCGGTTGCCAGCGTGGGCTGGTAGCCAACGGCAGAAGGCATGCGGCCGAGAAGGGCCGAGACCTCGGAGCCCGCCTGCGAGAAGCGGAAGATGTTGTCGATGAAGAGCAGGACGTCCTGCCCCTGGTCGCGGAAGTACTCGGCGGTGGTGAGGCCGGCCAGCGCGACGCGCATACGTGCTCCAGGCGGCTCGTTCATCTGGCCGTAGACCAGGCAGGTCTTGTTGATGACGCCAGACTCGCTCATCTCAAGGTAGAGGTCTGTGCCCTCACGCGTACGCTCGCCAACGCCGGTGAACACGGAGGTGCCGCCGTGCTGCTGGGCGAGGTTGTTGATGAGCTCCTGGATGAGGACCGTCTTGCCCACACCTGCGCCGCCAAAGAGGCCGGTCTTGCCGCCGCGGACGTAGGGCTCGAGAAGGTCGATGGCCTTGATGCCGGTCTCGAAGATCTCGGTCTGGGTGGTGAGCTCGTCGAACGCGGGCGCGGGGTGGTGTATGGGGTAGTACTGGACGTCGTCGGGGACGGGCTTGCCGTCGACCGGCTCGCCCATGACGTTCCAAACGCGGCCGAGGGTCGAGGGACCGACGGGCATCATCATAGGGTGCCCGGTGTCCTTGACGCGAAGCCCGCGCTGGAGGCCATCGGTGGACGACATCGCGACGGTACGAACGACGTCGCCAGCAAGCTGGGACTCGACCTCGAGAACCGTCTTCACGCGTCCGATGGGGGTGTCGTCGTCGACGAGCAGGGCCGTGTAGATCGAGGGGACCCTGCCGTCGAACTTGACGTCGACGACGGGCCCGACGATGCGGACGATACGCCCTTCGCCGACGCTCTGGTTGAGCTTGTTGTAGGTGGCCTCCTCGAGAGGGGTGCGCACCTGTTCGGTGGTTTCTGCCATTAGTAGCTGTCCTCCAATGCAGCCGCACCGCCAATGATCTCGGTCAGCTCGGTGGTGATGGCGCCCTGGCGCTCGCGGTTATAGGTGCGGCCGAGCGAGCTCAGGACCTCTTTCGCGTTGTCGGTGGCCGACTGCATGGCACGACGACGGGCGGCGTGCTCGGCAGCGGCCGAGTCGAGAAGCGCGTGGAAGATGACTGTCTTGATGTAGGCGGGCATCAGGTACCCCAGGACCTCCTGGGCGGAGGGCTCGAAGGAGTAGTCGGAGATGAACTTGTGGTCGACCTCCGAGAGGGCCTCCTTCGAGCGCGGCGCGTTGGGCATCATGAGCTTCTCCTGCGTGACCGGCAGAAGCTGCTCGGTGACCTGGGTCTGGTCGACGCGGTTCTTCGCGTGCCAGTAGCACAGAACGGCACGGTCGATGCGACCGGAGGCGTATGCGTTCATCACATACGTGGCGATGCGGTCGGCCTCGTCCTGGTTTGGCTCGGAGGAGATGCCCACGAACGACATGACCGGCTTCACCTTGCGGAAGGTGAAGTACTCGGTAGGCTTCCTGCCGCAGGTGATGACCTCGGACGAGACGCCCTTCTCCTTGAGGGTGGCCATCTCGTGCTCGACCGTGCGCTGCTGAAGCAGGTTGAAGCCGCCTGCGAGCCCGCGGTCGGACGCCACGAGGATGAACAGGACGTTCTTCTCGGACGTGCGGCCGCGAAGCAGGGGCTGCGAGTCATCGAACCCAGCGCTCGCGACGTTCGCGAGCATGTTGGTGATAGCGTCCTTGTACGGGGTGGCCTCCTCTGCCCTCTTGAGCGCAGAGCGGATGCGCGCGGTGGAGATCATCTCCATGGTGCGCGTGATCTGCATGGTGCTCTTGATGGAGGACATGCGCCGCTGTATTTCGCGAAGGTTGGCCATAGATTGCTATTCCTGGCCCTTCTCCGCACCGTTGCCACGCATGTCGTCGCCCTCGGGGGCCTCGGTCTTCTCGGCGGCGTGCTCGACGTCGCGGGCCTTGGCCTTGTTGGGGTGCTCGAGCATGAACTGCGCCTTGTAGTGGGCGATGTGCTCCTTGAGACGACGCTCCTGGTCCTCGGAGATCTTGCCCTCGAGGAGAGACGCGCGAAGCGCCGGGTGCCTGTCGGCCATGTACTTTGCGAGCCCGTCGCGGAACAGGCCCACGTGGTTGAGGTCGATGTCGTCGAGGAAGTCCTCCTTGCCGGCGAAGACCGAGATGATCTCGTCGGGCGCCGCGAGGGCTGCGAAGCGGCCCTGCTTGAGGAGCTCCATCATGTGCGCACCGTGGTTGAGCTGGTACTGCGTGGTTGCATCGAGGTCAGAGCCAAACTGCGCGAAGGCCTGCTTGTCGCGGTACGCGGCAAGGTCGAGGCGCAGAGTGCCGGCAACCTGCTTCATCGCCTTGTACTGGGCGTCGCCACCAACCCTGGAGACCGAGATGCCTACGTCGACGGCAGGGCGCTGACCCTGGAAGAACAGGTTGGTCTGCAGGTAGATCTGGCCATCGGTGATGGAGATCACGTTGGTCGGGATGTAGGCGGAGACGTCGCCCTCCTGCGTCTCGATGATGGGCAGTGCCGTGAGCGAGCCGCCGCCGTTCTCGTCGGACAGCTTGCAGGCACGCTCGAGGAGACGCGAGTGCAGGTAGAAGATGTCGCCGGGGTATGCCTCGCGCCCAGGCGGACGGTGCAGCGTCAGCGACATCTGACGGTAGGCCACTGCCTGCTTGGAAAGGTCGTCGTAGACCACGAGCACGTGGGCGCCGGGGTGCGTGGCATCCGCGGGGTTGCCGTTAGCGTCGTTGTACATGAAGTACTCGCCGATGGCCGCGCCGGCCATGGGGGCGATGTACTGCAGAGGCGCGGAGTCTGCGGCGGTGGCGGCAACGATCACCGTCTTGTCGAGGACGCCGTGGCTGGCGAGGGACTCCCTGATCGTGGCGACAGTCGAGGCCTTCTGGCCGATGGCCACGTAGATGCAGAGCATGTCCGTGTCGCGCTGGTTCACGATGGTGTCGATGGCGATGGCCGTCTTGCCCGTCTTGCGGTCGCCAATGATGAGCTCGCGCTGGCCACGACCAATGGGCACCATGGCGTCGATGGCGAGAAGACCTGTGAGCACGGGCTGGCAGACCGGCTGGCGTGCCATGATGCCGGGGGCCTTGAACTCGATGGGACGGCGGTGCGTGGAATCGATGGGGCCGAGGCCGTCAATGGGCTGGCCAAGCGGGTTCACCACGCGGCCGAGCATTGCGTGGCCAACGGGGATGTCCATAACGCGCCCGGTGGTGCGGCACTCGTCGCCCTCCTTGATGGAGTCGATGTCGCCAAAGAGGACGGCACCGACCCTGTCCTCCTCGAGGTTCTGCGCGAGGCCATAGACGCTGCGCCCCGTAACGGAACTCGTGAACTGCAGAAGCTCGCCGGCCATAGCCGTCTTGAGGCCCGAGATGTACGCGATGCCGTCGCCCACCTGCGTGACGACCGACGCCTCCTGGCGGTCGACCGTTGCGTTGATGGCCGAGAGCTGCTCGCGCAGGGTGCTCATGATGCGCTCCGAGCTGATCGGGGCGTCAATTGTGGACTGCTGGTTCTCTGTCACTGCTCTTCACCTCCGATGAATGCTGAGGAGAGCGACTTCCTAATGTGCGAGAGCTGGGCGCGCACCGAAGCATCCATGCGCTTTCCGCGCGCCTCGAGAAGGACGCCGCCCAGGATGCTGGGGTCTACGCGCTCAACGAGATAGACGGGTGCGTTAAGCAGCTTCTCCGACTGGGCGCGCACCTTGTCGCGCAGCGCGTCGTCCATGGGGACGGCCGTGGTGACGGTGACCGAGACGGTCTTGTCCTCGGTGTCCAGTAGCTCCTTGTACTGCTTGGCAACCTGGTCGATGAGGTCTGCATCATCCTCGGCCTGCATGGCGGAGAGGGTCTCCAGCACCTCGGGCGAGAACTTCTTGGCATGCTGCCACTGGACCAGGTCGGCGTTCGCGCGGCCCTCCTGACGGGCGGCCTCGAGCAGCGCCCTGGTGTAGGCCTCCGCCTTCTCTTCGTCGGCTCGCTTAATGCTCATCGGGGGCGCTCACTTCCGCGAGGTACTTCTCAGCAAGCCTGCGCTGCTGGTCCTCGGTAAGGTCGTTGCCAATGATCTTGCTCGCGATCTCGACGGAGAGGTCGACGACGGAGCTAGAGAGCTCGATCGTTGCCTTGCGGCGCTCGGAGTCCACGGCACCATGCGCCTTGGCGATGATGTCCGAAGCCTCGTGCTGCGCCTTGGCGAGAATCTGCGAGCGCTCCTCCTCGGCCTCCTTCTTGGCAGCGGAGATGATCTCCTCTGCCTTGTGGTTGGCCTCGACGAGCTTGTCCTCGTAGCTCTGCGCCTCGGCGGCCGCCTTAGCCTTGGACTTCTCGGCGGAGTCGAGATCGTCCTGAATCTTCTGCTGGCGCTTCTCCATCATCCCGAGGATCGAAGGCCAAGCGAGCTTGGCCATGATGAGCCAGATGACGAGGAAGGCAATGAGCGCGGGGATGAACTCCGCGGGCTTGGGCAGAAGGAGGTCGGCGCCGCTGGGACCTTCGGCGAGGGCGACGGTGGGCAGCGAGAGGACCGTGCCCAGCATGAGACCCGCGACGGTCGCAATGCGCGCGCTCCCCTTCATGTTCCTGTTCATACGTCCCTCCAACTCAGCTTGTACGTCGTGTCGTGCCATGCAGCTAGGCGATCAGCGTCACGACGAAGCCGATGAGGGCCAGTGCCTCGACGAATGCGGAGCCCAGGATGAACACCGTAAACAGGCGCCCCTGGACCTCAGGCTGACGCGCCATCGACGTGGTTGCGCCGTAGGCAGCAAGACCGATACCGATGCCGGCGCCGATAACACCGAGACCATAACCAATGACTCCCACGATTCCTCCTTTGTCACTCGCCTGGACCCAGGCGAACTCTGACGTCGTGCTATGCAAAGCGGTCGTGTTCCGCTAGTTGCCCTGTTACTCTTCCTCTTCCACGAGCTGGATGTAGACGGCCGAGAGAAGCGTGAAGACATACGCCTGGATGACGGCCACCAGAATCTCGACCAGGTAGATGACGATGAGGATGAGCACCCAGAAGACCGAGACGGCCGCCCCGCCGAGCGCCGCCACCGAGAAGCTCTGCAGCAGCGGCTCGAAGAAGAGCGATGCGAGAATTGCGAAGGTGCCCATGACCACGTGGCCGGCGAACATGTTGCAGAAGAGTCGGACGGCCAGGGTGATGAGGCGCAGGAAGGTCGAGAAGAGCTCGATGACCCACACCATGATCGCCATGGGGAGAGGAAGGCCCTTGGGGGCAAAGCTCTTGAGGTAGCCGAGCACGCCCATGCGCTTGATGCCCACGGCGATGAAGTAGACGAACGAGACGAGGGCAAGCGCGGCGGTGACGCCAATGGTGCCGGTGCCCGGGTGGCAACCAGGGATGATGCCCACGATGTTGTTGAAGAGGATGAAGAAGAAGAGAGCCGCAATGAACGGGAAGTGCTTCTTCCAGGTGTCCCCGAGGATGGACTTGCACATGTCGTCCCGGGTGAACTCCACCAGGTACTCCATGCCGTTCACGAAGAAGCCCTGCGGGACGAGGCTCTGGGCCTGCTTCTTCTTGAACACGAACATGACGACAAAGAGCAGCGCGATGGCGACGAACATCCAGAAGATGTACTGCGTGAGGCCGACCGTGGTGTCTCCTACCACGGCATGGGTCATGAAGCCGTCAAGCAGCTCATTCATCGCATCGGGCAACTTGGAAAGCGCGTCCACTATTCGTCCTTCCTTCCACACTTCGCCTCCGCGTGGCCGAGGCAGTCCCTCTCGGGGGCCCGCGGATGTGCGCACGGGTCATATTCTACCCGCCTTATGCAGGGAACCATTCACGGCTCCCCCGTGCGGCAACGAGCCTGCACCCGCTGACGCCGCCGCATCTTTCGCACGCGAGCGAGGCGAATGCCCGGGTGTCCAAAATGCAAAACGGGATATTAGCACTTTGGGAGTATGCGGGAATCAGGTTCCTGCATTTTTTTGAACTTGGTTCAATTAGTTGTCTCTGTAATAGCGTTTACCTGCGATGATGCAGAATCATCGCTTGCCATGGAATTGTGCCGAGACGGCCTTCGCGTCATCAAATCCGCACGGATGACACAATTCGGACTTCTCGGCACTACTACCAATGGAGTAGATACGACCGCCCTATTTGTGGGGAGCCTTTCGCCACGCGAGAAGCCCCGCAACGGTCACGAAGACGAGAAAAGAAAGTGCGGCGGCTCCGCCGAACGGTAGGGTGGCGGCCGGTCGAGCCAGGTGAACGGCAAGCGTGAGGAGCTGAATCCCGAAGAACGACGAGAGGATGCTTCCCAGGCCCGCCGCCATAGATGGCTTGTCTCCCCTCGCGACGCGATGGAGGACGTAAAGGACAGGCGTGGCGGCGAGAAGCCCCGCCGCCACGCCCAGCGCAACCCAGGGCGTCATGCTACTTGGTGCCGTAGATGCGGTCGCCAGCGTCACCCAGACCGGGCAGGATGTAGGCGCTCTCGTTGAGGCATCTATCGACAGAGCACGTGAAGAGGCGTACGTCGGGGTCGTAGTCCAGAACGGCCTTCACGCCTTCCGGGCATGAGACGATGGTGAGGCAGCGGATGTCCTTCACGCCGGCCTCGCGAAGGAACTGGATTGCCGCCGTGAGCGAGCCGCCCGTGGCAAGCATGGGGTCGACGACGAGGCAGGTGCGGTTCTCGACGTCGGGCGGGAACTTGCAGTAGTACTGATGCGGGACGTGGGTCTCGGGATCGCGGTACATGCCAACGTGGCCCACGCGCGCGGAGGGAACGAGAGTGAGGATGCCGTCGACCATTCCCAGGCCAGCGCGCAGGATGGGGATGATGGCGACCTTCTTGCCGGCAATGCGCTTGCAGGTGGTCTTCTCAAGCGGGGTCTCCACCTCGACGTCCTCGAGCGGGAAGTCGCGCATGGCCTCATAGCCCTCGAAGATCGCGAGCTCCGTCACGAGCTCGCGGAACTGCTTGGTTCCGGTCCCCTTGTCCCTCAGGATGCTCAGCTTGTGCTGGACCAGGGGGTGGTCGACAACCGTGAGCCTGCTCTCGTCGTAATCTGCCATGTGTGTCCCTTCTCGTAATGAGACAAGGGGACTGCCCCCTTGTCTCATGGTCTTCCCCGAAAGACCTTAACACTTAGGAACGAGACAAAGGGACTGCCCCTTTGTCTCGTTCGCCCCGCTAGAGCTCTGGATAGAGGGGGTGGGCCTGCAGGAGCTCCTTGACCTCGCCGGCAACGCGCTCCTGAATGGTGTCGTCCCCCAGGTTGGTCACGACGTCGCCGATGAGCTCGCCGATGCGCTCGCACTCCGCCTCGCCAAAGCCGCGGGTGGTTGCCGCCGCAGAGCCCACGCGGATGCCGCTCGTGACGAAGGGCGAGCGCTGCTCGCCGGGAATGGTGTTCTTGTTGACGGTGATGCCCACGGCGTCGAGCGCGGTCTCGGCATCGCGGCCAGTCACGTCACCGGCGGGCGTGAGGTCAACGAGGAGCAGGTGGTTGTCGGTGCCGCCGGTCACGAGCCTCAGGCCGCGGGACTCCATGCCGCGACCGAGCGCCTTGGCGTTGGCGAGAATGGCATCGGTGTAGGCGGCGAACTCGGGCTGCAGCGCCTCGCCAAAGGCGACGGCCTTGCCGGCGATGACATGCTCGAGCGGTCCGCCCTGCGTGCCCGGGAAGACCGACGAGTTGATCTTCTTGGAGATGGCGGGGTCGTTGCAGAGGATGATGCCGCCACGCGGGCCGCGCAGGGTCTTGTGCGTGGTGGAGGTCACGACGTCTGCGTAGGGCACGGGCGAGGGGTGGCGGCCGGTGGCCACGAGGCCGGCGATGTGGGCCATGTCCACCATGAGCGCCGCGCCGTTGTCGTGTGCGATCTGCGCGAAGCGCTCGAAGTCGATGGTGCGCGGGTAGGCAGAGGCGCCGGCGATGATGAGCTTGGGCTGGTACTTCTCGGCCTTTGCCGCCACGTCGTCGAAGTCGATGCGCTCGGTCTCGGGGTCCAGGCCATAGGAGACCACGTTGAAGAGCTTGCCCGAGAAGTTCGCGGGCGAGCCGTGGGTGAGGTGGCCGCCGTTGTCGAGGGCCATGCCCATGATGGTGTCTCCCGGCTTGGCGAAGACCGCCTCGGCGGCGTAGTTTGCCTGGGCGCCCGAGTGAGGCTGGACGTTTGCGAAGCCAGCGCCAAAGAGCTTCTTCACGCGGTCGCGCGCGAGGTTCTCGACCTCGTCGACCGCCCAGCAGCCGCCGTAGTAGCGGTGGCCCGGAAGGCCCTCTGCGTACTTGTTGGTGAGCGGGGACCCAACGGCCTCCATCACAGAGAGCGAGACGAAGTTCTCGGAGGCGATGAGCTCGATGGAGTTGCGCTCTCGCGTGAGCTCGTCGCCGATGGCGGAGGCAAGCTCGGGGTCGGTGGCGCTCAGGTGCTCGAGGTACATGGCATTCTCCTTCTTGGGCCGGATGGTCCGCGACAACGATGGCTGGCAGATGGTTACTACATGCGTGCTACAGGCCGAACTCCTCGGGGACGCCGGTGAACGCCGGATCGTCCTCGCGCATGATCTTCTCGACGCGGGCGGCATGACGTCCGCCGGCGAACTCGGTGGTGAGGAAGGTGTCGACGATCTGCTCGTTTGTCTCGAGCGAGACGAAGCGGCCCGAGAGGCCTATGACGTTGGCATTGTTGTGCTCGCGAGCAAGCTGGGCGAACTGGACCGTCTGGACCGGCGTGGCGCGGATGCCGGGGACCTTGTCGGCCGTCATCGAGATGCCAAGACCGGTGCCGCAGATGACAACGCCGCGCTCGGCCTTTCCGGAGGCGACATAGCGGCCGACCTTGTCGCCAAAGTCCGGGTAGTCGCAGCGCTCGCCCGATCTTGGGCCAAGGTCGATGACGTCGTAGCCCTCCTCGCGGAGGTGCCGCACGATGGGCCCCTTCTGATCGAAGCCAGCGTGGTCAGAGGCAATGGCAACGCGCATGGAGGCTCCTCTCTGCTCTGCGTGGACGCCCGCGCGGGACACCCTGTCTAGAGGATAGCGCGAGGGGACGCGCTGCGCGGCAACCATTCGTCCATGCGAAACACGCCTTTGCGAAACGTTGCGAAAACGGCCACTTCTTTGGCTGCCGGAGAGAGGGATTTAGCGCCGAGAAGGCCTAGACCTCCGCAACGCGCATGACGTCCTTCTCGGCAATCGCGCCCTCGCGAAGGACGCGGGGGACGGACCCCGTGCAGTCCACGATGGTGGACGCCACCGCGATGGGCGCAGGGCCGCCGTCAAGGGTGAGGTCTACGGCGTCGACTATCTGGGGCTCGATCGAGGCGCCGGAGGTTGCCGACGGCTCGCCGTGCGTGTTTGCGCTGGTCTGGGCAAGGGGTCCCACGCGGCGGGCCAGCTCGCGCACAAGCTGGGAGTTGGGGCAGCGGAGCGCAACGGTGCCGGTTGGCGCAAGGTACTCCGCAGGAAGGGCATCCGTGGCGGTGACCACCAGGGTGAGCGCGCCCGGCCAGTAGGCATGGGCGAGGGCGAAGGCCCAGGAGGGAATGGTTGCCGCGAAGCGCAGAAGGTCCTCGGGGTCTGCCACGAACAAGGGGAGCGTCTGGGTGGCGGGACGGTTCTTGATGGCAAATATGCGCTGGTGGGCAGGGTTGCCTGTCGTCGCCGCGCACACGAGGCCGTAGACGGAATCCGTGGGCGAGACAATCACGCCACCGTTCTTGAGGATCTCGGCCGCGGCGTCAAGCGCCTCCGCCGAGGGGTTGTCCTGGCTTGCCTGCATCACACGACCCATGGTTTCTCCTCCTGTTTGACGTGGCTTGCGCCGGAATGACCGGCGCGCGGCAGGCCACCGCGATGTCTGGGCGGGCGTCGGCTTTACCCCCCCCGCAGGTCGACATCCTACCCCTCGCGCATGGCGACAAGGACGCGAGGACGGTGCGTGAGGTCTTCTCGCACCTCGGCGCTAGCCCAGCCGCCCTGGGCGCGCACAAGCTCGGCAGCGGTTCCCACGTTGTCCTCGAAGAGCTCACAGCAGAGCATGCCGCCTGGCGCCAGCGCCTGCGGCGCCAGCTCGAGGATGCGCCGGAAGACGTCCAGGCCGTCCTCGCCACCGTCGAGCGCAAGACCCGGCTCGTAGCCGATGACCTCCTGCGGAAGCGTGGGCACCACGGCAGAGGGGATGTACGGCGGGTTCGAGACCAGCACCGAGAAGGTGCCCATGAGGTCCGGGTCCACAGCGGAGGCCAGATCGCTCTCGACCACGGTGACCGCATTCTCGAGACCCAGGGCATCGCGGTTGCGCGTTGCAAGCGCCACGGCCTGGGACGAGAGGTCCGTTGCCACCACGCGGGTACCGGGGCGCTCGCTCGCGATGGAGAGCGCGATGCAGCCGGTACCGGTGCCAATCTCCAGCACGCGGCAACCGGGTTCCACCAGCACTGGGGGTTCTGCGGGTTCTGCCGGCTCGGCGGATTCTGCCGGGTCGGCGGGTTCGGCCGGGTCGGTGGGTTCTGCCGGGTCGGTGGGTTCTGCCGGCTCGGCGTCCGACTCGGCGGAGGCACTTTTCTCGAAAGATGCGCCGCCCGAAGGCGAGGCGCCCTTGACATCCTCGCCCACGGCCTTGTTCTTGGTCGACTCGGGGACCTCCCCAAGAATTGCCGGGAAGGTTACCGGGGCAGCATCCACCCCCTCGAGAGCGGCATCGACGAGGACCTCAGTCTCGGGACGCGGGATAAGCACGCCGCGCTCGCAGTGCAGCACGATGTGGCGGAAGGGCATCTCGCCGGTCACGTACTGCAGGGGCTCTCCGCGGCCCCGTCGAACCACGGCATCGTGCATGGCATCGAGCTCGGCCGGGGTGAGCGGCTTGTCGAAGTTCATGTAGATCTGAACGCGAGAGAGCCCTGTGACGTCGCTTATCAGCCACTCCGCAGAGAGACGCGGGTGCTCGTCGCCCTTGCGCTCGAGGTACCCGCGCGTCCACTCAAGCATGCGCTTGACGGTCCAGGTCTCCTGTCCAGTTTGGGACACTCTTCCTCCCTGATCGCGTGTTAAGTCCCCGAATCATAGCGCAACGAAGGAAAAGGGCCAGACGGGGACCCCTCTTGCCGCCTACGGAGGATGCGCGTGCACAGAATTTGCGGTTGCCGGTCCATTTTTGGCGAATCGCCGAGTACGATAGCTCTAACTTTTTGCGGAACCGCAGGTAGGGAAATGGCACTAGCGGGGTGATACTAGGCGAAACCCTGAAAAACGACCGGCAACCGCAAATTTTGGGCAGAGCAGCAGGACGCAACAATGTTATCCGCTCAGGTTCCCACCGGCTGCTGTCCGCGAAGGCACACGACCAAAGACAGGGTCTTGCTGGCCGTGCTGGGCATGCGCCCCACACACAAAGCGCGCCAGCAGACTCGGTCCAGCTGGCACGCAAGTTGATGCTCTTTGATACGAAACTTCAGAGGGAGTGGGAGCCTCCGCCTTACACCGCCTGCGCGAGCTTCTCGGCGCGGTCAGCCGCAGCAAGGGCATCAATCACGGTGCCTAGCTGGTCACCGAGAAGCACGCCGTTGTACGTGGAGTTGAAGCCAATGCGGTGGTCCGTGACGCGGTCCTGCGGCTGGTTGTACGTGCGGATCTTCTCGGAGCGGTTGCCGTGGCCGATCTGCGAGAGGCGCTCGGCACCCTGCTCTGCCTGCTGCTTCTCGAGCTCGGCCTCGTAGAGGCGGGCGCGCAGCATCTGCATGCAGACCTCGCGGTTCTGGATCTGGGAGCGCTGCTCCTGCGACTGCACCACCGTGTTGGTGGGGATGTGCGTGATGCGCACGGCCGAGTACGTCGTGTTGACGCCCTGGCCGCCGGGGCCGGAGGAGCAGTACGTGTCGATGCGCAGGTCCTCGGGCTTAATCTCGATGTCGATCTCGTCAGCCTCGGGCAGCACCGCGACGGTGGCCGTGGAGGTCTGGATGCGGCCTTGACTCTCGGTCTTGGGCACGCGCTGGACGCGGTGGACGCCACTCTCGTACTTCATGACGGAGTAGACCTTCTCGCCCGTAACCTTGAACTCGATGGTCTTGAAGCCGCCTGCCTCGCCGGGGCTGGCGTCGAGAACCTCAGTCTTCCAACCGCGAGACTGAGCAAAGCGCTGGTACATGTTAAAGAGGTCGCCGGCAAAGATGGCCGCCTCGTCACCGCCCACGCCCGCGCGAATCTCGACGATGGTGTCCTTCTCGTCATTGGGGTCACCGGGGATGAGCATGTACTTGACGTCTTCCTCGAGGGCGGGAAGCTTGGACTCGTTCTCGGAGATGTCCGCCTGGAGCATCTCCTTCTCCTCGGCGTCGGACGCCTCGTGGAGCATCTCCTTTGCGGCCTCGATGTCATCGAGGGCCTGGAGGTACTCGCGGGCCTTGGCCACGAGGGCAGCCTGGTCGGCGTGTTCCTTTGCGATGCGCGCGTACTCCTTGGGGTCGGAGACGACGGCCGGGTCGACCATCTTCTGCTCCAGCTCCTCGTACGCGGCAATGATCTTCTCGAGCTTGTCGCGCATGGCAGTTCTCCTTGCAGGTGGGCCGCGGCGCACGGCGGACGTGCGGTGACGCGGCATGATTAGTCAGCATTGCAAAGTCTACCACCGCAGGGGTGTTTCGATTCAGGCGGGCTCTCCCCACACGCGCGGCGCACATGAGACAAAGGGGCAGTCCCTTTGTCTCATCGCTCGACGAACTCGTAGCCGTAGCGGGAGCGCAGCCAGGCAACGGTATGGGGCGTAGCGCCCTCGCTGAGGTAGATGGTCGTATCCGCAGAGTCCTCGTCGGGCGTCGTTGAGGAGAGGCTCACACTCGCAAGGTACGGGGTATCCACCGTTGCCCCCAAAGAGTTGCTCGTGGTTGTCGAATACTGATACGTGCCGGCGGAGTCATACAAGCTGGTCGTCAGCTGATACAACGGCATCGCGCATGCCGCACCATGCTCGTCAATGTCCTGGTTGAGCGCATTGCGGAGGGCAGCGTAGTCCGCAGGCAAGATCTCCTCGCTGCGCCAGGGAGCGTCCTCCTGGGAATCTGGCGCGTATTCCTCATAGGCAATCGTCACAGACGACAGGTCTGCGTCGAGAAGGACCGCGTCAACCTGGGAGCGGAGCGCCTCCTCGGTTGCAGGGTCGCGGGCGAAATCCATGAGTGCCTGAGCAGCCTTACTGCCAGCGCTTGGCTCGCCGTCACTGTTGAGGGGAATGGCGTACTGGCGAGAAATACTGGTACCGTCCTTCATCTGGTACGAAATCATCTCTGAGTAGATGTTTGATGGCACTGGCTCGTCGCCGGAGCAGGGGGAGCCCATCAGTGTGCTGTGCAGCTGGGTCACGCGCTCCACGCCCTTCTCGTCTTCGAAGGGTACGGAGACGCAGGAGACGGCTGCGCGTTGGACGTCTACGGGGTTGGGCACGTAGGCCGCAGCATCCGCAGCGAGGCCCACACAGACAATGCTCGCCACAAGCGCGACACCTGTTGTTGCCACAAGCGCCGGGACGCGTTTGCGCAGGGCCTTGACGCCGTGGCCCATGATGGCCTCGACAATCGCAAAGGTCAGCGCCGAGAAGACCACCGGCAAGACACATGCCAGCTGGGGAGAGACGCCATAGAGCATCGCGGCCATCTGTGCAGGGATTTCATGGCGGTTCGAGAGCAACGTCGCCAGCACAAGGTCCGTGGCAGCAAACCCAACAAGGGCGCTGACAAACGCGTTCACCACGGTTCGCACGGCGGGGCTCACGTAGGCGTCTCCGGCCCGCTCGAGGTTGCGGCGGGAAAAGGCCAGCATCGCCAGCGCCGTGCAAGCAAGGCCTACGATTGCATAGATGACAAGGACTTGCGTCAGGGCAGCTTCAAGATTGGAAACGGGGAAGGGAAAGGTAGTCGCCCAGGAGGAGACGAGCTGCACAAGGCGTATGAGCGGGCTTGCCCAATCGAGCGCCTCGACAGACGCAAACGACACCGACGGTGCTACGAGACTGTAGAGGGCCTCCGCAAACTGTCGCGCAGCAAACGCGTAGAAGTTGACGAGCAGATAGCACAGCAGGGCAAAGACGGTCCTCCCGACCAGCTGCACGCACAGGGCAGAGATGCCGCCGAAGGCCACAACGAGCAGGGCGTGCCCCGCCATCCAGGGAAGAATCGCTGCCGCGTCCTGTCCAAACCCGAGAACCGCGGCAAAGACAAAGCCGGAGATGCCCACGGCAATCAGAAGCGGAACCACGCCCGCCAGGATAAGCGCCAGGAAGATGGTCCCCCTCCGAAGCGGGAGCAGGCCGTAGAGCTGTATTGCCTTGCGATCGTAGATCCACGAGAATGCGCCGCTGACCGCAACAAACGAGACGGCCGCAGAAAGCACCACGACAGCCATGCCAGATTGTGCAAGCTCATGCGCGGGGTCTGCGGGCGGGGTTGGCCCGGCGATTCTCAGCGCCAGCGGGACAAGCCAGAAGAGCCAGACGATAAGGTAGCCCACCCCCAGGTACGCGTACCGCTGGCAGGTGTCGAGAAAGAGCCCGAACGCCGGCAAGGGAGCGCGGCGCCCCTCCTGCATCTCACATGATGCCATCGTCATCGCCTCCAAGCTCGCAGATGAACCTCTCCTCAAGCGAGAGCGGCAGGACCTCGAGGTAGGACGGGTGCAGAGCGGCGAGCGCCTCTCGCACCTCGCCCGCACTCCCGCGCACGAGCAGCGTGAGCACACGACCCTCATTGGATTGCCGGATAACGTTGAGGCCAACGGGCGGGACCATGCCCTCGGGCAGGACCACCTGCACCTTTGCGACGCCATCCGAGGGCTGGGAGAGGTCGACCTCCTCGCGCATTGTGCCCTTGGCCATGATGCCCAGGTGGTCGCAAACGCCCTCGAGCTCGCGCAGGTTGTGGCTGGTCACGAGCACCGTGAGGCCGCGCTCGGCTACCTCTTCGAGCACCAGGCGCCACATGCGCCTTCTGGCGAGAGGGTCGATGCCGTCCATGGGCTCGTCGAGCAACAGGACGTCCGCGCGAATGGAGAGCGCAAGCCAGATGGCCGCCTGCGCCCGCATGCCGCGGCTGAGCTTGCGGAGCGGCTTTGTGTGATCAACCTCGAAGTGCTTCTCCAGCCCTAAGTAGCGCGAAAGGTCAAAGGTGGGAATCATCACGCGGTAGAAGCCCGCCATGCCGTCTGCGCTCTCCGAGCCAATGAAGTAGGGCTCGCTGGGGACGCAGGCGATGCGCACCTTGACACCGGGATTCTCGAAGACCTTCTCGCCCAAGACAAGGACGTCGCCCGAGGTAGGGCGCATGACGCCGCTCAGGTGCGAGACGAGCGTTGACTTGCCGCAGCCGTTGGGCCCAACGAGCCCGTAGACTGCGCCTGCGGGGACGGTGAGACTCACCCCGTCGAGCGCGGGCGTACCGTCGAAGACCTTCCGCAGGTTTCTTACCTCAATGGCCGATGCCATCACCCCTCGCCTCCCCCAACTCTTTGCCCAAGCTCCTCGGACGTCACGCCCAGGGACTCGAGCTCTTGGACAAGCTGGTCGAACTGCTCCAGAAGCTCGCGCCGGCGCGCCTCCGCGGCGCCCGACACGTCTGCGACGAAGCTCCCCTTGCCCCGCACCGAGGAGATGCAGCCCTCCTGCTCAAGCTCGCGGTAGGCGCGCTGGATGGTGTTGGGATTCACGGCAAGGCGAGACGAGAGCTCGCGAACAGAGGGGAGTTGCTCTCCCGGTGCGAGCACGCCCGCGAGGATCTGCTGGCGGTACGCGTCGCGCACCTGCTCGTAGATGGGGCGCGGGTCCTGGTAGCTGATATGGATCACGGCACCTCCCGTCCCTCGATGGACAGACGGACGGCAGCACGGGCGAGGTGCTCGGACGCTTGCATCCGTCCTAACTGTACTAGTTAGTTTAATACAGTTTGGGATGAGAAAAACATCGCCGCGCAGCGCACCGGCAGGCGGTGGCTACGCAGCGGCGAATGAGACAAGGGGAAACTCCCTTTGCCTCACCTACTTGTCCCTGTCGGCGAGGTTCTCGCCCATGAGCAGACCCATCACGGAGGCCATCATGAGGCCGCGGGTCCAGCCGGAGGAGTCGCCCAGGCAGTGGAGGTGCTGGACGTTAGTATCGAAGTTCTCGTCCATCTGGACTCGGTTGCTGTAGAACTTGACCTCCGGCGCGTAGAGCAGCGTCTCGTACGAGGCAAAGCCCGGCACGACCTTGTCGACGGCCTTGATGAACTCAATGATCTCGACCATGGGGCGCATGGGCATGGCTGCGGTGATGTCGCCGGCCTCGGCGTCGGGGAGCGTGGGCACCACGTTGGACTGGGCGAGCTCCTTGGGCCAGGTGCGCTTGCCGTCGAGAATGTCACCAAAGCGCTGCACCAGGATGTGGCCCGCGCCCAGCATGTTGATGAGCTCGCTCACGCGCTGCGCGTAGGCGATGGGCTGGTTGAAGGGGTGCTTGAAGTTAAGCGTGCAGAGCACCGCCACGTTGGTGTTGGGGCTCTTGCGGTCCTTGTACGAGTGGCCGTTCACCACTGCCAGGCCACCGTCGTAGTTCTCCTGGCTCACAAAGCCGCCGGGGTTCTGGCAGAAGGTGCGCACCTTGTTCTTATACGGATTGGGATAACCGATGAGCTTTGACTCGTAGAGCACGTCGTTCACGCGCTCCATGACCTCGTTGCGCACCTCCACGCGCACACCCACGTCAACCGGTCCCGCCACGTGCCCAATGCCATGCTCCTCGCACATGGAGTCGAACCAGCTGGCGCCACGACGGCCGGTGGCGACGATCGTCTCGCCGGCCTCGACGCGCGTCTCGCCGTCACGGTTGCGCACCACAAGGCCACGGCACACGCCATCCTCGATCACGACCTCCTCGCACTCGGTCTCGAAGAGGATGTTCACGCCGGCGTCAAGCAAGTGCTTCTCGATGCGCGCGTAGAGCTCCTGGGCCTTCTCGGTGCCAAGGTGGCGGATGGGGCAGTCCACGAGCTTGAGGCCCGCGCTAATGGCGCGGCGGCGAATCTCCGCAACCTCGTCGGCGTGGCCGAGGCCCTCGACGTGCGGGTCGGCGCCAAAGTCGAGATACATCTGGTCGACGCGGTCGATGGTGTCCTGCGCAAACTGATGGCCGATGAGCTCGGGCAGGTCGCCGCCCACCTCGCGCGAGAGCGAGAGCTTGCCGTCCGAGAAGGCGCCGGCGCCCGAGAAGCCCGTGGTGATGCGGCACGGCTGGCAGTGGATGCAGTGGCCCACCTTGGCCTTGGGGCAACTGCGCTTCTCGACAGGCAGCCCCTTCTCGACGATGGTGATGGAGCGCGTGTCCCCCTTGCCGAGAAGGCCCAGCGCAGTGAAGATGCCAGCCGGACCAGCGCCGACAATCGCGACGTCTGTGTGGATGGTTGTGGTTGTGTCCGCCATGTTCCCCTTGTTCCTCTCCGCAAGGGGCCCGTACCGTGGGCGCATCCCTTGCGTGCTCATTTTGCCCCAATTGGGGGAAGAAGTCTTCGCTGCGGGGCCACCCTGACAAACCTCGGCTTTGTCCGGCAACTCCGCCCCTATAAAAGTCAAGCTTCGCATCAATCGGCCATCCACCGAGAAGCCCTAGTGCCTAGTAAATGGTTGGCGCGCTATAGTTCCTTAGGCAGGTTCTTGTATACACCCTGCCTGTGCCCCACCCGAACAACCTCAATGAGCAGCTTCCCCTCGTTGATTGTCGCCAGAATCCTGTAGCTACCAACCCTGTATCTCCAGCCATTCTTCGTTCCCTGGAGCGCCTTGGATCCAGGAATTGCTTTGGGGTTCTCGCAACCTGCAAGGTTGTCCTCGACCCATTTGAGAATCATTAACCGCTGTTTTTTCTCGATGGAAAGCAGCTCCTTTGCAGCGGAACGCGACCACTCGACCTCGTAGCTCATTCGGCTTCCATAGCCATGCGCTTGACTTCATCCATCGAGTAGCGCATGCCATCATCTACGGACAGAGCGTCCTCATACGCCTGGCAGTCAGCAGCGTCTTCGACCATTTCAAGAGCAGCCTCGCGCACCACATCAGAGAACGTCCTGCCGACAAAGTCGGCATACGCCTGAATCCAGGACTTCTCCTCCGGCTCGAAGCGGATTGTTGTTGCTTCCATTGCCATAGTCGCTCTCCTCCAATCGTATTTCGCTGTAATACGATTATACCCAGCCGTACTCCGCTAAACGTAAGCTTTAGCTGAGGCGAATGAGCCGATCGTATCAACTAGGGAATTGGTACCGAGGGACGTCCTCTTGTAGAGACGTTAGAAAGATGGGCATACTGGCCAGAAGTCAGCCGCGCGCACGAGTCAGTCGCGCAGTCAGGAGGATTCATGACCATCCAGAAGCCCGAGCCGCTTGTCATTGGGAACAGGGCGTTCTACACCCTTACCTCGTATGGGCCGGTAGACGTTGAGGTGCGCGTTGTTCGCACGACAGACGAAGAAGTCGAGCTTGCAGTCCAGACGCTGGTGCGCGAGGCGGGCGGCACCGAGAAGGACCTTGCCAATCCCGCGTGGGTTGCAAGCCACTTTGACGGCCTCGAGAACGAGCAGCGCCTACGCGAGCAGACCCGCGCATACCTCAGCTCCCTGAGCGAGGACTCCGCCGAGGAGCAGAAGGCCAACGCATGTCTCGACGCACTTGCCGAGCGCCTGTGCCAGTCGGTACCGGCCGCGCAGGTCTCGCAGGTGAAAGACGCGCTGTTCCAGGACATTGCGCAGCAGATTGCGACGACCGGTCAGCCGGTGGAGGCGGTTCTCGCACAGATGGGCATGCGGCCAGACCAGCTTGACGCGATGCTCCAGAACGAGGCCGTGAAGGAGGCCGAGCACGAAGCGGCGCTCGACGCGTACGCAAGCGAGAAGAAGATCAAGGTCGACGAGACCGAACTGCCTCACCTGCTGCAGCTCTCCCCCACCGACGCGCAGGCGCTCATCTCCCGCGCGAAGGCGGCCGGGCAGATGGACCAGCTTCTCGACGCCGCCCGCCGCACCAAGGCACTTGGGGCCGTGGTGTCCGAGTGCAGCTGCACCTACGTGCAGGAGACCGAGGCAGAAGCCAAGAAGCGCCTGGGCGAGGTCGCGGCGGTCATGCAGCACCGAGAGGAGCTGGCGCGCAAGGCGGCCAACGCGGCCGAGAAGGACAGCCCTACTGGCAGCGGCGCAAACGGCGACTCCGGGCTCAAGCTCGTGTAGCGCGCGTCCAGCACCGACAGCGGTAACGCAACGGGGAGGCCGACCGATGTCGACCTCCCCGTTTTTGTTGCGCTATGAGCGAGTGCTACTCAGCTGCGGGAGCCTCGGCAGCGGCCTCAGCGGCCTCGGGCTCTGCAGGAGCCTCGGCGGCCTTGGCGGCAGCCTTGGCAGCCTCTGCCTCGGCCTTCTTGGCGTACTCAGCGGCACGCTTGGCCTTCTCGGCAGCCTTGGCCTCCTTGGCGGCCTTGCGGGCAGCCTCGAGCTCCGCGGCCTTCGCGGCCTTGGCAGCCTTGGCGGCCTTCTCGGCATCAAGCCTGGCCTGCGCGGCGCCACCGAACTTGTTGGCAAAGCGCTGGACGCGACCGCCGGTGTCGACGAGCTTCTGCTGGCCGGTGTAGAACGGGTGGCACTTGTCGCAGAGGTCGATGACGAGCTCGGGCTTGGTGGAACGCGTCTTGAACGTGTTCCCGCAGGTGCAGCGGACGGTGCACTCCACGTAGTTAGGATGAATTCCTTGCTTCATTGCAGGACTCCTTTTGTCGGTCCTGGTTTCCGACCAGGACAGGGGTGGTGATGTCTTGGCGCGGATAGCTCCGTCCAAGACGGTCAAGCTCTCGGAGTATAGCAAATCGCGCGTCGACGGTGTGTGGAGAATCGCTGACCACGGGCGGAGCGCGGCCGCGGCGTTGGGTTTCTCGGCGCGCGGGCTCCGGTACCCGTCGCGGCACCGGGGTCTCGCCTACGGACCCCAGCGCCTGCCACGGCGTTGGACTTCTCGCCTTCCCATGCGCGGAGAATAGCCCCTTTTCTTAATCTTGCCCGACGTTTGCCCAGGTAGCGCTTATCGCCATTAAGAAAAGGAGCTAAACTCCGCGACGAGGGGCCCGCAGGTGGGAGCAAGGCCCCCCAAGCCGAGATCCTGCCGCAGCGCCCCTCCAAAAGTGAACACGTTTTCAATCCGTGGGCCACCGGCGCGACGTTTCCCCAGGGGTCGCAAGGCACCCATTGAAAACGTGTTCACTTTTGGGCGAGGGGAAAGGGGCGGGAGCAAGGGCGAGCGGGGGCGGGCCGTAGCGCGCCGGGGGGGCACCGCGTGCGGGGCAATCGCGAGCAGACCGGCCCCGCGTGTGTTCTAATGGCATCGGGGATCAAACGCGCCGTGAGCCGAGATGTGCCCGCTGCCGCCCCAGCAGCTCTTGCCAGGAAGGACGCCCATGTTTCTCGCGATTGACGTTGGCAACACCCAGACCACACTCGGCCTCTTTGACGAGGACGGCAGCGTGGCGCACGGCTGGCGCATGGCGACGAGCCACACGGACACCTCGGACATGATCGACGCCCGTCTGCACGGGTACTTCAACAAGGACGGCCTGGACCAGGCACGCGTTACGGCCGCGGGCATTGCGTGCGTTGTCCCCGTGCTCACGCGCGCCTGGTACAAGTGCCTGCTCGACCGCACGGGCACAGAGCCGCTGGTCGTGACCCCCCAGACGGACTCCGGCATGCGCATCGACATGCCCGACCCCACCCAGGTGGGCGCGGACCGCATTGCCAACGCCGTGGCCGCGCGCCGCACCTACGGCGCGCCGGTCATCGTGGTGGACTTTGGAACGGCGACCAACATCGACGTCGTCGATGCCGCGGGCTCCTATCGCGGCGGCGCCATCTCCCCGGGCCTTATGCTCTCGGCAGCGGCGCTCTTCTCGCGCGCCGCAAAGCTCTCCAGCGTGCCCATCGAGGCGCCCGCCCACGCCCTTGGCGAGACAACCGAGACGGCCGTGCAGTCCGGCATCGTCGTGGGTGCGGCCGCCCAGGCGGAGGGCCTGGTGGCCCGCATTAAGCGCGAGCTGGACATACCAGACGCACCCGTGGTGGGAACCGGTGGCCTGGCCCGCACCGTAAGCGCGGCAACGGACCTCTTCTCGGCCGTGGACCCAGACCTCACGCTCCGTGGCATCCGCGAGATCTGGCTGCACCAGCAGGGGTAAAATTCACCGCAACCGCGAAGGCCCGTGAAAGTTCTTCTCCCACGGGCCGTATTGATTAGCAGATACCACAGAATAAGTCGTTTACGCCCAACCTATGCGTGGATGCGCGTGCCAGACAGGCCAGCCATGGCCTCTGCAGCCTTCTCAAGAGAGCCAATAATGCAAGTGCGCCCTGGCCTGCTCCCCGCGAATTTAACGGCAGCGCGAACCTTTGGCTCCATAGAGCCTTTCCCAAACTGCCCCTCCTCGAGGTAGCGATTCGCCTCGTCGACCGAGATGTCGACAAGGTCTTGCTGGTTGGGCTTACCAAAGTTGATGGCAACGTGATCCACTGCAGTCAACAATACCAACCTGTCTGCATGGCAGTCCTCAGCAAGCAACTCGCCGCCCATATCCTTATCGATAACTGCGGCGACCCCCTTGTATGCACCCTTGTCGGAATAGTCCCTGACAACGGGGATTCCTCCGCCGCCACAAGCGATAACAATGAACTCATTGTCGAGCAGGTTCAGGATGCTCTCGCTCTCGACGATCTTCTTTGGAACGGGGGAAGCAACCACCCTGCGCCAGCCGCGTCCGGAGTCTTCAATGAATGTCCAGTCTGGATGTTTCGCATTCTCCGTCATGGCTTCCTCATGGGAGAGGAATGCTCCGATGGGTTTTGTGGGCTTCTCAAAGGCCGGGTCTTCGGGATCGACCTCAATTTGAGTTACAACTGTCGCCACGTGCCACCGCTTGTACGCCTTGTGCATCGCTGCGCCAATTGCTTGCTGAAGCTGGTAGCCTATGTAACCCTGGCTCATGGCTCCGCACTCGGGCAGGTCCATATCTGGAATCTTCTGCGGATTGTCCTTGTGGGCTAGTTCGAACGCGCTCTCAATCATCCCAATCTGAGGGCCGTTCCCGTGGGTAATGATAATCTCGTTGCCCTGTTCAATCACGCGAAGTAGCGTAGGGGCAGCAGCACGCAGGCGAGTCATCTGCTCTTCCGGCGTTTTACCAAGCGCGTTGCCGCCTAAAGCGATCACCACACGGTTGACTGGCAGGTTCCAGCTCATCTCTTTTCTCCCCTTCCAGAGCACTGCCCTTGTTGGGCTCACCCCGATGAGCCCAACAAGAATATCTACGATCTAGAAACACAAACGAACGGCCGATAATCAGTTATCGGCATCGAAAACAGACCGATTAATTCCATCGCTGTAGTCGGCCGCAACCATTAGGGCGCAGTACACATCCGAATTCACGTTGAGAATCGTTCGTATAGCACCCACTGGATAAGTAAGCCCAGCGAAAATGCCAATACTATCAAGCGGCAGCCCAAGTTGCGGAACAATCATGGTCAGCGAAACCAAGTCGGCACCAGGTGCAACGGCATTTGCAAGCGAGAGAAGCGTGCAAATTACCGTTAGCGCAATCAGGTCTGCTCCCGCATAAGTAACCCCGTAGATCTGCGCAATTGTCAGCGATGTCACCGCAAGATGGATTGAGGCACCATTGGAATTGAGTGGCATGCCAAGAGGAAGCACAAGGTCTGCGATGTCCTCGCGAAGGCCGAGCCGTTCTTTGGCATCCTGCATCTCAATGGGAAGCGTCACGGCACTCGACGTAGTGGAGAGCGCCATTACGCTCATACGCCACATCTTTCGAATCAGGCGCGCCGGGGACAGCCTGCATCGCACGCACACGAGCGCGATCCACAGAATCATAAACACGAGGACCGCACCGCCAAGGACGAGCAGGTACCGCAGGAGCGGTATAACGACCTCGGCACCCATGGATCCCACCATCGCGGATACGTAACAGAAAATGCCAACGGGGGCGACCTTCATGACCACTCGGATGATGTTGAGAATAAGAGCCCCGAGCTGAACAGTGAAGTCATAGACCACGCACTTGTTGTCATGAGCCTGCCGCCAGCCAGAGCAGACCAGACCCAGAGCGATTGCAAAGACAATGCACTGGACCATCGAACCATTGCCCATCGATGCAACGATATTGGATCCGAAGAAGCCAGAAACGGTGTCCTGCCAAGTTCCGCTCGATGCTTCTGCCGTAGTCATCGCATTCTGGACCAGAGCAGAGTCAGCTAGACCGGCACCCGGCTGAAATAGCAGCGTGCAGGCAATACCAAATGCAGACGCCAGAATGGATGACGCAGCAAACCAAATGATGCCCTTTATTCCAATATCAGAAAGGTCCTTTGCGGTAAGACCACCGATGGCCTCGATGATGGTACACATGACAAACGGTACGATGCCCATCTGTACCAGGTGGAAGAAGATGTCGCCTATGAACTTAACGTTGTTCATCGGGTTACCGACAAGTAGACCCACGATGAAGCCGGCGACCATCGATATGACAATGAGAAGCGTCGGGGATACTCTCTTGGACTTTTCAGCAGCCATGGCTCACTCCTTCTTGTAATCGAAGGGGAGAGGCGCGGTGCCCCGTCGCACCTCTCCGTTACACACGCTCTCCCTCCTCGGGGACCCGCGTACTTTCCTATGCCTCGACCTGAGGCTCAGAGCTCTCCTTGTCGTAGAAGATTTCGGGATGGAGCTTGCCCTCGCTAGCAGAGACCATCAGGCAGGTGTACACATCGCCGTCGACATTGAGGATGGTGCGAAGTGCACCGGTGGGGTACTCAAGACCAGCAAAGATGGCAATGGACTCCATGGGCAGACCAAGCTGAGGAACAATCATGGTCATAGAGACCAGAGATGCGCCCGGAGAAACTGCGTTGGCCAGGGAGAGCAGGAAGGAAACAATCCACACGTAGACAAGCTGGCCACCGCTGAAGGTCACTCCATAAATCTGAGCAATCGTCAGGGCCGTCACGGCAAGGTGAATAGCAGCGCCGTTGGAGTTGAGCGGCATGCCAAGAGCCATAAGGAGGTCGGCGATTTCAGGATCAGCGCCAAGCTTGGACTTGGTATCCTCGAGGGCAGTCGGCAGGGTTACGGCAGAGGAGATTGTGCCCAGCGCAAGGGCGCTCATGGGCCACATCCTCTGGATAAGACGGATGGGATTGTACTTGCAACGGACAGCCACGAGGGTAATCCAGATGGCGAACATGATTGCAACTGCAATGGCCATGACAACGAGATACATTGCAACAGGAATGAGGACGGCAAGGCCAAGGCTGCCAATCATTGCGCTCACGTAGCAGAAGATGCCAATGGGGGCGATCTTCATAACCGCTCGGATGATGTTAAGGATGAGCTTGGAGAGCTGGCTGCAGACGTCGTAGACAAGGCACTGGTTGTCATGGGTCCTACGCCAAGCTGAGCACGCAAGGCCAAGTGCGATGGCGAAAACGATGCACTGGACCATCGAGCCGTTGCTCATAGAAGAAACGATATTCGAGCCGAAGAATCCGCTAATCGTGTCCTGGAAGGTAACACTTGAAGACTGATAGTCGACAGAAGCAGTTGCCGCCTCAATGCCTGCGCCAGGCTGGATAAGGATTGTAAGGACGAGACCGATGCCAGCGGCGAGAAGCGACGAAGCGGCAAACCAGCCGATGCCCTTCAGCCCATAGCCGGAAAGGGCCTTTGCATCAAGAGCACCAACTGCCTCGATAATGGTGCACATCACGAAGGGAATGATGCCCATCTGAACCAGATGGAAGAAGATATCGCCTATGAACTTTACGTTGTTCATCGGCTCACCGACAATGAATCCGACAACAACTCCTAGCACCATAGAAATGACGATGAGCGTCGTCGAGCTAACTCCCTTTTTCTTCTCTGCCATCGTTCTCACTTTCCTTTCACATGGTCTGTCGTACATGTCTTATGTGCCAAATGCGTCTGGGGGCCGAACAACCTCCTCCCAGCTCAGCTCTCAACGCGAGCTCAAGACCCCAAAGTCCGTCGGCTCCCGAGGTGTGCCCGACCGCGAGGAGCCGCCTGATTGTTCCCCCAACCAACGCTCCATTCTTCAACCCGCTTGCCAGCTCGATGAACTCTTGATTCGCATATCCTTCGCTCGTCGCCCTGAGGTATGCCGCACTGACATCAGTGGTGCGTTCAAGGTCCTCCCCGGCTATCGCCTCGCAGAATTCGTTGCCAACCCCTCCCATGAGAAGGCCGATGCCATAGCCCACGAGCACGTCATCTCCCGAGGGAGTAAGGCCGAGTCCACGACCCAGCAGATACGAGATACTGGCCTGGCGTAGTTCGTCGGTATCCGCCCCTTCTGACAGGACTCGCGCCACTCGCTCTAGCGTTTCGTCTGCCGGTAAGCCTAGGCGTCCTTCAAGCGAAAGCCCCTCGAGCTTGCAGAGCAGATCACCTCTCTGAACGACATCCAGATACGGGACGCGACAGGGGACAACCTGTAGCGCGCCCAGGTGCACCTGAAGAACAACTCCTGCTCCATACACTCGCAGGACACCATCGCGAACCGTTGCTCTTCCACCAACTTGAGCGCATCCCAACAGCGAATGCAGGCATTCCTCAGGCAGGGCAATCCCAAGAACCGAAAGTCCATCTCTCGTAAGCCCAAGGTGAAGAAGCAAGCCCGGCAGGCTCACGTTCAGACTCGACGAGAACACACTGTGCACTGACCCGCTGATCTGACCTCTCATGCGGGCGAGGGCGTAATCGCTGACGGTGCCCTCGCCCGTCCAATCTATGAGCCCGGCGCTCACGCGTTACTCGATACCGAGCTTGGCACAGTACGCTTCAAGCGCCTTCTCGAAGCATGCGAGGGGAGCCCTCACGGTACCTGCGCCGACCTGTCCGACACCGGCGTTCTTATGGGCGATGCCCGTATTGATGAGGGGCGTAATGCCCGTTGCCACAACCTTTCGAATATCAATGCCGAGACACGTACCCTTGAAGTCCCATGTGGGAATTGTCCAGTTGGGGTTGTGAGTCACGCAGATGCGCTCCATTTCGTTGGAAATGTTCAGTGCGTCCTCAAACCCGCCTGCGCCCACGAATCGGGTTACGCCAGGTGCCGCCACCATCGCCATGCCACCAACGCCAACGGTCTCGGTAATCGAAGAGTCGCCATTATCCGGGCAACCGTCTTCCTCACTAAATCCAGCGAAGTAGAGCCCGCGCGGCGTGTTGACCGGAGCGGTGAACCATTCGTCACCGCAGGCGCCAATGCGCACGCCAAACTCGTATCCATTGCGAGTCATCGTGGTGACAACGCAGCTCTCCTCGTCCTTGCGTGCGTAGTCGACGATGGATTTACCCGTAGCCATCATCACATTGAGGAAGAATTGATCAGTGTCGGCTAGGAACTGAATCACGCGCTGCTTGGCATCCTCGGGAACATCAGTCTTGACAATGAGGGGGGCAACTTCCTTTAGGAAGTTGAGGGATGCTGCCATGTTGCGCTGGTGGAATTCGTCTCCCTGCGTAATTGCACGCGCGATAAGGGCGCTGAGGTTGATGCCGCCCTCCTTAAGCTTAAGCGCCTTGGAAAGAACCGGGCCGAGCTCATCCGCCATCCAGTGGAGCCTGTCGACGACCTCCTGGCTATATGCGCCGAAGCGAAGAACCTTTCCAATTCCCTCGTTCATAGTGCAATACGCAACCGTATCATCAACCATGTTGCGGACAACGAGAACGGCCATGTTCGCCGAGGTGATGCCACCCATAGGGCCAACGGCATGGACGTGATGACAGGGGATAAACTCGACCTCGCCGGACTCGAGGAGCTTTAGCGCCTCGTCCTCAGTCTTTGCCCAGCCCTCAAACAAAGCCGCGCCGATGCAGGATCCCCTCATCGGCCCCATCATGTGTTCCCAGGTGATGGGAGGACCAGAGTGCAGCAACGTCTTCTTCTCCCTGTTGAGCTCAGGAATCACGGTCTTGGCGGGAACCACATCGACGAGGAACGGCTGAGAGTTCTTGAACCTCTCGACCATACGAGCATTTGCTGCATCAATCTCATCGCGGCGCTTATCCAGCTCGTCGAGCAGGTGAATCATGCGCTTGTTGCCGCCCGCAAGAGGCTTCCAGTTAAACTGCACCGTCTCTGCCCCATAGGTGCGCAACGACTCATTGAAGCTCTTAACGCCAACATTGATGATGCGCGGAGTAGTGTCAAGCAGTTCGGTCACCTGCGCGCTGGGCTTTGGCAGGGGCGACGGATCCTTTATCTCGTACGGGACGACATCGCGGTCCTTCTCAGTAAAGTGAATGCCCTTAAGCTCAAGTGCCAGACGAATAGCACGTGCGTTTGAGGTCTCCATAATGGCGCCGGCCTCACGAAGCTCCTCAAAGGACTTTTGGTAGTCCTGCGGATCGTTCTCGGTACCGGTGACAGAGCCAACGAAGTAGAGTTCCCTGCCCTCGCTCTTAGCTTTCTCGAGCTGCTCCTTGATTACGGGAGCAAGCGCGCCTGCCATATCCGGATGACAGCCGTAGCCAAGCATGCAGTCAAAGAGAATGACCCCCGTGGACTCCATGGCAGCGTACTTTCGGATGTAATTGATACGAACCTCGGGATCGATCATGGGGTGAGGCTTGCCCTGCGTATAGATGTCATCACCAAGATCAATCACGTCATAGCCCTTGGCGTGAAGGATATAGCCATCCTCCTTGACAACACCGCCCAAGTCGAGTGCCTCAGAAACAAGCATTCCGGCTTCGTTTGCCAGGGTTCCGCCAGAGTAGAGACCAATGACCGTCTTGTTCTCGGGAAGAGGCTTGTCGCACGTAAAGTCCAGAGGCTCGAGGTAATTCTTCTTCACGGGATCACCGTTCGCAAGGTCAACGGCAATGCGCGCAGTCTCCTCGAGGGTATGGGCGAGATAGACCTTGCCAAGGTGATGCTCGGGCTTCTCACCTAAGAAGATGGCAACAACGGGCTTTGTACACTTCTCCAGAAGATCAACAACCTCATCGCGAACCTCCGGCGCGGGAGGCTTGGAGATGACACAGATGACATCGGTCGGCTCGTGGTTCTCAAGGCCCACGATGGCATCCTTCACCGTGATGGCCCCAACCTCGGCGCTAAGGTCACGACCGCCGGTACCGATGGCATGGATGAGACCGCCGCCAAGGCGGTCGATGATGGCGGCGACCTCTTGGATACCGGTTCCCGACGCGCCCACGATACCAATGTTGCCAGGTTTCGAAACGTTCGTGAATGCAATGGGAATAGACGAGATGACACCGGTGCCACAGTCCGGCCCCATGAGCATGAGGCCCTTCTCATGGGCCTTGCGCTTAAGACGCACCTCATCATCAAGTGAAATGTTGTCCGAGAACGAGAACACGTTGAGCCCACGGTCGAGTGCCTTCTCAATCTCGGGCGCAGTGTATTCTCCGGGCGTGGAAAAGAGAGCTAGATTGGCATCTGGGAGTGCCTTCAGGGCATCGTCCCAGTTGGTAACCTCCTTCAAATCAGGCTCGTCCTTCTTAACTGACAAATCCGAAAGGAATTCCTCCGTCTTCGTGAGAACCGCATCAAGAACGCTGGGATCTTCGGAATCAACGACGACAACCATGTCGCTGGGGTTAGCAGCTTCTGCCTCTGGCGTGAGCAGCCCCGCATTTTTGAAAATGTCTTTGTTTGCGTCTGTCCCCATCATGATCTGACTCTTCGTCACACCATCGAGGGAATTGATCTTGTTGGTAAGCAGCATCAGGTTGATGGAATCCTGGTAGCTATTCTTCTTGACCACCGTTTGGAGCATGAGGACCTCCCTGAAATAGCGGTTCTTCATCATGCTGAGGTTGTGGTCCGGCCGGAGCCCACGACCTCCCTTGACGTGACGCCTCAAGTTTCTCGTTGGTGGTCGAAATGGTCTTGTGCTGTTGCGGATAAGGTTTTGCGGATTCTTTTTCCCGAATTGGAAAAGCTCTGATAAACATCCCCGACTATTCTGCAAGTTAAACTCACGAATCGAACTGTTAGTTGGGAGGTCATATGGCGGAATCAGCTCGGCCACAAAGTAGACGGCAAATGATAATGAGAGATGTTTTGCGTCTACCTTCTTTGGAGGGAGCAGAGGTTCTCGCCGGCAATTCCGGACTTGATCGTGAAGTCACGAATGCAATGGTTATGGAAGGCCCCGATATCGAGAAATGGGGAAGACCAGGCCTCGTCCTTGTCACAAGTCTCTTCGCGCTCATACCCCTTGACCCCAACGAACGGCTTGAGTTCTTTGACAAGGTCGCAGGCATTGGCATAGCAGGGATTATTTACAAGCCAGGCAGAACGCCGGTGGAGCTTCTCCAGCCTTCTCTCGCCGCCTGCGAAGCTCGCTCGATCCCATTTGTCCAGATGAAGTCAACTGTCAACTTCGAGGCAGTACTCATGGATGTCATGGGTACCGTCATTGATTCCAACGCACAGCTCCTCGACAGCTTCTATGAAACCCACCGGAAGACCATGCGCCTTGCCCTCAAACAGCCAAGCATCTACGAGGTTGTCTCTCAGCTAAAAGAGCGAATGGGTTGTGAGGTCAGTTTCTTCAATAAGATCGACGAGGCACATGTTGGAACCGAGAACAACGTATGCAATTTCGAGTCGATGGAGCTTTCTGAGTTTCGCTACCAGCGCTACCAAACAAACCGCTACTACAATGCGACGCTCCGTTATTCGGACTCATATTCCGAACGCGCGTTGGCAGTCAATATCCCCAGTCAATCGATCAGCTCTTGCTATCTCGTCGTGCACACAACGCCAGAAGATGTATCAGCGTTCCAGCGCATGACGATAGACAACTACGTGAATCTTCTCTCGATTGAACTTCTCAAGCAAGAGGCGCTTAACCAGCAGCTTTACAACAGGAACAATATGCTTGTCCACGACCTCCTCCATGGTCGTTACATTTCGAACAGCGAAGTAGACGGAGCAATTGAGGAGCTTGGCATTGGCACTCACGCCCTCTACCAGGTGATGCTGCTGAGGGTCTCGGTCTCCGATCCCTCCCAGACGGAAAGAATGCGGGACCTGCTGAGGACTTTCCAGCGCAGGATTCACCGGCTGTATCCCAATTCGGTCTTTTTCGAGAGCAACAACCGCCTCTCGTTTATTCGCAATCATACGTCTGGGTCCATCGGGTTTGATGACCGTGAGATAACCACCATTCTCAACGGCATGCACAACGACGATTCCCAGCCGCATTTCTCTCACCTGCTCCTACTTTCAAGCAACGTCGGTCGTTACGACATTCCGGAGGCGAATGCAGAAGTCCTCTCCGTCTACAAATTGTTCGACGCCGACCAGCTTGCCAACCGCTGCGTTAAATACGAGGACCTCGGCCTCCTGAAGTTCCTGATTGACATTGGGGACTCCTCAAAGCTCGCCTCGTATATCGATTCGCGCGTCAGCCGTCTCAGGCGAGAGAGCCCCGAAGGCTTCCAAACCCTCGTAACGCTATGCAAGTGCGAGTGCAGCTATAGTGCCGCAGCAAGCCAGCTTTTCGTTCATCCAAAGACGGTCCGCTATCGCATCGAGCGCATTCGCAATGAGTACGGAATCGACGTCCATAATTCGGACGACTTAATGCAGGTCCTTCTCACGGAGAAAATCGTTATGCTGCTTGGTCCCAACTGGAAACCATTGGCAGATTAGCGTCCAGGGGTACGCTGACGGGAGCATTCTCATGAAACATGAAGAGACATTCACTTGGAATGGCATCGGAGCCGGAATCACGATTTACGAGCCCGACGAAACCCCGAGTGGCTCTCAACAAATGGACCTTTCTCGTTCGCTAATCCTATACTTTCATGGCGGAGGACTCCTCTATGGGGAGCGGAAAGACTTGCCACGGCCCTACGTAGACGCCTTTCTTGCACGCGGATGCAAACTTGCACTTGCCGACTATCCGCTTGCACCCGAATCATCGCTCCGCGACATCAGCACCTATGTCGACGAACTTTGGCGATGGGTTACGGACGCCCTGGCACCGCGTCTCGGAACTGAACAGACTTTCATTTTTGGGCGGTCTGCGGGAGCGTATCTCGCGCTGACCCTTGCATCTCGAATAGTGCAATCCGGATCGGCCCGTCCAACGGGTGTCATCGACTTCTACGGCTACGGAGACATGTGCGACTCACGTCTCGCTGCCCCATCAAAGCACTACCAGAAGTACTCGCCAATCTCGGCAGACACGATTGGCGACATCGTGGAACACGCGCCCGTAACGTCTGGTCCAATGAGCAAACGGTACCTGCTCTACGTATACGCAAGGCAGAACGGATGTTGGCAGTCCATGCTTGGCCTGCAGCCAAATACGGGAGACCCATATGCCCTGACGGCATCGAGACTATCCAGCATGCCTCCAGTTTTCTATGCAGCATCTACCGGAGACGAAGACGTGCCGTACACAGTATCCAAGTCACTCGCACGGGCACTTCACGCAAAGATGTTCACTGCCTATGGGCTTGAGCATGATTTCGATAGAGACACCAGCATACCTGTTGGTCTTGAGGCCTACGAGAAGTGCCTGGATTGGATGGAGGGGCTCGCACGGGACGGGGAATAAACTCCCCCCGTCCCCCGCCCCTACTGCGCCGCGCGCATTGACGCCTGCTCGGGAGAGACCTCGACCTCGCCGCCAAGCTCGTTTCTCACCGTGGCACGCCCCCACACGTCGACACCCGCAAGGGTGCCCCGCATGGCCACGCGGCCGTTGGGATACACCAGCTCGACAGGCTTGCCCATAAGCGCCACGCGGTCGAAGTAGTCCGAGAGCACCGGCGCAAGCGGACCCGCAACGGCACGGCCGGCACCCACGGCAGCGGCCCACGCGTCCACACGGGCGAGAATGGCGCTGCACACGGTGTCTGCGACCTGCTCGTCTGTCGGCAGCGCATCCGCGTGCGCGCCGCCCGCGACGTCGAACGAGAGCGAGCACACCACGAACATGCCCTCGGCGTACCCAGCGCTGGTCCGCACGCGCGCAACCAGGCCCGCACCGTCCTCGCGAACCACGTCCGCCGGCCAGCCAATGCCCACGCCGGCAATGCCCAGCTGCTCAAGCCCCTCGCAGGCGCCAAGCGCCGCAACGTAGGGCACGCCAGAGAGGCTCCCCATACCAACCTGCGGCCGCAGCACGCAGGCAAGCTCAAGCTCCCCCTCCTCGCGATGCGAGAAGAGCTCGCCGTGCGGCGCGCCCTCGCGCGCACGCTCCAAGGCCTGCTCGGCAGCTACTCCCATACGATCTCCCCAAGGTCATCAGTCACGTGGCCAACGCGATCGTCCGGGTCAACCACGTTCACGCCGGAATGGCGCAGGAAGCGCACAGGGTCGTGCATGAGGTCCTCCATGGGCACCAGCACAAAGTCGCGCTCGCCAAGGCCCGGGTGCGGCAGCGTGAGGCGCCTGCCCGCATGGGTCTCGCCCTCGACCCACACCAGGTCGCAGTCGATGGTGCGCGGGCCGTGGCCAGCCTCCTCCGGGTTGCGCTCGCGGCCCAGGGCGTCCTCCACGGCAAGCAGCTGCCCCATGAGCACCAGGGGGTGCAGCTCGGTGCGAATCTCGGCTACGGCGTCCGCAACCGGCGTCTTTATGCCGTAGGCAGGCTCCGTCTCGTACGCGTGGCTCACCGAGACCACACAGGTAAGCGGGATGTCATCGATCATCTGGACCGCACGGGTGATGTTGGCGAGACGGTCGCCCACGTTGGACCCAAGCGCCACAAAGCCCTGGCGGGAATCCTTGTGCGAGACGGCCCAGAACGCGTTCACGGCCTGCGCCGTGCCGGCAACGTCGTGAACGCGCAGGATGCGTGCGCCGTTCTGAATGGAGGAGATGCAGATGCCGTACGTGGCGGGGTCCATCTGGCCCGGCTGCGCGGCACCAGCAATGGCACCCACGAAGCGCCTGCGCGAGACCGCCGCAAGCAGCGGGTAGCCCATCGACGCCATGGAGCGCGTGGCGCGCTGGATGACCACGTCCTCATCGGCAAACTTGTCGAAGCCCGCGCCCGGGTCAAGGCAGATACGGTCGTGCGCAACACCCGCGCGCATGAGGGTGCGCGCCTGGTCGCCGAGAAACCCCATCACCTGGCGCATGATGGGCGCCTCGTCCGGCAGCGTGAAACGGTGCTGCGAGGTCATGGGGCGCGGCGCTGCCGAGCGCGTGGGGCGCGAGTCGTCGAGAAGAACCTCGCGGCGCGGCGCGTGCGAGCCAAGTCCCGCATGCTCCCAATGCATGACAACGCAGCCGCAGTCGGTCTCGGCAGCAACCTGCACCATGTCCGGGTTGGTGAAGCCAGTGGCGTCGTTCACGATCGAGGCCCCAAGGCGCACGCACATCTTGGCGACGTCCGGATGGGTTGTGTTCACCGAGACAATCGCACCCTCGGCAACCAGCGCGCGAATCACGGGCACCACGCGCTCGGCCTCATCGTTGGAGGCAAGCGGCTCCTGGCCGGGGACCACGGGCGCAGCCCCCACGTCGATAATATCCGCGCCCTCGTCAAGCATCTCGAGGCCACGCTCGGCGGCGGCCTTGGTGTCGACGCCACCCTTGCCGTCCGGGAAGGCCTCTGGGGTCAAGTCGAGAATGCCCATGATGCGCGGGCGCGCGAGCGAGAGCTCGTGCGAGCCGACGAGCCAGGTTGCATAGTTCTCTCGGAGCACAGACATCGACCTCCCGTTGACGGCGCCGCGCGAGAGCGCGACGGGGGCGGCACGCGCCGCCTCGCATTCAGGATATTGTAGCGTGTGGCTTTGGCCCCTTGCGGACGGCCGGGCCGAGGGGGAAATAACCCCACCAGCGGCGGCGCCTGGCGCTGGAGCGCAGCCGGGCGGCCCGCCGGGCCCCAGTGCTCGCCGGGCCCAGAGCGCGCCGGGCACCCTAGAAGTCGAACGCCTTTGCAATGTCACAGGCGCACACCAGGTTGGCAGCACCGTCCTGCGGCGTGGGCTGCTTGTTCACGATCACGAGGTCGTCACCCTGGAAGTACTGCACAAGGCCCGCCGCAGGATACACCACGAGCGAGGTCCCGCCCACGATGAGCATGTCGCAAGATTGAATGGCCTCGGCCGCGCCAATCAGGGTCTTCTCGTCGAGCGACTCTCCGTAGAGCACCACATCGGGCTTGATGCGGCCACCGCACTCCTCGCAATGTGGCACGCCCGTGGTGCCCATGATCCATTCGGCCGAGTACACGTGCCCGCAGCTCTGGCACACGTTGCGGTGCACCGAGCCATGCAGCTCGTAGACGCGCTTGGAGCCCGCCGCCTGGTGCAGGCCGTCGATGTTCTGCGTGACCACGGCCGTGAGCTTGCCCTCGCGCTCGAGCTCGGCCAGCTTGTAGTGCGCCTGGTTGGGCTTGGCCCCCAGGGCAATCATCCGCGTGCGGTAGAAGTCAAAGAACTCCTCGGTGTGCGTGAGGTAGAACTCGTGGCTCAGCATCTCCTCGGGCGGGTACTTGAACTTCTGGTGGTACAGGCCGTCCTCGCTCCGGAAGTCGGGTATGCCGCTCGCCGTTGAGACCCCCGCTCCGCCAAAGAACACCACGCGCTTGGCGCGCCCGATTCTCTCGGCCAGCTCTTGGGCTGCCTCGCGCGCATCAGAGACCACCTTTGCACCCGACATGGCGTACTCCCTCGACGAATGGGTAGAAGAACAATTCCGATGCTAGCACCGAGAGGAGTGGTTTCCATGACCGACCAGCCACAACGCGAGGATGACACTGCCGAGCGCACGGCCGAGAAGCCCCAGGCCACCCAGCCCGAGAGCGCCACCGCAGAGGTTAAGGAGACGACGCCGGAGCCAGCTGCCCCTCTCGCACCCCTCGAGAACAACGTGCACGACTGCGCCCTGGTGATCGAGGGTGGCGCTATGCGTGCAAGCTATGTTTCTGGCCTGGTGAACGTTCTGCTCGAGCAGGGCATCTACTTTGACTACGTCTGCGGCATCTCGGCCGGCTCGACCGTCGCCACCAACTACGTCTCGCGCGACATGGTGCGCACCAAGCGCTCGTTCGTGGACTTTGCGGCAAACCCCCAGATGGGAGGCATGAAGTCGTTCCTCAACCGGCACGGCTTCTTCAACGCAGACTATGACTACCTGGGCTGCATCGAGGATGGCTCGATGCCGTTTGACTGGCAGACGTTCCAGGCCAACCCGGCGCGCGTGCGCATCCAGGCGTTCCAGCGCGACACCGGGCGCACCGTTGTGTGGGGGCGCGACCACATGCAGACGCTCGAGGACCTCATGGCATGCGTACGGGCAAGCTCCACCATGCCGGGCATCATGAAGCCCATCGAGGTAGACGGCCAGGTCATGCTCGACGGGTCACTGGGCGCAGGCGCGGGCCTTCCCAACCACATCGCCGAGGACGACGGCTTCGAGAAGCTCTTTGTCATCACCTCTCGCCCCGCGGGGTACCGCAAGTACGAACTCTCTGCCGTCAAGCGCCGTGGCGTCATCCGCATGATGAAGGACCACCCCTATGCGAGAAACGCCATGCTCACGCGGCCCGAGCGCTACAACGAGGAGCTTGCGCACCTGGAGGAGCTGGAGAAGTCCGGCCGCGCGCTGGTGGTGAGGCCGCGCGAGATGCCCGTCTCGCGCACCACCCGCGACGTCAAGGAGCTCGAGCACGCCTACCTGCTTGGGCACGAGCAGGGCATCGCCGAGCTGCCGCGCTGGCGCGAGTTCCTGTTTGGCGAGTAGGACGTAGGGCTAGGGCTCCCAGTCCGACAGCGCGGAGGCGCTCGTCCTCGTAGCGCCGTGTTTCTCGCCCCGTGGTGCTGGGGGTTCTCGCCCAACCACCCCGGGCCTCCCCTATAATCCAGACGGTAAAACGTCTTATGGGAGGCCCTGATGGAGCTTAAGAGCAACGTCTTTAATTGCGCGCTGTGCTTCGAGGGGGGCGGCTACCGCGCTAGCTACACCGCGGGGTTTGCCAACGTCCTGCTCGAGAATCGTGTGTACTTTGATTTTGTCTGTGGGATCTCGGCGGGTGCCAGCCACACGGTCGACTACCTGAGCCGCGACCAGACACGCGTACGCGACGCCTTTATCGCCCTGGCGGACCAGCGCCCCAAGGCGGGCGGCGTGCGCTCGATGCTCATGGGGCACGGCTACTTCAACGCAGACTACGACTATGTGGGTGCGGCGCTCGAGGGCTACATGCCCTTTGACTTTAGGGCCTTTGCTGCCAACCCCGCGCGGCTGGCCATCCAGAGCTTCGAGGCGGACACGGGCAAGTCCGTGGTGTGGGACAAGTCCGTCATGGGCGCGGCCATCCCCATGATGGAGCACGTGCGCGCCAGCTCAACGCTTCCTGGCGTCATGAAGCCCATCGAGGTAGACGGCCACGTGATGTACGACGGCGGCCTGGGCGAGGGCGCGGGGCTCCCCACGCATATGGCCGAGGACGCAGGCTTTGAGCGCCTGGTCATGGTGTGCACGCGGCCGGCGGGCTATCGCAAGGTGGCGCCCACAAACCGCGAGCTGAGGGTCTACCACGTAGTCTCGCACGGCAACGAGGCCGTTGAGGCGGCGCTTGCCACGCGCTGGCAGCGCTACAACGACGCGATGGATCACCTGGAGCGCCTTGAGCGCGAGGGGCGCGCATGGGTCTTCAGGCCGGACGTGATGCCCGTGCGCTCCACCACCATCGACAGGCCCAAGCTCGAGGAGTCCTACGCCATGGGACACGAGCAGGCCGAGAGGGACTTCCCGCGCATGATGGAGTGGCTCCGCGGATAGCAGGGCGGGGTCGACGCTAGGCGTCCTCCGCACCTACAAGCGCGAGCAGATCTGCCGGGCACAGTGCCGGCACGGGGGCGTGGCGGAGTAGGGCCTGGTCCGAGGTCACGAGCCAGTCTGCCTTCGAACGGGTTACTGCTGCCATGACCAGGCAATCCTCGACATCGTGGTGTACACGCAGGTAGCGTTCGGCAAGCCAGAGGTCGGATTCATCTGCCCCAACAGCCGTGGCAATGGTCCGCAGGTTTGCCAAGCAGTCCAGCGAGAAATCCCTAGCAACGGCCGCGGTCTCTTGGTCCACCTGACGTCCCATGCACCTGAACTGCTCTTTTGCGCTTGCCTGTAGAACGTACGCAAGGTCCTGGAGCGAGCCCATCGCATAGAGTAGATGAACCTCCGCCTGCTGGGCATACGTGAGCAGGCGCGTGGCATCTTCATGCCCCATCCTAAACGGCAGGTAGTTGTCGAGCCAGACGTTGGTGTCTAGCAATAGTGCCTGTGGTGATGTGCTCACTGAGCATCGCCGCCAAAGCGCTCGAGCAGCTCCTTCTCGAGCAGCTCTGCATCCGAACTGCGCGGGCCGACGTTCACCATAGAAGCACTAGCATCCAGGCCCAAACGAGCACAGGCGGCCGAAAAGAGTCCCCATCCCTGACTGAGGGGGTTCTCGTCGCTACTTGCTCCTGCGTGCGCCGGTGATGCGGCGCTGGAGGCGAAGAGTTTCTCGAGGGCATTGATGCCCGCAGGCCCAGACGCCGCAAGCCTCCACACGGTGCGCACTGCCTGGGTTGGGCTCACGCCCATAGCTGCCAGACCAGCATCGCCGGCATCTCTCAGTGGCTTATCCATGCGGACGTTGACCTGCACGGATACCGCGGTGTTTGACATACGCACCTCCAGTATCTAGATTGATAGACAGTATAGCACATTGCGCTGCACCAGTTGAACTGCCCATATGTGCTACGCTCTGAGAAGCATTTACGCTACCAGACAAACCCGCGCGGCCATGCGCCGCACGTATCGCAAAAGAGGGCACATCATGGCAGACACCACCCGCAGCCTGCGCTTTGTTTCATGGAACGTCAACGGCCTGCGCGCCGTACTCAAGAAGGAGCCCAGCTTCACCCAGATCTTCGACACGCTGGGCGCAGATATCTTTGCTGTACAGGAGACCAAGCTTCAGGAGGGCCAGGTCGAGCTCGACCTCCCCGGCTACCACCAGTACTGGAGCTACGCCGAGCGCAAGGGCTACTCGGGCACTGCCGTCTTCACGCGAGAGGAGCCGCTGCAGGTCGTGCGCACGATCGGCTCGCCCGTGGCGGACAACGAGGGCCGCGTGTGCGCGCTCGAGTTTCCCAAGCTGTGGTTTGTTGACGTGTACACGCCCAACTCAAAGAACGGCCTCGCGCGCCTGGACGAGCGCATGGAGTGGGACGCGCGCTACCGCGACTTCCTGGCCGAGCTTGCGCGTGACAAGCCGGTTGTAACCTGCGGCGACTTCAACGTGGCGCACGAGGAGATCGACCTTGCCCGCCCGGACGACAACCACGAGAGCGCTGGTTTCTCGGACGCCGAGCGTGAGAGCTTCACCAAGCTGCTTGAGAGCGGGCTTGTGGACACGTTCCGCGAGCGCCACCCCGACCTGGCCGGCGCGTACAGCTGGTGGAGCTATCGCATGCGCGCCCGCGAGCGGGGCATCGGCTGGCGCATCGACTACTTCCTGGTTTCTCCGCAGCTCATGCCCAAGGTGACCGGCACGGCCATTCTCGACAATGTGTACGGCTCTGACCACTGCCCCATCGAGCTGGAGTTGGAGCTGTAGGGCCGGGCGGTGTTCCTGATAACCATTAATTGGGTCTGAATGACGTCCTAGCGCGGGCCTTGCGTCTGTGTGCGAGGCTCCCGCGCGCTATTGAGAATAAATTGGACATTTTGGCCGTGCAATACGCCGTTATGTGTCGATTTCCTTCTCAACAGCAACCGTGGATGCGGCAGCAGGGTCCGCGGAGACGAACGGAGCACCGGCGAGCCGGACAGCCACGCCGCCATGCCCGGACCCGGCGCCGGGTCCGGCCCCTACGCCAGGCCCAGCAGCAGCCCGATGGCGTGCACGATGAACGCGACCACCCACGCCACGCCACACTGGAGCAGCACCACCCCAAGCGCGTAGCGGCCGTTGAGCTCGTTGCGCACCGCAGTTATCGCCGCCACGCACGGCGTGTAGAGCAGCACAAACACCAGGAACACGAAGGCCGTGAACGGGGTGAAGAGCGTAGCCAAGGCGGCCGGCGTGTCGCCCACAAGCACAGTGAGCGTGGCCACGACGGACTCCTTGGCGGCAAAGCCGGTCACCAGGGCAGTGGAGGCGCGCCAGTCGCCAAACCCCAGCGGCGCGAAGATGGGCGAGATGGCCGAGCCCATGATGGCCAGCAGGCTTTGCGACTGGTCGGCAACCATGTTGAGGCGCACGTCAAAGGTCTGCAGGAACCAGATGGCCACGCTTGCCAGGAAGATAATCGTGAACGCCCTGGTGAGGAAGTCCTTGGCCTTGTCCCACGCCAGCCGCATCGTGGTGCCGGCGCTGGGCATGCGGTAGTTCGGGAGCTCCATCACAAACGGCACCGGCTCGCCCTTGAACGCCGTGTGCTTGAGAACCAGCGCCACCAGCACGCCCACGAGCATACCAATCACGTAGAGCGAGACCATCACGAGCGGCGCGCCCTTCGAGAAGAACGCTGCGCACAGCAGGGTGTAGACCGGCAGCTTGGCCGAGCAGCTCATGAACGGCGTGAGCATGATAGTCATCTTGCGGTCGTGCTCGGAGGGCAGGGTGCGCGTGGCCATGATGGCCGGCACCGAGCAGCCAAAGCCCACCAGCATGGGGACAAAGCTGCGGCCGGAGAGGCCAATCTTTCTCAGCAGCTTGTCCATCACAAAGGCCACGCGCGCCATGTAGCCCGAGTCCTCGAGGATCGACAGCAAGATGAACAGCGTCACGATGATGGGCAAAAACGAGATGACCGTCCCCACGCCGGCCATGACGCCATCGATGACCAGCGAGTGAATCACGGGGTTCACGCCTGCGGCGCTTAGCGCGGAGTCGATGGCGCCGGAGGTGGCGCCCACCCCCACGGCGAGGAGGTTCGAGAGGTTGCCGCCGATAAGGTCGAAGGTAAGCCAGAACACCACGACCATGATGCCGATGAAGAACGGGATGGCCGTGAAGCGCCCGGTGAGCACGCGGTCGACGCGGACGGAGCGCTCGTGCTCGCGACTCTCCTGCGGCTTCTTGACGCAGCGCGCGCAGATGGCCTCGATGAACGAGAAGCGCATGTCGGCGAGGGCTGCAAGGCGGTCGGAGCCGGACTCCTCCTCCATCTGGGAGATGATGTGCTCCACCCCGTCAAGCTCGTTCTTCTCGAGGCCAAGCGCCTTGGTCACCAGCTCGTCGCCCTCGATGAGCTTGGTCGCGGCATAGCGGTCGGGCAGGCCCGCTCGTCTGGCGTGGTCTGCCACCAGCTCGCCGATGCCGTGGATGCAACGGTGAACGGCACCGCCATCGGGGCCATCCGGCCGGCAGAAGTCGATGCGCCCGGGGCGCTCGCGGTAACGCGCCACGTGTATGGCATGCTCGACCAGCTCGTCCACGCCCTGGTCCTTGGCGGCGGAGATGGGCACCACCGGAACGCCCAGGAAGGACTCGAGGGCGTTCACGTCGACCGAGCCGCCGTTCTCCGTGACCTCGTCCATCATGTTGAGGGCGATGACCATGGGCACGTCCAGTTCCATGAGCTGCGTGGTGAGGTAGAGGTTGCGCTCGATGTTGGTGGCGTCGACGATATCGATGATCGCATCGGGCTTGGAGTCGATGATGAACTGGCGGCTCACGACCTCCTCACCCGTGTAGGGCGAGAGCGAGTAGATGCCCGGCAGGTCCGTGACCGTGGCCTCCGGGTGACTGCGCATCTGCCCGTCCTTGCGGTCCACGGTGACGCCGGGGAAGTTGCCCACGTGCTGGTTTGAGCCCGTGAGCTGGTTGAAGAGCGTGGTCTTCCCGCAGTTCTGGTTGCCGGCCAGCGCAAACGAGAGGGGCTTGCCCGCGGGCACCACGCCACCCGCCGCACGGGGATGCAGCTTGCTCTCGCCAATGGCCGGGTGGCTCGTCACGCCCGAGGCCACCTGCAGGCGGACCTTCTCGTGCGCGTCATGGACGTTCTCGAGTGAGATCTGTGCCGCGTCAGCCGCGCGGATGGTGAGCTCGTAGCCGCGCAGGCGAATCTCCAGCGGGTCGCCCATGGGCGCGTACTTGACCATGGTGACCTCGGTGCCCGGCGTGAGACCCATATCAAAGATGTGCTGGCGCAGTGACTTCTCTTCGCAATCCACCGAACTGACGATGGCGTCCTTGCCGATCTCGAGCGCGTCGAGTGTCATATCTCTCCTTGCGACTGCCGTGTGCGTGTGCACTACGGCCGATTGGGGCAATCAGTCTGTTCAGGCTAACTTTACCCCGTTTAGAGAGCGCATGCACCGCCGAAGGGATTGCCGAGTAGATCTGGGCTACTCCGCCATGGGGCCTATCGCGGACTCGACGACGCCGACGAAGGTGGCAGCGTCCCTGCAGGCGACAAGCTCCTGCGGGAAGTGGACCTCGTCGAGCAGAGCGTCCACGGCCTCGTGGTGGCCCACGAGCGACGCCACGTGGGCGTCGGAGCCAAACGAGATGCTCACGCCCAGCTCGGCGCAGCGCTCGACGATCTGACGGCAGCGGTCGTATGAGCCCTCGCGCTTCTGTGCGATGAGGCTCGACTCGTTGACCTCGATGAGCTTGCCATGCTCCTTTACGGCGCCAAGCACCGTGTCCATGTCAAAGTCGAGCCCCGTGCGGCCAACGTGCCCCAGGATGAGGACCTTGGGGTCTTCCAAGACATGCAGGTACATCCGCGTGATCTGCTCGCGCGAGGCACCCTCGGTGAAGTCCTTGTTGTGAACGCTCGCAATCACGTAGTCGCACTGTGCGAACGCCATCTTCTTGAGGTTGTGGGGGCGGCGGTATTTGCTGCCGTTTATCGCCTCGTCGAAGAAGATATCGTGCCCGAAGATGTTGCCCTCGAGGTCGACGATGTCCGCCTCACAGCCGCGGAGCAGGCGCACGCCGTGCCACCTGCGCGGCCACGCCCACAGGTTGAGGAAGTACTGCCAGTCCTGGACGGTCTGCCGGGCGTAGAGCATGCTCGAGTAGTGGTCGGTGACGCCGAGAAGCTCCATACCCTGGGAGGCCGCGGCGCGCACGTTCTCCTCGAGCGTCGAGTACGCGTGGCGCGAGAAGAGCGTATGACAGTGCGTGTCGCAGAGGATTTGCCTGCCGGAGGTGGGGCGCTGCGGCGCGGGAGCGGCGGCCGGCGCGGTTGCAGGCGACGGCGCGGCAGCGTTCGGGCGGCCAAGGCCAAACGACGTTCGGGGCGAGGCTTGGTAGGCGTCACAGGCGACGCTGTCCTTCTCGACCGCGCGCATCTTCTCGCCGGGGCGCTCGCACACGTTGCGCGTGCGCACGATGCCCGTGCGCTCCCCAAAGAAGACGCAGTCTCCGCAGGTGTTTCCAGACGTGCGAGACGCCATGCCTTTTCCCTCCCGACAGATTTTACCGAGCGGGCGCGCACCCTACGTGGGAGCGCGCCCGCCACGACGTTTACTTGTAGCTCTCGGCCAGCTTCTTCCACGCGGGCATCGAGTTCACGATGGTCTCGTAGCTCACGCAGTAGCCAATGCGCACCCAGCCCGTGCAGCCAAAGCTATCGGATGGGACGGGCAGCAGCTCGAGGGCCTTCGCGCGCTCGAAGAACGCGTTGGCGTCGGGCTCCAGCGCCTTGACCCACAGGTAGAAGGCACCCTGCGGCTCGATGTAGTGGTAGCCAAGCTCGGAGAGGCCGCGAGTGAGCGCCTCGCGGTTGCGCGCGTAGGCCTCAACGTCCGAGGGCACGTCGCAGCAGTCCGCAACCACGCGCTGGAAGAGCGCGGGTGCACAGACAAAGCCCAGCGAGCGGCCGGCGCCGGCAATGGCGTAGACCAGACGGTCGTGGTCGGGGTTGGTGGGCGGCACCAGCACCCAGCCAATGCGCTCGCCGGGAAGCGAGAGGCTCTTTGAGTACGAGTAGCACACCAACGTGCGGTCGTAAATCGCCGGGACCCAGGGCACCTCCGCACCGTAGGAGATCTCGCGGTAGGGCTCGTCGGCCACGAGGTAGATGGCCGTACCAAGGGCGTCCTCGCGCTCGTGCAGGACGTCTGCCAGCGCGGCGAGGTTCTGCGCCGAGTAGACCGAGCCCACGGGGTTGTTGGGCGAGTTGATCACGACGGCCTTGGTGCGCGGCGTGACGGCGGAACGCACGGCCTCGGTGTCAATCTGGAAGGTCTCCGGATCTGCCATGACCTCGACGCAGGTGGCGCCGGCGGTCTCGATCCACACGCGGTACTCAGGGAAGTACGGGGCGATCACGATGACCTCGTCACCGGGGTTGACCACCGCGTGGAAGCTGATGGAGAGCGACGCCGCCGCACCGCAGGTGAGGTAGAGGTCGCCGGCGGCAGCGGTGTTCTCGCCATAGCGACGGCAGAGCGACGCGGCGAGCTTCTCGCGAACAAAGGGCAGGCCAGCGGCCGGGGTGTAGCTGTGGAGCTGCGTAGGCGGCAGCTGGAGCGAGCGCTCGATGGACTCGCGGACCGCGTCCGGCGAGGGGATCGACGGGTTGCCCAGGCTGAAGTCGAAGACGTTCTCGGCGCCAATCTGCGCCTTGCGCGCGGCGCCATACGCGGCAATCTCGCGGATGGACGACTTCGACGCCCCGTAGGCGTAGTTCTTCTCGTTAATCGTCATTGGTGTTCCTCTCTGTGGGGTCTTGCTCGGGGGCGTCGGGCGCGGGAGCGTCGGGCGTCGCGTCAGCGTCAGAAGCCGCGTCGGCCTCCGGCGCGTCACCGGCCGCCGCGCCATCCGCGGACTTCTCGGGATGCTTGGCCAGGTACTCGTCCCACGTGCCGTCGAGGAGGGCATTCACGGCCTCGCCCTCGACGGTTTCGCGCTGGAGCAGGACCTCGGCCATGGTCTCCATCTGCGGGCGCCTGGCCTCCAGGACCTCGCGGGCGCGGGCGTGGGCCTCGCGCATGATGCGCTCGACCTCGTCGTCGATGCGCTTAGCGGTCTCAGCTGCGTAGTCGTTGTGCTGCGCGTAGTCGCGGCCCAAGAAGACCTCGTGCTGTGCCTCGCCAAAGACCTGCGTGCCCAGCTCCTCGCTCATGCCGTAGCGCGTGACCATCTCGCGCGCCAGCTTGGTGGCGCGCTCGAGGTCGTTGCTCGCGCCGGTGGTGATGTCGTCGCAGAAGAGCTCCTCGGCCGTGCGGCCGGCGAGCAGCACGGCAATCTGGTCGAGCATGCCGTCGCGCGTCTCGAGGAAGTGGTCCTCCTCGGGCATCTGCATGGTGTAGCCCAGGGCCTGGCCGCGACTCACAATCGAGATCTTGTGCACCGGGTCGGAGTTCTCGAGCACGTGGCCGACAAGCGCGTGGCCGCTCTCGTGGAACGCGATGACGCGGCGCTCCTTCTCGGTGATCACGCGGCTCTTGCGCTCGGGGCCGGCAATCACGCGCTCCATGGCCTCCTCGACCTCGTCCTGGCCGATCTTCTCCTTGTGCCTGCGCGCGGCGAGAAGTGCGGACTCGTTCATGAGGTTGGCGAGATCCGCGCCAGTGAAGCCCGGCGTGATTTTAGCGATTGCGGCAAAGTCCACCGTGCTGTCAAAGGGCTTGTTGCGCGCGTGAACGCGCAGGATCTTCTCGCGCCCCTTGACGTCCGGGCGGTCCACGGTCACGCGGCGGTCAAAGCGGCCGGGGCGCAGCAGCGCCGGGTCAAGGATGTCCGGGCGGTTGGTTGCGGCAATGAGAATGACGGCCGAGTTGTCCTCGAAGCCGTCCATCTCTACCAGCAGCTGGTTCAGGGTCTGCTCGCGCTCGTCATGACCGCCGCCCAGGCCTGCTCCGCGCTGACGGCCCACGGCGTCGATCTCGTCGATGAAGATGATACAGGGTGCGGCGGCCTTGGCCTGCTTGAAGAGGTCGCGCACGCGGCTTGCGCCTACGCCCACGAACATCTCCACAAAGTCAGAGCCGGATATCGAGAAGAACGGCACGCCCGCCTCGCCGGCCACGGCCTTGGCGAGCAGCGTCTTGCCCGTGCCCGGAGGGCCCACGAGAAGCACGCCGTGCGGGATCTTGGCGCCCATCTTCTGGTAGCGCTCGGGCTCGCGGAGAAAGTCGCGGACCTCCTTGAGCTCCTCCACCGCCTCGTCGATGCCCGCGACGTCGGAGAACTTGACCTTGGGACGCTCCTCCTCGGTGGTCTGTGCCTTGGTCTTGGCGAAGTCCATCGTGCGGCCGTTCTGCTCGCTCATGCGGCGCATGTAGTAGACGAAGACGCCCACGAGAAGCAGCGTGGGCACAACCGAGAGCAGGATGGTCTCCCAGGCGCTGCCGTCCGAGGTGTCGATGGTGAACGACGTCTCGGAGTGCTTGGCCATGAGCTCTTCCAGCGAGTCTGCGCCCACGTAGTAGCTCTTGAACTTCTGGAGCTTGGACTCGTCGCCCTCATCGCCCTTGCTCGTCCAGTAGTCACCCGAGATGCTGCCGTCCGAGGTCTTGAACGTCACCGAGTTCACGCGGTCGTCCTTGACCGCGGTCACGAACTCGTTGGTTGCCAGCGTGTCTACGGTGTCCGAGGAGGAAAGCGGGCTCTGGCCGGTGGAGAAGGCCAGGTACGCCACAATCGCCACAATGACGAGCAGCGTGACGAGAAAGCTGCGCTGGTTTTGCGGGCCGCGGTTGTCACCTCCCGGCGTGGGGAGCTTGTCGAGCGGGTTGTTGTCTGACACGAAAACGTCTCCTTGCGATTGCTTTCTGGGGCCGGGGCGCTACTTGGTGTAAACCTCAGGCTTGAGGATGCCCACGTAGGGCAGGTTGCGGTAGCGCTCGGCGTAGTCCAGGCCATAGCCCACCACAAAGGCGTCGGGCACGTGCGCGCCCACGTAGCGCGGGGTGACGGCCGGCGTGTGGTTGGGAATGTCCTTGATCGAGAAGGCCGCGATCTCGATGGACGCGGGTTTTCTCGACTGCAGGAGCTTCACCAGGTAGGACAGGGTAAGACCGGAGTCGAGAATGTCCTCGGCCACAATGACGTGGCGCCCCTCGACCTTTGTGTCCAGGTCCTTCACGATGCGCACCACGCCCGAGCTCTTGACGCCGTCGCCGTAGCTGCTCACGGCCATGAAGTCCACCGAGCACGGCACGGTGATGGCGCGCATGAGGTCTGCGGTGAAGACGAAGGCCCCACGCAGGACGGCCACGATGAGCGGGTTCTTGTCGGCGTAGTCCTCGGAGATCTGACGCCCCATGCGGGACACGATCCGGTGGATGTCCTCCTCGCTCAGGACGACGCTCTCCACGTCAGGATGCATCTCTGCCATTGCGATCCTCCACTCCCGACGGGCGCTCGCCGCGCTTCTCGGCCTGCGCGCCGTCTATGCTGTTCGGAGACTCAATTCTAGCAAGTGTGAGGTGCGTGGCGTGCAGCGAGCGCGCTCGTCGGCCCTGATTCCTGCAACCCACACCACGGGGCCGGTGGGCGAGGTGCGCACCACGGGCACCAGCGGGCGCTCGGCCGCCGGGATGCGGGCCTCGTTGAGAAGGTCGGAGACCTTCTTAGACTGGCCGTGCATGCCCAGGGGGCACAGGACGTCGCCCGGGTGCGGGGAGTCGACCCAGAGCCGGCCGCCCAGGTTGGCGTCGATGCCACAAGCAGAAGCATCGAGAAGAACCGAGGTGCCGGCCCACTCGCGGCCGTGCGAGAGGGCAAGCGCCGGGATGTCCGCGCCGTCCGGCGCCGGAAGGAGGCGCGCCGAGAGGTGCGTGGACGCGCGGCCCGGGCGCGGGTCCCCCAGGGGGAGCTCGCCGGGGACCTCGAGCCACCCGGCGAAGTCGCCGGCCTTTGGCGCGTGGGCACGCAGGAAGAGCAGGCCGTACTCGACGCGAGCCTCCGCGCCCATGGGGATGGACGCCGAGCCGGTGCCTGCCGCGACGAGCGAGAGCACCTGGGCGATGTGGCGCGCCTCAAGACGGGCCTCGGGGCAGACCTCGAGGATGGCCGCGCGCACCACGCGTCGGGCGATTGCGACCTCACAGGCAGAGAGGCGCGCGGCGTCCAGCGCGAGGGCGCCCTCCCCCGTGCGGCGCGTGAGGTCGCGCAGGGTGCGCGCGGCGACGGCGGTGAGGTAGGCGTCCTCGTCCGAGAGGATGTCGCAGGTGGTCGAGAGGCTTGCCACCACGCGCGGGTTTCTCCGTTCAAGCACCGGCATAACCTCGTGGCGCACGTAAGCGCGCAGGTAGCGCGTGTCGGCGTTTGTGTCGTCCTCGCGCCACACGATGCCGCGCATGCGCAGGAACTCGCAGAGCTCGTCATGCGTGCGGTCGAGCAGCGGGCGAACCACGCGGTTGCGTCGGCGAGGGATGGACGAGAGACCCGAGGCGCCGGTGCCGCGGATGGCGTTCATCACGAAGGTCTCGGCGCGGTCGTTGGCCGTGTGGGCAGTGAGGATGCGCGCGGCCGAGCGAGGCGTGCCAAGCTGGGCCGAGAGCTCGTTGGCCAAGCGGGTGGCTTCGCTGTAGCGCACCTCTCGGCCGGCATTCTCTACGTTGCCGTCCGGCGAGGCCGCGGCCAGCGCGGCCACGTCCACGCGGCTGATGGTGCAGGGGATGCCGTAGCGGGCGGCGAGGTCGCGGACGAACTCCTCGTCCTCGTCGGCGTCGATGCCGCGCAGGCGGTGGTTCACGTGGAGCACGTGGAGGCGCTCGCGGGCGATGCGGGCGCGGCCGCGGCCGTCCTCGATGTCGAGCGCGGAGGTTGCCGCCAGCACCAGGAGGGCCGTGGAGTCCGCGCCACCGGAGACCATGAGCACCACGGGCGCGCGCAGGGCGTCGTCGGTGCTGCGGGACGGGCGCTCGAAGGGACTGGCGGCACCGGCGTCTCCCGAGCCGTATCTGCGAGCAACACTTGGCATGTGCGGAGTCCTCCCTTCGGGTACGCGCGGCGCCGGCGCGAGCGGCGGACGCGTGGTGGACGGTGCGGTCACGCGGTCACGCGGTCACGCGGTCACGCGCACGATTTTACCCCGTCGCTCCCCACGACCAATTGCGACCGCCCGGCCACCCCCTCAAAAGTGAACACGTTTTCAATCGCAGCGTCTTGGTATTTCTCGCCATCAGCAATTTTGTCGGCTCTCATCTGCCGAGATTGAATTTGTGTTCACTTTTGAGGAGGAGAACGAGGGGCCGCCAGGCGCCAAGCGCCGAGTGCCCGAGGCGCACGACTCAGCAGCAATGAATGTGGCGAAACGATGGTATTTCCCACGCAAGCCACAATGTGCATTCTCTCGCCAGGGGAACCCGAAAGGAGACAAACAATCGTCAAAATGAGCCTTTCAATCTGACGGCTTTGGAGCTTAAGGCCTCTAAAACGCCCCTTCGTGACATTATTTCTCGCCATCGCCGCCTCTTGGCCCCAAGGCGACCCCTCCCAATCTGACGCCAAGAGGGCTCGGGGAAGTGAACACGTTTTCAATCACGCGCGCGAGAATCCCATACGCAACAGGGTTTTTGTTGCATTTCTGACGCGCCGGTTGAAATCGTGTTCACTTTCCGGGGAGGGGTGAGGGAGGGGGTGGGCGTAAGCTCTCGGAACGCACCGAAACGCGCGACAAGCGTGCTGAGAAGTTCTTGCGTTCGCTGTCATCCGGGGAGGTCAGGATGAGAATTACGTTCAACAAGCTCACCGCCCTGCACATCCTGCGCAAATGGCGAAGCTCGGGACGCACGCTCACGGCAGACCGGCGCAGCCTCGAGCCATCCGTGGTCGCGCCGGGGAGGTACTGGACGCGGCGGCGGATCTCCGCGTGCCTGGAGTCCGTTGGCGTCAGTCTTTCCGACGTGCGCGGACGGGTTCAGGTGATGGTCCCGCGGCCTGGCTCGCGCATCCGTTCGCGAACCGCGAGAAACACCGTGTACGTGCGCGGGCTACCGGAGATCCCCATCATCGAACTGAACAGCACAGTTCGAATACCCTGCCCCGAGCTGCTCTTCATTGAACTTGGAGCCATCATGTCTCCAGCCATGCAGCTACTCGCGGGGCTTGAACTGTGCGGGCGATTCTCGCGTGATGCGCGTGACCCGCGTGACGGCACCACCACATTTGGCATCAAGCCAGTAACCACCGCAGATAAAATTCGGTCGTATGTCTCAGTTGCCCGTGATCTTGCGGGGCTTGAGCAAAGTCGCAGGGTAGCGGAATGGCTCATGGACGAAGCGTGCTCTCCGCAGGAGGCGCTTCTCAATGGACTTGCACGCATGCCACTTCACGAACTTGGGTACGAGCTTGGCGAGCTGCAGCTAAATCCCAGGTTTATTGCACGCGGACCGCTTCTCTCGCTTGTTGACAAGAGAAGCCGCGTTCCGGACTCGCTCGTTAAAGACACCAATGTTGGTTTCAACTATGATGGCGGACCTCACTTTGGAGAGGATGGTTCTGGGCTGTCTGATGGCGGACTTCTCGACAGCAATGCGGCCGTCAACATGCGCAAAGCGGTCGTTGCCGACAAGCGCCGCGACCGCGACCTGCTAGTGCAGGGGCTCGCGGTTCTACCCGTGACCAAGGAAGATTTCTACGAGCACGGCGGCATCGACCGCGTAATGCTGCAGGCAATGTCACTTCTCGAACGCACTGGCCAGCGCGACTTCTCGAAGCACCGGCGCGTGCTGAGAAGGCCGAAACTCGCGGAGGAGCGCCAGCGGCTCATTTGGTCACTGCTCCCGGGACGGCGCGGAAGGGAGCTAAGCCAAGAGCTGGCCCGATACGAGCCGCCCGAGGTAACGATCGAGGATTACGACATCACTTTTGAAAACGGCAAGATGACAATAACGCGCCTGTAGGACTAGAGCGCGAGAAGGCCGGCAAGCTACGGCCGGCGGGCCATCTGAGCAGCCAGCCCGCAGCCCAGGCTGTCGCCCGCACCCAGCTGGCCGCTGCGCCCCAAGCCACGATCCCTTGCCGCCTCGAAAAAGTGAACACGTTTTCAATCGCGGCATTGTGGTGCCTCTCGGCAACAGGGCTTTTTCCAAGCCATACCAGCCGATATTGAATTCGTGTTCACTTTCGGGCCTTGGGCGAGGGGGCTGACGGGTTGGCGCGGTGCTGCTACGCTGTCCGCTGCGGCCCGCCCCCGCGAGACGACCCGCAAAACGCACTACCCAACCACTGAGAGGAACCGTCGCATGACCCCACAGATCCACCTGCACGTCCTGGCATCGGGTTCGAAGGGCAACGCTGCCGTAGTCGAAGGCCCCGCAGGCAGCGTGCTCATCGACGACGGCATCGCCCGCCGCACGCTTTTGGCGCGCGCCAGCGAGCTGGGCGTCAACATGGGCGACGTCCGCGCGGTCCTTCTCACCCACGAGCACACCGACCACGTCTCTGGCCTGCAGGTCTTTGCCAACCACTTCGACGGCCCGCTCTTTGCGACGGCCGGTACCATCGCCGCGCGCGAGCGCCTCTCGCAGCTCCCGTTTGAGGTCATCAATCACACGGACGCGCTCGAGCTGTGCGGCATGCACGTGACCGTCTTCCCCACCAGCCACGACGTGGCGGACCCGGTGGGCTTTCGCTTCGCGACCACGGACGAGAACGGCGAGCTTGCGGATGCCCTGGGCTACTGCACCGACACGGGCGTGCTTACCGACGAGGCCGGCCAGGCGCTCACCGGCTGCCGCGTGCTCGCGCTCGAGTCCAACCACGACGAGCGCATGCTTGCCACGGGCCCCTACCCCGGCTACCTCAAGCAGCGCATCCACGGTCGCCAGGGGCACCTCTCGAACGCCCAGGCAGCCGACGCGCTGCAGGACCTTGTGACTAACGAGACCGAGGTCATCGTGGGTATGCACCTCTCGCACGAGAACAACCGACCCAGCGTTGCGGTGCGCACGCTGGCCGCCGCCGTGGGCGCCGAGGCCACCAACGAGACGTTTACGGAGGCGCGCACGCCCGACGGCCACCTGACCGTCTGCGTCTCTGCCCAGGACGCGCCGCTCTCGGTGTGGTAAGTGTGATGTGGTAACGTGCCGCGCAGGAGTCGCGACCGCCGGGGCCGCACCGCGCGACCGCCGCGCGACCGCCGCGACACCACGCAACCACCGCACAACCGGGGAGGCGCCATGCGCATTCTGCTCGTCGAGGACAACGCGGACATAGTCCGCACGCTCACGGAGCTTCTGCGCTCCGAGGGCTACGACGTCGAGGCAACCCCCAGCCAGGACGGCGCCATCGCCCTAGGAGCGCGCGCCGAAAAGCCCTTTGACCTCGTGCTTCTCGACGTCACGCTGGAGCAGGGCAACGGCTTTGCCGTGTGCGGCGCGCTCAAGGAGGCCCGCCCACACCTGCCCGTGGTCTTTCTCACCGCCTCGGACGACGAGTTCAACACCGTCGCCGGCCTCTCGATGGGCGCCGACGACTACATTGCCAAGCCCTTCCGCCCGCGCGAGCTGCTCGCACGCATCCGCACCGTGCTGCGACGCTCGCAGCCCACGCAGCACCTGCTGCACCTTGGAAGCGTCACCGTGGACCCCGCCCGCGCCCGCGCGACAAAAGACGGACGCGAGCTTGACCTCTCGGCCGTCGAGTACCGCCTGCTGCTGCTGTTTGCGAGCAAGGCGGGTGGCATCGTGACGCGCGACATGATGCGCGAGGCGCTCTGGGAGGACTCCGGCGCCTACGTGGAGGAGAACACCCTCTCGGTCTACATCCGGCGCCTGCGCGACAAGATTGAGGACGATCCAGCAAACCCGCAGCTCATCCGCACCGTTCGCGGCATGGGCTACCGCGCGGCGGAGTAGCGCCATGCCACGCGACCCCCGGTTCGTAGCGTTTCTCGGCATAGGCGCGGCGGCGACCGTAGCCTGCTGCGCGGGCGCCTGGCTGCAGGCGGGCCCAGCCGCGGCGGCATGGGTCGCTGCGTGCGGCGTCGCCCTGGTGGCGCTCTACGCTGCCACAACCGCCCTGCGCTACCGCCGTATCTCCCAGCTCTCCGAGCGCCTGGACCGCGCGCTCTCCGGCGAGCGCGACGTGAGCTTCCGCGGCATGGGCGAGGGCGAGCTGGCCATTCTCGCCAGTCAGCTCGACAAGACCGTGACGCGGCTCGTGGTAGCAAACGAGGAGCTCGAGGCCGAGAAGCACGCGCTTGCCGACGCCCTGGCCGACATCTCTCACCAGCTTCGTACCCCGCTCACGTCGCTTGGCATCGAGCTGGAACTCATGCGCAAGTCGGCGGCCACGCCCGAGGACGCCCAGCGCGTGCGCGACTGCGGCCGAATGCTGGAGCAGCTGCAGTGGCTCGTCTCGTCCCTGCTCAAGCTCGCGCGCCTTGACGCCGGCGTGGTGCGGCTTGAGCGCCACCGCGTGGACGTATCTTCGCTGGTCACGGCCGCGCAAGAGCCGCTGGCAGTGGCCGCGGACCTTGCCGGCGTGGCCTTCCGGGCACAGGTGAAGCCGGGCTGCTCTTTCATGGGCGACGCCGCCTGGACCCGCGAGGCCCTGACCAACGTGCTCAAGAACTGCGTGGAGCACACGCCCGCGGGCGGCACCGTAAGCATCACGGCCCATGAGGACGCCGTGGCCTGCCGCATCCGCGTGGAGGACACCGGGCCAGGCATTGCCGAGAAGGACCTGCCCCACGTCTTCGAGCGCTTCTACCACGGCACGAGCAACCCCGCCCGTCGCGACGAGGACGTGTGCAACCCCAGCGGCGTGGGGATTGGCCTCTCGCTCTCGCGGGCGCTGCTTGTTGCCCAGGGCGCCCAGATCACGGCCTCAAACGTGAGCCCCACCGGAGGCGCGCGGTTTGACCTGGTCTTTCCCAAGGTGACGGTTTAGTCACGCGCGCGTCATGGCCGCGTGGGAGCGCGGGCGCACCATGGTGGCACAACCACAGGCAATCGAGGGGAGCTCCATGGACATCCTGAGCATCGAGCATCTCACCAAGGTCTACGGAACCGGGCCCGCCGCCGTACGGGCGCTTGACGACGTGAGCCTTTCCATCGCGGCCGGCGAGTTTGTGGCCATCGTAGGCTCATCCGGCTCTGGCAAGTCGACGCTCATGCACCTCATGGGCGGCGTCGACCGTCCCACCTCGGGCACGGTGCGCATGAACGGCGAGGACGTGTACAAGCGCTCGGACGAGCAGCTCGCCGTCTTCCGCCGCCGCGAGGTGGGGCTGGTGTACCAGTTCTACAACCTCATCCCCGTTCTGGACGTAGAGGAGAACATCACGCTTCCGGTGCGCATGGACGGCCGCAAGGTAAACGAGCAGCGCCTGGCCACGCTTGTCTCGTCGCTTGGCCTTAGGGGCTTCGAGCACCACTTGCCCAACCAGCTCTCCGGCGGCCAGCAGCAGCGCGTTGCCATTGGCCGGGCACTCATGAACTCACCCGCCATCGTGCTTGCGGACGAGCCCACTGGCAACCTCGACTCCAAGAACTCGGCCGAGATCATGCGGCTTCTGCGTGCGTCCAACAAGGACCTGCACCAGACCCTCGTAGTAATCACGCACGATGAGGACGTGGCCCTCATGGCCCAGCGCGTGATTGCCATCGAGGACGGCCGCGTGGTCTCAGACGAGCGCAGGGGGTGAGCGCGATGGGGGTCTTCGCAAGCTACACCCTACGGTCGCTCCGCAAGAACCGCACGCGCACCGTGGTCACCGTGATTGGCGTGATCCTCTCGACGGCCCTGCTCACGGGCGTGGTGGCCACCGCCACGAGCGTCGCCGCAGCCCTTCTCGGCCGCACCATAGAGACCGAGGGCTCCTGGCAGGTTTACGACAGCCTCCAGCCGGCCGAGGCAGACTCGGCCCTTGGCCGGCTGGCGACAGAGACCAACGTGGCGACTGCCATGGATTCCCAGGTGGCAGGCTTTGCCTCGTATGCGAGCGACGCGGACCTAAGCACCACGTTGCTTGCCATCCAGACCGCACCGCGGGTGCTGCGCGGCGGCGCAGACCAGGCGCGCAGCCTCACCGTGATGCCCACGGTGCGCTCCGGCCGCGAGCCCGAGGCGCCGGGCGAGGTCATGCTGCCTGTCACGTTCTCCGGCGTCACGCTCGCAGACGACGGCTCGGGCGCCAGCGCCGCCAGCGACGGCCCCATCGAGCTGGGGTCCACCGTCACGCTGCCGCTTGGCGCCACGCTCGGCGACGGCGACTCCCTCGGCACGCCTACGACCACACGCAGCTTCACCGTGGTGGGCTTCTACGTGCCCCAGCACTTCCTGAGAAACGACTTCACCGCCTTTGAGGAGGCCGGCGCCACCGCGATCGTCTCGCCAAACGACGTCTCGAACCCCGTCTTCACGCGCGTGTGGGTAAGCACGAGCGGCCTCTCCACGCGGGACGCGCTCAAGGGCTGGGCGGCCCCCATCTTTGGCGAGGAGGACTACTACCTCCACGGCCAGCTGCTGGCGCTCCAGGGAATGGCGAGCGACGAGAGCACCGTCATGGAGTCGCTGAGCGGCATGGTCGCCGTGATTGGTGGGGTCATCGTGGTTGCAGCCATCGGGATGATTGGCAACTCATTCTCGATCTCGGTGGCCGAGCGCACGCGTCAGTTTGGCCTGCTCTCCTCGCTGGGCGCGTCAAAGCGCCAGCTGAGAAGGACGGTGCTCTTGGAGGCTGTGGCGATTGGCGTTGTGGGCATACCGGTGGGGCTCGCAGCCGGGCTGGCCGGGGTCGCGGCAATGCTCAGCAGCTCGGCGCGGGCGTTTGACGCCATGTTCCGCAGTTCGCTCTCGGGGACCGCCCAGGGCATTCCTCTGGTGATAAGCCCGGCTGTGGTTGCAGGCATGGCCGCTGCGTCATTCCTTGTGCTTCTCGCCAGCGCCTGGGCACCGGCGTGGCGGGCGAGCAGGGTCTCGGCGATCGACGCCATTCGCCAGCAGCAAGACATCAGGCTCTCCAAGCGGACCGAGCGCGCAATCGAGAAGGCCCAGGCCACCGGGAAGGCGCCGCGGGCGCCGCTGCTCGAGCGCATCGCCGGGCTTCCCGGTCTTCTGGCAAGCAGGAACCTCTCGCGCTCCAGCTCGCGTGGCCGCACCGTCGTGGTGTCGCTCGCGCTCTCAGTTGTCCTCATCGTGCTATCCGGCGCCATCTCGCTCTACATGGGGCGCGCCATGGATGTTGGCAGCGACCTCGGCGCCGTTGGGCGCTCTGATATCTCGCTCACCATCTACAACAGGCAGGAAGCCGACCAGGGCACCGTATCCAAGGCAACCCTGGGCCTTGTGCGAGACGTGCAGGGCATATCAGGCCAGGTAGATGGCCTCACGTCCAGCTCGGCCATCGTGAACGGCGCCCTCGAGGTCACCCTTCCCGCCGGCAGCGTCTCTGCAGACGGCCGCGCGTTTCTCGCAGACTACTACGCTGGCGATAGCGGCGCCGCCGAGAACGGCTCGTACGCCGGTCCCATGCTCGTCTCGTTTGTGGATGACAACACCTGGGCCGAGCTCTGCAAGGAGGCCGGAGCAGGCAGCGCCACGACGACAGATGGCACGAGCATGCCGGCGCTGGCGCTCAACGTGCTGGCATGGACGAAGTCGGGCAGCGTGAGGACGGTTGCCCCGTACGGCACGCCTACCACCGCTACCGCCTACGAGCTGCGCGACGCGCAGTCGACCCTCCTGCTTGACTCCAACGGCGGTGCCTTGGTTCAGACGTGGGAGAACTCGGACGGCGGAGCGAGCGGGTCGCAGCGGCAGACCAGCATTGATGATGCGGCCGTGGATTCTGGCACCATCACCTTTGTGGGAACGCTCGACTCGCTTCCGGACCAGCTCGCCAACACGGGCCTCACGTCTTCCTCGATACTTCCCGTCATCATGCCGCGCTCGGCTCTCGAGGCGCGCCCCAATCTCTTCTCGGCAACAAGCATCGTGGTGCCGTTCTCGCTTGCTGAGGGCGCCGATCCCTTTGACGCGGGCAACGCCCTCGAAGCGGCAGCCGACGCCACGGTCAGCGACAACGCCACGGCATACGTCAACAATAACGTGGCTCAAAACGAGATGACCGAGGCCATCGTTGGCCTCTTCAAGCTCCTGGTGACGATCTTCTCGGTGGTGTGCCTGCTCATCGCCGTTGCTAACGTGTTTAACACGCTCTCCACGAGCATCATCCTGCGCACGCGCGAGTTTGCCGTGCTACAGAGCGTGGGCCTGGGACCCAAGGGGTTCCGTCGCATGCTCGTGGCCGAGTGCGCAAGCTACGCGTTGCGCGGGCTTGGAATTGGCCTGGTCTTCTCGGTGGGCGTGGTTGTGCTCTTCTGGGCGGCACTGCGATCCGCCGTGGGAGTCTCGTTCGAGCTGCCATGGGGCTATGTAGCCGGAGCCATTGCGGGCGTGGTGGCGGTGCTGGGGCTCTCCGTTGCCTACGCACTGCGGCGCAGTCACGCGCTGAACATCGTGGAGGCCCTGCGGGCAGATGCGATCTAGCCCCCTCCCCTCCCCCTCTCCCCTCCCCCCAATCCGTTCTTTAGCGGAATTTGAGAATTGAGATTCTCGCCAACTGGGCAAACGTTGACTCCGATTCTCAGAAACCGCTAAAGAAGGAGGTAGGGGGAGGGGGTAAGGAGGAGGTAAGGAGGAGGTAAGGAGGAGCGAAGAAAGGCCGCGCAACACAAAAGCGCCCCGGCCGAAACCGGGGCGCGTACTTGGGGCCTTGGCGAGGGATGGGTGCCGGCCCGACTGTTGGTTGCAGCTAGTCGATGGAGACCTTGGTGACGTTGGCCTTCTCGGACTGCTTGGGGACGTTCACGGTAAGAACACCGCCCTCAAGCTTGCCCGTGATGCCCGTAGTCGCAGCATCCTTCAGATAGACGCCACGCGTGGCACTCCACTCGCTGGTCTCCTTGTGGAGGTAGTTCTTGCCCTTCTCCTCGTCGGACTCCTTCTTGTCCACCGAAATGGAGAGCCTGCCCTCGTTGAGCTCGACGTCGACGTCCTCCTTCTTGACGCCCGGAAGCTCGGCAGTGACCACGTAGCTATCGCCCGCGTCCTCGACGTTCATCTTGAAGGCAAGGTCGCCATCGGTGGTTGCCAGTGGGGCGAAGAAGTCATCGAACGAGCCAAACGGCCAGCTGGAAAGGGCCCTTGCGTACCTGTCATACGGAATCATGCTTGCCATGATGCTCAACTCCTTGAGACGAGCGGACGCCTCTTTGCGGCGCCCTTGGTGTTCGCTGGTATATGTTCCCGACATCCGATTTATTAAACGCACGAGAAAAGATTTTCTCAGTGTCTACGACTTAGATTTTGTCCCTGCGCACGTCACCGTCACAATGAACGCACACAGCTGGTTAGCAGACCTTACGTGCTCTATGATGTTGGTATTGCCGTGCAGACCGCAACCGGAGGCACGAACACATGAACAACTACGACGACCTGGACAACCCAGGCAACGTTTCTTCTCGCCCGCAGGCTATGCCCGAGGGATCGCACTTCGCCATGCCAGACAACGCGCAGGATCAGCGCCAGGCATCGCTCGACGAGACCGTCATGGCAGACTACTCTGGCGAGAATTCCCCCGCAGCAGGCTTTGACGAGACGCCCGCGCCCAAACCCCAGCAACCGGCTCCCAGGCCGCAGCGCTACACGCGTGCGCGCACGCCTCACAAGACCGTCGCCCCCATCAGCGACTTCGACAACCAGGCGAACGCTGACGGCTTCGAGGGCTTCACGCACGACTCGGACTATGCCAACAGGGGCTCGGTGCTCTCTGGGCGCTCCTACCGCAAGTCGCGCTCAGAGATGCCACAGCTGCGACGCGACCTTCATTACGGCCAGTACCTGGAGATCCCCAAGGGTCGCCGTGACATCTTTGCCTCGCGAGAGCGTAAGATGCGCATCCGCTCGGTGATTGCGCTTATCGCCGTGATCGTGATTCTCGCCGTGATCGTATTCTTTGTCTGGCAGTACATGCAGGTCAACTGGGGCGCAACGGGCTAGCCGGCGCTCCCCCGCGCTCAGCGCAACGCGCAGCTAGTCCCACGGGTCGCGCTCGAAGAGCGGCTCGGGGTGCGGCTGGCGGTCTGAGTACGGATCGTAGCCGTCGTCATCCTCGTTCTCCGCACGAATGAAGGGTTGGTCAGCAGGGTCGATCTTCTCGGCCGCGCGCCTTTCCGCAGGCTCAGGTCTCTTTTGCGGCTTTGCGTCCTTGGGCGCGACGTTCTTCTCGTCCATGCACGTCACTTCCCGTAGTAGTTCGTGATGGCGATATAGCTCGCCAGGTCATTTCCATATTCGCTGAGGTCAAGGCCATCGTAGTGGCTCTTGGGCGCAATGGTCACGATGGCGTTGGTCGCAGACCCGTTGGGGCTCCCCAAAAGGACGCTCCACACGTAATCGCCCTGCTGACCATAGCCGCAGATGAACGAGAGCCCGGTCTTGTCGATGCTGCGCGACGTCTGCACAGAATCGGCCGTACAGGACGAGACGAGGTTGCTCAGGCCGCAGGCATCCATCGCTGTGGTTAGTCCGCTCGAGTCGATCCCCACATCCGAAGCAACCGTAGACGCCGACGCCTGGAGGCGCACGCCGCCCACGGGCTTGCCGCCGGCAAGCGCGCTGGTGCCCGTCCCAGCTCCGGCAGCGTCCGCGGACTCCGGCGAATCCGTGATGGTGATGGTCACGGTACCGTTGGTGTAGACCGCGTATGCGTCGCCGCTGGAGAACACACCGGTAGACGAGACGGAATACCCCTGCTTTGCGAGATACGCGTCCAGGTCGGCCGGCTCGATGTCAAAGTACTCGGCAATGTGGTAGGCGTCGCTCAGCTTGGGCGCCGGTACGTACAGGGTGACCGTGGAGCCCTCGGACACCTGGGTTCCTGCCTCGGGCGAGGTCGAGAGCACGACGTTCTCGTCGCCCTTCTCGTCGCTGTACGAGACGGAATAGGTAAGGCCCGCGTCTTGGAGGGTCTGCTCGGCGTCGGTAAGCGAGAGGCCCACCACATCCGGCACCTTGAAGGGCTGCGCCACCGTAAGCGTAATTTGGTCTGACGAGACAAACGCCTCGCCTTCGCCCGGACTCACCGCAAGCACCGTGCCCTCGGCCTCGCTGGAGTTCTTGTACGCGATGGTGATGTTCTTGGCACCCTCGTTGAGCAGGGCCGTCTTTGCATCTGACTGGCTTAGGCCCACAACCGAGGGGATGGTGCGCGCAACGGCCACGGTGATGGTCACCGAGAGATCGTCACCCGTACGCGTGCCAGCGGCGGGGTCCATCGAGACGACCTTGCCTACGTTGTCATCAGAGAGTACCTCGTTGACGGTAATGCTAAAGCCAAGCGGCGAGAGGGTCGAGCGCGCCTCGGTCTCGGTCTTGCCCACCACGTCTGGCACGGTCTTGCCGCCCCAGTACTCGTTCTCGTAGGTGTACTTCACCACGAAGGCGGCAGCGGCGAGAAGCGCAACAACCACCAGGACTACGGCCCAGGGCCGCACGCGACCGCGATGCTTGCCATCTGACGTGACCGGAGAGTCTATGGCCACGGGCGCGTAGGGGGTCACGCGCGTGAAGTCGGCGTCGTTGATGGGGGCGTAGGGGTCGTCCATGGCGTCGATGCCGTCGGGGCCTTCCTGACCGGCCGAGACGGCATGGGGAACCACGATGGTGGGCATCTCGTCGGCTGCTGCGCCGCCGGAGTCCGCAGACGCGGGCGGCTCGGCCAGCTGGGTGGTGTCCGGATCCGCGGGCTGCGTCGCTCCCGGGTCTGCGAGCACTGTGGCGTCGGGATCCACGAGCTGCGTGGCATCCGGGTCGGGCTGCCCCGCACGTGCGGCGTCCTTATCGAGCTCTGGATCCTCCATGTCGCGACCTCCCCGGAACAGCAGTATCTGCTCAGCTGTTCACCATTGTGCCCCAACAGGGGAAATCACGTTGCGGAGACCACGCTCACGGTGCCGCGGAACACGCAAAACGGCCCCGGAGCACAAGCTCCGGGGCCGCATTAACGCCATGCCTGACGCCGTGGCGCAGCGGCGTCCTTCTCGCCCTACTCCACGGAGTCGGGCTCAACGGGCTCGTCCGTCGAGGCGGACTCACCGGCGCCAGCGCTGGCCTCGGCGGCAACCGCCTCGGCCGCGCGACGGCGGCTCTCCTCGCTCGCCGCGTCATCGCGAGCAGCAAAGAGCCTGTCGTCGTCGCCAACGTCCACCTTCACGGTGTCGCCCTCGCCGACCTTGCCGTCGATGATGAGGTTGGCGACGTTGTCCACAACCTGGCGCTGGATCAGGCGCTTGAGCGGGCGCGCGCCGTAGACGGGGTCAAGGCCGTCAAAGGCAAGAGACTGCTTGGCCGCCGGCGTGAGCTCGAGCGTTATGCGCTCGCGTGCGAGACGCGCGCGGACGTCCTTGAGCTGGATGTCCACAATCTTCTCGATGTCGGAGAGGCCGAGCGCGTGGAAGACCACCACGTCGTCGATCCTGTTGAGGAACTCCGGCTTGAAGGTCTGGCGCAGGGCGTCGTTGACCTTGCGCTGCACCTCGTCCGGGTCGCTCTGCGCATTGGCACCCGCAATGAACTGGCTGCCCACGTTGGACGTCATGATGATGATCGTGTTCTTGAAGCTCACGACACGACCCTGACCGTCGGTGAGGCGTCCGTCATCGAGCACCTGCAGCAGGATGTTGAAGACGTCGGGGTGCGCCTTCTCCATCTCGTCGAGCAGGATCACGCTGTACGGATGCCTGCGCACGGCCTCGGTGAGCTGGCCGCCCTCGTCGTAGCCCACGTATCCTGGGGGCGCGCCGATGAGGCGCTGGACGCTGAACTTCTCCATGTACTCGGACATGTCGATGCGCACGAGGGCACGCTCGTCGTCGAAGAGGCACTCGGCCAGCGCCTTTGCCAGCTCGGTCTTGCCCACACCCGTGGGGCCCAGGAAGAAGAAGCTGCCGATGGGCCTGTTGGGGTCCGAGAGACCCGCGCGGCTGCGGCGCACGGCCGCGGCCACCGCCGAGACGGCCTCGTCCTGCCCCACGACGCGCTTGTGGAGCTCGGCCTCGAGATTCTTGAGCTTGTCCATCTCGCCCTGCATCATCTTGGAGACCGGCACGCCCGTCCACTCGGAGACCACGTCGGCGATCTCCTCGGACGTGACCTCCTCCTTGAGGATGCCGCCGGACTCCTGCTTCTGCGAGAGCGCCTCGGACGCGGCGTCGTAGTCGCGCTGGAGCGAGGGGATGGTCGAGTAGCGCAGCTCGGAGGCCTTGGCGAGGTCGCCGTCGCGCGTGGCGCGCTCCATCTCGCCCTTGGCGTCCTCGATCTGGGACTTGAGGTCTTGGACGTGGTCGATGGCCTGCTTCTCGTTCTGCCAGTTGGCCTTCATGCCGTCAAGCTTCTCGCGGGTGGTGGCTATCTCGCCGCGCAGCTTCTTAAGCCGCTCGCGCGACGCCTCGTCCTCCTCCTTCATGAGGGCCTGCTCCTCGATCTGCATCTGGGTGAGCTGGCGATCGACGGCATCGATGTCGGCCGGCATGGAGTCAAGCTCCATGCGCAGACGGCTCGCCGCCTCGTCCACGAGGTCGATGGCCTTATCGGGCAGGAAGCGGTCAGAGATGTAGCGGTTGGAAAGATCGGCTGCCGAGACGAGCGCGGCATCCGTGATGCGCACGCGGTGGTGCTGCTCGTACTTATCCTTGATGCCACGCAGAATCGAGATGGTCTCCTCGACGCTGGGCTCGGACACCATGACCGGCTGGAACCTGCGCGCGAGGGCCTGGTCCTTCTCGATGTACTTGCGGTACTCGTCGAGCGTGGTTGCGCCAATGGCGTGCAGCGCGCCGCGGGCCAGCGCCGGCTTCAGGATGTTGCCGGCATCCATGGAGCCCTCGGTTGCGCCGGCGCCAACGATGGTGTGCAGCTCATCGATGAAGAGGATGATGCGTCCGTCGGACTTCTCGACCTCCTTGAGCACGGACTTCAGGCGGTCCTCGAACTCGCCGCGGTACTTGGCACCGGCCACGAGGGCGCTCATGTCAAGCTCGATGACGTCCTTGTCGCGGATGGTGGAGGGCACGTCGCCCGAGACGATGCGCTCTGCCAGGCCCTCGACGATTGCTGTCTTGCCCACGCCGGGCTCGCCGATAAGCACTGGGTTGTTCTTGGTGCGGCGGCTGAGCACCTGGATGGTGCGGCGAATCTCCTCCACGCGGCCGATGACCGGGTCGAGCTTGCCCTGACGGGCCAGGTCCGTGATGTTGCGGCCGTACTTGGAGAGGGCCTCGAACTCCGGCTTGGAGTCCTGGCTGGTCACGCGCTCATCGCCGCGCAGAGCCTCGTAGGCCTCCTGCACGCGCTTGCCCGTGACGCCCGCAGACTTGAGGATGCTGCCGGCCTCTGAGCGGTCGTCCGCGAGCGCGCACAGCAGATGCTCGCTCGTGACGTAGGAGTCGCCCATCTTGGTTGCGAGCTTCTCGGCAGCGTCTGCCACGCGCACGAAGTTGGTGCCGGCACCCATCTGCGAGTTGTCGCCCGTGACCTTGGGCGCGTTAGCGATGGCGCGGTCGACCTGCGACTCTATTGCGGCGGGGTCTGCGCCCACGCGCTCCACGATTGCCTTGATGTTCTGCTCGCCGGAGCTGAGAAGGGCCTTGAGCAGGTGGATGGGCTCCACCTGGCCCGCCTCGGCGTCCGTCGCGATGCCGACGGCAGACTGCAGCGCCTCCTGGGCGGTGACTGCCCACTTATCAATTCTCATATGCATCACTCCCTATGGTCCGCACGGCCTGAGGGACGGCGGATTTCTGTTTATCGTGAATGAGTATTCCCACCCCGGGGGCGATGTATACAGAAATCTAAGTCTATCTGATATAGATTTTCGTATGCGTTGGCACGCAGGATTTGCTACCGAGAAAGACCGGGGTCTTGCTTGCGGCTCTACCCTCTCGGCGGCCAAAGCTCAAAAGTGAACACGAAATCAATCCGAGGAAATGCGCAACAACGTTATCCCATATAACGATTTAGCCCGACCGTTTTCGTGTTCACTTTTCAAGCGACGAGCGCGGCGAGATTCAATCGCGAGACCCGGAAGCGCACGGGGGCCTTGGCTCTCGCGAGAGCGTCCACCAAAAGTGAACACGAAATCAATCGCGGATGCCGTGCGGCCTCTTTTTCCCAGGAATCATTTAGCGGTCATTGTATTCGTGTTCACTTTTTACAGCGTGGGTCGAGTCGATGACGGGTGGAGGGGCGTGCCGGGGCACGCGACACCCGGCGGGGATACGCCGCCACCAGACGCGCGGCGCCCGGCGGACATGCGTTGGCGGAGTTTATCGCTTATTTTTAAACGGCGATTGCATTTACCCAGGTCGCCACAGCGAAAATCAAGAAATGGCGATATTCTCTGCGGTTGGCGCAGAGGGATTGGGGGCTGCCGCTGGAACGCCGAGGCCGTCGGGACCGCCAGCACCGTCGGGACCGACGGCGCCAGCGTCGGCCCAGAGGTCCGTCGGCCTCGCGCCCCAACGCTCGCCAAGCCACCATACCAGCGCGCAGCCAGCGACCAGCACGACCGTCGCCATCGCAGAGCCCTCGATCCCAAAGCCGGGGTCGTATGCAAACCCCGCCGTGGGCGTGGTTCCCGGAGTCACGCCAAAGATTGCAAACGGCGTGATGCCGCCGCTATTGGGCAGCCCAAACAGTACGGCCTGTGTGAAATTCCAACTTGCGTGCAGCCCAAACGCCATCCAAGGGCTATCGAGCTTCCACACGGCCAGGCCAAACAGAACCCCGCAGAGAGCCAGGTTAACGAGGGCAAGCGCCGTCAACCCGCTGTTTGCCAGATGCAGCAGCGTGAAGAACACCGTGCTCAGCGCAATCGCAACCACATGGCTTCCCGTAACGCGAGACGTTCGCTGGTAGAGATAGCACCGGCAGACAAGCTCCTCGGCAGAGGACTGCACAAAGACGGCGAGAAAGACCGCGATGATGCCTGCCACGTTCACGCCCACAAGCGAGAGGGAAAAGCTGCCCTCAAGCACCGCGACCAGCACGCACGCGCCGTTGAGCACAAATCCCAGGAGCAGCCCCAGGCCAAGCCGCGCCGGAGTGTTTCCAGCTGTCCGCCGCGTAACGGCTCCCAGGATGGGCCTTACGCGCTTGCTTGCGCGCAGGTGGATGAGAAACACAATCCAAATGCCAATGAAGCTCAGGTAGAACGTCATCGTATAAATCGCGGATGCCGCAGAAGTGGAGTATTCGCCCTCCGCAAGCCCAAGCATTCCCAGACCGTCCTGGCGCGCAAGGACATTCACCATGTCCTGCACGCCCTCGCCCGAGGTCACAGCCCCGTAGGCAAACGCCGCAATGAAAATCGCAACGGCCCCGCCCACGACAGACCCCAGAACAAGCAACGCAAATGCCAGAGCATAGCTACCAACCAGGCCAAGCACGATCTTGGGGGTCGGACGTTCTCCTGCCATCACAGCCTCCGTTTCTGGGGGACGTCCCAGGCGAGAACAGCTAGTCACTCTCGCCCGCGCCGCTATTGCTCTTGTCGCCCGCGCCGCCACGCTCGCCCGCGCCATCACGGTCCGGAAGCCTCCCGGCGCGCCGGAGCGCGTCTCGCAAAACCCACTCCACCTGTGCGTTGGCGCTGCGCATGTCGTCCTCGGCCCAGCGCTCGACCGCGGCCCAGATCTCCGGGTCGATGCGCAGGGGATATTGCTTGCGACGTGTCATGCGCAGATGTCTCCGCGGGCCTTAGTACAGCGACCCGGTATTGAGCACCGGCTGCGCCTCGGACTCGCCGCAGAGAACCACCATGAGGTTGGACGCCATGGTTGCTTTGCGGTCCTCGTCAAAGTCGACGATTCCGCCGTCCGAGAGCTCGGAAAGCGCCATGTCAACCATCGAAACGGCACCCTCGACGATCTTCTTGCGTGCCGCGATGATGGCCTCGGCCTGCTGGCGGCGAAGCATCGCGGGCGCAATCTCGGGCGCGTAGGCAAGGTGCGTGAGGCGCGCGTCGTCGACCTCCACGCCCGCGGGCGCCAGGCGCAGGCCCAGCTCCTCCTTCAGACTGTTCGAGACCTCCTCGATGTTGGAGCGCAGTGTGATGCTGGTATTGGCCGCGTCGTCGTCCTCCATGTGATCGTAGGCGTAGATGCTTGCCACGTGGCGCAGCGCAGTCTCGGTCTGCATGGAGACGTAGGAGATGTAGTTGTCCACGTCGAACAGGGCCTTGGCGGTGTCGGACACGCGCCACACCACGACGGTCGCAATCTCGATGGGGTTGCCCTGCTTGTCGTTGACCTTGATGCGCTCTCCGTTGTGCGTGCGTGCACGGAGCGACACCTTGGTCGAGATGACCGAAGACGCCTTTGCCGCCAGGCCGCCCTTCTTGCCGCCGTCCTCAGCAACCTCCTCGTCCGGGCCGGCCTCGCCCATCTTGCGGCTGTAGAAGGGGTTGGCCCAGTAGAAGCCCGACTCGCGAATGGTCCCAATGTAGTTGCCAAAGAGAAGGCAGACCTTGGCCTCGCCGGGCTTGAGGGCGATAAAACCAGAGCTCAGAATGACCCCCAGCGCAAACAGGAGGAAGCCGACTAGCATCATGGGGCCTGCGAACGGCGGCGCCTCCAGGCCCGCCTCGTCCGCTGAGGCGAGAAGCACGATGGACCACACGAGCCCCGCGCAGCTGGCCACGAAGACAAGCACCGTGATGGCGAGCATTGCCCAACCCGACTTAGCCTTGATGAGTTTCTCGGACGTCATCTTTGCCCCTTTCCGCTTCGGCCTCCATGATACGTGCCGGACCGATTGGTCTCAATGTGATATCACGATAATATGCACATTGGACACATAGCGCAATATCTGTTGGGGTAATGGGTCTGTAAGGACTATGCGAGAGCAGCCGCGCCCGGCGAGCATCTCACCCATTCGGCGTATTGAGTAAATTTACTCAGTACGTTGAGTAAATGCACTCAATAGCAAGGGGGTCTAACGCGAAACGCAGGGGTCGCCTCGTTGGATCCGCCATTGGCGCGCTTTCGGACATCGAGGTCAAAGACGGTGGAGAAGCTCGATAGAGCGGCATGGCGGAGTTCCTCTCCCGGCATCCCGAAGCAAAACGCATTGTGGTTGGCGGAGGCCCCGCAGGAGCATGCAGCTTGGATGACTTCCTCCACGACCGCGTCCCGTTGTTCTTTTGGCCCCGGCAGGCCGCATTTCTCGCCGCCGCCCCCACACAAAAAACGACCCCGCCTACTCGACGGGGTCGTTGTTGCCATTTCCGAGAAGCCCTCGCATGACCTGCTCCGGACTCTGCCCGTCGTAGCGGGCAAGCGCCGTAATCCTCTCGCGCATGTGGTACTCGTGGACCTCGTCCTCGAGCTCGCGCACGCGTGCGCGCAGGCGGTCGATCTCCTCGTCCCGCTCGCGGGCTCGCTCGCGCATGTCCATGATGCGCACCACGCCGGCCAGGTTGATGCCCTCGTCGGTGAGCTTGGAGATGAGGTTCAGACGGTCGATGTCGGCCTGCGAGTATAGGCGCGTGTTGCCGCGCGAGCGTCCGGGGGTGACCAGCCCCTTCTGCTCGTACACGCGAAGGGTCTGCGGGTGCATGCCCGTAAGCTCCGCCGCCACGCTGATCATATACAGGGGCTTGTCCCTGTCGTGGGCGCCGCGTGCGCCACGGTCCTCAGATGCGCCGTCGTTACGAGCCATAGCGCTCGACGTCCTTCCTGTAGTCTCGCTTGTCGGCATCCATCAGGGCGCCAAGGCTGTCGCGCTCCTTCTTTGAAAGCGACGTGGGCACCTTCACACGGATGGTCACGTAGAGCGCGCCACGCGTGCCCTTGCGCTTGACGTTGGGCGCACCCAGGTCGCGGAAGCGGAAGCACTTGCCGTCCTGCGTCCCGGCGGGCACCTTGAGACGAACCTCGGTGCCGTTTGGCGTAGGAACGTCGACCGTCGCGCCAAGCGCGGCCTCGTACATGCTCACCGGCAGCTCCATGCGGATGTCCGCGCCATCGCGCTTGAAGAGCGGGTGCTCCTCCACGTGCGTGGTGATCACGAGGTCGCCGCGCTGACCGCCGTTCGCGCCGTACTCGCCACGGCCGCGATAGCGCAGCTTGCCGCCATCCACGGCGCCGGCCGGAATCTTGACGGTGAGCGTCTGCTCCTCGCCTGTCGAAGGCACGCGATACGACACCTTGCGCGTGGCGCCGTTGAGCGCCTCGTCAAAGGTGACGTCGATGCGCATGGTGAGGTCCCCGCCCTTGGCGGGCCGCTGTGCCTGCTGGCGGCCCGCTCCGCCAAAGATTGACGAGAAGTCAAAGCCGCCAAAGTCGCCACCCATGCTGTTGAAGATGTCGGACCAGTCGCCGTTGCCACCCACGTTGGTGTAGGTGTACGTGCGCCTGGGGCCACCGGAGCCGCCAAAGCCCGCGCCAGGAATGCCACCAAACATGAGCAGCTGGTCGTATTCCTTGCGCTTCTTCTCGTCCGAGAGCGTGGTATATGCCTCGGAGATCTCCTTGAACTTCTTCTCGTCGCCACCGGCATCGGGGTGGTACTTGGCCGCAAGCTTGCGGAATGCCTTCCGGATCTCATCCTGGGTGGCGTCGCGCTTCACGCCCAAGATGTCGTAGTACGTTTTCTTACCATTGGCCATGGTTTCGCACGAGCCCCCTCTCATATCAATGCGCCCGGACCGAGCGGCCCGGGCGCCGTTACGCTACTTTTCCTTTGCGGCGTCGCTGCCCGAGCCGTGGGCCTTGTCGCCGCTGTCCTTGGCCTCGGCGCCCTTGTCGGCCTTGCCGGCCGCGGCGTCCGCCGGACGCTTGGGCCCACCGTAGGTCACGGTCACCATAGCGGTACGGATGACCTTCTTGCCCATGCGGTAGCCCTTCTGGTAGACCTGGTCGACCGTCTCGTCGTAGGCTTCCTTGTCCTCGCGGCGACCAACGGCCTGGTGCTCAAGCGGATTGAACGGCTCGCCAGCGGGGTCGATTGCCTCAACGCCCTCCTTCGAGAGGACGCCCACCATCTTGTCATGCACGGCCGAGACGCCATCCACGAACTGCTTGAACTGCTCGGACGTGGCGTCCTGCTCGACGCCAGAGGCGTGCTCGAGCGCGCGCTCCATGTCGTCGATAACGGGCAGCAGGCTCACCACGAGCTTCTCGGCGGCGCGCTCGCGCTCGTCCAGACGCTCCTGGGCGGTGCGGCGACGGTAGTTGTCCCAGTCCGCCTGGAGACGGACCAGGCGATCGGTGGACTCGGCGGCCTCCTTCTTGGCCTTCTCGATGTCCTCCGTCATGTCGCTGAGCTTCTTCTGGAGCTCGTCGCGCTCGGTGCGGAACTTCTTCGCGTCCTCGACGGCCTCCTGCTCGAGCACCTCGTCCGCCGCCTTCATGGCGGCGGCGCGCATCGCCGCGTCGTCTTCCGGATCTATGTCACCGGGGGCAGAGCTGGCGGTCGTGGATGCCGCGGCCTCCTTGGCTGCCGGCGCATCCTTGGTCGAGGGCTCTGCCTCGCTCGGCTGCGCGGTGCCAGGCTTCTTCTCGTCTGCATCCTCGATTGGCACTTTCACGTCACCCTCCTCATGCGTACCAGAGGGAGCGGCCTCGACGGCCGCCCCCTCGACAGGTTCTCCTGGAGATCCGGCGCCGCAGTGCTGCCGCGACGCCGGTCTCGAGGCTAGTCCTTCTTCTTGTCGTCGTCGACAACCTCGTAGTCGGCGTCGACCACGTCATCGGAGGAGCCGGAGCCAGCGTTGGACGCACCCGCGTTGCCGCCTGCCGTCTGCTCCTGCGTGTTGGAGTACACGACCTCCGCCAGCTTGTGGCTGGCCTCCTGGAGCTTCTCGCCAGCGGCCTTGATGGCGTCGATGTCGGTGCCTTCGAGCGCCTTCTTGGCAGCGTCGACGGCGTCCTGGACGTTCTTGCGCTGGTCCTCGGGCACCTTGTCGCCAAGGTCCTTCAGGGTCTGCTCGGTGGAGTAGCAGAGGGAGTCGGTCTGGTTGCGAACCTCGATCTCGTCCTTGTGCTTCTTGTCCTCCTCGGCGTGGGACTCGGCGTCCTTGACCATGCGGTCGACCTCGTCGTCGGAGAGCGCGGTGGAGCCAGAGATGGTGATCTGCTGGGACTTGCCAGTGGCCTTGTCCTTAGCGGTGACCTTCACGATACCGTTGGCGTCGATGTCGAAGGTGACCTCAATCTGAGGCACGCCACGCGGCGCGGCGGGGATGCCGGTGAGCGTGAACTTGCCGAGGGACTTGTTGTCGGCAGCCATCTCGCGCTCGCCCTGCAGGACGTTAATCTCGACGGACGTCTGGTTGTCGGCAGCCGTGGAGTAGACCTCGGTCTTGCTCGTGGGGATCGTGGTGTTGCGGTCGATCATCTTGGTCATGACGCCGCCCATGGTCTCGACGCCCAGGGACAGCGGCGTGACGTCGAGCAGCAGGATGCCGGAGACGTCGCCGGTAAGGACGCCGCCCTGGACGGCAGCGCCGTCAGCAACGACCTCGTCGGGGTTCACGGACATGTTGGGCTGCTTGCCGGTCATCTGCTTGACGAGCTCCTGCACGGCGGGCATACGGCTGGAGCCACCCACGAGGATGACCTCGTCAACATCGGAGATCTGCATGTTGGCATCGCGGAGTGCCTTGGTCACAGGGGCCTTGCAGCGGTCGAGAAGGTCACGCGTGATGCGCTCGAACTCGGCGCGGGTCAGCGTGTAGTTGAGGTGCTTGGGGCCGGTTGCGTCAGCGGTGATGAAGGGCAGGTTGATGTCGGCCTGCTGCGCGGCGGAGAGCTCCTTCTTGGCGTTCTCGGCAGCCTCCTTCAAACGCTGGAGCGCCATGGGGTCCTTGCGCAGGTCGATGCCGTTCTCCTGCTGGAACTTGTCGGCAGCCCAGTCAATCACGCGCTGGTCCCAGTCGTCGCCGCCCAGGTGGTTGTCACCGTTGGTGGCGAGAACCTCAACCACGCCGTCCGCGAGGTCAAGCAGAGAGACGTCGAAGGTGCCGCCGCCCAGGTCGAAGACGAGAACCTTCTGCTCGGTGCCCTTCTTGTCCAGGCCGTAGGCAAGAGCCGCTGCCGTGGGCTCGTTGACGATACGCTTGACGTCGAGACCAGCGATCTTGCCAGCATCCTTGGTGGCCTGACGCTGGGCGTCGTTAAAGTACGCCGGGACGGTGATGACAGCCTCGGTGACGGGCTCGCCGAGGTACTTCTCGGCGTCGGCCTTCATCTTGCCAAGGATCATGGCGCTGATCTGCTCGGGCGTAAAGTCCTCGCCGTCGATCTCGACAACGGCGCGGTTACCGGTGCCGCTCTTGACGGTGTACGGGACGGTCTTGAGCTCGGAGCCAACCTCGTCGTAGCGACGACCCATGAAACGCTTGATCGAGAAGACCGTGTTCTTGGGGTTGGTGACTGCCTGGTTCTTTGCAGCCTTGCCCACGATGCGGTCTCCGTCGGCGCGGAAGCCAACGACGGACGGGGTGGTGCGGTCGCCCTCGGCGTTCACGATGATGGTGGGCTGACCGCCCTCGAGGACTGCCATCGCAGAGTTGGTTGTACCAAGGTCAATACCGAGAATCTTGCCCATGGTGTACGTTCCTTTCCTTCTGCGCCGTCACGGCGTTTGCCGTGCTCAGCGCTTTGTTCGCTCTTGTACGTCTTGTCTTATGCCCCCTATGGTTCGACTTTATACATTATCTAAGTCTCAATGCATGAGATTTTTTGACGTCGTTTGGCGCAAGGGGTGAGCGCGGGGCCGAGCGACACCCCACAACCGCTCGGGCAGCCACTCCCGCCAGTGCTGTTGAGAAGGAATTGGACAAAATCCAGGCCGAGAAGGGCGAGAAACGTCGAATTCCTTCTCAGCAGCGCGCGGGACCGTCCGCCTTCCCACTGGCAGCTGGCAAACTTCCGGTTGGTGGCAGTTTTGGTGAGAATTCTTATGTGACCGCGGCACAGTGGCAATTCGCTGACCTGCGGTTCATCAGTCGTCGAACCGCTTTGTACTTGGGCTACCCCCGAAAAACTGCCACCAATCGTCGATTCGTGCCAACAGGCGCCCACCGGCGGTAACCCCAACGGCCCAGCACGAGACGAAACTACGCACGGCAGAGGCAGAGACGGACAAAACCCCAGGTCGACACAAACCTTAATCGCGACCGTGCGTAATTCACGGGGCGGCAGCAAGGGGGCAGCCGCTCCTGTGCGCCACGCCTACAATGAGATGAGACACAACCACGGGAGGTACCCATGAAGCTCCTCATCGCATCCGACATCCACGGCGCAGCCGATTGGTGCGCGCGACTCATGGACGCCATTGACGCCGAGAACCCCGACCGCGTGGTTCTTCTCGGCGACCTGCTCTACCACGGGCCGAGAAACGACCTTCCCGAGGACTACGAGCCCAAGAAGGTCATCGGCATGCTCAACGGCATTGCCGAGAAGGTCATCGCCGTGCGCGGCAACTGCGAGGCCGAGGTCGACCAGATGGTGCTCGACTTCCCCTGCATGGCAGAGTGCAACATCCTGCTTGATCCGGAGGCCAACGGCGGAGCAGGAATGACCATCTTCCTCACGCACGGCCACGTGTGGGGACCGGGGATTCACAACTCGGTTGACGTGTGGCCCGAGCTGCCACAGGGCTCGGCGCTGGTATACGGGCACACGCATAAGAAGGTTAACCAGATGAGCGACTCGCACCCCGGGATTACCGTGTTCAACCCGGGTTCGGTTGGCATTCCCAAGGACGGGACTCACAGCTATGGTATCTACGAGGACGGCCACTTTGAGTTCCGCGTGTGGGACGAGTAGGACAAGCGCACTGAGGGGTCGGGCCCGCGACAAATGTTGCGGGCCCGATCAGCTACTATTGCTTTTGCGCCAAGAGCAACGACGCTACGACTCCTTGTAGGCAATCAGTAGGCTAGACGCCACCCATGCGAGAACCGCAATCGTTGCCACGCCCGTAGCGATGTAGAAGAGTGCCATCGCCGCCTGCGCGTTTGCCGTGGCGCTCTGGTAGGCATGCGTGGCGGAATAATTGGTTATCGCGCTGGCGGTTACGTCAGAGAGCGCCTTGGTTGCACTGTCCTGAAGAGAGGCATACACCACGCCAAGAATCGCGGCTGCAATCAGAGAGCCAATGGATACCTTCTTGGCGTTGTCATGCCACTCAACAAGCTTTGACTTTGCTTCTGCCATGGTGGGTCACCTTTCTCTACAGGCATGTGAAGCAGACTGGGAAAGACTACTTTGCGGAGTAGTAGTCATCCCCTATCGAGAAGGCCTGCACCTCAGCCTTGACCTTCGCGGCATCAGTAGTGGAAACAGAATCGAACACTGCGCTCTCGCCCGCAGCCCATGAGCTGGCGCTCACGTACGTCTCGTCCACGCGCGTACCAGAATCATCGTAAAGCCCAAGGGTGACGCTCACGTTGCTGAGGTCTTGGTCAGTCGTGTTGGCAATCGTGGCGGTGTACTCGTACATGCCATAGCCCTTGTCGGCCTTCTCGAAGCTGGCCCCATCGAAGAGCGCTTGGACCTTGTCGACCATCTGCTGCTGCGGGGTTTCGACGTTCTCGTCCAGCTGGTCCGCAACCATGCCGGGAATAGCAACGTCCACGCCGAGGGCCGACGTGTAGTGATACTGACCAGTGCAGGTGCCGTAGACGCCGAGCGCCTGCCCCTCCTGAAGGTGATTGCCTCCAAGCACTGAATTGTCAATCTTCACGTACACCATGTCGTCGTAGCCGGACACCCCGGTAGCAAGGCGAATGTCCGTCTCGTTGCTACCCTCCATGACCTGGGCAACGCTTCCCACAAATAAGAGCTTCTGGTCCTTGTAGTCATCGGGGGTCTTGGCGACCTTGGCATAATCTACCTGCTGGTAGTTTGCCGGATCGAATGGCTCGGAGGACGGCTTAGACGAGTTGCCGCCAATGGCTGCCATTACGATGAATACCGCCAGTACCACAAGAATGGCAACAAGGACCTTCTTGCCGCGATGCTTCTTCGGCTTCTTGCCCTCGTCCTTCTCCTGGGCAGCGTCTTCGTCCCGCTTCATATGGAGTTCCTCCTTCTTCATCGACGCCCCCGAGAGGCCAGGTTCGTTGTCGGGAGCTGAATGCATCCTAGGAGGGCGCCCCCCAGCCTTCATTAGCTCCCAGCTAAATCACTGTGGGCGGTCTTGCGAGCGGCAGTCGCCGCAGGACTTCCCGGGCATGATCGTTCGCTCGCCGTGCTCCCAGAGGAGGTCATCGCACTGCTCGACGCCCATGCCATGATGGAGCGCGAACGCAACGATGATGTCACGGCGACGGTCGGGCCGCAGACGGCACATCCCACCACGTTCGAGCAGCTCAGAGGCATCGGGGATATCCAGCCGCATCCCAAACGCAAGCTGAATTAGCTTGTCGCGCGAGGCGTGCCTGGTTCCCGCAAGAATCTGATATGCAAAGGTCTGGTTGAGCCGGCTGCGATGGATGGCTTCGTTTCTCGGCATGCCCTCCGCCGCCATACGCTCCGACGCCCAAGGGGCAAGGCCCCGCTCGTCAAGGGGCGCACGTGACAGCACCTCATCAAGGTCTGCACCGCGCATTAGTTCATGTAAGGAATCTTCCACGTCCGCCTCCATCCGCAATGGATGGTGGCAAAACGCTGCGCCGCTTTCATTAGCTTGCTGCTAAAAGACGCTCGCCTCGATTGGACGCGGCGAGCGTCGGCGAGAAAACCGCTAGCCCGCGGGAGTCAGGGTCACAATCAGCGTGAGGGCGGCGCAGAACGCCGCAAGTACCGCCAGGCCCATAAGCGCTCGCTTTGCCAAAAGACCGGCGCGAGCAGAGCCACGCTTGAACTTCATGGCAGCATACGGACCCGCGGCCAAGAGCGCCGCCGGGAGCTCCTCCATTGCCAGAAGCACAAGGAAAGCACCGACACCCAGAATGAGCAGCGTAGACTCAACGGGATGGTCACCCACCATGGCGCCTCCGGTGTAGAACGCCGCATACACAAAGAGGACGCCCACGAACAGCCCGAGAACTTCAAGGGCCACCGCAAGCAGTTGCGATCCCGCCCCTGCAGCCAGGAGCGCCTCTCGCATCTGCGCGGGTTTGACCAGCTGACGAGGGACGTCCTCGTGCTTTCCGGCATGGTCGCGAGCGAAGCTGGCAGCTCTCGCTGGATTCGCCTCCGGCACTGCCCGCAGCACGGCATCGCGCAGCGCACCCGCGCTCTGGTAGCGCTCGCTCGGCTCGAAGCTGCAGGCCTTCTCGACAATGCGTCGCAGCTCAGGTCGCACAATGGCCGAATCCGCAAGCGCCGCCGCATACCCCTCGGCGTCTGGGGTAACACCCGTGAGCATATAGCCCAAAAGGCAGCCAATGGAGTAGACGTCAGAGCGACCGTCGGTCTGGGCAAACCCGTACTGCTCGGGGGACGCAAAACCCCAGGTACCAAGCCGCGTGGTGTCACGCTGCGCGCCCTCGACGTAGGTACGCGCTATCCCCAGGTCGATGAGGACTGCCCCGCGCGGAGAGAGAATCACGTTCCTAGGCGACACATCGCGATGAACAATTCCCAGCTCATGGAGGGTGGCGACCGCATCGCACACGTCGGCGACCACATGCGCTGCCGCAACCTCGCCCATGCAGCCGGCCTCTGCCACGCACGAGGCAAGCGATGCCCCATAGACGTACTCGCGGACAATAACCACCTGGTCAGGCAGGTCATAGGTCTCGACCACGCGCGGCAGGTGCTCGCCGCCAACAGACGAGAGGCGCGAGAAGACCTCGGCGTTCGCAACATCGCGCTTTATGCGCTTGCGCACCAGCGGCCCCTCGCCCAGGTGCTCCGCGCCAGGCCTGCTCACGACCTCGGTCGAGCCGGCCTCCCCGTGTGCGAGCACGCGCTCCACGCGGTAGGACTCGTCCTTCTCGAGCGCAGCCATGAGCTGCGTGTCTGAGGGCGCGTCCACTACGCCTCCCCGTCGAGCAGGGTCTTCTCGCCCAGGCGCCACAGCTCGTCATCCGTCTGCGCGCGGTCCATGCCGTGCTCGAGACAGAAAATGATGATGGCGTCGCGGCGGTTGCGCGACCACAGCTCGGAGGCGCCGGCAAGCCGCAGCAGGCGCTGCGCCTCAACGAGCGAGCAACCCAGCCCAAAGGCCAGCATAATCGCGCTGTCGCGACCGGGGCGCCGCGTGCCCTCGAAGATCTGGTAGCAGAACGTGGGGTTGAGCCCGGACGCACGGATGACCTGCGATTTCTTGAGCCCGTGCGCTTCTCGCACAGCCTCTGCGTACTCCGCGAGCGAGCGCTCCTCCAGGCTAGCGCGCGCAAGGTACTGCTCGGGCGTCGCCGACGCCAGCAGCTGCTCCAGAAGCTCCGCGGTGAGGCACACGGACCCGCCCGCAGCCTCGCCCTGCTCCCCCAACATCAGAACTTGTCGACCATGCCGTTGGCGCCTGCGTGGAGCTGCTGGATGGTCTGGGGAATGAGGTCCAGGTCGTAGGGGGTCATCTGGTAGACCCAGTTGAGCCAGTTGCGGTAGAGAAGGTTCGCGTGCGCACGCCACGTGAAGATGGGCTGGCTCTCGGGGTTGTCATCCGGGAAGTAGTTCTCGGGCAGGCGAATGGGCAGCCCCTTGTGGAAGTCACGCCAGAACTCATCGGAGAGCGTGTCGCGGCCGTACTCAAAGTGGCCGGTCACGTAGATCTCGTGGAAGTCTGGCGTGGCGATAATGGCTGGACCGCTGGTAAAGCCCTCCGAAAGCACGTGCAGCTCGGGGTGACGCGCAAGCTCGTTGGTATCGATGGCGGCGTGGCGCGAGTGCGGCATGTAGTGCACCTCGTCGAAGCCGTTCGTGAGGAAGTTGTACTCGTCGCACAGGCGCTGGGGAAAGACGCCAAAGAGCTTGGAGCCCAGTTGCTTCTTGGGAATGCGGTACAGATGCCAAAGCCCGGCCATGGCACCCCAGCACAGGTACATAGTGGAGAGCACGTGCTCCTGCGACCAGTCGATGATTCCGCAGAGCTCGTCCCAATAGTCAACGTCCTCGAAGTCCATCTGCTCCACCGGCGCGCCGGTGATGATGAGGCCGTCGTAGTTCTTATCGGCAAACGAGTCAAACGTATCGTAGAACTTCACGAGGTGGTCCTGCGAGACGTGCGTGGCCTCATGCGTCGAGACGCGCATGAAGTCGCAGCTCACCTGCAGCGGCGACTTGGATATGAGGCGCAGAATCTGGGTCTCGGTCTCGATCTTGGTGGGCATGAGGTTGAGGATGGCCACTCTCAGCGGGCGGATCTCCTGGCGCTCGGCAACCTCTTCCTCGAGGGCGAAGATGCGCTCTTGATGCAGGATCTTCTTGGCGGGCAGGCCGTCTGGGATGTTGATAGGCATGCATGTCTCCTTGAATAGCGCGAACGGGCAAGACGGACGGGCGCCGGTGGCGGTTGCCGCGACGCAGCTAGCGCATTCGACACATTCGCGCCGTGAGTGGAGCCATGTTTGCCCTGTTCCAGCTCATGCAAGGTCCTTCTCGCCACGCGCACCCCATATGGCACGCACGCTCTCACAGTATAGTAAAGAGCGCGTTGACTGTCCCCGTTTTCATGCGGCGATATTGTCGTGAAGGTGGAAAAGCGCACGTACATGCCCCATACTGTGCAGCATGAATACATCATTTGCCGAGCTCGGGCTAAACGAGCAGATCCTCGCCGGGGTGGAAGCCCTTGGCTTTGAAACCCCCACCCCCGTCCAGGCGCAGGCCATCCCCGTTGTCCTTGAGGGACGCGACGTGGTTGCGTCCGCGCAGACGGGAACCGGCAAGACTGCTGCGTTTGCCCTGCCTGCGCTGCAGCTCATCCAGGGCAAAAAGGCGCCCAGCAAGGAGCCCCTCGCGCTGGTGGTAACGCCCACGCGCGAGCTTGCCGCGCAGATTGACAACGTGGTGAGCGTGGTGTGCAAGGAGACAGACCAGCGCGCCGTCATAGTGATGGGTGGCGCCAAGTTCGACAAGCAGATCGCGCAGCTCGAGAAGGGCTGCGACCTTTTGGTTGCCACGCCCGGCCGCTTGCTCGACCTCATGGAGCACAACCACGTGAGCCTCTCCAAGGTGCAGGTCTTGGTGCTGGACGAGGCGGACCGCATGCTCGACATGGGGTTCTGGCCAAGCGTGCGCCGCATCATGCACGCGCTGCCCGAGAAGCACCAGACCCTGCTCTTCTCGGCAACCATTCCGCCAAGCATCAAGAGCACCATCGACGCGCTGCTGAGAGACCCCGCCTACGTGGAGATCGCGCGCGTTGGCCAGACGGCCGACACGGTTGAGGAGCACCTCTGCCCCGTCACCCAGGGCCAGAAGACTCAACTTCTGGAGGCACTCATCAAGACCGGTGGAGGCACCGGCGTGCAGCCAGAGCGCGTGCTGGTATTCTGCCGCACCAAGCACCGCGTAGACGATGTCTCGAAGCTCCTCAAGAACGCCGGCCTCAAGGTGGACGTTATGCACGCCGACCGTCCGCAGAAGGCGCGAGAGAAGGCCCTCGACCGGTTCCGCGATGGCAAGGTCCAGGTGCTTGTTGCTACAGACGTGATGAGCCGCGGCATCGACGTCGAGGGCATCGACGCGGTGGTCAACTTCGACGTACCCATAGACCCCGAGGACTACGTACACCGCATTGGGCGCACCGGCCGCGCCGGCGCCACGGGTCACGCGTACACGTTCATGGCGCCCGACGAGGTGAGCCCACTTCGCGAGATCGAGTACTTCACCAAGAAGCTCGTGCCGGTGTGGGACCTTCCTGGCTTTGCCTACGACGAGGGGCGCATCATCCCGCAGTCCGGACGCTCGACCACCAAGCCAACGCGCACGATGTTCTCGGGCTCTAAGGCTCGCGGACGCGGTTTTGGCGGCGGCCGATACGGTCGGCACTTCTAGGGCCGCCAGCTCTGCGCGCGTTTGACCACCGTCCACCAAAGGGATCCCCATGAAGCAGAAGCGTCCATATCCGCAGGTCGTTGTCACGAGAAAGGCCGCCCGCGCCCTTGCTGCCGGGCATCCCTGGGTCTTCGAGGGCGAGGTCTTGCGCATGGAGCCATCACCGGCAGATGGACGAGACGCGCAGAACGGCGACGTGGTGGACGTGGTCGAGGAGAACGGCACGTGGCAGGGCGTGGGCCTTCTCTCCGAGCAGAGCAAGATTCGCGTACGCGTGGTGAGCCGCAACGCTAACGACCGCATCAACGAGGCCTTTTGGTCTCGCAAGCTCCAGTGGGCATGGGGGTATCGCAAGGCCACCATGGGGTCGCGTGCGCTGCCGGGCTGCGAGCCGGACACCAACTGCTGCCGCGTGCTCTTCTCGGAGGCGGACGGGTTTCCGGGACTTGTCGTTGACCGCTACGAGGACGTGCTTGTCTCGCAGGTGGGAACCGTTGGCATGCAGCGTCTGCGTCCCACGCTCTACCCGCTGCTGCTCGACGTGCTGCGCGCAGACGGTCAGGACATACGTGGCATCTACGAGAGAAACGACGCGCCTTCCCGTCTCAAGGAGGGTCTTGTGCAAGAGAAGGGCTGGTGGGTCGAGGGCGACCGGCCTGTGCCGGAAAGCGCCCGCGTGGTTGCATGCGAGAATGGCATTGCCTACGACCTTGACCTCGAGAACAGCCAAAAGACCGGGTTCTTCCTCGACCAGAAGTACAACCGTCGCGCCGTGCGCGAGCTGGCCCGTGGCCGCCACGTGCTTGACTGCTTCTGCCACGTAGGACCGTTTGGCCTCAACGCTGCGGCGGGCGGCGCCGCGTTCGTGCGCGAGGTCGACGTAAGCCAGACGGCCATCGACCTTGCGCGCGAGAACGCGCACCTCAACGGCCTTGACGCAACGATGGACTTCACCTGCGCAAACGTGCTGGAGTACTTACCTGCGCTTGTCTCGGACAAAAGGCGTCTGCGTGAGGAGGGCGGGCCCTTCGACCTTATCGTCCTGGATCCCCCGGCGTTCACCAAGAGCCGTGGAACCGTCGACCATGCCACCCACGGTTATCGCGAGATTAACGAGTGGGCCATGCGTCTCCTGCCGCGCGGCGGCTACCTTGCCACCTGCAGCTGCAGCCACTTTATGACGCGCGACCTTCTCGCCCGCGCCATTGCCGAGGCCGCACACAACGCCAACGTCCAGCTGCGTCAGATCGAGGAGCGCCAGCAGGCGCCGGACCACCCCATTCTCTGGGGCGTTCCCGAGACCCACTACCTGGACTTCTTTGTGTTCCAGGTGGTATAGGGGAATTCTCAAGCGTCGCCTACCACGATGACCCGCGCAGGTACTCCGCCATGTGTGGGGTCGATAGGCGCACGTATCCCTTGCCGTCCGCCTCGATGACGTGCTCTTTTATGAGGCTTGCACGGTACTTGCTCACCCAGCTCGAGCTCCTGTTGCACCTCCGAGCGATGTCTGCCACCGCAGTGGAACCGGGAGCGTCGACGGCAACGGCCTTTACGAATTCTCTTTGCGCAGGCGTGAGCCCGTCCATGATTGGCGCGCAGACCGCCTCGCCAAACGCTACCACGGCATCGCTGATACCACGATCAACGTCGGCACACTCAATGATCCGTGACCCTCTCCGGTCCGCGGACTGCCACATGTAGTAGCCAACGAGCTGTACCATATAAGGGTAGCCCGCTGCAGCCTGCGCCGCAGTCAGGGCGTCTTCCTGGCTGATTTCCTTGCCGGACTCCCTGACCACGTCCACATATGCCGCGCGAACATCACTGAGAGGGACCTCGGCCAGAATCTGCTGCTGGCTGCGACGCAAGAAAGTGAGAACCTTGTTGTTGAGCACCTCGTCAACCATCGAGGGCAGGGCCGCGAACACAAACGCCACCCCGTGCTTCTTGGCGTCCGAGACATCCCGCATGTCCTCGTCCCTCAGGACGTGCTGGATTGCCGTAGCCACGGCAACCAGGTCTTCCTCCGAGGCCGCCTGTGCCTCGTCGATGGTGAAGAGAATGCCCTTGCCATCTGGCATTCGCTTGAGCCTGGCTTCGATGGCCTCTCTCAGCGTAAGCGCTGCGTTACTCGGTGAGATGCTGACGCTCCCCAGGCTGGCAGAGACCATTCCTCCTACCCCCACAGAGGGACTGATCGTCGCCCCGCCAAACCTAAGACTGCCGGAGGAGAGGGCCGTTACCAGACGCTCGCACAGACCATTCGACGCCGTGTCGGAAACCACGACCCAGTCGTGATTTTTTGCAACGCGCCCAAGCTCGGTGAGCATGACCGTCTTGCCAAACCCTCGCTGTCCCGAGACGAGCATCAAACGGCCTGGGGCACCAGCACCGTTATCCAGGGCCTCCTCAAAATCTCGTATGACCGACTCCCTCCCAATGAGGATGGGCGGCATCTTGCCAGCAGTGGGCTTGAAAGGGTTCATCGGGCATACCCTCCCTGCGATTTCACACCGTCTTACACGAACTTATACCGTCTTACACGATTTTATACTGTCTTGTACTGCTCCGTGGTCCCAGGGCCGGCCGCGCATCGCGTCACCACTAGCCCCTGCTCTTGCGGCGCGCGCGGAAGAACGTGCGCAGCTGCTCGGCGGCCTCGTCCGCAAGCACGCCCGACGTCACCTCAAACGCATGGTTGAGTCTCTCGTCATGGCTCACGTCGAAGAGCGTGCCCAGCGCACCGCCCTTGGGGTCCGACGCGCCATACACGCAGCGATCCACGCGTGCGTTAACCATGAGACCCGCGCACATGAGGCAGGGCTCAAGCGTCACATAGACTGTGCACCCGGAGAGCCGCCAGCGGCCAAGCGCGCGGGCCGCCTCCTCCATGGCGAGAAACTCTGCATGCGCGGCCGGATCGGCATCCTCCTCACGACGGTTGTGCGCACGAGAGACGACCTCGCCACCGCACACCACCACCGCACCTATTGGCACCTCGCCCTCTTCTGCGGCAGCAGCTGCCTCCTCCAGCGCAAGACGCATGAACCGGAGGTCTTCTGCAGCGGTTTCCTCGCTGTTGTCCTGCTCGTCTCGGCTCATGCTCACCCTTCTCGCGTGGTCTCGAATCGACTTTTCCGGCGTATGCGCTAGGATATATCCACGCACCCACGGAGGGGTGGCAGAGTGGTTGATTGCAGCGGTCTTGAAAACCGCCGGGCGCCTTGCGTCTCGAGGGTTCGAATCCCTCCCCCTCCGCCTCACGCGTCCCGTCATGAAGCACCGCACGTCGTCCACGTCTCTCGTACGCCCGCTACGGTCCGCCCGCTTGAAGGGAGCCTCCCATGGCCGCAATCATTGTTGTCATCGTTATCGTCGTTGTTCTTCTCGTCTGGTTTGTGAGCATCTACAACGGCATTGTTCGCAAGGACAACCGCTGCGACAACGCCTGGCAGACCATCGACGCGCAGCTGCAGCGCAGGAATGACCTCATCCCCAACCTGGTAGAGACCGTCAAGGGCTACGCCGCGCACGAGTCGGGCACGCTCTCGGCCGTCACGCAGGCGCGCGCCGCCGTCATGTCCGCAAAGACGCCCGAAGAGAAGATGGCCGCGTCCAACGTGCTCTCCGACACGCTGAAGTCGCTCTTTGCCGTCTCCGAGGCGTACCCCGAGCTCAAGGCCAACACCAACTTCCAGCAGCTGCAGTCCGAGCTCTCTGACACCGAGAACAAGATCAGCTACGCGCGCATGAGCTTCAACGACTGCGTGCTTGAGTACAACAACGCCATCGAGACCTTCCCCGGCAACGTAGTGGCCGGCTCCAAGTTCAAGGAGCGCCAGGGCTTCGAGGTTCAGTCCGAGGCCGCGCGCCAGGCGCCGCAGGTCAAGTTCTAGTCTTTTCTCGGCCGAGTCTCTTCTCGGCGACAATAGCAGGTCCAGCGCCGGTGGGGTAACGCCGTCCCACCGGCTTTTTGCTGCCGCGGGGGCGAAGCGTCGAATCCTCGAACGACCCCAGGAGCCAACCCGGCGCCAGCCCTCCGCACCCTAACGTGGAGATTAACGAATCGTTACCCAAACGCGATGAGACCAGCAGCCCAGTGCCACAAGCCCTCGTGTACAATGGCCTGTGCGCATGGCCAAGCGTGCCGCGCGCGGTCATCAAAGGTCAAAGAGAAAGGCTTCCATGAAACCCCGACCTCACAGTCGATGACCCCTCCGGCGTGCTATTGGCAGCCCGCCGCATGGGGTGCCGTTCCACCAGATATGCCGAGTGCGTAGCCTTACCCGGGTGCACGCCGGCAGAGAAGGAGCACGCATGATCTACCTCTCCCAACTCCTGGGAAACCCGGTTCTCGACCTCAACGGCGAGAAGATAGGCACCGTTTCTGACCTGGGCATCGCCACTGGCGAAGTCTTTCCCCGCGTCACCAGCCTTGCGTTCATGGGCCCCGGCCACACCCCGTTCATGATCAGCTGGCGCAAGTACGTCGACACCTACGACGAGCACGAGGTGCACCTTAAGGTCGTCGCCACCGACATCCGCTTCTCCTACCTGCAGCCCAACGAGGTCCTTCTCGCGCGAGACATTCTCAACAAGCAAATTGTTGATACCCGCGGCATGCGCGTGGTGCGCGTTAACGACCTCAAGCTCTCGGACACCAACTCCTCTCAGCTGCGCCTCCTTGGCGCCGAGGTGGGCATCCGCGGCATCCTGCGCTCGCTTTCCCCCGGCATCGAGCGGCTGGCGCTGCGCATTGCGCACACGTTTGGCAAGCAGCTTCCCGAGAAGATCATCGCGTGGAGCTACATGGACCTCGTCGAGCGCGACCTCTCCGACGTCAAGCTCTCGGTCTCGCACAAGACCCTCGACGACATGCACCCCGCCGACATCGCAGACATCATCGAGCGCCTTGACCCGCGCCTGCGCGGGCAGGTCTTTGCCCAGCTCGACGACGAGCAGCGCGCCGGCGCCATGGCCGAGCTGGACGACGACGCCATGGCCGCACAGATCATGGGCAGCATGGACGAAGCCGATGCATCGCGAATCCTCTCCGAGATGGACCCGGACGACGCAGCCGAGCTTGTTTCGGAGCTCGACTACGACAAGGCCGAGAAGCTCCTCAAGCTCATGGGCGTCAACGAGCAGAAGGCCATTCGCCAGCTTTTGGGCTACCGCGAGGACACCGCCGGCCGCATCATGACCTCCGAGGTGGTCTCGCTTCCCGAGGACAAGACCGTTGCCGACGCCGTCGAGCGCCTGCGCGGGCTGGACGAGGACTTCGAGAGCGTGCGCTACGTCTATCTCACCGACGAGGACGAGAAGCTCTCCGGCGTGATCACGCTGGGACGCCTTATCGTGTCTGACCCGGACACCCACCTGGAGGACATTGCCACCACTGAGCTCAAGACCGCCAGCCCCGAGGACGACCAGGAGGACGTGGCCCAGGACATCGCCAAGTACAACCTGCTGGCCATGCCCGTTGTCTCTGACGAGGGCAAGCTGCTGGGCATTGTCACCGTCGACGACGCCCTGGACGTCCTGGAGGAGGAGCACGCCGAGGACCTGCAGATTGCCGGCGGCACCAGCTCTGACGCGGACGGCACCGAACACGCGCACGACCTGGTGTGGCTGCTTCGCCGAAACGCCTGGTTCTTCTTCTGGATCGTTGCCACGGCCATCATTTCCTTTGCGTTCAAGACCGACACCAGCACCTTCACGGTGGCGCTTCTCGCCTGTGCGGCAATGCCGCTCGCCCTTGTGGTGGCCGACGACTCCGTGAGCTATGTCACCAACTTCTTCCTGGAGAACGACCCGGACGACGAGGACTCGCCCTCTACGCTTGGCTTCACGCTGCGCAGCATTGGGACTGGCCTTGTCTTTGCCTTCATCTGCACGCTGCTGGTGCTTGCCTTTGTGAGCCTTGCGCTGCCGGACGCCTCCGACGCCGCGCTGGCACATGCGCTTCGCCTGGGATTTACCGCCGCGGCCATCTCGGTGCTGGTCTCGTTCGCCCTTACGCCCATCTACCTGGTGATTCTTCGCAAGCGTGACGAGAGGAACCAGGAGACCTCGGGTTTTGCGCTCGCCCTCATCTCTATGATCGTCGCCGCCGTGGTGTTTGCCATCGCCATCGCCGTGACCGGCACGACCGGAATCGTCCTGGGGTAGCCCATGGCAGAGGCAAAGAACAGCACTAAGAAGACAACCAAGCAGGCCGGACGCTTTGCGATTCTCGCAGCCATGGGGCCGGGCCTTCTCACCGCCATGGCCGGCAATGACGCTGGCGGCATCGCGACGTACTCCTCGACCGGCGCCACATACGGCTACGGCATGCTCTGGACCGTGCCGCTCATGTGCATCCTGCTCATCGTGGCGCAGGAGACCGCCGCGCGTATGGGCTGCGCCACGGGCAAGGGCTTTGCGGCTCTCATCCGCGAGCAGTTTGGCGTGCGCGTCTCGGCCATTGCCATGCTTGCGCTTATCATCTCCAACTTTACGGTGACGCTCTCCGAGTTTGCCGGCATTGCCTCGGGCATGGAGCTCTTTGGCATTCCGCTGCAGGTGAGCGTGCCCATCGCGGGCATTGCCACCTGGCTTCTCACGCAAAGCGGCTCCTACCACCGCGTCGAGAAGATCCTGCTGGCGCTCTCGTGCGTGTTTCTCACCTACATCGTGAGCGGTATCATCTCCAACCCCGACTGGGGCCTGGCCCTAAAGGACACGGTGGTCCCGCAGTTCTCGAGCGACCCCGGCTACGTGTCGCTGCTGGTGGCAAACGTTGGTACCACCATCTCGCCGTACATGCTGTTCATGGTGAGCTCCAACGTGGTCGAGAAGAACCTCAAGGGCTCCGATATCCCCGGCCAGCGCGCCGACAACGTCTCTGGCGTGATTGCGGCGGAGATCACCACCTGGTTCATCATCCTCACGACCGGCACCGTGCTCTACCCGGCAGACGTCACCGTGAACAGCGCGGCCGACGCGGCGCAGGCGCTCGTGCCGCTTGCGGGCCAGTACGCCTCGGCGCTCTTTGCGGCCGGCCTTGCGGGCGCGTCGTTCCTGGCAGCATGCGTGCTGCCCGGCATCACGGCAAGCGCCGTGTGCGAGGCTTTCGGCTGGGAGCGCGGCGTCGACCGCAGCTGGAACGAGGCGCCGGCGTACCGCGCCATCATCACCGGCATCACGATTCTCTCGGCGGGAATCGTACTTATCCCCAACGTTGACCTCTTTGGCATTATGATGCTGGCGCAGGTCATCAACGGCGTGCTGCTGCCGGTACTCATGGTGTGCATGGTTCTTATCGCCAGCGACAAGCGCGTCATGGGCCAGTACGTGAACGGCCACGTGTGGACGGTTCTCACGTGGTTCACCATCGTGGTGGTCATTGTGCTCACGATTATCATGTTTGTGCTGCAGGCAATGGGGTTGTAGGGGCTCCGCAACAGCGAACGCCGGCGCCGCAACAGCGATTCTCAGCGCACACGATTGCGAAAACGCTCCCTTCGGCGAGATTCTGGCGCCGGAGGGAGCGTTTTGGAAGCAATCACGTACAAAGGGGGCCTTCCGGCGCCGACTTCTCGCCGGAAGGCCCGTTGTCGCAGTTACGGCGTACGAAACCTTCGCTGCGGCGTCACCGGCCGCCGCCGGGAGCAAAGCGCCGCAGACCTACAGCTCGTACGGAGCCGAAAGCAGGCCATTCTCGGTAATGATGCCCGTAATCAGACTGTGGTCGGTGACGTCGAACGCAGGGTTGAAGACGTCGACGCCCTCGGGGGCCATGCGCTCCTTGTACCACATCTCGGTGACCTCGTCGGGATCGCGCATCTCGATGGGAATCTGTGCGCCGGTGGGGGTGTCGTGGTCGATGGTCGAGCTCGGGGCGCACACGTAGAAGGGCACGCCGTAGTGCTTGGCGAGAATAGCCACGCCCGAGGTGCCAATCTTGTTGGCCGCATCGCCGTTTGCCGCAACGCGATCGCAGCCAACAAAGACCACGTCAATGCGGCCCTGCTGCATAAGCATAGAAACCATGTTGTCGCACTGGAGCGTGGTGGTGATACCGGCATTGTAGAGCTCGAACGACGTGAGGCGCGCACCTTGGAGCAATGGGCGGGTCTCGTCGCAGTAGACATGCATATCGGTACCGGCCCAACCCTGCTCGAGCGCCGTGTACATGGGCGCCGTGGCCGTGCCGTACTTGGCGGTGGCCAGCGTGCCGGCGTTGCAGTGGGTGAGGATGCCCACGGGCTGGCCCGGCTTTCTCACCTGCTGCATGATCTTGAAGCCAATGGCGCCAATGTTGCGGCTAATCTGCACGTCCTCCTCGCGGATGCGCAGCGACTCCTCGAAGAGCTCCTGCTTGAGCTGGTTCACAGGCAGGCCAAGGTGGTCTCGGCAGAACGCGTCCATGCGGTTGAGCGCCCAGAAAAGGTTGACGGCCGTGGGACGGGAGGTTGCGAGGTAGTCCGCAATCTCCTTGAACTGGCGATAGAACTCCTGCTGGTCCGTGGTATCAATCTTGTTGGCGAGAACCGCGAGGCCCTCGGCAGCTGCCACGCCAATGGCGGGTGCACCGCGGACGCGCAGCTTCTTGATGGCCTCCCAGAGCTCCTCCTTGGTGTGGAGGTTGATGCGCTTCACCGTGCCAGGAAGTACCGTCTGGTCGATGATGTCCAGCGACTCCCGATCCTCCGGCAGCTTCACCGAGATCACGCGGTCGAAGAACTCCTCTACGTTCATGTGATGCTCTCCCCTTCTCCCCGGGCACCCGGGCGAGCAACGTCGCCACAGGATGGCCCAATGACTACTTGCTTGCCTTGTCGAACTCGTCCTTGAACGAGCCAAACATCTTTCCCATGCTTCCAAGGCCACGACCCAGGGCGCGGGCGGCCTCGTCCCCGGCGCTGTGGCCAGCCGCCGACTTCTTGGCCTTGGCGGTCGCGGTGGGCTTGGCTTTGGATGCGGTACCAGCGGCGGGCTTCTTCACGGCGTAGGTTGTAGGGCGAGAAGACGTGGCAGCGCGCTCCTTGGCACCGGCCTTCAGCGTGGCTGTGGGCTCGGATACGCGCACGTCGGCCGCCTCGGTGGCGGGAAGCTGGTTCTTCTCGGCGGTGGCACGCAGCTCTTCGGCCTTCTCGCGGGCGCGCTCCTCCTCATCCTCGGCGCGGGCGTCATCTATGGCGCGCTTGGCCTTGCCGAGGGCCTTGCCCAGCGCAAACGACCCCTTGTCAACGGCCTCGCTCGTCGCCTTGCCGGCCTTCTCGCCAAACTCGGCACCACGGATCTTTGCCTTTGCCGTGGCCTCGCCCGCCTTAGCGGCAAGGCCACCGTTGAGCTCCAGCTTGGAGGCCTCGTCCTTCACGATCATGCGGCCCTTGGAGTACCCCACGAGCATGCTGGGGGGAATCTCGACCGAACCCACCAGCGCCGTTGCCATGCCACCGTCACCCACCAGGAACTTTGTCACCCTGCCCGTAGCATTGTCGAACTCGGCGTCACCCACGTAGCCCATCTCGCGGCCGGACTCGGTGCGCGCGTCCATGCCGGCCCACATGATGCAGGAGTCCCAATCCACGCCCAGACGAGCGCGCGCCTTGTCGTCGAAGGCGTTTGCCTCGTCCACCACGCGAAAGCCCTTCTCGCAGGCAGCCAGCGAGTCGTACGCCACAAAGACGTCTTCGCGCTTGACCATGCCGGCCACGTCCGGGCGAGCCACCAGGTAGCCCACCATGGAGCGGCCGTCAGGCGTGAACACGGCCATGTGAATCTTGCCGAGCTTGGAAAGACGCACGCCGCTCTGCTCGTCTTCGGGTGCCTTCTCGCCCTTCTTGGGCTTCTTGGGTCTGGCCTTTTTGGCGATAAAGACCTTCTTGCCCTGCATATCGCTGATCCTGGTCACGGTATCACTCCCCCTACCGCCTGCGTGCCGGTACGGCGCGATGGCCCGCCGTGCTACGAACGGGTCACCAAACAAGCTAGCGGGGCACCCTCGGGCACCCCGCCATGTTGCGTACCCATACGCCGCTCTCGCATGAGTTCTGGCGAGACGGACGGCCTACTCTGCGGGCTTCTCCGCATTGTCGACAACCTCGACGTGCACGGACTGTGCGGCCGACTCGTTGGCGGCAGCCGCGTCGCCGGCCATGCTCGAGACGCGGTCGGTCACCGTGTTCACGGCATCCGAGACCTGCGCCGACGTGCTGGAGACAGCCTCGGAGAGCGAGTCGCGGAGCTGGTCCATGCGCTCGCGGGCGAGGTCGACCTTTGCGCGAAGCTCGTCGGTCTTGGCATCGACACCAGGGCGGACGTCGCCCAGACGGTCCGAAACGCTGCGAGCGCCGCGCTCGTAGGTGTCAACGGCAGAGTCCCATGCGTCGTTCATGGCGTCGGCGGCCATGGCGCGGCTCTCCGCACCGGGGCGAGGAGCCAGCATCATGCCGGCAACGACGCCTGCAGCAGCACCAAAGACGCTGCCAAGGATGAAACTAGCGGTCTTGCTCATGACATCCTCCTGTCGTTTTGGGACGCAGATGCGACCCTCTTGCTTCCAACCACAAGTTCGGCCAACAAGTGGCGCGAGCGGGGATACCTTTTGGGACGAACTACCTCACCGGACGGGGGCGCGGCATGTTCGCCATGTCCCAGTCGCCGTCATCTTGCGCGGCAGCTTCCGGCTGGGGCTCCGGCGCAGGCTCCTCGGCGACGTCGTCCGGCTCGTCGAGCTCGTCGTCTGTCACTGGAGAGTCACCCGGCACGGACACAGGCGAGACAAGCGTGGACTCGGGGCTTGCGGTGGCCATGGGGTCTTCCGGCTCCTCGGCAGGAGCGGACTCCTCGGCGAACGGAGCCTCCTCGCTGGCGGACGGCTCTTCATCTGTCGGCTCCTGCACGTCTTCTTGGATGGGTGCGTCCTGCTCGGCGCCCTCATCGCCCTCATCAACGGGACCAGAGACGCTTTGCACCAGACCAACAATGCCATCGACAATGGCGTCTACGTCGGGCTTTGGCTCGCCGCCACCGGTGAATGCCCACTGCAGAATCCACGCGGCACTCGAGAGCGCCGACGTCACCAAAACGTCATCGGAGCAGGGGAACACCACGTCGAAGGCACGCTCGTTGCCGGCAACGGGATACGTACGCCCGCAGGTAATGTCACCTGCGATGTTTGTACGTGCGAGAAGTTCAACGGTCATGTGCTCGAGCAGGTGGGCAAGCTCGGTGTGGCCCATGCAGTCACGGAAGAGTCGACCAGAGTCCCCCATGCATACGTGGTCTGCCAACTCGGGCATGAGATGGAAAACGCGTGCGGTGGCCTCAATGTCCTCGCTGGTCATAAGCGGGGCATTGGGGGCAATCTCCACGAGGGCGTCGAGATCCCTCGGCCCTACCGTGACCTTTTTGATTTCCACGAGCTGGGCCATCGTGCGGCTCCCCTTCTTTTGCGCCCGCATGTGCGGACAGGCGGTCAAGTCTAGGCTCCATTGTAGTTAAAACCCAGACTGAACCTTTGGTGCATGGCCGGACGGCGCATGCCGAGCGGCAGCGCGGGGCGGGGTCCGGTCAAGGCGCGGCCAAACGGTGCCCTTAGGCGCCTTGTTCCCCTTCTTCGCTGTGCGATTCGCCCGAGTCGCCCTTATGTTGCGACTTTTCACGCAATTTGGCGACGCGGGACTGAAGCAGCGCGGGTGGCGCAGGCTTGTCGGCGGACTCGGCGGGCACGACAGGGGCATCGCTCTTCTCGGGTGCCTTGTCCTTGTCGCCCTCGGAGTCGCTGGCCTGCTCACCTGTGCCTAGCTCCTTCTCTTCCGTAGGCTCCGGAGCCGTCACGCGCAGCATGGCAATGCGACGGCCTCGCATGGACTGCACGCGGAAGGTGTAGCCGTCCTTGGTTATCACGTCACCGGGATGCGGGAGCTTGTCGGCCATATCGGTGATGAAGCCGGCGATGGTCTCATACTCCTCGTTGTCCTCTACCGGCCAGCCAAGATCGATGGCGTCATCCAGCGAGAAGCGCCCGTCGACGAGCCACTCGCGGTCCGAAAGCTTGGTGAGGTACTTGTTGTCTGGGTCGAACTCGTCCTCGATCTCGCCCACAATCTCCTCGACGATGTCCTCGATCGTGATGACGCCAGCCGTGCCACCGTACTCGTCCACCACGATGACCATCTGGTCGTGGCTCGACTGCATCTCGGAGAGCAGCGGGATGATGTCCTTGGTGTCAGGCACAAAGTCCGGCGTGCGCATGTGGCGCGAGATCTTCTCGGCACCACGGCCGTCATCGATGATGGGCGAGATGAGGTCCTTGATGTGGGCGATGCCCACGATGCGGTCCACATTGCCGCGATAGATGGGGATGCGGCTGAAGCCGGTGCGGCGCATGACGGAGAGCACCTCGTTGAGCGCGGCGTCCTCGCGCATGGCGCACATGTCCACGCGCGGCACCATGACCTCGCGGGCGATGGTGTCGCCCAGGTCGATGACCTCGTGAATCATCGACTTCTCCTCGTCGGAGAGCTCGTCGGAGTCGGTGACCATGTACTTGATCTCGTCCTCCGAGACCTCCTGGCGATCCTCGGTGGACTTCACGTGTAGCAGGCGCGCGATGCCGTTGGCACTTGCGGAGGTGAGCCAGATCAGCGGTTTGACGGCGTGCGAGAAGCCGCGCAGGAAGCCGGCGACGCGTTTGGAGACGCCTTCGGCGTCGGCCATGGCGATGCGCTTGGGCACAAGCTCACCCACCACGATGGAAAAGTACGAAACGATGAGGGTAATGAGTACCGTGGCCAGGCCGTTTGCGATGCCAAGGTCCATGCCAAAGCCAGAGAGCCACATGCCAAACGGCTCGGAGAGGCTGGTAGCGGCAAACGCGGACGAGAAGAAACCAACGAGCGTGATGGCAACCTGGATGGCGGCGAGGAACTGCGTTGGATCCTCGATCATGTCCGCTGCGGTGGCTGCCCTGGCGTCACCCTCCTCTGCGTCATGATCTAGCAGCACCTTCCTGGCGGTGGAAAGTGCCATCTCCGACATCGAGAAGTACCCGTTCACAAGGGTGAGCAGAAACGTGACGAGAATCGATAAGGCTATGTCCATGCGCGAGTGCGCAACCTCCTTGGACGACGCGGATGCGGCTGCAGTGCCTGGTGGTGGCAGTCGCGACGGTTTCCTAATTCTATAAGAATTACCCAGTTCACGCGGAGTTGCGCACAAGACGTAACTCAATCGGCGCGAGCCACGCATCCGCGAGGGCATCACACGCGGCTGATACCATCTTGGGCTCAACAGGCCACGCCAAGGGAGGGAGCGCAGTGTCCGAAGACGCCAGCGATAATGCCCGGGACCCATTGGATCCCATTCCAGACGTCGACTGGGCAATGGAGATGGGCGATTCCACGGCTGGGTTGGGACCAATCTCGTACGGCGAAGCCCCAACCGGCTCGGTGGGGTCGAACGCAGAGTCCGGGCACACGCGCGTCATGCCCGCGGCTTCTGGGGGCAAGCGAACCGGCAACACGCAGCCGAGCCTGTATCGGCGCGAGACCCCCAGCAGCAGGTATGTTGCGGAGAGCAGACGTGTGCACGGCGGCGCGTACGAACCCGGCGGGCGCGCCGAAACCCGCGAGCAAAGGCAGCGTCACAGGCCAAAGCATGCACGTCACGGATTCCTGAGCCTCATTTTGTGGCTCGTGATTCTCGCGTGTTTGGCACTCATGGTAATTAGATGCCTGCCGGCCTCGTACTCTGACGGCCGCGCGGTTCCCGAGCTTGTGTCGTTCGTGCCGGTCCTGTTTGCACCGGTGTTGGTGTGTCTGGTGATTGCCGCGCTATGGCATCGCCGGATTCTGCTCGTGGTGAGCGCCGCCGCCCTCGGAACACTGGCAGCGTGGCACATTGGGTATTTCATGCCAACGTCGCGCGTGAGCTCGTCGGCTGTGACGAGCGTGGAGGCATCGGCGTCCACCAGCGACAACGCAGCGCGCATCGTGACGCTCAACACGTATAACGGAAACGCCTCGGCGGCGGAAATCGTGAGCCTGATCAAGCGCTACAACGTGGAGGTGCTCTGCCTCGAGGAGCTTACGAATGCCGAGGTGCAGGCGCTCAGCGCGGCGGGGCTCGACCATATTCTGCCGTACCACGTGGTTTCGGATGCCGCCTCCGAGATCAGCAACGGAGGGCGCAATGGTATCTGGACGGCGGCTCCAATGTCGAACATCTCCACCAACCTGCTGCCCATCAACACCAGTTCGATGCCCGCTGCGGATATTGTCGTAGGTACAACGACCGTGCGCATCGTGGCGGTGCATCCCAACTCCCCCGTTCGCGGCGCCCAGGACGAGTGGAGCGAGGGGCTTTCCGTCATCCAGTCGCTTTCGGGATACAACCACGCCTACCTGATTTGCGGTGACTTCAACTCGACGTGGGACCACGCCCGCTTCCGCGAACTCCTGGGCGACACGTTTGTTGACGCCGGGGAGCAGAGCGGCCAGGGGTTCCACATGACGTACCCCTCGAGCAGCAAGATTCCCTCGCTTATTGAAATAGACCACTTCGTGTACTCGAAGTCCTCGGGAATCGTGGTGAGCAATCTCGAAGCAGTGGAGGTCAGCGGATCGGACCACAAGGCACTCATCGGGATACTGGAAGCCCAGTAGCCCGCCGCCCCTTTTGCGATGCCCGCTGGATGCACCGTCGCTACGCGAGGGCGTCCAGCCCCAGCCATGGAAGCACCATCGAGAGCGTGCCGGGGAACCATGCCGAGAAGTCGCTGGGCGCATCCTGCACCTCTCGCATTACATCGGGCAGCGCAACCCAGCGCGCATCGACCGCCTCCGTGGGATCGAGCGCGGGGCTACCCGACCACCGTCCCAGATACACGTGGTCATATTCGTACTCCGTGATCCCGTTCTCGAATACGGCGCGGTAGCAGTAGGTGCCAACCTCGCTGCACTCGACCCCGCGAATGCCAAGCTCCTCCTCCAGGCGCCGTGCCACGGCATCCTCAAGAGACTCCCCCGCACGCGGGTGCGAGCAGCACGCGTTGGTCCACAGGCCGCCCGAGTGGTACTTGGTGGGCGCCCTCTTTGTTACAAGGAGACGCTCCCCGTCAAAGAGAAACACCGAGAATGCCCTGTGGAGCAGCCCTTTCTGATGGCACCCCATCTTTCCGCACGACCCAATTGCGTTGTCGAGAAGGTCTACCAAGATAAGCTGGTCAGCGCTGTTGTCCACCGACTTCATCTCCATCTCGCAATTGGGCGATGAGGGCATCGGTCGCCGCGTCAATGTTCTTGCCAAGGATCGACAGCTCTTCTCCCGTGGCGTTGTCGACATGGACGCCACAGGTGACGCTCGCGCTCTGCTGAGTTGCGATCACGATCTTCCGCGCCACCTGTTGCGCAGCCTCTGCATCCTTGTGGCCCGGCACGGTCATCGACCAAACGTCCACCCTAGAGAGCTGTTTCCCGTGAAGCGTCGGCCCGGGAACGGCAAGCACGGCCCCGCCCACGTGAGGCAGAGTCCCGCCATAAAGAAAGCACGAGAGGCCCTCCCCATCGGTCACGACAGCCTCCAGGGTAATTTGGAAGCGGCCCTCACCCGCACTTACACATACGTGACGCATTTCTACCCCCACGTCTCCCGGAGCCCTCCTCCTCTGTCCGCCGGCAAAATTGGCAGGCTCTTGGCCGGTCCGCAGCCAAGAGCCTGCCGGCCGGCGTTAGTCCAAGAGATTGTATGAGAGGCTTCCCATCGAATGCAAAATCTCGTGCAGACTTCCCATGAAGTCCTCCATCAAGGGAGTAACCTTGATGCTGCTGGGATAGGCAAATCCGATCGTTGTAAAAATGGGGTCCTCGAACGGAACCGCGAGGATGTCTGCAGACAGGTATGCCTCCACCATTCTCCGCGGCAGGACCGTGATGCCCAAACCATTTTGCACCGCCCGAAGAAGAATGCGATGCCTGGACGTGTGCAGCGGAGTATTGGGATAGAAGCCCGCCTCCATGCACTTGCGTACAAACAGGCGTGTAACATCGGACTTGCTTTCGAGCAGGATGAACCGCTCGTTTCTAAGAGCTGCAATGGGCACGCTTCGCTTGCTCGCCAATGGGTGGTCTGGCGTACATGCAGCTACGAGCTCATCCGCAAGGAGCGGGTTTAGGACCCATCTCTGGTCGTCGTGGAGTAAGTCGACTCTCAGCAGCGCCAAGTCGATCTGTCCCGTGTCGAGCTTCCGCATAAGGTCGCGTTGGCTACGCTCGATGTACTCAATCTGCACGCGTGTGTGGCTTGCCCAATACTGCCCCAGTGCATCTTCGATTCCGTACTCCTCCGATAGGGGAAGCGAGCCAAACCTAAGGACGTCCTTCCCCGATTCGGAATAGTTGCTAAGCCGGTTGAGCGCCAACTTATAGTTGTGGACAGCCTGCCGCGCATACGAGTAGAAATCCCAGCCTGCCTGAGTGAGCTCCACGCCATTTCTCGTCTTTACGAAGAGCTTTACCCCGACCTCTTCCTCAAGCTTCGACATCTGCTTGGAGAGTGCGGACTGGGAAATATAGAGCTTTGCGGCAGCATCAGACAGCTTCCCCGTTGATACCACTTCGAGGAAAGCGCTCATCTGATCGAGGTCCATGGTCACCCCCTTCGCACTAGGCGTCGACTCCCTGCCACGCCTTGAACTCAGTTGGTTCGAGCCCAATTTGTCTAAGTACTTTACCAACGACATGATTGATTTCGTCATCAAGCGTTACTGGGCCGTTGTAAAACGTGAGCATGGGGGGAACCAGCACGCACCCCAGCTCGCTTGCGGTGAGCATGTTGCGGATGTGCACCTTGCCGAGGGGCATCTCACGAGGCACGAGTACAACGCGCCGGCCCTCTTTGAGGCACACATCAGCTGACCTCGCAATTAGATTACTAGCATAACCGGATGCGATAGCCGCGAGCGTCTTCATGGAGCACGGGCAGACTATCATGCCATCGGTCACAAACGAGCCGCTCGAGATGCAGGCGGCCATGTTGCGGTCATCGTGCACCACATCGGCGAGCGACAGCAGCTCGTCAAGGGGCTTGTCCGTTTCGAGCTCCCACGTTCTTTCTGCCCCATCGCTCACGACAAGATGTGTCTCGACATCTTCGTGACGATGGAGCTCGCGCATGAGCGCCAGGGCGAGAAGCGAGCCTGATGCGCCGCTCACGCCTACTATCAGCCGTCTTTTCGCCATTGCAGAACCTCCCAAACCTCCCTATTGCGCTAGCGCCAAAGGGGCGGGAGTCAGAAGCCCTGACCCCCGCCTCAAATCCGAGCCTGCGAAAGGCTCACAGCAGGCCGAGCAGCATGAACCAAGGCACCATCACGCAGACGCAAACGACGAAGACTGCGATGATGAGCGGTGCTCCAAGCTTCAGGGTCTCCTTTTGCGTGTACATGCCGGTATCGGGGCTTGCACCAACCAACGTGTTCAGATGCTGGAACGGGAACATGTAGTGCGAGGCAACAGCCATGTAGCAGATGAGGGTCCAGGCGATGGCTGCAGACTGGCTGATGTCACCGCCAACCGTAAAGGTAAGAATGGCGGGAACGGCCACGCCCATGACGGCAATGACGGAGCCGAGCAGCATGTGGATGATGATGGAAATCGCAACCACCATGATAGCCAGGACAAAGATGTTGTCGGGAACCGTCGCGGGAAAGATCGTCTTGGCAATCCAAGCGTTCATGCCGGTGGTTCCGCCAACCTTGCCGATTGCCATGGCAGCGGTCAGGAAGATAAGGACGTGCACGGGCACGGCCGACCAGTCCTTGGGACCAATGATGTTGCCAATGACCGGGAACGAGATGAGCATGCCAATGATGAAGGTAATCCAGGCGATATCCACATGGTGGATGGAGTCGGTCATCCAGAGGACGATGGCGATGACCAGCCAGACGACAGCCTTCTTCTCGTTCTTGCTCATTGAGCCCATCTGCTCGAGCTTGGCCTTGATCTCCTCCTTGTTGATTGAGTACTGCTTGGAGGGCTTAAACAGAGCCAGGAAGAGCAGCATGGTGATGAACGTCATGATTATCGAGGGCGGTCCCATGTAGATGAACCACTCCACGAACGACGCGCCACCAAAGTACGATGCGGCAAGGGGGTTAATAACGGCATCGCCGGTGATGAAGATCAGAGAGGCGGGAACCGATGCCGCAAACACCGAGAAGCCGATCTTCACTGCATCCTCGTGCTCGATGTGAGAGCTCTCGATGATGATGCTCATTACCGCCATGATGAGAAACGCGCGCGGCCAGGGGTGCGGGATGAGCAGCGACAGAATCACGGTGAGCACAAAGGAGCCAATGATGATGCTGCGGAAGTCAGTTACAAAGCGCAACATGTAGTTGTAGGCGATTCTCTCGCCGAGGCCCGAGGTCTTGACCGCGTTCGCGATGAGGTACGCACCAATGACGAGCCACATGGTGCCGCCGGACCAAGAGTAGAAGATGGTTGACGGCGTCTCGATGCCCATTACCGCAAGCAGGCCAAGGTAAAGGCCGGCGGTATAGCCGTTCTGTGCCACGCCAGTAGCCCAGAACACAACAGTCATGAGCGAAAGAGCAAGGCATGCCTTTGCGGTGGAGGTACCAAACACATCCACAACGGTATAGTCGACACCCTTTGTCAGACTGGAATCAAGTCCTGAAACATCGCCGATGTGCACGGCTTTGCCAACGACCTCAAGGCCGGGGATCGGGATGAAGTACAGGAGCAGGAAGACGATAATGCCAGCAATGAGGCCGATTTCGCGTTTGCCCAGTTTTTTCTGGGCTGCCGTCTCAGCCATGACATCCCCTTTCGTGAAAAACGCGCCCGGAACAGGCCTCTGTCCCGGGCGCTATGCTTTGTGCGTCCTAGTCCTCAAGAGGCGGAACCGCAGGAATTACCTGCAGGTTTGCAATCTTCTCGGGGGTCAGCTTGAAAACATCATCCACATGGGGAGTCTCGGTCGAGCGCCAGCTGTAGTAGCAGCGGTCGCACTCGTAAACCTCCCACGCGCCAGCGACTGGTGACTTCGCAATAGTCGAGATGTGCTCATCTCCGCAACGGGGGCACTTCATCTTGAATCCTCCTACAGACTCTTAGTTACTTGTTCTGCGCCATCAGATCGGCGATGATCTTCGAGTACTCCTGCGTCTTTGCGGGATCCCTGAGCAGCTCGACGGTGCGGTGGTTGGGCTCGGGGTCAACAGGCGTGGTGGCGTCGATGATCAGCTTGGCCGTCATGCCAGGAACTTCCTCGGAGGGGTTAAGCGGCATTCCCGCGCAGTTCGGGATAACCTTGACGTCCTTGTCCGGACGAACGCGCGTGGACAGCGCCCACATAACCTGGTTGAGGTCGAAGGGGTCGACCACGTCATCAACGAGGATGACGTTGTGGCAGTACGGCATGCCGTGAGGCGTCGAGAGGAGTCTGAAGGCGGCGCCGGTTGCCTGGCCACCATAGCGAGGCTTGATGGAGACAATCTCAGTGAAGCCGTGGGTGTACATTGCGTTTACCGCAACGACCTCGGGGATGTCGGCCTTGACCTGCTTGTAGATGGGAACTGAGGTGTTCAGTGCCATCAGGTAGTCAATCTCGGACCAGGGCATGCCAAGGTAGAGGTTCTCGAAGATCGGGTCGGTTCGATACGTGATGTGCGTGATCTTCGCCTGGCACTGCGCGCGGCAGCCGGAATAGGAGCCGGGGAACTCGCCGAACGGGCCCTCGCAGGTACGAACGCGCGGCTCGATGTAGCCCTCGAGGACGACCTCTGCGCCGGCGGGCACGTACAGGTGATCATAGAGATCGGACTTCACGATGTCAGCAGGCACGCCACCGTTGAGGGCGCCGACGAACTCGTACTCGTTCTGGGTGTAGCCGATTGGGGTGGAGGCCATGAAGGTGACGAGGGGGGCGTTGCCGAGCGTGATGCAGATGGGGAACTTCTCGTTCTTCTTCTCTGCCTCTGCGAGCTGCTTGGCGATGTCGTGCATGGCGAGCGCCTGGACGCCGACCTCGTCCTTGCCCTTGACCTGGATGCGGTACGTGCCGACATTCATCTTGTCGAAGTTGCCGGGATCGCTGGGGTCGCCAGTGATGATCGAAGCCTTGGAGATGAAGAATCCGCCGTCCTGCTCGTTGATGCGATAGAGCGGGAGCAGGTTGAACAGGTTGACCTCATCGCCGTCGAGGGAGTTCTCCTTGCAGGGGGCGTCCTCGCGAGCGACGACGTTGGGCTTCACGGGGAAGAGGTCCCAGCGACGGTTGAGCTCGAAGAACTGCTCCTTGGTGGTAGCGGTCTTGGGCATTCCCATCATCAGGGCGTGGTTGGCCCAAGAGCCGTGCACGTTGGTAACAACCCTGTGGCCAGGGCCGTAACCCTTGATGTTTTCAAACATCACTGCGGGGCCGTTGGGAAGGCGGCTAGCCGCACGACCTGCAGAACCGATATCCGGCTCGGGAAGCACCTCGTCGGTAACGTGAACGAGCTGCCCCTCCTCTTCCAAAGTCTTGAGGAAGCCGCGGAGATCCTGATAAACCTTTTGAGCCATCTTCCTTCTCCAATCCTTATGGCCCTTACCGACAAGCCATAGTTTCGCAAGGAGCTGGAGCGGCTACCTGAATCCGGTTTCCGGTCGACTTTCCCAAAATGAATAACCCAAGAGAATTCGTCTTGGGTATTCCTGAGGGTAAACGCCACTTTCCAACAAGGCTTGGCCTTACAAAAGGACAGTCGCATCTGGCAATGACGCGGGAGACGCATGACGTGCCCCCCTGAACGGCCTCGAAGTTGAGCGTTTAAGGGTCCATGAGTGGTTAGTTAGAATACCGGGCTTCTTGGGTGGGGCGCCACGGGCGCCCCACCCGCCCGCGCGTTGCGCGGGCGGGTGGGCGGGTGGTTTTGCACAAAATGCCGCTATCGTACGGGATTTTGGGAATCGCTGCACAAAATGCCGATATCGTACGCCTCCCCTCGAGCCGTCATATCAATCGTTTAATATTTTTTGCATAATTTTGCATATTTTTAATTCTGTTTCCAAATTCATGCAATTATTGTTGCAAGTTTGATTGAGGCTCCCGGACGAGGCCGTTCGATATCGGCTTTTTATGCGCCCGTCGCGAAAATCCCGTTCGATAGGGCACTTTTATGCGCGTTGCAACGCCAGCCATGGCCAAGAATCGGCGTCCGGAAGTCACAATCGATTGGCCCCGCCTTTGTTTGAACTGCGCCCCAAAACTTGGACGCGATAAATCCTAACCGCTAGGTGGCGGCCCGAAGGGCCTGTCTCCGGAACTCCACCGGGGTCAGGCCCTTCAGCTTGACCTGGCGCCTCGTGTTGTGTTTAGTCAAGCCTGACTTTCGGTTTGGGGGTGGTACCGGAAATCCGTACCAAACGATGAGGCTTGGAGGATTGCGTGTACACCCTTGAACAGAGGACCAGGGCGGTCGAGCTCTACATCA
>FPKD01000006.1 GCA_900119625.1 Olsenella sp. kh2p3
GGCATCCCCCTGCAGGGCAACATCCTACCGCCCGGAGGAGTCAGACGCATCACCGCAGGGATGCGCTACCCACCAGAAGTGACGATGAGCCAAATTTTAGGCACAGGGGGCTTGCGGGGTAGGATGGTCCAAGAAATCGTCCGCAACCCCAATCACTTGCGACCCCCCCTGAAAACCACGCGCGCTGCGGCGAAGTGAGGGCTCGAATCTGTTTATTCGGTCTAACCACCTGAACAACCGTGTGCAGTCGGTGAGCGGTGTCACGTCCGCAAGGTTCTCGCGCTAGAATAAAGACCCGTAGAAACGGCAGCTTCACTACGGGAAGGCAAACCCACATGACAAAACACATCTTTGTGACCGGCGGCGTCGTATCCTCCCTCGGCAAGGGCATTACGGCGGCATCGCTTGGCCGCCTGCTCAAGGCCCGCGGCTACAAGGTCATGATGCAAAAGGCCGACCCGTACCTCAATGTCGACCCGGGCACCATGAGCCCCTTCCAGCACGGCGAGGTCTTCGTGACTGAGGACGGCAAGGAGACCGACCTCGACCTGGGTCACTACGAGCGCTTCATTGACGAGAACCTCACCCGCGAGTCCAACTTCACCACCGGCCTCATCTACCAGTCGCTCATCCAGCGCGAGCGCGCGGGAGACTTCCTTGGCGGCACCGTGCAGGTGATTCCCCACGTCACCAACGAGATCAAGTCCCGATTCCTGCGCATCGAGGAGCAGACCCAGGCAGACGTCGTAATCACCGAGCTTGGTGGCACCATCGGCGACATCGAGGGCCAGCCCTTCGTCGAGGCAATGCGCCAGTTCCGCAAGGAGAAGGGCGCCGGCAACACCCTGGTCATCCACGTGAGCCTGGTGCCCTACATCGCCGCCGCGCACGAGGTCAAGACCAAGCCCACGCAGCACTCCGTCAAGGAGCTGCGCTCCATGGGCATCCAGCCCGACTTCATCGTGTGCCGCTCGGACCACGAGGTCGACGCCTCCATCCGCGCCAAGATCGCACACTTCTGCGACGTGGACGAGGATTGCGTCTTCGAGAACTCCGACTGCCCGTCCATCTACGACGTGCCCATGCACCTCGCCAAGCAGGGCTTTGACGAGAAGGTCTGCCAGAAGCTGGGCCTCGAGCCGCGCGAGCGCGACATGAGCGATTGGAACGACTTCACCGACGCTATGCACGTGGCCAACTCCTTGCCCGAGAAGACCCGCATCGCTGTGGTTGGCAAGTACACCCAGCTGCCCGACGCCTACCTCTCGGTTATCGAGGCTCTGCACCACTCCGGCGTCTACTACGACCGCCACGTCGAGATCAAGCTTGTCGACGGCGAGGAGCTCACCGAGGAGAACGTGGACGAGGAGCTCGCCGGCTACGACGGCATTCTCGTCCCCGGCGGCTTTGGCCTGCGCGGCACCGAGGGCAAGATCCTCTCGGCGAACCGTGCCCGCGTGAACAAGGTGCCGTACCTGGGCGTGTGCCTAGGCTTGCAGATGGCGGTGTGCGAGTTTGCCCGCAATGTGGCGGGGCTCCCCGGCGCCATGTCCAGCGAGTTCGAGCCCGAGTGTACCTACCCTGTGATCGACCTCATGCCCGACCAGGAAGACGTTACCGACAAGGGCGGCACCATGCGCCTTGGCGCCTATCCCTGCAAGGTGGTCCCTGGCACGCTTGCCTCCGAGGCATACGGCGAAGAGCTCATCTACGAGCGTCACCGTCACCGCTACGAGGTCAACAACGCCTACCGCAAGCAACTCACCGACGCCGGTATGATCATCTCGGGCCTCTCGCCTGACAACCGCCTGGTCGAGATGGTCGAGCTTCCCGAGTCCATGCATCCCTGGTTCGTGGCGTCTCAGGCCCACCCCGAGTTCAAGAGCCGTCCCACCAAGCCGGCGCCGCTGTTCCGCGAGTTCGTCCGTGCGGCCATCGCCCACCACGAGGGCGTCGACCGTCACGACGTGAACCCCAGGTAGCGCGGGGCCGTCCTGCCGGGCTCATGGCCACGATGGACCTCTCGCGTGCACTGCGCGAGTACCTTAACTACCTCTCCATCGAGAGGAACGCTTCACCCAATACGGTCGCGGCCTATGGCCGCGACCTTTCTCGTTATCTCTCGGCGCTTGAGGGAGAGGGCATCACCAGCCCCGACAACGTGACGCGTCAAGCGATAGAGGCGCACGTCGCTGCCCTGGTAGATGTGGGGCTTGCGCCGGCATCCGTCGAGCGTGCGGTCTCTGCCATCAAGGGCTTCCATCGCTTCATGGTGGCGGACGAGATCTGCGAGAACTTCCCCACGGCCGACCTGCCGCTGCCAGCCAAGCCTGCGCGTCTGCCCGACGTCCTAAGCGTTGAGCAGGCCGAGGCCCTTCTCGACCAGCCCTTCCCCAAGACGGCAGCCGGCCAGCGCGACCGCGCCATTCTGGAGACGCTCTACGGCTGCGGCCTGCGCGTCTCGGAGCTCTGCGGGCTCGACCTGCGCGACGTACGCTTGGACGAGGAGGTCGTGCGCGTCTTTGGCAAGGGGTCGAAGGAGCGCGTGGTGCCCATCATGGGGTCTGCCGCGCGCGTGATGGGGAAGTACCTTGAGCTGTGGCGCCCGGGGTTGGTGGGGCGCACGCTCACCCAGGCGGTCTTTCTCAACCAGCGAGGCGGACGCATCTCTCGCCAGTCCGTGCACACGATTGTGGAGCGCGCGGGACGCATGGTGGGGGTGCAGGGGCTGCATCCGCATACGCTGCGACACAGCTTTGCGACGCACCTGCTTGAAGGCGGCGCCGACCTGCGCGTTGTCCAGGAGCTTCTCGGCCACGCCGACATCTCGACCACCCAGCTCTACACGCACGTCGATCGCACGCACGTGCGCGGCGTGTACCTGGCGGCGCACCCCCGCGCTCACGTGCACGAGTAGGGGATGGCTTCCCGGCAGGGCGCCCCGGGCGGCAGGGCGCCTGGCTTCTCGCCGCACCCGTCCCGGTGGGGCTTCCCGAGAAACCTACGACTTAGTAGCAGTTGGCGAGAGGAATGCAGCCCCTCTATCTGCGGGTATTCTCAGCGATGCTCCCTGTGGGTTGCTACTAAGCCGCAGGTTTCTAGGTTTCAAGAGCTTGGACAGAATTATTGCGCGGTTTTTCGTGAAGTGATTCTCAGCAACTGGGCAGATGCATTTCTCGCTAGAAAAAACGTTCAATAACTGAGAGATCCCGGCAGCCGAGGGAGCAAGGCTCCAGCTATACAGCAGGCAAGGGCTCTGCCACCCGTCTACATGGAGCCAATTGGGCAGCGCTCCTGTGAAAAAAACAACGCTTCGGCGAGAAAACGACGCCCGAGAAGGGGCCTCGTACGAAATCGCTGCGATAACGTGCCCTCCGGCGCCATATTGGCGCCCGAGAGGGCCTTTTGTACGTGATAGCTGCTAGAGCGTGCCTTCGGGCGTCAAATTGACGCCGAGGCCGCGTTTTCTGCAGCCGCGCGTGTCCACGTCCGCGCTCGCTCCACCGCCCCACACCCACCCCTACACTTTGCCCCACCGCCACCTTCACCCCACCGACACAATTCGTTTCTCGATGTTCGTCCTTCTCGCCGTCTGCGTTGTATCCGCGCGGCCACCAACCACAACATCTGGGGTCACCGCTGTCCCCTTACGCTCTCTGCTCAAACTTCCCTCCAACCACCCGGGGCCGAAATTCGCCCTTGTGTGTCGCAAAGTGTTTTTAGGTGTGGCTAGGTGTCGGATTTGGTCTATAGTTTGTTCACGTTCAAACGTGGGCGCGAGCGGCAACGAGAGGAGGGCGACATGCTGACTGGTCAGTACCAGCGCAGCCTCGACTCCAAGTCCCGTGTCACCCTTCCCGCCATCCTGCGCAAGCAGTTTGGTGAGTTCGTGCAGCTCATCCCGCGCAAGGACGCGCTCTACGGCTACACCCCCGAGTCGTTCGAGGCATGGGTCAACAGTCTGAACCTCGATCCCAGGAGCCGCAACGACGCAGAGACCCTGCTTCGTCTCAACGCCATGGCCACCACGGTGGAGATCGATTCCGCCGGCCGTGTTGCCCTTGGCAAGATCGACGAGACGACCCGCGGCCAGCGCCAGCGCCTGGGCCTCGACGGCGACCTCATGGTCGTCGGCGCGGGCGACCACTTCGAGATCTGGAACGCCGATCGCTGGAACGAGAAGTTCGCCTCCGACGACGCGGTTGACCGTCTCGAGTCTCTTCTCTTTGGCGAGTAGGCAAAGGGGAGGGGGAGCGCCTTGACATCCGAATATCGGCATGTACCTGTGATGCTCGACGAGGTTCTCGCCGAGCTCGACCCCAAGCCGGGAGAGGTGGTCTGCGACTGCACCCTCGGCGGGGCCGGACACTCCATCGCGCTTGCGCAGAGAATCGCCCCGGACGGCCTCTCCATTGGCATCGACCAAGACGACATGGCCTTAAAGGCGGCGACCGAGCGCTTCTCGCAGGAGGCGCCCCAGGCGGAGTTCCTTCCGCTCAAGGGCAACTTCGGTGACCTTGACCAGCTGCTCGTTGGTGCCAGGGTCCCTGGCGTGGATTGCTTCCTCTTCGATCTGGGGGTCTCTTCTCCCCAGCTCGACATTCCTGAACGGGGCTTCTCGTACAACGAGGACGCCCCCCTAGACATGCGTATGGATTCGGGGAAAGACACCCCAACCGCACAAGAGGTCATAAACACCTACAACGAAGCCGACCTCACCCGAATCCTTCGCGTGTATGGCGACGAGAAGTACGCGGCACGCATTGCCCGCGCCATCGTGGAGACGCGCGAGAAGGCGCCCATCGAGACGACCTTCCAGCTCGTCGACGTGATCAAGCGAGCGATACCCGCTGCGGCCCGCCGTCACGGTGGCCACCCCGCGCGCAAGACCTTCCAGGCCCTGCGCATCGAGGTGAACCACGAGCTCGACGCCCTCGACCAAGGCCTCCGCGCCGCCGTTCGCTGGGCAAACACCGGTGGCAGGATCTGCGTTATCTCCTACCACTCGCTCGAGGACCGCATCGTGAAGCACGTCTTCTCTGAGCTCTCGCAGGGTTGCATCTGCCCGCCGGACCTTCCGGTGTGCGTATGCGGCCACGTGCCGATAGTCGACGTCAAGACCAGAAAGCCGCTCGTCGCGGGCGAGGAGGAGGTCTCCTCCAACCCACGGGCGAGAAGCGCGCTCATGCGCGTGGCGGTCAAGCTCGACGTCACGCACGAGGGCACGGAATCGTCGCACCCGACCGCAAGGTCGTCTGCATAGCACTACAAACGAAGCAGTACGCACCACAAACGCAGCTTAAACGCACCACCAACGAAGCACCAACGCACCAGCACGCACAACGTCCGGCATCGCCGGGAGACAAGGGACAGCAATGAGGTATCAGGGGTCAGAGGCCGTCAGGATGGACGCAGCCGAGAGGAGCCGCGAGCGTCGCGACGAACGCGTCGAGCAGCGCCCGTCGTTCTCGGTCGTCACCGGTGGCGGGCTTGACGCCCGCGCCCGCGCTGGCGTGAGCCCCCAGTTCCTCAGCCGCGTCCGCACGGTTGTCATCTGCGCCCTCGTGTTCATCGCGCTTGGCGCCTGCCGCGTGGCGCTCTCCACGGCAACCGTCTCGACGCTCCAGGCCAACTCGGCGCTGCGCTCCCAGATCAAGGAGGCGCAGACGCTCAACGAGGACCTTCAGGTTGAGAAGTCTGTGCTCTCCTCGTCCAGCCGCATCAGCCGCATTGCCACGCAGAACTACGGCATGAGCCTCTCGACCAACCGAGAGGTGCTCGACCTCTCGTCTGCCGGCACCTCCGCGGACGCGACGTCGACCGATGCCGTCTCCGCCACCACGGCGAATGGGGATGCTGCGCAGTCCGTGACGAACACCGATACGGCCTCGCCTGAGGCGTAGACTACTCCCTCGTGAGAGAGAGCATGAGACAGAGCCGCCAAGGGCGGCGTGGAATGCCGGAGGCCTCGTACGACGAGGCCTCTCGTGCCCGTTACCGTGCCCGCGCGTCGAGGCCGGGCGGGTCGGGCCCTGGTGGCTTTGACAGCGGCACGCGCGTGATCTTCATCATCCTCATGGTTGCCTTCGCCATTGTGGCCGGGCGTCTGGTGTGGCTGCAGGTCATAGACTCGTCGAGCCTTTCCGAGGCGGCCGAGCAGCACCGCACCAACGTGATCACGCTGCACGCCAAGCGCGGCACCATCTACGACCGCAACGGCAACGTGCTGGCCATGAGCGTGGACTGCAAGACCATCTACTGCAACCCCAAGGAGATCACGGACCCATCGGGCGTGGCGAAGATCCTCGCCGCAAACCTTGGCGGCTCCGCAAGCGACTACACTTCTGCCCTCACGACCGACTCAACCTTCGCCTACGTTGAGCGCCAGGTGGACACTGACGTCGCCGACACCATCAAGCAGCAGCTCTCGGACGCCAATCTCAAGGGCGTCTACTACCTCGACGACACCAAGCGCGTCTACCCCTACGGTGACGTCGCCAGCCAGGTGCTGGGCGTGGTGGGCTCAGACGGTGACGGTCTTACCGGCCTGGAGTACTACTACAACGACGTCCTCTCGGGCACCGACGGCCAAATGATCGTCGAGACCGGCCTCACGGGCACGCCCATCGCGGGTGGCACCTCCCAGGTCACCGAGGCAAAGAACGGCCAGGACCTGGTTCTCTCCATTGACATCGACATCCAGGAGAAGGCCGAGGAGGTCATCTCCAAGGCCGTTGGAGACTACGAGGCCGACTCTGGCTCGGTCATGGTGACAAACCCCAAGACCGGTGAGATATACGCCGCATGCTCGACGCCCCTGGCCAAGCTCTCGGACCTTGCCAACACCAGCTCGGACGCGCTCACGCTCAAGCCCGTGACTGCCTCCTACGAGCCGGGCTCGATGTTCAAGATCTTGACCGTTGCCATAGGCGTCGAGAACGGCCTCTTCAACGCAGACAGTATCTACAACGTTCCCATGCAGATACTTGCTGGCGACGACTGGGTGACCGACGACGACGTGCGCAGCGGCGCCGAGGACATGACGGTGCGCACCATGCTCGTGCGCTCCTCGAACGTAGGCGTGTCGCTTCTCGCCCAGGAGGTCATTGGCGCGCAGCGCTTTGCCGAGGGCGTGGACAAGTTTGGCATCGGGCACACCACGGGCATCGACTACCCCGGCGAGGCGACGGGCATCGTGACCAGCTACGAGAACTACACTGGCGCAACGCTTGGTGCCATGGCCTTTGGCCAGGCCCTTGCCGTGCCCATGGTGCAGATAGTGCGCGCGTTTGGCATCGTTGCCAACGACGGCATACCCACCACGCCCCACTTCCTCATCTCCAAGGGTGGCGAGGGGGTCGACTGGCCTACGGGCGACCAGGTCATCTCCAAGGACACCGCCGACGAGGTTACCGACATGATGATCTCGGTCATGACCGACGGAACCGGCAAACGCGGCCAGGTCGACGGCTATACCATTGCAGGCAAGACGGGCACGGGCGAGCAGGCCGGCGAGTCTGGCGGCTACCAGGCGGGCAAGTACGTCTCGTCACTCTGCGGCTTTGCCAACGCCGAGGACCCCCAGGTCCTTGTGTACGTTGGCCTTAATGGCACACCGCACCTGGCTCTCTCCTCAGCAGCGCCAACCTTCAAGGAGATAATGGAGGCTGCCGTCACAGACCTTGGCATCTCCCCGGATGCCTCCACAACCACCACGTCGACAAAATCCACGTCGACAACCAACTAGGTCAGGGGGACCTATGATTTCAATGGACATCGCAGACCTTGTGCTTGCTACGGGGTCGCAGCTGCTCGAAGGGGCGCCTTCTGCCCACGTAGAGGGCACCGTCGAGATCGACTCGCGCAAGGCGGGCCCGGGCTCTGTCTTTGTGGCGTTCCTCGGCGAGAAGGTCGATGGCAACGACTATGCACCGGCTGCCATCAAGGCCGGGGCGTCTTGCGTCGTGGTGACGCGTGAGCCGGACGCGTCGTTGCTTGCCCTGGCGCATGAGCACGGCTGTGCCGTCGTGCGCCCGCAGGACGACGACGCCGAGGAGTTCCTGCTCCGCCTGGCCCACGAGTGGCGTGCTCGTCACCCCAACTGGCTTGTGGTGGGTGTCACTGGCTCGGTGGGCAAGACCACCACAAAAGACCTCCTGCGCGCCGGCATCGCAAGCGCCCGCCACGTCCACGCCACCCAGGGTAACCTCAACAACCTTATTGGCCTGCCCCTCACGGTGCTCTCGGCACCAGACGACGCCGAGGTCCTAGTCTGCGAGATGGGCATGAACCACCCGGACGAGATTCGCCGCATGGCCGCCTGCTGCGCGCCAACGCTTGCCGTGATCACCAACGTAGGCACAAGCCACATTGGGCTTCTCGGCTCACGCGAGAACATCGCCCGCGCCAAGGCCGAGGTGGTCTCGGGCATGGTTGCGTCTGGTGACGCGGAACCCCTGCTGGTGCTCACGAGCGCCAACGACTACACCCCCTTCATTGCAGAGAACTTCGCGCGCCCTGCGGGCGTTGCCGTGGCATACGTGGGCGAGCGCGAGGAAGACGACGTCCGTGCGACGGACGTCCAGCTTACCGGTACGGGCGAGGCGTCCTTTACCGTCACCTGCAAGGATGGCTGGTCAAGGCGAGTCACGCCTTCGGTTCCCGGCCGCCAGGTGGTACCCGACTTCCTTCTCGCCATGGCCGTGGTGGAGGCGCTTGGCCTCAACCGCGACGTCGCCGCGGACGCCATGGCCGCGATGCCTGCTACGAGCATGCGCCTGGCCGTATCGGAGTCGCCACGCGGCGTGCGCGTGATTGACGACTCCTACAATGCAAGCCCCGCCTCCATGGCGGCCGCCCTCGACGTCCTCTCCGAGATGGACGCCACGGGTATGCGCGTTGCCGTCTTGGGCGAGATGGGCGAGCTTGGCAGCGAGGAGCGACGCCTCCATGGCTACGTGGGCGCCTATGCCGCTGCCAAGGGTCTTGATATGCTTGTCTTCATTGGCGGGGAGCTTGCGGAGGAGATGGCCGAGGCGGCGCGCACGATGGGCGCCTCCGAGGACCGCCTGCAGCTTTTCCCCACGGTTGACGCCGCCGTGGAGACGCTTGCCCCTGTCTTCTCGCAGGGTGACCTCGTGTTGGTCAAGGCGTCGCGTTCCTGCGGTCTGGATGCGTTTGCGAGGGGAGTGCTGCGCTGATGTTCATTGTGGGAAATCCCGCGTACCCAAGCTACCAGGTGCTTCTGGCGGCAGGCGTTGCCGCCGTCATCACGGCCGTGGTAATGCCCTTCTTCATCAAGCTCATGCGCCACGAGGGGCTGGGCCAGCAGGTGAGGGCCGACGGCCCCAAGCGCCACCTCGTGAAGCAGGGCACGCCCACCATGGGTGGCATCGTGATCCTTCTCGGCATTGTGGTGACGACGCTTCTCATGGCGCCCTGGTCGCCCATGCTTTTCCTCGCGCTCTTCGCGATGCTCGCAACAGGCGCCCTTGGGCTTCTCGACGACATCGAGTCCGTGGCGCACAAGCGCTCGCTGGGTCTCACGCCCTCGCAGAAGATGGTCGGCCTCACCATCGTGTGCATCATCTTCTGCCTGGTTGCGGTGAACTACTGCGGGATTGCGCCCACCATCGAGTTCCCCGGCGGCGCAACGCTTGACCTGGGCGTGCTCTCCACCACCATCGGTGGCGTGCAGGTGCCCTGGTTCTACATGTTCTTTGTCTTCCTGCTCTTGGCCGGCCTCTCGAACGCCGTCAACCTCACCGACGGCCTTGACGGCCTTGCGGGTGGCACGGTGCTGGTGGTCATGGTCGTGATGGCCATGGTCGCCTTCAACGAGGACCAGCTTGGGCTCTCGGTCTTTGCTGCCAGCATCGTGGGTGCCTGCGTGGGCTTCCTTTGGTACAACTGCTACCCCGCCTCGATCTTCATGGGCGATACGGGCTCGCTCGCGCTGGGCGGCGCCTTCGCCGCGCTTGCCGTTCTCACCAAGACCGAGATTTGCTCGCTCGTGATGGGCGGCCTCTTCATTGTTGAGGCGCTCTCGGTGATTATCCAGGTCGTGAGCTTCAAGGCGACCGGCAAGCGCGTGTTCCTCATGGCCCCGCTCCATCACCACTTCGAGAAGAAGGGCTGGAGCGAGACGAAGGTCGTCATCCGCTTCTGGATTGTCTCGGCCGCCTTCGCGGTCCTTGGTTTTGCGCTGTACTTCCAGCTTGGCTAGGGGGCATCTCATGCAGGACAGCAGTTCCTCGGCGCGTCTTGGCAACGTTGCCGTTCTGGGCATTGGGCACACGGGCGAGTCCGTCTGTCGCTACCTTGTGGGGCTAGGGGAGAGGGTCTCCTCAGTCACGCTCTTTGGCGGTGCCTCCTCGCACGAGGGCGAGGTCACGCGTGAGCTCGAAGGTCTGGGCGTTCGCTGCGTCCTGGGCACCGAGGAGGTCGAGGGCACCTTCGATTTGGCCATAGCCTCCCCGGGCATCCCGGTGGGCTCCGCCTTCTTCCGGGCGGCGGCCGCGCATGCAACAGAGATCATCGGCGAGCCCGAGTTTGCCTGGCGTGAGAGCCCTTCCAACTGGGTGGGCATCACCGGCACCAACGGCAAAACCACCACAACCACGCTCACCACGGCGCTCCTGCGTGAGGGCGGTCGCTCCGCCGAGGCCGTGGGCAACATTGGCACCATCATCACGAGCCGCCTTGCAGGGCGCCAGCCCGGCTCGTGGTTCGTGGCCGAGCTCTCGAGCTTCCAGCTGGCAACCACCCGCCTTCTGCACCCGCGCGTGGCCTGCCTCATGAACGTCACGCCGGACCACGTGGAGTGGCACGGCAGCATGGAGGCGTATGCCCAGGCAAAGGAGAAGATCTTTGCCAACCTTGAGGCAGGAGACCTCGCCGTGGTCTCTGACGGCGACGACTGGTGCCGCGCCGTGATTGGCCGCCTCGAAGCGCGGGGTCTGCGCGTGTGCCGCGTGGACGTGCGCCAGGACCCCGGCACGCCGTGCGCCGCCTTCGTGCGAGACGGCCGCCTCGTGGTGCGCCTCGACGGCGTCGAGCATGTCCTTGTCCCCACCGACGACCTTCTCATCAGGGGCGAGCACAACGAGGAGAACGCCCTTGTGGCCTCTTCCGTGGCGCTGGAGCTGGGCGTGGCCGACAAGGACGTGTGCCGCGGGCTTCTCGCCTTCTCGCCTCTCGAGCACCGCATCGAGCCCTGCGGCGAGGTTTCCGGCGTGCGCTTTGTGAATGACTCCAAGGCCACCAACACAGACTCCGTCGAGAAGGCACTCACGGCCTTCGAGCCGGGAAGCATCGTGGTGCTTCTGGGCGGCCACGACAAGGGCACCGACCTCACGTCGCTCTCGCGCGCAGTTGCCGCGCGCTGCCGCGTTGCCGTGTGCTACGGCGCTGCCGGCGAGAGGATCGCCCGTGCGCTTGAAGACGAGATTGCCGCCTCGGGCTCCGCGCTCGAGGTCGTGCGCGAGCCGCACATGCGCGAGGCCTTCTCGGCCGCCTGTGGGCGCGCGCAGGCCGGCGACGTTGTGCTGCTCTCGCCCGCGTGCTCGTCCTTTGACGAGTTCCACAACATGGAGGAGCGCGGCGAGCTCTTCAAGCGCCTTGCCGCCGAGCGCGTTGCCGCAGGAGGGCTGCGCTAGTGGCCCAGGCGTCCACATACAGAAGCTCCGCTGCGAGACAGCCCCGCTCCTCAACCCGTCGCAGCTCACGAGGGGGGAGCACGGGGCGCTCGTCTGTCGAGAAAACCATCCTCGGCGTTCCCGAGAGGTTCATGAAGCCCCGGCTCATCCTCATAGCCGTGGTGATCATCCTCACCTGCTTTGGGTTCCTCATGGTGTACTCGGCGTCCTCAATCACGTCGCTCACATCGGATGCTCTGAGCAACGACCCAGCCTACTACCTCAAGCGTCAGCTCATCTTTGCCGCGCTGGGCACGGGGTTTGCCGTGTTCATTGCGAGCAGGGACTACCACCTCTGGGGAAAGCGCCTGGTGAGGATCATCTGGGTGCTGACCATTGCCCTCTTGTTGCTCATCTTCCTGCCCATAGCGGGCAGCGATGCCTATGGCGCCACACGCTGGATTGCCATTGGCCCCTTTACGCTCCAGCCCTCCGAGTTTGCCAAGATCACGATCATCCTTGTTGCAGCAGACCTCGCCGAGCGCTACTACGACGAGCAGACCATGGACTTCCAGGACTTCGTAAAGAACCTCGCCGTCTTTGTGGGCGTTCCGCTCGTGCTCATCCTGCTGCAGCCTGACAAGGGCTCCACGCTCATCATTGCGGCAACCCTCATCGTAATGGCCTACCTTGCCGGCATGGACCGTCGCTGGATTCTCGTGGTGCTTGCTGTGGGCGTGGTGGGGGTTCTCGTCCTCTCGCTCAAGGATGACTACTCGCGCGCCCGCATCGTGACCATGCTCGACCCATGGAGCGACCCCACGGGCTCCGGCTACCAGCTCATCCAGGGCTTCTATGCCTTTGGCTCGGGCGGGATCTTTGGCGTGGGGCTGGGCATGAGCAAACAGAAGTACTCGTATCTGCCCATGGCCTACAACGACTTCATCTTTGCCGTGGTGGGAGAGGAGCTTGGGCTTGTGGGCACGCTCGGAGTGCTTGCTGCCTTTGGTGTCCTTGCCTGGGCGGGCTTCCGCATCGCGCGCTACGCGCCCGACATGTGCGGCAGGCTCATAGCGGCAGGCTGCACCTCGCTCATCATCATCCAGCTGCTCGTGAACGTCTGCGGCGTTCTTGGCATCATCCCCCTCTCCGGAAAGCCTGTCCCGTTTGTGTCGTACGGCGGTTCCACCATCATGAGCTGCCTCATGCTCGTGGGCATGATTGTCTCGGTGTCCAAGCACTCGACGCTGCCCGAGACCGTCCACGATCGCAGCCGCCAGTCCTGGCAGTTTGCAGACGGCGAGGAGGAGCCGAGAGGCGCCTCCTCCTCAGCCAGCCCAGGCATCTCGCTTGTGGGTACGCCCACGCCGCGCTCGGCCCGCCCGCGCGGAGACGCTGGCGCTGGCCTGCGCATGGTGGACGGTGGGAGCCAGGCGCGCCCCCAGGCGCGGCCACGGAGCGGTAGCAGCCGTACGAGCAGGCAGGGCAGGTACGAAGGCGGAAGAATAGACCTCGGCCCCAGTGCCGCGGAGAGGCTCCGCGGGCGCGGGCCCGGAAGAGGAGATGGCAGGCGTGGCAGGAACTAGTCTTGAGGTGGCAATCGCCGCAGGCGGTACCGCTGGTCACATTAACCCGGCGCTGGCTCTGGCAGAGGAGCTCTCTGCCCGCGGGCACCGCGTGCGGTTCTTTGGGCAGAGTGCCAAGCTCGAGGGCACGCTCGTTCCACAGGCCGGCTTCGAGCTCGAGCCCATCCACGTGACCGGCTTTGATCGCTCGAGGCCCTGGACGCTTGTCTCGGCTCTTGTGCGCGAGCGCAAGGCCTCCGCCCGCGTGGGAGAGGTCTTTGCCGAGAAGGGCGCCCCAGACGTTGCCGTGGGCTTTGGCGCCTACGTCGAGCTGGCTCTCATGGACCGCTGCCGCAAGCAGCACATCCCCTATGTGCTCCACGAGCAGAACTCGGTCCCCGGGCTTGCAAACAAGACGCTTGCCTCAGACGCGCGCTTTGTGTGCGTCTCGCTGCCGCAGGCGCGCGCCGCCTTCGAGGGCCGCGTCCACGGCGATGACGCCATCGTGCTCACGGGCAACCCCGTGCGTCGGAGCGTCCTTGACGCCTCGCGCGAGGCGGGCCGCGCGGCCTTCGCCATCCCCGAGGACGCCACGATGCTTCTGGTCTTTGGCGGCAGCCTTGGCGCGCAGCACGTGAACGAGGCCGTCATGCGCCTCAAGGAGCGCCTGCTCGCAAACCCCGGGCTTTACGTGGTTCACTCCACGGGCAAGGAACTCTACGACAACGTGGTGTCCTCTCTCGCGCTCTCAGAGGACGAGCGCACGCGCTGGCAGGTTGTGCCCTACATCTCCAACATGGGTGAGGCCCTCGCGGCGGCAGACCTCGTGGTCTCGCGCGCCGGCGCCTCCTCCATCGCCGAGATCACCGCGCTTGCCGTGCCAAGCGTGCTCGTGCCCTATCCTCTTGCCACGGGCGACCACCAGACCACCAACGCTCACTATCTGGTGGACGCCGGCGCAGCGGATCTCTTTGCCGATGACGCCATCGATGGCGACGCCTTTGCCCAGGACCTTCTCGACCTGGTGGGCAACGGCGAGAGGCGCGAGCGCATGCGCGCGTGCGCGCGTGGCCTGGGCCAGGACCAGGCGGCCGCCAAGCTGGCAGACGTCGTGGAGCGCGCCGCCACGCGATAGATGCGCCACGGCCGCGTGGGAGACGTGCCTGCGGAGTCCGTGGTGGCTTTACGCCGTGGGCCGCGACGGGTCGTCCATCGGCTAGAGTAAATGGGTTAGGCGAACCAGTTTCCGCGGCGGGTCTTCTCGCCGCGCACCTTTGGAAGGGGTAGCCATGGCAGACATCGTGGAGAAGCCCGGCGCAGATGCCGTCGAGAAGGGCAAGAGCATCGCGAGCGCGCACTTCGTGGGTATTGGCGGCGCGGGCATGAGCGGCATCGCCCTCGTGCTCAACAAGCGCGGCTGCAAGGTCACCGGCTCCGACCTCAAGAGCTCTCACTACGTGCGCGAGCTCGAGGACGCGGGCATCGACGTGACCATCGGCCACGACGCCGCGACCATCGACCGCGTCTCGCCCGAGGTCGTTGTCACCTCGAGCGCAATCCCCGAGACCAACCCCGAGGTCGTCCGTGCCCGCGAGCTGGGCATTCCCATCTGGCCGCGCGCCAAGATGCTGTCGTACCTCTCCAACAACGCCACCACCGTCGCCGTCGCCGGCACTCACGGCAAGACCACCACGTCTTCCATGATCGCGACCATGCTCGACCGCCTGGGCTGGGACCCCTCCTTCCTCATCGGCGGCGTGGTCGAGGGCTACGACACCAACGGCAGGAACGGCGAGGGCGGCTACTTCGTCTGCGAGGCGGACGAGTCCGACGGCTCCTTCCTCTACCTCAACCCCGACGTCGTGGTGGTCACCAACATCGAGGCGGACCACCTCGACCACTACGGCACGCTCGAGAACATCGAGAAGACCTTCTGCACCTTCATGGACCTGGTGGGCGAGAAGGGCACCGTCGTGGTGAACGGTGACAACCCCCACTATGTCGAGCTTGCCCGCTCGACCGGCCGCCACGTGGTCACCTGCGGCTTCGACGAGGGCAACGACTACGTCTGCGTGCCCGAGGAGGGCCTGGCACCGCACCGGCTGGCCATGCGCTTCCAGGTGAAGACGCCCTCTGGCGCCACGGTCGAGGTGACCATCAAGTCGAACCCAGGCCGCCACAACATGGCAAACGCCACGGCAGCCATCGCCGTGGCGGACGTACTTGGCGCAGACGTCGCGCAGGCCGCCGAGAAGCTCTCCGAGTTCAAGGGCGCGCGTCGTCGCTTCACGCACGTGGGCGACATCGACGGCATCACGGTCGTCGACGACTACGGGCATCACCCCACAGAGATCGCGGCCACGCTCGGTGCCGCCTCCGAGCTTGGCTTCGACCGCATCGTCTGCGTGTTCCAGCCGCACCGCTACAGCCGCACCAAGGCGCTCGAGCCGCTCTTCGCGCACGCCTTCGACAACGTGGACGTCCTGCGCGTGATGGACGTCTTCTCGGCGGGAGAGATGCCCATCCCGGGAATCTCGGGCAAGACCGTCTCGTCCCAGGTAGAGGCTGCCGGCACGGTGCCTGACGTGGCCTACGTCCCCAACCGCCACGAGCTCGTCCAGAACCTCTGCGACACCTGCCGTCCGGGCGACCTCCTCATCACCCAGGGCGCCGGCGACGTCACCCAGATCGGCCCCGCATTCATCGCCGCCATGCGCGAGCGTGACGAGAAGAAGGACGAGTAACGGGCGTGAGCGTCTTCAACGCATACATGAGCCTCTCTGGGGCCATCGACGCGGACGTGATCCGCGGCGAGAGGCTCTCCCATCGCACGACGTACCGCATCGGTGGCCCCGCCGCGCTCTTCGTGTGCGCGAACACCTATGAGGCCCTGCTCAAGACCGTCGAGGTCCTGCGCGCCGAGCGCGTGCCCTGGGTGGTCATGGGGAAGGGCTCGAACATCCTCGTGGCCGACACGGGCTATGACGGCTGCGTCATCACGCTTGGCCGCGAGTTCTCGCGCATGAGCTTTGCAGAGGACGGCCGCGTGACGGCGGGGGCGGCGCTCCCGCTCTCGAAGCTCGTCTCGGAGGCCATGAGGCGCTCGCTTTCCGGACTCGAGTTCTGCGCGGGCATTCCGGGCACCGTGGGCGGGGCCGTCTCGATGGACGCGGGCACCCGCCACGAGTGGGTGGGCGCGGTCATCGAGGACGTGGTGAGCCTGAGCCCCGGCAAGGGGCTGGTGCGCCACGCCGCCGCCGAGGTCGAGTGGGGCTACCGCACGACGTCGCTCCCCACCACCGAGATCGTGCTCGAGGCCACCTTCCGGCTTACGCCCGGCAGCCACGACGCCATCGCCCGCGACGTTGAGGACCGCCTTCGGCGCCGCAGCCAGTCCCAGCCCATGGGAAGGCCCTGCTGCGGCTCGGTCTTCAGGAACCCCGGCTCGCGCTCCGCTGCCGTCATGATCGAGGCCTGTGGCCTCAAGGGATACCGCGTTGGCGGGGCAGTTGTCTCCGACGTACACGCCAACTTCATCGTGAACGACGGCGGCGCTCACGCCCACGACGTCGTCGCGGTCATGCAGCACGTCCACGATGCCGTGCGGGAGAAGTACCAGATCGACCTTCAGCCCGAGGTCAAGCTGCTCGGGTTTGGGGCATAGGGGAGAGCGCGGCATGGCGTCAGACGACAGAAGAAGGCCAACGGCGCGCAAGGCGACGCAGAGGTCGACGCAGGGGCGCTCCACTCGTTCCTCTCGGCCGTCCTCCACGCCGCGTACGCGTTCCTCGCGGCCTGTGCGGCAGCCTGCCGCCAAGCGTACGCCACGCATGCCCAAGGCCACGCCTAAGCCCGCTTCTGCGCCCAAGGTTCCCCAGGTCAAGCGATCTGCGCCGCGCCCGCAGCGCGGCACTCGCCCCCAGAGCGGAAGAGAGGCCAGAGAGGCTCGCGCACGGCAGGTGCGCACGGCAGACGCCATGGGCATCGCCCTGCGCGTGGTGGTGGTTGCCGCCATCGTCGCAGCCGTTCTGGGCGTGGCGTTTCTCGTCCTGAGCAACACCTCGACCTTCAAGATCGACTCCATCGACGCCGTCGCAACGGACCACGTGAGCGCGGACGACATCCAGAAGCTCGCGAGCGTCGAGGAGGGCACGACGCTTCTCAACGTGGACACCGGTGCCATCACCCAGCGCCTCATGAAGAACCCCTGGATCGCCTCCGTGAGCATCGACCGCGAGTTTCCCGACAAGCTCAAGATCTCTGTCACCGAGCGCAAGGTCGAGGCCGTCGTGGTGATGAGCTCGCGGAGCGTGGCCTGGTACCTGGGCGAGGGCGAGGTCTGGCTCGAGCCCGTGAACCTCGACGTCTCGGAGGGGCAGTCCGCAGACGACGTGGCCCTCGAGAAGGCGACCTCGGTGGGCGCCATCCTCATCACGGGCGTTCCGGCGACGGTCGACCCTGCGGCGGGCTCAAAGGCCACCGACGACGTGATCTCTGCCGTGAGGAGCTACCTCGACGGGTTCTCGTCGGAGTTCGCCTCGCAGATCGTGAGCTTCTCGGCTCCCAGCGAGGCGAGCCTCTCCTGCGTCCTCTCGAGCGGCGTCGAGATATCCCTGGGGTCCCCCTCGAGCATCTCGTCGAAGGAGGACGTCATCAAGAGCCTGCTTTCCGAGTACCCGGACGAGCTGACCTACATCAACGTGCGCGTGCCGTCGAGCCCCTCGTACCGCAAGATCGACTCCTCGAACGTGACGGAGGGGTCGGGGGCCACGGGAGGCTCCGCCTCCACGACAGGCGAGGAGAGCTCCTCCAAGGACTCCTCGACGGGCACGAACTAGGGCTCGTCTGTCTCAGGCTCAAGCTCCACTTGAGGGTTTCTATCCATATCTGTACTACCGCTCACCTGCGGTTTTCACCGTTTGCACAAAGTGTTTGACGAGAGCATGCTCAATGTGCAAATATACGTCGCTTCTTGGGGAGCATCTGGCTTAACCTGAGGTTTAGGGTTTCTACCAGCGCTTTTCAGAGGCGAGAGCGTAAACGCCATATGAGCGAAGCACGAACGCACCAGCAAGGGCGCTGGCACAGGGCCGCCGCCAACGAGGAGGAAACGATGAAGGACACCGAGGTCCCCAGCAACTATCTCGCCGTGATCAAGGTCGTCGGCGTGGGCGGCGGCGGCACCAACGCCGTTAACCGCATGATCGAGGAGGGCATCCGCGGCGTCGAGTTCGTGGCCATCAACACCGACGCGCAGGCCCTCGCCATCTCCGATGCCGACATCAAGGTCCACATCGGCACCGACATCACCAAGGGGCTCGGCGCCGGCGCCAACCCCGAGGTCGGCCAGGAGGCCGCCGAGGAGAGCCGCGACGAGATCAAGCAGGCGCTCGCCGGCTCCGACATGGTCTTCATCACCGCAGGCGAGGGTGGCGGCACCGGTACCGGCGCGGCGCCCATCGTTGCCGACATCGCCAAGAACGACGTGGGCGCCCTCACCGTGGGCGTCGTCACCAAGCCCTTCTCCTTCGAGGGCCGCAAGCGCTACAACTCCGCCGCCGAGGGCATCAAGAACCTCTCCGACAACGTCGACACGCTCATCGTGATCCCCAACGACCGCCTGCTCGACCTCTCCGAGAAGAAGACAACCATGCTCGAGGCCTTCCGCATGGCCGATGACGTGCTGTGCCAGGGCACCCAGGGCATCACGGACCTCATCACCGTCCCCGGCCTCATCAACCTCGACTTCGCCGACGTCTGCACCATCATGAAGGGTGCGGGCACGGCAATGATGGGCATCGGCACCGCCTCCGGCGACTCCCGCGCCACCGACGCGGCCGCCGAGGCCATCTCCAGCCCGCTGCTCGAGACCTCGACCGACGGCGCCACGCGCGTGCTGCTCTCCATCGCCGGCAACAAGGACCTCGGCATCCAGGAGATCAACGACGCCGCCGACCTCGTCGCAAAGAACGTCGACCCCGAGGCCAACATCATCTTTGGTACCGTCGTCGACGAGTCCCTGGGCGACCAGGTCCGCGTCACCGTCATCGCGACCGGCTTCAACGACGCCAACATCCAGCCGACGCTCCCCACCATGCCGGTGGCGCGTCCGCAGGCCCAGGCGCCCAAGTCCAAGCAGCGTCCCTACAGCGCGCCGGCTCCCGTGAGCCGCCCCGCCGCTCCCGCCGCGGGTGGCGACAACAAGGAGTTCGACATCCCCGACTTCCTGAAGCGCAGCCGCATCTAGCGCCATGTCCGAGCCCACGCTCACAAGGTACCAGTCGCACGGCGTGACCCTCCTGGGGGACGAGCCCGTTCCCCAGGGGGTCGCGTTTGCGTTCACGGAGCGTACGGGCGGCGTGTCTCACGGCTGCTTTGCCTCCCTCAACCTGGGAGGCGCCTGCGGAGACGAGCCTTCCTCCGTGGCCGAGAACCGCCGTCGCGCGCTTGCCGCGATGGGGGCCGACGCCTGGGAGGGCGCTCTCGTGAACCCGCACCAGGTGCACGGCGACCGCGTGGTCGTGGTGCGCGCCTCCAGTGCGGAGGAGGTCAGCGCCGCCCAGGCGGACGCCGCCGCCGGCGCCGACGCAATCGTCTGCACCGCCAATCACGTCCCGGTGCTGCTTTGCTTTGCGGACTGCGTGCCGGTCGTGCTCGTGGCGCCCGGAGGCTTTGCCGTGGTCCACTCCGGATGGCGGGGTACCATCGCCCGCATCAGCGCCAAGGCGGCGCGCGTTCTCGCTGAGGAGACCGGCTCGCCCGTCTCGCAGATTCTTGCGTACGTTGGCCCGCACATTGGGCGCGAGGACTACGAGGTCTCGCCCGAGCTTGCCGAGCGCTTCTCGGCGGAGTTTGGGCCTGGCGTCATCTGGGGCGAGAGGAACCTCGACCTCGGTGCCGCCGTCTCGGCGGCGCTCGTCGCGGAGGGGGTGCCCGCAGGCTCCATCGCCTGCTGCGACGTCTCGACCGCCTCGGCAACCGAGAGGTTCTTCTCGTACCGGGCAGAGCACGGGAAGTGCGGGCGGCACGGTGCTGTGGCCGTGATGAATGGAGAGTAGCGTCTTTCTCGCCTCTTGCCGAGGCGGGTCTTGTTGGATGGGGGAGCTGGTCGTTGATGGACGAGACAGAGCAAGAGAGCTACGCGGCGTTTCTCGCCGGGCGCAGGGAGGAGATCCTCCAGCGCATCTCCGACGCCGCGTCTCGGGCGGGGCGCGACCCGTCCGAGGTGGAGCTTCTCGCCGTCTCCAAGACCGTCGACGTGCCCCAGGTGGACCTTGCCTGGAAGGCGGGCTACCGAGCCTTTGGCGAGAATCGCCCGCAGGAGCTGGTCCGCAGGCTCAAGGGCATCGAGGCGTACCCGGAGATGGCGGGCGTGCGCTTTGACATGATCGGCCACCTGCAGACCAACAAGGTGCGCGAGGTCGTGGGCAACGTGACGCTCGTCCACTCGGTGTCCTCGGTGCACCTTGCCGAGGCCATCTCGAAGCGCGGCGCAAACCACGGCGTGACGAGCGACGTCCTCCTCGAGGTCAACGTCTCGGGGGAGGAGTCAAAGTCTGGCTTCTCGCCTGACGAGGTCCGCGAGGCGCTCGACGGCATCCTCGCGCTTCCCGCCATGCGCGTGCGCGGCCTCATGGCCATGGCGCCGGCGCACGACATAGATGCGGCGAGAAGGACCTTCTCCGGCCTCCGCGAGCTGCGCGACGAGCTGGCCGCGCGAAGCGGGCTTGCGCTTTCGGTCCTCTCGTGCGGCATGAGCGACGACTTCCCGATCGCGGTCGAGGAGGGCTCGACGATCGTGCGTCTTGGCAGAACGGTGTTCGACCCCAGCTACGTCCTGGGTTAATCTGGCAATGGGGCGGGGCACAGGTCCCCGCGGAATGGATGGGGGAATCATGGGCTTCCTCGACAACATCAGGGATCGCTTCCGTAGGGACGACGACTACGACGACTACGAGGACGACTACTACGAGGGCGACGAGGAGCAGCGCGAGCGTGACCGCGAGCGCGGCTATGGTGACCGTCGTCCCACGGGCAGCGCCACCAAGCTCCTGGGCAACACCTCGCGCCCCGAGGCGGAGAGCGTCTCGGTCTACACGCGCTCCGGCCGTCCGGTGACGCAGAACCCCGCTGCCGGCTATGTCGACCAGCGCGACGTGCGTCCGCGTCCCTCCTATGTGGAGCCGCCCGAGCCCACCTACAGGCCGACCTACGAGCCGCCGGCGCCGAGCAGCGCGTCTGCGACCACCGAGCTTGGGCGCGGCTCCTCTCGCGTGACCTCCGGCCAGCTGCCGCCCTACGTGCTGCGTCCCGTCTCCTACGACGACGTCCAGTCCGTGGTGAGGCGTGTGCGCACCAACCAGCCCGTCATCCTCATCTTCAAGGGCACCAACATTGAGACCGCCAAGCGCATCCTCGACTTCTGCTACGGCCTGAGCTACGGCGTGGCGGGCTCCGTCGAGGCGCTCGGCGACCGCGTCTTTGCCGTGCTTCCCGCGGGCATAGAGCTCACGCAGGGCGACATCGACAAGCTCGTCGCCGACGGCGACCTCGAGGCGTAGCGCCATGGCTGAGAAGATCGAGAAGACCATCGGCGTCATCGGTGCGGGTTCCATGGGTGCCGCCATCGCACGCGGGCTCGTGGCGTCTGGTGCCGCGTCGCCGGAGCGCGTCCTTGTCGCCAATCCCTCTGCGGGCAAGCTCGCACCGCTCGCAGAGCTTGGGATCAAGACGTTTATGAGCAACGATGCGCTTCTCGCCGAGGACCCGGATGCCGTGGTCCTGGCGGTGAAGCCTCAGGTGCTGCCCGGCGTTTTGGCCGAGCACACAGAGGGGCTCTCCGGTCGCCTTGTGATCTCGATTGCGGCTGGCGTCTCGGTTTGCACGCTTGAGCGTGCGCTCAAGGACTCCCGCGTGGTGCGCGCAATGCCCAACCTGCCGGTACAGGTGCTTTCTGGCGCGGCCGCCGTCTGCCCGGGGTCTCGCGCGACGGAGGAGGACCTCGACCTCGCGCTGGCGATCTTCTCCGCCCTGGGAAGCGCCGTCGTGCTCCGCGAGGACCAGCTCGACGCCGAAGGTGCCGTGGTGGGCTGCGGCCCCGCGTACGTGGCGCTTCTCGTCGACGACCTCACCCGTGCCGGCGTGGAGCGCGGGCTTCCCGCCGCAGCCTGCCGCGAGCTCGTGCTGTCCACGATGCGCGGCGTGGCCGAGCAGCTCCTTGCCTCCGGCGAGCACCCACGCGCATATATGGAGAAGGTGACGTCTCCCGGCGGCACGACTGCCGCGGGTTTGCGCGCGATGGAGTCGGGTATGTTTGAGGTTGCCTGCTCGGGCGTCGACGCGGCCCTGCGTCGTACCCGCGAGCTCTCTGAGGCGGCAGGCGCCAAGGACACCACCGACGACTGACAGCGAGGATCACTTGAACTACACGATAGCCAACCTCATAGTCCAGCTCTTCCGCATCTACAACATCCTGATCATCGTCTGGTGCATCATGTCGTGGATTCCCCGCAGCTCCGGTGCGCTCGAGGACTTTCGGGGTGCCATCGGCATGCTCGTGGAGCCATGGCTGGGCATCTTCCGGCGCATCATTCCGCCGTTCGGCGGTATAGACTTTTCGCCCATTGTGGCGATATTCGCTCTTGAGGCCATAGAGCGGCTGCTTCTGGCTATACTTTTGTAACGTCATTGCCGCTTGCCGGGTGCTGCCCGGGGCGACGAGTCGAAGTGAAAGGGACAATGATGGCAATCACACCAGCAGATATCGAGCAGCAGACCTTCTCTCCCTCGAAGCACGGCTATGACCCCGAGGAGGTCGACGCCTTCCTCGAGCAGATCTCAAGCGAGGTCGACGCGATGCTGCAGAAGATCGCGGACCTCAAGGGTCGCCTGAACACCGCCGAGCAGCAGCTCTCTGCCTCGCAGGCCCAGGTCGCAAGCCTCGAGGAGCAGCTCAACGCCGCCCCCGAGCGCATGGAGGTTACGACTGTCGCTCCTACCCCCGCGGTGCAGGACGACCTTGCCGCGTCCGAGAGCCAGATCTCTCGCGTGCTCATCGTTGCCCAGCAGAGCGCCGACAAGCTCGTTGCCGACGCGCGCGACAACGCAGAGCGCATCCGCAACGAGGCCGACCAGAAGGCCCGCGAGGTCATTCGCCAGGCGCTGGCCGAGAAGCAGAACGAGCTGGACGAGATCGACCGCCTCAAGCAGTCCCGCGAGGACTTCCGCAGCGAGTACAAGAAGCTCCTGCAGCACTTCATGGACGATGCGGACTCCGTGTTCCCGCAGCAGCCGCTCTCCACGGCTCCCAACGGCTCTGGTGCGGCGCCTGCGGCGACCCCTGCCGCTCGTCCTGCCGTGAGCGCGCCTGCCGTGCCCACGGCTTCCACTGGCTCCACCGCTGCGGGCAACGCCTCGTTCCAGACGGACTTCGGCGACCTGGACTAACGGCGCGAGAAACAGCGAGAACGGTTTCGCGAACTCATCGTTGATGTGACAGGGAGGCCCCGGTTGGGGCCTCCCTTTTTCGTGGGGTTGGCGGCGTTCTCGGCGCGCGTCCTTCTCGCTTGCGCCGGCAGCGGCTCGCTACACATTCGCGGTTCGGCGATACACGTTCGCGGTTTGGCGCTACACATTCGATGGTCGCCGCTACACATTCGTATCCAAATCTGTATCCCGTGCAGGTCGCCACACATTCGGACGACGAATGTGTGGCGCATGTTCTGGACCGGCTCGTCCTCGAAAGGAGAGCCCAGTAGGCAACGAGGTGAACTGAGGTTCAGAAATTGGGCAGCACCAATCTGTCTGGCATCCAAGCTACAATGCCTGTACGGCGGCCCAGTCGGACTAAGGGAGCGCGACCCTAAGCTGTTCGTGTTTGCTATCAGGCAACTTCTGGAAGGATGAGACGTTGGGGATGCGCAGGCTCTAAAGCGGAACGATTGTTTTCGAGGTCCCCTACGAGGGGAACCACTACCTCATCGACTCGCAGTGCGGTGACCCCGCAATGTACGACGGGTCAGGTGTCCCACGCGCTGTCGTGGACCGCGCAATCTCGGCGGTCGAGAGCGCCTACGTGAGATTTGGGCGCACACCGGAGGACTCCGAGATTCGCTCAATAGACGAGAACGCCCTCAAAGAGGAGTTCGGTGACGCCAGGTTCGTGAGCGACACCATTCCATACGGCACAGTGATTGGGTGATCGAGGAGACCGTGAGGGGGCACGTCTCGAGCTTCATGCCGGGCGTCCTTTAGTCGCATCGGACACAGACACACGCGTATGGCCGCTTCCATCGGAGGCGGCCATTTTCATGCACCTACACCACACTTCCCGCTAGTTCAAAACGGTGAGAACTGATGTGGCCGCCAGTTTCTAGACACGTTTGTTCTTGAGCTTACGAAAGCCCGACAATGTGCTGATGAGCACAGAAAGGGCTTTGAACATGAGCAAGACGACGAGAAGACACTACCCTTCCAAGTTCAAGATGAGGGTGGCCCTCGAGGTCATAAAGGGGGACAAGACTCTCTCACAGGTGGCCTCGGAAAACAACATCCAGCCATCGGTCGCGGCACAGTGGGGAGACCAGCTCTTAGAAGAGGGAGCAGAGGACGTCTTCGGCAAGACAAGGCAGGAACTCGAGAGAAAGAAGCAGGAGAAAGCCGCCGAGGGGGAGCACGACGAGCTGCTGAGGACCATAGGCCAGCTCACCGTCGAGCGCGACTTTCTCCAGCGGTTTTGTGACGAGTACGGCTACGACCCAGGAGAAGTGCCAGGCCGCAAGGGACAGTCGTCCTGACAGGCTCACGAGGAAGCGCGCCTCGGAGCTTCTGGGGGTGTCGAGGAGCTCCACCTACTACGAGCCCAAGAAGACGGAAGAGACAACCCCTGAGGAAGACGAGCGCCTCATGGCCGAGATCGATCGGATGCACCTCGAGAGCCCGGCCTACGGGGCAAGGAAGATCGCCAGGGCGCTCAACCAGGAAGGCTACGAGGTCAGCCGCTGGCACGTGAGGCGCCTTATGAGCGAGATGAACGTCAGGCCCTGCTGCCCGCTTCCGTCCCCGTCAAAACCCACCAGGCATTCCAGGAAGTTCGGCTACCTCTTGAGGGACAAGGTCATCTCGTTTCCCAACCAGGTGTGGTCGACAGACATCACCTACGTCCAGATCGGGGGGCGTCATATGTACCTCACCGCCATCATCGACTGGTACAGCCGCTACATCGTCTCCTGGAGACTTTCTGACACCATGAGGGCGAACGAGGTCGTGAGGTGCGCGGAAGACGCGTTCAGGGAGCACGGGATGCCCTCGATCATGAACTCTGACCAGGGGTCGGTCTTCGGCTCTGAGGACTACGTCAGCCTCCTCAAGTCCTGCCACATCACCCAGTCCATGGACGGCAGGGGCCGCTGGAGGGACAACGTGTTGGTCGAGAGGTGGTTTCGCACGCTCAAGAGTGAGTGCCTGAGGACGGCGGAATACTCAACTCCCGCAGAGCTCGAGAGGCTGATATCGGGCTTCGTCACGTACTACAACGACCGGCGCATCCATCAGTCTCTCGACTATGAGACTCCCTCATCCTGGTACTTCACAGGCATCACCACGAAGGCTGCCTGATGGTCTAGGATGTGGTAACTATCAACGGTGGGCTTTCGTAAGAAATGGCTCATTCGTGTCGGATATGCTCAGCCAGTTCAAACTCACGGCTCTGGTCCGTGCGATCGGGGTTCGAGCCCTCGGCGGGAAGCCATCGCAAACCTGGGGCGCCGCACGGCGCCCCTCGTCATATCAAGCGGCCGCATGGCCACGGTTTTGGAGTAGTGCCAATCCGAGTGATAATCAAACCAACTTCGTGATTGACCTCATGCGAAGCGACATCTCGAGGGATGCCGCTTCGCATGAGGTCGCGTGGGTGATCGAGGACGAGAGGGTTAGCAAGGTCGCAATCATCAAAGGAGGGGACCTCATCCTCACGAAATGAGCCGTAGGTCTGCGAATGGGCGACTAACCCTCGCTTTCTTCGGCTCGCCTAAAGTAAACCCACAAAGCTTCCCGCCGGGGATCCGAACCCCGATTGCCGGAACTAGGCTCCGGTGTCCCGGCCGACTGGACGAGGGTAATCACTGAGTAGAATCGAAATAGCGGCTTCCGTGGCGGCTGGGGTTTTCTTGCCCCAATAGCGAAACCCCGGAGGCCGCTCACTTCTTGAGCTTCGTGAGAGCTGTCGTGTTGATGATTCCTATGGACTGGACTCTCGAATCATCTAGGAGCTATGCGCATTTCGCGATGGCTGCCTGTCGCTGATTGAGCTGCCGATGGCGTCGAAAATGTAGCTTTGCCCCTGTGTGGGATGCTCGAATATCTTGATTGCAATCTTTCCGACCAATTGTCCTTGACTATCCATTCGGCGAGGGAGGATGAACAGCTCGTCCAAAAACAGAGGCTCCGTCCCTCCCAAATAGGTTGATGGGAAAGAACCTTCAGTCCCTTTTATCACATACTTCCTGTTGATGGCTAAACTCGACACTTTGCCTCGTATTATTAACCAGCGTAATCTGCCCGACCTATCCAAAGGGAAATGACCAGTGTTTCCCCTCCGAGCGAGTTCAGTCTTGGGACAGCGTGATCTGACTGATAATCCACTGCGTGCCTAACGTGTCTTGCTCGCACCGATTTCAATTCGAGATTCATCCCAAGTTGGACCGTTTGGTCTGGTGCATTGGTGGGGTTCTCAGATTATTATTTGTCGGCATGGGTACTATGGCTTAATATATAAACCAGAAAGTAGCCCTATTTTTTGGTTTAACGGGATGGGGGTCCGCTGTGGCAATCACGCCCACTGTTGGCATGTCCGATGCAAAGACCAACTTCAGCCGTCTTACAGCCGATGTCAATCGCACCGGTCGTTCCGTGGTGGTGTTCAAGAACAACAAGCCTTGGGTAGAGATTCGTCCCCTGGCGCATGAGGAGGCAGGCATTCCAGCCGAGACGCGCCAGGCTATGGATGAAGCAGACGTCCTGACGGCTGATTCCGGGCACACTACTTACCAGACTGCCGAGAGCCTCTTCGCGGCGCTTGATCTGTAGGATTCGTCATGTATTCAGCATCCTTTACCCCACGTTTTCTCCGCGACGTAAAGGCATGTAAAAAGCGTCATTGGGACGAGAAGGCTCTCAAAGCCGCTATCTCTGATTTACTAATGAGTGATACATGTGAACTCGATAATCGCTATCGCGATCATGCGCTAACCGGCGCTCTCGAGGGCTATCGATCCATACATGTGGATTCCGCACCTAACCCGCCTAAGGACAAATGGGTGCTGATGTACCGACTGTCGGACACTGAGCTCATGCTCGTGCGTACGGGAACCCACGACGAGGTCTACGGTAAGAAAATGTGAGAGTCTGCCCATAACCCTACGCTCGTCCAGAGGCGGCCTGATGGACGACGTCCATCTCACGGCCTACCGCCCAGCTCCGGCAGTCCGTGCCAGAATCGCTTGGGCATCCAGGAGGCGCGCAGGTCATATCCGCGGCTGGCGGCTCCTCTCCCCGGCAGCTCCATGGCGCGATAGAATCGCTGCCACAGCGCCTGGACCAGCCGTTCTCTCTCGTCCGTCTCGTCCACGCGTGCGGCGAGCGTGGCGGCGGTGTCCTCATCAAGGCCCACGACAGCGCAGGTGGTATCGCCTGGCTCATGAAAGATGGCAACCAGGTGCCCAGGGTCAACCACCACAAAGCGGTCCTCCCGCATCCGACGCGCAAAGTGCGTGCCAACCAGTGGCAGCGTGTTCTCGTTGGGCTCGAAGACCGAGACGAAGGTCCCATCGGGGAGGCGAGCAAAGCGCACAAACTGGCGCGTGTGCTCGCACTCCGAGGAGACACGCTGCACCAGCTTGGCAAACGCTAGCGCTTCTGGTGCCGCAACGTCCTCATAGAGACGCTTTCCCTCCGAGAAGCCCAAACGCAGGTAGCGATGGACTATCTCGGGCATGCCACTCTCGTCAGATGCGCAGGCGAGAACAACGCGCCGTGCGCAGGTGGTACCGCAGTGCTTTTCGAAGCCCGTAAACACCCGCTTGGCTAGCGCCACAACGGAGTCGTCATCCTCGTCTTCAAGGGTCACGATTATCTCGCCAAGGCGTACCTGAGCCTCATCTGTGGCAACCAGCCGGACGCGATGCGGCTCGGCGTGCGCGAGGTAGGTTACGCCCACGGCCGCAAGCACGGATTCCGTGGTGCGCTCGCAGCACATGGCAACGGCCTCGCCGCCTGCGAGTGCAGAGAACACCTCTGTCTTCGCTTGCTCGACGGTACTGCCTGCCGCAGCGGCCTCGCGCGTACTAGAACAGGCTAAGTTGCCCCTCTGCCTGGCGTCTGGTTGCGTTGTACTTGCTCCCTGCGGCATTGCTCACCACCTTCTGCCTAATGAGTTCCGGATCGAGCGGCGCAGCAAGGTCTCGCTTTCCACCGCACGTCACGAAGTAGCGCGCCCGCTTGAATGCAACGCCAAGCCCCTGCAGGTCATCCATGCAGAAACGCCTGGTGCGTCTGGCTGCGAGGATGCGCCTTGCCCCAACCGGACCAATGCCAGGAACGCGCAGCAGCGTCTCGAGCGATGCGTCCATGACCTCGACGGGGAATGCGTCCATGTGCGCGAGCGCCCAGGCAAGCTTTGGGTCCACGTCGAGGTCGAGCCGGGGGCGGCTGGGCGTTGCCAGCTCGTCTGGCGTGAAGGCGTAGTAGCGCATGAGCCAGTCTGCCTGGTAAAGGCGGTGCTCGCGGCGCAAGGGCACGGGCGTCTCGCGGTCTGGCAGGCGACTGTCCTCGACCATGGGCATGTATGCCGAGAAGAAGATGCGCTTGAGCCCGTAGTGGTCGTACAGCGACTTCGAGAGCTGCAGGATGTGGTTGTCGTCCTCGGGGGTGGCGCCTACGATGATCTGCGTGGACTGACCTGCCGGCACAAACTTGCGTAGCGCGTTGGGAACGGCGCTCGTGGGCCGTCCAAGCGTATAGCGCGCCCCAACCGAGGTGACTTGCATTCCCTCGGAAACATGGCTGCCCTTTTCCCTGCGCCTTCTCGCCAGTGCCTTCTTGCCGGCGGGGGAGTCGAGCAGCGCCTGCTCCTCCGTGTGGCGCGTGGTGGCTATCTGGGCCATGGGAGCCATGACGGAACGAGCGTTCTTCTCCGGGCAGAGCGAGGCGAGAGACGCCCTGCTGGGAAGCTCTAGGTTTACGGAGAGCCTGTCTGCAAGGCGTCCCAGGCGGTCCACAAGCTCTGGAGAGGAGCCAGGGATTACCTTTGCGTGTACATAGCCGTTAAAGCGAAACTCTCCGCGCAGCGCCTCCAGGCAGGCGATCATGCGCTCCGTGGTGTTGTCCGGGTTTCCCAGAACGGCTGACGAGAGGAACAAGCCCTCGATGTAGTTGCGCTTGTAGAAGTCCACCGTGAGCTCTGCCAGTTCCCGCGGCTCGAACGTTGCCCTAGGACAGCTGACTCCGCGACGGTTGACGCAATACGCGCAGTCATAGCTGCAGGCGTTTGACATGAGCACCTTAAGCAGCGTGATGCAGCGCCCGTCTGCCGAGAAGGAATGACAGAGCCCGCTTGCGCAGGCATCACCCACCATGCCCTCGCGCGGCCCGCGCGTGACGCCGGACGAGGTGCAGGCTGCGTCAAAGCGCGCGGCCTCGGCGAGAATCCCCAGCTTGGTGAGCTTGTCCATGGCACCTCCCGGGTAGTGCAATAGCAGAACGAGTGTTCTGTATTAGTTTACACTGCGGCGCTCACTAGTACAAGCGTTCTATCTAAGAACCGTTGCAATTGTCGTTTGGCTTCCCAGCAACCGCAGCCACTATTAACTCGTCCGCCCGCACAGAGCAATCCGCCTGACACGAGATGGCAAAAGTCTTCCCGAATGCTGCTGGGTGGCGACCTTTGCGGGGGCGGGTCGTCGCCACGTGACTGCGCTCTCGCCGTTGGTCTCGAATTGGGGGAGCTATGAGTGGCGCGGATACCGCCTTTGTCCTTATCTGCTCGGCATTCGTACTTTTCATGACGCCTGGCCTTGCATTTTTCTACGGAGGCCTTGGGCGACGGAAGAACGTCGTGAACAACATCCTGGCGTCTCTCTTCATTGTTGGCCTGGAGATTGTGCTCTGGATGACGGTGGGCTTCTCGCTTTCGTTTGGAAGCGACCACGCAGGTGTCATTGGAGGCTTGGACTACCTCTTCATGAGCGGGGTCAGCTCCACTGAGGCCGGGCCCTATGTCTCGTCCATCCCGTTTTTGGCCTACGCCCTCTTCCAGATGATGTTCGCCATCATCACCCCGGCTCTTATCACGGGAGCCGTTGCAGGGAGGATGCGCTTCAAGGCACTCTTCCTCTTTGTGCTGGTGTGGAGCTTCGTGGTCTACTACCCCATAGCCCACATGGTGTGGGGTCAGGGTGGCCTTCTCGCCGCGCTGGGCTCAGTCGACTTTGCCGGCGGCAACGTGGTGCACATTAGCTCGGGCGTCTCTGCGCTGGTGCTGTGCGTCGTGCTCGGCCGACGCAGCGGCTTCTCGGACGTCAACTACCGCGTTCACAACATTCCCTTGGTGGCGATAGGTGCCACGATTCTGCTCTTTGGGTGGTTTGGCTTCAACGCGGGCTCCGCGCTTGCTGCCGCCGGTCTTGCTGTCCACGCCTTTGCCACCACGGCGCTCTCCGCCGCGGCAGCCGAGTTGGGCTGGATGCTCATGGACGTGATCTTCGACCGCAAGCCCACGCTCGTTGGTGCCTGCACGGGACTGGTCATTGGCCTTGTCGCCATCACGCCAGGCTGCGGGTTTGTGCCGCTGGGTGCGGCCATTCCCATTGGCTTTGTGGGAAGCGTCATCTGCTACTTCACCTGCTCCAAGATGAAGGCGCGCTTTGGCTACGACGATGCGCTTGATGCCTTTGGCTGCCATGGTATCGGAGGCGTGTGGGGCGGCATTGCCACGGGTATTTTTGCGAGCAAGGCTGTGAACCCCAATCTGCGCTGGGATGGCCTTATCTACGGCGATGCCGGGCTGTTTCTCGCCCAGCTCGCCGCCATTGCCGTAACCATTGTTCTGGCCGTTGTGGGCACGCTCGTCTGCATCCTCGTGGTGCGCGCCCTCTGCGGCGGTAGCATTCGCGTGAGCGAGCGCGAGGAGCGCGAGGGGCTTGACCTCTCGCAGCACGGCGAGCGCGCGTATCCTTCCTTTACCGGTCTCGACGACTAGGGGACAAGATGATCAAGGTTGAGGCAATCGTGCGCGAGGAGCGCATGGAGGACGTTAAGGATGCCCTGCGTGCCATCGACGTGCGCGGCATTACGGTGAGTCAGGTCATGGGGTGCGGCACGCAGCTGGGCTACACGCACCGCGTGCGTGGCAGCAAGGTGGCCATGAACATGCTGCCCAAGGCCAAGTTCGAGATTGTGGTGTCAAACGAGGACTGGGCCGAGAAGACCGTTGACGCCATTGTCCGCGCCGCCTACACGGGGGAGCCGGGCGATGGGAAGGTCTTCTGGTATCCCATCGACCACGCCGTTCGTATTAGGACTGGCGAGAAGGACATCGAGGCCATCACGCCGGCGCCGCTTCCCGTGGTTGAAGAGGAGTAAGGGTGGGTGTCCGATTTCGCTTTGGAACCACACAGTTTTGGAGTGCATTGTCGGCGAGGAACACCTCAGTTTAACTGGAATTTTCTCGTTTGGTGACAGCTGTCTGTCCGCTTGCGGTATGTGGATTGAAAAGAACGTGCAAGCACGTCCTGCTACCCTCTCCGACAACCGAGGAAAGGGGATGGCATGGGGCTGTGTTTGGGATACGAGTCTGCGCTGCGATATTGGCTAACGAAGAGTGGGGACGAGTGCCTCCCTGATTGTTCGTCCGATTCGACCCTTGCTCATGCGACGGCCAACAGGAGTGATATCATCTCCGGTCCGTTGCCGTTCGACTACTCTGAGGACCGTCCTCTCCACCTGCTCGTATCGGGGAATGGCGGACGGAGGGGGACACCAGGAGTGAAGGAGCATCAGCTCTCTCCGATGCTGCCCCGAGGTTCCTTCCGGATGTTGGCCGGTGCGGTGAGGGTGGCATCTCCCGAACTTACCTATCTATTGATGGCTCAGTGCAGAGACATTCAAGAGCTTGCTGTCATTGGGTGCTATCTCTGCGGCGGCTTTTCTATCTCTGCCGAGGGAAGCGGGTATACCGGAGCGCGAGATCCCATCACAACACCTGAGGAAATCGTCGCGTTTCTCGACCTCATGCCCGGAGTCCGCGGGATTAAAAGGGCACGGCGTGCTCTTCAATACGTTGTTCCAAATACGGCTTCGCCAATCGAAACCCTCCTTGCGCTTACAAGCTCGCTTCCTCCAATGCTCGGCGGTAGGACGATGCCTCAAGTGGCTGCTAATCAGCGGATCCTTGTCCCGGAAAGACTTCAGGAGCTCATATCGGCCGATGAACTGTACGGTGACCTGTACTTCGAGTCGGTGAAGGGAGACATCGAATACGACAGCTATGACTTCCATACGGGCAGGTATCGTCTCGACCACACGAGTACGCGTCGAAATGTAATCGAAGCGGCGGGGATAAAAGTAGTCTCTGCGACGTGGGGGCAGATAAAGACGTTCGGGCTGTACCAAGACTTTTGGTGGCTCGTTGAGAACAATTTTGTGATTAAACATAAAACATACAACGAAAAACAGCTGTTATCTCAAGAGAAGCTATATCGCATGCTCACAAACCCGGAGTTTCGACTCTTCTGATGTCAGTCGTAGGGGATGCCGAGCGCCACCTCTCTGTCCAAAAGTTGCGGTTGCCGGCCCCTTTTAGGCGAATCGCCGAGTACGAAGACTCTAACTTTTTGCGGAACCGCAGGCAGAAAAATGGCACCAGTGGGGTGATACTAAGCGGAACTCCTATTTTTTACCGGCAACCGCAAATTTTGGGCAGCTACTCCAGTCGAGAGCCTCAAATCTCTGTTGCGAGATGGAGAGGACGCTCTGAAAGACCAGATTCGCTGTCCCAAGGTATTGCCGGATGCCCAAGCTGAGTAACAGGGTGCGAAGTGGGCCTATGAGCCGGGTTCTGTCGTGGACGATCATTTATCTACGAACGCCGTTACCGGCGCCCTCTAGCGCGCAACCCGAGCGCGGTGCGGGCCACACCATAGCGCTCCTATTTGCGTTTGCTCCGGAAGGGGCTTGCCAAGCCGTCGTGTTGCCACGACGCTGGTGGTCTCTTACACCACCGTTTCAGCTTTTCTCTCACCCGCCGAGGCGGGCAGCGGGAGTCTTCTTTTCTGCGGCGCTTTCCGTCGGGTCACCCCGCCTGGCCGTTAGCCAGCCTCCTGCCCTGTGGAGCCCGGACTTTCCTCATGGCCTGCGGCAAGCCGCTGGCCCCGCGATCGTCTGGCCCACTTCGCAGGGGAGATTCTAGCACGATGGCGCCCGTCGTCGTGCAGCGCAACTACAATGACGGGGTATCCTGCACAAGGTTTGGATGAATGCTGGGCGCGTTGCCCGAGGAGGTTGCTTTCATGGGAATCTTTGATAGACTCTCGCGTGGGAGGCGCGCGGCGACAGAGGCGCCTCATGCAATTGACGCCACCGCAGAACCCGGCAGTGTCCTTGCTCCTGTAGACGGTGTGGCAACACCGCTCTCCGAGGTGTCCGATCCGGTCTTCGCACAGGGGATGCTTGGTCCCGGCATGGCAGTGAAGCCTTCTGGTGGTGTCATATATGCGCCGGTCACGGGCACAGTCGCTGCAGCTGTAGACACCGGGCACGCGCTTGGCATCACGTCCGACGACGGCATGGAAGTTCTGATCCACGTTGGAGTCGACACCGTGGAGATGCGCGGTGATGGCTTCAAGGTGCTAGTTGAGAAGGACAGGCTCGTTGCTGCCGGCACGCCCCTTATTGTTTTCGACCGCGAGAAGATCTGCGCCGCTGGGCATGACGATATTGTTATGACTTCAGTTACAAATGCGTCTGGCGATGTTCTCCCTGCGGTTGCGGCTGGTGCAGACGTTCGCGCTGGCGAGCCGCTCTTCAGGCTTGGCGGTAACGCATGATGCCAGGGGAGTCATCGCGGCAAAGCTACCTCACCCTCGCAAATGGCACCGAGGTCACGGGCGAGTTCGAGGACCGTCGCAGCCGCTTTATCGCGCAGCTCACGCACGTGTCGGGCGAGGCAGAGGCAAACGACTTCATCGAGAAGGTGCGCTCGCGCCATCACGATGCTCGCCATAATGTGCCGGCATGGGTTCTTGCGGACGGCCGGGAGCGCTGTTCGGACGATGGCGAGCCAAGCCGCACGGCCGGCATGCCTACGCTCGAGGTGTTGCATGGCGCCGACCTCAAGGACGTCTGTTGCGTGGTGACCCGCTACTTTGGCGGGACGCTCCTCGGACCCGGCGGCCTTGTTCGCGCCTATACGGCGGCCACGCAGGCGGCGGTAGAGGAGGCCCATGCGGCAGGCGGCATCGTCGAGATGACGCTGGTAACGCGCGTGGTGGTGCAGATTCCCTATTCTGCCTACGACCGCCTCACACGCATGGTGGCAGACGCCGGCGGGCGCGTTCGCGACTCCGTCTTTGCCGAGGACGTGCAGCTTGCCTGCGCTTTCCACACGGGAGACGAGCAGGCGTTTGTCGCCGCTGTGACCGAATTCGCAAATGGCGATGACATCTGCCGTGTGGGAGAGCCGGGCTTCGCCGAGTTCTAGCGCTCTCATGCCCACGCCTCCGTCTGTCGCAGAATTGCTGCCAATTCTCGAACGACCTCGATTGCGGAGTGGGGGTCATTGTATCTTTGGTATGCTGTATACACGTATACAGCAAGGAGGATTCATGGCTACCACAGTTGTTTCGGGACGAATTGACGTCCTCACCGCACGTCGGGTGGAACGAATCCTGGCACGTGAAGGTGTCGCTCCTGGGGAGGTTATCCGCCGCACGTGGGAAGCAATTGCCGAGACTGGCGAGATTCCCGTAGACGGGGTCAAAGTGCACGACGAGAGATCCACAAAGCTCCGTGAGCTCATGGAGCTGAGGGCATCTTTGCCCAAGGTGGACTGGCTGGACTCTCTCACGGACTCCCAGGCCAAGGATTTAGTTGCGAGCAAGTATGAGTAGGCTGCTCTTTGATACCAACGTGCTGCTGGACCTTGTTGACGAGAGGCGCCCTCAATCGCAGGAGGCGGCTCTCTCGATAGAGCGCTGCAACGGCGGAGGAGATATGGGCTTGGTAACTCCCATGTCCCTCAAAGATGCCTACTACGTGTTGGAAAAGGCATACGATAAGCGCACCGCCCGCCATTGCATTGATCTTCTCGCCGGTCTTCTTGTTGTTGCCCCCTTTGGTGCCGAGGAGTGCGACTTGGCCCTTCGCTCTGATGAACCGGACTTCGAAGATGGGCTGATTCGGGCATGTGCGGAGCTCAATGGTGTTGATGTGATTCTCTCTCGTGATGCCAAAGCGTTTGTGGGATCAAAAGTTCCGGCGATGACCTGCACGGAATACCTGGAGAAGGTGGGAGAGAGGTAGAAATGGCTGTCAGAGAGAAGCGCCCCTAGGCCATGCGACCGAGGGGCGCTGTTGAATCAATCGAGTGCAGAGCACTGCCAGACTGGCTCAGAACCTAAGGCCAAGCTCCTTGAGGTAGACCTCCAGCTCGTGGGCGCTCGTGAACCGGTGCGCCTGCATGCCGGCGACCCTAGCGCCTGCCACGTTGTCGGCGTTGTCGTCTACGAAAAGGCAACTAGCTGGGTCAAGGTCATAGCGCTCGCATAGTACCAGGTAGATTGCTGGATCTGGTTTCATGATGCGCTCGAACGCCGAGACTACCCAGCCGTCCATAAGAGGGAAGGAGGGAATGCGGTCTTTCTGTCTCCAAAAGCGCGTGCCCGCGTTGGAGAGCACGTAGCAGCCATACCCCGCGGCGTGCAGACGCTCGACAAGGACGTTTGTCTCCGCAATTACTGGTTGGTGTTCGTGCCAGTGCAGCATGCACTCGTGCAGGTTGGGCCAGAGCCGCTGCGGAAGCCGCGCCTGGGCCATACGCTCGATGGTGCTCTCGCTAATGGCACCTGCGTCGAGCAGCGGCCACGCGGGACTCGAGAAGAGCGCCGCGTCGAGTGCCGCGGCGTCCTCCTCGTTTGTGGTGAAAACGTGCGAGAACAGCGAGCCATTGAAGTCGAGAAGCACGCCGCCCATGTCAAAGACAATGTTTCGAACGGGGGTGTCCTGTGATGTAGCCATTTCTCCTCCAATGGCTCGCGCTGTTAGCATTGCGTGTGAGAAACCCCGCAGCCCTACGACCTCACGCCGAGGCCGGCGGCAACGCCGTCCCAAGGCTCCACGTTTACTGCCTCGGCCTTGTCCCACAGCTCGAGTACGTCTGCGGGTACAAACTTGCGCATGACCGTCACGGCGCCGCCGTAGGTACGGAACCAGTCGGCGCTCATGTAGAGGTAGCCGTCCTTGCAGGAGTCCTTGCCCCAGCTGTTCTCGACGCGCCAGGCCACGGGCTCGCCCGCGTCGTTCAGCTCAACGCCCTGGAAGGTCATGGCGTGGGTGAGGGAGGTCTCGCGCACGTCGAGCATGTCCTCGCGGCTCATCTTGAGGCCAACGCCAAAGAGGCCCTCGAGGTCGAGGCCGTCGGTTGCCAATACACCGGGAAAGTCCTCGATGTGGCGCGGGAACTCCTGCATGACGTCGGCGTCCATGCCCACGGGCACGCCCGCCTTGAGGCTGGCGATGGCGGCCTGCTCCAGCACCTCCTGCGGCATGTTGAGGAAGCGGTTGGGGGTGCCGCCAACCATGGGCTCCTCGAGCAGGACGTGCCACGCCGTCTTCCAGGGGCGAGAGGCGCCCGGCATGCAGACCAGCTGCACGTAGTCATTGGGGTCGAAGGGAACATAGCGCTCGGCGAACTCGCGCGGAGTGATGCCGGCATCGCGGAGTAGCATGCGGGTGTCCTTCTCGGCTTCCTTGGCGTCTGCGTCGTCTGCCTTCTCGGGAGCGTTCTCGGGGAGGATTGGCGTGAGCTTTGCGGCGTCGACCTTGGCTTTCTTGCCAACCTTTACCTCAAGGTCGAAGGTCGCGGGCGGCTCGCCCAGGCACACGGAGAGCATGCGGTAGACGTCGGCCATGCAGGCGTCCTTCTTGGCAGCAAGCTCTTCGGCGCCGGCACCCGCGCGGTGGGCACGGCGAATGTCCGCGGCGGCGCGGCGCAGCAGGCGGTCGAGCTGGGCGTCCATCTCGGCGGAGCTCTTGGTGCAGGCGGTCTCGGGCATCACGTCCTTGGGGACAAGGCCCCACTTGGCGATGAGGTCCATGGCCTCGAAGTAGTAGCCGCCGTCGCTCATGCCCCACTCGAGAACGTGGTCGAGCTCGCGGTCGTTGTCGGGACGGTCGACAAGTGCAATCACGTGGTCGAGCATGGCGTTGGCCTTCTCGAGCTTGTCGTAGAACATGCCAAACGCCTGCGAGAACTCGAAGGAGTCCAGGTCGAGCAGGTCCATCGTGGCTGCGCGCGCCACGTTGAAGGCGGAGAACATCCAGCAGCGGCCGCTCTGACGCTGGTTGGTGACCTCGCCGGTGCGCTTGATGGAGACGCCGTAGGTGTCGTGGTAGGTGCGCATACGCGTGTAGTCGCGCGCGGCGGCCATCACGTTCATGGAGGTCACGGCGTTCCTTGCAACGCGGTTGGCGCGCTCGGCCCCAAAGGCCGCCCCCTGCTCGCGCGCCCAGCCGGTATCAATGCTTCCCATATTGTTCCTTCCCGGTGAGGCGGGGAGAACCCCCGCCTCTTTCAATTCTTGATGTTATTGCCGTAGTTCGATTGCACACAATGAGACAAAGGGAAACTCCCTTTTCTCATGCCAGTGAGCCCATGGGGTCCCATGGTGCGAGGACTGTGGGCTCCTCGGTCTCGTAGGTGTGGCGCTCCTCCTCGGTGAGGTACTTCTTGTCAACAACGACCTGGTAGACGTACTCGTCAAACCATGCGTCGGAGAGCGTGTCAAAGCCGTCGCGGCCGTGGTCCTTGCCCCAGGAGTTCTCGACCTTCCAGAGCTCGGGGTTGCCGCTGGCGTCCAGGCGCACGCCCTCGAGCACCATGGCGTGGGTCATGAGGCTCTCGCCGTAGTCCAGGCGCTCGGCCTTGTCCATGTTGCCCTCGACGGGGAAGCCAAAGAGCGCGTCCACGTCGAGCGCGGCAGTGTCCATCATGCCTTCGTCGCGCAGGTAGCTCTGCGCCACGTCGCACCCAAACCATACGGGCAGGTCATCGCGCAGCTGCGCGATTGCCGCGCGCTTGAGCTCTGCGGGCGGGAGGTTGAGGTAGCGAACGCCGTGGTCCTCAAAGACGTTGCCCAGCCTGCTCACGGTGTAGGTGTGGCCAAAGGGCTTGTCGGCCGTGGGTGCGCTGATGAGCGAGACGTAGGCGTCCACGTCCATGTCGACTGCGGTCGAGAAGAACTCCTTGGGCGTGAACGTCCCGGCAAGCACGAGCTTGTCGTCCTTGTCGCGCAGGCGCACGGGGAAGCTCGCGGGTGGCTCGCCCAGGCAGGTTGCCAGAAGATGGTAGACCTCGTCCATCATTTCCTTCTTCATGGAGCGTAGGTCGTCCATCTCGACGCCGGCCTCATGGCTCTGGCGCAGGCGCTTGGCGGCGCCGCGCAGGTAACGCGTGAGGTAGCGGTCCATGTCGCCAGTGTTTCTCGAGCAGGCGGTCTCGGGCATGGCCTCCTTGGGCACCACGCCGTACTTCTTCACCAGGCTGCGGAACATGTCCCACTGCCCGCCGTCGCCGATGGGGTCGGTGAGCAGGAACGACACCAGGCGGCCGTTAAGCGGCTCGTCGAGGGTGTCGAGGGTATTCTCGAGGAACCAGTTGCTCTTCTCGAGCTTGTCCCAGAAAAGTGGATAGGCCTGCGAGAGCTCGAAGGTCTTGAGGTTGTACTTCTTGATGACGCGATAGCGCATGGTGTTGAGGCTTGCGAACATCCAGCAGCGGCCGGAGCGCTCCTGGTTGCACCTCTCGCCCTGCGTGACCTCGATGTCGAAGCCCAGTGCGTTGGCGGCTACGCCCTCGGGGCGGCGCGCGGCGGAGCGGATGCCGTTTGCAGTGACGGCGTTCTTTGCGACGGCGTTCACGCGTTCTGCCGAGAAGTTCTCGTGCGAGGCGGCGAGGTCGTCGGCGGTGATGCTGGTCAGATCATCCATCTTTCCTCCTAGTGACTTGTGGGTGCGCGACGTAATCCGCATCGAAGCATATCACGCGCGTGCGCGTACCTGAAATTGGTACCCCGTGTGGAGCCATTCTCGACAGCTATTAGTCATATGTATATGACTTTCTCGCATGGGTATCCTTGCATCGACGAAGGACGGCGCTGGCCTCGCGGCACCCAAGACGAGAGACCAGCATTGAGGAGGCAGTAGCATGGACAGGCTTAAGGGCAAGGTGGCGGTGGTCACGGTTTCTACCAGCGGTATTGGCATTGGGATTGCGCGCGAGTTTGCCGCCGAGGGCGCGCACGTTGTGGTGTGCGGCAGGCGAGAGGCTCGCGGCCAGGAGGTCGTGGACCAGATTGTGGCTGACGGCGGCACCGCGAGCTTCCACAGGATGGATCTCACGGATCTCTCCACCGTGGATGCGCTTATGGCAGACACGGCTCGCGACTACGGCAGCATCAACGTTCTGGTGAACAACGCCGCGGGCGTGGGGCTCAAGGACGGCCGCGTGGATGAGATCTCGCTCGAGGACTGGGATGCGATGTTCGCATCTGGCGTTCGTGGCACGTTTTATGCGATCAAGGCGGTCCTGCCGTACATGCGCGCCGCGGGCGGCGGCTCGATTGTGAACATTGGGTCTATGGCGTCCATCTCGGGTGACCCGGGCTCCACTGCCTATGCCTGCAGCAAGGCGGGCGTGGACATGCTCACCTCCTCCGTGGCCCTGCAGTACGGGAAGGAAAACATCCGCTGCAACTGCGTGCGACCGGGACTCATCGTGACCCCGCAGAACGAGGCGCACGTTCCGCAGCAGCTCAAGGATGTCTTTCTCAGCAACATCGAGGTTAACCGCTATGGAAGCCCCGCGGATATCGCACATGCGTGCACCTATTTTGCTTCTGATGAGAGCGCCTACGTTACCGGACAGGTTATCAACGTGGATGGTGGCTTGAACTCGCACGCCCCCACCGTCGCGCAGTTCCGCTCGGCCGGATCGAGGACCTGGTAGATGCCTAAGAGTGAACCTGGTGAGACCGGCGTGGTGAACGCCGGCCTCTCGCCCGCGTACCGCATGCGCGTTGCATTCGAGGGTAAGGTTGTGGCGCCGTACCGGGATACGTATCGCGGGGAGCTTGGGCAGGCTCAGGTGGAGCTGCTGGAACTGCTATACATGCGCGGCACCATGCACCAGTATGAGCTGGTAAACGAGCTGCGCACCTCTAAGCAGCACGTTTCGAAAATGACCTCACGGCTGGAGCAGATGGGCTACGTTGCGAGGAGTGTGGATGACGCTGACGCGCGAGGCCATGTTGTTGCGTTGAGCGATGCTGGCCGCGTGTACGTTGATCGACACATCGTAGAAGGCTCCAAGCGGGTGCGCGAGTTGTATTCGCACCTAAGCGATGCGGAGCGCAGGGAGCTCGACCAGGCAATGCTCACGGTTGCGCGGCTGCTCGAGAAGGCGTAGAGGGTGGGCGTGCGTGCGTCGCTCTGCTCAATAACCTCACACGTGTTGTTTCTTATTTTATTATTTCTGATGCACAACTGGGATTTTCTTGCCATTGATAAAACAAGAAACAACACGTGTGAGGTTCTTTGGCCAAACGGCAAACGGCCATTTCGCCGACGCGCGCTATACTTCGGTGCGTAAGAAACCCAACGCCCAGAGCAGGGAGGATGCGCATGCAGACCGTGCGAGACGCGCCCGCATATCCCGTGCCGGACTATGGCCTGCGTGTCCTGCACGCACTCGAGGATGCCGGCTTTGAGGCGTGGGTCGTGGGCGGCTGGGTGCGCGACGCGCTTCTCGGTGCTCCCATGCACGACATCGACGTGACGACCTCCGCGCCCTGGCAGGAGACGGAGCGCGTGCTTCGCGCTGCCGGCATCGAGGTGCACGAGACGGGCACGGCCCACGGCACCGTGACTGCCGTTATTGATGGGCAGCCTGTTGAGGTGACCACCTATCGGGTTGAGGGCACCTACTCAGACCGCCGCCACCCAGATGAAGTGCGCTATGTTCGCGACGTGCGAGAAGACCTGGCCCGTCGCGACTTCACGGTGAATGCCATGGCCTACCACCCGGATCGCGGGCTTCTCGACCTCTTTGGCGGACGAGAAGACCTTGCGCGCAGCGTGGTACGCGCGGTGGGGGATCCGTACCGGCGCTTCGAGGAGGACGCGCTGCGGGTGCTTCGCGCCGTGCGCTTTGCCTGCAGGCTGGGGTTTGAAGTCGAGCCGCGCACCCAGGCGGCGCTCGTGGCATGCGCCCCGGAGCTCGACGACATTGCGCGCGAGCGCGTGGGGCAGGAGATGAACGGCGTCGTTGCCTCCGGGCGCGTCTCATGGGCGCTGCGAAACGAGTTTGACGTGCTCGCCCGTGCCGTGCCAGCGCTCATGCCCATGCGAGGCCTGAACCAGCGGAGCCCCTACCACGCCTACGACCTTCTGGAGCACACCGCTCGCGTGTGTGCCGGCGTCGAGGCGTTTGCCGGTGGCGTTCCCACGCAGGCGCTCAGGTGGGCAGCGCTTCTCCACGACGCAGGCAAGCCCATGTGCGCATCCGTTGACGAGAATGGCCGCGGGCACTTCCGCGACCACCAGCGTGCGGGTGCGGTCCTCTGTAAGGACGCGCTTCTCGGTCTGGCTCTGCCGCATGAGGTGGCAGGCCGGGCGGCGGCCCTCGTCCGGTATCATGACCGGCACCTCTCGGCATCTCCCGCGGGCGTGCGGAGGCTCCTGCGGCGGCTTGACCAGGCTCGGCCCGGTGAGGCCCCCACTCTTGCGTACCAGCTACTCGACCTCCAGCGGGCCGATGCCATCGCAAAGGCTCGGCCCTATGCGCAGCGCGCGGTGGAGCTGGGCGCTTTCGAGCAGGCGCTCTCTGCGGAGCTTTTACACGGGGCTGCGTTTCGCGTGCGCGACCTTGCCGTTGGTGGGGGAGACGTGATGCGTGAGTTGGGAATAGCCCCGGGACCTGAGGTGGGCAATGCCCTCTCGGCGCTCCTTGACGACGTGATCTACGGACGAGTTGAGAACAGCCGAGAAGCCCTTCTCGCCTGGCTGCGTGAGAAAGAGTAGGCTGTCGAAAAAAAGTTTGAATTGAGGGTTGCAATACCGTGAGGTATGCCGTAAAGTATCTTCTCGCGTTGAGACAGGACAGACATTAATTGGGATGTCGTCTAGCGGTAGGACAGCGGATTCTGGTTCCGTCAACGGGAGTTCGATTCTCTCCATCCCAGCCACTGTCCCCGACAACCGAATATGGCCCGTTCGTCTAGCGGCCTAGGACGCCGCCCTCTCAAGGCGGAGATCAGCAGTTCGAATCTGCTACGGGCTACCAAAAGGTCACAGGTCATCGGCTATGCCGGTGGCCTGTTTTTGTGTGTGACTATGCTGGTGGGTTATCGTTGCTGAGGGGGGTGTGGGCGCCGTAGGGCGCGTTTCCGCAGCAGCCCCCCGCCGGCATGCCGCCCCAGCCCTTACGCGCACGCGCCGCAGCCAGGGCATCCCCCGCGCGCCGTGGGCGTGGCGGCAAGGCCGCCTTCGGCCGTCTCGCGCAGCGCGGGCGGAAGCGCAGCCCCAACGGTCGCCATCGCGTCGACCACCTCGTCGAACGGGATGGGGCATCCCACCCCAGAGAGCGCCAGCTGCGCCGAGCTCATCGCGCAGGCCACGCCCATCGCGTTTCTCACCTGGCAGGGGAACTCCACCATGCCGCCAACGGGGTCGCAGACCAGCCCCAGCGTGTTCGCTATCGCAAGCGACGCGGCGTCCAGGCACTGCGCGGGCGTGCCGCCGAGAAGTTCGACCAACGCGCTCGCGGCCATGGCGGAAGCCGTGCCAACCTCCGCCTGGCATCCGCCCTCGGCGCCCGCGACCGTCGCGTTCGTCGAGACGAGGGCCCCCACTGCCGCGGCATTCCACAACGCACGCCGAATGGCGGCGTCCTCGGCGCCTGCAGCCTCCGCGCAGGCGAGAAGCGCCCCCGGAACTACCCCGGAGCTCCCGGCGGTTGGCGCCGCCACAATGACGCCCATCGTGGCCGAGCGCTCAAGCGTTGCCATCGCAAATGCCGTTGCCCGAGTGAGTGCCGTCCCCATGAGCGCTCCTGCCAGGTTGCTTGCGCCCCCGCACGGCGCGCTGCCGCCCTCCGCGACCCGAGCCGCCTGTCCGCCGAGAAGACCTCCGAGCGAGGTCTTTGGTTTCGTGAGCGCCTCGGTCGTCTCGCTGCGCATGACCTCGAGCACGCGCGCCATGGCAGCATCGGAGGACGCCGGGCCGTCGGAATCTCCTGCCAGCTCAGCCTCGCGCGCTCGCATGAGCTCGCCGATGGAGAGCCGCCGCGCCCCGCAGGCGGCTAGCAGCTGAGACCCGCTCGCAAAGGAGAGCCCCGGCTCCACGGGCGCGCCCGCGCCGACCGCGCCGGGGACGTTGACCTGCGAGGCGAACTCCACGTTCTCCGTGTCGCCGAGAAGCTCGAGGAGGCGTGCCCCAACCGGCTCGTCCACCTCGAAGACCGTGTACGCCCTGCCGCCGCGCTCCTGCCTGAAGGTGCTCATGGTTGCGATGTTCACGTTTGCGGTCGAGAGCTTTCTCGTGAGCGCCGCAAGCACGCCTGGCAGGTCGCGGTGCTCGACGAAGATCGTGGGCATGTCGCCCGCGATGCTCACGGGCACCCCCTCGATGCTGCTCACGCGAACGCGACCGCCGCCCAGCGACTCGCCTGTGACGGAGATGGACGCACCGCCCTCGCATGTCATGCGAATCTCGACGGTATTGGGATGCAGTCCCTCGTCCCTTCCGCCCTCGGTGATGGAAAAGCCCAGGCCCGCATCGCGGGCAAGCTCGAAGGAGCGTCGCACGCGGATGTCGGCCGGCCCGAGCCCCAGCATGCCCGCGACGAGCGCGCGGTCGGTTCCGTGGCCCACGTGCGTGCGCGAGAAGGAGTTGTACAGCACGAAGTCAACGTGCTCGATGGGCGCCGGCGCAAGCGAGCGCGCCACCAGCGCAATTCTCAGCGCGCCTGCGGTGTGCGAGGAGGACGGACCTACCATGATGGGGCCGAGAACCTCGAACGCTGACATCGTGACCATCGTCGCTCCTCTCGTCTCACTGCCTTCTCGCCCAAGCGCCGGCATCGGGTGGCGCGCTTCGCAGCTGCCGGCGATAAAGCCGCGCGCCCGGGGCGAGCCTTCGCTCCCGGGCGCGCCGGTCCTACTCTGCCGCGATTCCTTCCGCGCACCTGAGCCGCGCGAGCGTGCAACTACGCCCGAGCAGCTCGAGCGACTCGCCGAGCGGCGGCGACACCTGGTTGCCGCAGGCGGCGACGCGAACGGCGCCAAAGAACTTGCGCTTGGAGGCGCCGAGCCTTTCCGGCAGCGCCTCGAGGGCGGCGTTGATGGCCTCGGCGTGCCACGCGCCATCGTCGAGCGCCTCGAGGGCTTCGACGGCTGCGGTCACAAACCCGCGCGCGCCTGCCTTGGCCAGGTTCTTCTCGACGGACTTCTCGTCCAGCTCGACCTCGTCGCCCTCGTAGAGGAAGCGCGCCTTGCCAACCACGTCCGGCGCCACGACGGTGCGGGGCTTCAAGATGGAGGAGAGCAGGTCGTACCAGGCGTCGTCGTGCGCAAGGGCGCCCTCGGCGGCCTCCAGCCCCGCGGAGCGAAGCTCGGGAACAAGCACGCGCTCGGAGAACTCGCGGTCGCTCATGGCCAGGTAGTAGGCCTGGTTGATGGCGTCGAGCTTCTTGGGGTCAAAGGTCGAGGGGTTCTTCGAGACGTGGTCGAGCGAGAACTCGCGCGCCAGCACGTCGCGGGGCACGATGGTGGTCTCGCCGTCGAGCGACCAGCCGAGAAGCGCGAGGTAGTTCACGAAGGCGTCGGAGAGGTACCCGGCGTCGCGGTACTCCTCGACCGAGGTCGCGCCGTGGCGCTTGGAGAGCTTCTTGCCGTCCGGCCCCAGGATCATCGAGATGTGCGCAAAGGTGGGCACAGGGGCGCCCAGGGCCTCGTAGACCATGATCTGGCGCGGGGTGTTGGAGAGGTGGTCGTCGCCGCGGATCACGTGCGTGATGCCCATCATGGCGTCGTCCACCACGGTGGCGAAGTTGTAGGTGGGGGTGCCGTCAGAGCGGAAGATGATGAAGTCGTCCAGCTCGCGGGCGTTGAAGGTCACGTCGCCGTGGACCGCGTCGTGCACCACCACGTCGCCGCGGTCGAGAGGGACCTTGATGCGCAGGGTGTAGGGCTCGCCCGCGTCGATGCGGCGCCTGGCCTCGGCGGGGTCGATGTCGCGGCAGGTGCGCTGGTAGCCCTGGAAGGGGTCGTGGCGCGCCTCGGCGGCAGCCTTGTCGGCCGCGAGCTTCTCAGGCGTGCAGAAGCACGGGTAGGCCTTGCCCTCGTCCCACAGGCGCTGCGCCGCGTCGCGGTAGAGCTGCATGCGGTCGGTCTGGCGGTAGGGACCGTAGTCGCCGCCAACCTCCGGGCCCTCGTCCCAGTCGAGGCCCAGCCAGCGCATGGCACGCAGGATGATCTGGGTGTTCTCCTCGGTCGAGCGGGTTGGGTCCGTGTCGTCGATGCGCAGGATGAAGGTGCCGTGGTTCGCGCGGGCAAATGCCCAGTTGTAGATTGCGGTGCGAGCGCCGCCCACGTGGAGCTTTCCGGTGGGGGAGGGCGCGAAGCGCACGCGCACGTGTCTGTCGTCTGCCAAGGTGGTGCCTCTCACTAGTCTCTTGCTGACGTGCATTCAGCGTTCAAGTATAGACGCAGGAGACAAGCGGTGGCCGCGAGGCCGCCGGCAGGCGCCGCGTCGCATCACCGCCGCACTGCCGCCGCCCGCGCCGTGCTGCCTACATGATCTTCGTTGACTCGAGCTTCTCGGCGATCCAGTTGTTGAGACGCACCACCGGCTTGCGCAGCAGCAGACCCAGGATGAGCGAGAGCACCACGTAGATGCCCAGGATCGACATCTCGATTGCCCAGGTGAAGCCATAGAACCCGCCAATGCACTCGTGAAGCGCGGCGATGGCGTGCACGAAGGGAAGCGTGGGGTAGAAGGTCTGGAACGCCTGGGGCAGCATCTCCACCGGGAAGGTGCCGCCGGAGCCGGCAACCTGGATGACCAGCAGGAACACGCAGATCGCCTTGCCCACGTCGCCAAACGAGACCGTGAACGCGTACATGATGTTCACGAATACCACCGAGATGAGGCAGCACGAGGTCACGAACACAACCGGATCCGCGCACTGCACGCCCAGGTAGAAGAGGTCACCAAACGAGACGAGAAGCGCCTGGAGGATGCCGAGAAGGTCAAAGAGGAGAAGCCTGCCGAGGTAGCCGTGACGCGGGCGCGCGTCTGCCTGGGCGAGCTCGGCGTCCGAGACCTGCGCCTTGAGCATGGCGACCAGGACGACGGCGCCGACCCAGAGCGCTAGCGTGGTGTAGAAGCCCGCCATGGCCGAGCCCGTGTTCGCGATGGGGAAGACGGCAACGCGCTTGAGGCCAACGGGCTGCGCGAGGAAGGCCGCGAGGTCGGTCGGGTCCGCCGAGAGGATCTGGCGCACCTGCTGGGCGTCGCCGGACTCGAGCGCCGCGGTGAGGCGCGCGGAGAGGTCGTCGAGGTCATCGGCCATGCCGTTGACCTGCTCGGCGGAGGAGTCAAGCAGGCTCTTCATGTCCGCGAGATTGCCGGAGGTGAGAGAGACCGCCTCGCTCACATCGCTCACGGTACCCTCAAGCTTGATCGAGACGGTGTTCGCCGCCGTGGAGGCGGAGTCGATGGAGCTGGCGAGGTCCGAGAGCTGCGTTCGCAGGTCGGAGTCAAAGCTGCCACGCGCGTCCTCGATCTCCTGGGCGTCCTGCTGGATGAGGGCCTTCACGTCCTCGTGGTCCTGCTTGGCGTCGGCAACGCCGTTCTCGAGGTCCGTCGCGGAGGAGCGCAGGCGCTCCGCCATCGCGCGCTGCGTGGAGATGACGCCCTCCACGCGCGAGATCGTGGGGTCGAGAAGCGATTTCATGTCCTCGGGGAGTAGCTCCTGGAGCGACTTGAGGCTGTCGTCGAGCTCCTGGTAGGCATCGGCGTGCGCGTCGATGCGCGTCGCGATGTCGCGGAGCTTTGCCGCGCCGTCTGAGGCGTCGGTCTGCGCGGTGTCAAAGGCGGTATCCACCGCGTCAGAGACCGAGTCAAAGCTCTCCTTGCTGGTGGAGAGCGCCTCGTCTATGGCGGCAGACGCCGTGTCCACGGAGTCGCCCACCTTGCGCACGCCCTGGGCAGACTCTGCCAGCGCGTTGCGAACGTCCTGAGTAGAGGAGTCGGTCCCCGAGAGCAGGGTCGAGGAGGAGTCGATGATGGAGCCCGCCGAGGAGAGCAGGCTCGAGTAGACGCCCATGTGCGACGAGACGGTGCGTAGGTCGGTCGAGGCCTGCGAGATGGCGTCGCTCAGGTTCTGGCTAATGTCCATGAGCTGATCGTCGCTCACGTAGCCAGATATCTCGGAGAGGGCGCCTGCGCCCATCTCGCCCAGACTCTGCGCAAAGTCGGTCTGGATGCTGTTCTTCACAGAGGTCGCGGCCTTGTCGGTCACGATGGGCGCGATGGCGTTTTCCTTCTGGTTACTGTAGTAGACGATGGTCGCCTGCTGGATGTCATCCGAGAAGACCGTGAGCATATCTTTGGTGAAGTCCTCGGGAATCACGATGGCCGCGTAGTACTTGCCGCTTCGCACGCCCTCGACGGCATCGTCCTCGGTTGTGACCACGTAGCCGATGGTTTTCTTCTGCGAGAGATTTGATGCCACGCGCTCGCCAAGGTTGATCTTCACGGGGATGGCGTCGCTCTGGTAGCCCTCGTCGCTGTTGGCAACGGCCACTTTGAGGTTGCCGGTGTTGCCGTAGGGGTCCCAGCTTCCAGCGATGTTGAACCAGGCGTAGAGCGACGGAATGACCACGAGGCCCACGCACACGATGAGCGAGATGATGTTCTTGGTTGCGTGCTTCACGTCAAGGCAGAAGATGCGCCAAATCTTTCTCATGCGCGGTCTCCCTTCTTGCCGTGCTTGCGCTTGCGGTCCTTCTCCTCGCGCTTGCGCTTCTTGTCGCAGTCCTTCTTCTTGTCTTTTTTGTGCTTCTTGTCCTTGTCGGCCTTGTGCTTGTCGTGCTTCTTGTGGCCGTGGTGGTCCTTCTCGACCTTGGGCTCTTCTGACGTGGTGTCGCTCGTGGGAGCGTCGTCTGCCGAGGCGGGTTCCGCCTCCTCGGCTGCGGCAGGCGCTGTCACGATGCCGCCGCGCGTGATCGTGGGCACCTCGACCTCAGGTTCGGGGGCATGCTCGTTGACGAGGCGCCTCAGCACAAGCGTTGTCTGGGAGCCCGTTGCGCCGCTGGCCCCGTTGGCGCCTGTGCCAGGCTTAGCGTCCGGCGACCTTCTCGCCTGCGCCTCCGCCACGGCGTTGCTCATGCGTTGGCGCAGCCGCTCGATGGGCGAGGAGAAGTACTCACGGTCAAGCTGGTCGCCAAGGAGCTGGTACATCTCGTCCTTGGAGAGGTCAACCATGGCGGTCTTGCGGTTGAGCGACTCGTGGAAGTACTCGATGATGATGAGCGCCGTGCACAGAAGCACCAGGCAGACTATCCACACGATGAACCAGGGGAGCTTGTTGCTCACGGAGAACATGACCACCGAAAGGCCCAGCGGCAACGCCAGCAGCAGCACAAAGCCCACGCGGATGAGGCGCGGGTAGGCCGCGTTGAATCGTGCCGCACGCTGCACGATCTGCGCACGGTACTCGTCGTTGTGCATGAGAGCCTTGATGAGCGAGGAGAGCCGGTAGTGCTCGACCTCGATGCCGTCGCGCTCGCAGATCATGAGGTCCGTCTCGGCCAGCTTCTTGTCGAAGAGCGAGTTGATGTTCAGGAGGTGGCGACGCCAGCCAACGCCAATGAGCAGGGCCGGAATCACAAAGAGCAGCAGCATGAAGATGTTCTGGCCAAAGTAGTTGCCATAGTAGCCGGCGATGGTCTCGCGCATGGCGCGGATGCCGTAGGTGAAGGGCAGCCAGGGGTTAAGCGCGCGGAAGAAGCCCGGCATCATCTCGATGGGGTAGGTGCCCGAGGAGCCCGGGATTTGCAGGATCACGAGAAGGACGCAGAGTGCCTTGCCAATGTGCTTGAACGCTACGGCAAAGGCAAAGATGATGTTCACGTAGACAAAGGACTGGACCACACCCGCGAGGATGAACGCCTTGGGGTCGAGGCACTGGATTCCAATCACGAGATCGCCCACCGTGCAGATGACGCCCTGAAGCACGCCAAGCAACAGGAAGAGCAACAGGCGCCCAAAGTAGCCCTGCCAGGGTGCAAACCCGCCCTCGATGCCCTCGTCGTCCACCTCGGCCTTGTAGATGGCGATGAGGACAAAGCCGCCCACCCACAGGGCGAGGTTGGTGTAGAAGGGCGCCACGCCCGAGCCGTAGTTTGAAACCGGGAAGACCGCCTCCTCGTCCAGCTGGACGGGGGAGGACATGAACGATGCGATGCCGTTGGCGTCAAGGTTGAGGAGTTCGTTCACGCGGTCCATGGCCTCAGAGCTCTGGATTGCCGAGAGGTCCGTGGCCACGCTGTCGAGGGTGGAGGACATGTCGTTCAGCGAATCGGTGGTGACCGAGAGGGCGGTCGAGGTCTGCTCGAGCGTGTCGTCGAGCTGCTCGAGCACCGCCTTTGTCTGCGCGATGGTGGGAGAGAGCCCGCCGAGGGACCCCGAGAGGCTTTGCGCTGCGCCGGAGAAGTTGTCAAGCGCGCCATAGAGCTCCGGCAGCGTGTTCTGGTTGAACGAGGAGTTCACGCCCGAAAGCGACGTGGTGCCGGTCTGGATGGCGTCGTTTACGGAGGAGGAGAGCCCCGCGACGGCGTCGTTGGTGGCCCCAATGTCGCTCGTCGCCCGCGAGAGGTCGTCTACCGTCGCCTGCTCCTTGTCCACTTGTGCGCTGATCCTGGCTACAGAGGCGTCAAAGGCGGGGCGCACGCCATCGGGAAGGGATGCGGACAGGCTCTGAAGGTCCTGCACCAGCTGGCGGTTCTGGTTCACGAGCGACTGGGCGGTTGCAAGCGCACCCTCGGCCGTGCCTTGTGCCTGGCCAATCTTGCCAGAGATGCGTCCTATGGCCTGGTTGGTGGTACCCGAGATGGACGAGAGACGCGTGGAGCCATCGGTGACCGCGCCGGCAACCGAGGTTGCCAGCGACGTTGCATCGTCGCGCGAGGTGAAGAGGACACCCGTTGCGTCCGCGAGGCTCCCGCTCGCATTGGTCGATATGCGGTCAAGCTCGTCGAGGGTCGACTCGGCGTCCTCGATGGTCTGGCGCGCGGCAGCTACGGTGTCCCGAGCGCCCGACATGCTCGTGGAGAGGTCGTCCACCGTTCCCTTCACGCCCCGCACGCGGCCCACGATGCTCGTGGTGGCGTTGTCGGCATCGCCCTTCGCGGAGACGATGAGGTCCTGGAGCTTGCCTACCACCACGTTCGAGACGGTCGAGACAAACGTCTCGTTGATCTGCGTCTCGACGGTGGAGGCACCAGTGTCTGTGACCTTGGGCGCGATGGGGTTGACCTTCTCGTTTACATAGTAGGTGAGGTCGGGGGAGACCAGGTTCCCGGTGAGGACTGAGGTGAGGTCGCGCGTGAAGTCAGCGGGAATCACGATGGCGGCGTACGAGCGGCCCGAGCGAACTTCCTCGAGTGCGGTGTCCTCGTCGAGAAAAACCCACTTGAGCTGGGTGTTCTTGCCCAGTTCCTCAACAACCATGTCGCCAGCGTTGATGAAGCCCAAGTCCCCGCCGGCATCGGCCCCCTCGTCGAGGTTCACCACGGCAACGCGAACGTCTTGGGTGTTCTCGTAGGGGTCCCAGTTGGCCATGATGTTGAACCAGGCGTAGAGAGACGGGATAACGCAGACGCCCAGCGTGACAATGACCGCCACGGGGTTGCGCAGTATCCTCTTGAGGTCACGCCAGAAGATTTGAAATACCTTGCCCATGCTCCTCCGCCGTGGGTCGTAGCTTCTCGGTGGCGGGGCTTGCTGCCCCACGTACTATAAAGAATGCGTTCGGCTTCAATCATATATTTCTACACCTGTTGGTATCCCGTGGAAGGGATTTTTAGACCTCACAGGCAGTTTTTTTGAAAACTGCTCAAAAATCCTGACCCAGATGGTAGAATCTCGTCGTCGTACACGAGTCTGCGAGGCGCGAAGTGGGGCGCAAACTGCATGAGTCTGCTTGACGAGAAAATGACGTCTGAGCTGGCCAATAGCCTGAAGAAAGCAAGTGGGGCGGCGCGTACGTCGCTTGAGGAAACAGTGACCCGACAGACCACCAGGCTGCGCAGCAGCACCAAGACGCGCAAGAGCGCCGCAACACGCGAGCGCATCATGGCTGCCGCAACCTCACTCATGGTCGAGCGCGGTAACACTGACTTCCAGATGAGCGAGGTCTCCTCTCGCTGCAAGATGTCCAAGGGCGCCCTCTATTACTACTTCGCGGACAAGGACGCGCTGGTCGAGGCCATCTTTGACCGCTCCATCGATGAGCTTGTCGACTCTGTTGAGGGTGCCGTTGCCGGCGCCTCCTCTGCGCTCGAGGCGCTCGTGAGTCTCACGCGCGAGCTCACGTGCCGCATGAGCGTGGGAAGCCCGCTTGCGCTGGCCATGACCCGCGAGGTCATCGACGCCAACAACAACGTGCTTCCCTCCATGGAGACGCACTTCGCGCGCATCATCTCTATCATCAGTGCGCAGCTTGACCGCGCCAAGGGCGAGGGCATGGTGCGCGAGGGCGTGAACAGCCGCCTTGGTGCCGTTACCATCTCTGGCGCGTTCATCTTTGCCGCCCTCGAGGTGGCAAGCCTTGGCGAGGACGCGCCCACGGGCGACAAGCTCGCCCGTTCCCTCATCGACATCGCGCTCAACGGCATGGGCACCGAGGCCGCCCACACGGCCCTCGCTGCTGCCGGATGTGGTTCCTCGTTGGCTGCGCAAGAGTCCGAGAAGACTGCGCCTCAGCTGTCCGAACAGGGGTGACGAGACGCAGCCAGCGCGCTACCCTTGTGCGGGCGATCTTCTCGCCCAGGCGATGAGCCGTTGCACCTCTCAGTCATAGTCGAGCGCCGACGCGGCGGTCGCTGTTGGCACGGGCCCGCCCGTGCGGAAAGGATATAGGAATGGCCCACAAGAACTACTACTTCACCTCGGAGAGCGTCACCGAGGGCCACCCCGACAAGATGTGCGACCAGATCTCCGACGCCATTGTCGACGCGATTCTCGCCAAGGAGGCCAAGCTCCAGGCCGCGGGCTACGTGGACGCCGACGGCAACCCCGCCAACGTCGACAACGTGCGCTGCGCCGTCGAGACCTTCACCACCACCGGTACCGTCGTGGTGATGGGCGAGGTCCGCACCGAGGCCTACGTCGACGTGCAGAAGATCGTGCGCGAGACCGTGCGTGGCATTGGCTACGACCGCGCCAAGTACGGCTTCGACTGCGACACCTGCGGCGTCATCAACATGATCCACGAGCAGAGCCCCGACATCGCGCAGGGCGTCGACGGCACCTACGCCCGTGCCGACGACACCGACCCGCTGGACAAGATCGGCGCCGGCGACCAGGGCATGATGTTCGGCTACGCCTCCGACGAGACCGACGTGCTCATGCCCATGCCCATCTACCTCGCGCAGCGCATGGCCGAGCGCCTGGCTGCCGTCCGCAAGTCCGGCGAGGTCGGCTACCTGCGCCCCGACGGCAAGACCCAGGTCACGGTTCGCTATGAGGACGACAAGCCCGTCGAGGTCACGGCCATCGTCGTCTCCACGCAGCACGACGCCAAGGCCGAGCACGACCAGATCGAGCACGACATGGTCGAGCACGTGATCGCGCCCGTGCTTGACGAGGTCGGCATCAAGTGGCGCGACGCCGACATCTACGTGAACCCCACCGGCCGCTTCGTGGTGGGTGGCCCCATGGGCGACACCGGCCTCACCGGCCGCAAGATCATCGTCGACACCTACGGTGGCATGGGCCGTCATGGCGGTGGCTGTTTCTCCGGCAAGGACTGCACCAAGGTCGACCGTTCGGCCGCTTACGCCGCTCGCTGGGTTGCCAAGAACGTGGTTGCCGCAGGGCTTGCCCACAAGTGCGAGGTCGAGCTGGCCTACGCCATCGGCGTCTCCCACCCGCTGTCCATCATGGTCGACACCTTTGGTACCGGCGCGTATGACGACGAGCTCATCGAGAAGGCCGTCGAGAAGGTCTTTGACCTGCGTCCTGGCGCCATCATCCGCGACCTCGACCTTCGTCGCCCGATCTTCCAGAAGACTGCTGCCTACGGTCACTTTGGCCGCAAGGACCCCGACTTCACCTGGGAGGCCACGAACCGCGTCGACGAGCTCAAGGCCGCTATCGCGGAGCTTGCCGAGTAGCTTTTCTCGTCCTGCCAGCCCCTCCGGTTCACCCCCGGAGGGGCTTTTCTTGCCGTGGCTCCCTGCCTCCTGGTCCCGCCCCAGCTGAGTCGAGCCCTCTTCCCCCCTCCCCTGCCTCTTTCCCCTCTCCCTCTCCCTCTCCCCGTTCTTTAGCGGTTTTTGAGAAATGGGGCTCACGTTTCCGCAGGTCGCGTGAAACCCAATTCTCAAATACCGCTAAAGAAGGGGGAGAGGTGGGGGATTAGGATAGATGAACCCAGCCTTGGAGCGGGTCTGTCCGGGGGATTCCGTAGCTGTCAAGAAGGCGTTCGAAGTAGAGCCTGTCGCCAACCTGCGCCGGCGTGAAGCGCACGACACTTCGACCGCCGATGGTGAGGCGAGACTCCCTCTGCCGTTCGCGGACAAACGCGCCAATCGTGTCGCCGCCGGTCATGGCCTCGTCGGTGTACTTGATGAAGCCGTCCATCTCGCCCAAGACTGCCTTGCCTTCAGGAAGCGCCCACGAGAAGTCCGCACGGAACGTCATCCCAGAGACTGGGTCGAAATAGGAGGTCTGCAGCTCGGGAATGACAAAACCAAGCTCAATCATCGTGGCGCGTGCGATTGACTCTCCCCAGCTCTCTGCTCGACCGTCCGCGTATCTTGCGACGATTCGCGCGTTCTTTATGCCCCGCGCCCCCTTCCACGGTTGCGAGACCATCTTCTGCAGCTGGTCAGATGACTTACCAGTTGCCCGCAGGTAGGAGTCCGCTACGGCAAGCGCTTCGGGAAATCCCAGCTGGCGCATGCAGTCAATAACCGTGCGGTCCAGGCTCGTTGCGCGCATGTCATCAACCAAGACCACTTCGCATGGTGAGACGACTGTCCGCTTGGTGCGTCCGTTTGACTCGCAGGTTCCAGTGCCAATCTTCGCGATCTTGAGCGGCCACGTTGCCTTTGGGGGAATAGCCACTGCGTGGGCGACGGCGGCAGAAGCGCTGACAAAGACCCAGTCCGGGTGGATGCGCGCAATCGTGCGCATGATGCGACGAATTCGCTGGCTGGGATACAAGGCGTTCCAGGTATTGGCACGCGCATAGATTCCCGGATAGGGGGAGACAAGCTCGCCCGTTCGCTCGAGGTAGCGAAAACGGCTGCGCTCGCCCCCGTTGGTTGGGACGGCGCAGCGAGCGCTTCTCTCGGCGTCTCTTAAGAGCTTCTCGCAGGTGGCTCTGGTTGTTGAACTCATGCGCGCTCCAACGGCCAAGCGTGGTCAGTGCGATGAGCATAGCCAAAGTTTTCCCAGTTCAGGGCCTAAATTCCCGTCAGATTCATGCCAGATTTCAGAGAGCATGCCGAGAAGTGACACCTGCCATCACCCCCCTGGCCCTTGGTCTACGACTCTCCTTGGCCGCCCTCACCCTGCTTCCCCGTTCTTTAGCGGTTTTTGAGAATCGAAGGTCACGTTTCCGCAGGTCACGCGAAACTCAATTCTCAAATACCGCTAAAGAACGAGGAGGGAATCCGCTAAAGAAGGGGAGGGATTCCGCTAAAGAACGAGGAGGGAATCCGCTAAAGAAGGGGAGGGGCGGGACTCGACTCAACCAGACGGAGAAGCGAGAAGAGCTCACGGTTCACGTCGTCGGGTGCGCACTTGGGTAGCACGTGGTCGGCGCCGGGGACCACCACCTTACGCGCGCCGGGTATCGCATCGACAATCCGCTGCGTCTCGGCGGGGGCGATGCAGTCGAACTCGCCGGACATAACCGTAGTGGGGCAGTGTATTGCCCCCAGCGATTCGGCAGGGATGTGGGGCTCGTCCAGCATGAGGCGCATGAGCTCGGCCGTTGTTCGGGCCTCGCTGGCGCTGGGCGTCACAATCGAGGGATCCACGCCCTCGGGCTTGCCCTCAAGCCATGCGGCCCATGCTTCGCACTGCTCGGCCGTGCCTTCCATGTCCCAATCGTCCTCCGCGAGGACGCCCTCGGGCGTGAGGTTTGCGCCCATCGAGAGAACCGAGGCCACGCGCTCGGGGTGGTCGCGGGCAAGGAGCAGCGCTTCTATCGCCCCGTCCGAGAAGCCCACAACGTGGGCGCGCTGCACGCCAAGCGCATCGAGTACTCCAAGCGCGTCGGCGGCCATGAGCTCGTAGGTAAGCGGGGCGCGCCCGCGCGTGGAAGCACCCTGGGCTCGGGAGTCAACGCCTATCGCACAGCGACCGTCACCCACAAGTCCGTTGATCTGCGCCCCAAAGATCCCGTGCTCCTCGCCGTTGCCATGCAGGAACAGCACGGGATACGTGCTCTCTCGCCGAGCCCCATCCGCGCCGTACACAAACACCGCAATCTGCGCGCCGTCCTCCGTTTGCACCCTACGCGCCACGCTCGGCGCGACAGTGGGACGCAGGTAGTAGCTGGGAAAGAGCGGCTGTGGCGGAACGGGTGCGGCAACGTGTGGCATGGGTTTCCTCTCGATGAATGGTCGCTCTTGCATTGGCTCGAGCCTACTCCAGCACCGCCGCGGCCTTCTCCAGCCACGAGGTGATCTGGATTCCCTGCGGACAGGCGCCCTCGCACTGAAGGCATCGCACGCAGTCGCTCGCCTTGCCACGCTTCGACACGGCCGACTGGTAGTCGCGCTTGGCGCCGGCAAGGTCGCCATACACAAGGTATCGGTTGTACGCCGAGAAGACCGAGGGGATGTCAATCTCCTGGGGGCATCCGCCGGTGCAGTAGTGGCACCCGGTGCAGGGAATCTGGTCGATGGCGGCAAGCGCCTTGCTCGCGTGCTCCACCGCGTCCTGCTCGACGGCGCTCAGCGGCGTGAATTCGCGCATGTAGGAGAGGTTGTCTGCCATCTGCTCGACGTTCGACATGCCGGAGAGCACGACCATCACGTTCTCCAGGCTAGCCACAAACCGCACCGCCCAGCTGGCAATCGAGGCGTCCGGGTTGGTCGCGTGCAGGATGTCCTGCACCTGCTGCGGCGGGTTGGCGAGAAGCCCGCCCTTGACGGGCTCCATCACCACGACGGGCTTGCCGTGGGCACAGGCCACCTCGTAGTTCTCGCGCGAGCAGACGCTGGGACTTTCCCAGTCGCCGTAATTGAGTTGCAGCTGCACGAACTCAGCCTCGGGGTGGCGCGTCAGGATCTGATCGAGGACATCCGGACGGTCGTGGAACGAGAAGCCCACGTGCCGCACAAGCCCCTGCTCCTTGGCCCTGGCCGCAAACTCCCAGATGCCATAGTCCTCGTAGTAGCCAATGTTTCTCGATCCCAGAGCATGCAGCAGGTAGAAGTCAAAATAGCCGGCCCCGGTGCGCTCGAGCGACACCGCAAGCTCTCGCTTCGCCTCGTCGGCGGACTTTGCCGCCCACGGGCTGGCGTTGACCTTGTCGGCTAGGTAGAAGCTCTCGCGAGGGTGTCGCCCAACAAGAAAGCGTCGCGTTGCCTCCTCGCTTCCCTCGTAGACGTAGGCGGTGTCAAAGTAGCGCATGCCCGCGTCGAGAAAGGCGTCGGTCATGGCCTCGCACTGCTCGATGTCGATGGTCTTGCCATCTGCCAGGCGCGGCAGACGCATGAGGCCAAACCCCAGCTTGGGCATGGTGGTCCCAAAGAACTCGTTCACGGCGGCTCCTCTCTACGAGAATGAGACAAAGGGACAGTCCCTTTGTCTCATTCACAGTATGGGGCATGTGCGGCGGTTGCCGCTTGGCTTCTCGGTCGCCGACACGATGAGACAAAGGGAAACTCCCTCTGTCTCATTTTTGTTGCGAAGCCAACAGAATAGCGATGCAGGTTTTTATATCGTCTTGTCATTATGGAGCTAGGGATATGATGGACGAGAAGATCCCAGCGCTACCAGTCTGTGCGGGAGGGACCATGCTCCAGAGAAGAGAATTCCTGCGCCTCTCGGTGCTCCTTGGTGCTGGCATCCTTGCCGGGTGCGCTGCGCAGCCAGATGCGAGTGCCTTCTCGACGCAGTCGGAAGGCGCGTCGGACGCATCCTCCTCGACCGATGCCACAAGCACCCGCGTTGTCGCTGCGTCCCGCTCGCTTGCCCAGATGGCAATTCTTGCTGGCATGCCGCCCGTGGGTGTGACCGAGGACGCCGCAGACCTCGACGGCCTGCCTGCAGACGTGGAGACCGTGGGCACCCCCGCCAAGCCCAGCCTCGAGAAGATCGTCGCGCTCGCGCCCACGCTCGTGCTCATCACCGCCGAGGTCCCCGCGCAGAAGGAGCTGGAGGCAGGCCTCGACGGCGCCGGCATCGCGTGGCGCGACGTCGACGTGAACGGCTTTGGCGACTACGCTGCCCACATGCAGGCGCTCACCGAGATGAGCGGCCGAAACGACCTCTACCAGGCCAACGTCGCGGACGTCTCCGACGCCATAGCCAAGGTCGAGGAGAGCGCCGCAGGCCTCCCGCAAGTGAGCTACCTGGCGCTTCTCGTCTCGTCGACCAAGGCGAAGGTCGCGAAGGGCGACTACTTCGCCTGCGAGGTCTTTGACAACCTGCAGATGGCAAACGTCACCGAGGACGACAGCTCCCTTGACGACCTCTCCGTCGAGGCCATCGTTGCCGCCGATCCCGACTACGTCTTTGTCATCCCCCGCGGGGATGAGGACGAGGCCAAGGCGGTCTTCAAGCAGGACTTCCAGGCGCAGCCCGCATGGGCGTCCCTGTCTGCGGTCAAGGCAGACAGGGTCAACGTATTGCCGAAGGACCTCTTCGAGTACAAGCCAAACGAGCGCTGGGCAGAGGCGTATTCCTACATCCTCGACCTCCGCGAGCAAGAGGGGTAGCCATGGCCCATGGGGGAGAGAGGACAAGCGAGAAGAGCCGCTGGGCTTGCGCCCTGGGCGTCGTGGCGCTCGCGTTCGTCTCGTTTGCCTCGCTCCTTCGGGGCACCGCGGCCCTGGGCACGCGCGAGGCGCTCCAGACGCTCGCCCTTCTCGCCTCCGGAGGCACCGCGGACGCCACCGCCACGCTCGTCCTCCTGAGCGTGCGCCTTCCCCGTGTGTTAGAGGGCGTGTGCTGCGGTGCAGCGCTTGCCTGCTCCGGTCTGCTCCTGCAGGCCTCGCTCGACAACGACCTTGCGTCGCCGGGCGTGATGGGTGTCAACTCCGGGGCGGGCCTGCTCTGGCTCGTGGCGGCACTCTGGATGCCAGGACATCCGGTGCTCCGGCAAGCCATGGCCTTTGTCGGCGCGCTTCTCGCCACCTTCCTGGTGTACCTGGTCTCGCGCCGCGCGGGGACCAGCCGTGGGACCGTGGTCCTTGCGGGCGTCGCCGTCTCGAGCCTCATGAGCGCGGCCATCGACGCCATTGTGGTCGTGTGGCCCGAGTCGGTCACGGACCGCGTGTCCTTCACGCTGGGTGGACTCTCGGGCGTCACCTATCAGAGCCTGGCGCTCTGCGCGCCCGCCCTGCTTGTGGCGCTTGCTGCAGGGGCTTACCTCGGCCGCGGCATAGACCTTCTCGCGCTGGGGGACGAGGCTGCGCACGGCCTGGGCCTCGACGTGCGCGCTTGCAGGCTTGGCGCCATCGTCTGCGCGTCGCTTCTCGCCGCCGCGGCCGTCTCGGTCTGTGGGCTTCTCAGTTTTGTGGGCCTCATCGTTCCCAACCTGGTGCGCATGTGGGCTAGGCCCACAACCCGCCAGGGGCTCGCGCTCTGCGCCGTGTGGGGCGCGACCCTCCTGGTTGCGTGCGACCTTGTGGCGCGTACCATCGCGTTTCCCTACGAGCTTCCGGTTGGCCTGGTGCTCGCGCTTCTCGGCGCGCCGTTCTTCATCGCGCTGCTCATGCGTCGAGGCCGCAGACACGGCTCGCACTCCGTGGCGGCTGGCCGCAGGGGTGATGCCGCGTGATTGCCGTGAGGGACCTATCGTTTGCGCGCGACGGCGGCTTTACCCTGGCCGTGGACTCGCTCGAGCTCAACGACGGCCAGGTGAGCGCCCTGGTGGGGAAGAACGGCTGTGGCAAGTCCACGCTGCTCCGCTGCCTTGCCGGCGTGCTGCCGCATGGTGGGAGCGTACTTCTGGACGGTGTTGAGCTGGGGGACCTTGGGCACAGGGAGCGCGCACGGCACCTGGCCTACCTGCCACAGGAGCTGGGGTGCCCGCAGATGGACGTCTACACCCTTGCCTGCCACGGGCGCTTTGCCACGCTTGGCGCCGTGAGGACCTTAGGCGAGAGGGACCGCCGCCTGGTGCGCCAGGCCATGGAGCTCACGGGCGTGTGGGAGCTTCGCGACCGACGCCTCGCGGACGTCTCCGGCGGCGAGCTTCAGCGCGCCTACCTGGCCATGGTTGTCGCCCAGGACGCGGGCACTCTCCTTCTCGACGAGCCGTCGGCGCACCTGGACGCCCACAGGCGCTGGGAGCTCGCAGGCCTGCTGCGCCGCCTTGCGGGAGAGGGACTTGCGGTGGTTGTTGCCACGCACGACGTGGAGTCGGCCTTCTCGTGTGCCGACAAGGTCTGCCTCATGGTGGACGGCCGGGTGGCTGCCCAGGGCCCGCCAGGCGTCGTGGCGGCAAGCGGGGCGGTGGCCTCGGCGCTTGGGGTTGGCGTGGCCGAGCAGGACGACCCCAAACTCATGTGGCGGTATGCGCTCACACGCGCGTGAACCTGCCCGCGAGACAAGAAAGGACATGCGCCCTCGGGCGCGGAAGAGAGGGGAGACCATGGGATACGTGCTTGATGGGGAGGGGCTTGACGGGCTGGTTCGCGAGCTTGCCCGCGACTACCTCGTCTTTGCGCCGGTCCGCAAGGTGGGCGCCGGCCGCTTCACCGACGTGGACCAGGTGATCTACGACTTTGTGGACGACGCGTCACAGATCGAGCTTGACGTCAAGAGCGACTACTCGTTCAAGGAGCTGCTCACGCCGCTCTCGCAGACGCTCTTCTACTACACCGAGGACCAGGTGCGCGAGGCGGGCGGCATCGGCGCTGCCGGCGACCCTGCCCGTGAGGGGGACGCGCGCGACGTCCTCGTGCTCATGCGCGCCTGCGACCTGCATGGCGTCAAGCGCCTCGACGCCATGTACCTGCACAACGGCCCCGAGGACAGCTTCTATCGGCGCATCCGCGACCGCGTGCACTTTGTGCTTCTCGGCTGCCCGCAGACCTTCGAGCATTGCTTCTGCGTGGACATGGGATCAAACGTTGCGCCGGACAACTGGGAGTTCTCGCTCGAGCGCTCGGACGAGGGCTATGCGTGCGCCGTTGCCAACGAGTCGCTCCGCCCGCTCTTCGAGCGCTATGCTACGGCTAGTCGCGACGTGGTGCCCGCGCACGTCACCCAGAACGAGGTGCACGTGCGCGTTCCCAAGACGGTGCCGCTCGAGCTTCGCACCAGCCCCGTGTGGGACGAGTACAACCACCGCTGCATTGGCTGCGGCCGCTGCACGCTGGTGTGCCCCACCTGCACCTGCTTCACCATGCAGGACGTTGCCTACACCGAGAACGGCCGGGTGGGCGAGAGACGCCGCGTGCAGGCCAGCTGCATGATCGACGGCTACTCCACGGTGGCCGGCGGCGCGAGCTACCGCAAGCAGCACGGTGAGCGCATGCGCTTCAAGGTGCTTCACAAGGTGTACGACTTCCGCCAGCGCTTTGGCTACGACATGTGCGTGGGCTGCGGCCGCTGCGACGACGTCTGCCCCGAGTACATCAGCTTCGCCGCGTGCGTCAACAAGCTCTCTGACGCCGTGGACGAGTGGGACGCCCAGCATGAGGGGAGCGTGGCCCGTGATGCCTAGCAACAACCCGTACATACCCTTCTCCTCCAAGGTGCTCGAGGTCATCAAGCACACCGAGAAGGAATACACCTTCCGCATGGCCTTTGAGGGCGAGGTGCGCCCCGGCCAGTTCTTCGAGGTCTCGGTCCCCAAGTACGGCGAGGCACCCATCAGCGTGAGCGGCATCGTGCCCGGCGAGTCGGTCGACCTCACCATCCGCCGCGTGGGCGTGGTGACCAACGAGGTCTTCGAGGCCTACGAGGGCGAGAACCTCCTCCTGCGCGGCCCCTACGGCAATGGCTTCGAGGTGGAGCGCTACCTCGACGGCGAGTGCGTTGTTGTGGCCGGCGGCACGGGCGTGAGCCCCGTGCGCGGCGTCGTGGAGGCGCTGGCAGCTAGCGCCACGCCGCAGGACAAGCACGTAATCGTGGGCTTCCGCAGCCCCAACGACCTTCTCTTCCGCGACGACCTCGCGCGCTGGGAGAGCCTCGTCGACCTCATCCTCACGGTGGACGGCGCGCCCGAGGGCTACGAGGGCAACGTGGGCCTCGTCACGAAGTACATCCCTGGCCTCCCGCTGCGAGACCCATCCACGGCGCAGGCCATCGTGGTGGGACCGCCGCCCATGATGCGCTTCTCGGTGAAGGGCCTTCTCGAGCTTGGCCTTGCCGAGGAGAACATCTGGGTGAGCCAGGAGCGAAAGATGTGCTGCGGCCTGGGCAAGTGCGGCCACTGCCGCATTGGCGAGAAGTACGTGTGCCTGGACGGGCCCGTCTTCAACTACACCCAGAGCAAGCAGTTGCTGGACTAGGAGGCCGCCATGATTCAGGACATCGACGTCAAGGCCATGAAGAAGAACGCGTTCCGCGTGAGCAAGGAGCGCGGGATGACCGCCAGCCGCGTGCGCGTGCCCGGCGGCCTCGTGAGCGCCAAGAGCATGGCGCGCATCGTGGAGATCGCCGAGGAGTACGGCAGGGGGGAGATCTTCCTCACCAACCGCCAGGGAGTGGAGATCCCGGGCATCCACATGGAGGACATGCCCAAGGTAAACGAGAAGCTCAAGACCATCATCGAAGACACCAAGATCAACCAGGAGGACACCTCCCAGGGCTATCTTGCCAGCGGCACGCGCAACGTGGTCGCCTGCCCCGGCAAGCGCCTGTGCCCGTTTGGCTGCTACGACACCACCGCCTTCGCGCAGCGCATGGACCACGAGATCTTCCCCAACAACCGGCACGTGAAGGTGGCCTTCACCGGGTGCTCAAACGACTGCGCTCACGTGGCCCTGAACGACTTTGGCATCATCGGCATGACCGAGCCCCAGTACGACCCCAACCGCTGCATTGGCTGCGGGCAGTGCGTGGACTGGTGCCAGAGACGCTCGGTGAGCGCGCTCAGGCTCGAGAAGGGCAAGGTCGTGCGCGACGAGGACCGCTGCATAGGCTGCGGCGTGTGCGTGGTCTACTGCCCCACGCGCGCCTGGACCCGCAGCCCCGAGCACTACTTCCGCGTCAAGATCATGGGCCGCACGGGCAAGCAGAACCCGCGGCTTGCGCAGGACTGGCTGCGCTGGGTGGACGAGGACTCCATCGTGAAGATCGTGAAGAACACCTACGCCTTCATCGAGGAGTACATCGACCCCAACGCGCCCGAGGGCAAGGAGCACATCGGCTACATCGTGGACCGCGTGGGCTTCGACGAGTTCTGCGAGTGGGCCTTGAAGGACGTCGAGCTGCCCGAGAAGTGCCAGCGTGCGACGCGCGTGTACTGGGACGGCAAGCGCTACGACCGCGACAACAGCCTGCGATGAGGCAAAAAGGACAGTCCCTTTGTCTCATCCAAGAAGAGGGGCGCCCTGGCGGCGCCCCTCTTTTCTCGTCTTACTTCTGGCTCACAGTACCTTTGGTGACAGTTCTGATCTTGTTCAAGAGTTCCTGTCTCGGGTGAGCCATATTTTGACAACAACGTTGTCAAAAACCCTCTCGTCCTATTTCTGGCTTGGGTGCTTCTCGAAGAAGTCGAAGCGCGGCGGCAGCTCGGGCAGCGCGTGCTCGGCGGGATTCTCGCCAAGCGCCTGCGCCAGCTCGCCGGGGGTCTTAAACGCGTGCTCCCACGAGAAGAACGCATCTGCCGGGAAGCCAAGGTGCTCGCAGATCTTTTCGCAGCCGGCAGGCACCGCGGGGTGCATGAGCAGCGTCACCGTGCGCAGCGCGGCAAAGGCGTTGGCGAGCGCGTGCTCGTAGGCCGCGTCGTCGCCCTTGGCGGCCTTGGACTCGTCGCCCCAGCGGCGGTTTGCGTCGCGGCAGAAGTCCTCGGCAACGGCGAGCGCCCCGTGGGCGTCAAAGGCGTGGGCGTAGCGCTCGTAGGAAAGCGTCGCCTCGCGGCAGGCGTCAAGCACGTCCGCGTCCGCCTCGACCGCAGGCAGGTGTCCCGCGCAGACGTTCTGCGCACCGTAGATGCAGCTCCTGGCAAGGCGGTTGAAGATGTTGGTGAGGAAGGCGCTCTCCTTGAGGGCGGGGTCGACCACGCGCGGATCATCCTTCACCAGCACGTCCTGGCCGGTGGCCTTGTCCTTGTGGCTCACGGAGGTGTCGTAGGGCTTGGGCGAAAAGCTCACGGCCTTCTGGTCGAGGCCCAGGCTCAGCCAGTGGCAGCGCAGCTGCTCGGCGGTGTAGTGGTCAAGAAGCTCGGCGGCCATGGGCGGGCGGATCTTGCCCGAGCTGGAGGCCTTCTTGTTCATGAAGAGGATGTGGTAGTTTGCCACGGGCGTGTCCTGGAAGAGGCCCCAGTCGAGGGCGTCCCACAGCGCCGGCTGCGCCACGCAGTAGAAGTAGATGTTGTCCTGGCCAATGAACTGGTAGACCTTGGCGTCGTCGGCGCACCACCAGTCGCGCCAGTCGTCTGACGAGAAGCGCGTGCCGCCGTTCTTCTCGTCAAGGGCAAACGCGGTCTGTGTGAAGCTGATGGGCGCCCAGAGGCTCTCGGGCCAGCACCACACGGTCAGGCCGTGGGTGTCCTCTAGATCCGGCGCGGGTACGCCCCACTCGATGTTGCCGGTGATGCGGAAGGGCAGAAGCGTCTTGCCCGTGCGGAAGCGCACGCCGGAGGCCTCGAGGACCGCGCGTGCGTCGTCGCGGTCACGCCAGTTGGCAAACTCGACGGAGAAGGACTGCTGGCCCTTCTCGGCCTCGTGGAGCTGGTGGGCGGGGAGCTTGTCCTCGACCGCGTCGAAGCTCTCGCGGAACTTGTCCTGGATGTAGACCACGGGCGGGACGAGAGACTCGCGCACGGTCTTGGTCACGATGGGCCTCACCTGCGGGTCGACGTCCCACTCGTCCATGAGCTCCTTGAGCTGGGCCTCGAAGGCGGGCAGGTCGAAGTACCAGTTGTCAACGGGGCGCAGCTCGGGCGTGGTGCCGGTGAGCGCCGAGACGGGGCTGATGAGCTCCTCGGGGTCAAACTGGTGGCCCAAGTCGCACTCGTCGGCATAGGCCTTCTCGGACTTGCAGCCGCGCACGGGGCAGCGACCGATGACCTGGCGCCCATTGAGGAACTGGCCGGCTTTGACGTCGTAGAACTGGCGGGTGCTCATCTTGTGCAGGTAGCCGCGCTCGTGGAGGCGGCGTAGGACCTCGGCGGTGAGACGCGCGTGGAAGTCGTGCGCGGGCTCGAGGCCGGAGCCCGCGAAGAGATCGAGCGAGATGCCGTAGGCGTCGAGCGCCGCCTTCTGGGCGTCATGGTTCGCCTGGACGTAGTCCGTGATGGTGCCCTGGTAGCCCTCCTGCTCCACCTTCTTGCGGTAGCCCTCCATGATGGGCGAGCCGTAGCAGTCCGTGCCGGAGACGAAGATCACGTTCTTGCTCCCGATGCGGTCGCGCAGGAAGCGCGCGAAGAAGTCCGCGGGCACAAAGACCCCGCCGATGTGGCCAAAGTGCAGGTTCTTGTTGCCGTACGGCATGCCCCCTGTGATGACGGCGCGTGCGGGGAAGCTCGGACGGTCTTGCTCCGTGACGTTCTGGGAATTGTCTGCCATGTGGGACGTGCTCCCTCTTGGTTGTGGTGGTGCTGGTGTGGCGCCCGCTGGCGTGTCGTGCGCGCCACGGGCCACGTGATTATCCCACAACGGGCGTGGCCGCGGGTGGTCTGGCGGGTACGTTAAAGAGTGCGACCGAGTGCGGCGAGAGGGACCAGGGTCGAGAGAGCAGAGGAGGGGATATGAGCGTCGAGAAGGTCATAGTCGCGGAGCCGCTGCTGTGGGGCGGGCAGGGCTTTGCCATGTTCGGGGCGTGGCACCTGCTCTGGCTTGCCATCTGCGCGACGGTCATAGCGCTTCTCGTCCATAGCTACCGGAGCCTTCCCGCAGACGACTCCTGGCACGGCGGCAGGCGCTGGCTCGTCCTTGCTGCCGCCATCGTTCCCAACGCGCTGCTGCTGTGGGGAGACGTGCTCAAGGTGCAGACGGGGACCTTCTCGCCCAACTGGTGGCCGCTCCACCTGTGCAACATCGCCGAGTACATCTGTCTGTGGCATGCGCTCGCCCCGTCGCGCGTGACTCGCGAGCTGCTGCTCTGCTTTGGCCTCACCGGCGGCCTCTGCGCCATGCTCTTCCCCGGTTGGACGTACTGTCCGCCATACACGCTGCCCTGCATCAGCGGCTTCATGGAGCATGCGTTCATCTTCTCGGTGTCGCTCATGGCGCTCGACGACCTGCACACAGCTCCCAGGTGGCGTGACGCGTGGATCTCACTTGTGGCTGCCGTGCTCTACCTGGTCTTCTTTAGGTGGTTTAACGGTATGTTCGACACCAACTTCGGCTTTGTGACAAGTCCCGCCGTGGGTTCGCCGCTCGAGTGGTGGGAACGTGCCTTTGGCAACCCCGGCTACCTCGTGCCGTACATGGCCTCGTTTGCCGTGGCGGTGGTGCTACTCCACGCCTGGCAGGAGCGACGCCGTCGGCGAGAGGCGCCATCAAAGGAAGGGGGATGCGGAGTGAGGAGCGTGGCGCAGCTCGACATCCTGGGAGACACCCCGCTCGCCCGGCGCATGATGGCAGGCTCGGTGGCGCTTCTCGCTGTGGGGTTTGTCGGTGCCTTCTTCCTGGTTGTTGCCGACGGCTGGGGCACGGACGTTGGCGCGTGGTTTGCCCTTTCTGTGGTGGTGACGGTTGTGGCCCTGCCCGTGCACGAGCTTGTCCACGCGGCGGCTTTCCTGTTGCTGGGGCGCGGACGCGTGCGCATTCGCTTTGGGTACGAGGCCGGAATGCTCTACACCAGGGCGGAGGGCGAGCCCATTTCTCGCGGACGCTTCCTCGTCGTGCTTCTGGCGCCGGCCGTCGTTGTCACCGCAGCGCTTGTCGTAGCTGGGGAGCTTCTCGCCGGTCCAGCGCTTGCCTGGGCGCTTGCGTGGGCGCACCTCTCCGGATGCGCCGGCGACCTGGCCATGGTTTGGGGAATTGCTCGCACGCCCGGCTGCACGCACGTGCGCGACACCGCTACGGGAGTAGAGCTTCTCGCCGATGACGATGGTGGAGACGCCTAGCCTCGTGCCCAGGTGCGTTCGCTTTTCTAGACGCGCGTATTCGACGGTTAGGCTCCCCTAACCGTCCTGAATCGGCGGAACGGTTTCGTTGACGCGGAATCCGGACGTTTGGCTGGGGCTAACCGTCTATTAAGCGCGCTGGCGAGAAGGCCGCTGGCGAGAAAGACGCTGGCGAGAAGGCCGCTGATGAGAAGGACGCTGGCGAGAAGGCCGGGGCGAGAAGGACGCTGGCGAGCAGGCCAGGCGAGAAGGCCGCTGGCGAGCAGGCCAGGCGAGAAGGCCGCCTGCCGTCGCCCCGGCCCGCTGCACCCACCGCCGCCCCGGTCGGCCTCCCCCTTACGTTCTCTTTGCGTTCTTCTCGCCGCCAGCTTGCGGCCGGCCTACCGCGTCGCGCTATTGTGGTCGCGTGAGAATCCTTTAAGAAAGCCTAGAGGCACTGCATGATCAACGCCAACTTCCACACGCACACGACGCTCTGCGACGGGAGGAACACGCCGGGCGAGATGGCCAAGGCAGCCTATGACGCCGGGCTTGTCGCTCTTGGCTTCTCGGGTCACATGGATCAGGACGTCCATATGGACTGGGACGCCTACGTGGCCCAGATCCGCCGCCTTCAGGACGAGTATCGTGGCCGCATGGACATCCTTCTCGGCGTGGAGCTGGACACGCTCTACGACCCCGCCTGCTGTCCCGGCGCGGAGTACAGGATCGGCTCCACGCACTTCGTGGACCTCGACGTGCCGTGCGACACGGCGGTCGACTGGACTCCCGAGAGGCTCGAGACCCTGTGCCTCGAGGCGTTTGGTGGCAACTGGATGGCGCTTGTCCGCGCCTACTACGAGCTGGAGGCCACGACGCGCGACCGTACGGAATGCACCTTCGTTGGCCACTTCGACCTAGTGAGCAAGTTCAACGAGGGCGGTCGCTTCTTCGACGAGACGTCCCGCGAGTACCTTGCACCCGCGCTCGAGGCCATGGAGTACCTGGTGGGGGAGGGCGTGCCCTTCGAGGTCAACTGCGGAGCCATGGCCCCGGGCATCCGCAGCCAGCCCTATCCCCGTCGCGAGCTGTTGCGCGCCCTGCACGAGATGGGCGGACAAATACTCGTGAACTCAGACGCCCACAGCGCGGATCTTCTCTGCTGCGGGCTCGACGAGGGCGCGCGCTTCGCCGTATCGTGCGGCTTTGCGAGCGCGCTCGTCCTTGGCCACGACGAGCGCGGGGAGGTCGTGATGCGCGAGGTGGCGCTGGAGGAGGCCGCGCAATGACGGGGACCCATCGGGAAAGCGTTGTCGACCTCGTCGTCGACGGGGTGCCGTGCAGGCTGCCCTTCTCGGGGCAGACCATTCGCCTCTGCCACGACCTTCTCGCCAAATGGACTTCGCGCCAGCGTGAGCTTGGCCGCCGCATGGTCATCTTTCTCGCCGCCCCTCCAGGAGCCGGGAAGTCCACCTTCGCGAGCCTCCTCGCAAGGCTCTCCCGCGAGGACAAGGCATACGAACCGCTGGTGGCACTGCCACTCGACGGCTTTCACTACCATGCGGACGTGATTGCAAAGGGCATCGTTTGCGTCGAAGGGCAACGGGTGCCCATGCGCGAGGTAAAGGGCACGCTGGAGACCTTCGACCATGCCCACTTTGCCGAGAAGTGCGGCGAGCTCTGCTCGGGCGGGGCCGTTTCGTGGCCGCGCTACGACCGCAACATCCACGACGTCGTCGACGACGCGATCGTGGTTCCGGCGGACGCGCGCCTGGTGCTCGTCGAGGGAAACTGGCTCCTCTCGAGCGAGTCCCCATGGGACGAGACGCGCGGCCTGGCAGACGCGTCGTATCTCCTGGTGGCTGACAAGGACCTCCTTCACCGCCGGCTGGTTGCGCGCAAGGTTCGCGGTGGGCTAACGCCCGAGGCGGCAGAGAAGTGGTACATGAGGTGCGACGGAATGAACGTGCGTCGCGTACTCGCGCATTCCTCGGCAGACAATATCCTGGTAGAGGACGAGAAGGGCAGCATTAGGCCTTCTGGAGGAAAGATTGTGGGGAGCGGTGCCGATGCAATTTCACGGGGATGACAAGAACGGCAGCGGTTTGGTGCCGAGTTCCCGTACGCCGCTGCTCCTCCATGCATGCTGCGGTCCCTGCTCGATAGAGCCCGTGGAGTTTCTTCGCCGTGAGGGCTTCGAGCCAACCATCTGCTGGACCAACCCAAACATCCAGCCCATGGCCGAGCACGACCGTCGCCTTGCCACGCTCCGCGCGTGGGCGGCAGACGTGGCTCACGTCGACCTGATTGTCGCCGGAGACGATCGTGCCGCGTGGGAGAAAGGCGTCGCGCCCCACGGCTTCGACCGCGCCGCCCGTTGCCGCGCCTGCTACGCCCTGCGCCTCGCCGAGGCCTGTCGCACCGCCCGCGAGCTGGGCTTCACACACATATCCACCACGCTCGCCGTCTCTCCGTACCAGCTCTTCGAGACCTGCGGCGACGTGCTTGCCAAGACCGCTGCCGCCTACGGCCTTACGCCGGTGTGGCGCGACTTCAGGCCCTTCTACCCCGAGGCCACCCGCACCTCCCGCGACCTTGGCATGTATCGCCAGAACTACTGTGGCTGCCGCTTCTCGGCCGCCGAGGCCGCCGTCGAGCGCCACGAGGCCCGCGACCGCCGCAAGGCCGAGCGCGAGGCCGCCCACGCCGCAGCCAACGCTGCCGCAGCCGCGCGCTAGCCTCGCCGTCGCTTTGTGCCGCCACGCGCTAGAATGGGCGGCCGGCGCACTAAGCGCCGCGCCGCACCTCATCACACCAGCCCTAGGGCACGAGGAGAACCACACACATGCGCACCGACGACTTTGACTACCCGCTCCCAGACGAGCTCATTGCACAGGCACCCGCGGAGCCCCGCGACTCCTGCCGCCTTCTCGTGCTCAACCGTGAGGACGGCTCGCTCGAGCACCGCCACTTCACCGACGTGATTGGCTACCTCGATCCCGGCGACCTTCTCGTTGCCAACAAGACGCGCGTCATGCCGGCCCGCCTTGTGGGCCACAAGCGCGGCACCGGCGGCGTGGCCGAGACGCTCCTGCTCAAGCGCCGAGAGGACCTCGACCCCCTGGGCCACGTGTGGGAGTGCCTCGTGAACCCCGGCAAGCGCCTCCGCCAGCCGGGCACCATCATCGAGTACCGCGCGGGCGGGCTGCACGCACCGCTCTCGGCGGAGGTCGTGCTCACCGGCGAGATCCTCGACTTCCTCGAGGACAACCGCGGCGGGCGCCTTGTGCGCTTCGAGCCGCAGGGCGGCCGTACGCTCGACTCTGCCATCCACGAGGCGGGGCACGTGCCCCTTCCGCCCTACATCACCAGCTACGAGGGCGACCCCGAGAAGTACCAGACCGTCTACGCCATGCACGAGGAGCACTCCGCGGCGGCACCCACGGCAGGCCTGCACTTCACCCCCGAGCTCATCAAGAGGATCGAGGACAAAGGCGTGGGCTGGAAGACGGTCGAACTTGAGGTGGGCATCGACACCTTCCGCCTGGTCACCGAGGACGACCCCACCAAGCACGTGATGCACACCGAGCGATACCACGTACCGCAGGACGTGGTCGACGCCGTGCATGCCACGAAGGCTGCTGGCCATCGCGTCGTTGCCGTGGGCACAACGGCGGTGCGCTCGCTCGAGAGCGCCTGGGACGCGGATGCGCCTGCGTCCGCGCCGGCCGTCACGGCCCGTCGCTTCGAGGACGCGCCGGACTCCGCGGCCGTCACGGGGCGCGGGGACATCGTGGAGCGCCGCGACGCCACCACGAACCTCTACCTCATGCCGGGTTCCACCTACCACGTGGTGGACGCCCTCATCACCAACTTCCACGTGCCGCGCTCGACCCTCATGATGCTCGTCTCGGCCCTTGCCACGCGCGAGCAGATCATGGCCGCCTACCAGGCAGCCATTGACGAGAAGTACCGCTTCCTCTCGTTTGGCGACGCCATGCTCATAAGGTAGCCGTGGTAGCGGCCCCGTGGCGGGGCCGCCTGTTCCCGCTACGGGGCCGCAGGCACCGTGCCCGTCGTGGTCACGCTCGTCGACGTCACCGTGCCCGCGGCCTCGCCGCCCTGGCCAAGGAACATGGAGACGACGAGAACAACCACGAGGACCACCACGACGGCGAGTATCGCCATCACGGCGACGCGGGTCGTGCGAGTGCGGCGGCGCAGGTCCCGCTCGGCGTGCCCAAGCTCCTCGACCTGCTCGCGCTGCGCCTCAAGCGCCTGCTCCCGCTCGGCGATCGAGCTGCGTAGTTGTGCCGTTGCCTGGGGTGTGTCGTGGATGTTCCTTGCCTCGGCGAGAAGGTCGTTCGCCTTGCTCGCATCGGTCCTCGCGTTGTCACGCAGCCGATTGGAGCGCTCGACCTCTGCCTTGTGGCGCTCGATGTTGTCGGAGAGCTTCTTCTGGCGCGCGTCCGCCTCCGAGCGAAGGCGGTCGTACTCGCCCCGCCGCTCCTTGGCGTCCGCCTGCATGGCGTCCGCCTCGCGCTGGGCGGTCTCGAGCGACTGCTTCTGGGTCCATAGGTGGGTCTGCGCGTTGTCGACGGAGGACTGGGCATCTGCCGTCGCTCGTGCCACGGCGGTCTCCGCTGCGCTCACGTGCGCGGCCTCCGCGGCCAGCTCCTGCTTCACCTGGGCGATAGCGTTGCCCTTTGCGGAGGGGTCCGCGAGGAGCTTGTCGAGCTCTCCCTGGACCTTGCGCTGGCGGGCCTTCGAGTTGTCGAGCGCGCGGTTTGCCGAGGCGATCGCCTGCTCGCGGCGGTCGGTGGCATCCTTCACCTGGCCCTCTGCCGTGCGCACCGCGCGCTTGGCCTCGGCGACCGTGCGCGAGGCGTCGTCGGCGCGGCCCTTGGACGATTCGGCGAGCTGCTTGTATGGACGCAGCGCCTGCTCGTCGTCCGCGCGCATCTTGGCGAGACGCGCCTCGAGGTCCTTGAGCTCTCGGGTGAGCTGCGCCGCGCGATCGACGGCGTCGGCCGCGCGCCTCTGGGCGTCGGCGAGCGCCGCGGTCTGCGTCTCAACGATGCCGTCGTAGCCCGCCTCGATGCTCTCACGGTGCTCGAGGGCAGCACGCTTGGCCGCAAGGTCCTTCTCCATGGCTTCCATCTGCGTCTTTGCCGAGGAGTGCTCGCGCGATGCGTCCCGGACGTCGCGAAGGGCGGTGAACCCGGCGGCGATGCCCCTGCCCGCCCCGCGCGCGGCTCCGGCGGCCGCACCGGCAGCCCTGGAGGCGGCCTGGGCGGCTCCGTCCCGCCCGCCCTTCTCGGCAGTTGCGCCCTTTTCGGTCTCCGAAGGCGCCGCGCCCTTCTCGGCAGCGTCCTGCTCGCCTTTCTTGCCCTTGTCCCAAGCCATGAGGGCTCCTCTCAAAAGCGCGCCCCTGCGGGCGCGAGTGTGGTTGTGATTGCACCGCCGCGGCCGTGCGGTCGCCGTTGCGCACTCCCATTGTGCCCCAAGCGTCTGGACATGATGACAATCGAGTCAGTTGGAAAGAGTTTGTCCGCCAGCTGTCCATGAAGTGTGTAAACTATACGAGCGTTTGGTACGATATAAGCGATTCGGGGAGTTGCGCCCCGAGCCTAGTCAGGGAGTCTAGAAGGGGAGTTCTAACATGGTTTCCAAGCAGACTACGATCATCAACGCCACCGGCCTTCACGCCCGTCCCGCATCCGTCTTCGTGACCGAGGCCAAGAAGTACCAGTCCAACGTCACCATCAAGAACGTCGACAAGGACACCGCGCCCGTCAACGCCAAGTCCATCATGATGATCCTCGCTGCTGGCCTTGGCACCGGCACCAAGATCGAGATTGCCTGCGACGGCGCCGACGAGCAGGAGGCGCTCGACGCCCTCGTCGCCCTCGTCGACTCCGGCTTCGGCGAGTAGGCTGCGCACACATCCGCAAGCAGACGGCCCGGGCCTCCCGGGCCGTTTTCATGGGGCGAGAAGGTCGCGGCACCGGCGGCTGGCAGGAGCGATTCCCGCTGTAGCGCTCAGGGCCACGCTGCCGAGAAGGCCTGCCCCACGAGAGGAGCAACAAACATGGAGCCCCAGTGGTTCTCCTACGACATCGTCGCCGAGGATCCCGCCACGCACGCGCGGGCGGGCGTCCTGCACACGCCGCACGGTGACGTTCCCACCCCCATCTTCATGCCCGTGGGCACGAAGGGCACGGTGAAGGGGGTCCTGGTACCGCAGCTCAAGGAGCTTGGGGCCAAGATCGTCCTCGCCAACACCTACCACCTCGCCATGCGTCCAGGCGCCGACCTCGTGGCCGAGATGGGCGGGCTCCACGGCTTCACCCGCTGGGACGGTCCAATCCTCACGGACTCCGGCGGCTTCCAGGTCTTTAGCCACGAGGAGTTCTGCAAGCTCTCCGCTGACGGCGTGCGCTTCCGTGCGGTCGACTACGACGGCCGCTGGTTCACGTGGACGCCCGAGGAGAACATGGACATCGCCCAGAAGCTGGGCGCCGACATCGTGATGCAGCTCGACCAGTGCGTGGGCTATCCGGCGCCGCGCTCGAAGGTCGAGCGCGCGGTCGAGCTCTCCGCGATGTGGGCCGAGCGCTGCTGGAAGACGCACACCCGCCAAGACCAGGCACTCTTTGGCATCGTCCAGGGCGGGATGGACCTCACGCTGCGCAGGCGCTCGCTGCAGCACCTTCTCGACGTGGGTGACTTCCCAGGCTTTGGCATTGGCGGGTACTCGGTGGGCGAGGACCACGAGACCATGTTCGAGAGCCTGGCGCCCCTGGCCTCGCAGTACATGCCGCGCGAGAAGCCCCGCTACCTCATGGGCGTGGGCAACCCCACCACGCTCGTGCGTGGCGTGGCGTACGGCATCGACATGTTCGACTGCGTGCTTCCCACGCGCACGGCGCGCATGGGGACGGCCTTCTCGAGCGAGGGCAAGCTTAACCTGCGCCACGCGCGCTTTACGCACGACGCCGGCCCGCTTGACCCTGCGTGTAGCTGTCCCGTCTGCCAGGGCGGATACTCTCGCGCGTATCTGCATCACCTTGTGCGCCAGAAGGAGATGGCCGGCTCCATCCTGCTGTCGATGCACAACCTGTACTTCCTTCTCGACCTCATGCGCCGCGCGCGCGAGTCGATCATTGCAGGCACGTACGGGGATTTTGTCTCGCGCTGGATGGACTCGCCTGCTGCTGCCGACTGGTAGGCGCTCGGACTTTGTTACCGGGCCGTCGCGACTCCCGAGCGTTCTCCCAGATAGCACTGGCGGTTCCCAAACGGGCCGGTAACAGTGGCGGCAGCGAGACGTGTGATATTACCGGCCCGTGGTCTCCAATCAGGCCTCACCTGCGAAAACGCTCTGGGGCCAAGACGGCCCGGTAACAACGGGCGGGTGCGCAGGATGCGGGCAAGGCGAGAAGAGAGCAACCGGCGGCGGGGGTCGAAGGGACGGGGCCAAAGGCCCACCTCAGCGTCGTTGCGGGGCAAACCCTATAATGGCTTCGGAAAACAACCACAGCCGGGCGTCTCCCGCACCCGGACGGCATGTTTGCCGAAAAACGGAAGGTTTGCACATGGCCCAAAAGCAAGACCGCGAGGCCCCCAAAACAGGCCTCGACCGGTGGAACGCTACCGAGTCGAAATCCCGCGGCTCGAAGGGCGCCCGCTCAGCTCGTCCTGGTCGCACCAAGCGTCGCCGAATGAACCCGACCGTGCGCCGCTACGTCTCGACGCTCGTGGTCACCGCCGTCGTCTGCTTGGCGTGCGCGTTCTGCTTCACGCCGCTCGGCGAGCGCATCACCACCGGCCTCGACATCCAGGGCGGCGTCTCGGTGATCCTCACCGCCTCCAAGCAGGATGGCTCCGCACCCACCGCAGACGAGATGAACACCGCCAAGACCATCGTCGAGAAGCGCGTGAACACGCTGGGCGCTTCCGAGGCGACCGTGCAGATCCAGGGCAGCAACTCGATTCTCGTCCAGATCCCCGGCGCCACGGACGCGGACTCCGCGGTCCAGACCATCGGCCAGACCGGGCACCTCGAGTTCGTCCGCCTCGACGACATCGGCGACGCGGACGCCCTCGCCAAAATCGAGGCAGGTGCCTCCAACGTGAAGCTCGAGCAGGGCACCTACACCGCCTTCCTCGACGGCTCCTACATCCAGTCCACATCGATCGCGCAGTCGTCGACCTCGGTGGGAACCTATGCCGTCAACGTCACCTTCAACTCCGAGGGCGCAGACATCTTCGACAAGGTCACCAAGGAGCTTGCGCCCACCAAGGGCCAGATCTGCATCGTCCTGGACGGCGTCGTTCAGTCGGCGCCTGCCGTGCAGGAGGAGATCTCGGGCGGCAAGGTCTCCATCACCGGCAACTTCACGAGCGACGCTGCCCAGGAGCTCAAGACGGTGCTCGACTCCGGCTCGCTGCCGGTTAGCCTCAACTACTCCGAGAGCCGCGTGGTTGGCCCCACGCTCGGCCAGGACTCGCTCAACCAGGGCATTCTCGCCCTTGTCATCGGTGTAGCCATCGTGATCGTCTACCTGTTCTTCTTCTATCGTGGCCTCGGCATTCTCACCCTCGGTTCGCTCGTGGTCTTCGCAGTCCTCTACCTGGGGCTTCTTGCCATCCTCTCGCACTACGGCATGTTCTCGCTGTCGCTTCCGGGCCTTGCGGGCATGGTGCTCACCACGGGGTCCGCTGCAGACTCCTCGATCCTGGTGCTCGAGCGCTTCCGCGAGGAGATCCGTATGGGTCGTACCGTCAAGAACGCCTCCGTCTCGGGCGCGCGTCACGGCATCATGACCTCGCTTGACGCCGACATCGTGACCCTCGTCACCGCGCTTGCGCTCTTCTTCGTGGGCACCGGCACCGTCAAGGGCTTTGGCCTCACGCTGGCGCTCGGCGTCGCCTGCGACATCGTGACCATGTTCGGCTTCAAGGCGCCCACGCTCCGGCTCCTCGCCGCCCATGTCATCCCGTCGCACCCCGGCTTCTGGGGCGTCGACCAGGATATCGTCGAGGCAGAGCGCAGGTCCCAGGAGGCTCAGAAGGCGAGGGGCGCCAAGGTGCCCGCCTCGTCCGCGAAGGGGGGTGAGGCTCGTGCGTAGCCACTTCTCCCACGAGATCTCGTTCATTGGCCACCGCAAGCAGTTCCTCACGCTCTCGTGCATCCTCGTGATTCTCTCCATCGTGGGCCTCGCCGTGCGCGGCCTGGTCTTTGGCATCGAGTTCACGGGTGGCACCGAGATAGACTTCTACCAGACGGGCAATATCACCATCGAGCAGATGCGCGATGCCCTCGCGGCAACGGACGAGGGCACAGCCACCGTCCAGACCACCACCACGCAGGGCGAGGCGGGCTTCCTCGTTCGCTCCGACACTACCGACCCCACCACCGCAAACGCTCACGCGCAGGCGGCCGCCGAGTCCCTGGGCCTCACGAGCGACAACTACACCGTCACGACCATCGGCCCCGACTGGGGCGCCGACACCACGCGCTCCTCGCTCATGGCGTTTGGCGTGGCCATTCTCCTCATCATCGCCTATGTCTCGTTCCGCTACGAGTTCAAGATGTCCATCACGGCCGTGATCGCGCTCATCCACGACCTCGTGATCACGCTGGGCGTCTATGCCTGGTTCCAGATCGACATCTCGCCCAACGTCATTGCCGCACTGCTCACCATCATGGGCTACTCGCTCTACGACACCGTGGTCGAGTTCAACCGCATGAACGAGAATGCCAAGCAGCTCCGCGACGGCGTGCACCACACCTACTTCGAGATCTGCAACTTCTCGATTAACGAGGTCATCGTCCGTACCATCAACACCACAATCGTGACGCTCGTGCCGGTTATCTGCATGCTGGCCATCGGCGGCGCCACGCTCAAGGACTTCGCCTTCGCTATCCTCGTCGGCGAGATCCTGGGCACCTACTCGAGCTTCGCCGTGGCATCCCCGCTGCTGGCAATCTGGAAGACGCGCGAGCCCAAGTGGGCCAAGCTCGAGGCAAAGTACGGCAGTGCCCAGAAGGCGCCGGTGACGCCTGCCACGGGCAAGGTTGGCGAGAAGAACGAGCCCAAGGAAGGCTAGCGTGTCTGGCCTTCTCGACAGTCGACGATGGGACGTCCTCGACGCGGATCCGCGCGTCGAGGCGTCTCTTGCTGATGCCCTGGGCGTGCCGCGCCTTGTGGCACGCGTGCTTGCGGCCCGCGGTTTCACCAACGCCGAGGAGGCAAAGGCGTTTCTCACACCCTCGCTCGAGCGCGACTGGGCGGACCCCCTCGTGATTCCAGGCATGGCCGAGGCGGCGGATCGTGTGGAGCGGGCCGTGAGGGCGGGGGAGGACATCGCCGTCTTTGGCGACTTCGACGTGGATGGCATGAGCTCCACCTGTATCCTCGCACTGGGCCTGCGCGAGCTGGGCGGGCGCGCCCGCGCCTACATCCCGCATCGCTTTGGCGAGGGCTACGGCCTCACCAAGGCGGCACTCGACCGCGTGCTGGCAGACGGCAAGCCCGATCTCATCGTGACCGTCGACAACGGCATCGCTGCCGAGCACGAGGTCGATTGGCTCCGCGAGCAGGGCATCGACGTGGTTGTGACCGACCATCACGAGCCGGCAGACCTTGTGCCCCAGGGCGTTCCCGTGACGGACCCCAAGCTCGCGGCGGACGGTCCCTCTCGCGATCTTGCGGGCGCGGGCGTGGCGCTCAAGCTCTTGGCGGCGCTGGGCCAGCGCTTGGGGAAGCCGGACGTCTGGCGCTCTTACACCGACGTCGCCGCCCTGGGCACCCTCTCGGACATGATGCAGCTTTCGCCCGAGAACCGCGCCATCGTCGCCGACGGTATAGAGCGGCTGAGAAGGACCTCGCGTCCCGGCCTGGTGGCCCTTGCGGCCTGCGCGGGTCAGGATATCTCTGAGGTCACCGCGGACTCTCTGCCTTTCTCGATCATCCCGCGCCTCAACGCGGCCGGTCGCATGGGCACCACCGACGTGGCAATCGACCTGCTCATGACGAGCGACCCCGCCCAGGCACCGGTGCTTGCGGGGCAGCTCGAGGACATCAACAGGCAGCGCCGCGAGATAGAGTCTACCCTCACCGAAGAGGCGCTCGCGAAGGTGGCCGCCACCTGGCACGGTGGCCGCGTGATTGTTGTTGGCGGCGAGGGCTGGCACGAGGGCGTCAAGGGCATCGTGGCAAGCCGCATCGTGAACCGCTACCACGTGCCCGCAATCCTCTTCACCATCCAGGATGGCATTGCGCGCGGGTCCGGTCGCTCGGTTGGCTCGGTTGACCTATTCCGTGCGGTCGAGCAGTGCTCTGACCTGCTCGTCCGCTTTGGCGGTCACGCCGGTGCCGTGGGCGTGACCTGCGAAGCGTCGCGTCTTGACGAGTTCCGCGACCGCCTGGAGTCCGTGCTTGATGCCCTCCCCGCAGAAGAGTTTGAGTCGCGCGGTGAGGTCACGGCGGTCGTGCGTCTCTCCGAGCTCACCGTCTCCTCAATTGCATCGCTCGAGGCGCTGCAGCCCTTCGGCCAGGGCAACAAGAAGCCTCTCTTCGCCGTGCGCGGCGTCACCATGAAGAACCGCTCGCGTGTTGGTGCCGATGGCGCCCACCTGCGCTTCCTTGCCACAGACGGTATCTCTTGCGTTCCCGCCATCATGTTCCGCGTGCCGGACTGCGCGCGCGCCTGCGCTACGGACAGCGTGGTGGACCTTGTCTTCGAGGCTGTCGACGAGACCTGGCAGGGACGCACAAAGCCCAAGCTCATGGTCAAGGACATACTCTACCGTGACGGTGGGGACGAGAAGCCCTCTGGTCCCAGCTTTGTGGACGAGCTCTTTGCTCGCGAGGGGGGTGGCGAGAAGGACTCCCGCCAGGGCGGCCCTTCGGCAGCGGGTTCCCCGGAGGAGCCGCCGTCCCCGGCGCCTGCGTCGATGCCCCAGGACTTCGGCGCGCTCACGCAGAGCCTGGTGCGCGCCCTCATCGGCGAGAATCCGCTCCTCCCAGCGCAGCGGGAGGCCCTCTCGCGTCTTGAGGCTGGCCGCTCCACCCTCTGCGTGATGGCAACGGGCCGTGGGAAGTCGCTCGTCTTCCACGTGCACGCCGCACGAACCGCGCTCGCGAGGCACCGTGCCAGCGTCTTCGTGTATCCGCTTCGCGCGCTCGTCGCCGACCAGGCGCACCACCTCTCCGACGAGCTTGCGCCCCTCGGCGTGGGCGTGGCTGTGCTCACGGGCGAGACGCCCGCAGACGAGCGCTCCCGCGTCTACGCGGGTCTGTCTTCCGGCCAGGTGGACATCGTTCTCACCACGCCCGAGTACCTGGCCATTCACGCGGACGACCTCGCCCGCTCCGGTCGCGTGGGGTTCCTCGTCGTGGACGAGGCGCACCACAGCTCGCCTGCTGGCTCCGGGTCTCGCGACGCCTATCGCGACCTGCCACGCGTTCGCGCACTGCTCGGCGAGCCCACGGTGCTTGCCGTCACCGCCACCGCCTCGCCGAAGGTTGCGCGCGACGCATGCGACCTCTGTGGCATCGACTCCCAGGACGTGATCGTCGACACTGCCGTGCGCGACAACCTCTTCTTGGACGACTGCCGCGGCCTGCGCGACCGCGACCCCGCGCTTGTCTCGATTGTGGCCGAGGGCGAGAAGTGCATTGCCTACGTCAACTCCCGCGCCCGTTCGGTGACGCTTGCGCGGCTCCTCCGCCACCAGGTACCAGAGCTCGCGCCCAGGGTCGCCTTCTACAACGCCGGCCTGCCGCGCGCCGACCGCACCCGCGTCGAGCGGGCGTTCCGTACTGGTGAACTCTCCTGCATCGTCTCGACCAGTGCCTTTGGCGAGGGCGTGAACATCCCCAACGTGCGCGACGTGGTGCTCTACGACATGCCTCTGGGGCGCGTGGAGTTCAACCAGATGAGTGGCCGAGCGGGCCGAGACGGAAGCAGCGCCTGCGTGCATCTGCTCTTTGGCCAGCGCGACCTTGCTTCCTCTCAGCACATCCTCGACCAGGTGGCGCCCACGCGAGACGAGCTCGCCGCACTCTACCGTGCGTTGCGCGGGGTCTCCAAGAGTGCTGCCAGCGTGGGTCAGGCGTCCTTCTCCGCGCAGGATTCTCGGCTTGCGGCCATGGCCGCAGTTAAGGGGCGGCCGCTTTCCGAGGGCGCTGTTGCCTGCGGCATCCAGGTCTTCTCCGAACTGGGCCTGCTCTCGCTTGCGGGCTTTGGCGACGCGCGTCTCATCACCATGGCGAGAAACCCCGGCCACGTTGACCTTGAGGCCTCCGCCCGCTACCTCGAGGGCATTCGCGAGCGCGAGGCGTGCGGCGAGTTTGGCGAATGGGTACTCTCATGTACTGAGGAAGAGTTGCTCTCTGCGATAAACAGGCCCATTGCGCCCGATTTTGGCGTTCGCGTGGGCGAATAGGAGGAGGGACCATGGGCGACGACGGCATGATGGCCGAGAAGGCCCAAGACGCGATGGCTGCGACGCCCGTGGAGGGGTCCACGGCATCATCTCCCGTTGTCGGGAAGCCGGCCGCCCCGGCAGTTGCCGCGCCTGTGGCTCCCGTCGCGCCTGCTCCCGTCGCGTCAGCTCCCGCGGCTTCCGCGCCTGCCAAGAAGCCCGCCATCCCGGACGCCGCGAACTTCCGCGTCCTCGAGGAGGCCGCGCGCGCCTATCTCGACGACGAGGAGTGGGCAAAGATCGACCGTGCCTACCACTTCGCGGCCGACTACCACCGCGACCAGCGCCGTCGCTCGGGCGAGCCCTACATCAACCACCCCGTCGAGGTGGCCCTCATCCTCTGCAAGGACCTCCACATGGACGAGGACACCATCTGCGCGGCGCTTCTCCACGACACGGTGGAGGATACCCCCGCCACGCTCGCGCAGATATCGGACCTCTTTGGCGAGACCGTGGCCGAGCTGGTGGACGGCGTCACCAAGCTCACGTCCATCAAGGTGACCTCGATGGACGAGAAGCAGGCCCTCAACCTGCGCAAGATGTTCCTCGCCATGTCGAAGGACATCCGCGTGGTCATCATCAAGCTGGCGGACCGCCTGCACAACATGCGCACCCTGGCGGCGCTGCCGCCCGACCGCCGCCTCTTCAAGGCGCGCGAGACCATGGACGTCTACGCCCCTCTCGCCGACCGCCTGGGCATCTCGTCCATCAAGTGGGAGCTTGAGGACCTGGCCTTCTTCTGGCTCGAGCCCGAGGAGTACCAGCGCGTTGCCCGCATGGTCCAGGACTCGCGCGCCCAGCGCGAGGACGACACCGAGGCCGCCATCAAGACCCTGGACGACGAGCTCAAGCGCGTCGGCCTCAAGAACTACCAGATCACCGGCCGCCCCAAGCACCTCTGGTCCATCTACCAGAAGATGACCCGCAAGGGCCGGGACTTCTCGGACATCTACGACCTCATCGCCCTGCGCATCATCACGCAGACGGTGGGGGACTGCTACTCGGCGCTCGGCGCCGTCCACACGCTGTGGCACCCCATGCCCGGCCGCTTCAAGGACTACATCGCCACGCCCAAGGCCAACCTCTACCAGTCGCTCCACACCACGGTGGTCGGCCCCGACGGCAAGCCCATCGAGATCCAGATCCGCACGGTCGAGATGCACGAGGCATCCGAGTACGGCGTCGCCGCGCACTGGCTCTACAAGAAGGCCGGCAACTCCCAGGGCAAGATGTCGGCCGAGGACCGTTCGATCGACTCGACGATCAACTGGATCCGCAGGAGCCTCGACTGGGCCGTCGAGGATGACATCGACGATCCGCACGAGTTCCTGAACAACCTGCGCGTGGACCTCTTCGAGCACGAGATCTTCGTCTTCACGCCAAAGGGCGAGGTCATGAGCCTGCGCCGCGACTCCACGCCGCTCGACTTCGCCTACGCCGTCCATACCGAGGTGGGCAACCACTGCGTGGGCGCCAAGGTCAACGGGTCGGTCGTCCCCCTCACCTACAAGCTCAACATGGGCGACCGCGTGGAGGTCCTCACCAACAAGAACGCCAAGCCCAGCCGCGACTGGATGAACATCGTGGTCACGCCCTCGGCGCGCGCCAAGATCCGCAAGTACTTCTCGGTCGAGACGCGCGCGGACGACGCCGAGCAGGGCAGGAGCGACCTTGCCCACGAGCTGCGCCGCCGCGGCTACGGCATCTCCACGCAGCGCACCGTGAAGGCCATCGAGCGCGTGTACCCGCAGTTTGACTACCGGACGGCCGACGACCTCTTTGCCGGCATTGGCACGGGGAAGGTCTCGGCCAAGCAGGTCGCCAACCGCATCGAGGAAATCCTCGAGGAGGGCTCTCCCGAGCAGCTCGAGGCCGCGCGCAAGGAGGCCGAGCGCCAGGCAAAGCGCGAGGAGGCCATCAAGGAGAACAAGCCCCTCATGCAGTCCTACGCCATCACGCAGACTGCCAAGGGCGCCAGGCGCCGCAGCAACTGCGGCGTGGTCGTGAAGGGCGACGCGGACCTTCTCGTCCACCTCGCGCATTGCTGCAACCCCGTTGCCGGCGACGACATCGTGGGCTTCATCACGCGCGGACGCGGTGTCTCGGTGCACCGCGCCAACTGCCCCAACGTGCGCGACCTCATGAACCACCCCGAGCGCATGATCCCCGTCGAGTGGGACACCTCCGGCGCGACCGAGTTCAGGGTCGAGATCGTAGTCGAGGCCACGGACCGCATGGGGCTTCTCAAGGACATCACCATCGCCATCGGTGACGCGGGCGGAAACATCCTCTCCGCCGCCACGCAGACGGGCAAGCAGGGCATCGCGCGCCTGCGCTTCATCGTGGCCATCTCCGACGCGAGCCTCTTGGACGCGCTTCTCGCCAGCGTCTCGCGCGTGCCTTCGGTCTACGACGCGCGCCGCATCATGCCCGGCGAGGGCGCCAACCAGATGAAGCAGCGGGTGTAGCCATGAGGAGCTACTTTCGCGATGCGGGGTCCTTTGCGGCGTCAGACGCCGGCGACGTGGTGCGCGTCTTTGTCGTGGGGCCCATCCAGACCAACTGCTACGCCTACGTCTCTGCCGGCGAGGCGTTAGTCGTAGACCCCGGAGCTGCCGGTGCGCGCGTGGCAGCGGCACTTGCTGGCGAGAAGGTCGTGTGCGTGGCGGCAACCCACGGCCACGGCGACCACGTGGGCGGCGTGGCGGCGCTTGTCTCGGCGACGGGTGCGCCCTTCGCGCTTGCGGCGGCCGACGCCGAGATGGCCGAGCATGCTGGTGACCCGGCGTATTCAGGCTCCGGCATTGCCTACGATGACGATGCGCCCGAGCCTTCTCGCCTGCTTGCCGAGGGCGACGTCCTTGCGGTGGGCACAGCACGTTTCCGCGTGATGGAGACTCCCGGCCACACGCCGGGCGGCATCTGCCTGGTGGGGGAGGGCACGGCGGAAGGGATTGCCTTTGTGGGCGACACACTCTTCCCGGGGTCGTGCGGTCGCACCGACCTTGCCGGCGGCGACCCGGACGTCATGCGCCGTTCGCTTGAACGTATGGGCCGCGAGATCGCGCCACAGACGGTGCTTCTCTGCGGGCATGGTCCTGCCACTACGATGGCCGAGGAGCTGGCGAGCAACCCCTTCGTCCGCTAGTGCGTCATGCAACTTTTTTGCCGGGCAACGGGATTCCATTGCCCGGCAACTCAATCCCGCCCCGGGATTCCATTGCCCGGCAACTCAATCCCGCCCCGTGAATGGCGCGGGATTCCGCTATTTAGGAAAAATCCGAACGTTTAGATGGGGTTAACCGTTCGGAATCCGCGGAACAGTACGGAAGACGCGGTATTTCGCCGGTTAGACCGGCTTAACCGTTCGGAATCCGCGCCTACTCGTCGAGCCAGGTCGCCAAATTACCGGGGTTACTGGGTCACGGTTCTCTCGCCCCTTCCGCAAGACGCCAACCACCCCCGCTGCATCTGGTATAGTTCTCTGGTGCGTACGGTGCGCCCGAGTGGCGGAATGGCAGACGCGGAGGTCTCAAAAACCTCTGAGGGAAACCTCGTGTGGGTTCGACCCCCACCTCGGGCACCAGTTGCTCTCAGCGCTTCTCGGCGACGGGCAGTGGCGTGTTGTCTCGGTGGAGACGCACGTCTCGCAAATTGGTAGTTGCGTCAGCCGGAATGCTGCGGTACTATCGCACCTGCGTGAACATGCTAAGCGGGGCTTCTCGCCCCCACCTGAACGGCGCCCACGCGGCAGCTGTCTGGTCAGACAAAGATTTCTCACCACCCAGGCATGGGTGGCCCTTGTCTCCCGACGGCTGTGTGTCATCGGGGGTTATTTTTTGTTCGCGGCGCTAGGCGCCGCAGAGAGAGGAAGGTGTAGAGAGATAGCCAGGAACGATGGTCCTCGCGTCAACGGGGAAATCACCTCACGCACGTGCCGTCTCATTGGCGTCGATGGCTCGCAGCTGGGCCTGTTTGGCGTGCGTGACGCCCTGCGCATTGCACAGGAGCAGGGGCTTGACCTCGTGGAGATCGCGCCCAACGCGAACCCTCCGGTATGCAAGGTGCTCGACTACAGCAAGTACAAGTACGAGCAGGATCGCAAGGCCAAGGCTGCGCGCAAGAACCAGGCGCGCGTCGAGGTCAAGGAGATGAAGTTCCGTCCCAAGATTGACGTGGGCGATTACGAGACCAAGAAGGCCCACGTGATGCGCTTCCTCAAGAAGGGTGCCAAGGTCAAGATCACGATCATGTTCCGCGGTCGTGAGATGGCCCACCCCGAGCAGGGACGCATCGTGCTCGACCGTCTTGCCGAGGATCTCAAGCCTTGGGCCACCGTCGAGCAGCAGCCCCTCATGGAGGGTCGCAACATGCACATGCTCATCGCCCCCATCAAGGGCGCGTTCGATGTGACGCCCGAGGGCGACGAAGACACGAGCGAGAAGAAGGAGAAGTAACATGCCCAAGATGAAGACGCACAAGGGTACGGCAAAGCGCTTCCGTCGCACCGGTACCGGCAAGATCATGCGCGCCAAGGCCTTCAAGAGCCACATCCTGTCCAAGAAGTCCCAGAAGCGCATCCGCAACTTCCGCAAGGAGGCCGAGCTCGCCCCCAGCGACGTCAAGGTTGTCTCCCAGCGCATGGGTTCCAAGTAGGCGCTTCGCGCGTCCCGATTTTCCCTCAACGAGGAGTTGATTAGATATGTCTCGAGTCAAGCGCGCAGTCGCCGGCCGCAAGAAGCGTCAGACCCTGGTCGAGCGTACCAAGGGCTATTACGGAACTTCCTCCCGCACCTTCCGTGGCATGAAGGAGCAGGCCCAGCACTCCGGCCAGTACCAGTACCGTGATCGTCGCAACAAGAAGCGCGACTTCCGCAGCCTGTGGATTCAGCGCATCAACGCTGCCGCCCGCATGAACGACCTCTCCTACAGCACCTTCATGCACGGCCTCAAGCTTGCCGGCGTCGAGCTGGACCGCAAGGTCCTCGCCGAGATCGCCTACAGCGACGAGAAGGCCTTCGCCGACCTTGCTGGCGTTGCCAAGAAGGCCCTTGCTGACGCTGAGTAGCGCGCGACAATCTGGGCTGTAGCTTTGCCTTTCCGGCGGCATCGGGATTTCCCGGTGCCGCTTTTTTCGTGGGTGGGATTTTCTTTCCGGGCAGTGGGATTCCGTTGCCCGGTAAATGAATCCCGTTCCGGGCATGGCGAGAACGATGCAACACATTCGTCGTTCGAACGTGTTGCGGCCTGCGCGGGTCACAGGTTCGGGTCCGAATGTGTAGCGGCGGTCATCCTAGCCACCGGGGCCTACTGGTGCTTCTCGCCCCTGTCCTTGCTCTCCGTTCGGATGCCGAGAAGCTCCTCTCGCCTCTCTTCGCGGCGCTCGCGGGCCTTCTCGGACTCCTCGGCAAAGGCGGGGTCATCTGGCCCCACGAGCTCGTCGTCACCCGTGCGAGGATCCTTGTGGTGGCGCAGGACGGGTTCGAAGAGGTGCAAGTGGTTTGCAAAGGCCCCAGAAGCCACCAGCAGCACCAGGAAGATGCAGATTCGCGGAATCGTGGTCACCTGCGTCATGACAAGCGCGCCGGCGCAGAGGAGCGCAGTCCAGGCATACACCACGAGAACGGCTTGCTTCTGGTCAAAGCCCTCTGCAAGTAGGCGGTGATGAATGTGCCCACGGTCCGCCCTGCCCACGCTCACGTGCGCGCGGGTACGCCTGACAATGGCGGAGAACGTGTCAATGATGGGGATTCCCGCAATAACCAGCGGCACGATGATTGTGGTGAGGCCTGCGATTCTCGTCACCGAGAGAAGCGAGATGGTGCCCAGCGCAAACCCCAGCGTGAGCGAGCCGGAGTCTCCCATGAAGATGCTTGCCGGATGGAAGTTGTAGTGGAGAAAGCCAAGCGTGGACCCGGCGATGGCGCAAGCGAGTGCCGCGGCGTCCAGGCGACCTGCCCAGATCGAGAGTACGAACATGGTTACGCTGGCGATGCACGAGATTCCCGCGGCAAGCCCGTCTAAGCCGTCAATGAGATTGATGATATTTACGTAGGCAACCAGGTAGATGATGGTCACGGGGTAGGTGAGCCAGCCAAGCTCAATAAACTCGCCGGGCGCAAAGGGGTTGGCAATAACGCCGATGACCAGGCCGCCCATCGCCGCTACTGTGGCGGCAAGCACCTGCCCAAGGAGCTTTGCACGAGGAGTGAGGGTGAATTTGTCGTCAAGCATGCCGGTTGTGAAGATGATGACAAACGCAAGGACCAGCATCCAGTAGTTAACGGTGAGACGCGGAGACGGCACGAGAACAACCGGCCAGCCAAAGTAAGTCGTGCCAATGTACTGCACCACAAACGCAGCCACGATGCCCGCAAAAATAGCAATGCCGCCCATGCGTGGTATGGGAGTCTTGTTTACCCGTCGCTTGTTGGGGTAGTCGACTGCCCCAACGCGGATGGCAAACTTTCTGGCGAGGGGTGTGACGGCGAGCGCACAGGCGAGAGAAGCGGCGAACAGGCAGAGAAACGACAGCCAGTATCTGGGCACCGTTTGACACCTCCTCTTGCTCGCCGTCTTTTCCTAGCGAGACATAATACACAGAAACGTGGGAAAACGTGCTGCTTAGCAGCAGCGATGGGGGAGAGGTATGGAGTAGCATGGCCGTTTAGCTGCGGTTCATTTGAGCCGTTATTGCATGATGCGCAAAAAGTGCCCACACATCCATTGTGCGGGCACCGCTCGCCATGTCAAGACTGGCATCTGGGCGCGCGTTCGCCTACATTGGTCTTGTCGTCCCCCTGCGGTGCAAACTGGGTGAACCGACAAGCGTTACAAGGGAGTCCGACATCTCGTCCTGGAAGGGGATCCTCCGTTGTTGAGGAAGCCGGAACGGGCGATGAGGACACCCACCTTATGAAGGTGGGTTCATAATCGTATCCGCAGGGGGCGGCTTTTTCTGTTTACAGGCGGCTCGTGACGGGCGATTGCCGCAGTCCGGGCGGAGAAAAGTGCTGCTCAGGCGCGCATTTGACGCCCGAAGGCACGATACCGCGGCATTTACGTACAAAGTCGCTGCTCGGGCGCGCATTTGACGCCCGAGAAGGCGTCTCGTACATAATCCCGTCGAAAACCCCCGCTTGGGCGCCATTTTCTCGCCGGAGGGCACGTTTTGGCAGCAACGGCGTACGATACCGTCGCTGCGGCGTCAACCTGGTGCCGGGGGGCGCGTTTTGGCAGCAGGTGCGTACGAAACCGTCGCTGCGGCGTCAACCTGGCGCCGGGGGGTGCATTATCGCAGCAAGGGCGTACGAAAGCGGCCTTCCGGTGTCGCTTGGCCAGCGGTGTCCTGTGGTGCTCTTTCGCAAATCCCGCACTTTGCCGTTGACATGGCCGCGCCAAATTGCGACAATGGCTCCCGCGCATGCGCGCCTGGGGATGTAGCTCAGCTGGGAGAGCGCTGCCTTCGCAAGGCAGAGGCCGAGGGTTCGAATCCCTTCATCTCCACCATGGAATCTGTGGGGCCCGGGCACAAAGCTTGGGCCCTTTTTCTTATCTCGTTTCCAACCCCGATGGGAGCATGGCTGGGATGGAAGGTCTTCTCGCCAAGCTGGACGCATCCTCCTACGACGCCTGTGAGCTGTGCCCACGCCGCTGCGGCGCGGCACGCACCGAGGGCAAGGCCGGCGTCTGCGGCGCCACCGCAACGCCGCGCGTCGCAAGGGCGGCGTTGCACTTCTGGGAGGAGCCGCCCATATCGGGTGAGGCAGGCTCGGGCGCCATCTTCTTCACGGGCTGCCCCCTGCGCTGCCGCTTCTGCCAGAACCACCAGATTTCCCAGGAGGGTTTCGGCCTCGCCGTCTCCACCTCGCGCATCGCCGAGATGATGCTCGAGCTTCAGGCACAGGGTGCGCTCAACGTCAACCTCGTGACTCCGCTGCACTTTGCGCCCACGGTGCGCGAGGCGGTGCTTCTCGCCCGCGAGAACGGCCTTGTCATCCCCACGGTCTGCAACACCTCCGGCTACGAGCTGCCCGAGGTCGTCCGCGCGATGTCGGACGTCATCGACATCTGGCTCACGGACTTCAAGTACGCAAGCCCCGCACTGGCGGGCTCGCTCTCCGCCGCGCGCGACTACCCAAGCGTCGCCGCAGCGGCTCTGCGCGAGATGGTCTCCGCCGTGAGCGCGGCTGGCGGCCGCCTGCTCACGGAGGACGGCGCGATGAAGCGTGGCGTCATCGTGCGCCACCTCGTGCTTCCCGGCCACGTGGATGACTCCTGCGCGGTGCTCGATCGCGTCTGGGAGACCTGCGGAAACGCCGCGGACCTCTCGGTCATGAACCAGTACACGCCCAACGACGCCTGCCGCAAGGCCGGTGGCGACCTCGCGCGCGCGGTGACGAACGAGGAGTACGAGATCGTCCTCTGCCACGCGGACGACCTCGGCTTCGAGAACATCTGGTGGCAGGAGGGCGGCACCGTCTCGGAGAGCTTCGTGCCTGCCTTCGACGCGACCGGCGTCGAGGGCCCGGAGCTCAAGGGCGGCGAGACGAGCGCATCCGACGCACCTGCCGGCCCCAAAGGGGTATAGACTCTGCAACTGTAGGAACCGCGCGCCCGTCGCGCCTACCTTGGAGGTCCCATGCCAGAGAACACGCCGCTCTCCGACGAGGAGAGGTCAGAGCTCGAGAGGCTTCGCGCCGAGAAGGCCGCCCGCGAGGAGGCCCAGGAGGCTGCCCGCGAGCGCGCGGAGCTCGAGCGCTTGAAGGCGGAGCAGGCCGCCAGCGAGAAGGAGGCCGCTGAGCAGCGTCGCATTGCCGAGGCGCGCGAGAAGGGCCGCCAGCTCATGGAGCCCGATGACGATGACCTGCGCATGCCTAAGGGCCAGAAGATCGTCATCGCCGTCATAGTCGTCGTGGCGGTGGTGTGGCTTCTCGCCATGGCGCTCGGATAGCACACGGCAGCATGTAACCCGGCGCGGGACGGGCGAGCTGCGCTTCCCGCGCCAACCAATGGGAGGAAGTATCACCATGTCGCTCACGGACCGCACCAAGCCAACCGACGTCTCGCTCAACACCGACCTCTACGAGCTCACGATGGCCCAGGGGTTTTGGGAATCGGGCCTTGTGGACACGCAGGCGACCTTTAACGCCTTCTTCCGCGAGAACCCCTTTGGCGGCGGCTATGCGGTGGCCTGCGGCATGGGACAGATTCCCGACCTGGTAGAGAACTTCGTCTTCGACGACGAGGACATCGACTACCTGGCCAGCATCCCGGCGCCCGGCGGCGGCTCCATGTTCAAGCCAGCCTTCCTCGAGTACCTCCGCAACCACCACCTTGACCTCACGATCCACGCCGTTCCCGAGGGTGACGTGGTCTTCCCGCGCGAGCCCATGGTGCGCGTCCAGGGCCCGCTCATCGACTGCCAGCTCATCGAGACGGCCCTGCTCAACCTCGTGAACTTCCAGACCCTTGTAGCAACCAAGACCTCGCGCGTGGTGCGTGCGGCCGAGGGGCACCCCGTGTCCGACTTTGGCCTGAGGCGCGCCCAGGGTCCCGACGGCGGTCTCGCCGTTGCCCGTGCCTCCTACATCGCCGGCGCAAGCTCCACCTCCAACCTGCTGGCGGGCAAGATCTACGGCATCCCCGTCTTTGGCACGCACGCCCACTCCTGGGTCATGGCGTTCCCCACCGAGCTTGACGCGTTCCGTGCCTTCGCCAAGTCGAGCCCCAAGAACTGTGTGCTGCTCCTCGACACCTACGACGTCCACCAGGGCATCAAGAACGCAATCGTGGTGGCCAAGGAGATGGAGGCAGCGGGCGAGCGCCTGGCGGCGATCCGCATCGACTCGGGTGACCTGGCAAAGCTCACCAAGGAGACCCGCAAGGCCTTCGATGACGCCGGCCTGCCCTACGTCAAGATCTCTGCCTCGAACGACCTGGACGAGTACACCATCCAGTCGCTCTACGCGCAGGGTGCCCCCATCGACTCGTTTGGCGTGGGCACCAAGCTCGCCACCTGCGACCCCCAGCCCTCGCTCGGCGGCGTCTACAAGCTCTCGGCTGTGCGCGACTCGGCGGACGCCCCGTGGAACCCCGTGATCAAGCTTTCCGAGCAGGCTTACAAGCGCACCATCCCGGGCGTCCAGCACGTCCTGCGCTTCCTCGACGACGACCACTGCCCCGTGGGCGACATGATCCTCGACGACTCTTACACGCGCGGCGACGCCACCGCGGCCACGAGCATGGAGGACATCCTCGACCCCTTCTCGTCCTACAGCCTCTCCGGCACCCCGCGCGAGCTTCTCACCTGCTACGTTGAGCATGGCAAGCGCGCAGGCGAGCCGGTTGACATCGAGGAGTCCCGCTCGCGCTGCCATAACGCGCTCATGCACCTCGACCCGGCAATCACCCGCTTCCTCAACCCGCAGATCTACCCGGTGGGCCTGGAACAGGGCCTTGCCGCGCTTCGGCGCGACCTTGCGGCCGAGGAGCGCAGCGGCTCTTCTCGCGTGAGGCGCTAGTGCACTAGAGCCGCACCTCGGCGTCTGCCAACGCCTCTGCTACACTGCTGCACACGGAAGCGCGCCAGGGGGCGCGCGGGTATCACGGAAGGACGGGGCACATGCCCGAGAAGATTGAGGAGCTCGTCAGGAAGGCCGTCGCGGACGCACGGGAAGCGGGCGACCTGCCTGCCTTCGAGGTTGGGGACCTTGGCCTTGAGCGCCCCGCAGACGCCAACAACGGTGACTGGACCACCACGCTCGCCCTGCGCTCCGCCCGTCTTGCCCACATGGCGCCCCGCGCCATTGCCCAGGCAATCGTGAACCACATGGAGAAGGACCCCGGCATCTCCAAGGTGGAGGTCGCCGGTCCCGGCTTTGTGAACTTCTACCTCTCCGCTGCCGCAAACAACGAGGTCTTCCGCACGGTACGCGAGCAGGGCCATGACTTTGGGCGCTCCAACATTGGCGCCGGCGTGAAGGTCCAGGTCGAGTTTGTCTCGGCCAACCCCGTGGGCCCGCTCCACATTGGTCACGGCCGCTGGGCGGCGCTTGGCGACTCGCTTTGCCGTGTGATGGAGCACGCCGGCTACAGCGTGGAGCGCGAGTACTACATCAACGACCACGGCAGCCAGATGGACGTCTTTGGCAACTCCGTTGCCGAGCGCTACCTGCAGCTCGCCCAGGTTGTCTCCGAGCGCGGCTGCTCGCTCGACGAGGCCGTGCAGGTGCTTCTCGATGACCGCAAGGCCTTCGTGAAGGACGAGGAGGACGCACACCCCGAGCTCCACCCCTACATGGACGCCTTCAACAAGAACCTTGGCGGCAACGCCTACGGCGGCGACTACATCATCGACGTAGCCCGCCACTTCATGGAGACGGACGGCACCCGCTGGGTCGACGCCGACCCCAAGGAGCGCATGCTCGAGTTCCGCGAGCGCGGCTACAAGCTCATGCTCGAGTCCATAAAGAGCACGCTTGACGAGTCCCGCTGCCACTTTGACGTGTGGTTCTCCGAGCGCTCGCTCTACGAGAAGGGCGAGGACGGCACCTCGGCCGTCGACCGCGCCCTCGCGCGCCTGGACGAGATGGGCTACCTCTACCGCGACGAGGACGGCGCGCTATGGTTCCGCTCCACCGCACTTGGCGACGACAAGGACCGCGTGCTCATCAAGACAAACGGCGAGTACACCTACTTTGCCTCCGACGTGGCGTACCACTGGAACAAGTTCCAGCGCGTCGACCACGTGATCGACATCTGGGGCGCCGACCACCACGGCTACATCCAGCGCGTCGACTCCGCCTGCACGGCGCTTGGCTACCCCGGCAAGCTAGAGGTCCTTCTCGGCCAGCTCGTGAACCTGCTGCGCGACGGCGTGCCGGTGCGCATGTCCAAGCGCAAGGGCACCATGATCCCCTTCAAGGAGCTCATGGACGAGGTCGGCGTTGACGCCACACGCTACACGCTCATCTCCAAGTCGAGCAACCAGATGATCGATTTCGACATCGAGAAGGTCAAGAAGCAGGACAACACCAACCCCGTCTACTACGTGCAGTACGCGCACGCGCGAATCTGCTCTATCCTGCGCAAGGGTGCCGGTGTTACTGCCGAGGAGGCCGAGAAGCTCGGCATGGACGAGGTCGCCAGGCGCGCGGTAGGCGAGGAGTACGACCTCTCTCTGCTCACTGACCCCACCGAGGCTACGCTTGCCCGCAAGCTCTCGGAGTTTCCGGCGCTGGTGGAGGGCTGCGCGCGCGATCGCGCCCCCTTCCGCCTCACTCACTACGCCGAGGAGCTGGCAGGTGACTTCCACTCCTTCTACACCGTGTGCCAAGTGCTGCCCAGCAAGGGACGTCCGGTGGACGAGGGCCTTTCCAAGGCGCGTCTCGCCGCCGTGGACGCCACGCGCAGGGTGCTCGCCCTTACGCTCGAGTTCTGCGGGGTCCATGCGCCGCAGAGCATGTAGCGTGCCGCCCAGACCCCGGTTTGGTACCGTCGGACCAACTGTAAGTTCCCGTAGCAATCTCAAAGAATGTGCAGTTGTTTCGGCGCTTTATACCAACTAATATATAATTGTTCTTTAAAGAGGGTCGCGGGTTAGCTACGGGCGCATGGCGCCTGACACTACAACGTCGTCCCATATGTCGGGGTGCGGCTAGAGAAGGTGGGCCTTGTGGACCTGCGCGAGTACATGTCAGTACGCAGAGCGTACAACCTCGTGCGTCAGTCACAGCCTGCGCGTGACAGACTCACGTTCGAGGAGTTTGCGGTTCTCTGCCGCCTGCAGGTGGCAGGGGAGCCCATGAAGACTTCTGCCATCGCCGAGTACCAGGGGGCGTTGCGGCCTACCATGACGCATCGCACGAACCACCTGGCCGATCTTGGGTTCATCTCTCGCGGCGAGGGGGGCGTGGACCGCCGTAACGTCGTATGCATCATCACGCCAGAGGGGAGTGACTGCGTAGACAAGCTCTCCGAGCTTACCTGCAAGGAGATACTGCCTGGTCAGCCGCTTTCTCGCACGCTTCCCGAGCGCATTGTCAAATACGTTGACGCCATGGGTTCGGTCTTTGCCAAGGCGGGAGACCTCGTGCTTCTCGCCATGTATGCCGAGGACGCGCAACCGGTCACGGTCACAAGGCTCGTCGAGGCGCTGGGGCTCCTGCAGCCCACGGTCTCCATGTCCGTCTCGTCCCTTGTGCTGGAGGGGCTTATCGAGCGTGGGCCGTCACGGGCGTCTGGCCTTGTGCTTACGCCTCAGGGCAGCAGGCGCGCGGCATTCCTTGCCGCTCGCATTGCGGAGGTTGTGGTCAAGCGCCGTCCCAGGAACCAGAAGCCTGAGGGACAGACGGAAGAGTAGCGCCGGGCGGGCGGTAGCGTTACCTTGGGCTCGTTTTGTGGCCTCAACGTGCATAGCTGCGCATGTCGTGCTATAGTGACCCCAACGCGGCGTCCTATACGCAAGCTTCTGATGTATGTATGCACGTCGCAACAAACCCCTCCTTGCATGTGATGGACGGCTCTCTTGCAGCCGTCTCGGAGCCGTGCCGAGGGGACGCATCGAGCAACACGGCCTTAACGAAGCCCATCAATCAATTAATTTGCACGACGGTTTGGCGCGCCACGCGTCCCGCGTGAGAGTGAAAGGTAAAACAGCATGGCAGACGAGACGCCCGCGGATTTTATGGGTGCTACCCCGGCGGAGGTTCCCGAGGAGGCGCCCAAGCCCAGGCGTCGCCGTCGTACGCGCGCAGAGATCGAGGCAGACAAGCTTGCAAAGGCTGCCGCCGCTGAGGCTGCGCCTGCGGATGGCCAACCTTCTGCGGAAGAGGCGCCCAAGCCCAGGCGCCGCCGGACTTCTAAGAAGAAGGCCGAGGATGCCGGTACGGCACAGGGCGAGCTTCCGCTTGAGGCGGCGCCGGCGGCCCCCGTGGCACCGGGCGCCGCGCCAGAGGAAGCACCAAAGCCCAGGCGCCGCCGCCGCACGCGTGCCCAGATAGAGGCGGACGAGAAAGCCAAGGCAGAGGCGGCTTCGCGTGCGGCAAGTGCCCCCGTAGAGTCTCCCGTGCAGGAGTCTTCGGAACACGTCACTGAGGAGCAGCCTGCGCCCAAGCCTCGTCGTCGCCGCCGCACGCGTGCCCAGATTGAGGCGGATGAGCGTGCCAAGGAAGAGGCGGCCAAGAGCGAATCTGCCGCACCCGAGCACCACGAGCCCAATCCCGCAGAGGTTTCCGAGCACGAACAGCATGCCGAGAATGAGCAGCATATCGAGCACGAACAGCCAAGCTTCTCGGAGATGACGCGCCTTACGCAGGAGGCAACGCAGGCAAGCTCGGTACCTGCCCCCATGCCCGCGTCAACGCTTGCCGAGGCCGACCATGCTGGCGAGCAGCAAAACCACTACCAGCGGCAGCCTCGCGAGCACAGCCAACGCCCGGAGCAGCAGGGCCAGCAGCAGGGCCGCCGCCGTCGTGTAAGCTACAACAACAACTCCGGCAATAATCGCTTTAACAACAATGGCGGAGAAGGAAACAGCTTCAACCGCCGCAACCAGCAGAACCACAAGCAGCACAATCGTCACAACGGCCAACAGACCCAAACCCAACCCTCGCTTACCCGTGACGAGCTGCAGGCCATGAAGGTGGCTGACCTCCGCGCCAAGGCCGCCGAGCTAGGCGTCGAGTACGTTGGGGTCCACAAGTCTGACCTTGTCGAGGCCGTGTATCGGGCGGCAGCTGCCGCCGAGGGCTTCCACCCCGTTGACGGCATCCTTGAGATTGGCAACGCCGGCGCTGGCTGGATTCGTACCGGCAATTACATGAAGGGCGACAACGACGCCTACGTGAGCCAACAGTTCATTCGCAACTACTCGCTGCGCCCGGGCGACCGCGTGGAGGGAACGGTTGGTCCTGCTCGCACTAATACCAAGTACCCCGCCCAGTATCCGCCCCTTATTGCCATCGCGCACGTAAACGGTCGCGACCCCGAGTCGATGAAGAGCCGCCCGCGCTTCCGCGACCTCACCCCCATCTATCCCAATGAGCGCCTGGTCATGGAGTGCGGCAGGGACTCCATCACCGGCCGTGCCATCGATCTTGTCGCCCCCATTGGCAAGGGCCAGCGCGGTCTTATCGTGAGCCCGCCCAAGGCAGGCAAGACCACGGTGCTTAAGAAGATCTGCCAGTCCATCGCTGCCAACAATCCCGAGGTGCACCTTGTCTGCCTGCTTGTGGACGAGCGCCCCGAGGAAGTCACCGACATGCAGCGCTCCATTCACGGCGAGGTTGTGGCGTCGACCTTCGACATGCCGGCAGAGAACCACACTGCCGTGTCCGAGCTGGTCATCGAGCACGCTAAGAGGCTCGTGGAGCTTGGCGAGGACGTTGTGGTGGTGCTCGACTCCATCACGCGCCTGGCCCGTGCGTACAACCTTGCGCAGCCTGCGAGCGGCCGCATCCTTTCCGGCGGCGTTGACTCCGCGGCGCTCTATCCGCCCAAGAAGTTCCTGGGTGCTGCCCGCAACATCGAGAACGGCGGCTCGCTCACGATCATTGCCTCTGCGCTGGTGGACACCGGCTCCAAGATGGACGAGGTCATCTTCGAGGAGTTCAAGGGCACCGGCAACATGGAGCTCAAGCTTGACCGCGAGCTGGCCGACAAGCGCATCTTCCCCGCAATCGACCCGGTCTCCTCGGGTACCCGCAATGAGGACCTGCTCCTGCCCGCCGAGCTCACGCCCTTCGTATGGGGTATCCGCCGCGTGCTCGCCAACATGAACAACACCGAGCGTGCGGCTTCCGCGCTGGTCAAGGGCCTCAAGGCCACCAACTCCAACGAGGAGTTCCTCATACGCTCGGCCAAGAAGGCCGCGCAGAGCGAGTATGTGATGTAGGTCTCGGCATTAGCTCTTACTCGTTGCGATTACGTCCCCCGGCGATAAAGCATGACGCCGGGGCGTATTTTTTGCAGGGATTGCGTACGAGAAGCTCCCTCCGGCGCCGTTATGGCGCCGGAGGGAGCTTTGCCGCAGCGGATGGGTACAAAAGGGGTCCTCGGGCGTCAAATTGACGCCCGAAGGAGCGTTGTCGCAGCAATCACGTACAAAACCGCACTTCCGGCGCCGTTTTGGCGCCGGAGAGCGCGTTGTCGCAGCTGCAGCGATGCGTCCCCGGCCTACTCGCCCGCGCATGCGGTGAAGAGAAGGTCCTGCGCCCGCATGACCCAGCTCGCAGGCAGGACCTTCGCCACGACGCTCGCCGCCATCATGTCCGGCGAGGTCACGCAGGTGGAGCGCCCCAGTACCGCCGCATGCAGCGCCTTTCTCACAACGTCCGCGGGCTTCTCGTAGCCAATGGTGGTCATGCGGCGCACCTCCCGCGCGTCGCCTGGGTTGGCGAGAAAGCCTGTCTCCATGAACTTGGGGCACACGGCGCACACGTGAATGCCCACGGGTCCAAGCTCGTAGTCGAGAGTGCGCGAGAGATCCACCACGAAGCGCTTGGTCGCTGAGTAGGTCGAGAGACCCGGCTGGGGGATGAGCCCCGCAATCGACGCCATGTTCACCACGCGCGAGCCGGCAACCATGTGCGGTAGGCAGTGATACGTGGCCTCGACCACGGCAAGGCAGTTGAGGCGCACCATGTTGCCCTCGTCCTCCTCCGAGATCTGGCCAAAGTCGCCAAACTTGCCAAAGCCGGCGCTGTTCACAAGCCATTGCACCGTGGGAGCCTCTTCCTCCAGAGCGTCGTGCAGGCACTCATAGGAGGAGCGCTTTGTGAGGTCAAGTGCAAACACGCGCACGGGCGTTGCGGTTTGCTCAGCAATCACCTCAAGTGCCTCGGCGTTTCTCGCAATGACCCAAATCTGGTCGAGAGGACCGCCCGCCCCGCGGTCAAACTGGCGGACAAACTCGCGCCCAACTCCCGATGAGGCCCCCGTAACCACCGCAATGTTGGCCATTTTGCCCTCCCCATAACAATTCCCTGCTTGCATTTGGCGTGGTGAAAAGTATAGTCTGATACGTAGTTTTCATGACACGTGAGTGTCGCGACGGCACATGCAGCCAAAGACGAACAACGCCGTTGCTCACCTGCGCGCATCCATCCTTGTGGGTTGCGTGCTATAGGTCACAGGTAGCCCTGTTCGTCTAACGCTGTACTGCCTCGAAGCAATGGGCATCGGGAGGTGCAGCAAGATGACGTGCAGGAGGAGCCCAGCGGTTGTCGCAGGCCTTCTCGGCGTTGCTACCCTTGGTACACCCGCACCCGCCTTTGCAGCAGAGGGTCTTGCCCCTTTGGATGCGCTTTCGAGCATCGACCTTTCAAGTGTTGACCTCACGAGCCTCGACGTCGACACCGCCAACGCGCTTATCGTGAGCTTTGCCGGAGGCGTCCTTGTCACCATTGGCACCTATGCGCTGATAAATGCCATCGCGCGCAGCCGTGCGGCAGCAAGCCAGTGCGATGCCAGCCAAGAGGGTGAAGAGGCCGCAGAGGATACCGAACAGAGCGACGTCCCTCGCGCCGCGCACGCGCCGCGCCACATGCGCCCAGAAGACTGGGAGCGCATTGGCCGCCTCAGCTCTGCGGAGAAGGCCGAGGAGGTCTCGGAGGCCGCTTTTGGCAGCAGCGCCAAGGGCCGGCATGCCGCCCGAGACTACGAGGACATCGCCGAGAACTACGTGAGCAAGCAGACCTTCCGCCAGCGTATGGCAACGCGCGCGCAGGGTGTGGCCGCAACCCTCTCGGCTCGCATAGACGCCAACCGCATGGACGGTCTTCCCGTGATCGAGCGCGCGGACGGCTCGGTGGGAGACGTGGGAACCACGTGGTGGACAGCAGCGGTTGGTCCTTCTATCTCTGGGCCCATCAACATGGATGAGGCGGCGGAGGACGCTATTCCTTCCGAGTTTGGCTCCGCGGGCATCGACGACCTGCAGTTCATGTCGGCTGGCCCACGCGACATCTCACGCCGCGTTGCCCCCGTTGAGGAGGACGCGTACCCGGAGAAGCGAAGCGTCGAGGACGTCACGGAAGACGACTGGGATCGCGCGCTCAAGGCCATGGACGAGAAGATCCATGGCAGGGGGTCCGCAGTTCCAGCACCTGTGACCGTCGCCGCATCGCCTTCTCCAAAGGTCGCCGCGCCTGCGCCGCTCGAGCCCTTCTCGGATTGCGTGGGCGACGAGGACTCGCTCGACGAGCCGGACGGCATCGAGCAGGACACGCAGTTCCTCTACTTCAGGCCACCCGCTGGACACCCGGAGGTTGTGGATACCGAGACCTACGTTGACTACCTGGTTGCCGAGGAGTTCTCGCGCAACCCCTCCGCCGCTGTCCGCAGGTCCTCCCGCGACTACCTGCGCGTCATCGAGGGCGGCACCCAGACCTCGTCGCTGCGCGCCCAGGGACGCCACATGGGCTCGAGCGGGAGCGATGCTGCCACTCCTGACGGGTACCGGCCGCGTCACTTTGCTGGTGAGACGCCCGTCTCGCACGCCGAGGCACTGGAGGCGTGATGCGAGAAGGGATGGGGGAGTCCTCGAGGTCCGCATACGGACGACTTGGGACGAGCACCCACCACAAGAGGTGGGTGCTCGTCTTCTGCCTGTGGGTTGCCTTCGTGTGGGGCCACTCGCTCGTGCAAGGGCCGGAATCGTCGCTTGAGAGCTCGCGCGTGGTGGCCATTGTGGCGCCGCTTCTCAACGCACTGGGCGTCACGGGCGAGGCGGCCATGAGCTTTGCCGTGCGCAAAACGGCCCACTTCCTCGAGTACGCGGTCCTCGGCGCCCTGGGCGTGCCGGCCTTTCTTCTCCCTGCGCGCGAGGGGAGGTTTCCGCGCTGGCTTGGCCCTCTGGTGGTTGCCCTCATCCCTGTGGCAGACGAGACAATCCAACGCTTTGTGCCTGGGAGGGAGTCCTCTCCTAGAGACGTTCTCATAGACCTTTGCGGCGCCGCCGTTGGCACGCTTGTGGTTTCGCTTATCTTGCGACACAGAGATGCCAGGGCTGCTTAGAAGGCACCTCTGCCCATAGGGAAGCAAACATCGCAACGTATTCCCAGCTCTCGCATGTTACAAAGCGGCTTCATGTGTTACGTCTCGAATAAGCTTTCAGGTACGGCGCTCGCGCCCCCGTCTCCCTTCCATACAGTTGTCCACAACTTCCGCGTGGGAACCCGCGCGGCCAAGACAAGGGAGGGTACGTATGAACACCAACATTTCCAGGCGCAACTTCGTCAAGGCCGGTGCTGTCGCGGGCATGGGCCTTGGCCTTGCCGCCTGCGGCGGGAACTCCGGCTCCAGCTCCGACACCATCAAGGTCGGCCTCATGGGCCCCTACACCGGTGACGTGGCCCAGTACGGCCTCGCCTGCCGCTATGGCGCCGAGCTCTACGTCAAGCAGGTCAACGACAAGGGCGGCATCAACGGCAAGCAGGTCGAGCTCGACACCCAGGATGAGAAGGGCGACGCCACCGAGGCCGTCAACGTCTATAACAAGCTCGTCGAGGACGGCGTCGTGGGCATCATCGGTGACGTGACCTCCACGCCCACCATCGCTGTGGCACAGGCCTCCGTCAAGGACAACATGCCCTGCGTGACTCCCTCCGCAACCGCAGCTGACGTCATCTCCTACGGCAACAACTACTTCCGTGCCTGCATCACCGACCCGTACCAGGGCAGGCTCATGGCCGACTTCGTCGCCGACCAGGGCTACAAGACCGTGGGCGTGATTTACAACCAGGGTGGCGACTACGAGCAGGGCGTCGCTGACGCTTTCACCGAGGAGGCCGGCAAGAAGGGCGTCAATGTGAGCGACTCCGAGGGCTATCCCTCCGGCGCCACCGACTTCAACTCCCAGCTCACCAACATCATTGCCACCAAGCCTGACGCGATCTTCTCGCCCAACTACTACCAGGACGACGGCAAGATCGTGACCCAGGCGAGGAAGCTCGGCTACACCGGCGTCTTCCTGGGTGCCGACGGCTGGTCGAACATCGTTGGCGGCGACGAGGAGTACGCGAGCGCCGAGGACCTCGAGGGCTGCTACTATGACTGCTCCTTCGTGGCCGAGAACGAGGACGAGAAGGTCCAGGACTTCATCAAGGCCTACAAGGACGAGTACAACGACACACCCTCCAACTTCTGCGCTCTTGGCTATGATGCGGCCATGATTCTCCTCAACGCCATCGAGACCGTCGAGAAGGACGGTAAGGCCGCGTATGGCTCTGACGACTATAAGCAGGCCGTCGTCGACGCTATCGCCTCTGGAACCGCCCAGGGCGTGACGGGCGACATCTCCTACTCCGGCACGGGCGACCCCGTGAAGTCCACTCTGATCATCACCTTCAAGGATGGTGCCCAGGAGGTCTTCAAGACCGTCGAGGGCGAGTAGGTCTTCTGCTAGGTTTAATGAGGGAAGCGCCGGGTGCGCATGCAGCCCCCGGCGCTTCCTTGGTTCTACAGGACCCGTGTTCAAGAGAGGAAGTGTTGTGCCGTGACGTTTCTGACGCAGGTGCTCAACGGTCTGCAGCTGGGCAGCATCTACGCACTCGTCGCTCTGGGCTACACGATGGTGTATGGCATCATCCTGCTCCTCAACTTTGCCCATGGCGACATCATCATGGTCGGTGCCTACATTTCTTGGATCGTCATGAGCCAGTTGGGCCTGAGCCCGGTCCTGGCGATCGTCCTTTCCATCGTGGGGTGCGCCGGCTTGGGCGTGCTCATCGACAAGGTCGCCTACCAGCCGCTTCGTGAGGCTCCCCGAATGAGCCTGCTCATCACGGCAATCGGCGTCTCGTACTTCCTCGAGAACGGCGCGCAGCTGGTCTTTGGCGCCGACGCCAAGGTCGTTCCCGAGTACTTCGAGCTGCCGAACTTGAGCATCGGGGACGTGGCCCTCTCGGCGAACGCCATCATCACGATCGTGGTGACGGCGGTCTCGACCATCGTGCTCACGATTCTCGTGCAGAAGACCAAGCTCGGAAAGGCGATGCGTGCCGTCTCCGAGGACATGGGCGCCGCGCGCCTCATGGGCATCAACGTGAACAACACGATCTCGTTCACCTTTGCGGTTGGCTCCGCGCTCGCCGGCATCGGCGCCGTGCTCTACAGCATGGCATACTCGCAGGCAACGCCCACGATGGGCATCATGCTCGGCACCAAGGCATTCGTGGCGGCGGTCCTCGGCGGCATCGGCTCCATCCCCGGCGCCGTCATCGGCGGCCTTCTCGTTGGCTTCGCCGAGGTGTTCGTCTCTGCCATCGGCCTCTCCGTGTGGCAGGACGCTGTGGTGTTTCTGCTCCTGATCATCGTCCTCGTGGTGAGGCCCACCGGTATCCTGGGCCGCCCGATGACCGAGAAAGTCTAAGGAGGAAGCCGTGACTGCTTCAAAGACATCAACAGCGCCGACAGGCGCGCCGGCTGCCTCCGGCTACCGCAGCCTCTCCATGCCCGTGCGCTATCTGATCAACGCAGTCCTCGTCGTAGTGTTCCTCGTCGTGGGCGAGCTCATGATCGACGGCGGCGTGGTGAGCCGCTACCAGACCGGCGTCATCGAGCAGATTGGCATCTACATCATCCTCGCCGTCTCGCTCAACATCGCGACCGGCTACCTCGGCCAGCTGCCGCTCGGCCATGCCGGCTTCATGTCGGTGGGTGGCTACTCCTGCGCCATCTTCATCATGAGGATGATGGACACGATGGGCGTGACCGCGCGCGACTTTGCCACGGGCACCCCAGCCGCCGCGCTCCTCTTTGTGCTCGGCATCATCTTCGGTGGCGTGTGCGCCGCCCTCTGCGGCCTCATCATCGGCGTCCCGGCGCTGCGCCTCAAGGGCGACTACCTGGCCATCATTACCCTGGGCTTTGCCGAGATCATCCGCGTGGTCATGCAAAACATCGACGGTGTCCTTGGGTTCACGCTCACCGGCGGCGCAAAGGGCCTCACTGGCATCCCCGGGTACACGAACTTCCTCAACACGTTCATCGTGGTCGCCATCTCGCTCTTCCTCATCCACACCATGATGAAGTCGCGTCATGGCCGTGCCGTCCTCTCCATTCGCGACAACGAGATCGCGGCCGAGTCCTGCGGCGTCAACACCACGTACTACAAGACGCTCGCCTTCGTGGCCTCCGCGTTCTTCGCGGGCGTCGCCGGCGGCCTCTACGCGGGCTGCATCGGCGTCATGGCTCCCGCCAAGTTCGGGTTCATGAAGTCGATTGAGATCCTGGTCATGGTGGTTCTCGGCGGCATGGGCTCCATGCTCGGCTCCGTCATCTCCGCGACCGTCCTCACGATCCTGCCCGAGGCACTGCGCGCCGTCTCCGACTACCGCATGGTCGTCTACGCCATCGTGCTGATCCTGGTCATGATCTTCCGTCCCGAGGGCCTTCTCGGCGACTACGACTTCTCGATGTCGCGCGTGATCGAGCGCATCATGAACCACGGCAAGCGCCCGGAGGACTTCGCGCCCGTGGCGGCTGTCGCAGAGGCAGCCACGCCTGCAGCGGCCTCGGTGGCCGTGCCTGCAGCTGCGCCAGGCAAGGAAACGGGGAAGGAGGCCAACGACCATGAGTAGTGACGAGACCACAAAGACCGAGGCTGTCGCCGAGAACAGCGCGGCCGCGCCTGCCAAGCGCCACCGCCCCGTGCTCGTGCAGATGGAGACCCCCAACCTCGTCCCCGAGCGCGAGCTTGGCAAGATGCCCGTGCTCCAGGCGGAGCACCTCGGCATCGACTTCGGCGGCCTCACCGCCGTCGACGACTTCAACATCGCCATGGGCCGCACCGAGATCTCTGGCCTCATCGGCCCCAACGGCGCAGGCAAGACGACCATCTTCAACCTGCTCACCAACGTGTACAAGCCAACACGCGGCACCATCCTGCTCGACGGCTACGACACGGCGGGGAAGAGCGTCGTCGAGGTCAACAAGATGGGCATCGCCCGCACCTTCCAGAACATCCGCCTCTTCAACAAGATGACGGTCGAGGAGAACGTCCTGGTTGGCCTTGGCAACTCCATGTCCACGCACCTGTTCACGGACGTGTTCCGCCTCCCCAAGCACTGGAAGCAGGAGGCCGAGTTCCACGACAAGGCCATGGACCTTCTCGGCATCTTCAACATGCAGGGCCTGGCCCACGAGCGTGCCGGCAACCTCCCGTACGGGGCCCAGCGCCGACTCGAGATTCTGCGTGCGCTTGCCACCAACCCCAAGGTCCTGCTCCTCGACGAGCCTGCGGCCGGCATGAACCCCGCCGAGACCGAGGAGCTCATGGAGAACATCGAGAAGATCCGCGACGACTTCCAGATCGCCATCCTGCTCATCGAGCACGACATGAGCTTCGTCATGGGCATCTGCGAGGTCATCGGCGTCCTGGACTACGGGCGCATCATCGCGAAGGGCACGCCCGAGGAGATCCAGAACGACCCTAAGGTCATCGAGGCGTACCTCGGCAAGCAGGGGGTGAAGTAGATGTCCATGCTTTCCGTAAGCAACCTCGCCGTGTCGTATGGCGCGATCAAGGCGGTCAAGGGCATCTCGTTCGACATCGACGAGGGCGAGATCGTGACCCTCATCGGCGCGAACGGCGCAGGCAAGTCGACCACGCTCAACACCATCGCCGGGCTCATCAAGCCCGACTCCGGCAGCATCAAGTTCAAGGGCGAGGAGCTCGTGGGCATCAAGCCCCACAAGATCGTGGAGCGCGGGCTTGCCCTGTGCCCCGAGGGGCGCCGCGTCTTCACGCACATGACCGTCGCCGAGAACCTCGACATGGGTGGCTACACGCGTACCGATGCCGAGAACAAGGAGACGCTCGAGCTTGTCTACGAGCACTTCCCGCGCCTGAAGGAGCGCATGAATCAGGTTGCCGGTACGCTCTCCGGCGGCGAGCAGCAGATGCTTGCCATGGGACGCGCCCTCATGAGCCATCCCAAGCTCCTCATGCTCGACGAGCCCTCGATGGGCCTGGCGCCCATCCTGGTGGACGAGATCTTTGCGATCATCCAGGCGCTCAACGAGAACGGCACCACGATCCTCCTGGTCGAGCAGAACGCCAACATGGCGCTCAAGGTTGCCGCTCGCGGCTACGTGCTCGAGACCGGCAAGATCGTGAAGACCGGCACCGGCGCCGAGCTTCTCGTTGACGACGACGTCCGCAAGGCCTACCTCGGCGGGTGAGGCAAAGGGGCTTTTTGTCCCAGGTTGCCGTGCTCGGCAATGACATGCGTTTCTCGGCGAGAAATTGGCGCCGGAGGTGACGGTATCGGGCTGTTTGCTGCGATAACGTGCGCTCCGGCGCCAATTTGGCGCCATAGCATTACGTACGGGGTTGTGGCGGGAGCGCGCCCTGTGGCGCCAGATTGACGCCACAGCGAGGGTTTCGTACGCACTTGCTGCATAACTCGCCCTCCGGCGCCGCGCGTGAGTCTCACGCGTAGGGACGCCACGTGCATCGGCTACAATCGGTTCCCGTTGGCGCCGCTGCATGTGACGCGAGAATTTCACAGCCACAGGGGAGGGGGCAAAACGTGCGCTTCGCGAGCGTCGCGCTTGACATATCCACGCGCGCCCTCGAGGGCACGTTTGACTACGCCATCCCCGAGGCCATCGAGGACCAGGTGGACGTCGGTGTCACGGTGCTCGTGCCCTTCTCGCACAGGAGCGCCGTGGGCTACGTGATGGCTACCTCGGACGAGCCGCCCGTAGACGTGGCGCCATCACGCCTGCTCGCTGTGGCGCAGGTGCTTGCTCCCGCGGCGTTTGGCCCGCACTCCGCTGCCGTGGCGCGCTGGATCGCGCACGAGTACGCCTGCCCGCTCGCAGACGCCGTGCGGCTCTTCCTCGCCCCTGGCCAGAAGGTCCGCGTTACCCGCGAGTCGCCTGACGCCCCGTGGGAGCTTGTCGCCGAGAAGGCCGCGCCCGCCGACGCCCGATGGGTCTCGCTCGCACCGGGCGCCCGGGGCTTCGAGCCCGCGCGCAACGCCAGCCGCCAGCGCGAGGTCCTGGAGGCACTCTCTGCCGGGGCCATGCGCCTGGCCGAGCTCTCGGCCACCATTCCCGGCGCCTCGACAGCCGTGAACGCGCTGGCAAAGCGCGGTGTGGTGTCGGTCGAGACGCGCCGGCAGATTCGCGGCGGCGAGAAGACCACGCTCTCCTCGGCGCATGCCCCGCGGCCGGAGCACCTCACGCAAGGCCAGCTTGCCGCTGTTGTGGCCATCGACGAAGCCCGCTCCCGCGCTGCGGGAGACGTGGTCCTCGTGGACGGCGTCACAGGCTCTGGCAAGACGGAGGTCTACCTCGAGGCCATCGAGCGCGCCCTTGCCGCGGGCAAGGGCGCCCTGGTCCTCGTGCCAGAGATCTCGCTCACGGCGCAGACCGTGGGCCGCTTCCGCTCGCGCTTTGGCGACGACGTGGCCGTGCTCCACTCGCGCCTCTCGACCGGCGAGCGCTTCGACCAGTGGGACCTCGTGCGCCAGGGCGCCGTCCACGTGGTGGTGGGCGCGCGCTCCGCGCTCTTCGCGCCGCTCGCCAACGTGGGTCTCATCATCATCGACGAGGAGCACGAGTCCTCCTACAAGCAGGACTCAAGCCCGCGCTACCACGCGCGCGAGGTTGCGGCGCGCATGGCCCAGGAGTGGGGCAGTGCGCTGGTACTGGGCTCGGCCACGCCTTCGCTCGAGAGCCTTCGCCGCTGCGAGGTGGGCTCATGGCGCGGCGCGCGCTGGACGCGCGTGGAGATGCCCGAGAGGCCCGGCGGCGCCGTGCTCCCCAAGGTCAGCATCGTGGATATGGCGTCGCAGTTCCGCGGGGGCTCGCGCTCCGTCTTCTCGGAGCCCCTGCGCCGCGCGCTCGAAGGCGTGGCCGAGAGGCGCGAGAAGGCCGTGCTGCTCTTGAACAGGCGCGGCTTTGCAAACTTCCTCATGTGCCGCGAGTGCGGCTGCGTGCCCGAGTGCCCGCACTGCTCCACGGCACTCACGTACCACGAGCGAACCCACTCGCTCGTATGCCACACCTGCGGCCGCAGTTGGCCCGTGCGCGCCTATCCCGACCCTTCCACGCGCTGTCCCAACTGCGGCAGCCGCTACCTGGGCGCTTACGGCGTGGGCACCCAGCGCGTGGAGGACGAGCTTGCCATGCTCCTGCCAGAAGACGTTGAGGTCATCCGCATGGACGCGGACACAACGCGTGCAAAGGGCGCCCACCAGCGCCTGCTCGAGCAGTTCGACGCGGCGGAGTGCGCGGTTCTCGTAGGTACGCAGATGATAGCCAAGGGACTCGACTTCCCTGAGGTCACGCTCGTGGGCGTCATCAATGCGGACACCATGCTCAAGCTTCCCGACTTCCGCGCGGCCGAGAGGACCTACGACCTCCTGGAGCAGGTGGCGGGCCGGGCCGGCAGGGGAGGGCGCCCAGGCGAGGTCATCGTGCAGACCTACTGGGCCACGCACCCTGCCATGCAGGCGGTCCTCTCGCACCGGCGCGACGTCTTTCTCGCCCCCGAGCTGGCCGAGCGCAAGGAGGCCTCGTACCCGCCGTTCTCGCGCCTTGCAAACGTCCTGGTGTGGGGCAAGAATGCCCGCGCCGTGGGCGACGCGTCAGCCAAGATGGCAGCCGCCCTGCGCGAGAAGGTCGCTGACCTTCCTGGCTGGGAGGTCCTGGGTCCCGCGGACTGCGTGAAGGCTCGCGTGAAGGACAGGACCCGTCGCCACGTGATGGTGAAGGCACCCCTCGACGCCGACCTTGGTGGTGTGGTCTCGGAGTGCGCTGCAGGCATAGGGCGCGGTATGGGTATTAACATGGCATTGGACATAGACGCCTACGACCTCATGTAGGCAAGACACAACCCGCGCGAGGATTCGCGCTGCATTGGAGGATGCAATGAACCCCCTGGACGAAATCGTGCTCTCGCCCGCACCCGTGCTTACCGAGGAGTGCGCGCCCGTCGAGAAGATCGACGACGAGATTCGCGCCCTTGCCAAGCGCATGCTGCGCGACATGTACGCCGCCGACGGCTGCGGCCTTGCCGCCCCGCAGGTGGGCGTTGCCAAGCAGGTCGTGGTGATTGACGTCGACTGGTCGGGCAAGGGCTCCAAGAAGAACCCCTACGTGCTCATCAACCCCAAGGTCATCACGGCGGACGGCCCCGAGCGCACCACGGGCGAGGGGTGCCTCTCGTTCCCCGGCATCACGGTCGAGGTCAAGCGTCCCAGCCACGTGGTTGTGCAGGCGCTCGACCTGGACGGCGACCTCTTGCAGTACGAGGCGGCGGACAACCTCCTTGCCGTGTGCCTACAGCACGAGATAGACCACCTGCACGGAGTGACCATGATTGATCACCTGTCTCCTTCGGCGCGCGTGCGTGCGATGTCTGAGTACCAGGACGCGCTCGACGCCGGCGCGCGCCCTGGCGACGTGGAGGTCGAGGAGGACTAGCATGCGCATTGTCTTCATGGGCACCCCCGAGTTTGCGGTGCCTTCGCTCAAGGCCGTTGCCGGCGCCTACGACGTCACGCTCGTGGTGACGCGCCCCGATGCCGTGCGCTCGCGTGGCAAGAGGCTCGAGCCCTCGCCCGTGAAGGCATGCGCCCTCGAGCTGGGCCTTCCCGTGTTCGAGGCCAAGCGTATGGACGCCGCGGCAATCGACGCCGTGCGTTCCGCAGCGCCTGACCTTATCTGCGTTGTGGCGTTTGGCTGCATACTGCCGGACGAGCTTCTCGCCGTGGCGCCCCTGGGCGCCATCAACGTGCACGGCTCGCTGCTGCCGCGCTGGCGCGGCGCGGCCCCCATCCAGCGCGCGATCCTTGCCGGGGACGAGAAGACCGGCGTCTCCATCATGCGCGTGGCGCACGATCTTGACGCCGGCGCATGGTGCCGTCAGGTGTCCACGCCCATTGGCACCAAGACGGCTGGTCAGCTCTTTGACGAGCTGGCGCAGGCGGGCGCGCCCGAGCTTGTCGCCGCGGCAGCGCAGATTGCCGACGGCACCGTGATCTGGCACGAGCAGGATCCCAACCAGGTCACGATTGCCGAGAAGGTCAAGAAGGACGAGATGCGCCTCGACCCGGCAGACACGTGCGCGGCAAACGCGCTTCGCGTGCAGGCCTCGACCGACGCTGCGCCGGCGCGCTGCCAGGTTGCGGGTAAGGGCATGCGTGTCGTGTGCGCCGCAGTGGCGGATGCCAATGCCCCGCAGGTGGCGGCTGGTGCTGTTGCGCTTGCCCACGGTCGCGTGCTTCTCGGCTGCGCCAACGGGGCGCTTGAGCTTCTCCGCGTGAAGCCCGACGGCAAGCGCGAGATGGACGCCTCGGCCTGGGCGCAGGGTCTCCACGGCGGCAACGGTGCCACCTGGGAGCGTGCCTAGCGCATGGCAACGCTCTCACTCGCCCGCATAGCAGCTGCGGACGTCCTCTCCAACGTGCGGCGCAGGGATGCCCGCGCGCGCGACCTGCTGCGCACCTCCGCGCCGGTGGCGCGACTTACGCCGGCGGACCGCGCGCTGGCAACCAGGCTCGCTTTGGGGAGCGTCCGTACGTCCGGAACCGTCGACGCCCTTCTCGACGCCCACTTGCGCCGCGGTCACCTCGAGCCGCGCGTGCGAGATGCGCTGCGCATCTCGGCGTTCGAGCTCCTGTGGCTTGCGACGCCTGCGCCCGTGGCCATAAGCCAGGGCGTCGAGCTGGTGCGGCGTGTCTCGCCCCACGGCACCGGGCTTGCCAACGCGGTGCTGCACCGTGTGGCCGAGGAGGACCTCCCGGCGCTTGCCCGCGCGCGCGAGCGCGTGGAGCGTAGGAACTGTACCGCCTCCGACATCGCGCTCGTTGCCGCGCTGCCGCAGTGGCTCGCAGACGAGCTCGTGGTCTCGCTGGGCACCGACGGCGTATGCCGCATGGCGCTCTCGGCCTTGGACGCGCCTGGCGCCTACGTGGCCGGCAACGCCTGTCTGCACAATGACGCCGAGGTCGAGCACCTGCTCTCTGCCGCGGGCCTCATGCCGTGCTCGACCAGCCTGCCGGGGTGCCTCTCGCTCTCTTCGGCAGCCGGCCTGGCGGCCTCTGGACTCGTGGATGTCGTTGACGTTGTCCCCGCCGACATGGCGGCGCAGGTCGTGGCGTGGCTTGCCTCGCCCGCGCCTGGCACTCGCATGCTCGAGGTGGGGCAGGGGAGGGGCACCAAGTCGCTCCTGCTCGAGTCCTGCGCGCTGCGCCGCGGGGGCCTCGCGCACCTTGCTGCGGTGGAGTCAGAGGCCTTCAAGGTTGCCGTCTCGCGCACCCGCATGGAGCGTGCCGGCCTGGGCAAGGCTGTGACCTGCACCGCATTGGATGGACGACGCCTTGGCGAGAAGGGCCTCCCACCCGAGCTTGCCGGCAGCTTCGACTCCGCATTCGTGGACGCTCCCTGCTCCGGCACGGGCACCATGCGCCGTCACCCCGAAATAGCGTGGGCGCTCCAGGAACCCGCCATCCGCCCGGTGGGCAAGTCGCTCCCGGCGCTCCAGCTCGAGCTTCTCCGCGCGGCCTCCGCTCGTGTTGGCGCAGGCGGCACGCTTGCCTACGCCACGTGCTCCGAGCTGCGCGAGGAGGACGAGGGCGTCATGATGGCGTTTCTCGCGGGACCGGAGGGCGCGCAATTCTCTCTCGTGAGCCCCCGCTCGACGGCTGCCTTCGCGGCACTGCCGCCCCAGGCCCAGCGCCTGGTCTCAACGATGATTGGCCCCGATGGCATGGTGCGCACCTCTCGCGCGGACACGCCTGAGCTGCCGCTTGACGGCCACTTCCTGGCGATTCTCGTCCGCGAGGCATAGATAGAACATTAGTTCTGTATTTTTGCTTCCAACACTTGAAGTATGCCTAAGCTCTGTTTAAGATAAACCTCCTATTGTCCGAAACCGTAATTTTGGAGGCTCCCCAATGCCGGAGGAACAGCCGGGAGGCGCGGGCGCGCAGGCGCCGAGCATCCCCACCGTCCGCGACATGGACATCGTGTACCAGGAGGTCGAGCGCCTGTACTACGAGATTTCGAAGGGCTGCGGCCTCTCGGAGACCGCGTATTGGATCCTCGTGGACATCGTGGTTGCCGGCGGCAGCTGCCCGCAGGGCTCGATTGCAACCTGTCACTCCCTCTCGCGACAGACGGTGAGCTCGGCCATGAGGTCGCTCGTCACCCGCGGCCTGGTGACGCTCGAGCGTGACGAGAACAACCGTCGCAGCAAGATCGTGACCCTTACGCCCGAGGGTCGCTCCTTTTGCGAGAAGGAGGTCGCGCCCGCGCTCAAGGCAGAGCAGCGTGCCTTCGAGACACTCTCTCCGCAAGACCGGGTTGCCCTCGTGGCACTCATCCGCCGTTACGTGGTGGCAATCGACGTTGAGGCGCGTGCCCTGCATGCTAAGGGCACTGCCGAGAAGGAACTGGCTGATGACACCCAGGGAGGTTGGAACTGATGGCTGCCGAGCGCGACTACAGCAAGCGCGCGTCGTGGAGGGTCCTCACGCAGCTCGTGCGCCCGCACTGGCATCTGGCGGTGGCTGCCTGCGTGCTGCTGCTTGCTGACATCGTGGGTATGCTCCTCATTCCCACGCAGCTTGCAGCCCTCGTGAACGTTGCCGTGGGCACACGTGACACTGCGGAGCTTACCTCGCATGGCGTTGCCATGCTTGTGGCTGCCGTGGTGGGTTCCGGCGGGTGTGTGGCATCTTACTACGTTGCCTCTCGCCTTGCCGCCTACGTGGGACGAGACCTGCGCGTGGCCGTGTACAAGAAGTCGCTTGCACTCTCGGGCGCCGACTTCAACGTGTTTGGCACGGGCTCGATGATCACCCGCACGCTGTCTGACGCCAACGTGGTGCAGCAGACTCTGCTCATGACCTTCATGATGGTCTTCCCGGTGCCGGTGACCTGCGTGGTTGCCATTGTCCTGGCATATGGCATCGACTCCGTGATGGGGCGCATGCTCCTCCTCATCACCATAGCGATGCTCGCCATCTCGGGCGTTGCCGTTGCCAAGTCCACACCCATCTTCATGGCTATGCAGGGTTTTGTTGACCGCATGAACTCGCGGCTGCGCGAGGTGGTCACCGGCACGCGCGTCATCCGCGCCTTTGGCAAGGAGGAGCGCGAGCGTGGCCGCCTGGACGAGACCTTCGAGGACTACGCCACAAACGCCATCCGCGTGAACATGCTCTTCTCGGTCGTGGACTGCTCGACGTTCTTCCTCATGAACGTCGTCGAGGTGCTTGTCATGTGGATGGGCGCGGACCGCGTGGGCGCAGGCGCCATGCAGATTGGCTCCATCTCCGCGTTGCTCGAGTACGCCATGCTCATCCTTTTCTTCATGATGATGGCCCAGTTCGCAATGATCCAGGTGCCCAGGGCGCTCTCGTGCCTCACGCGCACGGCAGCCGTCCTCGACGCGGTGCCCAGCGTGGCGGACCCTGCGGAGCCCAAGCGTCTGGCTGCGCCGGCAGACCCAAGGCCAGGCGACGAGGTGGCGCGCTTCTCGCACGCGAGCTTCCGTTTTGCTGATGCCGATGAGGACACCCTCCATGACCTTGACTTCTCCATTCGGCGAGGTGAGGTCACAGCCATCATGGGCAATACCGGGTCGGGCAAGTCAACTGTTGCCAAGATGCTACTCCGCTTCCACGACGTGACGGCAGGGTCGCTCCTCATGCTGGGAACCGATGTGCGCGAGGTCACGCAGCAGGACCTGCGCTCCCACATTGCCTATGTGCCGCAGCAGGCATGGCTCTTCTCGGGCACCATCGCCGAGAACCTGCGCGACGGCGACCCTTCCGCCACCGACGAGGAGCTCTGGCACGCGCTTGACGTGGCGCAGGCTGCCTTCGTGCACGAGCTGCCCGACGGGCTCTCCACGCGAGTCGCGCAGGGTGGGTCGAACTTCTCGGGCGGCCAGCGCCAGCGCCTGGCCATTGCACGTGCGCTCGTACGCCATGCGGACTTCTACGTCTTTGACGACTCGTTCTCGGCGCTCGACTACAAGACCGACGCGGCCCTGCGCCATGCCCTCGAGCGCGAGCTTGCCAACCAAGCCGTGGTCATCATCGCCCAGCGCGTGAGCACCGTGCGCCATGCGGCACAGATCGTGGTGCTGGGTGACGGCTGCGTGGTTGGACGCGGCACGCATGACCAGCTCATGGAGACGTGCCCTGCCTATAAAGACATTGTTGAGTCCCAGACGAGGGGAGGTGCCACCGCCGATGAGTGACGAGAAGAACATGCGTGACGAGAAGGACCAGCGCGACGAGGAGCGCCCACATGACGCCATGGGGACGGCGCGCTGCCTGTGGCAGGCCGCCGGCAAGCAGCGCTGGCGCCTTGTGGTCGCTGCTGTGAGCGCCATCGTGTACGTTGCCGCGAGCCTGGGTGCCGCTGCCTACAGTGCGCACGTAGTCGACGTGCTGTGGGAGCATATCCAGCAAAGCTTCGCCGCAGGCGAGCCCTACGTTGTGGGCCTCGAGAACGGTGGCCGCGAGGTTCTCATCTACCTGGGCATCTGGACATGCGCATGGGTGTTCTACAGCGTGCAGTCGCTCGTGATGTCGAGCTTTGCCGAGCGCCTTAACCTTTCCCTGCGCAAGAAGATCTCGGCAAAGCTGGGAAGGCTCCCACTCTCGTACTTCGACGCCCACCAGCCTGGTGACACCATCAGCCGCGCGACCAACGACCTCGACAAGGTCTCCGAGGTCCTGCAGCGAGGCCTGCTGCAGCTCATCATCGCCTTCACCACGCTCGTGGGCGCAGTCGTGCTCATGCTTGTCTCCAACCTGGTGCTGGCACTTGTGTTCTGCGGGTTTGCCGCCGCGTCTGTGGTTGTTACCAGGTTTGCCGCCCGCCTCACGCTCGACGCGGCGGCGGCGCGCCAAGACGCACTGGGGCACCTCACCGAGAGCGTCGAGGAAGCGTACTCCGGCCGAACCGTCATCAAGGCATTTGGCGTGGAGGACGCGAGCCTCGAGGCGGTGGAGTTGCGTGCTGAGAAGGTTGCTGCCACAAGTGCCCGAGCAGACTTCCTCACCAACGCAATCTCCCCCGTGATCCGCTTCCTCATGCGGCTCTCGCAGGTGGCTATCGGCCTTGCCGCTGGAGTGCTCGTGGCGGGGGGTCAGATGTCTGTCGGCGCGTTCCAGGCCTTCTTCCAGTACGTGACCCAGGCGTCCGAGCCACTCACCCAGCTCTCGCTAACGGTGAACATGCTGCAGGGCGCCCTTGCTGCCGCCGAGCGTGTCTTTGTGCTGCTTGACTCGGCAGAAATCTCGCCAGACCCAGAGATGCCGGTGGAGCTTCCAAAGCCCGTGCAGGGTCGTGTGGCCTTCGAGCACGTGCGCTTTGGCTATTCGCCCGAGGCACCCCTCATGCGCGACGTCTCCCTCGTGGCCGAGCCTGGCCAGAAGGTCGCCATCGTGGGCGCAACCGGCGCCGGCAAGACCACGCTCATCAACCTCCTCATGCGCTTCTACGAGGTTGACGGTGGACGCATCACGCTTGACGGCGTTGACACCAGGCAGCTACGTCGGCGCGACCTGCGCCGCGAGTTTGGCATGGTGCTCCAGGATGCGTGGCTCTTCGAGGGAACCATCGCAGAGAACATCGCCTATGGCAGACCTGGTGCCACACGGGAGGAGGTCGAGGCGGCGGCGCGCGCCGCGCACGTGGACTTCTTCGTGCACACGCTTCCGCATGGCTACGACACGATGCTCACTGACGGCGGTGAGAACGTGAGCCAGGGTCAGCGTCAGCTCCTGACCATCGCGCGCGCCATGCTCACAGACCCCGCCATGCTCATCCTCGACGAGGCAACCTCGAGCGTGGACACCCGTACCGAACAGGCCATTGTTCGCGCTATGGAGGCCATCATGGAGAATCGCACGAGCTTCGTGATTGCGCACCGCCTTTCCACGATTGTGGACGCGGACCTCATCCTGGTGATGGACCACGGAACCATCATTGAACAGGGCACGCACGAGTCACTGCTGGAAAAGGGCGGTGCGTACGCGACGCTCTACCGCAGCCAGTTTGCCTAGCCTATCTCGTCCGGCCAGACGGCGTTCTCGGGCATGGTCGAGTTGCAGCTCGTCACATAGTCCGGGATGGAGTCATCGCTGGCGAGAAGCTCGCTGATGGTCACGAAGGTGTAGCCCTGCGACTGGAGCGTGTCAATGATCTGCGGCAGCGCCTCGACATCCTGGTCGCGGGGGCCGCCGCCATCGTGCATCAGGATGATGCTGCCGGAGTGCACGTTGCTGCAGGCCGCCGAGACAATCTGGTCCACGCCGGGCTGCTTCCAGTCCTCGGTGTCGATGTCCCAGCGCACGGCCACCGTTGCCACGCCCTGCGTGGCAAGCCAGGTGCGCTGGGTAAAGCTTCCGTAGGGTGGGCGAAACGTGGTGGTCTTCTCGCCCGTGGCGTTCTCTATGGACGAGAAGGACGAGGTGAGCTCGTCGACTACCGTCTGCGGCTCCGCGTACCTAAGGTCGGGGTGGTCGTAGGAGTGACTGCATATCTGGCAGCCGGCATCCACGATGGCCTGGGCCTCTTCTGGGCGGGCGTCAACCTCCTTGCCCAGGCAGAAGAAGGTCGCATTGACTCCCTTGTCCTGCAAGATCTGCAGGTATTGGGACGTGTACTCGCTGGGTCCGTCATCAAACGTCAGGGCCACGAGCTTCTGGTCGTCCGAAGGCTGGACATCCTTCACGGTGACAACGCAGTCCTGACCCTGCTCGTAGACCGTGCCGTCGACCTGCTCGCCAGAATCCTGGCCCGTGAGCACGTCCTTCACCGTGGTAGAGCCCCACTGCGAGATGTAGTTGATGGCGCCTACGTTTCCGTCCATGAGGAGCTTGGGCGGCTGGTTCACGGTCTCGGTGGTGTAGGGCTCTGTGCGGTCGCCACCGTCGCTCACGGTGATACGCTCCCCGCCGGCAACCTTGTAGGTGCGCGCGTCGTCGTAGTCCATGTCCTTGTCGTTGACGGAGACCGAGTAGGGGTAGCCCCCGCCCTCGGCAAGGATGTTCCCCGAGACGCTCACGTAGTTGCCAGGCGAGGTTTGAATGCCCTCGTCGCTCTTGAGTTGGTCAATGGTGGTGCCCACGGTTACGCTCTGGAGCGTGCCGTTTACCGTCACCTGAACTGGGCGGAACTGTGTCCACCATACGAAGCCGCCGCCGAGAAGTGCTGCAAGCACGAGGAGCGGAACAAGCGTCCGTAGCACGAATCGTCTGCCTCGGCTGCCTCTCCGCTCGGTCCCCTCGGGCATTGCGCTGGCGTCGCCCGTGGGGATGAAGCCCGAGCCCCTGCCCACAAGCCCAATGTTGCTGTCCTCGCGCTTCCCTTCGCGCTCGAAGCGATCCTTCTTGTCATTGCTGCTAGTCATGCTGCCTCCGGAACCCACATCCGCCTCATGGTGTTGTTTTCTGCTTCGTTGTGTCGAGGGGCTGTGCCCCGCTGACTGCGTGCAAGTAACCATAGCTCACTTTGTTATGGAGCATTCCTCCCTTTGGTGGTCTTTCATGTCTCTAAAACATCAACAAAATATAGTAAATGTGTTGATGTTTCTTCTGCGTGTTGGTGACTAGAGAGGCGCGTCCCCGCGGCTTATCAACCTTACGCGGCCGGAAAAAGGCCCCGCCGGTGATCGACGGGGCCTTCAAGTCTCCATCTGCTGGAGCCGCTTGGGCTACTTGCCCTTCTGGTCGGTGTTGTAGAAACCGGAACCCTTGAACACGATGCCCGAGGTCTCGAACACGCGCTCGGCCTCATGGCCGCACTTGGGGCAGTTCACCTTGGGATGGGCGCTCATGGGATGCTCGACCTCGAAGGTGGAACCGCATGAGGGGCACTTGTAGTCATAACGAGCCATGTTCTTCTTCCTCCGGAAGCTTGGTGCAGATGCTGTATGGTGGCTTGCGCGAGCGTGGCAGCGCTCGGGCCATGGGATACTTTACCCAACCGGAGGGATTGCTGCCAGCTCGCGGCCAGCAAGCCCAGGGACAACACTGAATCTGCTCGCCATGGCACGGCCTGTACCGCAGGGGAGAGGAAACGATGGCTTTCAAGGGTGCGATCTTCGACTGTGACGGAACTCTCGTGGACTCCATGTGCATGTGGAGCCACGTGATGATTGAGCTCGCTCGCTCGCACGGCTGCGCAAACGTTGACCCTGCGTTCTTCGATCGAGTCGAGAGCGTGACCCTGCGAGACGGGTGTCAGATCATGCATGACGAGCTTGGCATCGATGCCCCCGTCAGCGATCTCTACGAGGAGGTCTGCGTCATCGTTCGCCACCACTACGCGACTGACATCCCGCTCATGCCTGGTGCCCGTGAGTTCCTCGAGGAGCTGTCGGCGGCGGGCATCCCCATGGTCATTGCGACCTCCACGCCGCTGCGCGAGGTGCGTGTGGCGCTCGAGGCGCACGACCTCTCGCACTTCTTCAAGGACATCGTGACAACCGAACAGGTAGGCGGTCGCGACAAGGCTTTCCCCGACGTCTACCTCGAGGCGGCCCGCCGACTTGGCACGCCGGTGGGTGAGACCTGGGTCTTCGAGGACGCCCCCTTTGGCGTGCGCACCTCCAAGCGCTCGGGGTTCAACGTGGTTGGCCTCATGAACGACCATGACGGTCGGGACGAGAGGGACGTGCAGCCCTGGTGTGACATATACGTGCATGGCTTCGCGGAGCTCTCGCTGGCGCTTATCGAGGACTATGCGGCAGTACCGGCGGCGCAGGATGCGCCGTCTGATGCGGAGCCCCTACGCGTGCTTGTGATTGATGGGTCGCCGGCGCCCAGCTCGCCGGCGCTTGTCGCGCGGCTTGCCGCCGAGGCGGACTATGTTGTTGCTGCCGATAAGGGCGCCGAGACGTGCCGGACTGCCGGCGTGGTGCCAGACGCATACTGCGGCGACCACGATTCCGTCTCGGCTGCGGATGGTGCCTGGGCAAGCAACGAGGCAGGGCGCTCGATCTCGTTTCCGTCCGAGAAGTATGCGACGGACCTCTCGCTTGCCATCGATTGCGCGCGCCACGAGGCCGCGCGGCAGCGGCGTCCGCTGCGCCTTACGGTGACCTGTGCATCTGGCGGTCGGCCGGACCATGCCCTGGGCGTGGTGGGACTTCTCGTCAGTGCCGCAAACGCGTGTCCCGCGCTGGTCGAGGACTCGTTCGAGATGCGCGTGGTGTCCGTGGCGGGCGCGCGCGAGTGGCGGCTGGGCACGGATGCGCATGGGCGCACCTTCTCGGCCGTGGCCGTGGCACCGGGAACGGTGGTAAGCGAGTCCGGCATGAAGTGGTGCCTGGACGAGAAGCCCCTCGGTCTTCTCAACGACTTGGGCATCTCGAACGTGGTGGAGAGCGAGGACGCCGTTGTGTCCGTGAGCTCCGGTGTGGTTGCGGCGTTCCTTTTGCGGTAGGTCCCTGCCTTGGCTGCTGCCGTACGGTGCCATCCGCAATGCCGCGCGATTTCGCTGGTTAGGAAAAATCCGAACGTTTAGAGCAGCTTAACCGTTCGGAATCCGCGCCATTCCTGGAATGCCGCGAGATTTCGCCGTTTAAGGGTGTCTAAACGTTCGGAAAATACCTAAATGGCGAGAAAGCGCGACAACTGCTGTGCTGCACCGTTCTCGCGTCCCGCACCTGCGCCTCCTGTCCCCCGCGACAGCTCACCTCTGCCACAAAAAAGAGGGCCGCACCAAGTGGTGCGACCCCCTGCATGCAATGTCCTAAAGCTTAGCCGCGGACGAGGTTACCCTTCTTGAGGCACCTGGTGCAGACGTTGAGCTTCTTGCGCTGGCCGTCGACAACAACGGAGACGCGCTGAATGTTGGGCTTAAACGTGCGAGCAACCGTGCGGTGGGAGTGGCTGATGGAACGACCGGCAACGGCGTGCTTGCCGCAGATATCACAAACCTTCGACATGACCTTGACCTCCAAAGTGCGGCGCTCGCGCGCCCGTTAATCAACAAGCCTTGCAAATATACCACTTGGACGGCTTCTCGCAAGCGATACACACAACTTCTTGGCATTGCCTACAGCCGGACCCCTCGATGATGGGATGCCGCCCACACAGCATACTCGCACACCGGACTGCCATCCAGTCTAAATGCCAGCAGCGGATGGCCACTTCGTTGGCCCTTCCTTTCTGTTGTCGTAGGGGTGGGGTCGCGTGTGCGCGCTGCCCTGCGCTATAATCGCTAGGACTTATGTCAGTAACAGTGCCTCCGTCCTGCGGAGGCTTTGAGAGGAGACCCCATGGCCGGTGTCGTTCCGGGAACGCTCAAGGTGTCTAACGACTGCATCGCAGACCTGGCTGGCTACGCCGCGCTGGAGTGCTACGGCGTCGTTGGCATGGCGGCCATCGACGAGCAGGGCGGCGTAGCGCAGCTCCTGCCCACCAACCGCCTCCGCCGTGGCATCGATGTCGACGTCACGCCAGACGGACACCTCTCTGTTGACCTTCACGTCATTGTCGAGCAGGGCGTCAACATGGCGTCCGTCGTGAACAACCTCACCAGCTCGGTCAAGTTCATCCTGAAGCAGATTGCCGAGCTCGATGACGTCAAGGTAACCGTCCACATCGAGGGCCTCCGCTCTAATCGCTAGGCCGCCGCAGAGAAAGAACAGAGGTCCAATAAGATGATTGCGTCAGTCATCCGCACGTGCTTCCCCGTGGCGGCAAACGTCGTTGCCGAGCGAGCCGAGGAGATCAACAAGCTCAACGTCTTCCCTGTCCCCGACGGTGACACCGGCACCAACATGTCACTCACCCTGGGGACCGTCGTCAAGGAGGTGGAGGCGCTCCCACAGGACGCCACCATCGAGGACATTGCCAAGGCAATCACCCACGGCTCGCTCATGGGCGCGCGCGGCAACTCCGGTGTCATTACCTCCCAGATTCTACGCGGCCTCGCCGAGGGGCTCTGCGATGCCAAGGACCAGGACAATCCCACGGCCGCCGACATCGCGCACGCGTTCCGTCGCTCGGTGAAGGTTGCCTTCAAGGCCGTACGCAAGCCCGTCGAAGGCACGATCCTCACCGTTCTGCGTGACATGTCTACCCGTGCCGACCAGCTCGAGAAGGCCCACATCACGGCCACCGAGATGCTCGATGCGCTGGTCATCGAGGCCTACGAGTCCGTCGCCCGCACGCCCGAGCTCCTGCCCGTCCTCAAGGAGAACGGTGTGGTCGACTCCGGCGCCTTTGGCTTTGCCACCTTCTTCGAGGCCTTCGTGAACGCCGTCGAGGGCAAGGCGGGCGAGGTTTCTGACTTCAAGACCACCGTAGACTCTTCGGATGCCAAGGCGGCCGTCTCCTCCAAGGTTGCCATCGAGCTCAACGACGACTGGGAGGGCTCGCAGTACCGCTACTGCAACGAGTTCCTCTTCCATGCCAACGACGAGTCCTTCGACCGCGACGCCGCGCTCGCGTTTCTCGCCACGATGGGCGACTGCGAGCTGCTCGTGGGCGAGTACCCAGACTTCAAGGTGCACGTGCACTCCAACACGCCCGACAAGGTCCTTGCCTATATGCTTGAGCGCGGCCAGATCTTCGAGGTCTTCATCCACAACATGGACCTCGAGGCCCACGAGCGCACGGCAAAGATCGCTGCTGACAAGGCTGCCGAGGAGAAGGCCCCCAAGAAGCCGCTGGGATTTGTTGCGGTTGCGGCGGGCTCCGGTGAGGCGTCGATCCTCACCTCGCTCGGCGTCGACGTGGTTGTCTCCGGCGGGCAGACCATGAACCCCTCCACGGCAGACATCCTCGCTGCGGTCGAGAAGACCAACGCGGAGAACGTGATTGTGCTTCCTGACAACGGCAACATCCGCATGGCCGCCGAGGCCGCCGCCTCCGCCTGCGAGGACGCCCACGTTGCCGTGGTTCCCACCAAGACCGTCCCGCAGGCCTTCTCGGCAATGTTCGTGGCCGATCCCGAGGGCACCCTCGAGGACAACGTCGAGGCCATGACCGATGCCGTCTCCGAGGTTCGTGGCGGCGAGGTCACGCGTGCCGTGCGCGACTCCCAGGCCGCAGACGGCTCGCCCATCCACGCCGGTGACGTCATGGGTATCGAGGACGGTGCCATCACGGTGGTGGGTTCCTCGGTGAAGGACGTCACCGTCGAGCTCATCCGCCGCATGCAGGAGGCCGAGGAGGGCGACACCCTCACCATCCTTGCCGGCAAGGACCTCGACGATGCCTCCTTCCAGGAGATCCTCGACGCCATCTCGGCAGCCGAGCCCTCGCTCGAGCTGGACTCCCACCGCGGCGAGCAGCCCCTCTATCCCATCGTCTTCTCCATCGAGTAGCCGCCCATGGATGCTCCGCAGCAGGCGCCCGCGGGCACTGCCCCGAGCGTGGGGGCCGCTGCGGGACGCATCGACAGGACGCTCGCCCTCACGGACGGCGTATCGCGCCTGCGCTACGTCTCGTCGCGGGGCGCGTCCTCGCGGCTCGACGCGCTGGAGCGCCTGGGCATCCACCGCGTGCGCGACCTCTTCCTGCACATCCCGCACCGCTACGTGGACTACTCACACGTGGTGCCGATAAGCCATGCGGACGTGGGCAGCGAGGTCACGGTGGTGGGCACCGTCGACAAGGTGGAGCTCAAGCGGCCCCGCCCTCGCCTCACGGTAGTTGAGCTTTACGTGTTCGACCAGACGGGTGTGCTCTCGGCGAGCTTCTTCGGCCAGCCCTGGCTGGCCGAGCAGGTCAAGCGCGGCGACAAGGTGGCACTCTCGGGCAAGGTCGAGTTTGCCTACGGCTTCAAGCAGATGCGTGCACCCTTCCACGAGATTCTCGACCAAAGCGCCAGCGCCTCGGCCTACAGGCGCGTGCTGCCTGTGCACCCCGTGGGGGAGGGCATCACTACCTCTTGGATGCGCCGCATTGTCTCGTGCGCTCTTGCCGACGTGGGGGACGTGGCGGACTGGCTGCCTGCTCCGCTCGCCGCGCGCCACGGACTCATGACGCTCGCGCGTGCCATCCGCGAGGTCCACTTTCCGCAGACCCTCGCCACGGCCGAGCAGGCCCGAAGGCGCCTCGCCTACGACGAGCTCCTCTGCCTTCAGGTGGCCCTCCTCAGCCGCCAGGCCATCGAGCTGGGAGACGTCCGCGCCACAACGCACAAGACATCGGGTCCACGCATGGACGCCCTTCTCGCCGCGCTGCCCTTCTCGCTTACGGACGAGCAGCGCACCGCCGCGGACCAGATCCTTGCCGACATGGCGGCCCCCCGCATCATGAACCGCCTGCTTTTGGGCGACGTTGGCACAGGCAAGACAGCCGTTGCCGCCGTGGCGCTTGCCGCCGTGGCAGACACGGGCACCCAGGCCGCTGTTATGGCGCCCACCTCAGTCCTTGCGCGCCAGTATGCCGAGAAGCTCGGGCCCGTGCTCGATGCGGCGGGCATCACCTGGGCGCTTGTCACGGGGGCGACGCCCGCTGCAGAGCGCGCGGAGACGGCAAGACGCACGGCCGCAGGCGAGCTCTGCGTGACCTTTGGTACCACGGCGCTCCTCTCAGACGACATCGCATTCGCTCGCCTCACGTTTGTGGTTATCGACGAGCAGCACCGCTTTGGCGTAGACCAGCGCGCTTCGCTGCGCCGAAAGGGGGCAGGGGCGGACCTTCTCACCATGACGGCAACACCCATCCCGCGCACGCTCGCGCTCTCCATCTATGGTGACGTGTCGCTCTCGTGCATACGCAGGCGCCCCAGGGCCACCGCCGGCGTCACCACGCGCGTCATCACGCCCGAGAACCTCGACCTCGCCTACGGCTCCATCCGCAGCGCCGTGGACGCGGGCCACCAGGCCTACGTGATCTGCCCCCTGGTAGACGATGCCGATACTGGCGACAGCCTGGGGACGGACCTCGACGACGTGCCGGAGTCGCAGCGAAGCAGAAGTGCCCACGTTCGTTCGGCAACCTCGACCGTGGCCGTGCTCTCGGAGCGCGTGTTCCCGGATCTCTCTTGCGCGCTGCTTACTGGTCGTATGTCCGCTGCCGAGAAGGACGCAGTCATGGAGGACTTCCGTGCCGGGAAGGTGAACGTGCTGGTCTCAACCACGGTGGTGGAAGTGGGCGTCGACGTACCCAATGCCACGGTGATGCTCGTGCACGACGCCGACCGCTTTGGTCTGGCAACCCTGCACCAGCTGCGTGGCCGCGTGGGCCGTGGCGACTGGCCGGGCGAGGTGTGGCTCTCCTGCGCAGCCAAGCAGGGCACGCCGGCGCGCAAGCGCCTCTCGGCATTGGAGCACACCGCCGACGGCTTCGAGCTGGCACGGCTCGACCTCAAGCTGCGCCGCGAGGGCGAGGTCCTGGGGTATCGCCAGCATGGCGGCATCACGCTGCGCGTGAGCGACCTTTCCGCCGACGAGGACCTCGTGGTGGCGGCGCACGAGGACGCACAGGAGATCTTTGCCAAGGACCCCTCCCTTTCCAGCCCGGCCTTGAGGCCCATGGCGCTGGAGGCCAGGGACCGCTTTGGCGCCTACTTCGAGGAGCTAGACAAGGCATGAGAGTTGTTGGCGGCAAGTGGGGCGGCATGCCCCTGGAGTCCCCGGAGGGCCGTGGCGTTACGCGCCCCACGACAGACCGTAATCGCGAGGCCATGGCGTCGATGATCCTCTCGGCGCGCGAGCTAAACCTGGAGGGATCTTCGGTGCTCGACGCATTCGCGGGCTCCGGCGCCATGGGCATTGAGCTGCTCTCGCGCGGGGCGGCTCGCTGCACCTTCATCGACCAGGACGCGCGCGCTGCCGCCCGGGTTCGCCGCAACCTTGCCAAGGTTGGCGCCGAGAAGGGCGCCTACGCCGTGCTGCGCGGCGATGCCTGCCAGCTTGCCGAGCGCGGCCGCATTGCCGGGGCACCCTTTGACGTTGTCTTTCTCGACCCGCCCTATGCGCTCTCAGCGGGCGTCGTGAGTGCTATGCTCAAACACCTTGTCGCACAGGGTGCGCTGCGCTCGGGTGCGACCGTGGTCTACGAGCGCTCCGCACAGGCGCCGGGGCTTGACGTGCCGGGTCTTATCCCCATGCGTACCAAGCGCTATGGCATCACCTGCGTGGACCTTCTCGAGAAAGGACAGGACGTTGACTAGCGAGCTCTGCACCCACGTGGTGGTGCCCGGCACCTTCGACCCGGTGACCCTGGGCCACATGGACGTGATCCGCCGTGCCCGCAAGCTCTTCCCGCAGGTCACCGTTGCTGTGGCGGAGTCGCGCCGCAAGCGCGGCACGGGCACCGAGTTCACGCTCGAGGAGCGCGTGGACATGCTCAAGGGTGCCCTTCGTGATAACGGCATGACCGACGGCATCGAGGTGGTGCCCTTCTGCGGCCTTCTTGTGGAGTTCTGCAAGGAGCGCGGGGCGGGCGGCGTGGTCAAGGGCTTGCGTGCCACGACGGACTTCGAGTACGAGCTTCAACAGGCAGATCTCAACACCTACATGGCACCTGACCTGGAGTCGATCTTCGTGATGTCGAGCCCCAAGTACGGCTACGTCTCCTCGTCCATCGTGCGCGAGATCGCTGCGATGGGCGGCGACGTGGATTTCCTCGTTCCGCCCAACGTGGCCGAGCGGCTCCGTGCGCACTATGCGTGAGCTTTGGCTCGCTTGGAGACTTGCAGCGCTTTTCTGCTACCATCAAAGTGATATGCCCCTCGGGCAGCGCACGGGAACGCCCGAGCAGTGGCCCACACTCGAAAGGAGACCTGGATGCAGCCGGGTGAGGAAATAGAGAGCCTGGTCGACGAGCTCGAGCAGCTAGTGAACGAGGCGAAGTCCCCGCTTACCGGCGGCGGCCAGAAGAAGATTGTCGACGCACAGGACGTGTACGAGATTCTCGACGAGATCCGCAGGGTCTTCCCGCAGGAGTTCCAAGACGCGCGCCGCATCCTCAAGGAGGAGCAGGAGACGCTGGACCGCGCCCAGCAGCAGGCCGACAGCATCATTGCCGACGCCCAGCAGCAGGCCATGATTCTTGCCGGCGACCAGGAGGTCGTCCGTCTCGCCCAGCAACAGGCAGACAGCATCAAGGACCAGGCGGCCCAGTACGAGCGTGACACCCGCTACAACGCCGAGGAGTACGCGGACACTGTGCTCGCGCACCTCGAGGAAAACCTCAAGTCGCTCACCAACTCGGTCTCCCGCGTCCGCCAGACGCTCGACGAGAACTCCGGCCCGCGCAACACTTCGAACAACGTTCCCTGGTAAGCGCCATGCAGCCTGTGATTCTTGCACTTGACGCGCGCCTGGGGGAGGCAGGTGACACCCTGCCCCTGAAGGGCCACCTCGACGAGACGTCCTACACCCTTGGCGAGCGCGAGTTCTCGCTGCCCTCCGGCATCGACTACGACCTCATGCTCACCAACGCGGGCGAGGGAATCCTCGCCACGGGCATCCTCACCACGCACGTGGTGGGCACCTGCGACCGCTGCCTCAGCCCCGCGGAGTTCGACGTGAGCGGCGAGGTCGATGAGTACTACCTCTTCGAGGAGCCTGAGGACACGGGCGACGACGATGACGACGAGCTGGACTTCTCGCTCGTCTCGGCTGACAACACCATCGACCTCTCGGGCGCGCTCCTCTCGGCGCTTGTCATGGAGACGCCCTTTGTGGTGCTGTGCCGTCCGGATTGCAAGGGCCTCTGCCCCGTCTGCGGCGCCAATCTCAACGAGGAGGACTGTGGCCACGCAGCCCAGATCGAGGAGGACCGTCTGAAGGCAAGCCCGTTCGCGGTTCTCGCCTCGCTCGACCTGGACCACGATGAGGACGAGAAGGGCGATGCGCCCCTCCCCGGCGAGCAGTCCAAAGACGACAAACCGGATGCAGAGTGAAGATATTGCCGCATCTGGCGCATATGCCCAATTGCGTGGTATAGTCATCTACGCATGATTTTTGGTCAAGTTGCCCCGCGTCTCCACGAGGGGCGCGGTGTAAGAGCAAGAGAGGTTCAAGATGGCAGTTCCTAAGCAGAAAAAGGGCCGTGGAGCCACGCACACCCGTCGTTCGGCCAACAGCAAGGTCGCCACTCCGGCCCGTTCCGTGTGCCCGCGTTGCGGAGCCCCCAAGCTCCCGCACCACGTGTGCCCCAACTGCGGCTACTACAAGGACCGCGAGGTCGTTGTCACCGAGTAGCCCCATGCCTGCAACATGGCCTGGGAGGTCGGTCCCTTCTGGGGTCGGCCTCCTTTTTTAATCTTGCGCGCGAGCGCCCCACAGCAACCTTGGAGGATAGATGACCACCATCTGCGTTGACGTCATGGGCTCCGACCGCGAGCCTTCCGTGCTGCTCGAAGGCGTTGCCAAGGCCCTCGAGCTCGACCCCGAGCTCAAGGTTCTTGTGGCGGGCGACGCTTCTGTGGTCGAGCCCTTCGCGCGCGACCACGAGCGCGCGGAGGCCCTCGTGACCACCGAGGTCATCGCCATGGACGAGCATCCCGCCTCCGCCGTGCGCAAGAAGAAGGATGCAAGCATCGTTCGCGCCGCCTCAGCGGTGCGCGCCGGCCAGGCGGACGGCCTCTTCTCCGCTGGCTCCACCGGCGCCGTGCTCACCGCCGCGACCTTTGGCATTGGGCGCATCAAGGGCATTCGCCGGCCGGCGCTCACGCTTGCCGCCCCCGGTATCTCGGGCAAGAAGACGGTCCTTCTCGACTGCGGCGCCAACGCGGACGTACAGCCGGACGTGATTGTGCAGTTTGCGCACATGGGCCGCGCCTATGCGCAGGTAGTCTTGGACGTAGACGAGCCCCGCGTGGCGCTTCTCTGCAACGGCTCGGAGGACACCAAGGGCTCCGAGCTCGCGCTGTCCTACCACAAGGCGCTGGCAGAGGGCAACTGCGGCTTTGTGGGCAACGCCGAGGGTACAGACCTTCTCGCGGGTACTTTTGACGTTATCGTGGCAGATGGCTTCACGGGCAACGTTGCCCTGAAGACCATTGAGGGCACGGCAAAGTTCATCGTGTCGCGCGTCAAGGCCGCTGCCGGCGAGTCCAAGCGTGCGGGCCTGGGTGCCCTCATGCTCAAGCCGGCGCTTAAGACCGTTGCGGGCGAGCTCTCTGGTGATGAGATGGGCGGTGCCGTCCTTCTCGGCCTGCGCGCTCCTGTGGTCAAGGGACACGGCAGCACCAGCGCCGAGGCCGTGGCCAGCGGCACACTTGCCTGCGCCCGCGCCGCCCGCGGACAGCTCTGCGAACGTATTGCCAAGGCCTGCGAGAAGGCCGAGTAACGGGTACCATAAGCTCGTGTGCGCGGTGCCACGCGGCCCGCGTGAACCGGCAACGTCAATCCGCTAGGAGGAACCCATGGACCATGACGCCATTCTCGAGAAGGTCATCTCGGTTGTGAACGACATCCTTGATGTCCCGGCAGACATCGAGCTCACCGAGGAGACCGCCTTCAAGGACCTCGGCGCAGACTCCTTCGACCTGCTCGAGCTGGTCACCGCCCTCGAGGACGAGTTCGACCTCACCTTTGACGACGAGGCCCTCGAGAAGATCGCGACCGTGGGCGACGCCGTGAGCGCCATCGAGGCCGCTCAGTAAGCTTTTGTAAGGAGAGCTCTCTCACTTGAACACGCATGAAAAGGTCAGCGAGGTGGAGCGCATCTGCGGCCACCACTTCACCGACAAAAGGCTCATAACGTCCGCCATCACGCACCCCTCGGCGGTGGAGGGAAAGCCTGTCTCGGCCTCCTATGAGAGGCTTGAGTTCCTGGGCGACTCCATCCTGGGCGCCATTGTGGCCACCGAGCTCTTCGAGCGCTTCCCCGGGCTCGACGAGGGTGCGCTCACAAGGCTCAAGATCTCGCTCGTCTCGGGCGAGACGCTCTCAGAGGTGTCGGGCGACCTTGGGGTAGCCCCGCTCATCGTGGTGGGCGAGTCCGAGAAGGGCACGCACGCGCGCGGCATGCACTCCGCCCTCGAGAACGTCTACGAGTCCATCGTGGGCGCCCTCTACCTTGATGCCGGCTACGAGGACACGCGCAGGTTCGTGCTCGACACGCTTTCCTCGCACTTCACGCCCGAGCTTGTCGACCGTCTCTCCGAGCGGCCGATAAACCCCAAGTCGCGCCTGCAGGAGATCACCCAGCGCGACCTCCGCCTTGCTCCCGAGTACAAGCTCGTGGGCGAGGAGGGCCCTGCGCACGACCCCACCTTCACCTCCGTTGTGCTGGTCGATGGCAAGCGCGTGGGCCGGGGTTCCGGCCCCTCCAAGAAGAGCTCCGAGAACGCCGCCGCCGCGGACGCGCTCGAGCGCATGGGACAGGGCGGCGACAAGGGGGCGGACGCCAGCGTCGCCCCCGCTGACGCCGACGAGCACTAGCCCGAGAAGCGAGAGGACCACCCTTGTATCTGAAGTCGCTCACCCTCAAGGGCTTCAAGTCCTTCGCCGACAGGACATCCATGTCCTTCGACCCCGGCCTCAACGTGGTTGTGGGTCCCAACGGCTCGGGCAAGTCGAACGTCTCTGACGCCATTCTCTGGGTCCTGGGCGAGCAGAGCGCCAAGATGCTCCGTGGCCAGGCCATGGAGGACGTGATCTTCTCGGGTAGCTCCGCAAGGCCCGCCGTGGGTGTGGCAGAGGTTACGCTGGTACTCGACAACTCAGACCACACGCTGCCCATCGACTTCTCCGAGGTGGGCATCACGCGCCGGATGTATCGCTCGGGCGAGTCCGAGTACCTCATCAACGGCGCGCCCGCGCGCCTTATGGACGTGCAGGACATCCTCCACGACTCCGGCCTGGGCAAGGACACCCACTCGATCATCAGCCAAGGCAAGCTTGACTCCATCCTCCAGAGCCGCCCTGAGGAGCGCCGCGAGCTCATTGAGGAGGCGGCAGACATCTCCAAGCACCGCAGGCGCAAGGAGCGCAGCCTTCGCAAACTCTCGTCTATGGACGACAACCTTGCGCGCGCTAAGGTGGTCGAGCGTGAGATTAACCGCCAGCTCAAGCCCCTCGAGCGTCAGGTCGATAAGGCAAAGCGCGCCCACGACATCACCGAGCGCCTGACCGAGCTGCGCACGCAGCTCGCGGTTGACGACCTGCGCCGCCTGCAGGCATCCTACGGCACGCTCTCGGCCCGCGGCCGCGAGGCCGACGCTGCCGTCGAGCTTGCCCAGTACCGCCTGGACGAGAAGTCCGCAGAGCTCGAGAAGTACCAGTCGCTCCTCGAGCAGAAGGGCCTCTTTGTGGGCGACCTCGGCGAGCAGCGTCGCCGCATGCAGGACATCCTCGGCCGCATGGACTCGGACATGCGCCTTCTGGAGGAGAAGGGCAAGAACATGGTCTCGCGCCTCTCCGAGATGCGCATGCAGCTCTCGACCATGCGCAAGCAGCGCGCGGATGTGACCGAGGAGCACGAGCGCGTGGCCGGGGACCTCTCTGATGCCCGCGTGCGCCAGCGCGAGCTCGAGGAGGGCATGGAGGCGCTCTCGAAGGCGTCGCGGGACGCCGTGGCGCATCGGCGCGAGCTGGAGGACACCCTCAACAAGCGCCAGGCAGACGAGCGCCAGGCGCGCGCCGAGGCAGATAGGGAGACCCTCGCCTTTGCCAAGCTCGAGGACCAGATCTCGAACGCCGAGGTCAAGGACGGCATGTACAAGAGCCGCCTCGAGCAGGTAGCAGAGACCCTCGCCACAACCGAGGAGGCGCTGGCCGAGAGGGGAGAGCGCAAGGCTCGCGTGGAGGCGCAGCTCGCCGACGCCCGTGCCAAGGCGGAGGAGCTCGCCGGCACCATTGCCGAGGCCCAGGCCGCGCTCAAGCGCGCGCGCGACGAGGAGCGCTCTTCCCGTACGAAACTCTCGTCCTCCGAGGCCACCCTCTCGGCGCTGCGCTCCGTCGACGCCAACGTGGAGAAGGCAAGCCCGCTCGTGGAGGCCGTCTCCAAGGGAAAGGCGGCGGACCTTGTCGAGTGCCGCCTGGCAGACCTCATCGACGCCGACGAGGCAACGGAGTCCCTGGTAGAGCGTCTGCTCGGCGACGACCTTGCCGCCTTCGTGGTGGCAAGCGCCGCGGACGCGGGCGCGCTCGCGGCCTCCGCGCTCTCGCAGGGGCGCGCCGAGGGCAGAGCGACCGTGGTCTTCCGCGAGGCCGCACCCGCTGCGGTGGCGGCGGAGGGTGCCCACGGCGAGGCGCTCATCTCGCACCTGCGCGTCTCTGACGCCGCGCGCCCGCTTCTCACGGCGCTTCTCGGCGACATCAGGCTCGTGGGAAGCGCCGAGGAGGCCATCCGCGCGCATCAGGCCATGCCGGCGCTCACCTACGTCACGCAGGACGGCGTCACCGTCACGCCCGATGGTCGCTGCGTGGTTGGAACTACGCCCTCGACCGAGGCGGGCGCCCTCGAGCGCAAGCGCCGCATTCGAGCCCTCGAGGAGGGCATGGGGGAGCTGCGCGCATCGCTTGGGGCCGCGACGGAGGCCGTGAGTGCGGCAGAGGCTGCGCTTGCCGCGTCGCGCGATGGTGCCGCGGCCGCAAAAGGCGACGTCGCGCGACTCTCGGGTGAGCTCTCCTCAGTTACGTCCGAGATGGGGCGCCTGGACGCGCAGCGCCAGCGCGCGGCAGACGAGCAACGCCAGGTCACGCGCCAGCGAGACGCTGCATCCGAGCGTGCGGCAGACGCCCGCTCGCACATCGAGGAGCACAAGGCAGCCGCCGCAGCTGCACGCGCCAAGGCGGAGGAGCTGGCCGGTGGCCTGGGCGACCTGCGCACGCAGCACGACGAGGCCGTGCGGGCGCAGGGCAAGGCCTCCCACGAGCTCTCGGACGCGCGACTGGAGCTTGCGATGGCCAAGGAGCGCGCCAAGAACCTCGCGTCTCGCGAGCGCGAGCTTGCCAACCGCAAGCACGACCTTGACGCGCGCATCGTGGCTACCGAGGAGGGCTCGCGTGCCCTCGAGGTCGTGCGTCTGCGCGTGGACCCGCTCCACGACCGCTACGACGCCATTCGCGCCCGTGCCCTCGACTGGGCGGCGCGCCTCAAGGACCGCGCCTCGCTCGCCGAGGCAGACTCCGACTCCCTGAAGCGCACCATCGGCGATGCCAAGTCCGCCGTGAACGACGCCACCGCCGAGCTCACTCGCGCCCGCGATGCCGCCTCTGCGGTCAAGGTCGACCTCGGGCGCCTTGAGGTCCAGGTGCAAAACGCCATCGAGGCCATCCAGGCAACGGGGGCCGTTCTCGACGAGGCGCTCTCGCTTCCCGCGCCCGAGGACCGCGAGGCTGCCGAGCGCGAGGCCGACCAGCTCGAGTCCCAACTCGCCTCCATCGGCCCCGTGAACGAGGTCGCGATGGACGAGTACATGCGCTTGAAGAAGCGCGCAGACTACATTGGCGAGCAGGTCGCAGACCTCGAGGCCGCCCGCGTTGCCCTGAAGAAGATCAATGCCGCCATCGACCGCAAGATGCGCAACAGGTTCCTTGTGGTCTTCGACAAGGTGAACGAGAACTTCTCGGAGATCTTCTCGATGCTCTTCCCGGGCGGCCATGCCCACATCGAGATGACCGATCCGGACAACCTCTCCGAGACGGGCATTGAGATCGTGGCGCAGCCGCGCGGCAAGCGCATCACCAAGATGTCGCTCATGTCGGGCGGCGAGAAGTCCCTCACGGCGCTGGCGCTGCTCTTCGCGGTCTACAAGACGCGCACCGTGCCCTTCTACGTGTTCGACGAGGTGGAGGCCGCGCTCGACGACTCCAACCTCTCCAAGCTCCTTGACGCCATCGAGCAGCTCAAGGACACGACACAGCTCATCGTCATCTCGCACCAGCGAAGGACGATGGAGCAGGCCGACGTCCTCTACGGCGTCTCCATGCAGGCCGACGGCGTGAGCCACGTCGTCTCTCAGCGCCTCGACAAGGCAACTGGAAAGGTGGTCGATGCCTGATGGGCTTCTTTGACAGGCTGAAGAGCGGTCTCTCGCGCTCGCGCGAGGCCATCAACGAGATCTTCTACATGGGCGGCGAGGTCGACGAGGACTTCTGGGAGGAGCTCGAGGACACGCTCGTGATGGGCGACATGGGCGGCGAGCTTGCTATGCGCGTGACCGATGACCTGCGCGAGCAGGCCGCGCGCGAGAACCTCACCCGCGCAGACCAGCTGCGCGACGCCCTCGCCAAGCGCCTTGCTCAGGAGTTCCGCACGGCAGACCGCGACCCCTTCGAAGACGTGCCCTCGTGCGTCCTCTTTGTGGGCATCAACGGCGCCGGCAAGACCACCACGGTGGGCAAGCTTGCCGGTCGCGCCCGTGGCGAGGGCAAGAGCTGCCTTATCGGCGGTGCCGACACCTTCCGCGCCGCAGCCATCGAGCAGCTCGAGGTGTGGGGCACGCGCGCCGGCGTGGACGTCATCACCCGCGAGCGCGGGGCGGACCCGGCGAGCGTCTGTTACGACGTGGTCGAGGAGGCCGAGAAGCGCGGCACGCAGCTGGTGCTCATTGACACGGCAGGTCGCCTGCACACCTCGTCCGACCTCATGCGCGAGCTTGCCAAGGTGGTCAACGTCACCCGCAAGCGCTGCACCTCTATGCCGGTCACCGTTGTCCTTGTGATTGACGCCACCACCGGCCAGAACGGCCTTGCGCAGGCCAAGGAGTTCAACGACGCCCTTGACCTCGACGGGCTTATCGTCACCAAGCTTGACGGCACCGCCAAGGGCGGCATCGCGCTTGCGATCTCCGACCAGCTGGGGCTTCCCATCTACCGCATTGGCGTGGGAGAGTCCATCGACGACCTTGAGACCTTCGACGCGCTCGACTTCTGCCGCGCGCTTGTTGGGGAAGGAAAGTAGCCATGTTCAACAGCCTCTCCGAACGCCTCCAGGACACCTTTGACAAGCTCCGCGGCAAGGGCAAGCTCACCGAGGCCGACATCAACGTTGCCATGCGCGAGATCCGCATGGCTCTGCTCGAGGCCGACGTCAACTTCCGCGTGGTCAAGGACTTTGTCGCCTCCTGCAAGGAGAAGTGCCTTACAGCCGAGGTCCTGGACTCGCTCACGCCCGCGCAGAACGTGGTGCGCATCGTGCTCGACCAGCTCACCGAGCTTCTCGGCACCACCGAGTCCAAGCTCGTGCTGGCGCAGAACCGCACGCCCAACGTGATCATGCTCGTGGGCCTGCAGGGCTCGGGCAAGACTACGGCTGCGGCCAAGCTTGCCTACCTCCTCAAGGGCCAGGGTCACTCTCCGCTGCTTGCCGCCTGCGACACGCACCGTCCCGCAGCTGCCGACCAGCTTGCCACCCTCGGTGCCGAGATTGGCGTACCGGTCTATCGCGGCGACGGCAAGGACGCGGTCAAGGTTGCCTCCGAGTCCATCCACGAGGCTGTCGATCACTTGAACGACATCGTGATTGTGGATACCGCTGGCCGTCTTCAGATCGACGAGGAGATGATGCAGGAGGCGGTTGCCATCAAGCAGGCCGTCAGGCCCGACCAGATCCTCATGGTGGTCGACGCCATGACCGGCCAGGACATCGTGAACGTGGTCCAGACCTTCGCCGAGCGCGTGGACTTTGACGGCGTCATCATGTCCAAGCTCGATGGCGACGCCCGCGGCGGCGGCGCGCTCTCCGTGCGTGCGGTGACGGGCAAGCCCATCAAGTTTGTCTCGATGGGCGAGAAGCCCGACTCGCTCGAGGTCTTCCACCCCGATCGCATGGCCAAGCGTATCCTGGGCATGGGTGACGTCTACGGCATCATCGAGCAGGCCCAGAAGGTGGCCGACCAGGAGCAAATCGACGCCGCTGAGCGCATGCTGCGCGAAGGCTTCACGATGGATGATCTGCTCAACCAAATGCAGCAGATCAAGAAGATGGGCGGCCTGGCCAAGATCATCTCGGCGCTGCCTGGCGGCGAGCGCGCGATGGCGCAGCAGGGCGGCGTGGACGAGAGCTCGATTGGGCGCATCGAGGCCATGATTCACTCCATGACCAAGGAGGAGCGCGCGCGGCCAAAGATCATCAACGGCCAGCGCAGGAAGCGCATCGCGGCGGGCTCTGGACGCAGCGTCCAGGAGGTCAACCAGCTCCTCAAGCAGTGGGGCGAGATGAACAAGATGATGAGCAAGATGCGTGCTGCCACCCAGGGCGGCAGCAAGAAGCAGCGCCGCCAGATGCAGTCGATGATGCGCAGCATGGGCATGGGCGGCGGCATGCCCGGTGGCCCGGGGGGCCGCGGTTGGGGTATGTAGCAGCGGCTTTCGCGCGGCCGTCGGGACCTTCTCGTCTCCGGCGGCCGCTTCTGTTTTGATGCTGCCGTCCCCCGCGGCGCTGCAGCCCCAATGCCGCCTCGCCCCTCTGCGGAGAATAGCTCCTTTTCTTAAAACGACTACTTGCCAACTGCGGAAACGTCGGTTGCGTTTAAGAAAAGGAGCTAATCTCCGCAGGGAGGGGGAGAGAGCGGCGCCTGAGCAGAGGTTTCGTACGCACCTGCTGCCAAAAGGGCCCCTCAGGCGCCAAAATGACGCCGGAAGCCCTCTTTCGTTTGCACCTGCTGCCAAAATAGCCCCTCCGGCGCCGAAACGGCGCCCGAGCGTGCGTTACCGAAGCAATCACGTTCAAAACAAGCCCTCAGGCGTCAAATTGGCGCCCGAGAGCCCTTCTCGTGCGTCCCTAACGCCGTTCGAGACAAAATGGCAACCGCTCGCGCAAGACGCCTGCCCCCCGTGCATTCTGCACAGCTAAAAACCATGGTTAACTTTTAAATAAACCGCAGTTAAACACTGTAATTTTAACCAGCTTCCTCCATCATTTTTCGCACGCGCAAAAGCTGTGCAATTTGCGCTTAATGAAGCAAATTGACTCCCGGTACAGTGCACCCAACAAGGCGGGGAACCCACGGGCCACAACGGACTCGCTGCAACCCCGCGCCATCGGGTTCAATCTCAAGGAGGTCACGGTGGACGAGAAGCAAGCGCGCATCAATCAGATCCTAGAGACCAGAGGCAAGTTCCGGTCGCTTGATGTGCAGGCCGGGGAGGGCTATGAGGACGAGAAGTTCCCCGAGCCGTCTCCCAGATTTACCAAGCTCATGGACATCTACTACGTGATGAAGAACACTATCGACATGGAGTACCCCTACTGGTACAACCGCGTCTGGTGGCAGAACGATGGAGACCTTCCCGAGATTCGTCGCGCCAAGGCCGAGTCGGCGGCACTTACGCACATGACGCCCACGATCTGGCCTGACGAGCTTCTCGTCATGAACAAGACCAAGAACTGGCGTGGCGCGTTCTGCTTCCCCTGGGTTGACGCCTCGTTCTTCAACGCGCAGGCCGAGGCCCTCATGAACGAGGCGGATGCCCCGGCGCTCTCCGAGTCGGACAAGATGTCGGTCGTGGCTGCCGGCGGCGGCAACGTCACGAAGTCCTACGGCAACGTGGTCTCCATCGCGCAGAAGTTTGGCCTGCGCAAGGAGGAGGTCCCCGTTCTGGTCAAGGTTGCCAAGTACTGGGACAACTGCTCCGTCGAGGTCAAGACCCAGCAGTACTCCGAGCTTCTGCCCGAGTACAAGAAGTACAAGGCCTATCGTGACTCCGTGCTCGTAATGTTCGACTCCTGGGCAATCCCCCAGGGCCGCGAGGTCATGAACTACTACCTGCCGCTCGAGTACGGCTTCGACCGCCTCTCCGAGCTTTGCGACGAGAAGATCGACGAGGGCCTTGGCAAGGTCGAGCATGGCGACGGACTTCTCGGCATGAGCCGTGGCTACTACTACATTGCCATGAAGGAGATCATCCACGGCCTGTCCCAGTGGGCTGAGAACTACTCCAAGAAGGCCGCGCAGCTCGCCTCCATCGAGAAGGACCCCCGCCAGAAGAGCGATTACGAGGACATCCAGATTGTGATGCACAACATCGCTCACAAGCAGCCGCAGTCCTTCCGCGAGGCCCTGCAGCTCACGCTGCTTCTTCACTTTGCAACGGTCAACGAGGACCCGCAGTCCGGCCAGTCCATTGGTCGCCTGGGCCAGATTCTCGACCCGTTCTACGAGAAGGACCTGCGCGAGGGCAAGATTACCGAAGAAGAGGCCATCGAGCTTCTCGAGCTATACCGCATCAAGATCACGTCCATCGAGTGCTTCGCGTCCTCCGGCGTCACCGGCGGCGTCCTCTCCGGCAACACCTTCAACAACCTCGGTGTCGGTGGCCTCAACTACGAGGGCATGTCGGCAGTCACCCCGCTCGAGTACCTCATCGTCGAGGCGGCCGGCCGCGCCAAGACCACGCAGCCCACGATTTCTGTCCTCTATGACGAGAAGCTCCCCGAGGACTTCCTGCTCAAGTGTGCCCGCGTGACCAAGATGGGCTTTGGTTTCCCGGCCTATATGAACAACCAGACCGGCATGAACTTCATGATTCGCCACTATGGCGAGGAGGGCATGGGCATCGAGGACGCTCGCGCTTGGATGCTCGGCGGCTGTCTCGAGTCCTCGCCTGGCTGCTTCCAGCCCCTGCACTACGACGGCAAGGTCACGTGGATCCCTGGCGGCGCCGGCCCCACCGCTGGCACGGGCGTCCACTTCACGGGCCTGCCCAAGCTCCTGGAGCTGGTGCTCACGAATGGCGTCGACAAGCGTACCGGCATCAAGGTCTTCGAGCCCCACGGCCACAAGCTCGACACCTTCGAGGACCTGTGGGCTGCCTGGACCGAGTACCTCCACGAGTGCATCGAGGTCTCGCTCAAGGTCAACAACATCCAGATGGACGTGTGGGGCAAGATGAACCCGCCCGTCGTCACCTCCCTGCTCAAGCCCGACTGCTTCACCAAGGGTCAGATTGAGACCCGCATGGGCGCCCGCTACATGGGCACGCACAACTTCGAGTCCTGCGGCACCGTCACCTTCATCAACGCCATGACGTCGCTGCGCAAGAACGTCTATGACGAGAAGAAGTACACGCTGGACGAGATGGTCGATGCCATGCTCCACAACTTTGGCTTCAAGACCGCCTTCGAGACCGGCGTCTTCTCGCCCGATCACCGCGAGGCCACTGAGCTTGCACCCAAGTACGAGAAGATCTTCTACGACTGCGTGAACGCGCCCAAGTTCGGTAACGCCGACCCCTACGCCGACCAGCAGATGGTTGACTACCAGAACCACATGACGCCGTACCTCTACAGCCTGCAGTCCTGCTACGGCACCGACTACTACATGTGCCAGATCTCCGTCTCCACGCACGGCCCGCAGGGCGCCATCACCCTCGCAGACGCCGGTGGACGCCTGGCTGGTACGACCTACTCCGACGGCTCCGTCTCCGCTGCGGCGGCAACCGACAAGAACGGCATCTACGCCGTCTTCGAGTCGGCCACCTGCTACGACCACTCCCGCAACCAGAACGCCCAGATGAACGTTAAGATTCACCCGAGCGCCGTCAAGGGCGCCGCTGGCACCCGCAAGCTCCTGGACGTCATCCGCGCCTACATGCGTCGTGGCGGCTTCCACGTGCAGTTCAACATCACGAGCTCCCAGACGCTCAAGGCTGCTCAGGCAAAGCCCGAGGAGTACCGCGACCTTATGGTTCGCGTGGCCGGCTTCACCCAGTACTGGTGCGAGATTGGCAAGCCCATCCAGGACGAGGTCATCTACCGCACCGAGTACGACCACTAGCACCTGCAAGCGCCCCATATGGCAACCACAACACAGAATGGCCGGTGAAACAGAAATGAAGCATTGCGATTGCGCGAACTTCCTTTCGCTTGACTGCGAGAAGGGCATGTGCGCCCTTGACAAGGCGATTGTCCCGCTGGACGGGGAGGGCTCCTTCGCCTGCCCACGCTTCAAGGAAGGCTACCTCTGCAAGTTCTGCAGCAACTTCCATGACCCCGATGACCACGGCATTGGCACCTGCACTGGCTTCGAGAAGCCCGAGTGGGCCTACGCAGGCTGCGGCGCCTTCACCTGCGAGCACTTCGTGCGCGCAAGCGAGCTCGAAGCGGTAAGCGAGTAGCTCAAAGGCCAGGGGCCACCGGCGCGCGTCTGCCGGTGGCCCCCTCAGATGCGATACACATACGAGGAGGGTTCCATGGGCATGACGCCGACTGCCATGATTTTTGATATCCAGAGCTTTTCCGTGCACGATGGCCCCGGATGTCGTACGAACGTCTTCTTCGACGGCTGCCCGCTCAGGTGCCGCTGGTGCGCAAACCCAGAGTCGCAGCTTCATCGCCGCCAGCTCCTGTTCTCGGAGCGCACCTGCAAGTGGGATCAGGGGTGCCGTGCCTGTCGCTCGGCATGCTCCAGGGGCGCCCTCGACGTGAACGATGAGCACATGCCTCGCATCAATCGGAGGATTTGCGCAAGCTGTGAGACTATTGAGTGCGTAAAGAGCTGTGCCGCGGAGGCGCTGCGCGAGCCGGTTCGCGAGATGTCTGTTGACGATGTCATGAGGGTTCTCACCCGTGACATGCGCGACTGGGGGTCTGGTGGCGGTGTCACCTTTACCGGGGGAGAGCCCCTCATGCAGTCAGACTTTCTCATCGAGGTTCTCAAGCGCTGCCACGAGAAGATGATCCACACGGCTATAGAGACGTCGGGCTTCACATCGACGGAGCGTTTTCTCGACGTGTTCTCTCTGCTCGACTTTGCGTTTGTTGACGTGAAGAACATGGACGAAGAGGCACATAGGTGGGGGACGGGTGTCTCGAACGAGCAGGTTCTTACCAACATCGCAGCTCTCGCGCACAGCGATCGCTGGCATGGCAGGCTCGTCCTTCGCCAACCCACGATTGCCGGCTACAACGACTCTGACGAGAACGCAGAGAAGCTCATCGATTTCATGAACGAGAATGACCTCTTTGAGATCAACCTCCTCAAGTTCCACCGCCTAGGCCAGACCAAATGGGAGCAGCTCGGCCTCACCTATGAGTATGCCGACAAGGGTGACATGTCCGACGAGCGTATGAGCGAGCTCCAGGACATGTACCTCGATGCAGGAATTGCCTGCTACATTGGGGATAACACCCCATTTTAACAGGCACTTATCTCATTGCTTTGCGCTGCTCCACTCACTCAACCCCACAATTGAGATTGGTGGCACATAGTATGGCAACAGAACAGCTAACAGCAGAATGTCCGGAACAGAAGCCGGGGCACGAGGCCCCGACGACCGAGCAGATCACCAAGGAGACGGCGAAGAAGTACGGCACCTGCACCGTGATTGCCGCCTGGCTCGCGGTCTTCTGCCTCTTTGGCTATCGCTCCTCGTTCTCGATCATGCAGTCATCGCTCATGGAGGGCATGAGCTGGACCTCGACGCAGGCCTCGCTCGGCTACTGCTTCATGATGACCTTCTATGCCATCACCGCGTACTTCTCGGGCGGCCTCATCGACAAGAAGGGCACCCGCCCTGCCTACACGATAGGCGCCATCTGCTGCTTCCTCGGCTTTTTCCTCACGTCCTTCATCCCCGAGGGCGCGAGCTGGTCGTTCCCGGTTTACCTCGTGACCTATGGCGTCTTCGCCGGCGTGGGCACGGGCATGCTGTGGGTCTCCTCAACGATCTCCTGCCGCAAGTGGTACGTGGGCACCGAGTACGGCACCAAGTGGGGACTCGCCTTCATGGGCGCCCCCATGGCGCAGCTCCTTCTCACCATCGTGGTCTCCCCCATCCTCAAGGGCGCTGGCTGGTCCGCCGGCATGAAGGTCCTCTCGGTTATCATGGCCGTCATGCTCCTCGTCGCTGCTGCCGTGGCCAAGCCCATGCCTGACAAGGTCGGCGCCCAGCCCTTTGGCCTGGACTCGCTGCCCAAGAAGAAGGCGGACGCTGCCAAGCCGGCACACGTCTGGACCGTTGGCGAGGCGTTTAAGACTCGCGCCCTCTGGTGCGACATCTTCGCCTTCATGTTTGCCGTGATGGGAGAGTTCCTCATCTGGTCGCAGATCGTGCGCTACTTCACCGTAGACCTCGGCTGGACGCAGCCGTCGCTACTGGGGATGCCCCTCGCCAACGTGATTTACATGGTCATTGGCCTCGCGGGTATCTTCACCATGCCGCTCACCGGCAAGGCATCCGACGCGCTGGTCAAGCGCATGGGTGTCGAGCGCCCGGCACGCCGAATGATGCTCGTGATCTCTCCGCTCTTTGGCATTGCTGGCGTGTTGCTTGCCCTCTCCGGCAACCTGCCCGTCGTCATCGTGGGCATGGTCCTGCTCGCCGTGTACTGGGGCATCGAGCCTGGAGGCGCCGCGGGCTACGCGGGCACCGTCTTCGG
>FPKD01000004.1 GCA_900119625.1 Olsenella sp. kh2p3
AATCGGCCGAGCTCCTCCGCATGCCCTTCCCATGGGCGGTCCCGGGGGGACTCGACGCTTGCGCGCGCTGTGCGGCCCCCAGGGCACGGTGGGACCACCCCGGAGGCAGAACGCCCCCAGACGGCCAGCGGCCATGGCAGGGGAGGCACACCCGGTCCCATCCCGAACCCGGAAGTTAAGCCCCCGAGCGCCGATTGTACTGCGGGTCCAGCCCGTGGGAGACCAGGACGCCGCTGGCCGACTGGGGGCGTTTTCGCCAGGAGGGGCCCCGCGCCGAGCGCGGGGCCCCTTTCCTTTTGCGCCTGGCCCCTCGTCCGCATGCCTGGGCCGCGCCCGGCCCGGGGCGCGGCCCATTTATTAGGCATGGTGGGCGTCGCTGTCCGCCTTACGGCTTGCTTGCAGCTTTCTGACAATATTTGTTTGCCGTTCATCCGGTTTCTCTCGTACGCTCGACATATCAATGATAGTTTTCGGTCACCGGTTTCCATTGGGGGGTGGTGACCGTTCTTGTGTACCGCCCTCCCATAGAGCATTTGGAAGGGTGAGGTGTTGAGCTATGTCTATCAAAGTCCATCGCCGTCCTGCCGTTGTGCCCGTTGATGAGGTGTCGGACTGCATTTCTAGGAGACTTTCTTCGTGGGGCCTTACTCCACGCTTGGTGTCTTCATTTCTATCCGAACCCCGAACTTCAGATCTGCTTGTCATGTGCTCTGAGCCAGGGATGGGAAAGTCAACCGCTCTTAGGTCTTTCGTCAGCAAAGGGCGAAATTCTTCAACCACGCACTATCTCCGGCTTTATGGTATTGATGGCACCTCGGCTGCTCGTCGGCTCGCCCGTTTGGCTCGACAGGTTGAGAGGGAGTGCCTTGCTGGCAAGTCTGTCAGAGTCGCTCTCGATGATGTGCCTGCGGGCGATGAATCTGTTGTTGATCGGCAGGCCGCTTCGATTTCAAGAATGGTAACTTCTGGAGCATCCGTTGCCGTTAGCCTGCTGCCAGAAGACGATTTACTCGCTGAAAGACTCTCTGGTGCAATTCGCCTTACCTCCAGTGACCTTCTCGTTGGCGACGTCCTTGAGCTTGGGCCAAGTGATCCTCTCTATGATGTACGTTCTCTTACTGGTGGCATTCCCTCGCTTGTTAGTGCACTGCTTCGTGATAACGGCACCTCTCATGTCGATACGCTTGTTGCGGGTAGTACGTATTTCGAAGCGCTTGAGCACCTCGTTGGTGCAACCTTGCGCCCCGGCCTTCTCGATGATGAGATATCGACGCGACTTGCCATGCTTCTCCTTGGTAGTGGGACGTTTGACGACGTTGCAAGCGTGACGTGCATAGATCCAAGTGAGATTGCTGCCGGCCTTGAAGAGAGTGCCCCTCTCTTTGGAATCTCTTGTCATGACGCATCTTTTAGGTGTTTTGGGATTGACACTCTCGATGGTGTTAATGCGTGCAGCGCTTCGCTTTCCCCAAAGGTAGCTCCCTTGTCAGCGCTTTTTGATTCAGCGCTTAGAATGCTGGTTGAGAGGGGCGCGTTTGATAGGGCAGCCGCCATTGCGCGCATTTCTTCTTCCGAGGCGGCTGCCTCTGTGATCCTTGGGCACGCTGAGGAATTCATTGACGTTGGGGAGGTTGCTCTTATTCGGAGATTAGTTGGGCAGGCGCAAGCCCGGTCTCTTATAACTTCTGAGCGCGCGGCATCTATCGAATTGGTTCTATCGGCTCTTGGGGATCCGGGGTTTAGGCTTCCCGAGACTATATCCTCGCAGGAGCGGTCAGAGTTGTCTTCTCTCGCTGGCGTGACGCCTTCGGATGCACTCCTCCTGGGGTGCCGTGCGGTGCTTGCTGGCGAGAGTGTTTCCTCGCGCGGCGATGATGTCGTGGAACCCATTGGTCTTGCTGCGCATTTGCAGGCGGTTCAGCTGCTGCGCGATGGACGCCCGGGCGCTGTCCAGCGCCTTGTGGGGCCGCGTGTGTTTTCAAGTATGGAGGGTTCGCTTGCGACTGCGCTGTTGCGGCTCGATATGGCTATTGCCTGCGTTCTTCTCGGGGATGACAGAATGAGCGATTGCATTTCGGACTCCTTGGCGCGAGAGTTCTTCATGCGAGATGGCTACTCGGCTCTCAGGGATGAAGAGACGTTCCTATTGGCGCTCGACGCGCTTGCGCATGGCTCGTGCGACCTCTCGTCCATAGATGCCCTGGTAAGTGAAGCAGAGCGGTCAGGAAATGAGCTGATTCGCGTGGCTGCCCTCATGATGGGTGCCGCGGTCGAATATGTGCAGGGCGATTATCGAAGCGCGGGACTACGAAGTGCTATTGCGGCAGGGGCTGCGGGACGCGCAGGGTTTGCCCATCTTGAAGCGGAAGCCAATGTGTTGTGTTGTGCAGCTGCGGGTTCGAGCATGGGCATTGGCGCGGTTCCACCCAATTGGGAGGACACATGCGATACTGGGGAGCTCTCTGCTGTTGCCAAGCTTGTGCGCTCTGCGCTTGGCGGAGACGAAGACCTGCAGGATTCGCAGCGAATACGTGGAGGCGCTGCCCTACCCAGTGACGAAATCTGGCTCCTTAGGGTTTTGCTCTCGGGGAAAGGCGATGTTCCCGAGCGTCTGAGGAACCTAATTCCCCATACTTGGGCGACTGCGATTCCGCCGATTCCATTGCTCCAGTCAACCTCCAGCATTACCGTGCGTCCGAGAAGACAGCCTGCGGGCCGTTGTGATGATGAAGGACTTGCCGAGGCGGCATTGGGAGTTAGGCTGAAGCTTGGTCTTCTCGGTGGATTCTCGCTCAACGTTGATGGTAAACAGGTGCCTGAATGGCATATCGACCGACGTGCCACCAAGGCGATGCTGGTGTTTATTGCGCTGCATCCAAAGCTCTCAGCAAAGAGGTACGAAATCATTGAGCAGCTCTGGCCTGATTGCGACTACAAAGCAGGTCTTGACAAGATTTACCAGGCAACGAGTACATTGAGAAAGGAAATCTCGGCAGTGGCGCCGGGATTTGACCCCTTCCTCTCAAGTAGGGGCGACAGGTCTGTCTCGCTCGATCCTGCAGTCATCGAATGCGATTTCTTGGAGTTTGAGGAGGCCGCCAGGGAAGCCCTGGCATCTGAGGGAGATGACATGCGTGTATTGGATGCCGCCATAAGGTCTGAGAAGCTCTATACGGGGGACCTCTTTGTGCCCACGCGGGACTTTATGGGATATGTTGTGGCGCGCCGGCAGGAGCTTCGCGAGCTTTACGTTGACGCTATGGTCGCGGGGGCAGAGGCCGCCTTGAGACTTGGCAGATATAGGATATCCGCCAGGCTTGCCGATGCGGCAACAGCCGTGGATGACCTGCGCGAAGATGCCGTTGAAGTTCTCATACAGGCATTAAGGGCAAGTGGCAGAGTGTTCGAAGCCGAGCAGCGCTACAAGAGGTTTGCCGTTCGCTTTGTCGATAGGACACACATGCCGCCCTCCAAGCGTCTCCGGAAGGCGATGAGCGCAAAAGGGAATGGGGCAAAAGGTGGCCCCGCCGCTCGATCCGAAGGGGACTAAATTTCCTATCCGCCTATACGAGCTTGGTTTCCCCACGATTAACACCGAGAATACAGTGCGCTTTTAGTGAGACCATGCCCCTCGCCACCACGGTGAGTTTGCTATGGGTAAAGTGAAAAATGCATGTGCCGGTGGATAGTCACCGCCCATCAAACAGTATGAAGGACTGCCCATGCCAAACTTTCTCTCCAAATTGCTTTCCGCTGGAGCCGACAAGGACCTCAAGGAATACCAGCGCATCACCGCGCATGTCAACGACCTCGAGCCGCGCTTTAGCGCCATGGACGACGAGGAACTGAGCGGCCAAACAAAGCTGTTCCGCGAGCGCATCGAAAACGGCGAGACGCTCGATGACCTTCTCCCCGAGGCATTTGCTGCCGTGAGGGAAGCGTCCCGTCGGACGACGGGCATGCGTCACTTTGACGTGCAGATTATTGGCGGCATCGCGCTGCATCGCGGCACCATCGCCGAGATGAAGACCGGCGAAGGCAAGACCCTGGTCTCAACGCTTGCTGGCTACCTCAACGCTCTTGAGGGCAAGGGCGTACACATTGTGACTGTGAACGACTATCTTGCCAAGCGAGACAGCGAGTGGATGGGCCAGATCTATCGCTTCATGGGCCTTAAAGTAGGCCTGCTCCAGAATGGTATGAGGCTCAACCTAAAGAAGCCTGCCTACCAGGCAGACGTTACCTATGGCACAAACTCCGAGTTTGGCTTTGACTACCTGCGTGACAACATGGTTACGCGGCCAAGCCTTCGTGTTCAGCGCGGGCATCACTATGCGATCGTCGACGAGGTTGACTCCATCCTTATCGACGAGGCGCGCACGCCGCTTATCATCTCTGGCGCGGGAACCAAATCCGCAGGTACCTACAAGGACTTTGCCCGCGCGGTCCGTGGCCTTACTCCAGACGTTGACTTCGAGATGGACGAGGCCAAGCACACCATTGCTGCGACTGACGAGGGCCTCAAGAAGATCGAGCGCAACCTTGGCATCGATGACATTTACGCCGATCCCTCCGGACAGCTGGTGAACCACCTCCAGCAGGCCCTCAAGGCGCAGTACATGTTCCACCGTGACCAGCAGTACGTGGTTGTCGATGGCGAGGTCAAGATTGTCGATGAGTTCACGGGCCGCATCATGGAGGGTAGGCGCTATTCCGAGGGCCTGCACCAGGCAATCGAGGCCAAGGAAGGCGTCCTCGTGCGCGAAGAGAGCCAGACGCTTGCCACGATCACCCTCCAGAACTACTTCCTTATGTACGACAAACTTTCGGGCATGACTGGTACTGCCATGACCGAGGACGCAGAGTTCCGCGAGGTCTACCACGTCCCCGTGCAGGTGATTCCGCCCAACAAGCCCGTCATTCGCGTGGATCACGACGATCTTGTCTACAAGACAGTGGCTGCCAAGTTCAACGCTGTCGCCGATGACGTGGCCGAGCGCCACGCCAAGGGGCAGCCGTGTCTTGTGGGTACTGTCTCGATCGAGAACTCAGAGCGCCTCTCTCGCATTCTGGACAAGCGTGGCATCAAGCACAACGTCCTCAACGCCAAGTACCACGAGCGCGAGGCGCAGATCGTTGCGCAGGCGGGCCGTGAGGGCGCTGTAACCATTGCAACTAACATGGCTGGCCGTGGTACGGATATCCTTCTTGGCGGTAACCCCAAGGCAATGGCCGAGGACATGCTTCGCGAGCAGGGCTTCTATGCACCAGTGAAGGAGGGCGAGGAGCCAGTCGTACCCACCGAGGAACAGCGCGCTGCCGCCCTCGAGAAGGCGAAGGCAATCTGCGATAAGGAGCGCGAGCACGTGGTTGCCGCCGGTGGCCTTGCCGTCATTGGTACCGAGCGCCACGAGAGCCGTCGTATTGACAACCAGCTGCGAGGTCGCTCTGGCCGTCAGGGCGATCCCGGCGAGACCCAGTTCTACCTCTCCCTTGAGGACGACCTCATGCGCCTCTTTGGCGGCGACCGCATGGACCGCATCTCGGCGATGATGACCAAGTACGACATGCCCGACGACATGCCCATCAAGTCAAAGCTCGTGACGCGCGCGGTTGAAAGCGCCCAGCGCAAGGTCGAAGAGGTCAACTTCGCCATGCGTAAGAGCGTCCTCGACTACGATGACGTTATGAACAAGCAGCGCCAGGTCATCTACGAGGAGCGCAACAAGATCCTGGACGGCAAGGACCTCATGAGCCACGTCGAGGAGGTCACCTACGATACCGTCCAACGCAAGGTGAACGAGTACTGCTCCGAGACGGCCGATCCGGAGGAGTGGGATCTTGCAGGCCTCGACAAGTGGGTGCGCGACCTCACGGGCCGTACCGACGGACCTACGTTCACGGTTGACTCCGACCAGGGAGACATCACCGATGCCGTCGATGCCTTTGTAAACACCTGCTACAAGGAGAAGGAGCAGCGCCTGGGCGACCAGATTATGAGCGACCTCTCGGCCCAGGTTATGCTTCGCGTAATTGATACGCGCTGGATGACATACCTGCAGGAGATGGATTATCTCAAGACTGGCATTGGCCTGCGTGGCTATGGCCAGCGCGACCCGCTCGTCGAGTACAAGAGCGAGGCCTACGCCGCCTTTACCGAGCTGGTCAATACCATGTACGAGGACTTTCTCCGCACCATTCTCCGCATTGAGATCGCCGTGCGGCCCACGGCTCCTGCTAAGCCCCAGGGGGATGACGAGGCACTCTCCGATGAGCTGCGCGGTGCCCAGTACTCCGGTCCTGCCGAGGTCGATGGTGACCACAGTGTGCCTGCACGCCGTTCTGCCGCAGACGCACCGCGTAAGCAGGGCGGCAACGGCAATGCCAACGCCGGCGCCGGCAAGCCTCGCACCTATCGCAAGGACGAGGATCCCGACCCTTACGTTGGCGTGGGGAGGAATGACCCCTGCCCCTGCGGTAGCGGCAAGAAGTTCAAGAACTGCCACGGCAGGAACAGGTAGCCATGGCCGACATCGATAGCTCTGCACTCGACGCCCTATCCGCACGGCTCGACGAGGTCGAGGGCTACCTCCATGTTGACGAGCTGCGGGGGACCGTCGCACAGCTCGAGCAGGAGAGCATGGCACCAGGCTTCTGGGACGATGCCAATGCGGCTCGCGAGACCATGGCGCGCCTCTCAGCTGCAAAGTCCGACGTTGCCGGCATCGATGCGGCTCGCGCAAAGCTAGAGGATGCGCGCGCGGCTCTCGAGCTTGGCGAGGAGACCTCAGACGATGACCTTCTCGCCGAGGCCGCCTCGATTGCCTCCTCCCTCGAGCATGACCTCACCGAGCTTGAGCTCTCCAGCTGGTTCACCGATGACCTCGACCACGGTGACGCAATTGTGACGGTGACACCTGGTCAAGGTGGTCTTGAGGCCCAGGACTGGTGCGACATGCTCTTCCACATGTACCTACGCTACTGCGACAGGCGCGGCTGGACGGTAGACGTGAACGACGCGCCTCAGGCGGAGGTCATCGGCATAGACCATGCCACCTTCACGGTGCATGGACACAACGCCTACGGCATGCTTCGCGCCGAGCAGGGCGTGCATCGCCTGGTGCGCATCTCTCCCACTGACGAGAAGAAGCGCCGCCAGACCACATTTGCTGGCGTGGAGGTGCTGCCGATACTGCCTGATGACATTGAGGTGGATATCGACCCCAAAGACCTGCGCATCGACGTGTATCATGCAACCGGCCACGGTGGCCAGGGTGTCAATACGACGGACTCTGCCGTGCGCATCACGCACATCCCAACCGGTACGGTTGTCACGTGCCAGAACGAACGAAGCCAGCTCCAGAACAAGGCGTTTGCGATGAAGATTCTTCGCAGCCGCCTGTATGAGATGGAGCTTGAGAAGCGCGCTGCCGAGCTCGACGAGCTTCGCGGGCCAAAGCACGAGATTGGCTTTGGCAACCAGATCAGAAGCTACGTTCTCTATCCCTACCAGCTGGTGAAGGACCTGCGCACGGGAATGGAGACCGGCAATGTTGACTCGGTCCTCCAGGACGGCGACCTCGACAAGTTCATCATTGCCTATCACAGATGGGTGGTTGCCGGAAGGCCGGAGCAGTGAGAAAGCTCAGCTGGCGCGAGGTGGCGCTCGACGCCGCCCTCATATTCTTTGGCTCGCTCCTTTTTGCTTTTGGTCTCGACTGCTTTGAGATCCCTAACGGCTTGGCTGCTGGTGGAATTACGGGCCTGGCAACGGTGTTTCATGCCCTTGCTCTTCAGGTGGGGGTCAACCTTCCAGTGGGCATCCAGTCCATTGTCATGAACGTCCTGCTCTTTGCCTACGTGGTCAAGTCGGGGAGCAAACGCTACGCCGTTCTCACCGCAGCGGGAATCATTGTCTCGGGCGTGCTCACCGACGCTATAGTTCCCCTTGTTCCCATTCTGGGCGAGGGAGACCTCCTTCTCTGCGCGCTGTGGGGCGGCGTCATCACGGGTGTTGGCCTTGGGATGGTCTTTCGAACGGGTGGCAACACCGGCGGGACCGACATCATCGCCCAGCTGATAGCGAGAAAGACGGGGGCATCCGTTGGGAGCATGGCCATTGTGGTCGACGGCGCCATCGTCGCTCTCTCGGCGCCGGTCTTCTCGATAGAGAACGCGCTCTATGCCGCGGTTGCGATGTATATCTGCGGACGCGTGGTCGATGCCGTGGTAGATGGTCCGCGCGTCCAGCGGGCAGCCTATATCATCTCTGAGAAGCATGAGAGAATCGCCCGGCAGATTCTGATGGAGCTTGACCGAGGCTGCACCGAGCTCGAGGCAAAGGGCATGTGGAGCCGTGAGCTGCGGCCCGTCCTCTTCTGCGTGCTTTCGCGCGGTGAGATTGCTCACCTCAAAGAAATAGTTGCCGAGACGGATCCCGATGCAATCGTAGTGATCGCTGAGGTTCACGAGGTATATGGGGAGGGCTTCAAGAGCATCGAGAAGCGCTAGGCACCTCTAGGGTTCCCGCAGCTCCGCCTCATCCTCGGCGAGCTGCATCGAGCTGGGACCAAGGTCGACCCGTATGACCTCCGAAACGCCATACTCCTTAAGCTGTTCAACCTGCTCGTCGGTAGCGCCGGAATCCGTGATGAGCAGGTCGACCTCATCGGTGGATCCAAACTGGAAGCTCGATGTCTGCCCAATCTTCGAAGAGTCCGCAACTATCACGTGCACGCGTGAACGCTCGAGCATCATCGCGTTGACTGCGGGCTCGGGGGCGGTTGCGGAGGTAAGGCCATAGGTGGGCGAGAGGCCCGTCACGCCCAAGAAGCACTTGGTTGCCGTGATGCGCTTCACGCATTCGAGTGCAAACTCCCCAGTCATGGAGGCCTTTGGGGGTCGAATCTCGCCGCCGGTAAGGATAATCGATGCGTTTGGGCGCTCGGTGAGGAGCAGCGCCTTCGCGTTGTTGGTGATAACGGTCACGTCCTGCGCCGTGATGTACGAGATGATGGAAAGTGCCGTGGAGCTGGCGTTGATGAAGATGCAGTCGCCGTCATTCACGTGCTTGGCGGCTTCGCGCGCAATGGCTTTGTTGGCACGAATCTGGCGTGAGCCCGAGGGGCGCCCGAGAGGATTGAGTAATGTCGCGGTGCCGTATTGCCGCGACAGTACGTGCTGCTCCTCCAGATAATCAAGGTCGCGCCGTATGGTGAGGGTCGAGACGCCAAAGTGGTCGGCAAGTTCTGCCACGCCCACCTGACCCTTTCGCTCGAGAAGGGCGACTATGGCATCCCTGCGAGCGGCAATATAGGCCTTGCTTCTCTTCATGTCCGCCTCCGCCCTCCATAACACTGCGCTGGCGGAATCAATTATACGAAGTGAAAATGTCTATTGATAGTCAATCGAACATAAAGATTGATGCTCTAATACCTATATTTTTCGCTTATATCAATAAGATGAACAATGCTTTATCGTTCGTAAATTTCGTTCGTAATTACATAAAAATAGTTACATATATATAACTATTAAGTGATACATCATTCAATAAAATATTAAAAACCGCAGCTAGAAAGCATGAATGCACAATGATTCAATAGACCGCTGAGCGACATTGGGGAAAATTTGCGCCGAGAATATGAACAATTAGTTGCGAAGGTGTTCGTTTAGTGTCACAGTTACGAACGGTCATTGAGGGGCGGCCGTACGTGGTTGCCCGAGATTCAAGGAAGGGTAGGTGGTTGCATGCTCAGCGATCTTCTCGATGAGAGCCTAGTTCAGCTCAACGTCGAGGCGAGCGACTGGGAGGATGCCATTCGCAAGGCAACGGCTCCTCTGGTTGCCAATGGCAAGGTGACGGAGGGCTACGTTGACGACATCATCAAGGGTGTCCACGAACTTGGCCCGTACATCGTGATCACGGAGCACGTGGCGCTCCCGCACGCCCGTCCCGAGAGCGGAGCTCTCGAGTCTGCCGTGGGTATTGTGACGCTCAAGAATCCTGTCGAGTTTGGCAGCGAGGACAACGATCCGGTGAAGTACCTGTTCCCGCTCAGCGCGAAGGACAACGACTCGCATCTGAGTGCGCTTCAGTCGTTGGTCGAGCTTCTTTCCGATCCGGACTTCTTTACCAAGCTCGACGCCTGCAAGGATGCAAAGGAAGTCGTGGACCTTGTCCACGCTAAGGAAAGGGGTATGTAATGGACCGCAAGTATCACGCTCTGGTGTGCTGCCGCGCTGGCATGGGCTCTTCGATGATGCTCAAGATCAAGTGCGACCAGGTCATCAAAGAGGACAACCTCCCCATCGAGACCGAGCACGGCAACCTCGACTCCATCATCGGCTTCCGTGGCGACCTCGTGATCACGATGATCGACCTCACCGAGGAGCTTTCCCAGGATCCCCGCGTTCCCTCCGCGATTGGCATCAAGAACCTCGTCGACAAGAACGAGATCCGCGAGAAGCTTCACGCGTGGCTTGACGAGCACAAGGGCGAGGAGCCCCGCAGGTAGCAAACACGTAGCTGGGTAGGACAACGCACCACACGAGCGGGAGAACCCGCAGTTTCATCGGAAGGATTATCACATGCTGAACGCATTCCTCATGCAGATGAGGGACACAGCGCTGATTATGGGCATCATCGCCCTTGTCGGCCTGCTCCTGCAGAAGAAGTCGGCGGTTGATACGTTTGCCGGCACCGTCAAGACCATCATCGGCTTCATGATCTTCAACATCGGCTCCAGCGCCATGTCCGCACAGATCACCACCTTTGGCGCCATGTTCTCCACCGCCTTCAACGTGCAGGGCGTCGTGACGCAGGTCGAGGTCGCAACCTCTCTCGCGCTTGACACCTACGGCACCGAGGTCGCCCTAGTCATGGTCTTCGGCTTCGTCATGAACCTCGTATTCGCCAAGATCACCCCTTGGAAGGCAATCTTCCTGACCGGTCAGCACTTCCTGTACTTCGCCTGCGTCCTCGCGCTGGTCTTCATCGCCCTGGGCGCCCCCATCGCCGTCACCGTCATCTGCGGCGGCGTTGTCCTCGGCTTCTGCGGCGCTGCCCTGCCGTCGCTCTGCCAGCCCTTCGTTGAGAAGCTCACTGGCTCCAACGACTTCGCCATCGGTCACTTCAACTGCATCGGCTACGCTTTCTCCGGCTACTGCGGCAAGCTCTTCGCCAAGAAGAACGAGAAGGAGATCGAGAACAACGAGGTCAAGGAGGCCAACCTCCCCGAGTTCTTCAAGCTCTTCCGTGACTTCGTCTTCTCCGTGGCCCTGTTCATGATCGTGCTCTTCTACATCGTGACCATCGCCTGCTTCGTGACCGGTCACTTTGGTGACACCCTTGCCAACGGCAAGCCCTTCACCTCCTACTTCGGCAACGACATCTGGTGGATCTGGCCGTTCCTCGCTGGCCTCCAGTTCGCCGCTGGCATGTCCGTCCTGATCTACGGCGTGCGTCAGTTCATCGCCGAGATCACCGCAGCCTTCGTGGGTATCTCCGAGAAGCTCATCCCCGATGCCCGTCCTGCCGTCGACTGCCCCGCCATCTTCCCGTTCGCGCCTGACGCCGTCATCATCGGCTTCATCGGCTCGTTCCTCGGTGGCCTCGTTGCCATGGCTTTCATGGTCGCCTTCCACAGCCCGACCATCATGATTCCTGCTGCCGGCATCTGCTTCTTCTCTGGTGGCACCTGCGGCGTCTGCGGCTATGCCTACGGTGGCTGGCGTGGCGCCCTGCTCGGCTCGTTCCTCGTTGGCATCTTCCTCTGCGCCGGCCCGCTGATCCTCTATCCTGCGTTCGCCTCGCTCGGAATCGCCGGCGCCTCGTTCCCCAACGTCGACTACAACATTGTCGGCTCGATCATCTACGGCATCGGCAGCCTCTTCGCCTAGTCGTACGGGAACCAGAATTGCACTTCCTACTCAGCCCTAGCGTTTGATTTCAGGGGCGCCCGCGGCACGCCACGGGCGCCCCTTCGCCAATCTGGGAACAAGCGGTCCCATCGGACGCAACGACACCGGTGTGGGCAACACGAAGGGAGACCAGTGGCACATAAGAAGCAAAACAGCAAAGCATCCTCCGCAAGGTCCAACCCCAAAGCCGTCGAGCGCGACGAGGCCGACAAGAGCAAGCCGGCTGCATCCACCGAGCCTTCGAAGGGTCCGCAGAAGATCGGGGGCCACGCTCAGGACTCCTCCGCCGACAAGGCGAGAAGGGCGAGCGACGCGGTTCTCGGAGACATCATCGGGATGGCCAAGCCAATAGCCATTCCCGATTTGCCCGAGGACGAGCTTGAGCTCTCGGTTGGGGAGGACAGGAAGAGGCTCTTGCTTCAGGGCGTGCTCCTCCTCCTTGCGGTGCTCGCCTTGCTCTTCCTCACCTTCTGGTTTGGCGTTGTGGCCAACGCCTCCGGCAACGTGTGGTTCCTCCTGGCGCTCATCCTGTCGCTCACCGCCGCGTGGTTCGTGTCAAAGCGTATGGGTAGGTTCCTCGGCAAGTTCTTCATGAAGACCGGAGTCGTCGACTTTGGCAGCAAGTACGTCTACATCTACGAGAAGTCAGATCCCAAGGAGGCCACGGTCGTCACGTACAAGGACGTCAAGTTCTACAAGACCGTGCGTCAGGGCAACTCCATTCGCCTCCTCCTCTGGGGCGACTGGGTCAAGCATCCGTCTGGCTATCTCTACTTGGGCATCACGCGCCCGTTCATGGCAGACACGCTTGGCTCCCTGGAAACCCAGATTTGCGAGACTCTGGCACGTCACCACGTCAAGGAAAAGAAGTAGCGCCGGAACGATTCCGGCTCCTACATAGAAGGAAAGGGGAAACAATGGCAACTGATAAGGAGCAGGTCGAGGAGTTCCTCGGCATTGTGAAGACCTCGCTCGACGAGTACGTCGCTGGCATCGACTTTGATGCCCTGAGCGCCGCCAAGCAGCTCATCCTCGACGCCGAGAAGAATGGTGGCCGCGTGCACGTGACGGGCATCGGCAAGCCTGGCCACGTATCCGGCTATGCAGCCTCGCTCTTCTCGTCGACCGGCACGCCCACCTACGAGCTTCACGGGACCGAGTGCGTTCACGGCAGTGCTGGCCAGGTGCTTCCTGGCGACATTGTGATCGCCATCTCCAACTCTGGTGAGACCGGCGAGCTCAAGGCTACCGTCACCTGCCTCAAGAAGAATGGTGCCAAGATCATCGCCCTCACGGGCAACCCGCAGTCCTGGCTTGCCCAGCAGGGTGACGTTGTACTAGTCGCAGGCGTCAAGCAGGAGGGCGACTCCATGAACAAGCCGCCACGCGCCTCCATTCTGGCCGAGGTCATCGAGCTGCAGTGCCTCTCCATTCTGCTGCAGAACGAGTTTGGCCTCACTCCCGAGAAGTACGTCACCTGGCACCCAGGCGGAGCCCTCGGCGCCTCCATCCGCGCAGGCAAGTAGTAGACCCATCCGTAAGGACAGGCAGAAAGGCAGTTTCAAGCATGTCAACGTTCTCCGGGGTCATCGTCCCCATGGTCACGCCGTTCAGGCGCGACGAAGGCCAGACCATCAACTACGAGGCGGGCGAGCAGCTCGTTGAGAGGATTATCGCGGGCGGTGCGAGCGGCATCTTCACCTTCGGCTCCAACGGCGAGTTCCACGTGTGCACGCCGGACGAGAAGATAGAGTTCTCGAAGTTCGTGATCGAGAAGGTCGCCGGCCGCGTGCCCGTCTACGTGGGAACCGGCTCCTGCTCCACGCGCGAGGCCGTGGAGATGTCCAAGCGCGCCGAGGACGCCGGCGCCTCAGCCGTCTCGGTCATCAACCCCTACTTCATGAAGGTCTCCGATGCCGAGATCGAGGGCTACTACGAGGCTGTCGCCGAGAGCGTCAAGATTCCCGTGCTCATGTACAACATCCCCAAGTCCACGGGCACCAACCTCTCGCCCGAGGTCGTGGCGCGCGTCGCCGAGATCGACAACGTCAAGGGCGTGAAGGACTCCTCCGGCAACATGGAGAACCTCGCCGCCTACATCGAGGCCGCCAGGGGTAAGGACGTCGACGTGCTCGTGGGCTCCGACGGCAAGATTTCCGCCGCCCATGCGCTCGGCGCCTCAGGCGCCATCGCCGGTACCGCCAACCTCATCACTAACGTAGTCGTGTCGCTGTGGCGCGCCCTCGAGGAGGGCGACTCCGAGGCCGCTGCGTCCTACCAGGCAGACGTCGAGCCCATCCGCGACGTCCTGCACATGGGCTCCACGCCCCAGACGCTCAAGCGCGCTCTCGAGCTCGCCGGCGTCCCCGTGGGCCCGGCCAGGAGGCCCGTGGCGGAGACCACGCCCGAGGTGGACGAGAAGGTCCGCGCCATGCTCGACCACTACGGCATCGCGCACGAGTAGCGTGCAGGTATAGCGAGAAAGAGGGAGAAAAAAATGCAGCTTCAGAAGGCCAAGGTCACCGAGAGACTCGCGCAGATCGGCGCGTTCGCCGTCGTGAGGGTCGAGACCGTCGAGCGCGGCCTGGAGATCGCGGACGGCCTGGTCAGGGGTGGCGTGCCCGCAATGGAGATCTCCTACACCAACGCTAATGCCGGCGACGTGATTGCCGCTGTTAAGGCCAAGTACGGTGACAAGATGTGCGTTGGCGCCGGCACCGTGATGGAGGCCGCCACCGCCCGCCTCGCCATCATGTCGGGCGCCGAGTTCGTCGTGGCCAACATGGAGTCCGAGGAGGTCGCGCGCGTGTGCAACCTCTACCAGGTCCCCTATGCGCCGGGCTGCACTACGGTCACCGAGGCTGTGAAGGGCCTTGAGATGGGCGCTGCCTACATCAAGTGCTTCCCCATCTCCAACACCTATGGCGTCCAGCTCGTGAAGCTGTTCAAGACCCCCACGCCTTGGATGCCCCTCATGGCCTCCGGTGGCATCAACCTCGACAACCTTGCCGAGTGGGTGCGCGCCGGCGTTGACACCTGCGGCATGGGAAGCCTGCTCACCAAGGGCTCCGCGGACGAGATCGCCGCAAATGCCGCCGAGGTGCGCCGCATCATCGACGAAACCCGCGCGGAGATGGGCGAGTAGGTCTAGGTCAGAACCATAGATGCCAGAAAGGCGGTCGTGTGGGTCTTCGCGTGCGCGTTGCCCTGCACGGCCGCTTCTCTTATCGCGACGCTGCGCCCCCATCACCTAACCTGCATACCTCACGGCGTTCACGGACCGAAGCCGACAGGTGGGCGGTAGGTACGCCTCGTTCACGAGGACTCTGCATAGCATGGAATATGCCGCATATTTGCGGTCCACATGGCAAGTTGAGGGAGGATCGTCATGAAGTTCTTTATTGACACAGCGGACCTGGACGAGATCAAGCAGGCGGAGAGCTGGGGGGTTCTCGCCGGCGTTACCACCAACCCGTCGCTCTATGCAAAGACTGGCGGAAAGCTGGCCGACTTCGAGGACCACATGGTCAAGATCTGCAAGATCTGCGAGGGACTGCCCGTCTCGGCGGAGTCCCAGGCAAAGACCACCGAGGGCATGATTGCCGATGGCGAGCGCCTCGCTTCTCTCGCACCCAACATCGTGATCAAGCTCCCCATCTGCGAGGAGAGCCTTCCCGCTACGCACACGCTTGCCAAGGAGGGCATCCGCGTCAACATGACGCTTGTCTTCTCGGCTCCTCAGGCGCTTCTCGCCGCCTCTGCCGGCGCCCGCTACATCAGCCCCTTCGTTGGCCGCTTCGATGACATTGGCGACGACGGCATCCAGCAGCTCGCTACCGTGGTTCAGTGCGTCAAGAACTACACCTACGGCTACTGGGACGAGGAGGACGGCCCCGAGATCATCACCGCCTCCGTGCGCACCCCCAACCACGTGACCCAGGCGGCTCTCCTGGGTGCAGACATTGCAACCGTGCCCTTCGCCGCGCTCAAGAAGTGCCTGCGCCACCCGCTCACCGACCAAGGTCGCGAGCGCTTCGACGCGGATTGGGCTAAGGTCACAGGGGAGCAGGCCTAGCCACGACCGTCTCGAGAGGAGACACATGAGCACAACGAGAACGACGCACGAGGTGCGGCTCATCGCAAACTCGATGCGCCACGACATCATCACCATGGTGTCGAAGGCAAAGTCGGGGCACCCCGGCGGGTCGCTGTCATGCACGGACATCCTTGCGACGCTGTTCTTCACAGGTGTGATGAACTACGACGAGGATGACCCCGCAAGCCCCCAGAGGGACTTCCTCATTCTCTCGAAGGGCCATGCAGCGCCGGCGCTCTATGCCGCATTCCACCAGGTTGGCTGGGTCCGCGATGACGAGCTGGGGACGCTCCGCCAGCTTGGCACGCGTCTGCAGGGACACCCCGACAGGAACGCGCTGCCGGGCGTAGAGGTCTGCTCTGGCTCTCTTGGACAGGGACTCTCCATTGCCGCCGGCGCGGCACTGGGATTCAAGGCGGACGCACCAGAGGGCTCCCGCCCGCGTCACGTGTTCTGCGTGTGCGGTGACGGTGAGCTGCAGGAGGGGTCCAACTGGGAGGCGCTGATGTTTGCCCCCAACCACGGGCTCTCCAACCTCACCATGTTCCTCGACCTCAACAACCTGCAGATTGATGGCGATGTTCGCAAGGTCAACTCCCTGGGTGACGTCGACGCCAAGCTTGCGGCCTTTGGCTGGCACGTTATCCACACCGATGGCCATGACATCGAGCGCCTGCACGCCGCGGTTGAGGACGCGCTCGCCTTCTCGGCGGCGCCCACTGCCATTGTGTGCGACACCATCAAGGGCAAGGGCGTCTCGTTCATGGAGGACGAGGCAGGCTGGCACGGCAAGGCTCCCAACGAGGAAGAGACCGCGCTTGCGCTGGCCGACCTCGATGCAGAGCGCGCCCAGATCGAAAAGGAGGCCTAGCCATGGGTAAGAGGGCAACACGCGAAGCCTTTGGCGAGACGCTCGTCGAGCTGGCTAACGAGGGAATGAACGTCTGCGCGGTCGACGCCGACCTTGCCGGTTCAACCACCACCAACAAGCTTCAGAAGGCATACCCCGATCGCTTTGTGGACGTGGGCATTGCCGAGCAGGACATGATTGGCGTGGCTGCGGGTCTTTCCCTTACCGGGCGCATCCCCTTCACGGCGTCTTTTGCCGTGTTTGGAGTCGGCCGCTGCTACGACCAGATCAGGAACACCATCTGCGACTCCAACCTCAACGTGAAGGTGTGCCCCACGCACGCCGGCATTACGGTGGGCGAGGACGGCGCGACGCACGAGATGCTCGAGGACATCGGCATGATGAGGGCACTCCCCAACATGCGCATTCTCGTGCCGGCAGACTACCGCGCCGCAAAGGCGGCCATTCGCATTGCCGCTACCACGCCTGGTCCGGTTTACGTGCGCATGGGCCGTCACAAGGTGCCCGAGGTCTACGACGAGTCCTTCGTTGGCGGGCTCCCGTATGCGGGCGTCCTGCGCGAGGGGACCGACGTTACCATCCTCGCTTGTGGCGTCGAGGTGGCACAGTCGCTGGCCGCGGCTGACATCCTGGCGCAGAGCGGCATCTCTGCCGAAGTCATCGACGTGTTCTCGGTTAAACCGCTCGCAGAGGACGTTATTCTTTCCTCCGCCGAGAAGACCGGTCGCGTTGTTACGGTCGAGGAGCACATGGTCGAGACGGGCATGGGCTCTGCTGTGGCATCGCTTCTTGCGGAGAAGCGCCCAACGCCCATGCGTCTTGTGGGCATGAGGAGCTTCGGCACCTCCGCTCCCGGCGACGTGCTTCTCGAGCACTTTGGCCTTGACGGCGCCGGCATTGCCCGTCAGGTCGAGGAGTTTGTCCGCGCCTAGAGGTGGGAGAAACAACGTTCATGCAGGTGCCTGCGACGGTGTAACGGCCGTCGCGGGCGCCTGCTGTGAATAAAGATATTGTTCAACGGTTACATAACTGACTTTACCCAGCTGACGAGGTCTTCGTATTTCATGCTTCCGTCCGCAACGTTCATCATTGCCCGAAGGAAACTGGCGGGCTCTGGTGAGAAGCCGATTCCGTTGATCCTGAGGTATGTGCCGAGGAGTGCCGCTCCGGTTCTCTTGTTGCCGTCGATAAATGGGTGGTCTTTGATAATCCCAAAAGCATAACGGCAGGCTTTATCAATCTTTCCCGGGTAGAGGTCTGCGCCAGAGAAGGTTTGGAATGGTTGAGCTAGGGCAGAATCTAGCAGCCCCTCGTCTCTGATGCCCGTGGCGCCTCCAAACTTTTTTATAGCTTCGGCGTGAATGGCCAAGACGACTTCTTTGGAGAAGGGCGTTGCGGCTGTCATTTTGCGAGCTCTGAGAATACCGACGAGTACTCATCCATGAAGTCGACGGCAACATCAACGATGTTGGAAGCTGCGGATGCTGGCTGAATGACAACCCACGGCTTGTTGTTCTTGAGTACCGTGACGGGACGTCCGGTTCGGTTGACCTCTGCCGTTACCTTGGAGAAGTTGTTCTTTGCCTCTGCAAGACCCAGTGTAAGCGCCGCCATGGTAAACCTCCTTAGGCTCATGTTATGGCTTAAATTATAGCCATAACATTAACGACTCAGACGTATTGCTTGATATGCCTGTGGCCTTCTTGTGGCTTCTATCTGCGTGTTCTCTGTTCGTGCAAGGCTGCTCGCATGTCGTTACGCCAGTGCTTGGTATCATTGCGGATGTATCTGCATCTGCTATGCAAGAAGAAGGAGCTTTCGTGGCCAACCACTTTCGCAGCACAGAGCGACAGGGGTCAGGCGAGGATGGCATGAGGCTTGTGCCCCCCAGCGGGCACATTGTAAGCAACGTGCCAGACATCGAGCCCGTCGAGAACGCGGACGAGTCGCAGACGCCTGCCGCAACAGAAAACGCACCAGAGGCGGTCCACGTCGTCACGGCATCCGATCCTGCAGACTCCACGAGCGAGCAGCGTCCCTACACCAGCGTCTTTGCATCTCTCGCTGGAAACGACGCGCCTGTCGCACCACGTACCGGCACCCCTACCATCTCGTTCAAGAACGTGACCCTTATCTATCCGGCCCAGCCCAACAAGCCCGCCCTCGAGGACGTGAGCCTGGACATCTATCCCGGCGAGTTCGTCTTTGTCGTGGGTCACTCCGGCTCGGGCAAGTCGTCGCTTCTGCGCCTCATCACGTGCGAGCGCCGCGCGACCTCTGGCCAGGTTCTTGTCGCCGGCCAGGACCTCACCAAGCTCAAGAACAAGAAGGTTCCGTACCTCCGTCGCCAGATTGGCACCGTCTATCAGGACTTCAAGCTCCTGCCGGACAAGACGGTCTACGAGAATGTCGCCTTTGCCCTTGAGTGCATCGGCAAGCCGCGCGCCGTTATCAACGTGCAGGTCCCCGAGGTGCTTCGCCTTGTTGGCCTTGCCGAGAAGCAAGACAACTACCCCGACCAGCTCTCCGGTGGCGAGCAGCAGCGCGTCTCCGTTGCAAGGGCCATGGTCAACCGTCCGCCGCTGCTCATCTGCGACGAGCCCACGGGCAACCTCGACCCGGCCATCTCGCTGGGCATCATGAAGCTGCTCGACCGCATTAACCGCGAGGGCACAACCGTGGTCATGGCTACCCACGACCGCGAGATGGTCGACTCCATGCGTAAGCGCGTCATTGCGCTGGAAGCTGGCCATGTTGTCCGCGACCAGGAGAGGGGAGGCTACGGCTACTATGGTGCCCTCTAACTTCACCTACTCGCTGCGCGAGGCCGGCCACCACTTCCGCAGGAACTGGTCAACGGTGCTCGGCGCAATCGTCACCATCTTCCTTTCGCTCTTTATCATCGGTGCGTTTGTCCTTGCATCTAACGTGCTCAGCAACATGGTGGGCAGCGTCGAGGATAAGGTAACCATCCAGGCCTTCCTCGCCGACGATGCCGACCAGACCGCCGTTGAGCAGCTCCAGTCCGAGATCCAGGGCTGGGACAACGTCGAGTCCGTCACGTACCGCAGCAAGGACGAGAACCTCGAGCAGTACCGCACCTCGATGTCGCAGAGGAACGCCTCCGATGCCGTGGCCGCACTCGATGGGCAGAACCCCATTCCGGCCTCGCTCGTGATCAAACTCACCGACCCGCAAGAGGTTGAGGGCACGGCCGAGAAGCTCATTGCCGACGAGACCTTCCAGTCTGTCTGCGATACGCCCGACAATCCCTCGAGCGATGTCCAGTACGGCCGCGACACCGTCGAGAAGCTCTTCTCGGTCACCAACATCGTGCGCGTTGCCGCCGTCGTGCTCGTGGTGCTTCTCATCTTCGTGGCGTTCGTGTTCATCAACAACACCATTCGCCTTGCCATCACCGCCCGTCGCAGGGAGATTGCCATCATGCGCCTGGTTGGTGCGTCGAACGGCTTCATACGAGGGCCCTTCATCATGGAGGGCACGCTGGAGTCGCTCATTGGCGCGGGCCTTGCCATCGCCGCGCTTGCGGCTGGTATGAGCTACGTCATGCCCAGGCTCGAGAACAGCCTCAAGTTCCTCTCGTTCTACGTGTCGCCCCAGGCGCTTTACCTCACCTACGGCGGCCTTTTGATCCTTGGCGTTCTCATTGGCCTCTTTAGCTCTGCCATTGCCATGAGGCGCTACCTCAAGGTCTAAGGCGGGCACTAAAGACTTGCTGGTAGTTGGGGCGGTGCGGCTTGTTCGCGCCGCCCCGTTTTCTCAAGGAGGACTCATGGGCAGAAGACGACCGGGGGCTCGGCGTGGCGGCGGTCACCGGCGCGGAGGCGGGAAGGCGGCCATGCGCCGCTCGCCTACGCTTACCGGTACGCTGCGCGTGTCCCGGCCCGGAATGGCGACGGTCGAGACACCCGAGGGCACCTTTCGCGTTGCTCGTCGGGGGCTGCGCGAGGCCATGAACGGCGACGAGGTCACGGTATCGGTCTTCCCCGCCCGTGGTGGCGAGAAGGTCGCCCTGGTGCAGGGCGTCATCACCCGAGCGCAGACCACCTTCCTTGGCCGCTTTGAGCCGGCAGGCCCCTTGGGTGCCGTGGTGCCGCTCGACGCACGCCTTGGCCGCGACTTCTTTGTTGTTCCCGAGGATGATTCGCCAGCCCGTCTCGGCGTGGGGGAGGGCGACGTGGTGGTTGCGCGCATCGCGGAGTACCCAACCCGCAACAGCGCCGCTGTGGTGACCATCGAGCGCCGCGTTGGCTCCTCGGACGAGCTTGACCTCAATATCGAGTCCGTCATTGCCTCCTATGGGCTGGCCACGGAGTTCCCGCCGGCAGCACTTGCGCAAGCAGAGGGCATCCAAGCCGGTGTCGAGGAGGCCTTGAAGCGCGAGCCCGGCCGTCGGGATCTGCGCTCTCTTCGCTGCGTGACCATCGATCCCACCGACGCGCGAGACTTCGACGACGCGGTCTTTGCCACGCGCCTCCAGGATGGCGGCTTTGAGCTCTGGGTGCACATCGCCGACGTGACGCACTACGTGGGCTGGGACAGCCCCATCGACAATGAGGCAAAGCGCCGCACCTGCTCGGCCTACCTTGTCGACCGCGTGCTGCCCATGCTTCCCGAGCGCCTCTGCAACGACGTGTGTTCGCTGAGGCCGCACGAGGACCGCCTGGCCATGAGCGTGCGCATGGAGCTTGATGCCGCCGGCAATCTCGTGGCTGCCGAGGCCATGACTTCGGCAATTCGTTCGACCGCGCGCCTTGACTATGACACCGTGGATGCCCTGCTCGCCGGCCGCGTGGATGCCTCAGCGCTGCACGAGGACCAAAAGGACGCCCAGGTGCTCGAGGAGGCGCTGCGCGTACTTGACCGCATCCGCGGCCTCCGCGAGCGCATTCGCGAGGAGCGCGGCTCGATTGACTTCGACATCGTGGAGCCAAAGGTCACGCTCGACGAGGAGGGGCATCCTACCGGGGTGACCGTGCGTACGCGCACACGAGCGACCGGCTTGGTTGAGGAGGCAATGCTTCTTGCCAACGAGTCCGTGGCTCGTATGCTTGCAGACCGCGAGGTGCCCTGCGCCTACCGCGTGCACGAGCGACCGTCGCCGGAAGACCTTCGCGCAACGGTCCGTCCCCTCATGGAGCTGGGGCTCATTGACGGCAACGCCCAACGAGAAGCGCTCATTGCGGGCGAGCCCGAGGCGATCAATGCCGTTCTTGATGCTGCCCGCGGGACGTCCGGCGAGCTTCTCGCCAGCGCGCTTCTCCTCCGCGCGCAGAAGCGTGCCATCTATTTGCCCACCAACCAGGGGCACTATGCCCTGGGGGCGCAGGCGTACTGCCACTTCACATCCCCCATTAGGCGCTACCCGGACGAGCTTGTGCACCGCGCGCTCAAGGCGCTTCTCGCCGGCACGCTTGGCAGCAAGGAGCAGGGGCAGATTGCAGGCCAGCTGCCGCAGCTCTGTGCCACGTGCTCGCAGATGGAACGCGCCACAGATGCCGCTGCCCGCGCAAGCCAGCACATCAAGATGGCCGAGCTCTACGCAGTCCACGTGGGAGAAGTGTTTTCTGGCGTGGTGTGCGGCTGCGAACGCTTTGGACTCTTTGTCATGCTCGACGAGACCTGCGCCGAGGGGCTGCTGCCCGCGCGCGCCCTTGGCGGGGAATGGCTCGAGTACGACGAGGACCGCATGACCCTTACGGGCGAGGAGTCCGGTCGCGTGTGGGGGCTGGGCACGCGCGTGCGCGTGCTGGTCACCGAGACGGACGTCCCGCGCGGAAGGATCGACTTTGCGCTCGCGGACGCGCGTGACGCCGCGCGATAATGGGAAGACTAACGAGCAGTGCATGCCGCGCGTCTCGCGCGTGAGTTTGGCCCCTAAAGGGCCAGGGGAGAGGGACATGGACCAGGAGCAGAGCCAGAGCACACTGATAGACAGCCTTGAGCAGGCCGAGGGCCTTATCCTGCAGGGACAGGACGACGCGGCGCGGGAACTTCTCGCCCGCCTCGCCGAGGACGCCGAGGAGTACGTCGACCGCAACTGCGCAGCCACCGAGAGCGACCAGTGGTTTAGCTTCCCCACGATCTTTGACCGCCTGTGCTACCGTCGCGTGGAGCGCGACCCGCGCACCCTGCATGACGTGGGCGAGCCTCTGGACCGCCTCTATGCGGACCTCGCGCTTGCGTGCGTGCGCACCGGCGACTACAACGCCGGCGTCGAGGCGCTCAAGCAGGCCGTGCGCTGGAACCCCATGAACTGCGGCTACCGTCTTGACCTTGCCGACCTCTACCGCACCAACGGAGACATGCAGGAGTACCTGGCGCTCACGTACAGCTGCTTCGAGCGCGCGAGCGAGGCGCGCCACCTAGCACGTGCCTTCCTCAACTTTGCCGGTTACTTTGAGGCGCAGGGCAAGTCGCGCACGGCTGCCGCCGCACTTCGTGCAGCAAGGCGCCTCGAGGTGGAGGATTCGGCGCTCAGGGCCGCGCTCGACCAGGCCGCTGGCACAGAGCGAGACCCGGATGGCGTGACGGACAAGGAAACCGCAGACCTCCTCGCCGAGGAGGGACTGCCCGATGGCGCAAACGCCGAGGTGGCCATCTGCCTGCTCATGTGCGCCCAAGACGCTGCCACCGCAGGCGAGCGCGACGTTGCCACCAACCTCACGCTGCGTGCCCGTGACCTGGTGGGCGAGCCCGCGGCCATGACGCTTTTGCAGCTCATCCGCGACACGGATGCCGAGATGGCCCAGGAGGCCGCCGCTGGCGATGCCGCTGACTCCGGTGACACGAACGATTCGCAGGCAAACGGGGGTGCGGGCGATGCCCAAGCCAACTAAGCGCGAGAAGAAGACCATCGCGCGCAACCGCGCGGCACGCCACGAGTACTTTGTGGACGAGACCTTCGAGGCGGGCGTCGAGCTCACTGGCACCGAGGTCAAGAGCCTGCGCGAGCGCGCGTCGCAGATCACTGACGCCTTCTGCCTCATCCGTGGGGGAGAGGTGTGGCTGCATGGCGTGCACATCCACCCCTATTCCAACGGCGGCGTGTGGAACGTGGACCCCGACAGGAAGCGCAGGCTCCTGCTCCACCGCCACCAGATCGACTACCTCGACGGCAAACTCCGCACCAAGGGCATGGCACTCATCCCGCTTGAGCTCTACTTCGACGAGCACAACCGCGTGAAGCTCTGTATTGGCCTCTGCCGCGGCAAGAAGCTCTACGACAAGCGCGACGACATGGCCCGCCGCGATACCGACCGCGAGATTCAACGCGCGCTCAAGGAGAGGAGCCGCTAGCTCGCGCCGTCGGGCGATATGATGGGAACGTCTGGTCCGCAAGGTCGAGGAGAGGAGACCCATGGACGCAAAGGCGATGTTTAGCTTCTCGTACGGACTCTATGTGGTGTCGGCTAACGACGGCGAGAATGTTGGTGCGTGTCTCATCAACACCGCGCTGCAGGTGACGGGCGACCCGCTGCAGGTTGCCATCACACTCAACAAGCAGAACCACACCACCCAGGTCGTGAAGGCGGCGGAGCACTTCACGCTCACGGTGGTCTCCAAGACGGCCGACATGCCCTTCATTGGCCGCTTTGGCTTCAAGAGCTCGGCGGATGTTGACAAGTTCGAGGGCATCACCACCAAGACGTCGCTGCTCTTTGACCCCTACACGCCAGAGCATGCCTGCGCCATGGTCTGCTGCGCCGTGGTGAACACCATCGACCTGGGCACCCATGTGATGTTCATCGGCGAGGTCTGCGATGCCGAGCGCGTCTCGGATGAGGAACCTATGACCTACGCCTACTACCACAGCGTCCTCAAGGGCAAGACACCGCCCAAGGCATCCTCCTACATCGAGGGAGAAGACCCAACCAAGCCCGTGGTGCCCGTCTCGGCGCCCAAGCACCACTTCCGCTGCAACATCTGCGGCTACGTTTACGAGACCACCGACGAGGAGCTTCCGGCAGACTTCCGCTGCCCCGTCTGCGGCGTTGGTCCGGAGAACTTCACCAAGATCGACTAGCGTTCCACCCGTGGTGTGCCACGGTTGATGTAAGCTCTGAGGTAGCATTTTTTCGACCCGGTCGTTAGTTGTATCCAAGAGAGAGGAACCATCATGGCTGACGAGAAGAAGACCTACACCTTCCGCTGCACCGTCTGCGGCTACGAGGTCACCGTTGACACCCCCGAGCTCCCCGAGGACTACGTCTGCCCCGTGTGCGGCGTTGGCCCCGACATGTTCGAGCTCGTCGAGGAGTAGCCTCGACGCTTCGGGAGTTTTTTCTCGCGTTGATGGGGACGGGCTGGCGCCGTGCGAGCGGTGAGGCCCGTCCCCTTGCATGAGGCAGGGTTTCATTACGATGGGGCACGCCCGAGGCATTGCGATTCTGTCGGTGAGGAGATGCGCATGTACAAGCTGGTTGCGAGCGACATGGACGAGACCTTTCTCGCGCACGACCACAGCATCCCGCAGGCAAACATCGACGCCATACGGCGCATGCGCAAGCTGGGCGTTCTCTTTGTGCCGGCGTCGGGGAGGTCGTACTCCTCGGTGCTCGAGAGCTTCTCCTCTGCGCCGGCGGATCTTCTCGACGGGACGTACGTGATCTCGTACAACGGCGGCACCATCAATCGCGCGGGCGACCCGCATCCCCTTGAGAGCCACTCGCTTCCCTTTGAGACAATTCGCGGCCTCTTCGAGCGGGGCAAGGCCTTTGACGTGGGCGTTCACATCTACCAGAGCGATGGTGTTGTGTGGGCGGCAAACCTGCCGGAAGACGACAAGCGCTACCTCGACGGCCACATGGCGTACCGCGAGTTCGATGGCGCCTCCATCGATTTCCTGCGTGGCGTCTCCCTGGCAAAGATTCTCTTTGTGAGGCATGACCTCGCTTTCCTCCACCGGATGGCCGAGCAGATCGGCGCGGTGCCGGGGACCTCATTTACGTTCTCGTCGGGCCGCTACCTCGAGTACCTCCCCGAGGGCGTGGACAAGGGCCACGGACTGCGCGCCTTGGCACGCATCCTGGGCGTCGACGTGGCAGAGACCATCGCGGTGGGGGATTCCCTCAACGACCTGCCCATGCTTGAGGCTGCGGGGCTTGGCGTTGCCGTCTCGAATGCCACTGACGGCATCGACGGGTTGGCAGGCTACGCTGCCCGTTCCAGCTGCGATGACGGCATCCTTGCAGAAGTGGTCGAGAAGTTCATAGAGCCGCAGGCGTGTTAGCCCTGCGCTACAATGGCGGGGCTGTGGCGGCTTGGGGCCGGCGTTGCGGCGAGCGACCGGTGGGGCGCATGACTAGGCGACGCCCCGCGAGGCTAGGAGGCCCTGGTACATGAAGCGCGCACGGCAGACGTCGGAGTCAATCGAGCTGGCGGCAATTCTCGCATTCTCGGGCGGACTCATGGATGCGTACTCGTACCTCGCGCGCGGTAAGGTCTTTGCCAACGCGCAGACCGGTAACATCCTGCTCTTTGGCGTGAACCTTGCCGACGGCGACGTGGATCGCGCCCTTCACTACGCTGTGCCCGTGATCGCGTTCGCGGTGGGCATCGCCCTTGCGCACTCCATCAAGATCTTCTCCAAGGAGCGTCGCCTGCACTGGCGCCAGACCGCGCTTCTCGTCGAGGCGGCTCTTCTTTTTTTGGTGGCGTTCATCCCCGATGACCTCAACCTCATTGCTAACAGCCTCACATCTCTGGGTTGCGGGATTCAGGTACAGGCGTTCAGGAAGCTCCATGGAAACGGCTTTGCCACCACCATGTGCATTGGCAACCTGCGCAGCGGTACCCAGAAGCTCGTTGACTACGTGCACGAGAAGGACCGCGCGTACCTCGAGGGATGCTTGCTCTACTACGGGGTGATCCTCTGCTTTGCCATTGGCGCGATTGCGGGCAGCCGCGTCATTGGGGCGCTGGGCTTGAGGGCGATTCTCGTGAGCCCCGCGCTGCTCCTGGTTTCGTTTGTCGTGATGTTCCAAGATCGCGAGAAGCGCGCTCGCGAGCGCGCTGCGGCGGCTGCTGCCGCCGGGGGCGCTGGGGCCGGAGCCGCTGGAGCTGCGGAGAAGCGCCCTTCGGCGTCAAAATGACGCCTGAGCAGCGACTTTGTGCGTGATCGCCGCGATATCGTGCCCTCCGGCGTCAAAACGGCGCCGGAACAGCGACTTTGTGCGTGATCGCCACGATATCGTGCCCTCCGGCGATATGACGCCCGAGCGATGATTTCCGAAGCGGTTGCGTATAAAACGTGCTTCTCGGCGCCCGTTTTTCTCCGCAAGGGCTTTTTCGACAAGCACGGTGGAGAATAACTCCCTTTTGGGTACACTACTCCACACGGCTATGAGCCGCTGTTCTCTGATAACGCGTATGGTGGCAGTGTCCCCATTCCATCTCTGGGGGTGACTGGTTTCGACAGGGTGCATCTGAGATGGGCAGCAGGCCGTGGTCTCCTCGCCACGTAAAACAGGGGAACCGTCAAATTGAATTGACGACAACTCTTCTTACGAGCCTCAGCTGGCTCTCGCTGCTTAGTCTTAACTAACCAGCGCGTCAAACCGGGGGTCTCTCCCGCTCCCGGGGCGGCGTCATTCTAGGGAGACGCTCGCGCGGATGTAGTCGGTATGCCGCGCGCTAAGATCAAACCGGCTGGGAGGCTAAGCGCGGGCTACCGGGTGCGCGGCCTCCAAGACTTAACCGGCAGCTGAGCCTGGAGACACCTGTCAGGGACGTGCTTTGGACCGGAGTTCGATTCTCCGCACCTCCACCAAAAGCGTAGGCGTCGAACCCCGTAATGGGGTTCGACGCTTTTTGTATAGTTGGATGGTCGCGCGTGGCGTGGCAACGTGACAGTTCGTATTCGGAGGCGGTCTATGGGCAGCAACGACAAGCCCGCCCTCGTCCTCGAGGGCGGCGGCTACAGGGGCATCTTCACGGCCGGCGTTCTCGACGTCCTTCTCGAGAACGGCATCTACACCAGCTCGTTCAAGAGCGTGTGGGGCGTCTCGGCGGGCGCGCTCAACGCAGTGAGCTACCGCTCGCGCCAGATTGGCCGCACCATGCGCATCATGCTGACCTTCCGCGACGACCCGCGCATGATGTCTCTCCTCTCACTGGTGCGCACGGGCAACCTCGCCGGGACCGACTTCATGTACGACGAGGTCCAGAATCACATTGACCCCTGCGACTTGAATGTCTTTGACAAGGACCTCACGCCTATGTACTTCGTGGCATCCGACGTGCTGTTTGGCACGCCGGCCTATCTGCCCGTGGAGGGTGAGAGGCTCGACGCCACCAAGGCCCGCGCGTCCGCGTCTTTGCCAGGCGTCTCGACGATGGTCGAGATAGACGGTCACCGCTACCTCGACGGCGGCACCACAGACTCGATCCCCTTTGCCGTTGCCATGGGGCTCGACGACGCGCCCGAGGTCCCCGGTGCAGAGCCCGCAGACCGTGCGCTCGTAGTGCTCACGCAGGATCGCACCTACATCAAGGACGGAGCCACCGAGCGCGCCATCCTGAGGACCCACCGCTACGACGCCTACCCCTACTACGAGCAGGCCCTTGCCACGCGCGCCGATCGCTACAACGCGCAGCGAGAAGAACTTGCCGGCCTAGAGGCCGAGGGGCGCGCGCTGGTGCTGAGGCCGCCCGAGCCGGTGAAGATTCGCACCTCCGAGCACAATGGCGAGCCGCTCCTGCGCCTCTATCTGCAGGGCCGCCAGGAGGCAATGAGCCATCTCGACGAGATTCGCGCGTTTCTGTAGGGGCGTTCTTTCTGCGCTATCATTGAATTCAATGATGTCATTGACAGGAGGTTGCAATGGCCTTGACCATGACTACTAAGCTCACCAAAGGTGGCCAGACAACCATTCCGAAAGAGATTCGCACCGCCTTGGGCATTGGCGATGAGGCGCGCGTGTGGTGGCGGCTCGATGGTGATCACGCAACTCTCTCGTCTGAACCGCCCCTGCCGAATACGGTTTCTTCTCACGAGGAGTTTTGGGATGGGATTGAGCTTGCCCTGTCTGATGTGGCGAGCGGGAGAACGCGCGACGCTCGTGAACTGTCTCGAGAGCTAAGAGAACGACATGGACTCAAATAACTATAGAGTGGAGGTTACAGACGCCTTTGCCGATGATATTGAGGAGGCAGTGACCTACTGCGAGACACAGTCAGGCAAACAGAGCGCCGCTCGTTTTCTCCAGAGATACGATTCTTTTCTAGAGCTTGTGTCCATGCTGCCTGGGCATGGCTCCCTCATCGGTGACTCGGGCCTGCGATGGCGTCAGCTGGGGGTGTTTATCGCCGTGTACCAGGTCGACGAAGCTGGCAGCGTGGTGACCCTTCTTCGCCTCTACCACCTCTCAACAAACTGGCGTTATCACATTCTGGGCAGTTCGGAGTAATGTGAACGCGCTGCTGCACCGCGCGTGAGGCAGGGTCCTTTCACTTGTCAAAATTGTGTGGAAAAAAAGCTCGCAAAACAGGGCGTCTATGGCTGTATACTTTTAAAGCTTTTCCACCCAGAGCCCCGTAACCTCTGTTTCGAAAAAGCACGGCGGCCTGTCCAGAGGCAGCCATTCAAGATGTGTGTAGGAGGAGTCAAGTGAAGAAGTCGACTCAGTTCGCCAAGACGGGCGAAGTCGAGCGCAAGTGGGTGCTCATCGACGCCGACGGCATGACGCTCGGTCGCCTCGCGACCCAGGCTGCCATGATTCTCCGTGGCAAGAACAAGCCCCAGTACACCCCCAATGCCGACACCGGTGACTTCGTGATTGTCATCAACGCCGACAAGGTCGTTCTTACCGGCAACAAGGCAAACACCAAGTCCTACTGGCGCTACTCCGGCTACCTCGGCGGACTCAAGACCGAGTCCTTCAAGGAGGCCATGGCCAAGCACCCCGAGCGCGTGATCGAGCACGCCGTCAAGGGCATGCTCCCCAAGACCACCCTTGGTCGCAAGCAGGGCATGAAGCTCAAGGTCTACGCTGGCCCCGAGCACCCGCACGCCGCTCAGAACCCCGTCAAGATCGATGTGGAGGCTTAACCGATGGCTGACAACACCGTTGTTTATACCGGCACCGGCCGTCGTAAGGAGGCTGTCGCTCGCGTCCGCCTCGTTCCCGGCACCGGCAAGATTGTCGTCAACGGCCGCGACGCTGCACAGTACTTTGGCCGTCAGCAGCTCGTTGACAACGCTGCTGCACCCCTCCGTCTGACCGAGACCGCCGAGTCCTTCGACGTCCTCGCCCGCTGCGATGGCGGCGGCATCAACGGCCAGTCCGGCGCTCTCCGCCTTGGCATTGCTCGCGCCCTTCTCCAGGCTGGCGAGTACCGCGAGGAGCTCAAGAAGGCTGGCTTCCTCACCCGTGACTCCCGTGCCGTCGAGCGCAAGAAGTACGGCCTCAAGAAGGCCCGCAAGCGCCCGCAGTTCTCGAAGCGCTAGGTTTTCTCGTCGCTTTGCCCCTTATCGGGACCCGCACTTGCTGCGGGTCCCGATTTTTAGTTGTCGGGCCTGCACCTGCCTTCCGTCCCCTTTGCCCCCACCTCCTTGCCGTTCTTTAGCGGTATTTGAGAATCGCGCTACTCGCCAACTGGGAAAACGCGGTGCTCGATTCTCAGAAACCGCTAAAGAATGGGGAGGCTGGGAGAAGGATGGACGCGCCGGAATTCGAGGGGCCCGCTCCCCACAGTGTGGCCACAGGTAACTGGTAAAATCACACCCGTCTGTGCACGACCGGTACCCCGAAACAAGGAGCGAGAAATGAAGTACTTCGGAACCGACGGCTTTAGGGGCAGGGCCAACGAGGGCCTCAATGTTGACCACGCCTATAAGATCGGGCGCTTCGTAGGCTGGTACTACGGTGCTCGTCGCGGCGCCAAGGCACGCGTGCTCATTGGCAAGGACACCCGCCGTTCGAGCTACATGTTCGAGTCCGCGCTGGTCGCAGGCCTGGTTGCCAGTGGCGCCGACGCCTACATGCTGCACGTCATCCCCACGCCTGGCGTTTCGTATGAGGTCATCGATGGCGGTTTTGACTGTGGCGTCATGATTACCGCAAGCCACAACCCCTTTACGGACAACGGCATCAAGCTCGTGAACCGCGAGGGCTACAAGATGGACGAGGACGTGCTCGAGCGGGTCGAGGACTACATCGACGGCAAGCTCGAGGTTCCTCTCGCCACCGGTGACGCCATTGGCTGCACCGTTGACTACATGCAGGGCCGCAACCGTTACATCGCGCACCTCATTGCCTCCTGCGGCTTCTCCATGCAGGGCGTCAAGGTGGGCCTGGACTGCGCAAACGGCGCCGCCTCCAGCGTTGCCCGCCCGGTCTTTGATGCCATGGGCGCCGAGACCCACGTCATCAACAACGCGCCCAACGGCTTCAACATCAACGTCGACTGCGGCTCGACCCATATCCAGCGCCTGCAGGACTTCGTCGTGCGCAACGGCCTCGACGTTGGCTTTGCCTACGACGGCGATGCCGATCGCTGCCTGGCCGTGGACGAGCGCGGCCGCCTGGTCGACGGCGACCTCATCCTCTACGTGTGCGGCACCTACATGGCAAAGCACGGGCGTCTTGCCAAGAACACCGTGGTTCCCACGGTGATGAGCAACTTTGGCTTCTTCAAGGCGCTTGACGCCGCCGGCATCTCCTACGAGAAGACCGCGGTGGGCGACAAGAACGTGTGGGCATGCATGATGGAGAACGGCTACACCCTGGGTGGCGAACAGTCCGGCCACATCATCTTTGGCGACCTCGAGAAGACCGGCGACGGCATCATGACGAGCCTTCGCATCATGGAGGTCCTGCGTGCCGAGCGCGAGAAGCTCTCCGAGCTCACGCGTCCCGTCACGCTTTATCCGCAGCAGCTCGTGAATGTGCGCGTTGCCGACAAGGACGCAGCCATGGCTGCGCCCGAGGTCAAGGAGGCTGTGACAGCGGCCGAGAAGTTCCTCGAGGGCAACGGTCGCGTGCTGGTGCGCGCTTCGGGCACCGAGCCCCTGGTCCGCGTGCTTGCCGAGGCTCCGGAGGAGCGCCTGTGCCAGGAGGCCAATGCCATTGTCCTCAAGGCCTTGGAGCCGTTCAAGGAGTAGGGCGCATCGCCTTGTCCGCGCCGCCGAGTTCCAAGCCCGGCGGCGTGGTTTCTCTCCGTCGATACCAGCTTGGCTACAGGGCCACCACCTGTGGCTGATAGACTCTATGCATCGTTTGCCAAGATGGCGCAAAAACGTGCACGCTAACCAAAAACTGTAAGCGAGGGGGCCAAACATGTGCGGAATCGTGGGATACACCGGCAAGAAGCAGGCTGCTCAGTTCCTTCTTGACGGGCTGGCAACGCTTGAGTACCGCGGCTATGACTCGGCAGGCGTCGAGGTTCTGTCGCCCGATGGAGAGCTCCATGGCGTGAAGTGCGCCGGTCGCGTCTCTATCTTGGCCGACCGCTGCAAGACCGCCAACCTCACGGGAACTACGGGCATCGCGCACACGCGCTGGGCCACTCACGGCGCTCCAACCGACAAGAACGCCCACCCGCACCTGGACTGCACCGGCCGCATTGCCATTGTCCACAACGGCATCATCGAGAACTACCGCGAGCTCCGCAGCTACCTGGCGCGCAATGGCCACACCTTTGCCTCCGACACAGACTCCGAGGTCGTGGCGCACCTCGTCGAGGACGCGTGGGCCGGCCCCTGCAAGGGCGATCTGGTTGCTGCCGTGAGCAACGCCGTGAGCCGCCTTGAGGGCTCCTGGGCGCTCGCCGTTGTGTGTGCCGACGCCCCCGGCCAGCTTGTCGTTGCACGCAATGGCTCGCCGCTCGTGGTGGCCTCCACGCCCGAAGGCGCCTACGCAGCCTCCGACGTCACGCCGCTTGCAAGCGTGACGTCTCATGTCGTCCAGCTCGAGAACGGCCAGATTGCACGCCTCGAGGAGTCCGGCAAGGTGACCGTCTACGACTCCGAGGGCACTACCGTTGAGCACCCCAGCACCTTCGACATCGACTGGGATGCCTCGGCCGCAACGCTCGGTGGCTACGCCGACTTCATGGAGAAGGAGATCTCTGAGCAGCCCGAGGCTATCGAGCGCCTGCTCAAGGGCCGCCTGGGCGAGAAGGGCATCCTCCTTGACGAGCTGCGCATGAGCGAGAAGGACCTTGCGGCCGTGGACCGCATCTTCATCATTGCCTGCGGCACTTCCTACCACGTGGGGCTTATCGCCCGCACCCTCATCCAGACCTGGGCGCACGTTCCGGTTGTCTGCGAGTATGCGTCCGAATTCAACTACGAGCAGGACGTCCTCATCACCGACCATACCCTCTGCCTGATCATCACGCAGTCCGGCGAGACAGCAGATACCCTCACGGCGGCACGCCGCATGAAGGGCATGGGCTGCAAGGTCTTCGCCGTGACCAATGTGCTGGGCTCCTCCGCCGCGCGCGAGTCTGACGGCGTGCTCTACGTGCAGGCTGGCCCGGAGGTCTGCGTGTGCTCCACCAAGGCCTACACCGCCCAGATGGTGGCCTGCGCGCTCTTTGCGCTGCGCTTGGCGCAGGCCAACGGCCACATGGACGCCGCCGAGGTGAGCGGCCACTACGCCGATCTTGCCACGCTGCCTGACCTTATCCGCACCGTGCTCTCCCGTGCCTGGCAGGACAAGCAGGCTGCGACCGTCTTCCGCCGCGCTCACTCTGCGCTGTTCCTCGGCCGCGGCGTCAACTCCACCACTGCCTACGAGGGCGCGCTCAAGCTCAAGGAGATTAGCTACCTGCACGCTGAGGCATATCCTGCGGGCGAGATGAAGCACGGCCCCATCGCCCTGCTCGAGCCTGGCTTCCCGGTGGTGGCCATCGTCCCCGAGGACCGCGTGCACGACAAGACCGTCTCGAACATCCAGGAGGTCATCGCCCGCGGCGCCACCTGCGTGGCGGTAGCCACCGACGGTGACGAGTCCGTGGCCTCGCTCTGCGAGCACGTGCTGTGGATTCCGCCTGTGGAGGACGAGCTTCTCGTCCCCATTGTTGCCGTTGTTCACCTGCAGGTGCTGGCTCGCTACGTTGCCCGCTCGCGTGGGTGCGACGTGGACAAGCCCAGGAACCTCGCCAAGTCCGTCACGGTGGAGTAGCGCATGGCCCTGGCTGGCATTGGCGTCGACATGCTCGAGATTTCGCGCATGGAGCGCACCATGCGCCGCAGGCCGTCGTTTCTCCGCCGCGTGTTTACGGAGGAGGAGCGCTCCTACTGCGACGCATGCGCGCGCCCGGCCGAGCATTACGCGGCGCGTTTTGCGGCGCGAGAGGCAGTTGTCAAGGCGCTGGGCACGGGCTTCTCGAACGGCGTGGGTTTCTCGGATGTCTCGGTGACCATGGACGCGCAGGGAAGGCCCCGTGCGCTGCTTACCGGCCGCGCCGCCCAGATTGCCCGCGAGGGTGGCGTGCGTGAGGTGGCGCTTTCTCTCTCGTACACGCGCGACGTGGCGGTTGCCAACGCCGTGGCAGTGACAGACGAGGTTCGTCCCCAGCCCGATGACCGTCCCGACCCGGAGCGCGAGCTTGCTGCCTCGTTTCGTGAAGCGCGTTCTGTGTTGGATGAGCTTGAACAGGCGCAAGATGGGATAATGGCTGGCGTGCCGGGAGAGCATTCCGTCGCCGACACCCAGATGACACAAGAGGAAGGCGATGCCGGGGGAGCCGCGGATTTATCCGCGCCGGCCGAGCCAGCCAAGGAGTAGAACGATATGCAGCCCGTACTCAACGTCGAAGACGTCAAGCGCGTAGAGGTCGCGCTCACCCGTGTGGGTGTGAGCATCTCCGAGCTCATGCACCGTGCAGGATGCGCCGCAGCACAGGAGGCGCTTGCCCTGGGTGACGTCCAGAATGCCGTGATTCTTGCCGGTATGGGCAACAACGGAGGCGATGGCTGGGTTGCAGCCGAGGCCCTGCTCGCCCATGGTGTCAACGTGAAAGTGGTTACGCCCATCGAGCCAGACCAGCTCTCCGGCGACCTAGCGCGCCAGGTGGCGCAGCGCGCCGTACGCGCGGGCGTCTCTACGCTGGTGGGGCCGTCCCGCGACGAGCTCGAGGGGCTTCTCTCGGCCTCTGACGTGGCGCTTGACTGCATGCTGGGCACGGGCTTTCACGGCGAGGTTCGAGCCCCCTTCGACATCTGGATTGACTGCGTGAACAGCTCGGGCGTGCGCGTGGTGGCCGTGGATGTGCCCAGTGGCCTTTCTGCCCAGACGGGGCAGGCGCCTGGCGCCTGCGTGGTTGCGGACCTCACGGTGACCATGCTGTGCCTGAAGCCCGGCCTTCTCGCCGACGACGGCCGCGACGTGTGCGGCTCAATTGTCGTGGCGCCGCTTGCCGAGCAGACCGAGCAGATTGTGGTCGAGGCAGATCCGGTGGCCTGGCGCACCGACCTCGAGGACTACCTCGACGTGATGGTGCCGCCAACCACGGCCGTCGACAAGTTCTCTCGTGGCTCGGTGCTTGTTGTGGGCGGGTCCTCTCGCTTTGTGGGCGCGCCCATCTTGGCTGCCCGCGCGGCCGCCCGCGCGGGTGCCGGCTACGTGACCCTGGCCGTGCCCGCGTGCATCGTGCCGCAGGTACAGGCACATGTGCTGGAGATTCCCGTGGTGGGGCTGCCCTGCGACGAGGACGGCACCATCTCCAAGGAGGCCGTGCCCATAGTGACCAAGCTGGCCGAGAAGCGCTCGGCGGTTCTCGCCGGCCCAGGCATGCGCGTCTCTGGCGGCACCGTTGCCGTTGTCTCAGCTCTTCTCGCATCTCCCACCCCGCTTGTGCTCGACGCGGACGCACTCAACTGCATCGCCCGTCTTACCTCGGGCAAGCTGCAGGACTTCCCGGAGATTCTCCGGAGGAGCACGCCGCTGGTGCTCACGCCGCACCGCCGCGAGCTTGGCCGCTTGGTAGGCAAGGAGGAGAACCCGCCCGCCTCGCTCGTGGACCAGCTTGAGGACGCGCGCAAGATCGTGTGGTCCGACGGTGGCTCCGAGCTGGTTGTGGTTGCCAAGGGCACTGCAACCGGCTGCGTGGGCGTCGAACAGGCCATACTTCCCAAGCCCGGTCCCGCGGCGCTTGCCACGGCAGGCTCGGGCGACGTCCTGGGTGGCATCATTGTCTCCAAACTCGCGCAGACCTACGGTCGCGTGGACAACCTGCCCCTTCTCTGCGCCCTCTCCTGCGAGCTTCACGGCTATGCCGCAACGCTTGCGACGGAGCGCATGGGCTCGAGGGGCGTCATGGCCTCGGACATCATCGACGAGCTGGGCATTGCAGACGACGCACTGGGGGAGCGCGTGACCTTCCCCGACGCCGACAACGGTGACGAGAACAACTAGGGAGCGAAGGCATGGCAGTTCAGAGCCCTGCAAGCAGGTGGGCTTGGGTTGAGGTTGACCTCTCGGCCCTCAAGCGGAACACGCGCAAGTTCAAGGCGCTCCTGGAGCCTGGCGTCAAGATGATGTGCGTCGTGAAGTCTGACGCCTATGGTCACGGGGCAGAGCGCTGCGTGCGTGCCATGCACTCTGCCGGTGCCGACCAGTTTGCTGTGGCTACTGTCGAGGAGGGCGTGAAGCTGCGCCAGGCGGGCATCGAGTGGCCAATCCTCATGCTCTCCGAGCCACCCATGGACTGCGTGCAGACGCTTGTGGACTATGACATCATGCCATCGGTCTACACGTCCGAGTTTGCCCTTGCGCTGGGCGAGTGCGCTGCCGCGTCGGGTAAGGTGGCTCGCTACCACCTGGCCGTGGACACCGGCATGACGCGCATTGGCGTGCGTCGCGAGGACGTGCTTGAGCTGAGGCGCACCATCGACTTTCACCGCGGGCTCGAGTGCGCGGGCATGTTCACGCACTTCGCAACTGCCGATGCCATTGACGATTGGGACTTTGCCCTGCAGCTCAACCGGTTCAACGAGGCCGTCCAGATCGTGCGCGAGGCCGGCCTGGAGACCGGGCTTGTCCACTGCGACAACACGCCGGGCACGGTTCTGCATCCCGAGTGCCACTACGACATGTGTCGCGTGGGCGTTGGCCTCTACGGCCTGCAACCGGCCGAGACCACGGCGCCGCGCATCCAGCTTGAGCCGGTCATGAGCGTACGCGGGCGCGTCACCCGCGCCATCTACCCCAGCGTGGGCGATGGCGTGGGATATGGACTCACCTGGCGCGTTCCCAAGCAGAACATGCAGGTGGCAACCGTGCCCATTGGGTATGCCGATGGCCTTGCGCGCACGCTCTCCAACAACATGGACGTCATTGTGAACGGTGCGCGCTGCCGCCAGGTTGGCCGCATCTGCATGGACCAGTTCATGTTTGCGGTAGACGTGAACAACGCCCGCGCGTACCGACCCGCTAAGCCGGTCGAGATGGGCGATGTGGTGACCGTCATCGGACGCGACGGTGACGAGGAGATCACCGCCGACGAGATGGCAAAGCTTCGCGACACCATCAACTACGAGGTCGTATGCGACTTTGGCATGCGTCTCGAGAAGGTCTATGTCTAGGCGCCGGCGTGAACGCGCCAGCCTCTTGGAGGGCGATGGAGAGATGTCGGTGATGCACATCCCCGGCCATGAGCACCAGGGTCCGCAGGAGGTCACGCTCGAGGAGATTCGCGCCGTCATGGGCAACTGCCAGCTCTGCCCCTTAGGGCAGACGCGCACCAACCTCGTGTTTGGCGTGGGCAATCCCAACGCGCGCGTTATGTTCGTGGGCGAGGGCCCTGGCAGAAATGAAGACCTGCAGGGCGAGCCCTTCGTGGGTGCCGCCGGGCACAAGCTCGACTCGCTCCTCTCGGTTGCCGGCCTTACGCGCGACCAGATCTACATTGCCAACGTGGTGAAGTGCCGCCCGCCCGGAAACCGTAACCCCAAGCCCGAGGAGATTGCGGCCTGCTCGCCCTTCCTGCGCGAGCAGATCCGTTCCGTGTGGCCGGACGTCCTTGTCTGCCTGGGGAACTTTGCTTCTCAATTTGTGCTGCGCACCGAGGCGGGGGTCACGTCGCTGCGCGGCAAGCTGTACCAGACCGGGCACTTTGTGGTGTGCCCTACGTTTCACCCGGCGGCCTGCATCTACCACTCGGACTGGCAGCCGCTTCTCGAGAGTGACCTTGCAATGGTTGGCCAGTGGCTGCGGGACAACCCGCCTGGTCCGGGGAAGGAGTAGCCGTGGCACGAGAGGCGTCGTTTAGGTCCACGTCGCAGGAGGAGACCATCGCGCTCGGCCGCGTGCTGGGCGGGCTTCTCCACGAGGGAGACGTGCTGGTGCTTACGGGAGACCTGGGGGCGGGAAAGACCCAGCTTACCAAAGGCATTGCCGCGGGCATGGGCGTGACGGCGGATGTCACCAGCCCCACCTTCACTATCGAGATGGTCTACCACGGGCGCGAGATGGACCTCGACCACTTTGACCTCTACCGCCTTGACCGCCCGGAACAGCTCGAGGACACCGGCCTCTTTGATGTGCTGGGCGCCGATGGCGTCTGCGTGATTGAGTGGGGCGAGCAGTTTGCCGGCGAGATTGGCGACGCGCGCGTGGACGTGTTCGTCACGCGCCTGGATGCCGAGGCGGCGCCGGGGGAGGAGCCCCCGCGCGAGGTGCGCTTTGTTGCGCATGACGCCCGTGGCGAGGAGCTGGTGGACGCGCTGGTGGCGGCCGCGGCGTAGGCGGGGGTTGCTTCTCCGTGCGGGAGTTGTTCCGCCGTTTTTGTACACATAACGGCGTTCAGTAAGCCGATTTCGTCGAATTCCTTCTCAACAGCTCCCGGCGAGAATCGCGTGTGCTCTGGGGGTAGCGCGGCGCCCGCCGACGCCTGCCCGCATTGCCCGCGCTACACTATCCCTCGTGATAATGCCACGTCTCTGGAGTCAGATGAGAATGACGAGCGATACCAACACCAAGGGTCTGGCCCTTGCCATCGATACGTCCACCGACATGCTTGCGTGCGCAGTGGTTTCCTGGGAGCCTGGCTCGGCTCCCCGCGTCCTTGCGGCGTGCGACCACATGTGCCGCCGCCAGGCCAACGTCGAGCTGGTCTCCACAGCGCTCGCGGCGCTCGAGGACTGCGGCCACACCATGGTTGACCTCGACCGCATTCTGGTGGGGCGCGGCCCCGGCAGCTTCACGGGCGTGCGCATTGGCATCGCCACGGCCAAGGGTCTCTCGTGCGGGCTCTCCAAGCCGCTCCACGGCGTCTCGGTTCTCGACGCCACGGCATGGGGCGCCTGGCAAGCCGGCGTGCGCGGGCTTCTCGCCGTGGCGGACGACGCCATGCGTGGCGAGGTCTACCCCGGCATCTACCAGCTGGATGACGCCGGTGCGCATCGCACCTTCGCCACCGAGACTGTCTGCAAAGCCGACGAGTGCGTGGCTACGTGGTCGGCGCGCGAGGACGCGTCCCGGCTTGTCCTTACGGGCAACGGGCTCAAGAAGTACCGCGCGCGCTTTGAGGCGGCCGGCTTCACGAACATCCTGGACGAGACCCTGTGGTATCCCACGGGCGAGGGCCTGGCGCTAGCCGCGGCCGCGTCGCCCCTGGACTCCGGGGATCCGGCGCTTGTGCTGCCCATCTACACGCGCCTCTCGGACGCCGAGGAGAACGAGCGCAAGCGCCTGGGCCTCAAGGCGCCCGCAAGCGTCGAGGTCACGGGTGTGGATGACGCGCTGGCCGACAGGCACCTGCAGCTGCGTCCCATGTCGGTGAACGATCTGCCTGCCGTCGCGGCGCTGGAGGCCGCGGCCTTCTCGGTCTCCTCTCACACGCCTTGGACCGAGAAACTCTTCTACGAGGAGCTCTCACAGCCGGGCCGAAGCTGGTGGGTGGCGCACGACCTGGGCCGCATCATCGGCTTTGCCGGCGGCATGATGGCCGGCGACGACTTCGAAATTTGCGACGTTGCCGTGGAGGAGGGGCACCGTCGCCAGGGCGTGGCGTCACGCCTGGTGGCGCGCCTGTGCTACGACGCACATGTTCTCAACGCAAAGACCGCTTCGCTCGAGGTAGACGAGAAGAACGAGCCTGCCCGGGCTACCTACGACCACCTGGGCTTTGTTGAGGTTGGCCGCCGTCCGGGCTACTACGCATCCGACCACGACGCGCTTATCCTGCGCGCGGAGCTGCCGCTTGCGGGTGACGTCGAGGCCCTGGGCAAGCGCCCCGAGCCGCACGCCTCCATCCGCCCGTGGCCCATTCTCGCCGGGCCGAGAGACGCCGCGTGCAAGGAGGCCCTGGCTGCTGCCGGTGACTTGGTCCTCTCGATAGAGTCTTCCTGCGACGAGACGGCCGTGGCCGTGGTGGACTCCCGTGGTGCCGTGTGCGCAAGCGTGGTTGCCACCTCGATTGACTTCCATGCCCGATTTGGCGGCGTGGTACCAGAGATAGCCAGCCGCAAGCACGTCGAGGCCATCGTGGGCGTCTACGAGGAGGCCATGGCGCAGGCGGGTGCGCACTTTGGCTGCGACACCCTTACTGCCGCGGACCTCTCCGCCGTTGGCGTCACCGCCGGTCCGGGCCTTGTGGGGGCTCTCGTAGTGGGCGTGGCGTTTGCCAAGGGTCTCTGCGCCTCAACGGATCTGCCGCTCATTGCGGTGCACCATCTTGAGGGGCACCTTCTCGCCAACCTCTTCGAGACGCCGGATTTGAAGCCGCCCTTTGTGGCAAGCCTGGTCTCTGGTGGCAACACCATGCTTGTCTACGTGCGCGGATGGGGCGACTACCAGATCCTGGGCACCACCATCGATGACGCTGTGGGCGAGGCCTTCGACAAGGTGGCCAAGGCGCTGGGCCTGGGATACCCCGGAGGCCCGGTGATCAGCCGGCTTGCCGCCAAGGGCAACCCGCGTGCCATTCACTTCCCGCGCGCGATGATGCACAGCGGTGACTACCAGTTCTCGCTCTCTGGCCTCAAGACGGCCGTCATCACCTACATCGAAGGCGAGAACCGCGCCGGCCGGCCCATCGACCTGCCCGACCTTGCGGCCTCCTTCGAGGCGGCGGTCATTGACGTGCAGGTTGCCAAGGCCGTGACGGCAGTCGAGCAGACGGGCGTCTCGGACTTCTGCGTGGGCGGCGGCGTCGCCGCAAACCCGCAGCTGCGTGAGGCGTACCGCGAGGCCTTTGGCAAGCGCGGCGTCCGCGTGACCGTGCCGCCCATGCGGGCCTGCGGTGACAACGCGGCAATGATCAGCGTCGCGGCGCTGAGAAGCTATCGGGCGCGCAACTTCGCGCCGCTCACGCTCGACGCCGACCCCAACGCGCCTCTTGGTGCCTGGTCCACGACCGACGCCCCCATTCCGCCCAGCTGGGAATGAGACAAAGGGAGTTTCCCTTTGTCTCATGCGCGGCGACTGGCGCTACACATTCGCGCAACGAATCTGTAGCGACCTGCGCGCGTCACAAATTCGGAGACGAATCTGTAGCGGAGAGGCTCCTCTGGCAGGGCTCCTCTAGTCTCATGTGCTTGCATGGGCAATAGCATCAAATATCAAATCAATTGCTCTGCTTAGTGAAAGTCCCCATTGTTACCTCACTGTGACTATCGGGGCACGTCGCGACCAGAGGAGTATCGTTGCCGTGTGCGCGTAACTTTCTCGCATCGGGTCGCATGTGCGCGTCTCGCTTGCAAGGGGGAGGGGAATGGGTCCCCTCCGGTTGCGTCGCGCGAAAGGGGAACAGCGGGGATCGTCCAGGGAGGACCACCATGAAGAAGCATCCCATCCAGCACGCGTCTGGCTCATTTTCTCGTCGAGACTTTCTCAGGGCCTCGGGCATCACGGCCCTCACCGTTGGAGGGATGACCGTCCTCACGGCATGCGGCCCTGCCGCCCAGTCGAGCGACGCATCCGCAAGCTCCTCCACAACCTCCTCCACCAGCAGTGACACCTCCTCGTCAGACTCCCTCAAGCTGGGCGACGGCAAGACCCTGCGCGTGGGCATGGAGGCGGCCTACGCCCCCTACAACTGGCAGGAATCCTCGGCCAGCGACACCACCATCCCCATCGAGAACGTCGACGGCGCCTATGCCGACGGCTATGACGTACAGGTGGCCAAGAAGATTGCCGACGCGCTGGGCATGGAGCCCGTCGCGGTGAAGATGGAGTTTGGCAGCCTGGTTGACTCGCTGGTCAATGGCCAGATTGACATCATCTGCGCTGGCATGTCCGTCACAGATGAGCGCGCGCAGTCCGCGGACTTCTCCGATTCCTACATCGACGATGAGGTCATCATGGTCGTCAAGCAGGACTCGCCCTACGCTGATGCCACCAAGCTCTCGGACTTCTCGGGCGCCTCGGTCCTTGGCCAGAAGGACACCTTCTACGACGACCTCATCGACCAGATCCCCAACGTCAACCACCTCACGCCGGTGGCCACGGTGCCGCTGGTGGTCGACGGTCTTATGAACGGCACCTGCGACGCCATCACCTTCTCGTCCCTCTCGCTGCCGCGCCTGCTCAAGGACTATCCCACCCTCAAGAAGGTTGACCTTGCCGACGGCGAGGGCTTCACGGACGCCTCCAACCCCGACAACGCGGCCATCGCCAAGGGTCAGGATGCGGTTCTCGCCAAGATCAACGAGGTCATCGACGGCATCTCGGCGGACGAGCGCCAGAGCATGTGGGATGACTGCATGGACCGCCAGCCCGCATAGCGCGCGTTGCACACAGCAGGGAGAAGCAAGAACATGTCAGATGCACCATCAATTCCGGCGACAACCCGGCGCGCCCGTTTTGCGGCGTGGCTGCGCCGAGACCACCGCTACGTCCTTCTTGGCACCTCCGCCGTCGCGTTTGTGGGGATGTGGTTCTCCAGCCAGCCGCGTCCGGCGCTGAGCTTCCTCGCCCATGCCTTCACGGTCGAGGTCGTGATGTACTACGTGCTGGCCGCGTGGCTGGTGCTCTCGGCGGTGGGGCTTGTCTTCAAGCTCACGCACTGGAATACGTATGGCCAGGTGGCGCCTTTCGTGAAGCCCGGTGCGCGTCGGGCGCTGCGCCTGGGGTCCTACGTGATCTGGGCGCTCGCCATCGTGCTCTTTGTTGACCGTGCGGTCATGGGCTTTGCGAGCGCCTGGGCCGCCGCCGCGGCTTCCTCTGGGATGCCGCAGGATGACATGCTCACGCAGATCCTCTACATGTTCCAGCAGGGCTACGCCACGTACCTGCAGGGCATCCTCACGACTATCGAGCTTGCCGTCTTTGGCACGGCCATCGCCTTTGTGCTGGCAATGCTTCTGGTCTTTGTGCGCATCCAGCGCATTGACCGCCCCGACAACGATTTCGTCCGCTTCTGGAAGAAGGTGGGCGTGGGCTTTGCCAAGGTCTACAGCACCGTGGTTCGCGGCACGCCCATGCTGGTCCAGGGCGTCATCATCTACTACGCCGGGTTTGGCCTGTTCAGCGGCTCGGGCATGTCTGTGACCGAGATCAACGCCGTGTGGTCGCGCTTCATTGCCGGCCTGGTGGTCATCTCGCTTAACTCCACCGCGTACATGATGGAGGTCCTGCGCGGCGGCATCGAGTCGGTCGACAAGGGCCAGATGGAGGCTGCGCGCTCGCTGGGCCTCTCGCAGTGGCAGGCCATGGTCAAGGTCGTCTTCCCGCAGGGCATTCGCTACGCCATTCCCGGCCTCTCCAACGAGTTGGTCATCAACATCAAGGACTCTTCGGTCCTCTCGGTGATTGGCGTGTTTGACCTGGCATTTGCTGCCTCGACCATCGCGGGCATCTACTACAAGCAGCTGAACGCCTATCTCGTCATTGCGGTCTTCTACCTCATCATGACGGCAACGGCGTCGTGGCTTCTGGGCAAGCTTGCCAAGCGGCTCGACGCAAAGACCGAGCCCGTGCTGGGCGTGTCCAACCAGATGAAGGCAGGAGGCGAGAAGTAGCATGGCAGACGAGAAGAACGTGGGCGCCGCCGCTGCGGACGCCGCCAATCCCCAGGAGGCCGTGGTTCGCGTCGAGGGGCTGCAGAAGTCCTTTGGCACCAATGTGGTCCTTCGAGGCATTAACCTTACCGTGATGCCCGGCCAGGTGGTGACCATCATCGGTGCCTCCGGATCCGGCAAGTCAACGCTTCTGCGCTGCATCAACCTGCTCGAGACGCCGGATGCCGGCCACGTGTGGTTCCACGGCAAGGACCTTGCTGCCGAGCACGTGGACATCAACGCCCTGCGTGAGAAGATCGGCATGGTCTTCCAGAGCTTTAACCTGTTCAACAACATGAACGTGCTGGACAACTGCACGCTTGCGCCGGTGACCCTCAAGAAGATGACCAAGGAGCAGGCCGAGAAGGTCGCGCTGGCCAACCTCGACTCCGTGGGCCTTGCGGACTTTGCCGGGGCCGACGTCAACACGCTCTCTGGCGGGCAGAAGCAGCGCGTGGCCATCGCCCGCGCGCTCTGCATGAAGCCCGACCTCATGCTCTTCGACGAGCCTACCTCGGCTCTCGACCCCGAGATCTCCGGCGAGGTCCTCGAGGTCATGCGCCGTCTAGCCTCGCAGGGCATGACCATGGTCGTGGTGACGCACGAGATGGCGTTCGCGCGCAGCATCTCCGACGAGGTCGTGTTCATGGACAAGGGCGTTATTGCCGAGAAGGGCAGCCCCGAGAAGATCTTCACCAATCCCGAGAAGCCCCGCACCCGCGAGTTCCTCGCCCGGTACCTGTAGGGCCTCGTCGCCGCTGCCCTGCTTTTTCTGTCCGCTTCCGAAATCTGCCCTCCGGCGTCATTTTGGCGCCGGAGGGCACGTTGTCGCAGCGACTGCGTACGGAAACGCCGCTGCGGCGTCATTTTGGCGCCGGAGGGCACGTTGTCGCGGCAATCACGTACAACAGGGGCTCTCGGGCGCCATATTCTCGCCGAAGACGCGCTTTTCTCCTTCTCAACCTGCGAGAAGCGCTGTTCCGGGGTCGCTGGTTACCGTGCCATCCGTCCATGCGATGCGCTACCCTTAGGTCTTATACGGGCGGGCCTCTCGTCCCAGACGGCAAGATCCCGGCCCGCATCAGCGAAGTCCCCCGGAAGACCCTGGAGGGAAAGATGCAGGACGGATTCGTGAAGGTTGCGGCAAGGACGCCCGAGGTCCGTGTTGCGGACGTGGAGTACAACATGGCCTCCTGCCTGCGGCAGATCGATGCGGCCATCGAGGAGGGCGCGCGCGTCATCGTGCTGCCGGAACTCTGTGTGACGGCGTATACCTGCGAGGACCTCTTCTGGCAAGACGCGCTTCTTGACGCTGCCGAGAAGGCCGTGGGGATAATCGCCCAGCGGACCTCCCACATCGATGCGCTGGTGCTTCTCGGCGCGCCAGTCCGCACCAACGCCAAGCTCTACAACTGCGCGATAGCCCTTGCCCACGGATGCGTGCTGGGCATCGTTCCCAAGCGGGCTATCCCCACCTACAACGAGTTCTACGAGTCTCGTCACTTCTCGGTGGGGCCCAAGGACTGCGTGCCCGTGGACTTTGCTGGCTTCTCGGGCGTGCCCTTTGGCACCCGTCAGCTCTTCGCCTGCGACGAGTTGCCGCAGCTCGTGGTGGCCGCCGAGATCTGCGAGGACCTCTGGATTCCAAACCCACCCTCGACCGATCACGCGCTGGCGGGGGCCACGCTTATCTGCAACCTCTCGGCGTCCAACGCTATCGTTGGCAAGGCTGACTACCGTCGCAGCCTCGTTACTGGGCAGTCGGCACGTCTCATCTGCGGATACGTGTACGCATCGGCGGGTGCGGGCGAATCCACGCAGGATCTGGTCTTTGGCGGCCACGACATGGTTGCCGAGAATGGCCGCATGCTTGCGGAGGCGGAGCCTTTTGGGAGCGGTGCCGCAACAAGCGAGGTTGACGTGGCCTTTCTCTGCGAAGAGCGCCGTCGCATGTCCACCTTTGTCACGGCTCCGGCTCCCGAGGCGATGGGCTATACGGTCACGCACTTCTCGCTTACGCTCAGCCTTACCACGCTCACGCGCTTTGTCGACCCGCACCCGTTTGTGCCCTCAGACGCAGAGCGCCGTGCCGAGAGGTGCGAGGACGTCCTGAGCATCCAGGCGCGCGGTCTGGCCAAGCGCCTTGCGCACACGCGCTCGAGCCACGTGGTGATTGGCGTCTCGGGGGGACTTGATTCCACGCTGGCGCTTCTGGTGTGTGCCCGTGCGTTTGACCTGCTTGACCTGGACCGCATTGGCATCATTGCCGTGACCATGCCCGGGTTTGGCACCACCGGACGCACGCACGGCAACGCCACGACGCTGGCTGACGTCCTCGGTTGCGATCTGCGCGAGGTCAACATCTCCGACGCCGTGCGCCAGCACTTCTCCGATATTGGCCATGACGAGTCCGTCCACGACGTGACGTACGAGAACAGCCAGGCGCGCGAGCGCACGCAGGTGCTCATGGACATTGCCAACCAGGAGGGCGGCCTGGTGGTTGGCACCGGTGACCTCTCCGAGCTGGCACTTGGCTGGGCCACCTACAACGGCGACCACATGTCCATGTACGCCGTCAACGCGAGCGTGCCCAAGACCCTCGTGCGTCACCTTGTGCGCTACGTGGCCGACACCTGCGGAAACGACGAGGAGGCCCAGGTCCTCTACGACGTCTTGGACACACCCGTCTCGCCGGAGCTTTTGCCTGCCGAGAAGGACGGCACCATCGCTCAGCGCACCGAGGACCTTGTTGGCCCCTACGAGCTGCACGACTTCTTCCTGTACGAGGTCCTGCGTCGCGGGACGCCGCCGCGCAAAGCGTACCGCCTGGCACGCTACGCGCTTGGCGACACCTACGATGACGCAACGATCCTCAAGTGGGAGAAGACCTTCTACCGGCGCTACTTTGCCCAGCAGTTCAAGCGCAGCTGCCTGCCGGATGGACCAAAGGTTGGCTCGGCGGCCGTCTCGCCCAGGGGAGACCTGCGCATGCCGTCGGATGCCTGCGCCGCGCTCTGGCTGCGCGAACTGGAGGAGCTATAAAAGAGAGGGGCCCGCAGCGTGCGGGCCCCTTGCTTGTGCGGTTGGGTTTGACGCATCACCTGATGCGGGCGGCTACTCGAACTCAATCTCGCCGGTCTTTGCGTCCATGGACTTCACGATGGCGAGCGACTCCACATCAAAGCCCTTCTCGCGCAGGCGCTTGCCGCCGGGCTGGAAGCCCTTCTCGACGGCGATGCCAATGCCCTCGACAATGGCGCCGGCCTGCTCGCAAATCTCGATGAGGCCGTCGAGCGCGCACCCGTTGGCCAGGAAGTCATCGATGATGAGGACGTGCTCGCCCTTATTGAGGAAGCGCTTGGCAACAATGACTGTGTTGTCGTTGCCGTGGGTGTAGCTGTGCACGCGGGCAACGTACTGCTCGCCATCAAGGTTGATGGACTGCGACTTGCGCGCGAAGACCACGGGGGCGTTGTTGAAGCGCGTGGCTGCGACGCAGGCAATGCCAATGCCCGAGGCCTCGATGGTCAGAATCTTGTCGACAGGCCGGCCGGCAAAGCGCCGCGCCCACTCGTCACCCATGTCCGCGTACAGCGCGACATCGCACTGGTGATTGAGAAAGCTGTCCACCTTGAGCACGTTGCCCTCGCGGACAATGCCCTCCTGCTTGATCCTCTCCTCGAGCTCCCGCATGCAATCCCCGTTTCCTCGGCGCCTGACGTGCATCCCATTGTACGCATTGCGAGCAAGCTTAATATCACGAGCTGCGGTGATTTGCTGCGGGCGGGGGATGGCGGCGGATGGCGGGTGTTGACGGGAAGTGCGTCTCCGGCGAGAAAGCGGCGCCCGAAGATGCGTTATCGCAGCGATCGCGTACGAAACCCCTGTTCGGGCGCCGAATTGACGCCCGAATGCGCGTTGCCGCAGCAATCGCGTACGAAACCCTCGCTCCGGCACCAAAAATGACGCCCGAAGGCGCGTTGCCGCAGCGATTGCGTACAAAAGGGCTTCTCGGGCGGCAAAACGACGCCGAAAGGCGCGATTCCGCACGGACCGCGCGCAAGCAACCCCTGCGCGAAGGCCGAGAGATGCGCCCCGCCGCGCCCCTAGTTCCTCACCAGTTAGAAAATCTAAGTCTCATTCGTAAGATTTTTCTCATCTCGACGGTATAACCCCAACCGGATGGGTACATAGTTGAGCGTTGGATTGGATGGCGCGGCCACGCGCCCGCCGTCACAGGTTCAAGCGCCGTACGGCGCCCTAAAAGGAGGTTCTTGGTTATGACTCTTAAGCCGCTGGGAGACCGCGTCCTCGTCAAGCCCGCACCCAAGGAGGAGAAGACCTCTTCTGGTCTCTACATCTCCTCGGGCGCCCAGGAGAAGCCGCAGCGCGGCAAGGTCGTCGCCGTGGGCGAGGGCAAGCGCGATCAGGACGGCAACCGCATTCCCGTTGACGTCAAGGCCGGCGACGAGGTGTTCTACGGCAAGTTTGGTGGCAACGAGGTCAAGGTCGACGGCGAGGACTTCCTGCTTCTCCGCGCGGATGACATCTACGCCATCATTGAGGAGTAGCTCGCGAGGCAACTTCGCCCGCATCGCTTTAGCTGGTAACTCACCCGCCAAGGGTTCATCTGGAAGGAAAAGCACAACATGGCTAAGGACATTGTTTTTGGCACCGACGCCCGCGCCAAGCTTGCCAAGGGCGTGAACACCCTCGCTGACGCCGTCACCACCACGCTCGGCCCCAAGGGCCGCTACGTCGCCCTGCAGCGCTCCTATGGCGCCCCCACCATCACCAACGATGGCGTCTCCGTCGCCAAGGAGATCGAGCTCAAGGATCCCATCGAGAACATGGGTGCCCAGCTGGTGAAGGAGGTCGCCACCAAGACCAACGACACCGTGGGTGACGGCACCACCACCGCTACGCTGCTCGCACAGGTCATCGTCAACGAGGGCCTCCGCAACGTCGCCGCTGGCGCCAACCCCATCGCCATCCGTCGCGGCATCGACAAGGCCGTCGACGCCGTTGTGGCCGAGATGAAGGACTCCGCAATGGAGATCTCGACCAAGCAGCAGATTGCCTCCGTGGGCACCATCTCCGCTGGCGACCCCGAGATTGGCGAGAAGATCTCTGACGCCATGGAGGTCGTGGGCAAGGACGGCGTCATCACCGTCGACGAGTCCCAGACCTTCGGCATCGACATCGACACCGTCGAGGGCATGCAGTTCGACAAGGGCTACATCTCCCCGTACTTCGCCACCAACAATGACAACATGACTGCGGAGCTGGATAACCCCTACATCCTGATGACCGATCAGAAGATCTCCAACATCCAGGACATCCTGCCCATCCTCGAGGCCGTCTCCAAGCAGGGCGCGCCGCTGCTCATCATCGCCGAGGACGTGGACGGCGAGGCTCTGGCCACGCTGATCCTCAACAAGCTCCGTGGCACGCTCAACGTTGCCGCCGTCAAGGCCCCTGGCTATGGCGACCGTCGTAAGCGCATGCTCGAGGACATCGCCATCCTCACCGGTGGCCAGGTTGCCATGAAGGAGCTTGGCGTCCAGCTTACCGACGTCACCGCCGAGATGCTCGGCCGCGCCAAGTCCGTCAAGATCACCAAGGACAACACCACCATCGTTGGCGGCGCCGGCTCCAAGGACGCCATCGAGGAGCGCGTTGCCCAGATCAAGAACGAGATCGAGAACACCACCTCCGACTTCGACAAGGAGAAGCTCCAGGAGCGTCTGGCCAAGCTCTCCGGCGGCGTCGCTGTCATCAAGGTTGGCGCTGCTACCGAGGTCGAGCTCAAGGAGATTAAGCACCGCATCGAGGACGCCCTGCAGGCCACCCGTGCGGCCGTCGAGGAGGGCATCGTCGCCGGCGGCGGCGTGGCGTTCCTGGCTGCGACCCCCGCGCTCGACACCGTCGAGACCTCCGATCCTGACGAGAAGATCGGCGTCGACATCATCCGCAAGGCGCTCGAGGCCCCTGTGAAGACGATTGCGAGCAACGCTGGCTACGAGGGCTCCGTTGTGGTCGAGAAGATTAAGAGCCTGCCCAAGGGCCAGGGCCTCGACTCCGCGACCGGCAACTACGGCGATATGATTGAGATGGGCGTCCTCGACCCCGTCAAGGTCACCCGCACCACGCTCCAGAACGCCGCTTCCGTGGCGTCCCTCATCCTCATCACCGAGGCCACTGTCTCCGACGAGCCCAAGGACACCACCATCGAGGAGGCCATCTCCAAGGCAGCCGCTGCTGGCGGCCAGGGTGGCGGCATGTACTAAGGGCTAGGTAGGCCCAGTACTGCTCCTCGGTCACGCGACTCGACCGAGTGAACTTCAGGACCCCGAGTGCCACATGGCACCCGGGGTCTTTTTTCGTCACAGCCCGGTGGACTGCGCACGTTGCCTCTGGGGGCCTGCTGAGAAGAAATCCGACGTTTTGGATCCCCGGACTGAACAGAAATGTCGATTCTCTTCTCAACAGCTCACACGGCATCCCAACAGCTCGCGCGGCATCCCAACAGCTCGCGCGGCATCCCAATAGCTCCTGTGGCGTCCCTGCCAAACGGAAACGGGAGACCCCGGCCCCTTGCCTCCGGCCTACTGGTCTCTTCCTTGTGCGCTTCTCGCCTGTGGCGGGGCTTCTCGTCCGCGGACGGTACAATGTAACGGTTGCGTGTGCAGGCACACGCACCGCGGGGGAGCTGCGTGCGGTCACCCCGCCGAGAAGAGGGGAGAGGCGATGCCACAGAAGCGTGACATTCTCGACGACATCATCGACATCCAGGATAACTGGCAGGCGGTCCAGAACCCTCTTGCGGGCCTTGCGGACTCGCTTGCCCAGGACCCAAGCCAGCGCAAGGTCTTTGACCCCGCGGACTACAAGGAGAAGCCCTGGTGCAACTCCAGCCGCTGCCTGCGCTGCTCTGCCGAGCGCGAGGACGTTTGCTCGGTCTGCCTGGACGTGTGCCCCACGCACTCGATCGACATCCACAACAAGTCGGTCACGATCACGGACTCCTGCCGCAAGTGCGGACTTTGCCAGGCCGCTTGCCCCACCGAGGTCTTCAACACGCGTCGCCACATGGCCAAGCAGCTCTACGACAACATCGCCCGCGCCGCCTCGGCGTACGAGCAGTGCTACGTCACGTGCACCCGCGCGTTGAAGCGCCTGCCCAAGCCCAACGAGGTCCTTCTCCCGTGCGTGGGCATGATTTCGCGCGACCTGTGGTTCTCCATTCTCGTGGACTACACCAACGTGTCTGTCTACCTGCCGCTTGGCATCTGCGACCGCTGCCGTACCACCACGGGCGAGGACTTCTACACCGAGGCCATCGGAACGGCGGAGGAGTGGGCCAAGTCCGCGGTTGGCCTTGAGGTCGACAAGGACAACCTTACGCACGAGTTCACGCGCGAGTACCGCCGCAGCCAGTTTGTGAGCTCCGCCATCCATGCAACCGAGAACCTCGTGACGCGCTCGAGCCCCAAGCTCGCCGGCGCCCAGGCGGTTGCCAAGAAGATAACCGATCACGCCAACCGCCTGAACGAGCTGCAGCGTCAGCTGGAGAACGCGGTGGGGGCAAAGACCAACCAGAACCGCCAGCGCATCCTCACGCAGAATCGCAAGCTCATGATGGGCGGCCTCCAGCACGACCAGGAGCTGGCAACAGACATCAGCCTGGACGTGCCCGTGGTTGACCCGGACCTCTGCACGTCCTGCGGTGACTGCGCCAAGGTGTGCGTGACGCATGCCCTCGACCTCGACGATAACGGCCACGTGCACACCATGGCCGCGTACTGTGTGAACTGCGCTGCCTGTGTGAAGGCATGCCCCGAGGGCGCGCTCTCCATGCGGCCGCAGGACGCAAGCGAGCTGGTCGTTCCTGACAAGAACGCCGAGGAGATAGCGCGTCAGAAGGCAAAGGCCAAGGCGGAGGCCCAGCGACTCATGGAGCAGGGCAAGAAGCAGCTCTCCAAGGCGGCTGACACCCTTGAGAAGCTGGACGATAGCAAGAAGTAGCAAGAGGCCACTGGCAAGAGGCCAAGGCCAAGAAGGAGAGATACCGTGTCACTTTCCATCGGCATCGTGGGACTTCCCAACGTGGGCAAGTCGACCCTGTTCACCGCGCTTACCCGCAAGGGCGGGCTTGCGGCAAACTACCCCTTCGCCACCATCGACCCCAACGTGGGCGTGGTCGACGTCCCCGACGAGCGCCTCAACAAGCTCGCCGAGATGGTGCACCCCGCAAAGATCGTGCCCGCCACGGTCGAGTTCGTTGACATCGCTGGCCTGGTGAAGGGCGCCAACGAGGGCGAGGGCCTTGGCAACCAGTTCCTGGCGAACATCCGCAACTGCGATGCTATCTGTGAGGTCGTGCGCTACTTCAAGGACCCCAACGTCATGCGTGAGACGGGCCGTACCGGCGCGTTTGTCGATCCTACGGCGGACGTCGACACCATCCAGACTGAGCTCGTCCTCGCAGACCTGGGCTCGCTCGAGCGCTCCATCCCCAAGCTGGAGAAGGAGGCCAAGCGCGACAAAGAGATGGCGCCCCGTCTCGAGGTTGCCAAGCGCCTGCAGGCGTGGCTCAACGAGGGTCACCGCGCGGCGGAGATGGACATGACCGACGACGAGCGCGCCGCTGCTCATGACCTCTTCCTGCTCACCATGAAGCCCATTCTCTACGTGGCCAACTGCGACGAGGACCAGCTGGGCGAGAAGCCCCAGATCAACGGCCAGGACGCCATTCCCATCTGCGCCGAGGTTGAGGCGGAGCTGGCAGACCTCGACCCGGATGAGGCCGCCGAGTATCTGGCGTCCATGGGCCTCGAGCGCTCTGGCCTCGAGACGCTGGCCCGTGCGGCATACCACCTGCTCGGCCTCCAGAGCTTCTTCACCGCTGGCCCCAAGGAGGTCCGTGCCTGGACGGTGCGCATTGGCGCCAAGGCCCCCGAGGCTGCCGGCGTCATTCACTCCGACTTCGAGAAGGGCTTCATCAAGGCAGAGACCATCAGCTACGAGGACTACGTCAAGCTGGGCGGCGAGTCCGGCGCGCGTGATGCCGGCCGCCTGCGCATGGAGGGCAAGGACTACGTGGTCCAGGACGGCGACGTGATGGTCTTCCGCTTCAACGTATAGCCTCCGCCCTCTCGCCTCCCGCCCTCCCCTCGTTCTTTAGCGGTTTCTGAGAAACGGACCCAACGTTTCCGCAGTTGACGGGAACTTGATTTCTCAGATTCCGATAAAGAACGAAGGAGCAAGGCTCTGGACGAGAGGGACGAGGGCGATGGTGGCGATGGGTCTACTGGCTCTTGTAGTCGGTGCCGAGAATAACCACCACGTCGTAGTTGTCGGAGTAGGTCCCGGGGTTCTCTGTGGGGGTCACGGAGAGTCCGAGCTTCTCGGCAACGCCCTTTGCCTCGCCCAGCGCAGAAGTGGTCTGGCTGGTGTTGTACACGATGGTCGTGGTTGTGTGGCTCGTCGAGTCTGCGTTTCCGGCGATTGCAGAGAAGCCCGCCGCCATGAGGGCGTTGGCGGCATTGGAGGCAATCCCCTGGGTCGCAGTGCCATTGAGCACTAGGACGGAACCAGAATATAAGGGGTCCGAGCTGGTGCTGGTGGTGTCTGAGGAATTCGAGCTGTCCGTACTCGTGCTCACGGAACCGGCAACGCCCGCGGTGAAGTCCTGCGAGGAGTCCGAGTAGGGCGTTTCGCCTGCGTCGGTGCGCTCCATCATGGTCTTCCAGGCGTCCTCGTCCACGACCTCGTACCAGAGGTTGTTGATGTACTGCGACGTGGTGGGCACCGAGCCGGAGTAGATGTCGTTCTCGGTGTCCAGGTCCTTGAACTGATTGGCCAGCGAGAGGATGTCCGTTGCCGAGAGGTCCGTGGTTACGCTGTCTGCCAGCTGGGAGATGAGATTGGGCCACGAGGTGGGGTCGCTCTCGAGGACCTTGCGGATGATTGCCGCGATGACCATGCGTTGGTTGGCGGAGCGGTAGAAGTCACCGCCGCCGTAGTCGTCATAGGCGTGGCGGCTGCGGCAGAGGCCGAGGGCCTGCTCGCCGTTGAGGGTCTGGGTTCCGGCAGGCAGGTCGATGCCGGAGTACTCCATGTCCGAGACGGCCACGGGAAGCGTGACCTCCACGCCACCGAGCGTGTCGACAATCGAGGTGAACTCCTCGAAGTTGAGTTCCGCGTAGTGCGAGATGTTCACGCCCGCGAGCTTGGAGACCTGTTCGACTATGTAGGAGGCGCCGCCAAACGAGTAGGCCGCGTTGATCTTCTGAGTTCCGTGCTCATCCATGTCGACCATGGTGTCTCGGGGAATCGAGATGAGCGTGACCTTCTTGTTGGGCGGGTCAACGCGCACGAGGATGATGGAGTCCGTGCGGAAGTTCGACTGGTCTGCCCCCCACTCCTCCGTGCGTTCCTCATCCTGATCAACGCCAAGGAGCAGCATGTAGAAAGGGTCGTCCGTCTTGGTGGGGGCAACAAGCTGGTTGAGGAGGCTCGAGTCGATGCCCTTGGAGAGCTTGCTGTTGATGTTGTTGATATACCAAGCAAAGGCTGCACCCGCCGCGGCAAGAACGGCGACAAGCGAAATCACCACGACCTTGAGCACGCGGTGGCTGCGCTTTGCCTGCTTGCGCTTGGAGACGTAGTAGCCAACACCATCCGCGCGGGACGCAGCGTGGTCCATCTCGTCCAGTTCGCCGCCGCGAAGGTGGGCCGCATGGGTGTCATTTGTGGTGTGGCTGGCATGGGAGTAGGAGCTCGCATCGACATGACGGCCCTGTACAAGCGGCGTGCTGTGGAGCTGGCGTGCGTCAGAACCGGCGCTGCTGCGGCCGCCGCCCGTGCCGTAGCGCTCTGCGGAGAGATGGTCCTGCTCCTCAGACGACATGCGACGGTGGTGCCTTCTTCTCTCGGCCACGGGGCCCCCTTACCGTGTCCAGGCGGACATCGTGCGGTTCTTGTTCAATGTTGGCGCTACTCAAGGGCATCGCCATAACTGGCACATCATACGTGACGTGCGTGAACGCTCCATGAAGAGGGGAGAAAAAGCCGACGTACATACGGTGTCCTCAATCCTTGGGAATCCTTTACGTGGCCATTCGGTAGTATCCTCTACAACGTATACGCATTTTGTCCGGCGGCAGCCGGGGATGGGAGACGCGCATGTCCGAGGCAAGGCCCAAGCAGTTTGTGGCGGTCTTCGACTTTGGGGCCCAGTACGGGCAACTCATTGCTCGCAGGGTTCGTGACCTGCACGTTTACTCAGAGATTGTCCCATGTGACATCTCGGCAGACGAGCTTGCGGCAATGGCCCCCTCTGCCATCATCCTCTCCGGCGGTCCCGCCTCGGTCTACGCCGAGGGTGCGCCAGACATGGATGCGCGCGTCTTTGAGCTAGGCATCCCCATCCTGGGCTTCTGCTATGGCGAGCAGATCATGGCCGTCAAGCTTGGCGGCGAGGTTGCGCACACCGACAAGGGCGAGTACGGACCGGCAACGCTCACGCGCCTTGGCTCCTCGGTTCTTCTCGACGGCACACCCGAGGGCGGCCAGACGGTGTGGATGAGCCACCGCGACTCCGTGAGCCGTGCCCCCGAGGGCTTCATGGTTACCGGCCGTACGGACACCTGCCCCGTCGCCGTCATGGAGTGCCCGCGCCGTCGCCTCTTTGCGACGCAGTTCCACCCCGAGGTGCGCCACACCGAGTACGGCACGCGCATGCTGGAGAACTTCCTGTTTGGCGTGTGCCACCTCGAGAAGAACTGGACCATGGAGGGCATCATCGACCAGAAGGTCGAGGAGATCCGCCAGCAGGTTGGGTCGCGCAAGGTGATTCTCGCCCTCTCTGGCGGAGTTGACTCCTCCGTGGTGGCGGCCTTGGTGCACCGTGCCATCGGAGACCAGCTCACTTGCGTGTTTGTGAACCACGGCATGCTTCGCAAGGGCGAGCCCGAGATGGTCGAGGAGGTCTTCCGCGAGCAGTTCCACATGCCGCTCGTGCACGTGCACGCCGAGGAGCGCTATGCCAAGATGCTCGCCGGCGTGACAGACCCCGAGAAGAAGCGCCGTCTCATTGGCACCGAGTTCTGGAGGGTATTCTTCGACGAGGCCAAGAAGATCGGCGACGTGGAGATGCTTGCGCAGGGCACCATCTACCCGGACATCATCGAGTCCGGCGCGCGCAAGACCGGCGGCAAGGCGGCAACCATCAAGAGCCACCACAACCTGATCCCGTTCCCCGAGGGAGTGCACTTTGACCTTATCGAGCCCCTCGACCACTTCTTCAAGGACGAGGTCCGCGAGCTGGGCATTGCACTGGGGCTGCCCGCCAAGATGGTGTGGCGCCAGCCGTTCCCCGGCCCTGGCCTTGCCATCCGCATCATCGGCGAGGTGACGCCCGAAAAGCTCGCCATCCTCAAGGATGCCGACGCCATCGTGCGAGAGGAGCTTGACGCCTACAATCAGCGCCTCTTTGAGGAGACGGGCGACCGCAACTCCGAGCACGCCTGCTGGCAGTACTTTGCCGTGCTGCCCGACATCAGGAGCGTTGGCGTGATGGGTGACGAGCGCACGTACCGTCGCCCCATCATCGTCCGTGCGGTGGAGTCTACAGACGCCATGACCGCCGACTGGGCAAAGCTGCCCTACGACGTGATCGGTCGCATCTCTAGTCGTATCGTGGACGAGGTCGACGGCGTGAACCGCGTGGTGTATGACGTCACGCCTAAACCGCCAGCCACGATCGAGTGGGAGTAAGCTCGAGACAGTATACTTCACCAGGCCGGCTCCGTTCGAGCCGGCCTCATTGTTTTTCGGCCCCGTGCGGGCCATCTGCAGCGGCTTCCGCGCCCGCCGCTCGCTTCTATGTCCCCGATTCGGCTTCTTTTCCCGGATGCCCTCCTGACCTGGAATCCGCCAGCATCCCGTGCGGGCTCTCTCGGGACCTTTATAGCCCGCTTCCAGGTCGCCGGCAGGCGGGAATCGCCGGCAAGCAGTACCAAGCGTTTTTCGCTCCATACGGGTGCATGTCGCATTTCTCTCACGTCCGGGTTCCAAGACGGTCCCGTGATGGCGCGAAGCAGGAGGGCGCCCGGATTCTCCGCCAGGACGGCGCACTAGGCAATCGGCCGGCTGGCTCATTCGAGCTTTGATGATTGCTTCGGGCTTCGCGGGGAGGGGCCGCGGCGGACGACCCGGCCCCGAGAGGGCGCACGGCGGCCGGCGGCAGCGGTGCGGCGATGGTCAGAGCCAAGTCGTCCTGCGCCGGTACGCGTCGGACCAGCCATCGTCTTCGAGCCAGGGGGCGGAGCAGTCCGTCAGGAGGGCGTCCGGGTCGCCGCCCCGCCTGACGTGCACGTAGTCGTCCGTCCAGTCTCCCTTGTCGAGCGCCAGGAACCCGGATTCGAGCTCGAGGACCATCGCCTGGGTGAAGGAGACCGTCGCCCTCGGCCGGCCGTCTTTCGATATCACGTCCTCGTCGTCCACGATCGCGATGCGCCGGACCGTTTCCCCGACGTGCAGCTTGGCGGGCGCGGTCCCCTCGGGAAGCCAGAGGCCCCCTGCGGACGGTCCCAGCGCGAGCGCTCCGGTGTCCTCCGTCCATCCGTTGGGCAGCCTGAGGGCCACGAAGCCGTTGCTCAGGTCTACCGAGCCTCGGCCGTCGATGCCGATGCGCGCCGTGTGGTAGAGGACGTAGTCGTCGAATAGATCGAGGTGATATCCCTCGATGTATTCGATCCTGGTGCCGACGAGCGAGGCGGCGAGTTTCCTCTCCTCGTCGCTCAGCATATGATTGACTTTATCCATGCATCCTCCTCGTGAAATGAATCTTTCGAATATGGCCCTCGCTCGATATGTTCAAGTCGACGGCAGGGGACCCGTCGCTGGAGGAGGTTACCCTCAGCGTCACATGGCTGCCATCAGCCAGCTCTCGAACGTAGCCGTTGGGCAGTTGTCTCTCCGAGGTGAACCCCGAGCTGGCGAGTCCTGCGAATCGCGTGGCTGTGGCCACGGGATCGTCGGATGATATGGTCGCTATCCTCTTTCCCTTCGAGCTGTTCCAGCTCAAATCAGAAGGATACTCTGGGAACTCCGCATGGAGCCCCGGAAGGTTTTCGGGGAAGGTGTGTCCGATGGCCTCGTGCCGCGAGAGGCCACATTTCGGCTTACCGCTCATGGGCCTCGCCGATCCTGACAGACATCGCGCTTGGGATGACGCGGATGTCGACCCCGAGGGCTCGGGGATAGTCGAAGGCGCCGTAAGCGTCGGTGCCGTAGACCACGATGCGCTTCGGCTCTAGCAGGTCGCAGACCATGCGCAGGTCCGTGACGAATCGCGCGCGGTTGTCGAGTCGCTTCACGCAGCCATGGGAGCCTATGCCGATGGTGCTGTTGCGGGGCGCTGGGGGAATCGCATAGGAGGCGGAGTCCCATCCTGCGGTCCGCACATTGGCGAGAACGTTGAACCCGAGATGCTGAAGCCAGGCGCCCGAGGCGTAGTTCCTGTAGGTGTTCCAGATGAGCTGCGATGGGGTGAAGTCCGCGTAAAGACTGTAATCGGGCGCGACAACCCCGTCGAATCGGCCCAGCAGGTCGAGGTACTTCTTGGGCTCGCGCCAGAATGGCTCGAACTTGTAGTCATCTTCGTAGAAACACACCCACGTACCGGGTGCCGGAGCGGCTCGGCCGCTCAGGACCTCCGAGAAGGGCACCAGCCTCTCGGGGGCGGCGTCCGTACCTTCAATCCTTGGAATCTTGTAGTAACCGGCCAACGTGGCGCCATCGAGCATGAACTCGTTGAACACGTCCACGCAACCTTTGCGCGGTTCGGCGACCGCGACTGCTGAATCGTCCATTGACGATCACCGTCCTTGAATAAACGATGTTTATATCTGTTCGATTGGACAGAGGCGTGGCACAATGGACATTGCTTCGGGACGGCCATCGTGCTGCCCTGCCTTGCGCGCGGGCGGCTGTTGGTAGCGGCAGCCCGCGCGTGGCGTCTCTATGGGAAATGCGCTATATCCTTCCTCCCGCTCATCGTCGCGAAGCCACTTCCAGTTGGTATCTGGCGGCATCCATCGACACCCCGCATTTTTCGACAACCTCGTCAGCGGTCATGCCTCGGACGAGATCGTGTGGGATGAGGAGCTCGCCAGCCAGGCATTTCGCCTGCCATTCGGGGTCTTCGTAGGTCCGTGGTTTGCCGCCGCCGATGGTTCTGCTCAGCTTGAACCCCAGGAAGCAAAGAGTCATGAAGTGCGAGAATTCGTGGGCGATGGTCATGCGGTCGCGCCCCTTGCCCCTTCGGGCGCCCTCGTAGACGCTCTCCTTGATTCTGATTTCCCCGGTATAGACGTTCGTTTCCGCATGCTTGTTCGCCGGGAGCTCGTCATCATCGATGATGCTGTAGGTGAATCCGGGGAGTGTTTCCTCGAGGACGTCGAGAAGCTCGACAATCGGGAAATACAGGACGTCCTCGAGGTCAAGGACCTTGCGGATTTCGGCTGCCAGGTTCCTGAGGTCCTCACGAGAACGGGGGCTGACGGAATAATCGACAGAGCAGTCGGGCACTAGGCATCACGCTTCTTCTTCAATAGTTTCAGTACGTTTTTTGCCGTTTCGTCGTCCAGGTCATCGAAGGAACGTGCGAAGCAGAGCGCGGCATCGCGCTTGGAATCCGAGGCGCCGTCCAGCTCGACCTTGACGCTCTTGAGCGTCTTGTCCGCAGCGGCGGAAAGCTCGTGCTTTGCGACATCGGAGAGCGAGTAAAGATCGGCGACTTTGTCAACCAGGCCCGTGGGCGCTGGCCTCTTGCCTTTCTCGATGGCGGAAAGGTAGGAGGGCGTGATGCCGAGGCGGTCGGCCATGTCACCCAATGTCTCTCCCATGTCTATCCTCAGCTTCCTCAGCCTCTTGCCAAGCTCTGTAGTCGTTGTCCTCATTGCCGCTCCTTTCTCTGGAATGTATTTTACTCAACGCGTTCAAATAGTCAACATTAACAGTTGAATAATCTAACAGGGTTTGTTTTCAAAGAGCTGGAGGAAGTCGCTCGTCTTGCCTATCGCCAGATGCTAGACCCGCCGTTTCCGTCTCCCACGCAAAAGCTCGCGCTGGCCCTATAGTCGCTGAACATGAAGCGAATGACCTTGGCATCCGACGCGAACGTCAATCGCCCGAACTCTTTTCGCAACGCCCGAGATTCCTGGCGATGCAAGGGTGGCGAGGGCTGTCGGGCCGATGCACGAAATTACTGCGTGGGGGCGACGTCGGATCTGATTGGCGGAACCTTGTCGTCGCGGGATTATTCCGTCTGTTGCAGGCGGCTGGGAGGTAATGCCGGAAAACAACGCTCAGGAATTGACGTATCCGCAGGTCATTGCCATTATTCTGGAAAGTTGCCGATTATTCTCCACGGCCCGCGAAAACGTCTTAACGGGTGGATTCGCTCCCAAGCCCGGTTACAGTACCAGCGATTATTCCTTTTCGGCGTTTTCGCAGGCGGGAGGGGCCGTCAAGCAGTACCGGCAACTACTGCAGGTCCGGGGTGGTACCGCAGCGGTACCACCCCTGGTACCGTGCTGGTACTGCGGTTTTCGGCCCTTTCCAGGGAACTGGGACTAATAAAAAGCCCAGGTCAAGGCCTGGGCTGGTACTGTAAAAGACGCTGTTTTTAATTATCGAGTGGGAATAAAAAGCGGGGCACAACAGTCTTTCGCACTCCGACCCAAAAAAACAACAAAAGCGCAGTTCAGAAGTGGTGTGTTCGAGTAATCGGCGCACCACTTTGCTTCACTAGAAAACGCTCCTTTCGTGATTATTTGTAGCGGAATTTGTAGCAGCCCAGAGCCACCATTCTTGGCACTGGGGACAGAGAGGAGATTAGAACCATGATGAACGAGGAGAAGTGGGAAGAGCTCAAGCAGGAAGAGGAAATGGCATACTTCCGCGCAGACATCTGTCTGTACTCGCCGGAGAGCTATGGCCTCGAGGAGAAGAAGTAGATCTGCAACGACATGATGAGCACGAGCAAGGCGACGCTCGACGCCATGCGCGAGGACTTCGAGCAGCTGCCCCCGGATGCGCGAGCCAAGCTCCTGGACATGCTCTGCGCGTCCGGCGTGGAGTCGCCTGAGTGGTGGTGGGACGCGCTCGTGGGAGACGGAGACCCGCTGTACCGCGAGCTCGAGCCCCTGAGCTAAAAAGAGCCCCTAGAAGCGAAGAAGGCCGCTTGTCGAACGTGACAAGCGGCCTTCCTCTTTCGCGTTCAAAGCAACGCCGGCAGGACTTCGTCGGCGGCCGCCCGCACGTTCAGTTCGGCGAGGCCGTCGAAGTGGGTGCTCTTTGGGTTGACCTGCGCGACGCGCACGCCGCTCGGAAGGCAGTCCAGGTAGGTCCCGGCGTAGGGTCCGTTGGTGCCCACCACAAGAAGGAAATCCGCCTGCGAAACCCAGGCACGTGCCCTCTCGACCTCCGAGGGCATGAGCGCCACGCGGTGATGGACCGGCCAGATTGAGAGTGAGCCGCCGCACACGGGGCATCTCGGGCAAGACCCGTCTGCCCAGAGCATAGGGTCGTCGGCCTCCGCCCCGCAAGAGAGGCAGGTGTTTTTCGCGAAGCTCCCCTGGATCTCGGCGACGTTCCCGGAGCCTGCCAGCGTGTGAAGGCAGTCGATGTTGGTGGTCACGACGCCTCGTATCTTGCCGTCCGCCTCGAGCCGCGCCAGCGCGCGGTGCGCGGGCGTCGGTCCCGCCTCGTACATGCCACGCAGGAACCCCTTCCAGACGCCCCGGTAGTAGCGGCCAGGCACCGCCCGAAGAAGAGTCTCGGACATCATCTGAAGGGTCGCGGCGAGGTCCATGCCCTCCATCGAGGCGATGCCGGCCGAAACCGAGATGCCCGCGCCAGTGACGGCGACGGCGCGCTCGCTCGCGTCGAGCATGCCGCGCAGGAGCTCGACTTGCGACTCAAGGCTCACGCCCACCGGAAACTCCCCCTGCCGGCGCCCAGCTCGAAGTGGTACTTCACGAGCCCGGTGTCCGCGCCGGAGAAGATGCCGTTGTCGCACTCGATCGAGACCTCGTCGCCTCTCCCGCGCAGGAAGAACGCCTGCTTGGCGAGCGCCGTGGGAGCGAGAAGCGCCGCCTCGACGCCGCGCTCAAACCATGCGGGGGCCTGCCCCTCGTAGGAGGACACCTGCCCGGCCTCCTTCGTCTTATGGGGCTTGCCCTGCGTCGCGCCGTGTCCCACGGCCACGATGCCGACGGGCCTGTCTGCGCCCGCCCGGGACGCGACGTCGGAGCGGTTGAACGTGCCGCCCACCCACCAGGTGTTAAGCCCGAGCGTCTGCGCGAAGAGCATGAGGTCGGCGCCCGCATATCCCAGCCGTTCGTCGAGGCCGTCCTCGTCGGCCCCGGCCATCAGGAAGTAGTCCCTCACGTTCTTGGCCACCGTCAGGCGCATCACGCCGCTCACGGCCTTCGCGTCTCCCCGGACGAGCCGTATGCCCAGCCCGTGCTCGCGGTTGTTCGCCTCGATGCGCTCCTCGAGCAGCCGCACATGTTCCTCGGAGAGCGGCTCGCCCGTGTACCTGCGCACCATGTGACGCGCTCGCATGGCCTCTTCCATCGTCATCGCCATGGCCTATCCCTCCTGCCCGTTGAGCTCGCGGGCCCGTCCGGCCATCCGCGCGAGCTGCCTGCCGAACGCTTCCGCCTCGTCCGACGCCATGTCCTGTGTCACGTGGGCGATCCACGCCGCCTGCACCTCCCGGATCCGCGGCTCGAGCTCGTGGCCCTCGTCCGTGAGCGTTACGCGCCGGGCCCTCCTGTCGCCGGGGTCCTCGCCACGCACGACCAGCCCCTTGCGCTCAAGCGCCGCGAGCGTGCGCGACGCCGCCGCCCGGTCCACCGAGAGCGTGCGCGCCATGTCCTCCTGCGAGAGGCCATCGCGCTCGTAGAGCTGAGCCAGGTACGGCAGCTCCGAGGCCGTTATCCCCCTTCCCGCGAGCTCGCGGTTGAGGAACAGGTTGAGCTGCCTTGTGAGCACAGCCATGTGAGTGCCGGCCTTGTCCATGCCGCCTCCAATCGTTGGCTAGTCAATCATATGCTTCATAAGTTGACTTGTCAACGAATCGGAGTAAGCCGATAGGGATTTGACCTGCTCTTTTAGACTCTTCGCCACTTCGGGTGGATAGCACATCCCTGCGATGATGTGGCCGAACCCTCCGGGCGGTAGGATATTGCCGTGCAGGAAAGGGCCGGACATCCACCTGGGAGGCGGCGATGGAAGCACGGGCCGGGATGCTGGCGCAGCTCTTCTCGAGGGCCACCGACAAGGTCCGCTGCCGGGAGGCGAGGCTCTCCGAGGAGAAGGGGCGCCTGCTCAGGGGCACGAAGTACTGCTGGCTGAAGCGGCCGGAGAACCTCACGGAGCGCCAGGCCGCGAGGAAGGCCTCCCTCATGGGCGAGCACCTGCTGACGGCAAGGGCATGCGCCATGTCCGAGGCGATGAGGGCCGTCTATGCCCGCCCGGACAGGGAGTCCGCCGGCAGGGAGCTGGACCGCGCCGTCTCCTGGATCATGCATTCCAACGTCCCCGAGATGAAGGTGGTGGCGAGGACGGTCAGGAAGGAGCGGGAGGGCATCCTGAACTGGTTCTCGAGGAACGCCACCAACGCCATCCTCGAGGGGCTGAACTCCGTCATCCAGTCCGTCAAGCGGGCAGCGAGGGGGTTCAGGAACGTCGATTACTTCAAGACGATGATATTCCTGAGGCTCGGCCGCCTGGACTTCTCGGCCCAGCTGGCCGTATCATCCGCTACCCATTAGAAACAGCGAAGAGCCTTTCAAGGTGGCCTGGTTCTGGGTGCTCCATGTTGTGGCCGGCGGTGCCCGAAGCCCCGCCCGTTGGTCGGTGGGCTCCGCGGCGCTGGGCGCCTTCTGGGCAATCGGAGGATGCATCGGACGAGGTCGGCCGTTGAGGGCCCCGCTGCCTCCGGATGCGTTCCAGCCGGGGCAGGATTATTCCACTGGTGGCGGGTGGCTTGGAGGTGACCTCGGGAAACTGCTTCTTCGATGAGCTGTTTGCGCAGGTCATCTCAATTATTCCCGAAAGTTGCCGATTATTCTCCGGGGTTCGCGCGGGCGCCGTTTCGAGAAAATCGCGTCTGGGACCGATTGCAGCGCCAGTGATTATTCTCCTAACGCGTTCCCGCAGGTGAAAGGTGCTGTCGAACGGTACCAGCGACTACTGCAGGCGCGGGGTGGTACTGCAGCGGTACCACCGCTGATACTGTACTGGTACTGCGATTTCGGGCCCCTCCTGAGCATGTGGAATAATGGTAAGCCCAGGTTAATGCCAGAGTTGGTACTGTAAACTGCGCTGTTTTTCATTATCGAGTGGGAATAACGATAAACCCAATTTAAGAAACCAATTATCCAAAATATAAAAATATTGGTGCCTTAAACGCCAAACTTCACCTCCCGGCATATAATACAGCCAGGAGGAGCTCTACCATGAGGCTGTTTCGCAGAGAGCAATATCTGAAGAAGATTCGCCCATTCTACGATGATGACCTGATAAAGGTCATCACAGGAATACGCAGATGCGGAAAATCGTGCCTCATGGCGACCATCGTCGAAGAGCTCAAGGAACGAGGGGTCCCAGAGAAAGACATCGTTTACCTCGATCTCGACAAGCGCGGCAACCGTTCCATCAAGACATCCGACCAACTAGAGGCCGCAATCGAATCACGGCTTGTCGACGATGGCTTCAAATACCTCTTCATAGACGAGGTCCAGAACGTCCGCGGCTACGAAGAGGTCGTGAATGCCTTCAACACCGATGGCGGCTTCTCAATCTTCATAACGGGCTCAAACTCCTATCTCCTCTCCGGAGAGCTCATGACCAAGCTCACCGGGCGCTACGTCGAATTCGAGATGTTTACCTTGTCGTTCAGCGAATTCCTTGCCATGAAGAAGTTCCTGGGAGTCGAGAGGAAGGACGACAGGGCTGAATTCGAGGAATATCTTCGCTACGGCGGCTTTCCTCGCTCCCTTGAATATGATGACGTCGAGGCGAAGGCCCATTACGTTGAAGACGTCGTGAAGCAAATCCTTAAGAAGGACATCCGGTCTCGAAACAAGATACGAAACATCGAAGCCTTCGAGCGCGTCATGACCTACGTCATCAACAACTACGGCGCTCCGACAAGCCTTACCAATCTGGTCGACCACCTGAGAAACGTTGAGAAGATCGCCGTCGAGAGAAGGACCGTGTCTGCGTACATCCAGATGCTCGTCGACGCAAAGATCCTCTACAGATGCCAGCGCTTTGACGTGAAATCGAGGAAGTCTCTCAGGGGAGAGGAGAAGTACTACCTCGCCGACCCCGGGATCTACTTTGCCCGGAACGTCGATGTACGGCTGAACTTCGGCCCCTCCCTGGAGAACGCGCTCTATGTCTACCTGAGGTCCCGGGGGTACAGGCTCTCAGTCGGGCGAATCGGCAAGCTGGAATGCGACTTCATCGCCAGGAAGCACGACCTCTACGCCTACATACAGGTATCCATGACGATTTCTGACCGCGACGTGGAGGAGCGTGAGTACAGGCCGTTCAGTCACATCAGAGACGGGTATCCACGCTACCTTTTCACGCTGGACCCGCTCCTGCAGCGGCGCGAGGGCGTCAGGCACCTCAACATGATCGACTTCATGAAAGGCGACGAGGACCTACATTGGTAGGTGGTATAGAGGCTCAGCTACCAAGTAGCTTGGATACGTGCAGAACCCCCTGCCTCGAAAAGCTCCGCACTACTCGACAACGTACCCGAGGCCTCGAGAGGGGCGATGCGGGTCGAGCATGATTGAGGGCGGAGGCAAGCGTATCGGCGCAGAGCGTGGCGGGAGCTAGTGTTTGAATGCAACAACCTTGCAGCCCGCGCAATGCCAAGCTTCCACGCTAGTTCGGCATCCTAGTTTCGGTTCGGTGATTTGCACGAAGCCCTCGGCATTCCGCGCATTCTCGAAAACGCCGGGAACCCGACTTGCGAACCCGAAAGCGCCGTCTTTGCTGGCAAATAACCAACCTTGTTCCATACTCGTGCCACATTCAGGGCAGTTCATAGTTGCTCCTTTCCATGCATTTTGTTATCGGTCGGGATTACAGCGCAATAACTCTCGCGATTTCCACGACCATGATCTTCACGGCAACGCCTGACGCCATAAACCAAAAGCAGAGTTCTTTAGCCTGTTGCGAGTTCGCGATGAGCATGGCGATGGCAGACGCGATAATGACAAGGGCACCAATGCACCCTACAACGGTTGGGATACTGACCAACGGGAACAATCCAGCCGCGCAACTCCCATCGATGGAGGACTGAATGGTCTTGTCCAACCCGTCGCGCGCCGCCGCGAAGCAGCAAACGACAAGGCCGAACGCAAGGAGCAGCAGCCCCCGCATTCCCCAGTGCTGGACGCTGCCGCGGTTGACGATCGTGTAGCCGATGAAGACGACAAGACCAAGAATCATGATCGTTGTGGCTATGGTGGTCGTATCGCCGAAGTAAAGCTTTGTCATCGGGAACCCTCCTTACCCGCTGCTTAACGAGCCTTTCCTGCTTCTATCTGGCCAATGAATCGGCTTACATGATCGTCCAGCAGCTCCATTGCGCGCGCTTCGTCCATTCCCCCGTCGGACAAGCCGTATAACAGGAACATCGGCCCATAGAACTCCAGTGCAAGCTGCCAAGCCGCGTCTTCAGAGCCTGTAATCTCACCGAACACCGACGCCATGTATTCAACGGGGCCGCCTGCCAAATACTTTTGGTACAGCTCGGCCATGCCCGAATCCCGATACTGCTCCAACGTCAACATCTTGCGAAAACGGGAGGGGAATTCCTCCTCCGTCCAATGCAGGAACTGCGCCTTGCTGTATGCGCGGATCTTCTCGGCGGGAATCTCCTTATAGGCAGCAGTGCTGCCCAGCTCATTCCCCGGCATGGAGAACCGCTGCGATCGCTCAGTGTCCAGCTCATCCATCCGCGCGACGATGTGATCCAAGATCTCTTGTTTGCTGGCGAAATGCTTATAAAGGGCGGCCTTCGAGATTCCGACCTGCTTTGCGATATCGCTCAAAGACGCGCCCAGATACCCTTTTTCGGAGAACAACCGCAGCGCTGCTTCTGTGATCCGATCCTTCGTGCCCGGTTCCATATCAGTCCTCTCTATACTAGGTGACCGAACGGTAACCTAGTATAGTTACCGTTCGGTCACCTGTCAAGAAAGCATGCAAGATGCCGGAGAGGCGGGCAATCTCATCGAGAGCGAGGGCGCCACTTCGATTTAGGCATCAAATGAGCACCAACGGAAACGCCCCTTAAGGACTGCCCAGCGAAAGTCTCGCCAACTTGAACCGCCATAATCACAGCATGGTAAGCATGCATCAACGAAGCAAAGACGATCGAACTCACTCAGGCCGAGGACATGGCTTACTTACGCGCAGACCTTTGCCTGTACTCGCCCGAGAGTTACATGCTCGACGCGATGCGCGAAGGCTTAGAGAGCATGCCGCCAGAGCTTCTCAGCAAGCTCCTCGACACGCTTTGCGAGCCGAGCGTCGAGAGTCCGCAATGGTGGCGGGATGTCCTCGTGGCTGACGGAGACCCGCTCTACCGCGAGCTGGAGCCGCTGAGCTAGCCCAAACCCACACCGCAAGGAGGAAGGCTGCCTATCACGTTGATAGGCAGCCTTCCTCATGCTCTCAGAAACTGCACGCTCGATGCGAGGATTTAGAGGCGAATCTTCACTGCTAGCGCAACGGCAAAACACGAGGTAGCGGCCCACGGGGCCTACAATGGCGCTTGCGACGACGTCCATTGGAGGGGACCGGCATGGGCCGCTACAGCCATCCTGGCATCGAGGAGCGCGAGGACATCATGGTCCGCTGGAGGGACCACGAGGGTGTGAGCCGCATCGCGCGGGAGGTCGGGCGGGACAAGTCCACCGTCTCGAGGGAGATCGCGAGGAACGGGTGGGCCGCGTCGACGTCGCCCGGGTGCGTCTACAGGGCCTCGACCGCGCAGGCGCGGGCGGACGCGAGGAGGCTCGCCTGCAGGCGCCCCAGGGCCCTCGGCGACCCGGCCAGGCGCTCCCTGGTCGCCTCCCTCATCCGCGACAGGCACTGGTCCCCGGAGCAGGTGGCGGGCAGGATGCGCGCCGAGGCGCCGTCCGAGGCGGTGAGCGCCAGCACCATCCGCCGCGCCGTCGGCTCCGGGGCGCTGGACTGCGAGCTGCCAGGCTGGCAGTCCATGCGCAGGAGGCTCAGGCACCGCGGCAAGCGCAGGCACGCGAGGGGCTCCGAGGAGCGCAGGGGCAAGATCAGGGCCACCCACGAGATCTCGGAGCGCCCGCCGGAGGCGGAGGGGCGCACGCGCATCGGCGACTGGGAGGGGGACACCGTCGTCGGCAAGGCCGGCGGGCCGCGCCTGGTCACGCAGGTCGACCGGGCGAGCGGCTACCTCGTCGGCGGCAAGGCGGCGTCCGGCTCGAGCGCGGACGTGAACGCGGTGGTGGAGCGGGCGCTGTCCGGGGAGGTCGTCAGGACCGTGACGCTGGACAGGGGCTCGGAGTTCGCGGCGGCGTCCGAGCTGCAGGACGCCCTGGGGGCGCCGGTGTACTTCTGCCTCCCGCACCACCCGTGGCAGAGGGGGACCAACGAGAACACCAACGGGCTCCTCAGGGAGTACTTCCCGAAGGGCACGGACCTGTCGGCCGTCAGCGACGAGGAGGTCCGGAAGGCGTACGATGACCTCAACCGCAGGCCACGCAAGCGCTACGGCTGGAGGTGCCCCTGGGAGGTATACCACGGCGAGGCGTTGCACTTGCTCTGACGATTTGGGCCGTCATCTGCAGCGAAGTGGTCAATTTTCTATCTGAGTATCGGTGCTTCGTAAAGTATGGGGAAATCCTCGACGTGCGGTACTATCGCGGCGATTGGTCAAAAGCGCCGAGCAGGGAGGTCGTCGAGCAGACGATCGCCGCGTATTCCACCGCGCCTGCCGGGTACGCTGCCGATTTTGGGGTTGCCTCGGACGGACGGACATTGCTTGTAGAAGTGAACGACGGCTACTCTCTTGGCCCGTACGGCATGTGGCCCGAGCTATACGCGCAGCTTCTGTCAGTCCGCTGGGCGGAGATGACCGACACTGACGACCTCTGCAACTTTGGCGTGCCCGTACCGAAGACATAGACGAGGGGATGGCGGGCGGGGGGGGCAATGCCCTCGCCTTCATTTGTTCCTAACCCTGGTACCATTAATGCGTTGGTTGGCCGGAATTTTTCCCTTGGCGTTTCCGTCGGTATGAGGGGCTGCCCTTTAGGGGGCTGAGTTCTCGTCTCACAGGAGGTCGCAATGAGGCAGTACATCGTAGACGCGTTCACCGACCGGCTCTTCCATGGAAACCAGGCTGCCGTCTGCGTTGTCGACGAATGGCCCTCCAGTCAGATGATGCAAAGCATAGCGAAGGAGAACCGCTTCTCCGAGACGGCATTTGTCGTACGAGAGCCGCAAGGCTGGCACTTGCGCTGGTTCACCCCCGGTGGGGAGATTGACTTCTGCGGACACGCGACCCTTGGCACTGCCTTTGTCCTCCTCAGCTTCTACTGTCGGGACGCTGCGGAGATTTCCTTTGACACGCAGGTGGGGAAGGTTTCCGTTAGGCGGAGGGGAGACCTCTTCGTGATGGACTTTCCCGCTTACGAATGCAGGCCTGTCGCCGTCACCGATTCCATGGCGGCGGCGATAGGGGTAAGGCCCGTCGAGGCGTATCTTGACCGCGACCTCCTGCTGGTGCTTCCGTCGGAGGGGGACGTTCGCGAGTTGCGTCCAAACTTGCAGCTCGTGAAGGGGTTGGATGGCCTCCTGGTGGCGGTGACCGCCGAGGGGAAGCCGGGGGAGGGCTACGACTGCGTGTCCAGGGTGTTTGGCCCCAAGCTCGCCGTGGACGAGGATCCCGTCACCGGGAGCACGCACTGCATGATCGCCCCGTACTGGTGCGCGAGGCTGGGAAAGTCGAGGCTCGTGTGCCATCAGTCCTCTGAACGGGGAGGCGATCTGTACGCGAGTGCCATGGGAAACCGCGTACAGATCGCGGGAAAGGCAGTCCTGTTCTCGACGTCGGAGCTGAGCGTGTGACGTCGAGCTAGACCCCAATGCGCAGCAGCGTCTTGCCCCACGAGTGGCCGGACCTCACGCGCTCGAGGGCGTCGTTCACCTGGTCGAGGCCGTACGTGCCGTCGATCGATACGGCAAGCGGCCGCTCGGCGGGGAAGAGCTCCGCGACGCGCTCGAGCTGCGCGCCGTCCTCGTGCACGAAGATGAAGTCGTACGTCTGGCCCTTGCGCGCGGCCATCTTGTCGAGCCTGTGGCCCGCAAGGCCAAACAGCGCCCGCTTGAGCGCAGGCAGCCCTTCTCGCTTGGCAAAGCGCCCGTTGGGCATGCCGCGTAGCGACACCAGGTGCCCGCCCGGCTTGAGCACGCTGAACTCGTCCGGCAGCTCGCGCTCGCCCAGGGTGTCAAGCACGCAGTCCACGTCGTGCAGCTCATCGACGTAGCGCTGGGTCTTATAGTCGAGAAACACGTTGGCTCCCAGGTTGCGGACGCGCTCCTCGTTCCGGGTGCTGCCGTTGGTCGCGACGGTGAGGCCCATGCGCGCGGCAATGGGGATCGCCATGGCGCCAAGGCTGCCCGTCCCCCCCGGAGATGAACAGCGTCTGACCAGGCTGCGCCTCCATGATGTCCAGCGCCTGCAGGGCGGTGAGCGCGGTCAGTGGCACGCAGGCGGCCTCTTCCATGGAGAGGTAGCTGGGGACGAGCGCAAGCGCTCCCTCATCTATTGCGGCATACTCCGCGAATGCCCCAATCTTCGCGAGCGGCATGCGTCCGTACACGCGGTCGCCGGGCTTGAACTTGATGGCGGCGGTACCCACCTGTACTACGGTGCCCGAGAACTCGTTTCCCATCACGAGCGGCGTGCGGTAGGGGACGATGAGACGAACGTCTCCACGGATTATCATATTGTCCAGCGGGTTTACGGCAGCGGTGTGAATACGCACGAGCACCTCGTGCGCTGCCGGCTTGGGGGTGGGGACATCCCTCACTGCCAGGGTCGTGCCGTTCTTGTCGTACTTGTCCAGAATTGCAGCCCTCATTTGTTTTTTCCTCCTGTTGCGGGTGACCTACTCGGTCTTCTCGTTGCTCTCGATCTGTTTACGCATCTGCGTTATGCAGCCTGCAAGCGTCGCGCCCGCCAGCTCGCGCTCGACCACCTGCTCCGCCTGCCGGAACATCCCGTTGAGCACGGGGCGGATATTGCGCCCCACGATGCACTCGTCGCTGGGGTTCTGGTGGACGTCGAACACGTGGACGTCCTCGCTCTGCTCGACCGCGCGGTACACCTCGAGAAGAGAGATGTCCTTTGGTGCCTTGAGCAGGGAAAACCCACTCACGCCGCGCCGTCCCTCGATGATTCCCGCCCGGCTGAGACGGGTGGCCACCTTGCGGATGTAGCTGGCGTTTGTCCCCACGCTATGAGCAATCTGCTCCGAGTTCATGGGGGTCTTCGCCTCGGACACCAGGATTAGCATGTGGATGGCCGTCGAGAACTTTGTGTCCATGTCCTGTTCCCCTCGGGTGCTTTGGTCGGTCGTGCAACGGTCTCTTGCTGCCTCATTAATGTATCAGTAAGTGATACAACTTGCGACTCGCCTATAGTACCCACACATGGTTCTATCTGTAGGTGGCGTGCCGACGGTGCTTCTTGCTGGACAGCCGCCAGGCGTTCGCATGAGCCGCTCGCCCTGCTCCGCTTGCCCGCGAACTATTTTTCAAAGTTGGCACCCTGCTGGTCGACGTGTTTCTCATCTCGAGGGTCGGCAAGCGCATGCCCAAGCTCTCCAACAACGCAATCGAGATCAAGGCGAAGATGAAGGCCCTGAAGAGGTGGCTTCTCGATTTCACCGACCTCGACGAGGCCGTTCCACAAGACGTTGTCCTGTGGAATCGCCTTCTCGTGATGGCAGTTGTGCTGGGCGTCTCCGAGCAGGTGATAGAGAAGCTTGGGGTGGCTGCGCCGGACGTTGTGGATGACCCTGACTTCTCGCCGACATACGTCTGGTGCGGTACGGGTTACGGGACTCCTGCGCCCGCGACATCGATGGGGTTCAGCCTGAATGCCGCGTTCACCGTGGCTTCCTCGGGCTCCGGCTCGGGCGACGGGTTCTCCGGCGGAGGCGGAGGAGGCGGCGCCTTCTAGCGAGGATTCCAAATGCTGTTCACCTGGTTTGCCTGATGATTGGAATACAATGCAACGTATAAGTAATTACATTTACGTTATTATTGCGTTGAGGTGATTACTATGCAGAAGACAGCAACACTTAATCTTCGTGTTGATCCCGAGGTCAAGCGATCAGCGGAGTCGGTGCTCGGAAAGCTTGGGCTCTCGACATCAACTGCGGTGGACATCTTCTTGCGGCAGGTTGCGCTTACAGGAGGCATTCCTTTCAAGGTTGCGCTACCGGAGGTCCCGAAATCAGTCGATGCAGACGCGATGACGGATGCCGAGCTTCGCGAGAAGATTCTCTCCGGCTTGGCAGAGGTTGAAGAAGGAAGGGGCGTGCCCCTATCGGTGGCAGCTCGTCAGCTCTCTGACAGCCGATAGGGGAAGCTGCTATGTCCGAATACTCCGTCGAGATATCCCCAAGCGTACTTGAAGACCTTCGAGCAATTCAGACGCATATAGTCACTAAGCTTGGGTCACCAATTGCCGCGGAGAAGACGGTGCAGCGGATGTTGGACGTGCTTAAGGGACTTGAGCGCCTACCCTTGAGGAACAGAGCCTTGACAACGCTGGATAACGGACGCGAGCTCAGACGGGCGAAATCGGACAACTTCCTGGCGTTATACAACGTAGGTAACAATACCGTTTACGTACTCGGCATCGTCTATGGTAAGAGCGATGTTGAGCGCCGCATCTCGAGACTGTTCTAGCTCCGTTCAAAATCGAACGAGCACTGGCGTAGCTACTCTACCTGGCGCGCTTCTTGCAGAAGCCGGGCAAGGTTGTGCGAGAAGCGCTCCCTGTCCTCATCCGTGAAGGCTGCCGGACCCTTGGTTCTGCCTCCTGCGCGGCGCACCTTCTTCTCCTCATGGCGTATGAACATCATCGAGTCAATGGTGAGCGGGTTGTACACGTGACCGCGTACACCGATGGCGCAGGCCCCGCGGCCAAGGACGATGTCCGCGAGGCCAATGTCCTGCGTCACCACCACGTCGGCGGAAGTGATGGCAGAGGCAATCGCAAAGTCTGCGGAGTCGGCGCCCACGCCCACCTGGATGGTGCTTGCCCAGAAGCTGCGGTCTGGGTGCGCAGGGTCTTTTGGTTCGCGCGGGTCTGACGCGCGGAGGTGGCGCTCGAGGTTCTGGGTGGAGTTGCCGGCGATGATGCAGGGAACGCCCTGCGCCCTGGCTGCTGCCAGGGCTTCGCGAATGACGGGGCAGGCGTCGGCATCTATGTAGAGTTTGGTCACGAGCGCTCTTTCCTGGTCCGAGTGATCATGAGTACAGTATCGGACGCAAAGGCAAAGAAGCAAATCATCGAGGCGTTCTCCGCCAGGACCAACGCAGGTCCCTTTGAGTATTCAAAGGATGGGAGGGGGACCAGCATCACCATGTATCCGGGGACGCCATCGCGCAGGAACACCGCCAGGCCAAAAGCGGACACGGCGATGCCCAAGAGGAGCAATGCGCCTCCGGCCACTGGCTTGCGCCCCTTGGTGAACCGTGCTGCTATGGCGCTCCAGTGCATTCCGATGTGCAGTCCCGCCAGCGCCATGGTCCAGTAGGAGCTTGCAAGGTGCAACCGCTGAGCGACCATTACGGGCACGATACCACTTAAAAACGGCACCGCATAGCTGCTCATTGCCATGCCGGTCATCATGGTGACAAGGAAGCTCGCGACAAGCGCCGCATCCAGGATCAGGGTTGCTGCCCTGCGTCCCGTGAGCTTGCCTTTGGGGAGAGCCGCAAACCACGTGCGGTTCTGGACGAGGTGCGTGACGAGAAGCACCAGGGCGGCTATCCCAACCCACTCGTGATACGCGTCCTGCACAACCTGGTGTGACATGAGCACCAGCATCGCAACAAAGAGGGCAATGTCTACCGCACGCCTTGAAAGGAGCTTGGACTTCATGGGCTACCTGTTCTTCTCGACAAAATCCTTGATGTCGTCGTCGCTGGCGGAAACGTCGATGCGACCGCCGTCCTTCCAGGTGCCTCCGTTTGCCAGGCTCTGCAGGTTCTTTGCGCTGCTTCCGATGGGGCTGCTCGACGAGGTGACAAAGGGGACAACCGTTGCGCTGCTCAGGTCGATGCTCTCCACGAAGGTGCTCATGATGCGGGGCGCGTCTCCCCACCAGATGGGGTAACCCAGGTACACGGTGGTGTAGGGAGAGAGGTCGATGCCGTCGCCGCCCAACGCGGGCCTGGCAGAGGGGTCATTCATCTCTTGCGTTGTTCGGCTGTTCTGGTCGTTGTAGTTGAGGTCTGCGGTTGTGTAGGGCTCCGCTGGCGTGATTTCGTAGATGTCGGAGCCTGTGGTCGCCGCGATCTTCTCGGCAATGCTCTTGGTATTTCCGGTGGCCGAGAAGTACACCACAATGGATTTCCCGGCAGGGGTGATGGAGGCGTCGGTTTCTGTTGAAGTCTGTTGAGAGCTAGCATTCGATGAACCCGTAGAGGGGCTCTGGCTCGAGCAACCCGCCAGGGCAAATGCGGTCAGACTGGCGCCTGCCAGCGCAAGGAATGACCTGCGGTCGATTTGTCTCATAGTGCAATTTCCTTCTCTCTACGTGCGGTCTAGAGCCGCCTGATTTCTCGTGCGGGGACGCCTGCGACGAGCGTTCGTGCTGGAACGTCCTTCGTGACAACGGCTCCTGCGCCCACCACGGCGCCGTCTCCGATGTTCACCCCGGGCAGGACCGTCACATTTGCTCCAAGCCAGGCATCTGCGCCAATGTGCACCGGGGAGGGAGTGACGTTGCCGCGCCGCGAAGGGTCCATGTTGTGGTTGAGCGTGGCAATGACGCAGTTGTGGCCAATGAGCGCCCGTTCGCCAATGTAGATGCCGCCCTGGTCCTGGAAGCGGCAGCCCGAGTTGATGAAGACTCCCTCGCCAAGGTGCGTGTTGAGGCCACAGTCCGTGGTGAAGGGTGGGAAGAGCCCAACTCCTTTGGGAAGCGGCCTTCCAAACAGGGTCTCCAGCTGGGCGAGCGTGTCCGACATACTGTTGAACTGGGCGTTCATGCGAGACGTGATGCGCATGGCTCGCTCTGAGGCGGTCACCATAATCCGATGGATTTTCGAGCCTGCGACCACCTCCTTGCCGGTGTCCATGGCGGCGAGAAGCCCTTCGATTTGCTCGGGTGTGAGTTCTCCCTCGTCCTCGTACATGTATGGTCCTCTCGACAGGCACTTCTTATCGAAGGTTGTTGTCGAAGAACGCCTCGAGCTTGTCGAAGGGAATGGCGTTGCGGTTGTCGTAGAGGTCCACATGGTTGGCGCCCGGAATGATCATGAGCTCCTTGTTGTCACCCCTGAGCTGCGCAAACGCGCCCTCGCTAAAGTAGCGCGAGTGGGCCTTCTCGCCATGAACGAGAAGGACGGGGCTGTCTATCTCGCCTGCCATTGCCAGGAGCGGCTGGTTCATGAACGACATGGTGCCTGTGGCGTTCCAGCCATCGGTGGAGTTGCCCGAGCGGTCGTGGAAGCCGCGCGACGTCTTGTAGTAGTCGTGGTAGTCGCGCACGAACTGCGGCGCATCATCGGGCAGCGGGTCCACCACCCCGCCGGCGCGCGTGTACTCGCCGGCCTTGTAGTCGGCCGTGCGCTGGGCGGCCCAGGTGCGGCGCTGCTCGTCGCGGGCCTCCTTGTTGTCGCTGGAGCCAAAGTAGCCCTCGCGGGTCACGCGCGACATGTCGTACATGGTCATGGCCGCCGTCGCCTTGATGCGCGGGTCGAGCGCGGCTGCGTTGATTGCCATACCGCCAAAGCCGCAGATTCCAATGATGCCAATGCGCTCCGGATCTACGTCGTCGCGGCAGCTTAGATAGTCCATCGCAGCGCAGAAGTCCTCGGTGTTGATGTCGGGGGAGGCCACGCGGCGGGGCTGGCCGCCACTCTCGCCGGTGAATGACGGGTCAAAGGCAATGGCGAGAAACCCGCGGGTTGCCATCTCCTGGGCATACAGGCCGCTGGCCTGCTCTTTCACGGCGCCAAAGGGGCCACTTACCGCGATGGCGGGAAGCTTGCCCTGCGCGCCCTTGGGCTTGTAGAGGTCTGCTGCGAGGGTGATGCCGTAGCGGTTCACGAACGTTACCTTCTCGTGGTCAACGCGTGTGTCCTGCGGGAACGTCTTGTCCCAATCCTGCGTAAGCTCGAGCTTCTCGGTTTGCATCGTGGTGGCTCCTCTGGTTGTCTGCTGACGGTCACGCTGTTATATGAACCTTAGAATCTAAACCTGACTTTAGGTCAAGGTAGAATTGCAACACCCGCCTGACGCACGCCTTTTGCACACATTTGCATGGGGGATTTTTGGGAGTTGTTCCTTAGGTTCATGGGTCGGGGAGGATGCAATTAGCTAAGATACTTTTTAGTAAGTTACTCTGTAGTATCTTAGATAGAACTCGTACTCTTTCCATCGGTACGGTGGGACCTGGCAACCAGGCTAGTCTCGCCAACAGCGGAGGCGTCCATGGAACGGTTTGTCGGAAGAAAGAGAGAACTGTCCGCGCTCGAGCAGCATTTCAATACGGGACGGTTCGAGATGGTTGTCGTATACGGAAGGCGTCGACTCGGGAAGACCATGCTCCTTACGGAGTTTGCGAAGGATAAGCGCTGTCTCTTCTTTACCGCTCAAGAGAAGTCTGACGCTATCAATCTGTCGGAGTTCTCAAGCGCAATAGCATCGTCCTTCTCGATGCCAATAGCGCCTTTTGCCTCTTGGGGAGATGCACTTGCCTTTGTTGGCAGCCGTGCTGTTGGGAATGAGGCCCCGTTGTTACTTGTGTTTGACGAGTTCCCCTATGCGGCGAAGGCAAATCCCGGACTGCCTTCAATTCTGCAGTCAACGATTGACCATAAGCTCTTGCAAACCAATATGACGCTGGTGCTTTGCGGCTCTAATCAGGGCTTCATGGAGAGCGAGGTGCTTGGACAAAAGAGTCCGCTCTACGGGCGGCGCACGGCGCAGATTGAGCTAAAGCCATTCGATTGCTTCGACGCAAGGCTCATGCTTCCAAATACAAGCCCCCAGGAGGCAATTGAGTATTACGTCACATTTGGCGGCACTCCCTACTATCTTGCGCAGATACGTCCAGGGGAGTCTTATGGGCAGAACGTAGCAAGGCTGTTCTTTGATCCCTATGGCCTGCTTTTCGAGGAACCCCAGATGTTGCTTCGACAGGAGCTTAACGAGACGACCCTCTACACCTCGGTCTTGGATGCTGTTGCGTCCGGCGCAACAAAGCCTCGCGAGATAGCGGATAGGTCTGGGGTGGCACAACCCTCTGTGGGCAAGTATCTGCAGACGCTTGAAGGACTTGGGATAATCGAGCGCCGGGTTCCATTTGGAGAGAACCCCAGCCGGTCTAGGAAAGGGGCCTATCGCCTGAGAGATCCATTTTTTGCATTTTGGTATCGGTTTGTGAGCCCCTATACCGGAGCAGTGGAGACTGGCTCTGGAGAGGCGACTGCTGCTCAGGTTGTTGCGGGCCAAGCACTTGACACATATGTGGGGGATCGTTTTGAGGACGTGTGCCTGCAGTGGGTCGAGCGCCAGAACGCTGCGGGCAATCTGGGGTTCATTGCGACAACGTTTGGCAAGTGGTGGGGAACCGACCCTGTTGCGCGCGAGAGGGCGGACGTGGACGTTGTGGCAGCAGATGCGAGCTGTTCGAATCTGCTGGTTGGCGAGTGTAAGTGGAGAAACGAATTCGACGAGACAGAGGCATTGCGGCTTCTCGCCCAGCGCTCCGATGTCTTTGCAGGCGCGGCCGCAAGGACGTATGTGCTGTTCTCGAAGTATAAGGTGTCAGAGGGGACGGTTGCTAAGGCTCGCGGACAGGAAAAACTGTGGCTGGTTGATGCGGCGCAGATGCTCGAGTCGTGACGCCATGCCATGAGGGCGCATTGCTCGGGCGCGAGGTCGTACCATGAGGTGTCGCCTGCGTTGGCGCTTCCGCCGACCGGGCCATCCACGAGGGAAGGATAAGAAATGATTGCTTTGGGTTGTGATCACGGCGGCTATGAGCTTCTCCAGGAGGTCAAGGCGCACCTGGACAAGCGTGGCCTGGAGTACAAGGACTTTGGCACCTACAGCACCGATTCCGTCGACTATCCGGACTACGCCTCCAAGGTGGCCCGCGCGGTCCAGAGTGGCGAGTGCGAGCGCGGCATCATCATCTGCGGCACGGGCATCGGCGTCTCGATTGTTGCCAACAAGTTCAAGGGTATCCGCGCCGCGCTGTGCGGCGATTGCTTCTCTGCCGAGGCAACGCGCCAGCACAACGATGCCAACATCCTTACGATGGGCGCTCGCGTGACCGGCCCCGGCCTTGCGCTGAAGATCGTGGACACGTTCCTCGACACGCCGTTCAGCGGTGACGAGCGCCACGTGCGTCGTATCGCGAAGATTTCCCAGATCGAGAACGAGCAGTAGCCGGTGAGAATGGCGCCGTCGGCATTGGGTCGGCGGCGCCATTGCGGTGCTATAGGAGTTTGCATTGGGACCCCGTGATCGAGCCTATCGCGCAACCTGCTCTGCGGCGTTGTCTGCGATATCGCGCTTCTCGCCGAACAGAGCACCAAAGACCCCGCGGACAACGGGACCAGCAACAAAGAACTGCCAGAAGAACGCCATGGGAAGGTTGAGGACGGTAGTCTGGATCCACGTTGCAAGGATGTCGACGTTGGCGGGGCGCTTGATGATGAGCGTTGCGGCAAGGCTCATGAGCGGGCACATCAGCTGGACGCTCAGCGCAGAGATGGCAGCGACCATCGCAAAGGGGGTCTGGGGGTGAGGCCCAACCACCTTGACCGCGCGACGCGACACAATGGGGGAGACAACAAGCATATCGATAAGGAATGCGATCGGTCCCATAAATGCAAGCTCGGGCAGGGCCTCGAGAAAGACGAAGTTGGATAGGCTGCCGACCTCGAGCGTGATGTTGTAGCAAATCATCCCATACACCATGACGAGGACCATCATGATGGTGAAAATGGCTGTTTGGACGCGGTTTTTCGGCATGTAGACCTCCCGGGTTGATGCAGTGTTGTTCGTTATCACCGGGAGGGTGTGCGTTTCCAAGAGTACCTGCAATGGATATGTGCCAATGACCGTAACATGCCGGGCGCCAGCAATTTCGATGCGATATCGGGATGCGGACAAACTTTTCACAGACAGCCGAAAAGCGTGGGATTTCCCTTAAGGAGCAATTCTCCGCAAGCATTATCGGCTTGGTGGTGCTGATGCGTGTCTCGCAATGGGTGCTATTGGTGATGCAATCTACCTGGTCAGCGGCTATACTCGCCGATGGATTCCTTTGAAGTGATGCCTGTGCTTGGGGTGGCATGATGTCCGAGACCTTCGAGAAGAGAGATGACAACCCACGGGCTGACCTTACGGGTGAGGCCTCCGGGCTGCGCTGGCTTGGAGAGGCCGAGAAACACGGCGGCCTTGTCTGCTCACGCGTTGTGCGGGCGGACGCCCATTCTCTACTCGAGGAGCGCATCGCCGAGGGGGCGCCAACGCGCGAGAAGGCCCGTCTCGCCGGTGCCGCGCTCGCGCGCACGCACGCTGCCGGCGCGTCGTGGTATGGCTGCCCGCCCCCTGGCTGGAGTGGCACTGGCTACGTGATTGGCCGCTCGCTCACGCCAGTGGTGCCTGACGAGCCGGCTGATAGCCAGGGATGGGGTGCTGCGTGCGCCGAGTGGCGCGTGATGCCCCATGTGCGTTCCATTCGCGATGACGGTCTGGTGGATGACTCGGAGGTACGCCTTCTCACCCATGTGGCAGACCGCATGGCAGCTGGCGACTTCGATTCCCCGGAGCCGGAGCTTGTTCGCAGCCAGGGCCACTTCTGCTCGCGCATTCACGGCGACCTCTGGGCCGGCAACCTCCTGTGGGCTGCCGATGGCTCCCGCGCCGCGGCTACCGGCGCCGCGCTTATCGACCCCATGGCTTCGGGTGGCCACGCCGAGACCGACCTCGCCATGCTCCAGCTCTTTGGCTGCGCGTACCTGGACGATCTTCTTGCCGGCTACAACGAGGTGTCGCCGCTGGCAGATGGCTGGCGTGAGCGCGTGGGCATCCACCAGCTGGTGCCGGTGCTCTTGCACTGCGTGCTCTTTGGCGAGAGCTACGTGGGGCTTGCGCTCTCCATTGCCCGGCGCTATGCGTAGGGTGCTGCGCCGCGGGAGCACGCAACACAATCGGCGTGCGAATCTGTATCATCCTGCGCCCGCCACACATTCGTGAACGAATGTGTGGCAACGGCGATAGGGGTATGGTTGCGGCAAGGGGGGAGGCATATGACGAGAGAACCAAGCGCAACGACGACCGACGCGACTGCCGAGCCAGTTGCTATAGCCCGCCCAGTTGTCGCCTTTGTCTGTACGCACAACGCCTGCCGAAGCCAGATGGCCCAGGCTCTGGCGGAACGAATGATGCCCGGCGAGGCCACGTTCCTCTCGGCGGGAACTGACCCAGCTTCCCATGTCGATGCAGGTGCCCTGGAGGAGCTCTCGCGCCGAGGGATTCCGCCAGAGATTATCGTGACGCTGCGCCCCAAGTACCTCTCCGAGCTGCCTACGCGCGTGGACTGGCTGGTAACTATGGGCTGCGGAGTCGCCTGCCCCATGCTTCCGTGTGCTCACCGTGAAGACTGGGGTCTGAAAGATCCCACGGGCGGACCAAAGGAGCACTACGCAGCATGCGCCGAGGACATTTTGCTCCGCCTTGTCGACCTTCGTGTGAGAATGGGGATCGATAAAACCGGACACGTGCACAAAGGGGATACGGATGAGCGAGATTGATGCCGAGGTGTTCAAGGCCCCGGCAGACGAGAATCGCCTTGCCATTGTCCGCATGGTGGGCTCGTGCGGAGAGGCGTGTGCGTGCGACCTGCTCGCGGACCTTAACATCTCGCAGCCCACGCTCTCCCACCATATGAAGGTGCTCTGCAGCTGCGGCATAGTGCGCTGCCGGCGAGAGGGCCGTTGGTGCCACTACTCGATAGACCCACAGGTGGCGGCCGGACTCGCGAACTTCTTTTCGGGATTCACGTTAGCCGACGCCAAGCTGGGCGACTGCTCATGCAATGGTTACAAGGCCAGCGCGTAGCCACCTGGCCTTCTCGCTCTACTCGGCGCCCTCGGAGCGCACCGCGTTCTTGATGGCGGGAATCGCGCGCTTGGCAGCCCAGATTGCCGCTACAACAACAATGATTGCAATCACCACGAGGGTCATCACGTCGATGGTCTGCGTGGCACCCGCCGAGGCACTCTCCCACGCAGAGCCAGCGACATAGCCCAGCGTGCAGAGGACGGTGTTCCAGGCCAGCGAGCCAAGGAACGTGTATGCCGAGAAGCGCAGCACACCCATGCCCGAGATGCCGGCGGGAATGGAGATGAGGCTGCGCACAACGGGGATGCAGCGGCAAACCAGGACGCTGACCTGCCCGTGCTTCTTGAACCAGCCGATGGCGCTGGAGACGTCGTTGGGCTCGAAGCCCAGCATGCGCAGGGGCTTGGTGCCCATCAGACGTTCAAGGCGCTCCTGGCTAAGGACGCGACCAACGCCATAGAGGACGTAGGCGCCCAACAGTGACCCGATGGTTGCCGCGAGGACTGCCGCGGGAAGCCAGAGCGATCCGATGCTCGACATAAAGCCCGCAGCGGGGAGGATGGCCTCGCTGGGGATGGGCGGAAAGACGTTCTCGAGAAAGATCAGCGCGGCAAGCGCCAGGTAACCGTACTGGGCGACAAAGGAAAGGACAAAGGACTCCATGGCACACTCCCTAGCATGGGCGCCACCGCGGCGCCGTGTTGGCTTCTTGACGGTGGGACATGCTAAGGGGGCGCGCTAAACGCTCTGGTACGCAAAGATAAACGCTAGCTAAACATGGTGGAGGCAGCTGACGCAGCGCTATGGGCCGTCCGTCAGCGCTAGCTGCCAGCTTCCGAGCGCAGGATGTAGCCCGCGCCGCGCACGGTCTGGATGAGCGCCGGGTGCGCCGGGTCGTGCTCGAGCTTCTCGCGTAGCCTGTTCACGTGGACCGTGACCGTGGCGCCGTCGCCCACGGCGTCCTCGCCCCACACGCGCTCGTAGAGGGCCTGCCGGCTAAAGACAGTGTCGGGGCGCTGGGCCAAGAACAGCAGCAGCTCGTACTTACGGTTGGTGAGCGTGACCTCGCTGTCCGCCACGCTCACGGTGTGCGAGGCGGGACAGATGCGCACGTCACCAAAAACAAGGTCGTCTGCCTGGGGTTCGTTTGTCTCGGCGGCCGCTGTGGCGGCACTGCTCGCACGCTCGACGGAAGCGAGGCACGCCTTCACGCGGGCCACGAGCACGCTTGGCGAGAAGGGCTTGGTCACATAGTCGTTGGCGCCAATGCCTAGGCCACGGATTACGTCGATGTCCTCGCCACGCGCGGTCACCATGATGACGGGGATGCCGGAGCGCTCGCGGATGGACCGGCAAATGGAAAGCCTGTCCTCGCCCGGCAGCATGAGGTCAAGAATGACCAGGTCAAAGCCACCTCCCAGCGCAAGCGAGAGGCCCTTGCGACCATCATGTGCAAGGGCTGTGTCAAAGCCGCTTGCCTCAAGGTAGTCGCGTTCAAGCTCGGCGATGTCCTCGTCGTCCTCGACAATCAAGATCTTGCTCATGCGGATGCCTCCCCCGTGCTGTTCTCGGCGGCGGCCTGTTCGGCGACGCGCAGCGTGAGGATCACGCGCAGCCCGTGCGGCTCGACGTTCTCTGCCGTAGCCTCACCGCCCATCGCGTGCATGGCGCGCCGTACGATGGCAAGGCCAAGTCCGCTGCCCCCAGATGTTGCGGTGCGCGACGGATCGGTACGGTAGAAGACCTCGAAGATGCGTTCCAGCGACTCCGCGGGCACGCCGGGCCCGTTGTCGGCGATGGCAACCTCAACGTGTCTGCCGTCCGGCGCGACGCTCGCGCGAACCGTAATCGCGCTGCCGGGTGCATGCCTCGTGGCGTTGAGCAGCACGTTTGTCACCGCCTGGCGCAGGAGTCTCTCGTCGGCAAGCGCCGTTGCAGGCGTAAGTTCCACCTGGGCAAGCGTGTTACCCGTGCGCTCGAGCTCTGGCGCGAGGTTGTCCAGCACGTTTTGCAGGAACGTGTCCACGCGCACGGGTCGTTCCTCGTGCGGGAAGTCGCCCAGGTCGAGCTTGGAGAACATGAACAGCTCGGACACCAGGCCGTCCATCTCCTCGGCCTTGGAGGCGATGCGCGTGGCGTAGCGCTCGCGCATCTGGGGCGTGGTAGCAATGCCGTCGCGCAGCCCCTCGGCGTAGCCGCGGATGGAGGTGAGCGGGGAGCGCAGGTCGTGCGAGATGCACGCGATGAGCTCCTGGCGGTTGCGCTGGTCGCGCTGCTGGCGCTCCTCTGACGCCTGTAGCTGGGCCGTCATGCGGTCGAACGAGTCCGCGATGGGGCGAAACTCGTCGTCGCGATCGTAGCGTATGCGGTAGGAGAGGTTGCCGGCAGAGAGCTGCTGCACCCCCTCCTCGAGGTGCCCCAGCGACCACTCGATGCGGTCGAACACGTAGCGGTGGCAGAAGCGATTCACCAGGTAGACCGAGAGGGCAGCGGTGAGCGCCAGGATGAAGGCGCTGGCCACGGCCATCTGCTTGATGGTGCCGTCTGCAACCTCGGTGAGCGAGCCAAAGACGGCAACCTGGTAGCTTATCGCGCCGTCCTCGGCCGCCTCAGCCTTTAGGAACATGGTCCGCTCGCCGGAGCGCATTGTGACGGGGCTCTCGCCCGTGGCGCTGGCAGCGAGGGCAAACGAGAGATCCGTATCCGTGACGCCGCTGGTGGAGAAGACAGCGCCCCCATCCTCAATAACGGCGAGGTCAAGACCTTGCCCTTGGAGGATGGAGGCGACGCCGTCGTACGAGACGGACGCAGGCGCAGCGTTGTCCACGGTCTTCTCGACCAGCTCGGCCGCCGTGGTGCCCGCCTAGTAGAAGTCGCTTTCGCTGTCGAGCCCCAGACCCTTGCCGCTGGCCGTGTTGAGCATCACGGCGAGGCACGCCACGCCCACAAGGGCGGTCACGAGGACTGGTACCACGACCATGATCACATTGGAGACAAGGAGCCGGTGGCGTATGGTCTGCCTCGACGTCATTGCAGCGCGTACCTCTCGTCGTGGTTATCAGGGGGCCTGCGTGGAACTACTCTACCATCGGCGTGCCGTCCGACAGGTGGCGCTTGTATTCGGTGCCCCAGTCTCGCATTGAGTCAAGAACGGGCTGGAGGCTCTTGCCCAGCGGTGTGAGCGAGTACTCCACGCGCGGCGGCACCTCGGCAAACACCTCGCGATGCACGAGGCCCGCCTCTTCCATGGCGCGCAGCTGGCTGGTGAGCACCTTCTGCGAGATGTGCCCCACCGAGCGCCGCAGCTCTCCAAAGCGCTTGGTCCCCTCCATGAGGTCGCGCAGGATGAGGACCTCCCATTTGTTGCCAATGAGCGTGAGCGTGGTCTCCACCGGGCATGCCGGTAGCTTGCTGAGAAGTTCTTCGTTTTGCGACATGGCTGGTAGCCTCCAATAGTTACCTTTAGGTACTTACAGCACTTTATTGTGCTTACTTCCCAATATGCACCTCTCTCCGTAAGGTTGCAAGTGTCAGGAGGGCGATGGCACTGCGCCAACGCCAGTGAAGAAAGGAATCACCATGAGCCAGAACAACACCAAGAAGATTGCCGTCGTCGCCGCAAACGGTCGCGTGGGTAGCCTCGTCGTGGCGGAGGCGGTTCGCCGCGGTTTTGACGTCACCGCCATCGCTCGAAGTGATAACCATTCCCAGGCGCAGCACTTCCTTCAGGGGGATGCGCTGACGCTTACTCGCGAGCAGCTCGAGGGTTTTGACGTTGTGGTTGACGCCGTGGGTGGTTGGACTAAGGAGACCCTGCACCTTGTTCCCGATGCTGTCGAGCACCTGGCAGATGTTCTCGCCGGTACTGAGGTGCGTCTGGTGGTTGTTGGCGGTGCGGGCTCCCTCTTTGTGAACCCCGAGCACACCATGACTCTGGCGCAGACGCCAGACTTCCCCGACGCCTTCAAGGGCGTGGCCTCTGAGGCGCAGCGCTCCCTCGACTTCCTGCGTACCTGCGACGACGTGCGCTGGACGTACGTCTCGCCAGCGGCGGACTTCCAGGCCGAGGGTGAGCGCACCGGCGAGTACACCCTCGCGGGCGAGGAGCTTACGCCCAACGAGAAGGGCGAGTCTGTTATCTCGTACGCCGATTACGCCATCGCGATGGTCGACGAGGTCGAGTCCGGGAATCACATCCGCGAGCGCATCTCGGTTGTAAGCAAGTAGGTACGGTGACGCTGATAGGCGCTTCTCGTACGTGCTAGCTGCAAGAATCGCCCTTCCGGCGAGAAAACGGCGCCGGAAGGGCGGTTTTGTACGCACTCGCTGCCAAAGCACGCCTTCGGGCGTCCGATTGACGCCCGGAGCCCCATCTCGTACGGAATAGCTGCGATAACGTGCCCTCCGTTTTCCGACACGCGTCGCCGGCGCCTGGGTACAACCCTGACAGTTCGGGCTGTCCCAGGCGCCTTGGCGTGGGACCTTCAGAAGTGGAGCGATTGCATGGGCGAGAAGATCGACGTGCTCGAGCACGCGGGCGAGATTCTACCGGCCGTCAACAAGGGTGTGCTGCTTACCAGCGCGGCAAGCGGAAAGGCCAACACCATGACCATCTCGTGGGGAATGCTGGGCGTGGAGTGGGCGCGTCCGGTGTTCGTGACCTTTGTGCGCGAGGGTCGCTTTACCCGCACGCTGTTGGACGAGACGGGCGAGTTCACCATTGGCATTCCAGGGAAGGGGTTCGACCGCAAGATCTTGGGCCGCGCGGGTAGCGTCACCGGCCGCGATATCGATAAGATTGCCGAGCTGGGGCTGCACACGGTGAAGTCCCAGGTTGTTTCTGTGCCAGCAATCGCTGAGGCCGCCATCACCCTTGAGTGCCGCGTGGTGTACCGTCAGCCCCAGGACCGCAACGCCCTGCCGGCAGGCATCCTTGACCGTTTCTATCCGCAGGACGTGCCCGGCACCGACTGTGACGCCAACCACGACATGCACATTGCCTACTACGGCGAGGTTGTTGCTGCGTACAGGATGTAGCAACGAGAAGACCGTCGCATATGCGACGCAATAGTTGTCGCATATGCGACGAAAGGTCGTCGCGCTTTGTCGCATTCCTTCGTTGGGGCCGTACCCAGAGCGCAGAGCCGGGCTCTACACCAGCTGGATGTGCTCGATGTCCTCGCGCTGAGACGTGCGGTAGAGCACGAACTTGTGGCCGATTACCTGGACGACCTCGGCGTGCGTGGGGCGCGCGAGTGCAATGGCAGCCTCGCGGGTGTCCATGCCCGAGGTGCCCTGGACCGAGCACTTGACGAGCTCGTTTGCCTCGAGCGCCGAGTCGGTCTGGCGCACGACGGCGTCCGTGATGCCGGCCTTGCCAACGCCGATGGTCGCCTCGAGTCGGTTGGCCATGCTGCGGAGCTGGCGAATCTGACGGCCGGTGAGTTCCATGGTTCCTCCTGTGTGGAAGCGCGGGGCTTCGAGTGCGCAGCTTTGGGGCGCGCTTCTCGCTGGTAATAACGCTATGGCAGGTTACCACGCGCGGGCGCCGCAACGCTGCGGCACCAGCGTTTCCCCTTGAAGCGTGCACGTTGTAGCGTGGCGGCAGGGCCGAGGGGGCAATGGCAGCAGGTGTTCTTCTCGGCGTATCGTAAGACGCGGATTTCGAACGGTTAACCTGGTCTAAATGGCGAAACTACGCGCCTTTCTGACGGCTCCGCGCATCCCGAACGGTTAACCCGGCTTAAACGTTCGGAATTTTCCTAACCGGCGAGAATCCGCGGAACTGCGGTCGCCACTGGGCGTCTCGCCGCTAGGCAGTCTTGACAGTCCCTTAGTGCGCAGCGTCCCACAGGCGGCGACCATCCTCGGGGAGCCCCTCAGGGAGGTTGGCCGCAAAGTCTTCGTTGCCCTGCTCGCACGCCTTGCCGTAGTACCAGCACTTCCAGCTGAGCATTGCGCGCGTGCGCTCTAGCTCGGCGATCTTCTCGTCCACCTCGCGCCTCTGCTTGCGGAAGAGCTCCAGCCGGTCGGCGTACGTGCTGGGCCCCTCCTGGCACCAGTCCATGAACTTCTTGATGTTGCGAATCTCCAGCCCGGAGCGCTTGAGACACTCGATCACGCGCAGCGCTTCCAGCTGTTCCTCGTCGAAGCGGCGGGTACCCGACGTGCGCGCCAGCCCAGGGAGGAGTCCCATCTTGTCGTAGTAGCGCAGCGTCGATACAGGCAGGTCGAACATCTGCGACACCTGGCCTATGGTGTACATGCGGTGCCTCCCGAGATAGATGTGAACCTAAAGTCAGGTCAATATATTACATCGGAGCAGTACTACATATTCGTTGGCGCCTTCTCAGCGTCTAAAGGCGTTCTTCATTACTGCTTAACGCGGCTGGTCAAGGACGAACTCGTTGAACAGCGGCAACGTGAAGCTGAGGTATCCATGCGTACTGCCGTCGACAATGCCCTTTCGAATGAGTCGGTCGCGATAAGGGCTGAACTGATTCGACGCCATATCAAGCGATGCTCGAATGCCCTGAATTCTGCCATCGGTCGAGTTTGCAATGGCGCGAGAAACCTCGCGATCTCGCTCCGAAAGCTCCGACCATATCTTCTCGTAAGAATATTCGTCCAGGTACTGGCGATAGTCATCGACTACGTCACGCCAGCTTCCGTCTGCGTTCCAGGTGAGATAGCCAAGAACCTGAAACGCGAACGAATATCCCATGGTGAGGGCCGCCATCCTCCGTGCTTCATCTCGGGTGATTTCAAAGGTCCGCTCATAGTTGGTTGCAATTGCGCCTGCGTTGAGCGGCGCCAGCTCTATCTTTGGCGCACGATACAAAAAGGTAAGGTTGTTCGCATTCTGCAGGTCGCTGATGTTCTCGTATAGACCGGTTGCCAGTAGGAACACGGGAAGGTCCTGACGGACAAATATCTGGAACGAACTGGCAAATTCCTGCATTGCCTGTGTGCGAGAGACCTCGTCGATTGCTATGAGTACCCGTTTGTTGTCCCTGGCAAGGCTTTGGAGCATCTTTGCGAGGGCAGTCTCAATGTCTGTGATGGGGGCAGAGCCGCTTACCTCGAGCCCAAATCCAAAGAACGATAGATTAATCTTTGCCCTCTGAAATACCCTTGCAAGAGCGTCTTGGCTTGCAAGCTTTGCAGCCAGGGATGTGAGCATGTCGCGATTGGGGTTAAGCTCAACCACAATCCATCCGTCGACCTGCTCAATTTCCCTCTCGACCTCGGTGAGAAAAACGGTCTTGCCTATACCACGGACGCCTGTGACAACGTAAATCTGTTGGGAAGGACTGGGATCTGTGAAGTCCTCCACGACTAGCCTGCGCTGAGAAACTCGGTCTATGAGCTGCGATGGCGCCTTGCCAAAGAGCAGGGAGTAGGGGTTTCTCGTCATCTTAGAATCCTCTATAGTTGCCGAATCTACTTATAGTTCTTTATAGTCCTTAGGGAAATTATAGTTCTTTATAGTTCAGCCGATAGAGACGGATAGCAGTATTGTCACTGCTCGTCTGTCACTGCTCGTTGGTTCGGCTATCCCTGAGATTCCTTGTTGCCCACATTCGAAAATGTCCGCATTTTAGTAGCACGCGAGAAAAGCCAACCGGGAATTACAGGCATCTGAATGTCAAATTGTACAAATTTTGGCCAAGGGTAGGCCTTGCACTGAGTCGCACGCGAGGGCCTGCCGTACGCCGCTGGGACCTGTCGCACGCTGCTGGGAGCCCGTCGCACGCCGCCGGGGCGCGCATGCGCCGAGCGCACACCGCGCACGGGCCCCTCGCCTGTGATTAGATTCGTCTAACTTGCAATCCCGGCGTCGGCAGGCGCCCTGCGAGGGTATCGTTGAAACGGTAGCCAAGCTCGACCCGATGGGAGAATCGCCATGTTTGACAAGCTGCCCGTTCCCGGGCGCAACGACCCCTGCTGGTGCGGGAGCGGTCGCAAGTACAAGAAGTGCCACGGCCCTGCGGACGAGCGCATGGAGCGCCTGTACCTTGACGGCGAGGAGGTCCTGCCCCGCTCGCTCCTCAAGACCGCCGCAGACATCGAGGGTATCAAGGCGTCGGCCGCCGTCAACATGGGCGTCCTCGACTACGTTGGCGAGCACATCGCCGCGGGCGTCTCGACCATGGACATCAACCGCTGGGTCGAGGAGTACCTCTCGGCACACGACGCGGTCTCGGCCGACCTCAACTTCGAGGGCTACCCCTACAGCGTGTGTACCTCGATCAACGACGTCATCTGCCACGGCTTCCCCAACGAGAAGGACGTCCTTCAGGATGGCGACATCATCAACGTTGACATGTCCACCATAAAGGGCGGGTACTTCTCTGACTCCAGCCGCATGTACTGCATCGGCGAGGTTTCGGACGAGCGCCGGCGTCTGGTTGAGACATGCAAAAAGTCCGTTGAGGCGGGCCTTGCAGCCGTTCGTCCCTGGGGGCACCTGGGCGACGTGGGCGCCGCGGTGAACGAGCTGTGCCGCGAGGCCGGTTACACCGTGGTCGAGGAGTACGGCGGCCATGGTATTGGTCGCGAGTTCCACGAGGACCCGTTCGTGAGCTTTGTCTCCGAGCGCGGTACCGGCCCCATCCTGGTGCCTGGCATGTGCTTCACCATAGAGCCCATGGTCAACGCAGGCGCGCCCGACATCACGACCGACAAGGCCAACGGCTGGATCGTGCGCACGGCAGACGGCTCGGATTCCGCCCAGTGGGAGGTCCAGTTGGTGGTCACCGATGATGGGTACGAGCTGCTGTCTTGGTAGCGAGACAAGCTGCCCGGCGGTTGCCGCCGGAAGCAAAGTCTCCGGAAGCCCCCTTTTGGCGAGAATTGCATCCAACTTGGCCCCTCCGGCGACAAATCGTCTCCGGAGGGGCTATTTTTGCGGGTTTTGCTGAGGAAAGCGTGCTTCCGGCGACTTGCGTGAGCGAACGGATGCCGCCTGCGCCTATGCCAGTTGCGCGTACTCCTCGTCTGTGACGGGCTCAAGCCACTCGGCGCTGGCACCCTCGGCGGGCACGGCAAGCGCGATGTGCTGGAACCAAGAGTCGTGCGCGGCGCCGTGCCAGTGCTTGACCTCGGGTGGAATGCTCACTACGTCACCGGGGTGCAGCTCCTGCGCCGGCTTGCCCCACTCCTGGTACCAGCCGCGACCAGCTACGCAGATGAGCACCTGGCCACCCTTGTGGTGCACGTGCCAGTTGTTGCGGCAGCCCGGCTCGAAGGTCACGTTGGCTGCCCCCAGCTGTGGATCGCCAAGCGGCGCGAGCCAGCTGCGCCCAATGAAGTACTGCGCGTAGGCGTCGTTGGGCTCGCCCATGGGGAAGATCTCCGAGAGCCCCTGTGGCGCATCGACGCTGTTGGCGCCGACCTGCTCGTCGTCGCCCCAGACCTCCTTGATCATGCGGAAAACGGCCCAGCCCTTGGGCCAGCCACAGTACATGGCCGCGTGCGTCACCACGGCCACAATCTCGTCTCGACTCACACCGTGAGCCTTGGCGTTCTGAAGGTGATACGTAAGCGAGGAGTCGATCACCCCAGACGCCATGAGCGTTGTCACGGTCACGATGCACTTAGTCTTGATGTCGATGGCCTCCTGGTCCCACACCTCCCCAAACAGCACGTCGTCGTTGAGGTGCGCAAAGAGTGGGGCGATGGTGCCCAGCTGGTCTCTGCCTGCGGTCTGCTTCATGGTGCCCTCCTTAGTTTTTCTACCAATGATGCAGCCGCACAGGCGAGAAGTACAATGCCGCTATGGGTTCTTGCCATGCACAAAGTGCATTGCTGGGAGAGGGGTGCGTCCGTATGAACACCGACCAGGTACGCCACTTTGTTGCCGTTGCCCGCACAGGTTCGGTGACGGCCGCCGCGCGCGAGCAGCACATCTCCCAGCCGGCGCTCAGCCGCTCCGTCCAGCATCTTGAGGAGGATCTTGGCGTGGCGCTCTTTGACCGCGGCAAGAACTCGCTTGCGCTCAACCGCGTGGGACGCGAGCTGCTGCCGCACGCCGAGGAGCTTCTCGCCGCCGAGAGGCGCATGCGCCAGGCGTCTCTCGACGCATCGCGGCGCGAGCGTGTGCTGCGTGTGGGGACCATCGCGCCGGCGCCGCTGTGGTACCTCACGTCGCTCATCGTGGAGCGCATGCCCGGTGCGCTCGTGAGCTCCGAGATGGTGGGCGACGAGGCGGACGTTGAGCGCGCCCTCTTCGACTCCCTTATCGACCTGGCCATTTGCACACGAGAAGCACCGAGCATGCGCAGCGTGCTTCTCATGCGCGAGAGCCTGTACCTCTCGGCGCCAAAGGACCACCTGCTGGCACAGCGTGAGAGCGTGAGCTTTGAGGACCTCGATGGCGAGACGTTCCTGCTCTTTGGCGGTATCGGCTTCTGGGGCGACATGCACCGTCGCACCACCCCGCACGCGCACGTGGTGGTGCAGGAGGACCTCGAAGTCTGGCGCCAGCTTATGCGCACCACGCGCATGCTGGGCTTCTCGTCCGATGCGCCCGTGCTCGTGCGTCCGGACGTCGTCGGCGCCGGCGCGAGTGACGATGGCCAGGTCGAGCGGGTCTTTGTTCCCATCCGTGATTCGGAGGCACATACCACCTTCTACCTGTGCGTACGCGAGGACGCCTATGCGGATGGCGGCCTGGTGCGCTCGGTGATTGACCTGGTCGAGGGCCTGGGCGAGGGTGTGCCGGGTGTACGGGCCTAGGGCGACGGGCCTTATCGTCGGCCTTATCGTCGCCCCTCTCGCCACGTGTTGATTTTGTCGCGCCGCGTCGCGTGCGTGCTATGGTCTTCCTTGCGTGTAGCGCAAAGCCGTCGCGAGCTGGATGCCCCACAATGCCATCCTCCGCGGCGAAAAGGTGTAGTCAGCAAAGCGTGCGGTTGCCCTCGGTGGGCGGCCGCACGCCTTTTTTTGGCTCTTCGCTGTTTCTAGTGGGTAGCGGATGAGACGGCCAGCTGGGCCGAGAAGTCCAGGCGGCCGAGCCTGAGGAATATCATCGTCTTGAAGTACTCCACGTTCCTGAACCCCCTCGCCGCCCTCTTGATCGACTGGATGACGGAATTGAGCCCCTCGAGGATGGCGTTGGTGGCGTTCCTGGAGAACCAGTTCAGGATGCCCTCCCGCTCCTTCCTGACCGTCCCCGCCACCACCTTCATCTCGGGGACGTTGGAATGCATGATCCAGGAGACGACGCGGTCCAGCTCCCTGCCGGCGGACTCCCTGTCCGGGCGGGCATAGACGGCCCTCATCGCCTCGGACATGGCGCATGCCCTTGCCGTCAGCAGGTGCTCGCCCATGAGGGAGGCCTTCCTCGCGGCCTGGCGCTCCGTGAGGTTCTCCGGCCGCTTCAGCCAGCAGTACTTCGTGCCCCTGAGCAGGCGCCTCTTCTCCTCGGACGACCTCGCCTCCCGGCAGCGGACCCTGTCGGTGGCCCTCGAGAAGAGCTGCGACACATGGAATCGGTCGACGGTCTGGATTGCCTCCGGGAAGGCATCGGCGGCCCCCAGGGCATAGGCCTCCGACATGTCGCGCGTGACCTCCCGGATGGCGAGCCTGCTGCCGCCGTGGGCCTCCAGCTCTCCGGCGAGCCTTTCCGGCGCGCCCCTGTCCCTGCCCTCCGTGACGCCTATGGCCCTCTGCCCGTCGAGGTCCACCATGACCGAGATGTAGCTCTGCCCGCGCCTGCAGGCGGTGTCGTCGATCCCCACCCTCGCGACGCCGGAGTAGTCGGCGGCCTCCCTGGCCTCGGCGACCGCGCGCCTCAGCATCCGCCACACGGCCCCGTCCGGCATGCGCAGCGCCGAGGCTATCTGGACCGCCGTCAGCCCGGAGAGGGCCATGGCAAGGACCTGGGCCTCGAAGAGGGCCGTGAAGTGCGAGTTCGGCCTCACCTCCCAGGGCATGCGCACGGTGCGGACGCCGTGCTCCGGGCAGTCCGCCCTGGGCACGGCGCAGTGCACGATGGTCTCGTACTGCCAGATGTCGAGGTGGCGCCAGGTGCGCTCCCGCGTGTCGTAGACGCCGCACCTCCGCCCGCACTCGGGGCACTCCACCGCCCGGCCCCTCACGTGCGCCACGCGGATGTGGAGCTCGCTGGGAGCATCCCCCTTCTCCTCGAACCAGACGTCCGAGACCTCCCATTCCGCCCCGAGCCCCATCGACCTCTCGAAGAGCTGCGCCAGCATCCCGGCCCGTGCTTCCATCGCCGCCTCCCAGGTGGATGTCCGGCCCTTTCCTGCACGGCAATATCCTACCGCCCGGAGGGTTCGGCCACATCATCGCAGGGATGTGCTATCCACCCGAAGTGACGAAGAGTCCTTTTTTTGTGTGCCGCGAACCCCAGGGCAAGCGCGGCGGAGAGGAGCAAGGCATGCCTAAGAACAAGGCACAGGGAGTCATCTTTGGGATTCTCATGTCCATCACCATGGCCTACGGGATGGAGGTCTACAACGTGGCCTGGAAGATGGGCATCCCCACCATGCCTGGCGGCTTCTCCAACATGACCAACGACGTGTTCCTTGGCGCTCTGGTCGAGGCCTCGTACATGTGGCTCTTCGTGTTCTTGTTCTCGAACCTCTGGGGCACGCGCGGCGGCGCGGCGCTGGCGGCACGCCTCACCGACTCTAAGCGCGACAGCACCTTTATCCGGGGCACCATTCGCTCGTGCTGCACCGTCCTCATCATGTGCCCCACGATGAGCCTCGTTGCGAGCGTCCTCTTCAACGTGATTCTTGCGGGCATGCCCGTGGCGCAGCTCCCCGCCATCTGGGTGGGTACGCTCATCAAGAACTTCCCCATGGCGCTCCTGTGGAACCTCTTTGCGGCGGGTCCCATCTCGCGTCTGGTGTTTGCCAAGTGCTTCTCGCACGTGGGGGAGTCCAAGGCCGAGAAGAACGCGGACGCAGCGTCGCTGCAAGCCGAGTCTGGCAGCGAGATGTAGCCTTCCGACGACGCCCGCGAAGGGCGTCGCTTTTTGGCTACGGGTACGTACCGTGTGATTTCTCGCACCTCCCTTGAGCGTGGGTATCCTTCTAGTAGTCAGGAGAAGATTCGCGCAAAGGGGAGGTGCGCTTGTGAGAAGACTTGGCGTTATTGTTGCCACGGCTGCGCTGGTGACGTCGCTTGCCGGTTGTGGGCAGTCCTCTGCGAGCGATGACTCCCAGACGGATACGGGCGAGGAGGGCGCCCAGCAGGCCGAGGAGGACTTCTCGTATCCAGACGATTTCGACTGGCGCTTCTACCCCGGCACCAGCGATGATGACACACGCGAGATTGTCTGCTGGGGCGACAGCATGACCCAGGGAGTGGGTGCCGACGACGATACGGACGCGCTTGTCTCGCTTGCGGACGGCGAGCTGTACGACACCAGCTACCAGTCGTATCCCCAGGTGCTCTCGCAGCTCACGGGGCTCGATACATACAACTTTGGCGTTGCCGGTGCAACATCGGAGGAGATAGCCGTCATGCAGGGTGCCCTTCCGTGGGTGACGCTCGACATTGACAACGCGGACGCCTCTGTTGACCCTGATGGCGAGGACGAAGACGACGATGCCGAGTCGGATGAGGACGCGGAGGCGGAGTCGGACGCGGAGGCGGAGTCGGACGAGGGGGCGGAGGCGGACGCGGGATCGGACGCGGTCGAGCAGCCCATCAGCCACATAGACCCCGAGGTCGTAGACGAGGGCACACAGCACACGGGCGACATCCTCGTGCTCGAGATAGGCAGCAACGGCGGCTGGGGTGGCGACTACCAGGTCCTCATCGACCAGTACCGCGCGATGATTGACCGTTCCGGCTGCGAGGACTACCTCATCTTGGGCGACACCGATGACCCCGGCACCTCCGTTGGCGACACAAGCCAGGAGCCCTTTACGGAGGACTACGCGCCGCGCGAGACCAGCTGGGAGACGGCGCTTCGCGAGGCCTTTGGCGACCACTTCATTAACATGCGCGTCTTTCTCATCAAGCACGGGCTTGAGATCTCGGGCCTTACGCCCACCGAAGAGGACGTGGCAGACGCGCGCTTGGGCTGTATATCGAAGCAACTGCGCTCGGACTGGACGCACCTCAACGCGCGCGGGTACTTTGCCAAGGCAGTCGCCGTCTACCAGCGCGGAATCAAACTCGGGTACTGGTCTCCCGGCGCGGGGAGCATTGACGTCCCCAAGCCGCAACGCTCCCACGGGCAGGCCGAGGGGCAAGGCTAACGCTGGCGTTCCCGTCCGAGTCCGCACTTCTCGGCTATACTGCACTACGTCAATGAGCTGCCGCACGGCGTAAGTCCAATTGATGGCTACGCCGTCCAGCCGTGACGTATCCGCGCGCTGCGAACGATCGATTCCTGCTGGACGGTCACTTCAACCCGTCTAGGAGGGATCTTTTTGACAGAAGCAACATCTGCTGCCACCAAGGGCAAGGGCGAGCCCAAGCTGTGGACGCGCGAGCTGGTTCTAATCATCCTGGTGAACCTGTGCGTCTTCACAAACCACATCATGAGCCTTTCTACCTTCCCGTTCTACATACAGAGCCTTGGAGGCACCGAGGCCGTGGCGGGCATCTGCGCTGCGGCGTTCTCGTTTGTTGCCGTGATCATCAGGCCATTCGTGGGCTGGTGGCTCGACAACGGCGTTCGAAGGGCGGCGCTCATTGCGGGCCTTGTCCTCATGGGCCTTGCGCCTCTGGGCTACGTGTTTGTTCCCGTGCTCTCTGTGGCGATTGCCGTTCGCATGCTGCATGGCGTTGGCCTGTCGTTCTCCAACTCAACCACGGCCACCGTGGCGTCAGACGTCATCTGCCGCCCGCGCTTTGCCGAGGGCATGGGCTATTTTGGCATGGCGACGGCGCTTGCCTCGGCCATCGCGCCGGCGCTGGGCCTCTCGCTCATGGAGGGTTTTGGCTTCAACGCGCTGTACGCTGTGGCCGCCGCTATCGCCGGCCTGGGCCTGGTTCTCTTTGCCTTTGTGCGTGCGCCCAAGGTTGACGTGCCCAAGAAGAAGCTCGACCTGCGCACCATCATCAACCGCGACTCGCTGCCCGCTACGGTGACCATGCTCGTCTTCATGTTCACCTTTGGTGCACTTGAGAACTTCGTGGCAATCTTTGCGGCCGAGAGCTCGCTGCCCTCGGGATCCATCTACTTCCTCGTGATGTCCGGGATGCTGCTTCTGGTGCGCATCACCCTGGGCAAGCTTGTTGACCAGCGCGGCGAGGCCTTCTTCGTCTACTCGTGCAACGCGGCCATGCTCGTTGCGTTCCTGCTGCTGGCGTTTGTCCCCAACGCCGTGACCTATATCCTCTCGGCGGTGCTTGCCGGCTACGCCTTTGGCGGTCTCGAGCCGTCGCTGCAGTCGATGGCGGTGCACACCTCGACCGAAGAGACGCGCGGCTCGGCCAACTCGACCTTCCTCTGCGGCTACGACATTGGCTACGGCCTGGGCGGAGGCATTGCAGGCTCGCTCATCACGGGGCTGGGCTACTCGGCCATGTGGTCGATTGTTTCTCTCGCCTGCGTGCTGAGCGTGATTGTCTACGTGACGTGGGCGCGCCATTCCGACACGTCGTTCAGCAAGATGCTCGCCAAGCGGTAGTGGCCGCGCGGCGTTTGTCGCTGGTATCCTGAGATTCGGGCACGCAACACGAGCGGACGCGGGCAGGTGCTCGCGTCCGCGTTTTTCTAAGGAGGTCACCATGAATGCAAAGTTCGTCCATCGCTGCACGCATGTTCTGGACAAGGAGAAGACCATTGCGTTCTACGAGAAGGCGCTTGGCTTCCACGTGGTGAGGGAGTCCGGCCCGGACGACGGCTCCTGGACAAACACGTTCATGGAGAACGACGCTTCGCCGTTCCAGCTGGAGCTCACGTGGAACCGCGGTCGCACCGAGCCCTACGCCAACGGCGGCGATGACACGCACATTGCCTTCGTGGTAGACGACTACGACGCGTACCATCGCCTTCACGAGGAGATGGGCTGCATCGTGTTCGAGAACCACGCGATGGGGCTCTACTTCATCGCCGACCCCGAGGGCCAGTGGATTGAGATTATCCCGGCGAAGGGGTAGGGGCAGCGCCGGCGCCGACTGGCGTTGGTCGGCGACGCCGGAGGGTTCGTTTTTGCAGCAAGTGCGTACGAAGTTGCCGCTCCGGCGTCAATTTGGCGCCGGAGGGCACGTTATCGCAGCCGCGGCGTACGAAATCCTCGCTCCGGCGTCACCTCCGCCCCTTCCTCGCGGAGAATAGCTCCTTTTCTTAATCCGCACCCACGTTTGCGCAGTTGGTGTGGCTTGCGATTAAGAAAAGGAGCTAAACTCCGTCGGACCTGGGGTCGAGAGGGACGCGCGAGGCGGCAGGCACCCAAAGGCGCGGAGGGCCCGCGCTTCTCGTCGCAGGAGGGCTACATTTGGCGCGCCCTGCAACATTTCGGCCTCTCCGGCGACTTATTGTCTCCGGAGAGGCCACTTTGATGCGATTTGCAACACATGAGGCCCTCCGGCGACGCGCTCTCGCCGGAGGGCACATTCTTGCGGCAATCGTCCCGAGAGTCGCCTACGGGCGCGGACTTCCGCAGTTGCTGCAGAAGCGTCCCGTGTTCTGTGCTCCGCACGAGCAGGTCCACGGTCCGTCTGCCGGCTGAGGCCTTGGACTTCCGCAGTTTCCGCAGAAGCGCCCGGTGTTCTGTGCCCCGCACGAGCAGGTCCAGGTGCCGGGCGCTGCGGTTGGCGCCGAGGCTGCTGCCGGCGCCCCGCCGCCCGTGGCCGGCGTCGCCCCGCCTCCGGCACCCATGCCGTAGAGTCCCTGCATGTTCATGCCGCCGCCCATGGCGTTGGCCATCCCCATGCCCATGAACCCCATCGCCGCGCCGGTGCTGTTGGACGCCGCCATGCGCATAGCGTCCGCCTGCGATGCCGCCAGGGTTGCCGCCGCCATCGTGGGATCGCGCATTACTGCGGCCTTCTGAAGCTCCTTGATCATTGCCTCGTCCTCGGGAGAGGCAACAATGGAGTTCACGCCAAACGCCGCCACCTCGATGCCGCGCATCTGCCCCCAGGACTCGGAGAGCTCCTCGTTGAGTGCCTGAGCCAGCTCCTTCGTGTGCGCGGGCACCGCCGAGTAGCGCACACCCATGGCCGAGATGCGCGCAAACGCCGGCTGCAGCGCGGTGAGCAGTTCGCTTTTGAGCTGCGAGTCGATTTTGTCGCGCGTGTAGGGCTGCTCGACGTTGCCGGACACGTTCTTGTAGAACATGAGCGGGTCGACTATTCGGTAGGAGTACTCGCCGTTGCAGCGCACGGAGATGTCCACGTCCAGCCCGATGTTGTTGTCCACCACGCGGAAGGGCACCGGAGCGGCTGTCCCGTACTTGTTGCCCACAATCTCCTTGGCGTTGAAGAAGTAGACGCGCTGGTCCTTGCCCGTGTCACCGCCAAACGAGAAGCGCGTGCCCACGCGCTCGAACGACGCCCGTATCCTCTCGCCGAGCGAGCTACCCTCGCCAAAGAAGAGGCTTGGCTCCGTTGAGCTGTCGAACACAAACTCGCCGGGCTCGCCGCACGCCTCGACCACTGCGCCCTGCTCCACGATGATCATGTACTGGCCCTCGTTCACGGCGATGACGGATCCGTTCGAGATGATGTTGTCCTCGCCGCGCGTGTTCGACGAGCGTCCCTGCGCCGAAACCCTCTTGCGTCCCTTGACCACGAGGGTATTCGCGTCAAGCGAGTCGCAGTAGAAGTATTCGCGCCAGGAGTCGGCGAGAACCCCGCCCACGGCACCCATTCCAGCTCTCAGAAGTCCCATGGTTCACGCTCCTTCGTCGTTATTTCCGTTGGGCACGGTCGCCCTCACCATCAGGGTGATTCGCATGCCCCGATGGCGGAATTACCGAACGTCCCAAAACGCCTGCCGAACGTTGGCCACGCGACCCAAAGCGCGGTATCTGGCGCGACTAAAATGGGGTTATGGGCCGCCATTGAGGCGCGAGTGGGAGGGGGCACCCGCGTGAGCAGGTCTGATGACACGTTTGCGCGAAAGGTTATCGCCGGCGCATGCGCCGGAGGGGTTCTCCTGTGCCTGGCCCTCCTCGCCATGCAGGTGTTTGGCAGCATGCCCTCGCCCAAGCCGGGCAGCACCATGCTCTTGCGCTGGTCTCCCTTCCGACCGCCGGATTCCTACAGCGTGGGGCCATCTGCCACCTCGGGATTCATGATTCTCATGGCTCCGGCAGCAGCGCTCTGGGGCTTCTCTGTCCACATGCGGTGCTCGGACGCGCAGATTCGCCACTGCCTCAAGGGCGTGGCGCTGCTCGTTGGCCTATGGATGCTCGACGTGCTCATCAAGTATCGGTGTCCCATCAATAGCCCTCAGCTCATTGCTTTTCTCTGGTACCTCTACTACGTGCCCATGACATTCATTCCGTTGCTCTGCCTGCTGTGCGCTCTGCGCGCGGCGGCGCTGGATGCCAAGCCCTGGGCTGTATTCCTGAGACGGGTTGCCTGGGCAGCAAGCGCCGCAATCATTGCCTCGGTGCTCACCAACGGCATGCACCTGCAGGTCTTCTCTGTTGACATCTCGAGGTCAGACTGGCAGGAGGCCTACGTCTACAACTGGGGCTACTGGCTTGCGGTGGCGGTCTATGCTGCGGAGTACCTAGGCTTCTTTGCTCTTCTCTTTGCCGCGTCGCGTCGGCGGCTGCACGGCGTCATCGCACTTCTCGTCATGACGGCAGTTCCCTTTGTTGCCTACTGCCTCATGTACGCGCTGCGCAACGAGCTTGCCATCAAGACGAACTTCTCCCTCAACTACTCCCTCATAGTGGTGATGCTTCTGGAGCTTGCGCTAGATCTTGGCCTCCTGCCGTCGTACTCGTGGTATGGCGAGGCCTTCTCGCGCCTTCCCCTCGACCTCAAAGTCGTCGACCGAGACGGCTCGGTTGCCTTTGCCACCAATTCAGCCGGTCCGGTGCCTGCTCCCGTCTTCGACCTCACGTTACGAGTCGCCCAGTCACGGACGCATGACAGGGTCACGAGGTTCAGGACCTCCGCCATCCCGCATACGCTCTTCAAGGTCTACGGGGTGAGTGGCGGGGCGGCTCTTCTCGCCGAGGACGTGACTCTCTTGGACGAGCAGCGCCGTGTTCTCACCGAAAGTCAGGAGCGCCTGCGGAGAAGCAACGAGGTCCTTCGGCACGAGAGCGGCGTCCGTCGCGAGCTGTGGCGCCTCGAGAGCGAGGAACGCCTGCTCAGCAGTATTGAAGGGTCCATCTCGGACAAGGTGAGCCACATGCGTGAGCTTCTCGCTGCGCTGCCAAAGGGGAGCGAGGCGGGTGAGCGTGCGCAAAGGCGGGACATGCTCACCGAGGTCAAGCTCCTCGTGGCCTATTGCAAGCGCAAGGGCGCCCTGGTCCTCTCCGAGAGGAGCGATCCCGAGTTCGACCGCGACCGCCTGCAGCTCGTCTTTAACGAGACGGCATCTGACCTGCGCTCCATTGGCGTTGACTGTGCGGCAGTGGTGAACTTGGATGGCGAGCTTCCCTCCGCGGTGGTGAGCGTGCTCTACGACTGCCTGTACGACGTGGCCTCCGTTGCGCTCTTTGCTGTCGACCCGATCCTCATGCTCTTTGTGAGCGGTGACGAGAGGCACGTTGAGATGCGCGCGGCGCTGGACGTGGCACAGATGGACGCGGCGCGTCTGGAGGCCGCAGCGGCGAGTCTGCGAGAAGACCTCAAGGGTTCCCGCGGCACTCTCTCCCTTGAGCTGTCCCCAACCTCGCTCAACGCAGCGATTCGCATGCCTGTGGGAGCTGCCACGCGTGGAGGAGGCGGGGACAAGTGAACCATCTCTTCTCGATGAGGGCCTCGACGCTCATGGTTATCTGTGGGCTCTCCTACCTTCTTGCCGCTGGCCAGACGATTCACGCGTGCTATGGCTCGGTGCGACATGATGGCAGATTTCGTTGGCTTCGCGTCTGGTATGAGGTCATGCTCGCCATCCACCTGCTCTTTGTCTGCGCTGTGTCGAATTCAGCGCTGGAGAACCAAGGGGCAATCCTCCTGTGGCTGCATCCCGTGCACCTTGGAGTGGAGTCGCTGCTCTGGGCAAACGCCCTTACCGCCGTGCTGGGAGGCGTGTGCGCCATTCACCTGCGTCGTCCCTGGATGGCGGCGGAGGTGGCGCTTCTCGTCTGCTGTACACCGCCGGTCATCGCGGCAATGGGGGAGGGCTCCTCGCTGCTCCTGATCGCAGACGTCTCGTTCTTCGCGGCGCGCGTCTTTTCATCGCTGGCACTTGACGTTCGCGACAGCAAGACCTCGGTCTCGCGTCTCTCGCTCGTAGATGCCCTGGACGCCCTGCCCGAGGGCGTGATGTGGGTAAGCGAGCGTGGCGAGGTTCTCTTCATGAACGACGCCATGCGTGGGAGTCTCACGTCGTTGGGTCTTGCGACGGACCTTGCGGACGCCCGTGGACTGTGGGGGCGGCTTGAGTCCCATGCCAGGGAGGTGGACCATGACCGTCTGATCATTGAGACTGACTCTCAGACGGCCCGCCTCTTTGTGCGCGATACGGTGGTGCTGCGAAAGCGTCGCTGCAGACGCATCATGGCGCTTGACGTGACCGAGGAGGTGGCGATCAACGCGCGTTTGGAGAGCGTCAACCGGCTCCTGGAGGCGGCGAACGAGGAGCTGCGCGCGTCGATGCAGCAGGTCCGCAAGGTGGCCGAGGCCGAGGCAATCATGCGCATGAAGGCGCGCGTGCACGACACCATCGGCTCGCGCCTCTCGATACTCCATCGCTTCCTGGAGGACGACCGCGACGACCCGCGGACGCTTAAGCAGGTCACGGGGCTTCTCAACAGCATCGTAGATGACCTTGCCGAGACGGACCTGCCTGCCGCAAGTGCTGGCCTGGAGTCCATCTGCAGCGCCTTCTCGCTTGTTGGCGTGGAGGTTCGGGTGGTGGGCGAGCTTCCGTCGGACGAGACGGTGGCCCGTGCGTTTGCGGAGATAGTCCTCGAGGCGGTGACCAACGCCGCGAAGCACGCTCAGGCGCGCCGCGTGGACGTGCGGATTTGCCGAGGTCCCGGTGGCGCGGCGTCGATGTCCGTGACCAACGACGGCTGTGTGCCAGAGGAAATAGTCGAGGGCACGGGCATTCCCGGCATGCGGCGGATTGCTGAGGCCGTGGGCGCCTCGTTTGACGTGAGCGCTGGGCCACCCTTCTCCGTCGAGGTTGTGCTGCCGGCGAGCGGAGAGGGCGCGGTATCAGAGGTGCTTGCCGGTGCGTTCGGCTCAGAGGACCAGGCATTCACCCCAGAAGCCCAGGATGAGAGGGGGCACGCATGATTCGCATCGTTCTTGTAGAGGACCAGGCAATGCTTCGGGACTCACTTGCCTGCACCATCAACGCGCAGCAGGATATGGAGGTTGTGGCGTCTCTCGCCAATGCCGCGGATGCCCTGGAGGCAACGCGACGCACCGGCGCCACCTGCGCGCTTCTCGACGTGTGCACCGAGAACGACTCGAGTGGCATCGTGGCGGCGCGTCTCATCAAGGAGGAGCTGCCTGACGTTCGGGTGGTGGTGATGACGGGCCTTCCCGAAATCACGTTTGTCGAGCGGGCGCGCGAGGCGGGCGTGGACAGCTTTGTCTACAAGAACGTAGGGACAAGCGAGCTTCTTGGCATCATTCGCTCGACGATGGAGGGCTACTCTACGTTTCCCTTGGCAAAGCGGGGCATCATCCCCGACGGCGTCGAGCTCACGCCGGTGGAGATAGACATCCTGCGCCTTGTGTGCGAGTCAAAGACGAGAAAAGAGATTGCCCAGGAACTCTACTTGAGCGAGGGAACGGTCAAGCGACACATCTCCGAGATTCTCGCCAAGACCGGCTACGACAACATCCTGCGCCTGGCAGTCCACGCCGTCTCCAACGGTCTCATCGTCCCCGGGATGTGAGACAAAGGGACAGTCCCTTTGTCTCATTTTGGACGTCGCATCATGCCCCGTGGCCTTGGATGGGCCGCGGGGCACTTCTGTGCGCTGCGGGCGAACGACACAATCTGAGGTGACGGGCGTTGGGGGACGCGGGACAACCGTGCGAGGCGGAAAGGAGCAGTGACCATGGGACTGTTCGGAAAGATGTTCGAGAAGAAGACCTGCAGCATCTGCGGCGGCGAGATTGGGCTTCTCGGCAATCGCAAACTCGAGGACGGCAACCTCTGCAAGGAGTGCGCCAAGAAGCTCTCGCCGTTCTTCAGCGACAGGCGGCGCTCTACGGTCGAGCAGATCCGCGAGCAGCTTGACTGGCGTGAGGCCAACAAGGAGCGCGTTACGGCCTTCAATGTCACGCGCACGCTGGGCTGCGACACCAAGGTGCTCCTGGATGAGGATGCGGGGCGTTTTTTGGTGACGTCGGGCTCGCGCTGGCGTGACGCGAATCCGGACGTGTTGGACTTCTCGCAGGTCACGGGCTGCGACACCGAGACGCGCGAGAGCCGCACCGAGCTTTACTGGAAGGACAAGGACGGCGAGCAGCACAGCTATGAGCCGCCCCGGTATGACGTGGACTACGACGTCTACGTGACCATCCACGTGAACGTGCCCTACTACGACTCGATTACCTTCAAGGTGAACGACTACCGGATTGAGGAGCGCAACTCGGTGGAGTTCCGCGAGGCCGAGCGGCAGGCGGGCGAGATTCGCGATGCGCTCACGCAGCTGCGCGAGGGCGAGCGCGAGAAGGTCGCGGCGGCCGCCGCGCCAAAGACGGCGCGTACCTGCCCGTTCTGCGGTGCGACGACCATTCCGGACGCCAACGGCCGCTGCGAGTACTGCGGCGGGGCCATGGGCGCATAGGAATCTGGCTTGGGGAGTTGTGGCGCACGGCGCCATTGGAGAGGAGAAGGGAAGTGGTGGAAGTGAGTATCAGGAAGAAATGGGTGGCCATGCTGGTGTCGGTGTTCGCGCTCTGCCTCGTGCTGGCGGGCTGCGCAGGCGGCGGAGACGCGGCCAAGAACTACGTTGGCGACTGGAAGCTCGTGGGCATGGAGGAGAACGGCGAGGCCACCAGCGCCGATGACATCAAGCTCATGGAGGACATGGGCCTGAGCGTCACGATGAGCGTCAAGGAGGACAAGACCTTCTCGATGAACGTAATGGGCGAGGAGATGTCTGGCACCTGGGAGGCAAAGAGCGCTTCCGAGGCCACGTTCACCGTCGAGGGGCAGAGCGTTCCCGTCACTCTCGCCAACGGCGTTCTGACCTTGGAGGAGAGCGGCACCAAGATGATGTTCGAGAAGGGGACGGTGTCTACGAGTTCGAGCGGTGCCGCTGCGACCAGTGGCGCGGCTGGTGATGGCGATACCAGCGCGATCACGGGGACCAGCACCGGGACCGCAACGGGAACGGACGCTGGGACGACGTCGGCCGGCACCAGCGAAGAGGCCGCTATTCCCATCGGGCAGACCATCGCCGATGACGACATCTGCACCATCGAGATCGTCGACAAGAAGGCCGACTGGGCGGGCGACCCCGGCTACACGGTAAAGATCACGAACAAGTCCGACAAGGCTATTACCGCCGTCTCCCAGTACGGTACGTTCTCGGTTGACGGCAAGATGGTGGACCCCGTGCTGGTCGAGACGATCCAGCCTGGGAAGTACGTCGAGAGCTTCATGTGGTTCAGCGACGATGACGTCGCGAGCCTTGACCAGCTGGTGAACGTCGAGGGCACCATCGAGGTCTACGACGACGAGACGTACGACACGCTCGGCGAGTATCCGTTTGCGATGTAGCGACAAGTACGCAGGAAGTGGCCCTCCGGCGTCGTTTTGGCGCCGGAGGGCGCGTTCTCGCAGCAATTACGTGCAAAGTCACTGTTCCGGCGTCGTTTTCTCGCCGGAGGGCGCACCTCGTGCGGAATCCCGTCGGGAACCCCCGTTGCGGCGTCGCTTTCTCGCCGGAGGGCGCGTTCTCGCAGCAGGTGCGTACGAGACCTTCGCTCCGGCGTCATTTCGACGCCGGAGCATGCGTTCTCGCAGCGATTACGTCCAAAGTCGCTGTTCCGGCGCCGCTTTCTCGCCGGAGGGCGCATCTCGTGCGGAATCCCGTCGGGAGCCTCCGTTCCGGCGTCAGCCCAGGCCTCTTCCGATACAGATTCGTACCCGAATGTGTGACCCGCGCAGGTCGATACACATTCGGAGCGCGAATGTGTATCGCTTCATTGCCGCGACGGTGTTGAATCCTCGCCGGAGGGCACGTTATCGCAGCAAGCGCATGCGAAAGCACCTTCTCCGCCGGCGATTTGGTCTCTGCCCCTCATAGGTTATCGCCATTTCTTAAACGATGGTGACGTTTGCCCAGTTGTCGCGTATCGGTTTTAAGAAATAGCGATAATCTATGCGCCATCGCCCCAGCGGGCGCCGGGCCACCGGGCGCCGGGCCAGCGGGCGCCGGGCCCGTCGGACGGCGCACCTACCCGCGCAGACGACACAGCGCATCCTTGGTCTCAGCGGGCACGCGCAGGCTCTCGATGCCCTTGCGGATTGCCATGCGCCGAAGCTGCGGGTCAAGCTCGGGCGACGCAATAGCAGCAAGTGCATCGTCCTCGTGGGGGACAAGCGCCTCGGCAAGGTACCAGGCAATCATCATGCGCACGTAGTACTCGCCGTTGTCGGCCGCAATCGCCATGCGCAGCTGCGAGGGGTCATATCCCTTACCAAGAAGGTCCCGCATGAGCATCGAGACGCCAAAGCGCCTGGTGTAGGTATGCTCGGAGCCCATCCAGCGCTGGGCGAGTGGGAGCAGCGCCTCCCGCTGCCGACCGTTCAGGGCCTTCTCGTCATGAAACGCGCGCGGGTTGAGCGCGTCGCACACGCACCAGTTGTCCACAAAGGGGAGAAGTGCGTCCAACAGGCGCACGGCCGGCTCCACCTCGCGCGTCTCGTTGAGCGCGAAGGCGTGGACCAGGTACTCCTCGTACCAGCGATGCGGCAGCTCGCCGAGAAACGCGTCGCGGTCGCCCGAGCGGGAGACCTCCCTCGCCAGCCGGCGCAGCTTGGGAACCCGCACGCCAAGCATGGTCGCGGGGTCGGCCGTCGCCACCACCCGCGCGTTGAACTCGCGGTACTGGCCGTCCTTGTCGGCAAGCTCGCGCAGCCTGTCCTCGACCCACTGCATAGATCCGCCTTCCCCGGCCAGCGTTGCCTACATGACGCAGCTCATGCCGCGATCGCCGCGGTCCGCGTCGCCGAGCACGTATTTCGTGCTCGCACGGGCCATGTTGAGCTCGGCCAGCTCAAGCTCGCCGTCGATGTAGGGCTGGTAGAACTTGTCGATGCCGCAAGCGTCCAGCGAGCAGTCCCCGCAGTCGTCGCCCCAGGCAAGCGCCTCGGCAACGATCTGGATGCGCTCCTCGCGCGTGGTGTCAGCGATTCTCGTGCTTCTCGTCATGCGTGCCTCCTTGGACTGTGACCCAGTATGACACGGTGGACGCGATGAGCGCTCCATGGTCTCAATGCATCAGGCACACCTTGCATTCGCTTCTTTTATATACTAATAACGGAAGTGAATTTAACTTCGCTTCCGTTATTTCATACTAAGAGAAGCGAATGGCGGTTTGCACATGAGCGGTTGGCCGTGCGTGACATTCGATACGGTGCCTTGGCACTTTGACCCGGACGCGCTTGAAGGCGTCTCAAAGAGCGCACGCAGGAAGATTGGCAGCACATACCAAGCTGCAGTCCCGCCCTTCATTGCGGAGCAAGAGGTGAGCCTTCCGCATGAGGTTGAGACTCGTATACAAGAAGTGCTTGTTCTTCTTGGCCGCTTTGATGGCGAGCAGCGGTCGAAGGGGTATCAGCTTCCAAACTTGCTGCTTCGCAGCGAGTCGTCGGCAAGCTCCCAGATTGAGAGTCTTACCTCGAGCGCTCGAAACGTGGCTTTTGCCGAGTTGTCTGACAGCGCTCCAGAAAACGCTCGTCTCATTGCAGGCAACATTGCTGCCATGAACAGGGCACTAGACTTGCCGGGTGGCATTACCGTGGACGGAATCCTCTCTGTTCATGAGGCTCTGATCAACCGAGGGGGGCAGACGTTTGTCGGCCAGCTTCGCCACGAGCAGGTCTGGGTTGGGGGAACCCCATATAGCCCCCATGGAGCGACTTTTGTCCCACCGGTCTCCGAACGCGTTCCTAGTCTCCTGAACGACCTGGTGGCGTTTGCGAGCCGCAGAGATGTGGGCGCGGTGGCGAAGGCGGCGATCATTCATGCGCAGCTGGAGACGATTCATCCGTTTGTTGATGGTAACGGCAGAACTGGTCGCGCCCTCATCCACAAGGTACTTCGCGACGAAGGGGTGCTCACATATGCAACGCTCCCGGTCTCTGCGGGACTTCTCCATAACATTGATGCCTATCTGGATTCAATTGCCAACTATCAGCAAGGCGACATCGCTGGGGTTGTATCCCAGCTGACGAATGCGCTGGAACTCTCCTGCCATGTAGGATACAGAGCTTCAAGAGAGCTTGATGCCGTGATGGAGGGATGGAGCGCAGCAATGACTGAGCGGCATGGTGCGAGGATACGAGAGCTGCCGTCTCTGCTGGTTCGCCAGCCGGTCGTAGACATTGCCTTTGTCGCACATGAACTCTCGATTACTTCTCGCGCTGCATCTGCGCTGGTGAATAGGGCGTGCGAGTACGGGATGCTCCGTCCCATGGGGAACAGGCGGCGTGGAGAGTATTTCCAGTCTGATGCCATACTCCATGTGCTTGACCAGATCTCAGATGTCCAGGGAATCAGGCGTATGCTTTCTGGTCTGTGAGTCCGCAGAGTGCTCGTCCGTCTCGGCATTTTGTGCAATGCCGCGCGCGTGGCCCTGCGTTAGCTACAATACGCGAGGTCAGTTGCATAGAAACAAGATGGGAAGCACATGCCTAGCATTGCGGAACAGGTGGCCTCGCGGCGCACCTTTGCCATAATCTCGCACCCGGACGCCGGCAAGACGACGCTTACCGAGAAGCTCCTGCTCTACACCGGCAGCATCCAGACGGCGGGCTCGGTTAAGGGCAAGGCCAGCGCGCGTCACGCGGTCTCGGACTGGATGGACATCGAGAAGGAGCGCGGCATCTCCGTGACCTCCTCCGTCCTGCAGTTCACCTACAACGGCTCCTGCGTGAATATCCTTGACACCCCCGGCCACCAGGACTTCTCCGAGGACACCTACCGCACGCTCATGGCTGCCGACGCGGCGGTCATGGTCATCGACGGCGCGAAGGGCGTCGAGGCCCAGACCATCAAGCTCTTCAAGGTCTGCACCCTGCGCCACATCCCCATCTTCACCTTCGTGAACAAGCTCGACCACGACACGCGTGACCCCTTCGACCTCATGGAGGAGATCGAGGACGTGCTGGGGATCGGCACCTATCCCATGACCTGGCCCATTGGCTCGGGGCGCAACTTCAAGGGCGTCTTCGACCGCAACTCTCGCCGTGTGATTGCCTTCGAGGGAGACGGCCACGCAAACGCCACCAAGAAGGTGGGCGAGATCGAGGCCGAGCTGGGCGACCCCGCGCTGGACGAGCTTATCGGCGAGGAGAACCACAAGAACCTGATGGACGACATCGAGCTGCTCGATGGCGCGGACAACGAGTTTGACCTCAATGCCGTTCGCCACGGCCGCCTGACGCCGGTGTTCTTTGGCTCGGCCCTCACCAACTTTGGCGTGGAGCCCTTCCTCAAGGACTTCCTGCGCCTGGCCCCGCCGCCGCTCTCCTACACCGACACGTTGAGCGGCGAGGCCGTGGACCCCTCGCGCGACGAGTTCTCGGGCTTTGTCTTCAAGATCCAGGCCAACATGGACCGCCGCCACCGCGACCGCATCGCCTTCGTGCGCATCTGCTCGGGGAAGTTCGAGCGCGGCATGGACGCCTACCACATGCAAGGTGACCGCACCATCAAGCTTGCAACCGGTACGGCGATGATGGCAGACGACCGCGCCACTGTGGACGAGGCGTACGCCGGCGACATCGTGGGCCTCTTCGACCCGGGCCTCTTCTCGATTGGCGACACCATCTGCGCGCCGGGCATGCGCGTGCAGTACCCGCCCATCCCCACCTTTGCGCCCGAGCACTTCGCCCGCATCACGCAGGTGGACACCCTCAAGCGCAAGCAGTTCGTGAAGGGCATGGAGGAGCTGGCGCAGGAGGGCGCGATCCAGATCTTCCGCGAGCTTGGGACGGGCCTCGAGAGCGTCATTGTGGGCGCCGTGGGCGTGCTGCAGTTTGAGGTGCTGGAGCAGCGCCTTAGGAGCGAGTATCACGTCGAGGTGAGCAGGACGTCGCTGCCGTACTCGATCATCCGCTGGATTCAGAACTCGCCCGACGAGCTGGACGTTCGCACGCTCAAACTCACGCGCGAGACCTGCCGCGTGGAGGACATGCGCGGCGGCCGGCTGCTGCTGTTCACGAGCGACTGGAACCTGGACTGGGCCATCGAGCACAACCCAGACCTGCGCCTCTCGGAGTTTGGCAACGTCACCTTCTAGCGGGGTTTTCTTCCCCGGCAATGGAATCCCGTTGCCGGGGAACTTAATCCCGCGGGCGCTAGGCCACCTGGGCGCGGGAGCGGCTGCGTCCCAGCGCCAGGCCTACCAGGACGGCGGCCACGCCGAACAGGGCGCAGATGCCCAGGTTCCCCACGAGCGGTAGCACCGTTGCGGTGCTCACCTCGCCCATGCCGGCAGCGCCTTCCACCACCAGCGTCACCCAGTACGCCGGCGTGAAGTGCGCCACGGCGAGAAGCTCGTCGGGCAGCAGCGAGAGACCCGTCCACGCCCCGCCGAGAAACGACATCACCATGCCCAGGATGTTCGCAAGCGCGTTGGCGGCGTTCTCGCTCACGCCAAGCTGCCCGGCGAGAAAGCCAACGCTTGCGGACACCAGCGCATAGACGAGAAGCGCTGCCCCCACAAGCGCCACCTGCACGGGTGAGCTCGCCAGCGCAGAGCCGCCAAGCACCGCAACCTCAAGGCCAAAGTTCCACGCCCAGGCGATAAGCGCAATCGTGACGCAGGCGCCGAGAAGCGCCAGGTTGCGCGCATGGGCGGGTTCGGGCGAGGCCAGCCTGCGGTCGCGCACGGGCTGGCGTCCTACGGAGGACATGAGCACCGCGATGCAGACCATCGCGCTCGAGAAGATGGGGTACGAGGCGAACTCCGCAGCTGCGACGATGCTCGCCGGCAGCGGTGCCGCAGCCTGCTCAATCATGCTCACCCGGGTGGAGCCCTCCCACGACGCGTCCGTGGCGGCAATCACGTCCGCCCCGCTGCCGCCCAGCGTTGCCGCCATGCCGTAGAGCCCGTCGGCGTAGCCGGTGGCCTCCACGTCCACAAGCCTGCCGGCGCCCGAGTAGTACGAGACGTACGTCTCGAGGTTGGGCGCCTCCGTGCCCTGCCGTGCCGCGTCGAGCAGCCCCTCTCCCCAGCCCGCGGGAATAACGAGCAGGTAGCTCACCTGGTCGCGCGCAACGGCATCCTGGATGGCGCGCTTCTCGTCCGCCACGTCCACCTGGTTGTTGCCGGCAAGCACGTGGCTCGCAAGCGCGGCCGAGAGCTCGGAGCCGTCGCGGTCGATGACGGCCACGTTCACGGAGGTCGGCTGGAACTCGCCTGTGGCGGCCGAGCTTGTGGAGAGTCCGATAGTCACGCCTACGAGCGAAAGCATGACCAGGTAGATGGCTATGTAGACCCGGTGGGAGAGAAAGATCTTGAGGTAGGTCCTAAAGGTGGTCATACGAGGTCCTCCTCATGCGCATGGACGCGAGGGCGAGAAAAACGAGCGCCATTATCAGCAGGGCGACGAAGCTCTCGAGAAATGCGCTGGGCGTGTCGTAGTACAGCAGCGAGTAGAAGCAGTTGGTTGTCTGCCAGAGGGGGTTTGCGTGCGCAAGTGCCGGCGCCGTGGCCTCGATAGAGTCTGCAAGCTGCTGCGAGGCAGTGCCGTAGAGGCCCGTGAAGAGCGAGAGCAGGCAGGTAATGCCGGATATCATGCCCGTCTCCATGTGCGTGACGGTTCCGCAGAGAGCACCGGCCGCACACGCCATGAGCGACGATGCCGCAAGCGCGCCAACCACCCCGGGGACGTTGTCGCCAAAGGGAACGCCCGCAACGCCCCACATGAAGAGGGTCGCCGCAAGCAGGCACGCAAGCTGGCAAAGCCACGCGCCGAGAAGCGCTCCCACGAGCATGCGCCAGCGAGGCACGGCGGCGAGCGTCTGTCGGGCGCCTAGCGGCCCCGCGGTGGGGAGAAGCCGGCGCACCGAGTCCATAGCGGCGGTGGCTCCCATGCCGGCGGCCATGGCGAGAAGCGCGTAGTAGTAGCGTGCGTCGGCGCTGGGCGGGTTCTTGGTTGCGGAGAGCTGCACCGTCTGGACGGCGTTGCCGGTAAAGGCGCTTTGGGCATCGCCCGTGGCGAGAAGCTCCGGCCGCGTGACCGCGACCTTCTCGACGGCGTTTCGCGCGTGCAGGTAGAAGTCGAGAACCTCGACGAGAAACGAGGTGGGGAGGCTGCCGTTCTCGGCGATGCCCGCGTGGGTAACGTTGAGCCGCGGCGTGCCCTCGCCGTCCACCGTGAGGTAGGCGTCAACCTCGCCCGCGTCTGCCGCGGCCTTCGCCTCCGCGGCGCTCTCGTAGTAGGTCACGTCGCAAATGTGCTGATCGGATGAGGCGTCCGAGATTGCCTGGATTGTCTCGTCCAGTCCGATGGCAGCCGTGTAGCTCTCGTCGCGTACCACGCCCAGCGTGGAGCCCACTGCGGTGTAGGCGTCTTCGATTCCCGAGAACATGCCCATGAAGATGCAGGTCATGATGATGGGGAAGGCCAGCACCCACACAAGGAGGGCCTTGTCGCGCACGAGCGAGAGCACGCTGTTCCTTAGGCTTGCGAGCATGGTTGCCCCCTAGGCCTCGTCGCGCAGGGCGCGGCCAGTGATCTCGAGGAAGACGTCGTTCAGCGTGGGCGGCTCGGAGAGCACGCGCCCGTACGAGACGCCCGCCCCCGAGAGCACGCCCAGAACGTCCGCCAGGTTGTGCGCGCCCGAGGTGCACTGCACGTGCAGCACGCTCGCGTCCATCTCGGCCGCGCGCACGTGGGGGAGTGACCGCACACGCTCGAGCGTTGCGTCGCCCATCTCGCCCACCTCCACCGAGATCTTCTCGCCTGTCCCAATCATGCCCTTGAGCTCGTCGGCGGTGCCGCTTGCCACGCTGCGCCCGTGGTCCATGATCATGATGCGCGAGCAGAGCCGCTCGACCTCCTCCATGTAGTGCGAGGTGTAGATTACCGTGGCGCCCTCGTCGTTGAGGCGCTCGATGCCCGAGAGGATGGACTCGCGACTCTGCGGGTCCACGGCCACGGTGGGCTCGTCCATGATGATGAGCTCCGGTCGGTGCGCGATGCCGCAGGCGATGTTGAGGCGCCTAAGCAGGCCGCCGGAGAGCTTCTTGGGACGGAAGCCCTCGAACTTCTGGAGACCCACAAAGTCGATGGCCGCATCCACCAGCTCGCGGCGGCGCGCACGGTCGCTCACGTAGAGCGCGCAGAAGCTGTCCACGTTCTCGCGCACGGTGAGCTCGTCGAAGACGGCGACCTCCTGCGGCACCACGCCAATGCGGCGCTTGAGCTGGTAGCTGGTGGGGCGCATGGGCTGGCCAAAGAGCTCAATCTCGCCGTGGTCGTACGAGAGGAGCTGCAGGATGCAGTTGATGGTCGTGGTCTTGCCCGAGCCGTTGGGGCCGAGAAGCCCAAACACCTCGCCAGGGACGATGTCAAGCGACAGATGGTCCACGGCCACCAGCTCCCCGTAGCGCTTGACCAGGTTGCGGATGCGAACGACCGCCTCGTTAGACGCCATGTGGGCTCCTCTCGTCTGCCTTGGGAACAGTGTCGCGCGGTGTGCGTCGGGCGGGAAGTGAGCGGAGTCACCGGTTGCACCGGTTGGGCGTGACAAATGTCATGGCTTTGCCCGACTGTCGGCGGGAGGGGCGGAGAATTGCGTGGCGTCCGTATAATTGCGGCTATGGAGAGAATTGCCGACAAGTGCGTGGTGCTTCTCGCCTGCCTGGCCCTTGTGGTGCTGGACGGCGAGGTGGATGCCGTGCGCGTGGTGGCGCTGCTCGCCGCCGTGGGCGCGAGCGCCGGCTTCGAGCTTGCGCACGGGCGCCGGGCGGGAGCTGCCGAGGCCTTGTGCTGCGTTGCGTGCGCGCTTGCCGCGCTGGTGCCGGACGCGTGGGTGGCGTTGCCGCTTGCCTGCTACGACCTGCCCCGCCTTCGTTCGCGCTGGGCGCTGGCGCTGGCGCCGTGCTGCGTTGTGTGGGCGTGGGCTGCTGGCGTGCCTGCCGGTGCGGCGGTGGTGCTTCTCGCCCTGGTGGCCTGCTCGATGGCGCTCTCGCGGCGTTGCGGTCGCGCCGTTGGACTTGAACGCCAGCTCCACGCCCTGCAGGACGACCTTCAGGACAAGGTCATCGACCTGCGCGAGAAGAACCGCGAGCTTGAAGACGCGCGCGCCTACGAGTCCCACGCCGCCGCGCTGGCCGAGCGCACGCGCATCGCGCGCGAGATCCACGACTCAGTGGGACACCAGCTCACCCGTCTGGTGCTGGAGGTCGAGGCCCTCAAGGTGGTGCATCGCGACGACGCTGCAGCCGTCCGCGAGCTGGGCGAGCTCTCGGACGGCCTGAGCGAGGCGCTCACCTCCATGCGCGCGAGTGTCCACGCGCTGGAGGACTCGGCCGTCGACGTGGGTGTGGAGCTCAACCGGCTGGCCGGCCAGAGCGGCATCGCGCACGTGGACGTGGACTGTGGGCTTGAGGGCGCGCCGCCCGCCGAGGTGAGTCGCTGCCTTGTCGCCGTGACGCGCGAGGCGCTCACGAACGCGGCCCGTCATGCGCGCGCCAGCTACGCGACGGTGCGGGTTACGGGACTGCCGGGCCTCTGGCAGCTGCGCGTCGAGAATGACGGTGACGTGCCGGCGGACGCCGCTGGCCTCGAGGGGCGCGGCATGGGGCTGCGCGGCATGCGCGAGCGCGTGGAGGGCCTTGGCGGAACGCTTCTGGTGGGTTCGGACGGACAGCGCTTCTCGGTGTTTGCGTCCATTCCCAGGAAGGGGCAGGCATGAGTGACGGTATGAGGGCAGATGCGGCCGCAGGCATGAGCGACAGCACGAGGGCGGACGCGGCTGCAGGCATGAGGGTCATCGTGGTGGACGACGACGCCATTGTGGTGCGCTCGCTGGCGACCATCCTCGGCGCGGAGCCGGACGTCGAGGTGGTGGGAACGGGTACCAGCGGGGAGGAGGCCGTCTCGCTCTACTCGTCCTGCTCGCCTGACGTGGCACTCATGGACATCCAGATGCCGGGCGGTGACGGCCTGAGCGCTGCGGAGAAGATCCTTGCCGCCGATCCTGCGGCGCGCGTGGTCTTCCTCACCACGTTCTCCGACGACGACTACATCGTGCGGGCGCTGCGTCTGGGGGCGCGTGGTTACCTCATCAAGCAGGACGTGGCGACCATCGCGCCGGCGCTGCGGTCCGTGATGGCAGGGCAGAGCGTGCTCGAGGGCGAGGTGCTGGCGAGGGCCGCCGCGCTCTCGGCCGATGGTACGCGGCCGCGGCGAGGGGAGCCCGAGATGTGCGGCCTCACCGAGCGCGAGCGCGAGGTGGTGCGCGCCATTGCCGACGGGATGAGCAACGCGGAGGTTGCTGCCGCGCTCTACATGAGCGAGGGCACGGTGCGCAATCACATCTCGGCCATTCTCGCCAAGCTGGGTCTGCGCAACCGCACCCAGATCGCGGTGTACTACTACCGTGCGTGATGGGATTGATTTACCGGGCAATGGGATTGATTTGCCGGGCAATGGGATTCCATTGCCCGGCAACTGAATCCCGCTGCATTCTCGCGTGACGCCGGAGGGTACGTTCTGGCAGCGGCCGCTTCTCACTTCTCGTCAGCAAGACGAAGTCTTCTGATAAACTTCTCTTCAATGAAGAGAAGTATCTAAGGAGCAGCGATGTCGCTAACGAATCGGGACTACGCAGCGCTCGTGCGAGAGGCAAGGGAGTTTGCCTTTCCAAAGGTAGTCGAGCGACAGGAAATCGTGGGCGCGCTTCCCAAGCCGGCTCCGTTCAACCTCGTGCACATCATCACGGGAATCCGCAGATGCGGGAAGACGTTCTTTGCCTTCCAACTCATCAATGGACTTCTCGCCAGCGGGGTCCAAAGGGATCGCGTCTTCTACTTCAACTTTGCCGACGATCGCCTGCGGCCCGCCCCTCCAACCCTGCTCAACGACGTAATCGAGGAGTACTGGCGCCAGGTGCCCGCCGCGCGCAGCGAGGGGTGCTATCTCTTCCTCGACGAGGTTCAGGAGGCAGACGACTGGCAGGGATTCTGCCAGCGCGTGGCGGAGCGCGAGAAGGTAACCCTGGTCATTACGGGCTCCTCCTCAAAGCTGTCGGCGGACGAGATCGCCTCAGGGTTCCGGGGACGCTCCCTGGAACATCCAATGCACCCCCTCTCGTTCAGGGAGTTCTGCGCGTTCCAGGGCATCCAAACGCCAAGCGCAGACGAGCTAAGGGATACGGGTGCCGTCTCGCCGCAGATGAGGACGGCACTTGAGTCTGCCTACGACCAGTTTCTTGTCATCGGCTGCTTCCCGGGGGTCCAGCGGATGGAGCCAGAGGGAAGGATTGCCCTCCTACAGGCGTACGTGCGCGACGTCGTTGTGCGTGACGTGGTCGAGCGCTACGGGCGGGTTGGCATTGCCCTGGCAAACCAGGTGGCTCTCTTCTGCCTGAGAAACACCGGTTGCGAGCTCTCGGTCAATCGGCTGGTGGAGGCCCTGAGAGAGGTTGGATACAAAACCTCGTGGGAAACGGTCAACGAGACGGTTCGCCTCTTCTGCCAGGCGCATCTTCTGTCGCTTCTGCCCGAGCATTCCACGTCGCTCTCGCCTGACTCCACGGCCATTCAGAAAGTGTATGCGGCGGATGCCGGTATGACGTACGCCTGCTCGCGGGCCAATCAACAGGATGTGGGAAAGCGCCTTGAGACGGCGGTCTTTGCCGAGCTGGGCCGAAGGACGCGGGGCGGCAGGGCGGAGACGGTCACCTCGTTTACCGCCCCAACCGCACGGCGTGAGAAGGTCGACTTCCTTGTGGGGGACGTCCTCGCTTCCTCTCCTTGCGAGCTTATCCAGGTGACGGCGGGCATGGAGATCCCCAAGACACGGCGGCGGGAGCTTGGGTCTCTTGAGGTTGCAATGGGGCGCACCGGCATGCCCAACGGCGTTGTGATTACGCTCAGGGAGGATGGCGAGGCAGTGCTGGAATCCGGACGGCGCGTGCGAATTGTTCCCGCATGGAAGTGGAGCCTCGAGGCGTAGCCCCTTCTCGCGCTGTGGTACAGCGAGGCGTGCCCCCTGGCGTACGGTGACGCCGGAGAGCACGTTTTGGCAGCTGGCGAGTACCGAAAGTGCCTTTCAGGCGCAGATTTGACGCCCGAGCGCGGGTTTTGGACGGGATTCCGTACGAAACCTTCGCTCGGGCGCCGTTTTCTCGCCTGAGGGCGAGTTTTGGCAGCCGACACGTGCGAGAAGTGCTTCTCGTGCGCCAGCGCTTCCGCCCTACTTCTGTGCGCCCACGACCATACGGTGGAAGCGCCTAAAGCCAAAGCCGCCCATCAGCGCGATGGCCGCGACCATGCCGATCACGCTCCACTCCAGCGTGGGGACCAGGGCCTTGGGCTCGGGGGAGGTACCCTTGGCCACGATCTGCCCATGGTTCACGATTACCATGTGGCGTGCCAGGCGCTCGGGCTCCTCCATGTAGTGTGTGGTGAGGAAGATGGTGGTTCCGGCCTCCCGGTTGAGGTTGAGCATCTCGCGCCAGAGGATCTCGCGGTAGTTGGGGTCAAGGCCGGTGGTGGGCTCGTCCAGGAAGAGGATCTTGGGCGCGTGCATCATGGCGCGGGCGATTTTGAGGCGCTGGGCAATGCCGCCCGAATAGCTGCGCATGTAGTCGTTCTGGCGGTCCGCCAGGCCAAACTATGAGAGAGGCCCTAGGCGGGAGAGGAGGACGGGCGTTCTCGGCGGCACCTCATGACGCCGGAGGGCACATTCCCGCAGCGATAGCGGACGAAAGCCCTGCTCCGGCGTCATTTCGGCACCGATGGGCGCATCTCGTACGGAATCCCGTCGGAACCCTTTGCTCCGGCGTCATTTCGGTGCCGATGGGCGCATCTCGTACTCACCCGCTGCAAGAATGCGCCCTCCGGCGAGAAAATGTCGCCCGAGAGCCTATTTCTGGCGGCGGGATTAATTTGCCCGGCAATGGAATCCCGTTGCCGGGCAACTTCAATCCCACGCTGCCGCCCCGCTAGATGTCGTTCACCTCAAGTCGCACGGCATCGGGGCGCGCGTAGTGTCCCACGGGGTCAAACTCCCACTTCGAGGCTGGCACTTGCTGCATGTCGAGCGTGGCGTAGAGGATGCCGTCGGTGTCCCAGAGCGGCTCCGCGCCGGGCACCGGGTGTCCAAACGGGTCGACCACGCTCGACCCGCCGCGATACACCACCTCGGGCAGGCGCGCTATCTCGGGCGATGCGAGAAGGTCCGCAGGGTAGTCGTCGCGCAGCAGGTATGGCGCGCAGTTCACCACAAAGCAGCGGCCCTCGATGGCGATGTGCTCGACCGTCGCCTGCCACTCGGGGTTTCCGTTGGTGTTGGGGGCCAGATAGATGGCCACGCCCTTCTGGTACAGCGCCGCGCGCGCCAGCGGCATGTAGTTCTCCCAGCAGATGAGCGTGCCCATGGGACCCCACGGCGTCTGGCTCACGGGGAAGTAGTGGTCCTGCGCGTCGCCCCACACCAGGCGCTCGGCGCCGGTGGGCTTGAGCTTGTGGTGCCACGCGTCGAGGCGCCCGTCTGGCGCAAAGACCAGGTTGGTGTTGTAGAGCGTGCCGGACGTGGCGTCGCGCTCGGAGACGCCCACGCTCACCCATGCGCTCGTCTCGCGCGCCGCGGCGGCCAGCGCCTTGGTCTCGGGACCGCCCACCACAACCGAGCCGTCGTAGTAGCGCTTCCACAGCTCCTTGCTGCCGGGCTCGCGCGCTCCAACCACAAAACCAAAGGTCAGACCATGCGGATAGCCGGGGATGAGAAGCTCCGGCAGCACCACGAGGTCGCTGGGGTGCTCCTCTGCCACGCGCTGGATTGCCTCGATAGCCCCGGCCAGACAGGCGTCTCGGTCGAACGGCCTTGGGTGCGACTGCACCACGGCAATCTTGCAGGTGTCCTGGATGCCTCTCATCGGTGCCTCCGTACGGGGGTGGGGTATATAGCGGGCCTTATTGTAGTTCCGAGAACCGTGTCTTGCCAGAGCGCAAGCACGGCGTATCCCTTGGTATGCCAAAAGATACCTCTTGCATAGCATTTATCGGCGTGTAGTATGGGTGGCAGATGATTGGTATAAAGAAGATACCTAGTAGCGATGGAGGACAATATGGCAGACAAGAGGCAGATGGCAGTGTTCGTGGGTCACGGCGATCCCATGATGGCGCTCCGCGACGACGAGGTGGCGCACGGCCTGCGCGCGATGGGCGAGAAGGTCCTGGCAGACGCGCCGCGCGCGATTCTCGCCGTCTCGGCGCACTGGTTCACGCGCGGCACGCTGGTGCAGAGCGACCCCACGCCGCGCCAGGTGAACGACATGTACGGCTTCCCGCCGGAGCTCTACGCAATCAAGTATCGCCCCGCTGGCAACGCGGGCCTCACGGCGCGCGTGCAGGAGCTTCTCGGCAGCGACGTCATGGTGGACGACACCTGGGGCATCGACCACGGTGTGTGGACCCCGCTCTACCACATGCTGCCTGCGGCCAACGTGCCCGTGGTGGAGCTCTCGGTGAACGCGCTTGGCGACGCGCGCTACGCCTACGACCTGGGCCGACGCCTGGCCCCTTTGCGCGACGAGGGCTTTGTGGTGCTGGGAAGCGGCAATGTGGTGCACAACCTGCGCGAGGTCGAGTGGGACAACCCCGCAGGCACCAAGGCCTGTGACGAGTTTGACGCTGCGGTGCGCTCGGCCGTGGAGGCGCGCGACGACGAGAAGGTCATCAACTACCAGCAGCTGCCGCATGCGGCATACGCCGTGCCCACGCCCGATCACTACCTGCCGCTGCTCACGGTGCTCGGAGCGTCCGAGGGCGAGAAGCCTGAGGTCTTCAATGACGTACGCAACCTCGGCGCGATATCGATGACCAGCTACGCATTTGCGTGACGCGCTGCCGAGAGGTGCCTCAGATTTGAGCGACGAATGTGGGACGGTGCGATACAGGTTTGGACCCGAATCTGTATCCCGCGCAGGTCGCTACAGATTCGGGCAACGAATGTGTGGCAAGTCGATACACATTCGCAGCCGAATCTGTATCGCTTACGACACTCTAACCAGCGAGGATCCGCGGAACCGAGGCCCTTACGTTACATGCCAAGCCGCATGGTTACAGCGCTGGAAAGGGGGCATGCCGTTGCTGGCTATAATCATGATCAAGCCAATCGTTATGCCCATCGAATGGAGGCGATTGCCGTGATGCATCCCTATCTCACGTTTGATGACGGAACCGAAGTTGTACATTCTGACCTGATTCATGAGGACGGCATCGATAAAGTTCTGGTTCATTTCGAGAGGCCCACGGAGAGCGGCTTTGACTCCATAAGGTGCGAGTTGCCTTTGTATACCTGGACTCCATGGGAAGGCAGTTTCTCTAAGGATGAGTTGGCTTTCTTCGATGAGTTCGTTCATTCGAACGCCGCTCTGCTCTACTGCTAGGGCGCCATTTCTCGACCGCACGGAGTTCCTTTCCGTGCTCCATGCCTTCCATCCCTGAGCCTCTTATTTATGTCGTGTCCGTCGGGTATAGTCGAGAAAACCGAGGCAGAGGCTTCGGCGCGTTGCTTCAGGACGGGAGGTTGCCATGGCACGCTACACCGACGAAGAGCTGGAAGAGGCATACGAGCAGTACCGCAGGGGAGAGCTTGACTTTGAGGAGTACAAGCGCATGTGCGACGAGGCAGACCGTGAGGAGGCAGAGGAGAACTACCGCCGCAAGGCCGCTGGCAAGCACGGCTGGAAGCCCTTTGTCGGCGTGGGAATAACCTTCAAGCCCTAGTGCGTTCCAGGGGGGCGCTTCTCGCCAAGTCAAAGGAGGTCAACGCGCATGGAGAAAATCTTGGTCACGGGCTTCGAGCCCTTTGGTGGCGAGCAAACAAACCCCTCGTGGGAGGTGGTAAAGGCGCTCCCGCAGGTCATCGCAGGCCATGCGGTGGTGCGCGAGCGCATTCCCGTGTCCTTCCACCGTGGGCCCGCCGCGGTCCTTGCAGCAATCCAGCGCGAGAACCCCTCCATTGTGCTCTGCGTAGGACAGGCGGGCGGCCGCGCCAAGGTGACGCCGGAGTTCGTGGGCATCAACTACGCGGACGCACGCATCCCCGATAACGACGGCGAGCAGCCCCAGGCAACGCGCCTCCTGGCAGGCGCGCCGGACGCACGCTTCTCGACGCTGCCCGTTCGTGCGATGGCACAGGCGATGGTCGACGCCGGCGTGCCTGCCGCCGTCTCGTACTCCGCGGGGACCTACGTTTGCAATGCGGTGCTCTTCTCGGTGCTCAATGCGCTCGCGGCATCCCAGTCTACGGCGCGTGCCGGCTTTGTGCACGTTCCCAACTCGCCCGAGCAGGCATGCCATCTGGCCAAGGCAACTCCCAGCATGCCGGTTGCGCTCATGCTGCAAGGAATCGTGAGCGGTCTTGAGTGCGCCTGCTCGTGGGGCTAGGCTCGTCGCGTGGCGCTGGCCCCTGGCATTGCCCGGCAGCCCAAGCGTCCGCGAGCCAGAAAGGGGAACCACATGAGCTTCAAGGACACCAAAGTCGTTATCGTAGGCGCTGGCAAGGTGGGGTCCACTACCGCGTTCAGCATCATCAACCAGGGGCTTTGCGGTGACGTGTGCCTCATCGACGTGAACCACGAGCACGCGGTGGGCGAGGCGCTCGACATGCGTGACTCGGTCTTCTTCATGAACCGCAACGTCAACGTGCACGCCGGCGACTACAGCGAGTGTGCAGACGCAGACATTGTCATTGTCACCGCGGCGGCACCCATGCCCAAGGACTCCAACGACCGCCTCGAGATGCTCAAGCCCAGCCTTGGTGTGGTGCGCTCGGTGGTCGAGCAGGTCATGGCGTCGGGCTTTGACGGCATCTTCCTGGTGGTATCGAACCCCGTTGACGTGATGAGCTACTACACCTGGAAAGTCTCTGGCCTGCCGCACGAGCGCGTGATTGGTTCCGGTACCTTCCTCGACTCCGCGCGACTGTGCCGCGCGCTGTCCGACATGTACGATCTAGCATCCAACAGTGTCGAGGCATTCGTGCTAGGCGAGCACGGCGACTCGGAGATCGTCTCGTGGAACAGCGCGACCATCGGCGGCAAGCGCGTGGACGACGTCCTGCGCGACAACGCCTCGCGCACGCGCGGTGTCACCCGCGACGAGCTGCGCAAGCGCACGGTGCAGGCCGGCTGGGACATCTTTAGCCGCAAGGGAAACACCTGCTACGGCATTGCGTCGAGCACGGCGTCCATCGCCAAGTCGATCCTCTTCGACGAGAACCGAATCATGCCTGTCTCGGTGTACCTCGACGGGCAGTATGGCATCCACGACACGTTTATCTCGGTGCCAACGATCGTCGACAGCACGGGCGCCAAGGAGATCGTGGAGATCGACCTGCTGCCTGAGGAGCTTGAGGCGCTGAGAAAGTCCGCCGATATGCTCCACGGCCTGGACGAGAAGCTCTAGGGGCTTCTTTCGGCGGCGTGAAGAAAACCCTCCCTCCGGCGAGAATCTGGCGCCGGAGGGAGAGTTTTATACGTTGTAGCTGCGGAAACGTGCCTTTGGGCGTCAAAACGGCGCCCAAGCGAGGGTTTTAGACGGGATTCCGTACGAGATGCGCCTTCGGGCGTCAATTTGACGCCCGAAGGGGAGTTTTAGTCGCTGTAGCTGCGGATACTGGCCTTCCGGCGCCGCCGAACCCCCGCGCCGCCGAACCCCCGCGCCGCCGGACCCGCGCGCCACCGCGTCGCCCCGCTGCCCCTACAGCAGCGCGCCGGCAACCACCAGCGCAGCGCACGCAACCAGCACTACCACATCGCGTCCCACCATGGGGTAGCGCTTGTAGCTGCTCTCGCGCGTGCGCAGGTAGAAGCCGCGCTGCTCGGCGGCAAGCGCCGTCGCATCGGTCTTTCCCACCGAGCTCACCAGCAGTGGCACGCACAGCGGCAGCATGAGCTGCAGCTTGCGGATGGGGTTCTTGGTGTCGTACTCAACGCCACGCGCGGTCTGCGCCTCCATGATCGCGTTCATCTCTTGACTGAACACGGGCACAAAGCGCAGCGCCGTGGTGAACGTGAACGCGTAGCGATACGGAATGTGCAGCACCTCGACGCAGGCGTTTGCCAGGTCGTTGAGCTTGGTCACGCTCAGCATGAGGATGAGCGGCAGCGCCACGCCCATCAGGCGCAGGCATGCCTTGCTGCCCGTGACCAGGCCCTCCGTGGTCATCCACGCAAACACTGGCTCGCCGCCGCGCACAAACGCCGTCTGCAGCAGAAGCATCACCACCGCAAGCGGCACAAGCAGCTTGAGCAGCGAGACCAGCTTGGACGTGGCATGCGCGTAGGCGCCCAGCGCAAAGGTGAGGACGAGAAGCCCCAGCAGCATGGGGTAGGTGTCGGCCAGGAAAATCGCAATGATGATTGCCGCGGCAATGCCTAGCTTGGTCACGGGGTTCAGCCGATGCAGCAGGGTGTCTCCCGGCACGTAGTCGATCACGTTAACCACGGCGAACCATCTCCTCGGTGAGGTCGACTATGCCAGAGACCTGGCTGATTCCGGCAAACTCGGGCGAAAGATCGCGTGCGAGAACCTCGGACAGCTCGATGACCTGCGGCGCCCTCACGCTTGCCTCCTGCATGAGCTTGGCGTTGGAGAACATCTCGAGTGTGCCGCCGCGGTCGAGGATGCGCCCGTTTGCCATGACCACGATCCTTTCGGCAAAGTCCGAGACGACCTCCATGTCGTGGCAGACCATGATTACGGCACAGCCGCGCTCGGCCATCTTGCTTACCGTGTCCATTACGGTCATGCACTCGCGGTAGTCAAGGCCGCTCGTAGGCTCGTCGAGAAGCACCACCTCCGGCTCCATCACCACCACGGATGCCAGTGCCACCATTTGCCGCTGGCCGCGCGAGAGCGAGAAGGGCGCCTCGTCTGCGGGCAGCCCAAAGTGCTCGATCACCGCGCTGGCACGCTCGCGCGCGTCCTTCTCGTCCACGCCCTGGAGCGTGAGGCCAAACGCGACCTCCTCGAGCACGGTGTCCTTGCACAGCTGGTAGTCCGGGTTCTGGAAGAGGGTCGCGCAGTGCGCGGCAATCGCGCTGGTGGGAACCTCGTGCGTGTCGAGGCCGGCCATCCGCACGGTGCCCGACGCGGGACGCAGCAGGCCGTTGAGTAGCTTGGTAAGCGTGGTCTTGCCGGCGCCGTTCTGGCCCACAATGCCCACGACCTCGCCGGGATACACCCGCATGTCCAGGTGGTCCACGGAAGCCGTTCCGCCCGGGTACGTAAAGCTCACGTCCTCAAGGCTCACCACGGGCTGAGCGCCCTCGGCGTGCGGGCGCGGCGTGGCTACGTGCTTGGAGCCCGCGCGGAAGCCCGCCTCGCGTGCTCCCTCCTCGGCGCTTGCCACGTGGCAGCTCGTCTTTGACGCGGGCTGCACCAGGCCAGATATGACCTCCGCCGCCTCGGACACGGTGAGGCACGGTGCGCCGGAAACCAGGCCGTCCTTTGCAAGCGAGTTGTACACGCGTGCCACGCGCGGACTGTCGACGCCAATGCGCCGCAGCTCGTCGCCGTGCGAGAAGACCTCGCGCGGCGTGCCGTCCAGCACCAGCGACCCCTTGCTCATAACCAGGATGCGGTCGCAGTACTCCGAGAGCAGCGCCACCTTCTGCTCGATGACAACCACGGTGACGCCCTCCTCGCGGACCTTTCGCAGCGTCTCGAAGACGAGGGTCGAGGACGCGGGGTCGAGCGCGGCGGTGGGCTCGTCGAGTACCAGCACGCGCGGGCGCATGGCGAGAATGGCGGCGATGGCCACCTTCTGCTTCTGTCCGCCCGAGAGCGTGGCTATCTCGCGGTCGCGCAGGTTGGAGATGCCCACGGTCTCGAGCGTCTGGGCAACGCGCTCCTCGATCTGGTCGTGGGGGACGCCAAAGTTCTCGAGGCCAAAGAGCATCTCGTCCTCGACCACCGAGGCCACCATCTGTGTGTCGATGTCCTGCAGGACGCTGCCCACCACCTGCGAGATGTCGGTGAGCGTGACGTCGCAGGTGTCGTGCCCGTCCACCAGCGTGGCGCCGTAGAGCGCGCCGCGGTAGTGGTGGGGGATGGCGCCCGACATTACGGACGCGAGCGTGGACTTTCCGGCGCCCGAGGGGCCAATCACGCCCACGAACTCGCCCGCGCCGATGCTCAGCGACACGTCGCGCAGCGCGGCGTCCTCGCTGTTCTCGGCGCCTCCCTCGGCCGGTGCGTCGTAGGAGAACGTGATGTGGCTCATCTCGATGATGGGCTTTTCTTCCCGTGCGGTCATAAGAGCCTTTCGTGAGACAGAGGGACAGTCCCCTTGTCTCATATCAATGCTGGAGTGGGGGCAAGGAGCGTCCCTGCCCCATGCGTGAGGCAAAGGGACTGTCCCTTTGCCTCACGCGCGGTTCACTATCGTAGACGAACTACTTCTTGAGGACCTTCTTGAGGGGGAAGTAGAGCGCCTGCACCACGACGGCGTTGAAGACGGCGGTGCCCAGGACGAGGGGGATCTTGACGACCACGGTGCCAAGAGCCGCACCCATGATGAGCGTGCCGGCTACGGCGAAGAGCGCGCCGGAAACGAGCGTGGTCAAGAAGGCGGCGACAAGCGGGGTGATGTCGCGTCCGCCAACCTTGAGGGGACGGCGGATGAGGGCGGCCATCACCAGCGCGGCGACAAGCTCAGTCACAAAGTTGAGACCGGGGATGGACGTGGTGAGCTGGATGACGGCAGCGGAGACCAGGCCAAAGACTGCCGCCTGGCCAAAGCCGGCCCTGGAGAGCAGGATCGCCAGCGCGTAGGAGGCAATGATGAACTGCGGCTTGATGCCCACGATGGCAAGGGCGTTGCCCACGGTCAGGTTGAGGATGAAGCCGGCGGCGAGAAGGACGGCGAGAAGGACGAGGGAGGAGACGTCGGCCTTGCCGGAGCGCTCGGTGGTGGTGACGGTGCGTGCCTGGTTTGCGTTCTGCTCGGACATGGTGGGTTCCTTTCGGTTGCGCTGCTGACGGTGGGTGAGGCTGCGGGCGGGTGGGTGCTATGCGTTGACCTTGAGGGCCTTGCATACGGGGACGTAGAGCGCCTGGACGAGAATGGCGTTGAAGACGGCGGTCGCAAAGACCACGGGGAGCATGGCGGCGGCGAGTTCCTGGGCGGCGCCGACCATGGCGATGCGGATGATCATGAAGATGACGCCAGAGACCACGGTGGTGACAAAGGTGCCAATGGCGGGGACGAACTTCTTGGCGCCTCCGCGCATGCCGGCGCTCACGATGACGGCCATGAGCATGGCGGCCACGCCCTCGGCGGCAAAGTCGACGAAGGGCGAGGTGGTGGTGATCTGGATCACGGCGGCGGAGATGAGGCCGATGACCAGCGCCTGGGCGACGTTGGGTCGCACTACCAGGATGGTGAGGCAGAAGGCCGAGATGATGAACTCGGGGCTGATGAGTCCGCCGGAGACGCTGGAGATGGCCTTGCCCACGGTGAAGTTGAGGATGAACCCGGCGGCGAGGAGCACGGCGAGAAGCACGAGGGCGCGGACGTCCAGCTTGCCGTGATCCTCGGAGGTGACGGTGCGGGCCTGCTTGGTGTTGGTGTTCTCGGACATGGTTGGTTCCTTTCTGGTTGTGGCGCTTGGTGTGGTTTGGAATTGCTCGTAGGGTGTGCTGGAACAAGAAAGAGGGCCCCCGGTCAAACCGGGAGCCCTCTTAAGTCGCGAATGTATGGCGCGAGAGACTCACGATCGACCGACCGCTTGCGAATCGCGCCACCACCAGTTCATGGACGTACGTGCGACGTTCGTGGCGATGCGGTTCATCTCTGCGCTCCTCTCGTGAATCCTGCCGCGTGGGCGGCTCGTGCTCGTTGGCGCACACTTTACGCCCGTTACGTCCGCCACCGCAACCCCCATTTTTGTTAAGCCTTGGTAACGCGGAGCCGAAGTCGCATGGCGTAGGCGAGAAGGACGGGCATCCGCCTGCTGTGCTACGCTGCCGGCTGGGGAATGAGGCCTCCCCGGCGGGCGTGCCCGCCAAACCGCATGGTGCTGATGGCTTCTGCGTTGGGCGGAACCTCGCCCGTCTCGTCTGGAAGGTCGCGACCATGCCTGTGCTGTTTGACTGCCTTGCCGTCTGCGCTGGGGGAGCGCTCGGCTCGCTTCTCCGCTACCTCATCTCGCTTGCGCCGTTCAAGAGCGTCGGGGATGCGGGGTTCCCGCTGGCGACACTTCTCACGAACGTTGTCGGCGCGTTTGTGATTGGGCTTATCGTTGCCACCGTTGCCGCAGGCCACGAGCTTGACTCGCGGCTCGTCCTCTTCCTCAAGGTGGGCCTTTGCGGCGGCTTCACCACGTTCTCCACGTTTGCGCTGGAAAGCGTTGGCTTGGTGCAGCGCGGCGAGCCGCTGATTGCTGTGGTGTACGTAATGCTGAGCGCCGGCCTGGGCATGGGTGCAGTGCTTCTCGCCCAGCAAGTGGCTGCGTAAGCGCCGGCTGAGGGGGGTCGCTTGGCCCCTGCGAGGGCTTGCCTAGCCCTCCGAGAGCTTGCCCCTCTCCGCGAGGCTCGTTGGCGCGTATTGCCGGTTGGTGGCAGTTTTTCGAGGGTACCTCAAGTACAAGACGGTTCAATGTTTGTTCAACCGCAGGTCAGAGAATTGACACTTGTAGGCACTCATATCAAACGTTTTCCACAAACTGCCACGAACCGGAGACTTGGACATACGAGCTTCCCAAGCGGTGCCCGGGGGCCTTCTCGGCCTGCCCGTGATCCTGCTTGGTCCGTCTTTTGGGCAATGCCCCTGGCTTGCGTAGTTACCGTAATGCCCCGGCTTGCGTAGTTTATCGCCATTTCTTAAAACCGATACGCGACAACTGGGCAAACGTAAGCGACGATTAAGAAATGGCGATAATCTACGTGGGGAGAGGGCGAGACGGCCCCCGTGACGGCCCCCGAGGCGGCCCCCGTGACGGCTCCGGGAGGCTCGCTATGGCAGCCGGTGCACAGAACCCTCGCTCCGGCGAGAAAACGGCGCCCGAAGGTGGGTTTCAGACGGGATTCCGTACGAACTCCCTTTTCCGGCGTCATTTCCTCTCCGGAGGGCGTATCTCGTACGGAATCCCGTCGGCAGCCTGTGCTCCGGCGTCATTTCCTCGCCGGAGGGGGCGTTTCCGCAGTGCTGGCGTATGAAATGTGACCGCCCTCGCGGACACCCATTACCGGCTGCAAGCGCAGTTACCGGCGGCAAGCGCTGTTACCGGCGGCAAGTGCTGTTCTGATATCCCAGACAACGGTTTGGGAAGAAAATGGTGAAGCGAGACCTGCCACCGGGTGGGCCGAGCGTTTCCAACTGCATTGGAGGAGCCATGAACGAGGTCGAGAAGTGCATCCGTGAGCGCCGTAGCACCCCACGGTTCAAGCAGGTTCCCGTCGCGCGCGAGCTTGTCGAGCGCGTCATCGAGGCTGGCCTTTGGGCGCCGTCTGGCATGGGCAAGCAGTCGCCCATCATCGTGGCGGTGACCAACCGCAAGCTGCACGACGAGCTGGCCGAGGAGAACCGCCGCATCATGGGCGCACCCGAGAGCATGGACCCGTTCTACGGCGCACCCGTCGTCCTCGTGGTTCTCGCCCCCGCTGCCATGCCCACGCGCGTGTACGACGGCTCGGCGACCATCGAGAATATGCTGCTCGCGGCGCAGTCACTTGGCCTGGGCGGCCACTGGATTCACCGCGCCAAGGAGGAGTTCGAGGAGCCCCGCTACAAGGAGCTGCTGGCAAGCCTTGGTGTGGAGGGCGACTACGAGGGCATTGGCCACGTGGTCATCGGCTACCCCGACGCCGAGAAGCCTCAGCCCGCGCGTAAGGACGGCCGCGTCTTCTGGGCGGAGTAACCGTCTAGAATCGCATCGCGTCCCGTCCTCGTTTCTGGCGGGACGCCCCAACGGAGGAGGTCTCATGCGCGTCACGCACATCTACCACAGCGGCTTTGCGGTCGAGCTCTCGGCCTGCACGCTGCTCTTCGACTGGTACACGGGTGAGCTTCCCCAGCTTCGCCACGGCCTGCCGCTCGTCGTGTTTGTCTCGCACGAGCACCACGACCACTACGGTCAGTGCATCTGGCCGCTTCGCGAGCAGTTCCCCAACGTGAGCTACGTGCTGGACAAGGATGTCGCCGCTAACGCGCCGACGGATGCCCGCGTGACCGCCGTCGAGCCGCACATGGCCTACGAGCTGCAGCTGCCTGCCGCGTCCGGCCCCGACCCTACTACGCTCCGCGTCCAGACCCTCGAGTCCAACGACGAGGGCGTGGCGTTTCTCGTCCGTGCGTGCGGCACCACGATCTACTTCTCCGGTGACCTCAACTCCTGGCAGTGGGCGCGCCCTGCCGAGCAGAACGCGGCGTCCGAGAAGTTCTTCCGCACAGAGTTGGAGCGCATTGCTCACGGCCCCGTTGACCTGGCGTTTGTTCCAATCGATCCGCGCCTCGAGGACCCGACGGCAGGAATCGCCGCATTCATGGACGTCGTCGGCACCCATGCGCTCTTCCCCATGCACTACTGGGGCAGGGCCGAGGAGGCTCGCGCGCTCATGGCGGATCCTCGCCTGGCACCCTATGCAGGCATTACGCACTTCGAGGACGTTTGCGAGCTGCCAGACCCACCGAAGCCCACGGCCTAGCGCCTCGCGTGGGCGCGCTGCCCGCAGCCCCGCGCTCCGCGTCCGCCCCCAGCCCTGCGCGAAACTGAAAGCGCGATTCCCGCGTATTGGCTATAGTGCCTGTGTCCCGTGCGGAACCAGAGACATTTCCGCCGCGACCAGCCAATCACGGGAGTCGCACCATGAAGGAAAGCACCACCACAAACGGCTTCGAGCGCGTGCTCGACGCACGTCTCGTCCTGTCTGTCATCGCCGCCGGCATCATGTCGTTCTCCGGCGTCACCGTCGAGACCGCCATGAACGTCACGTTCCCCTCGCTCATGGCCGAGTTCAACATCACCACCTCGACCGTCCAGTGGATGACCACGTCCTACCTGCTGGTTCTTGCCACGGTGGTGCCCACGTCGTCCTACCTCAACCGGCGCTTCCGCACCCGCAGCGTCTTTATCGCGGCCATGGCCTTCTACATCGCTGGCATCGTGTGCGGCTTCACCGCAATCTCGTTCCCCATGCTGCTGTGCGGCCGCATCCTCGAGGGCGTGGGCACCGGCATCGCGCTCCCGCTCATGTTCAACATCATCACCGAGCAGGCGCCCAAGAAGAACATGGGCGTCATGATGGGCATCGGCACGCTGGTCACGGCCATGGCGCCGGCGGTTGGCCCCTCCGTGGGCGGCTGGCTTGCCGAGAACTTCGGCTGGCGCATGATCTTCGCGGCGCTCCTGCCTGTGCTCGGCGTAGCCTTTGTCCTGGGAGTTCTTTCCATCCGCCAGAGCCACGAGGTCACGCGCGACCCCTTCGACGTCCCCGGCTGGCTGGCCATCGCCGCGTCCTTCGCCACGCTGGTCTTCGCCGTCGACCTGGGCTCCAGCCTTGGCTGGACAAGCCCCGCCGAGCTCTCTCTGCTGGCGGCGTTCGCGGTGCTTCTCGTCCTCTTCGTGCGGCGAGAAGGGCGAGCGGACCATCCGCTCATCTCCCTTGCCGTCTTCTCTCGGCACCGCTTTGTGATGGGTGTGGTTGCCCTTGTCTGCCTGCAGTTTGTTGTGCTGGGGCTGTCGTTTCTCATCCCCAACTACTCGCAGCTTGTGATGGGCACCGGCGAGACCGAGGCCGGATCCATCCTGCTGCCCGGCTGCGTGGTGGGCGCCTGCATGGCGCCGCTTTCTGGCCAGATTCTCGACCGCTTTGGGCCGAGAAGGCCCATCCTCGTGGGCGCCGCCTGTGCGCTTCTCGGCACGGCACTCTTCGCCGCGCTCTCGCAGAGCCTGCCCACCGCGCCCGCCATCGCCATCTACGTATGCTTCGCCTTTGGCCAGAGCCTCATGGTGGGCAACACCATGACCGAGTCGCTCTCGTTTCTGCCCCCAGCCATCAAGGCCGACGGCAACGCGGTTATCAACACGCTGCAGCAGCTTGCAGGCGCGATAGGCACCAGCGTGGTGACGGCCATCGTCAATGCGGCGCAGGTGGGGGCCACCAACATGGCCTGGGCGACCATGGTTGGCACGCGCGAGGCGTACCTGCTCCTGGCGTGCGTGGCCGTGGTGCCGCTGGCGTCGATGGCGTGGGTCACCGCGCGTCCGGCACAGGCGGCCTAGGCCTAGGCTACCGGCACGTCGCTCGCGCCCCCGTCCTCCAGCAGCCAGCGGATGCCGCGCGTGGTGCGCAGGTCCTCGTCGGTGAAGTGGTTTCCGGGATTGAGCTCAAACCGCGTGTCTACGCCAGACCGCTCGAACCTCTCCTCCACCTGCTGCGTGTCCTCAAGGACGCTCCGCATAGCGCGGTTGCGTGTGCGCGGCTCGGCGTCCCCAAGCGAGAAGTACGCACGCCGCACGCAGGACTTGGGCCCGTTACCAGCGACGTATTTTACAAAGTCCGGGTACCACAGCGAGCCCGACACGCTGGCGACACGCTCGAAGAGGCTGCATTGCGTTACCGCCCACGCGGCAAAGAGCCCCGCCAGCGAGTAGCCCGCAAGAGCCGAGAAGGACGGCGCCATGCCGTGCTGGGCGAGAAGGGCCTCGGCATCTGGCAGTATCGCCCGGCCGAGAAGCTCGAGCTGCGTTCCGGCAAGGCCCTCATAGGGCCTGCCACCTCGAAACGTGGGCGGGGCCGGCCACGGGGTGAGGTCGTTGTCCCAGCTCTTGGGCTCTATCGCCACGAGGGTCATGGGCGGCATGCCGCCTTCGCCAAGGCGCTGCCACACGTCTGCCCCGTCAGCCTCAAACACGTGCAGGTAGACCACGGGAACGCGGGCCACGTGCTCGTCTCCGCTCGCAGCCGGTTCCGTCGCTCGAAGGGTGACCTTCTCGCCCTCGACCTCGAAGCTCTGCTCGACCATGCTCCCGCCTCCTGCCTTCCGGTGCCGCTAGACCAGCGAGAGCAGCACGTATGCCGCGACTCCCGCCACGCAGCACCATAGCATCGAGCGGGTGCGCCACGCCACGAGCACCACCACGCCTGCAGCAACAAGCGGCATGAGCCCCGTCCAAGCCCCGGCGTCGAACATGGTGGGGGAGAGCAGGTCGTTCGCGACCAGGGCAGCAAATGCGGCGGGCGGGATGTAGCCCAGCGCCTCCACCACGCGCGGCGAGAGGGGCCGTCCGCGCAGGGCAACCACGGGCACCACGCGGCAGGCGAGAATGAACGCAAACGAGGTGAGCCAAAGCACCAGGAACTGAGAGGTGCTCATCGCCCGTCACCTCCCGGGCGGCCGCAGCTGCCCCGCCGAGGCACGATCCCCGACGCCATCCCCGCGGCCACGCCCACAAGCGCTGCGAGCGGCACGGCCACGCCGCCCAGCCCGTTCCACTTGCAGAGCGCAACGGTCGCGGCTGCTCCCAGCGCTGCGCACGCGGTGCCGCGCGCATGGGGCTGCGCGTAGAGCAGGTAGACAAAGAGCGAGGTCATCGCAAAGCCGGCGATGGCGGTGGGGATGTCGACCACGGAACCCAGCGCGGCACCGGCCGCGCACGAGGCCGCCCAGGTGAGCTGCACGCACACGTTGAGGCCCAGCGCATGGCTCGCGGTCCACGCCTCGCCCGAGGTCAGGCGCGAGAGCGTGATCCCATAGGCCTCCTCGGTGTAGCAGCAGGCAATCGCCAGGGACTGCCTGCGCCCAAAGCGCCTGAGGTGCGGCGCGAGCGACGCCGAGTAGAGCGCAAAGCGCGTGGAGATGGCCGCCACCGAGGCGATGATCGAGAACAGCGGCGTCCCGGCCAGCCACAGGTTGCTCATCATGAACTGCCCGCCGCCAGAGAGGAACGAGAACCCCAGAACAAAGTTCATGAGCGGCGTCATGCCTGCCTTGGCGGCCAGCACACCGCAGGGCAGCCCCACGGCAACGTAGGAGAGCATGACCGGCCACGCGGCCGCCAGGACCTCCCGGGCGGTTGTCTTTGTCCCCTCTTGCACTAAGGCTCCTGTTTTGTTCCGAGCAGTTGGGTTGCCATAGTACACCCGCTTGCAGACGGGGGCTTTCAGGTTCGCCGGAGCATTGGGGCAGAAGTGTGGTACCTGGAACGGTGCTGCCTGGCGCTACGAGGGGTGGGTACCTTCTCGTCATCGGCCGGCGGTCGTGCCCCATTTGGGGCGGACACGGTAGTCCAGCTGCCGACCGTTCCGGAGGTGAGCGCGATGATCCTCTTCTTGATTGTTGTATTCCTGCTGGTAGCGCTAGCAGCGCGACTGTTCTGCGGACTCCTCTTTGGGGGCTTTGGTTGGGGTCGTCCCATGTGGGGTGGCTGGTTTGGTGGGCCTGGCATGTGGGGCGGTTGGGGTCGCGGGTGGGGCGATCCTGGCCCGCGAGGAGGCGGCATGAGGCCTGGCCCCGGCGGCCCTTATCGGCATGGTGGCCCTGGCGGCTTTGGTGGACCTCGGGGCGCGGGCGGCCCTGGCGGTGGACCGCGCTAAGACAGGAAGCTGTTCTCGCCGAGAAGCGACTCTCCTGTGCGAGAATGCAATGACCTTCTCTGCTGAAATGCGCCCTCCGGCGAGATAATGACGCCTGAACAGGGGTTTTAGACGGGATTCCGTACGAGATGCACCTTCCGGAGAAGAAATGACGCCGGAGCTGCGTTTATAGCGAGATTCCGTACGAGAGGGACCCTCCGGCGCCAGAATGACGCCGGGAGGAGGGCTTCCGACGGGATTGTATGAGAAGGCTTTCCGGCGTCGAAATGACGCCGGAGGGAAGGTTCCAACCGCCATGGCTGCGGAGATGATCCTTCCGGAGAGAAATCGACGCCGGAGCAGGGGCTTCCGACGGGATTCCGTACGAGATGCACCTTCCGGAGAATAAATGACGCCGGAGCTGCGGTAATAGCGGGATTCCGTACGAGAGGGACCCTCCGGCGCCAGAATGACGCCGGAGGGCGTGGTTCAGACGAAATGCCTGCAAAAACGTGCCCTCCGGCGTCACCGGAGGATGCGCCGGCATTTCGGGCTCGCACCCGCGTCTAAATCCTCCGCACGCCCTCCCAGATCCACATGATCACCGGCGCGGGGATGATCTTGTCGGCAACCCTCATGAGGAACCCCGTCACGCAGCAGGTGGCGATGGGGTAGTTCACGGCGTTGACCAGCATCGACCAGCGCACCACCCGACGCGCGCCCAGCACGGGGAAGGGGTGGCGCACCGTCTGGCCGTTGGCCGTCTGGCGCGCGACGTCGATGAACTCGGTCTTCACCCACAGCGGGCACACGGCCGTCACAGAGATGCCGCGTCCGCGCAGCTCAAAGCGGAGTGCCCGCGTGTAGCTGCGGACAAACGCCTTGCTCGCCGCATACACGTTGAGCCCCGGCAGCGGCTGGAACGAGGCGCTGGACGCAATCTGGATGATGCGCCCGCCGCGCTCCATGTGCGCAAGCGCCACCTGCGTCACGTCGACAAGCGCGCGGCAGTTGAGGTCGACCATCGTGTCGACCTCCTCGCAGGTCATGTCGGCGTAGGTGCCAAACTTCCCCAGGCCGGCCGCGTTGACGAGAAGGCCCACGGAGAACTTCTCGCCACGCGCTGTGTCTTGCGCCGCTGCCTCGTCGAGAAGTCCCTTGAGCTGCGTGATCGAGGACTTCTCCGTGAGGTCGAGAGGAACCAGCCGCACGGGAGTCGAAAGCTCCGACGCCAGCTTCTCTAGGCGCTCGCGTCTGCGAGCCACGGCCCAAATCTGGTCATAGTCGCCGTGGTCGCTCGCCCAGCGCGCGTACTCGCGGCCCAGGCCGCTCGACGCACCCGTGATCAACGCTATGCGCATGACGTTGCCTCCTTATGAGACAAAGGGACACTCCCCTTGTCTCATGCAAGCTTCGAGAGCACTTCCGCTGCGTTCCCATCGTACAACGCGGACCTCTCGGCGATGCGCGCCGGGGCAATCACGTCGCCGAGGTTGAGCTGCACGTAGCGAGCGTTGCGGTTCTCGGCCACCTGCTGCCAGAACGGGTGCTTGATGATGCCCGGCGTGTTTGCGCCAACGCCAATCTCCAGGTAGAGCACCTTGCCGTGGGCATGCCCTCGAACGAAGGCGTCGTAGCGGCGGGCAGCGGCGTGCCAGCCCTTGTCCTCCACAAAGCGGCCGTCCACCCTGAGGTTCATGGTCATGGGCTCGGCGCACACGGGGCAGCGCGGCACCAGCTCGGTGGGGATGCGAAGGTCCTTTTCGGCCTCTACCATCTGGCGCACGGCGTCGTAGTTGTCGTACGTGCGGCGATGGCAGGGGACCGAGCACTGGAAGAGGCCGTAGTCGCCCTGCGTGTAGAAGAGACGCTGCTTGTCGAAGCCCGCCCGCTGGAACTGGTGGTCTACGTTGGTCGTGAGGACAAAGTAATCTCGCCCGTCCACAATGCGCAGCAGGTCACGATACGCGTTGCCCACTGGCCCAACGTAGCGCTCGTGCCAGATGACGCGCGACCACCACGCCCACAGCTCCTCCGGAGTGTCGTAGGGATAGAAACCACCGGAGTACTCGTCCTGGAAGCCGTAGCGCTGGGCAAAGTCTCCGTAGAGGCGCTCGAAGCGCTCCCCGGTGTAGGCGAACTCTGGGCCGCAGGCAGCCGAGAGACCCGCGCCAGCACCCACAAGCACAGCATCGTTCTCGTCCAGCCAGGCCGCGATCTTCTCAGCGGCCTGCGAGGAGGTCTCGATAGATTTGCTCGTCCACTGGCTTAAAGACATTGAAGACCACCTTCATCTGGGACTGGTTGGGATGCTTGCGCCTGAAGCTGCGCACGGCTTGGATTGCCACCTCCGCTGCCTGGCGGTTTGGGTAGCGGAACTCGCCGGTGGAGATGCAGCAGAAGGCAACGCTTCGCAGGTCGTGCGTGGCGGCAAGCTCAAGGCAGGAGCGATAGCAGCTGGCGAGAAGCTCGCGGTCGTGCGCGTTCGGAACCCCCGTGGGGACGATTGGCCCCACGGTGTGGAGAACGTGCGCAGCCGGTAGGTTGAAGCCCGGAGTGAGCTTGGCCGTGCCGGCAGGCTCCTCGTTACCCTGCTCGTCCATGATGCGCTTGCAGGCAAGACGTAGCTGGATGCCGGCGTAGGTGTGGATGGCGTTGTCGATGCAGCGGTGGTTGGGGACAAAGCAGCCGAGCATCTGGCTGTTGGCGGCGTTCACGATGGCATCGGCGTCGAGCGTGGTAATGTCGCCGCGCCACACGGTGATGCCGTCTGTGTTGAAGGGGAGGGCTGCCACATGCGAGACGCCCCGATCTGCCAGGCGTTCCTTGAGGTAGGCGTCTTGGATGGCGAGAAGCTCGTCGCTCGCGGGTTCCGGCATGCGAACGTTCATGAGGGCGCGCAGCAGGTGGCGGCGGTCCTCGCACGAGGGCGGCATGGCGATGCGCCCGTCGACGGCGTATGCGCAGGCAGGGTCTTCTAGCAGTGCGTTTATGAGGTACTCGGGCCGCTCGTCTTGCGTCATGGCTGCCTCCCTAGCCGGGCGGGCACCGATGACAGCCCGCCGCTTCCACTGGTTCAAGTCTGTCGCGTTGAGAGCAGATAGGGAAGTACGCACTATAAAGTGGGCTGGTTACCGCGAGGGAACTGCTGGGAGGCGCGACGAGTTCTTGCGCGCACTATTGGCGAGTGAAGTCGCGCAGATAGCGAAATGCATCTGCCTAGCAGTAGAAGCGCACTTCGCCAAAGTACTCTTCCCACATAGCGATGATTTCCTCGCTCCTTGCCTCCACGATGCGCATGATATTTCGCAGAGTTTTGGGCGGAATTTTGGAGTTGTTGTTCGCGAGATAGGTCTTTCCGGATGCGGCAATCCAAATCTTGGTTGCGTTTTTCGTTGGCGCTCCCTCTGAGACGTGAACATGTATGGGTTCGAGCTGATCGCTTTCGTTCGCCCAGAAATAGACCCAGTAGGGGCCAATCCTAAAAACCTGAGGCATTCTCAAAGCCTCCGTTTGCAGCGAATTCAAGGATAAGGTTAGAAGTGGAGCGAACTATGTCCTTGAAGTAACGAAGCTCCTCCTCGGAAAAGCCGTCGTTGGCTTCCCAGGTGCCTTCGGGGAGCCAGCACGTCACATGATGAAATCCATCCCGAGCATCCGGCTTCTCGATATATACCTTCACGCGGCCATCTTTGTTCATGTCGGAATGAACAATCTCGGTATCATCATTGAGCGTCATGAATGGATACATCATTTGAAATCACCCTCTGGCAGGCGAGTAAGCTGGTGGAATGCACCACAATCTCTGACTGAATGATACCAAGACCCGAGCTTGCAAGTCCCGCCTGGGGTGGAGCGTCAAAGCAAGCACGAAAAGCCCCGCCGGAACTGGGTTCCGGCGGGGCTGTCAGGCAGCAAAGCCTAGCTCACGCAAGCGTGAGACTAGTCCTCGTCCTTCGAGAGCCAGGAGAACATGGAGCGCACGCGCTCGCCGGTGGTCTCGATGGGGTGCGTGTTGATCTTCTCGCGCTCCTCGAGCAACTTCTTGTGGCCGTTGTTGCAGTCATCGACGAACTCCTGGGCAAACGAGCCGTCCTGGATGCGCTTGAGGATGTACTTCATGGCCTCGCGCGACTTGTCGTTGATGACCAGCGGACCGGCGTAGTACTCGCCGTACTCGGCCGTGTTGGAGATGGAGTAGTTCATGAAGTGGATGCCCTTCTCGTACATGAGGTCCACGATCATCTTCATCTCGTGATAGCACTCGAAGTAGGCAAGCTCCTCGGGGTAGCCAGCCTCGGTGAGGGTCTCGAAGCCGGCCTTGACCAGCTCGACCAGGCCGCCGCAGAGAACGGCCTGCTCACCAAAGAGGTCCTCCTCGGTCTCCTCGGCGAAGGTCGCCTTGATGAGGCCGGAGCGGGCGCCGCCCAGTGCCCACGCGTAGGACATGGCCAGCGGCCACGCGTCGCCGGTGGCGTCGGTCTCAACGCAGACCAGGTCAGGCACGCCGGAGCCCTCAGTGTACTGGCGGCGCACGATGTGGCCCGGGCCCTTGGGGGCAACCATGATCACGTTGACGCCCTCGGGAGCCTTGATGTAGCCGTAGTGGATGTTGAAGCCGTGGGCAAAGGCCAGGGTGTTGCCCGGCTCGAGGTTGGGCTCGATGAACTCCTTGTAGACCGCCGGCTGGGTCTCGTCGGGGGTCAGGATCATCACGACGTCGGCCTCCTTGGCGGCCGTCGCCATGTCCGTCACCTTGAGGCCGTGCTCGCGGGCCTTCTCGGCGGACTTGGAGCCCTCGCGAAGGCCAACGCGCACGTCGACGCCGGAGTCCATGAGGTTCAGCGCGTGGGCATGGCCCTGCGAGCCGTAGCCGATAATGGCGACCTTCTTGCCCTGGATGATCGAGGGATCGCAGTCCTTCTCGTAGTAGATGGTGACGGCCATGTCGTACTTCCTTTCGTTTGTGCCGCTTCCTTCTATGTTCATCCGCCGTCTGGCGGGTTGAACCGTGTTCGTAGGGCCGTGCGCAGGCGCCGGCCAGCGGGGCGCTACTGGTCGTGCCCACGCGACATCGCGATCTTGCCGGTGCGTGTGAGCTGGCGAATGCCGTAGCTGCGGAAGAGGTCCTCGAGCGCGTCGAGCTTGCTCTCGGTGCCCGTTGCCTCGATCGTGAGCGTGTTCTTGCCCACGTCCACGATGTTGGCGCGGAAGACGCCCGCGATCTCGATGATCTCGTGGCGGCGCTCGGGGGTGCATTGGACCTTGAAGAGCACCAGCTCGCGCTCGATGGCGTCGTCCTCGGTGAGGTCAGAGATCTTGAAGACCGAGACAAGCTTGTGCAGCTGCTTGGTGATCTGCTCGAAGCCCACGTCGTCGGCCTCGACGATGATGGTCATGCGGGAGAGGCTCTCGTCCTCGGTGGGCGCCACGGTGAGCGAGCCGATGTTGAACCCGCGGCGGCTGATCATGCCGGTGACGCGCGAGAGCACGCCAGGCTTGTTCTCGACCAGCACGGAGAGGATGTGCTTCATCATTCGTCACCGTCCTTCTCGCCCTCGGCGGTGGCGGGGCGTCCGTCCTTGCCAAAGCCCTTGCCGGAGACGCGCACGCCACCCAGTGTCACGTCCAGGGCACCGATGATGTCGTCGATAGGCGCGCCGGGGGCCACCATGGGGTAGACCGTCTGGTCTGTGGGGATCACGACGTCCAAGAGGTACGGCTCCTTGGAGGCGAGCATCTCGTTGAGCGCGTCCTCGACCTCCTCGGGGCGAGAGATGCGCCTGCCGCGCCAGCCGTAGGCCTCTGCCAGCTTCACGAAGTCGGGGACGTCCCGCAGCTTGGTGAACGAGTAGCGCTCGTGGTAGAAGAGCTTCTGCCACTGGTAGACCATGCCAAGGGCGCTGTTGTCGATGATCATCACCTTGACGGGCACGTTTTCCTGGATGGCTGTGGCCATCTCCTGAACGTTCATCTGGAACGAGCCGTCGCCGGCAATGCAGACCACCTCGTCGTCGGGGCAGCCGATCTTGGCGCCAATGGCGGCGGGGAAGCCAAAGCCCATGGTGCCGGCGCCACCGGACGAGAGGAACGTGCGTGCGTGCTCGCGGCGGATGTTCTGGTGCGCCCACATCTGGTGCTGGCCCACCTCGGTGGTGACGATCGAGGCGTCGGGGTTGAGCTTGTCGGAGAGCATGGAGAGCACGACCTCGGGCGCAATCTTGTCGGGGTAGTCCACACTGCTTGCAAAGTCGTCCGTGTAGAACGGCCAGCGGTCGCGCCACGAGCAGACCTCGGCAAACCAGCCGTCGTCCACGGGCTTTGCGTCCTCCTTGTGCAGGCGTTCGTTGAGCGAGGCGAGAACAACCTTGGCGTCGCCCACGATGGGCACCGTGGGGTTCACGATCTTACCGATTTCCGCCGGGTCGATGTCGATGTGGATGACCTTGGCGTGCGGGGCGAACTCGGAGACCTTGCCGGTCACGCGGTCCGAGAAGCGCGCGCCAACAGCGATGAGCAGGTCGCACTCCATGACGGCCATGTTGGCGTACTTCGAGCCGTGCATGCCCACGGGTCCCAGGTTGTGCTTGTTCGAGCAGGGCATGGCCCCCTTGCCCATGAGCGAGGTCACCACAGGGATGTCCATGGTCTCGGAGAGCTCGACCAGCTCCTGGCAGGCGTGGCTGGTCACGATGCCGCCGCCGGCGTAGATGAGCGGGCGCTTGGCCTTCATGATGAGCTGCGCGGCCTGCTTGACCTGCCGTGCGTTGCCGCGGTAGGTGGGCTTGTAGCTGGCGATGCTAATGGAGTCCGGGTAGTGGAAGACCATCTGCGCTCCGGAGAGGTCGCTCGGGATGTCTATGAGGACGGGGCCGGGGCGACCGGTGGAGGCGATGTAGAACGCCTCGCGGAAGGTGCGGGTGAGGTCGTCGGTCGACTGCAGCAGGAACGAGTGCTTCACGACGGGCATGGTGATGCCCACGATGTCGGACTCCTGGAACGAGTCGGTGCCAATGACGCCGCGCGTGACCTGGCCGGTGATGACCACCAGGGGTACGGAGTCCATGTAGGCGGTCATGATGCCCGTCACGGTGTTGGTGGCGCCAGGGCCCGAGGTGACGAGAACCACGCCCACCTTGCCCGTGGCACGGGCGTAGCCGTCGGCCATGTGCGTGGCGCCCTGCTCGTGCCTGGCCAGCACGTGGTGGATGCGCTTGGAGTCATAGAGCGCGTCGTAGATCTTGATGGCCTGGCCGCCGGGGTATCCAAAGATCGTGTCGACGCCCTCGCACTCCAGGCTCGCGATGATCGCCTGGGCGCCGGTCATGGTCTTGCCCTCGTACTCGGAGTGCGAGCCCATGCCAAAGGGCTTGCCCTCGATGGCGGTCTGCTTGCGCGCGAGCTTCTCGGCGACGGACGCCGCGTGGCTGTCGGTGTTCGTCATGACAGGTATGCCCCCTTGTCTGCGCTGGTCACGAGCTTGGCGTAACGGGAGAGGACGCCCGTGGTGTACTTGGGCGCGGGCGGCTCCCAGGCGGCGCGACGGCGCGCCAGCTCGTCCTCGTCGACGAGCAGGTCGAGCGTGCCGGCCTCGATGTCGATGGAGATCTGGTCGCCCTCGTGCACCAGGGCGATTGGGCCGCCAGCTGCGGCCTCGGGGCTCACGTGGCCCACGCAGGGGCCCTTGCTCGCGCCGGAGAAGCGGCCATCGGTGATGAGCGCGACGGACTTTGCCAGACCCATGCCGCAGATGGCGGAGGTGGGGGTGAGCATCTCGCGCATGCCGGGACCGCCGGCGGGGCCCTCGTAGCGAATCACCACGACGTCGCCGGGGTTGATCTTGCCGCCAAAGATCGCCTCGCAGGCGGCCTCCTCGGAGTCGAAGACGCGTGCGGGGCCGGTGTGCTTGTACATGCTGGGATCGACGGCGCTCTTCTTGACCACGCCGCAGTCGGGCGCGAGTGTGCCGCGCATGACCTTGAGGCCGCCGTCGGGGGAGTACGGGTTGTCGATGTGGCGCACCACCGTGCCGTCCACGGGCGGGCACTGCTCGACCCACTCGGCCATGGTGCCGTGGCAGGTGTTGGCCGTGAGGTCAAGGTGCCCGGAGCGGCCCAGCTCGCCGATGATGGTCGAGACGCCGCCCACGTCGTTCAAGTCCTGGATGTGGAGCGGGCCGGCCGGTGCCAGGCGCACGATGTTGGGCGTGGCAGAGCAGGCCTTGTCCCAGTCGTCCATGGTCACGGGGCAGCCGGCGGCGTGCGCGATGGCCGTGAGGTGGAGCATGGTGTTGGTCGAGCCGCCAAAGGCCTGGTCAAGCGCCATGCCGTTGCGCACGGCGCGGGCGTCGATGATCTGGCGGGCGGTGATGCCCTTCTCGAGCAGCTCCATGACCTTCATGCCGGCGTGCTTTGCAAGACGGATTCGCTCGGAGTAGACGGCGGGGATGGTCCCGTTGCCGGGAAGCGCGATGCCAAGTGCCTCGGCCAGGCAGCAGATGGAGTTCGCGGTGAACATGCCCGAGCAGCTGCCGCAGGTGGGGCAGGCGGTGTTCTCGAGCCAGTGCATCTCGTCCTCGGTCATGGTGCCGGCGGTCACCTGGCCTGCGGCGTCAAACAGGCTGTTGAGGTCGGTCTCCTCGCCGTGGCGTCCGCGGCCGGCGAGCATGGGGCCGCCGGAGACCAGCACGGTGGGGATGTCCAGGCGGCACGCGGCGATGAGCATGCCGGGGACGACCTTGTCGCAGCTGGGGATCAGGACCATCGCGTCGAACTGGTGGCCCTGGACGGCGCACTCGACGGAGTCCGCGATCACTTCTCGGCTGGTGAGCGAGTAGCGCATGCCCTCGTGGTTCATGGCGATGCCGTCGCAGACGCCGATGGTGTTGACCTGCAGCGGAGTGCCGCCGGCCATGCGGACGCCGGCCTTGACGGCGTCGGCGATCTTGTCCAGGTGGATGTGGCCGGGGATGACCTCGTTCTGGGACGAGACGACCGCCACGAGCGGACGCTCGAGTTCCTCGTCGGTAAGGCCGTCGGCCTTGAGCAGGCTTCTGTGTGGAGCGCGGGCCAGGCCCCGCTTGATGGCATCGCTTCGAAGTTCCATGGTCACCTCTCGCTTCCTGCGCAACCTTCTTCGTGCGAGAAATGCGATTCCAGGTGAGACGTGGTGCGTTCTCCCGATGCCCGTCACGGTGGGCTCCGGCCCGAGGTAGTTGCGCTGCTGCCTGCGTGGGGGGTGGCCCAGAGGCGGTGCGCGTTCGCCCGAGCAGCTCGAGGGAATGTTCCTTGCCACCCACCGCGGGTTCTCATTGGTCCCGCTTGCTGTGGGATGGCGTGGCAAGTACTCGCCCTGTCATCGCATTTGCTCTGAAACTGTGCGGACGATTCTACGCTACGTACTGGTGATGTGCTGTAACGAGGAAGTAAATTCCACAGATGACGAGGTGATTTACGCGCCGGCGCCGGAGGGCCCCTTTTGTGCGCAGTTGCTGCGGAAACCCGCCTTCGGGCGTCACGGACTTACTGTGCCGCGCGTTTTGGACGGTTAGGACTCCTTAAATGGCGAGAATCCGCGGCGCCCCTGGGATGCCGCGCATTCCGAACGGTTAGAACCCCCTAACCGTTCGGAAAATTCCTAAATGGCGAGAATCCGCGGCATTGCGTGGCGTGGCAGTCGCATTTGCTCCGGTCAAGATATACTTGTCTGAACAAGTGACCGCGCTCGCGCCCAGCCGCGACCGCCCGCGACCGCCCGCGACAAGCCACGCTCGCCGCGCGCCACCGCGCACGAAAGGAGACGTCCGCCACCATGAGCGAGGAGTACAGAAAGGCCCTCCGTCGCGGCGAGCGAGACCTGCGCCGCGACACGTCGGCGGGCATCTATCCCTATCTGCCTGCGCTCGATTCCGTGCTCGCCCCTGGCGACACTGCCGGCGAGGTGCGTCTGGGCACCATGGAGATCCCGCTCGACATGGTGGCCGGCACTCGCACCGAGGGCCGCCAACGCTCCTTCTCGCGCACCTTCATGCCCGTCCTTGCGCCCACCACGGAGTTCGCGGCCAAGTGGTCAAACCTCTACGCCATCCAGACCACGGAGGGCTTCCGCGACCCCGTCAAGGTCTACGAGTACATGCACCGCTTCTACGTCCAGGAGGGCAACAAGCGCACCTCCGTGATGCGCTACCTGGGCGCCTATTCCATCGAGGCCGAGGTCACGCGGCTGCTCCCAAAGCAGTGGGACGCCCCGGAGCGCCGACTCTATGGCGAGTTCCTCGAGTTCTGGCGAGCAGTGCCAACCTACGACATCGAGTTCTCACGCGAGGGCTCCTACCGACGGCTGGCCGCGCTTCTCGGACGTGACCTTGTCTCGCCCTGGCCCGACGAAGCCGTGCGCGAGCTTACCTCCACCTACCAGTACTTCCGCTCGCTCTACCAGCGTGCGGGCGGCTCGCACTTGGACGCAACCTGCGGTGACGCGCTTCTCGCGTACCTGAGCTACTTCCCGGACGAGCGCCTTCTGGACACGCCGCCCTCCATTGTGGTCGAGCGGCTGGGGCGCCTGTGGTCCGAGCTTGCGCTGGCGGGCCCGCGCGAGGATGTGGTGCTGGTAAGCGAGCCAGAGGCAGAGCCAACCTCCCGCGGCGGCGTTCTCTCGCGGCTCTCGTACCACACGCCCTACTCGCCAGCCAATCCGCTTCGCCTGGCGTTTCTCTACGAGAGGCCCTTGGCAACCTCGAGCTGGGCACGTGCCCACGACACCGGACGTCTTGAGGTCGAGAAGCGCTTCAACGGCACGGTGCAGACCGTTGCCTACGACAACTGCTCCTCCCCAGACGACTTCACTGCCGTAGTGGACGCGGCCGTTGAGCAGGGTGTGCGCGTAATCTTTACCTGCTCGCCCACGCTCATGGCGAACACGGCCAAGGCAGCTATTGCCCACCCGGAGGTTCACTTCCTCAACTGCTCTTGCAACCTTCCGCACAGTCGCGTGCGCTCCTACTACGGGCGCATGTACGAGGCCAAGTTCGTGACGGGCGCGCTGGCGGCGAGCTTTGCCACCAACCATCGTGTGGGCTACCAGGCAAACGTTCCCATGTTTGGGTCGGTTGCCGAGATAAACGCCTTTGCCATTGGCGCGGCGCTGGTGGACCCCAGGGTCGAGGTGCGGCTGGTCTGGTCCACGCGTGGCGGTGACTCGCTCTACCACCACATGGCCGACGAGGGCGTCACCGTGATGTCGGGCTCGGACGTCACTGCGCCCTGGGACGACCCGCTTGCGCTGGGCCTCTACCAGATGGTGAACGGCCGCGTGCACAACCTGGCCCTGCCGGTTTGGAACTGGGGCCGCTATTACGAGCTTATCGTGCAGGGGCTTCTCAACGGGTCCTGGCAGGACGCCGGTGACGCCGCGCGTCCACAGGCGGTAAGCTACTGGTACGGCATGTCGTCGGGGGTCATTGGGCTGCGCCTCTCGGACGATTTGCCCTACTATTCGCGCAAGCTCGTCGACCAGCTCACGCACGGCATCGAGCGCGGCGTGCTCGATCCCTTTGCGGGCGAGCTGAGAAGCCAGACGGGCGTGGTGCAGCCGGCGGGTTCGCCTAGGCTGAGGGAGCAGGACGTCGTGTCCATGGACTGGCTCAACGACAATGTGGAGGGCATTCTCCCTGCAAACTGGCATCCCGTTGACGAGACGTCCTTGGCTGGCGGGCTGGCAGCCGGCGGACTGACGGCCGGTGGCTCGCTGGCGGGCAGCGGCGTCGCCGGGGCAGCTACCAGCGTGCCCGGGGAGCCGCGGCCATGAAAATCCTCGCGATTGCCGACGTCGAGGAGCGCATGCTGTGGGACAACTTCCGCCGCTCGCGCTTCGAGGGCGTTGACCTTGTCTTGGCGGCGGGTGACCTCGATGCCGACTACCTGGAGTTTCTCGTCACCATGCTCACGTGTCCCGTGCTCTACGTGCATGGCAACCACGACGAGAGCTACCGCCGCAAGCCGCCCCTGGGCTGCATCTGCGTGGACGATTCGGTCTACGTGTACCGTGGCCTGCGCATTGTTGGGCTGGGTGGTTCCATGCGCTACAAGGACGGCACCTACATGTCCACCGAGCAGGAGATGCGCCGGCGCATCCGCAAGGTCGAGCCGAGCATCCGCCTGTTGGGCGGCTTCGACGTGCTTCTCGCCCATGCGCCCGCGCGCGGCGTGGGAGACCTGGACGACCTGCCACATCGCGGCTTCGAGTGCTTCAACACGCTGCTCGAGCGCTGGCGGCCCGCCCTTATGGTCCACGGTCACGTGCACGCCAACTACATCACGAATTTCTCGCGCGAGAGGGAGCTTGCCTGCGGAACCCGGGTGGTTAACGCCTTTGGCCACGTGGAGCTGGACGCGCCCACGCCGTCGCAGCTCTCGTACGGCTGGAAGGAACATCTGGTCAACAAGCGAGCGCTGCGCAAGAGCGACGGCATTGCCTCGCACGAGGAAGGCGTCCTCGGCGCCGGTCAGTCCTACGGCCAGCGGTGGTAGGCTACTCTCTTGTGATGCTGCCCGGCAAGTGGGCAGCCGTTGAGAGAGGACGAGGCCCATGTCCGTCGAGAGCGTCCGAGCGTACCTCGAGCCCTTTGGCGTTGCCGACAAGATCATCGAGTTTGACCAGTCGAGCGCCACGGTGGAGCTGGCCGCGCGCGACCTGGGCTGCGAGCCGGCGCGCATTGCCAAGACGATGGCGTGCGCGGTGGGGGATGGCGCCGTTCTCGTGGTGTGCGCGGGCGATGCCAAGCTGTGGAGCGCGGCCTTCAAGCGTGAGTTTGGGACAAAGCCGCGCTTTGTGGCGCCCGATGACCTGCCGCAGGTGGTGGGTCACCCCATGGGTGGCGTCTGCCCGTTTGCCGTGAAGCCCGGCGTGCGCACGTACCTGGACGTCTCGCTGCGCCGCTTTGATCGCGTGTTTCCCGCGGCGGGAAGCGAGAGCAGCGCGATTGGCCTCACCCTTCCCGAGCTGGAGCGCTGCTCGGCATCGCAGGGTTGGGTGGACGTGTGCAAGGACTGGCGAGAGGCCATGGCCGAGTAGTGACCGTGCGTGGGTCGCCTGCCTTCTGGAAGAAAGGATTGCGCGTGGCCGCTGATTCCAAAGACGTCAAAGTCGCGTTCTTCGATGTGGACGGAACGCTCTTCTCATTTAGAGAGAAGGGAGAGCCGGAGTCGACGAAGCGAGCCGTGCGTGCGCTTGCGGCAAATGGCATCACGGTCGTGCTTGCTACCGGTCGTGCTCCGTACATGCTGGACTCGCTTGACCTGGATCCCTTCTCGGCCTTCATCACGTTCAACGGCGCCCTTTGCTACACCAACGACGAAGTCCTGTACAGCCATCCGCACGAGAGGCGTGATGTAGAGATTGCCGTGCGCCAGACCAAAGCCGGTCTGTACCCCTGCCTTTTTATCGAGAAGGACCGTTGCTACATCTCGTACAAGAATGACACCGTGACCCGCCACGAGAAGCGCGTTGACATACACTTTGAGGTTGACAATCCAGAGCAAGCCCTCGAAAACGACATCTATCTCTATAACGCGTTCTTCCCGCCCAAAGACGACCACATCCTGACGGATGCCACCGACAACGTGGAGCTTGCTCGCTGGACTGACGCCTTTTGCGACGTGATCCCCAAAGGCGGAGGCAAGGAGCCTGCCGTCAAACGCATGCTGCGTATGCTGGGCTTTAGCCCCGAGCAGGCCATTGCTTTTGGCGATGGCGGGAACGACGAGGGCATGTTCAGGAGCGTTGGGCTGGGGGTGGCCATGGGCAACGCCATGGACTCGCTGAAAGGAATCGCCGACATCGTGACCGACGACGTTGACAGCGATGGCATCTGGAACGCCTGCGAAAGGTTGGGACTGGTATAGCCTGGAAGGGACGGATTCGAGCATGACGTACGACTTCACATCAATCATGGAACGGCACGGCATGGACGCCATCGCGGTCGACGCGCTTGGCTCGGGCGGCATGGCGCCGGAGGCGCCGGCGGAGGGCTTCGACGCCATTCCCATGTGGGTTGCCGACATGAACTTCCCCACGGCGCCCTCCATCACGCGTGCCATGGCCGAGCGCATCCAGCATCCGGCGTTTGGCTACTTCTCGCCGCGCGATGAGTACTACCAGGCAATCATTGACTGGCAGACCCGGAGGAACGGCGTGCGCGGCCTGACGGCGGACCACATTGGCTACGAGAACGGCGTGCTTGGCGGGCTGGTCTCCACGCTCACGGTCTTTGCCGCCCCGGGCGACGCTGTGCTTCTCCACAGCCCCACCTACATTGGATTTACGCATTGCATAAATGAGAACGGCTACAAGATTGTGCTGTCGCCGCTGGTCAAGGACGAGCAGGGCGTCTGGCGCATGGACTATGAGGACATGGCCGCCAAGCTGGAGGAGAACCACATCCACGTGGCGGTGTTCTGCTCGCCGCACAACCCCTGCGGGCGCGTGTGGGAGCGCTGGGAGATTGAGCGCGCAATGGAGGTCTACCGCGAGCACGACTGCGTGGTGATTTCTGACGAGATCTGGTCCGACTTGGTGCTGCCAGGGCACACACACGTGCCCACGCAGTCCGTGAGCGAGGACGCCCGCCGGCGCACGGTGGCGCTCTACGCGCCGAGCAAGACCTTCAACCTGGCTGGGCTGGTGGGGAGCTACCACATCGTCTACGACGACTACCTGCGCGATCGCGTTGTGGCAAAGAGCAGGAAGTCCTGCTACAACTCGATGAACGTGCTCTCGATGCACGCGCTTATCGGCGCGTATAGCAGCGAGGGCGAGGCCTGGCTGGGGGAGCTGCTGCAGGTGCTGGACGGCAACATTTCCTGGGCGTGCGACTTTATCGGCGAGCACTTCGAGGGCGTGCAGGTGAGCCGGCCCGAGGGGACCTACATGCTGTTCCTCGACTGTAGCGAGTGGTGCGAGCGCCACGGCCGCGACATCGAGTGGGTCGAGCGCGCAGGATGGCGCGTGGGCGTTGACTGGCAGGATGGCCGCGCGTTCCACGGGCCCTGCCACGTGCGCATGAATCTCGCGCTGCCGCTCTCGCGTGTGCAGGAGGCCTTTGGGCGACTTGATTGCTACGTGTTCAACGCCTAGCGGTGCGGCACGGCGCCGGCGCGTTGCGTGCGGCGCGGAGAAAAAACTCCCTCCGGCGAGAAAAGGGCGCCGGAGGGCTCGTTTTGGACGTAATCCCTGCTAGAACGCCCCTTTCGGCGCCTGATTGACGCCGGAAGGGGCGTTTCGTACGCACTTGCGTCGGAAACCCTCGCTCCGGCGTCGAAATGACGCCCGAGGGCCCCTTTCGTACGCACTTGCTTCGGAAACCCTCGCTCGGGCGCCAAAATGACGCCGGGAGCGCCATTTGGTTCCCACTTGCTGCCAAAAGGGCTTCTCGGGCGCCGGTTTCTCGCCGAAGGTGCGTTTTCCTCGCGGCGAGCGGCCCCTACGCCGTAAGCCCCGCAATAACGCTCACCATCGCGATAATGACGCCCACGATCGACTCGCCACCCAGTACGCCAGAGGCAATGACCACCCCTGCCTCCTGCGCGTCGGTGTCGCGCGCGGCGCGCTCGTCCGCGGGCAGGCTGGCCGTGCGCGCGGCACGAACGCGGTCAATCGCCCACTTGAGCGCCGCGCCCAGCGCAGCGGTGAACGACATGTAGAACGGCAGATAGACGCCAAGCCCCAGCATCATTGCCGGCAACCCGGCCCAGTAGAGCGCGATGCCCGCCGCAAGGCCAATCACGAACGCAGGGACGCTGGGGATGCCCGAGACCATCGTGGCCACAACGCTCGCCTGCGCCGAGACAAACTCCTTGCCCAGCCCAAAGGCATCCGGTCCATAGGCCTCAACCAGCGCCATCATGACCGCCGCGGAGACCACGGCTCCCAGCACGCCGCCAATTGCCTGACCCAGCCACTGGGCGCGCGGGTCAGTGCCAAGGATGCTTCCGGCCTTGAAGTCATTCATCACGTCGCCGGCAAGCCCGCAGGCAACGGCCACCACGCCGGCAATAAAGAAGAGCTGCACCTCTCGTACCTGCGCAAACGCCGAGACAAGCAGCAGCACGATAAGGCCAAAGATTTCCATGGGGTCGATGCCCGTCTGTCCGCATGACTGCGCGCTCATGGCGGTGGTCACAAAGGCGAGAAGCACCACCGCAACGCTCACCACCGGCGGAAGTCCAAGCCCCATGCACATGAGAACCACGATGGCGGCAACAATCACCGCAAACGTGCCGGCGTCGGTGCGCACGCTGCCAGTGACCAGCGACTCGGCCGCGCCGTTACCGTCCGCGCCCGTGCCGTTACCGGTACCCCGCACGCCGCGCACGATGCCCGCAAGCTGCGGCACGATGTCCTTGGCCACCACCGCCAGGCCAGCGCCCATCATGAGCCCCATGCCCAGGCTCTTCACGATGCCCTGCGCGGCATCGACGGCCCAAAGTCCCGCGGCGCTGCCTGCAACCACAATGCCAAAGTTGGCGAGAAGGGCGCCCGCAAACCACCAGGCCACGGCCACGCCGCCCACGAGAAAGCCCACCGAGAGCATCATGGGTGAGTTGTAGATGCCAAAGCTCACGCCGGGGATGGGAAGCGCGGCCAGCATGGTGGGCACGGCGCCAAGCGCGTCGCGCAGCACGGCGTAGGCGCCGGCGAGCCCCATCGACGCAAAGAGGCGCCGCCCGGTCTTGCCGCCGGCCTCGGTTGCGCGTAGGGTCTGCGCCGCGGAGGCGCCCATGGGAAACTCGAGGTTCGCATCAACAATGAAGTGCCGGTGGATGATGGCGGTGGCAACAAGGCCCAGGCCAGTGCCGGCAAGCGCCACGACGAGCATCTGGGCAAAGCCCACCTCATTGGCGTACCCCAGCATCCACGCGCCGGGGATGGTGAACGCAAGCCCGCCCGCAACCATGGCGCCAGCAGACATGATGGTGTGGGTGACGTTTGCCTCGTTCAGGCTGGCGTTGCCCAGAAGCTTGAGGAAGAAGAGCGAGACGATGGCCGCAAACACGATGGGCCACGGCAGCGCGCCCAGCTTGAGTGCCGTATAGGCCGAGGAGGCGGTGATGACGACGCAGCCAATGCAGCCAATAACGACGCCGCGCGCCGTCAGCTGCCCACGCCATGAGGCGCGGCCAGAGGGATTGTCCATGTTGTTCTCCTTTGTGTATATCCGCTCCCCCTGGTGGCCGGCGGTTGCGGGCCGAGGAGTCGGGTTACCGGTGCCGCGCGCCGGACATGCGCGCGGACTTGCTAGAGTATAGCGAATGGCCTTTGCGTCGTCGTCGAAGGGAGCGCACATGGGAAAGGGCGAGCAGACCGGGCCCGCGGCAGCCAAGAAGCGCTGTGTCCTTGCCGTTGACGTTGGCAACACCTCCACCGGCTTTGGGCTCTTCTCGGCAGACGCTGACGAGACGGACGAGCCGCTTGGTACCTGGGAGCTCACCACGCCCGAGAGGCTCACGGCCGACGAGGCTCGCATGCAGGTGGCACAGGTGCTGGGCGTGCTTGCCCGCGACGTCGCCGAGCAGCGCTCGCTTGCTCCGGAGCGCGCGGCGACCTTTGCCGAGCCACCGCTCGACGCGGTTCTCTCCTGCGTGGTGCCATCGTTAACGGAGGCCTGGTCGGCGGCCCTGGAAACAGCGTGCCGCACGCGTCCCGTGGTGGTGGGGCCCGGTCTCAGGACGGGGCTGCGCATGCGCTACAGCGACCCTGCCGAGGTTGGGCCTGACCGCATAGCAGACGTGGTAGCCGCACGTGCCACGTACGGGGTTCCAGTTGTTGCGGTGGACTTTGGTACCACCATGAACATCGAGGTCATTGATGCCGAGGGGGTGTTTCTCGGCGGAATCATCGCGCCGGGGCTTGCGCTTGGGGCACAGGCGCTCTCCCGCGCCGCAGCCCGCCTGCCCGTGATTGAGCTGCATGCGCCCAAGGCGGCCATCGGCCGCTCCACGCGCGAGGCCATGCAGTCTGGCGTGGTCTTTGGCGAGGTGGCTCGCGTCGATGGTCTTCTCGACCGCATCTTTGCCGAGCTTGGTGGGCAGACCTGCGTCGTGCTTACGGGAAGCGGCGCCAATCGCGTGGCTCCCCTCATGTCGCATGCGGCCGTGGTGGACGAGACCCTCACGTTGCGCGGGCTGCACCAGCTGCGCCTTGGGGTCGTCCGCAGGGGATAGCCCGGGTAGCTGGCAGTTTGCGCCTGCGCACAAGGACGGCCCGGGCGGGCAATCCCGTCCGGGCCGCCGCGAGTCGCCTACGGGTTTCTCGCCTGTGTGCTCTTCGCTTGTGGTCAGCGTCTAGTAGCGCGGATAGAGCATGGTGGGGTAGGTGGTCACGTTCTCCTGCGGCCCGTGCTGGCCGCGCACCTTGTTCACGATTGCCTGTGCCACCGCTGCCACCAGCACGGCACCAAAGAGCAGGGCGATCATGATGAGAAACACGACGAGGATGATGAGCGGACTGGACGTGGAAATGCTGGGCATATGCCGTCACCTGCAACTTTCTTGAGCGGCCTTCAGTTTTTACAGCTTATTTGTAACACGTTGGCAACATTGTTTCAAGTGTGTTTCGCGATGCTGCACAGGGCGCGGACATTGTGGCTGGCGTAAGCCCCTTGGCCTAAAGGGGTAGGATTTCCCGTAATGGGTGGATGCCCCGTTGGCGTCCCGAAGGGAAGGTCCCATGATTACGTTTCTTCTCGCATCGTTCTTCGCCATTCTGTTTGCGCCGGTCATGCTGGCCGTCCTGGCGGTTTGGCTTGTGTTTGCCCTTGTCGTGGGTATATTTCGCATCCTTGGCTGGGCGATAGGGGCGGGCCTGCGCGTGTTCTGGTGGCTGTTCCTCGCGTCGCTGGTGCTTGGGCTTATCGGCTTTGCGCCGGCTGTGCTTGTTGCCATCATCGCAGCCGTTATTGCCTGCACGCACCCCACGCGCATAGGGTAGGTGCGGTGGCTGCGCTTATGAACGGCACGATGCTCCAAGGCTTCTCGTGGTACCTCGACGCGGACGGCAAGCATTGGCGTCGCCTGGCCGAGGATGCCCAGCTCTTTGCCGACAATGGCATCACCGCCGTGTGGCTGCCGCCCGCCTACAAGGGCATGGCCGGTGCAAACGACGTTGGCTATGGCGTGTACGACACCTACGACCTGGGCGAGTTTGACCAGAAGGGCTCTGTGCGCACCAAGTACGGCACGCGGGAGGAGTACCTGGCCGCCATCGACGCGATCCACGCAGCGGGCATGCAGGCCCTGGCCGACGTGGTTCTCGACCACCGCATGGGCGCCGACGGAACGGAGCGCGTGCGCGCGACCGAGGTGGCCTCGTACAACCGCGAGCAGCCCGTCTCAGCGCCTCGCGAAATCACGGCCTGGACTCGCTTCGACTTTCCCGGGCGCGGCAACAGGTACTCTGACTTCAAGTGGAACTGGACCTGTTTCCACGGTGTGGACTACGACGAGGCAACGCACGCGAACGCCATCTACCTCTTTGACGGCAAGCACTGGAGCGAGCAGGTAGACCACCACGACAACGGCAACTACGACTACCTCATGGGCTGCGACGTGGACGAGATGTACCAGCCCGTCTACGACGAGCTGCTGCGCTGGGGCGAGTGGTACCTCTCGACCTGTGACCTCGACGGCTTTAGGCTGGACGCGCTCAAGCACATGGACCGCCAGTTCTTTCTCCGCTGGCTGCCGGCGCTGCGTCAGGAGTTTGGCAAGGAGCTCTTCACGGTGGGGGAGTACTGGTCGCCGGATGTGGGCGAGCTTAAGGCCTACCTTGGCGCCGAGCGTGCGATGAGCCTCTTTGACGTGCCGCTTCACTACCACCTGTACCAGGCTTCCTGCTCGTTTGGCACCTTTGACCTGCGACGCCTCTTCGACGGTACGCTTGTGGGCGCCGACTCCACGCGCGCCGTGACCTTTGTCGAGAACCATGACACCCAGCCTGGCCAGGCACTTCAGTCCTTTGTGCAGAGCTGGTTCAAGCCCTCGGCGTACGCGCTCATCCTGCTGCGCGAGGCGGGCTACCCGTGCGTCTTCTACGGTGATCTCTTTGGCATGCCCAACGACGGCAACATTCCCGCCGTGCGCGAGCTGCCGCTGCTGATGGAGCTGCGGCGTCGCTTTGCCTACGGGCCGCAGCACGACTACCTCGACGACCCGGATGTTGTTGGCTGGACGCGCGAGGGCGACGGGCGCCATGGCGGCTCGGGTGTGGCGTGCGTGCTCACCGATTGCGCGGGCGGAGCAAAGCGCATGTACGTGGGATCGCGCCACGCCGGCGAGCGGTGGGTCTCGGTTCTTGGCGGGGAGTCCGACGCCTGCGTGGGCGACGACGGCTGCGCCGAGTTTGTCTGCAAGGGCGGGAGCCTCTCGGTGTACCTGCCCGAGGATACGGCGGGCGTGCTCGAGAACGACATCGTGCGCTATGGGCGCGACGTGCCTGCAGACCTGGGAGCGCACCTGCCGCCGCCCACCGAGGAGGCGCAGCGCGAGGCAGACCGCATCAGGCACGACGCCGAGCGCTACTCGTCCAGCCAGGCGAGCAGGTAGTCAACAACCAGGCCGTACGAGCGCACGCCGTCCTTCTCGCCAAAGCTCTTGAGGTAGGTGTCGTTGACCGTGGTGCCCACGTCCTCAAAGGGGCCTTCGAAGGCCTGGTAGTGCTTCTGGGTGGCGGCGCGGTCTTGCAGCACGAGCGCCACGCCGGCGCCGTTTGCACCTGCGAGCGCGTCCGAGACCAGCTGCTGTGCGCGCTCTGGGTCTTGCGCCAGCAGGGCGTTCACGCAGTAGTTAAAGGCGGAGTAGTAGCCAGAGTACGAGAAGCGCACGTCGTCGCTGGCAGAGCAGGCGAGAAACGCCGAGAAGTTGGCCTCCTGCTCGCTGGCTATGCCCAGTCGGTGCGCGGCCTCGTGGCACATCGTGAAGGGAAGCTCGGCGGCCGCGGTGTCAAGGGGCACGCTCGACTCCGCGGTTGCTGCCCAGAAGATTCCCGTGTGGCCACTGTAGAGCAGGGGCTCGCCAAAGAGCAGGAGCGACTTTACGGGGGCGGTGCTGCCCGAGAAGACCTCGTAGCGCTGCGAGAGCGGTGCGTACGATGCTCCGGCGATGCGTGCCAGCTCGTAGAAGTCCTGCTGGGAGAGGGTGCCGTCCTCCTCGCGCGGAACCAGCTGCGCGCGTGAGGCCGCCTGGTCAAGGTAGTACGAGGTGGCGTCGGCAAGCTGGTCTTCGCTGTACTGGCCAACCTCGAGGCCAAGGTCCTGCGAGAGCTCCGGGGCATAGTGGTTGAGCGCCCAGCCGGCGGTGCCCAGGAACGCCGTTGCGGCCACGACCAGCGCCACAACCGAGAACCACGGAAGGAGGTGCTTGTGGCGGCGGATGCGGTGTACCAGCGTCACGATGGCTGCCACCACAAGGGCGGTGGTGAGCCAGTCCCAGATGGCAAAGGGAGCAATGGAGGTTGCGGCTGCCAGCGCAGACATAAGGGACTTCGAGAGCCGTCGGTAGCCGGGAAAGATGATTGCCTGCAGGGCTGGCTGCGAAAAGAGCATTGAGAGCAGCGGGCAGGCCGCCGCCAGGATGGCGGCGGCTATGAGCCGTGTCCTGGTGGGGTTGCCGTGCTTCGACGGGCTCGCCTGTGCCATCTGCTGCTCCTTTCATCTTGGTAATGTCTCTGGTCATATCCTGCCATTCTCGGCGCTGATCGTGTCGTTTGACAGCCTGGTGCCGTTGCTTGTTGAGAAGAAAATCGACGAAATCTGCGCCCCATGGGGATTGAAACGTCGGATTCCTTCTCGGCAGTGCACGGCGGGCCGTGTCCGCCTCAAGTGCCGCAGGAAGGGTCACGGTTAGCGGCAGTTTTTGTAAGAATTCTTATGTGGCCGCGGTGCAGTGGCAATTCTCTGACTTGCGGTTTATCAGGCTTCAAACTACTTTGTGCTTGGGGTGTCAACACAACCGTTCTGCACTCCGCACCGTCGCCGTCGGGCTTTTTTCGGACAGAATTTACTCCGGGAAAACCGCGGAACGTCCGGTTTCTGCCGGCGGCGCTCCGGGGGTGGAGAAGACGGCTGTATGAGGCAACCCCACCACTCCGACAGATGTCGGATTTACGCACGGTGAGGGACTGTACGGGAAAAAGCCCAGCGCCACACAAAGCTTAACCGCGACCGTGCGTAGTTCTGGGAAGTTCGGGAGTGCGAGGGGGGATTGACTGCTGACCTCGAAGTTTGAGGAATATCTAAGTATGATTGACTTAGAAAATCTCAGATTTTCTGTATAAAGAAACCGCAGCGGGGAACATATAAGAGTGAACCCGAGGAAGCCCAGAGAAAGGGCTTCCACCACATAGAAGGAGTGGTAACGATGGCTGGCATGGTTCCTTATAGTGACTACGAGAAGGCACTTCGCAGGGCATGGCCGTTTGGAGCCTTCGACGACTTCTTCGCTCCTCTCGCAGCGATCAGCGCCGATGACGCATTCAAGATGAACGTCGAGGACGCGGGCGACAAGTACGTTGTGACCGCGGAGCTCCCGGGCGTCAAGAAGGACGAGGTCGACGTCGAGCTCAATGAGGGCAGGCTCTCCATCTCGGTGGACAAGAAGGAGTCCGATGAGGAGAAGAACAAGAACTACCTGCAGAAGGAGACCTCGGAGTGGCAGGCAAGCCGTGGCGTGTATCTGAAGGATGCCGCAACGGATGGTCTCACCGCAAAGATGGATGGCGGTGTCCTTACCGTCAACGTCCCCAAGCAGGCGGAGAAGTCCAACGTCACGAAGGTCGCTATCGACTAGCAGCGTAGGCTTTATCTCTTGCGGCGCCTAGCGCAACGGCACCCCGGTTTCGGCCGGGGCGCCTTTTTTGTTGTGTGTCCCTTCCCGGCGCCCCCCGAGGTCCCTCTTGCCCCCCTCCTTCTTCTTTAGCGGTTTCTGAGAATCGGGCGCCGTGTTTGCCCAGTTGGCGAGCAACTCTATTCTCAAATTCCGATAAAGAAGGAAGGGGCCGAGGAGGGGGCCGAGAAAGGGCCGAGGAGGGGAAGGGAGAGGGGTAGGGTCTACGGAAAGGGGCAAAAGACCAGGGGACCGACGCGGTGCGGGCACTACCGCCTACCGTTTGCGTGTTGGAATTGAACTTATTTCAAAAAATGGAATCATCTCAAGTGGCTTGGGGGATGATACTCTCTGTTCCAACCCAGGCCCCACGTAGCGCGCAACAGCGCGGGCGCGAGGGGTCGCCCCGAGAGCGGTTATCCGCAGGAGAAGGAGAGGCTCATGCCCGCGTTCACGTCCATCAAGGCCAAGGCCATCGGCATCGCTGTCGACCAGGGTGTCAACATGCTCTACGACGACTTCGATGGCAACCTGCCCAAGGTCGAGTCTCTCATCAACAAGTTTGCCGGCTCCGGCGACTCCATCAACGACGCCCAGCTCAGGCTCTTCAACATGGTCATGGGTTACATGAAGGACCCCACCAACAACTGGCGCCGCCTTGTGGACAACATCATCAACAACGTGGACAAGGACGTCGTCAAGACCTTCGTGCACAACTTCTTCGTGAACTCCGTGACCATTGGCGGCGCGCGCCAGCGCGAGGTCAACGACACCGAGGGTTGCAACTGCCCCTGGGCCATCCTCATGGACCCCACCACCCGCTGCAACCTGCACTGCAACGGCTGCTGGGCAGCCAACTACACCAACGCCAACCACAAGGACCTCACCTTCGAGGAGCTTGACTCCATCATCACGCAGGGCAAGGATCTGGGCACCTACATCTACCTCTTCACCGGCGGCGAGCCCATGGTGCGCAAGAACGACCTCATCCGCCTGTGCGAGAAGCACCCGGACTGCTTCTTCTCGGCCTTCACCAACGGTACGCTGGTGGACGAGAAGTTCGCCGACGAGATGCTCCGGGTGAAGAACTTCATGCCCGCGTTCTCGATCGAGGGCTTCGAGGAGGCTACGGATTCCCGCCGCGGCAAGGGGACCTTCGAGCGCGTGACGCACGCCATGGACATCCTGCGCGAGCGCAAGCTGCCATTTGGTGCGTCCATGTGCTATACCAGCGCAAACTATGACTCCATCACGAGCGACGAGTACATCCAGTTCCTGGTGGACAAGGGCGTCCTCTTTGCGTGGATCTTCACCTACATGCCCGTTGGCCTGGGCGCTCCCGTGGAGCTTCTCGCCACCGCCGAGCAGCGCGCCGGCATGTACGACAAGGTGCGCAAGAACTGGCGCAACAACGTGCCCATCTTCTTTGCGGACTTCTGGAACGATGGCGAATACACGGGTGGCTGCATCGCCGGCGCCCGCCGCTACATGCACATCAACGCCGCAGGTGACGTGGAGCCCTGCGCGTTTATCCACTACTCGGACTCCAACATCCGCGAGAAGAGCCTGCTTGAGTGCTACAAGAGCCCGCTTTTCAAGAGCTACCAGGCGCATCAGCCGTTCAACTCCAACATGCTGAGGCCGTGCCCGCTGCTTGACAACCCCGGCATGCTCTCCGAGATGGTGCATGAGACCGGTGCCAAGTCTACGGACTACGTACACCCCGAGGACGTCGACGAGCTTGAGAGCAAGACGCAGGCGGCAGCTGCGGCGTGGGCCGAGAAGTCCGCTCCCATCTGGGCCGCGAGCCCCAAGGGCAGGCTGTCCGACCGTCTCGCAAAGGAGACCGGCGACCCCAACGCCTGGGTGAAGTACTAGGGGTTCGGTCGTAGCCGGACGGTTGCGCGGCGGGTCGCACAGCTCCGACGACATGTCTTTCTCGCCTTTTCCGAGCGGCTGGGGTGACCTAACCGCTCGGATTTTTCGTCGGAGCGATTTCCGCGGGTTAGCCGTCACCCAGCCGAGATGCCGCCCGATTTCGCCGGTTAGGAATTTTCCGAACGGTTAGACCAGCTTAAACGGCTAGATTTCGCGGCTTGATATTGGTGCCGCTGAAATACGACGGTTAGGGCGCCTTAAACGTTCGGAATGCGCGGCTTGTTGCAGCCTCTGGCCACGGGCTTCTCGCCAGGCGGCGCAAGGCGGTAAGATATGGCCTGCTTGAAAATGGCTGCGGCTGCTCAGGCGGCTAGCGGCCCTCCCGAAAGGAACGCACATGATTCGCGAGCTCTGCAAGGATGACGCCATCCTCTCCAAGAAGTGCCAGCGCGCCACGCCCGAGGACGCACCTCTGGCGCAGGACCTCATCGACACCCTCCGCTCCGTCGAGGACGGAGCGTGCCTGGCTGCCAACCAGATTGGCGAGACCAAGGCCGTGGCGGTCTATCTCGACGACAATGGCGAGGCGCACGTGCTCTACAACCCCCGCATCATGATGGGGCTCAACGCCACGCGCACCGTCGAGGGGTGCCTCTCGCACGACGAGCCCTCCAAGGTCACCCGCTACGGCAAGGTCAAGGTCTCCTACGACGAGCTGGTTGACGGCAAGTTTGTGCCGCGCCGTCGCGACCTTACCGGCTGGGAGGCCCAGATGGTGCAGCATATGGTTGACCACTGCAACGGCAAGCTGGTCTAGGGAGGCGACGTGGCGGACGAGAAGAAGGTCATCGACCTCGAGCTGCCCGCAGGTAAGCTCTTTGCGCAGTACCCTGACCTCCCCGGCCTTCTCACCGAGATGGGCATCGAGAACGTTGATGCCGAGAAGACCCTCCCCGAGGTGGCCGCGGACCTGGGCGTCGAGACAAGCGTGATTGCGTTTGCGCTTGAGGCCTCGGGCTACGACGTGCAGGGCCTCAAGGCCACGGACGACGGCTACAAGAGTCCACTCGATGACGTGATGAGCGTGCTCTTTGACAACTCCTTCCACGGCGAGCCCCTGCCGGACGCGTCTTCCTCCGGCCCCATGCTTGCCCACATGGAGATGGCGATTCGCCGTGCGCAGGACGAGGGCAAGCTGCCCAAATGAGACAAAGGGAGTTTCCCTTTGTCTCATGAGGCGCCGGAGCAGCGATTTCTTGCAGCGGCGCTGACGGTTTTCTCGCCTTCGGCGCAAAACGGGCGCCCGAGGGGCTCTTATTGACAGGATTTACTCAAAAGTGAGCCCTTGGGCGTCAATTTGACGCCCAAGGGCTGATTTCGTCCAAGGATGAGACAAAGGGAAACTCCCTCTGTCTCACTACTCGTTCTTGTCGCTGCTGGTAAAGAGCGCGGCGAGACGACCCATGAACGACTGGTCCTGCTGCTCGTCGTCGGACGCCTGCTGCGACTGGTCGTCGGAGCTGCTGCTAGTGTCATCGGCGCTCTTCACGCCGTCAACCACGTAGACAAACTGCACCTCGCGCACGTTGGTGTTGCTGGGATCGACAAAGGAGTGCAGCTGGTAGCCGCGGCCAAGCTTCTCGTCGATGGTGTCCTGCAGCTCGTCCAGGACCTTCTCGTCCATGCCATCGACGGACTCCTGCAGCTCGTCGAGGCCGTTAGAGAGGGTGTGGCTGCCGTTGGCTGCCTGGGAGGTGCCGTCAGCAAGCTTGTCCAGCCCGCTGTCAAGGGCGTGCGCGCCGGATGCGAGCGCCTTGGCACCCGCGTCGAGCTTGGTTGAGCCGCTGCTCAGCGTGTCGATGCCAGCCGCAAGCCGCTTGGCGCCGTCCTTTGCCGAGGAGGTCCCGGCAGCAAGCGTGCCCAGGCCATCATCCAGCTGGTGCGCGCCGGAGGCCAGACTCTTGGCGCCGCTATCCAGCTTGGTGGAGCCGCTGCTCAGCGTGTCGAGACCTGCCGAGAGGCGCTTTGCGCCGTCCTTCGCGGAGGCAGCGCCATCTGCGAGCGTACCAAGTCCGCTGTCGAGGCTCGACGCGCCGGATGCAAGGCCATCCACGCCACCCTTGAGCTCGCCGCCCGCCTGGAGCGACCCAGCAAGCGTGTCGACGCCGGTAGACACCTGGTGCGCGCCATCGTTGAGCGTCTTCAGGCTCGTGAGGTCGACGCCCGCCAGCTGCTGCTGCGCGCCGCTCACCATCTCCTGCGAGCTCTTGACCAGCTCGCTAGACTGCGTGAGCACGGTCTGCGACTGCGCGAGCATCCCCTGGATACCCGTGCCGTCGGTGGCACTTCCCTCAAGCGAGGAGAGCGTGCCGCTCAGCGCCTGCGCGTCGGTCTGGAGCTGCGTTGCGGTGGAGCTCATACCCTGCAGCCCCTGGGCCAGCGTCTGAATGGTGGTCACCGCGGAAGAGGCATCAGTCGCGGCGCTGCCGGCGGTTCCGGCGGCCTTTGTGCTGTTGGTTTCCGCGTTCTTGGCAGACTCCATGGCGCTTTCGACGGCGGCCTTCTGCTCCGCCGTGAGCGTGGCGTCCTGGTCGAGCGTGGCAAGCGTGTTGTATGCGTTGGTTGCGTCGGTCGCCGCCTGGGACGCCTGGCCCTGGGCCGCCGTGGCCTTGCCGGCAGCCGTTCCGGCGCTCGTTCCCGCAGAGCTCAGCGCTGCCCCCATCCCGGAGGTTGCCTGCGAGAGCGCCTCGAGATCTGCCTTCACGTCCTCCGCCTGCTTGACGGCCGTCTCGCCCTGCTCGCCCATGCTCTGCGCAGAGGCCTCAATGGCGGCAAGTTCCTGCTGGATTCCGGAGATTGACTGCTTTGCGGTGTTGAGCTGGGCGTTCATGCCCGCAAGCTGCTGCGGCAGCGTGCTCGAGAGGGTGTCGTAGAGCTGCTGCGTGCCGTCCGCCACCTGCGACGCACCGGACTTCAGCGCGGTGAGCGAGCCATCCTTCGCCTCCAACGCTGCCTTGAGCTGCGCTGCGCCGCCCGCAAGCTGAGAAGACCCAGCCTTTGCGCTCTGCGCGCCGGCATCCAGGCGGTCAAGGCCGCCCGAGAGCTGCGCGGCTCCTGAGGAGAGCTGCGCCGTGCCGCTCACAGCCTGCGCCGTGCCGGCAGACAACTGGTCCGCACCATCGGCCACCTGCGAGGAGCCGGCCTTCGCGCTCTGCGCGCCAGTGTCGAGCTGCTCGGTGCCGTCTGCCAGCTGGTGGCCGCCCGCCGAGAGCTGCGCCGTGCCGCTCACGGCCTCGCTGGTGCCCGCGGCAAGCTGGTCTGCGCCGCTCGCCAGCTCGCCAGAGCCAGACTCCGCGCTTCCCGCGCCAGCGTTGATGAGGTCAAGCGCATCCGCGAGCTCGTGTCCGCCGGAGGCCAGCTGGTCCACGCCGTCTGTGAGCTTGGAGGTGGCGTCCGTGAGCTGGGAGGTGTCGGCGTCGCGTACGTTGATGTCCATCGAGAGGGGCATGGCGCTTATCTGCCAGCCGGAGTAGGTGAAGTCCGTGGCCTCGCCCGTGATGTGCCAGTCGCCGTTGGTGCCGGGAATTAGCAGGTAGGTGACGAGGGTGTTGTCACCCACCACGGCAACGGTGCCGTCGTCGGAGTCATCCAGGTGGAAGTTGTCGTTGGGGAAGGTGCCCTGCGCCTGCAGCATGAAGCTCTTGGCAAAGTCCGAGGTAGACGAGTCGTCGTCCATGCCTGTCACCTTGAGCTCTATGTCCAGCTTGCCACTCTTGCCCGAGAGCTCGTCTGGCGAGACAACCTTGCCATCCAGGCGGTAGGTCACCTCAACGTCCCATGGCAGCTGCGTCGAGGCGTCAAGATCGCCCTGGTAGTAGACGGGCTCGCCGGCCGTGGTGGTAAGCGTCACCGAACCGTTGGTGTTGGAAAGCTCCTCGGAGGTTGAGAGATTCTGGACCTTGGTGTAGGTGCCCGGGTCGGTCACGGTCTGTGCGGTTGGGGTGTCGAAGTCGTTCACCACGTAGACGCCGCTCTTCTTGCCCGTGGCGTCAGTCCTTGCGTAGACGACCTCGGTCTTTGCACTCTGGGACTCGCCTGTCTGCGCGTTGGAGTCCGGCTCGGTGGACTGGCCGTTCACCTCTTCTGCCAGCGCCTGCGTGGCGCCAAACGGCACGCACATCGTAAAGCCCATGAGCGTGCCCATGGTCCCCACGAGGGCCCTGCGCCCAAGCGAGGGGACGCTCTTCTCGGAAACGCTCTTCTTGTTCTTGGTGGTCATTGCTGTTCACTCCAAACGTCTGGGGCGGGCGGTGCCCGTCGCGTGGTCGATGCGTGTCTTGTCCGCCGCTAGGCTGCGGGCGTGGTGGTGGGGGAGTTTGGCAGGGAGCTCTTCTCCTTGCCCTCCTGGTAGAAGCCAATCTTGTAGCTGGTGTGGCGCACAAAGCCGTCAAGCAGCTGAAAGAGCAGCGGCAGCACAAAGAAGATCTCGACAACCGAGATAAACGCGCCGCGGGCAATGAGCTCGCCCACCTGCTGGATCATGGGGCTTGAGACGGCCACGGTGATGCCGATGCAGGCCAGGATAAGAATCGAGCTCGAGGTGATGATGGGCTGGGCGGTCTTCTCAACAGACTGGAACGCTGCGTCCTTCTTGTTCATACGCTTGCGGCGCGCCAGGTACTCCTCGGTGAAGATGATGGCGTAGTCCACGGCGGCGCCCAGCTGCACGGCATCGATCACGAGGAAGGCCACAAAGTTGATGGTATCGCCGGTGAAGTACGGCACGGCCTCGTTGATCCAGATGGAGACCTCGATGGCGCTCACCAGGATGATGGGGATCGAGATGCTCTTGAACATCACTAGAAGCACGGCGCCAATGGCGAGGATGGAGGCCATCTTGACGGTGGTGTTGTCCGTCGTGGTGACGGCCTTGATGTCCGCGTAGCTCACGGCGTTGCCAACGAGCTTGTAGTTGTCGCCGTAGTGGCTCTGGCAGAGGTTGCGCACGGTGGTTACCAGGTCAAAGGCACTCTTGGACTCGTCGGGGATGTTCGAGGTGAGCACGATGCGGCTCCAGCCGTTGTTGAGCAGCTGCTTGATCTGGCTCTCGTCCGCAAGCTCGTGCGGCAGGGCCGAGCCGGCAATGGTGGAGTACGAGAGCACACTCTTGGTAGTGGGGAGGGCCTTGAGGTCGTCCACCAGGGCGTTCTCCTCGGACCAGTTGCCCTCGGGAACCATGATGGCCCAGGTCTGGGACTCGCCAAATGCCTGGTTGATGATGTCGCCGTCAATCTTTACCTGCGAGGACTGCGCGATGTTCGCCGCCGAGCCATACGTGAAGCTCACGGCACCAGAAGCCTTGAGGGCGGGCACGGCAAGCACCACGGCGATGATTAGCGCAGGCACCGCACCGGCGCGGCACACCTTGGCCATGCGGTTGAAGGACTTAAAGAATGGCTTGTGCGAGGTCTTCTCGACGGCATTGCGCATGTTGTACAGGATGCAGGGCATGAAGAGTGTGATTGAGAAGAACGAGCACACGATGCCCTTGGCCAGTGCGATGCCCATGTCGGCGCCAATGAGGAACTGCATGGCAGCCAGCGAGAGGAAGCCAAAGAACGTGACGGCAGCGGAGGAGAGGATGACGGGGAACGACTTGGTCATAGCCATGACCATGGCCTCAAACTGGTCGTCCGTCTTCTCGCGGTAGCGGCCAAAGTTGGTGAGCAGCACGATGGAGTAGTCCATCGAGACGGCCAGCTGCAGCACGCTTGCTACCAGCTGCGTGATGGAGGAGATGGTGCCGCGGAAGATGTTGGTGCCCATGTTGAGCGCAATGGCCACGCCAATGGTGAGCAGCATCACAACGGGGTGCAGATAGCTTGTGGTGTTGAGAAGCACCATCACAAACACCACGATCACGGCGATGGTCATGATCTTGGCCATGTCCGTGTTGATCGTCGCCATGTTGGCAGCGTCGGAGACGGCCGAGCCGTCGATTGCCACGGTCTGGGCGCCTGGTAGCGCCTGCGCCATCGAGCGGATGGAGTCTATCTCGGCCTGGTCCACGTCGCTCGTGAAGACGCACTGATAGAGGTAGCCCTCGCCGTCGTACCACTCCTTGACGGTGTCTGCGTCGGCAACCTCGATGGGCTTGTCGAGGTCAACCTGGTCACCGAGCCAAGAGACGGAGGTGACGCCCGGCTGACTCTTGAGCTGCTCGTCAAACGAGGCGGCGTCAACCTGCGAGATGCCCGTCACATAGACGCGGGCGTTGGTGATGTCGTTGCCGTAGATCTCCTTCATGTCATTGAGGTCTTGCGAGGACTTTGCGCTGGTTGGCAAGTAGTCGCTCATGTTGGCGTCAATCTTCACCTGCGGAATGCACGCCACGCTCAGGCAGGTGAGAATCACAAAGAGCGTGATGACCAGCTTCCTGTGGCGGAGCACCCCACGAAAAAAGCGTTCCATCTGCTTGCTGCTCCCTCCGGGTACAATTCAATCAACTGTTTGTTGTCAAACACGTGGTGATTTTCTACCCGAATTCAATTACGATGAGGAGCGCAGAAGAACTTCGGGTCATTGCGGGACCCATTTCGTTTGGACTTGTACACTAACAATGTCATCTGTTGCACTTGGAGGGAGCACATATGGCAGAGAGGGGCATGAACAGGAACGCGCAACGCTCCATACGCCTGCTCAAGGAGGCGTTCATGGAGCTGCTCGCTGAGAAGCCCTATGAGAGCATCACGGTCTCCGACGTGGCCCGTAAGGCAGACCTCAACCGCGGCACGTTCTACGCCCACTTCGACAACGTGGACGACCTCATGAGGTCCGTGATGGCAGACACTGCAGACACCATCTCGGAGTTTCTCTCCAAGGCGGTGGAGAGCGGCTTTCTTGAGGACCCCCTGCCCGTGCTCACGCAGGTGGGCGAGTACCTCGACCAGAACCGGGAGCTTACGCGCAAGCTGGTTGAGTCGAGAAGCATCGAGCCCTTCGTCTTTGCGCTCGAGTCCCGCTTCCGTGAGTGGGTGCAGCAGCGCATTCCCGTAAACACGCAGCAGGAGAAGAAGGCCTGCGCCATGCTCACCGACTACATTGCCGGCGGCGTGCTCCAGACCTACCGTTCCTGGCTTATGGGGGAGTACCCTGGCGTGGAGATCGAGGAGGTCAACAAGTACCTGAGCGATTTCGTGCACTCGACGGGCAAGGTGCTCCCCGCGCTGCGTGAGGGGAAGTAGCCGACAAGGACGCAGCGCGCGCTCCTTCCCGCCCCGTTCGCGAGGTCTTCTCGCTCTCTCTCCTCCCGCTCGGGAAGAAGGCCGGAGCAATGGCGCACAATAGACGCATTGGGAACTCGAGACGGAGGCAACATGGAGACCAAGGACTTCACCCTGCACCGCGACGGAGTCGACGGGGACTTTGACGTGACGCTGTATGGCACGGCCGGGCGGCCGGTCATCGCGTTTCCCGAGGGCGACTCCTCGTGCGCAAGCTGGGAGGAGGGCGGCATGGTCGACGCGCTGGCTGGGCTCATCGACGCCGGGCGCGTGCGGCTCTTCTGCGTGGACTCCGCCGATGACGCCAGCTGGTATGCGGGCTATGCTCCCACTGACTACCGCATAGCAAGCCTTGGCGGGTATTTTGACCTTGTCGAGAACGAGCTTTGTCAGTTGGTGCGCGACGAGGTACCTGGAGCCGGTGCGCCCATCGTTGCCGGTGCGGGCCTGGGCGCGCTCAACGCGACCATCGCCATGTTGCGCAAGCCCAGCATCTACGGCGGGCTTCTCGCACTCTCGGGCACCTATGACGCCGCCTGGGTTGTGGGGGATGCCATGTCCGATGCCTGGCGGGCCTTCTCGCCTGTGGACCTTGTGCGCGGGCTTGGCGACAACCCGCTGCTGGTAGAGGCCCTGTCTGGGCTACAGCTGGCGTTCGTGTGCGGTACTGGTGCCGGCGAGGAGGGCGGAGAGACCCAGCGGACGCTCCAGGGTGAGCTTGCGTCCGCGGGCGTTGGTGCAACGTTTGAGTACTGGGGCGCCGACGTTGACCACAGCTGGGGTTGGTGGCAGGAGGAGGCGCGGCAGCTGCTTCCGTGCCTGCTTGAGGAGGATGGCCTGCAGCGCAGGCATGCAGCTTCTGTTGTGGGAGATGCGCGGGCAGCCGCGAAGAGCGCCAGCGCAGATCTTGCGGGCGCGGGGGAGCGGCTCGAACAGGCAAAGGAGCGTCTCGCCCAGGCTCACGACGCGCTGTCCGCTGCCGAGGAGCGCACCAAGGCCGAGCAGCAGTCCGTTGCCGAGCACGCCAAGGAGGCCGAGCGCCTTGCCGCTGTCGCGCACGATGCGTGGGCAGAGAAGGACCGCATTGCGGCACTGCTGGAAGATGCCATCCGCAAGGGCAACGAAGCCCAGGTAGAGGCCGATAGGGCTGCTGCCGAGCTCTCCTCGGCCCAGTGGATTGCGGGTGAAGCCGAGGCGGCTGTTGCTAGTGCGAAGTCCAATCAGGCCGCTGCCGAGGATGAGGTTGCGCGTGCCGAGGAGGGCGTCGAAGCCGCACGGGCGCGCGAGGCAGAGGCAAAGGCACAGCTGCAGGCCGTGCTCGACGAGGCGTCGGAAAAGGAGCCGGCCGCTCCGGGAAAGAAGCCGTCCGCTCCGGCCAAGAAACCGGCCGCTTCCGCCAAGAAGACCACGGCGCCTGCGAAGAAGCCAGCAACGAGAAAGGCGACCACCGGCACCAAGCGCTCTTCTCGCACGCACAAGGCCTCCGGCGGTCAGAGCGCTGCACGCTAAGTAGCGACTACAGCAGTGGGTCGAACGCCCGCGCGTACTGGGCAAACAGCCGGTCGAAGAAGTACGTGACCCCAAAGGTCGCGTAGATCCGGTGGAGCGACGAGCCCTCGCCCGCGTCCTTGCCAAAGGCCAGCACGTCGTCGAAGATGGCGTGGAGTGCCGGATCCTCGCTTGCCGTCACAATGACCTTGTAGGCGTGGCACCGCTCGATGACCGCACGCTGCCTGCGGGCGAAGCCATTCGACGTGGTCACAACAATGAGCAGGTCGTTGGGGGTGAGGGTGTCAAGCATCGCGGTGCTGGGGGAGTCCTCGGGCACCAGGTGGACGGTCTTGTCCTCCACAAGCATGGCCTGTTGGAACTCGCGTAGCGCCAACGTGGAAGACTCCGTCGAGAAAATCACGATACGCCCGCACGTGTTGAGCGAGTTCACAATCGGCAGTAGCTCACCTCTGGCGACAAGCCCGTCTATCTCGGTGTATATGGCGTCAAGGTCGCGATGCAGGTTGCGGTGCTCGTCCCTCTCGGCCCATGCGTAGACAAGGTAGTGACGGCGCAGGGCATTGAACTCGTCGTCCGAGAGCTCGCCTGCCTCCTTGATATGGAAGCCAATCTCGCTCATGCTGCCTCCCGCTCACCGGGTCGCCAATCTGTACGGATGAGAACAGTCTACGCAACGTGCGCGGCATTCATGCCCGCTTGCCCGAACGACCCCGCGAGCGTAATGCGTGCTGCGGGCGCATGCCGAGAACGGCTGCGCCCGTTGGCAATGCAACTGTTGTCAATCCGGCGGACCAACCGGTTCCCAATAACGGCCTGCTAGTCCCCAGTGACGGCACGCAAGTCTCCGGCAACCACCCAACAGTCCCCAATTATTGAACGAAATTTCCGATGAGAATGGAATTTCACCAGATAAAGAAAGAATTATCCCGGAAAAACGCGCAATAATTGCAACCGCGCTTGTCTCGCCCTTGGCCACTTACCTCGCGCCCCGCCGAACACCGCTGCGCCCCGTCGCGGCCTCGCGCCTGGTCGCCACAAGCGCTAGGTAGCCAAGCCCCTCTCGGCAGCTGGTCATCTGCCGGCCCTTAAATAACCATGTCGACCTCGATGATCTGGGGATTCTTAATCCTCAGGATCCCTCGCCGCTCGCGTTCGACCTGCTCGCGCGCATAGCTGCGTCCTTGCTCCCAAGCGAGAAGCGACCAGATGAGAGTTTGCCTGCGCTCGCAGACGGCGTGCGATGCCAGCGCGCGCCGGCTTTCTGCCATGTCCTTGCCAGACAACAGCCCGATTGTTCGGAACACCTCGAGCATCAGCTCGTCGAACCCGCCCTTCCGGTAGAGGTCCTCACTCGTAGCCGGTAGAACCACAAGCCCCTGAGCAGCCAGTTCTCTGTTTCGGCGCAGGTCATCAAGGACCTTATCGCGCACCGACCTCCGTGCATTCTCAAGAGCTGCCGCCAGCGTCTTATCATTTGGAGCCAGGGCGCACGCGCGTGCCGCCTCGATGACGCTGTTCAGGTTGAGGTGGTAGAAGCTGTCGTAGTTGATACCCACACATGTTCCGGGAACAAGGATGTCCGGCACGCGTGACCCGCGGGCGCCAGAGCGGGCTAACTCGTCTGCTGCAATCTGGCGGTCGTTGAGTACCAGACGTCCCATGCCGTACCCAAGGTACTCCAGTGGCAGGGCCATAAGAGCAGCGATAACCGCTTCTGCGGGAGACCAAGCGTTATTGGCTACATACCCAATGACTTGCCTTGATTGGGCAACGCCTGCATTACCCTCGCACTGCGAGAGGAACCTCTCGATTTTCTCGACACTTGTTGCAGGGGGAATGCTGTAGGCAACGGTGCCTCCGCGAGGGTCTGAGGGGTTTCGTGAGAAGCTTCCCGTGAGCTCGTAGCCGAGAAGTGCCTGGACCTCTGGCTGCATCACGGCGCCCATCTCTACAAAGACGAGCTCGGGCGAGGCAATGCGAAAGTCCTGCCCAGCGTCTATGAATGCGCCCTTTGGAAGCGGGGCGGTGTGAAGGATTGATGAGAAGGTCTTGGAGCGGATGCGGTCGTGCTCGCTTGGTACAGCAATCTCAATAGGATGGCTTCCTCGCGTGTCACGCGCTAACCCCAGTGCGGAGAGGTCGATGCAGCTTGCACTCCACCGCTTCCTGCCCTCTGGGAGTTCCGGGGCGGCGATGCCGGTTCTTCTCAGCGATGCGAGGCCACTTTGCATACCGGGAGCCGTACCACAACGGATGGATCTGATGGCTGCAAGTGCACTAAGGCGATCGAGCGTGAGATTCATGGGTCCCTCCAGCCTGACTGAGGGCAATTATTGCGCGTTATTTCTCGCCAGGATGATGTTATCCCAGTTGAGAAGTAAATATCAAACAATTTCGCGCAATAATTCGGCATCTGGAGTGGGCGGGAGGCGTCTGAAGGCTGGAAGCGTTTGGAGGGGATGGGAAGCATCTGGAGGGGGCGGGGGCGAGAAGGAGCGTGGCGAGCCGGGCGAGAAGCGAGGAGAAACGGGCGAGCCAAGCGAGAAGCGGGAACTACGGCATTCCTTCCGCACGCGCTACCATGAGACCAACGTGGCGTCCGCGGTCGGACGCCTACCGGCACGAGAAGGGAAGCAGCATGTACAACTTCACGTTCCACGTCCCCACCACCATCCACTTTGGCAAGGGCCAGATCTCGCACCTCGACGAGCTTGCCCAGTACGGCAAGAAGGCCCTGCTCTGCTATGGTGGCGGCTCCATCAAGCGCAACGGCATCTACGACGAGGCCCTGCGCATTCTTGGCCAGGCAGGCGTCGAGGTAGAGGAGCTCTCTGGTGTGGAGCCCAACCCCCGCATCGAGACCGTTCGTCGCGGCGTCGAGACGTGCAAGTCCGCAGGCGTCGACATGGTCCTCGCTATTGGCGGTGGCTCCACGATCGACTGCGCCAAGGTGGTAGCAGCCGGTGCCCGCTATGACGGTGACCCTTGGGACCTGGTGATTCATCCCGAGAAGATTACTGCCGCGCTCCCCATCTTCTCGGTGCTCACGCTCTCCGCAACTGGCTCTGAGATGGACCCGTTCGCCGTGATCTCGGACATGACCAAGAACGAGAAGTGGGGCACGGCTGCCGAGTGCATGAAGCCTACGATGTCCGTGCTCGACCCCACCTACACCTTTACCGTCTCGCGCCGCCAGACGGCTGCCGGCACGGCGGACATGATGAGCCACACCTTCGAGAACTACTTCACCATGGAGCCGGGCGCCTACGTCCAGCAGCGCATGGCCGAGGGGCTTCTCCGTACCATGATTCACTACGGGCCCATCGCGCTTGAGGAGCCGGATAACTACGAGGCCCGGGCCAACCTCATGTGGGCGGCCTCGCATGCCATCAACGGCCTGGTCAACGCCGGTGCCGCCAACGCCTGGTGCGTGCACCCCATGGAGCATGAGCTCTCGGCGTTCTACGACATCACCCATGGCGAGGGCCTGGCCATCCTCACGCCGGCGTGGATGGAGCACGTGCTCTCCGTCAAGACGGCGACCATGTTCGCGACGTACGGCCGCAACGTCTGGGGCCTGCAGGGCACCGACGACATGTCCATGGCGCGCGACGCCATCGCCAAGACCCGCGAGTTCTTCTTTGTGACCATGGACATGCCGGCCAACCTGCGCGCCGTTGGCATCGATGACGAGAAGAACTTCCGCGTGATGGCCGAGAAGGCCGCCGCTGGCAGCAAGGGCAGCTTCGTGCCCCTTACGGCCGACGATATCGTGGAGATCTACCGCGCGGCACTCTAGTTCTTACCTGTAGGAAAAGAGAGTGCGCCCCTCCCGGCATGCCGTCGAGAGGGGCGCACTTCGTTGAGAGGCACCAGTGTCCTAGAGCACGGCACCCTTGTAGTTGGCCTCGTAAGCACCAGAGAAACCCAGCTCTACGGCCGCTCCGTCGTATGCCTGCAGGTTGGGGTTCCTCCCTGCGCCCCAGCACCCAAAGACCCACGACCCGTACTCGTCGATGGTGCGCTGCGAGTAGGACATGAGCTCCGCCCGCAGGCGCGACTCGTACGACGGCGCGCCCGGCCTGTCTTCCTCTGTGATGAGCACCCCAAGGCGAGAGGTAAAGCGCGGTACCACCTCGCGGGCTCGAACCTCCCAGATGAGCGAGAGCTTGGCGATGAGGTCTGCTCGCTCGCAGAACGCATAGGACTTGGGTGGCAGCATGAGATGGGCGTCTGGTCGGTATGAGGTGCCAAAGAGGTAGGCTGCCCGCTCCAGCACGATGGACTTCTCGCATGCGCGGGCGTTCTCGAGGTCCTGCAGGTAGGACTCGAGGAGGGGCTCCGGCCAAAGCGCAAGCTGTGCTCCCCGAAAGCGATTGAGCACCAGCCCAAATGACGTTGCGTCACAGGGAGGGCCAGGGTCCTGGAGCGCTCGTTCGAAGTCCTCATCCTCGCGGCCCAGAACTGTCTCGACAAGCTCGGAAACGGACATGTGTCTCACCTCTCGCGCTGGTCGCTTCCTCGTGTTGTTGCAAAGAGGGGCGCCAGCTGAGCCAGCGCCCCCTGGGGGGTGTCACGCTTTGTGCGCAGCGTACCCTACTTGCTCTCGACCTTGCCGGGGAGCAGCAGCGCCGAGATGGTCGACACCACGTACGCCCCGATGCCAAAGTAGAGCGCGGGCACGTAGGACTGGAAGGTGTCGAAGAGGAAGGCGCCCATGAAGGTGCCGAACGACGGGCCGATGCCCATGATGATGAGCGTGGCAAGTCCCCAGATCTTGCCGAGGGACGCGCCACCGAAGACGGTGCCCGCGTAGCCCGCGGCGCCTCCAGGCTCGATGCCCCAGTACACGGCGAGCAGGACCATGCCCACGATGACGACGGGCAGGTTGCCGGAGAGGGCAAGCAACACGCCAGCAATGCCAAAGAGCGGAGAGATCACGAGCATCATTCGGCGTGCCGGGCGCTCGACACCCATGCGCTTGACCAGAGCGTCGGATGCCTTGCCGGTGAGCGGCATGGTGAAGATACCCGCGAGGCCAATGACCATGTAAATCACGTTGGCGAGGGGCATCCCCAGTAGCGACGGCTGCGTCCAGCCGAGGTCTACGGTGAAGTAGCGCACGATCTGCGACCAGATGAGGAACTCTCCCATCACGGCAAACATGAAGGCGAAGATGTCGCACCAGAGGGCGCGAGTCTTAAACGCCTCGCCAACGGTCCAGACGTG
>FPKD01000019.1 GCA_900119625.1 Olsenella sp. kh2p3
GGCTCATGCCCGCAAACAAGGACTTCAGCTTCTCCATCACTGAGGTGGACGCAGACGGCAACGCCGTCGAGGGCGGCTACACTAACACGGGTTCCGCGGACTACGCCGCGGGAGAGACCTCCGAGGCCGTGGACCTGGGCACCATCACCTACAACGAGCCCGGCACCCACTACTACAAGGTGACCGAGGCCACGCCTGATGGCGGCTGGACCAAGTCCGGCGACGGCTACGTCGTGACCGTCACCGTCACCGACAACGGCGACGGCACCCTTAAGGCCGCCGTCTCCGGCAACGGCACCATCACCAACACCTACAAGGCGACCTCTACTCAGCTGGATGCTTCCACTGGCTTCGCCCAGAAGAACGTGACCAGCCCGAATCCGACCAAGGATGCGACGTTCAGCTTCACGCTCGCTGGCAAGGACGGCGCTCCGATGCCTGCGAACGCTGACGGCAGCGATGCCTCCAGCGCCTCGGTTTCCTATGAGGCTGGCGAGTCCGGCACCAAGAACATCGACTTTGGTAGCATCACCTACACCGAGCCGGGCACGTACAGCTACACCGTGACAGAGAGCACTCCGGCTTCCGGCTGGACTGCTACCACCAGCTCCGCCAACGTCAACGTGACCGTCAAGGACAACGGCGACGGCACCATGTCCGCATCGGTCGACACTCCGGCCACGATTACCAACAGCTATCAGGCTGCCGCGACCGATTCTGTGACCATTAAGGCCACGAAGTCCCTGACCGGAGCTCCGCTCATGGCTGGCGAGTTCAGCTTCACGCTGACCGGGAACAACGGAGCACCCATGCCCAGCCAGACGAAGGCAGCCAACGTTGGCGATGGCTCTATTACGTTTGGCCCCATCACGTATACCGAGGCTGGTACCTACACCTACACGGTCGCTGAGGTGAATGACGGCAAGTCTGGCTTCACGTACGACACCGAATCGAAGACCGTGACGGTTACCGTCACCGATGACGGCGCCGGCCAGCTCGTGGCTAAGGTCTCTGGCGCTCCGGTGTTCGCTAACAGCTACGTGGCCGAGTCCGGCAAGCCCCTAACGCTTACGGCCAAGAAGGTCCTTGAGGGCCGTGCCCTTAAGGAAGACCAGTTCTCGTTCCAGCTCTTCGACGAGAGCGGCAACGCTGTCGGCGAGCCGGTGGCCAACGACGCGTCCGGCTCCATCACCTTCCCCGAGCTGAACTACACGCAGCAGGACTTCGAGGGCAATGGCGTTGAAGCTGGCGACAACGGCACCCGCACCAAGTCCGTGACCTACACGGCGAAGGAAGTCGTGCCCGACGAGAAGGCAGCCGGTTACACGTACTCTGACAATGTCGCTAAGTACACCGTCAAGCTCGTGGACGACGGCGCCGGCAACATCACGGCAACGCTTGAAAGCTCCGACAGCACCACCTTCACCAACACCTACAAGGCGAGCCCTGTGACGGCGGAGGCCTTCAAGGCCACCAAGGAGCTTACCGGCCGTACCATCAACGCCGGTGAGTTCAAGTTCCAGCTCACTGACGAGGCGGGCAACGTTGTCGAGCCCGTGTCGAACGCGGCAGACGGCACCGTGACCTTCTCGCCCATCACCTACAAGCTGAGCGACCTTAATAACGCCGAGTCCAAGACCTTCAAGTACACGATCTCTGAGGTTGGCAACGACCTTGGTGGCGTGACCTACGACACCGCCAAGCACACGGTTTCCGTGACCGTGACCGACAACGGTGACGGTACTCTGACCGCCTCCAAGCCGGTGTATGACGGCAATTCTGAGACCGCCCCGACGTTCACGAACACCTATCAGGCCGCTCCTGAGGTTGTCCCTCTGCCCACCGTCACCAAGACGGTTGCGGGCGACCAGACCGACACCTATCCGACCTTCTCGTTCGTGATCGAGGCCCAGGACGGCGCGCCGTCTCTCGACAACGCCGACGGCAGCTCCGTTACCAAGACCCTGGACGGCCCCGGAAGCGTTGACTTTGGCTCCGTGACGTTCAGCGCGGCTGGCAAGTACACTTACAAGATCTACGAGGTCGCAGGCGACTCTGATGGCTGGACCTACGACGGCAACGTATACACCCTCACGTACACCGTCACCGACAACGGCAATGGCAGGTTCGATGCTGTCCCGACCATCACGAACTCCAACGGCGAGACCGTTGATGCCGTGAGCTTCGAGAACACTTACACGAAGCCCGTCGTGCCTGAGCCGGCCAAGCCTGCCCCCAAGGTTCCTGACACCGGTGACACCACGTCTACCGCGCTTCCTGTGGGCCTTGCCTGCATCGCGGTTGTGGCAATCGCTGCCGGGTTCATCATCAAGAGGAAGAGCAACGGCTCTAAGTAGACGCCGTGCTTCTAGGCACTAGAGCAAAGGGCCCCTCCAACCAAGGTTGGAGGGGCCCTTTTTGTGCGGGCCGGTCCACGCGCGTCTACCGCGTTGCCAAGTCGAAGCGGACCCGGAATCAATCTCGACTCCACGCTTGCCCCACTCATTACCACGCTGCCCGATGCGTGCGAATCCGTCGCTGCTCACGCGGGTAAGGTGAATCCAACGCGCGGCGTTTGCCGCGTTGTGACAAAGGCACGGTGGCTTCGCCGTTGCGCTTCTCCTCGGCGATGCTGCCCTGGCATGCGGCTCGAGGAGGAACCATGGCTACAACGGGCACTGAGAAGGTCAAGAACGTAGTCCTTGTGGGCCAAGGCGGCGTGGGCAAGACCATGCTGGCCGAGGCCATGCTGCACCTGACGGGAAAGACGACCCGTCTGGGCGGTCACGCCGGCACCAAGCCCACGCTTGATTACGACGCGGAGGAGGGCGAGCGCGGCTTCTCCATCTCCACCACCATTGCCCCCGTCGTCTGGGGAAACACTCGCATCAACGTGCTTGACGCGCCCTGCTATCCGGACTTTGTCGGCGATGCCTATGCAGCCATGAGCGCGTGCGAGACGGCGCTCTTCGTGGTTGACGCGGCAGGCGGCCTTGGCACCGTGACCACGCGCCTGTGGTACGCCGCCGAGAACCTCTCGCTCGCGCGCGCCATCTTTGTGAACCGCTGCGATAGGCCGGACGCAGACTACGACGTGACGCTCGAGGGGCTGCGCGAGCACTACGGTAACAATCTGGGCGCCGTTACCATCCCCATGGGCACCGGCGACGCGTTTGGCGGCGTCATCGACGTGGTTCACATGAAGGCGCGTCACCTCGAGGGCGGCAAGCCCGTGGTGACCGACGTTCCGGCCGAGTACAAGGACGCCGCCGACGAGGCGCGCGCCAACCTTACCGAGCTTGTGGTCGAGGCCGATGACGAGCTCATGATGCGTTACCTCGAGGGCGGCGAAATCACCCAGGCCGAGCTCGAGGGGCTTCTCGGCAAGGCCATGGCCGAGCGCGTGTTTGTCCCCGTCTTTGCTGGTTCTTGCGTGCGCGAGGAGGGCCTCTTCTCGCTTATGGACGCCATTGTCGGCTGGTTCCCCACGATGGCGGACTTTGGGCGCATCCCGCTGGTCAACGGCGAGCAGCTTGACATCTCGCCGGACGACGACCGCCCCGTTGCCTTTGCCTTCAAGAGCCTCAACGACCCGCAGAACGGGCGGCTCTCCTTCCTCAAGGTGCTGGCGGGCACGCTGACGCCGGGCATCGAGCTCACCAACGCGCGTACGCGCAAGACCGAGCGACTGGGGCATCTCTACCTCATGTGCGGCCGAGACACCGAGGAGGTTTCCTCGGCGGCGGCGGGTGACATCGTGGTGGTGCCCAAGCTCGAGGCCATGACGGGCGACACGCTTTCCGTGACCGGCAAGGTCGAGGCCGCTGCGTTCCGCTTCCCCAACTCGCTCTACCGCATCGCCATCGAGCCCGACAAGCGCGGGACAGAGGGGAAGCTCTATGCGTTCCTCGAGAAAGCCGCCGACGCCGACCCCACGCTCAAGGTCGAGCGCGACGAGGACACGGGCCAGACTGTTATCTCTGCCATCGGCGAGGCGCAGGTGAGCGTGCTTCTCGACCGCCTCGAGGACCGAGCTGGCGTGACTGCGCATACGGTGGCACTGCGCATCCCGTACCGCGAGACCATCCGTCGCGTTGCCTCCGCGCAGGGACGTCACAAGAAGCAGACCGGCGGTGCTGGCCAATATGGCGACTGCTGGCTGCGCATCGAGCCCAATCCCGGCAACGGCTACGAGTTTGTGGACGAGGTCGTTGGCGGCCACATTCCTCGCGGCTTCATCCCTGCCATAGACAAGGGCGTTCAGGAGACCATGCGCGAAGGCGTGCTTGCCGGCTACCCCATGATCGACGTCAAGGTTGCCGTGTACGACGGTTCGTACCACCCGGTCGACTCCAACGAGATGGCCTTTAAGACCGCCGCGCGCATCGGCTTCCAGAAGGCCGTCGCCCAGGCCGAGCCCGTGCTTCTCGAGCCCATGGCACACCTGTGCATTACCGTGCCCGACAGCTACGCCGGCTCCGTGATGGGCGACGTCTCCGCTTCGCGCGGCCGCGTCGAGGGCATGTCCGCGGGTACAGGCGCTGCGGTTGGTGAGACGACCATCGAGGCGACCATACCGTACGCCGAGGTCACCGACTACGCCACGCGGCTGCGGTCGCTCTCGCGCGGTACTGGCGAGTTCGAGATGGAGCTCTCGGGTTACGAGCAGGTCCCGCACGACATCCAGGCAAAGCTTGCTGCCGAGTACGCCGAGAAGCGCGCCGCCGGCGAGAAGTAGTGTTGTCGTTCTGATTGCTCGGTAAGACGGCCGGCCAGCATGTGCTGGTCGGCCGCTTTTGTGTGCCTTGCCCTGGTGCTAGCGTGGGCAGAACTCGTTCATGAGCCGTTCGTGAAGCTCGGCGTTTCCTCGCTGCCATTCGGGGTCATCCATGAACGAGGTGTCTTCTCCGAGGAGCCTGCCAAGCTTCCTTCCCATCTCCTGGAATCTGCGAACGTCGCGAATGTCCTCGCAGGTCACGTGCAGTACCGACCAATCAGCTGGGCCTTCATACGGCTTTGATGCGGGGTCGTCGACAATCTCCAACGCGACCTTTGCTTCGGGCCAATAGAGTGCCATGCAGATACCTCCTTGTACGTGGGCTTTCCGATGGTCCCAACATACGGCGGAGACCTTGCACCTTACTGACAATTCACTTGCATCTGACTGTCAGCCAGCTGTCACGCGGTACTATCTACCTGCGATTACGCGAAATCTTGTTCCGCAGGAATCCGTAGTGAGAAAAAGTAGCCTGATTAAATTGAGATACAGTCATCCCACGGTTTGCGCAGCGGGTCACCGGGGAGGATGCCATGTACGACAATGCGATTTGTATAGGCTCAGATTCAGCGCTTCGGTTTTGGCGGTCGGTTCGCTCGACGGGAGGTTCTCTGCAGGAACACGATGCGGCGGATGTCTTTGGTGCTCGTGCCTTGGGTGCTGCACAGAGAGTCTCGCGAGCCCGTGACCTGTGTCTTTGTGACGAAGGGCAGCCTCTTGATTCGGTGAATGGCGGACCATTTGGACGTTGCTATCTTATTGACGTATGCAATCACAAGTGGCGCGCCCCACTTGGCTCGAGCCAACTCGTTTGCATTGAAGACGGAATCTTCGTGTGCCGTCCCTCGGTGGTAATTGCGCAGTTGGGCTCCGAACTCGATGAAATCTCTCTGGCTCAGGTTAGCTGCGAGCTTATGGGGACATACGGACTTGTTCCTTGGACAGACGAGGACATTGTCTGCAACGTTAATCCGCTAGCAAGCCTTTCGGATTGCCGGGAGTACGCAGTCGCTGCACACACGATGAACGTTCGCGGTGCAACAAGGGCTCTCGAAGCATTGCGAATTTCGTCACCCAATTCCGCCTCGCCACGCGAGACCGATGTTGCTATTTATTTCCAGCTTGGGCGGCCTCATGGCGGTGCGGGTTTAGACGGATTCGCAATGAACCAGAAGTTAGCTGTGCCCAAAGAGCTATGGAGCCTTGCGGGTCAGCATGTGATAAAGCCCGATTTCTGCTGGCAGGGGGCAAAGGTCATCTGCGAATACGACAGCGACGAGGATCATCTTAATTCCCGGCAAAAGACCAAGGATGAACGTCGTCGCGCAACGCTGGAGGCGATGGGCTACAAGGTCATGACCTTAACGAACGGCATCCTGAAGAGCAACGAGGCGCTTAATGCGTTCACTGCAGAGCTCGAACGACAGCTGGGGGTTCGCCGCAATCCCATGAGTGCGAAGATGCTTGCGCAGCGTCGAGAACTCCGTAATCGGTTGTTTGGCTCCGCATTGGGTCGGTTGAGGTAGCCCGCCCGGCAAATGAACTGCCTCCCATTTCTTGGACATGGAAATAGAAGTCCGAGAGATGGGAGGCTTTCCATGTCCATCGGCCTGCGATGCAGGCACGACCGATCG
>FPKD01000017.1 GCA_900119625.1 Olsenella sp. kh2p3
CGGAGCCCGTCGAGAGGACCGTGGAGCCCCACTCGCCCTTGGCCCAGGAGCCGTCGAGCTGCCAGACGTAGTTGTACGTGAGGCCGGCGGTAGCGCCCGAAACGTTTGCCGAGAAGGTCACAGGGCTGCCGACAGTGGGCGATGCGGTGGTGACGGTGACTCCGTTGTAGACATGGCCGTCCTTCACCTCGACGGTGGTGGACTTGGTCTCCCTCGTGCCGTCGGGGCTCACGACGTCCACGTAGAGCGTGTAGGTGCCCGCCTTGGCGGGCGTGAACGAGCCGGAGGTCTCGCTGGTGTCGGAGCCCGTCGAGAGGACCGTGGAGCCCCACTCGCCCTTCGCCCAGGAGCCCTCGTAGGACCAGACGTAGTTGTACTTGAGGCCGGATACCTGTCCAACGACGTTGGCAGAGAAGGTAACTGCATCGCCCGCAACAGGCATATCCGTGGTGACCTTAACACCCCTATAGCCATAGCCGTTCTTCACGGTGATAGTGACCATGCGCGTGGTCTTTGACGTCCCGTTGGAGCACACGTCTATGAACAGCCGATATGTGCCTGCCTCCGTTGGAGTAAAGGTGCCGGAAGCGGACGTGGTCATAGAGCCCGTGCTCTTCACGGTTGAGCCCCACGAGGACCAGTCCGGCTTAGCCCACACATAGTTATAGGTGAGGTTCTCGCCCACGCCCATGATCTTGGGCGAGTAGGTCACAGCCTCGCCAACATAGGCCTCGGTAGTCGAAACATTGATGCCCGAGGCGCTCCACCAGGTGTCGGAGCTGTAGAACTGGTTGTAGATGGCAGCGCCATCCGCCCTGCCAAAGCTCGTGAGGTAGTTGCTGTTCGAGAGCTTTGCCGCATCAGATGTGCCATCGATGAAGCCATGCTCGATGATGACGCCAAGGATGCCGGCCTTCCTCGCGTAGCGGGTGATGCCGTAGTAGTCCGCTACGGAACCGTCCTCGTAGAGCGAGGAATTCTGTCCGGAGGGATAGTCCCTCGTAATGATTCCGGCGCCGTGGACGGTAAGCCCCGTGGACTGAAGCCCCGAGAGCACAAGGGCCGAGAGGGACTGGCCCGCATAATACAGGTCCTGGTTGTAGCTCGAGGAGTTGGTGGACTCCACCTCGGCTCCCCTGCCGCCACCGGCGTTGATGTGGATGGAGACAATGGCGCAGCAGTTGTTCTCAACGGCGCGCTCCACGCGGTCGTACACGGAGACGTACTCGTCCTGACCTCGCGTGAGGTAGACCGTCACGCCACAGGACTCGAGGTAGTCCTTGCATGCCTGGGCTATCTTCCAGGTGAGGTCGGCCTCCTTCATGCCGTTTGCAGAGGCGCCAGAGTCCCATCCGCCGTGGCCAGGATCGATGGCAATGGGCCTTCCCGTTTGCTTGGCCACCGAGAGTGCCTGGGAGATGTTCGAGTACGTAGAGAGCGAACCATCTGAGCTTGCAGTGGTGTAGGTGGTGGTTGCCGCCTTAGCGGTGGACGGCACCAAGACAAGGGCTAGTACCAAGCCTAGGACAAGCGCAACGCCACGTATCAGACGCACAGATCGCTGTTTCGTTTTAGCCATGATTCTCCAACGACGAACTATATGTGAGTGACAGTCTGACATAGAATCAACTTCTATACCTTAGACCTTTCAACAGAGTCAAAGAAAGACGTTCATGAGACAAACTCACAGCGAGAACCCCCTGTGGCCACCGAGCTTCTCGGCGGCCATCTTCGATTTCGACGACACGCTAGCGCTTACACACGACCTCTGGCGGCAGGTGGACATTGCGTTCCTCAGGTCACGAGGCATCTCGTACACACCGGATGTGGGGCGAACGCTCACCATGCTGGGATTTGCGGGCGGGGCGCGCTGGTGCATCGAGCGCTATGGCCTCAAGGACACCGTGGAGGAAATCTGCGACGAGTGGAACTCCATGGGCCGTGCGCTCTATGCCACACAGGTGCGGCTGAGGCCGGGCGCAGAGGAATACCTCGCCGCTCTGAGGAGCGCGGGCGTGCCCCTGGCACTTGCAACCACAAACGACCCGGACGTACTTGCTGCCATGAAGGCGAACGTGGACGTATACGGCCTCTTCGACGCGGTAGTCTGCGCAATAGAGGTTGGCTGCGGCAAGGATCATCCGGACATCTATCTCGAAGCGGCAAAGCGCATCTCTGCGAAGCCCGGGGACTGCATGGTCTTTGAGGATCTTCTCCAGGGAATCTGCTCCGCCAAGCGTGCGGGAATGAAAACCTGCGCCGTCCTGAGCAACAACTCCCTGCAAGACGAGCGAGAGGTTGTTGGCGCCTCCGACTGTGCAATAGCAAGTTGGCGAGAAGCCCTGGGGGCCGAGAAGTAGCGCCACTTTTTTGTGAGCGGCATGCGTAGGACCGGAAGTGGCCATTGATTACCACTTGAGGATTTATGCGCTATCCCCAGAACCGTTGGGGTAATATAGCACCCGTGGCTGTTGGGGCCACAAGGTATCGCGCGAGAGCGCAGCTTTTTGTCCTGCGGGGCAAAGAAAGAAAGGCACGACATGGCAAAGGGTACTGTTAAGTGGTTCAACCCCGACAAGGGCTATGGCTTCATCTCTCGTGAGGATGGCGACGATCTGTTCGTCCACTACTCCGAGATTCAGATGGACGGCTTCAAGACCCTGGACGAGGGCCAGGCTGTCGAGTTTGACATCACCACCGGCCAGAACGGCAAGCTCCAGGCTTCCAACGTCCGCAAGATCTAGCTCATAGCCCAGCACATACCCCGTGTGGGGATTTGTGGGACTTGGCTCCCCTGTCGTCTGACAGGGGAGTTTTTTTTGAGTAAGCCCTCCATACACCCGCACGAGCGTCGTGCTGCTATACCATGGGACGGCAATCGCAGAAAATAAGGACGAGAGGAAAGGCGACCTGTGAGAGTTCTCGCCATAGTACCCGCCTACAACGAGGAAGAATGCCTCGCGAACACCGTGCAGGAGCTAACCCAAACCTGCCCAGATGTTGACTATCTCGTCGTCAATGATGGTTCGAGTGATGCCACCCCCCGCATTTGCGATGAGCTAGCCTTGAGCCACATTGATTTGCCGGTAAACTGTGGGCTTACCTCCGCCGTCAAGGCCGGGATGAAGTACGCCATGCGCCACAACTACGACGCGGCCGTGCAGATTGACTCAGACGGGCAGCACATACCCAGCTACATTCCCACCATGGCCAAGACCATGCAGAATGAGGGTGCCGACATCGTGATTGCCTCGCGTAACCTCGCAGGAGGCGGCGCCGTGGGCGCACGCGGAGCCGGTGCCAAGCTCATCACCGCAATAATTCGACAGACCACCGGGGCGACCATAACCGATCCCACTTCGGGCATGCGCATGTACAACCGCGCGATGATCGAGAAGCTTGCGCGCGGCTTTGACCTCGCACCAGAACCAGACACCATAGCCTTGCTCATTCGCAGGGGCGCCAAGGTGGTCGAGGTGCCCGCCGAGATGCGCGAGCGCCAGGGCGGCACAAGCTACCTGCACTTCATGTCCTCTATCTCCTATATGGCACGCACGTGCCTTTCCATCCTGCTCTTCCAATGGTTTAGATAGGACCAGCCATGTCCATCGTTCTCCGCATAGTCCTCATCTTCGGTGCTCTCTTTGCGCTCTCTATCGTTGTGCGCAAGGTAAAGAAGTCAAAGATCCGCATCGCCGACTCGGTCTACTGGGTCTGCGCTGCGGTGCTTCTGCTTATTCTGGCAATCTTCCCACGAATCGCGTACTTCTTCTCTGACCTCCTGGGCTTCCTCTCGCCCAGCAACTTCGTCTTCCTTGTGGTCATTGCGCTCATGCTGCTCAAGCTCTTCAACCTTGCCTGCGATGTCTCGCGCCTCTCCGACAAGGTCGAGCAGCTCTCACAGGAGCTCGCACTCGAAAAGAAAGAGTTTGGGGATAACGACGAGGGCAAGAACTAGCTCGACGAGAAAAGCCCAGCCCTACTCCTCCATCACGTTTACCCCGTCCCCAAAGTCAAGCACACGGGGAAGGTGCGTGTAACGGTTCTCAGCAGGAGGAAGCTCGAGGTAGTTGCCATAGAGTGTGCGCAGGTAGGTCTCGCAGTCATGCGGCGCCCTCAATGTCATGCCGTCAAAGGCAATGTCTCGCGTGGGGAAGAGCACATCGGCATCGTACGTGCCATACAGCGGATACGTTGCGTTGAACCAGCACTCTGAGGGCTCCATGGGCTTGGCTACCTCAAGAAGCTCGCGAGACAGTTCCTCGGGCTTCCATGCATGCGCAATCGTGTGATGAACAATGGAACACGCCGTTGCCTTTAAGCCTCGAAGCGATGCGTCCGAGGGAATCTTGGGGTGGGCAATGCCGTGGAGGTAGCTCATACGCTGAAGCCTCAAGCACCGTGCTTTTTGATCACGGGCACGCGCCGGGTCCCTCTCCTCGCGAAAATAAGGAAAGACATCGAGGAAAATTGCCTGGTTGCAGCCGGCCTCCATAGAGACTTCGTCAATAAAGCGCGTGCCATCGAGAAACACCTTGGCCCAGAGCGACGTAAGGCCTGGGGTGTTCTCACACGTAGCAAGGGAGTAGCCGACAGGCAAGGCCTTGGGCGCAAGCTCGCAAAAGCGCTGGTAGTCCTCGTAGGACATAGCGATGTCCGTGTCATCGTCCCAAGGGATAAATCCCCCGTGACGCACAGCACCCAAACACGTACCGGAATCGATAAAGTAGTCGATCCCGTTCTGACGACAGAGCGCATCCACGACACCCAGAATGCTGCGTTCGGCATCTTGCAGCCTCTCGAGAGCGCCCTCGGGATACGGCCGCATCTCATCCATCTTCTTCCTCCCCTTGTAATGAGACAAAGGGAGTTTCCCTTTGTCTCATCCCTTTGTCTCATCCAGCCTCTTGCAGTCACGGACAAAAAATGCCACCAGAGAGAGGACTGCCAGGAGGTAGGACCCCACACCCACCCAGCTTACGCCGTTCATGCCAAAGAGGTCCACTACGGGAATGGTGATGGCAAGCGAGACCACAGTGGCAACCACATTACCGAGGAAGCTTGCCTTGTAGTCCCTGAGCGAAAGAAGCAGGTCGTTCATGAACCAGGCAAAGGCGGTCACAAAGGTGCAGAGCACCGCCGGGCCAAGAAGGTAGCTGTACTCGACAATCTCCTGGCCGTAGAGGAGGCCAAGAATCCACTCGCCAAAGATAAGTATGAGCACCGAGAAGACCACCGTGATGCCAATAATGCCCTGGATGGTGCGTCTGAAGAGCCTGAGCGCGGATGCCTTGTCGTCCTTGAAACGCTGTGCGAACTCGCCCATGAGGGGACTGTAGATGTAGGAGGCCCCCATCTGGACAATTGCCGCCGGAGACGCCACAGAAGAGTAGATGCCCAGAGCAGCCGTGCTCACACTCGCTGCGAGGTACTGCTTAGGGACCGTAAGGACAGCACTCGAGCACACCTGTGCTATGACCAGCGGCAGCAGTGTTGCAAGCGTACGGGCGCCAGAGCGCAGGTCGATGACGGGCTTGATGGACTCAAAGCCAGCGGCCCGCGGCATGTCGTAGATAAAGCAGATTGCCAAGGTCGAGACCGCCATGGAGATGCAGGCCAATACCAGGGAATCCGATGCCCACAGTACAACCGAGAAGAGCGCAAGGTTCGAGACGCCCTGCATCATGTACGATCGGCCAATGTAGTCCATGCGAAGGTGCCGCTGGTCTATAGCGTGCAGACCCTCGATGAAGTTTGCGGCAAGCGACGCCACGAGGTAAGCGACAATCGCGGGCACGGCATCTAGGGAGCACGTGAGAAACGCATACACAACGCCCACCACAAAGGCGAGGACGCTCGTAAGCAGGCGCAGACCAACGTACTCGCCGGAGCTGTGCTCGCCCCGGACGTCTGTCACCTGCACGGTACGCAGGCGAAAGTCGGCAAAAGGTGCCACAAGGTTCGAGACGGACATGGCAAGCGAGAGAGCGCCCGCCGCGTCGAAGCCATGCGAAAGACGCACTACTGCGATGGTGATGAGGTAGTTGCAGCCCAGCCGCACTATGGAGCCGGCGGAGTTCCAGGCGATGTTCTTCTTGAGCGAGAGACCCTCAGCCACATTTCTCTCCTTTCTTGTCCTATCTACCCAAGCACCGGGAAACGTTTGGCACTACGAAACATGATGCCTGCCAAAGAGGCCTCTAAGGCGAAACGCAACGCCAAGCAGCCTTGCCGTGCACCAAAAACCAACCACACGATAAGCTGTGGCAGCAAGGTGCACCGCAGGATCCTCGTCTGCCGCAAGGAGCAACGGCGCATGTGCGCACATCTCAAGAGAAACGCGATCGTCCTTACGACACTCTCCCATCGAACCCGTCTGCCCCATCCACACGATGAAGGGGTATGCCAAGTACGCATGGATAGCGTGAGCGTCGAGGTCAGAGAGCCCCAGGTTGTCGATAGCCATCACGTGCCTGCCAATGATTGCCGCCAGGTCATCGGTCATCACGCGCGTGACCGGCTTGGATGTCTGGGCGTAGCCATGGCCCTTCCGATAGCAGTAGTAGGGATCGTCGAGCCATCCCACGCTCTGGGCGTACTCGAGAACGCTGGCAGACCAATCGGTGTCCTCGTTGCGCATGCCTTCAGGAAATACGATGCCGTTTGAGCGCACGAGCTCGGTGCGCACAACCTTGTTCCACACCGCGCGCGCCATGAGCCCCTGGGAGATGACCTCGAGGATGGCATCAGCCTTGCTCAGAGCGGCAACCTTCTCGGCAAGGTTCGTCTCCTTTGGAGGGATGACAGTCCCCTGGGGGTCGTCATACATGCAGTTGTCATGCATGAGAACGTCCACAGGCCGGGAGGAGAGGCTCTGAGCCACGCGCTCGAGGCACTGGTCGTCCCGGAGGAAGTCGTCGTTGTCGCAGAAGGTAAGGTAGTCCCCCGTGGCGCGCTCGACGCCCACGTTGCGCGCGGAGGAGGTACCACCATTTGGCTTGTGGATCGCGATGACTCGCTGGTCCTCCGCCGCCAGGGCGTCACAGAGCGCACCTGAGTCATCGGTAGAGCCATCGTCGATGAGAAGCACCTCGACGTCGCGGAAGGTCTGAGACGTAATGCTCTTTACGCAATCGCGCAGGTAGTCCTGCGAGTTGTAGACGGGAATGATGATGCTAATCTTCATGGTACGCACCTTAGTCTCTGTGATGGGCTACCGGAAGACGGTGGCACACGCAAGCTTCGCGGGCAGGTAGCAGAGCACGGCAAGCGGCACGTTGGGAGCTTCTCGCACACCGCCCTTGTGATGGGCGAGCATGCATCCAACAAGGTAGAGCGTGGTCTCTCGACAGGCATCGTACGGGTTTGTTGCCCTCCTCGCGCTGTCGCGCTTGTGGCGCATGTAGCCGATGGGGTTCTTCTTGGTGTTTTCGACGAAGTTCTGCGTGTAGCCATCCGGCAGGTAGTGACAGATGGTGAGCACGTGGTCGTAGGTGAGCATGTCATAGTCGTCGTCAATCGCAAAGAAGGCCATCGACTCGGCAACGAACTTCTCGCCAGGCGCCACCTCGTAGGGGTGTTGTCGGACAATCGCCGTGCGGTGAATGAGTGAGGTGTCTCCCCTGAATCGATACTTGTGAAGCAGATCCCACATCTTGACCCTGGTCACGCCTGCCGGCATGTGCGTTCCAAGGGGCGTTTCCTCGTCTGTGCCACGGAGGGCCACAATGCCTGCAAGCGTGGCGTCACCGCGCGCGCCCAACCAAACGTCTACGATCTGCTCGATTGCCGTAGGAACAAGGTGATCATCGGAATCAACCACAAAGAAGAGCTCGTCTTTGCAGTGCTCCATGCCTGTGTTGGTGGCACGTTGCTTGCCGCCATTTTCCTGGTGGATATAGGTAATGGGCACCAATCCCTCTGCCTGCCAGCCGCGAACAAGCTCGGAGGTGTTGTCCGTTGACCCGTCATCGACTACGAGCCAAGAGAAATCGCGCGAGGTCTGGGCAACCAGACTCTTGTAGAGCTTGGGAAGGATGTAGGCGCGGTTATAGGTTGGTGTGAACACACAAACGGTTGCCATGTGGGCGAACTCCGGTCGAGGATGATTTTCCAGGAGTGCGGGAACGGAGCCAGACTAGCCGGAACCGCACATCGCCTGATTCTCGCACTTCTGGCAAATACATCCACAAGAGCAAGGGCGCCTAGCCAAAAGAACCGAAAAAGAACGGAGGATTTCGGCGTTGCGGTGGTAGAAGCGTTGTCGTATCCTCAGCGGTTGTTCAGGTTACCAATATTCCGGTAGGAGGGTGCAGATGTGTGCTGAGAAGCAGCTTACCCTAGAGGACATGAAGTCAATAGAGCTCGCTATCACACGAGAAATCTTTGGCTCTTCGCTGTTTCTAGTGGGTAGCAGATGATACGGCCAGCTGGGCCGAGAAGTCCAGGCGGCCGAGCCTCAGGAATATCATCGTCTTGAAGTACTCGACGTTCCTGAACCCCCTCGCTGCCCGCTTGACGGACTGGATGACGGAGTTCAGCCCCTCGAGGATGGCGTTGGTGGCGTTCCTCGAGAACCAGTTCAGGATACCCTCCCGCTCCTTCCTGACCGTCCTCGCCACCACCTTCATCTCGGGCACGTTGGAGTGCGCGATCCAGGAGAGGACGCGGTCCAGCTCCCGTCCCGCGGACCCCCTGTCCGGGCAGGCGTAGACCGCCCGCAGCGCCTCGGTCATC
>FPKD01000005.1 GCA_900119625.1 Olsenella sp. kh2p3
GCGAGTGTCGTAGACGCCGCACCTCCGCCCGCACTCGGGGCACTCGACGGCCTGCCCCCTCACGTGAGCCACGCGGACGTGGAGCTCGTCGGGGGCGCCGTCGCGCTCCTCGAACCAGACGTCGGAGACCTCCCACTCGGGGCCCAGTCCCATCGACCTCTCGAAGAGCCTCGCGAGCATCCCGGCCTGCGCTTCCATAGCCGCCTCCCCGGTGGGTTGTGTCCGGCATCCCCCTGCAGGGCAACATCCTACCGCCCGGAGGAGTCAGACGCATCACCGCAGGGATGCGCTACCCACCAGAAGTGACGATGAGCCCAACTTTTTCCGCTGTGCCAAAGTAAACAACACCGGCTGCAGCCAGCAGCCTCGGCCAAGATGGGAGGGAACATGCGCATGAATCACCAGGAGCTGCCCATGGACCTTCTCGCTCTTGATCTACTCGGCCTAGAGCTTACGTGCGCGAGCGCACGCTAGGTCCGAGGTCCAGCAGGTATCATTAGACCCAGCTTGCGTTCGCGTCCCGCCTTGGGACAGCGGCAGCTGGGTCTTGTCGTGTGTCATGCCACCATCCCAAGGCAACCTGGTACCAGTCACTGGGTCCACGTCCAATGGAGGTAGCAATGACCCGCAAGATCGCCATCTTTGATACCACCCTGCGTGACGGCGAGCAGTCGCCCGGCGCGTCCATGAATACCGAGGAGAAGCTCGTCATCGCCCAGCAGCTGCTGCGCCTGCACGTGGACGTCATCGAGGCGGGCTTCCCCATCTCCTCCCCGGGCGACTTCCGCTCGGTGCAGGAGATCGGCCGCCTTGCCGGCGACGACGCCGTGGTGGTTGGCCTCACGCGCGCCGTCGACAAGGACATCGACCGCGCGGCCGAGGCGCTGAAGACCGCCAAGCGCCCGCGCATCCACACCGGCCTGGGCGTCTCGCCGCAGCACCTGCGCGAGAAGCTCCGCATCACCGAGGACGAGTGCGTCGAGCGCGCCATCCACTGCGTGAAGTACGCAAAGCAGTACGTCGAGGACGTGGAGTTCTACGCCGAGGACGCCGGTCGTGCGGACCAGAAGTTCTTGGAGCGCGTGATTCAGGCCGCCGTCGATGCGGGCGCAACCGTGGTGAACATCCCGGACACCACCGGCTACCAGATGCCGGACGACTTTGGCGCCCGCATCAAGGGCCTTGCCGACAACGTCCGCGGCATCGAGAACGTCACCATTAGCGTCCACACCCACAACGACCTGGGCATGGCCACCGCGCTTGCGCTGGCCGGCGTCAAGAACGGCGCCACGCAGATCGAGTGCACCATCAACGGCCTGGGCGAGCGCGCCGGCAACACCGCGCTCGAGGAAGTCGTGATGGCCATCAAGATGCACGGTGACGAGCTGGACGCCCACACCGACGTCAACACCTGCGAGCTCACGCGCGCGAGCCACCTGGTGAGCCGCATCACCGGCATGAACGTGCAGGCCAACAAGGCCATCGTGGGCGCCAACGCCTTTGCCCACAGCTCCGGCATCCACCAGGATGGCGTGCTCAAGGCGCGCGACACCTACGAGATCATCGACCCCGCCGACGTGGGCGCCGCCGGCTCCGAGATCATCCTCTCCGCGCGCTCGGGCCACGCCGCGCTGCGCCACCGCCTGGCGGAGCTGGGCTACTCCTTCAAGGACGACGAGTTCGACGAGATCTACAACCGCTTCCTTGAGATCGCAGACCAGAAGAAGGAGGTCTACGACGAGGACCTGGAGTCCATGGTGCAGGAGCGCCAGCGCGAGGTCGCGGCCGTCTACACCCTGGACGCCCTGCAGGTCTCCTGCGGCGACCCGCTCGTTCCCACCGCTACGGCTACCATCACGGACGAGTTGGGCGTGAGGCACGTGGTCTGCGCCACCGGCACCGGCCCCGTCGATGCGGCGTACAAGGCCGTCGACCAGGTGGTTGCCGTCCACGGCGACCTCGCGGAGTTCTCGGTCAAGGCCATCACCCGCGGCATCGACGCCATTGGTGAGGTCACGGTGCGCATCACGGCCGAGGACGGCAAGGTCTACACCGGCCGCGGTGCCGATAACGACATCGTGGTCTCCAGCGCCAAGGCCTACGTCAATGCCATCAACCGCATGATCCAGACTACGCGTTCCAAGGAGGGCAAGTAAATGGCACATCCCATGACCATGGCCGAGAAGATTCTCGCCGCCCACGCAGGGCTTGACGAGGTTGTCCCCGGCCAGCTCATCGAGTGCGACCTCGACCTCGTGCTCGCCAACGACATCACGGCGCCCATCGCCATCAAGACCGTGCGCGAGATTGGCGCTGGCGTCTTCGACCGCGACCGCATCTGCCTGGTGCCCGACCACTACAGCCCCAACAAGGACATCAAGAGTGCCGAGCAGACCAAGGTCACGCGTGACTTTGCGCACGAGATGGGCATCACACACTACTTCGAGCAGGGCTGCATGGGCATCGAGCACGCCCTTCTCCCCGAGCGCGGCATCGTGGGCCCCGGCGACCTGGTCATTGGCGCGGACTCCCACACCTGCACCTATGGTGGCATCGGTGCGTTCTCCACAGGCGTTGGCTCCACGGATGCCGGCGTGGGCATGGCGACCGGTCGCGCATGGTTCAAGGTGCCCGAGACCATCCGCTTCGAGATCGACGGCAAGCTGCCCGCGGGCGCCAGCGCAAAGGACATCATCCTTTATGTGATTGGCAAGATTGGCGTGGACGGCGCGCTCTACTGCGCCATGGAGTTTGCCGGCTCGACCATCCGCGACCTCTCCGTAGAGGGGCGCCTCACCATTGCCAACATGGCCATCGAGGCCGGCGGCAAGGCGGGCCTCTTCGAGGTGGACGACACCGCGCGCGCCTGGCTGGCAGGCCGCACCGAGCGCCCCTACACCGAATACCACCCCGACCCGGACGCCACCTACAAGCAGGTCATCAAGATCGATGCGGCGGACATCGTGCCGCAGGTCTCCTGGCCGCACCTGCCCTCCAACACCCACCCTGTTGCCGAGAGCCGCGACATTACCATCGACCAGGCCGTCATTGGCTCCTGCACCAACGGCCGCATCGAGGACATGCGCGCCGCGGCGGAGGTGCTGCGCGGTCGCACTGTGAACCCCAACGTGCGCTGCATCGTGATTCCCGCGACGCAGGCCGTGTGGCTGCAGTGCGTGCACGAGGGACTCATGGACGTCTTCATCGACGCGCACTGCGTTGTCTCGACGCCCACCTGCGGCCCGTGCCTGGGCGGCTACATGGGCATCCTGGCGGCAGGCGAGAGGTGCGTGAGCTCCACGAACCGCAACTTCGTCGGCCGCATGGGAGACCCCACGTCCGAGGTCTACCTGGCGAGCCCGGCCGTGTGTGCCGCGTCGGCCGTGGCCGGCCACATCGCGCTGCCGTCTGACCTGTAGCGGGAGGGGCGGGGCGCATTGCCGCTGTGCTCAGACAGCTTGGCTTCGCCAAGAACTCGCGCAGCGACAAAGCGCCCCGCCCTACCACTTGCGGGTCGTGACGGCAGGGAGCGTCGCCGGCCACGGGCGCCCCACCGGCCGCGCTCTTTGCTTCTGGTTTGAAGTTTGTTTTTTCCCGGGGTGGAGGTTCCGTCAGGGCTCTGACGCGAAAGACGGTTCCTCTCGCCTGTGGTTTGTTTCAACAACGGGACGGCGGCCACCCTTGCCGCCCCGCGAGTTCCGCAGCCGCGCTTTTTGCGGCGAGGACTGTCCGAAGCGGGGAGGCAAGGGTGGCGCCCCCCCTCCTTTTAGAAAGGAAACCCATGCAGTTCCGAGGAACCGTCTTTCGATACGGCAGAGACATAGACACCGACGTCATTATTCCTGCTCGCTACCTCAACACGTCCGATCCGGCGGAGCTCGCCAAGCACTGCCTCGAGGACCTCGACAAGACTTTCGTCTCTCGCGTGAAGCCGGGCGACATCATTGTGGCCGACGAGAACTTTGGCTGCGGCTCCTCGCGCGAGCACGCGCCCGTGGCAATCAAGGCGGCGGGTGTCTCGTGCGTCATTGCCAAGAGCTTCGCGCGCATCTTCTATCGCAACTCGATCAACATGGGCCTTCCCATCCTGGAGTGCCCCGAGGCCGCGGACGCCATCTCCGACGGCGACGTGGTGAGCGTTGACGCCGATACCGGCACCATCACCGACGAGACCACGGGCGCCGTCTTCCACGCCCAGCCGTTCCCGCCGTTCATTCAGGAGATTATCAACGAGGGCGGGCTTGTCGCGCGCACCAAGCGTGTGCTGGCCGAGAAGAAGGGCGAGTAGCAATGGCTAAGGCAACCTATCGCGTGTGCACGCTGCCGGGCGACGGCATTGGCCCCGAGATCATGGCCGAGGGCAAGAAGGTCCTGGCAGCAGTGGGCGAGAAGGCCAATGTCGACTTTGTCTGCGAGGACCACCTCATTGGCGGCGCTGCCATCGATGCCTACGGAAGTCCGCTGCCCGACGAGACGCTCGATGCCGCCAAGGCGTCGGACGCAGTCCTTCTCGCCTCCGTGGGCGGGCCCAAGTGGGACTCTACCGACCCAAACGCCCCTCGTCCGGAGCAGGGGCTTCTCGGCATTCGCAAGGGCCTCGGCCTCTACACTAACCTGCGCCCCGTTATGATCTACGACGCCCTAGCTGGCGCCTCGACGCTTCGTCCAGAGGTCATCAAGGGCGTTGACCTGGTGATTGTCCGCGAGCTTACCGGTGGCCTGTACTTTGGGCGCCGCGAGCGCTTCTACGACGAGGAGGGCGCGGGTGCCAACGGCGGCCGCGGGCAGCGTGCCTACGACACCATGGAGTACCGCGAGTACGAGGTCGAGCGCATTGCGCGCAAGGCGTTTGAGGCTGCCCGCAAGCGCCGCAACAAGGTCACGAGCGTCGACAAGCGCAACGTGCTGGAGACCTCCCGCATGTGGCGCGAGGTCGTGCACCGCGTCCATGACGAGGAGTTCCCCGAGGTCGAGCTTGAGGACCTGCTCGTTGACAACACCGCCATGCAGCTCATCAACCGTCCCGCGGACTTCGACATCGTCGTGACCGAGAACATGTTTGGCGACATCCTCTCCGACGAGGCCGCGCAGATCACGGGCTCGCTTGGCATGCTCGCGAGCGCGAGCCTGGGCGACGGCGTCTCGCTCTTCGAGCCCTCCGCCGGCTCCGCGCCGGACATCGCCGGCAAGGGCATCGCCAACCCGCTGGCGCAGATCCTCTCGACGGGCATGATGTTCACCTACGCCTTCGACATGACCGAGGAGGCTGGCTGGGTCGAGTCTGCCGTGGAGCGCGTCCTCGACGACGGCTGGCGCACCCGCGACATCGCCGATGACGCCACGCCGGCGGACCACGTGCTTGGCACCGCCGCGATGGGCGACAAGGTCGTCGAGTATCTGTAGCGGTGTCGCCGCCGCGCCTCTCGGCGCGGCCGGCGTCCGCGGCCCGCAGCGCCTATGTGCAAACAGCTCCTCCGGCGCGCATGCTGCCGGAGGGGCTGCTTCACAGCGGAGTGGTTATTACCGTGCCCTTACAGCGACGGCTGCACCAGCGAGGGCTTGAAGCCTGCCTTGCGGAGCGCCTCCACGATCTGCGCCTTGTGCTCCTCACCGTACGACTCGATGGTCACGCGCAGCTCGACCGCCGCATTCCTGTTGGTCGAGACGAACTGGTTGTGCTCGAGCTTGATCACGTTGCCGTTCTGCTCGGCGATGACGCTCGCCACGCGCACCAGCATGCCGGGGCGGTCGGGGAGCAGCACGCTCACGGTGAAGATGCGGCCGCGCTGGATGAGGCCGTGCTGCACCACGCTCGACATGGTGATCACGTCCATGTTGCCGCCGGAGAGGATGCAAGCCACGCGCTTGCCCTCGGCGGGGAGGTGCTTTGCGGCGGCCACGGTGAGCAGGCCGGAGTTCTCGACGATCATCTTGTGGTTCTCGACCATGTCGAGGAACGAGACAACCAGCTCGTCGTCGTCCACGCAGATGACGTCGTCGAGGTTCTGCTGCAGGTAGGGGAAGACCTTGTCGCCCACCTCGAGCACGGCGGTGCCGTCGGCGATGGTGTTGGCGCTGGGGAGCTTGACCACGTGGCCGGCCTCGAGTGCCGCCGTGAGGCTCGCCGCCCCCGTGGGCTCGACGCCGATGACGCGGATCTTGGGGTTGTAGAGCTTGGCGAAGGTCGAGACGCCGCAGGCCAGGCCGCCGCCTCCCACGGGCACGAGGATGGTGTCGACGAGCGGCAGCTCCTGGACGATCTCCATGGCGATGGTGCCCTGGCCGGTTGCAACCGTGGTGTCGTTGAACGGCGGAATGTAGGTAAGGCCCTGCTCCTCGGCCAGCTCGACGGCGCGCTGCTTTGCGTCGTCGAAGACGTCGCCGTAGAGGATGACCTCGGCACCGTAGCCCTTGGTGCGCTCAACCTTGATGAGCGGCGTGGTGGTGGGCATCACGACGATGGAGCGCGCGCCCGCGTGCGTGGCGGCGTAGGCCACACCCTGCGCGTGGTTGCCGGCGCTCGCGGTGATGACGCCGCGGTCGAGCTCCTCCTGCGAGAGCTTGGAGATCTTGTAGTACGCGCCACGAAGCTTGTAGGCACCGGTGCGCTGCATGTTCTCTGGCTTGAGCCACATGCGGTTACCCGTTGCCGCCGAGAGGTAGGGGCTCTCGATGAGCTTGGTCTCGAGCGTGACCTCCTTGACCTTCTCGGAGGCCTCCTCGAACGCTTCGAGCGTGAGCATCTCTGGCATGGGAACCCCTATCTGCGCAAATGAGGTGTGGGTATGTTTCTGCGCGTCGCCAACCTCGCGCGTGCGCGCACGTATTGCCTATAGTAGGTCTACGGGACGCACGTAATGGTGGTGCGTTTGTGTGAAGTTACACCAAGGAAAACCGGGAGACCGCATGCAGGGCGAGAACAACGCCGGCGATAAGACGCCGCTCTTTGCCATTCACGACGCGAGCGTGGTGAGGTCGGGCAAGACCATTCTCCACGTGGACGACTTCACGCTGCATGAGGGTGAGCACGTGGCGCTTCTCGGCCCCAACGGCGCGGGAAAGTCCACGTTCATACAGCTCCTTACCAGGGAGGTATTTCCCCTCTACCGAGACGAGCCGCCGGTACGCTTTCGCGGCAATCCGCGCCCGCAGCTTACCGACGTGCGTCGCGCGCTGGGCGTGGTGAGCTCTACCATGCACGAGCAGATCCGCGTGCACCTGCCGTCCGTCGACATCGTGGTGGGCGGGCTCTTTGGCACGCTGGGGCTGCCCAAGCAGGTGGAGGTCACCGAGCGCGACCGCCAGCTGGCGCTCGATGCGCTTGGCCGCCTGGGCATCCCCGAGGTGGCCGATCGCGACGTGATGACCCTCTCGACCGGCCAGGCCCGCCGCGTCCTGGTGGCACGCGAGCTCATCCGCGACCCGCAGGTGCTCGTCTTTGACGAGCCGTGCACCGGCCTTGACCCCGAGGGCATGTACCACGTGCGCGAGACCATGAGCACACTAGCCGCCGAGGGCCGCTCGATCATCCTGGTAACGCACTACCCCGAGGACATCATTCCGGCCATCGGGCGCGTGATGCTCATCAAGAATGCAGCCATCTTCGCTGACGGCCCCAAGGAGCAGATCCTGTGCGATAAGGTCCTCTCTAACCTCTTCGATGTGCCCCTTGTGGTGGACGAGCACGACGGCTGGTACTCGATGCGCGGGCAGTACGGGGCGTAGGCGCTGGTGGAGGGCCTGGTTGTAGAAGTTGGTGCGGGCGGGGACGCCGTTCGGGCGCAGGAGCTTGCGGCTCGTCTCGGCGTGCCCGTGGCGCCTGTGGGCACCGCGCAGGTAGCAGGTGGGCTGTGCCTTCTTGTGGGCGAGAAGGGCCTCTCGCTCGAGGGTGACGGCATGTCGCTTGCCGCGGACCTCTCACGCATGGTGCCGCGCCTTCGCGCGGGCAACCTCAACCGCGAGCTGGTGGTGCGCGCGGCACGCATTCGCGGGGCGGCTGGGCCGCTCACGGCTGTGGACGCGACGGCCGGGATGGGGGAGGACTCGCTGCTTTTGGCTGCGGCGGGCTTCTCGGTGACGCTCTTCGAGCGCGACCCCGTGATTTGCGCGCTTCTGGGCGACGCCCTGGCGCGCGCGGCGTCGGACCCGGCGCTGGCCGAGGCGGTCTCGCGCATGGAGCTTCGCGGCGAGGACTCCGTGCCGGCGCTTTCCGCGCTGGGCTTCTCGCCCGACGTGGTCCTTCTCGACCCCATGTTTCCCGAGCGCCGCAAGAGCGCGGCCGTCAAGAAGAAGCTGCAGCTCATTCAGCGTCTGGAGCGGCCGTGCGACGACGAGCGCGGCCTCATGGACGCCGCCCGTGCCGCGGGTCCTCGCCGCATTGTGGTGAAACGTCCGGCCAAGGGACCGTGGCTTGCGGGCGAGAAGCCCAGCTACACCGTGGCCGGCAAGGCCATACGCTACGACTGCTACGCGCTGTGAGCACGGGTGACGGGTCGAGAGGTGCCCGGCCGCCGCATGCCGCGCCTCTCTCGGCCCCTCAATCTCACCACACGCATGCCCTAGACTCTCTGGGTTCACCAGACACGTCGCCAGCGCCGCACGCGCCGGCAGAAGGGGGCACGTATGCCCACGAAGGACACCACGACTCCGGTCAAGATCGTCATGCTCACCGGTTACCTGGGAGCGGGCAAGACCACGCTTCTCAACCACATCCTTGCCAACGACGAGGGCATTCGCGCCGCCGTCATCGTGAACGACATTGGCGAGATCAACGTCGACGCAAGCCTCATCAAGAACGGCGGCCTCTCCGCCACGGACAGCCTCATCCCCATGAGCAACGGCTGCATCTGCTGCACGCTTGCCTCCGACCTGGCGCAGCAGCTCACGTCCATCGCCGAGACCGGCGACTTCGATTACATCATCATCGAGGCCTCGGGCATCTGCGAGCCCATCCCCATTGCCTACACCATCTCGTCCATCTGCGACCAGACCAAGGGCGGCACCGCACCGCTCGACCTGGACAACATTGTGGCCGTGGTCGACTGCGCCCGCATGTACGACGAGTTCAACGGCGGCCACGCCCTTCTCTCCGATGACATCGAGGAGGACGACGTCGAGAGCCTTCTCATCCAGCAGATCGAGTTCTGCACCACGCTCGTGCTCAACAAGTGCGACCGCGTGACGCCCGAGCAGGTGGCCGAGCTCAAGGCCATCGTGCGCGGCCTGCAGCCCCACGCGCGTATCGTGGAGGCCGTGAACGGCAACGTCCCCATGGACGAGCTGCTCAACACCGGCCGCTTTAGCTTTGACGAGGCGTACGGCTCGGCTGCATGGGTGGACGCCATGGAGCACCCCGAAGAGCACGAGAACCCCGAGGTCCTGGAGTATGACGTCTCTACCTTTGTCTACCAGCGTCGCCAGCCCTTCGACTACCATGCTCTCTCTGAGTTCGTGAACAACTGGCCCGAGTCCGTGATCCGCGTCAAGGGCCTCATGTGGGTCAACAACGACCCCGACATGTGCTACGTGTTCGAGCAGGCCGGCCAGCAGTTCACCCTCACCGAGAACGGCCAGTGGGCGGCGCTCATGCCGGAAGACGAGCTCAAGCGCAACATGGAGGAGGTCCCCGAGCTGCGTCGCGACTGGGATCCCAAGGTGGGGGACCGCATGGTTCGCCTCTGCGTGATTGGCCGTCACATGGACCGCGAGGCCGTGGAGCGCGGTCTGGACGCCTGCCTCACCACGTGGGAGGGCGAGACGCCTGCCGTCGATGGCCTGGAGTAGGGCAGCATGGACGAGAGCGACAAGACGCGCCTGATGGGGAGTGGCGCCGCGGTTGAGAATGACGAGACGCGCGTGATGGGCGACGAGGGCGAGAACGACCTCGACGCCACGGTGTACGCGCCGCCTTCGGCCTCCCGCACCGCTGCGGCGCCCCGGCGCGCCCCGGAGCCCGTGCGCAACGCCGTTCCCTCTCCCTCGCAGACGAGCTACTACGGCTATGGCTACGGTGGCGCCGCCGGCCGCGATGGACGTGGTGCCCACCGCGGCCCCAACCTCAAGCGAATCACGCTTGTGCTGGTAGGGGCGCTGGTGGCTCTCATCGTCTTTGCGGTGGTGTCAAGCTGCGTGAGTGACGCCGTGTCGAGCGTGGCCGCCGGTGCCTCAAGCGGCGCCACTTCAACTACAGCTGGCACGACAACGAGTACCACCACGCCCACGTCCACGGGAGCCAGCGGCTCCGGCAGTACCGGAGGCTCCACTTCCGGTACAGACACGGGTATCGACCTCGGTGGGATTGCGGACACCCTGGGAGATGCGGCCACCACCGCGCAGGAGGTCGTGCAGAACGTGGGTGGCGTCGCGCGGGAGGTGGCGTCCCAGCTCCCCTCCCAGGTCAAGGGGCTTCTCTCCTCTCGCTAGGCCCTGCGCGGGCCCGCGATTGCCTGTGGTTGGGGCACTTTGGGATCTTGCAGATTCCGATTGGTTAGCGGCCCCTAGCCGATCGGAATCTGCACGTTTGTCTCGCCGCACCCTTTAGCCTGCAATTTTCGATTGGTTAGCGATTCCGGCGCTCGGCCTGCAACCTTGGGAGCGCTACACATTCGGCCGACGAATCTGTATCGACCTGCGCGCGCCACACAATCGGTCCCGAATGTGTGGCGCGCATTCTTGTTTGAGTAGGCCTCCGGTAACACCGAGCAAACCTTTGTCCGCCGCTCGCAGAATTGTTGCTGCACTGCAACACAGGGCTGGTAACGTTTTGACAATTTAAAAGTCGGGCGTCGAGAGGGGCTGTCATGCTCAATCGCTTTTGCAAGAGTCCGTTGTGGGAATGCAACCGTACGCTCATCCGCGTGGCACAGGGCCAAGAGCCCGCTGACCTTGTCATTCGTCACGCCCGGCTGGTAAGCGTCACCACGCACGAGGTCCTCGAGGACGCAGACATCGCCGTTGCCGCGGGGCGCGTAGCCTACTTGGGCATTGGCGGCCACACGGCCGAGCACTGCATTGGCGAGAAGACCGCCGTCATCGATGCCGCTGGCCGCTACGTGGCACCGGGCTTCATGGACGGCCACATCCATGTGGAGTCTGCTATGGTGGGCCCCTCCGAGTACGCCCGCGCCGTGGTGCCGCATGGCACAACCGGCATCTACTGGGACCCGCACGAGGCCATGAACGTCGCTGGCCTGCCGGCGCTGAAGGAGCTCATCCGCGACTCCGAGCGCGTGCCGCTCAAGTGCATGGTCACGCCGGGCTCGTGCGTGCCCGCGGTGCCGGGCTTTGAGGACACCGGTTCCAAGATTGATGCCAAGGACATCCGCGAGACCATGGGCTGGGACGCTGTGGTGGGCCTTGGTGAGATGATGAACGACCCAGGCGTCCTTGCCTGCGACGAGGGCCCGCTCTCTGAGATGGACGAGACCCTCAAGGCCGACAAGACCCTGACCGGCCACTTCACCGTGCCGGACACGGACCGCCAGCTCAACGCCTACATCGCCTCCGGTATCTCCTGCTGCCACGAGTCCATCACGCGCGAAGAGGCGCTCGCCAAGCTCCGCCTGGGCCAGTATGCGCAGCTGCGCGAGGGTTCCGCCTGGCAGAACCTCAAGGAGCTGGCCCACGTCATCACCGAGAACAACATCGATACGCGCCACGTGAACCTTGTCTCTGATGACAACCATCCCGAGACCCTGGTCTCCGAGGGCCACCTCGACCGTATCCTGCGCAAGGCCGTGGGCTATGGCATCGATCCTGTCTCGGCAATCCAGATGGTCACGATCAACGTGGCAGACTGTTTTGGCATGTCGCGCGACCTGGGCTCCGTCACGCCTGGCAAGTGCGCCGACCTCGTGATTCTCGAGGACCTCAAGGACTTCCACGTGACGCACACCTTCATCGACGGCGAGCTTGTGGCCCAAGACGGCGCGGCGCTCTTCTCGCCAGAGCCCTACCCCTGGCCCAACTTCATGTTCAACTCCATGCACGTGGCGGCAGATATCAAGCCTGAGACCTTCCGCATCCCCGCCGTTCATGCGGACGGCTCGCCCATCATGGCAGACCGCGCGCTGGTGCGCGTGATGACCTCGAGCGCCGGCTCCACCATCACCAAGGAGGAGCACCTCGAGGTGCCCGTGGTCGACGGCTGCCTGGAGTGCTCGCCCGCGGACGACATCCTGAAGGCCTTTGTCTTCGAGCGCCATCACAACACGGGCTCGTTTGCCTACGGGTTTGCCAAGGGCTTTGGCATCCATGGTGCGCTTGCGCAGACTGTTGCCCACGATGCCCATAACCTGCTGGTCATTGGCGATAACGATGAGGACATGGCACTGGCGGCAAGTCTTCTTGTGGACTGCGGCGGAGGCGAGGTTGCCGTTGAGGACGGCAAGGTGCTTGGCCAGGTGAAGCTGCCCATTCTCGGCCTCATGAGCCCCAAGAGCGTGGAAGAGGTCGCCGCAGAGGTCCGTGGCGCCGAGGCCGCCTGGGCAAAGATGGGCTGCACGATGCCCTCGCCGTTCATGACCATGGCGCTTCTCTCGCTTGCCTGCATCCCAGACCTGCGGCTTACCAACCGAGGCTACGTGGACTGCCACACGTACCAGTTTGTGCCGGTGGTTGTGGAGTAGGACGAGAAGGCCGCGCGTGCCGGGGTGCCCGGTCCGCGCGGCCGCTGCGGTCGTCGTTGCGCTGCGCGCCTAGAGCAGCTGGTCGAGCGTCTTGCCGTAGCTGGGGAGAAACTCCGCCACGAAGTCCGCGACCTCGGGCATCTGCGCGGCCATCTCGTCCACCTTGGCGCGGATGCCCTTCTCGGCAGTCTTGAACTCGGCGTTTCCGGACTGCGCCTCGTCGACGCACTTGATGAGTGCCGAGATTTTGTCGGCGGCTTTCACCAGGCGTCGCAGGTAGACGTCGTCCTCGTCTGCTGGGTCGCCACGGAAGATCGCCTCGTAGGTGGGACGCAGGTCTTCTGGCAGCGTGTCGAGCAGCGTGTCCTCGGCGCTTCTCTCCACATCCTTGTAGGCGTCGCGGATGCCGCGGTTGGCGTACTTCACGGGCGTGGGCATGTCGCCGGTCACGATCTCTGTTGTGTCGTGGAAGAGGCCGATAAGCGCGGCCTTCTCGGCGTCAAGGTGGCGTCCGTGGCGGACGTTGCCCAGGGTTGCCAGGCCGTGCGCGATGGCAGCAACCTCGAGCGAGTGCTCGGAGAGGTTCTCCGGGCGGGCGCTGCGCATGAGTGCCCAGCGCTCGATGTACTTCATCCTCGAGACGATAGCGAAGAACGTGGACTGTTCAGTCATGGCAATCCCTCCTCCCAGAATGGTACGCTCGGATGAGACAAAGGGACAGTCCCTTTGTCTCATCCGAGAGAGGGAACGCACATGAAGGTCCTTATGCTCAACGGGGGTATTAGCCCCAAGGGGAACACCGGCATCGCGCTTGCGGAGATTGGCCGCACGCTTGCTGAGCAGGGCATAGACTCCGAGGTCTATCACCTACCGCTTACGCCCGCGCGCGACTGCGTGAGCTGTGGCAAGTGCTCCAAGCTTGGTCATTGCATCTTTGATGACGACGGCGTGAACGAGTTTGTCGAGAAGGCCGCCTCAGCCGACGGTTTTGTCTTTGGCACGCCCGTCTACTACGCGCACCCCGCAGGTCGCGTGCTGTCCTTCCTCGACCGCGTCTTCTACAGCGAGAGCGGCCAGTTTGCCTTCAAGCCGGGCGCCTGCGTGACCGTGGCGCGCCGCGGTGGCTGCACCGCGTCGTTTGACGTGATGAACAAGTACTTTGGCATCGCCAACATGATCACCGTGGGCTCGTCGTACTGGAACATGGTCTACGGCGCCAAGACCGGCGAGGCCGCGCTGGACGTCGAGGGCATGAAGACCATGCGCAACCTGGGGCGCAACATGGCGTGGCTGCTCAAGAGCATCGAGGCTGGCCGTGCCGCCGGCGTGCCCGCGCCCGAGGTCGAGGGCGGTTCCTGGATGAACTTCATCCGATGAGACAAAGGGAAACTCCCTTTGTCTCATCCCAGCGTGACGAGTAGGGCGACTAGGGCCGCTGTGGCGGCAAAGGCCACGGCGTCACGCGCGCCAAAGTGCAGCGGGTGCCAGTGCGAGCGCGTGCCGCCGCTCTCGTAGCAGCGCGCATCGAGGGCGCGCGCGAGGTCGTCGGCATGGTTCATCGAGCTTGCCATGAGCGCCACAAGCACCGAGCCCACTGCGCGAAGGCGCCGGCCCAGGCTGCCGCGCGCCACCTCGCCACCGCGCGCAACCTGGGCGTCCATGATGGCCGAGGCGTCGTTTGCCAGCGTGGGGATAAAGCGCAGCATGAGCGAGAAGACCATGGCCAGCTCGTGGCCGGGAAGGCCCAGCCTGGTGAGCGGCGAGCATGCGGCGTCGAAGGCGTCGCCCAGCTCGGTGGGCGTGGTGGTGAGCAGAAGCAGCGCGCCAACCACGATGGCGGCAAACACGCGCACCGGATAGAGCACCGCCGACCACGTGCCGCCCGTGGTTATCGTGATGGGTCCCGCGGCGAGAAGCACGCTGCCATCGCGAATGAGCAGCAGGTTGAAGACTGCAAGGATGAGAAGCACCCAGAGCACGCCTCGCACGGACGAGAGGACCTCGCCAGCCGGGACGCGCGCCGCAAGAAGCAGCGCGAGCACGCTGGCCGCAAGCGCCGCCAGCCCAAGCGGGGAGTGCACGAAGAACGTGGCAATCATGAGCGCCAGAGCGCAGGCCGTCTTGGTGCGGGGGTCAAGCCGGTGGATGGTGGAGTCTGCGGCGTAGTACTGGCCCACGGAGATGCGAAGTGCCATGGCTACTCGTCCCTCCCGTCGGCTGTTGCGGACGTACCGGCCGCGCTAGGAGCGCTGGGCTTGTCGGCTGCGCCAGCCGCGTCGGCGATGGCGTCTGCCAGGGCCTCGTTGGTGAGCGGGTCTCCCAGAGGTGCGCAGCCTGCATCCTCCAGAGCCCGCGCAAACGCAAGCGGGTGAGGGATGCCCAGCCCCATGTCGTGGAGCTTCTCGGCGTTGTCTGCCAAGAAGACCTGAGCCGGCGTGCCCGTGAGCACCACGCGTCCGCCATCGAGCACGGCCACGAGGTCTGCCCACGCGGCGTCCTCCATCGCGTGCGTGACCTCGACAAGCGTAGTACCGGCGGCGTTGAGGCCGTCGAGTATGCGCCGCAGCTTGCGGCGGCCCCGCGGGTCAAGGCCGGCGGTCGGCTCGTCCAAGACGAGAAGGTCTGGCTCCATGGCGAGGATGCCGGCAAGCGCGCAGAGGCGCTGCTGTCCTCCGGAGAGCTGGAACGGCGAGGCGTCGTCCTTGCCCGCAAGACCCACGAGGTCAAGCGCACGCCTCACGCGCTGGTCCACCTCGCTAGGAGAAAGTCCCAGGTTGGATGGGCCATAGGCCACATCCCGCGCCACGGTCTCCGCAAAGAGCTGGCGTTCCGGGCGCTGCATCACGTAGCCCACGCGGCCATGGAGCCGGCGACGGTCGCGACGCTCTGCCGTGGAGATGCCATCCACCTCAATGCGCCCCTGGTCAGGCACCTCGAGTGCCGCAATGAGTCGCAGCAGCGTGGACTTCCCCGAGCCCGTCTGTCCCACCAGCGCAACGTGCGCGCCACGCGGCACGTCGAGCGCCACGCCGTCAAGGGCTGCGGGCGCGGCGTCCGCGCGGCGTCGGCGGCGGGACTGCTCGTACGAGAAGCGCACGTCCTCCGCGCGCACCACGGGTGCTGCGGAGGTGTGAGATGCAGAACCGGGCGCAGCGGCTACACGCCCAGCGCGGTGGCCGCGCGTTCTTCTCGCCAGGTCGGCGAGAAGCGCGTCCTCGTCGCAGGTCCAAGAGACGTCCAGCCCGCGCTCGCGCAGCTGCGAGGAGAGCTGTCCGGCGAAGGGCTCCTCTAGGCCCAGGCCGCGTACCTCCTCTACGTGCGAGAAGACCTCCTGCGGCGTTCCTGCCAGGGCAACGTGGCCGTGGTCGAGCACCACCACACGATCTGCGCCAAGCGCCTCGTCCATGAAGTGCGTTACGTGGACCACGGTGCAGCCCACGCCACGGAGCTTCTCGACAACCTTCATGACCGAGCGCCTCCCGCGCACGTCGAGCGAGGACGAGGGCTCATCGAGCACCAGCACGCGAGGCTCCATGGCAAGCGCGCCGGCAATGGTCACGCGCTGGCGCTGGCCGCCGGAGAGGCGCGCCGGGTCCGCCTTGGCATAGCGCTCCATGGCAACGCGGTGCAGCTCGCGGCGAACCAGGTGCTCGATTCTCTCGGGTGGAAGGCCGAGGTTCTCGGGCCCAAATGCCACGTCCTCCTCGACCACGCTGGTCACAATCTGGTCCTCGGGGTTCTGGAAGACAAGCCCCAGCTTGCGGCGGGCGCGGCGGTAGGCGTCAAAGTCTGCGGAGCCGGCCGCAAAGACCTTCTCGCCCACAAGCGTGACCTCGCCAGCGTCTGGGGCGAGAAGCCCGCAGATGACCGATGCCAGCGTGGACTTTCCGGAACCGTTGGCACCCAGGACGCAGAGGCGCTCGCCTTGGCGCACGTCGAGCGAGACGTTATCAAGCGCCCGCAGGTCGCCATAGGCAAGCGTCACGTGCGCGAGCGAGACGATGGGCGTCTCGCTCGCGTTTGCGCTGGTAGTCGTGGTTGCGGCCGGCTGTGCCATCTAGCGGGCGTCTCCTGCGTTGGGGACCTCGATGCCCATGGCCTTGAAGGCGGGCCTCATGATGAGGACAAACACGATGCAGTTGATGACAATCTTGATAAGGTTGAAGGGCAGCAGCGCCGGCACGATGAGGTCGATGACCGCGTCGAGCGGCATGCCGGTGTAGAACGGCGTCACGATGAGATTGCCCACGATGCAGGCGACCAGGCAAACGATGCCACCAACCACAAGGCCAAGCACCGCTCCGCGCATGGTGCACTGCCTGCGGTAGATGAGAGACGCGGGCATGACCAGTGAGAACGTGGCCAGGATCGCCATGATCACGCCATAGACGCCGCTTGCCGTGGCGATGTGCACCAGGTACGGAATGACCGAGACCACGGCTCCCGTGGCAGGTCCAAACGCAAAGCCCGCGATGAGCGCCACGATGCCCGAGGGGTCGTACTTGAGCCACGTGACGCCGGGCAGGATGGGAAACTCAAGCAGCAGCGTGCAGATGGCGGCCATGGCGCAGAGAAGCGCGGTTACCGCGATGCGCCGGGTGTCCCAGCCCGATGCTGCGTGCGTGGAGTGGCTTGCGTTGCGTGATGAAGTGGGTACCATAATGGCTTCTCCGTTTCTTCCATCCGGACTGTAACCGTTGGTCCTGGAATCTCACCAGGTCAGCCGCCTTTTTAGCGGGTCGCGGACTTCGCGCGCCTGCGCGTCACCACCAGTGGGGAATCTCACCCCGCCCTGAAACTGTCAGCCGAACTATAGCACTTGAGAGGGAGCATGCAAGCGGCGAGCGCAGCGGGGAAGTTAAACCTCGGTGCCCTCCTCGGGTGTGTTGGGTGCGGTGCCCTTGTCCTTGTCAGCAAACGCGGGACGGATGCCCGGAAAGAGGGCGAGCGCGGCGCACACCCACACCGCGGCACCAAGCGCAACCTCAACGGCATAGAGCCAGGGGCTTGACCAGGGCACCAGGAAGGCGAGAAGCACCACAGCGCCCGCGGGCGGCATCCAGGTGCGCAAACCGTTCCAGGCAAGCACCAGCCCGACGAACGCAAACGCCGCCACAATCGGGCTGGACAGGCCAAAGGTGACCACGGCGTCTCTCGCCAGCGTGCCAATGATGCCTGCGATGGCGAGAACTGCCCAGGCCCGCCATGGGCGCAGGCGCAGCGTGAAGTCGGGGCGGGTAAGCTCGGTGTAGGCCACGAGCAGCGGTGGGACCGCGAGAAACACGTTGCCGGTGGCATAGGCAGGCACCGCGAACAGTGCGAACACGCACAAGCGGCGAGTCCAGGTTGCAAGGGCCTGCTCGATGGGAAGGCGGAAGGGGCGGTAGTCGATTGGCTCGCGAAGGCCCACGCGCTCGAGGGCAACCTGGCCCAGCTCGACAAGTGCCACCAGCACGAAGACGGCTACGGGGTAAATCCAGGAGTCGGTCCCCAGGAGCATGGGCAGGATCGCCGCCGAGAGCATGGGGGTCATGTCGGCACCGGCAATGTTCATGCACAGGGCGCAGAAGGCGTAGCCGATGACCGCGCGGACAGGCAGCGGGATGCCGGGGAAGGCAAGGTTCATGACCAGGCCAAAGACGGCGCCGGTGGTCATAAGTGCGAGCATGCGCGGGCGGTTGACGTTCCAGGCCTGCTTGGGCTGGATCCACGCGCCGCAGAGGATGGCGGTCATCTCGGGAAAGAGGACCTCGGGCGAGCCGATGAGCACCGAGGCACCCACCATGGCAACGACGAAGATTCCAGCAAGAAGGATGGGCAGCCAGCGCTTTTGGAATGACATGCGGAACGGCCTTCCGTGTTTGTGGTGTCGGGAGTGTAAGCGCAGGGTGAAGGCCCGCGCACAACATCCAACATCGTAGCCCACCTTGCTATACTCAAGAGCCAAACGCGTGTATGTAGCGTGCAAAACCCAAACTGAGGAGCATGATGTCCGAAAGCGGCACTACTGGCGACGACCACTTGCAACCGCTCGCCTGGAAGCTTCGCTCGATTGTTGGCGAGGACAACGTCCTTGTGAACGAGCCGATGAGCGAGCATACGTCGTTCGAGATTGGCGGTCCGGCCGACCTCTTTGTGATTCCCGAGGACTTTGACGAGGTCCATGACGTTATCGATGCCTGCAAGCAGGCGGGCGTGCCCTACTTTGTGCTGGGCCGCGGGTCGGACCTGCTGGTTGCAGACGAGGGTTACCGCGGCGTGATTGTTGCCGTGGCAGACGGCCTCGTTGGCGTGAGCGTCGATGACGACGAGATGTGGTGTCAGGCGGGCGTGACCTTGCGCGAGGCCTCCGAGATGGCGTGTGAGCTGGGGCTTTCTGGTCTCGAGTTTGCCTGTGGCATTCCCGGCTCCATTGGCGGCGCCTGCTTCATGAACGCGGGCGCGTACGGCGGCTGCATGGCGGACGTCCTCAAGAACGTGCACGTGCTGCACCAGGATGGCCACGAGGAGACCATCCCCGTTGACGAGCTTGACCTGGGCTACCGCCACAGTCGCATTGCGGACGAGGGCATGGTGGTTCTCTCGGCGACCTTCGACCTTGACCGTGGCGACCCCGAGAAGATTCGCGAGACCATGGACGAGCTCACGCGCAGGCGCGAGGAGAAGCAGCCGCTCGAGCTGCCCAGTGCCGGCTCGACGTTCAAGCGTCCTGAGGGCTACTTTGTGGGCAAGCTCGTGACCGACGCTGGTCTGCGCGGCTACCAGGTAGGCGGCGCTGCCGTCTCGAAGAAGCACGCCGGCTTTGTGGTCAACGTGGGCGGAGCCACGGCGGCGGACGTTCGCGCGGTTATCGCGCACGTCCAGGACGAGGTCGAGCGCCAGTTTGGCGTGCGCCTGGAGCCCGAGGTGCGCTTCCTGGGGTAGGTAGGCGCTTTCTGGGGAGCTCCCAGCCGTTCTTCTCGCATGCTCTTCTCGTGCTCAAAACCTCACACGTGATGTTTCTTTTTCTATAATCGCTATTACCCATCAGGGATTTTGTCACTGAATATAAGAAAAGAAACACCACGTGTGAGGTTTTCGATGGAGCAGTGCAATCTTTCTAAGAGGGAGGCTCCCCGTGTACGCGCTTTTGTCTCATGACTCTGCCTGTGAGGTACTGAGGTTTCTCTCTGCGCGCTCGACGCTTCCGACTGAGTGCTGGCCATCTGTCTCGCAGAAGCTTTCAGGTGATCAGTGTGTCTCGACGCAGCGCGAGTACCGTCAGCTCTGCGAGAAGGTTGACCTAACTTCCCTTGGGGTTCGTTCGGCTCCGACGCACCTCCTTGTGTCTTCTCAGCAGATGAGGAGCAGCGGTCGCAGAGCCCATTTTCATGTGTGGTCTGCCGAGCTTCCTGCGAATTCGTGTTTTATTGTTGGCGACGACGTTCTGCTCAGCGGTCCGGAGTTCACTATCATGCAGTTTGCCGGAGCAACTGCGCGGCTGGATGGGCTTCTCGATGCGCATGCTGCAGCAGTTGCTGCAGAGGCCAGAATGCTGGCGGATTTGGGGCTTGAAGACCATGCGATGGCGGACAGCCCACTCGTTTGGGAGCATGAGCGCCGGATTGTGGCGGCGGCGGTCCTCGCCTGTGAGTTTGCCGGGTCGTATCGTCTGGGCATGCCTGGCGAGTCAACGCGATACCGTATTTCGCCCATTATGAGCTGCAACGGGTTGGAGCTTATGGCGGCCAAGGCAGAGCGCACGACTGCGGCGTCGCGTGCGAGCAAAGCAGCCCGGCTGGCCTTTGATGGCTCAGCGTCGCCAATGGAGACGGCGCTGGCACTGCTGTTTGCGCTGCCTGTGGAATACGGTGGCTTTGGCTTGCCTCGCCCAGTGCTCAATAAGCCCGTTGATGTGTCGGGGTATCGTGGAGCACTGTCCGACAGGGATCAGGTGTCGCCTGATTTCCTTTGGCCAGAGAAGCGTGTGGCGTTGGAGTACGACAGCGGGGAGTTTCACTTTCAGGGCGAGAAGACTGCGGGTACAGATGCCGTTCGCGCCAACATCCTGACGGCACTTGGGTATCGGGTTTTCCGGGCAACTCCGCAGACGGTGCGGTCTTTGGCGGGAGTTGAGCTTCTCGGCAGACAGCTTGCTTGCGCGCTTGGTGTTGTTTTGGAGATTCCAGACGAGATTTGCACCCTGCGACGTCGGCGCCTCCACGCGGAGCTCATGCCGTGCCGACGCGAGAGATAGCGGCCTTTTCTTCCTCTTGCACCGTTCGATAACCTCACACGTGATATTTCTAAATTGATGTCATCTACATGCCAACTGGTCTTTTTCTGAGATATATCAATTTAGAAATATCACGTGTGAGGTTTGGGCAAAATGAACGCCGCGACAGGGTTGGTGTCGCGGCGAAAAGCCTTTCGGCGAGAAAGGCTGCGCTCCTAGTTCTTCAGGCTGTTGAGCGGCGCGGGGAAGCGACCGCCTCGGTGCGCCAGGACGTTCCCGGCAAAGCGGTTCACACTCATGACCGGCGCACTGCCAAAGAGACCGCCAAACTCCAGCGTGTCGCCGTCCTTGTGGCCAATCGCGGGAATCAGACGCACGGCCGTAGTCTTGGTGTTGATGACGCCGATGGCCATCTCGTCAGCGATGATGCCGGCGATGGCCTCCACGGGCGTGTCGCCGGGGATGGCAATCATGTCGAGGCCCACGGAGCACACGCTGGTCATGGCCTCGAGCTTCTCGATGGAGAGCGACCCGTCCTCGGCGGCGCGAATCATCCCGGCGTCTTCGGAGACGGGGATAAAGGCGCCGGAGAGCCCGCCCACGCTGGAGCTCGCCATGACGCCGCCCTTCTTGACGCAGTCGTTGAGCAGCGCCAGCGCGCAGGTGGTGCCAGGGCCGCCGCACTCGCCCACGCCGATGATCTCGAGGATCTTTGCCACGGAGTCGCCGGCAGCGGGAGTGGGCGCAAGCGACAGGTCCACGATGCCCTTCTCGACGCCCAGCCGGCGCGACGCCTCGCGGCTCATTAGCTCGCCGGCGCGCGTAATCTTGAACGCAGTTCTCTTGATGGTCTCGGCGACTTCCATGAGGTTTGCATCGTCGGGCAGCTGCTCCAGCGCCGCCGCCATCACGCCTGGGCCGGAGACGCCCACGTTAATCACGGCGTCGGCCTCGCCGGTTCCGTGCACCGCGCCGGCCATGAACGGCGAGTCCTCCACCATGTTGGCAAAGACCACGAACTTCGCCGCGCCGTAGCAGTCGATGTCCGTGGTGCGGCGCGCGCACTCGAGGATGGTCTGGGCCGAGAGAAGCACGGCATCCATGTTGATGCCGGCCCTGGTAGAGGCAATGTTCAGCGAGGAGCACACGCGCTCGGTGGTTGCGAGCGCCTCGGGCACCGAGTTGATGAGGCGGCGGTCGGCGTTGCCGATGCCCTTCTGAACCAGCGCAGAGAAGCCGCCCATGAAATCGATGCCCAGCGTCTGCGCGGCGCGGTCCATGGCGTGCGCGATGGGGGAGAGGTCTTCGTCTGCGCAGCCTGCCGCCACCTGTGCGACCGGCGTCACCGAGACGCGCTTGTTCGCAATGGGGATGCCGTACTCGGAGGCCAGGTCGTCGGCAACGGAGACAAGGTTCTCGGCCTGGTGCGTGATGCGGTCGTAGATCTTGTCGCACATGCGATCCATGTCCTCGTCGGCGCAGCCTGCGAGCGAGATGCCCATGGTGATTGTCCGGAGGTCGAGGTTTTGCTCCGTGACCATAGCGAGCGTCTCGGATACTTCCTGCGGCGTGATGTCCATCTGGGCCCCTTTGCTGTGACTGCTGGCTGTGCCACGTCATTATAGGTGAGCGAGAAGGCCGGCCACGGTGTAGTGCGCAACAGGAAAAGGCCTTGCAAAGTAGGGCGTGGGCCACGGCAGGGGGCCGCCCGCGCCGCGGCAGGGGGCCGCCCGCGCCGCGCACGGCCTTTACCAGCGTAGCTCTTGGAATGACGAGAACCGCTCGTCTGCGGCTGGAAGCTCCTGCGGCACGCATGAACCCGTGAACCCCAGCGTGTACACGCCTGCCGCCTGCGCCGACGCAACTCCCGAGGGCGAGTCCTCGAACGCCACGGCCTCCGCGGGCGCCACGTCAAACGCTTCGAGCGCGTGGGTGTATGGCTCTGGGTGAGGCTTGTGCCGCCCGACGTCATCTCCGCCAATCACAAGCTCGACGAGGTCGGCAAGGCCAACGCGCGCAAGGCCCGCCTCTACGAGCGCGTGCCGCGTGGTCGAGACCACGGCGATGCGTGCGCCCGCCGCATGAAGTCGCTGCATGAGCAGACGTGCCCCAGGGGATGCCTTGATGGGGAGCTCCTGGTAGATGATGTCGCTCGGCCCGCGATGGGCAAAGAACTCGGCGGCGCTCACGTCCATGCCGTGAGCGCGGAAGAGCGCGGGGATGGACTCCGAGCCGTCGGTCCCGGACAGCGATGCCTTCTCGGCCTCTGTTGGCTCGATGCCGTAGGAGGCGTAGGCCTTCTCGTCCAGCTCGATGCCAAAGCGCTCGGTGTCTGCGAGCGTGCCATCGAAGTCGAAAAGCGCCGCTCTCACGCATGCCGGCCGATGCGGCTTCCCCATGCTTCCTCCCGTATTCCTCGATTTCGCGTAGGGTTCATTGTAGTGTGTAGGGGCAGTTCGTCCGAAGCGATTTGCGCCGCGAGGGGCGCAGAATGGTGCCATGGTTTTGTGACGTTGGGAGCGACATGGGCAAGGGCAAGAAGCACGGTGGCAAGGGAGCCGAGAAGGACGTCGTTTGCGGTTGCAAGCATGTGACCAGGGCGGATGTGGAGGCTGCGGTTGCTGCGGGCGCGACGGGCTTGGCTGACGTCAAGCGCATGACCGGTGCCGGGACCAAGTGGGGCAAGTGCAAGGGTCGCGTGAGGGCGTGCCTCGAGCAGGCGCTTGAGGCACGGGTCGCAGCGGGAGCTGCCGCGCTGGAGCCCGAAGCGGAGAACCCCCTGGTCATCCATGGGATTTACCGACACTTCAAAGGCGACTTCTACCTCGTCGAAAATGTGGCGCATGATTCCGAGACCGACGAGGAGGTCGTGGTTTACCGCAAGCTCTATGGGGACGGCTCGCTTTGGGTCCGACCCAAGGCGATGTTCCTCTCGCCGGTTGACCACGAGAAGTACCCGGAGGTCACGCAGCGCTGGCGCTTTGAGCTGCAGCACGTGGAGAGCGTGGCTCGAAGGGTTTAGGGGGTAGGCGGTTGACACATGGAGAAGAGGTTCACATACCAAGATTATGCCCGCTTTGCCCACCTAGGCAGTACGGAGCTTGCTCGCCAGTGCGTGGCAGAGGCGTTTCGGGCTACCGGCCCGGGCGGCCAGGGCGTCAACACCACCGACTCGGCCGTGCGCATGCGCCACGTGCCCACCGGCATAACTGTGGTGAGCAGGGAGTCTCGCAGCCAGCTTCAGAACAGGGAGCGCTGCCTCGAGAAGATTCACGCCGAGCTGCTTCGGCGCTCTCGGCGGCCAAAGAAGCGTCATGCAACAAAGCCTACCAGGGCATCTGTGCGTCGACGGCTTGATGAAAAGGGCAGGCGCGGGGCGGTAAAGCGCCTTCGGCGACGTCCCGGCATGGACGAATAGGGCAAAGGTGGCAATGCGTGTTCGGCTAACTCCCGGAGTCTGGGGGCGGCGGCTTCGCTCCGGTGCACAATTCTGCTTTATCGAACGGCTTTTGGCGCTCGGTTGCACAAAAGTGGTCTATCGGACAGTCTTTTTCCCCAACCGTCATCAATCATTTAACTAATTTTGCAAAAATATGAATATTATTCAAGATGTATGCATAATTCTGTAAATGTAATTAAATAGTTGATATTGCTCGCCAGAATGGACTGTACGATAGCGCACTTTTATGCAGTGACTTCCGTTTTCCTGTTCGATAACGCATTTTTATGCAGCGAAGACGACAATCATTGGCTAGGCGGCGCTTCAAGCGGCTTCAATGAGGTTCGAGACGGGACGCCAGGTGTCGTTTGATGTCAACCCCTGATCGGCCCGGACCGCGGCCTGGGGGACTCACCCCCTAGCCCTCCTCTTCCTCCGCGAGGAAGTCGAGCAGCCGAACAATGCGCAGATCGGGGACGATCCACAGCAGAAATGCGACGACCACCGCCACAAGGGCAACGTGGGACTTTGGTAGGACAAGGGCGAGCACCAGCGCAATTGCCTCAAGCCCAAGGGTGAGTCGCTCCTTGAGAAGTGAACGCTCCTCAACCATTGCGCGGCGCTCCATCTCTCGGTCATTTGCTGGGTTGGGAGGGCACGAACGGCTGAGATTTCGCCGGATGACGCGTTCAAGATTCATGTAGGCAACCGAGACCAGTATGTTCACTATTACGTAGCAGGTAGTGGGCAGCGCGGCGAACTCCGTCTTCTGCATCCAGTCGGTTGCCAGCGGAAAGAACGAGAGGACAAAGAGAAACGCGAGGTTCGACCAGAGCATGCGGCCAGTCACGCGGTTGACCAGCTTGAGCAGGTGATGGTGGTTGTTCCAGTACGTCCCCACGCCAACAAAGCTTACGGCATACGCGGCAATGGCCGGCAGCAGCCCCAGCAGGTCGGCAAGCTCGTCGCCATCGGGCGCGGTGATGCCCAACACCATGATTGTGATGATAATGGCGATCACGCCATCGCTGAACGCTTCCATCCGGCCCTTGTCCATACGTCCTCCCTCGCTGCAATCACGGCAACTCAGGATAACGCGAGAAGGGCGCGCCTTGCGACGACGCTTTGGGAACCCTCGGTGCTACCCTAGAGGTCTATCCAGAGAGGGGTCGCCATGACAGGAAGCGAGAGCCACGAAGGCGTCGTCGACGCAATTCTTCAGCGCTACAAGGACCTTTCCGACGCCGAAAAGGCCGTTGCAGACTTTATCCTCACGCACAAGGGAACGGTTTCGTCCCTCTCGGCGGTCGAGATCGCCCGTCTTTCGGGCATCTCCAACACAACGGTCTCGCGCTTCGTCCGCTCGCTCGGCTACGCAAGCTTCGCCGACATGCGCTACGCCCTCGCGCGCGAGGAGACCGCCAGCAAGGAGCGCTCGTTCGACGACTCCCGCGGCATAGGCCTCTCCGACGTCCAGGGCTCGCTCGACTACGTGCTCGAGACCAAGATCGAGGAGCTGAGAAGCACGTTTGCCGCGCTTAGCGAGGAAAGCGTCGTCAAGGCAGTGGGCATCCTCTCCTCCGCCCGCATCGCGATGTTTGTGGGCGTGGGCAGCTCCCTTCCCGTCGCGCAGGGCTCCGCCATCAAGTTCTCGCAGGCGGGCGTCAACGCCATCTCCCCCTCCACGAGCGACGGCGCCATGATCACCGCCTCGCTCATGCAGCCGGACGACTGCCTGGTGGTCATCTCGAACTCCGGCCGTTCGGACCGCCTGCGCAAGATCATGAGCAACGCCATCGACCGAGGCGTCTCCACCATCGTGATCACGCGCAACGCAGAGTCGCCGCTCGCCGAGCGCGCGGACGTCGTCCTCAAGGTGGTCTCGCGCGACCACCTGCTCGTGAACGACTTCGACTTCTCCCACAACTCCATCAACTACGTGCTGGAATCGCTTCTGCTGCTGCTCTTCCACAGCTCGCGAGACGCCAACGAGTACAACCTCGAGCTCTTCAACCGCACCATCGCAAGCGAGAAGGAAGGCTAGCGAGAAGCCCAAAGCGCAAGCTACTGGTACGCCTACGGGCGGCGCTTCCCCAAGGGGCGCCGCCCGCATCTTGTGTCATCGCATCATGGAGATAGGCTTCGCAACGCGCTCGCAGGCATGCACATACCACTGACGGAAAATCGTTTTCACAAAAATCGTTACATATGGCATGCTTTTTTACGAAAAACGGCACAGATGCCGGAAGAGCTGGTCGCGCGGAGAGTCGCGGGGGCGACCGTTGCCACGCGACCAGCAATCACGCAGTTGGAGGGAGCAATCGGATGGGGATAGAACAGAAGCAGGTCACGCGCCGCGGTGCTGTGGCCCTCGCACTGTCTGCCGGCCTCGGCCTGACGGGCATGCACGGCGTAGCTGATTCCTGGAGAGGAACCATCGACTCTGCGCTGGGCACGACAAGCACCGAGCAGACCGCGGACGACAAGTTCGCGCCAAGCATCGCCACGACGGATGACCTGGTGAAGGCCCACGAGGAGCTGGGCCGTCGCGTTGGCCAGGAGGGCACCGTCCTCATGAAGAACGAGGGCCAGGCGCTGCCGCTTGCCAAGGGCTCCAAGGTCACGCTCCTTGGCATGGGCTCCATGTACCCCTTCCTGGGCGGCAAGATGGGGTCCACAATCACGACGGACGCCGCAGTCGACCTGGTGACCGCACTCGAGCAGGCAGACTTCGAGATTAACCCCACCATGACCGGCATCTACGAGACCCTGGGGTCCGTCGAGGACGCCGATGCCCCCAACCCGACGCCCTGGATGAAGTCTGTCGCCTACAAGTACCGCCCCGCCGGGTTCGCGACTCCGTACGTGCCCAACGAGCCCTCCTTTGACACCTACGTAAGCGAGGGCGGCGCGAGCGAGGACTTTGCCAGCAGCTTTGCCGAGTACGGCGACGCGGCAATCGTGGTGCTCTCCCGTCCCGGCTCCGAGGGCAGCGACTACTATCCCGGTGCCACCGGCATCGATGCCGAGACCTACGGCACAAAGAACCCGCTGGGCATCTGCACCAACGAGCGCGCGCTCATCCAGCTTGCCGAGGAGAACTTCGACAAGGTCATCGTGATGGTGAACAGTGGCTCGACCATGGAGCTGGGCGACCTCAAGGATGACCCCAAGATCTCGGCAATCATGAACATCGGTTTCCCCGGCGCCTACGGCACGCTGGGAATCGCGGACATCCTCAACGGCACCGTGAGCCCCTCCGGCTGCCTGGCGGACACCTATGCCACGGACACCGCCATGGCTCCGGCGTCGCAGAACTTCGGCTCCATCAAGATCGCCGACACGTCGATGGTCACCTGGCCCGACTCCCGCATGGGCGCCATGGGCACCGACATCGCCGGCGGCTTCCTCGGCGGAGAGAACAGCACCGCGTCCGCCTACTACGTGGTCGAGGCCGAGGGCATCTACACGGGCTACAAGTACTACGAGACCCGCTACTACGATTCCGTCATTGGGGCGGGCAACGCAACAGGCGCGGCCGGCGCGTCCAACGGCGCCTCCTCGTGGAACTACGACAACGAGGTTGTGTATCCGTTTGGCTATGGCCTCTCCTACACCACCTTCCAGCAGACGCTCGACGACGTCCAGGTGAACGCAGACGAGAAGACCGTCACTGCCAAGGTCACCGTAACCAACACCGGTTCTGTTGCAGGCAAGCACGCCGTCCAGCTCTACGTCTCGGCGCCTTACACGGACTACGACAAGAAGGCTGGTGTCGAGAAGTCCGCCATCCAGCTCATTGGCGTTGCCAAGACCGACGAGCTCAAGCCCGGCGACGACCAGCAGCTCACCATCACCGCTGACCTCTACGACATGGCAAGTTGGGACTCCAGCGCCAAGGGCGGCAACGGTGGCTGGATCCTCGATGGCGGCGACTACTGCTTTGTCCTGGGCGAGGGTGCCCACGATGCCGTGAACAACGTGCTGGCGGCGCAGGGCAAGGGCACCACGGGCGACACCTCCCAGGCGAGCATCAAGCCCCTTGGCTCCGAGGGCTCCGTTGACGAGTCGACGCTCGCCAAGTCCAAGAACGGCACCGAGATCGCAAACCAGCTCGCAAGCGCCGACGTGAACTACTACCAGCCCGGCTACGCCACGCAGCTCTCGAGGAGCGACTGGAACGGCACCTTCCCGCGCACCTACGATGACCTCACCATTGGTGGTGACAAGCAGGAGGAGTGGGTCAAGAACCTCTGCTGCGAGGAGTACCAGATCACGCAGAACGGCGAGGTCGCAGACGTTGACGGTGCCCCTGCCGGCCTCACCCTCTCAAGTCTCGCGGGCGATGACAACATCGACGACGCCCAGTGGGACAAGCTCGTCGACGAGATCCCCGTGGACACCCTCTTTGCGAAGATCATCAAGGGTGGCAGTCAGTCCGACGTTATCCCCGAGATCGAGAACCCCGTGGTCTACCAGAACGACGGCCCCAACGGCTTTGGCACCACGCTCTCTGGCCGCGGCCTGCACACCGACGACGCCAACGCTGCCTACGTCCTCAACACCATGGCAAACGAGACGACCATCGCGAGCACCTTCAGCGAGGACATTGCCAAGAGCTGGGGCGAGCTTCTCGGCAACGACGGCCTCTGGAGCGGCAACTACCTCCTGTGGGGCGCTGCGGCGAACCTGCACCGCTGCCCCTACAACGGCCGTAACTTCGAGTACTACTCCGAGGATCCGGTGCTCTCGAGCCTCATGTCCGCGCGTACGGTCGAGGGCGCGCTCGAGTACGGCATCATCATCGGCCCCAAGCACTTTGCCTTCAACGACCAGGAGACCAAGCGCGCCGGCGTTGCCCCGTACATGACCGAGCAGAAGGCCCGCGAGGGCGAGCTCCGCGCGTTCCGCGCCTCCTTCGAGGACGCTGGCGCCCTCGGCATCATGACCGCCTTCGGTAGGATCGGCGCAACTCCCGTCAACGGCTCCTGGGGGCTTCTCCGCAACATCCTGCGAGGCGAGTGGGGATTCAAGGGCCTCATGTCGACCGACATGGTGAACAACCCCGGCTATTTCCGCCCGGAGACGTGCATCTACGGCGGCGTCACGATGATGGCTGACTTCTCGACCGACGAGACCCTCACCGATGTCCAGGAGAGCTGGCCGTACATGACCCACGACCTCATCGCCAGCGACGCGACGCTCGTCGAGTATGCCCGCCAGAACATGAAGTACCAGCTCTACGCATTTGCCCAGAGCGCTGCGCAGAACATCAAGACCGTGCGAGTGACGCCCTGGTGGGAGATGGCGCTCAACGGCGCCACGGTGGCCGGCTACGGACTTGCCGCAGTGTTTGGTGCGCTCTACGTCCGCGATGCCGTCAAGGGTGCGCATGACGCCACGGAAGCCAAGGAGGAGAACTAATGGGATCTGCCAAGAAGTCCATGGGGGCAGCTGGCGTCTTCTACGCCATCGTCTGCCTGCTGAGCATCGTGACGTTCGTGCTCTACGTGATGAACGCGACCCGCGCGTACTACGTCGACCTCAATCCGGTCATCGCGGCGCTGCTTGTTGTGGCGATTGTCGCGGAGGTGGTTGTCCTTGCCATCGGTCGCGGAAAGGGGAGCCCTGCGACGGCCATCCTCTCTGACGTGCTGCGGGTTGTTGTCCCCTGCTGCCTTGTGGTTGCCGGCGTGATGTTTATCTCCGCGCGCGTCGAGTCTCTGGCGCAGGTCCTTGGCTCGAACCTCGAGCTTGGCAACGTGGAGGCGCACGAGGCAGCGACCCAGGCCGTTGCGGTTATCGTCGTGTCGCTGGTGACCTGGCTCGTCTCCGTGGTTGCCGCCTTCATCGGCCGCGGCAAGAGCGCAAGGTAGGGCCCTTGGCCGACGGGCGTTCGTCGGCGAGAATTGACCATACTGGGCGGGCAGGGGATGCGTCCCGTGCCCGCCCATTCCGTGAAGTGGGGGATGGCATGCTGAGGCTACGACGTTTTGCCTGCGAGGGCCTTGAGAGCGGTTGCGTGACCGACGAGAGCCGCCCGAGGTTCTCCTTCGCCTTCGAGAGCGATCGCAACGGCGCGAGCCTGCGCGAGGTCACGCTCGAGGCCAACGGGTGGACCTGGCGCGGCACCGGCAGGGCCTCTGTGCGCTATGACGGTGAGCCCCTCTCGCCCTGCACCGTCTACCAGGCACGCGTTTGCGCGACCGATGACGCCGGCGAGTCCTGCGAGGGTACGCTGGAGTTCGAGACGGGGCTTCTCGGCGGAACCTGGGACGCGCAGTGGATAAGCGACGCCGCCTACCACTTTGACGAGAAGGGTGTGGCGCCTGTGCCCATGGTCTTCAGGTACGGCTTCCCGCTTGGCGGCAAGGTGCGCCGCGCTCGCCTCTACGCCACGGCGATGGGCATCTACGACGTTGAGCTCAACGGCCGGCGCGTGGGGGAGCGCTACTTTGCGCCCGGCTTCACCTCGTACGGCTCTACGCTGCAGTACCAGACCTATGACGTGACGGAGCAGCTGGGCGCGACGAACGAGCTGGTGGTGACCGTTGCCGGCGGCTGGGCGGTGGGGCCCTTCTCCTACACGCGCGCGAACCGCGTCACCGCAGACAGGCAGGCGCTCCTCCTTGAGGTGCGCGTGGAGTTCGAGGACGGCACCACGCAGGTCCTGGGCACCGGCGAGGACTGGGAGGTCACCGAGGACGGGCCGTGCCGCATGGCCTGCTTCTACGACGGCGAGACCTACGACGCCCGCGTGAGCCTGGACGACGCGGCCTGGCGGCCCGCCGTGCGCGAGTCCCTGCGCGTGAGCCCGGTCCTTCTCGCCGATGATGGCGCTCCTGTCTGCGCCCACGAGCTCATGCGCCCCGTGAGCTGCACCAAGGTTGGAGACGAGCTGGTCTATGACTTTGGGCAGAACTTCGCGGGCGTCGTGGACCTCGTGGTGGACGGGCACGACGGCCAGACCGTCACGGTGCGCCACGCAGAGATCCTGAAGCCGGACGGCACGCTCAACACGGACTTCCTGCGCACGGCAAAGGCCACCGTCACGTACACCTGCCGGGAGGGGCGCCAGGAGTTTTCCCCGCGCCTCACCTACATGGGCTTTCGCTACGTCGCGGTGAGCGGCGCGGACGAGGCGAGCATCGAGGTGCGCGCCCGGGCGCTCTACTCGGACCTGCGCGCCACTGGCGAGTTTGGCTGCTCGGACGAGCGCCTCAACCGCCTGCAGGAGAACATCGTGTGGAGCTCCAAGTCCAACCTCATGGACATCCCCACCGACTGCCCGCAGCGAGACGAGCGCATGGGGTGGACCGGCGACATCGCCGTCTTTGCCCCAACTGCCTGCTACAACTTTGACATGGGGCGCTTCCTGCGCAAGTGGCTCCGCGACGTGCGGACTGAGCAGTACCGCACGGGCGGCATCCCCGTGACCGTCCCGTCGCAGGGCTTTGGCTTCCCCACGACGATTCCGCCCATGGCGGTGGACTTCTGGGGTGACGCCTGCGTCCTGGTGCCGTGGGCGCTCTACCAGGCAGAGGGCGACGTCGAGGTTCTGCGCGAGAACTTCGAGACCATGAAGCGCTACGTTGACGCCTGCCGCTTTTGGGCGGGATTTGGCATTGGCGACTACCGCTACGTCTGGCACACGCCCTCCGTGCTCCATTTTGGCGACTGGGTTGCCCCCGACGTGCCAAAGATGAGCCAGTGGCAGGGCCGCAGCAGGTGGACGGCGACGGCGAGCCTGCAGCACACGAGCGGCCTCGTGGCGCGCATCGCAGAGATCCTCGGCGAGAAGGACGCCGCCGAGAAGTACGGTCGCCTGAGCGAGCGCGTGACAAGGGCGTATAGAAACGTCTTCACCGATGGCCACGGTAGGCTCAAGAAGGAGTTCCAGACTGCCTACGTCCTGCCCATCCAGTTTGGCATGTTCCAGGGCGAGGAGCTGCACGCGGCCGTGGCGCGTCTTTCTCAGCTGGTCGAGCAGGGCGGGTACCGCATCGGCACGGGCTTCCCCGGCACCCCGTACATCCTCTTCGCCCTTGCGGACAACGGCGAGAAGGACGCAGCCTACAAGATGCTCGAGTGCATGGACTGCCCCTCGTGGCTCTACGAGGTGGTCCACGGGGCAACGACGATCTGGGAGCGCTGGGATGGCCTGGACGAGAGTGGCAACTGCCCCATCGGCGACGACGGCACGGACCAGATGATCTCGTACAACCACTACGCGAGCGGCGCGGTTGGTGACTTCCTCTACCGGCGAGTGGCGGGCCTGGAGCCGCTCGAGCCGGGATACCGCAGGTCACGCGTGCAGCCGCTCGTTGGGGGAGGCCCCCGGTCCGCTCACGGCGCGGTGGAGACGCCCTACGGCAGGCTTGCCAGCAGCTGGAAGCTCGATGGGACGGCCTTCTCGCTAGACGTCGAGGTGCCCCTGGGCACAACCTGCGAGGTCACGCTGCCCGACGGAAGCACACGCGAGGTTGGGTGCGGCAGGTACTCGTTTGCCTGCGAAGTGGAGGGTGCGCGATGAGGGGCCAATCGTTCAACGACGGATGGCGGTTCAGGCGGATTGCCGCCGCAGGCGAGCAGGACGCGCCATTCGAGGAGGTCACGCTTCCCCACGACGCGATGATTGGCGAGACGCGCAGCCCGCAGGCGGTCTCGGGCCGGAACAGCGGGTGGTTCGAGGGTCGCGACTACGAGTACGTCAAGACCTGGGTGCCGGCCAAAGATCTTCTCGGCAAGTCCCTTGCCCTCGAGTTCGAGGGGGTCTACCACCTTGCGCAGGTGTGGGTAGATGGGTCGCTCGTTGCCGAGAGACCCTATGGCTACACGAACTTCTACGTGGACCTTGGCGGGAGGGTTACACCTGGCAAGCCCTGTGAGCTGCGTGTTGTTGCGAAGAACTCCGACCAGCCCAACAGCCGCTGGTACTCGGGGGCGGGAATCTACCGCCCCGTCACGCTGTGGGTGGGCGAGCCGGTTCACCTGCGGCCAAACGGCATCGTGGTGCGAACGCTCTCGCTGGACGCAGGCCGTGCCCGCGTCGAGGTTGCGCTCGAGGCAACAGGCCCGGGCGTGGCGACGGTTGAGCTGCTCCCCGAGGCCTCCTCGGAGCCCGTCGCTGCCGGTAGCGTTGAGCTGGGCGCGGACGGCACCGGGTCGCTCGTACTCGACGTGAGCGCGCCGCGCGCCTGGTCGCCGGAACACCCGGACCTCTACCGCTGCAGCGTCGATTTTGCGTGCTCCGACGGCCGCACCGACCACGGCGAGACGTTCTGTGGCATCCGTACCCTTGCCTGGGGCGATGACGGGCTTCTTCTCAACGGCGACCGCGTCGTGCTGCGGGGTGCCTGCATCCACCACGACAACGGCGTGCTGGGCGCCCGCGCCTACGCCGACGCGGTTTGGCGCAAGGTCCTTCTCCTGCGCGAGCAGGGCTACAACGCCGTGCGCTCCGCACACAACCCGTGCTCCAAGGCGCTGCTCGACGCGTGTGACCACCTTGGGGTGCTGGTCATGGACGAGTACGTGGACCACTGGTACATCCACAAGACGCTTCACGACTACGTCGACTACTTCGATGCCTGGTGGCAGCGGGACCTGACGGACATGGTCGAGAAGGACCGCAACCACCCCAGCGTGGTGCTCTACTCGATTGGCAACGAGGTCGCCGAGACCGCCCAGGAGCGCGGCGTCCTTCTCACTCGCCAGATGGTCGAGCACCTGCATGCGCTTGATCCCACACGTCCCGTCACCTGCGGCGTCAACATCTTCTTCAACCTGTTGAGTTCGCTTGGGCTGGGCCAGTACTCCGACGAGAAGGCGCGGCGCGAGGCCGAGCAGGCCGCGCGCCAGGGCGCCACGCCCCACCGCGCGGTGGGAAGCGAGTTCTACAACAGGCTGGCCGGTCTTCTCGGCAAAGGTGTCATGAAGCTGGGGGCGGCGCTGCCCGCATGTGACCGCGTCACGCGTGACGCCTACGCGCAGATGGACGTTGCCGGCTACAACTACGGCATCGACCGCTACAACCACGACCTGCGGGCCTATCCGCACCGTCTGATCTTGGGCAGCGAGACCTTCTGCTCCGATGCGCAGCGGTTCAGCGACCTTGCCAAGAAGGAGCCTCGGCTCATCGGCGACTTTGTGTGGGCAGGTATGGACTACCTGGGCGAGACGGGCGTGGGAGCCTGGGAGTATGCCGACTACGCGCCTCGCGAGAGCGGGTTTGGCTGGCTCACGGCCGGTTCCGGTCGCGTGGACCTTACGGGCAAGCCTCTGGGGGAGGCCCTCTACACGCGGGTGGCGCTTGCCGGGGAGACGGGCCCCTACCTTGCCGTTTGCCCCGTGAACCACACGGGCGAGAGGCACTCGCCTAGCGCGTGGAAGATGTCCAACGCCATCGAGTCGTGGAGTTGGGACGACTGCGAGGGACGGGTCGCCAACGTCGAGGTGTACGCCCGTGCGCACTCGGTGGCGCTGCTTCTCAACGGTCGCGAGGTTGGCCGGAGGCTCCTCAAGGGGTCGTGCGTCGCACGGATGTCCTGCCGCTACGAGCCGGGTACGCTCGAGGCCGTCGCATTTGCCGAGGACGGCAGCGAGCTGGGGCGTCGCGTGCTGAGAAGCGCCGAGGGCCCAACGGAGCTGCGTGCGGAGGTCGAGTACGCCGGCGTGCCTGGGGGCTTCGTGCGCCGAGACGTGTGGCATGCCGGCGCTGCCGAGAAAGCCGTTGGCGTTGGCGCCGGCAGGCTGGCCTTTGTCCGCGTGCGCTACACCGGGGCGGCAGGCGAGACCCGGCCGCTCGCGAGGGGCGTGCTGAGGGCCTCGGTCGAGGGGGGAGACCTTCTCGGCTTTGGGTGCGCCTCGCCCTTCAACGAGGGAAGCTTTGTTACGGGAGAGACGCAGACCTACTTCGGCGAGGCGCTGGCGGTGGTGCAGCCGGCCCCGGGGTCGAGCCGCGTGCGCTTCTCCGCTACCGACGGAACGCTCTCGACGACGCTTGAAATCCCCGTCCTCCACTAGCAACGCGTCCCCCAGCGCCGACGACGGCGTTGGGGGACGCTACGTACCACCTCGTTCTTTAGCGGTATCTGTGAAACGGACTCGACGTTTGCCTAGGTCGCGAGAAACGCTTTTCACAGATACCGCTAAAGAACGATGAAGAGAGGGGGGCGGCGCCCGCGACGAGGGGGGCGCCGCCGGAGGGAATGGCGCTTGCGCTATGCCCGCTCGGCCACGGCCGCGGGGCTTTCGTTGCGCTCCTTCAGGGCTGCCTGCTCTGCCGGAAGGTTCTTCTCGACCGTGAAGAACAGGAGCAGGACTCCGCAGATGGCAAAGGCCACGGTCTCGACCCAGATGTAGCAGCCTGCGATCGCGGTCTGCGCCGCGGCGGACTGCGCAGCCACGCCCAGCGCGACATCGGCCGCCTGGTTGTAGTCAACGCTACCCAGGATGCCCGAGAAGATCGCGTTGCAGATGGGCGTCGCGGCGACGGCGATGCAGCTGTAGATGGACATGGTGAGGCCGTCGGTGCGGATGTGGTTCTTGTACTCGATGTGGTCGATCACGTCGGCGAGCATGGCGAGAATCATGTAGCCGAGCGGTGCGGAGCCAAGGCACTTGATGGCAACGCCTATGGCAACGGGCACGATGTTGCTCCCGCCTAGCCCGGCGATAATGCCTCCGACCACGCCGACCACCATGCCCACGATGCACACGCGCTGCTTGCCAAACTTGTTGCAGAGCGGGATCACAAAGAGGATGGCCGCCGCCATGGGAAGCGCGCCCATGATGCTGAGAAGCGACTGCGAAGCGCCCCAGGCCTCTGCGGTCCCAAAGAACCCGTTGTCGAGGACCCACTTGCAGAAGTACACCATCGAGCCGTTCTTGAAGGCGCCGCTGAACTGGTAGAGCAGGTAGGCAACGATGATGACCCACCACATGGGCTCGTGGGCAACGGAGGAGAGCTGGTGCGAGAGGGACGGCGCCTCCTTCTTCTCGCCCTCGGCCTGCGATGCGCTCACCTCCTCGGTGATGCGCTCGCGCGTGAAGCGAAACTGCAGGTAGACGGTAATGAGGGTGAAGAGGGCGATGGCGGACATCGCAAGGAGCCAGAGGTTCTGGTCCTCCTTGAGGAAGAACGAGACGAGGATGGGGAAGACCATCGTGCCGGCGCCCATGACGCCAAATCCCGCGATGTTGGTGAAGGAGGCCATGGTCCCGCGCTTCTCGGTGTCGCGCGTGGAGACCGCGACCAGCGTCGAGTTGGCGGTGTTGTAGATGGGGTAGGCCACCGAGTAGTACAGGTTGAAGGCGATGGCGATCCACACCATGCGCGCGGCGCCCTCAAACGGCACGAAGAACATGAGCAACGTGGACACCGTTAGGGTGAGGGCGGAAAGCAGGATCCACGGGCGCGCCTTGCCGGCAAGGCAGTGCGTGTGCTCGATGAGCTGGCCGACCATGAGGTTTGCTATGACGATAAGAACGGTCGAGATAAGTTGCAGAGCCGTGAGGAACGAGAGGTCGAGCCGCAGGACGTCGGTGAAGTAGTTCTGCAGCTGGCTTGTGAAGATGCCGCTGGCGAGAAGACCGCCGAACGGGCCGAGGAAGTAGCCAAAGATCACCTCGGGCGGTGTGACGCGGTCGCGCTTTGCAAGCGAGCTGGTAAATGGGCTAGACCAGAAGCCCTTGTCCTTCTCGTCCGTCGACGTGTTGTCTGTCATGTGCTCCCCCTGTCCTGCATTTTGGGCCGGTGGCCCGCAATGATGACGAATCCGACACAATCTCATTGTGGGATATGTTACCAAGAAATATAAAAGTCATGAAAACGATTTGCAGACGGTCGAGTTCGCCCGGTGACAGGCGCTTCTGATCGGCTTGCGCGCCTGGAGGAACCGGTTAGAAAATACTTACCTACGTTTAGCGAAATTATGTGACTGATTACCAAATCCGAGGTCAACCCTTATGGTTCAGCAGGTATTGTAGTGCGTGACACAAGGACGGCACGCACTTGAGCGTACGTGAAGGAGAGTCCATGGCACTTCGCCACCTTGCAATAGACATTGGTGCTTCCAGCGGTCGCGCCATCGTGGGCGAGCTTGACGAGACGGGCCGGCTGCGCCTTACCGAGGTCCATCGCTTCGAGAACGGCCTCGTCCAGCGTGGCGGGCATCTGTGCTGGGACATCGACGCCCTGTGGGAGAGCGTGCTCGACGGGCTTGCCGCCGCGCACGAGCGGGGCCTCACGCCTGCCACAGTGGGCGTGGATACCTGGGGCGTGGACTTTGTCCTGCTCGACGGGAGCGACCGTCGCCTCGGCGAGGCCGTGGGCTATCGCGACGCCCGAACCCAGGGCGTGCGGGAGGAGCTAGAACGCACGGGCGTGCTGCCCTTCTCGGAGCACTACGCACGCACGGGCATCCAGTACCAGCCCTTCAACACGGCCTACCAGCTGTGGGCCCTCAAGCGCGAGCACCCCGAGCAGCTGGCGGCGGCGCGCACCTTCCTCATGGTGCCCGACTATCTCAACTTCCTGCTCTGCGGCGAGAAGGCCAACGAGTACACCAACGCATCGACTACGGCGCTGGTGGGGGCCACGTCGCGCGATTGGGACCGCGAGCTCCTCGGGCGTCTCGGCCTGCCGACAGACACCTTCCTGCCCGTTTCCATGTCGGGCTGCGCGCTGGGTCACCTGCGTCCGGAGGTCGCACGTCGCGTGGGCTTTGACGCGGAGGTGGTGCTTCCTGCCACGCACGACACGGGCTCGGCGTTCCTGGCTGTTCCCGCGCGAGACGATCGTGCCGCGTTTCTGAGCTCGGGTACCTGGAGCCTTCTTGGCACGGAGCTTGCGGCACCCGTGACCACGCCCAATAGCGCGGCGGCAAACTTTACGAACGAGGGCGGCTACCAGGCACGCTATCGCTACCTCAAGAACATCATGGGCCTCTGGATGATTCAATGCGTGCGTCGGGAGTCCGCGCGACCGGACGGTAGCCTTCCCACCTGGGGCGAGCTTGTCTCGGCGGCAAGCGACGCTCACGAGCAGGGCTTCCGTTCGACCGTGGACGCGGAGGACGAGCGCTTCCTCTCGCCGGACTCCATGGTGGCCGAGGTCCGTGCCGCGTGTGCGGAGGCTGGCCAGCCGGCGCCCGTCACCACGGGCGAGGTTGCCTGCACGGTCTACGACTCTTTGGCCACAGACTACGCGCGAACGGTGCGCCAGATGCAGGAGCTCACCGGCACCACGTTTACCAGCGTAAACGTGGTGGGTGGTGGCTCTGCCAACGCCTACCTCAACCAGGCCACGGCCAACGCCTGCGGCCTTCCCGTCTACGCCGGTCCCACCGAGGGAACCGCGCTTGGCAACCTCATCGTGCAGATGATCCACACGGGCGAACTGGCGGATCTTGCCTCTGCCCGCGCGGCAATCGCAAGAAGCTTTGACATCAAGGAGGTACTACCCCATGAGTGACGCAAGCACCACGTCCGCGCAGGCCACGGCCTACGAGACTGCCCGCGCACGCTACGCCGCCTGCGGCATTGACACCGAGGCCGCGCTCGCGCGTCTGGCAGCCAAGCCCATCTCGATGCACTGCTGGCAGGGCGACGACGTCCAGGGCTTCGACCAGGGCGACAACCCCGCGTCGGGCGGCATCATGACCACGGGCAACTACCCCGGCCGCGCCCGCAACTTCGAGGAGCTCACGGCGGACTTCGCCTACGCCGCAAGCCTCATCCCTGGCGCCAAGCGCGTGAACCTGCACGCGAGCTACGCGGTCTTCTCGGCAACCAACCCCTGGCACGACCGCGACCAGCTCACCTACGAGGACTTCCGCCCCTGGGTTGAGTGGGCGCGCGAGAAGGGCTTTGGCATCGACTTCAACCCCACGTTTTTCTCGCACCCGCGCGTGAGCCACGGCCTCACCGTGAGCTCGCCGGACGAGGAGACCCGCGAGTTCTGGATTCGCCACGCCATCTGCTGCCGCCAGATCGCCGAGAGGATCGGCGAGGAGCTGGGTGACGAGGTCCTTCTCAACTTCTGGATCCCCGACGGCCTGAAGGACACGCCCACCGACCGCTACGGCCTGCGCAAGAACCTGGTGGACGCGCTTGACCGCATCTACGCCGAGCCCGCGCCGCACGTGGTGGACGCCTTCGAGCAGAAGGTCTTTGGCCTTGGCGTCGAGGGCTTCACGGTGGGCGACCAGGAGCTCTACGAGGGCTGGGCAGCACGCCACGGCGGGAGCGCCTGCGTGCTTCTCGACACCGGGCACTTCAACCCCACCGAGAACGTGGCCGACAAGCTCTCCGCGCTGGCGCTCTTCTTCGACCACCTGCCGCTGCACGTCACGCGCCCCATGCACTGGGACTCGGACCACGTGACCCTCTTCAACGACGACCTGCGCGAGCTTGCCGGCGAGATCGTGCGCGTGCCGGGCGCCTGGGAGAAGTCGATGATTGGCATGGACTTCTTCGACGCCGCCATCAACCGCATTGGCGCATGGGCCTGCGGCATGCGCTCCATGGAGAAGGCCCTGCTCTTCCAGCTGCTCCAGCCCACGGACCAGCTCAAGGAGCTGCAGAACACGTTCCAGGACTCGCGCAAGATGCTGGTGCTCGAGCAGTTCAAGTGCATGCCCTTTGGCGACGTGTGGGACGAGTACTGCCGCCGCGAGGGCGTGCCGCTCGAGGGCGAGCTGTGGGACAAGGTCAAGTCGTACGAGGACGACGTTCTGAGCACCCGCGCGTAGGCGCCTACGAGAAGGGAAGCAACACTCATGGCAATGGTTGATCTGGACTTTGTGCAGGGCTTTGTTCGCATGTGCAACGACGGCTGGCTGCAGGGCTGGCACGAACGCAACGGCGGGAACCTCACGTACCGTCTGAGCGAGAGGGACGTGGAGGTCGCGCGTCCGTTCTTTGGCGAGCCACGCGAGTGGCACGAGATCGGCGTTGCCCTGCCAAACCTGGCGGGGGAGTACTTCGTGGTGACGGGGTCGGGCAAGTACCTGAGGAACGTCATCCTCGACCCCGAGGCGAACATCGGCATCTGCGAGGTGGACGAGAAGGGCGAGCGCTGGCGCGTGGTGTGGGGCCTTCCCGGCGGAAGCGTGCCCACGAGCGAGTTCCCCACGCACCTCATGAACCACAGCGTGCGCAAGCGCGTGACCGGCGGCGCCAACCGCGTGATCTACCACTGCCACGCCACCAACGTGATTGCGCTCACCTACGTGCTGCCGCTCACCGACCGCGATTTCACGCGCGCGCTCTGGCAGAGCGCCACGGAGTGCCCGGTGGTCTTCCCCGAGGGTGTGGGCGTGGTGCCGTGGATGGTCCCCGGCGGCGTTGACATTGCGCGCGCCACGAGCAAGAAGATGGAGACCTACCAGGCCGCGATCTGGGCCATGCACGGGCTCTTCGTGAGCGGTCCGGACTTCGACGCTGCGTTTGGGCTTGCGCATACCATCGAGAAGAGCGCTGACGTCTACGTGCGCGTTCTCTCCTGCGGCGGCGTGCGCCAGACCATCACCGACGACGACCTGCGCGCCATCGCGCACGACTTTGGTGTGACGCTCAACCCGGCGATGCTCTAGGGGTTTGGCGCCCGGGGGTGCGGGCGGAGCGCCAGGCGGTGGCCTAGTCGATTGGCATCGAGACGACGATGAGCCTGGTGCCCCCCGCCGTGCTGGAGCTGACCGACCCACGGTGCGCGTCGACCACGCGCCTGGCAAGGCGGTCCAACTCGCGGCGCGTGACGCGCCTCTCGTCCTCGATCTGCTCCGCCTCGTAGCCCTGCGCCGAAATCGTGACCATGTCCCCGCGTCGCCTCACGATGAACGAGATGTCGCGCTGCGAGGGGTCGCCAACCATGCGCACCTGGTCGATCACAAGGTCAAGCACCCCGCCGACCAGCACGTATATCTCGGCCGGTCCCAGGAACGCCAGCGCCTCGCCGTCCGCGATGGGCGAGAGGCTCATCCCGTTCGACTCGCAGACAAGGCTCTTCTCGGTGAGCACGGTGTCCAGCGCCTCGTTGCCCGTGCGGATGATGGCATCGTAGTGGTTGACCTCGCTCACCATCTGCACGAGCAGTTCGTTTACCTGCGGATTGTCGAGCGCGCCCATCTGCCGCGCGGCCTCGGTGGTGCTGCGGACGATGTCGTGCATGCGTCGGTTGACCGCCTCGATGGAGAGCCTGCTCTCCTCGTACTGCCTGCTGCGCTCCTCAAGGATGTGACGGTCGACCGCCGCTTCGATCTCAAGGCGAGACCCAACCAGAGACCGGTACTCAAAGGCAAGGAGAAATGCGCAAAAGGCCAGGTGGACACAGCGCAACGCAAGAACGGTCGAAGTTGCAATCCCCTGGGATCCAAGCTGCTTGAGCAGGACGTCCAGCCCGATCACCGCAAGAATGCACATTCCAAAGGCGGGAAGCATGCGTCTGTCTGCCACAAGCTCGAGGCGACTCCTGCGCACTTTTCGAACAAACAGCAGGTAGAAGCCAATGTACGTGACGAGAAGAACCAGGTCGTCGGGAATGGCGGCGAGCGATTCAATCTGCGTCAGCCGCGCCGTGCCTCGGAGGACCCCCTGCACGCCGGTGGCGAACCCCTGTGCGGTGTAGCCGGCAGAGGAGCAGAAGAAGGCAGTCCAGACAGACGTCGAGAAGACCGCCCACACCGAAGCCGCCGAGAGCAAAAGGAGCGAGGCAAAGGTGAGGAGGTAGCCTGCAACGTCGACCGTCCCGTCTCCCCAGGACGCAATGAGGTGCAGGGCGACGGGCGAGAGAAGCGCGGCTACGACAAGTACGCGCAGGGGGAGGGGGACCTTGCGCGTTGGCAGTGCGTCTGCCAGAAGGAAGACGGGGATCTCGATCTGCAGCAGAAGCCAGAGCGGCCCGATCACGCCTGCTGCCCCTGCCGCCCCGGTCATACCGCTCATCTGGCCCCTCCCAGGGTGCCAAAGAACGCGTTGACCTTCTCGACCACAGACGTGCGCATGGTGCGGCCTACTGCGAAGGTGGTCCCGTCGAGAAGCACGACCTCAGAGGATCTGAACCGCTTGATCTGCGCCATGTTGACGATGGTCCCCCTCGAGACGCGCACGAACTGCATCGCGGGCAACCTCTCCTCCACCGAGGCGAGCGTTCCCCGCTCGACCGCCGTCTGCCCGTTGGTTAGATGGAACTGCAGGTCATGGCCGTGCGAGTCGATGTAGGCAATCTCCGAGACCCTCACCACGGTGATGCCGCCCTGGGTCTTGAGCACCAGGGAACGTGAGGCGTTTCTCTCCATCACGCGAAGCGCCTTGTCCATGCGCATGCAGAACGCCCCGTAGCTCACGGGCTTCACCATGAAGTCCAGCGCGTCGACCTCGTAGCCGCGAACTGCAAACTGGGCGAGGTTGGTTACAAAGATGATGGGCGTGGTGGCATCGAAGGTTCGCATGAGCGTCGCCGCCTCCATGCCGTCAAGGCCAGGCATCTCGATGTCCATGAGGATGAGGTCGGCCTTCTCGGAAAGCTCCGCCAGCGAGCGGGCGGAGTCCCGCCAGGTAACGGCAAGCTCCACGTCATGCTCGCGCGAGTAGCGCCTCACATGGGCGAGAAGCGACTGCGCGGCAGCCGGCGAGTCCTCAAGAAGCAGCACCTGATACACCAAAGCCCCCCTTCACGTGCGACAAACCCGATGGTACACGAGCCGAGAGTGGCTGCCTGCCCTTCTCGACAAGTGGCCGCTGGCGAGTAACGCCGTGTCGTTCGAAGCCAAAAGGCTACTGGTCGCGACGTGGTCGAGACGTGCCGTCCCACGCGAGGGAGGATGACCCTCGGAAGGTTGCGGGGTGGGACCCGCACGCACACGAGGAGGGAACATGGCAACAACTACCAGGAGGAACTTCATTCTTTCGTCTGCCTTGGCGGCGGCCTCGGCCACGGTGCTCGCGGCATGCGGGACCTCTGGCGAGGCGTCTGACGGCAAGCTGCCGGCTGCAGACTCGTACCCCATCAAGCCGGACGACTCCGGTACCAAGGCCAAGTGGAGCGAGGAGGAGAAGGACGGCTACAACCTGATCACCCAGTACGGCGGTGCGACCCTCTCGTACAGCCCCGAGTCTGGCCTGGGCATCATTCAAGTCGACGGCTATGCATTCAAGGACCTCAACGGCAACGGCGTGCTTGACCTCTTTGAGGACTGGCGCCAGAGTCCCCAGGATCGCGCGGCCGCATGGGCTAAGGAGCTTTCGGTCGACGACGAGCTTCCCCTCATGCTCCACTCCTCCGTCATGGTCGAGGAGGCCAAGGACCTCTCCGCCGGCGGTGAAATGGCCGTGAGCAATCAGTTTGACCTGGGCGTTCGCACGGCGCTGAGCTTTGCCACCCAGGGTGACGGCAAGTCGCAGTCCGACTGGAACAACGCCTGCCAGGCGTACTGCGAGGCCAAGCCCAACAGCATCCCGTTCAACCTCTCGACCAACCCGCGAGACTTCGGCAAGTTCCCCACGAACCTCTCGCTGGCCGCGAGCTTCGACCCTGAGCTTGCGAAGTCCGTCGCCGACCAGATCTCCAAGTGCTACCGCGCCGTGGGAGTCACCTGCCTGCTCGGGCCGCAGATCGACATGTGCGGCGAGCCCAGATGGAGCCGCATCACCGGAGCCTTTGGCGAGGACCCCGCTCTCTCGCGCGACCTCACGCGTGCCACCATCGATGGCCTGCAGTCCACGTACGTCGACGGCAAGGACACCGGTTGGGGAGCGGAGTCCGTCGGCACCCAGATGAAGCACTTCCCGGGTGACGGCGCCGGCGAGTCCGGCCGCGAGGCACACGGCGACTTTGGCAAGTTCAACGTCTACCCCGGCGACAACTTCAAGGCGACGCTCGTGAACTTCCTGGACGGCGGCCTCAAGCTGGACGACTCCACGGGTCAGGCCTCCGGCGCCATGACGTCGTACTCCATCGCGTACTCGAAGGACGAGGAGTACGGCGAGCTGGTCGGCTCGGCATACTCCAAGTTCAAGACTGGCATCCTGCGCGACCAGTGCGGCTACGACGGCCTGATCTGCTCGGACTGGGGCGTGACGGACGACCCCGGCGGCTTTGTCTCCACCCCCTGGGGCGTGACTGGCCTCACCAAGCCCGAGCGCTTCAAGAAGATCATCGACTGCGGCCTCGACCAGATTGGCGGCGGCTCTGACCTCGAGTCGCTCAAGGCGGCCTACGACATGCTCGTGAGCGAGCTTGGGCAGGACGGCGCAGACGAGCGCATCCGCGAGTCCGCGCGGCGCATCCTCGTCACCTACTTCGAGCCCGGCCTGGTCGACAACCCCTACACCGACTCAAAGGCAGCGGTCAAGCTGCTCGAGGGCGACGAGCTTGCCACGACCGCGCGCGACGCCGCCGACAAGTGCATCGTCCTTCTCAAGAACGAGGGCAACGTGATCTGCGAGCGCTCCCAGAAGCCCAAGGTCTACGTGCCGGTGAAGTACACGCCCGCCCAGGCGGCCGGTGCAACGGGCAACACGGCGACGGGCGCCACGATGAAGCTTCCCATCGAAGCGACCAAGGTCGCGGACTGCCTTGACATCGTGAGCGACACCATCGGCGACCCCACCGGCCCTGCTGACCAGGACGGGAAGCCCACCTACCAGGAGTCTGACCTCACGCGTCTCACTGCCGACCAGGTTGCGGACTGCGACTTCGCGATCGTCTTTGTCGACTCGCCTGCCACGGGCGACGGCGCCATCCCCAACGGCGACGGCTCCTACACCTACGTGCCCAAGACGCTCCAGTACCGTACCTACACGGCAGACGGAGCAAACGTGCGCAAGACCTCGATTGCGGGCGACAAGCTCGCTGACGGCAGCCAGGAGAACCGCGCGTACTTTGGCCGGTCCACGACCGCCCAGAACGAGAGTGATTTGGACTCCATCCTCAACACGGTCGAGCTCATGGCCGGCAAGCCCGTGGTGGTTGTCATCAACGCCAGCACGCCCATGGTCTTCTCCGAGTTCGAGGACAAGGTCCAGGGCATCGTGATGCACTTTGGCGCTGCCGACCTTCCGCTTGCCGACATCCTTGGCGGCAAGGTCGAGCCGAGTGGCCTCCTGCCCCTGCAGCAGCCTGCGGACATGGACACCGTCGAGGCGAATGACGAGGACGTGCCCCGCGACCTGGTGTGCCATGTCGATTCGGCGGGCAACGCCTACGACTTTGGCTTTGGCCTCGACTGGAAGGGCGTCATCGACGACGACCGCGTGACCACCTACGCGAAGGTTGCTCCGCTCACCGAGCCCCAGACGGTCTCGATTCAGCTGTAGGAACGCCCGGGCAGGCAGAACCCAGCAAGCAACGAAAAGCGCGGCGCCCCATCGATCCCGGTGGGGCGCCGTTCCCTCTCCCCGTTCTTTATCGGTATCTGTGAAACGGGGCCGGCGTTTGCCCAGGTCGCGAGAATCGCTTTTCACGGATACCGCTAAAGAACGGAGAGGGTGCCTACCATGTCCCCCGTGTGAAGTCCGAGAGCAGGTGCCTAATTCGATGGATGATGACGCGCCCGCCGTCAACGTAGTAGAACACCTTGAAGTTGTACACGTTGACGGATCTGTACTCGTGAAGCACGGGCTTCGGTGGCTCGAACTGGTAGACGGGGTGCTGCTCCGGCTCTTGGAGCAGGCGCTCAAAGGTGGAGAAGAACTCGTCCTCAAGGTGCTCGACAAAGGGCTCGTCTTGGTAGGTGAGCACGTAGTCCTCGAGTTTGCCGAGGTCTCTCACGGCATCGTCGGTGAGCAGGTATTCCTGGCACCTCACGACAATCGCCTCGCCTTGAGAGCAGCGCGAGCCTCCTTCGCGCTCAGGAGGGTGAGATTCCCTGCCGCCTCGCGTTGTTCGGTCTCTCGAATGGCTTGCGAGAATGACCGCTCCTGTGCGCTTGCCGCAGCGTTCCATGTGTCATAGTCAACCATCGCCCACTTGGGGCGTCCGTTTTGCGTGAGGACAACGACTTCGCCCTCGTCGGTGAACTGGGAGACGGACTTGATGTCTGCGCGAAAGTCGCTCACGGGGACAATCCTTGGCATGGCTCTCACCCCACTGCTATAGAAGAAATTTCTTCTATTGTAGCAATTGATGCCTAAGCAGGCTGTCTGCGGACAACACCCTCGTTCTTTAGCGGTTTTTGAGAATTGAGGCCGACGTTTGCCCAGGTCGTGCGAATCGCTTTTCTCGGATTCCGATAAAGAACGAGAGGGAGGCGGGATTCCGTGCGCAGGTACCCCTACTACTTGCTCCCTCTCTCCTTGCCGTTTGCCGCACGGCGCGCCATGTCCTGCAATTCTTCTGCGGCGTCGTTGGCCTTGTTACGCCACTCGGCGACCTTGGCCTTGTCGTGGGCGTTCTCGTACTGGGTGGCGATGAGCAGCGCGAGCCGCATGCGCTGCTGCGGCCCCTTGGCCTCCCCATACTGCTGCTCCATCTCGGCGATGTGGCTCGTGTCGTTCTCGGCGAAGATCTCCCACATGAGGCGCGACTCCTCGGCCACGGGCTTCTCGGCCGTCTTCTCGATCTCCTCGAGCAGCGGCTTTGCGTCCTTGTAGCGCTCGTGCTCCATGTAGAAGCGGTAGGCCTTCACCACGGCCTCGCTGCGCTGGTTCTTGGACGAGCGCATGGTGAGAAGGGCGTCGAGCTGGCGGGAGGCGCCCTCGACGTCGTCCTTCACGAGGTAGGCGTTGAGCTTCATGTACTCCCTGTTGAACGGGGGGTAGAGCCACTTGGAGCTGGGCTTGTCGAGAAGGTCGAGCGCCTCGTCGCAGCGGCCGTCGCGCAGGAGCAGGGCGAACTTGTTGAGGCGCGTGCTGCGCATGACCTGCTCGACGATGAAGTAGGCGGCCGCGATGGCAATGAGCGCGATGGTGATGGGGTTGAAGTCCATGGGGCCTCCGGATGACGTGGGGTTACTGCAGGCAACAGTGTAGCCCCGCGATGAGACAAAGGGACACTCCCTTTGTCTCATCGCGGGGCGTGCCGCGTATCCGCCAGATGGTCTAGCTCCCAAATTTGCGAGCTTATCTCCCAAAATTGGGAGCTAGTCTCGCACTGAGCATGAGCGACGCGTTATTGTCGATGCGGGGCTTGTGGGATTTGCAAACACTACGGAGAGGCGACATGGCAAAGGTGACGCTCAAGGACATCGCGCGCGAGGTGGGGCTTTCGCCTGCCTCGGTGTCTCTCGTTCTCAACAACCGACCGTGTCGCGTGAGCGAGGAGAACCGACGTCGTATCAAGGAGGTCGCGCGCCGCAAGCACTACATCCCCAACCAGATCGCCCGCAGCCTCGTGATGCAGCAGTCGCGCTCGTTTGGGCTGGTCGTGCCCAACATCCAGAGCCGCTACTTTGCCTCGCTTGCCAACAACCTCGAGATTCTCTGCCGCGAGAGGGGATACCTGCTGCTCATCACCAACTCCGTTGGTTCCTCCGAGAGCGACGCCGAGCTGGTCCGCCTGCTGGTGAACCGCGGAGTGGATGGCATCTTCCTTGTGGTCTCGGACGAGTTCACCACCGATAAGGAGCTGATAGATGACCTTACACAGCTGCCCGTTCCGCTTGTGATGGTTGACCGTTTTATTGATGGCGTGAGCTGTGACCGTGTGCGCTACGACAACGAGCTTGGCGGCTACCTGGCCACGGACCACCTGCTGCGCCACGGCCACCGACGCGTGGCATGCATCATCAATCCAGATTCCAATACCGGCCGGTTGCGCCTCGCGGGCTATCGCCGTGCGTTGGACGAACATGGCATTGCGTTTGATCCCGCGCTGGTCTTTGAGAGCGACTACTACATCCCCGACGCCTGGCAGGCGGCCGAGGGGCTTCTCGCCACGAACGCCACGGCAGCATTTGCGAGCAGCGACAACATTGCGCTGGGGCTGCTCAAGCGTGTGTACGAGCGCGGCCTTCGCGTGCCGGGCGACCTTTCGGTGGTGAGCTACGACAACAGCGCCGCAGACTCGCTCTTCGAGCCGGCGCTCACCTCCATCGAGCAGAACGTGCCGGCAATCTCCGAGGTCGCGGTGCAGATGATGCTCGCACGGGTAGGGGAGCACGCCGAGGACGCAGACGTTGCGGCGCCGGTCGAGCGCATGCTCACTCCGCGGCTAGTCGAGAAGGACAGCGTGCGGGCGTTGTAGGGGCGTCGGGCGGCGCGTGGTGTGGTCCGTTGGCACGAATTGACGGTTGGGCTACCGTTTTTCTCGATACCCCCAAGTATCCAGCGGTTCGATGTTTGATAAACCGCAGGTCAGAGATTTGCGCCTGCTGCGGCAACGTATAAGGGATTGAACCTAAGCTGCTGCCAACCGGAAGTCGCGCGGCGTGGAACCTGGTACCGACCTGGGGCCATGGGGCCGCCGCGCCCTTCTCGGTAGAGTTTAGCTCCATTTCTTAAAACGGTTTTGCGCCAACTGGGGAAACGTGAGGGGCGTTTAAGAAATGGAGCTAAACTCCGCGAAGAGCATGGTGGATGTGGCGCGGGCGGCAGACAGGTTCGTTTGCGCAGCGGACTGCGTCGCGCCCGAGGGCGAGTTATCGCAACAATTCCGTACAAAAGGAGCTCTCCGGCACGGCTCTGGCGCTCGAACGTGCGTTGTCGCAGGGATTCCGTATGAGACGTTCGATCGGCGTCGTTTTTCGCCGGAAGGGAAGTTCCCGCAGTGGCGTCGTACAAAGCCACGCTTTGGGCGTCAATTGTGCAGAACTTGCGGCGCTGTCGAGAATCCTCATCCATTCTCGTGTTGATAAAACGTTTTACCCACTACACTCAAACCGTGAGCAATGCGAAACAAGTAGGCGAGCGGTGCCAAACGCCCGCTCAAGTGGCGGTGTCAAGTGCCCGTCAGTGAGAGGAGAGAGAATGGCTCAGCCTGTGTTGGGAACTCCCTGGAAGAAGCTCAACGGCCCGGTGAGCGAGGACGAGATCGCGTGGGTCGACAAGTACTGGCGCGCCGCCAACTACCTGTCCGTTGGCCAGATCTATCTGCGCTCCAACCCCCTCATGCGCGCGGACTTCAAGAACCAGGACGGCCCCGACGGCTTTACCCGTGAGGACGTCAAGCACCGCCTCGTTGGTCACTGGGGCACCACGCCCGGCCTGAACTTCCTCTTTGGCCACGTGAACCGCCTCATCCGCGACCACCAGCAGAACGCCATCTTCCTCATGGGCCCCGGCCACGGCGGACCTGCCGGCACCGCGCAGTCCCTGCTCGACGGCACCTACCGCGAGATCCGTCCCGACATCACCGATGACGAGGCCGGCCTCCAGAAGTTCTTCCGCCAGTTCTCTTACCCCGGCGGCATCCCCAGCCACTACGCGCCCGAGACCCCTGGCTCCATCCACGAGGGCGGCGAGCTTGGCTACGTGCTCTCCCACGCCTACGGCGCCGTTCTCGACAACCCCAGCATGCTCGCGGTTGCCGTGGTGGGCGACGGCGAGGCCGAGACCGGCCCGCTTGCCACCAGCTGGCAGACGAACAAGTTCATGGACCCGCTCACGGACGGCATCGTCCTGCCGATCCTGCACCTCAACGGCTACAAGATCGCCAACCCCACCATCCTTGCCCGCATCTCCGACGGCGAGCGCGACGAGTTCTTCCGCGGCATGGGCTACCACCCCTACAACTTCGTTGCCGGCTTTGACGAGGAGGACCACGCCTCCATCCACCGTCGCTTTGCCACGCTCCTCGAGGCAGTCTTCGACGAGATCTGCGACATCAAGCGCCGTGCGGCCGCCGGCGAGGCGTCCCGCCCGTTCTACCCCATGATCATCTTCCGCACCCCCAAGGGCTGGACCTGCCCCAAGGAGATCGACGGCAAGAAGACCGAGGGTTCCTGGCGTGCGCACCAGGTGCCCCTGGCGTCCGCCCGCGACACCGAGGCCCACTTCGAGGTCCTCAAGGGCTGGCTCGAGTCATACGAGCCCGAGGGCCTCTTTGACGAGAAGGGCGCCATCCGTCCCGAGGTCACCGAGTTCATGCCCCAGGGCGAGCTGCGCCTGGGTGCCAACCCCAACACCAACGGCGGCAAGCTCCTCGAGGACCTCAAGCTCCCCGAGACGTCCAAGTACGAGATCGACGTCAAGAACGGTGGCCACGGTTTTGGCGCCACCGAGGCCACGCGCGTGCTGGGCGAGTACACCGCCGAGCTCATCAATAACAACCGCGACAAGTTCCGCATCTTTGGCCCTGACGAGACGGCCTCCAACCGCCTGCAGCCCAGCTACCAGGTGACGGACAAGCAGTGGTTCAACGGCGACCTCAACGACGACCCCGCAAACGACGAGCACCTCTCGCCCGTGGGCAACGTCATCGAGCAGCTGTCCGAGCACCAGTGCGAGGGCCTTCTCGAGGGCTACATCCTCACCGGTCGCCACGGCCTGTGGTCCAGCTACGAGTCGTTCGTGCACATCGTCGACTCGATGGTCAACCAGCACTGCAAGTGGCTTGAGGCCACCGTGCGCGAGATCCCTTGGCGCAAGCCCATCTCCGGCCTCAACATGCTGCTCTCCAGCCACGTCTGGCGCCAGGACCACAATGGCTTCTCGCACCAGGACCCCGGCTTTGTCGACGTGCTTCTCAACAAGACGTTCAACAACGACCACGTGGTGAACATCTACTACCCCGCCGACGCCAACCTGCTGCTGGCTGTGGCCGAGCGCTGCTACACGTCCACCAACTGCGTGAACGCGGTCTTCGCCGGCAAGCAGCCCGCCCCAACGTGGGTCACGCTTGACGAGGCCCGCGAGGAGCTTTCGGCCGGCGCCGCCGAGTGGAAGTGGGCGTCCAACACCGCCGACGGTGAGGAGCCCGACATCGTCCTCGGCTGCTGCGGCGACGTTCCCACGCAGGAGACCATGGCCGCCCTCGAGCTTCTCGACAAGCTGGGCGTGAAGTGCCGCCTGGTCAACGTGGTTGAGCTGCTCAAGATTCAGAACGCCTCCGAGAACGACGAGGCCCTCTCTGACGAGCAGTTCACGGCGCTCTTCACGGCCGACAAGCCCGTGCTCTTTGCCTTCCACGCCTATCCTGGCACGGTCCACCGCCTCATCTGGGACCGCCCGAACCACGACAACTTCCACGTCCACGGCTACGAGGAGCAGGGCTCCACGACCACGCCGTACGACATGCTGCGCCTGAACCACATGGACCGCTGGGCGCTCGCTGCCGACGCGCTGCGCATCCTGGACGCCGAGAAGTGGGCCGACCAGATTGCCGAGTGGGAGCAGTTCCGCCAGGACGCCTTCCAGTTTGCCGTCGACAACGGCTACGATCACCCCGCCTTCACCGACTGGGTGTGGCACGACGCCAAGGACACCGCCGCGGCGATCAGCGCCACTAAGGCCACCGGCGGCGACAACGAGTAGCCGGTAGGGCGATAGCCTCCGTTGCTTTGGGCGGCCTCGTACCCGTTTGGGCTGCGAGGCCGCTTTGCTGTATGCGGGGGCCTGTATGCGGGGCCTGTATGCGGAACCGTTGACGCCAGGGTGTCATGGGGACAGGAGCGCGTTGTTACCGGCCCATGGGATTCCCTCTGCGTTTCTGCAGGATTTGGCCGAGAAGCTCGATGGGCCGGTAACAGCACGGGGAAGAACGTCTCGCTTGTTACCGGCACGATTCGTGTTTTGGTTGCCAACAGGGGGAATGCTGGAGCTTCTCGCCGAGCCGGAAAGAACGAGAGGGAACGCTGGCCTCTTGTTACCGGCACGTGGAATTCCGTCTGCGTTTCTGCAGGATTCTGCCGGGAAGCGCGACGAGCCGGTAATAACGAGTGCAATGCGCCGTTCGCGCAAGCACTGCTCGCCGTCCGCTTCATGTCATTCAAAGCAAGCGTAACTTCACGTGTAGTTATGCAAGATTGCGAGCAGCGATGCTGGGCTTTTCTCGCCGTTGCCGTATCCTTCTTGCATGTCCGCATGAAAGGAACCCTGCATGGCGCGAAAACTGACCGATGTTGAACGCATGAACCTTGATTATCTGAGGGAGGCTCTCTGCCAAGTTCTGGAGCCTTCCCAGAAGAACAAGGCGGCTTCGGTGGCAAGCGCCCTCGTCCGCGTGCGCGGTGACGTGGTGACCGACGAGGATATCTCGCGGATCGTGGGGAGGTACGGCAAGGAAGCCCAGGCGGCGCTGACTGCGGCCGTGCGCTCAGAGGCGCTCGACCCCGTGGAGGGGCAGGATGGCATCTACACGCTGCGCGTTCCTGCGCAGGTAGAGGACGTTGCCGAGAAGCCCGAGGCAGCTGACCAGGCGACTGATGCCGAGGCCGATGCCGAGGTCGCGCCTGCGCCGGACACGGATGCCCCTGCGGAGACGGAGCCGGCGCCTGCCGCGGAGGCGACGGAAGCGGCCGCCGAGCCTGCCCCCGAGAGGAGAAAGCCGCGGCGACACAGGAGGAAGCAGGCTCCCGTGGAGCCAATGGCGGAGCCTGCTGAGAAGGACTTCTCGCCAGAAGCCTCGCCCGTCGCGGGGGAGGTCGCTGAACAGCCGGCAGCCGTGTCTGCCCCTGTGGCGTCCGCTCCCGAGGAAGAGCCCGCCGAACCAACCAAGGTCCCTGCGGACCCCGCGCCTCAGGCACCCGCCGAGAAGCCCGCCGAGAAGCCCGCCCGCACCGGCGCCACGCGCACCCAGCGCGGACGCTTCCGTCGGGTGGGGAAGGGCGGTCCCTCTCATCCCCTGCAGCTTTCCGAGGTCCCCTACGTGCGTCGCGGCGGCCCGGCCGAGACCGAGGTCCGCGCGAAGATCCTCGAACTCGACCAGCGCTTTTGGATGAACGGCTGGCTGCTCAGCCATCCCGGCGCCTACACGCTCTTCGAGCGCCAGCTCACCGCCATCAACAACGCGCTGGTAAACGGCGCGCTGCCGGGCGACATCACCCGTCGCCAGCTCGCCTACCAGATGGGTGGGGACGAGAAGTTCTTCGAGTACGGCTCCGACGGCCACAAGCTGCTGCGCGCGATGGGCATGGAGGACGTCATCCGCCACCGGCCCATGCCCAAGCCGGACCTTCTCTACCACGCGCCGCGCCGCAGGAAGCACATGCGCGTGCTGGTGACCGAGAACCTCGACCCCTGGCTCGACGTGCACGACCTCATGTACGAGGAGGGCCGCAACACCATTTTGGGCGAGCGCATCCATGCCGTGGTGCTTGGCGGGGGTACGCCCATTCTCGAGCACAACCGTCTTGCGCTGCTTCTTGACACCCTTGGCGCGGATTCCGTCGAGGTCCTCTACTGGGGCGACATCGACCGTGCGGGCATCGACATCATGGCGCGCCTACGCGACGTGCTGGGCGAGAACTACCCCTTTGCACCTTTCACCCCTGCCTACCAGCTCATGATTGACAAGGCGATGGAACGCTATCCGGATCCGTCTGACAACGAGCAGACCTGCCAGGTGAACCTTGGTATGCCGGACATGTCGCTTATGTGCGAGGGCCTCACCGAGGAGGCCGCCGCGTACGCGCGCAGCGTGGTGGAGGGCTGCCGACTCATCCCGCAGGAGATCCTCACCCGCCGCGACCTGTAGCGACCCGTAATGAGACAAGGGGAGTTTCCCTTTGTCTCATGGTGGGGTCGCGCGGGATTGCCCCGCAGTCAACAGACGAGGAGAACACCATGCCCAAGCTGCTCTTCATTGAGTATCCCAAGTGCTCGACCTGCAAGCGTGCCAAGAAGTGGCTGGACGAGCACGGCGTTGCGTACGCAGACCGCCACATCGTGGAGGAGAACCCCACTGCCGCCGAGCTTGCGGAGTGGCAGGCTCGCTCCGGCCTCCCCGTGCGGCGCTTCTTCAACACCAGCGGGCAGCTCTACCGACAGCTGGGCGTCAAGGCGCAGCTGGACGCGGGGATGAGCGACGCAGAGGCCTTCGACCTTCTCGCCACCAACGGCATGCTGGTCAAGCGGCCGCTGGTCGTGGGGGAGGACTTCGTGCTCGTTGGCTTCAAGGAGCCCGAGTGGTCTGATCGCCTCCTGTAGGCGGGATTCCATTCCCCGGCAACGGAATCCCGTTGCCGGGGAATGGAATCCCGTTACCGGGGAGAAAAATCCCATCACGCGCGGCGCAGGATCTTCTCGAGCGGACGTCCCTTTGCCAGCTCGTCCACCAGCTTGTCCAGCACGCGCACCCGGTGCATGGTGGGGTCCTCCACCTGCGCCACGTCAACGCCGCAGACCTTGCCGCTCACCAGCGCGGCCGCCGGGTTGTACGCCGGGGCGTCCTCAAGCCAGTCGGCAAAGCTCACCGCCCCCAGGCGCTCGTCGGTAAGGTCCTCGGGCGCGTAGCCGAGAAACCACTCGATAACGGACGCCAGCTCCTCTCGGCTCCTGCCCTTGCGCTCGACCTTGGCGGCGAGAAGGTCCACGTAGCGCTTGGCCGGCCCGTCCACCTGTGCGCAGACGAGAGTGACGTCCACGCTCTCTCCGGGCCCTTTGCCAATGGCCGCACGCATGTCCTTGCGGATGCCCAGCACGTAGTCGCGCCCGCCGTCGTCCCGCTTGAAGGCAACCACGCTGCCGTCGTAGGGCACGCCATCAAAAGTTGCATGCACCTTGATGCGCCCCGCACCGAACACCCTCGGCAGGTCGAGCGGTACCTGCACAAACGCGCCGTCGATGCCCTCGACCTTCTCAATGGTCGCGGGAAAGCTGTAGCTCTTCATGCCTGCTCCTCTCAGCGGTATCGCGAGAAGTATCGCATAGAGCGGCGCCATGTTTCGCCACGCCATTCCGTTGGGTCAAGTTTGTTGCTAGACGCTGCATGTTGCCATTGGGCAGGTCAGGGCGTGCTATCTTCCGGCTCATCGACGAGAAGATAGGAGCAACCATGGCGTTTGAGCTGCCGGTCTATCACCACCCCGATTTCTCCGCGCTCGGCTTGGACGACGCGCCAAACGTGAGGTGGGCTACCGTCGAGCAGGATGGCGTGATACCCGAGGGCTTCCATAGCACGTCAATGTACCCGGAATACTTCAAGATTGATGGCAGCTGGAAGCTGGCCGCCTCTTCTCGCATGGATGCCTGTATCGTTCTCCGGGCCGACGGCACCCTCCATGTGGTCACGGGCCGTCACCTCAAGCAGGGGGAGCTGGTTGCGCTGGGACGCAGCGAGGACGGCTCCGAGGGAATCTACGTCCACGCGGACGGTTTCGAGGACCCCTCCGCATCCAATGGCGAGAAGTTCTCCTTCCGCCAGGGCCGAAGCCGCGAAACCGCCTACACCCGCGACTACGACGACCTTATCGAGCTGCTGAGGTACGAACGCGATCACGGGTTCATCGAATGGGTGATGGGACCGGCGTTTGCGTTCGACGCGGACTCTCGCCACGCCATGCAGCGACTGGTGGAGGAGGGCTACGTCCACGCGCTCTCAGGCGGCAATGCGCTGGCCACGCATGACCTCGAGGGCGCCATGTTCCACACGGCGCTTGGCCAGGACATCCGCACGCAGCAGAGCATGCCAAATGGGCACTACAACCACCTGGACACCATCAACCGCGTGCGACGGTCTGGCTCCATCGCGCAGTTTGTGGATGACTACGACCTGCGCGACGGCATCATGTACGCATGCGTGAAGAAGAACGTTCCCTTCCTGCTCGCGGGGTCGATTCGCGACGACGGACCGCTGCCCGAGACCATCGCGGACGTGTACGAGTCCCAGCACCAGATTCGGGTGCTCGCGCGCAAGGCCACGACCGTGATCTGCATGGCCACGATGCTGCACACGATCGCGACCGGCAACATTACGCCCAGCTACCACGTCAATGATGACGGAACCGTGCGGCCGGTCTACATCTATGCCGTCGACGCTTCGGAGTTTGTCGTCAACAAGCTGCACGACCGCGGGAGTCTCTCGGCCAAGACGATCGTCACCAACGTGCAGGACTTCATCTTCATCGTGGCCAAGGGCCTTGGCGTGATCTAGCGGCTGCGCGGGCTGCGGTCGCTCGGATGCGGTCGCTCGGGCTGCGGTCGCCTAGAGCACAATCTCGACGGTGTGGTCCCCGATTGCCTGGCGCGGCGCCGAGTACTCCTGCGCCATGAATTGCCGCATGTACTCGACGCCAGGCTTCCAGTCGAGCAGTGCCCAGATCAGGAGTTGTCGCCTGTCACAGACGGCGGGGGAGTCGAACGCTTTCCAGCACAGGGAGAAATCCCGGTCAGAGAAACGCTCGGCAGCGCGAATGACCTGTTGCATGAGGGTGTCGAGGCCATAGCGGACGAACAGGTCTTCCATCGTGGCATTGACGATGACCAAGCCTCGCGACGCAAGCTCTCGCGTCCGGCGCAAGTCGTCGACGTACTTCTCGCGAACCTGGTTTTTCTCGTGAGCGACCTCATCCTGGAAAAGCACGCTGCCGGGATTCTCGGCCGCCACAGTGGCGGCTGCGACAATGCGGTCCAGTTCAAGGTGGCCGCCGCCTTCATAGTTGATGCCAACGGGCGTCTTTGGTACCAGCATGTCCGGCACTCGCGACCCCTTCTCGTGGCATATGGCGTGGCCGCCACCTGCGTCTGACCGCTCGTTCAGGGTGAGCCTGCCAAGGCCGTATCCCAGGTTCTCAATTGGAAGGGCTGCCATGGCAGCAATGAGCGATTCCGTGGGCGACCACGAATTGTCTGATACATACTTTATGCATTCCCTTGCAGCGCAGAGTCCTGGAATGCCGTGACATCGCGCTATGAAGTTCTCGATTTTCTCGACAGTCGTAAGCGGCGACACCCCGTAGGTGATCGGGCCGAGCCTTGGGGCGCCTGCGTCACGCGAGTATTTTCCGGTGAGCTCGTAGCCGAGAAGAACCAGCACCTGCGGAATCATCACGGTTGCGAGCTCGACAAACAGCAGCTCGGGCGATGCGATTTGGATTCCGTGGCCAATGTCCAGGAATGCGTCATCAGGAAGTCCCGCCGAGTAGATGGTGGACGAGAAGAACCTCGCACGGATGCGATTGGCATCAGTCGGGACGGCAACGTGAAGTGGCGCTCGCTGGCTTGGCTGGGGTAGGCCCAACCAGTCAAGGTGGGCGGTTGCTGGTGACCAGCGCTTCTTGCCATCCGGGCGCTGGGGTGAGCGGAGAGAGACTCTTGCCATGTAGTTGATAGCCCGATTGACCTGCGGTGCCTTTCCGCATCTGATTGCCCTGATTGCTTGAAGCGCAGATTGTTTGTTAAGCGACAGCTGCATGGTTCACCCGCCCCCCAGTCGATTGGTGGCGAGTAGTTTACAGAGGAGCGGCAGCCGAGAAGCACTAATAATCAATGAATATTACGCTGAGAATATGCATTGTCACCTCATGTCACCTTGGGTCGCGCTTTACCGCATTCTCGCCGGGTTATTTATGCTCGCGCGGGCCCAAAAACCTTGGTTTCCTCTCTTTTTCGAGTGATCTGATTGTGCTGCCGCATGCCGCAGGTAGTTTTCTGACAAGAATCATTCGAGGTTCTGACCAAAATCTGTCAGGAATGGCAGGCTCTGCTCGCGTGCAAAAATGTATACAAAAGTTTCAACTGCTTTCTTCAGTGGCTCGGCCGCGACCTCGCTTCATTGGCGCCCCGGCTCGACCGTGCGCCCGGCCCTCCCCGCGCGCAGCCCTCCCACGCGCTCCAGCCGTTGTTACCGGCTCGTTGGTGGCTGTGGCTGTCAACTGGTCAAATGTGCGCGCTGCATGACGGGCCGGTAACAAGGGGTATTCTGGCAGCCGGTAACTCGGAAGCTTGTTACCGGCACAATTGACCTGGCGGCTGGCAACTGGGGAAATGCTCGGATTGCTTGTCGTGCCGGTAACAAGGGCCTTGCGGCCGGACCCGTTGTTACCGGCCCGTCTCGGTGCTTGGACATTTCCGCAGATGAGACGTGATGAACGCCACGTGCCGGTAACAACGAGATGCCCCCGGTGCCAGGAATGGTGTCGGAACCAGACACGGACCAGTGACATGGTCTTCAACAGCGGTGCCTTCGACAGTGCGTCTACCCATTGTGGAGCGCGTGTGACACTCGTGCCATGACAAGCACGCCGAGAAATAACTACTCACACTGTGCAATACTTCACAAGGCGTGAAATAGTACTCACTGTGTGAAGAAATGGGGGCCAGGGCTTGAGCCAAACCGTCAGCGTCGCCGCGCCGGCCGCAAGCGCAGAGGACACCCCGCAGGTCACGGACCGTCGCACGCGTCGCACGCGCCTCGCGCTCCGGGACGCGCTCGCGGAGGAGATAGCCGCCACGGGCGACCTTTCCCGCGTCACGGTGACTGCCGTGACCAGCCGCGCCGGAGTCACACGTCGCACGTTCTACTCGCACTACAAGGACATCCCGGACCTCGTGAACTGCATCGAGAAGGAAACGGTCACGGAGCTTCGCCCCCTCGTGGCGCAGCTCTCCCAGGTGCACCTCGACGAGCTCGCGGATGCCATCAACCACCAGGAGCCCTGCCCGGGCTCGCAGGAGATTCTCTCCTACTTCAAGGAGCGCGGCTCGTACCTGCGTCCGCTTCTGGGCGAGGGCGGCGACCCGGCCTTCTCGCAGCGCATCCGCTCCATGGTCCACGAGGTCGTGGCCGGCCGCGCGCTCGACGGCATCGACCTGCGCGCCGTGGGCGCCTTCTTTGACTACTACCTCACCTTTGCGATATCTGCCGAGGTCGGCGTGCTCCTGCGCTGGCTCGAGGGCGGCATGCGCGAGAGCGTGCGCACCATGGCACGCATCATGACCGCCCTCATGTTCGTGCGCCCCGGCGACCTGTACGACAGCCCCATAGAGCTCGACCTACCCAGCTTTGCGCTGGCAGTCATGCTTCCCGACGAGGAGGACAACAACTGATGACCGAGAACAACGCAACTGCCGAGCCGCTCGAGCTCACCGAGAACGGCGCGGAGCTCTACCCCGCAACGCCGCAGGACTTCACCGGCGCCGACCTGCGCCTGGGCATCGACGTGGGCTCGACCACGGTCAAGCTTGCCGTCATCGACGCCTCGGGGAACCTGGTCTACGCCAACTACGAGCGCCACCACACCGACATCCGCGCCACGGCCAAGGAGCTCTTCGCGGGCGCCCAGCGCGTGGTGGGCAACGTCCCCATGCGCGTCTCGATCACCGGCTCCGGTGGCATGCTGCTTGCCAAGTGGCTCGACCTCGAGTTTGTCCAGGAGGTCATCGCCTCCAAGCGCGCCGTGGAGACCCTCATCCCCCAGACCGACGTCGCCATCGAGCTTGGCGGCGAGGACGCCAAGATCATCTACTTCGACAACGGCATTGAGCAGCGCATGAACGGCACCTGTGCCGGTGGCACGGGCGCCTTCATCGACCAGATGGCAACCCTGCTCAAGACCGACGCCATGGGCCTGAACGAGCTGGCCAAGGGCGCCACACAGATCCACCCCATCGCCAGCCGCTGCGGCGTCTTTGCCAAGTCCGACGTCCAGCCGCTGCTCAACGAGGGCGCCCGCCCCGAGGATGTGGCCGCCTCGATCTTCCAGGCCGTGGTCACGCAGACCGTCTCGGGCCTGGCATGCGGCCACCCCATCAAGGGCTACGTGGCCTTCCTCGGCGGGCCCCTCCAGTACCTCTCCGAGCTGCGCCGCCGCTTCTACATAACGCTCGACCTCGACGAGGAGCACCGCGTGGTTCCCACTAACGCGCACCTCTTCGTGGCCACCGGCGCCGCGCTGGCGGGCGAGTCCGAGAAGCGCGTGTCCTTTGCCGAGGTCATCCACTCGCTCGAGCAGCTGAGGGACGTCCAGGGCTCCGAGGTCCAGCGCCTGGACCCGCTCTTTGCCACCGAGGAGGACTACAAGGAGTTCAAGGAGCGCCACAACAAGGAGGTCGTGCCCAAGGGCGACCTGGCCAGCCACCGCGGCCGCGTCTTCATCGGCATCGACGCCGGCTCCACCACCATGAAGTGCGCCGTGGTGGGCGAGGACGGCGAGCTTCTCTACACCTGGTACGGCAACAACAACGGCGACGTCCTGGGCACCGCGCGCCACATCATGGACGGCATCTACGACGCCATGCCCGAGGGCACGACCATCGGCCACGTGACTACCACGGGCTACGGCGAGGGCATCCTCATCGAGGCCCTGCGCGCGGACTCCGGCGAGATCGAGACCGTCGCCCACCTGCGCGGTGCGAAGGCCTTCGTCCCCGGCGTCGAGTTCATTCTCGACATCGGCGGCCAGGACATGAAGTGCCTCCAGGTGCGCAACGGCGTCATCGAGCACATCATGCTCAACGAGGCCTGCTCCTCGGGCTGCGGGTCGTTCATCGAGAGCTTCGCCAAGTCCATGGACATGACCGTCCAGGAGTTCGCGAAGGTCGCCGTGACCGCAAAGGCCCCCGTGGACCTGGGCAGCCGCTGCACCGTCTTCATGAACTCCCGCGTCAAGCAGGCGCAGAAGGAGGGCGCGACCATCGGCGACGTGGCCGCGGGCCTCTCGTACTCCGTGATCAAGAACGCCCTCTTCAAGGTAATCAAGCTGCGTGACTTTGACGAGATTGGCACGTACTGCGTGGTCCAGGGCGGCACCTTCATGAGCGACGCCACCCTGCGCGCCTTCGAGCTGCTCACCGGCCGCCAGGTCATCCGTCCCGACATCGCCGGCTGCATGGGCGCCTACGGCGCGGCGCTTCTCGCCCGCGACCGCGCGGGCGCCACGGGAACCTCGACGGTCCTCTCGCGCGAGGACATCGACAACCTCAAGGTCAAGCACACCAACGTCCACTGCGGGCGCTGCGCCAACAACTGCCTGCTCACGATCAACGACTTTGGCGGCGGCCACCGCTTCATCACGGGTAACCGCTGCGAGAAGGGCGCCGGTCGCTCGGGCAAGACCAAAAACGACGCCCCCAACCTCTTCGAGTTCAAGAACAAGCTGCTGTTCGATCGTCCCTGCCTGGACGCCGAGACGGCGCCGCGCGGAACGGTGGGCATCCCCCGCGCGCTCAACATGTACGAGAACTACCCCTTCTGGCACGCGTTCTTCACCAAGCTGGGCTTCTCGGTGATGATCTCTGACCAGACGTCCTCGAAGACCTACGACGCCGGCATCGAGTCCATGCCCTCCGAGTCCGCCTGCTACCCGGCAAAGCTGAGCCACGGTCACATCATGAACCTCCTTGCCAAGGACCCGGACTTCATCTGGATGCCCTGCATCCGCTGGGAGCGCAAGGAGGACGACACCGCCACCAACCACTACAACTGCCCGATCGTGATGAGCTACCCGCAGGCGCTGGGCCTGAACGTTGACGAGCTCTCGGATCCCAGCGTGGAGTACCTGGCGCCCTTCGTGCCGTATGACGACAAGCGCGAGCTCAAGCGCCGGCTGTACGAGCTCATCTCGGTCCAGCGCGAGCAGGACGCCGCCAAGGGCAAGGGACGCTTCCGCGGTCCGCACATCACGCGCGCCGAGGTCGACGAGGCCGTGAACGTTGCCTGGCAGGCCGACATCGACTTCAAGAACGCCATGCACCGCGCAGGCGACGAGGCCCTGGCCTGGATGGAGGAGCACAACGCCCACGGCATCGTGCTGGCGGGGCGCCCCTACCACAACGACCCCGAGATCAACCACGCCATCCCCGAGCTGGTGCACTCGTTTGGCTTCGCGGTTCTCACCGAGGACTCGGTGTCGCACAAGATGAGCCCCGAGCGCCCCATCCGCGTGGTTGACCAGTGGATGTTCCACAGCCGCCTCTACCGCGCCGCTCGCTTTGTGGCCACCCGCAACGACCTCGACCTCATCCAGCTCTTCTCGTTTGGCTGCGGCCTGGACGCCCTCACCACCGACCAGGTCCAGGAGATTCTCGAGGCATCCGGCAAGATTTACACGGTGCTCAAGATCGACCAGGTCTCCAACCTGGGCGCCGCCCGCATCCGCATCCGCTCGTTGATGGCGGCCCTGAAGGAGCAGAAGGAGCAGCTCGAGGAGAAGACCGCCGAGGGCGAGGCCAAGGAGGTCGAGCCCGTGGGCGTGCACCTGGCCGACGGCTCGCTCGAGCGCGCCCGCAAGACCGACCTCTCGCGCCGCACGCCCGTCTACCGCGAGGCCAAGAGCGCGGCCTTCCAGAAGGTGCGCTACACCAAGGAGATGCAGGACGCGCACTACACCATCCTTGCGCCGCAGATGAGCCCCGTGCACTTCGAGCTGGCCGAGGCGGTCCTTCGTGACTACGGCTACAACCTGGTGCTTCTCCCCTCCGTCGACCAGGGCGCCGTGGACGCCGGCCTGAAGTACGTGAACAACGACATCTGCTACCCCTCCATCCTCACGGTGGGGCAGATCATGGAGGCCATCGAGAGCGGCAAGTACGACCTCTCGCACACGGCCGTCCTCATCTCCCAGACGGGCGGCGGCTGCCGAGCCACCAACTACATCGCCCTCATCCGCAAGGCCCTGCGCGAGAGCGGCCACCCCAACATCCCCGTGATCTCGATCAATATGGCCACGGGGCTGGACGAGGACAACCCCGGCTGGTCCATCAAGGATCCGGCCCTTCTCACCAAGGCGATCTACATCCTGCTCTACGGCGACCTCATGATGCAGTGCGTCTACCGCACGCGTCCGTACGAGGCCGAGAAGGGCTCGGTCGACGCGCTGCACGACAAGTACATGGCCCGCATGAAGGCGGCCGTGCACACGCTCAACAAGCGCAGCTTCGAGGAGATCTGCCAGGAGACCATCACGGCCTTCGACCAGATCCCGCTGGTGAACGACCGCTCCAAGCCGCGCGTTGGCGTGGTGGGCGAGATTCTCGTCAAGTTCCACCCCACGGCCAACAACCAGCTGGTCAAGGTCATCGAGGCGGAGGGCTGCGAGGCCAACGTGCCCGGGCTTGTCGACTTCTTCCTCTTTGGCCTCACGAGCCCCATCAACATGAAGGGTGAGCTTGGCTCCAAGGCGTCCAAGCGCCTCACGCACATGGCGGGCATCAAGCTCATCGAGGCCGCCCGCAAGCCCATGGACCGCATGCTCGCGCAGTCCTCGCGCTTCGAGCCCTACGAGGACATCTTCGAGCTTGCCGACAAGGCCGAGCAGGTCCTCTCGCTCTGCAACACCATGGGCGAGGGATGGCTCCTCACGGCCGAGATGGTCGACCTCATCGAGCACGGCACTCCCAACATCGTGTGCGCGCAGCCCTTCGCCTGCCTGCCCAACCACGTGGTCGGCAAGTCCGTGATCAAGCGTCTGCGCCAGATGCACCCCGAGAGCAACATCGTGGCCGTGGACTACGACCCCGGCGCGTCCGAGGTGAACCAGCTCAACCGCATCAAGCTCATGATCAGCGTGGCCAAGGAGAACTACCGCAACGACCACGGGCGCGGGTTCCGCCTGGAGAACCCCAACGACCCAACGGTGAACGACGCCGTGGCGCCCTACGTGGATGAGTCGCGCTACCACCACGACTCCATCGTGAACGAGGGCGGCGTGGGCCACGGCGTGCCGGCGATCCACCTCTCGGACGAGCAGCTCGCCCAGATCGAGGACGCAAAGCGCCGCGCTGGCGTGATCAAGTAGGGGGGCAGCGCGGGCGGCGGGCATTCCGTCGCCCGCGTTTTTTCTCGCGCGGGGCGCTTGAGCCTATCGAGCGGCGCCACACAATCGGGCCCGTACCTGTATCCCGCACAGGTCGATACAAGTTCGCGTGCCGAATGTGTAGCGCTATTCTCGCCCAGCCCCCGGAACGGGATTCCGTTGCCTGGCAATGGAATCCCGTTGCCCGGCAAAATAATTCCGCGGGAGCGGCATAATCGGTGAGGCCCACAACCGAGAGGAGACATCGCACCGTGCTCAAGCTCGTCTTTGTCGATATGGACGATACCTTCCTTACGCCCGAGAAGACCATCACGCCGCTCAACCGCAAGGCGCTCGACCTTGCGTACGAGCGTGGCATCCAGTTTGTGCCGTGCACCGGCCGCAACTACACCGGCCTTCCGGACGAGCTGGTACACCACCCCAGCGTGCGCTATGCCGTGTGCTGCAACGGGGCAATCGTCCGCGACCTGCGCGAGAACCGCAACCTGCGTGAGGTCACCATGGATCGCGCGCTTCTGCATGACCTTTGGCACCAGATTGAGGGACTTGAGATAACCTTCGACCTCTTTGCCGACAATGGCGTCTTCACGGCACGCGACCGCTGGCACATCATCGACGAGATGGACATCCCCGAAGGCACGCGGGCGATGCTCAGGAGAGTGCGCGTCCGCTGTAACCAGAGTACGGACGAGATGATCGATTCGGTCCACAGCATCTATCGCGTGAACATCTTCTATCTCACGGAGCAGGACTGCCTTGCCGTGCGCCGCGCAATAGAGGCGCGGCCCCAGCTCACGCTCGCCTCGTCCTTCTCGTGCAACCTCGAGACGACCCAAGTTGGTGCCGACAAGGGCGCGGGTCTCACGTGGCTCTGCGACTACCTGGGCGTCTCGCCCAAAGACGTCATTGCCTTTGGCGACTCGTCGAACGACATCCCCATGCTTCGGGTGGCTGGCGACGGCGTGGCCATGGCAAACGCCTTCCCCGAGTGCCGCGCGGCAGCCGACCACACAACCACAAGCTGCGAGGACTCCGGGGTGGCGCGCTACCTCATGAGGGAGGGAGCGCCCCTCTCCGCAAGGGTGTAGACTTTCGGCTGGTGAGCAAAACGGCCCGCACGCGGCGGGCCACCACACGGCAATCCGAAAGGAAGACCGCATGAGCGACGTTCTCGAGCGCTTCCTGCGCTACGTGCAGGTTGATTCCCCCTCCGACCCGGACAACGAGGAGGAGGTGCCCTCGAGTCCTCTGGAGCACGGCATGGCGCGCCTCCTGGCAGACGAGCTCACGGCCATGGGTTGCGTGGACGTGAGCGTGGACGAGCACGCCTACGTCCTGGGGACCGTCCCCGCCTCCGCTGGCGCCGAGGGCCTGCCCGCCCTCTGCCTGTGCTCGCACCTCGACACCACGGCTGACGCCCCCTCGCTGGGCGTGCGCCCGCACGTGGTGCACTACGAGGGCGGAAACCTTGTGGCTGGCGTGGTGGACGGCCAGGCCGTCGAGACCACGCCCGAGCAGGTGCCGGATCTCGCGGGCTTCGTGGGCCAGGACATCGTGTGTCCGGACGGATCGACGCTCCTGGGCGCGGACGACAAGGCCGGCGTCGCCGAGATATGCGCGCTTGCTGCCCGTCTCCTCAAGGATCCGAGCATTCCGCATCCCACCCTCAAGCTGGCCTTTGTTCCCGACGAGGAGATTGGCCACGGGGCTTCCCTTCTCGACCTCGAGAAGCTCGGCGCGGCCTGGGGCTACACGGTCGACGGCGAGGCACTGGGCGAGTTCAACTACGAGACGTTCAACGCCGCCGAGGCCCTGGTGCGCGTGCGTGGCGTGATGGTGCACCCCGGTTCGGCAAAGGATGTCATGGTGAACGCCATCACCGTCGCCGCCGAGTTCGACCAGCTGGTGCCCGCAGCCGAGAGGCCCGAGCACACGAGCGGCCGCGAGGGCTTCTATCATCCCACGCTGATTCGCGGCACGGCCTCGGAGCTCACGCTCTCCTACATCGTGCGCGACCACGATGCCGAGAAGTTCTCGCAGCGTCAGCAGACGCTCTGCGACATCGCGGAGTTCCTGAACAAGCGCTATGGCGAGGGGACCGTCACCGTGACGCTGCACGAGCAGTACCGCAACATGGCCGAGGCGTTTGGCGAGTGCCCCTTCCTCATCGACAATGCGCTTGCCGCAAACCGCGAGGCCGGCGTGGAGCCCAGCGTCGTCGCCGTGCGCGGCGGCACCGACGGCTCGCAGCTCTCGCTTCGTGGCCTTCCGTGCCCCAATATCGCTACCGGTGGCTACAACGCGCACTCGGTGCGCGAGTTCATCCCCGTGTCCTCGCTCGAGACCACGGTCGACATCCTGCAGAACCTTGTCGCCAAGTTCGCCGTGCCGCAGACGGCCAGCCAGCAGGCGGCCCGATGAGCCCCGAGGTGGCAGATCTCTTCTCGGTGGCGGCTGCCGTGCTGCCCGTGCTTGCCTGTCTCGTCGAGTGGGCGGGCAGCGTGGGCATCTCGGAGCGGCACCACAGCCACCACGACACCTACGTCATCTCCTCGGCGCTCTCGCGCTCGTTTGCGTTCGCGATGCTGCTCATGGGGGCCATCGGGCTCATGCTCGGTTGGCTCTGCGACATGGGCGGCTTCGATTCCAGCGCGGATGTGGTGGTGCCGTTCTTCTCGGCCTTCGTGATCGTGCTCTTCGTGCTGTGGGCGCTCATGAGGCGCTATCGTGTCTCGCTCTACGACGACTTCATGGACGTGAGGCCGTATCTTGGCTCCGTGCGGACGATTAGGTACGACAAGATCGAGCGCATGGAGTGGCGCGGCGTTCGGTGTGGGACGGGTTTCAGAAGCCTCGAGGTCATCTCGGCGGGGGAGCGGCCGGTGAGGCTTCCGGGAGTGCTGGACCTTGAGCACATCCTCGTCCACATCGACCGCGACGACGCGCTGGTTGGAGGCATGCCACAGCGGCGCTAGGCGTGGGCCTTCTCGGCGCCCCCTGGCTCCGCTTGCATGGGGCTTGCCTGTTCCTGACAACTCTCGCGTTGCGTGCCGTTGGGCACCCCTATGATGGTAGTAAGCTGCCCAATCGCATTTATCCGGGGGTCATCGCCTTGATCAAGCTCGTTCTCTCCGACATGGACAACACGCTCATCCCGTTTGGGGCGCGCCACGTCTCGCCGCGCACGCTCGAGGCCATCCACGACGTGATCAATGCCGGGGTCCACTTTGGCCCGGACACGGGGCGCGACTACGTGGAGCTCATGCGCTTCTTCCACATGGACGAGGCGTGCTTCATGACGGGGATCATGTCCAACGGCAAACGCGTGCGCGTGGATGGCCGCGACGTGTGGACCTACTCGATTCCGCACGACTGGCTCCAGCGCATCGCGGACGCGCTCAAGCCCGAGCGTGGGATGTTCCTCGTGTGCTTCCCCCTGGACACCAACCTCTTCAACCCCGGCTACGTGGTGGGTGCCTCGGAGGAGGAGATGAACGAGTACGAGAGGCTCGTTCACTTCAACGGCGGCCGCGTGGAGGACGTCCCCAACATCGACTTCATTGCCGCCGCCATCGCGTGCAATGGTGACGAGAAGCGCCATGCCTACTGCCAGCGGCTCATTGCCGAGGCGTGCCCCGAGGTGGAGACCATCATGTCGGTTCCCAACTGGTTCGACGTGCTGCCGCTGGGCATCAACAAGGCGTCGGCGCTCGACACCATCCTTGACGCCGTGGGGGCAACGCGCGACGAGGTCGTGGTCTTTGGGGATTCCGGAAACGACGTTGCCATCCTGAGCGAGGTTCACTACTCCGTTGCCGTGGCAAACGCGACGGACGAGGTCAAAGGGGTCTGCAACTTCCACTGCGGGGCGTCGGAGGACGAGGGCGTGGCGGACGCGCTGTTCGAGATTGCCCGCGCCACTCGCGCCAACGAGGTTCCGGCGTTTCTGAGGGAGGGCTAATGGTACGTCTCATCGCTGCCGACATGGACGGCACCCTGCTCGACGAGAACGCTCAGGTCCCCGAGGAGACCTTCGAGCTCATCGAGGCGCTGCGCGAGCGCGGGGTCATCTTCTGCGCGAGCTCCGGGCGCAGGTACAAGACGCTGCGCTGGCTCTTCGAGCCCGTGGCTGACAGGATCGACTACGTGGCGTCCCTCGGCACGCAGGTCTACGCCGACGGCGTACTGCTTGACCGCGAGGTCTTCTCGACGCGCGCGGTGCTGCGGCTCTTCCGCACGTGCCAGGAGTTCGACTGCTTCCACCTGGTGCTCTACGATCGCTCGCGCACCTACCTGCTCAACGACCAGAGCAACTACGTGCGCGAGCTCGACAAGGACCTGCCCAACGCCGAGCGCGTCTTTGACCCGCCGTCGCCGGACGTGAGCATTATCAAGGCGGCCATCTGCTACGACCGCACGCACGAGATCATGGACATGGTCTACGTGCTCGAGCGCGAGCTGGGTGACGTCTTCTCGTTCATGCCGTCGGGCAACACCTGGATCGACGTCACGCCGCGGGGGATCAGCAAGGCCACGGGGCTGGAGGCGCTGCTAGGCTACTATGGCATCGATAGGTCCGATGTGGTGGCGTTTGGCGACTCGATGAACGATTACGCGATGCTGCGGTACGTGGGGCATCCCTATGTGATGGGCAACGCGCGCTATGCCGTGAAGCAGATTGCCGAGAAGGTCGTGGGCACCAACGCCGAGCATGCCGTGCAGACGGAGATGCGCAGGATCCTCGAGGAGCTGGGGTAGGGCGGCTGCGAAGATTTTGTCCACTCTGTGGAGATGCTGCCCAGTGTTGACCGCAAGAGGTCCTGAGCATATAGTTATTTCTTGCGCTGAGGCGCAACCCATTGCGGGGTGGAGCAGTTTGGTAGCTCGTCGGGCTCATAACCCGAAGGTCGCAGGTTCAAATCCTGCCCCCGCGACCATAGAATCGCAGGCCAGAGGATGTGTCCTCTGGCCTTTTTCGTTATCTGTGGGCCATGCAACTTTTCTGCCCGGCAACTCAATCCCGCGGTTGTGCTTTAGCGGCGCATGAGATGGGCCACGGCAATCGTTATCGCCGCGGCCCTCCGCACCTCGTTCCCGCTTGCCATAGATTGCGACCTTAGACGTCTGCGTTACACCGTCGCGCGCTCGCACGCAACCTGGCGCTCGGCCTCCTGGTCGAGACGTTCGGTGAGCCAGACCTTGATGACTGCCTGGCGGTTCACACCCATGCGCTCGGCCGCGCGGTCCAGCCCCCTCACCAGCTCCTCGGGCACATCCATGCTGATACGCCTCGCCGCGCGTTCCTTGTTGGGGTGCCTCGCCGTCGACATGTCCATGTAAGGAGTAACGTCGCCGCCCTTGTCGAAGAGCCCGTCGAACTCCTCGGTGTTAATCGTTGCCATATACGTCGACCTCCTTCTTACTCGACTTCCTTGCCGATATGATGCGCACTTTTTCGTTGCGGTAGGTGATGACCGCGGTGAGATAGGCGTTATTGCCCACGTGGCCAATGACCACCCATCGTTCCTCGGGCAGCGTCGTGACGTGGACCTCAAGGAACGTGGGGTCGTCCCAGATGGCTTCCGCCTCCTCGAACGAGACCCCGTGCTTGCTACGTCGCTGCGTCCTTCGCCTCGTCCCACTCGAACTTGTAGTCCTCTTTCAAAAGAATGTACCCTCCCATACGCTCACCAAGCTTATTTCAGGCGCTGTACGGTTGCGTGGAAACACTTTGCGCTGTAACCTTCGGCGCCTGGCGCGCCCTGTCTCAACGAACATGTCCTCAAGCTGTCCCAGGTGCAATCCCGTCCCGTCGCGGCATGCAATCGAGTTGCCCGGCAACTCAATCCCGCCCATTTAGGTAGCCATTTCCCGGCAGCTGCAAAATATTCTGTGAAGGCTTACTGCCAGGACGGCGAGAATGTCTCCCTCTTGGATTTCTACATTATGATGTGAGTGGTAACCAGGTAGTGACTTGGTCTCACGCCGCCACACCAATATCCTGCGGAGAATGACATGGGTTCCAACTGGGTTGTTTGCTCTACTGCTGTGACCTTTGGACGCGGCTCGGATGAACCAATCGAGCGCCTCAAGGCCGCTGATTGCGAAGTCCGACTCAATCCCTACGGTCGTCCGCTGACAAAAGCGGAGATGCTGGACTTCGCGGGGGATGCAAACGCAATCATTCTTGGTAATGACGACCTGCCCGCAAGCGTCATCCGTCGCCTCAAGAAGTTGAAAATTATTGCCCGCTACGGCGTAGGCTTCGACGGGGTGGATGTGGCAGAAGCTCGTGCCCTTGGCATCGAAGTTACGTATGCTCCTGCGTCAAACCGTGAGGAGACTGCGGATTTTACGTTTGGGCTCATCCTTGACCTCGAGCGGCACATCTCGCAGATGGTCATAGATACGCGATCGGGTGGATGGACAAAGCTGACGGGCACGAGTCTCTACGGTAAGACCATCGGTATCATCGGCGTCGGTCAGATTGGGTGCGCCGTGGCTCGCAGAGCGATGGGCTTCGGCATGGACATCCTTGGCTATGACATCGTCCAGCGCAATGAGGCCACAGTCTATGGCGTTGTCTACACCACGCTGAACGACCTGCTGAGAAGGTCCGACATCATCACAATTCACCTTCCGTTGGACGAGTCGACGAAAAACCTCATTGGGGCTCGGGAGCTGAGGCTCGTCAAACCGGGGTCCATTCTCATCAACACGGCACGAGCTGGTATCGTGCGACATGGAGCTCTCGATAACGCTCTGCAGTCTGGGAGACTTGCAGGCTTTGCCATTGACGTCTTCTCCAAGGAACCGCCGGAGCACCAGCCCTATTACGACTACGATAACGTGCTCGTCACACCGCACGTTGCGGGAAATACCTTTGAGAGTAGCCGCCGCATGGGCAATATCGTCGTGGACAATATCCTTGCAGTTAAGTCCGGAGTCGAGCCGCCGGATCCCATCACTCCTCAGCACCTGTATGAGTCCATGATGGTGATGGGACAGTCGGCAGACGGCGAGTAGTTTTTCTGGCTGCGAGTGATCAACACATTTTTGGCTTGGCAGCGTCTCCCTATGATGTTTTGAGCGTGCTGGTTTGAGCCCATATAATATGCAAGAGTAGCTGATATTCATACAAATAGTGATGTCACACGATTGCATTTGGGGTCTTATAAATATGTAGAAACTATGAACATATAACTGTTCATAAAGAAAAATATACGCATAGAATCATATAAGTGCAGGTAACAGCATAACAATACACATTATTAAATACAAATAATGCTCAATCTAAAACGCTGCTTGTATATGTGGTGGAACTGTGTTCAAATAATTGCAGAAGTGAAGATTAATTCATTCACATTCCCCATTTGCAATGTGGAGTAGGGAGGAAAAGCGTGATAGACGCAAGCCTTACCAAGTTTCCTAAAGTGACGGTTATTCTCCGTGGATACAACTACGAGCAAGTCCGATGCGTCGTGAAGAGCATGGTCGGGACCAAGCTCGGAGCCATCGAGGTTGCGATGAACACCCCCGGGGCGGCTCAGATCATCGAGAAAGTCGTCAAAGAGTTTGGCGATGAGGTTCTCGTGGGTGCCGGGACTGTCATCTCTGCGACGCGAGCCAACGCTGCGGTCGAGGCAGGCGCTCGTTTTGCTCTCTCCCCAATCTGCTTTACCGAGGAGATCTTTAGCATCTGCAAGGCGAATGGCCTTCTCACCGTTCCCTCTGCGTTCTCGCCCTCTGAGGTCTGGAGCATGTTCGAGATGGGCGCGGATATCGTGAAGGTCTTCCCCGCAGGCACGCTGGGCCCCAAGTACATCAAGGACATCCAGGCTCCTCTCAACCCCATGCCAATCATGGTTGTGGGCGGCGTGAATGGCGATAACTGCCAGGAGTTCTTCGACGAGGGTGCTTCATACGCTGGCATCGGGTCCGGCATCTTCGATCCTAGGCACATCATCGAGATGGATGAGGGTGCTCTTAAGGCTGATATTGAGGCGTTCGAGCAGAAAGTCCATTGGTAGCGGGCGCAGAGAGGATTGACTCCGGTATGTCTCTCGATCTTTTTCCAGAAGACATTCTCCTTCACATCAATGCCGATAGCTGCGAGGAAGTGCTTCATCTTGTTTCCTCCCACCTACTCGGAGAGGGAAAAGTTAAGCAATCATATGAGGAGCACCTTTTGGCTCGCGAGGAGGATTATCCGACCGGCCTTGCACTCGGTGAGATAAACGTTGCAATTCCCCATACCGACTATCAATACGCGAATACCACTCAGCTGCTGGTTGCGACGCTCGATAAGCCGGTCACATGGCGCAACATGGAGGACTCTGATGAGTCGATTCCGGTTAGCGTGGTCGTTCTTTCTGTGTTCGATAAACCCGAGCACCAGCTTGAAGCGCTTCAGCAAATTATGGGCGTCTTGCAAAACCAGGAACTCGTTGCACAAATCGCCGATGCCGATTCTGCGCAACAGGTAATAGGGCTATTCAATTAGGAAGGGTTAGAGCATGGAGAAGAAGACGGTTATCGTATGCTGCGCCTCATCGATGATTACGTCGACCATGGCGGTTGCCAAGGTGAAGGAAATTGCTGCTGGCTGCGGTGCGCCTGAGCCTCGTATTATTCAGTGCAAATTCTCCGAGGTTCAGGGGAACCTCGCTTCTAATCAGGTCGACTTTATTGTTCCTACCGGCAAGCTCAAGGGTGTTGAGACGGGGGACGTGCCAGTTATCAAGGGGACAGCCTTTGTTACTGGTGTCGGCGAGGATAAGGCGAAGGCCGAGATTGAGGCTCAGCTTAAGGCGTAAGTGTTAATTGCAATCTAGGAGGTAGAGGCAATGGACTTCGTGGTAACCGGTCTCCAGACTATCGCTTCGATGGGCCCTATGGTAATGATGCCAATCATCATTCTGGTCCTCGGACTTATCTTTCGCGTAAAAATCAATGTTTTACTGAAGTCTGCCCTGCTCGTGGGTATTGGCTTTGCTGGCGTCAACATGGTAATCAACTGGTTTGTCGCTCAGGTCGCAGGTTCGGTAACCAATATGGTCGCGAACTGGGGAATTCAGACCTCCATCATGGATGTGGGTTGGCCAGCTAGAGCTGCCGCGACTTGGGCATTCCCCCTTGCTGCAATCGTTGTCTTTGTTGTTCTCGGCGTGAATGCTCTGATGCTGATTACCAAGACCACGAAGACTGTCATGGTCGACTTCTGGTCGTATAACCACTTTATCTTTACGGGTGCCCTTGTTTGGTATGCAACAAACGGCAACCCTTGGATCTCTGTCATCGCGTCTGCCATCGACTTCATTATTACGATCAAGATCGCTGACTGGACTACTCCCGTTGTCGAGGACTATTTCGAGCTCGAGGGCGTAAACTTTCCGACTTCCAACTCCGCAATCTGGGCCCCCGTTGCGTATGTTTTGAACAAGCTTTGGGATGCTATTCCGGGCATCAACAAGATTGACATCAATCCGAAGGGTGTCCAGGAGAAGTTTGGTTTCGTAGGTGAGCCGATGTTCATGGGATTCATCATCGGTGCTGCTATCGGTCTTCTGGCGGGCGACTCGATTGACAAGGTCCTTATCGTTGCCATGAGCACTTCCGCAACGATGGTTCTGACTCCCAAGATGATGCAGATTCTTATGGAGGGTCTCCTCCCGTTCGCAAACGCTGTCAAAGAAATCCTTCAGAAGCGTTTCCCTGGTACCGACTTCGTCATGGGCATCGATGCTGCCCTGACCGTTGCTAATGAGTCCGCTATCACGGTCGGAATCATCATGGTTCCTATCACGCTCCTCCTCGCGGCAGTCCTGCCTGGCAACAAGCTCCTCCCCATCGCCGATATTGCCTATCAGGCGATGTGGCTCGCCGCATGGCCGGTTGCGTTTGGAAAGGGCAATATCTTCCGCGGTATCCTCTCCACGACCATAATTACTTGCATCGTGCTGTGGATTGCTACCGCCCTCGCGCCCGTTCACACCCAGCTCGCAATTGCCGGTGGCTTCGTACTGCCGGATGGCATGCAGTTCATCTCCACTGAGGATGCAGGAGAGCACCTTATTGGCTTCTGCCTCCAGTGGCTTGCGGGCTTCTTGGCCTAGTTCATTGCATGAACAGTGTCTATACGAGGGGTGGGGCATAATGCTCTGCCCCTCTCTCTTCCCACCGATAAGTTAGGACGGCAATGAAGGTTACCGAAGTACAGATTTACGAGGTCAAGCCGAGGTGGATATTTTGCAAAGTTGACACCGACGAAGGCGTCAGTGGATGGGGCGAGATGGTGTCTGGCACCAAGACACAAACAGTTGTCGAAGGTGCCAAAGAGCTTTCGGAAAGAATCGTCGGTCGCGACCCATTCGAGATCGAAAGACTCTGGCAAGAGCTGCACAGGTCCTTCTTTCGTGGCGGTCCCATCAACGGGACGATAATCTCTGGACTCGAGATGGCCCTCTGGGACATCAAGGGCAAGGCGTTTGGTGTTCCAGTGTGGCAACTGCTGGGAGGTAAGGCGCGTGACCGCGTGCGAGTTTATTCGTGGATTGGCGGTGATCGCCCCGCAGATGTCGCAAAAGGAGCTAAGGATAGACTTGAAAAAGGTTTCCGTGCTGTGAAGATGAACGCTACCGAGGAGCTTCATTACGTTGACACCTATGACAAAGTCCAGCAAGTTGTTGACAGGGTGGAGTCTATCCGAAGCGCATGTGGGAACGAAATTGAAATAGGTATCGATTTTCACGGGCGCGTTCACAGACCTATGGCAAAGGTGCTTGCGCATGCCCTCGTTCCTTACCATCCCATGTTTATTGAGGAGCCTGTACTGCCTGAGAACTGGGAATCATTTGACGACATAGCTCGCGAGGCGCCCATCCCAATTGCAACGGGGGAGCGCCTGTACTCACGTTGGGAGTTCAAGCGCCTATTTGCCCAGGGGGCGGTCGACATCATTCAGCCGGACGTCTCCCTCTGTGGAGGCATTCTTGAGATGCGTAAGATAATCGCAATGGCCGAGGCATTTGATATGGCGGCCGCGCCACACGCTCCCTATGGACCAATCGCCCTCGCCGCAACTCTTCAGGTTGACGCATGTTCACCCAATGTGTTTATCCAGGAGCAGAGCCTTGGAATTCACTACAACCAGGGGTTTGACCTCCTTGACTTTGTTAAGAACAAAGAGATCTTTCAGTACTCAGACGGATATGTTGACGTTCCAAGCAAGCCTGGACTAGGACTTGAAATTGATGAGGAGAAGGTTAAGGGGGTATCTGCCGAAGGGCTCGTGTGGAGAAACCCTAGCTGGAAAAATTACGATGGCACCATTGCGGAGTGGTAGGGAATGATGATTAACACTGTTCTCGGAGAAGTTTCCCCTCAGGACCTAGGAACAACCTACATTCATGAGCATCTGTACGTCTCACCAGACGAGCTTGCACGCTACTATGATTACACTCTTGACGTGCCATCGAAAAGTATCGAGGAAGCCAAACTTTTCAAGGCTGCGGGTGGCCGCACGATTGTGGACATGACGCCTCTGGCGTATGGTCGCAACCCTGAAGCTCTCCGCTTTATTTCCCAACACGCTGGTATCAATGTACTGTGCATCACGGGGTTTCACAAGGATTTGTGGCTTCCTCGTTGGTTTGATAACTTATCTGATGAAGAAATCTCGTGTGAGCTTACGCGTGAGATTGAAGATGGAATAGGCTTCTCAAAGGTCAAGCCCTCTGCAGTGAAGATCGGTACTTCCCTGGGTAAAGTAACGGAGCGGGAGAAGCGTGCAATTAGAATTGCTACTCCGGTTGCCCTGAGGCACCACCTACCAATCATTACGCACTGTGACAAGGGTACGATGGGCCTTGAGCAGCTCGATTTGCTCGAAGCTCAGGGTATGGATTTGTCTCATGTATGTCTCTCGCACACAGATCTCACCTTGGATTCTGCCTATATGAAATCCCTCATGAGCAGGGGGGCGTTCCTCTCTTTCGATCACGTCGGAAGGGACCTTGCCGCACGCGATGCTAATCGCGTGCGGATATTAAAGGACCTCATCACTTCAGGATTCGGAGACCAAATCTGTCTGGCGGGAGACATGGGCAAGAAGAACTATTTCAAGTCGTATGGTGGTGCACCTGGCCTCGATTACATCCTCACAGACTTGAAAGAGTATCTCCTGGATGAGATTGGCGAAGAGGACTATTGGAAGATGTTGATAGACAACCCCCGGAATGTCCTCGATTGGTCCTAACGAAATTGGATAGGGGAATTTAGACCTCTATCCTTACCACACAACAGGAAAGGCAATACACTATGCAACGCAAGATTGATCAGCTCGAGCCATTCCAGCGTGCCATTTCAAAGGCACACCTTGCATCAGCGGGCATTTCCATTGATTCACTCGAGGACCCTAATAAGCCGCTTATTGCTATTGCAAACAGCTGGAACGAGGTGTGTCCCGGCCACGAGCCTCTCCGACAGCTTGCCGCGGAAGTTAAGAAGGGCGTGCTTGAGGCCGGTGGAGAGCCTATAGAGTTCAATACCATCGGCATGTGCGATGGCGTTGCCCAGGGCCATCCCGGCATGAGGTACTGCCTGCCGCATCGTGATCTCATCACCGATTCCTGCGAGGCCATGATCGTCGGCGAGGGGGTCTTTGACGGCGTGGTCTACATGGGCTCGTGCGACAAGATTATCCCTGGCATGCTCAATGCCGCCGCACGAATCAATCTTCCCTCGGCGATTGTCACCGCTGGCCCCTGCTATGACGAGATAAAGCCCTCTGAATCCAAGGCGCTTCGTGCGGCGTTCTTGCGCGGGGAAGCGACGGAACGCGATGTAATCGAGGGAACGCTCAGATACTACACGGGCCCAGGCATCTGCCCGTTTTTGGGTACCGCAAACACCATGGGATGCATCTCGGAGGCTCTCGGCATGATGCTTCCATATGGTGCCCTCTGGCCAAGCTCTACTAGCCAGCGAAGGTTCAGCGCTCGACAGACCGGCGCACGCGTCGTTGACCTTGTCCGCAGGGGAATCCGGCCCTCTGATATCATGACCCAAGCGGCACTTGACAACGCGGTAACGCTCCTTGCCTCTATCGGCGGTTCACTCAATGCCTTGGTGCATCTTCCTGCCCTTGCGCACGAACTCGGCCTTGAGGTCACTTGGGATATAGTTGCCGATATCACCAGCCACACTCCTGTTGTTTGCAATGTGGTGCCCAATGGTGATATCAGCTGCATCAATCTCTATAAGGCAGGCGGTGTTCCTGCTGTGCTCAAGACTATTGAGGGCGATCTTGACACCACGGTCATGACTGTGACGGGGCAGACTCTCGGCGAGAACCTAGACAAGGACGTACCTGTCGACCGCTCCGTCATCCGAACTCAAGATGACCCTGGCTCGGTCTGCAACGGAATACAAGTGCTCTACGGAAATCTCGCTCCCGAGGGGGCTCTTGTCAAGACGAGTGCCGTTCCAGCCGAGCAGCATGTTTGGACGGGAAAGGCCCAGGTCTTCGAATCCGAGGAGGAAGCGTTCGCCGCTTACAACGCGCATGCAATCAAGCCTGGTACCGGCGTCGTAGTGCGCTACGAGGGCCCCAAGGGAGGGCCGGGCATGAAGGAGCTGCACCGCGTCACCGAGATTATGAAGGGCATTCCCAACTCGGCAGTCATTACGGATGGTCGCTTCTCGGGCGCATCGGGCGGACTCTCCGTAGGATATCTCTGCCCGGAGGCGTTTGAGGGAGGGACAATCGCCCTTGTGAGGGACGGCGACGAGATTCATGTCGACCTCACCAGGAACCTCATCGAGCTGCATGTTTCCGATGAGGAGCTCGAGAAGCGCCGCGCTTCATGGGAGCCGGTCATTCACGAGAACGGAGGACACCTGCTTGAGCGCTATTCAAAGCAGGTAGCTTCTGCAAAGACCGGTGCCGTGTTGGGCTAGATAACAATGAATTATCCAGCCAGGCTCGCATTCGGCAGTTCGCAAGAGTGACGCTACAAGGGCACCGTTCGGCTCTTGATGCCGTTTGGTGCCCTTGTATTTTGGCTCATGATTTCCCGATCAGGTCTGGGACCTCACTGTCGTTCTTGGGGAGGGTGTGGCTATAGATGTCCATCGTGGTGGAGACCTTGCTGCGGCAGACGCGCTCGCTGGCGGTGCGGAAGTCCACGCAGTTCGCGATTATGAGCGAGATGTTCGTGTTCTGCAGCTCGTGGAAGCGGAGCCCTACGTAGTGCCTGCGCACCTGGCTTCGCCTGTTGCTGCGGGAGTAGGGCCTCCCATCGTCGACGGGGAAGCCGTGCTCGTTTAGCCCAGTCTTCGTTACTGGTGATGTGAATGCAGCCCCCCTTACATAGCTGGTAACTCCGAAAGATTGGTTTATCCTAATCCCCAATTAGCAAATACCGCATGCAACTCAGTTGCCGGGCAACTCAATTCCATCGAGCTTGGATAGAACAGTCTGGACGATTGCGGCATCCTCGATGCGGGTCACGGCAAAGCTGCGCTTGCCGGCGTCTTTGAGAGACGCGCCTACGAGGTAGCCCTTAGAGCCATCAAGAATCAGAAAGCGGTCGTGAAACGCCGTCGTGTGCCGGACCTCGAGTGAGGGGTACTGAGCGTTGAAGGTCTCTACATCCCTAGCCGTGAGCTTGGTCTTGGGGTTGGTCCAGACGGTTACCACTGCTCCTTCGGCTTTCTTCGCGAGAATGTTGAGCGTGGTGGTGTCTACGTAACCGTCGACGAGGACGATGCCCTTCTGCGCCTTCTATATGGTTGATACCAGGAGCTCGAAGGAGTCCCAGACCTGACCCTCGAAGAACACCTTCTGTCTTGGCTCCTTGTGCGCCCCCATGTAGTCGAAGACCTTCTCGAAGCGGTCGTCCGTGGCCTTCTGGTACTCCGCCTGCTTCAACTCGATGTTGCGTATCTGCTCGAACATGTGGGCGTTGTCGGCGATGAAGTGGCGCATCTCGACGAAGGCGTCCATGATCTTGATGCTGACCTCGATGGCGGTGGGGCTGCGCAGCACAGCGGAGAGCATGGAGACGCCCTGCTCGGTGAACACGCGGGGCAAAGAACGCCATCAGGAGCTTTGCCTGCCCAGCTCGGAATCTAAGGTCACAACTTGTGACCTTAGATTCGTGGCCTCTTCCCTGGTCAACCTGAAGCAGAAGCGCTTCCCCGGAAACGGAATCCCGTTATGCAATCGAGTCGCCCGGCATATTAATCCCGCAGTAGCGCTACAAGCGCGTCAACGTCCTCATCAGAGCTCGCCCAGCTCGTTGCAAGCCTCACCGCAGTCCTACCGTCTGCCAAGCGCTCCCAGAAGCTCATCTCGACGCGTGCGGACAACGTTGCGTAGCGCTTCTCGTCCAACGCGACAAACACCTGGTTGGTCTGCTGCGGGTGCAACAGCTCGCAGCCGGCGTCATCGAGCGCGTGCGCTATTCGTCCGGCCTGCTCTACCGCTTTCGTGCCAATCCGCAGGTAGAGGCCCTCGTCGAACAGCGTCTCAAACTGAATGCCCGCAACCATGCCCTTTGCCAGCAGCGCTCCGTGCTGCTTCACGAGCGTGAAGAAGTGCGGGCAGGTCCCTGGCTTGGGGAAGACCACCGCCTCGCCGAGAAGCGCCCCGCACTTGGTACCGCCAATGTAGAAGGCGTCGGTAAGGTGTGCCAGGTCGGGGAGGGTCACATCGTTTCCCAGTGCTGACAGCGCATACGCAAGACGCGCCCCGTCAACGTAGAGGCGCATGCCGTGTGCATCGCAAGCCGTGCGCAAGGCAGTAAGCTCCTCAAGCGAGTAGAGCGTGCCGTACTCGGTTGGCTGGGAGATGTACACCGGCCCCGGCATGACCATGTGGTCGCGGTTCTCGTCCTGCTCCCACGACGTTGCCAGGGCATCTACGTCGGCGGCGCCAAGCTTGCCATCCCTCTCGGGCAGCTGGATGACCTTGTGCCCGCAGGCCTCGATCGCCCCGGCCTCGTGGACGCTCACGTGGCCAGAGTCCGCCGCGACGACCCCCTGCCAGGGCGCGAGGAGCGCGTCAATCGTGACGGCATTCGCCTGCGTGCCCCCGACAAGGAAGTGGACCTCCGCCTGCGGCGCGCCGCATGCGTCGCGGATGAACTCGCGTGCGTGCTCGCTGTGGACGTCCGTCCCATATCCGGCGTTGGCCTCCATGTTTGCGGCGGCCAGACGCTCGAGGATGCGCGGGTGCGCGCCCTGCTGGTAGTCGGACGCAAACGGCAGTCTCTTCTCAGCGGTCATTGACAATCCCCCCCGCAATGCCGTCCGGGGCTCACCGACGGCACGTCATACTCCAACACAATGCCCAACACTGTTCGAGTGCTAATCCTGATATGCTCTCTTGAGGTTACCTAATACAGGCGACAAGCAAAGGAGCTCCTCATGGCCATGATCGTACTTATCGTCATCATTGCGGTTCTCGTGCTCTCGACGGGCTACGTCGTGCGCCAGCAGCACGTCGCCGTTATCGAGCGGCTGGGGAAGTTCCACGGCTTTGCCGGTCCCGGCTTTCACGTGAAGTTCCCCTTCATCGACATCACCCACGACGTGAGCCTCATGACCGAAGACGAGCACATGACCTTCGACGCAAAGACCTCCGACAACGTGACCATCGAGCTGGACGTCTCGATCCAGTATCACGTGGACTACGCCGACATCGAGAAGGGCGCGGACTCCGGCGTCTACCGTAGCTTCTACACGCTGCAGGATCCCGTCGGACAGATGCAGGACTACCTGGCAGACGCACTGCGCTCGCAGATTCCCGCGCGCACGCTCGACGAGGTCTTCTCCGAGAAGGACGCCATCGCCCACGCAATCGACGAGGTCGTTGCCGCTAAGATGCTCGACTACGGCTACGTGCTGGTGACCACCCTCATCACGCGCATCAAGCTTCCCAAGGAGGTCCAGGAGTCGATGAACCACATCATCGCCTCGAAGAACAACCTGGAGAGCGCGACCAACGACGCAAACGCCGCCAAGGCGAAGACGGTCATCGCGGCGCAGGCCAAGGCCGAGGCAATGGCTGCGGAGGGCAAGGGCATCGCTGACCAGCGCGTTGCCATCGCGCGCGGCATCAAGGACTCCATCGACACCATTCGCGAGTCCGGCGTGACCGAGGAGGAGGCCAACCGTCTCTTTGAGTTCACGCAGTGGACCGACATGATGAACAACTACGCTGCCAGCGGCAAGGCAACCACGGTGCTGCTGCCCGAGGACTTTGACCAGAGCGGCGTATTCAAGAGCATCGTCGCGGGGAAGAAGGCTGGGGAGAAGTAGGACGCGGTCGAAAGACGCGATTCGAGATCAGGGTGCCCGGCAGCAAGCGACTTGCTGCCAGGCACCCTGCATCGAAATGGGCTACGTTACACTAAATGTGCTCTCGCTGCGCCGAACTGGCCTTCGTTACACTACCTTTTCCGGACCCCATGAGTATGAAGGTCTTTGAACTACAAGATGTTGTATCTATCTATTACTGAAACACAAGAAATGAACCACGGTACTTGGGGGACCTCAATAACCTCATGTAACGAGGGCCAGTTCGATGCATGGGATGAGCCTTTTAGTGTAACGAGAGGGAGTTCGATGCAGCGGTGGGGTCGGAATGCCCTCTAGTTCTGCTTCAAACGACGTTCTAGGCGTCGACTAACCGCCACAAGCGCCATCACAATCACGTAGTAGATCGCGGCGACGGCGATGAACGGCTCGAACGCGCGGTACGTGAGTGCTTGGACGCTCTGTGCCGCGCGCATCATGTCCATGAGGCCGATGGTAGCCACGAGCGACGAGCTCTTGAGTACCGTGATGACCTCGTTGACCAGTGCGGGAGCCACCGAGCGCAGCGCCTGCGGGATGATGATCTCCCACATCATGAGGTGATAGGGGAGTCCCAAGGCGCGTGCCGCGTCGTACTGCCCGCGATTTACGCCCTCGATTCCGCCGCGCACCGTCTCCGAGACGGTAGCGGAACCATTGAGTCCCAAGGTGAGCACCGAGGCCGCGAACATCGAGATTTTGTAGCCCGTGAGCTGCGGCGTTGCGAAGTACGCAATGAAAAGGAGCACTATGAGCGGGATGCCTCGGAAAATCGACGTGTAGAAGTCCAGCACTATCCGCAGCGGCTTGCACGGCAGAACCTTGAGCACGGCGATGAGAAACCCCAGCGCAAACGCAAGGACCAAAGCGGCCCCCGTCACCTCCAGGGTGACGGCGAGGCCGCTTGCGAACATAGGCGCATATGGTTCGATGACCGAGAAGTTCATGCCGCTCAGGTTTTCTCGCTAGTTGGCGCTTGAGGTGCCTACGCCCTCGGTCGCCGAGCCGGAGGCCGAGAAGTCCCCGCCCCACTCGAAGTCGGTGCCCACGTAGGTGCCAATGAACTGGTCGATGGTGCCGTCCTCGAGCATCTCGCCAACGCACTGGTCAAACGCCGAGACAAACGACGCCCCCTTCGTGGCCATGATGCGGTAGACGCCCACGTAGTCCTTCGTTTCGTCACGGCCGAGAAGGCCCAGGACCAGGCCTTCGTTGGCGTCGCGCATGGACTGGCCCTCGGCGCCGTCGCACACGTAGGCGTCGATGCGGCCGGCGAGAACCTCCTGCAGGCACTGGTCACCTCCGTCGTAGGTGTGGACGTCGGCGTTTGGCAGCGCGGCGGTGACAAACTTGTTCTGCACCGTGCCCGTGGTGCAGGCGATGCTCTTGCCAGCAAGGTCGTCTATGCTCGTGATGGCGTTGCCGCCCAGGGTGAGCACGCCAACGAGCGGCTGGTAGTAGCCGCGGGTGAAGTCGTAGGTCTGCTCGCGCTCGGCGTTGGAGGACATTGCCATCGTGAAAGACGTGTCACTCGCCTGGACGGAGGCCAGCGTGGCGGCGAACTCCTGCGGCTCGAAGTCGTACGTGAAGCCAAGGCGGCTTGCCATCTCGTCCGCAATCGCGATGTCGAGCCCAACGACCTTCTGGGTGCCGTCGGACTGCATCTCGATGTTGCGGTACGGCGCAAATGCGTCATCGCCCACAAAGGTGAGGTGCTGGCCGGAAAGGTCGGTCGGGGAGGCATTGCTCGCAGGGGTCGAAGCGCTGTTTGTGCTGGTGTTCTCCTGCGTGTTGCCACAGCCCGCAAGCGCGAACGGCGCAAGCGTGGCGCCTGCGGCCATCATGCCGAGAAATGCCCTGCGATTCATCGAGCCGTGAAGTCCTGTGCCCATCTGCGATACTCCCATGTTCGTTTGCAGTGCAAGCCATTGTATCCCAGTAAAATCCTAGTTTATTGGTGGGATACAAACTGGACGTTCTTTTGCGAGCGCAGCAAGTTTCAGACTGCAATAAGGACTCAAATCGAGCGGACCTTCGGAGGAGACGCAATGAGAGTCGAGGGGGGGTATTTCCCGCCATGGGCACCGTGAACTCGGTTGTGGCTGTGGTGGGGGAGGGCGAGAAGGACCTTGCGGCAGCATGCCTGGGACGCATCCGGGAGAAGGTCTGTGGACTCGATGACTCGCTCTCGGTCTTCAAGGAAACAAGCGAGGTGAGTCGGCTCAACCGCCTTGCCGGAGAGGGCGTCGTGGCCGTGAGCGAGGATACCTACCAGCTGCTCGGCGCGGCGCGTGGTTATGGCGATGTCACAGGCGGTGCGTTCGACGTTACCGCAGGCGAGCTTGCCTCGCTCTGGAAGGCTGCCATTCGCGATGGCAAGGAGCCGAGCCGCGCGTGCATCGAGCGGGCACGAGCGCTTGTGAACTACCGCGACATTCTCCTCGCCGGTCCAGAAGGTGCCCGTACGGCTCGTTTGGCCCGGCCTGGCATGCACGTCGACCTCGGTGGCATTGCCAAGGGGTATGCCGCGCGCCTTGCGGCGGCAGAGCTGCGCGCGTCGGGCATCACGCGCGCGCTCGTCAACTTTGGGGGCACGGTGGTTGCCATAGGCGGCCCTTGGAAGGTGGGGGTGAGAAGCCCCACTGCCCCGCGTGGGGCCAGGAAAGTGGGTGGGCAGGGGGAGTCGGTCCTGGGCACCCTTGCCGTACGTGACCAGGCAATCGTGACGAGCGGGGCCTACGAGCAGTGCCGAATGGTCGACGGGCGTCTCGTCCACCACATCGTTGACCCTCGAACGGGGAAGCCAGCCGCAAGCAGCCTCAGCTCAGTGACGTTGGTGTGTAAGGACCCGTGCGCGCTGGACGCGCTCGCTACCGGTGCGTTTGTGCTTGGCGCCGAGAAGGCCGCGCGGCTTCTCGCCGAGCAGGAGGTCGATGCGGTGATGGTTACCGCTTCAGGTGAGGTGCTGGTGACGCCTGGACTTTCTGCGTCCTTCATTCCAGCGGGGCTTCAGGAACCCTAGTACAACCCCTCGCAGGAACCGTGGTTATCGGTCCGTTTGGGCATTTCAGGTTCGTGGCGCTCCCCGCGTGCGGTATATCTGTCACACGACACATAAATGCTTCCTGCGTTGGAGCATCTATGGCCCGCCCCGTCGCACACCGAGCGCATTGGAGTGAGCCTCATGCAGTGCAGAGCATCGAGTTCCAGGAGGTCGTCGCGTTTTCGCAGGCCTTCGCGCACGCAGATCATCCGCCATGTTGTACAGGTTGTCGCATTCCTCCTGATGCCGGGACTTTTCATCTCGACCTTCTCCGCACTGGGAGACGTGGGGAGCGCCCTGGTCCATGGCTCCTTCTCACCTGGCTCCCAGGCGCCGAGCCTTCTCTTACTCCTCGCCGTGCTATCCATCACGATCCTGTGGGGCCGCTTCTTCTGCGGGTATCTCTGCTCGTTTGGCGCCATGGGTGACCTTGTGTTCTTCTTGACCAAGCGCCTTCGCCCCCGCAGCCTGCGCATGCCGGAGCGGGCGGATCGGCTGCTCAAGGGGCTCAAGTTCGGTGTTCTTGGCGCCATTGTCGTGCTGTGTTGGGTGATGGGGGCGAGCATAGACTCCAGCCTCGACCCGTGGTCGGCCTTTGGCATGCTCGCCACGGGCAACTTTGCGGCGTCGCTTGGGGTGGGACTCGTGCTTCTCGCCCTTATCGTCGTGGCGTCTGCCCTGGTAGAGCGCTTCTTCTGTCGCTACCTCTGCCCGCTTGGCGCGGTGTTCCCGCTCGTCTCACGTGGGCGCCTCTTTAAAATACTGCGAAGCGAGGAGCGCTGCACCGGTTGTCGCGCGTGCTCGCGTGCGTGCAGCATGGGCATCACGGTGCACGAGGGGGAGCGAGTGCGCTCGGGGGAGTGCATCGACTGCATGGAGTGCGTCGATTCGTGCCGGCCAAAGAGCCTTGCGACAAGCGCCGAGCCAGCCGTTGCCGGAACGGCGGCCGCGCTGGCGACGGTTGGGCTGGTCTACGTGGGACGCATTGGTGCCGAGGGGCTTGTGGGGACCGCTGGTTCCGAGCAGGCGGCGAACGTCGCTACCCAGGGGCAGGGAGCCTATGCGGACGGCGCCTACACGGGTACGGGCCAGGGCTTCCGTGGAGCCGTCGACGTGCAGGTGACGGTCGAGAACGGCTATATCACCGACGTGTTGGTGACCTCCTATCAGGATGACGACGAGTTCTTTGGCAAGGCAAAGGCCACGGTGATCGATGAGATCATCTCTGCGCAGGGTGTCGACGTTGCAACGGTGAGCGGGGCTACCTACTCCAGCCAAGGCATTCTCGAGGCCGTTGCCAACGCGTTGGGGGTCGAGGGGGACGCAGCTGCCGATGGCGAAGCTGTCACGACCTCTGAGCAGGACCAGGATGCAGCGGACGAGACCGGTGACAGCACGACCTCGAGCGACGCTTCGGGATTTGACCTGAGCGCGGTGGCCGATGGAACGTACATCGGCTCTGGTACGGGGCTTCGCGGGACCACGACGGTCTCGGTCACGGTTGCGGACGGGAAGATTTCCGACATCCAGGTTGTCTCGTACGAGGATGACCAGCAGTACTTCGAGCGTGCGGAGTCGACCATGGTGAGCGAGGTCCTTGCGGCCCAGAGCCTTGATGTGGACACCGTGAGCGGGGCCACGTTCTCGAGCAACAGCATTCTCGAGGCCGTTGCCAATGCGCTTGGCGTCGACTTCACCAACCCCAACTCGAGTCTCTCCTCTGGTGGTCGGCATGGCAGGTAGGAAAGCATTCTAGGTAACGAACAAACGTTCGCCTATGTTCTTCGACCGCCTGCCGATGGGAGGATGACCAACATGTTGGTTCGATGAGATACTCGTTGCACGGCGAAAGAGGAGGGGCTATGGCGTACATAGAGGTCAATCCTGAGGGGGCGCGCCACTTTGGACTAGCTGAGGCAAAGGCGGGGCTCAGCGGGATTGTCGCTAGCGTGGAGTCTGCGGGGGAGGCCTGCGTCATCGAGCGCTATGGGAGACCGGCGGCGCTCGTGGTTCCCTATCCCAGCGCTGCTTCGGGTAGCACGCGCGCAAGGGGCGTGCTCAAATCATATGCAAGTCCGGAGAAGCGCAAGCAGGAGAGCGATGCCTTTGTCAGGGCAATGGAGGTGAAGCATGCCGGAGAAGCCTGTGCTTCTTGATGCGAATGCGGTTCTTCGATACCTTCTCGAGGACAATGACGAGCAGGCCGATGAGGTTTGCCAAGCGGTGGCGTCTGGAACGGAGGTCACGCTGGAGGTGCTCGCGGAATGCGTCTACGTGCTTTCGGGCGTGTATGGGGTACCGAGGTCGCGTGTGGCGGAGAGTCTCGGCCTTCTCCTCGATGACGTTGCGTGCCAGCGGCGGGGCATCGCGCTGGCTGCGTTGGGGCTCTGGTCGGGCAGCCGCTTTGACTTTGTGGACTGTGTGCTTGCTGCCGAGCACGCGGAGCTGGGAAGAGACGTCCTGACATTTGACAAGAAGCTTCTTCGGCTGCTCGAGAAGGTCGAGTAGTTTGTGCGCAAAACGGCGCCCGGCCAAAGCCGGACGCCGTCTGGGGTGACGCAATGGCGAGGGTCCTCGCCGTGAATGCGCTGCGCTTGCCCTAGAGTTCTTCGCGGAGCTGGTCGACAAGCTGCGAGAAGTACGCTAGCGCGTCCTCGACGGGCTTGCTCGTTGCCATGTCCACGCCGGCACCGCGCAGAAGCTCGATGGGGGGCATGCTCGAACCGCCCTTGAGGCAGCCCAGGTAGTCCTCAACGGCGGGCGCTCCCTCGCTGAGGATGCGGTTTGAGATGGCGATGGCAGCCGCGTAGCTCGTGGCGTACTGGTAGACGTAGTAGCCGTAGTAGAAGTGGGGGATGCGCGCCCACTCCAGGCGGATGCCGTCATCGACGGTCACGGCGTCGCCAAAGTACTGGGCGTTGAGCTCGCCCCAGCGCTCGCAGAGGGCGTCGGCGGTGACGCCGCGGCCGTCGGCGTTCATCTCGTTCACGTCGCGCTCGAACTCGGCGAACATGCACTGGCGGTAGAGGGTCGCGCGGAAGGACTCCACAAAGTTGTTGAGCACGTAGGCGTGGGTGGCCGGGTCGGTGGTGTGCTCGAGCAGGTAGTGCGAGAGCAGCGCCTCGTTGCAGGTGGATGCCACCTCGGCCACGAAGATGGGGTAGTCGCAGTAGGTAGGCGATTGCGTATGGCATGAGAGGTACGTGTGCACGGAGTGGCCCATCTCGTGCGCTAGCGTGAAGACGTCGTCGAGGCTCCCGTCAAAGCTCGTGAGAATCACGGGGTTGGTGCCGTAGGAGCCCGAGGAGTACGCGCCTGAGCGCTTGCCCGGGGTTTCGTACACATCGATCCAGCGCTGCTCGAGGCCCTTGCGCACGATGGCCAGGTAGTCCTCGCCCAGCGGCTCGAGCGCCTTGAGGATGAGGTCCCACGCCTCCTCGTAGGTGAAGGTGAGGTCCACGGAGTCGACGAGGGGCACGTACATGTCCCAGAAGTGCAGCTCGTCCACGCCCAGGACGTCCTTGCGCAGGCTCGCGTAGTTGTGGAGCGCGCCGAGGTTCTTGTGCACCGCGTCCACGAGGTTGTCGTAGACGGAGGTGGGAACCTCGTTCGCGTCAAGGCAGTACTCGAGGGCGTCCTGGTAGCGGCGTGAGTCCGCGAAGAACTTGAGCTGCTTGACCTGGGCGGCGAGAAGCCCGGCGCAGGTGTTGCGGTGCGCGCCGTAGCTCGCGTAGACCGAGTCGAAGGCGGACTTGCGCAGCACGCGGTCGTGGTTGCGCTCGAGGCCGATGAAGCTGCCGTGGCTCACGGAGTGCTTCTCGCCCTTTGAGTCCGTGGCGTCGGCGAAGGTGAGGTCGGCGTTGTTGAGCTGCGAGAACACGCGCTCGGGCTGGGCCGCCGCGTCACCGGCGCGTGCGAGGATCGCCTCCTCTGCCGCCGAGAGGCGGTGCGGGCGCATGCGCAGCTCGCGCTCGATCGCGCGGCGGTAGTGCTCGAGGTCTGGCTTCTCGGCAAAGAAGGCAGCGAGCTTCTCGTCCGCCATGCCAAGAAGCTCTGCCGAGAACCACGAGCATGCCCCCTGCGTCTCGACCTCGAGGCCCATGACCTGGTCGGAGTAGACCTGGTAGCGCGCCACGCGGGTGTCGACGTCGGCGCAGCGGTCGGCGTAGTTGCCCAGGCGGCTGAGGGTGACGTTTGCCTCGTCCGAGAGGCGCAGGTAGGCGAGAAGGTCTGCCGCCGAGGCGCTTACGCGCCCCTTGTAGGCCGCGAGCTTGCCGGGGAGGGCCTTGGCGTCCTCGAGCTGACGCTCGAAGTCCTTGTCGTCCGCGCACATGGACGAGAGGTCCCAACGGTACTTCTCGGGAATCTGGTCGCGCGACTGGTATTGCATACGTGCTCCTTAGGGTGGAGTTCTTTCAGACTTCCCCATGGTACACGCTGGGGCGCGCGGCGGGCGAGACGCAGGGCGGTATGGCCGCCGGCTACACGCGGGCGGGAAGCTGCGCCACGGCCTCGCCCAGGATGTGACCCTCCATGGCGTGGAGCAGCTCGTTGAGCCAGAACCCCTCCCTGAGCTGCGGCGCATTGTCAAGCGCGTAGACGCGCAGCGTGTAGGTGTGGTCGCGGTCGGGAGGCTGCGGGCCGTTGTAGCGGCAGGTGAGAAGCGGGTCTTGGCTTCCCACCAGGCGCGAGGCCGAGGAGTTCTTGCCCTGAACCATACCGGCGAAGCGCTGGTTGGAGGCGTCCTCGGGGAACGTGGCGACACTTGCCGGAATTCCGCAGGCGCACCAGTGGATCCAGGGGAACCCGCACACGGGGATGGAGTCGACGTCGTAGAAGACCACGGCGAGCGTGGCCGCTCCTGCGGGAACGCCCGTGACCTCGAAGGGGAACGAGCGCGTTGGGGTGCCAGCGTAGAGACCGGCAGCGTCAGCATGCTTTGCATAGGCGTCGGGGATGTAGCCGTTCTCGTCGAGCTTCACGTGCACGTCCATGTTTGCCTCCCTGTGTTGGGGTGCCTTGTGCCTCTCGACTATTGTATCCGCAGCCGCCATGGCTCCGCCCCTCGGTCCCCACCCCTCATCCACCTCCTTCTTCACCCCTCCTCGCCCACCTCCTTCTTTATCGGTATCTGTGAAACGGAGCCGACGTTTGCCCAGGTAATCGCAAACGAGATTCACATATACCGATAAAGAATGAGAGGGGCGAGGAGGGGCTCGGGGCTCGAGGAGGGGGACCGAGAGGCTCGGGGCTCGAGGAGGGGCTCGAGGAGGGCATGCTAGAATGGCCTCGCCCAACGCGAGTCTGCGGAAGCGGCCGGACGAAGGGCTCCCAAGCAGGTCGCGACCCCAGAAGCGACCACACCACAGAAGAGAGGCGCCCACCCCGCGACGCCGACAACATGTGAGGAGAACGCAATGCTCAAGAACACCAATCTCACCCGTCGCCAGGCGCTCGCCGCGTTTGGCTCCATCACTGCCGGCCTTGCGCTCGCTGCCTGTGGCGCAAGCCAGACGCAGTCCACGGACACCGCCTCTACCAGCGACGCATCGTCCTCCTCGGACGCCTCCGCCGCCACTGAGGACGTGACCGTCCGCGTGGCCTCCCTCAAGGGTCCCACCGCCATCGGCCTGGTCTCGATGATGGACACCACCTCCGGCGTCCCCACCGAGGACACCCCCACCGAGCCCGCTGAGGGCTCAACTGGCATAACCTACTCCTACACCATCTCCGGCTCGCCCGACCAGGTCCTTCCCCAGGTCATCCAGGGCGAGACGGACATCGCCCTCGTGCCCTCGAACGTCGCCTCGGTCCTCTACAACAAGACCCAGGGCGGCATCCGCGCGATCGACGTCAACACGCTGGGCGTTCTCTCCGTGGTCACCGGCGACTCGTCCGTCGAGCAGTTCGAGGACCTCGCCGGCCACACCGTCTACCTCTCGGGCCAGGGCGCCAGCCCCGAGTACACGCTCAACTACCTTCTCGACCAGGCGGGCATCAAGGACCAGGTGAGCATCGAGTTCAAGAGCGAGCACAGCGAGTGCGCCGCCGCCATCCAGGCGGACCCAACCGCAGTGGCGATCCTGCCCGAGCCCTTTACCACGGCCACGCTGGCAAAGAACTCCTCGCTCCTGGCACCCGTGAGCCTGACCGACGTCTGGGACCGCTACGCCGCCGGCTCGGGCAGCCAGTTCGTGATGGGCGTGACCATCGCCCGCTCCGAGTTCGTGGACGACCACCCCGAGGCCATCTCCGACTTCCTCTCGCGCCACGCCCAGTCCGTCGACACCGTGAACGGCGACCCTGCTGCCGCAGCGCCCCTCGTGGTGAAGGCCGGCATAGTTGCCAGCGAGGCCATCGCCGAGAAGGCCATCCCCAAGTGCAACATCGTCTGCACCACGGGCGAGGACATGCGCTCGGCGCTCTCCGGCTACCTGCAGGTCCTCTACGACGCTGACGCCTCCTCGGTGGGCGGAGCGCTCCCCGGCGACGACTTCTACTACGTGGCCTAGGCTGCGGCCAAGGTGTCGGCGGAGAACAACAAGACGCCCGTGACCCCGCGCGACGCGCTGCGCCGCGCGGGCGCCGTTGCCTTCTGGCTTCTCGTGTGGCAGCTGGCGAGCATGGCAGTTGGTTCCGAGCTCCTGCTTGCTGGTCCCGCTGCGGTGCTTGTGCGCCTGGCACAGCTCGTTCCCACGGCAGCCTTCTGGTCCACGGTGGGCTTTTCGCTGGCGAGAATTGCCGCGGGCTTTGCCGCGGCCTTCGTACTTGGCCTGCTGCTGGGTCTTGCCGCGCACCGCTGGCACGCGCTGGCCGAGCTTCTCGCCCCGGCGGTGAGCTTTCTCAAGAGCGTGCCCATCGTTTGCGTGATTGTGCTGTTGCTCATGTGGGTGGGATCGGTGCGGGTCTCTGCGATTGCGGCCTTCCTCGCCGTGTTCCCTGCCATCTACTTCAGCGTGCTGGAGGGCCGCTCCTCGGCGAGCCCCGGCCTGGGCGAGCTGCTCCGCGTGATGGGCGTGCCCGGCTGGCGCCGCTTTCTGGCAGACACCTGGCAGCAGCTCCTCCCGTACCTGGTGGCCACGTGCAGGAACGCCTGCGGCATGGCGTGGAAGGCGGGCGTGGCCGCCGAGCTTATAGGCAGTCCGCGCGGCTCAATGGGCGAGCGCATCTACCAGGCAAAGCTCCTGCTCGAGACCGGCGACCTCTTTGCGTGGACCATCGTGGTGGTGGCGCTCTCGTGGGCGTGCGAGAAGGCATTCCTCGCGCTCCTGCGCGCAACCGGTGGCTGGGCGCTCTCGGCAAGCGTGCCGCGGCCGGTGGCCGACCGGCGCCGGCAGCCCTCAGCGGCTGCGATCTCGCTCGATCACGTCACCCTGGGCTACGACGGCGAGCCCGTTGCCACCTGCAACCTCGCGCTGGAGGCAGGCTCGCGCACGGTGCTCGCCGACCCCTCCGGCGCTGGCAAGACCACGCTGGTGCGCACGGTCTGCGGACTACTCACCCCGCTCTCGGGGCGCGTCCAGGCACCGGGCTCGGTTGCGCTCTCCGTGCAGTTCCAGGACACCCGGCTGGTGGAGGCAATGACTGCCGAGCAGAACGTGCTGCTCTGCTCGGCGTGTGCGCTCTCGGCGGACGAGGCGCACACGCTTCTCGCAGAGCTGCTGCCGGAGGACGCGCTGGGTAGGCCGGTCTCGGAGCTCTCTGGTGGGCAGCGTCGCCGCGTTGAGCTTGCGCGGGCGTTCGCGCATCCCGGCGCGGCAGTTGTTCTCGACGAGCCCTTTGCCTCGCTTGATGCTGCCTCGCACCAGGCGGCGGCGGCCTTTGTGCTGCGCCATCTGGGCGGTCGCACGCTGCTTGTGGCCTCGCACGCCCCCGGCGACGTCGAGTTTCTCGACGCGCGGCCGGCGCGGCTGGGCGTCGCGCGGCGTGAGAGGTAGGAGATTATTCTCGGTAGAATTATTCTCGTGAGAATAATCTGCCCCTATCGTCGAGACGCTACTACTTCGAGTATGCCGCCCGCACGCTGATGCCGGGGATGGCGCCGATGCGGCCGGCCATCGCCGCGATGGTGTCCTGCGGCGCGTCCACGGCCACGGAGATCACGTTCATGTGGCGCTTGGGGTAGGGGATGCCCATTCGGCCGATGATGATGTCGGCATTCTCGTGCAGCACCTCATTGAGGCGCGCGACAGAATCCGGGTCCTCGACGATGATTCCCAGCACTGCTACGCGGGTCTCCATGGCTGCCTCCTGTGGCATACGCTTCTCTCAGCTCCAACCGACACAATACGCGCCTCCGGCGAGATTCTGACGCCAGAGGCGCGACTTTGTTGGGATTCTCGTACGAGAGGGGCCTTCGTGCGCGGATTTCGCGCCGGGGCGGGGGTTCCCGACGGGATTCCATACGAAAGGGGCCCTCCGGCGTCGTTTTGGCGCCGGAACGGGGGGTCCAGCGGCAACCGCGTACGAGAGGGGCCTTCCGGCGCGCACCGCGCCCTACCGTGCGAGAAGCGGCGTCAGCTCCCCCTGTGACACGATCGTGACCTCGTGCATCGCACGGCTGATGGCGGTGTAGAGCCTGCGGCGCGAAAGCGGCGTGTCGGGGTAGACCTCCGCCTGCGCGTCGGGCACCACCACGTGGTCAAACTCGAGGCCCTTGGCCAGGCGCAGGTCCATCAGCACCACGCCGCTCGCGGGCATGAGGGAGTTGCGGTCCACGAGCTGTACGCGGTCTCCCAGCTGCTTCGAGAGCCAGTTGGCGCGCGCGGCGTCGGCGGCGACGATAGCGGTGAGGCCCTCCTTGCCCGCGGCCTTCTCGGCAATGCGTGCCAGCTCGGCCACGTAGCGCCCTGCGTCGCCGTCCGCCACCTCCATGACGCGCGGCGGCGTGCCCGCGCGCTGCACCGAGGTGAGGCGCGCACGCTCGTCCAGCGGCAGCAGGCTCGTGAACAGCTCCGTTATCTCCGGGCTCGAACGGTAGCTCGTGAGAAGCTCGCAGGTCTCGACCTCGCCATGCGTCGCCGAGAAGATCTGGCGCACCTGGTCGAAGCTCGCTGTGCCCTCGCGGATGGCCTGGTGCTCGTCGCCCAGCAGCATGAAGTGGGCGCGCGGGAAGTAGCGCGCCAGCACCATGAGCTGCGTCACGGTGTAGTCCTGAACCTCGTCCACCATCACGTAGCGCGCGGACTTCTCGCCACCGCCCATAACCAGCAGCTTGAGGTAGACCCACTCGGCCGCCGTGAGCGCGCTCTTGCCCAGTACGCGCATGCCAATGCGGTCGATGCGCAGCCAGTTGCCGCGCTCTATCTCATCGTGCGCCCCGGAGAAGAGGTGCCGCACGTACGCGAGCGCGTAGGCGGCGCACTCCTCGTCGTCGGCGGGGCTTATCGTCTGGCCAAAGACCTCGACCTGCTCCTCCACGTCCAGGCCGAGCATCTCCTCCCACACGTCTTCGTTCTTCGCGAGCGCCGCCAGCTTGCGGTCGAGGCGGTCGTGCAGCTCGTCCTTCACAAGGGCGGTGAGGCGCGGTCCCACGGGAATCTGCGAGAACTTGGCAACGGCGCCCGCCACCGAGGACGCCTTGAGCAGCACCCGGTCGCCGAGACGAACCTCGCGCAGGTCGTCGGGCTCAAGCGTCATCGTGCGCACGCCCTCCTCCAGGCGCTCGAGCTCTGCCGGGTCGCCGTCGCGACCGTCGCCGCGCTCGGAGAGGCCCAGGCTGGCGAGAAAGCCGCGCCACGTGAAGATGCGCGGGTTCTTCTCGCCCATGCTGGGCAGCACCGTGTCGATGTAGTGCCGGAAGACGTCGTTGGGCGTGAAGAGGAAGACCTGGTCGGCCGAGAGGGTCTTGCGCTCCTGGTAGAAGAGGTACGCCACGCGCTGGAGCAGCACCGAGGTCTTGCCCGATCCGGCGATGCCGCTCACGAGTAGCACGGGCACGTCCTCGTGGCGGATGACCGCGTTCTGCTCGCGCTGGATGGTCGCGGTGATGGCCGCGAGCTTCTCGGAGTGGTGCTTCTTGAGCGCGCCGAGAAGCAACGAGTCCTCGATGGCCACGGTGGTGTCGAAGTAGGAGTTGAGCGTGTCTCGCGTGATGTCGAACTGGCGGCGCAGCAGCAGGTTGACGGTGCGCGTGCGGCCGTCCACTTGGTAGGAGGTGGGGCCCATCTCCTGGTTGTAGTAGGTCTCGGCCACGGGGCTGCGCCAGTCCACGATGAGCGGGCGCTTGCGCTCGTCGGTCATGCCCGCGGCGCCAATGTAGACGTCGCGGGGCGGGCGGCCGGGGCGCATCTCGAGCGTGACCTTGGCGAAGTAGGGCTGGCGCAGCAGCAGGAGCACGCGCTGGAGCTTCTCGACGGTGAAGTCGTGGTACTGGTTGTACGTGTCGATGACCGAGTTGAGCGTCTCGATGGCGGCGAGGGTCTCCATGGTCTCGTCGGTGCCGCCAAAGTCGGGGCGAATCTCCTCGCTCATCTCGCGCAGGTCGTCCGCCGCGCCCTTGTGGCTGGTCTCTATCTCCTCGGTGAGGGTGTCCCGCAGGTCGCAGAGCTGGGCGTATATCGCCCTCAGGTGGTCTTGCTCCTCGCGGAACGTATCGTCGTGCAACTCGTCTGCCATGCGTCCTCCCAGTGCCCGGCACGAAAGCGTGACGGACTATTGTAGCGCGAGCGGGGCGTGGGGCGAGAAGGACGGCGGCAGAGAGGGGCGTGGGGCGAGAGGGGCGATGGCCGCGCAGCCGGGACCGCGCAGCCGGTACCGCGCGCGTTAATTTGCCGCGTTCCCGTCGACCGCAAGCTGCACGGTGCAGGAGGGAAAGCCCCCGGCGTTCGAGTACGTCACGGTGCAGGGGACGCGGTCGGGGAGCGCCTTGGGGTCGAGGCCCGCGCCCAGCGCCAGCGCGCCCATCTCCTTTGCGTTGATGCGGCCCACCAGCTCCTCGAAGACCTGGCAGCGCCAGGTGGAGCCAATGCCCAGCGGGCCCTTCTCGCGCACGAACTCGCCCGGTGCCGAGGTGATGGAGTGCTTGGTCATCTCGAGGCCGGCGGCAAGGACCATCGTGGTGCTCTCAAAGACAAACTCCTCGAGCCTCTCGGGCTCGCGCCTACGTGCGGACATGCGTGTCTCCTTGTTGCGTTGGTATTCTTGATGCGGGCCGCGTGCAGCGCGCCGGCGGGCCGGCGGTGCCGCGCCGCGCCTAGTCGCAGGCCTTCTCGATGCGATGACGCAGCTCGTCGATGCCCAGGCCGGTCTGCGCGGAGGTAAGCAGCATCTGCTCGCGCGGCACCTCGAGCTGGCGCGAGAGAAGCGCAACCTGGCGCGTCTGTTTGGGCCGGCTGAGCTTGTCTGCCTTGGTGAGCGCGACCACAAAGGGCAGGTCGTTTTCGCGGAGGAACGCGAGCATGTCCTGGTCGAGCTTCTGCGCCTCAAGGCGCACGTCGACGAGGGCGATGACTAGGTTGAAGCTGCGCTCCTGCGAGAAGTAGCCCGAGATGAGGTCGGCCCAGCGCTGGCGCTCGGCCATCGAGACGCGCGCGTAGCCGTAGCCGGGCAGGTCGACAAAGCTGATGCCGTCTGCCTCGAAGAAGTTCACGTTGGCCGTCTTGCCCGGCTGCGACGAGACCTTCGCGAGAGCCTTGCGCCCGAGCAGCTTGTTGAGAAGCGACGACTTGCCCACGTTGGAGCGGCCGACAAAGGCGACCTCGGGCGTGGTGGGGGCGGGGAGCCCGTCGACGGTGCCGTACGAAGCGATGAAGCGAGCGTTCTGCAGGTTGAGCGCCATGGGTGGTGTCCTCTTTTCACGATGCCTTTGGGTGTCGATTCTACCCGAAGCAGCCGGTGCCGCAGCTATTCTCGGCTGTGGATTCCTTGCGTTCCAGGTCGAAGGGCCCCCGGACTCCTTGCGTTCCGAGTCCCCCCGGCCTAGATTGCGCGCTCGAGGTGCTGCCGTATTACCGAATTACGCACGGCTGAGTTTGGCTTTGTGGAGTCCTGGGGCTTTGTCCGTCTCGCCTTCAGCCGTGCGTAATTCCACGTTCGGAAAAGTCCCGAGCAGAAAAGTCACAAGCGGAGGTTCTGGAAAGACAGCCCGTAGGGCCGAAAGCCAACTTGATCAAGTGGGACACCGGTTCCCCAGGAAGGACCCCATCTCCGCCGAGCATTACGCGACCGAGAAGAACGCCTGACAGGAATCTTGCACGGAGCTGTCAAAACTCCTTTGCCGTTCGCCGAGGTTTTTCTCGCGCAGGGCTAACGCGGAATACCGTGTGCCCACGAATCGCGAGTCGCCGGGAGGAGGAAGGGCTGTGGGGCAGACGTTGTCTGAGGGCTTCTCGGCAGAGGAGCCCGTCGCGTTCGTAAGCCACGAGTCGGCGAGAATCGCCTGCTGGAATCTTGCCGGACAAGAGGTGGAACGCTGGCCAGTGGGATCAAGTCGACAGTTCCTGCCGTCTGGCTGCTGCGTTACGGGACAGCGCCAGTTTGGCCGACTCGCCGCCACCGCCAATTTGCACGGGATTGGCTTGGACGCGGGCCCTGTCGAGCTTCTCGTCCCAACGGCCTCCTCGCGCTCGCGCGGCCGGCGCGCCAACCTTCACGTTTGGCGTGATACCATCCTGCCCGGGAGCTTCCTCGTTGCCGAGAGGCGCCTGCTGGTGAGCAGCCCCTGCTTCACGGTGCTTCAATTGGGCTGCGCTCGGCGCCCAACGCGCATCACGCAGGAACGGACACGTCGTGAGATGGAGGCGGAAAGAGAGCTGCGCGCACGCCTTGGCATGCCTGAGCAGGGCTTTTCGATGACGGATCTCCTTGAATGGGAGAACATCTGGCGCCTGGTGTGCCTGGCGCGCACCGTCACGGAGTTTGCCGGGACGTATCGGCCGGCAGTGCCTCCTTCCTGCCAGGCGACCTTTGGCCACCCGCCGCTTGCGACCCGAGATGAGATGCGCGCGTACCTGGCGGGGCTTCCCTCATCGGCGGGTATCATGCGGGCGAGAAGGGCCGTTGAGCTGGGGTTTGATCGTTCCGCATCCCCCATGGAGACTGCGCTGGCGCTCATGCTGTCGCTTGACGTCGACCTTGGCGGGTTCGGCCTGCCCCGCCCAACGCTTAACCATCCAATCGACGTTGACCCGCTACGGCGTGACCTTGCGAGCCAGAACCGCATGGAGCTGGACCTTGCGTGGGACGAGGTGCGCCTTACGGCAGAGTATGACGGCGATGACCACCATCCCGTTGAGGATGCCGAGAAGGCCGCGGAGGACAATGAGCGCCAGAACTCCCTGGTGACGATGGGCCATTCCGTACTGCGCGTACGGTATCCCCAGGTCGTGAATTACTCTCGGCTGGCCCTTCTCGCGCGCCAGATTGCGCACATCCTTGATGTCGAGCTGGTTCAGCCAACCGACCTGCAGATGATTCGCAGACGGAAGCTCCATGCGGCATTGCTCGTCCCCCTCGTACAGCGGTACGGCGTATAGGGTTGACGCTGCCGCACTACCGTATTACGCACGGCTGAAGGAGGAGACCGCAAAACCGCAGGACCACACAAAGCCAAACTCAACCGTGCGTAATTCTCGGTAGGCGGGCGGGTCCGGGGTCCCGCCCGGGGCCCCGCCCGAGAAGACCCCGCAGCGTCCCACTGCCCGAGAAGACCTCGCAGCGCGCGATTCCCCAGCAAGTCGGGGTAGAATGGCCAGGAAACCATACCTGCGAGAAGAACGGAGCGCACACGGGTACCAAGGACAAAATACCTGGCGAGCAGCCCAAGCGCTCCATTCTCGTCACGCTGCTCATCGCCGCGGCCATCGCCCTTCTCGCGGGCTTTCTGGCGTGGGGTGTTCCCTCGCTGCTCAAGGCGGGTGCGCGCGAGGACGAGCAGGACACCTTCGCAGTCCAGGGCTTTGACTCCCAAGGCGCCAGCAATCGGATCACCGAGGAGCCCCCGCAAGCCGTCTCCGCATAGTTTTTCGCTGAATGAGACGAAGGGGCTGTCCCGTTGTCTCACGTAGTTTTTCGCTGAATGCCCGCCGTCTGCGCCGCGCGTGGCGGAGTGCCCCCTCATTATTAGTACGTTATCCAGCAAGCGCGCCGCGTCCGGCGGCTCGCGCACGAAGGGGGAATCGTGGATCTTCTCGAGCTACTCAAGGCAGCGGTCTATGGCGTGGTCGAGGGCATTACCGAATGGCTGCCCGTCTCGTCCACGGGGCACATGCTCCTTGTCCAGCAGTTCATGCCGCTCAGCGTCTCGAAGGACTTCTGGGACATGTTCCTCGTGGTGATCCAGCTCGGCGCCATCATCGCCGTCCTCGTCGCCTTCTTCCACGAGCTCAATCCCTTCTCGCGCACCAAGTCTGCCGGCGAGCGACGCTCGACCTGGACGCTCTGGGCAAAGACCATCGTCGCCTGCGTCCCTGCGGCTGTTGTCGGCCTTCCTCTTGACGACTGGATCGAGGACCACCTGGGCAGCCCCTTCGTGATCGCCGCCGCACTCATCTTCTACGGCATTGCCTTCATCGTGATTGAGACCGTCCGCGAGAGCCGCGCACAGCGCTTGATGGCCGAGCCCGCCGCAGGCTCCACCGTTGCGACAAGCGCGACCGGTGCGTACCGCCCGCGCCACTTCTCCGGCTCTGACAACGGCGCGTCCCAGCCGCAGCAGGAGCTCACGGTCTCGCAGGTGGCAGACGCGGACGCCCGCATCCAGAACATTGACGACCTCGACTGGAAGACGGCCCTGGGCATTGGCCTCTTCCAGGTGCTCTCCATCGTCCCCGGCACCTCGCGCTCCGGCTCCACCATCATCGGCGGCCTCATCCTGGGGTGCTCGCGCACCGTTGTGGCGCAGTTCACGTTCTACCTGGCCATCCCCGTTATGGTGGGTGCGTCCGGTCTGCGCCTGGTGAAGTACTTCCTCAAGGGCAACACGTTCTCCGGCACCGAGGCAGCCATTCTCCTTACGGGCTGTGTCGTGGCCTTTGTGGTATCGCTTGCGGCTATCCGCTTCCTCATGGGCTTTGTGAAGAAGCACGACTTCAAGCCCTTCGGCTGGTACCGCATTGTGCTGGGCGTCGCCGTTATCGCATACTTCGCGCTGGTGGCGGCCTAGGCGCTGGCGCAGACGCCAGCGCCGACGCTGCAACCGCCGGCAGGCGAGAAGAACAAACGGCCGAGAGGAGCGCGCATCATGCTCAAGGAGCGCGAGGGCTACATACCGTTTGCGGGATACCAGACCTACTACCGGGTGGCGGGGGAGTGCCAGCCGGGCAGGCTGCCCCTTCTCGTCCTGCATGGCGGTCCGGGTGCTGCCCACTACTACTTGCAGTCCCTTGACGGCATTGCCGAGAAGTATGGTCGCGCCGTTGTCTACTACGACCAGATCTCCTGCGGCCGGTCCAAGACGCCGCCCATGCCGGAACGCTGGGGCTGCTCGCTCTTCCTCGACGAGCTGGCCTGCGTCCGCGAGCACCTCGCCACGCACTTTGGCTGGGACCGCCTGCACGTCCTGGGCCAGAGCTGGGGCGGCATGCTCGCCATGATGTACGCCATCGGCGAGCCCTGGCACGCGCACGGCCACGACGGCCTGGCGTCCATGGTGGTTGCCAGTTCTCCCGCAAGCATGGACCTGTGGCTCCACGAGGCCATACGCCTTCGCCACTACCTGCCGCGCGAGATGGACGAGGCCCTCGCGCAGGCGGACGTCGACGGTGACTACACCCGCCCCGAGGTCCGCGTGGCGACGGCCGAGTACTACCGCCGCCACGTCTCGAAGGTTCCCGAGGACGAGAGGCCCGCGCATCTTCACAGCCCGGAACCCGACCCGGTGGGCGACGAGTGCTACCACTTCATGCAGGGCATGAGCGAGTTCGTGGTCACGGGCGCGCTCTCGCACTGGAGCGTGGTGGACCAGCTGCCCACGATTGACGTCCCAACGCTCGTGACCTCGGGCGCGGCGGACGAGTGCACGCCGCTTGTGGCCAAGCAGGTGGCAGACGGCATCCCCGGCTCCCGCTGGGAGCTCTTTCCCGACGGCACCCACTGGGTCCACGGCGAGCAGCCCGAGCGCTACAACGCGGTGGTCGAGCGCTTCCTCGAGGAGCACGAGTAGCGCGAGCAGCCGCGGCCTCCGCGCAGGTCGCCGCCCGGTGCCGCCGCCCGTTGCCCGGCGGCCGGCGTCCCAGCTACGACGCCATCTTTGTGAGCGCGTAGAACTTGCCCGTGGATGAGCTGGCAAGCGTGTCGGCGTCCCAGGTTTTTGCCGTCACGCTGCTCGACGTGGGGTCGTGCACGGTGTAGGTGCCGTCGGAGCCCTGCTCAACAATCAAGATCCAGTGCTCGTACGAAGTGAGGCTGTCTGCCCTGACCTCCATGGCAAGCACCGTCCCAGACGTAAGCACCGTCGAGATGTTGTCCGCCGAGGTGTCGTAGGTGTGATAGACCACGCCCAGCGAGTTGGCCTCGGTGGTGAAGAAGTCGCCGCTCATACCGGAGTCACCGGTGGCCAGGCCGTCCTTCTCGGCCAGCGCGGCAATGGTCGCGGGCGTGTTGTCGGTCGAGCCGGTAAGGCCAATCGTCGCCATGGCCATAACCGTGGGGCCAGAACCCGTCACTGCAAGCGCGCTGCCGGCGTAGTCCACGGCACCCCAGCGGGAATCCCAGTCGAAGAGCTGCGGATAGCTGCCAACCGATGCCTCCTCGCCATAGGCCTGCGCCGTCTTGTCGGACTCCAGGTAGCCGGCGACAAGCGAGACGGCGTCCGGCTCGTTGAGCGCCAGCTCAACCAGGCGCTCGTCCGGGTACTGGTCCGCGTTGCTCGCAATCTGGGCGATCTGGTCGTCCTGGTCAAGCCGGGCAGTAAGCTCCTGCGAGAGGCTGTCCGAGATGCCCGTGGCCACGCGGGGCTTCTCGGCTTCGGTCTCTTCCTGCTGCTGGGCGGCGTTGTTCGCGACGCAGCTGGACACCGCAAAGACGAGAAGCACAACGGCGAGAATGGCCAGCACCAGCGCGAGCACCATGCGGGCGTCAAAGCCGCCAATGCGCCGGCGGCGCCCCGCGTTGCCAAAGTCGATGCTGCGGCTGCGCAGCTCGTAGCCGTGCTGCCTGTTGCCACGCGACCCAGAGTTGAGGGGGCGCTGCTGGCGCGGCCGCCCGGCCCCGCTCATCCCACGCCCATTGCGCGAGCTGTTGCCCCTGCGTGACGGTCCCTCTCCGCTATATGGGCGCGAGCTGCGGGAACGCCCCGCGTCTCGCTGGGGCCTCTGGGACCTGCCGTCGGAATACTCCATGACCCCCTCCTTGCGTAGCGCGCGGGCTTGCGGCACGTGGTCGTGCTCAAGGTCGATGCAGCTTTACGAATGGACGACATCTTGGGCCGGCCATTCGGAATGCCACCTCACATGTCATGTATGCACTATAAGACAGCGTTGCGTTTGCGGCATGCGAGAGTCCCCCGAGTGGTGCCAATGCGATAAAACAAGTACTCAAGCGGCGCGGCGTTGGCCTCTCGCTGAGAAGCGCCTCTCGCATTCTGCAGGTATGGTGCATGTGTGACCCCTGTGTGAACGCGTACATATGAGTCAACTTTGATACGTATAATCCGAAGCAAGTATTCACCATTACTAGTGGTGGAACGAAAGGTAGCACCTGTTAGTTGAGGGGCGTCACGTGGCTAAGCAGAGAAACGACAGACAAGAGGCCATAAGGCAGATAATTCGTGAGAAGTCTATTCGCACCCAGCGCGCACTGGTGGAAGAGCTCCAGGAGTTGGGCTTCTCGTGCACGCAGGCAACGGTCTCGAGAGACATCACCGAGATGGGCCTGCGCAAGCTCCCTGAGGGTATCTACGTACTCTCCGAAGACCTCCACTTGCAGCGCATGCTCTCCGAGTTTGTGGTGGACGTGCTCCGGGCCGAGAACCTCGTGGTGATCAAGTGCCAGCCGGGAACTGCCTCGGGCGTGGCCGCTGCCATCGACGGCGCCGCGCTCTCCCACGCGCTGGGCTCCGTCGCCGGCAACGACACGGTGCTTGTGGTTGCGGTTGACGGCAAGCAGGCCGCCGACCTGCAGGCGCTTGTGAAGAAGCTCGGCAGCTCCAAGTAGCACCTCTGCCGGCAGCGCCGCCTGGCTGGCGAGAAGGACTGGCGAGAAGAACCATCGTCACAGAGAAGGGCCCCGGCGCATCGCCGAGGCCCCTTTCATGTTCTGCGCGGGCGCAGCTCCGCCTTGAGCGCTACCGACCCGTAGTTCCGCCGCCAGTGGTGCCGCCGGTATTCTCGCCAGTGCCACCGCCGCCAGTCTCGCCGGTGCCGCTGGTCCCACCGCCACCGGTTTCGCCGCCAGTGGTGCCGCCGGTGTTGCCGGAGCCGCTACCGGACCCACTGCCAGATCCGCTGCCGCCAGTGCCGCTGCCCGAGGTGCTTCCGCCGTTGCCGGTCTTGGAGCCCGTGCTCTCGGATGTGGTGGGGTTTGTCGTCGACTGCGAGTCCGTGGTGGTTGTGGTGGTCTCGCTGACGGTGTTGTACGAGGTCGAGTTGGTGGAGGCTGAGGTGCCCACGAAGGTCCACGAGCTGTTGTCCTTGTAGTCGACCGTATCGGTTGTGGTGGGGAACTCCTCGCGCGCCACGCCGGCAAGCACCTTGTTCATGAAGTTTGTCCAGATGGGCTGTACGGTGTTCTGTGTTGTGCCTACGCCCCCGTTGACGGTGACCGCAACGCGCGCGTCGGGGTAGCCCGACCACACCGCGCAGGTGATCTGGGGTGTGTAGCCGCAGAACCACAGGTCCTCGGCGTCGTCGGAGGTACCGGTCTTGCCGGCGATGGGCTGGTTGGTGGTGTTGTAGTCGGCAACGTAGTAACCGGTGGCGCCGTTGGCGACAACGCCCTCGAGCACGTTGGTCACGGCTTCTGCCACAGCCTCGCTTACGGCGCGCGTGGGGTTGTCCTGGTGCTCGTAGACCACGTTGCCGTTGCGGTCCTCGATCTTGGTGATGCACACGGCGTCACGGTGCAGGCCGCCGCTGGCAAGCGTGGAGTAGGCGTCGCACATCTCAAGCGGCGAGACACTCACGGCGCCAAGCGTGATGGACAGGTAGCGCGAGAGCGTGGAGGTAATGCCCATCGAGTAGGCGGTGTCGACGATGGCATCGGCACCAATGGCCTCTGCCACCTGGGCGTATGCCGTGTTGGACGAGATGGCCGTTGCGCTTGCCAGAGATCGGTAGCCATATTGGTGGTTGCCGTAGTTCTTGACCGTCCATGTGCTTGTGATCTGCATGGGCGAGCTGCAGTTGAGGGTGATGTTGGGGTTCATGCCCGCGCTTATCGCCGCGGTGAGGGTGAACGTCTTGAAGCTGGAGCCTGCCTGTCGCGTTGACTGCGTGGCCAGGTTGAACTGACTCGAGGAGTAGTCGCGGCCGCCCACCATGGCCTTCACGTAGCCGGTGTCGTTGTCGATGCACACGAGCGCGGCGCTCAGGCGGTCGTTGTTGGCGCTGTCGAGCGTGGTGCTCACGGCCTCCTCGGCGGCCTCCTGATAGGTGGGGTCGAGGGTGGTGTAGACGCGCAGGCCGCCCTTGAGGATGGTGTCGTTGTCAAAGTCGCTCTGGAGGAGCGTCTTCACGTAGTCGGTGAAGTAGGGGTACGAGCCGGACGTCTCGTCCTGCAGCGAGCCGGGGTTGAGGGTGAGCTCCTCGGCCGTGGCCTCGTCGTACTCCTCCTGCGTGATGTCGCCCATCTCAAGCATGTTTCCAAGAACCTTGTTGCGGCGCTCGACGCAGGCGTCCGGGTTCACGAAGGGGTCGTAGTAGGAGGGCGAGTTGGGGATGCCCACGAGCGTTGCGGCCTCGGCCAGCGTAAGCTCGCTCGCGTCCTTGTTGAAGTAGGTGACGCTTGCTGCCTCAATGCCGTAGGCGCCCTCGCCGTAGTAGATGGTGTTGAGGTACATGTTGAGGATCTGGTCCTTGGAGTAGGTCTTCTCCATCTGGATGGCGATGTACGCCTCGCGCACCTTGCGCTTGAGGGTCTGGTCGAACTGCTCGGACGAGAGGACCGTGTTTCTCACCAGCTGCTGGGTGATGGTGGAGGCGCCCTCGGAGCGGCCGCTGAGCTGGCTCACGATGGCGCGCAGGATGCCCTGGGGGTCAACGCCGTTGTGCTGGTAGAAGCGCTCGTCCTCGACGTCGACGGTGCCCTTCTTCACGTAGTCCGAGATGTTGTCGAGCGTGACGGAGCGGCGGTTCTGGAGGTAGTACTGGGCTATCTCCGTGCCGTCGGCGGCATAGACAATGGTGGGCTCGGCCACGAGGTAGGCGTCTGCCGACTCGTAGTCGGGCAGGTCTTGGAGCCACGAGTCCACGACCGAGCCCAGCGACAGGGCGAGCGCCAACGCGAAGAGCGCTATGAAACCAAAAACGCCGGCAATGCCAAAGCCGACGGCGTGCGTACTTGCGTGCTTGTGAGCCCTGCGGGTTCTGATGCCCATGGAACCTCCTTGTGTGGACACAATCGTCCCCATTATAGGGAATGGGCTTTATGGGCTTGTGTCCGTTCTGCGTGGACGCAAGGCGAGAGGTGCTCGCGCACGCCCTGTGCGGCAGGCGCGTGGCGCCAACCTGCGCTATCCTTGTGCGTGCGCGGTCGCACCAGATGCGGTCCGCGAAGACATACGAACTCACACGGAGGACAGAGCCTTGCTGCCAGTCGAAGAACAGCTGAAGGTCATCACGTCGGGCACCATGCAGATTGTGCCCATGGACGAGCTTCGCAAGAAGCTTGAGCGCGGGGTGCCGCTCAACATCAAGCTGGGCGTCGATCCCACCAGCCCCGACCTTCACCTTGGACACGCAGTCCCCCTGCGCAAGATGCGCCAGTTCCAGGACCTGGGCCACAAGGTCACGCTCATCATTGGCAACGGCACCGCCCTTATCGGCGACCCGTCCGGCCGCGACTCCACCCGCCCGCCCCTCACCGAGGAGCAGGTAGAGGCCAACGCCAAGACCTACGTTGCGCAAGCCATGAAGGTGCTGGACCCCGAGAAGACCACCATCGTCCACAACGGCGACTGGCTTAAGCCCCTTGACCTCTCCAAGATGCTCAAGCTCATGAGCCAGTTCAACGTGGCGCGCATCCTCGAGCGCGAGGACTTCCACAACCGCTACACCAACGGCCAGTCCATTGCCCTGCACGAGTTCATCTACCCCGTCCTTCAGGCCTACGACTCCGTTGTGGTGAAGGCGGACGTCGAGATGGGCGGCAACGACCAGATCTTCAACCTCCTTGCCGGCCGCGACCTCATGCGCGCCATGGGCATGGAGCCGCAGGTGGCGCTCACCGTGCCGCTGCTCGTGGGCACCGACGGCGTGAAGAAGATGTCCAAGTCCTACAAGAACTATGTTGGCCTCACGGATCCCGCGGATGACATGTACGGCAAGATCATGTCCATCACCGACGAGCTGGTGCCGCTCTACTTCCGCCTGTGCTCCACGCTTTCCGTGGACGAGATTGACGCTATCGATGCCCAGTTCAAGGACGGTACTGCCGACCCGTACGCCCTCAAGCGCGAGCTTGCCCGCAACATCTGCGACCTCTACCACGGCGCGGGCGCGGGCGATGCCGCCCAGGCGGCCTTCGACGCCACGTTCAAGAAGGGCGAGGTCCCCGAGGACATCGCCGAGTTCCCGCTTTCCACGGTCCAGGTGAACGACGAGGGCAAGGTCTACCTGGCCAAGCTCCTGGTGGACGTGAAGATTGCCAGCGGCACGGGCGAGGCGCGCCGCCTCATCGACGGCGGTGGCGTCAAGATCGACGGCAAGGCCGTAGAGCCCAAGTGCTACAACGTGGACCCCACGCTCTTCTCGGCAGGCACCGTGCTGCAGAGCGGCAAGAAGCGCTGGGCTAAGCTGGTGTAGGGGGCTGCGTGAGACAAAGGGACAGTCCCTTTGTCTCAGGGGCGGCCGTCCCGCGCGGGTGGCGGGTTGTCGCTGCGTGGTCTTTTCGCACGTATGATGCGTCTGGCCTTGCCAGGCGCCCAATAGTTTCAGAATGGTTCATCCGTGGCCCGCGCACGTGTGGCGGGCTGCGGATGAACTTTTGTTGGCGAGACACTCAAGAGGTCTTCATGCACTTCCCCAACTTTCGAGACACGCATTCCGTGCCAGAGCTCCTGGCGCCAGCCGGCGGGCCAGAGGCGTTCAACGCTGCGCTTGCAGCCGGTGCTGACGCCATCTACTGCGGCTTGGGCAACAATTTCAACGCCCGCCGCGGCGCTCACAACTTCACCGACGAGACCTTTGGCGAGGCGTGCCGCCGCGCGCACCTTGCCGGCGCTCGCGTCTACGTGACGGTGAACATCGCCGTTGCTACGCGCGAGATTCCGCAGGTGCTCGAGCTTATCCGCCGCGCCTGGCTGCTTGGCGCGGACGCCTTCATCATCCAGGACTGGGGCCTTCTCGCCGAGGTGCGCCGCAGCTGGCCACAGATCGAGTGCCACGTCTCCACCCAGGCAAACGTGCACGATGCCCGAGGCACGGCCTGGTGCCGCGAGCTGGGCGTTGGCCGTGTGACGCTCTCGCGCGAGCTCTCGCTCGACGAGATGTGCACCATTGCGCAGGAGGGCGTGGAGCTTGAGGCCTTTGGTCACGGGGCCCTGTGCTTCTGCTACTCCGGCGTGTGCATGATGAGCTCGCTTGCCGGCGGGCGCTCGGCCAACCGCGGCCTCTGCGCGCAGCCGTGCCGCCTGCCGTACGACCTGGTGGACGAGGAGGGCCACGCAATCGAGGCCCCCGGCCGCACACGGCCTCTCTGTCCCAAGGACTATTGCGTTGTTGATGACCTTCCCCAGCTGCGTGACGCGGGTGTGGCCTCGCTCAAGGTTGAGGGGCGCATGAAGTCGCCAGACTACGTGTACGCCGTGATCTCTGCCTACCGCGGTGCGCTCGACGCGCTTGGCGCCGGTGGCGAGAAGGACGCGCGCGCCGACGCTGCGCGCCACCGCACGTTGCGTCGCGTCTTCAACCGCGACTTCACGGACGCCTACCTCTGGGGCCGCTCCGGCGACGAGATGATGAGCTACGAGCGCTCCAACAACCGCGGCGAGCTGGTGGGCGAGGTCGTCTCGTCTCGCAAGCTGGAGGACACGTTGGTGCGGCGCGGCGGCTCGGACGGCGGGCGCGAGCGCATGCGGCGCCTCACCCGCGCGGACGTGGAGATTCGCCTTGACCAGCCGGTTGGGGAGGGCGACCTGCTCGAGCTGCGGCCGCTGGATGACCCCTCGCAGTTCCTCACCGTGCGCGCCGAGCGCGACGCCGTTGCCGGCGAGACGATCACCTGCCGCGTTTCTCGGCCCATCCCGGCTGGCGCGGTGGTGCGCGTGATTCGCTCGCAGGCGGCGATGGACGCCGCTGCGCGTGTCTCGGGGCTGGACGTGCCGCGCCGCCGTCCCGTCACCGTGAGCGTGCGGGCGCGCCTGGGCGAGCCCTTCTCGGTGACGCTTGCCTGCGCGGACGGGAGCGCCGTGGCGACGGCGGAGGGCTTTGTGGTTGAGCCGGCTCGCACCAAGGCCGTGACCAGGGAAGACCTTGTCGAGCACGTGGGCCGCATGGGGCAGAGCCCCTTCGAGCCCGTCTCGTTTGAGGTCCAGATGGACGAGGGCGCGGGCATGGGCTTCTCGGCCGTGCACAAGGTGCGTGCGCAGGCGTGCAGTGCCCTTGAGCAGCAGATTCTTGCTCCGTACGAGGCGCGTGGGACAGGGCTGGCCGTTGCGCCCTCGGCACGCGGCGTGACTTCGCGCCTGGTGGAGGTGCGCGAGGGGGACGGCCTTGCCGCGCCGGACGCATGGACGCGGCCAGCTCCGGAGGCCTGCGCGCTTGTCGCCACCGCCGGCGCCGCGCGTGCTGCGTTCGAGGCGGGCGCCGCGCGCGTATACGCGACGGCAGACGCGCTTGCGGATGGCGCCGCGTGGCCGGAGGGCGTGATTCCCTGGCTCGACGAGGTGTGCCGCGAGGGCGACCACGCACGGCTTGACCCCTGGGTGCGCGCCGATCAGCCCGTGGGCGTGGGCAACGTCTCCGAGCTGGCGCTTGCCGCCTCGCGCGGGGCGCTGCCCGAGGTGCGTACCTGCATTCCCGTGCACAACGAGAGCTGCCTTGTGGCGCTTGAGGCGGCGGGCGCTGCGGGCTTCTGGCTCTCGCCCGAGCTCACGCTGGAGGAGGTCTGCGCGCTTGCGGGCGCGGCGTCGGTGCCCGTGGGGCTTGTGGTCTCGGGGCGCGCGCGTGCCATGACCAGCGAGCACTGCGTGCTTCAGGCGGCCGGGCGCTGCATCCACGACTGCCCCAACTGCGAGCTGCGCCGCCGGCGCCTCTCGCTGCGCGACATCGACGGCAACCTCCTGCCGGTGCGCACGGACGTCCACGGGCGCTCGCGCATTTGGGCGGCACATCCGCTGGACGCAACGCCGCAGGCAGATGCCCTTGTCGCCGCTGGCGTCACGCGCCTTATGGCCGACGCCACGCTTCTCTCGCCCGAGGAGTGCGCGTTTGCCGTCGAGCGCGTGGTGCGCGCGCTTGCCGCCGTGGCCGAGGGGAGGCGACCTGCTCCTCGTGTGCAGGGCGCAACCTCCGGGCATCTTTTCACGGGCATTGGGTAATATGTGACCCTGTAACCCATCATTGCGCTAGGAATTCGCACATCGTGAGTTCGAGCGAGACTACAGGCGCGGGGGCACCCGCGCGGGAGGAGAGGACCATGGCAGAGAACGAGACCCCCAGCACCGAGCAGGTCGCAAACGACCAGGCCAACGAGGCCAAGCCGGTGCTCAACCGCAAGCTGCTGTCCGAGACCATCGACATCATCCGCCAGAGCCTGCAGGCCGACGGCGGCGACCTTGCCCTTGTCGACTGCACCGACGACGGCGTGGTGACCCTCGAGATGCAGGGCGCCTGCGCCGGCTGCCCGCTCTCGACCTACGACATGTCCGAGGGCATCGAGCGCATCCTCAAGGAGCACGTGCCCGGCGTCACCCGCGTCCAGCCCGCGGTTCTCTAGGACGGGTGCTGCCCCGTGTGGCTGAACGACTTCTACCACTCGCTCAACCCAGTCGCGTTCACGCTTGGACCCTTCCAGGTGCGCTGGTATGGCATCGCGTACCTGGCGGGGTTCGTGTGCGCGGGGCTGGTGATCGCGCGCGTGGCCAAGCGCTGGAAGCTCGACCTCACCACCGATGACGTGCTCTCGGTGATGATCGACGTCGCCGTGGGCGTCATCGTGGGCGCACGCATCTTCTACGTGGTGTTCTACGGCGCGGGGTACTACCTCGAGCACCCGCTCGAGATCTTCGCCCTCAACCAGGGCGGCATGAGCTTCCACGGAGGGCTGGTGGGGGCACTTGTCGGCGGCACCATTGCGTGCAAGCTCTGGAAGCTCTCGGTGCTCACGGTGGCCGATCTTGCTGCCATCGGCGCGCCCATCGGGCTCTTCTTTGGTCGCTGCGCCAACTTCGTGAACGGCGAGCTGTGGGGCAAGGAGACCTCGCTGCCGTGGGGCGTGATGTTCCCCAGCGGCGGCGCGGTGTATCGGCATCCCTCGCAGCTCTACGAGGCTCTGCTTGAGGGCGTGGTGCTGTTCTGTGTGCTGTTCGCGCTGTCGCGGCGGCGACCGTCCCGGCCGCAGGGCACCTTCATTGGCACGTTTCTTATGCTGTACGGCGTGTTTAGGTTTCTCATCGAGTTTGTGCGCCTGCCGGACGCGCAGCTGGGATACCTTCTCGGCACCGGCTGGCTCACGATGGGCCAGGTCCTGAGCCTGCCGCTTGTGGCGGCGGGGGTTGTGGTGCTGGTGCTAGCCTCGCGAAACGACCGTCCGCAGGTGGGACACCTCGACGCCGAGGAGGCGTAGGCTGCAGCTGCGTAGCGGCGCACCGGGACGAGGGGCCGGGGCCCGTCACACATTCGGACACGAATCTGTATCCCGCGCAGGTCGATACGCGTTCGGGCAACGAACCTGTATCGTGAGGGGCCGGGGGCTGCTACACATTCGGACACGAACCTGTATCCCGCGCAGGTCGATACGCGTTCGGGCAACGAACCTGTATCGTGAGGGGCCGGGGGCTGCTACACATTCGGACACGAACCTGTATCCCGCGCAGGTCGATACGCGTTCGGGCAACGAACCTGTATCGGCTGAGACCATCGCCTGAGCTCTTGTCCGTGGCTCTCCCAGAAACTGCGTGTTGAAAACTGCCGTGTACGACCGCGACGCGGTGTGCACGCCTAGAACAGCAAATCTTTGATGCTCGTTCCCTTCACGTCGTCTTCATATCTCACACGTGCTCTGAGCTGGGCATTTACCGTAGCGATCACGATATGCTGCAAGCGAGGATAACAGGAACTCCGAAAAACACACCCACGTTTTCCTGCGCAAACCCCGTGTGCTGCAAGCTGGCTGTCTGGCACGTGCAAGAACCCTGTCGGCCTTTCTCGGAAACTTGATCGCTCACCTGGCAGGTGCCCATATGCTTGGGCCATGGCAATCTACTTGGGACATACCACGGCTCTTGAGTACTGGCGCATCCATGACTGGCCGCCGGCGGGTGCGCCGGGGCCGGTTCGAATAGCTCGGCTTGGCTCGACCAACTCCTCGGAAAGGCAAGCGGCTGCCTTGGCTCCGTCGGTCATGGGGCTCACGACGCCTTGGGAAGTGCTCGTCAATAGCTCTGCTCGGCGCAACTGCACTCGACTGGCAAGTCCCCGCTTCTGGAAATGGGGCGGATTATTCCTACCAATTGGCAATGACGTCTTTGTTTCGTCTCCCGAGGATACGATTCTCCAGCTTTCACATGGCTTTGACTTCTTCGAGCTGCTTCTTCTTAGCTACGAGCTCTGCGGCTCGTACCGCTTTCCGGTGCGCGGAGAACAAACAATCTACGGGCGTCCCGTTTGCATGTCGCCCGAGTCGCTTCAGCGTGCGTTGGATGGCCGAGAAGGGATGCATGGCATAAAGAATGTTCGTCAGGCACTACGATACTTGTTGCCAAAGTCCGGCTCCCCAATGGAGTCGGTGCTGGTACTTGTGCTCATCTTGCCCCCGCGTCTGGGCGGGTACGGATTCCCTGCCCCGGAGCTCAATATGCGCTGCTATGTCGATGAGTGCGGGGTAACGTACTACATTCCCGACCTTTGGTGGAGATATCGGAACGTCGTTCTCGAGTACTTTGGCGGGCGAGACCACACGGAACTTCACGACATGGTGTCCGATAATCTGCGACGGAACGATCTGCTCGACAACGGTCAGCAGGTATTAGTGGCTGTGTACGAGCATCTGATTAACGGGGCGAGAATGGATCACCTGGCGGTGCAACTGTCTCATCAGCTTGGGCTTGGCGAGATTGACATGTCGCGAGAGGTGCGGGAGCGTCGGCGCGAGCTGCGGACCAGGCTTCTACGCTGGGAGGGCGGCTTGCCAAAGTAGGGTAGCTCGAACGTGTGGTGAGCGCGGATACACATTCAGGGTCCGAACCTGTATCGACCTGCGCGGGATACAGATTCGGGTGCGAATGTGTGGCGGGCCCCGGCCCCTCGCGATACAGATTCGGACCCCGAACGTGTATCAACCTGCGCGGGATACAGATTCGGGTGCGAATGTGTGGCGAGTCGGTCGCGCGGCGAGAAGTGCCGGCGCCTCTCGTCTATACTTCAGGCAACATTCAAACCGAGGGCACGGTTTGGGCAGCTGTGAGGCCTGCAAATGGATCCCGGTTCTACTCCGGGTCAGCAACCAGAACTGTGCTCAGTCGCGCACGCCGCGCAACCGCCGACGCTGCGCCATGAGGCTACCGTCGCCACTCGACGGCCCTGCCTGCCCTCGACGCTCCCAAGGGAGCAGATCACAGGGAGGCGGGAATGAACCCCACTGAACCCATGTCCATGCCTGCGTGCCGTCTGCGCGACCGCATTCTGGCAGTCACGTTGTCGCTGGTCACGGCGGCATCGATGGTGCCAACCCGAGCGCTTGCCGAGGTTGCGCCAGCGGAGACGGCCGCGACGGCAGCGACGCAGACGACGCCGGCCGAGACGAGCGCCCCCGATGTCGCGTCGGCAACCATCTACTCGACCTACCTCACCACCAGCGCAAGCTCCACGGGCGGCACCTATGCCTTTGCCGCCTCGGACACGCTGTGGGCATGGGCGCGCGAGAGGGGCGCCAGCGCCCCCATCGACCCGGCCACCCTCACCTACCAGTGGCAGGCTAGCCCGGACAACTCAACCTGGGAGGACATCCCCGGCGCCACCACGCAGTCCCTCTCGCTTGCGGACTATGCCGGCCGCTACGTTCGATGCACGATTACTACCGCCGACGGTGGCTCTTCTCGCACGACGCGCAGCCGCAACAAGGTCGCTGCTGCCGGTTCGGTCAACCTCGTGAGCGTGTCGCTGAGCAACACCGGAAAGCTCGCCCCCGGAGACACCGTCACTGCGTCTGCGAAGGACTCCTCCGGCGCAGACGCCACCTCAAACGCCGCCGTGACCTGGTCGTGGTACGCCAGCGACTCGGCGTACGGCACGGGTGAGAAGATCGCTGGTGCCACGACGCCCACGCTCGACGTCACCTCCGACCTTCTCGGAAAGTACGTCTACGCAAGTGCGGACGGCGGCTATGGAGCAGCCAAGAGCTCCGCGGCGGGCCCCGTGCAGGAGGCGGGGACAGTCACTCTCTACAAGGTGACGATCGATGCATCCGGCTCGGCGAAGGTCGGCCAGACCATCACCGCAACGGCATACACCGGTGCCTACGCCCAGACCTCCTCCATGGATGTCGTCCACTTCCAGTGGCAGTGGGCTGCGAGCAAGTCGACAGAGGACTCCGCGTTTACGGACATCCCCGGAGCGACTTCCGCAACCCTGACCGTTCCCGAGCAGACTTCTGACGGAACCTCGCTTGTTGGCGCGTACCTGCGCGTCAAGGCGACGAGCGGCAACTCCGTTGTCTCCACGAGCGCGCCCTCCTATTACGGGACCTCCTCGAAGGATCCGGTTGGCCCCGTCGCGCTTGCGGGCGCCTATGACGTCTCCAGCGTGAAGCTCTCCTCCTCGGCCACAAACGCCCAGGTAGGGGCAACGCTTACGGCGCAGCCCCAGTACGAGAAGACCAGCAGCTGGGGCTCATACGAGACGGACCTCCCCTCGGACGCCAAGCTCACATGCACCTGGTATGCAGCGGATGACGCGGAGGGCACCAACGCGCGCGAGCTCACGGCAGCAGACGGCGCTGTCGGCACCACGCTCAATCTCTCCTCGTCGCTCGAGGGCAAGTACGTGTGGGCCAGCTGCAGCGCGCTCATGGCGCCTGCCCAGAGCGAGAAGACCCTGGTCAAGGCAGCGGGCGCATACGACCTCCACCATGTTGTAGTGTCGCCCTCCTCGGGCGCGCTTCTCACCGGAGACACCGCGACTGCCACGGCCTACGCCTCGCAGCTCTCCGGCAGCAACGCGAACGTCACAGGCAAGGATGGCGTCAGCCTGCAGTGGTACGTCGCGGCAAGCGCCGATGCCCCGTCAGAAGAGTGGCAACCGCTTGTCGGCTGCACGTCGGCAACCCTGCAGATTCCGGAAAGCGCTGCGGGCAAGTACCTCAAGGTCACGGCGACAAGTGGCGTGACATCCGTCTCGGCGGGGTTTGACCAGGCCGTCGTCGGAGCGAACACGCTTGCCGGTGCCGTCGCGCGCCTCCAGAACGAGAACTGGCGCCCCTCCCTCACCTATGGCACCGACACCAACGTGAACGACGTGCTTCTCGCCAAGCTGGCGGATAAGGGCGTTGACACCACGGGGCTCACCGTGCGCGTGACCAGCGTCTCGTTCCAGGACACGGACGCCAACGCCACCGTGGGCATATCCACAGGAGACGCGGACAACGGCGCCATCACGTACTTCTCGTGCGACACCGACAAGGTCTCCAGCTGGAACATGTCCTCGCTCCAGACGGTGGACTCGATCGAGTTCACGCTCACCCGCGGCGACGAGACCGTGACGTTCAGCCCCAACCGTACCTTCCGGGTGCCATGGGACGAGGACGCGGCACGGGCGGTTCTTCAGAAGAAGGCTGACGCCATCACGCTGGGCTTTGCCGAGGGCGACTCCGCGGACTCCGTGACGCAGGCCTTCTCCCTCCCCGCAAGCCTGGGCGGCGCCAATGCCACGTGGAGTGCTGACGACAGTACCGTGTCGGTAACCGGTCAGAGCTGGGACAGCACGCTCACGGCCACGCCCACGCGCGGGTCGGTGGACGCGCCGGTGACGCTCACGGCGACCGTGTCCTTCTCGGGCTACGGTATGCCGGACGTCTCGGTGACCAAGGACTTCCCGGTTACCGTCAAGGCAGACCCCGAGGCCGTTGCCGCAGCACAGGCAGAGCTTGCGGCAAAGGTCGAGAACGGCTTTGCGTACGAGAAGGTGACCGCCTTCTCGACTGGCGAGGCGGTCGATCCCACGGCGATTACCGGGGACTTGCAGCTTCCTACCACCCGCGCGCTGGGCGTGGACGGCAAGCAGTACTCCGTCACCTACGCGAGCGACAGCCCGCTGGTGAGCATCAACGGCTACCACGCCACCGTCGTGCGCCCGCTTGACGGTACGCGTACCGTGACCATTTCCTGCACGGTCTCTGACAAGGAGAACCCGCAGATAACTGCAACAAAGTCGCTCGAGTTCGCCCTGACGCCGCTGGACGAGAGGGAGCTTGACCGTGCGGTGACGCTCATGGGGCATGCCAAGGATGGGTATGCAACCGCACTTCTCGACGGTCAGGATGCCAATGGCGTGACCGGAAGCCTGCGGACCTTCCTCGGTGCGTATGAGGACGCCTCGGGCAACCTCGCCTGGGCTCGCGACCGCGCGACCCAGTCCGCGCATCCCGGCATCGTACCGGTTGACCTGCCTGGATACAGCGACATGGGCGGTATGACCTGGCGCACCTTCAAGTCCAGCCGTCCGGACGTAATCTCGAACGAGCTTCTCGCGTACACCAAGCCTGCGGACAACACGCGCGTGACCGTGACCTCTCGCCTCACTGACGAGCGCTACCAGGCGTACTACGTCTACTACAAAGATGACCCCACGGTGAGCGACCAGCTCAAGGCCAAGCTGGCGAGCCTTGTGGACCAGGACGTCTCGGCCACGTTCGCAGTCGCTGGCGCCTCTGGCAAGGACGCCCCCGAGAGCATCACCGCTAGCTGCGCCGTCATTGGGCCCAATGGCCCCAACGCCTCCGGCGCCACCGAGAGCTGGGTGCCCGAGACCTCGCTCTCGGTCGAGCCGGGTACCACCGCGGCCGACTTCACCAAGAAGGTCCTCGACGCCAATGGCATCATCTCTGACCCAGACCTCATGGAGTTCAAAAAGGGCGATTTCTCGCAGGGTTATGACGCAGCGACCGGCAAGTGGTGGCAGCTCTTCATCAACGGCAAGTCCGCCACGGTGATGGCGTCGAGCTACGTTCTCAAGGATGGTGACCAGGTCGTCTGGTACTTCTCGGCATGGGGAGACTCGCTTCCTGGCCAGGTCACCGGCTCGGTGAAGGTGATTGGCAAGGACGACTCTGGCCAGGATCAGGTCTGGCTGGACACCACGTCGCTCACGCTCGTCGAGGGCTCGACGGCGGCCGACCTTACCGAGGCAGTTTTTGGCGAGAAGGGCCTTGCGCACGATTCCGGCGTCGCAAGCTGGGGCTGGTACCTCAACACCATCACCTCGCCCGTCGACGGCAAGGAACGGGGCTGGGAATCTAAAACCGGTCGGTACTGGCAGCTGTATGTTAACGGGGAGCTGTCGCAGCTAGGTGCCGGCAGCGTGAACATCTCCAACGGCAGCGAGGTCGTCTGGTACTACGGCGCGGACAAGGAGCTGCCTCCCAAGGACGAAGTTCTGGTCATCGAGCCTGACGCCACGCGTCCCACGGGCCTCGAGGCTGCCTGGCCCGGCTACAAGGGCGCTGACGAGACGGGCGTGGTGCGCGGACTCTCGACTCCAGTGCCCGGCTCCAACACGTATGCCAAGCTTGACTGGGCTCAGTCACGTACTACGACCAGCATGTTTGTCAACGCGAGCGACGCGATAGTCGTGAACGGCGACGTCTACGATGCTGCGCAAACGCAGCTCTACCGGCGTGACGCGTCCACAGGCGTGGTGCTCGACTCGGCGCGCCTGGCCGCGAGCGTCGACTCTACCGCGCGCTTGCAGTACGCCGACGGCCTCATACTTGTGCCGCTGCACGGTGGGCGCGTCCAGGCGCTCACGGCAGACACGCTGACCACGGTCTGGGTCTCGGCTGCGCTGCCCACCTCGACCAGCGCGAGCGGCACGGCTACTGAGCAGCAGCTCCTCTCGTCCATCACTGTTCGCGACGGCAAGGCGTACTTCTCGACCGCAGCGGCTGACGGCGGCGACACCTGCGGCGGCTACGTTGCCTGCGTGAGCCTTGCGGACGGCAGCCTTGTGTGGTCGCACGAGAACACGAGCGTTGGCTACTACTGGACGGGTGCCCTGCCTACGTCTGTGGGGGTGCTTACGGTCAACGACGAGGGGAGCGTCTCGCTGCTTGACGCCACGACGGGAGAGGAGCTTTCCTCCCTCGAGCTGGGGACGCGTTGCCGCGCGCAGCTTACGGTGAGCGGCAACACGGTCTACGCGGTCACGACCGACGGCTCGCTGCATGAGTTCTTCCTGGGTTCTGACGGCTCGCGGACGGCGGGTCGCAGCGTGAAGTTTGGCTCGAAGTCAACCTCGTCACCCGTCATCTGCGACGGGCGTGCCTACGTGGGCGGATCAACGCCAGCGAACCAGGCCGACGGCGCGCTGTTCGTGATCAACCTGGGTAACATGGAAGTTGAGCACGAGGTCCTGGTGCCTAAGGTTGAGGTCAAGCGCCAGGCGGGCACCGGCGAGGTCAAGGGCACGCCGCTGGTGAGCGTTGCCGCCGACGGCAACACCTACGTGTACTTCACCAGCAACGGCAAGCCGGGCGGCGTGTACGCGTATCGCTTGGGCGATTCCGAGGCGAGCATCCTCTACCTGCCTCCGCACGAGGAGAACAACGATCTCTGGCAGTTCTGCCTGAGCTCCGTTGCCTGCGACGCGAGCGGCAACCTCTACTACTTCAACGACTCCGGCACCCTCTTCAAGCTGGACGCCACCGGGACCACGCCTGTTCCTAACGGGGGCGAGGGCGAGAACGGCGAGAACAACGGTGGCTCTGCGGGTGGCAGCGGCAACGCTGGTACCAGCGGTAATGCGGGTGGCAACACCACAGGCAGCGCCTCCGGCAATACCGTCCCGACCCCATCCGCCACGACGCCAGCAAAGCCTCGCGTACCCGTCTCTGTCGGCAACGCGTCGACTGGCTCCGCGACAGCCGACGCCCCCGCGTCAGAAAGCGGTTCGCTTCTCGGCAGCTACTCGTCGGAGGACGTGACCGCCGTAACCACAACCGCATCCCCGGAGTCTGCCGTCTCGGGTGAGACCACGGCCACCGGCGAGCCTGCCGTGAACCAGGCGGGCCTTCCCATCTGGCCAATCGTTGGCACCTGCGTGGGTGCGGCACTGCTCGTCCTGCTGCTTGCCACCCGCCGACGCGGCAACCAGGACGCTTCCGAGGGGAGGCGCGGCTAGATGTCAGATAGCGGTATGCAGGCTGGCGGCAACCAGCCAGCAAACGGTAGGCGCGCTGCGAGGGCGATCATTACGGTTCTCGCCGTCATCCTCGTCGCCTTCTGCGTCTGGGCGATGTCCGTCTACGCGCAGGGCGGCGACCCGCTTGCGTGGGCAACGGGCTCCGCTGCGTTCCAGACCACGGCCGAGGAGGAACAACTCACCGACAAGGACGTCGCTGCGTCGCAAGAGGCGTCCCAGACCCTCACGGTCACCACGGACGACGTCTACTCAGCACTTGCCTCGCTCCAGTTCGACGGCACGGACGTCTCCCTCGAGGCGGACCAGGCCAAGGTTGTCCTCTCCGCAGATGGCATCTGGGTGGAGGAGGCAAGCTCCGCTCCGGCGCCGGACATGGCGCTTGCCTGCGCCCGGCGCTCCGCTGCCCTTGCCACCTGGGCCTCCGAGCAGGGCGTGGGCATCCCAAACGTCACATGGATCTGCGAGGACGGTGCCGGTGCCGTGCGCATGGCCGTGACCATGCCCACGAACGGTGCCCCCGCCACGGGAGACCTGGCGACGCTCCTTTCGGCAGCAACCGGCTACGGCATCTCCGGTGACGCGTACGCCCAGCTTGACGCAGGCGACATCCCACAGTTTGCGGGCATCGCGCCGACGCTGCCGGATGGCAGTGCCGTGACAGTTGACGCTAACGTCACGTCAGCCGGTGAGAACCTCTCGGCCGCCGACGTCGCAACTCGTCAGAAAGATGTCAGCTCGGGGGTAGCGAGCGTCGCTGAGTCTGGTTCTTCCGCCAGCGCCCCCGCGGCGGGTTCGGGCGGTTCTGCGTCAGCAACCGGTACGCAACAGGAAGGCCAACCTTCCCAGTCTCCGACGCAGGAAGCCAAAGTCCGCGTCACCGTGACCATCGACGCCCGTGCCGACGGGGGCGCGTCCAGTTCGTACTCCGTATCGCTCGACCCCGGCGCCACGGCATATGACGCGCTGGTCGCAACTGGCGCAAACGTCAACGCGCGCAGCACGGCCCTCGGCGTCTACGTTGCCGCCATCAACGGGTATGCCGAGAAGGACCAGGGTGGCGAGAGCGGCTGGAAGTACGCTGTCAACGGCAGCTATCCCGGCTACTCGGCGGGGTCCTATACGCTCTCGGATGGCGATGCGGTGACGTGGGTCTACGTCACGTCGGCGTAGCGTCAGAAATCGGAAGGTGCGTCATACTCGTCACATGCTGACCATGCGAGACACACATACCGCCTTCGACACCTGCCACCCGGCAGTGCCGGCGACGTACTTCGCCACGACCATCCTCATCGCGATATTCGCGATGCAACCGGTCTGCGTGGGCATCTCGCTCGCAGGTGCCCTCGCGTTCTCGCTTGTCGCCCGCGGATGGCGTCGCACGCTCAAGGGCCTCCGCTGGCAGCTGCCCATGGTGGCTCTTGTCGCCGTCGCCAACCCGCTCTTCTCGGCGTCTGGCTCCACGCTTGTGGCGCAGCTTGGCCCCATGGCCATCTACCAGGAGAGCATCGCCTACGGTGCCTGTGCGGGGGCGCTTCTCGTGGCGGTGGTGCTGTGGTTCGAGGACGCCTCCTGCGTGCTCACGCAAGACCGTCTGCTCCAGCTCGGTGCCCGCGCGCTTCCCACGGTGACGCTTGTGACCTCGATGGCGGCACAGCTGGTGCCGCAGCTCCTTGACAGGTCTCAGACCGTGCGCGCGGCGACACTCGCCACCACGGCGGCCGCGCCGGAAGGTTCGCGCGACCGCGGCGTTCTCGTGGCAGACCAGCTCATGAGCTGGTCGCTGGAGGACTCCATCGAGCGCTCCGACGCCATGCGCGCCCGCGGCTGGGGCGCCGCGGGTCGCCGCAGCTGCTATCTGCCAGATTCCTTTCGGACTTCTGACGCAGTTGCGCTTGCGGGAATCTTGCTGCTTGCCGCCGCAAGCGCGCTTCTCGTCTATGTGGCTTGCTCGCAGTGGCGCTTCTATCCCACCATGCCCCGGCTCGTCGCCTGGTGGGGGTACCTGCCCCACGCAGCGCTCGTGCTCCTGCCCACGGTCCTTGACCTGGGACAACGCCTGAGGTGGGGGAGGCTCTCGTGAACGCGCTCGAGTTGAGGGACGTGAGCTTCGCTTATCCCGCCACAGACACCGAACCCGATCCGACACCAGTGCTCGAGCACGTTTCGATGGCCGTGCCCGAGGGAGCGTTTGCACTGCTTACGGGTGGAACGGGCTCCGGAAAGTCCACGCTTCTGCGCCTGGCCAAGCCGGAGGTGGCACCAACGGGCGCGCTTTCCGGCAACGTGCTCGCGTTCGGCAAGGAGCTGCGCACGCTCTCCCCTGTCGAGTCCGCTCAGACCGTGGGCTTTGTCTTCCAGAGCCCCGACAGCCAGATCGTGTGCGACACCGTTTGGCACGAGATGGCCTTCGGCCTTGAGAACCTGGGGACGCCCGTGCCCGAGATGCGCCGCCGCGTGGCCGAGACCTGCATGTTCTTTGGCATGGAACCGTGGTTTCGGCGGCAGACGGCAAGTCTCTCCGGCGGGCAGCGCCAGATGCTCGCACTGGCTGCGACGCTTGCCATGCGGCCGCGCCTGCTGCTCCTGGACGAGCCCACCTCCATGCTCGACCCAGTTGCCGAGAAGGACTTCCTGGCCATGCTCTTTCGCGCAAACCGCGAGCTAGGGGTTTCCGTCGTCGTGGCAACGCATGACCCAGCGCCCATGCGTGACGTGGCCACCTGCGCCTTTCGCGTGGAGGACGGCCGTGTGCGCGAGCTTCCGCTCGACGAGGCCGTGGCCGCCTGCGCATTTAGGCCGGAGGCTGTTGCGCGCGCTGCCGGCAAGACCGCTGTCAGCAGCTCGAAAACCGCGCTCTCCCTGCGCGACACATGGTTTCGCTACGAGCGAAAAGCCGACTGGGTTCTGCGCGGACTGGACCTCGCGGCGCCCGAGGGCCAGGTCACGGCAATCGTGGGCGGCAACGGCTCGGGCAAGACGACCCTCTTACAGCTTGCGTGCGGGACGCTGACGCAGCAACGCGGGCGCATCTCTCGCCCACACGCGGCCTCACAGGCGTACCTGCCGCAAAGCCCGCGCGCGATCCTCTCGGCGCAGACCGTTCGCGAGGAGCTCATGCTCTGGTCGAAGGGCGCGGGTTACGGTGATGCCCAGGTCACGGCCATGATGGGGCGCCTGGGTCTTTCAGACACTGCGGCGAGAAACCCGCTTGACCTCTCCGGTGGCCAGCAGCAGCTCGTGGCCTTTGCAAAGCTGCTGCTCACAAGGCCAAGCCTGCTTGTTTTGGACGAGCCTACAAAGGGCCTCGACGCCGCGGCTCGTACCAAGCTTGCCCGTCTCGTGCAGGAGCTGCGCCAGGAGGGGAGAAGCGTCCTTCTCGCCACGCACGACCTTGCGTTTGTCTCTGCGGTGGCAGACTCCGTGTCGCTGCTCTTCGACGGGGCCGTGACGTGCACAGAAGGACCCGACGAGTTTCTCGCCGGGTCCTGGCTGTACCATGCGTGAGTTGTGGCAGCGCGCCGTCAGCTCCCTGACGGCAACCCGCTAGAACGTGAGGAACGGCTCCTCCATGCCCTCCTCTTCGAGGTCCTCCTCGGTGAGGTCGTCTAGGTCCTCCATGTCCTCGAGCTCGATCTCGTCACCGTCGTCCTCGCCCCAGCCGTACGCGCTGGCAGCAAGCTCGTCCACGCTCGTGTCGGGAAGCGCGCTCGTCACCGAGCACAGGCCGTCGATGGCGGGCACGATCTTCTGCCACTGGGTGATCACGGGGTCCTGCGGCACGCCCTCAAGCTCCACCAGGGAGTCGAGGTAGATCTCACTCGCGCCCTCAAGTAGGTCCGACTCGGCGCGCACGCTCGCGAACTTTGACGCGAACTTCTCGAGTGCCTCGTCTGCCGAGTCCGCCTCAACCACGCACGGCATGAGGCAGTAGTTGTTTGCCTGGTCCTTGTCATCGTTGTAGCTGAAGTTTCCAACGTAGAGCATGGGGCCTCCTCCGGTCGATGGGTGCGGCACATGCCCATCTTAGGCAATTCGACGCAGCTTGGTGACGGTTTCCCGCAAGCGGGCGTTACGCTCTGGCATAGAGTGTTTACTGCGTCAGCAATCTGTCGGGGCCTAGTCAGCCCTGGAGCGGTCGGTCAGATTTTGGCAAGAGGGGAGACGGACGCGCCATGAAGACGAGCAGCACAAGCACCGTGCGCCGGAGCGCTCTCGCTGCTCTCGAGGTGCCGTCGATCCTCGGCGTCCCCGCGGTTCTCGTCGCCTGTGCCGTGAACGGCGTGCAGGCGGCAGCCGGGCTCACGCTCCTGGTGGTCGTTCTCTGCGTGGGGCTCTTCCTTGCCAGCTACGAGGCCTCCCGGCCGGCCCTCCGGCAGGTCATGCCCACGGCGACGCTCGCGGCGTTGGCGGCTGCGGGGCGCATCCTCTTCGCGCCGATTCCCGACGTCAAGCCCGTCTCGGCCATCGCCATCGTCGCCGGGGCAACGCTCGGCAGGCGCGAGGGCTTCATGGTGGGCGCGCTGGCGGCGCTGGTCTCGAACTTCTTCTTTGGCCAGGGCGTGTGGACGCCCTGGCAGATGTACGCGTGGGGGCTCGTGGGCTACCTCGCGGGTGTGCTGGGGGAGCGCGGCCTCTTCCAGCGCCGCGGCGCGCTGTACGTGTACGGGTTCCTCTCTGCGCTCATGTACGGGGTAATTCTCAACGGCTGGTACGTGATTGGCTACGTGGAGCCCATCACCTGGCCCGCAATCGTTGCGGCGTATGCGGCGGGCGTGCCGTGGGACTGTCTGCACGGTGCGGCGACGGTCGGTTTCCTGGCGGCCATTTGGGTGCCGTGGGGCGCGCGCATCCGACACGCCGTCGCGAAGTACGGTTTGTAGCTGCAAGTCCCGGCCTACGGCTGGCACCTTCGGGGGCTGCTTCCCACTGCCCCCTGATACACATTCGGACCCGAATCTGTGACCCGCCCAGGTCGATACACATTCGAACAACGAATGTGTATCGACCCACCGCCTCAGCCAGCCCCCAAGCGGCCCTCGTCCTCCATTCCCTCTCACCCTCCCTTCTTTATCGGTATCTGTGAATCTCGATTGGCGCGACCTGCGCAAACGTGACCGTCGTTTCACAGATACCGATAAAGAAGGCAGGAGGGGAGGGGAGAGAGGGAGGGGGAAGGGAGGGAGGGGAGAAGAGAAGAGAGAGGAGGCCCCCGCAGCACCCCCCCAAATGTGAAGAAACCCGGACTTCCGCCCTGCGCTGTGCCGCCCCGAACCCGCTCCCCCTTGCGTCGCGGCCCCCAGAGAGTAGAATTTCATAGGTTACATGGGTATCGACCGCGCTCGCAGCCCCCACAGCCGCCCCAAGGAGCGGTCCCGGCCGCGCACCGTCGCACCCGCATCAAGTACAAGCGCGGGCCCCGCAGTTACGCCCGCGCGCGGTGTGGATAGGAGACTCAATGTCCGGACACTCTAAGTGGGCTACCACCAAGCACAAGAAGGCGGCCATCGACGCCAAGCGCTCGTCGCTCTTCTCCAAGCTCTCGCGCAACATCACCGTTGCCGCCAAGATCGGTGGCGACCCCAACCCGGACAACAACGCCACCCTCGCCGCCGCAGTCCAGCGCGCCCGCATGGTCTCCATGCCCAACGCCAAGATCAAGGCGGCCATCGATAAGGCCTTCGGCGCCGGCGCAGACGCAGCCGTTTACGAGGAGATTACCTACGAGGGCTACGGCCCCGCAGGCGTGGCCGTCTACGTCGACTGCCTGACCGACAACAAGAACCGCACCGCCGCAGACGTCCGCTCCGCCTTCACGCACGCTGGCGGCAACCTCGGCACCTCCGGCTCCGTCGCGTTCCAGTTCGAGCGCAAGGGCTCCATCGCCGTCGAGAAGGTCATCCACAGCGACGAGAAGAAGGTCCCCGACCGCGAGAACGCCGTGGACGAGGACGAGTTCATGCTCGCCGTGGCCGAGGCCGGCGGCGAGGACTACGAGGACGCCGGAGACGAGTGGATCGTCTACACCGCCTACGACAAGATGCAGGACGTCCAGAAGGCGCTCGAGGCCCAGGGCATCGAGGTCAAGGGCTCCGAGCTCACGATGATGCCCACCACCCCCACCGACGTCTCCGTCAACGACGCCAAGAAGGTCCAGCGCCTCATCGACCGCCTCGACGAGCTGGAGGACGTCCAGAACGTCTACAGCACCATGAACGTCACAGACGAGATTGCCGAGGCCCTCGCAGAAGACGAGGACTAGCACGCTACCCGGCGCCGGCGGCCACAAGGCCCCGGCGCCGCTCTCTTCTCGGCACCCGTTTGCAAGGCTCTAAAGCCAAGCTCCCGTCCAAGGGAAAGGTCAATGACTCTTCTCGAACTCCTCCATCTGCTGCGCAAGCACCTCAGGCTCGTGGTCCTGCTTCCCGTGGCATTCGCGGTCATCACCGGCGCGTACGCCTTCTTCCTCCCCAACCAGTACACTGCCAGCACCTCCATGTACGTGCTCTCCAAGTCCAGCAGCCCAGACGGCACCACCGTCACGCAGGGCGACCTCTCGGCATCCCAGATGCTCACGAACGACGTGTCCAGCATCATCAAGTCCGACCGCGTGAAGGGCGACGTCGCCACCCAGCTGGGTCTCGACAACCTCAACGCCTACAAGATCGACGTCACCAGCTCCACCACCACCCGCGTGATTGACCTTACCGTCACCGGCACAGACGCCGAGAAGGCCGCGGAGGTCGCAAACGCGTTGGTAACGGACGTCTCGAACGTCGCCGCACAGGTCATGAACGTGCAGTCCGTCAACGTGATCGACGCGGCCGTCACGCCCACCACGCCCTCCGGCCCCAAGCGCGCGCTATACATGGCGGTCGCGTTTCTCGCCGGGCTCTTCGTGGCCGTCGTGATCGTGGTCGTTGCCGACATGGCCGACACGCGCGTGAGGAACAGCAAGGACGCCGAGGAGATCGCGGACCTGCCCGTCGTGGGCCACTTCCCCAAGGTCGAAGGGATGTAAGCAGATGCCTAGGAGAAACCAGCGCGCCGAGGAGCAGAGCCAGGCGGTCTCTAACGCCGCGCAGACCCTCTTCGCCAACATTCGCTTCATGAGCGTCGACAATCCCGTGCACGTCCTTGCCATCACGTCCTCGGTCCCCAACGAGGGCAAGACCTTCGTCTCGGTGAACATCGCCTCGGCCATCGCCGCCTCCGGCGCCTCCACGCTCCTCGTCGAGTGCGACATGCGCCGCCGCAGCGTTGCCACCCGCATTGGCGTGCACGCCCAGACCGGCATCTACTCCGTGATGACCGGTCAGGTCTCGCTCGAGCAGGCCGCCGTGCGCACGCCCACCAAGAACCTCTACTTCCTGGATGCCGAGCCGCACATTCCCAACCCCTCGAACATCCTCAACTCGCACCACTTCCAGAGCTTCCTGGACAACGCGCGCGGCCGCTTTGACTATGTGGTCTTCGACACGCCGCCCGTGACCACCTTCGTGGATGCGGCCGTCCTGGGCACCAAGGTCGATGCCGTGCTGCTCGTCGCGCGCGAGAACTTTGTCAAGCGGGCGGAGCTCCAGCAGGCCGTGGACCAGCTCCGAGCTTCCAACTGCAACCTCGCCGGCGTGGTCATGAACGGCTGCGACTTTGGCAAGGGCAACAGCTACTACTCGTACTACTACGAGAGCGGGGAGGGTGGCCGCCACAACCACGCCGAGGAGGAGACTAACGCCCCCAAGTTCGTCCCGGCCAAGCCCCAGCCCCAGAAGGCGCCCGCCTCAAGGCCTACCAGCAACGGCCACCAGAACGGCTCCGCCTCCCAGACGCCCGTGCCTGCCGGCCCGCCCCCACGCAGGACCCAGTCCCAGCGCGCGCCCCAGCCCCAGCAGCAGGCCCGCGCTGCCCAGCCCCAGCCAGCCCCGGCGCAGCAGCGTCCCGTTCAGCAGCCCCAGGCGGCATCGCAGCCGCAGTACCAGCGCGCTCACGTTCCCGGCCCCGGCGACACGGCCATCTATCAGCGACTGGCCGAGCAATCCCGTGCCGCGCGTGGCAATCGCAGCTATCCCCGCTATGATGACGAGGAATACTAGCCCACGGTAGGGGAGCGAGACGTGCACGACATTCACTGCCACATACTTCCCGGTGTAGATGACGGCTCCTCCTCCATGGAGGAGTCGCTTGCTATGCTTGCGGCCGCCAAGGCCGCCGGCGTGACGGAGATAACCTGCACGCCGCACTGCCGGGACCCCTACTTCGACTACGATGCCATGTGGCAGGCCTTCTACCAGCTCCAGGACGCGGCCGGGGACTTCCCCCTGCACATGGGCTTCGAGGTGAACCACCACAAGCTCATGGACCTGGGGATGGACTGGGCACGGGTGCTGGGCTGCTACGGCACGGCGGACTTCCTGCTCGAGCTCTCGGTCAACGCGTCCCCCTCGCGCTTTGTGGACTACGAGAGGACCATCTTCGAGCTGCAGGGCATGGGCTTCAACGTGATCATCGCGCACCCTGAGCGCTATGTGGCGGTGCAGCGGGACGTGGGGCTAGCCCAGGAGCTTGTGGATATGGGCTGCAGGCTCCAGGCATCTGCGGACTTCATCGCGGGTGGGCGTCTGGGTGCCGAGAAGCGCCCGGCCATCGAGCTCATGAAGCAGGGCCTCTACACGTTTATTGCGAGCGACGCGCACTGCGTGAAGCACTACCAGTACCTGGCCAAGGCGCTGAGAAAGTACGGGAACTACCTTGCGTAGACCTACAGGCCATGGGCTTGATTCAACATACTGATGTGATGATTGTGGCGTGCAGGACTGAATGTCCTTTCCATTGGCCTGAAACGCGACCAAGACATAGAATGGACCTACACTAAAGGATAAATTGTGTTCCCCGAAAATTGCTCGGGGGGGGGTCTTCGTGGAGCGACAGAGTTGCGAACAATTATGTTTGGCCGAAGCCGGCCAAGCATCGAGGGAGCAGGCGTCGGTAATGCCCCCTAAGTCTCGCAAGTCTACTGAGTTCACAACTCTCCAAGGCACCAAGGATGCCGACAAACCCTGTCCCGGCTCTGAGGAGTTCGTCGCCCTCTGCAAGTCCGTTGACTCTAGGTCCTTTGGCTATCGTTTTGTTAAGCGCGCCTTTGATATTGCATTCTCGGGATGCGTGACCATTATCGGTCTCATCCCGTGCGCATTGCTGTCCGTTGCGATTGCTATAGATACCAAGGGAACTCCAATCTACTCGCAGGTGCGTGTGGGCAGGTATGGAAGGCCCTTCCATATCTATAAGTTTCGCTCCATGGTGGCGGATGCTGACGATGTTGAGAAGTACCTCACACCCGAGCAGCTCGCCGTTTGGAAGCGTGAACGCAAGGTAGACAATGATCCGCGTATCACCAAGCTTGGCCGGGTTCTGAGGAAGACCTCTATTGATGAGCTTCCGCAGTTTCTCAATGTGCTGCTTGGCCAAATAAGCGTCATCGGTCCTCGTCCAATATCGTATGACGAGCTTGAGCATTTCGGCGATGATGCCGCGCTGCTCTGTAGCGTTCCGGGGGGCATTACTGGCCTCTGGCAGTCCTCAAAGCGAAATGATGCCACCTTTGAGACAGGTGAGAGGCAGAAGATTGAGCTGAGGTATGTCAAAGAGGCGAGTCTTGGGCTGGACGCCAAGTGCTTCTTCAATACCTTTGGCGTCATGTTCAGCAAGAGAACTGGTAAGTAATGATTCCAATTCCATCGCACAGATTGTTAAATAAACGATGGCCTGGAGAAGCTATGTATGCTGTTGAGCCCGACGGCCTATCAATCTTGTCGTGGTCGAATTCAAACAAAACTAAGCGCTATTGCCTTCCGCCATTAGCGCATGAATTGCAGGTGCTACATTAATGGCTAGCATTCTCGTCATGGGGCCGTCTTTTTTCGGATATCGAGACATGGTGGCTGCCGAATTCAAACGTATGGGGCATGCGGTTAATACGATTAACGACAGGCCAAGTGAGTCAGTCATGTTCAAGTCTCTTGGTCGAATTAGTTATCGTCTGGTTGACTCTGAAATTGCTGCCTATGCGAAAAAGGTCGAAGAAATCATCGCTGAAAGTCAATTTGATTTTGTGGTCTATCTTTCAGGGATGTCGTTTTGCTTTACATTCTCTCAACTGGAGAGCATGCGCAGAGCATCTGAAGCGCATTTCGTTGCAGGTCTCTGGGATGCTTTTGACAATTGTCAACGACTTGGCGCATGTCGGAGCCTCTTTGACGATGTGTATTCGTTTGAGCCCCGGGACTGCGAGAAGTATGGACTCAAGCTTCGCCCGCTGTTTTATTCAGGGTCATATATGAACCTACCCTTGGAGCCTTTGGATGGCTTCAAGTGGGATGCTTGCTTCATTGGCAGTGTCCACCAACGTAGTAAATTTCATTCCGTGCATGCTACATGTAATGCTCTAAAAGAACGAGGTCTAAGAGTCTTCGAGTGGTATTACATGCCGTCCAAGTCTATTGAAACTCTCCGGAAGGCAGAGGACCCTGAGTATCGTGGTGTCGAGTTCAAGCATGAGACACTAACGCCTGCCCAAGTGGCTGATGTGTATGCGTATTCACGTGCGGTGGTTGACTCTCCTCAAGCAGGTCAGTCTGGCCTTACTATCCGTACTCTTGAGACTCTGGGCGCTCATCGAAAGCTCATTACTGCCAATGCAGACGTTTACAACTACAATTTTTACCGTAGCGAGAATGTTGCTGTGATTGATTCAAGGGAGAAATCCCAGGGGATTATGGATGACTTCTTCTCGCATTCCTATTCAGAGCTGCCCAAGGACGTGTACGAGAGCTACTCGCTTCATTCCTTTGCGGAAACAATGCTTGGAATGGGAGAACCATTCAGCGGCTACAGGAAGGCAAGCAATGTTGATGACTTCGATCCCTGCGATATCCCGCGGGGGGTATTCGTGGAGGACGGATTGACGGCGTCGTTGGTAGATTGCGGGTTATGCGCCCCTGCGGGGGTGCGCTGACATGGCCGAGCCGATACGGGTCTGCGAGTTCGTGGGCAACATGAATGGCGGCGGCGTCGAGGCCGTCGTGATGAACTACTACCGCCACGTTGATCGTACGAAGGTGCAGTTCGACTTCATTGTGACGGAGAGCTCCACCCTCGTGCCGCGTGAGGAGATGGAATCGCTCGGTGCCCGCGTGTTCACGGTGCCCGCCTACACGAACCTCCCGGCTTTCCAGAAAGCCGCCTACGACCTGTTCCGCGAGCACACCGAGTGGAAGATCGTACACGCGCACATGAACGCGCTGAACGTGTTCCCCTTGAAGGAGGCCGCGAAGGCCGGCGTGCCCGTGCGCATATCGCACAGCCACAGCACGGCTGGCAAGGGCGAGACGGTGAAGAACGCCGCCAAGGCGATCCTGAAGACCCAGGCCAACCGCTGGCCCACGGAGCGCTTCGCTTGCAGCAGGTTCGCCGGGGAGTGGCTCTTCGGGAAGGGGACGCCCTTCGAGGTCGTCTACAACGCGATCGATTTGAACCGGTTCTTCTTCAGTGCCCCGGCTCGCGCGAAGGTGCGAGCCGGCCTGGGCCTCGTCGGCGGGCAGGTGGTCATCGGCCACGTGGGCCGGTTCATGCCGCAGAAGAACCACCGCTTCCTGCTCGATGCGTTCTCCCGCGCCGCGCAGAGGCGCGACGACCTGGTTCTCCTGTGCGTGGGCTCCGGCGAAGCCGAGGCCCTCGCGGAGAGCTGGGTGCGCGAACACGGGCTCCAGGCCAAGGTGAGGTTCCTGGGTCAGAGAGACGACGTGAACCGGCTCTACCAGGCGTTCGACGTGTTCGCGCTGCCCAGCCTATACGAGGGCCTGTGCCTCGTCGGCGTCGAGGCACAGGCGGCGGGGCTGCCGTGCCTGCTTTCCGACCGGATTACCCGCGAGGTGGACGTGACGGGGACCTGCGAGTTCCTGCCGATAAACGACCCGAAGGTCTGGGCCGACGCGCTCTGTGCGCTCGAGCCCAAGACGGACGTCGAGCGCTCCGCCACGGATCGCTCCGACTTCGCGAACTACGATATCGTCAAGCAGGGGCAGTGGCTGACTGATAAATATCTACGACTTTATGAAGGAGCAACGGAACAGTGAAGTACACCGCGAAGTTTTTCAGCGATGGTTTCCCAAAATGGAAGCGCATGAAGGACAACATCCTCTGCCGTTACACCTATAGGCCTCTGAGCTTCCCCATTTCTGCATTCTTCGCCAATATTGGCTGGACCGCCAATATGGTGTCTTATTTCTCCGCTCTCGTCGTTTTGGTCGGTTGTGCCTGCTATCTGGTCAATGCCCCCATTATTGGCGCCATCATGTTCAACGTTTGGTACATCCTTGATTGCGTGGATGGCAACATAGCCCGCTCTGTTAAAAAGGAGCACTACGGCGACTTCGCCGACTCGATGAGCAGCTATTTGTGCGTCGGCCTTATGTTCATGTGCCTCGGGTTCAATGCCTACCAGACCGGCGGCGTGCTGTTTGATGCCGGCAATCCCTGGATCATGCTCATGGGTGCCTTCGCGGGGAGCAGCGACTCTCTTATGCGCCTCATCTACCAGAAGTTCCTCAACTCGACGACGGCACAGGGGCTTGAGGTGAACAGGAGCGAGGATCCCGAGCAGCACTCAGGCATCAACCGCATCCGCATGAAGGTCGATGACTACATGTCCATCGGTGGGTTCCTCCCCCTCGTGCTTATCTTCGCGGGCATCTTCCGCTTTGTCGATCTTGTCGTGGTCATCTGGATGTTCTACTACGGGCTCACCTTTATCGCGTCAGTATGTTATTTCGTTATGAAGACCGTCAAGGCCAACAAGATGGAGGCTCAGGAAGATTACAAGGGTGTTGAATAATGCCTGGTAACGACTTTCCTCTGGTATCCGTAATCATTCCAGTCTACAACGTCGAGAAGTACGTTGCACAATGCGTTGAGAGCGTCGTGGCGCAGCGTTACCCGAACCTCGAGATCATCGTCGTGGATGACGGGGCAACCGATTCTTCCGGAGATGGCTGCGACGAGCTCGCTTCCCGCTACGAGAACGTTACCTGCTATCACAAGGAAAACGGAGGACTTTCGGACGCTCGCAACTATGGGCTTGCGAGAAGCCATGGCGACTGGATCTCATTCGTCGATTCGGATGACTTTGTCTCGCCTTCATTTGTGAGCTCCCTCTACGAGGCGGCAATGCTTTGCGACTGCCCTATAGCTGCCGTTCCTGATGGGAAGACTTTCTACGATGACGAAACATGCGAGCTCGCTGATTCACTTGTGCCAACGCTAGACGACGGCTCCACGGCCGAAATGTCAGCCGACGCTCATGCCGTGGCCACCTCTGCTCTGGACGCCCATGACCTCTTGAAGATGATGCTCTACCAGCACGTAGCAACTGGCGCGCAATGGCGGCTCTATCGACGGGATACCCTGGGTGAAGATCCCTTCCCCAAGGGTCTCTACTATGAGGACCTGGCCAGCACCTACAAGTTTATTCAGCGCGCCGGGCGGGTTGCCCTCGTTGATACCGCCGACCTTTATGCTTACCGGATGCGACGGGACAGCATCATCCGCCAGTCATATCGACATGTGAAAGGACAGAGCGCCCTCATCGTCTCCGATCAGATTTACCGGGATATTCCAGCTTGGTATCCAGACCTTACCGCTGCCGTTTCATCTCGCTGCTTCTCTGTCTGCCGGATGGTCTTCGCCCAGATCCCTAGGAGCAAGAATGCATCTCCGCAGGATGAGGCTGACCGTCAAGCTTTGTGGGCAGTCCTGAAAAAACATCGGCATGCCGTTACGCGGGACCCAGAGGCCCGAGGACGCGAGCGGCTGGCCGCTTGTATTGCCTGCTTGGGAGAGGGACTGTTCTCGGCTTTCTGTCATTTGGCGCGTAGGATGGGGAAGATGCAATGATTTATTGCTTAATTATAGGTCTTCCCGTGTTGCTAGCTTATTGTGCTGACAAGACCAAAGGAGCTTTGAACGTAATACTGACGGTGGCCGCACTTTTTGTTCCGTGTTTTTTTGCGGGTGTGCGAGATGAGACTGTTGGTACCGATGTCCTTACATATGGGATATGGACCTTTAATGCTGCTGAGGCTCAGGGTTTTACCGAGTTCATGCACTCTTATGCTGCGATTTCGGCCCCCGGTTTCAATCTATTGAGCTGGATTATGGGTCGGACTGGATCTTTCGAACTTTATCTTGGTTCAATCCAGGCTCTTACGGTCTGTCCTTTGTATTTGTATGTAAGGCGTCGCTATCGAAAATCGACATGGTCGGCAATGGCGATTTACATGTTGCTATTATTCCCCATCTCGCTTAACGCAATGAAACAGATGATTGCAGTCTCGTTTTGCTTAACGGCTTATGAGCTTATCGAGAGAAAGAAATTCGCAAAGTTCACGATATATATACTTATAATTGCCCTGCTTTTTCATCAGACGGCAGTGGTTTTTCTCGTTGCTTATCCAATTATCAGGCTTCTGTATGGCATGCATGATGGACAAAATGCTTTCTTTGGAAAAGTCCAAGGGCTAATTACATGGACCATCATCGCAGCTCTGTTCTTTATTGCGTTCGTATTTGGCAATTTGCTTATCGAGCTAATTGCTCCAATAAAGGATTCTTATTCCTATCAATTACAGGCCTCGGGATCGCGGCTTAATTATTCCGCTCTCGTCATGACTGCTGTACTCATAGCCACATATCTTATCTGGAGACCTAAAAACAGGGCTAATGGTTCAGGATTGTCAAAAGAGCAGGCTGTGCTTGCATCAGTAAGCATAATCGGATCAATTGCATTTCAGCTCAACATAATTGCTACTAGTTTGCTTAGATTTGCTTACTACTTCGTATCTTTCTTGACACTATATATTCCATCCTTGATGAAAGACTCTGCGGGTAAAGCAGCAAGAAGATCCGCCTGGATTCTTCTGATTTTTTTCGTCTTCTACTTCGTTCAAGTTTACGTGATAAATGGGGGAAACGCCGTCTATCCTTATACCTCAGTTATCTTGGGAGTGGGCTAACAATGCTTTTTAGCGTAATCGTGCCGGTCTACAACGGAGAGAAATACCTGCCCGAGTGTCTTGGCTCCCTTGCTGGACAGACGTGGAAGGACTTTGAGACCATACTCGTCGATGACGGCTCTACCGACTCTTCCGGAAAGCTTGTCGATGATTATGCCGCACTGCACGATGACGTGCGGGTCATGCATGGACCCAACCAAGGTCTCCTTCTAGCAAGAAGGAAAGGATTAGGAGTATCTCAAGGCCAGTATGTGGTTTTTCTTGATGCAGATGACTGCCTGCGTGATGATGCGCTTCATACAATTGCAGACAGTATTTATAGTTTCAAGACCGACATCGTTTCTTACCTTATGAGCAAAAACCCGCATTACGTACCGGAGACAAACCATGGCGACGGTCTCCCGGCAGGTGAATACTCTGGCATCGAGTTTCAACGGGTGAGGTGCCATGTTTGTGCCGGGCGATTCAACAATCTTTGCGGTAAGGCTATAAAGCGCTCCTGTTTTGACCTTGATGCTGATTACGCACCATACCGAGGCCTCATGCATGGGGAGGATTGGTTTCAGCTGCTCCCCGTTATCAATAACAGCTCTTCTTTGGTACAGCTGGACGAACCACTGTATTACTATAGACAAAATGAAGACTCAAGTACGGCGAGATTCCGCAGCTCTCAACTCCGTGACATTGTACAAGTAACGTCCAGATTAAGGTACTTTGCTGAACAATGGGGTGACGAATGTCAAGAGAGCGCTAAAGCGGGGGAAGCGCTGCAATACACCTACCTGCTGAAGCTCAGCGAACTTTCCGATGCATCTAAAGAGGAGAAGCAACAGAACTTCTCGCAAATATGCTCGGTCATGCAAGGCGAGGGTGTCTTTGGGCGAGCGCGAAAAGCCAATCTGCGGCCCGACAACCGTGTGCTCATACATGCCATGGAACGTGGGGATCTTCGTCTTGCTAGGCTTGTTGTGAGGGCCGTGGAGGTAGCAAAGCGATGAGCGAGATCCTTCTTTCAATCATAATCCCTGTCTATAACACGGCATGCTATCTCAGAAAATGTCTCAATAGCATTCTTCTGCAACCAAAGGATTGTTTAGAGGTAATCCTTGTTGATGATGGATCAACGGATGGCTCGGGTGAGATTTGCGATGAATATGCCTATTCAATTCCGGTGATTACCGTTGTTCACCAACACAATGCGGGTGTTTCAGCTGCTCGTAATGCTGGCATAGGGCGGTCTCGTGGCAAGTATCTCTGGTTTTGCGATAGCGATGATAGGATACTTCCCGGTTCGCTAAGCACTATATTGACTTGCATCAGACGTAATGATCCAGAGCTAATTACTTTTCCGGTTATCCAAGAGGACGATTCGCAGAATCAATTAGGATTGATTCCTGTAGCAGAAGGTGATTGCTACGGCTCTAGGGGACCTCTTCAATCCGGTGATCCCCTATATCCTTACGCGCATGTCATGAGGAGAGATTTGGTTGGTAAAGAGAGGTTTGATACATCGCTTTCTCTTCTTGAAGATAGGGATTTCCTTTATAGAGTTTGCTCAAAAGTTCGCGGTAACGCATGCATTGTAGATTCGCCGCTTTACGCATACTTCATCACAAGGGAGGACTCTGCCGTCAACTCTCTGTCGGTTGGCAAATATATCGCAGCTAACGATGTGCATTGGCGCATTCTCGAGGGGGAGCTTGCTCATAACAGAACCGAACCCGCTTATGCCATAGCCACAAGTCATACTCTCAGTGTGCTGGCGCTCATAGCCCGAACAGGAAAATGCCTGGAAAGTTTCGAAGTGCTTCGGGAGAAGCTCCTCTTGTATGACCGCTATTCGAAAGACCTCAGAGGGTTAGTCGCTGCCAAGTATGCGATTTGCAGGTACATGCCAGGGCTTTTTAAGGCTGCCTACTATGTCGAAGGCAAGCTACGAAGGAAGGACGCGGGACTTGGTTCGACCGTGCTCATCTCTTCCAAGAATGGTGCGGGAGATGTTTACAAGTGAGAGCAAATAGTTCCATCCGAGGATTTAAAGACGACACTGTCATTCTCATCTCAGTCATCGTTCCGGCGTACAACGCCAGTTCTTCGGTCGTCAGATGTCTCACATCAATAGACAACCAGACCTACTGGAATTTCGAGCTAATTGTCGTGGATGATGGATCGACTGATGGCACGGGAAGAATCTGCGACTCCCTTGCCACAGAGGACCGGAGGGTTCGCGTCATCCACCAGAAGAACGCTGGTGTGGCAGCGGCGAGGAACGCCGGGCTTGCCGCGGCTAAAGGTGAGTGGATTTTATTCATAGACTCTGATGACTATGTCGAGCCAGACTACCTCGAGACACTGCTGGGAGCGTGTTTGGAAGGCGGAGCTGACCTTTCTTTCTGCAAGACCATGGACGAGGATCCCTCCGGGCACTTGGTTGCGGGAGGGTACTCTCCGTTCGGAGCGAATCGAGAGCTACAGCTGGTTCGAACCGTACTCTCACTACGTCGCCTGGGGCGCCCTGTACCGGCGCGAGACGATCGCGGGACTCGGCTTCGACGGGAAGTACAAGGTCGGAGAGGACACCGTCTTCTTCGCACAGGCCGCGTCGAGGGCGAGAAGTCTCTATTTCGTCGGAAAGCCCCTGTACCACTACGTCCTGCGGGAGTCCTCTGCCGCCCATGGCAGGTCCGACACGGCGAAGGCCACGGAGCTCGACGCATGGAAGAAGGTGTGCGAGATCTTCCCGACTGCCGACGCCCGGGCCGCTTACGCGGCTCGCTACATGGAGGCATGCGCCAGGTGGTGGCCCGACGGCCTCTTCGGGGCAGGCCATCGCGCCCGGGCGCTGCAGGCGTATCGCGAGAACTTCCGTCCCTATCTCGGCGAGCTTATCAAGGCAGGCAGGCGAAAGGGAGCTGCCGGGGCCATCCTCTTCAGGCTTCTCCCGTCTGCCTACGTGAGGCTCAGGCGTCGCGAGGGCTGAGGACGGCCGGGGCGCGGAACATGAGCGAGTAAATAAGCCAAAGGACATCTGCATTGGGAAATGAGATCGATAAACCAGCCAATAAGGGGAAGGTGGGAGTAATCACCCTTCCCGGGGACTTCAACTACGGGGGCAAGCTCCAGCTCCGCGCGGTCATGAGCATATACCGCGGGCTCGGCTACGACCCTGAGTTCCTCGTACTCGAGAGGAAGTTCCGCCTCATCGCCCACCCGAAGGAGATCGCGAGGAGGGCCCTCCATAAGCCATCGCCTAGGAGCATGAGCCTGGAGGAAGCCCAGCCGCCGGCCAGGCGAGCCGCCTTCAGGAGGTTCTCCGAGGGAATGCGCCCGCACAGCTACCAATCCCCCAGGGAGGTCGACGCCAGTTCCTTCGTCTTCTTCTCGGTCGGAAGCGACCAGGTTTGGAACCCGAACTACATCTTCACGGAGAACGACGGTGGCAACGGCGTCAAACGCGCCTACCACCTCCTCACCGACCCCCGCGAGCTCCCCGACGAACGCGACTGGTACTTCCTCGGCTTCGCAAGGAGGGACCAGCGCGTGGCCCTCGCCCCGAGCTTCGGCGTGAGTAGCCTCGACCGGCATCAGGCCCGGCTCACATCCAAGGGCCTCAGCGGATTTGACAGCCTTTCGGTCAGGGAGGAGGCCGGCGCCAGGCTCATAGAGAACCTGACTGGCCAGCATGCCGAGGTGATCTGCGACCCGACGCTCGCGCTCAGTAGAGGCGACTGGGAGATGGTGTCCGATGATCGGGTCACGCCGAACGGGCCCTATGTCCTAGCCTACGTGCTCGGGCAGAGGACCGACGAGAGTAATGAGGCCATCAGGATCGCCTCCAAGGAAGGCTCGCTTCCGGTCGTGAGGCTTTCCGACCAGGCGAGGCCGGGCGAGCCAGACGCGGGGCCCGCGGAATTCATCTCCCTGGTGGAGCACGCCTCCTGCGTGGTCACCGACTCCTTCCACGCGAGCGTCTTCGCCGCGATCTTCGAGCGCCCGCTCGTGATCGTACGCCGGCAGGGGAAAGGCCAAAGCGGTATGTTCTCGAGGCTCGAGTCGCTCATCCACATGCTCGGCATCGAGAGCATGGTGTTCGACGGTACGTACGACGCCCCGGCGCATGCCGACTACGATGGCGTGGCCGAGGCCATCGCTAGGGAGCGGAAACGCTTTGTGGGCTATCTCGAGTCCGTGCTCGAAAGCAGATAGGAAGAACATGGCAGTGAACCAGAGGCGCGCCGGCGCCGCGCTCTCGTATGTGGCGCTCGTCGTGAACGCCGTCACCACCTTCGTCTACACGCCGCTCATCCTCTCGTTCCTCAACGCAAGCGAGTACGGCGTCTACCAGCTCATCGGCTCCATCATCGCCTACCTCGGCGTGATGGACATGGGCCTCTCCACCACGCTCTCCCGCTTCTACGTGGAGGCAAAGGTCAAGGAGGACCCGACACATGTCGAGAACCTGCTCGCGATGGCGGCCGTCATCTACAGCGTGCTCACGGCGCTCTCGATCGTAGTCGGTGTTGCCTTCGACCTCCTGCTTCCCATGCTGTTCGGACAATCCTTCACACCGGGGGAGCTTGAACTCGCCCACCAGATGATGCTCCTCGTGCTCCTCAACTGCATGGTCGTGCTGCCTGGGAACTACTTCCTGGCGGTCATAAACGCCAACGAGCGGTTCGTCTTCGCCCGCACGCTTCGCATCGCGCGCTACCTCCTTCAGTTCGCGGCTGTCATCGCCGTCCTCGAACTCGGCCGGGGCGCTATCGGGGTGCTTGCCGTGCAGGTGGCCCTGAACTTCCTGGCCGACGTTGCCTACGTCGCCTACTACCGCGGCAGGCTCCATGTGAAGGCGAGGCTCCACCACTGGGACAAGAGGCTCCTGCTCCACATCTTCTCGTTCTCCGGATACATTCTGCTCAATATGGTCTTCGACCAGATTTTCTGGAAGACGGGGCAGGTCGTGCTCGGCGCCGTGGTGAGTGCCGCGGCGGTGGGCGTCTACGGCATCGCTACCCAGCTCATCACTTCGGGCTACATGGAGGTCTCGACGGGCGTCACCTCGGTGTTCCTGCCCAAGCTCACGGCCATGAGCGCCAGGACCGACGACATGACCGAGATCAACGGCCTCTTCGACCGCATCGGCCACATCCAGGCACTGCTCGTCTGGGGCATATGCGCAGGCTTTGCCTGCATAGGCCAGGAGTTCATCTACGTCTGGGCCGGGCCGGAGTACGGTGAGGCCTTCTGGGCAACGCTGATCCTGATGCTGGGCCTCAACGTCTCGCTCGTGCAGAACCTCGGCATATCCGTGCTGCAAGCCAAGGACAAGCAGGGCTTTAGGGCCATCATTTACATCGTTATTGCCGTACTCGATTTGCTCGTGTCTATCCCAGTTTCAGCAGAGTTCGGCGTCATCGGCTGTGCAGTTACTGCCGCTGTCTTCCTTTTTATTGGAACTGGTCCCATCATGAACTGGTACTACCATACAAAGATCGGTATCGACATTCCAAAGTTTTGGCATGAAGTGATTCCGGTTCTAATTCCGGCGGTGCTGACGGCAAGTGCAACGTTTGGATTCTCGGCACTCACTAGGATCGGACCTTCCTATGGAAGCATTTTGATAAAGTGCCTCTTCTTCGTCGTTGTTTACTTTGCACTTTGCTGGAAGTGGTTCTTTACGGACTACGAGCGCGGGATTATTCGTGGCACATTTCACAAGTTTTCGAGGAAGAAGGCATAGCGGTGGACGAGAGAACCAAAAGCCCGTCTATCTCAGGCGTGGGGGATCGTTGCTGTGGTTGTGGATCCTGTGCGGCAGTGTGCCCCGTCTCGTGTCTAAGAATGAAACCTGATTCCTGTGGATTCGTTCACCCCAGCTATGAAAGCGGTTGTATAGGCTGCGGAAAGTGCGCTAAGGCTTGTCCGGTGCTTACTGTTGGCAAGCAGGACAGAGCTCTCTCTGTAACTTGGGCAAAGACTAAGGATGACGGACTGCGAGATCGTTCTTCCTCTGGTGCGGTTTTTGGACTGCTTGCCAAACAAGTTCTCGATGAGGGTGGCGCGGCTTATGGTGCTGCCTTTTCAGGAGACTGCAGTGCGGTGAAGCATGTACGTGTGGACAGCAAAGACGAGCTTGATGTTGTAATGCGGTCTAAGTATGTGCAGAGCTATGTTGGCGTTGATGTCTACGAAGGCGTTGAGGGCGACCTTGATAGTGGCAAACAGGTTCTTTTTGCTGGCACCGCTTGTCAGAACGCTGGCATACGGAACTACCTCTCGTTGAAGAAAGTCCCCATGGCGAACCTGCTTCTTGTCGAAGTGATATGTCATGGCGTTCCCTCGCCGAAGCTTTGGTCAGGATGGCTTGACTATGTTTCCAGCGGAGTGGGTTCTGAAGTTGACGAAGTCAACTTCAGGAGTAAGTCAACCGACTGGTTGACTTACTCCGTCGCGTACTTCGTCGCGACGGAGAAAGTTCGGAGCGACGAAAACTCTCGTGACTGGTATATGAGAGCGTTTTTGCAGAATGCCTCTCTCAGAGGAAGCTGCCTGAATTGCCCTGCGAAACGTTGCTGCGGTAGCGACCTGACTTTGGGTGACTTTTGGGGTGTGCAGGAAATTCATCCCGAGATTGTTGACAGGCTTGGTGTGTCGGCTGTTATCTGCAACACCGAAAAGGGTGTCGCTGCGCTCGATGCCGTGTGTGGCTCCCTCGAAATGGGACCTTCTTCGATTGAGGAAGTAGTTCCGGGCAATCCGTCCCTGATCCGCAGCGTGAAGCCATACGTTAGGCGAGAAGAGTTTTTGACAGACGTTGCCAGCGGCATGGCAATTGAGGACCTCATGCGAAAGTGGACCTTCGAGCCATCGCTAAAGCAGAAGGTTAGAGGGAAGCTATCTGGGTTGAAGCGCAGACTGCTGGGGTAGGGGACGCCAAGAATCTTGCGCACTTTTCGACAGCCCCTTGGCTCACCCGGTAGGCCTTGCGGCCGGCGGTGCGCTCACATTGCTCTGTGTCGACCACGCAATCGGCTTCCTTCTCGAGCGGCTACTCCGCATATCCTTGATGTTCTGGCGGACCAGATTCTTCAAACTCTTCTTCGGGTTCTGCTCGCTTGTTGCTAGGATTGGCCTGGTATGCCCCCTGTATGCTGCTGTTTCGGCAGCTTGAATCATACCGTGACGAGCCTTGCTCACCTTGCTATCGGGCCGCTATGCAGCTGTTATAGAGAGCAAAGGCTGGTACGTTATCCTCGCGGTCCAATTCCATTGACGCCTGCCGCATCCTTGCTGTCGACCTCATTGACATGCCCTGCTCGTGGGGTTGCATTACCATGCTTTGCCGTATCTTTCATGTAATGCTCGGCTTCATTGGGGCTGTGGACGATTTCTTGGACCATCCTACCCCGCAAGCCCCAGCCTGCGTCTGCGGCCCATGATGGTCTCGTAGTGCCTCGTCCCGTCCGGCTCCACGAACAGCTTCAGCTTGCCGTCGCGGTACCACTCGACGTAGTCCCCGAGCGCGTGCCTCGAGAAGGTCGACTTCAGCATGTTTGTTTGCAGAGGCCTCGAGGGGATTCGGACTCTGCCCTCGCAGTCCTGCCTGCGTGTCTGGGCGTACCCCTCCAGAGTCCAGAGGTGGGAGCGCCTCGGAAGCGAGCACAGGTATGACTCGCTGATCGGGGCGGCTTACGAGCACCTATTTTCGCCATGGTGGAAGGCCACCAGGGCGGAATCGTCCTCGGGACCGCATCTGGATATACGAGTAAGAAATCAATCACGATTTGTGCTGGAATTTGCTCAGAGAGTGCAAATTTAGAATATGGTATCGTAAAAATAAATAGCATGTCCATTCGGCACAGCAGTCTTGACGGATACGTAATGATTTCGCGGATACCATCTTGAGAGGACTACAATGCACTGAAAGTGCAATCAAGTGGAGGCGCTCTGATGCTGCTTTGCGATGATGAAATAAGGGACCTCATAGACAGGGGGGTCCTTGTTGGTGCTTCCGCAGAAAGTGTGCAGCCGATTACTTATGATTTGAGGACAAAGGACTTTATCCAGTCAGTTGGCAAGAAGGTCCGAGCGATAGAGCTGATGCCTGGTGACTCAACGTTTGTCGAATGCGTCGAGGGTGTTAATCTCCCCAATGATTTGGCGGCTCGTGTCTTACTTAAGAATTCAAGGATTCGCGAGGGGCTCACATTGGATGCACCTCTTTATTTTCCAGGACATAATTCGAGATTGTACTTCAGAGTAACAAACATAAGCGGCAACCCTATTCGTCTGACTGACTCTCGTTGTATTGCTCAAGTTGCATTTGAGAAAGTTGATGCTCCTGTTAAGGAGACATACAGCGGTACCTTCCAGGATGAATTCGAGTTCTCTGGACTTGGTGACTACAAGGATGTGTATGAGGATGAAATTAGCGCGATTGAGTCAAAGGTAGATGAAATAAAGGGCATAGAAAAGCGCATGTATGCAAATGTACTAGCCATTATGGCCATTCTTGCAGGGGTATTCACGCTTGTGAACGTTAATGTCCAGACCGTTGGGCGTAGCCCCGTACAAATGGTTACACTGAATCTAGTTACTGTTGCCAGTTTTGCTGCTTTAGTTGCGCTTATTGCGTTAATTACGAGCTCGAACAACAGAAAATGGATTAAGCCCCTTGTGGTCTCTATCATATGCTTTGTGGCTGCTGTGGCTATTTCAGTTCTCCATGCTGGGGCATAGCGCGGTGTCGTGCGCGAAGCGAGTCTATGCACTTGGCGTCAACTAGTTTCGTTGGGTCACAGTTAATGCTTCCTTTGCCTATCGATGTTTCTGACCACAACCCCTTGCCAAGTAATGTCCTCACTCTCTTCCTGGCTAGATATGGCAGGGCGCTTGAAAGCTGCAGTTGGGTTCGGGTCTTTTCTTGGGCTGGCGGATTTGATGCTTGCCGATTGGTGGTATTGGTGAGCAATAACCGTATGCCCGTTTAGGACGTGCTGTGGGGTATCCCAAGTGCAGACTGCGGTGCGGGACGTACGATGCACGCGAACGCACCCGGATTATCTAAATATCTTTCAGTACGATACAATCGCTCTCAGAGCCGAAACGCTCCCGCACTCAAACCTACATGTCTGAGGTTATCAAATACTTTTAGAATTGAACAATCATCGGGAAATTGGTGGGTAGAGTTGGCAGTGTCAGTGCGCGCCTACGGGGAATCGAAACGGCAGAGCAGGGGAGGAACGCAAATGCCGGACAGCTCCATTTGTCGTTTTGAACTTATTGGCCTGATTGGAATTGGCCTTGAAAAATAACAATTCAGCACGGCGCTACGTTGAGGTTGACTCTTCTAGGCGAAAAACCAAGCACGGTCCAGTTATCCTATTTATTATCATTTGCCTCGTGGCGGCCGTTCTCCCTCCTATCATTATCAATGCACTGTATGACGTTGGTGATGACCATCCTTTACTCATTGCCCGCTGGACAGCGGCGGATAGCCTTAGCTACTTTGGAACGATTTCGGCTGCGGTTATTGCTATCGCCGGAGTTGTTATCTCTGTACGTGCCGCATGGCGTTCGCAAGAGAGTCAATTGCGCGACGATGCCGCTCCCTACTTTGCTGCGATTTTTCTTGACCAGCAGAACAAGCGCGATGCTTTCGCAGATTTCTTTTGCAGTAGATGTCAGGGCCAACCTATTGACAGTTCGCCTGCCGTTAATGATGGTGGAGATAGCACGGCTCAGTCGACATATAAAGAGGTTGAGATCCGCACTATATTCGCAATCATTGGTGACACCATTACATACAAGAAAAAGCTCAGCGATTATGAACGGGAGCACGTGGAGTCGAGCTATCTTGAAGAGGAGCAAGCTAATGGTGGAAGATCCTTCGTTCCAAACTCGGTTATTTACATGCCCATTGAGATGAGAAATGTGGGAAAAGGTGCTGCTGTTGGAGTTCGTGTCGGAATAAACAAGTTAGAGGATTCCTGGACCGGGGTCAGCTCCCTTACCCTAGGGATTGGTGAGTCGTTTTACCTTGGCGTCTACATCAATACGAGCAGGCCGGGGGCTTTTGGTGAATATGAAATACGTGTAGCCTTCTCTGATTGCTTGGGCTATCAGTACATGCAGACTTTTCAATTGCGTGTCGTAAAGAATACTGACCCACATGGTTCTTCCGAAGAGCTGCAGCCGCAAGTGCTCATTTCGTATCTCGGAACAAGAAGGTTGCTAAATGCTAATGAGCGTCGGGAGTATCTGGAGAGCTTGACCGATGTTTCTAATGGAGGGATTCCATTTATCTAGCATGAGAATTGGTGGGAGGCCAGCGGAGGAATCGTAGCTAGCTCTGCACTGGCTAGTCCTCCCAGTCTGTGCTGTTATCAGTGGAAGTGCCAGGTCGCATCAATTTGGGCAAACCGCCACTAGACCAGTCTTGATATAAGTGCCCGGACTCCTTGCTAACCTTCACTTCGACGAAAAGGGCGAGGGACATGAGCATACTGCAGGAGGCGCTCGCACTGTCGGCGAAAGCTGGGTGCGGGCTTGCCGAGAGGATTGGGAGTCGCCCATCGCGAGAGGGCGGGCCGACGGGCCCGGCGAGTGCCCGAGGCGCGGCTACTCGCGCGTCGCCAGGCATGGGCACGATGCCAACGGAGCCTCGAAGTGGGCCTGCTGCGGGTGCGGGCGCACCTTTACCAAAAGGGTGGGCGGCCCATGGCGCTGGTGAGCTGGTGCACGTACGCTTTGTTTCCGTACCAGTTTCATCCCAAGCTTGACGCCTTCACATCTATGGTGGGTTAACACAGGCATTAATTTTTCCGGCTATGGTTCCAATGTGTCTCGTTCAAATCTTTCAGGGGGACGCACTTGAGGTTGGTTACGTACGCCGACCATTTCGTGCCGCTCATGTCTGTGTGTTCTGGATTATCTGCGATGTAGATATACTTTGCTTAGTCTTAAATACTAAATAATATAAATAGGAGCAGAAAAAATGCTCACTCTATATAACAAGACAGGCATTACTACGCAGAAGCTCGCAAGAGTTTTATGCGCTGTTCAGTTGGGAAACAAGATTCCAACTGTTTCCCAATTGAGTGAGATGTGCTCTTCCTCTAGGGGGAATGTTCAGAAGGCCCTCTCTATTCTCAAGGATTCTGGTGCGATATCTCTTGAAGCGCACGGGAAGTATGGGACCAACTTGATTTCGGTCAACTACAGGGAGTTGGCAAGAATCTGCGGGATAAAGCAGCTTCTCGGTATGATGCCCCTTCCATATACAAAGCGGTATGAGGGTCTGGCAACCAGTCTGTATACGCTAATAAACGGCACGGAATTCAAGGGTTTCATTTCTTTCTCGCGTGGATCAGAGTCTAGGGTAAACAGCATGATGTCCGGCTACTGCAACTACTGCGTAATGAGTCGCATGGCCTTTAATGACTATGTGGAAATGGGGATTCCGCTGGCAAAAGTTATCGATTGCGGCGCGGAGACATACGTAGGAAAACACGTCCTTATTACGCGAAATGACTGGACGAAAAACTGGGATGGAATGAGAGTTGGGGTCGACGAATCTTCTGCTGACCAGAGGAACCTGACGATGGCATACTTCAAAGGGGTGGATGCCGAGCTTGTTCCCCTTCAGTACACGCAAATCATTGGCATGCTGAGAAATAACGAAATAGACGCTGGCATCTGGAATGTAGACGATTTGGACACCGTTACCGATCATTTGGCTACGCACGATCTTGGGCCAGCCATGGAGCATCTGGGTGACACGAATGCGGTAATAGCGGTGAAAGCGGACGATGCCCTTTCGGCACACTTGTTACAAGGGATTTTGGACGTCAATGTCCTTCGTGACATCCAACAGGAGGTGATGACCGGAAGGATGATGGCCCGGTATTAGGAGCTTTGCATGGATCAAGAATTGGAGAGGCGAATAGATACTTTATTTGACTTAGGGGTTATTGATTCGGAGGTGAGGGATGCTACCAAGGAGGCCGTCGAGCAACTGGGGCAATTTGGATTCCCAATCACAGAAGATGCATTAGGGATGCTCGCCACTCATCTGGCGATGTGCTTTGAGAGGGCGGAATGTAATGACATTGTGCCAACTATTGGAACCCAAATTAGGGACGAGATTTCAACGAACTCGCATTTCGAGGAAGCAGCACATATTACAAAACGTGTAATGGACGCTTCAAACTATGTGGTGCCAGATGCCGAGCGTTGGCTTGTAGCCGCCCATGTAGAAGCCCTAATTGAGAGGTTCGGAAGTAGAGCGGGGGATACAAGATGATTAAGTTTGCAGTCGGTGGCCAGATGAACAAGAAGGAAATCAAGCAGTATCTTGAGCAGAACGGGGGAGGGGACGTCGAATGCGCCATTTTTACTGATGCTGACGCAGCGCTGAAAGTAAAGTCAGGAGAGTACGACTATTACGTTGGCGCTTGTCAGAGTGGGGCAGGTGGTGCGCTTGCCATGGCGTATGGCATTCTCGGTAGGCCAAAATGTGCAACCTTGGGAATGGCTGGTATAGCCCCCAAACCCGATAAGGTCCATGATGCATTTCAGCGTGGATGCGTAGCGTTTGGCTTTACAAATGACCAAGTCGAAGCTGCTTGTTCGCTAGTTTTGAAAGAGGCGCTCCATAGGTAGTTTTTTGTCTGGTCACTTAAATACTAAATACAATATATTGAACTGTCGCGAGAAAAGAGTGATGATGGCAATTGAAATCAACTGGCTGAAATTCATCATCTTTGCAATTATGGGCGGATACGCGACGTTTCTGGCAAACAGATGCATTGCTGTATACCACGATGGATTGCGGCCAATCATGCCTGAGTTTATGTGTGGAGACATGAGTCGCAAAGAGATTGCGGGAATCACATTTGCAATCAGTATAGGATTCATAACGGGGTTCGCACTGCCCATAACATTGGCGACGGGAATTATCGTAGTTCATATTGTCCTTCTGGCAGCAGACATCTTCGGCATGTCAATTGAAAACACGCCGCTGTCTGTTGCTGTAGGAGCACTCTGGGGTGGGCTGTCGACCATCCTTCTTGACGGTATAACCGCATTCTTTGAGATGCTTCCAGTTAACTTCCTCGATGCCCTCTCGTCCGTCGGTGATCCCATTGTGTATGCCTTTGTTGCCTTTCCTGCAATTGCCGTTGCATACCAATTCGGCAAGAAGAAAGGAATGCTTGTCTTTATACTCTCATGGCTCTCGAGGGTTGCCATCGAAAAGATCAACCCAGTAGTAATTGCGGGCGAGGAAGTCTCTCTTTCTGCAGAGGGCATTTCAATGCTTGTGGGCATGATTGCGCTCATCATTATCGCCGCAAGCGACAAGTCGCGCGGCGAGGACGTTGCGAGCAGCCTTTTCCTCGACAACGCTAATCGAATCAAGAAGAACGCAAAGTACATTGTCCCAATGGGTGCCATTATTTGCGTAGCCGCAAACTTCCAGTGGATCGCTGGCGAGCCAATCGCCGCGGCTGTTCTTGCTAGCGGTGATGTGACTTCCGCGGCAATCGTTGCTTTCGTTCAGGCGGCGGCCTTCCTTCCACTTGTTATTACCACCTCCCTTGTGTCTGGAGTCTACGCCACGAATGGTTGGTGTGACTGGATCGAGGGCTTGGGGTATCTCTCGCCCAACCCTGTGGTGGCTGGGGCAATCGGTGCAGGTGCAATGGGCTTCGAGGTATTTAGCGTCGACAAGGTCGGGTCTTTCCTTAACAGGTTCCCTGCTCTAAAGATGTCAGGAGACAACATTAGGACTGCAATGACCGATATCCTCGACATCGCCCTTCTCGTTGGCGGTGTAAACGCTGGAAGCACAATCTGGGGAGGGACCGGTTTGTTTATGGTTGTTGGCCTCTACATTCTGAATGAGGTCGCCGGTAGGCCAGTTATCAAAATGGCGGCTGCCCCGCTTGCGGCAATTGTCGTTGGCCTTTTGGCAAACCTTGCAGCTGTTATTGGGGTTTTCCCAGGCATGTAGTTCGATTTTTGACGACTAGGTGACTTCAAGGAGAGACGAAGTGTTTCTCAATAGCTTGCTCGAAGAAAATGCCGCCCTTGCAGATGTTGCTCTGCATTTAATCGGCGAAGGCGCAATTCTTCCCGATACCTACGTGCTCGATCTAGACATGATTCGTGAGAACGCTAGCAAAATTGCTGCCGAAGCCAATACGTATGGGTTGAAGTCGTACTTCATGCTCAAACAGCTGGGAAGGAACCCCCTTGTTGCGAATTCCCTGGCGGACATGGGCTTCTGCGGTGCGGTGTGTGTCGATTATCGAGAAGCCCTAGTGATGGCTCGGGCTAACGTTCCCATTGGACACGTTGGACATCTTGTGCAACTGCCTCGCAACGCCATTGAAAGTGTGTTGAGTGCACATCCAGATGTCGTGACGGTCTATTCAGTAGAGAAGGCTGCGGAGCTTAGCGATGCCGCTGAGTCTTTGGGGATAAGACAGAAGGTCTTGCTTAGGGTGAGGGCGGAGTCAGACACTACCTACCCGGGGCAATCGGCCGGATTCCTCCTTGCTGACTTGGAGAAGACCGTAACCCAGCTTAAGCGAATGCCTGGAATCAGGATAGCTGGTGCATGCTCTTTTCCCTGCTTCCTGTACGACAGGTCCGTTGGTGACTTCGTAAAGCAGCCGAATGCCGATACGGTTGTTGCCGCAGCGCACATGCTTAGGGACAGGGGCTATGACGAATTGCAGCTCAATATGCCTTCCGGTAACTGTGTCCATGAGCTTGGGATGGTTGCAAAAGCAGGGGGAACGCATGTTGAACCTGGTCACGGACTATCCGGGACAACTCCATATCATGCTGATCACTATGGTGCGGAGAAGCCTGCATATGTTTACGTCACGGAGGTTAGCCATAATGCGGACAACAAATCGTATTGCTATGGAGGCGGGTATTACCGCCGTGGTCACTTGGTGCATGCAGCTGTCGGGAACAGCCTAGAATCTGCACAATTATGCAACGTGTCGCCTCTCTCAGACGAGTGCATTGATTATCACCTGGAGCTTGAAGGCAGTTTTTCTGTAAGTACGAGTGTCCTCATGTGTTTTCGGACGCAGATGTTTGTGACCAGAAGCTCTATAGCCGTTGTAGAGGGCATCCAGCACGGGAAGCCGGAACTACTAGGAATCTGGTCTCCGCTAGGCGACAGAATTGCTTGATACAAAGGTGCTCATGTCCAGCACGGGAGATGCTCATGGGAAACTTCGTCGTTATCGTTCTCGATGGCTTTGGCATTGGCCAAATGCCAGATGTCCCTGATGTTCGTCCTCTGGACGTAGGGGCAAATACATGTAAGCGCATCTTCGAAGTTGTTCCGGACTTGGTGCTGCCAAATCTGCAAAGGCTGGGCCTTGCTAATGCGCTTGGCATGGAATTCAACAGACTCAGATTCAGCGAAAACGCAACGTACGGACGATGTGCGCTTATGCATTACGGGGCAGATACTTTCTATGGGCATCAGGAAATTATGGGTACCAAGCCATGCAGGCCAACGGCGGAAATGATCCAACCTTACTTGGAATCCATTACTCGTGAACTTTCAAACAATGGCTTTTCGACACGTCCTTACTACGTTGACGACGGGAGAAGTCTGCTAGTCGTAAACGATGCAGTGACAGTGGCAGATAACGTAGAGTGCGATCCGGGACAGGCGTGGAACGTAACGGGTGCACTGGATGACATCAGCTTTGAGGACGAGCTGAAAATCGGAAAAATAGTCCGACGCCTATCGACAGTTGCAAGAGTAATTGTATTTGGTGGACATGGGGTTCATCTCAATAACCTGCTGAACGCAGTAGAGGTTCATGGGGATTATGTTGGCGTAAATGCACCGAAGTCCGGCGTATATCTCCATGACTACCATTGCATCCACATGGGCTATGGGATTAACGAAATGAGACAAGTCCCGTTTATTTTGGGTAGCCACAACATTGGCGTACATCTGCTCGGAAAGGTTGCCGATGTATGTGCAAATAGTTTTGGCGAAAGCGAATCCATCGTTGATACTGAAACCGTGTTGTCTCGTACGAACGAGGTTCTCCTCAACTCAAGCGATTCATTTATCTGCGCAAACGTTCAAGAGACCGATTTGTGCGGCCATAGACAAGATGCCCAGGCATATGCTGATATCCTTCGGATAGCTGATGGAGGGATTGGCAGAATAATCAGCAACATAAGGCATGGGGACATATTGATTGTTATGGCCGACCATGGAAACGATCCTACGATTGGTCATTCTCGCCATACACGAGAATACGTCCCACTGCTTATTGAGCATTCTGGAAACTATCTAGGGGACATAGGTATCCGTCAGACCGAATCGGATGTTGCCGCTACGGTTGCAGAATATTTCGGAGTGCCCTCTCCCGAGAACGGCTCGAGTTTCTTGAAGTTGTTGTACAGGTAGAGAAGCGGCAGATAGTTTGAGACAGGCGGATCCTCGTCCTTCCGAATCCCTGCCCTTCGTTACCCTTCACCCTATCCTATGCGGTCTCCGCTATGCCGCTGAAGTACCACGTTGACGGGATCGCGTAGCCCAGTGTTAGCGGCGGGAAAGTTTAGCCACATCCAGTCGGACGATAATCGCCAATCCCGGTCAGCCGATTTTGGCCAATGCGCCGGCAGCCGGTTGCCTAACTTATGCTTTTGCTACATCACTTGGGCTGCATCCCCCTGACCTTCGTCGCCTGCGGAACCGCCTCGACCGAGTAGGTGTCGAGCCCGCGGCCGCGGTAGCTCGGGCCGCGCATCATGAAGACGGAGGCCTTGTCGAACACCCTGTCGAGCGCGCAGAGCAGGGCCTCGTCCCCCGTGAAGAACTCGTCCCAGGAGCTTGGCGCCACGTTGCTCGTGAGGATCATGGTGTTGGGGCCCTCCTTTTCGTAGCGGCGGTCGATCACGTCGAAGAAGAGGTCGGTGCATGCCCTGTCGAAAACGCATCTCCCAACCTCGTCCACGATCAGGCAGGACGGCTTTACCAGCGTCGCCACCGTGCGCTGGGCGCTCCCGCGCTCCGCCGCCCTCTGGAACCTGTCCCTGAGCTCGTTGGCCTTCACGTAGTAGGTCTTGAGACCCCGCATGCAGCACTCGCGCCCGTACGCCTGTGCGAGGTGCGTCTTGCCTATGCCGCCCGGGCCTATGAACGCGACGTTGCGGCGCGCGTAGAGGTCGGCGAGCGCGGGCAGCTTCGCCAGCGCCCCCGCGTCGCGGCCCTGTATCCTCGAGAAGTCGAATCCGTCGAAGGTCTTGGGCTCCCTCCTCGGCAGCCTGGAGAGCCTCAGCAGCGTCTCTATCGACGCACGTCTCCTCTTCTCCGCAAGGTAGTCGAACGTGACGGCAAGCGCGCCGAGCTCCGCGTCCCCCATGTCGTGGTCGGACGCCAGCGTGGCGACCTCGGCTGCCGTGAGCTGGAGCCCAAGCTTCGCTGCGGCCTCGCTGGCGAGCGCGTAGGGGCTCCTCTCCCTCTCTTCCATCAGGCCCGCCTCCCGAAGTCGAACTTGGCGAAGGCGGGCTTGCCTGTCGAGAGCTCCACCTGGGCGATAGGCGTGGTGACCGGCTGGCTTGGCAGCTCCTCCGGCTGGGCGTCGGCCCACTGGCCCTCGCACCAGGAGTCCCGCCGGTCCCAGGTGACGGCGTGGGCGACGAGCTCGCGGGAGAGGTCGTCGCTGTATATGTGCAGGTACCTGCCCTCGCGGCTCACTCGGCAGTCGCGCCGCTCGTACCACCACGGCACGCCGAACCTGCGGCCCTCGTAGCTGACGAAGCCGTCGAAGGTTATCCTCCTGCGGGGGCAGAGCCAGAGCGCGACCTCCTCGGTCACCACGAGCTCGCGGGCGGCGGCGCGGCAGGCAGCCTCGTGCTCCTCCGCCGGCACGCAGGCGACGGCGCGCCGCCACCTTCCGGCCTGCTCCGCGCACCACAGGGCCGCGTCCTCGTTGAGGGCGGTGATGTCGGCGAGGTCCCTGCCCGCGAGGAAGTTGTCCTTCACGAACCTGATCAGCCGCTCGACCTTGCCCTTGGTGAGGGGGTGACGCGGCTTGCAGAGCCTGGTGCGGAAGCCGACGCACCCCATGAACTCCGCGTAGTCGCGCTGCCAGACGGGCCTGCCGTCGAGGTCGCGGCGCACGACGACGGACTTCATGTTGTCCGTGAGGACCTCGTCGGGGACCCCCATGGTCATGAAGGCGTGGACCATCCCTATGAGCAGGTTCTCCTGGCGCGCGTTGGGGAAGAACTCGACGTACGAGCTGCCGCAGTGGTGGCAGACCATCGCGAAGCACGCGATCCTGCTCTCGGCGACGCCCGGGCCGACGACCGTGACGAAGCCCCAGTCCATCTGGTACGCCTCGCCCGGCCCGGTCCTGAAGCGCTGCCCGCGGCTCCCCTGCGGCGCGACCGTCCTTCTCCTTGCGGGGACCAGGTCCATGTGGGCGGCGACGTAAGCCTTCACGCTCGTGAGACCGCCATGATATCCCTGGCCGACCAGCCTCTCGTAGATCGCCTGCGAGTTGGTGACGCCCTTCCCGAGCAGATCGTCCACAAGGCCGGTGTGCCCGGTGAGCACGGTGGTCTCGGCCTTCCGGCCGCTGTTGCCGTGCGGAAGCACCCTGAAGCCGTGGGCCTTGATGGTCCTGGCCGTCGACCTCGTCAGCCCGGTCCTGCGACAGAAGTCGGCCAGGTTGCACGTCTGCGGCTCGAAGCCTTCGCCCTCCTCGGCCGCCATCTCCTCCAGTGCCTTGTCTATAATCTCCTGTAGGTCATCGCGTCTCTCGTTCACCTCGATAGTCCTCCTAACGCCGGCGCTGTGTTTGATAGCGTCTTATTTGCGGGTTTGAGCGTTGGAAAGTTTCGGGTCTGAGCACGAAAAAAATGCTGGTTCGTGCATGGGCACGCCGACCATCCCGCGATTGGCCCAACATGTCGTTGCTTCGGTCTGCGACGTGAGGAGGGCCAGAGGGGAAATGATCGGCGTGGACAAGATAGGGGACATGCGCAGGAGGGCGCGGCGTGGCGAGCCGATTGCGGCGATCGCGAGGGCGGTCGGCGTGTCGGAGCCCACTGCGAGGAAGTACGCCAGGATGGACGACCTGTCGCCCGAGCCCCCGAGGAGGAGGAAGCCCGAGAGCGAGGTGCTCGCCCCCTGCGAGGGGATAACAGGTCTTGGCCCGGTGACCGTCTGCGTCACTTCTTAGTGAACATCAACACAGGGAGTACGGCCTCACCCGCTCGATGTCCAGGAAGGGCAGGTGCGCGGACAACGCTGCGATGGAGGGGTTCTTCGGGAGGCTGGAGAACGAGCTCTTCCACGGCAGGGGCTGGTCGGGGGTCTCGGCGGAGGAGCTCGCGCGGAGGCTGGACCGGTGGATGAGGTGGTACCGCTCGGGCAGGCAGTGTGGCCGGTCGGCTATTGGCAAAGTGTGAAACAAATTCATCATTTTTTACTAAGCGGACTGTGTGAACTGTATTCTCTCGTGTGTACCCATTTCAATTTCTTGTCTTTAGGCGGTATGCATGAAGGGGCTCTTGCATCGTCTGATTGAATTCGCTCCTCGGGCTACGGCTTCCGAGCGTATCCTCATTGATTGGTTTCAGACCCACGATCGCTCGTGTGTAAGGATGTCGGCCCGCAGTATTGCGGCAGCTTCTGGCGTTTCCTCCTCGACTTTGGTTCGCCTTGTTAGAAAGCTTGGCTTTGAGGGTCTCAGGGACTTCCAGCTTGCCCTCATGGCCGATATTGCCTCCTCAGACACCTCTTCCGAGATTCGTTCAAATGGGGTTTCTTCCGGTGATTCCACGCAGGACATTATTGACAAGGTTACCAACACGAATGCAACCTCCCTCTCGTTGACTCGCGCCATGCTCGACCCCCAAACCATTGATGCCGTTGTAGGATGCATGGGCTCGGCTAAACGCATTGCATTATTTGGTGCCGGCGCCTCTCTGTTGGTAGCCCAAGATTTGCAGTTGAAACTCCTTCGCATTGATCTTCCTTGCATTCTGTGTGAAGACTTTCATTCTCAGGTCGTGTATGCCCGCAATCTTACCGAGCGAGATTTGGCCATCTTCGTCAGCTATTCGGGGTCAACTTCTGAGATTGTTTCATGTGCGAGGTTTGCCCGTGAACATCAATGTAAGATTGTTGCAATTACTTGTGGCTCCTTCGATTCGCCACTCTCCAAGCTCTCTGACTACGTTCTTGGCGTTGCCGCATCGGAACTTCTTGTGAGAGCCGGCGCCATGTCTTCGAGAATCGCGCAGCTTGATATAGCTGACATTCTCTTCGCCACGTATGTCAGCCGTAACTATGAAGCCTGCATGAGACATCTTTCAACTACCCTCATTCGTAAGCCTGGCACTGCCGGATTGGTCAAGAGCTCGTCACGCAGAAAGGCGGATTCTCATGGTTGATCTCTCATCTCTCGCAACCGAGGCAAGAAACCCTAGGACGATGAACTTGGATCAGATGACTCCTCAAGAGATTGTGGACGTTATGAACTCCGAGGATGCGAATGTAGTTGCCGCGGTTCACTCTCAGAGGCAAAGTATTTCCTTGGCAGTTTCATGGGCTGCTGAGGCCCTTCGTGCCGGTGGTCGGATTCTTTACGTTGGGGCTGGGACCTCGGGACGCTTGGGTGTTCTCGATGCGGTTGAGTGCCCTCCCACCTTTGGCGTCTCTCCAAATGTCATTATGGCCCTTATCGCTGGTGGTAACGGTGCCTTCGTTAAGGCAAAAGAGGGTTCGGAGGACAGCATCGAGCTTGGTGCGGAGGACCTCCGCAACCTCTCGCTATGCAGCGAGGACTTTGTCATTGGCCTTGCGGCGAGCGGACGCACGCCCTACGTGATCGGCGCTCTTCGCTACGCACGCGAGGTTGGTGCACGCACAGCCGCCATTGCCTGCAATGCTAATTCGGCCATTGGCGGCGAGGCGGAACTTGCCATCGAGCCGGTGACGGGCCCGGAGGTGCTCACGGGCTCAACCCGGCTCAAGGCTGGTACGGCCGAGAAGATGATACTCAACATGATTTCTACTGGTGCTATGGCGCTTAATGGCAAGGTTTACGAAAACCTCATGGTAGATGTGAAGCAATCCAACGAGAAGCTTGTCCAGCGAGCCCAGAACATCACGATGGCAGCCACGGGATGCAACCGTGAGCAGGCTGTAAGAGCGCTGGAGGATTCGCATGGATCCGCAAAAGTGGCCATCGTGATGCTGCTTGCGGGGGTCGATGCCGCCGAGGCACGTGCGAGACTCCAGGAGGCAAACGGTTACGTGCGCGCAGCCGTGGGATAGCACCGCTGCTCCACCGCTGACCTTTTTTGCTAGACCATTCGCGCAATCTGTGCATGTCCACGCAATTTGGAAAGAGGTGGTTTCTTATACTTCAAAAAGCTAACATGCTAACATTCAAACTTTACGTAAGAGAGGAGAGGTATCCATGGTTATTGAAAACTATTCTCAGAAATTTGAGTCCCAGACTATCGACCTCTGGAATCGGTGCTGCACCTTTGATCCGATTGACGTTTGGAAGTTTCGTCGACAGGCTCTATTCGATGATAACTTCGATCCGTCGTTGGCTTGGATAGCCCGAGAGGGAGACAAGCTCCTCGCCTTTGCGTATGGGACAAAGAGGAGATTCCCGTATCTTGAGCGCGGTCTGGAGCCAGAGCGCGGTTGGATCAATGTGATCTTCGTTGATCCAGCGGAGCGTGGACAGGGCATCGGGGGCAGTCTCCTAGAGCGGATTGAGGGACAACTCTCCGAGATGGGGGCAAAGAACGTCACGCTCGGTGCATACTCGCCCAGCTACTTCTTTGCGGGGATTGATTCGGATAACTACCCAGAGGCAGTGTCATTCTTCGAGGCACATGGCTACAAGGGTGGAGACAAGCACTACTCCATGGGTAAGAACCTGCATGGCTTTAGGGTCCCAGAGTGCACAAGAGAGAAGCGGGCACAACTTGAGAAGATCGGGTATCGCTTTGTGCCCTTCAACTACTCTTACGCTCTGGAGACCCTTGATTTTCTCCACCGCGAGCTGGGCGCCGGTTGGAAGCGTAATGCGCTTATCAGCATGAGGGAGGGAACGGCAGAGGACAGGATGCTTCTTGTGCTCGATCCTACCGAGTCTATCTGTGGGTGGTGTATGCGAGGGATTGACGGCAATGAGATGCGCTTCGGTCCCGTCGGCATCGCCGAGAAGGAGCGCAATCGGGGTCTCGGATCGGTCCTGCTCGACCTCTATTGCTTCGAGATGGCTCGACGCGGCATCTACCGCATGTACTTCATTACTACCGATGAGGCTGGAAGGCGCTATTACGCCCGTCACGGACTCGAGGTCATTCGTAGCTTTACCGACTACAGGAAGGACTTGTAATGACGTGCAAAAGGGTCATTTCGATTGGGGCTCACAGTCTGGACCCAGAGTTGCTCGGGGGGCCGCTCCTTATTAAGTACTCCAAGGCAGGTGCAAAGGTCACATGCGCTAATACCGTCATGGGCCGCTTGGAGGGCAACCATTCGCAGGAAGAAAAGGACGCATACCTCGAACAGGTGAAGGAAGAGGCGAGGCTGGCTGCCGCCGACCTAGGTGGAGATACCAAATGGCTTGGTTACGAGGGCTCGAATATGCCCTCGACGGAGCAGTTCGCCGCAAGGCTCAAGACATGGTTTGAGGAAGAGGGCGCTGATCTGGTCATCACGCACTGGCGCGGCTCCATGCATCCCCGTCACATTGCTACTCACGATGCCGTGACCGAGGCGGTGAAGGCGATGAGACGTGAGGGATCGAGCATTCGGCTTATCTACGGCATGACGTTCGAGGACCTGGTTGGATATACGCCGCAGGCCTACTTCGTGCTCTCGGACGACGAGGTGGACCAGTGGATGAAGGCCCTAAACGAGTATGCGATTTTCCGTGGGGAGGTGAATGACTTCCCCTATAACCGCTACTATCCGACGAACCTCAAGGTAAGGCAGGTTGAGTCTGGTTCGGCTGGTCCCACCGTCTGTTATATGTACGCGAGCCTCATTGAGAATCAGCTCTGGTAGGCAAAGGCGCGCGATCTACGCAGGCAGGAAGGATAAAGACTATGGGAAAGACGTATGTACGTGTGGATGATCGTCTTATCCACGGCCAAACGATTGTTGCGTGGGCGCCGACGCTTGGATTGGAGGAGATTATCGGCGTCGATGACGTGAGTGCTTCGAATCCAACCCTTCGCAGCATTCTCACCATGGGAGTGCCAAAGCAGTATGAGGCGCACATTGTTACGACGGAAGAGGCGATTGAGCTTCTTAAGAACGATGACGGCAAGACCCGCCTTGTCATCGTCAAAGTCCCACATAAGCTGACGGAGCTCAAGGATGCAATACGCGGATGCGAGCACGTCTATCTGGGGAACATGGCCAAGCGCCAGGACACCAACCATCAGGTGACGGGGGCGACTGGGATTTTCTATCTGAGCGATCAGGATATAAGCGAGCTCTCTGGTCTGGCATCAGAAGGATTCGATATCACGTTCCAGCAAGTCCCCTCTTCATCCTCGACAACATGGGAGGACTTTACCAAAACGGTGTGAGGCACGTTCACGATGGAGAGCGTTTCCTGGGGCATTGAGGTACATGGAGGTGGTAGTGACATGTCCGTTCTACAGATGTTTCTAATCGCATTGTTCATTTACCTTGGTTCTATCGGCTCGATTGTGGGTAACACGATTGGCTGGTACACGCTTGGCAGACCTCTTGTGGCATCTTTCGTTGTGGGGCTCATATTCGGTGACGTCCAAGACGCAATGATCGTCGGCATCCCTCTGCAGGTGATGTATCTCGGCAACGTGACGCCCGGAGGTGCCGTTGCGTGGGACCTCTCGTACGCGACCTATATCGGTACTACAGGGGCCCTTCTATTTGGCCAGGGCATGGATGCCACAGCCCTTATCGGCGTGGCTACCGTGTTCGCGGGTATTGGAGGACTTGTTGGCCAGCTTGTGTGGAACGTCACGTATGCGCTGAACATTCCACTCAACCGCGTTGCCGCAAAATATGCTGAGGCTGGAGACACCAAGCGCATGTACGTGCCTAACGTCGTGCTTGGACAGACCATTGGCTTCATCGGTAGGTTTGTACCCGCGATGCTCATCCTTGGCGGTATGACGGCTGCCAGCACGCAGGCTGACTTCGCGAGTTTCATCCCGCCCTACATAACGACGTGCCTCACGATCTTCGGTGGCATGATGGCTGCCCTCGGAATGGGCATCCTGCTCTCGTTCCTCCTGAAGAAGAAGTGGTACGTTGTCATCTTCCTTGCCGGCTTCATCCTGGTCACCTACTTCAAGCTCTCGATGATGGGATGCGCGGTTGTCGCCACGATTCTCGCGGTCACCTACTACGAGGTTTCCGCGAAGCCGGCCCAGTCTGAGAAGGAGGCCTAGCCATGAGCGAGGAGATTCAGGCGTCCGAGGAAGCCGCTGGATACCTCAAGATCCACCCCGAGACGCTCAAGCGCGCATTTTGGAACTGGTTCTTCTGGAATGGCTGCTCGCAGCAGGCAGAGTCCATGCAGGGCATGGCATTCGCTCAGTCGATGGCACCCATCATCGACGACCTGTACGAATCCAAGGAGGACAAGGCCGCCGCGCTCAAGCGCCATGTGTCGCTCTTCAACACTGAGCCTCAGGTCGGGTCCATCTGCAACGGCATCGTGAGCGGCCTTGAGGAGGCCAACGCCAACGGAGCCTGCACGCCCGAGGTGATCGAGTCCGTCAAGGTCGCCCTTATCGGCCCCACCTCGGCGATTGGTGACTCCCTCTGGGTGGGTACGATCATCCCCATCCTTCTCACCATCTGCATGACCATCTCTCAGTCTGGGGTCAGCTGGCTTGGGCCCATCGTGTACATGGTCGTCTACCCCGTTGGCACGGCTATAGTCAGTTGGAAGCTCTTCCAGCTTGGCTACAAGGGTGGCCTTGAGGGAATGCAGTCGCTGATGGCTTCGGGCAAGCTCGACCGCCTGACGAATGCGATGGTTCTCATGGGCCTCATCGTGGTGGGTGCGCTCACGGCCTCCTACGTGACCTGCACCATCCCCTTCGGCATTGTGGGCGATGTCTTTGACGCCACGACCGGCACCACAACGCAGGCGGTCATCTTCGACACCAACACGATGCTCGACGGCTTCTTCCCCAAGCTGCTGCCGCTCCTGCTCACACTTTGGATCTATCACCTCTATACGCACAAGAAGTGGTCGCCGCTTGCGATCATGGGCCTCATTCTCGTCCTGGCAATCGTCCTTACCGCAATCCAGTATCTGACCGGCTATGCAAACGTCCAGGCCGTTGCGGCAGCAGCGGCTGCGGCTGCGGCATAGTGTGTCAGAGTTCGTAGCAGTTTGCATTATCTTGTAGTAGTTTGCCCCCAGAGGGCCCGGACGCTTCGCCCGGGCCCTTTTGGAGAGGAGGATTGCCGTGGACGAGGGACTCGTAAGCTGGCTCATCCTAGTTCCCGTTGCCGTTGCCGTTGCCACCTTGCTTCTCGTCCTGGCAAAGCTGAGGGCAAGGGCGCTTGGAGAACTCAGAAATGTCCTGTATGCGCGCAAAGACCTCGCGCTCTACCTGCGGCTGCTGGACAACCCGCACCTCAGGATTCTGTTCTCTCGACAGTCCCTGCAGGCGCTGCGAGTCGAGGGGATGAAGTACGCAGAGGGACATTCCTTTCCCCGCAGGGACGGTGCTGGTAGGCACAAGTTCCAATCATAGACATTTTTGATTTCTTTGGTCGATGTGCTTGCCATCCGCTTTTTCAAGTGGGAATCATTGAAGTTACAGAGACCTTGAATCACATTGCAACGGGAGGAATCTTGATGATGTCCGACGGGAGTGTGGGTGATGCCTATCTCGCGAAATACCTCCGCATCGAGTCTGACATCCTGTCGGACATTCGCTCCGGGAAGCTGAAGCCTGGCGACAAGCTGCCTGGTCAGTCCGAGATGAGGCGCAAGTACGGGGTCTCTGCCATCACTGTAAGGAAGGCCTTCGCGGATCTCATCAGCGATGGCTGCCTTGTAGGCGTGAGAGGTTCGGGTACGTATGTCGCCAAGCAGCCTATGGTCCGCGGGCTCACGTCCATATCATTTTCTCAGGAGCTTCGCGACCAGGGGTATGAGCTTGGACTTGTCGTCGATTCCATCACAAGTGTTGAGAATGCTGCCATTTCGAAGCGCCTGGGGGTTGACGACGCGGCGATGCTGACGCGCGTGGCGCGCACTCGTCTGGCAGATGGTGAGCCAGTGGCATATCAGGTTTCTTACATGCCGGCTGCGCTGCTATCCGCTAAGCAGGCAGAGGGAATCAGAGAGGATGAATCTTTTTACAAGACGCTCGCTCGTTGCCGCATCTATCCTCGGCTTGTTAATGAGAACTACTCGGTTCGCTGCGTTGATGATCAAAATGCCTGCGCGGCTCTCGGTGTGGAACCAGGATATCCGAGCTTCTTCGTTCGTAGGACGACATATGACGAGAACAACTCAGTAATCGAGTACGCGGAATCCTACTTCAACAAGGACTGGTATTCAGTCACAGTGAACATTCGAGCGTAGTGGGTGCGTCTGAGGACAATAACGCTTGCCGTGCATGTTTCTTGTTGCTCACATCCGCTCCCTAGCCCGCCTGCGATTGTGTTCTTTTGTAAAGTTTGTCTAACAGCCTAGATTACGGATGATGCTGCTGCGCCTACGTTGAGATGCGTTAGCTCGCGTCGGCCATTATGGCGAATCCTCAGAGCAAGTGCAACGACTGGCGGTGGTAGACCTCCCAGGGCACTTCCACTTGAGACGCTTGCGTGGTCTCCGGCTGAGTGAATCGTATGCCTCCTGCACCTCGCTGTCGCTGACATCGTCGAGACTCTCGCCCTTCGGGAACCAGTCCCTGAGAAGGCCATTGGTGTTCTCGTTGGTGCCCCGCTCCCATGGATGGTGGGGATGGCAGGAGTAGACCGGCGCTCCCAGCGCCTCCTGGAGGCCCTCTGCATCCGAGAGCTCCTTGCCCCTGTCGAGAGTGACGGTATGGACGGCCTCTCCCTCGAGCGCCCTCTCTGTGACCTCGTTGACCTCGGCATGGGCCTTCCTGGCGGCCTTGCCGCCGACAAGGCATCCGCTCATCCTGTCGACCTGGGTGACGAGGCATGCGCCGCCCCGCCTGCCAGCGACCGTATTGCCTTCCCAGTCGCCTGTCCGGCTCCTGGACGATGTCTCTTCCGGCCTCTCGGAGATGCCATGGGTCATGCGCACCTTGCCCCCGCGCTCCTGGCCTCCCTTCCCGTGCCTGCGCTTTCCATGGTGCCTGAGCGGCCTTGCGGCCTTCCTGTGCCCCGGAAGCCCGCAGTCTGGGGATCCCGACCCCACGGCACGGTAGATGGCGGAATCGCTCGCGGCGAGGTCGGGCCGCTCCTCCGAGATGCGGCCCGATGTCTCCTCCGGGGGCCAGCGCCCGTCCCGCATGGGCCTCACGATCGGCGAGCGCCTCTCGGGTTCGTCCACGGCTGCGTTTGATAGCCTCGAACTTGCGGGTTTAAGCGCGGAAGAGTTTCGGATCTGAGCATGAAAAATGTTTCAGATCTGGGCATGCGGCCAGGCCGACCACCATCGGCCCCTACGCTCCCGGGTGTCTCTGTCGTCCTCCTTTAGGACTCCGTTTATTCAGATTCCACATGCCTCCCGAATTCGAGTACGTAGCTATTATTCTGTTATGCGGCAGTAAGTAGGGCGACATGGGCAAGAAGGTAAAAACGAGCAGTTTGGTGGCGCTCGACTTTGCCTGAAGCAGAAAGGCCGTGGAGTGGATGCCTGAAGTATCAGGAGACGAAGGTTGCTTACGATGGACAAGTTCAAGAGAAGGCCGAGCATTATCGTCGGGGGGCATGCAGACTCTCGAGCTGAGTCAGACGCACCTCACGTTTGCAACCTACATAATGCCCGTGTGGTGAGTCACATGACGTCGGTTGCAGACGGCAGGTTTATGCGCTGACGGTTGAGGTGTACGACAGAGGGAAAACGTTCGCGTAAGAGGGGGTGGCACATTGGGTAGCTTTTCACCGAAGGCATCGGCCGAGGCCAATGGAATAAAGATTGAGAATACCTTCAATATTGATGGGGACATCGCCAAAGAATGGCTTTCGAACAAGCTTGGCCCCAAAGAAGCTCTTCCGATGAACTTTATCGCCAGAACGAGAAGGTCTCTAAACGCTACCAAGTACGAGACCGATATCGCAGGGGCTAGAAGAGTCCGTACACAATCCATTTGTGACTCGTTTTTACAATACAAGCAAACTATGCCGTCACTGAGCGACAACCAGGCATTCTTCCTTGCAAGCGGTTACATGCTAACGCCTCCCGAAGCTGACAACGTAACAAAAGTGCTCTCTGATGCCGCGGAATCTGTGGCGCCAGACGTTGATCCTGATGTTCTGGATGATCAGTTCAAGGACGAGTTCATCAAAGGGTCTGCCTGTGCATACGATGAAGAGGTCAAAGCTCTTTGGGTTAAGCTCTTAAGCAGCGAGCTGACTAAGCCGGGATCCTTCTCAAAACGAACCCTTGCTGTACTTCAGGATATGTCAAGGGAGGATGCAGATGCCCTCCAAGCGCTGTGCTCATGTTCAGTGTTTATGGATAGGAGAAATCCTACTCCTGTTCTTACTGAACTCGATGAGGGCGGCTGGACATACAATCATGGGAGCATAAGCGTCGACCAGTTAAACCTCATGACCTCCTTGGGTCTAGTTGACACGAGCATGCACATTAACTACGGTGTGCCTGCAAAGTCGGGGCTGAATGTGTTTACGGAAAACCTCGCGTTTCTCCTTACGAACGATTCCGACGAGATGAAACAAGTAAACTTTGGAAGTGCTATCTATACACCCGTTGGAAGGCAGTTGGCGCAACTGTGTTCGCTAGGTATTGCGCCTAAGCTGCCTGATCTTGTAGCGGAAGTGGGCAAAAAGTTCGAAATGTCTTGTGAGCTGATGCCTTTTCATTTCTCATAGCCCATATGGCACTTCCCCGCATTAACGGAAGCGCACCGTTATCGTCGAAAGTGAGTATTAGCCCGTACTGGCACTGCGGTTGTCGCGCCTCGGCACCAGCCGGCCGATAGCAGGTTATTGCCTTTCGGCACCGTCCATATTGCGCTTCGGCACCGCCTGCTGAAACCAGGCGGCGGGCCCCTCTTGCGGCTGATGGCTCCCTCCCGCCATGTCCCAACGAGGCGAAGGAGGAACGCATGGCAAGGAAGGCCAGGGCCAGGCCGATGCTGCGGCAGCTGGCCGCAGGGACATCCCGCAACGCGATAGCGAGATCGCTCGGGGTGTCGAAGCACAGCATCCAGGCTGTCGCCGAGGCGGCAGAGAGGGAGAAGGTCTCCTGGCGGGATGCGGAAGGCATGGAAGGGGGCGGACTCTATTCGAGGCTCTTCCCGGAGAAGGCCGATGCAGCCGAATGCGTCTACCCCGATCCTGACTGGGATGCGATCCACAGGGAGCTCAGGAGGACCGGCGTGACGCTCAGGCTGCTGCACGGCGAGTTTGCAGACGCCCTGAAGGCCGAAGGCAGGCCATGGATGTCCTATGACCGGTTCTGCAAGCGATATGCGGAATATGCCGAGCGGCGCAATGTCGTGAGCAGGGTCGGCCTCAAGGCGGGAAGGACGCTCGAGGTCGACTGGGCGGGGCCCACGATGCAGCTCGTGGACCCCATGTCAGGCGAGGTGTCGAAGGTGTACCTCTTCGTGGCCGCCCTGCCATTCAGCAGATACTCCCATGTCGAGCCGACGCTGGACATGAAGCAGGATGCATGGCTGCGCTGCCATGTGCATGCCTTCGCCTTCTTCGGGGGATGCACGCCAATCATCGTCCCCGACAACCTGCTCACGGGCGTGAAGAAGCATCCGAAGGAGGGCGAGGTCGTCCTCGACGAGGCATACCGCGAGCTTGCGGCGCACTATGGGGCAGCCGTCCTCCCTGCCCGCGTGAGGCATCCGCGCTCGAGATCCGGAGGGGATCCGAGAGGCTCTCGACGCACGCGCTCGTGCCTCCATGCGCGAGGGACCGCTATTCCACGCATGGGGAGGGCATGCCGGACGGGAAGGCCTGGCAGGAATGGGGTGCGGACGGGATCCGCAGATGGGCGGACCGCATCGGCCCCGGCTGCCGGGCAGTGGCGGAGCGCGTATTCCAGTCCCATGCATTCGAGGAGCAGGCATTCAATGCATGCCTCGCAGCTTGCTGCGGAAGGTGGAGTACACCGATGACACGGAGAAGATTCATCCCATTGCGCTTCATGCTGATGGTAGTCAGCTGCACCTCGCTTTTGAGCACGTCGGGACATGCAAGAACACGTACTGGACTTTCCGGCGAGAGTGGAGCTACCTCATGAGTATCGTGCCGTTCGACATACGGCGCTCGGTGCTAAGCGATCCCGTTACCGAGTGGAACATCATGGTGAGCAGAATGATTAACGGCCAGCTCGCCCCAGTCTGCGTCTACTACGACCTGCGTCTTGCCAACGACGCCATGAAGGATATGGGCATTATGCCATCGCCGAAGATGAGCGCCGGCAACCGGGAGCTGCTCTCATGCCTCCTCGAGAAGTATGACCTGACGGCTAACCTGAGATCCAGCCAGCTGGAGGGCTCCGTGTAGCGCCTTGGTTGCCAGAACCTCACCAGATATGGTAAGGTTCTGCCATGACACACTACCAGAAGCTCTTCGACATCGCGGCCGACAACTACGGCATCGTCACGTCCGCCCAGGCCAAGCGGGAGGGCATCTCCGACAAGGAGATGTCCGCCATTGCCTCGCGCGGCCGCATACGCCGCCTGGGGCGGGGCGTCTACAAGATCGTGGACTACATCCCCGTGGAGAACGACCCCTACGCCGAGGCCGTTGCGCTCGTCGGGCTGGGGTCCTACCTGCTAGGAGAGTCCGTGCTCGCGATGCTGCGCCTCGCGCCCACCAACCCCACGCGGATATGGGTGGCCACGTCCAGGCGCGTGAGGAAGGCCCTGCCGTCCCACATCCGGGTCGAGCCTGCACCCGCGGGCGTGGAGCCCACTGAGTACGACGGCATCCCCTCCGAGCCCGTGGCCGACGCGATCCGCACCTGCAAGGGCCGCCTCATGCCAGAACGCCTGCGCGACGCCGCCGCCGAGGCCCGCCGCCAGGGCTACGTCACGGAGGAAGAGGAGAGGGCGCTGCTGGCTTTTGTCGAACGGAGGTAGTTTGAGGGAATTCAATGCCGTGAGGGCCATCTATTATGGGAGGAACGGCTGGGCAGCCGGAGCGTTCAGAGATCGCATCAGGGAGGTATTGCCGGCGCTTGCCGCTGGCCCCATAGGCTCAATCAATGACGCCATCGAGGCTCACCAGTCCAAACTCACGTTGGAGGACATCCCCGAGCTGTTCGATACGGAGGAGCTGCCGGCCCTACTCGAGCAGGCCTCGAAAGCCTTCGGCAACGCGTGCCGTTACGCCAACACGTTCCTGCCCGAGAAAGGCATCATCCAGCTCTACGACGAGCTCGAGCAGCAGTACGCCAAGCAGTTCTGGGAGCTCCTCGGAACGTGTGGTGCGGAGAAGAATATCAATGGTGATGAGCTCAAGACATTGCTCGCCGAGCACCCCCATTGCCTCGGCCCCGTCCTCGAGATGCCTGCGTTCGTCAAACGCTTCGACCAGGACATCAGCAAGTCGATGATGGAGGTGCCCCGTGCCTCCGCTGAGCTGATCATAAGCGCCCTCGCGACGGACTCGCGAGGGCAACAACCCATCCATCTGCCCCCGTCCCTTGCGAGTGACGATGTCGACTCAATCATGCTCGCGTATCTCGACAGCGAGCATCCTAACCCCAACTACGTGGAGGTTCTGACGCGCTGGCCCGACCGCCTCACGGACGCCTACCATCCCTCTCCGGAAGTCCGCGCGGGGGCGAAGCGGGTGTATGGCGAGGGCACCCGCGAGCTGTTCGCCGATGGCGGCGGGATACGCTTCTCGACAGGTGTCACCATCGACATGAACCAGCGGGCATGCCGAGGAGTGATAATTGACGGGCTCGACATTACCTACTCGTTCGGCGGCCAATGGCTCGAGGAGTACATGGACTCCGCGACCGTGATGAACAACTGCCGCTGGGTCTTCGACTTCATTGATGACAAGGGGCTCATGCAGATGCCGGCACACGCGCATGAGGAGAGCGGCTTCGTAGCGACTCTGGGGCCTCATGTATGCGGAGAGTATCGAGACAATATGGCCGCCCGCCAGAGGCAGTCTTTCGGTCTCATGGAGACACAAGCCTACGCTGACTTCCTCGAGAGGCGCGGCAGGAGCCTGGAGGAGACGCTCGAGTGGGTCTACGGCACCTACTTCCCTGAAGAATACGGTATCGACGGGTTCGGAATATCCCTCCCCAGCAGGGGCGGGACCTGGCTCGACAGGTGCAAGGGCATAGGCCCCGAGATCGAGCGCGCCATGAAGGAGTACCAGCTCTACGCGCGGCGTGGCTCAATAGAAGAGGAATACTTCCCCTACGAGCAGTTCAAGTCGTTCGGCGATGCCCAGGCGCTCGTCGAGGGCAAGTATGCAGTAGCGGGCGTCAAGTTCCTGACATGGGCGGGCCCCCTCTTCTCCGACCAGTCCCTGCTCGCCTATGTGGAGAGAAAGGAGAGCGACGCGCACTCCTTCTATGACCTCATGCTCTCAGAGGACGTCACGAAGGCCGACTACCAAGAGCCCTTTCGCAGGAGCATCGAACAGCTCATTGAGAAGGGGCTCATAAAAGAGGATTCCGTCACGGGCAAGTTGACGCCGACTCAGCGGGCCGCATGTCTCCACATCGTCTGGGATTCCGGCGCAATCGTGGCCAGGCGCTACGGCGGCAGGGCGAAGGAGGATATCGAGAGCCTGGTCTCTCAAGGGCTGTTGAAGTATCACGACGGTCTCTTCACTCCGGACGAGGCGTCATACCTCAATTATATGCTCAATGACTCCGAGCAGACCAATGCCATCGGCCTGCGCAACAAGTACAGCCATGCGGACAGCGTCAAAAAAGACCCGGATGCGAACAGTATTCGCTCCGACTACCACATGATGCTCGCACTCCTCATATCAATCACGCTGAAGATCAACGACGAGCTGGTGTATGCGAAGGGCAGGCCGGGAGGGATAGAGTTCGTGGACTGGCCCTTCTACGACGAGAGCGTCTACAAGACGGCTTCGCAGCTAGTAAAGAAGGACCTTCCTGTGCCTCAGGGCCAGGATGACGATAGTTCCCAACTGGTTGAATAACCTATTATAATGCATTGCTTGCATGCATGGGGATAAGGAAGGGAGGCCGCCCATGAACCTCGGCATGGAGACCGAGACGGTGGAGCACAAGAAGTCCACCAGCGAGATGCGCGAGGGCATGGAGTCCATCGCCTCCATCCTCAACAAGCACGGGCACGGCACGCTCTACTTCGGCGTGCGTCCCTCGGATGGCGAGGTCATCGGACAGGACGTCTCCGAGAAGACCCTGCGCGACGTGAGCCAGGCCATCTCCAACCGCATCGAGCCCAGGGTCTACGCCCAGATAGAGCGCCTCGCCACCGAAGACGGCAAAGCCTACATACGAGTGGAGTTCTCGGGCTTCGAGACGCCCTACTCCTGCGACGGGCGCTACCGCATCCGCAGCGCCGACGAGGACCTGCCCATGAGCCGCGCGAAGCTCCAGGAGATGATGCGCGACGCGGAGAACCGCTCCAACCCCTGGGACAGCCGAAGCTCGGGCAGGACCGTCGACGACGTCGACGAGGACGAGCTCCGCAGGTACTTCGAGCGCGGGGTAGAGGCCAGGCGCATCACCTTCGAGTACAAGGACAGGCGCAGCGCGCTCTCGCGCCTGGGGCTGCTCTGCCCCGACGGCACCCTCACCAACGCGGCGTGGGTCTGCTTCGCCGACCGCCCCCAGGTCGGCCTGCGCATGGGCGTGCTCGGTAACAGCACGCGCACCGACATCCGCGACAACCAGCAGGTCTCGGGCTCGCTCTTCCACCTCGTGGACGCGGCGGAGACCTACATCCTCAACAACACCCGCCGTGCCTTCGTGATCGACGGCAACGTGTCCATGCGCCGCCAGGAGGTCCCCGAGATTCCCATGAGCGCCGTGCGCGAGGCGCTCAGGAACGCCTTCTGCCACCGTCTCTACGAGGACCTGGGCGCCGTCCAGGTGGACATCTTCTGGGACAAGGTCGACATCTACAGCCCGGGCCGGTTCCCTCTGGGCAGCAGTCCCGAGGACTACCTCTCGGACAGGGAGGACGCCTCCAGGCCGCGCAACCCGCTCATCGCGGCGACGCTCTACCGCTCCCGCGACATCGAGGCCTACGGCACGGGCCTGCAGCGCATCAAGGAGGCCTGCGAGGCGCGGGGCGTGCCCTTCGAGGTGACCCAGCGCAGCGGCAGCGTGCACGTGGTCTTCATGCGCCAAGAGGGCATCGCGGCGCGGAAGGACACGGCCGAATCCGCCGACAACCCGCCGACAACGGCAAAACCAGCCGACAAACCGCCGACAACCCGCCGACAAGGCAAAGGCCCCGCCGACAACCAGCCGAGCCCGGGCGAAAGCCACGCGGTGACGCTTGGAGACTTGGCGGACAAGACGGGGGCTGACCTGTCCGGAGAAACATGGGAGTCGCTGGGTTCGAACGACAGGCGCGTCGCTGAGTACATGGCCAAGCATGGCACTACGACGGTAATGGCCGTGTCGGAGGCGCTGGAGATACCCGAACGAACGGTGCGCGACGTGATGTCGCGCCTCGTGAAGAAAGGTCTGGCAGAGGCTCGGGGTGCCAACAAGAACCGCACCTACACGCTGAAGGGCGGCGAGTAACGGTCAAGAGGAGAAGACAATCACGCCCCACCGCCCCAGAGTTTTGCTTAATATGTGTTTAGTCAAGCCTGACTTTCGACTTGGGGGTGGTACCGGAAATCCGTACCAAACGATGAGGCTTGGAGGATTGCGTGTACACCCTTGAACAGAGGACCAGGGCGGTCGAGCTCTACATCA
>FPKD01000009.1 GCA_900119625.1 Olsenella sp. kh2p3
CACGTCTGGACCGTTGGCGAGGCGTTTAAGACTCGCGCCCTCTGGTGCGACATCTTCGCCTTCATGTTTGCCGTGATGGGAGAGTTCCTCATCTGGTCGCAGATCGTGCGCTACTTCACCGTAGACCTCGGCTGGACGCAGCCGTCGCTACTGGGGATGCCCCTCGCCAACGTGATTTACATGGTCATTGGCCTCGCGGGTATCTTCACCATGCCGCTCACCGGCAAGGCATCCGACGCGCTGGTCAAGCGCATGGGTGTCGAGCGCCCGGCACGCCGAATGATGCTCGTGATCTCTCCGCTCTTTGGCATTGCTGGCGTGTTGCTTGCCCTCTCCGGCAACCTGCCCGTCGTCATCGTGGGCATGGTCCTGCTCGCCGTGTACTGGGGCATCGAGCCTGGAGGCGCCGCGGGCTACGCGGGCACCGTCTTCGGTGGCGCGTCCCTCGGCAAGATCTGGGGACTTGCCACGCTCATCATCATGGGCATCGGCCCGTCGTTCGGCACCTTCATGGGCGCCTTCCTCTTCGACACCTTCCAGTCCTACGTGCCCGCGCTCTACTTTGGCATCGGGGCGTACGTGGTGTCGACCATCTCGGCGCTGCTGCTCCCGGGCAAGGTCGAGGGCGAGTAGGGACAATCGCGTCTCCTAGGCCTTCTCGCTACTAAATCGGGCCGCTGTCTCAAGGCAGCGGCCCGATTGCTGTGTTGCTTGCGGCGTAGCTAGGAGGTGCGGCCCTAAGAGACTATCCCTGGGAAACGAGCGTCTCGACAAACTCCGCCGCGTGCTCGATTGCGATGTCTTCTCGCAGAGCAACCTCGTCGCCGGAGGTGGTGAGCAGATGGCGTATCTGGTCCTCCGTAAGGGGATATCTCGTCGTTAGGCGCTTTACCTCGTTTTTGAGGTCATCTTCGCTTGCCGTGAGGCCCTCCTGCCGCGCTATGGCAAGGAGAATGGCCCGTGAGGTGAGCTGACGACGCGCCTCGGCGCGCATATCGCCCATGAGCCCGGCCTCGCTTGTGCCTATGGCCGCATAGTAGTCCTCAAGCGAGTGGGAGTCCGCGGCTAGTCGCGCCTCGAGCGCCATGGCCATGGATGATGCGCGGTCCTCCACCAGGGCAGTGGGGAGCGATACTTCGCTTTTCTCGGCAATCTGACGAACGAGGGCTTCGGCGAGAAGGTGCGTGTGCATCTGCTCGCGAAGATCTGCTGGTACATCTGCGGAGTCCTTCTCGGCTGCTTTTTCATCCTCCGGAGTGGGGGAGAGCGAGCGGTAGTCGCAGAGATGCACCTGCGCTTGAGAGAGCGTTGGTCGCCTACGTTTCTTTGTGGTCACAGCAGCTTCCTTCCATGTGGGCGCAGGGGCCTACATCTCGTTGTTCATGAACCTTCTCACTGGCTCTGCAATGCGCTGAAGTGACTCCACGTTCAGGAGCACCACCTCATCGGGGGTTGGGTGGGTCACCAGGCCTTCACGTTCCAGGCTGTGTAGGACGTTGTAGAAGTTTCTCCGGCTCATTTGGAGCCTTCGCGCCGCATCGCTGGCGCTTTCGAGCCTGCATATGCCGTCATTCGCGTTCTGTACGAGGTAGTCCGCAAAGATCTGCCTGTCCGAGAAGAAGTCGCCCGCAAGCTTTTGCTTGAACATCTCGTAGAGCCTCACGCTTGTCTTGAAGTAGAAGAAGGCGCGGAACTCTGGGCAGCGGATGAGGGTCTCGTGGAAGAGCTTTGGCGAGATGCGAAGAAGTGTTGAGGGCACCCGCGTTATGCAGGCGCAGTAGAAGTTCTGGCCCCAGTAGTTGCTTAGGTGGCCTGCGAACTCGTCCTCCACGTTGGTGTCTACCACAAAAGTTCGACCAGCTTGGGACGTTGCGCAGATGTCTACTACGCCCGAGACCACATACCAGATGGGGTAAGTGTCATCGTAGGCGGGGCAAAAGTTGACGCCGCCTTCAATGTCCATGAGGCGGCAGCTGTCAAGATAGTCGCTTACATATGGGTAGATTCCCGTGTCTTCAAGACGCATGGAGTCCGACGCCCCTCCCAGTTCCCCGAACATCCACCATCAGGCGGACTCATTTTGCGGGGGCGAGAGGGGCGTCGATTGTGCAAGTTGCGCAAGCGGTCGATCTTCCCGGTGGACGTGGGGTTCTGGCGCCACGGGCGGTAGCGCATCGGCTTCCTTCTTGGTGTCAGTGGCTCTCGTGGTTTCGTCTCCCGCACGGTAGCTTTTCTCGTTCTTCGTAGGCGGCCAGTCCCTCGCTCCCGCACGACAACCGTTCTAGCCCTCCGGAGATTAGCTCCTTTTCTCAAAACGACATTGTGACAACTGCGGAAACGTCGGCTGCGTTTAAGAAAAGGAGCTAATCTCCGCAGGGAGGGGGAGAGAGCGGCGCCTGAGCAGGGGTTTCGTACGGGGCCGCTGCCAAATATGGCCCCTCGGGCGCCAAATCGACACCCGAGGGGCCCGCCGTTCGCACCTGCTTCGCCAAACGCCCTGCTATTCGTGGATGATAACCACGTCGCCTACGTTGCACAGCGAGTAGAGCTGCTCGGCCTTCTCGTACGAAAGGTTGATGCAGCCGTGACTGCCGTTCGTGAGGTAGATGTCGCCGCCAAAGGCAGAGCGCCACGGTGCATTGTGGAACCCCATGAGGTTGCCCACGACGCCCATCCAGAAGTCCACGTGGCTGACCCACGCCGGGTTACCGGACTCGTCGTTGGGGCCAATGAGGGTGGAGGGGCTCTCCTTGTTGGTAATGGTCCACGTTCCCTGCGTGGTGTCGTGCGAGAGGCTCGGCTGACCGGTCACGACGTCGGCCTCCCAAATAACGGAGCCGTCAGAGTCGAAGAAGATCGCGTGCTGGTCAGAGATATCGACGTCGATGAAGCGCGTGGGCCAGTCCTGCCCGCCGGGGTTATACGTGTCGGCCGTCTGGTAGCAGGGCAGCTCAAGCGTGGTGGGGGAGCCGGCGGTGATGTTGTTGTAGATGTCCTGCGCCGCCTCATCGCCGTTGATGGACCAGCCATAGACGCCGCCCGCAACCACGGACTCCTCGACGCCGTCCGGCCGCGTGTAGGTGCGCGCCGTGCCCACGGAATCGGTCTTCTCAGAGAGGTCGCCCTTTGCCCAGGTTGTGATGGCGTCCTGGTTAAGCGTGACCGAGAGGTCGTCTCCAATGGTGATCCACTGGGAGATGAGGTCCGCGTTAACGGTGGTGACCTCGGTTCCGCCAAGCGTGAGCGTGACGGTTGCGCCCAGCATGGCGTTGGCCGTGTTCACCGCAGCGTCGACGGACTCGCCGCCTTGGAGCGACTCGTCGCCTAGCTCGATGGAGGTTGCCAGCGAGCGGATCTTCCCCTCGACGAACTGCGCGGCGCTTGCCTGGTCGATGCGACATGCCTGCGCCGTGTCAGATGCCACATACGTCTTGCTCTCGGCATCGTAGGTGATGCCCGTGCTGTTGGACCCGTCGTCTCCTGCGGTGACCGCGCTCACTGCGTTGGCAAGGGCGGTCGAGACGGCGTTTGCGTCAAGGCTGGTGTAAGTGGAGACGTCTCCGGTCGAGAGGCTCTGCGCCTTCTGCTGAGCAAGCTCAACGGGCCACGCCCAGGGGTGCTGCTGTGCTATGGCGGCGCGCGCCGCGCTCTCTCCGTCATAGGCGAGAGATACGCCGGCGGCTGTGAGGTCGAAGGAGATGCCGTCGCCAGAGACGCTCGCCTTCCACCCTGCGGTCTTGCTGGAAGAGAGAGCGCTGGCAACGTCGGCCACGCTCATGAGCGAGACGTCTTGGCCATCGACGGTGGTCGATGGCATGAAGAAGAAGTTAAAGTACGCAACGCCGCCAAAGTAGGTGGCGAGAAGCACGGCGAGAATGACGAAAAGCGCAATGACGGGGCCACGGCTGTGACGCTTCTTCTCGGGCGTTTGAGCGAAGTGTCCGCCCCGCTTGGGTTGTTCCATAGTAATGGCTGTCTTCTCCTCGATATTGGGCGGCGGGCCGCCTCGGTATGCGTGTCATGTTTGACTATAGTAACCCAGGGTGGCCAACCGGCCCGGCTGCGGGAGCGTCCACGAGAAAAAGCTCCAAAGGAAAACGCGACGTGCGGCCGAGGCGCGGCAAGCCAGAAGCAGAGGGAGGGGTCGATCTTCGTGGGCATGCAGGTGGTGCGCGTCGATAGTGCGGAAGATCAGCGGCTTGACGCCTACGTCCGGCTAACGGACCGCCAGCTTAGAAGCAAGCTCGAGCCCGAGAACGCCGTGCTCATTGCCGAATCGCGGCTGGTTGTGGAGGTTGCCCTGGACGCAGGCCTTGAGCCCCTCTCGTTTCTTGTCGATGACGCCAGGCTGGAGTCTTGCGCGGACCTTATCGAGCGCGCGGGGTGCGTGGCCTACGTCCTGCCGCACGACCAGATGGAGCAACTCACCGGCTTCAACGTGAACAGGGGACTGCTCTGTGCCATGCGCCGGCCCAAGCCGCGCACCGTTGAGCAGGTACTTCTCGGCGCCCGACACGTTGCCGTCTTGGAGGACCTTGTCGACGTGACCAACGTGGGCGCGGTCTTTCGCTCTGCTGCGGCTTTGGGTGCAGACGCCGTGCTCCTCTCGCCACGCTGCGCGGATCCCCTTGGCAGGCGTGCCGTGCGCGTCTCCATGGGGACGGTCTTCCAGGTCCCGTGGGCGCGCGTCGATGCGGGCGCCTGGCCGATGGGGATTGTGGCCGACCTTCGCGACCGGGGCTTTGAGTGTCTCTCCATGGCACTTGAGGAGGGAGCCGTGCCCATAGACGACCCGTTATTGGCGTCTGCCAAGAAGGTCGCGCTCTTCTTTGGGTGCGAGGGCTACGGGCTTACGAGGGCAACGTTGGATGCCGTGGGGCGCTCCGTTATCATTCCCATGTCGAACGGCGTCGATTCTCTCAACGTTGCCGCTTCCTCGGCGGTTGCGTTTTGGGAGCTCTTCTCGCGCCGGCGGTAGGGAAGGCGCCGAGAAGAAAACGCCGAGAAATTATTGCGCGTTTTTCCTGACAAACGTATTGTTTGCCCAGTTGCTTAGATTTTTCCCAGGAAAAACGTTCAATAATTTCAGTCACAAAGCGCTCTGTCGGCACCCGGGACCCACCTGACCAGGCGCTTCGGTCTCCTTTGCCCCAAGCTCCTGCCCAGGCTTCGGGCTCCTTTACCCCAAGCTCCTCCCACCCCAAGTAGCTCCCGGGCGTCTCGCCGAAATCACAGCATTTCTCCCGCAGCGCCAGTGCAGACTAAAGCAATACAACCGTCTGAGGGAGACAACTACATGCAGGAGACAGACGCCGCCCAACTAAAGTATCTTGAGCTTCTCTCCGAGAAGTTCCCAACCACCCAAACCGCGTTCACCGAGATAATCAACCTCGAGGCCATTCTTAACCTGCCCAAGGGCACCGAGCACTTTGTCTCGGACGTCCACGGCGAGTACGAGGCCTTCGAGCACATCCTCAACAACTGCTCCGGCGTCATCCGCGAACGCGTGGAGGAGGTCTTCAACCTCGAGCTCACGGCAAGCGAGCAGGCCGACCTCTGCACGCTCGTCTATTACCCTGCCGAGAAGCTTCGTCGGCTGCGCGAGGAGGGCCTGACCACCAGCGAGTGGTACGCCATCACGCTCATGCGCCTCGTGCGTCTCGCCCGCCGCCTCTCCGGCTCCTACACCCGCTCCAAGGTGCGCAAGGCCATGCCTGTGGCCTACGCCTACATCATCGACGAGCTCCTGCACATCTCGCCTGACGAGCGGGAGGCGCGCCTTGCCTACCACCAGCGCATCATCGAAACGATCATCGACACCGGATCGGCCGACGACTTCATCTGCTCGCTTGCGGCGCTTATCAAGCGCCTGGCTGTGGACCACATGCATCTGGTGGGTGACATCTTCGACCGCGGGCCACATGCCGACAAGATCTGCGACCGACTGATGGGCTACCACTCCATCGACGTCGAGTGGGGCAACCACGACATCGTCTGGATGGGCGCGGCCTCGGGCTCGGCGGCGTGCTTGGCCGCCGTGATTCGCAACAACATCCACTACGAGAGCCTTTCGATCCTCGAGAGCGCGTATGGCGTGAGCCTGCGTGAGCTGGCGCTCTTCTCGGAGGCTATCTACACGCAGGACGATGGCATGACGCCCATGGAGAAGGCCATCTCGGTCATCCTCTTCAAGCTCGAGGGCCAGGTCATCATGCGCCACCCCAACTGGCACATGGAAGACAGGCTGCTGCTGGGGCATGTGGACGCGTCCCGGGGCGTGCTCGAGCTCAACGGCACCACGTACGAGATGCGCACGCGAGACTTCCCCACGCTCGATCCGGCCCACCCCTATGAGCTCTCGGCAGACGAGAAGCGCGTGATGGACGGCCTCATGGACGCCGTGCGCTCCTCGGACAAGCTGCGCGCCCACATTGGCTTCCTCTACGATCACGGGTCAGCCTACCTGGTGCGCAACGGCAACGCGATCTTCCATGCCTGCGTCCCCATGAACGAGGACGGCACCTTCTGCGCCGTGCGCCACCAGGACCGTCTCCTCGCCGGACGCGAGTACTACGACTACGCCGATCGCCTTGCTCGCCAGGCCTGGCATGAGCACGACCAGGTTTCCCTCGACTGGATGTGGTACCTCTGGTGCGGGCGCTACTCGCCGCTCTCGGGACGCGTGGTGAAGACCTTCGAGCGCACCTACCTCACCGACCGCTCCACCTGGGAGGAACCGCGTGACCCATACTTCAGGCTCACCGAGAAGCCCGAGGTGGCACGGCGCATCCTCACGGAGTTTGGAGCAGACCCGGTTCATGGCCACATCATCAACGGCCACACCCCCGTGCACGCTGCGGACGGCGAGAGCCCCATCAAGGCGGGCGGCCTTCTCGTGGTTATCGACGGTGGCTTCTGCCAGGCCTACCACAAGACCACGGGCATCGCGGGCTACACCCTCATCTCGGACCCCCGGGGCATGCGCATCAAGGCGCACCGGCCCTTTGGCACCATCGCCGACGTGCTCGACCTCAATGCCGACATCATGAGTGACGACGACCGCTTTGAGATCTACCCCAGGCCAAAGACCATTGGCGACACGGACACGGGTGTCCAGATTCGCGGACAGGTAGCAGACCTGCGGGCGCTTCTCGACGCATACCGCACCGGCATGCTTCCCGAGAGGGGATAGCCCCGGTCCAGCCCGGCCCCTCGAGGGGCGCCGGGCAATCCTTCTCGTACCAGCCATGCCCGTGCGGCACCCGTGAAAGGTGCCGCACATTATTTATGGAGACGTGGCAAATGGGTACGCTAGGGGCAGGCTCATGCACGGAATCGGACGAAAGGGTCCACAGATGGACATGGATGACAACAAGAGACGCAGATCGATGCTGATCTACGTGCTCATCGCGATCGTGGTGTACCTCGCGGTGAGCCAGACGCTCTACCCCAACCTGGTGAGCTCTCAGGTGACCGAGACCAGCTACTCTCAGTTCCTCGAGGACGTCGACAACAACAAGGTCGTCTCCGCCGAGATCGACACCAGCAACAACACAATCAAGTACACCGAGGGCACGGGAGACTCCCAGAAGATCTACAAGACCACCGCCTGGCCGAACGACGACTCCCTTGCGACCACGCTCAAGGACCACGGCGTGGACATGACGGCGTCGATCCCAGACACGTCGGGTGACCTGTGGATCTACATGCTCATTGCCTACGGCCTGCCGCTTGTTGGTCTGTTCCTCATCGGCTGGTGGGCAAACCGCCAGATGAAGAAGCAGATGGGCGACGATGGCCCATCGATGAACTTCGGCGGAGGCTTTGGCATGGGCGGCGGCCTTGGCCGTTCCAACGCCAAGGAGGTCAAGGGCGAGGACACCGGCGTCACCTTCAAGGACGTCGCCGGCCAGGACGAGGCCAAGGAGTCGCTCCAGGAGATCGTCCACTTCCTCAAGAACCCCGGCAAGTACAACGAGATTGGCGCCAAGTGCCCCCGCGGCGCGTTGCTCGTAGGCCCTCCGGGCACGGGCAAGACGCTGCTCGCCAAGGCCGTCGCCGGCGAGGCAGGCGTGCCCTTCTTCCAGATCTCCGGCTCCGAGTTCGTCGAGATGTTCGTGGGCCGCGGTGCCGCCAAGGTGCGCGACCTCTTCAAGCAGGCCAAGGAGAAAGCCCCCTGCATCGTCTTCATTGACGAGATCGACGCCGTGGGCAAGAAGCGCGACATGTCGCTCAACTCCAACGACGAGCGCGAGCAGACCCTGAACCAGCTCCTCTCCGAGATGGACGGCTTCGACAACCACAAGGGCATCGTGGTTCTCGCCGCGACCAACCGCCCCGAGACGCTCGACCCCGCACTGCTCCGCCCCGGCCGCTTTGACCGTCGCATCCCCGTCGAGCTGCCCGACCTCGCCGGCCGCGAGGCCATCCTCAAGATCCACGCCAACGACGTGAAGATGGACCGCGACATCGACCTCAGCGTGATCGCCCGCTCCACGCCCGGTGCCTCCGGCGCAGACCTCGCGAACATCATCAACGAGGCGGCGCTTCGGGCCGTGCGCTTCGGCCGCAACCGCGTCTCGCAGGAGGACCTGGAGGAGTCCGTCGACGTGGTCATCGCCGGCGAGAAGAAGAAGTCCACGGTCCTCTCCGAGCACGAGAAGGAGGTCGTGGCCTACCACGAGACCGGTCACGCCATCGTCGCCGCCATGCAGAGCGGCTCCGCGCCCGTCCAGAAGATCACCATCGTGCCGCGTACCTCGGGCGCCCTGGGCTTCACCATGCAGGTCGAGGAGGACCAGCACTTCCTCACCACGCGCAAGGAGGCCAAGGACAAGATCGCCGTGCTGTGTGGTGGCCGTGCTGCCGAGGAGCTCATCTTTGGCGAGATGACCACCGGTGCCTCCAACGACATCGAGAAGGCCACGCAGATCGCGCGCGCCATGGTCACCCAGTACGGCATGTCCGACAAGTTTGGCATGGTCGCCCTGGGCCAGCAGCGCAGCCGCTACCTCGGCGGTGGCGCCGAGCTCACCTGCTCCGAGGGGACGGCACAGGAGGTCGACGCCGAGGTGCAGGCGCTTGTCGAGGAGGGCCACACCCAGGCGATGGAGACTCTCAAGGCCAACCGCTTCAAGCTGCACGAGATCGCCCACTACCTCCAGAAGAAGGAGACCATTACGGGCGAGGAGTTCATGAAGATGCTCAAGCGCGACGACGGCTTCGCCCCGCAGTTCTCGTCCCAGGGCGTGCAGTAGCACAGGGCGTACGACAGGCGAGAAGCCCGGGGGCACCGCCCCGTGACAAGATCAGGCTTTGGTGCCGCACGGACGTGGTCGTCCGTGCGGCACCGTGCTCTTCTCGGGGAAATCCGCCAGCGCTCGAAAGGGGCTGGCGAACGTGCTATCATGCAGCCCCGAAGGCTGTGAAGGGGACAGGTAGCCTCGGACAGCGCCATGGGAAGCGAGCGGGGATGGTGGGAGCCCGCCTTGGCGTCCGTCGCAAGATCACCCCGGAGCTGCGGCCCCAAAGCGGGGGCTTCTCGCCCGCAAGTAGGCGCCGACGGAGTGGCCGCCGACACAGGCCAGCCGAGTTTGGCGGAAGATCCGCTCGCTGGGTGGTCACAAGCGAAGTGTGAAACGAGCGCTTCGTCCCAGCAGGAGGGACGGGCGCTCTTTTGTGCCCGCGAGATGGAGGGTGTCCAGGTGGCAAACGAGTACAAGAAGACGATGAACCTCCCAAAGACGGGGTTCCCCATGAGGGCTTCGCTCGCCCAGAACGAGCCCAAGCGCCTCGCGCAGTGGGATGAGGACAAGCTCTACGAGCAGCTCCTCAAGAAGAACGAGGGCCACGAGAAGTTCGTGCTGCACGATGGCCCCCCGTACGCCAACGGCCCCATCCACCTGGGCCACGCGCAGAACAAGATCAGCAAGGACATCATCAACCGCTACTGGGCCATGCGCGGCTACCAGACGCCGTATGTGCCTGGCTGGGACTGCCACGGCCAGCCCATCGAGCACAAGGTCGAGGAGACGCTGGGCACCGAGAAGTTCAACCAGCTCCCCACGGTCAAGATTCGCGAGCTCTGCCGCAAGATGGCCGTCGAGCAGGTAGACACCCAGCGCCAGGGCTTCAAGCGCCTGGGCGTGCTGGGCGAGTGGGACAACCCCTACCTCACCTACGTCCACGACTACGACGCCACCGACGTCGAGATCTTCAAAGCCATCTTCGATAAGGGCGCCATCTACCGCGGGCGCAAGCCCGTGCACTGGTGCACCCACTGCCACACGGCCCTCGCCGAGGCCGAGATCGAGTACGGCGACGAGGTCTCGCCGGCCATCTTCGTGCGCTTCGAGATGACCACCGTCCCCGCTGGCCTCGAGGCCTACGAGGGCAACCTCTGGGTTGATATCTGGACCACTACCCCCTGGACGCTGCCCGCCGACGACGCGGTGATTCTGCACCCCGAGGCAGACTACGTGGCCGTGGTTGTCGATGGCCGCGCCGAGCTCATGGCCGAGGCACTTGTCGAGAAGGACTGCGCCAAGTTTGGCTACGAGTCCTACGAGCTCGCGCGCCGCGCCGACGGCGAGGTCTGGCGCATGACGGGCGAGGAGCTCTGCCACAACAAGTACAAGCAGCCCATCTTCGGCGACCAGGGCGTCGAGGGCGAGTTCATCTACGCCGACTACGTCACGCTCGAGGACGGCACCGGCATCGTCCACACGGCTCCCGGCCACGGCGTGGACGACTACAACGCCGGCATGCGCTTCAACATCCCCGTGGTCATGCCCGTCGACGACGACGGCAACTTCTACAAGGGCGACGGCATGGGGACCGGCGGCCCGTGGTCCGGCATGAACGTGAACGACGCCAACCCCAAGATCATCGAGTGGCTCGACGAGCGCGGCACGCTCATCCTCCACGAGGACATCAACCACAGCTACCCGCACTGCTGGCGCTGCAAGCAGCCCGTCATCTTCCGCGCCACGAGCCAGTGGTTCGTCTCGATGGACAAGACCGGCCTGCGCAAGGACGCCCTGCGCGAGCTCGAGAAGGTCAACTTCTACCCCGCGCACTCCCGCAACCGCATCACCTCGATGGTCGAGGGCAGGCCGGACTGGTGCATCTCTCGCCAGCGCAACTGGGGCGTGCCCATCCCTGCGTACACCTGCCAGGACTGCGGCGAGACGGTCATGAACGACGCCACGCTCGACAAGGTCATCGAACTCTTCCGCGAGAAGGGCTCCGACGCCTGGTTCACCGAGGACCCGGCGAGCTACCTGGGCGACGCCTGCGTGTGCCCAAAGTGCGGCGGCCACAACCTCAAGGCGAACACCGACATCCTCGACGTGTGGTGGGACTCCGGCGTCTCGCACACCGCCGTGTGCAAGCACCGCGGCTACCTCAAGTTCCCCGCCGACATGTACCTCGAGGGCTCCGACCAGCACCGCGGCTGGTTCATGAGCTCGCTCATGACCTCGGTGGGCGCCTACGACGTGGCGCCGTACAAGTCGATCGTCTCCCAGGGCTTCACGCTTGACGGCCAGGGTCGCAAGATGTCCAAGTCGCTCGGTAACGTGATCGACCCCAACAAGGAGTGCGACACCCGTGGCGCCGACGTGCTGCGCCTGTGGGTCGCCTCCGTCGACACCTCGACCGACGTCCCCTGCGACGACACGATCCTCGACCACGTGGGCGACGCCTACCGCAAGATCCGCAACACTTTCCGCTTCCTCCTCGGCGAGATCGAGGACCAGTTTGACCCCGCCACTCAGGGCGTCCCCGTGGCGGAACTCACCGCCTACGACCGCATCACGCTGGCGCACATGTGCGAGGTTCACGACACCGTGGCGCGCGCCTACGAGGGCTACCGCTTCAACGTGGTCTTCCGCACGCTCTACGACTACGTGACCGAGCTTTCAAACGGCTACCTCAACGCGACTAAGGACCGCGTCTACTGCGGTGCCACCAACTCGCCCGAGCGCCGCTCTGCGCAGACCACCTGGGCCTACATCCTGTCGATGCTCATCCACGACTTCCAGCCCATCCTGGTCTACACCACCGACGAGGCCATGCCGCACCTGCCCGCCTCCATGCGGGACAACCAGGAGCACGCGGCACTGCTCGACTGGTACCAGGCGCCCATGACGGCTGCCGAGTATGAGCCGCTGCTCAAGGCCCACAAGGCCCTTGTCGAGGCGAGAAGTGCCTTCACCAAGGCCTACGAGGAGGCGGCCTCCGAGGGCGTCATTCCCGAGAAGACCTCGCAGGCAGCGCGCGCGGCGCTCACCATGCCGGCCGAGGCGCTCGAGGAGCTCACCTCCACGGGCATCGACCTCGCCGAGCCCCTCGTGTGCTCTGCTGTGACGGTTGCGGTTGGGGACGAGTTCTCCGCAGACGTCGCCCACGCCGAGGGCGAGCGTTGCCCCAGGTGCTGGAACTGGCGTGAGCTTGGCGAGGACGGCCTGTGCTGCCGCTGCCACGACGCGGTTGAGGGTGCGTCGCAGCAGGGCTAGCATCTTAGGCAGGGAAGTTGTTGGGAGACGTACGTAGGGGGCTTTCGTGACGGTTGACGCAATGCATGGAGCACGGTCATGGCGGGGCGCACGGCTCGTCGTGTTCTGGGTCATCTGCGTGCTTGCCGTTCTCGTTGACCAGGTCACGAAGGCAGCCGTGCGTGCGTCTCTCGTTCCGGGACAGCCCCAGGAGTTCATTCCGGGCGTCCTTGACCTTTCGTTCGTGAAGAACACGGGCGCGGCGTTCTCCATTGGGGAGGGCGCCGGCCCCGTGTTCATCGTCTTTGCTGCGGTTGTGCTGGCTTTTGGCATCTGGCTCGTATGGTCGCACGATGGGTTGCCCATGCCGCTCGTGGTGTCCGTCGCCTGTGTTTGCGGCGGTGGCGTGGGCAACATGATTGATCGCATGATCTTTGGCTATGTCACGGACTTCTTTGCTACCACGTTCATGGACTTCCCCGTCTTCAACGTGGCGGACATCTTTGTCACCGTGGGCATTGTGGTCTCGGTGATTCTCTACCTCGTGATGGTGGACGCACCTGCAAGCGCCGCGGAGGCGCCTGCGCATGCTGCCAAGGCCGCCTCTACCGGCGTTGGAGACCGTCAGGATGCCTGATCGTCTCGTGGGCCTGCTCGTGGGGCCAGAGGGGGACGGCGTGCGCATCGACGCGTTCCTCTCAGCACAAGATGACATGCCGTCGAGAAGTGCGTGTGCGCGCCTTGTTGAGGAGGGGCGCGTGACGCTCAACGCCACGCCTGTCTCGTCCAAGAGCGAGCGCCTCTGCTTGGGAGACCGCCTGCAGGTGACGCTTCCCGAGGAGGAGCCCACCACGGGCGTGCTTGCCCCCAATCCCTACATTCCGCTGGACATCCGCTTTGAGGACCAGTACCTCATGGTTCTCTCGAAGCAGGCGGGCCTTGTGTGCCATCCCAGCCCCGGCCATGTGGATGACACGCTGGCCAATGCCCTTGTCGCACATTGCGGCTATTCACGCCTGGGACGCCTTCAGGGCGACGACCGGCCGGGCATCGTGCACCGCCTTGACATGGACACCTCGGGCCTCATGGTTGCCGCCAAGGACGACGAGACCCAGAAGGCTCTGCAGGACCTTATCCGTCTGCGCGTGCTCGACCGTCGATACGTGACCCTGGTGCAGGGATATGTGGCCCCCGATAAGGGCACCATCGAGAGCGGCATCGCGCGCTCAACTCGGGACCGCCTGCGCATGATGGTGACCGACGACCCCGGCGCTCGCGAGGCCATCACCACCTTCACCACGCTTGAGCGCTTTGAGGCGGGGCGTCGCGACGACGGCTACACGCTGCTGGAGTGCCACCTCTACACTGGCCGCACGCACCAGATTCGCGTCCACATGCGCCACATTGGTCACTGTGTGGTGGGCGACCCACTCTACGGCCGCGGCGACCTGCGTCAGAATCTGGGTCTTACCAGGCAGTTCCTTCACTCGTGGCACATTCGCTTTGACCATCCTGTGACCGGAGAGACCATCGAGCTTGCCGACGAGCTGCCGGAGGACCTGCGCTCTGTACTAGAATCGCTGAAGGATACCTCAATGGGTCGAACCGAGGCGGGGGAGCGTATCTGCCCGCAGCTTGGTGTGTAACTAACGCAGCCGTCCCGCGTGCGTATTGCTTGACGTGCGCGGCAACGTGAGAGAGAGCTTGCTATGGAGTTCAATAGGATCGGACTCACGCCCATCGTTATCTTCAACATGGTCGTGTGGCTCTTCTTCACGCTGGCGTACTTCTACCAGTTTGTCTACCTCATCCGCGTGGCTGCCCGCGGCACCGTCAAGCTGCCGGCCGCAAAGAAGCTGCACCGCTACGCGTTCTTTATCTCCGCACACAACGAAGAGCCGGTCATTGGCAATCTCGTGCGGTCCATTCTCGCCCAGGACTACCCGCGCGAGCTCATGGACGTCTTCGTGGTGTGCGATGCCTGCACCGACAACACGCACGAGGAGGCCGAGCGCGCCGGCGCCATTGTCTGGGACAGAAATGACCTTGCTCGCCGCGGCAAGAGCTGGGCTATGGACTACGGCTTTGACCGCATTCTCAACGAATATGGTGACAAGTACGAGGGCTTCTTTGTATTTGACGCAGACAACCTGGTCTCGCCCAACTATACCCGCATCATGAATGACGCCTTCGACGCCGGCTACCTGGTGTGCACGAGCTACCGCAACTCCAAGAACTTCGACTCCAGCTGGATTTCTGCCGCTAACGCGCTATGGTTCATGCGCGAGGGCAAGTTCCTGAACAACGCCCGCATGATGGTGGGCACGAGCTGCGCCATCTCTGGTTCGGGCTGGCTTGTCTCGGGCAAGATCATCAAGGGAATGCACGGATGGGACTTCCACACGCTTACGGAGGACATCCAGTTCTCCACGTTCTGCTGCGCGAACAACATCCAGATTGGCTACGCGCCTGCCGAGTTCTTCGACGAGCAACCCGTTACCTTCAAGGCCAGCTGGGTTCAGCGTCTGCGGTGGACCAAGGGGTTCTACCAGGTGTTCTTCTCGTATTGCAGGGACCTGTTCCACGGGATTCGCCACGGGCGCTTTGCCTCGTACGATATGCTCATGACCATTGCTCCGGGCATGATCCTCACGCTTCTCTCGGCCTTTGTGAACGCGACCTACCTTATCGTGGGCAGCCTGAGCCACGGCTTCATTGCGACCGAGGCCGAGCTCTCCATGTGCGTGGGGTCGCTGATCATGACGTTCTTCTCGATGTACATTGTGTTCTTCCTGTTGGCCGTCATCACGACCATCTCTGAGCGCAAGCACATCCACTGCCACAAGAGCAGGCGTTGGATCATCTTCACCAACCTGTTCACGTTCCCACTGTTCATGATGACCTACATCCCTATGACGGTGGTTGCCCTGTTCAAGAAGGTCGAGTGGATTCCCACCAAGCACGACATTGCCGTGAACGTCGAGGACGTTCTGGGAGAGGACGCTAGCAACTAGGGGACAAGCAGTGGTGGCGTTGCGATGTGGCCGGGGGAACGGTGCTGGCAAGAGTGGCGGCAGGCAGAGCGGCGTGCTTCTCAGTGCCGCGCTATTTCGCTGTTTAAGGGCGCCTAACCGGCGAGATTTCGCGGCATCGCCGTGGTGCCGCGCATCCCGAACGTTTAAACCGATCTAACCGTTCGAAAAAATCCTAAATGTCTGAAACGCGCGGCATTTCTAGCAGAGCTTTGCAGGCCGGCCAGCCAGCTTGTGGCTGGCGTCTTCTCGCGGCGTTCGCCTTGCGGCTTCAACCTGTGGTGCGTTCTCGCAGCTCGGTGGCCGGGGCCAAAGAGCAGTCCCTTGGATGCTACAATGGCCCGCAACAGTGGCTACCAGTACCGCATTTGCGGAGAGTAGGAGCGCGCACGCATGGCAACGTTCTTCGAAGGGGAATCGCACACCTTCTCTGAGTACCTGCTTGTCCCTGGCTATTCCTCGGCGGAGAACATTCCCGCGAACGTCTCGCTCCGCACGCCCCTCGTGCGCTACAAGCGCGGCGAGGAGCCGGCCTTGAGCCTCAACATCCCCATGGTCTCGGCCATCATGCAGGCGGTCTCCGGCCCCAAGCTTGCCGTAGCGCTTGCCCAGGAGGGCGGCCTCTCCTTCATCTACGGCTCCCAGAGCGCCGACGACGAGGCGGCTATGGTGCGAGAGGTGAAGTCCTACAAGGCCGGCTTTGTGGTCTCTGACTCCACGCTTACGCCCGACATGACGCTCGGCCAGGTCATGGAGATGAAGGAGCGCACCGGCCACTCCACCATGCCTGTCACCGACGACGGCACCTCCCACGGGCACCTCGTGGGCATCGTGACCTCGCGCGACTATCGTCCCTCTCGTGATGACCGCGCCAAGCTCGTCTCGGAGTTCATGACCCCGCGCGAGAAGATGATCGTTGCCGAGGACGGCACCTCGCTCAAGACCGCCAACGACATCATCTGGGACAACAAGCTCAACCAGCTGCCCATTGTCGATGCTGATAATCGCCTGGTTGCGCTCGTCTTCCGCAAGGACTACGACTCCCACAAGTCCCGCCCGGACGAGCTTCTCGACCAGCACAAGCGCTACCTCGTAGGCGCCGGTATCAACACGCGCGACTACGCCGAGCGCGTCCCCAAGCTGGTGGACGCCGGCGCCGACGTGCTGTGCATCGACTCCTCCGAGGGCTTCTCGGAGTGGCAGAAGCGCACGCTTGCGTGGATTCGCGAGAACTACGGCGACTCCGTGCGCGTGGGCGCGGGCAACGTTGTCGACGCCGAGGGCTTCCGCTTCCTGGCTGACTGCGGCGCTGATTTTGTGAAGGTTGGCATTGGCGGCGGCTCCATCTGCATCACCCGCGAGCAGAAGGGCATTGGCCGTGGCCAGGCGTCTGCGCTTATCGACGTGTGCCGCGCGCGCGACGAGTACTACGAGGAGACTGGCGTCTACGTGCCCGTGTGCTCCGATGGCGGCATCGTCTACGACTACCACATGACGCTTGCGCTGGCCATGGGCGCAGACTTCCTCATGCTCGGCCGCTACTTTGCCCGCTTTGACGAGAGCCCCACGCGTCGTGTCAACGTGAACGGCTCCTACATGAAGGAGTACTGGGGCGAGGGCTCCGCGCGCGCCCGCAACTGGCAGCGCTACGACCTGGGCGGCAACAAGAAGGGCCTCTCGTTTGTCGAGGGCGTCGACTCCTACGTGCCGTACGCCGGCCCGCTCAAGGAGAACGTCGACAACTCGCTGCTCAAGGTCCGTTCCACGATGTGCAACTGCGGTGCGCTCGACCTTGCCGAGTTCCGCGACAAGGCAAAGCTCACGCTTGTCTCGGCCACGTCACTTGTCGAGGGCGGCGCACACGACGTGCTGCTCAAGGACTCCAGCCAGCAGGTGAACTTCCGCTCGTAGAATGAGACAAAGGAGACAAAGGGACAGTCCCTTTGTCTCATGGGAGATCAGGATGGACGAGAAGGACTTCGACAACATACGACGTGCCGGCACCGATGCCGCGCGGCAGGTGGGCGAGGCCTTCTCGCAGATTGACCTCTCCGGCGTCTCGAAGTCGATCGAGAAGGCGGTCCGCGACGTAGGGCGGCAGCTGAGCACTTTTGGGCGTCCCGAGCTCTCGCCCTACGTCATCAGCGACCCGGAGGACGCAAGTCGCGCGCGGTGGCACATGTGGGTTGGCTTTGCCCTTCTCGTCTTCCTGGCACTTCCCCTTCTTGTAGTGGGACTGGGCCTTCTCTTTCTTGGGCCACCCTCCGGCATCGTGACCATGGCGCTTGGGGCTGTTGTGGCCATCCTCGGCGCGCGCATGGTGGGAAGAGGTTCTCACGAGAAGAACTTTGCCCAGACGCTGCGTCGCGTCGACAAGGCTGTGGGGGAGAGAACGAGCGTCGCCGTGCCCGAACTTGCCGGCGAGGCAGGCGTCGCCGTGCCCGAGCTAGTCTCGGTGCTTGACGAGGCAATCTCGAGGGGGCTTATTCCCGAGGGGCATCTGGACGTTGCCGGGGCAAAGAAGACGCTCTACCTTACCGATGAGGCTTGGAATGCCGCGCGGGTGACGCATACTGCAGCTGCTGCGGCTGGCCCAACGGCCGCCGCGGATGCCGACGCGGGCTCATCTACCCTGCCGGAAGAGGCGCGAGAGGTGCTGGCCACCGCCACCCAGAGCGCCAAGCAGATCCGCGACTGCGCATCAAAGATTCGCGAGGCAGAGGTTCGCGGCACGCTCGAGCGCATCGCGTCGAAGAGCGAGGATATCTGCGCCTACGTCATGCATCACCCCGAAGTTGCCTCGCAGTTCAGACGGGCGGCAACCTATTACCTGCCCACCACGGCCAAGCTCGCGGCTTCCTACGCGGAGCTTGAGGGACATGCGAACGGGCCAGAGGCCGTAAGGACCCTCTCGGATCTGCGGTCCTCGTTTGCGCAGGTGGACGAGGCGCTCTCGAAGCTTTCTGATGAGCTGGTGCTTGACCAGTCGATTGACGTCCACAGCGACATCGAGGTCCTGCGCACCATGCTCGAGCAGGATGGCCTCTCGTCGCGGGATTGATTTACCTGGCAACGGAATTCCGTTGCCAGGTAATGGAATCCCGTTGCCAGGTAACTGAATCCCACGGTGAGTTCTGGGGTACAGATAACCACCACTCGGTTGGGAGGGGGTCTGTATGCCCAGGCGCGGTCTGAGCGAATCTGGTTACTACCATATCGTTGTGAGGAGTGCGGGAAAGGTGGCGCTCTTCGAGGACGATGCTGATCGCAGATGCTATCTCAGGCTGCTCAAAGATGCGCGAGACAAAACCGGTGCGCACGTTATCGCATGGGTCCTCATGACCAACCACGTTCATCTTGTTGTCGACTTTGGTGAGTCGCCGTCTTCGATTAGCGATTTCATGTTTAGTATTGACTTGCCATACAGCAAATACTTCAACGCTCGAACCGGCCGAGAGGGCACCCTCTTCCAGGGTAGTTTCTGGAGCAAGCCCATTACCGATGACGCACAGCTTGTCGCCACGGTTTTCTATGTGCATATGAACCCCGAAGCCGCCGGAATAGCGTCCATGCGGGACTATCGTTGGAGCAGCTACCAAGAGTACGCAGGAACCCATTGGGTAGTGGATACAAGCGTGCTTCTCGAATACTTCGGTGGCTTTGATGCATTCGATACATATGAAGGCTCGCCGAGGGACGTTGTTTGGGATGCCACGCGGTTGGATTATGATGAGCGACTCCAAGACGAAGATGCCCTTGCCTTGGCGAAGAGTCTGGCTGGCGTGAAAACCTCGAGCGAGCTTCGAGAGGTTACTCGGTCCAGACGAGACGACATCATCCGCCTCATGAGCAACCGCGGGGTGAGCGGCAAGACAATCGCCCGAACCTGGGGACTCGGCACTTCGACAATCTCTCGTATCCTGCGGCGGGATTGAGTTACCTGGTAACGGGATTCCATTACCAGGTAACGGAATCCCGTAACCTGGAAGATTATTCCCGCGAGGCTTCGAGGAGCTTGGCCTTGAGCTCTTCCTCGATCTGCGTGAGCTCGCCCTCGGCCTGGCGGCGCTTCTCTCGGCCCTCCGCCTGCACGCGCTTGACCTCGTCAAGCGTCGAGATGAGCTGCTCGTTGGTGTGCTTGAGCGTCTCGATGTCCACCACGCCGCGCTCTGCCTCGCGGGCGGCGTCAACGGTAGCCACCTTGAGCTTGTCGGCATTCTTCTTGAGAAGCTCGTTGGTCATATCGGCAACCTCGCGCTGGGCGCGGGCGGCCTGTGTGGCGTGCTCGATGCCCAGGGCGATGACCATCTGGTTCTTCCAGAGTGGAATGGTGTTGACCACCGTAGACTGGATCTTCTCGGCCATCACCGCGTCGGAGTTCTGGACCATGCGGATCTGCGGCGCCGTCTGGAGTGCCACCTGGCGCGTGAGGTCAAGGTCGTAGATGCGCTTCTCGAAGCGGTCGCACTTTTGTGCCAGGTCGCGCGCGGCCTGGGCGTCCTCGGCGAGGCCCGTCTGCGCCGCCTTGGCCTGGAGCTGGGCAAGCTCGCCGCTGCGCACCTGCTCGAGCTTCTCCTTGCCGGCCACCACGTACATCGTGAGTTCCTTGAAGTACGCCTCGTTCAGCGCGTAGAGCTGGTCGAGCGTGGCAATGTCCTTGAGGAGCGTGCGCTGGTGGCCCTCGAGGGTGTCCGAGATCTCGCGCACGTTCTTCTCGACTGCGGTGTAGCGCGTGCGCAGCGCCTCAAGGTTGTTCTTCGCCTTGTGGAAGATGGCGAGAGGCCCGGACTTCTCCTGCTTGTCGGGGTCAAAGTCCTTGAGTGTCACGATGAGCGAGCTAATGTCGTTGCCAATCTCGCCGAGGTCGTTGTTGCGCACGCCGGCCAGGGCACGCTCGGAGAACTCGGAAACCTTGCGCTGGGAGCCCACGCCGTAGGAGAGGACGCCTGCGGTGTCCGTGATGTCGATCTTCTCGACAAAGGACTCGACCTTCTCTCGCTCGGCTGGCGAGAGGGACTGGGCGGCGTCGTCTGCAGGCGCGGGCGTTGCAGCGGGGGCAGGGTCTGACGTCGAAGGCTTGGGGTCGCCAAACTCCAGCTCGGGCTCGGGGATGTCCATATCGAAGTCCTGCGTGCTCTTGGCCATGGTTCCTCCAGAGGTCTGGGTGCGTGCGCGCGTGATGCATTGCCGCAATTCTACCCTGTGGGGCAGGGCGATAGGCGAGAAGAACGGAGTGGTCCCGCGTGCGGAGAGGGACGTACGAAAGGCTTGCCCGGGCGTCATTCTGGCGCCCGTGGGCGCGTTGCCGCAGCGATTCCGTACGAAAGGGCCTCTCGGGCGAGAAATCGGCGCCGGAGGGCGCGTCTCGTACGGAATCCCGTATAAACCCCTTGCTCGGGCGTCATTTTCTCGCCCGAGGCGCGTTTTCCGTCGAAGCGCCTGCCGCACCTCCTACCACGCTCGCCGCCGTGCGGCCCGTGCCCGCGCGCTACTCGCTCTCGGCGTCTCGATACGTAAAGTCCAGCGTGTAGGTGTCCTTCTCGAAGGCGGCGTTGAAGATCTGCGTCAACTGGCCCTCGGCGTTCGTCTTGGCCTCGTCGAGAAGCCCGCCGGCAACGGCCTCTTCCTCGCTTCTCTCGACGCACTGTCTGCGAAAGGCGTCGGAGTCCTCCACCGTGATGGGGTTGAAGATGTTGTTGTTCTCCTCGAGCACGCCGCTCTTGTCCATGTCGGGCGTGTTCGAGATGATGTAGGGCTGGTCAAGCGTCACGTGGAGCAGCGATTGGTCCGCCTCGTCCTGCTCGAACTCCGCAGTGGAGAGGTCTACGCCTGCCTTGATGGTGCCCGTATAGCGATACCAGAAGCTCTTCTGGGTGAACGGAACGTCAAAGAGGTCAAGGAAGTCGCGGTTGGAGTCTGTCACCTTGTCGACTATGGCATAGTCCTGCGACGCGCTTACCAGCTCGCCCTCCTCTTGCACGCGCGAGAAGACCACGCTGGGGGAGAGGGTCTGGACGGTGGGCTGGGTCTGCTCGGGCTGGGGAGCCACCAGGGGATAGATGCGCGCGTAGAGAAACGCCCCCAGAACGGCTCCCACAATGAGAACGACAAGCCATATCTTCCACTCACGCAGGATCGCCTTGATGCGTTTTTCCGGCTTCTCCATCTGTGCCTCCTTCGTTATTGTCCACGTGGATATCACTGGGTGCTCCCATAAGCTCTTGAAGCAACTCCTCGCCCGGTGCGTCGTCTTCCGTCGTAGGCGCATGTCCAGGACCCAGCGAGACCCGGCCTAGTTCTTGCGCGTGGTCGTGTATCAACGAGAGCTGCTGCGTCCTTGTCGGCTCTTCCTCGATTGCGGCGGCGAGCGCCTCCGCGCGAACAAGGCGGTCTTCAATGTCTTCCAGCTGCTCGGAGAGCCTCTCCGCCTCAATATCAAGAAGTTGCGACAACGTGTGGCCAGCCGTGTCATCACGAAGCCGTTCGGCTGCTTGAGAGAGCGTGAGGCCTTCTCGTCGCTTCTGTGCGAGAAGGAAGAGCACCGCCAGGTCGCGCTCATCGTAGGTGCGGCGACCCCAGCTGCCATCGCTTGGCTTGAGGACTCCCACGCCCCCGCGCCCCTGGTAGCAGGCGCGCTGAATGTCACGACGCGACAGCCCCACGAGCCGCTCGACCTCGGCGATCTTCCATCCACGGCGTTTGGTAGCCCCCATGCGCTCACCTCCTTTGTGTTAACCAAACCCGTTCAACAGTTGAACAGCAATCGAGATGCGCTTTCGTGCGGTCATCGGATGCCGTTGCTTCTTCTAAAGGAGGAGTGATTTTCTTGCGACCGGGGGACGTCGCCCGGGCCGCCGACGTCTGTGCCCTCGTCTGCGTCCCCGGTTGCCGCCGTTCCCGGCCCGGGCCGCCGCTGTCCCCGCTCAGCCTCGCGTTTCTTATCGGTATCCGAGAATTGCGACGACCGCAACCTGCGGAAACGCTGTGCCCGCTTCTCGGAAACCGATAACGAACGCCCGGGCGGGCGGGTGAGCAGACGGATGGAGATCCCGATTTTCCGTGCGGGCTCATCTCAGGGATGTCAGTCCTTCTCGGCGTATTTATTGCGCGAAATTCCTGAGAATTTATCAACCAACAGGAAAAATGCGCCTCGGGCGAGAAATAACGTGCAATAACTGCGGGCGAGAATCGATTGGCGCCCGGGATGACCGCTGGCATAGCACCTGGGATGACGCCCGGCCGCGGAGGTTAGCTCCCTTTCTTAAACTTGGTATCGGTGACCTGCGGAAACGCGGCGTCGGTTTAAGAGAAGGAGCTATTCTCCGCTTTGGCAGGTGTGGGGAGGAGCGTAGAGCGGGTGCCGAGAAGGCCATGGTGCCGGCGCCGAGAGGAGCTCCGCCACGGGCTCGGCGCCGCCGCGGGACCGTCGCCGTCACGCGCCCCGCCCCGCCCGCTCCCGCTGTGTGTCTAGCAGGTTCCGCATCCCTACCGCGCACGGGGATACCTGCTAGAATCGACAGGCTATGCAAAGGAGCGAGAAGGGGCTTCACATGTGCGACAGCACTCAGCAGAATGACTTCGAGGTGCCTGCCTACGACGCGCAGGCCATAGAGACCAAGTGGCAGAAGACCTGGGAGGACGAGGAGCTCTACAAGACCGACGAGGACCCCTCCAAGCCCAAGAAGTACGTACTCGAGATGTTCCCGTATCCCTCGGGTGACCTCCACATGGGCCACGCGCGCAACTACACCATCGGTGACGCCATGGCCCGCCAGGCTCGCATGCGCGGCTATGACGTGCTGCACCCCATGGGCTTCGACGCCTTTGGCCTCCCTGCCGAGAACGCGGCCATCAAGCACCACACGCAGGCTGCCAAGTGGACCTACCAGAACATCGCACAGGCCGTCAAGACCATGAAGCGCATGGGCTTCTCGTACGACTACGACCGCATGTTCAACACCTGTGACCCCGAGTACTACAAGTGGGGCCAGTGGATGTTCATCGAGATGTGGAAGCGCGGCCTGGCGTATCGCGCTACCAGCCCCGTGAACTGGTGCCCCACCTGCAAGACGGTCCTCGCCAACGAGCAGGTCGTCGAGGGCCGCTGCTGGCGCTGCGGCTCCATTCCCGAGAAGCGCGAGCTCTCGCAGTGGTACCTCAAGATCACCGACTACGCCCAGGAGCTCCTCGATGACCTCGACAAGCTCAACGGATGGCCGGAGAACGTCAAGGCCCAGCAGCGCAACTGGATCGGTCGCTCCGAGGGCGCCGAGATCGACTTCAGGCTGGCCGCCGAGGACGGCGTGACGCCCACCGACCGCACGATCTCCGTCTTCACTACGCGCGCCGACACCATCTTTGGCGTCTCGTTCATGGTGCTCCCGCCCGAGAGCGACCTTGCCGCCGAGCTCGTCAAGGGCACCCAGTACGAGGCCGACTACCTGCGCCTCAAGGAGGCAACCGAGAAGGTCTCCTCTGTGGACCGCCAGGGCTCTGCGCGCGAGAAGCACGGAGTCTTCACCGGCCGCTACGTGATCAACCCCGTGACGGGCAAGCCCGCCCCGCTGTGGGTTGCCGACTACGTCCTTCTCGACTACGGCACCGGCGCCGTGATGGGCGTCCCCTGCGGTGACCAGCGCGACTTCGACTTCGCGCGTAAGTACGGCCTGCCCATCCCGCCGATCATCTGCCAGAAGGAAGATCCCCTCTACGACGAGCTCAAGGACGAGCGCGAGCTGCGCGTGACCAACGTCGACTGGGACCAGGCTATGGCAGCCGAGGGCTACCTCGTGCAGTCCGGCCAGTTCACGGGCATGAAGGGCGGAAAGCACTCCGAGGCCGTCGACGCCATCGTTGCCTGGCTCGAGGAGCACGGCTGCGGCCGCACCAAGGTGCAGTTCCGCCTGCGCGACTGGCTCATCAGCCGCCAGCGCTACTGGGGCAACCCCATCCCCATGATCCACTGTGACTGCTGTGGCGACGTGCCCGTGCCTGAGGACCAGCTGCCGGTGCGCCTGCCCGACAACCTCGATCTGGGCGCAGGCGACACCCTCGCCGAGTGCCCCGAGTTCTACGAGACCACCTGCCCCAAGTGCGGCAAGCCGGCCAAGCGCATCACCGACACCATGGACACCTTCACGTGCTCCAGCTGGTACTACCTGCGCTACACCGATCCCCACAACGACAAGGCCCCCTTCTCCAAGGAGGCCGTGGACCGCTGGATGCCCGTCGACAACTACATCGGTGGCATCGAGCACGCAATTCTCCACCTGCTCTACTCGCGCTTCTGGACTAAGGTCCTGCGCGACATGGGCATGATCGACGTGGACGAGCCCTTCACCAACCTGCTCTGCCAGGGCATGGTCAAGGACGAGAACGGCGACACCATGTCCAAGTCCAAGGGCAACGTGGTCCCGCCCTCCAGCGTGATCGACCCCTACGGCGCGGACACCATGCGCTTGGCCATCCTCTTCGTGGCTCCGCCCGAGAAGGACTTCGATTGGGACCCCGAGGCGGTCGCGGGCGCCAACCGCTTCATCAAGCGCGCCTGGCGCGTGGTGTGGCTGCTCTCGCACGGCGCCAAGAGGGGAGAGGTCGACCCCGCAAAGCTCTCCGGTGCAGACGCAGAGCTCAATCGCGCCCTCCACGAGCTGGGCATCAAGTGCACGAACGACTTTGACCGCGGCCAGTTCAACACGGCCATCTCCGCGTCGATGGAGCTTGTGAACGCGGCGTCCAAGTACGTGAACGACGTCCCCGAGGACAAGCGCGACGCCGCCCTCGCCTGGCGCGTTGCCCACGACATCGTGACCATGCTGGCCCCCATCTGCCCGCACTGGGCAGAGGAGCTCTTCCACGAGGCGCTTGGCCTTACCGGCTCCGTGTACAACGAGCCCTGGCCCAAGTTTGACGCCGAGCAGGCCAAGAGCGACCTGGTTGAGATCGCAGTGCAGGTCAAGGGCAAGGTGCGCGCCCGCATACAGGTGGCTGCCGACGTCTCCAAGGAGGAGCTCGAGGCCGCGGCACGCGAGGCGGTTGCCGAGCAGATCGCCGGCAAGACCGTGAAGAAGGTCGTAGTGGTGCCCGGACGCCTGGTGAACATCGTCGCCATCTAGCACGTCTGCGCCGTCTGGCGTACGCTGGCATCTGTTATGGCGGGTTCGGCACACGCGCCGAGCCCGCCTTCTTGTTAGCATCCTTATCCGGAGTATGCGCATGCACGTTGACCTGCACATCATGCCACTCACAGACGCACCTGTAGACTGGGCCTCTCACCTGAGGCTCGTTTGTCCGCGCTACCAGGGGAAGGCAACGACTAAAGCGCCGGAGCCTGCGCGCTTGGGTGAGTTTGCGGCGGGGCTACTCCTGGCGTCCGTCCTTGGCGTGCAATCGGATGACGCGCTTGTGCTGGGACCCGAGGGCAAGCCGGAGCTGGCCACGGGTTTCCCGCACATTGGGCTTTCGCACGACGATGGTATTGCCGTCCTCGCGGTTGCTCCCGACGTGGTGGGCGTGGACGTGGAGGAGGTGCCAGCCCAGTACGGCAGGCTCCAGCGAGACGCCCTACGGAGGGTGCTCTCGGCCGAGGAGCTGGCGAAGACGGAGGCCTCGCCAGACCCGGCTATGGCATTCGCGCTTGCATGGACACGCGTGGAGGCCGTGCTCAAGGCCGATGGTCGCGGCTTTGCCTTCGACGTGCGAGGAGGGCAGCTCCCTCAGGGCTGGCAGACCGCGCACACGCTGGTAGACGGCCACGCGGTGACCTGCGCCACCCGAGAAGAGCCAGCACCTCTCGTCCATCGCCTGGGCATGCGCGAGGCCATCTCGCTTCTCGAGGGCGAGCAGAGCGCCCACAAGCACTAATCGCGTCGGTACCTCTCGGCGTTCCTTTGCACTGATGCACAATGCGCCAGTGGCCCGGTGGCCCCAATTTGAATCCCCTTACATTGCCCGGCCATGCGTCCGGCCCCAAACTCATACGTGTAAGAAGCTTTATCGACGCCGCGAAAGGGGCAGACATGGACCAGGATCGTCAGGAAGTTTGGGACGCGCTCACCACCCGCGCCAGCCAGCTCTTTGGGAAGGATCCCTCCGAGTTCACGGAGGACACCAGGTTTGCGGACCTTGGCATCAAGTCGGTGCAGGTCTCGCAGATCACCACGTATCTCGAGGACGAGCTTGACATCGAGGTCCCCTACATGAAGTTCCGCCGCTGCGCCACGTTTGGCGAGGCCACGGACTTTGTCTGCGACCTTCTCGACCAGTAGGGGGCATGCGATGTTTCTAGAGCCTAGGATTCCCGAGGACTGGGTCCCCGTCACCGACAAGAAGCTGCATGACCTCATCAAGATGACGGGCGAGTGCGCAAGCTTCAACGAGGACGAGTGCCCCATCTACTGGGACCCCGACACCGAGGGCTACATCTTCCTGCACCGCGAGACCTTTGGCGAGGACGAGGTCATGGCTGCCTACCGCGTGGCGCGCCAGCCCAACGACAACCAGGCAGAGGTTGACCTCTCCGCGAGTGACGACCCTATGGCCCGCATGGGCCAGGGCTTCTGCCCGCCGTTCAACCCGCACACCTACCAGGCGGCGGACGGCGTGGTGTGCATGCAGGACCAGGAAGTGGTCATGCGTGACGGCACCAAGATCTACTGCGACATCTACAAGCCCGAGGCCGAGGGCCGCTATCCCACGATCGTCTCCTGGTCGTGGTTTGGCAAGCGCCCGGGTGACGGCATGAGCGAGTGGCAGATCATGGGCGTGCCCCCCGCGACGGTCTCCAAGTGCGCCAAGTTCGAGTCGCCTGACCCGCTCTTCTGGTGCTACAAGGGCTACGCCGTGGCCAACGTGGACGTGCGCGGCGCGGGCCACTCCGAGGGCTCGGTCCACATGTTCACGCACCAGGACCGCGAGGACGGCTACGACTTCGTGGAGTGGGTTGCCGCCCAGCCCTGGTCCAACGGCCGCGTGGGCATGTCGGGCAACTCCGGCGTGGCCATGCACCAGTGGGGCATCGCTTCCACCTGCCCGCCCCACCTGGCCTGCATTGCGCCCTGGGAGTGCACGACCGACCTCTACCGCGAGAGCTTCTTCGAGGGTGGCGTTCCGGCCCTCTCGTTTAACAAGTTCATTGCCGCACAGGTGACGGGCCCCAACGGCGTGGATGACCAGGTCGCCATGGCCAAGATGTACCCCGACATGAACGCCTACTGGAACGACAAGCGCGCGGACGTGCGCAAGGTCAAGATCCCCGTCTACCAGACCGCCGGTTGGTCGCACTTCCACCTGCCGGGCTCCTTCAACGCCTGGAGGCGCTGCCGTAGCCACCTCAAGTGGATGCGCGCGCACAGGGACTTCGAGTGGCCTGACACCTACAACCCCGAGAACCTCGAGGACCTGCTTCGCTACTACGACCGCTACCTCAAGGGCATCCACAACGGCTGGGAGATGACGCCGCGCGTCCGCCTTGACATCATGGACGGCTACGACGTGGACTACCAGGAGCAGCGCCCCGAGAAGGCCTGGCCCATCAAGCGCACCCAGTACAAGAAGCTCTACCTCGACGCGTCCGCGCCCAAGGACTGCGCGCCGCTCGACCACAAGTCCGCGTGCTTCTCGCTCTCGACCGAGCCGGTGTCCACGCAGGCAAAGGCCAGCTACAACCCGGCGGACGAGGAGGTCGACTTTGACCTCACGCTTCCCGAGGACGTCGAGATCACGGGCTACATGAACCTGCACCTCTTTGTCTCCTGCGACGGCTTTGATGACATGGACCTCTTTGTGAACATCCAGAAGGCCGACGCCGAGGGCAACTGGGTGCCTTGGCTCACGCTCGACGAGCCGCACCCCGGCGCGTGGGGCAAGTGCCGCGTGTCTCGCGCGACGGTCGACACCGCCCTCACCAAGGCACACACCCCGGTCTACACGATGACCGACACCAACAAGCTCGCCGAGGGCGAGGTGCGCGCGGTTGACATCGCGATTGTGCCCACGGCTCGCGTGTACCACAAGGGTGAGCGCTTCCGCGTGCAGATCTCTGGTCGCTACATCCGCGACGGGTGGTTTGAGCCGCTCTCGTGGGACACCGACAACCACGGCACCCACAACATCCACACCGGTGGCGAGTGGGAGTCCTGGATCGAGGTGCCCGTGGTGCCGCCGAGGTACCAGGCGGGCGAGTACGTGCACCGCTAGGCAGGCAGCCCGATAAGACGGCATTGCCGTAGGGCCCTCTGGCACAAGGCCAGAGGGCCCTTCTCTGTTACGGTGCGGCAGCAGCGGGTGCGCGCCGCACGCCACCGTGCGTTTGCACAACCCTCATCCAAACCCCGGATGCAGTTTCGTCTCGACAGACGAATACCGCGAGAACTCCGCCGCCTACCATCAGGGAGGCATGCGTGGGGTCGGCAGAGCTGGTCCCGCGTGCCAGACATCCCACATCCCAGGAGAGGGGTCTTCATGGCAAAGTTCAAGGTTATGGCCGTTTGCGCGGGTAGGAAGGACGGCAACGGCGAGGCTCTCGCAAAGGAGGCGCTGTGCGCAGTTGAGGAGGCAGGTGGCGAGGTCGAGCTGATCAACCTCTTCGACTACAACATCCTGCCATGCACGGGCTGCGAGGGCTGCACCATGCAGATGGGCAAGATGGCCGCCGGCCTTCAGAAGGAGTACCACGGCTGCGTCCTCAAGGACAAGGACGACACGGACGCGATCATCAACGAGATGCACACGTGCCAGGGCATCATCTTCGTGGTTCCCACCTACGACCTCACGCCGAGCTCGCTCTACACGCGCCTGGCACAGCGCTTCCTAGCCTACGAGCTCTCGTTCCTGCTCGCCATCGGTGCCGTAAAGGAGAACCCGCACACCGTTGCCGGCCTCATCTCGGTGGGTGGCTCCATGCACGACTGGCAGTCGCTGGCGCTCGAGAGCCTGCAGGCGACTATGTTCACCCAGTCCCTCCAGGTGGTCGACCGTTACATGGCCACGCGCGACGGCCGACCCGGCAACACCTTCGTCTACGCCGACCAGCTGCCCCGCGCGCGCAAGATGGGCGAGAACATCGTGAAGGCTATCAACACCCCCGTCGAGGAGCGCGGCTGGCTCGGCGACCCCAACGACGGTGTGTGCCCCAACTGCCACTCCAGCCTCGTCTACCCTGGCGACAAGCACTGGGACGGCATCGAGTTCCCGTGGGAGTGCGCTGTGTGCGGTGCCGGCGGAACGCTGGGCACCAACCCCGAGACCGGTCGTCCCATGCTGGTGATTGACCCCAAGAATGGCCTCATCCGCGACCGCAACAACGACAAGGCTCGCGCCGAGCACCTGAACGAGATCAACAAGACGCGCGATGAGTTCTTTGCGCAGCAGGATCAGATCAAGGACCAGATGAAGAAGTACCGCGACATGAAGTTCCCGACCCTGGAGATTAAGAGGTAGCTTCTCCTTCTCCGCCAGCGCTTAGCTGTACCGCCCGGCTGCGAGTCTTTCCCGCAGTCGGGCGGTGTTGCTCTAGCCCGGAAGGCGGACGGTCTGGTTTGGCGCACCCTCGGGGCGGTCCTGCTCCTACTCGTTCTCGATTCTGAAGTCATTGCGCGAGGTGCTGATGCGTGACTTAAAGAGGTCGAGGTAGAAGAGGACGCGGTACGAGAGCTGAAGCATGAACTGGTCCTCGCCGGAGGAGAGGTTGCACCCCAGGATTTCACGGATGCGACCCATGCGGTAGAGCAGCGTGTTCTTGTGCAGGTTGAGCATCTTGGCGGCGCGTTGGGTGTTGCATGCGTTCTGCAGGTAGATGAAGAGCGTGTCCATGAGCTCGGTCCCGTGGTCCCGATCGTAGCGTGCCAGGCGCATGAGCGAGGGATGCACAAAGTTCAGCAGGTTGTACTGGGTGTTGGTGAGGCCGAGCATCTGCACGTAGGCGTAGTCGCAGTAGTGGTAAACCTGTCCGTCCTCGAGAAAGACCGAGACCATACGCCCCGCCTTGATGGCTGCCCGTGCCTGCTCGTAGTGGCTGCGGATGTGCGTGAGGTCGTCAAAGGCGTTGCTCACGCCTATCGAGAGGTCGTTGACGTCGGCGACCTTGCGGAGCAGCTCTTCGGTGTAGTCACCCAGGCCAGCGCCCTTCTCGCGCGAGAAGGCCACCACCAGCGCGTCCTCGTACGTTGCGTAGATGCTGTTCTGGAGGCATCCCGTGAGCTGCATAGCTATGGTGTTGAGGTCATGTGGTGCCACGCGCGCGTGGTTGGGGTCCAGGACGGCAATGTAGAGCTCGGGCAGGGGAGTGAACTCCAGCACGCTCAGGCGTCGTGCGGTCACGGCATGGCTGGGCTGCTCGTCGTTGAGCAGGTTCACCAGGAAGTAGGAGTCCATCTGGCCGCGGCTTGCGGTGTAGAGGTTCGTCTTCTGCATCTCCTGCGCCACAAAGCGACCCAGGCGTCCCATGCACTCCAGGTCAACGTCGCCAAACGGGTGGTCGCGCTCGATCACCATAGTGTGCGCGATGGTTACCCCGTGCACAACCGAGGGCGTGACCATGGTGTTCGCGCCCAGGACCTCGTTGTAGATCACGATGGGCCTGGGAGATTGCGCGCAGCGCTCGGTGATCCGGGCATGCTCGATGAAGGCAACGCCGTCCTCGAGGATGGACTCGTAGCGAAACTCCTGCTCGAGCACTTGGTCCAGGTGGCGGCTGGGATCGAGCTTTCCCTCAACATGGCGCGCCACGTAGTGGTAGGCGCTGTCCACCACTACGACGGGGTTGCCCAGCGCCCTCGATGCCTCCTCGACGACGTACTGCAGGCCGTTGTTGGAGAAGTGCGCGGTGAGCATGCGACGCACGATGTCAGTTACCTGTATGTCCTCGAGGAAGAACCCCTGAAGCTCGTTGTAGCAGGTGAAAGGGTTGAACTCCAGGCGGAGCAGGATCACGTTGCAGGAGGGATTGTCCAGCAGCCCCTTCGGCACCTCCTGGCACCCAAACAGCACCACGTTGAAAATGTCCTCGATGGGCGCCTCCGGGAGGTGAACGTCATCCGAGAAGTACAGGACATTGGGATGGGGGAGCCCCGTCGCGGGCGTGAGGAAGCAGATGTTGTCGATGTTTACCTCGGGATCGCGGAGCTTCCTTGTGGCAACGGACCCCTCGGGCAGGCGTGACAGCAGCTCCTTGAGTTCCATGTGCGAGTCCCCCTTCTCGTATGTGCAAGCACACAAATAATAGGGGAATATCTTCTCGCACGTTGGTCTCGCGTTCTGCGGGCGGTGAGATTCTCATCGGCTATAGTTCAGCATATGTGCAGGAAGAGATGGCTGTTTGGGGGGGTGTGACGATGAAGCGGAGCACGGCGAGAAACGCCAAGAGGACCGTTGAGGAGAGAATCGAAGAGGCGGTCTTTGGCCTCATGGAGACGACCGACATCCCCAACATCAAGGTTGCGGACGTGGTGCGCCTGGCCGGCGTTTCTCGCTCGACCTTCTACCGTCACTACGACAGCGTCGAGGACGTGGTGAAGCAGTTCGAGGCTGGCCTTCTCGACACCATGCGCACGATCAACAACACCGCGCTTGGCGTGCAGTTTAACAAGGCCGAGCTCAAGCCCACGCAGTCGATGGTCGCACGCATGGAGGTGCTCCGGGCAAACCGCGACAAGATCGTGGCGCTCAACAGCGACCATGGCGACCCCGTCTTTCAGCACAGGGCCACGATGCTCATGCACGAGTACTTCCGCATCCGACTGCAGGGTGTGGGTGGCTCGGAGCTCCATCGAGACCTGTACCTCTCGTTTGTGATAGCGGGCCACAACAACCTCATCCAGTACTGGTTGGAGAAGCGCCCGGAGATTCCCCCTGCCGAGGTCGCCGCCATGCTCAATCGCATGTACTACTCGCCGCTCTTCATTGATGAGAAGACTGCGCTCGAGCTTCCCGAAGACCCGTTCGCGCGCCTGTAGGCACCGCTCCCCCGGGCACGATGCCCGTGTTGCTCCGGTGGGGGATACCCACCCCTGATTTGCCACTCTACCTGCTCGTTTATGCATGCGCACAAGGATGGGCAATGTGCGTCTCAGCTTCTTTGGGCGTAGCAAACAACCTGACTTTACCTGCAAAAAGAAACAGAATTGCCACGTGTGTCCCGTAACGTGGGACGCCGCCTGCGCTAATGTCCCGCCTTGCGTTTTTCTCGCCCCATATCCTGTGCTCGTACGGAGCGATTGTTCTGCAGCATATGAGCAAAGGAGTGATTGTCTTGGTCAAGCTTGGCAAGCAGGCACGCAGCGTCTCCATCGTGGGCGTTGGCTGCACGCCCTTCAAGAACTTCGAGGACCACCCCCAGACCAAGGGCATGAGCGAGGGCGACGCCTTTGGCTATGCCGCGCTGGAGGCCATCCAGGACGCCGGCCTCGAGCCGCGCGACATCCAGTACTTCTACCACGGCGCCGCCAACCCCTTCATGATTGGCGACTCCCTCACGCCCAACATGCAGGTGGCGGACTGGTTTGGCGTGCGCGGCATTGGCTCGGTGCACCACTCCGAGGCCTGCTGCACGGGCTATGTGGCCCTGCAGGAGGCCGTGCAGGCGGTTGCCTCGGGCACCTATGACGTGGTGCTTTCCGGCGCCGTGGACTTGGCGGCGTCGCTTCCCGTGGTAGACGCCCCCGGCTGCTTCCGTCGCGACTTCCCGCTCTCCGAGATGCTGCCCTCGATCCCCAAGGTCTACGACCGTGCCTACGGCCGCCCGTTCGATTCTGCGTTTGGCATCTCGTTCGACAACTGGATCAACAAGTACCGCTGGGAGTACGACCTCACGGCCGAGCAGATCGATGATGCCCTGAACGGCGTGTCCAAGTCCCTGCGACGCGACGCCGTGCTCAACCCCCTGGCCTTCTCGACGAAGACCTTCGAGGAGCTTGCCAAGGAGAACGACCTTCCGGACGCCGACGCGTACCTCAAGGGCTTTGGCAACCCCAAGGTCACGCAGTACCTGCGCGTGACCGGCTTCGAGATCAAGTGCGACGGCGCCGCCGCCCTGGTGGTCATGCCCACCGATATGGCCGTTGCTCGCGGCCTCGACCACAAGGTGATCGACGTCCTGGGCACGGGCGCCGCCGCCTTCGAGGGCGCGACCCCGGACAACGAGTACAACGGCACCAAGGTTGGCACCCAGCAGGTCTACGAGCTCACCGGCGTGAGCCCCGACGAGCTTGACCTGCTCTTTGTGAACGACTTCTTCCTGGCTGGCGACATCGTTGCCGCCGAGGAGGTTGGCTACATCCCGCGTGGCGAGGCCTGGCAGTACGCCATCGACGGTCGTATGGGCTTTGACGGTGACAAGCCCATCAACACGCACGGCGGCCGCTGCAACTTTGGTCATGCGCACGGCGCCTCGGGCGTGGCGGACGTGGTCGAGGCCGTCAAGCAGATGCGCGGCGAGGCCGGTGCCACGCAGATGCCCAAGGCTCCACAGACCACGTTCCTGCGCGGCTTTGGTGGCGGCCAGAACATCCGCTGCCAGATCCTGCGCACCCACGACTAGCGCCCGGCGCGCATCCAAGCAACCAAGAGGAGGTACACGATGCTTCTTGAAGACATGGAGCCAATCGTTAAGAAGTTCTACGACGGCGTTGCCGAGGGCAAGCTCCTTGGCCGCAAGTGCACGGAGTGCGGCGCCATCGAGTTTCCGCCGCACCTGGGCTGCAACGCCTGCGGCTACCACCAGACCGAGTGGGTGGAGCTCTCTGGCCATGGCACGCTCGAGTCCTTTGTGGTGCCCGGCATCCAGAACGACAAGCCCTACCTCAAGGAGGTCGCGCCCTACGGCTACGGTAAGGTGCGTCTCGACGAGGGCACGGAGTACTCGTTCGTGATCTTCTGCGGCAAGAAGAAGGTCGTGAAGGGCCTGCAAGAGCGCCTCTACAAGAACCACGAGACCATTGGCGTCCACTTCAAGCCCATCAAGCGTGTGGTGCCCGAGAAGGAGGGCTCTGACGTGATGGTCGAGTGGTGGGAGCCCTGCTTCGAGCTCGACGAGGTCGCGGAGTAGCGCTGCGGCCATGAACTGTTGAACATCAAATATTGAATCAAGACGAAAGGAACCAACCATGGACAAGAACGAGCTTTTCTCGACCCTCGCAGGCCTTGCCAAGGAGGCCTACAAGACCGACGTTGACATCACCCCCGATACCACCTTCGACGAGCTGGGCAAGGGTTCCATGAAGATGATCGCCCTCACTTCGATGATCGAGAACGAGCTCGACGCCGAGGTCACTGTCACCGAGATCATGAACATGAAGACCTTCGGCGAGCTCGTTGACCGCGTTGCCGAGGAGGTCGAGGAGTAGGCCATCTCGCCCACTCACGTGCACGACCAAGCAAACCCCGGGGCGGCTCCTTCTGGGGCCGCCCTTTCTTTTACCTTTGGAGAGACACATGAACCTGATGGATGACATGCGCGAACGTGCTAAGGCAGACGTCCAGCGCGTCGCCTTCTTCGAGGGCGAGAACCCCACCATGATCAAGGCCGTGGCCGAGCTCACCGCCCAGGGGCTGGCATCGTGCGTGGTTGTCGGCAACGTCGAGGCAATCGAGAGGAACGCCGCTGAGCAGGGCGTGAGCCTTGAGGGTGTGGAGCTTGTCGACCTTGCCGACGAGGAGGCAAACGAGGCCCTGGCCCAGCGCTTCGAGGTCCTTCCCAGCTGCCGCTGGAAGGCCAAGGGCGTGCGCCGGCGCGTGGTGCGCCCCATGGAGCGCGCCCTCATGATGCAGGCGCTTGGCGACGTCGACATCACCTTTGGCGGCATCGACTGCCCCACGGGTGACGTTATCCTGGGCGGCCAGGAGATCATCGGCCTGGCAGACGGCATCGACACCATCTCGTCAATGGGCATCTTCGACATCCCCGGCTACGAGGGCTCCGCGGGGCAGCTCCTGGGCTTTGGCGACTCCGCCGTCTGCCAGAACCCAACACCCGAGCAGGAGGCCTCCATCGCCATCTCCGCCTGCGACACGTGGAACGCCCTTACCGGCAGCGAGGCCCGCTGCGCGCTGCTCTCGTTCTCGACCGACGGCTCCGGCGCGGGCGAGATGGTCCAGAAGGTGCGCGACGCGCGCGACATTGCCAACGAGCGTCGCCCGGACCTCAAGATCGACGGCGAGTTCCAGCTTGACGCCGCGCTGCGCCCGGAGGTGGCGGCCCACAAGGTGCACCGCGAGAGCGCCGTTGCTGGCAAGGCCAACGTCATCATCTGGCCCGACCTCAACGTGGGCAACGTGGGTGTGAAGCTCGTGCAGATGTTTGGCCACGCCAACGCGTACGGTCCCATGCTCCAGGGCTTCAAGAAGATCGTCTGCGACTGCTCGAGAAGCGCCCCCGTGTCCGAGATCGTGGGCAACGTCGTGATGTCCTGCGTGCGCGCGCAGTGCCTCAAGGGGGAGTAGCCATGACCGAGAAGAACTACCGCATCCTGGTCATCAACCCCGGCTCCACCTCCACCAAGGTGGGTCTCTTCGAGGGCGAGACATGCGTCTTCTCGAAGAACGTCTCCCATGACGCCCAGCGCCTGGCCCAGATTGGCGACGTCTCCTCCCAGCTGCCCTATCGCCGCGACATGATTATGGGGATCTTGGACGAGAACGGCGTTGACCTCTCGACCATCGACGCCTTTGTGGGCCGCGGAGGCGGGCTCCTCTCGCTGGAAGGCGGCGTGTACTCGGTGGACGAGACGCTGCTCAACGACGCCCGCCGCGGGGCAAACGGCGTGCAGCACCCGGCACAGCTGGGAAGCCAGCTTGCCCACGAGCTTGCGGCCAGCTGCGGTAAGCCCGCCTTTGTGGTGAACCCGCCGGACACCGACGAGCTTTGCGACGACGCGCGCATGACGGGCATCCGGGGCGTCTACCGCAACGTCCACCTGCATGCGCTCAACCTCAAGGAGACGGCCATCCGCCACGCCAAGGCGATGGGGCGCCGCTACGAGGACTGCGACCTTATCGTGTGTCACATTGGCGGGGGAATCTCCATCTCCGCGCACCAGCACGGCCGCATGATCGACGGCTACGACATCGTGGGCGGCGAGGGCCCCATGACCCCCACGCGCGCGGGCGCGGTACCCGTGGTGGAGGTGCTCGACTACCTCAAGGATCACGACTCGGCCGAGACGCGCAGGCTCTGCCAGCGCAGCGGTGGCTTTGCCGACCTTCTCGGCACGTCGGACGCGCTTGAGGTGTGCCGTCGCGCGGAGGCGGGCGACGAGGCGGCATCGCGTGCGTGGAGCGCCATGGAGTACCAGCTCGTGAAGTACATCGGGTCCATGGCCACGGTGCTCCACGGCAACGTGGACGGCATCCTCCTTGGCGGCGGTATGGTGCACAACCAGGGTCTCGTTGCGTACATCCGCGACGCTTGCGGCTGGATTGCCCCCGTCACGGCGTACCCGGGGGAGTTCGAGCTGGAGGCCATGGCAGCAGGTGCTGTACGTGCGCTCTCTGGTGAGGAGGAAGTCAAGCGCTACACCGGAGTGCCGGTCTTCTCAGGCTTTGCCTGCTTTGACGAGCAGGACTAGGGCAGGCACCGGCGTGAATTTCTCGGTTCGTGCGATAGCACATAAAGATGTCACATATAGGCAAAAGCTTGTGCTAAGAGCCATAGGATGAGCCGATACGTCCGCATAGGATGAAGTCATCGGGCGGCGTGCGGGAATGCCCCGTGCGCCGCATTTTGTACCTTTGGGCATATGCCCAGCGTCTAGGGAAGGAATCACTCATGCCGATGAAGACTTCTACGAGGTTCGTGAAGGCCGCAATTCTGGATATTTGCACAGCGCTCGTGCTCTGCACACTGTGTGAGTGGCTTGCAATTTACGTCTTCCATACTGCGACCCCGGCGCCGGGTGAGGGTTGGATCTGGCCTATGTTCTGGATCAACTTCGTGTTTGCGTGGTGCGTCGCCACCATCATCGGCATGGTCCCATCCCTTCCCGAGAAGTCCGTCCGCTGGGCTATGAAGCGCTCCAATCCTTCTGAGGGCGCCAAGTTTGGTGCGCTCGTCAACATGCCCATCAACACGGTCTACGCCCTTATCCTGTGCTATCTGGTAGGCGCTCTCGATGCTTGCGTACTGGGTGGGGCACCTTTCATTGCATCAATCTTTGGGTTCCTGCAGAACATCATCCCGGTGTGGGTTGCCTGCTACGTTGTGACGTTCTTCCTGCAGGGCCCCATCGAGGACTTCGCCCGCAAGGTGTGCAACGACCCTGCTCCGGCAATGCCGCAGATGCACTAGGGTTTACTCGCCTGTTTTGGCATGCACATAGACGTGACGGCGCCCGGGCCAAGCGGCCTGGGCGCCACTTTGGCATTTTGGGAGGTACTTCTCGCATGGACAAGATCTTCACGGTGACAGACCTGGGCGACGGCCTGTGGGAGATAGCGGACTGCGTTGGCTGTCGCTGCTACCTGGTAAGGGGGCGCGATCGCGTGGCGCTTGTCGACTCGTGCGTGGGTGTGGGCGACCTGCGTCCCGTGGTGCACGAGCTTAGCGGCGGCCTTCCCGTGACCGTGCTTCTCACGCATCGCCATCACGACCACATTGCGGGTTCGTACCTCTTCGATGACGTGCGCATTCCCTGCGAGGAGGACGTGGACATCGCCTTGGGCGAGGAGCACAACGCCAACGCCGTGCGCATCTACGTGGAGCAGGGGCGCGCGCCCGAGGGTGCATTCTCGGCCATGCGCGAGGGTACGCGGCCAAGCTTCACGTACTTCGAGGAGGGCGACGTGCTTGACCTGGGCGGCGTTACCATCGAGGGCGTTTTTCTCCCCGGGCATACCGATCACTCGATGGGCTACCTGGTGCGCGAGCGCAGGCTGCTTCTCTCCGGCGATGCCGTGACGCCCTGTATGTGCCTCTTCTTTCCCGAGAGCCTACCCATTGCCACCTGGCGCCAGACGCTCGAGAAGATGCAGGGGCTGCCGTTCGACACGTTCCGGATTGGCCACTACTCCCACGAGTTCCGCAAGAGCGACTTGGACGGCTTTCTCGCCGCGGCCGACTACGCGCTGAGCGGTGCGCGCGGCCTCTCGTGGATGTACACCTACATCGACGGCCTCAAGGGGTCGCTGTACATCTCGCCCGACACGCCGACGGATGACGCCGATTCCCCGGACTTCCGTGCTGTTATTGGGCCGTACGTGCCGCGCGAGCACAAGCGTCGTAGGCGTCATGGCTCTTGTGATGAGTAGGGCTGTTCTCGCGGTCGCAACGAGTAAGTGCAGCCCTCACGCTTGCTGTTCTCCGGCAGGTAATGTGTACAATTTGGCAGCAGACGAGAAAATCCAACTGGGAATTTCAGAAGACTGAATGCCAAATTGTACACATTCAGTTGCGAGGAGGGGCGACAACTTTCTCGCTGCCTTCTCGCGACCCTCTCTCAGCCTCATTTCGGCATCAATGTGGCGCCGGAAGGCCAGTTGCCGTAGCTCTTACGTATAAGAAAGGCCCTCCGGCATCTGCATGACGCCGGAGGGCTCGTGTTGTGGGGTCTGGAGCGTCGGTCCACGAGAAATGCGCTACACATTCGTGTCCGAATGTGTAGCGCGTGCTGGTTGATACACATTCGAATGCCGAATGTGTAGCGCTCCGCGAAGTCGCTAGCTTGGCCGTGGCGGAGTCGCCGGCTGAGCCGCGGCGGAGTCATCAGCAGCGTCACCGGCGACTCCGCCGAAAAGCACCTTATCGCTTGTCAGCCGAAGCCTGGCTCTGCTCGCGGGGCGCATGCGCAAGCGCGAAGAGCGCAAGCGCCAGGCACGCCGCCATGCACACCAGTGACAGGGCGAACATGAGGCCATACCCGCCTGCGGAATCGATTACCAGGCTCCAGAACACCGCGGCCACGGCGCTCATGAGCGAGCCCACCATGGAGACGCGCGAGTAGATGTTGGCGTAGTCGGCGGAACCAAAGACGCTTCTCACCAGGAGTGGCGTCTCGACCGTGGTCATGGCGTAGACAACGCCAAAGCAGAACGCGCCCACAAGCAGCAGCGCAAGCACCGAGGGCATGCCCCACATGAGAAGGACGCCCACCGCGCCAACCGCAATGCCGCAGATGGCACCAAGGCGCACGGAGCGGTCGCTCACGGAGCCGAGAAACACCTTGCCAATGGCCTGCCCGCCCATGGCCGCAGAGGCAACCACGCCCGACGCCGCTGCAATCTGCGGCAGTGAATTGGAGAACGACAGAGCGTAGCTCGAGAGGAACTGGTAGACGGTCTGGTTGAGCGTGATCAGCCCGCAGAAGGCCACGATGGCCCAGAACGCGGGGGTGTGCATGGCGTCTGCCGCGGAGACGCCCTTGGCGGGTGCGGCCGCACCGTTGCTCTCGCCCTCGGCGTCCTCCTCGTCCGCGCCATAGGGGAGAAGCCCCTTGTCGGCGGGCTTGCTCCGCACCACAAACAGCGTGAACGGGAGCGTCCCCACCAGGATGATGATGCCAAACACCAGATAGGCCGTGCGCCATCCCTCGGCGCCGGACTGGATGATCGAAGTGCCGATGGGGTTGAAGATCACGCCGCCAATGCCCGTGAAGGCCATGCACAGACCCACGAAGAAGCCCACGCGCTTGACGCACCAGGCGTTGATGAGGGTGGGAACTGCCAGGTAGATGAGGGGTGCTACGCCCACGCCCAGCACGATGCCAACAAGGTAGAACTGCCAGACCTCCTGGCAGGACGCCATGCCAAACATGCCCAGGCCGCAAAGCGCCGTGGCAACGGAGAGCACTGCCCGCGCATCCCGCGCCGCAAGGAGCTTGCCGGCAATGGGAAGCGTGGCCATCATGGCCAGGTTGAGCACCGAGAAGTACAGCGTGAACGAGGCCTTGGGCACGCCAAAGAACTCGGACACCGGCGTGAAGAAGATTCCTGCGCACGAGAGGACCAGCGCGCAGGGGAGGCACGTCATCACGATGCACGAGAGGACGATGAGGTACGCGTAGTGGAAGCCGCCCTGCTTTGTTGCGTTGCTGCTCGCCATGCGCTAGGCCTCCACGTCGGCGAAGGCGCCGTCCATCTTGAAGCCGTCCCAGGAGGGCACGCCCGTGTAGGTCATGACCTCCTCAGTACCCTCGAGCGCGCGCACGGCGCCGGCAGCGGCGCCCTCCATCTCGAAGTCGCCCGCGTACACGTAGACCGGGGCAATCCAGCTCACGCGAGCCGTGACGTAGTCAACAAAGCGCTGGTCGTGGGACACGCCGCCGGTGAGCACGACACCGTCGACCTTGCCCTCGAGGGCGGCCGCAAAGGCGCCGATCTGCTTGGCGGTCTGGTAGGCCATGGCCTCGAAGACAATGCGCGCCCACTCGTCGCCCGCGTCAATGCGCGCGTCTATCTCCTGCGCGTCATCGGTGCCGAGAAGGCCCTTGAGTCCGCCGGTCTTGCCAATGACACCCATGACCTCTTTCTTGTCGTGCTCGCCCGAGAAGGCAAGGGCGGCAATGGGCTTGGCGGGCACGTCGCCGGAGCGGTTGGGGGCAAACGGTCCCGAGCCCTCGAGCACGTCGTTTGTGTCGACCATGCGGCCGTGCTCGTGCGCCGCCACCGAAAGGCCGCCTCCCACGTGCGCCACGATTACGTTGACCTCGTCGTAGCTCTTGCCGAGAGACGCCGCGCAGCGGATGGCGCACTCCTTCTGGTTGAGGCAGTGCACGTGGCTCTTGCGGTAGACGCCGGGGTAGCCGGTGATGCGGGCCACGTCCTCGAGCTCGTCGGTGTCAGGCTGGTTGACCGCGAAGGCGGGCTTGCCGCAGCGGCCAGCCAGGTCAAAGAGGATGGGTGCGCCGAGAATGGCGGGGTGGTTCATGCCGCAGTTGAGCACGTGCTCGCAGACCTTCTCGTCAATGCGGAAGATGCCGCCCTTGGTGGGGCCCATGCCGCCGCAGTAGCCCGAGAAGGCGTCGATGCTCTCAAGCGCGATGCCCGCGGCGTCGAGCGCGTCGAGCACGGTCTTCGTGCGGAACTCCAGCTGGTCGGCCGCACGGTCGAAGCCTGCAAGCACGGCGGGGTCGTGGCGGACGTTCTCCCGCATGAGGGTCTTCTCGCCCTCGAAGACGGCCACCTTGGTGGAGGTGGAGCCGGGGGAAAGCGTGAGGATGCGATAGGTCATGAAGTGCTCCTTTGAATTATTGCGCCCGCGCGGTGGGCGCGCGGGCGAGGCGGGCGTGTTATCGAGCGGAGAGGACGAGCATGGCGATGTCGCCAACCATCTCCTCGACCGAGGAGCCGCGCGAGCTGTCTGCCACGGGGCGCTTGAAGCCCGAGAGGTTGTGGCCGTAGCCCTTGCCGTGCGCGAAGATCTGGATGAGCTTCACGGCGCTGTTCGCGCAGTTGAGGTCGGGGAAGACGAGCACGTTTGCCTTGCCCGCCACGGCGCTCTCGCGCTTGACCTTCTTTGCGGCCACGGCGGGGATGATGGCGGCGTCGAGCTGGAACTCGCCGTCAAGCGCGAGGTCGGGCCTGCGGTCGCGGGCGATGGAGATGGCCTCGCGGATGCGCTCCACGCTTGCGCTTTCGCCGGAGCCGTCGGTCGAGTAGCTGATGAAGGCGCAGCGGGGCTCCCAGTCCATGAGGGCCGAGACGTTGTCGCACGCGGCGATGGCTATGGAGGCCAGCTCCTCGGCGGAGGGCTCGGGGTTGAGGCCGCAGTCGGTGAGAGCAATGACGTCACCCTCGGGGCCATCGAAGCCCGGGGTCTGGACAAGCGCCAGGATGGAGGGCACGTCCACGCCGTCGGCGAGGCCGATGATCATCTGGGCAGCCATGAGCACGTCGCCGGTGGTGTTGGTGTGGCCGCAGAACGTGCAGTCCACGTCGCCGAGCTCCTCGAGCATCATGGCGTAGTTCAGCGGGTTCTTGAGCTTGCGGCGAGCAGCCTTCGCGGAGAAGAGGCGCTCGCGCCCGGCGTTCATGTAGCGCTCGGCAAGGGCGTCCGCGGCCTCGGCGTCTGAAGTGTCGATGATGCGCATGCCCTCGGTGGAGACGCCCGCGCGCTCCGCGGTCTGTGCGATGACGTCGGCGGGGCTCACCAGGACCGGGGTCCCAATGCCGTCGTCTGCCACGCGCCTTGCCGCGAGCAGCGTGTCCTCGTTGTCGCACTCGGGCAGCGCCACCGCCTTCGGGGTCTTGCGCGCCTTCTCGATGAGCTCGTCAATAAGTGCCATGGTCTTCTCTGCCTTTCCCTTGGCCTTGTACGTGAGTGTGTGGGCTATGCTTCCGGCTTCGCCGGCGTTGCCCCTAGTGCTTGGACGGGATCTTGAAGAGGATGATCGACGTCACGTAGCCGATAAGAACGAGCTGGAAGTAGGTCTGGAGCCACGTGGCGATCATCTGCGCGGGCCCAACCTGCGTTACCGCCTCGGTAAGGGAGATGATGGTGACGAAGATCAGGTTCTCGATGAAGATGGCCAGGTACGGCCTGATCGCCTTGCCCTCAAGCCCCTTCGTGAGCGACTGCGAGATGCTCACCGTTGGGATGAGAAGCTGCGCCACGACGTTGGTCGTGAAGGCGACGCAGGTGTAGGGGTACCACGTTCCCCACTCCATGGGCGCGCCCGCGAGCAGCGTCGCACTCGTGTTGATGACAAGAGCGAGGACGATGTCGTTCACGAGCGTCCTGATGTTCCATTCGCACATGGGGTGCCCTCCGGTCCTTCTCGGCAAAAGTCCACCAGTTAGCGTACGGCGGACCCCCTCTGCCTCCCATGGAACGCGCACCAAATTACTCGGTCGGAGAAGTTACTATGTTTGTGCACGAGCACAGCGCTATTTAAAGGGGACATATGAGGCTTCGGACCGTCCTGAACGAGTTGCCCATAACGGCTTCTTACATCCACGACGACGAGCTGCTCGAGTGGGACCTTATCGTCTCTCCCGAGTGGAACGTGGGGTCGAAGGGCGTCATCTGCCTGGGCCCCATGGCAGACTACCTTCGTGACGGTGCGTCCCAGAACGGCGATGGCATCATGCTTGTCTACGTCCAGGGAGAGCTTGGGGAGGAGTACCACAAGCCGCCGCGCAACGTGGTGTTTGTCACCGGCGAGATCTCCCCGAGCGACTTCCAGGAGGCGTTCATGCGCCTGGTGCTCAAGAGCGGCGAGCTTGCCGTGAGGAGGGAGACCCTCTTCCGCTGTTACCTGGACTCCTACGATCTGCGGCAGTTTGCCCGCCGTGCCTCCGAGGTCATTGGCAATCCCGTGGTGATTACGAACACCGACCACAAGGTGTTGGCGACGGCAGGCGAGATACCCAGCGACCGCCCGGACATTGCGGCGACCGTCGAGAGCGGCTACGTCTCGCAGGCGGTCGAGGACCACCTGGCGGAGTCCGGCATCCTGAGCTCCGTGAGGGGCTCTCGCCACTCGGTCATCACCACGAACGTGGCCGACAACCTGCGCTGCGTGACCTCGATCATCTATCACCACCGCCTGGAGATGGGACGCTTCGACGCATTCGAGGTGACGCACGAGGTCACGGGCATAGACCTCGAGCTCATCGACTACGCCACCTCGCTTGCGGGCCTCATGATTGACCGGCTGGGCGTTGCCGGGAAGCGCGTGGACATGGGCTCTTCCGTCCTCGCGGACATCCTGGCGGGCAAGTTCGAGGACAGGGACGCCGTGCGGGAGCACCTCCGCATAGCCGACGTCCCGCTCGACTGCAACTACGTGCTGCTCCGGGTGGTGGGGCAGCCCGGTGCAGGCCACGACTACTACGCCCGGGTGGGGCAGCTCGTGGGTGACGCCCTCTCTGGCAGCGTCTGGACCATCTTTGGGTCTGCGGTCATCGTGCTTGTCTCGCTTGGCGGAGCAGCTGACGGCTCCTTTGACGGCTACGAGTCCTGCGAGCGGCGAATCCTCCGTGATAGGCACTTCATGGGCGCTCTTGAGCACAACGACATGAGGGCTTTTGTGAGCGAGCCCTTCTCCGACGCCATGCAGCTGCGTCCCCGCCTCAAGCAGTGCATCCTGCTTGACGAGGCTGACGCCCTCGAGAGGGACTCCAACCAGCGCGTGGTCTTCTTCTGGGAGCACCGCTTCCAGGTGGTTGCTTCTGTGTTCAAGGGGCTGGGCTACTCCGACATGCTCCTCGACAAGCGCGTGGTTGCCATGGCTCGCTACGACCGCGAGCACGGGAGCTCGTATCTGGAGACCGCCGTGATGTCGGTGCGCTTCCCGGGAAGCCCCGCCGAGGCGGCGGAGGCCCTGAGCGTGCACAGGAACACCTACTTCTACCGTGTGAACAAGATTGGTGAGCTCTTCAAGCTCGACCTCAAGGACGGCGACGACCGCCTGGCGCTCTCGTTCACGGCACGCGTCCTGGAGGCGCTCGGCGAGGACACAGTGGACGCCGGTGCCCTTCCCGAGACAAGCTGAGGGACTTTCTCGGCCAATCTTCTATGCAATTGCACAGCATTCCCGGCGATAGGCTTCTGCCATCAGGAAAGGCCGTCGCGCGGGGGCGTGGCGGAAACGCTGCGAGAGGGAAGGTTGGTGTCCCATGGCAAAGGTTTTGGGCGTCTCGTTTGGAACCAAGAACGGCAACAACGACAGCATCTGCAAGGAAGCGCTGATGGGTGCCGTCGAAGAGGGCTGCGAGGTCGAGTTCATCCGCGCGATGGACCTCAACATCAAGCACTGCACGGGCTGCATCACCTGCGTGAAGATGCTCATGAGCGGCCAGGGCAACATGTGCATCCACAAGGACGACTTCGACTGGCTGTTCTTCAAGATGGCCGAGGCAGACGGCATCATCATGTGCGACCCCATCTTCGAGACGGGCGCCTCGGGCCTCTTCCACACCATCATGGACCGCTTTGGGCCGCGCATGGATACCGGCAACAACGTGATCGCTACCCAGATTGCCGAGAAGATTGCGGCTGAGGGCGGCAAGTCCAAGGCCCCCGACCCGCGCATCATCTGCCCGGGCAAGCCGGTATCCTACATTGGCATTGGCGGCTCCGACTGGGGTACGCACGTCCAGTCCGACCACGCCATCCAGTCGATGACCCCCACCTGGAAGGTCATCGACAACGAGTGGGTGCCCTGGTCCAAGCGCGCCCTTCTCGACGACAAGGTCGTTGCCCGTGCCCATCAGATTGGCGTGAACCTCGCCCGTGCGGCCAAGGACCCCGAGCATGCCACCTACCAGGGTGCTGAGGGCGTCTGCCCGCATTGCCACGCCAACGACTTCTACCTGGTCCCCGGCACGGACAAGGCCATCTGCTCCGTCTGCGGCCTTGAGGGCCACGTGAGCGTTGTCGACGGCAAGATCCAGGTGGAGTACCGCCACGACGAGTGCTACGACGAGCGCGGCCTCTTCCGGGCGCACGACACCGCCGAGGGCAAGCAGATCCACGGCGAGGACATTGGCCGCATGGAGGGCGAGCTCGCGCAGCTTCAGAAGGGTGACGAGTACAAGCAGCGCGTCGCTAAGTACAAGGCCTTCATCCAGCCCACGATGCCCCCGAGGGACTAGCGGGCCCGCACACGGCGACTCTCCCACGGCATCGCGCGTCGCGCACAGTTTTGTGCCGGGCGCGATGCCGTTCTTTTGTACGGCCGCACATAGCCCGTACGGCCCGGTGCTGCGACATTACTAAGTGTCTACGTTACACAAAGCGTCTTGTTGTCCCAAACATGGAGGTATGACATGGCCAAGCAGCTTGAAACCGACGTTGTCGTCGTTGCGGCGGGTCTCTCCGGACTCGCTGCGGCGATTTCTGCCGCGGAGAACGGCGCAAGCGTCATCGCTCTGGAAAAGGCGTCCAACACCGGCGGCGCCGCCAACATGGGCATGGGCCCCTGCGCGGCCGGCTCCCCGGTGCAGAAGGCCTCGATGATCGAGGTCACCCCTGGCGAGCTGTTCCGTCGCCACATGTTCTATACCCACTACCAGGTTGACCCCCGCCTTGTGCGCGCGTACTACTTCAAGAGCGGCGACACCATCCAGTGGCTCATGGACATGGGCGTCAAGTTCAACTCCGTGCGCCCCGCGTTCCGCGCCCGCGAGCGCACCCGCGCTTACGCCGACGGCGAGTACACCTGGCACGTCGTCCAGCCCGAGGACGGCTCCGAGCCCGGCCCTCGCGCCGCGACCACGATGACCAAGCGCATGACCGAGCGTGCCCAGGCACTGGGCGTCGAGTTCATGTTCGAGACCCCCGGCAAGGAGCTCATCACCAACGACGAGGGCGCTGTCGTGGGCGTGAAGGCCGTCGACAAGAACGGCGAGGAAGTCGACATCACCTCCAAGGCGGTCATCGTCGCCACCGGCGGCTTTGGCGCCAACTCCAAGATGATCAAGGACCTCATCGGCTTCGACTGGGGCAAGAACCTCTACTCCTTTGCCGTGCCCGGCATGGATGGCGACGGCTTCAACATGTGCCACAAGGTGGGCGCCGGCCACACCCCTGTGACCATGGAGATGATGTACCAGCTTCCCGACAACATGAACCACTTCTACGTGGAGGGCGGCTTCCGCCAGCCCTGCTACTGGTGCGACCGCAACGGCGAGCGCTTCATGCCCGAGGACGACATCTTCAACACCACCTTCGTGGGCAACGCGATCAACCACCTGCCCGGCAAGGTCGGCTTCTCGATCTTTGACTCCAAGATGCTCAAGCACTGGAAGAAGGACGGCCCGGACATCGTCTCCCACGTCCACCCCAAGGACCTCTACCAGGGCTTCGAGGAGCAGTTTGCCCGCGACGAGGACACCTACCTCGACGGCGACGGCAACCACGTGATCGCCAAGGCCGACACGCTCGAGGAGCTTGCCGAGAAGATCGGCATCGACCCCGAGGGCCTCGTCAAGAACGTCGAGGAGTACAACGCCATGTGCGCCGAGGGCTGGGATTCGCTCTTCGAGAAGGAGCGCGAGTTCATGATGCCGCTTGAGAACGGCCCGTTCTACGCCTGCCGCCAGTACGTTGGCGCCTACGGTACGCTGGGTGGCGTCCTCATCAACCAGCGCATGGAGGTCATGACCGACGAGTACAAGAAGATCCCTGGCCTGTACTGCGTGGGCACCGACGCCTGCACCATCTACGGTGACTCCTACAACTACTCCATCCCCGGCAACACGATGGGCTTCTGCCTCAACTCTGGCCGCATCGCCGGCGAGAACGCCGCTGCCCTCTCGATGGAGTCCGCGTCGGACGACGAGTGGGACTAGCACCTACTAGCTCGTGACTGGTTGCGCCCCGCTGCGTCTGCGGCGGGGCGCGCCGTCTTGAGAGACCATCATTGCCATTGGAGAGGGACATGATGAAGCTGACCATTGACGGAAGCGAGGTCGAGGCCGCAGAGGGCACGTCGGTGCTCGACGCTGCGCTCGATGCGGGAATCTTCATCCCGCACCTCTGCAAGCACCCCGACCTTGAGGCCGTGGGTGGCTGCAGGCTCTGCGCGGTCGAGGTGAACGGCTCCGGCCACGCCGTCCCCGCCTGCAAGACCCAGGTTGAGGAGGGCATGGTTGTTGACTCCCACGCCGCCACCGCCGACCACGTGCGCAGGATGGCTATGGAGCTCATTCTCGCCACCCACCCCTCGGACTGCACCGGCTGCCCCAAGTACGGCGTCTGCGAGCTGCAGTCCATGTACCAGTATCTGGGAGTCTCGCCGGCGCGCTGGCGCTGCCGCGCCCGCACCGTTCCCACGGACGACTCGAACCCGCTCATCACACACATGTTCACGCGCTGCGTGCGTTGCGGCCGCTGTGTGCGTGCCTGCCGCGAGCTGCGCGGCGTTGGGGTTCTCGACTATCAGCGCACCGAGGACGGCGTGCGCATTGGCATCGACGGGGGCGTCTCACTCGAGGAGGCGGGCTGCCGCTTCTGCGGGGCCTGCGTTGAGGTGTGCCCCACGGGCTCGATCGTGGACGTCCTGGGCCTCAACAAGCCCGAGCGCAGCCGCGAGGACAACGTGGTGCCGTGCCGCTCCGGCTGCCCCGCGCACATCGACATCCCGCGCTACCTGCGCCACGTGAAGGCGGGGGAGTGGGAGAAGGCCACGGCCGTCGTGCGCGAGAAGGTGCCGTTCCCCGAGACCCTGGGTTCCATCTGCACGCACAACTGCCAGGGCGAGTGCAAGCGCAACCACCTGGAGGGTCCGCTCTCCATCTGCAGGCTCAAGCGCGCTGCCGCCGTGCGTGACACGGGCGAGTGGAAGTCCCGCGTGCGCCACGAGCCGCTTACGGGCAAGCGCGTGGCCATCGTGGGCGCCGGCCCCGCTGGCCTCACCGCGGCATACTACCTGGCAGAGAAGGGCCATGCGGTCACGGTCTTCGAGGCCGAGGAACGCCCCGGCGGCCAGCTTCGCTACGGCATCCCCGCCTACCGCCTGCCCGATGAGGTTCTCGACCACGAGGTCTCGACCATCCTCGAGGTGACGCAGGGCACAGACGAGAAGCCCCGCATCGAGCTCCGCTGCGGCGAGCGGCTGCACGACGTGAAGTCGCTTCTCGGCAGCTATGACGCGGTGCTTGTGACGGTTGGCACCTTCGACGGAACCGTGCTCCCCATGAAGGGGCACGACCTCTCCGGCGTCATCCGCAACACCGACTTCCTCAAGGCCGCCCGCAAGGGCAACCCCATCGAGGTCAACGGCCGTGTGGTGGTTCTCGGCGGCGGAAACGTTGCCTACGACTGCGCCCGCACCGCCGTGCGCCTGGGTGCCACGAGCGTGGACGTTGCCTGCCTCGAGGCCGAGGCCGTCATGACCTCCACTCCCGAGGAGCGCGAGGAGGCGTCCGAGGAGGGCGTGGTCCTGCACGACGCATACGCCTTCACGTCCATCAACGAGTCTGCGGAGGGCTCGGGCAAGGTTGGCTCCATCACGATCAACAAGATCGCCAAGTTCTACTTTGACGAGAACCACCGCGCCGTGACCGAGCTCGTCGAGGGCGGTGAGCTCACGCTTCCCGCCGACTACGTGATTTTTGCTGTTGGCCAGAAGCCCGAGGACACGCGCGACATGGGCCTCGAGCTCACGCACGGTCCGTACGTGGTGGCAGACGCGGATCACCGCACGAGCGAGGAGGGCATCTTCGCCGCCGGTGACGCCGTGACGGGCACCAAGTCCGTGATTGGCGCCATCGAGGGCGGCCGCGAGGCGGCGCAGTCCATCGACCGCTACCTGGGCGGCAACGGCGACATCTCCGAGGTCCTTCTCGACGTAGACGCCCCCGAGCAGCACATTGGCCGTCCGGGTGAGCACTTCTACGATGCGCCGCTGGAGCCCGAGATTGCCCCCGCATCCGAGCGCCGCGACAACTTCAAGCAGTACGAGTGCCCCTTCGCCGAGTCCGAGGCGGAGCGCGAGGCGTCCCGCTGCCTCCAGTGCGACCTGCGCCTGACCCTCGAGCGCCCGAAGCTGTGGAACGAGTACCCGCAAAGGAGCGCAAACTGATGACTCTCGTCAACTTCATGCCGCTCGACCGCTCGCATCCGGTTGCGCTCGAGCTGCTCCGTTCGAACCTGGCGGATGCCGCGCAGCGCGTGGCGGCAGAGGACGTGCGCCTGCTCGTGCCCGCCTCCGCCACGGACGTTGCCGCCGCGCTTCCCGAGGGAAGCTTTGTCACGGCGGATGACTCCTTTGGCTTTGTCTACGCCAACGACACCGCCGCCGCGCGCGTCCTTGTGGGCGAGAAGCCCCTGCCCTCCGCCGTGAGCGGAACAACCGCAGGCGCGGACCCGCTTGTGTCCGGCGAGGCGTGGCTCTGTGGCGGCGAGCGCAAGGTGGTCTACGTGGGTGACGCCCGCGTGGAGAGCGCCGCACAGACCACGGTCGCCGAGCTTCTCGGCGCCGCTGGTGTCTCTGCCGATGACGTCAAGGCCGTCTACCTGGGCTATCCCATGTGTGCCTTTGTGGCGCCCGCGCACTTTGGCGATGCCGTGACCCTTGCCTGCGACGAGGCTCGGGTGATTGGTGCAGGCGACTGCGCCGTTGACGCCATGCGCGAGATTCTCGACGGCTTCCACCGCGAGTGCTGTGGTCGGTGCGTCTTTGGCAACGAGGGCGGCCACCAGCTCTGCGCGATTCTCGCCGACGCCTGCGCCGGCAAGGGGCAGGACGCTGACCTCGACCTCATCCGCGACCTTGCGCCCACGATGGCCGAGCAGGCGCTCTGCGAGGTTGGCCAGCGCATGGCGAGCGTTGCCGCTCAGGCGCTCGACCTCTTTGGCGACGAGTTCGAGGCGCACGTCTCGCGCCACCAGTGCCCCGCGGGGAAGTGCCGCGCGCTGGTCACGTACCACATCCTGGTCTCGCGCTGCACTGGCTGCGGGGAGTGCCTGGATGCGTGCGAGGAGGACGCCATCGAGGGCAAGGCGGGGTTTGTCCACGTGATCGACCAGCGCGCCTGCGTGCGTTGCGGCAAGTGCCTGGACGCGTGCCCCAAGGGTGCTGTGGTGACGGCCGGGCTCAAGAAGCCCAAGACGCCGCCGCATCCCATTCCCTGTCGCGTGCACTAGGTTTAGTGTCCGAACTGCGTTTGACCTTTGGGGCCCGCCGCCACGCGCGACGGGCCCTTCTCGTGTGCGGCGCTGTAACGATTCCGGCTCCGCATAACGTCTCCGGTGCCGTATCGCCTCTGTCCCTTCCGGAGAATAGCTCCCTTTCTTAAAATCGATTTCAAGCAACTGGGCAAATGCGACTGCCGTTTAAGAAAAAGAGCTATTCTCTGCGAGAAACGGGGCTGTCATGCCAGACCATCCCTCCATCCCCCGAGGACCCGCGTCGTTTGAGGACTTGCTTCAGAATGCGGGACTCTCCGAGCGCGAGGCGGATGCGGCCCGGACGGTCGTGTTGGGCCTCACCGCCGCAGAGGCGGCCCCATTGATGGGCGTTGGGGCGTCGACTGTTGGCAGCTACCGGCAGCGGGCCTACCAGAAGTTGGGCGTGTCTACGAAGGCGGAGTTCCTGAGAATTCCCTCATGTGCCCAGTGGCAGAAGGCGCTGGTGCAGGAAGATGCCCCACACGATGGGACCTCAAAGACGGCGTCTGAGACCCGCCAAAGCTCGCGGCAGTTTTACCTGCGTCTCTTCCTCAAATGTCTTCTTGCCAGTGCTGCCATTGTGTCCGTTGTTATAGTCGCCTCCTTGATTTCTCGTCCCCAGTACACTTACCTCGACTCACCTAATGGGTCCATTACGTCCGATTTCGGCGACGTACCGGACGTCACGGGCATGCGTGCGGATTCCGCCGCCTCCGCGTTGGCGTCTGCGGGCTACTTCCCAGAGTTTCTACCTCGCACTTCTTCGGAAGTTCCGGGTACGGTCCTTCGCGTGGGCAAGATTGGTGAGATGAAAGACGCTGATGAGAGCCGCTCTGCCATAGCGTGGGATGGAGGCAGCGCCTCTGGTTACAACGTGCACGGCGATTGGAAGGCGTATGTCCTGATTGACGTTGCCGTCTAGGAGTGCGCTTGCGGACATGGCTGCGCCGTCGATGGGTGGCAAATGTGGCAACTCGCAATTTGCTGCAGACATCCACTTCCTGCATTTAGTACTTTCTTGGCAAGACAGACATAGATCAGAGAGATCATCAAGAGGGGAGCGGCCTCGATGGTTTACGGACTGAGTGGTTGGGTACTATTTGGCATGCTCCTTGTTGCGATTCTCGTGGTTGCGCTGATTATCTTCGGCGTCGTCCTTCTTGTGAGAAAGGCTTGGGGCAAGCGCAAATAAACCCTGCAGAAAAGCCTCGCTCGGCTGTGGGCTGCAACACATTCGGCGCTCGATTGTGTATCGACCTGCGCGGGATACACGTTCGGGTGCGAATGTGTGGCGGTGCACCGTGCGTTTGGAACGGATGCGGGCCTCCCCGCGGGATCCCGTGCCCAAAATTTGCGGTTGCCGGTCAAAAATAGGGGTTCCGTCTAGTATCACCCCACAGGTGCCATTTCCCTACCTGCGGCTCTCTAAAAGGTTAGAGGCTTCGTACTCGGCGATTCGCCCAAAAAGGACCGGCAACCGCAAATTTTGGGCAGAGCATGTCGCGAGGATGGCCCAAAACGCTTCGGCCCCCGCCAGCGCGCTCATCGCGGCCCCCGCCAGCGGGCCTAACGCCCGCCAGCGCGCTCATCGCAGCCGCCGCCAGTGCACCCAACGCGGCCCCCCACACCCAATTGCTAACAGCCGCGTGCCTCCATGTTTCGAGCGTGCGAAACCCCCGTTACCATGCTCGTTTGGTTCCGATTCTTACAAGACCCAGCGAATCCTCCCACGTAAAACGGTATGCGTGGGGCAGAGAAGGCCCCCAGAGCGTGGGGCAGGGGAGCCCCGGAGAGCGCGGGCCGAGACCCGCAGACAGTTTGGGGAAGTGATCGCATGGGAACGCGCTTCGATGAGCACCCGATCCTCGGGACAACCGAGAGGGGGCGCCTCGTCAGCTTCACCTACGACGGGAAGACGCTGCAGGGCTACGAGGGCGAGCCGGTTGCCGTTGCCCTGAGCGCAGCCGGCGTCAAGGTGCACCGCTACACCGCCAAACGCCACGAGCCGCGTGCAGTCCCGGCCGGCATGTCGGCCGCCATCGAGGTGGCCAAGCGTGGCGCGTTCCCCCAGCCGGTGCGCTCCGACCGCCGCACTCGTGGCGTCCTTGTGATGCCGTTCGACCTGCTCCTTGACCGCCTGCCGATAAGTCCCTATACTCAACCTGCAATGCAGTAGTGATTCGTAGGAAGTGGGGTGGAGTTTCTCGCCCCGCTTCCTTTCTGTATGTACCTGTGATGTGTGAGGGAGGGAACATGCCCGCAGTGCCAGAGCACGACACGCGCCAGCGCATCCTTGACGCGCTCGAGGCAGCAGCGCCCGAGCATGGCATCGACATCGTCGACGTCGAGGTCGTGGGCTCGAAGAAGAACCCGTGCGTCCGCGTGCGCATCGACCACGCAGACGAGGAGGCCGCGCCTATCTCGCTCGACGAGGTGGCCGCCGAGACCGAGTGGATCTCTGCCGCGATCGACGAGCTCGACCCCATCGAGGGGTCCTTCACGCTCGAGGTCTCGTCGCCCGGCCTCTCGCGTCCGCTCCGTCGTCCGCACGACTTCGAGCGCTTCGCCGGCGAGGACGTCTCGCTTGGGACCACGGCAACCGAGGGTCGTCGCCACTTCACCGGCCGCCTGGAGGGCCTGGACGGCGGAAACGTTGTCCTCACGGTTGACGGCGAGCGCGTGAGCATCCCCCTCGACCAGGTCAAGAGCTGCAAGATCAAGCCAAACTTCGATGCCCCGTCCAACGGGGCCAAGAGCTAGAAAGGAATCCGCATGGCATCAGAGATGATGGAAGCGCTGATGGCGCTTTGCCAGGAGAAGCACATCGACGAGCTGTACCTGCTCGACCGCCTGGAGCAGTCGCTCGCCAAGAGCTACGCCGACATCCTTCACCTTCCCTTTGGCGCGCGCGTCACCATCGACCACGCCACCGGCAAGGTCTACGTCTACGAGCTCATCCCCAAGGAGGAGTCCTACGACGAGGAGACCGGCGAGTACCTCGACTTTGACGAGAAGGACGTCACCCCGCCCGACACTTCCCGCATCGCGGCGCAGCACGCCAAGACCGAGATTCGCGCCATCGTGCGCAACGCGGCGCGCGTACAGATCTACGAGGAGTTCTCACAGCGCATTGGCGATATCATCACCGGCACGGTGCTCCAGACCACGCCCGACTTCACGATCATCAAGATCCGCGAGGGCGTCGAGGCCGAGCTTCCCCACTTTGACCAGCGCCGCTTCCCCGACGAGCGCAACGAGCGCCCCGTTGGCGAGCGCTACTCGCACAATCAGCGCCTGAAGGCCATCATCATCGACGTGCGCGACCCGAACAACGACCAGCCCACTGTTCGCGGCGAGCGCCAGCGTCCGCCCATCGTGGTCTCCCGCACCCACCCCGACCTCATCCGCAGGCTCTTCGAGCTTGAGGTCCCCGAGGTCTACGACGGCGTCGTCGAGATTCGCTCCATCGCCCGCGAGCCGGGTATCCGCTCGAAGGTCGCCGTCTCGTCCAAGGACGAGCACCTCGATCCCGTGGGCGCCTGCGTGGGCCCCAAGGGCAGCCGCGTGCGCACGGTTGTCTCCGAGCTGCGTGGCGAGCGCGTAGACGTGGTGCCCTGGTCCGATGATCCCGCGCGCTGCGTTGCCAATGCCCTCTCGCCTGCACGCGTGTCTCGCGTGGTTCTTGGCCCCGAGGACGGCTACGCCACGGTCATCGTGCCTGACGACCAGCTGTCGCTGGCCATTGGCAAGGAGGGCCAGAACGCCCGTCTGGCCGCGCACCTCACCGGCATGCACATCGACATCAAGAACGAGTCGCTGGCGGCTGGCGTCCTGCGCGACCTTCCCCGCGCTGCTGAGGCCCTCGAGAGCGAGGCCGAGGAGGACGGCGAGCAGCACCGTTGCGAGTACGTGGGCGAGAACGGCATCCAGTGCCGCAACATGGCTCGTCCGGGCTCGCGCTACTGCGGCATCCACGAGAAGCTCATGGATGCCGAGGTCTCCGATGACCCCGATTCTCTGATCTAGCGTCCCCAAGCGGACTTTTGATTGCAGGCACTACCCGGGCGGCACAGCCGCCCGTGAATGAAAGGTTGGTCACATGGCCAAGACTCGCGTACACGACCTTGCCAAGGAGTATGGGATGACGAGCAAGGAGATGCTCGACCATCTCCGCGACATGAAGATTCCCGCCAAGTCTGCCTCCTCGACGCTCGAGGACGCCTACGTCTCCATTGTGCGCAAGAAGCTCAAGCCCATCCTGGAGGATCGCGCTGCCCAGATTGAGGCCGCCAAGAAGGCCGAGGAGGAGGCTGCCGCCGAGGCCAAGAAGGCCGAGGAGGAGGCCGCCGAGAAGGAGCGCGTCGCAGCCGAGAAGCGCCGCGAGCGCGAGCGCGCCGAGGAGGAGAAGAAGCGCGCTGCCGCCGAGGCCGCGAGGAAGCGCGCCGAGGAGGAGAAGAAGCGCGCCGCCGAGAAGGCCGCCAAGGAGCGCGCCGAGGAGGAAGAGCGCAACCGCGTCCACGACAACGCCCCCAAGTCGATGCCCACCTTCACCTCGCTGCTTGACCAGATTGCCCAGCAGGAGCAGGTGCTCAAGCAGCAGGCCGAGGAGGCCGCGCAGAAGAAGGCCGAGGGCCAGGGTCGCCGCGAGCGCCGTAGCGAGTCCGATCGCGCCCGCTCCGAGCGCAAGAGCTACTCCGCCCCGTCTCGCATGGAGCAGGACGGCAGTCCCGAGCAGGGCGAGGGCCGTCCCGGCCGCAAGGGCCGCAAGGGCAGCCGTCGCGGTGACGAGGGCGAGGACCGCTACAGCCGCATGGCCCGCGAGGCCGAGGCCTACAACCGCAGCCGCGTTCTCGACGAGGCCCGCGAGGCCGTCGAGGAGGCGTCGCGCGAGTCCACCGGCAGGCGCCGCCGCCGCAAGGAGCGCCGCCAGAAGCAGGCCGAGGAGGCCGCGGAGGAGAAGCGCATAGAGGAGGCCATCGCCAACGACCAGGACCTCTCGCAGCTCGACACCGTGAAGGTCCCGCAGGGCGCCACGGTCGCGCAGCTCGCCGAGCTTCTCGGCGTGCCGGCCAACGACATCATCAAGCGTCTCTTCCTCCTGGGCAACCCCCTCACGCTCACCGAGTCCATGTCCGATGACCTCATCGAGCTGGTCGCCGATGACCTGGGCCGCGACGTCAAGGTCATGACCAAGGAGGAGGAGAACTCCTTCACCTTCTACGATGACCCCAAGGACCTGAAGCCCCGTCCGCCCGTGGTCACCGTCATGGGCCACGTCGACCACGGCAAGACGTCGCTCTTGGACGCCATCCGCCACACCGGCGTTGCCGAGGGCGAGGCCGGCGGCATCACGCAGGCCATCGGCGCCTCTCAGGTCAAGATCAACGGCCGCACCATCACCTTCATCGACACCCCTGGTCACGAGACCTTCACGGCCATGCGTGCCCGCGGCGCCAAGGTGACCGACATCGTCATCCTCATCGTGGCCGCAGACGACGGCGTCATGCCCCAGACCGTCGAGTCCATCAACCACGCTAAGGCCGCAGGCGTGCCCATCGTCGTGGCCGTGAACAAGATCGACAAGCCCGGCGCCGACCCCACCCGCGTGCGCCAGGAGCTCACCGAGTACGGCATCATCCCCGAGGAGTGGGGCGGACAGAACATGTTCGTCGACATCTCGGCCAAGAAGCACATCGGCATCGACAACCTGCTCGAGGCCGTCCTGCTCGAGGCCGACGTCCTCGAGCTCAAGGCCAACCCCGACACCTTTGCCTCCGGCAACGTCCTCGAGGCCAAGCTCGACCGCGGCCGCGGCTCGGTGGCCACGGTGCTCGTGACGCGCGGCACGCTCCACGTGGGCGACGCCGTGGTTGCCGGCATGGCCTACGGTCGCGTGCGCGCAATGCTCGACCCCAAGGGCAACCCCGTCGAGACGGCGGGTCCCTCCGACCCGGTGGAGATCCTGGGCCTCCAGAGCGTCCCCATGGCAGGCGACGAGTTCCGCGTCTTCCAGGACGACCGCGACGCCCGCGACCTGGCCGACCAGCGCGCCCTCAAGGCCCGCATCGAGGAGCAGAACCGCGTGAAGCACGTCACGCTCGAGAACCTCTTCGCCACCATGGCCGACGCCGACGTCAAGGAGCTCAACCTCATCATCAAGGCCGACGTCCAGGGCTCCATCGAGGCGCTCCAGGACTCGCTCGACAAGATGGACCAGTCCGAGGTTCGCATCAACACGATCCACGCTGCCGTGGGCGCCATCACCGAGACCGACGTCACGCTAGCCGATGCCTCCAACGCCATCATCATTGGCTTTGGCGTGCGTCCCGATGCCAAGGCCCGTGCCGCCGCCGAGCGCGAGGGCGTCGAGATTCGTACCTACAGCGTCATCTACAAGGCCATCGAGGACATCGACGCCGCCCGTATCGGCATGCTCAAGCCCACCGAGGAGGAGGTCCAGACCGGCATCGCTGAGGTCCGCGACACCTTCAAGGTGCCCAAGGTTGGCATCGCCGCCGGCTGCATGATCTCCGAGGGCGAGGTCTCCCGCGACGACCAGGTGCGCCTCGTGCGCGACGGCATCGTGGTCTACGAGGGCAAGATCGCCTCGCTCAGGCGCTACAAGGACGACGTCAAGAGCGTCAAGGCCGGCTTCGAGTGCGGCATTGGCCTGGAGAACTTCCAGGACATCCACCCCGGCGACCAGATCGAGGCGTTCCGCATCGAAGAGGTCGCCCGCACGGAGTAGGGAGGCACACGTGAAGCAGAACCAGAACTCGCGCCGGACCAACCAGCTCGCGCACGAGAAGCTCGCCACGATCATGCTCTTCGAGGTCTCAGACCCCGACCTCCAGCTCGTGACCATCACGGGCGTGGAGGTCTCGGTCGACAGGTCCTTCATGCGCGCCTACGTGAGCTGCGACGCCTCCCGCTACGAGGAGGTATCCGCGGCCCTCGAGCGCGCGAAGGGACGCATCCGCTCGCTTCTCGGCCACGCGCTCGGCTGGCGCGTGACGCCGGAGCTGGCGTTCCAGATCGACACCACGACCGACGAGGCGGAGCGCATCTCTCGTGCGCTCGAGAACGTCCCGCCGACGCTTGGCGTCGAGAAGGACGAGAACGGCTATCCCATTGCGGCGGACGCCGAGGGGAATGGCGACGACACTGCCGACGAGACGGCCATCGATGTCGCCCCCGCCGGCGACGAGGCAGAGGGCGAGTAGGGAAGAGCCTGATGAGGGTTTCCGAGTACATGGAGCAGGCCGAGCTCTTCAAGGGCGTCGTCGCGCTGATCGAGGATGCGGACACCATCGCGATCTGCGCGCACACCTCGCCCGATGGCGACGCCATCGGGTCCGGCCTCGCGCTCGCCGAGGTCATCCGCACGGCATGGCCCGGCAAGCGCGTGACCAACCTCCTGGCCGACAAGGGCCCCGTGCCGAGGATCTACCGCTTCCTCCCGGGCTCTGACACCTTCGTCCACGCCGCCGACTACGACGTGACGCCCGACCTCTTCATCTGCGTGGACCTCTCCCAGAAGTCCCGGCTGGCAGATGCCGAGAAGGTCTGCGACCGGGCCCGCCACGTCGCCGTCCTCGACCACCATCCCTCGGGCGAGCCCTTCTGGGACGCCGGCGTGGTGCGCCCCGACGCCGCCGCGACGGGCGTCATCATCTCCGAGTTCTGCCTGCACTCCTCGCGCGTGCTCACGCCCACGATCGCTCAGAACCTCCTCTGCGCCATCGTGACCGACACGGGACGCTTCCAGTACCAGAACGCCGACAGCGAGGCCTTCGATACGGCAAGCATGCTGGTCGAGGCCGGTGCCTCTCCCGCAGAGGTCGCGCTCAACGTGTACCAGTCCGACCGTCTCGCCTACGTGCACCTGGCCGCCCGCGTGCTCGCGCGCATCCAGACCTTCGCCGAAGGGCGCATCGCCTACAGCTTTGCCACCAACGAGGACATCGCCCAGGCCGGCGTCACGCTCGACGAACTCGACGGCCTCATCGACCTGGTGCGCTGCATCGAGGGCACCCAGGTGGCCCTCTTCTTGAAGGAGGTCGACGGCGGCAAGGTCCGCGGCAACCTCCGCTCAAAGTGCGACCTCGACGTCTCGGGCATCGCGCGCGAGATGGGCGGCGGCGGGCACCGTGCCGCGGCAGGGTTCACCGCCACGGGCACCGTGGACGAGGTGCGCGCCATCGTGCTCCCCAAGCTCTGCGCCCTCTTCGAGGACGGCGCGTGCCGGGATGTTGCGACTTCGGCAGACGTGCGAGGTGCGTCACGGTGAAGCGCGGCGAGTCGGGTGTGAATGCCCTCCTCGGCATCGACAAGCCCTGCGGCATGACCAGCCACGACGTGGTGAACCGCGTGCGGCGCGTCCTGGGGGAGCGTCGCGTGGGACACGCTGGCACGCTTGACCCCGCCGCGTCCGGCGTCATGGTCGTGGGCGTGGGCCAGGGCACGCGCCTCATGGGCCTTCTCACCGCCGAACGCAAGCGCTACACGGCGGGCATCCTCTTTGGGTGCGAGACCGACACCGACGACGCCGACGGCGCCCCCACGGTTGCCGCCGAGGTCCCCGAGCGCCTGGCCAGCGAGGACGTGGCGCGCGAGGTTCTCGCCGGCTTTGTCGGCGAGCAGGACCAGGTGCCACCCGCATACTCGGCCATCTCCGTGGGTGGCCAGCGCTCCTACGCGCTCGCCCGCGAGGGGAGGGCGCCCGAGCTGGCGGCGCGGCGCATCACGGTCTTCTCGGCCACGCTCGTCGAGATAGCCTCCGTGGAGGGGCAGCTCAGCTGGGTCGTGGACTTTGACGTCTCCAAGGGCACCTACGTGCGGAGCCTGGCGCGCGACATTGGCCGCGCGGCCGGGTCTGCCGCGCACCTCGTGGCGCTGCGGCGCACGCAGTCTGGCTCGGTGGGTCTCGACGCCTGCCTGGCGCTTGACGCCGTCGATGCGGCGCGCGAGCCTGCGGAGGTGCTTGCCCACGCGCTCGACCCCATTGCTGCCTTGGGTGCTCCGGTGCGCCAGCTGAGCGCGCAGGAGGCGGCCGATGCCGCCTGCGGCAAGGTCGTGGCGGCAGGAACGGTGCGCGTGGGAGATGGCACAAAGCGTGCCCCGCTTCCCGGCGAGCGCATTGCCATGGTCTTTGACCAGCGCCTTGTTGGCGTCTGGAGCTGTGGCAGGCGTGGCCTTGCCTGCGAGGTCAACTTCCCGGCCGGCATCACGGGGGTGCGCGCATGACGGGCGAGCCCTTCTCCTGCGCGCCCGCCTGGCACGAGCCCACCTGGCCGCTTGCTGCTGCGGAGGCGCGCCAGCTGGCTGCAGCATCGACCTTCTCGGGCGTGTCGCTTGGCGCATCCGTGCATCTGCCGGACGCCACGGCCTACCTCGCTCCTGGCGTCACGCTGGGGTCTAACCAGCGCTTTGTCTGTGTAATCGGCGCCTTTGATGGCCTGCATGCGGGACACCGCGCCCTCATCACCCAGGCCGCCGCAGACGCCCATGCGCGGAACCTGCCGCTTGCCCTGGTGACCTTTGACCCCGACCCCTCGGAGGTCCTTTCCGCCCGTCCGCCCGAGCGTCTGCTCTCCGATGCGGACCGCGTGCGCTCGCTGGCTCTCGCCGGCGCGGACGCCGTCCTCGTGCACCGCTTCACGCCTGAGCTTGCGGCGCTCCCGTACGACCGCTACGTCACCGAAGTGCTGGGCGGCATTCTTTCGCCTGCGGCCATCCATGTGGGCGAGGACTTCCGCTTTGGCTCCGGCGGCGCGGGAACGGTAACGGCAATGGCTGCCCTGGGCGAGAAGCGCGGCTTCGACGTCTTTGGTCACTCGCTCGTGACGGCGGAGGGAAGCCCCGTCTCGGCCACGCGCGTGCGCGGGCTTCTCGGCGAGGGCAAGGTCGAGAAGGCCGCCCAGCTCCTGCTTCGCCACCACTTCCTGGGTGGGCGCATCGTCTATGGCCGCGGCGAGGGCACCTCCTTTGGGTTCCCCACGGCAAACGTCGAGCTAGACGGCCGCGACTGCCTGCCCGCCAACGGCGTCTACGCCTGTCTCGCCATCATTGACGGGCGCGTCTGGCCGGCGGCGGTCAACGTGGGCGCGCCGCCGTCCTTTGACGTGGCTGCCCACCCCATGCTCGAGGCAAACCTCGTGGGCTTCTCGGGAGACATCTACGGCGAGGACGCCCGCGTGGTGTTCCTTCGCCACCTTCGCGCCTCTCGTCGATTCGACTCGCTCGCCGAGCTGGAATCCGTTGTGTTGGGGAACATCCAATGGGTACGGGAGAACGTCGGGGAGGAGTGCGTGGGGGTGGTCGCGTGATCAGCGACGAGGACAAGGAGCGGGTTCGCCAGGCCACCGACATCGTGCAGCTGGTGGGCGAGACGGTCGAGCTGCGTCAGCGCGGCCGCGAGTTCTGGGGATGCTGCCCCTTCCACCACGAGAAGACCCCCTCGTTCAAGGTGGACCCGGCAACGGGTCTGTGGCATTGCTTTGGCGCGTGCAGCGAGGGCGGCGACGTCTTCAAGTACGTGATGAAGCGCGAGAACCTCTCGTTCCCGGACTCCATCCGCTACCTGGCAGATCGCGCCGGCATCGAGCTTACCGAGGATAGGGGCGCTGCCCGCGGGCCGCGCAAGAACCGCCTGATCGAGGCCCTTACACTGGCGGACGACTACTACCACACCATGCTCATGCGCGGTCGTGGCGAGGGGCCCGCCGCCGCGCGCGCCTACCTCGCGGGCCGCGGCTTTGGCTCGGACGTGTGCCGTCGCTGGCACCTTGGCTACGCGCCTGGACGCGGCGCGCTCGTCGCGTACCTGCGCGGGAAGGGCTTTAGCCCCAAGGAGCTCATCGCCGCCAACCTTGCCGTGGAGCGCTCGGGGCGCCTTGCCGACTGGTTCTACGATCGGGCGATGTTTCCCATCCACGACGAGCAGGGCAGGACCATCGCCTTTGGCGGCCGCATCCTGCGCCCGGCCAACAACGCGCCCAAGTACCTCAACACCCGAGACACCACGGTCTTCAACAAGGGCAAGCACCTCTTTGCCTACGACCGCGCCAAGGAGACCATGGCGGCAACCGGGACGGCCATCGTCTGCGAGGGCTATACCGACGTCATCGCCATGCATGAGGCCGGCTTCACCAACGCGGTGGCGGCGCTGGGGACCGCCTTCCGCATCGACCACATCCGGCTCATGGAGCGCCAGCGCGTCTCTCGCATCATCTGCATGTTCGACGGCGACGAGGCGGGCCAGCGCGCGGCCGAGCGCGCCGTGCAGTTCATTGACAAGACCTCGGCCTCGATGGTCTGCGTGGTTCTGCCCAACGGCCAGGATCCTATGGAGTTCCTCTCGTCCCACGACGCCTCCGCCATGCAGGTGCAGCTCGACGCCGCGGTGCCGCTCATGGACTTCGTGTTCACCAAGCGCCTGGCGGGCTACGACCTCTCGGCGCCAGGCCGGCGCGTCAAGGCGCTGGACGAGATGGCCCAACTTTTGGCGCCGCTCAAGAACTCCGTGCTGCTTGACGAGTACGCCACGCAGCTGGCGGACGCCCTTGGCATGGACGTTGCCGAGACAAAGCGCGTGATTCGCGAGAAGCCCGTGAAGGCGGCCGAGCCCGAGGAGCGGGAACGCCGCCGCGAGGCCGCTCCCAGGCCGAGGACGGCTGGCCCCTGGCAGGCGTCCTCGGCGCCGGACCCCGAGGACGCCTACGTGCCCGAGGACTACGTTCCGGCCGACGCCTACGAGGACGGCGGCGTCCCCGTAGCCGCCGCGACCGCAGGCGGCGCTCCCGCTGCGGGCGGCGGTTCCTTCTCGGTCTCGCGCATGCTCTCGGGCGACGAGCGCATGCAGGTCGCCGTGGAGCGCGAGCTCCTCTCGATGCTCGCCGCCATGCCCGACGAGGTGCGGCCCTACGCTGACCGCCTCGCTGACGTGATGTGGGCGGACGGCCGCCACGAGGGGATGGCGTGGGCCATGCTCGCCACGCCGGAGGGCACCGCGCCCGCAGACGTGGTGGCCGCCGCAACGGCCGTCGAGCCAGACGCGCCGCAGATCCTCTCGTCCGGCCGCGTGGTCTCGAGCCCCGGCATGGATGCGCATGAGAAGGTCGCGTTTCTCGTCGATTCGGTCGAGCTCTACTCGTGCAAGCGGCGCGTGCGCGAGATCAAGGCGCGGCTGCGCCAGGCTGGTGACGCGGGCGGCGAGGACGCCGAGGCGCTCTTCGAGCAGGCCACTGCGCTCCAGAAGCGTATTAATGAGCTGACTAAGAAACTTTCTGCTGTTGTCGAGCAGTAAAAACGGGTAGCATTCTGAAGGTTACTGCGTCGAAGGGAATAACTTGGCTGCTGCAAAGAAGACGAAGGACGACATCAAGCTCTCCGACGAGCTGGGGCGCGTTGTCGATGGGCTGGTGAGCGCATCTGCCAAGGCTGGCGGAAGCGTGTCCGAGGACGACATCCAGGTTGCCATCCGTGACGTCGACGTGGACGGGGACGAGCTCTCCGACCTCTACGACATGCTGCGCGCCAAGGGTGTCGAGATCACCACGTCGGGCGAGACGGCCAACCCCGCCTACGGCATTGGTTCCATGGATTCCGGCGACGACGATGACGACTTTGGCGCTGACGACGACTTCTCCGACGACGAGGACTCCCTCGATGGCGAGGATGACGAGGAGTCCGAGGCCGCCAACGAGGCCAAGGAGATCAAGGAGGCCCTGCGTTCGGTGCCCAAGGCCAAGGTCTCGAAGCCCAAGCGCTCGAGCCGCGCCCGCGCGCGTCGCCAGGACACCTCCACCGTCATGCTCACCGGCGACCCCGTGCGCATGTACCTCAAGGAGATCGGCAAGGTCGACCTGCTCACCGCCGACGAGGAGGTCCACCTCGCCATGAAGATCGAGGCCGGCACCGAGGCCTCCGAGAAGCTCGAGGCCGCGGAGAACGGCGAGATCGAGCTCACGCGTGCCGAGCAGCGCCGCCTCATGCGCATCGAGCAGGTGGGCCTCGATGCCAAGCAGCAGCTCATCTCCGCTAACCTGCGCCTGGTGGTGTCTATCGCCAAGCGCTATGTTGGCCGCGGCATGCTCTTCCTCGACCTCATCCAGGAGGGCAACCTTGGCCTTATCCGCGCGGTCGAGAAGTTCGACTACACCAAGGGCTTCAAGTTCTCCACGTACGCCACGTGGTGGATTCGTCAGGCCATTACCCGCGCCATCGCCGACCAGGCCCGCACCATCCGCATCCCGGTGCACATGGTCGAGACCATCAACAAGCTCATCCGCGTGCAGCGCCAGCTCCTGCAGGACCTGGGCCGCGACCCCACGCCGGAGGAGATTGGCGCCGAGATGGGCATGTCGCCCGACCGCGTGCGCGAGATCCAGAAGATCAGCCAGGAGCCCGTCTCGCTGGAGACGCCTATTGGCGAGGAGGAGGACTCCCAGCTTGGCGACTTCATCGAGGACTCCACCGCGGTGGCGCCGCCCGAGGCCGCGAGCGACTCCATGCTGCGCGAGCAGCTCGACCAGGTGCTCGATGGGCTTGCCGACCGTGAGCGCAAGGTCATTAAGTTCCGCTTTGGCCTTGAGGACGGGCACCCCCGCACGCTTGAGGAGGTTGGCCGTGAGTTTGGCGTGACGCGCGAGCGCATCCGCCAGATCGAGTCCAAGACGCTGGCCAAGCTGCGTCATCCCAGCCGCTCCGGCAGGCTTAAGGACTACATGGAGGAGTAGCGCTTCTCGTACGTGTTGCTGAGAAAACCCGCCCTCCGGCACCAATTGGCGCCGCAGGGCGGGTTTCGTACGTAGTAGCTGCGGGAATGGCCCTTGTGGCGCCAAAACGGCGCCCTAGCTGCGGTTTCGTACGCACTTGCTGCCAAAACGCGGCCTGTGGCGCCCAGGCGGCGCCACAGCGGCGTCAGCGCTTCTCGCTACAGCGCACAAACGTGAGCGTCTCGGCGTCGGAGCGGTCGCGGTCCAAGCGGTACCCGCGCTCGGCGAAGTCCTCGATCTGCTCGGCCTTCTCGACGCCCCTCTCGGCGCACCACCGCACAAAGGCGCCGCGCGCCGCCTTTGCCTCGGTCGCGCGTTGGACAACGCGCCCGTCAGATGCGCGCGTCTCCCCAAAGATGCAGGTCACAACTGGTATCCCGGCTTTTCTCGCCCAGGGGACCACGGCCTTTGCGTACTCCTTGGAGGCTACGTTTACGATGATGTCCGTGCCGTCTCCGACCATGGCCTCGAGCAGCCGCGTCCCCCAGAACCCGTAGAGGTCGCGCTGTCCCGCCACGGAAAGCCTCGCTTGCATCTCGAGCCGGTAGGGCACCACGCCGTCAAACGGACGGAGAACCCCATACATCCCAGAGAGAATGCGCAGGTGAGACGAGAGCCACCCCAGCTCACGTTCGGTCATGACCTGCGGGGCAAGGTGCTGGTACTGTATGCCCACATACGTGAGGACGGCGGGGGAGAGCAGCCACGGGTCTCTCGCCATATCCTCTGGCATGGTACCAAGCCGGTCCCAGTTGGGCCGTGCCAGTGCGTCGCTGCATCGCCAGACCCTGCGTGCGCCGTCGTAGCCAAGGGAGCGCAGCTCGCGGGCTAGGTGCTGCGCGTCGGCGAGAAACGCGGGCCGAGTCTGGGCGAAGGGCGGGCCTTCGACTACGTCCATCCGCTTCGCCGGCGATATTACGAGCATCAATGCCATGTTGGCGCCTTTCGACCACACGTCCAAACGTCCTGCGTAACGTACCAGCCAAACCCAGGGAGATGTGCTGGCCTCTTCCGATTCTGCGAGAAACCAAGGCCGCCCAATGCGGCAACTTAGAATTTTATGTAACAAAGACGGGCTCGATGCGGTTGGCCGGGCGTTGGACGTGCAAGCTTGACCGCGCTTCTCGGGGGTCGGCGTTTCCCGGGGGTATTTTCGCACGGCTTGCAGAGAGGTGAACCATGTTCAGGAAGATGAGGCGCTTCAAACAGCAGCTCTCCCCAGAGGAGTGCGAGCAGATCCTGCTTGCCGAGCGTCGTGGGGTCCTCGCGGTTCACGGCGAGGACGGCTACCCGTATGGTGTCCCCATGGATTACCTCTACGAGCAGGGAAGGATTTACTTCCACGGCGCCAAGGAAGGCCACAAGCTCGACGCGATCAAGGCCGACAATCGCGTGTCGTTCACGGTTGTTGACCAGGGCGTGCAGGTCGAGGGCAAGCAGGGTCCCGACGTGAGGAGCGTCATCGTCTTTGGGCACGTCGCGCTCATGGAGACGACCTCGGAGTCCCTCGAAATTGCCCGCCGCCTTGGCGAGAAGTACGACCCCGCGGACTTTGTTGCCGACGAGCTGGTCCGTAACGAGAAGCGCCTGCAGATGCTCGAGCTTGTCGTCGACCACATGACCGGCAAGCGCGTGAACGAGTCGTAGGCGAGCCTTTCTCGCACGTCGGGTGCGTGCAGGAGTGCACGGCTGAACGGCAGGGCAAAGCAAGCAGGGAGTGAACGTGGTACTAGCAGGAGCCCTTATTAACGGTCTCGAGGCAGCGGTTGGAGGTATTCTCGGCCTTCTCTTCAAGGGGCGTGTTTCCGAGCGCCTTGGGGACTTTCTCCTCAAGGGACAGGGGCTCGCCGTGGTTCTGGTGGCCGTCCAGGGTATGATGCGCGGCGGCAACGTTGCCATTGTCACGCTGTCGCTGGCGCTTGGCTCTGTGGTTGGCCTGGGCATCGACATCGACGCGCGGATCCGCTCGCTGGGCGACTGGGCCCAGCGGCGTCTCAACCAAGCGTTTGCTGGCTCGAAGCGGCTGGGGAACTTCTCGGATGGGTTTGTGACGGCGTCGATTTTCACCTGCACGGGGGCTATGGCCATCGTGGGGTCGCTCTCTAGCGGCATCTCGCTTGATCACGCGACTCTCATCTCGAAGGGCGTCATCGACCTTGCCGTTTGCCTGCCCATGGCGGCGACCATGGGCATCGGTGTGCCCTTCTGCGGGGTGAGCCTTGTTGTGTACGAGGGGGTCCTTTCCGTTGCGGCAAGCCTGGTGGGGTCGTTTCTCACCGACGCCGTGGTCACCGAGGTTGCCGTCACGGGATCCACGCTGTTGCTCGCCGTTGGCACCAACCTCCTTGGCGTGACCGACATCAAGGTGGCCAACCTCATCCCTGCGGCATTTGTCCCCATTCTTCTGGTTCCCGTCGCGACGGCGCTTGGCCTGATGTAGCGGCCGGGGCGCCTACGCTGGAGCGCCAAGGAAGCGCGCTCGAAGCTTGTGTCGGCTGCATCCGGCGCAGGATTCCGCAGGCGGAGGTCTCGGTGCGCGACGGCGGACCGACAGTGCGTTGTTACCGGCCCGGGGTGCTGTCCGAGCGTTTCCCCAGATAACGGCAACGACTCCTCGTCGTGCCGGTAACAACAGAACTGATGCGGCAGCGCGTTGTTACCGGCTCGCGGCTTCTGCCAGACCTTATCTGCGAAAACGCTCGCGAGCAAAGACGGGCCGGTAACAACGTGCGCGCGGGCGCCGGGTGGCACGCGAGCAGACCAACCCCAGTCTGCGGCGCGGCTACCCCAGCTCGCTGATGAGGTATTCCGCAAAGCGCCGCGCCGCCAGCGGCAGCGTGGCAGAGTTGCGCCAGCCAAGCGTGATGGTGCGCCGCGGCTCCTCGCGAATGGGCCGCACCACCACGCCAGACTCAAAGCCCACGAGCATCATCTCGTAGAGAATCGTGACGCCCAGCCCCTGGCGCACCATGGCAAGGATCGAGTAGTCGTCCGTGACCTCGTAGCACACGCGTGGCGAGAGACCCGCCTGCTCAAACGCGTGAAGCGTCACGGATTCGCGGCCCTCGTCAAGGAGGATGAACGGCTGTGTGGCGAGGTCGGCAAGCGTGAGCTCGTCCTTCTTGGCAAGCGGGTTCTCGGGCGGCACCACGGCCATCATACGGTCGGGGCCAAACGAGTGGGACTCCAGACCCGCGGACTCGGCGTCCGCCAGGTTGGTGAAGCCTAGGTCGCATTCCCCGGTGCGCACCCACTCCGCAATCGAGGTGTACTCGCTCTGGCGCAGGTTGAAGCGGACAGAGGGGTACAGGCGCCTGAAGTCGAGCATGGGGCGGGGGAGAAGGTTCCTGCTCACGCTGGTGAAGGTGCCAATCGTGATGGAGGCGCGTCCCAGGCCCTGGACCTCGCGCTGCTTCTCGGCAAGCGCCCGCTCGTCGCGAGCAACCGCCTGCAGGTAGGGCATGAACTGCTGCCCGTCCTTGGTGAGGGTGACGCCGTCGCGGCCGCGCTCCACAAGCGTGCACCCAAGCTCGCGCTCCAGGGCCTTGACCGTCTGCGAGACGGCGCTCTGGGTGTAGCCAATGCGGTTGGCGACCTTGGTGAAGCTGCCCTCCTCGACAACGTCGACAAAGACTGCGTAGCGAGAGTAGCGTGCCTGTGCGTCCGGCTGCTGAGGCATGTGCGGCCCTTTCTTCAGTTGCTTCCTCGGGTTTCTAGATATTAGTATAGCTACTCAACTAATTAGAACCATTCGTTTTACTAATAACTGAATCTGTTGCTTAATGTGCTCAGAACGCTTTGAGCGGAGAAGTTCGAGCAGGTTTGGCGGGTGATTCTTGTGGAGTTTGCAGAGACGAGAAACGCGTTTGCCACGGGTGCGCTTGTGAGCGGCGATCGTCGTGCCCACCGTGGGGCGGGGCTTCTCGCCCGCCATGGTGAGGCGCTGCGCGAGGGTGTTCGCGACGGTGTTCCCATTGCCCTGGGATACCTGGCCGTCTCGTTCTCGCTGGGAATCGCCGCGCGCAAGGTGGGCCTCGATGCGGTGCAGGGCTTCTTTGCAAGCCTCTTCAACAACGCTTCGGCAGGGGAGTACGCTGGCTTTGCCGTGATTGGTGCAGGCGGGTCGCTCCTCGAGATGGCCGTGGTGATGCTCGTGGCAAATGCTCGCTACCTGCTTATGAGCTGCTCGATGGCACAGCGTTTCTCGCCCAAGACGCCGCTCATCCATCGCGTGCTTGTGGGTTTTGACCTTACCGACGAGCTCTTTGGCATCGCGATTGCGCGGCCGGGTTTGGCCGACCCGTACTACAGCTACGGAGCCATGGTGGTGGCGCTTCCCGGATGGGCGTTTGGCGGCATGGCGGGCGTGATTGCCGGCAGCGTGCTGCCCGAGCGCATCGTGAGCGCGCTTTCCGTGGCGCTCTTTGGGATGTTCCTTGCCATCATCATTCCGCCGGCGCGCAAGAGCCGCGTGATTGCGGGGCTGGTGCTGGCCGGCTTTGCTACCAGCGCTTTGTTTGCATGGACACCACTGCTCTCGGGAGTCTCCGAGGGCACGCGCACCATCATTCTCACCGTGGCGCTTTCGGCGCTTGCGGCGGCGCTCTTCCCGGTGGACGAGCAGGACGGCGGCAGCGAGAACGCGGGTGCCGCGGACCCCGCGATTGCGGTTCCTGCTCCAGAGGGGGATGCCTGCCGTGCGGCCTAGCATTGTTGCCTATCTTGTGGTGATGTCGGCGGTCACGCTGGGGACCAGGATTTTGCCGCTCACGCTCATCCGGCGGCCGATCTCCAACCGGTTCCTGCGGTCGTTTCTCTACTACGTGCCGTACGTGACGCTTGCCGTGATGACCTTCCCGGCGATCCTCTCTGCGACGGATTCTCCGCTTGCCGGTGCGGCGGCGCTGGTCGTAGGCATTGTGGCCGCGTGGTTTGGGGCGAGCCTCCCGCAGGTTGCGGCCGGATGCTGCGGCGTGGTGTTTGCGCTGGAGCTGCTGCTCGCGTAGGGGTGTCCGGGCCTGGCACCGGCGCCAGCTTCCGCAGGTGCTGCCGAGAATAAATTCGACATTTTCCCGCCCTCGCCGGCTGATTTCTGTCGAAATTGTTCTCGTTAGCACCAGCCGCCCGGCTGGCCGGCTTCCAACCTCGAGCACATGTGGCTGTTTTGCTCAGCCGGTAGCCAACGCCACGCTAACCCGCGCAATCCCCCATACTAGGGGACTTACAAACGAGAAGAACAAGGGCGGCCGCAAGGCTCGAGGGGCTGGTAGTACCGTGGGTTCACGCAGCAAGACGCAGGAGAAAACCGACAAGATCACGCGTGGCCAATGGCTTGCGCTTGCCGGCCTGGCGGTTTCGGCTTTTATCTTCAACACGTCCGAGTTCATCCCCATTGGTCTTCTCAGTGACATCGGCCAGACCTTCTCGCTCACCGAGGCCCAGACCGGCATCATGATCTCGGTCTACGCGTGGGGCGTCATGATCCTTTCGCTGCCGCTCATGGTCTTTGCGTCGCGCTTTGACTTTCGCCGACTGCTGCTGGGACTTATCGCCATCTTTGCCACGGGGCAGTTCCTTTCGGCGATTTCGCCCACCTACCTGCTGCTCATTTGCTCGCGCCTGGTGGTGGCAACGGCGCACGCGGTTTTCTGGTCCATCGTTATGGTGGTCGCGGCCCGCGTGGTGAGCCCCCGCCACTCGTCCACGGCGATGGGCATCGTTGCCACGGGAAGCTCCATCGCGCAGATCTTTGGCATGCCGCTGGGCCGTGCGATAGGTCTTGCGCTTGGCTGGCGCATGACCTTTGCCGTGGTGGGGCTGGTCGCTGTCGCAAGCTTTGTGTATCTGGCGATGGTCTTCCCGCCGCTCAGCGCCGGCGAGAGGTTCACGCTGGACAAGCTTCCCGAGCTCTTCCGCAATGGGCCGTTGGTCTCGCTTTACGTGGCTATCGTGTTTCTCGCCACGGGGCAGTACGTGGCATACAGCTACGTCGAGCCGTTCCTTTCGCAGACGGTCGCCCTGAGCGCGGAGGGCGTGACGGCGGCGCTGGTGGTCATTGGCGTCGCCGGGCTACTTGGCAGCTACCTCTTCTCACGCTTCTACGACGGCCACAAGAAGGGCTTCATTGCGGCGTCGCTGGTGGGGGAGACTGTTGCCCTGCTGGCGCTGCTGCCCGCGGCAGCCTCGCTGGGCGCGACGGTTGTCGTGCTTGTGGTGTGGGGCGCGTGCGAGATGGGCTTCTGCGTGGCGTTCCAGTCGATTCTCATCTACATCACCGAGAATGACCAGGCGTCGGTGGCGATGTCGATCTACTCGGGGCTCTTTAACCTGGGCATTGGCGCGGGATCGGCGATTGGTGGCGTTACGGTGACGCAGCTAGGCGTGAGTGCCGTCGGGCTTGTGGGCGGCGCGTTTGTGGCCGTGGGAACCGTTGTTACCGTTGTGGTGATGTTTGCGCTCATGCGGCGCAGGGCCGTGTGCGCGTAGGCGATGCCGTGTGTGACGCCGCTGCCGGCGCCGTTTGGCGACGTATTTCTCGGCGCAATTACGCACGTCTGAAGGCGAGAACGACAAAAGCCCAGCAATCCACAAACCTTAATCGCAGTCGTGCGTAATTCGGCTACGAGAGGAGCGCCGGCCTAGCAAGGCTCAGCGATGCTCTCTCCACTCGCTCTCCAGGATTGACATCAGGATGTCGTCGCCGTAGCTGCCAGTCGCTGAGTCAATGACGGCGTCTCTCAATGCGCCTTCACGAACGAACCCCGCTTTCTCATACGCACGAATTGCGCGAGGATTGAAGCTGAAGACGTCAAGGGAAAGCCGGTGCAGACCAATCTCGCGGAAAGCAAAGTCGATTGTCTGCTCGATTGCCCAAGAACCGATTCCGCATCCTAGTGAACTTGTATCAAATATTCCGATACGGAAATTGGCGGAGCGGAGCTTGGAATCGATTTCGTTGATGACGGATTCGCCGATGATGCGGGACGTGGGGTCAAGAAGCAGAAAGTCACGTCTGGTTTCGTCGTCGATGTTGGCGAGAAAGAACGAGACAACCTCGTCGCAATCGTAGTGCAGAGCGCTACCCGTAAGTCGAGCAACTTCGGGATTGACCTGGTCGAAGAGCCGTGCGTAGTTTTGCGCATCCTCGGGTAGGGAAGGGCGCAGGATGTAGCCAGAGTCGTTGCGAGAAATCATCTCGTGGCCTTTCGAAGTTACCGAAGTGCAGCCGCGTAGCGCATCGAAAACAAAGACCCGCCAGTTGAGCTTCTGCGAGAGGCCGGCGGGTTTACTGGAGACAAGTGTACATGACTAGGAGAGACCTACAAAAAGAAAAAGGCCGCACGGTAAATCCCATGCGGCCCGCTCATTTCTGGTCGGGTGGACTGGATTCGAACCAGCGACCCCTTGACCCCCAGCGGGACACGCTGGGCAAACTTCTTCGACAGGCGTGAACACGCTCGCAGATATCGCCACGTAAACGGCGCAATGCCGTGTAACCTTCGCCATGACCGGAAGGGCTCGACGCCCAAGTTTGGTGCACGTGCACCAAGCGATTTGGTGCACGTTTGGTGCAAGGCGAGGGGACGGATTCTATGCACTTCACCAACGCGTTTATACGCGGCAAGAAGCCGCCGTTCCGCGGCGTCTTCAAGTACAAGGACAAGGACGGCGAGTGGCGTCAGACAGTTCGCACACTAAAGGCCCAAGGCATCTCCGAGGCAAAGCGAGAACTCGCGGAGATGAGAATCGCGCTCGAGGAGGAGCACGAGCGCAAGGCGGAGGTCGCGAAGGCCACCATGACGGTGGACGAGTACCTCGAGAGTTACATATCCGACCTCGACAGGTCTCGCTCGCTCGAGCGCTCCACCATCAACGGCTACCGCTGCTACGCCAAGAACGTCTCGAACGGCCTCGGCAGGATCCGCCTCTCGGAGCTCAACGCGGCACAGGTGAGGGCGTGGGAGGCCAAGCTCCTCAAGGACGGCCTCTCGGGCACCACGGTGCGCAAGGCCCACGTCCTGCTCAAGAGCGCCTGCGAGCAGGCCGTCCAGGCCGACCTCATCCCCAGGAACCCGCTCGCCGCCGTGAGGCCTCCCAAGGCGGAGGACCCCATGCCCAACGCCCTCAGCGAGCGCACGAGGCGCGCTCTCCTCACGTACCTCGACGCAGCCGCGGACACGCCCTTCAACCTCGCCGTCCTCATGGCGCTCTCCACCGGTATGCGAGAGGGCGAGCTCTGCGGCCTCAGGTGGGCCGATGTGGACCTCAAGAACCGCACCCTCTGGGTGAGGAGGTCTGTGGCACGCGATAACGGAAAGTACTACGTCAAGCCTCCCAAGACGCGCACGAGCGTGCGCGACATCCCCCTCACGCTCGCCCTCGCTGAGAAGCTGAAGGCAAGGAAGGACGCTCAGGAGACCGAGCTCATCGTCGCGGGCCTCGAGCCCTCGGAGGAGCGCATGTCCCAGATCTACGTCCTCGGTGAGGTGGACGGCTCGTTCATGAAGCCGCATGGGCTCTGGAGGCCTTGGAAGGCGCTTGCAGACTCGATGGGCCTCGTGGGCACGCAAGGCAGGAGGCCGACCTTCCACGACCTCCGTCACACCTTCGCCACTTTCGCAATCGCAGAGGGAATCGACGTCAAGACCGTGAGCTCGATCATGGGCCATGCAAACGCGGCGATGACGCTCAACATCTACGCAAGCGCTGACGCGGACGCCAAGCGGGCGGCCGCCATGACGATAGACGAGGTCATGGGCAGGAGGCTCGCTCCGCAGGAGCTGAGGAGCTTCGCATGACCGTACAACCATGCTACGGTTTCTCAATGTTGTAGCAGCGTTGGAACCATGTGAGGCGTAGTTGCGCTCACCCACAAGGCCCCTCATGTGTCCGGAGGGTCTGCGATAATGTCACTCGTGACTGATTCGTACGCGGGAGGCACGCATGGCATCGAGCAAGAAGGCCGCCGAGGAGTTCGTCAAGCGCTGGACGGGCAAGGGCAACGAGGAACAGGACAAGCACCTCTACTGGATCGGGCTCTTCCAAGACGTCCTCGGGCTCACAGACGCGCTCGACCGCCTCAAGTTCGAGCAGCCAGTCCACACCAAGGCGTCGGAGCACCAGGGCTTCATCGACGTGCTCATCCCCACCGCGTCCGCAATCGTGGAGCAGAAGGGCATCGGGCACGACCTCTCCAAGGCGGAGGTGCGCCAGGGACGCCCCGTGACGCCCGCCCAGCAGGCGCTCGCCTACACCGAGGGCCTGCCCCTCTCGCAGAAGCCCCGCTACGTCATCGCCTCCAACTTCGCCGAGATGTGGGTCTACGACACCGAGCGCGACCCGCTCTGCAAGGGCGAGCCCCTGGTCATCACGCTCGCCGACCTCCCCAAGAACCTCCCCGCTATCCAGTTCCTCGCGGGCAAGGGCCAGGCGCCCGAGACCATCCAGCGCGCCGTCTCGGTCGAGGCGGGCCGCATCATGGGCCGCATCCACGAGGCTGTGGCCAAGAGCTTCGAGAGCGCGGGGTTCGACCGCAACGACGAAGCCACGCACCATGCCATCAGCGCCTTCTGCTGCCGCGTGATGTTCCTCATGTTCTGCGAGGACGAGGCGGGCCTCATACCTCAGAACGCCTTCCGGAACTACGTCCAGCACTTCCCTGCAGACTACCTCAGGAACGCCCTGCGCGAGCTCTTCGAGTGGCTCGACACGCCAGACGAGGCGCGCGACCCCTTCGCGAGCGACCTCCTCAAAGCGTTCCCCTACATGAACGGAGGCCTCTTCTCGGAGCGCACCATCATCCCCACGCTCTCGGAGGACCTGCGCACCACCATCATCGTCGAAGGCTGCCAGGAGTTCGACTGGTCCGAGGTCAACCCCACGGTCTTCGGCTCCATCTTCGAGGGGAGCCTTAGCCACGACCAGAGGCGCGCGGGTGGCATGCACTACACCACACCGGAGGCCATCCATAAGGCAATCGACCCGCTCTTCCTCGACGACCTCGAAACCGCATTTGCCGATGCCTGTGCGAAGCCCCTCGCGGGAGGCGCCCGTACCAAGGCACTCGAGGACCTGCACGAGAGGCTCGGCAGCATCTCCATCTTCGACCCAGCCTGCGGCAGCGGCAACTTCCTCACCGAGAGCTACCAGTGCCTGCGTAGGCTAGAGAACCGCGTGCTCATCGAGCTCTCCAAGGACGGCCAGATCTCCTTCGACATCGAGGGTACCGGAGAGGACCAGGTCAAGGTGTCCCTCGCTAACTTCCATGGCATCGAGATTAACGACTTCGCCTGCGCAGTCGCACGCACCGCCCTCTGGATCGCCGAGAAGCAGGCGGACGCCGACACCGCGAGCATCGTCCACCGCGTCTACCAGGCGTTGCCCCTCACCGACTACGGCAACGTTCGCCAAGGAAACGCCTTGCGCATGGACTGGAACGAGGTCGTGCCAGCTGAGAAGTGCTCGTTCATCTGCGGAAATCCACCCTTCATAGGCTACTCAAACCTTAATAGCGAGCAAAAGGAGGACCGTGCCGGCATTTTCGGCAAGGATGGCGGCACGCTCGACTACGTTTCATGCTGGTACAAGAAGAGCGCTGACTATATGCGCGGCCATCACATCCGAGCCGCGCTTGTCTCTACCAATTCAATCTGCCAAGGCCAGCAAGTGGCACCTTTGTGGAAGCCACTATTCGCTGATGGCATTCATATCGACTTTGCCCATCGCACCTTCGTCTGGAACTCCCAAGCAGACGATGTGGCCCACGTGCACGTTATCATTGTGGGTTTTTCACGCGAGAACGTAGAGCCGAAGTTGCTCTTCACGGGTAGTCAGATACGTGAGGCTGCACACATAAACGGATATCTTTCTGCCATGGATGATGTGTATGTTGCCAAGAGAGCTACGCCTATTTCTCCCGTGCCAACTATGAAACGGGGTGGAGGCGTTGGCGATTGGGGGTTGCTCACCCTCTCAGAAGGCGAACGCGATGAGATGGTGAAAGCAGATCCTGAAGCAAATCAATGGATACGACCGTTCTCGATGGGTGCGGAATTCATAAAGGGAGAAGAGCGCTTCTGTCTGTGGATGCCCGACATTAACCCGACACAGCTTAAATATCACCCTCTCATACTTGATCGCGTGAAGGCTGTAAGAGAAAAGAGGCTATCATCCAATAGAAAGAGAACTCTCAAGGCAGCCGAAACGCCTTGGCGGTTTGACGAACCGATTGAGCCATGTGGCACCTTTTTAGCGCTTCCGCAAGTTTCGTCTGGCCGCCGAAAGTACATCCCTATTGGGTTTATAACCACTGGTCTCATCCCTGGGAATAAACTGTTCTTTGTGGACGGCGCCGGTCTTTATGAGTTTGGCGTTCTCATGAGTCGAGTGCATAATGCCTGGATGCGAATGGTCGCTGGTCGTCTAAAAAGTGATTATCAGTATTCGAGCACCATCGTTTACAACACGTTTGCTTGGCCTGATACAACCCCACAGCAGCGTGAGAGAATTGAAACTTGTGCCCAGGCCATACTTGATGCTCGTGATCTCTATGTTGGATCAACTCTTGCCGATCTATATGATCCCGACGATGAGTGGATGTATCCCAAGCTCGTGGAAGCCCACCGCGCGCTCGATGCTGCTGTCGAGGCGGCCTATGGCGTCGACTTCAACGGTGACGAGGAGAAGATCGTCGCGCACCTGTTCAAGCTCTATGCAGAGAAGACCGCTCAAGAATAGCAACTCGTACGGCTACTTGGTCGCCATCGAAGTGTTAAGCAAGTAGCCTATTGCATACGTCCGTATAGGCAGCTCGACTTAGCGAGCTGCCTATTCCGTACGGCTTCGCCGCCGCAATAGCAAACGTCCGCCATCCTCGCCTACGACGCTACGGCAATGCCCCTGGCCTGCCAGACTTCGTCTGTACGGCTGGTGCTTGCCCCTGCTCGGGCGGGCGGACGTTTGCGGGGGATGCCCCGCGCCCCTAGGAGGCACATACATGGGAGAGCTCAGGAGGCTTGAGGCTCGGCTAACAGAAGGGCAAATGAATATGCTTGATGGGCTCGCACGTGATACTGGGCTCACGAAGACGGACGTCATACGTACGCTCATAACGCACGTTTCCGTCGCGGACGAGCCGGATATCACTGGCGACACCGTCATCGTTCTCGACCGCGTCTCCGCATCAAAGATTGCCTACCAACTGCGGATGGTGGGCATAAATCTCAACCAGGCAACGGCAGCGCTCAACACGATTGCCCGGGCGGCACAGAAGGCCTCAGACGATCCCCTACAGGTACTCGACCTTGTCGAGGCTATCGAGTCCGTGAAGTATCTCCTCATCGGTTACGAGGAGACGAGGAGGTCGGCTAGAAATCTAATGGAGGGCCTTACGGGCTCCCGCGGAGTGTTCCTCGACCGCCTGGACTCTGTAGCGGGAAGAGCCAACCATGCTGCTGCACCCGAGCCTCTCTCGGACCTCGACTGATGGAGATTCCATGACTCAGCAACTTAGGGCCACTTAGAGACACTTATCGTTCGCCGTCGGGAGCTTGAAAGACTGCCAACTGCGACCATCTTTGCCATCCAAGTGGAACCGCACTCAGGGAGGCAAGATGGTGCAACAAATGACAACGAGGAACGCGCGAGAGCCCGAGCTCATATCGATAAGAGAAGCCGCGAGGATGCTCAACGTGTCCACGCGGACGGTGAACAGACTCTGCCTCGAGGGAAGGGTCAAGGCCGTGCGCGTGGGGTACCAGTGGCGCATCAACCGTCGTGCTCTCCGCGAGTACGCAGGGCTCGACTAGCATGTCCGAGGAATCGCCCTCTTATTCTCGCGTCTGGGGACCAATCGTGCACGCCATGGTCCAGTCGGGAGCCTCGGGGCAGGAGTGGGCGGTGCTTGTCGCGCTCCTGCGCTGGCAGAGGGAGGGCAGCAACGTTCTCTCCATGAGTGTGCAGACGATCTGCAAGTACACGGGGCTTGACGAGGACACCGTACGCCACAGGCTCTCAAGCCTCTCAAAGCGCTGCTTCGTGAGCGCTGGAGGCAACGAATTCCCCATCCTAGAGGTTATAAAGCCCGCAGGTAAAGGCCGAACGGCCTTATACGCCCTCTGCGTGCCCCGTCTGGGGCCCGAGGACGGCTCGAATATGCTCACGCGCAAGGAGCGCGTCGAGTGGGAGAAGAGACACAAGGACAACGGCAACGCATGACGCATTTGTCATATGGAGCTTTCCGCAGCCCAGAGTACCCTATCGAATGACGGGATTGTCATGCTTTGGGCCTTCCTCGACCCCCTGCGGACGGATCGTATGGCCCGCATCGCATGATATTCCCGTCATACGTTGGCCTGACAGAACGACACTCCCATGACACCATGCCAGAGGAGCGTCAGCGCAAGGACAAACTCGCCATCAATAGACAACGATCACGTAGACAATGCCGTCAGCCAAACGGACGGATTTGTCATGCAGCCCATGACAGGGATGTCATCCTTAGAAGAACAGTAACAAGAACCTTTTATAAGAATGCTTGCCCACATGAGACCAAGAAGCGCATGACTGCTTGGCGTACTTCAAGCAGTTGATGTCATCTGGCGACCACACGATCCGGACGTCGTTGAGGTCATATATGACAACCGATGAATGACATGGCGTTTCCGCAGGTAAACGACTTGTTCTAAGGCCATATACGGCCATTGCGAGGTAATGATGGCGGTATGTTCGACCACACCATCTCAAGTCCATATAAGGGCTTAGGGCAGGTCATCTACCTGCTGCTTTGCTTATAGAAGCAATAGCGGTATCTGGCGGAAGCTGGTTGCGAGACTTCCAGGAGAACGCCCTTGTCCCATATTTGTCCGACCCTCGTGATAAGTCTTCCCTAGCTTACCTACGGGTACTGAGGTTGCGTTGACGAGGGGAAGATAAGATGACTGGCGTCTTCGAGATGATGACGGGGCCGTACATTCCAACAGAACACGTGCCGCTTGATGTTCTCCCGTGGAACAGAGAGGAGGGATACGAGGTCTTTTCGTACCCTCCAGAGATCAGTGATGTCGACGAAGCCCTCTTCGAAGCGGAGGGCCTCGATCGAGATGGGCGCGGGGCCAGGGTTGCTCTCATTTACCCCTACGGCTACCACATTTATGGCGAGTACTTCGCCCACCTGCAGGGTTTTGTTGACAAGTACGAGGAAACAGCCCCGGAACTCGCAGACTCGATCAGACAGCTCATCGAGTCCATCAAGCGCATGAACGTGAAGGAAGACTGGTCGGTCGTACGCTATGTCGGGCACGAGTACGACGACAAGCCGAGAGTATTCGGGCTCACAAGGGGACGCTGCTACTACTGGCCTTGCTCGAAGGAGAGGCCAGTCTATGAGGGCGTCATCGATGACGAAGAGTTCACCTCGTATCTGTATCCGTGTGATGCCGAATGCTGGGAGATCGTTCTCGACCCTACGGGTATGGCGGCTCGAGCGTTGGCGGGAGATGCGGACACGCTCCACGCGTGGTATCCGGAGATGAACCTAGAGGAGCACTTCAACAAGAGCTAAGAAATCATCTTGAGGAGTGAGTTTTATTCGAATCCGATTAAGGGACAGAGGCACTTGTACATGTCTTATGAGCAAGCTGTCTCGAATCGTTTATTTATGCAACCCCACTAAACCAGCTACCGCTTGCCGATTCGCGTTCTGGTGCAAGATGAGGCCGAAGTTTGGTGCACGCTTGGTGCAAAATCGGGATTCCTTGGTGCAAGCTTGGTGCAAAAAGGTCAGGGCATATGCCCTGACCTCGGAAGTTCTGGTCGGGTGGACTGGATTCGAACCAGCGACCCCTTGACCCCCAGTCAAGTGCGCTACCAAGCTGCGCCACCACCCGTTTGTGCGAACCACCGTCCGCGCAAGTAAGAACTCTAACACGGAGTCGCCGGAGCTTCAACCACAAATTTCGGAAACAAGGATTTGTTCGGATACTCTGAAGAATCTGCTAGGTCCAATGGGCATCCCTTTGGGATTGACGAGAAGACTCGACTTAAGGGTTGGCCTTGTTCTACAGAGTTCACAATGATGAGCACGCGGGACATCCCCCGTATGGAGAAGGGAGGGTCGGACGTCACGGCCGCGTAGGCGCATCCGCGGCGCAGACTCAAGTCTTCGCCATCGGGCTGCATCCCTGGCCACCTTGTCCGAGCCCTTCGCCCCGACCATCCTGGCCACCGTAGGTGTACGGGATGGGCTAGAAGCCTGCAAGCCCTCTGCTAGAATGGACTGCACTTGTAATGCACGTGGCATTCGAGGGGAGCCCTATGAAGTACTCAGAGCTCGTCGACTCCGGCGCCACCCCCACCGAGATCCAGGCGTTCCTCGTGGGGTCGGAGAACGTCCCAGTCACCATGCGGATCCCGCGGAACCTGCGCGACGCGGCGAAGGAGGCGGCGGAGCTGAAGGGCATGAGCCTTACAACGTACGTGAAGGTGTGCCTCATAGAGAGGCTCTCGGAGGGAAGCAAAGAATGACGCATCCCCCCTTCTTCGACAACAAGGCGAACATCGTGAAGGACGACCTGGTCTCGACCATCAGGTCCGGAGACCGCGTGTCGGTCGCAGCCGAGGTCTTCTCGATGTACGCCTACCAGGAGCTCAAGGAGCAACTCGACGGCCTCGACGAGTTCCGCTTCATCTTCACGTCGCAGGCGTTCACCAGGAGCCGGCCCCCCAAGCAGGAGCGGGAGTTCTACATCCCCCGACTCGTCCGGGAGAAGGGGCTCTGCGGGACCCAGCTGGAGATCCGCCTCCGCAACGAGCTGACGCAGAAGTCGGTCGCCTCCGAGTGCGCCCGCTGGATCCGCCGGAAGGCCAAGTTCCGCTCCTTCGGCGTGGACAGGGGAATGGACAACACCTTCCTCGTGGTGGACGGCCCGGAGGGGACCGCCGCCTACACGCCGTTCGCCGGGCTGACCACGGCGGAGCTGGGCGTGGACAACTCCTCGGGCAGGCAGGCGCTTGTCATGCGGCCGGACGCGTCCACGTCGAGGGCCCTCCTCGACATCTTCGACGAGGCCTGGGACTCAGGACAGCTCGACGACGTTACGGACGCGGTGGTGGACTCCATCACGGCCATGTACAAGGAGAACCCTCCCGAGCTCGTCTACTACATGGCCCTCTATCGCATCTTCAGCGAGTTCCTCGACGACGTGTCCGAGGACGTGCTCCCCAAGGAGGGCACCGGCTTCCGCGAGAGCGCCATCTGGGGCAAGCTGTACGACTTCCAGAGGGATGCCGCCATCGCGATCATCAACAAGCTCGAGACCTTCGACGGCTGCATCCTCGCGGACTCCGTCGGCCTGGGCAAGACGTTCACGGCGCTAGCGGTCATAAAGTACTACGAGTCCCGCAACAGGAACGTGCTCGTCCTGTGCCCCAAGAAGCTCCGGGACAACTGGACAACATACAACCGCAACGTCGTGAACAACCCCATCGCCTCGGACAGGCTCCGCTACGACGTGCTCTACCACACGGACCTTTCGCGCGAGCGCGGCATGTCCGAGACCATGGGGGTCGACCTCTCCCGCGTCAACTGGGGCAACTACGACCTCGTCGTGATAGACGAGAGCCACAACTTCAGGAACGGCGGTGACTCGGCCACCGACGACAGGCTCAACCGATATCAGACTCTCATGGAGAAGGTGGTCAAGCAGGGCGTGAGGACCAAGGTGCTCATGCTATCCGCCACCCCGGTTAACAACCGCTTCCGCGACCTCAGGAACCAGCTTGCGCTCGCCTACCAGGGAGACCCAGAGGCGTGGTCGGCACGCCTCGGGCTCTCGTGCGATGTGGAGACGGTCTTCAGGAACGCGCAGAGCGCCTACACCGCGTGGTCCAAGCTGCCCGTCGGCCAGAGGACCACCGCCAGGCTCCAGGACATGCTCGACTTCGACTTCTTCGAGGTGCTGGACCAGGTTACGATCGCCCGAAGCAGGCGGCACATACAGCAGTACTACGACACGGCGGCGCTCGGGCCGTTCCCGAAGCGCCTCCCGCCAATCTCGCGCGACCCCAGCCTCTCAACCCTGCCTGGCGCCATCAACTACCGCGAGATCTACGCGGAGCTGGACTCCCTCACGCTCTCGGTCTACATGCCAAGCGCCTTCCTGCAGCCGAGCAAGGTGGGGAAGTACGAGGACCCCGAGAGCGGCAACCTCTCCGCCGCAGGCCGCGAGGCGGGCATCAGGCGCCTCATGACGACGAACCTCCTCAAGCGGCTCGAGAGCTCCGTGAGCTCCTTCCGGCTCACGCTCGAGCGCGTGCTCTCCTACATGGAGCAGACGCTCAGGACCATCGAGCACTACAAGCAGCGCAGAGAGGGGAACGCCTCGGTCTCGGACGCCGGGGCGGTCGCCGTGCTCGACCTCGACCCCGACGACGCGGAGGCGGTGGAGGCCGGTGGCGGCACCGGGATCCTCCTCGAGGACATGGACTGGATGCGCTGGGAGGGCGAGATAGAGCGCGACGCGGACACGGTGCGCCTTCTGCTCTCCATGATTGACGACATCGACCCAAAGCACGACGCGAAGCTCCTGCAGCTCTGCGAGGACATAAGAGAGAAGGCCGAGCATCCCATCAACCCCGGCAACAGGAAGGTCATCGTCTTCACCGCATTCTCCGACACGGCACGCTATCTCTACGAGCACGTATCCGAGTTCGCGAAGAATGAACTCGGCCTGAATACCGCTGTCGTCACGGGCCAGGGCTGCAGGACCAACTGCCCCGGCGTCCCCGCGCGGATGGCCGAGGTGCTCGAGTGCTTCAGTCCCGCCTCCAAGGAGCGCGCCGTGCTTTCGCCTGCGCTCGAGGGCCACGACATAGACGTCCTCATAGCCACGGACTGCATCTCCGAGGGCCAGAACCTGCAGGACTGCGACTACCTCGTGAACTACGACATACACTGGAACCCCGTGCGCATCGTGCAGCGCTTCGGGCGGATCGACCGCATCGGCTCCAGAAACGCCTGCATCCAGCTCGTCAACTACTGGCCCAACGTCGAGCTGGACGAGTACATCAACCTCAAGGAGCGGGTCGAGGCGCGGATGAGGGCCACCGTGCTCGCGTCCACGGGGGACGACGACTACGTGAACCCGGGCGAGAGGGGCGACCTCGAGTACCGCAGGCAGCAGCTCGAGCAGATGCGCCACGAGGTCGTCGACCTCGAGGACGTCTCCGGCGGGGTCTCGATCACGGACCTGGGGCTCAACGAGTTCCGCATGGACCTGCTCTCCTACTACAAGGAGAACCCCGAGATAGACCGGGTCCCCTCCGGGATCGAGGCGGTGTGCGAGGGCGACACGCCCGGCATCGTCTTCGTCCTTCGCAACGTGAACGAGGCGATGAACCCCGACGGCAGGAACCGCATCCACCCGTTCTACGTGGTGCAGGTCGCCTCGGACGGGGAGGTGGTCCACTCACACCTGGAGCCCAAGGCAGTCCTCGACGAGATGAGGCTACTCTGCAAGGGGAGAGGCAAGCCGGACCCGCGGCTTTACAGGCCCTTCAACAGAGAGACCAAGAACGGCCGTGACATGCGCTGGGCAATGGGACTCCTCAATGCCGCCGTGAGCTCCATCATGGGCGCCAAGGAGGAGTCGGACGTGGACAGCTTCTTCGGCGGCGGCACGACCGGCTTCCTGGAGAACGACGTGGCGGGCCTCGACGACTTCGAGCTCGTGTGCTTCCTGGTGGTGAGGCCAAGATGCTAGGACTGCCGAGCACGACGGAGGTCGACAGGGTCCTGCCGAAGAGGGCGTTCTACGAGCACCTCCAGCTCGACCCCGCGACCAGGCGATCGTTCGTGGACGACATCGAGTCCCTCACCGTGAGGAACTCGATTAAGCCCTCGACGACCGGCATCCCCGCGGGGGATGTCGTCCAGGAGGTGCTCGTCCTCGAGGTGGCGCTCAAGGGGGCGACGGTGCCGAAGGCTGCCCTTGCGGCAATCGCTCGCTTGAACCCGCACAGGCTGCTGTTCGCATGCACCTGGGACGGAAAGGCATGCCTCGCGGTGCTGCTCGGGAACCTCGTCGTGGGACAGTGGCAGGACGCCGGCAAGCTCGCACTCGGGCTCGACCCCATCGGCATGGACCAGACCTGGGACCGCATGGCATCGCAGGTGGCCTACGGCGATGAGGGACGTGCGGGCGAGACCGTGGAGGAGCGCCATGCTACGGACGAGAAGATCGAGCGTCTCAAGGAGCAGCTTGCCAAGGTAGAGGCAAGGCACAGGAAAGAGAAGCAGTTCGCGCGCAGGAACCGGCTCTTTGACGAGGTAAAGGCGCTGCAGGAAGAAATCAGGCAGCTCGAGGGAGGCAGATAGATGGTTGAGAGGATCAAGCCCGGCACTCCGGACGGCACCGAGGAGAACGTCGAGCGCATAGCGGAGCTCTTCCCCGAGGTGGTGACCGAGGTCGAGGGTGCAGACGGCAACCTCGAGCACGTCGTGGACTTCGATGCGCTGCGCGACCTCCTGGGCGACGTGGCCGAGGGGCAGCGCGAGCGCTACCAGTTCACCTGGCCAGGCAAGGCAGCCGCGAAGGCCGAGGCCAGAAGGCCCATCTGGAAGACCATGCGGCCAGAGCCCGTGAAGTCCGTGGACTGGGACACGACGAAGAACCTCTACATCGAAGGCGACAACCTGGACGCGCTCAAGCTCCTCAAGGAGACCTACGCCGACCAGGTGAAGCTCATCTACATCGACCCACCCTACAACACGGGACACGACTTCGTCTACGACGACGACTACAGGCAGACCCACGAGGAGTACGACGCGGGGAGCGCCGACTTCGACGAGGACGGCGGCAGGCTCGTCGCCAACCCCGAGTCCAACGGCCGCTTCCACTCTGACTGGTGCTCGATGATCTACCCCAGGCTCGTTCTGGCGAGGGACATGCTCTCCGCCGACGGAGCCATCTTCATCAGCATCGACGACAACGAGAGCGCCAACCTCCGCAAGATCTGCGACGAGGTGTTCGGTGCGGGATGCTTCGTAGGGGACATTGCCTGGCAGAGGACTTATTCTCCAAGGAATGACTCGAAGGGCATTCCGGCTGAGATTGAACATATCCTGGTGTTCTCAAAACAATGCGGATGGATTCCGGGGAGGCTGCCCAGAACAGAAGAGATGGACTCCAGGTATTCAAGCCCTGATGGCGACCCCATTCCTTGGAAGGCAGCCGATGCCTCTGCTCCTGGAGCTGCGACGCATCAGGGTATGGTGTATGCAATTCAGCATCCTATAACCGGGGAGCTCCTTTATCCGCCCAACGGCCGGTGCCGGCCGTTGGGCGCCGAACAAATGTACTCAATACTGAGTGAGTGGGCTGAGTATGAGTGGCGCGATATTCATGACGAGAATAAGCGTGCTGAGATTTGTGGGGTAGCGGAAGACGAAGTACGTCCTAGCGTTAAAGCGCTTATGCTCAAAGAACCGACAGACGAGACTTTCGCAAAAGCTCGAAAGCGCTATGAAGCAGGCAGCTGGCCGCGCCTATGCTTCACAAGCAATGGCAATGGCGGAATGATTGTCAAGCGGTATATTACGGACGTTGAGGGTAAGATGCCCACTAATCTTTGGCCGTTCTTAGAAGTCGGCCATACCGATGAGGCAAAGAAGGAACTCCAAAAGCTCTTCGATGGCTCTGCACCCTTCGACACCCCAAAACCGGTTCGTCTCATCGATCGCATCCTGACCATTGCAAGCGAGGCGGATTCCCTTGTGCTCGACTTCTTCTCCGGGTCCGCCACCACCGCGGAGGCCGTCATGCGCAAAAACGCCGAGGATGGAGGCGAGCGTCGCTTCGTTCTCGTCCAGCTTCCCGAGGAGGCCTCTGGCGGCTGGGACAACCTCTGCAACGTGGGCGAGGAGCGCATCCGCCGGGCAGGCAAGAGGATTGCCGCCGAGGTCGAGGAGTCGAACCGCCAGCTCAAGCTCGGGGAGGAGCCCAAGCCCGTCCCAGACATCGGCTTCCGCGTGCTGCGCATAGACTCCTCCAACATGGAGGATACCTACCGCACACCCGGCGAGACGGACCAGATGGACCTGCTCTCGCTTGCGGACAACGTGAAGCTCGATAGGACCCCGGAGGACCTCCTCTTCGAGGTGCTGCCCAAGTTTCGCATCCCGTACTCGGCGAGGATCGAGAAGAGGGAGCTCGGCGGCAGGGAGTGCTTCCTCGTCGACGGCAACCGCCTCGTCGCCTGCTTCGACACGGAGGTGGGGACGGAGACCATCGAGGAGATGGCAAAGCTGGAGCCCGACTACGCGGTGATGCGCGACGCCTCCATGAGGGACGATGCGACGCAGGCGAACTTCGAGGAGCTGTTCAAGACCTACAGCCCCGACACCGTGCGGCGGGTCATATAGTTCGCTCTCTGATTTGCTGCTGTCTGTTGTGGCGGGCATATTCTCTGTCGGATTGTATATGAGGTGGGGTAATGGCAGGTCTGGATGAACTGCTGTCGGGCGAGTCCCAGACGGTCGAGTACAAGGTCAGGCGATCTCCGAATGCGAAGAGCTATCTCAAGAGCGTGGTCGCCTTTGCCAACGCCCGCGGTGGAACGCTGATATTTGGGGTGGACGACAAGACACGTGAGGTCGTGGGCATACCCGCGGACGAGGTGTTCACTGAAATGGACGCTATCGCGAACGCTATCATGGACTCCATCGAGCCACAGATGCTGCCCGAGATAACCCTCCGGACCGTCGACGGAAAGAGTCTCATCCTCGTTGATGTGCCTGCCGGAAGGCAGTGCCCGTACTTCATCAAGACAGATGGAATCGAGAACGGGACGTACGTGCGTGTCGGTGCCACCTCTCGGCATGCCGACCTAGACTGGGTACGCGAGCTCACACAGGAGTGCGCCCCGGAGGGATTTGACCGCCTGGTCCGCAGAGGCTTCGCAATCACGGACGAGAGGATCGAGACGCTCTGCGAGCGCATGTACGAAGTCGCCCGCTCGCACGCCGACACCAATCGGCGCGGAACCCTCCGCAAGCCTACGGTGAGCCAGCTTCTCACCTGGGGCATCCTGAAGGAGCGCGACGGGGAGGTCTTGCCCACCAATGCCTTCCTTATCCTCGAGGGTGACCGGGAACTTGTGGCACCCCTGCAGTGCGCCCTGTTCAAAGGCAGCTCCCGTGCGACGTTCCTCGATCGGAGGGACATTGCAGGCGACGTGATGTCGCAGGTGGAGGGCGCCTACCAGTTCGTACTGGAGAAGATGAACATGGGAGCGGACCTTGACGGCGTGGTTCGAAGGGACGTCTTCGAGCTGCCGGAGTGGTCCGTCCGTGAGGCCATCACCAACGCGGTGGTGCACCGCTCGTACGTGGAGCGCTCGTCGGTGCAGGTCGCCCTCTACGACGACCGCCTAGAGGTGAGCTCTCCGGGAGGCATCGTGAGGGGCTTCTCGCTCGACAGGGCTCTGTCAGGCCAGTCGCGACCCCGCAACGAGGCGCTGGCGCAGGCATTCCTTTACATGGGGCTCATCGAGGGCTGGGGGAGCGGCATTCCCAGGATTATGCACGAGTTCGAGGAGAGGGGGCTGCGTGCTCCAGAGTTCCAGGACATCGACGGCATGCTACGTGTGAATATGTGGCGGCCGACGGCTGAGCAGTTCGCCGCCTTCCTCCATGGATGGGCCGTCACGGATTCGAGCGGTCTGGCGCCGGACAATAAAGACAATAAATCGGACAATAAAGACATTAAAGACAATAAATCGGACAATAAGCTGGACGGCAGGCAGGATGTCACCTCGGAGGAGGAAGCCCTACTTGCGCTGATCAGGGAGGACCCTTCCATCACTCAAGCGAGGATGGCGGAGCTGCTCGGACTGTCGAGAAGCACCGTTGCACTCATGCTCGCACGCCTCCAGCAGGCGGGCTTGGTGAGGCGCGAGGGATCGCGAAAGGCCGGCACCTGGGTGGTCGTAGATGGTGGTGGACGATGAGGCTCAAGTTCAAGGTGCAGCAGTACCAGACGGACGCGACGGATGCCGTGTGCGACGTCTTCGAGGGGCAGCCCAACCAGGGCGCGGCAGCCTACCTGCGAGATATGGGTACGCTTCCCGTTCGCGGGGGCATGGGAGCACTGTTCAATGCCGGCGACCTACAGCAGGGCATGGAGGAGGGCTATGCCAACGCGCCCGTGAGGCTCACGAAATCCGAGCTCCTCTCCAACATTCGCCGCGTGGAGCGTCGCAACCAGCTTGACGAGTCCGAGACCACCTGCCGCGACATGGCGGGAATCGCCTGCCACCTGGACGTGGAGATGGAGACGGGCACCGGCAAGACCTACGTCTACACCAAGACGATGCTGGAGCTCAACCGGCGCTACGGTTGGTGCAAGTTCATTGTGGTCGTGCCCTCCGTCGCCATCCGCGAGGGTGTGAAAAAGTCGCTCGAGTCCACCGAGCAGCACTTCTTCGAGCAGTATGGCAAGCGTGTCAACGCCTTCATCTATGACTCGGACCGGCTGAACGAGCTGGACTCCTTCGCGCAGTCCTCGGACGTCTCCTGCATGATCATCAACATGCAGGCCTTCAACACCTCCATGAAGGAGGGCGCGAGCAACAAGGCGTCCCGCATCATCTTCGACGAGCGCGACGACTTCGGGAGCAGACGCCCCATCGACGTGATAGCCGCAATGCGCCCCATCGTGATCCTGGACGAGCCGCAGAAGATGGGAAAGAGGGGATCTGCCACCCAGAAGGGCATCGCGCTCTTCAAACCCCTCTTCGTGCTGGGCTACTCCGCCACGCACCGGGAGAGGCACGACCTCGTCTACTCCCTCGATGCACTCGACGCCTACAACCAGCGTCTCGTGAAGCGCATCGAGGTCAAGGGCTTCAAGCTCAAGAACATGCGCGGAACGGATGCCTACCTCTTCCTCCGGCAGATCCTGGTTACCAAGAACAGGCCGCCCGTGGCAGTTATCGAGTACAAGAGGATGTCGGCTTCAGGCAGGGTAGGCAAAGCCACGGGCCGTTTCGAGGAGGGGGACAGCATCTACGACGTCTCTGGCTCGACGAGGCTCGAGGCCTACCGTGGTTACCAGATTGCTGGCGGCAACGACGGCGTCGTCCCCGGCGTGGACGGCCGTCCCGGCCGCGTCCGCTTCCTCAACGGCGTTGAGATCGAGGAGGGCACCGTCTACAACGACTCCGCCCTCGAGGACATGCAGCGCGTGCAGATACGCGAGACCATCCGGAGCCACCTCGAGAAGGAGCAGGCGCTCTTCAGTCGCGGCATCAAGTGCCTCTCGCTCTTCTTCATCGACGAGGTCGCGAAGTACCGCGACGTGACCGGCAACGGGGCGACCGTCGGCTACGGGAAGGTCTTCGAGGAGGAGTATGCCGCCGCCGTTGCGGACAGGCTTGCGCACCCCACGACGGACGACCTCGCGGACCCGAGCTACCTGGAGTACCTGAGGCGCGACACAGCGCACCAGGTCCACGATGGGTACTTCTCCATCGACAAGAAGGGCCACGCGGTCGAGTCCAAGCGCGAGAAGAAGGCCGAGGCGGTGGAGGGCATCGGCATCAACGACGATGACGCCCGGCGCGGCTACGACCTCATCCTCAAGGACAAGGAGCGGCTGCTCTCGCTCGACGAGCCCGTGCGGTTCGTCTTCAGCCACTCGGCCCTGCGCGAGGGCTGGGACAACCCCAACATCTTCCAGATCTGCACGCTCAAGGAGTCGGGGTCGGAGACCTCTAAGCGTCAGGAGGTCGGCCGCGGAATGCGCCTCTGCGTTGACCAGGACGGCGTGCGCCAGGACGCCCAGCTCCTCGGGCCCGACGAGGTCCAGCGCGTGAACGTGCTCACGGTCATTGCCTCGGAGAGCTACGAGACCTTCGTGCGGGACCTGCAGAGCGACATCAGGGGCACGCTGCGTGAGAGGCCGCAGAAGGTCGAGATCGACTTCTTCAGCGGAAAGACGCTCGAGGTCGAAGGCGAGGAGGTGAGCTTCTCCGCGTCGGATTCCAAGGCCATCTACAAGTACCTCATCAAGAACGACTTCCTCGATGACGCCGATCGCCCCTCCAACGACTTCCGAGCCATGGTGGGGGAGGGGAAGTTCCAGGCCAATGCCATGCACGAGCTGCCCGAGGGCCTCGGCGACGAGGCGCACGCCAAGGCAATCGAGGCGCTCCTCCGCGGCGTCTACGACCCACATGCTCTTGACGGCATGGTGCAGCGCGCCCAGGAGAAGGTCACCGAGAACGCAATCGTTCAGGAGAACTTCGGACGGACCGAGTTCAAGGAACTGTGGGACCGCATCAGCCGGAAGCACAGCTACACCGTCTCCTTCGACGACTCGGAGCTCGAGCGCAAGGCCGTGGCGAGGATTGACAGGGATCTCGCGGTGAGCCGGCTACAGTACACCATGACCGCTGGCTCCCAGCGCGACGAGGGGAGGCGTGAGGACCTTACGAGCGGGAGGTCTTTCGTCGCGCAGAGGAGCGAGACCCACGACGTGGACGAGGCTTCTGCTCCGGTTGCGGTCACCTACGACCTGGTGGGCGAGGTCGCCGCAGCGGCCCAGGTCACCCGGGCGAGCGCCGCGAGGATCCTCTCCGCCATATCGCCCCAGGTCTTCTCGCTCTACCGGGTGAACCCCGAGGAGTTCATCAAGCGCGCGGGAGGGCTCATCCTCTCCGAGAAGGCCGCGATGGTCGTGGAGCACGTGGAGTACCACGAGACGGACCGCAGCTACGACACAGCCATCTTCACCTCGCGCATGCCGGACGACGCGAGCAAGGCCTACGAGGCGAGCAAGAACGTCCAGCGCTTCGTGTTCCCGGACAGCCAGGGCGAGCGCAGGTTTGCCGAGGACCTGGACGCAGCCAGCGAGGTCGTGGTCTACGCCAAGCTACCAAGGGCGTTCCAGATACCCACCCCGGTAGGCAACTACGCGCCGGACTGGGCGATAGCCTTCAGGAAGGGCAGCGTGCGCCACGTGTTCTTCGTCGCCGAGACCAAGGGCACCATGGACACGATGGAGATCTCGGGTGTCGAGAAGGCCAAGATCGCCTGTGCGGAGAGGCTCTTCGACGAGGCGAGCACGTCCGACGTGCGCTACCATCAGGTGGCTGACTACGACGACCTGCTCCAGTGGGTCGGGAGGCTGGAGTAGCCATGGGAAAAGAACTGTTCGACAACATCCCCAGCAAGGTCGAGGACCTCCTCCACGACGTGAAGCTGGGAAAAATCGGCCTGCCCGACCTACAGAGGCCGTTCGTCTGGCCCGACAGCAAGGTCAGGGACCTCCTCGACTCAATGCTCAAGGGCTACCCCGTCGGCTACATCATGCTCTGGTCGTCGCCGGAAGAGTACGAGAACGCCAAGCATATTGGCGACAACGAGAAGACTTACAAGGAGCCGGACGACCTTGTCATCGACGGCCAGCAAAGGCTTACGGCGCTGCTGGCGGCGTTGTACGGGACGCGGGTAAGGGACAAGAACTACAGGGACAGGACAATCAAGATTTCGTTCAACCCGCTCACGAGGGAGTTCGAGGTCTGGACGCAGGCATACGAGAGGAACACGGAGTGGATCAGCTCCGTGAGCTCGGTGTTCGAAGCCGACAGGAACCACTCCGTGTCCAAGTTCCGAAAGTCCTTCATAAGGCAGGCCAACGAGGGTAGGAGGAGGAACGACCGGCCCAATCTGACCGACGAGGAGGAGGATCTGGTTGAGGAGAACCTCAACGACCTTCTCAACCTCGGCATATACACCCTGCCGACACTCAAGATCAGCTCGAAGGCAGACGAGGAGGACGTGGCGGAGATCTTCGTGCGCGTGAACTCGGGCGGGACCAAACTCACGGAGAAGAACTTCATCGAGACCTTGCTCGCGGTGTTCGACAACGAGGTTCACTCGCGCATAGACAGTTTCTGCGCGGAGTCACGCGTCCCCAAGAACGGGACCGCATACAACCAGATCATAGAGGTCGACCCGTCGCATCTCATCCGGGTTGCGGTCGGAGTCGGATTCAGGCGCGCCCGGCTGAAGTACGCCTACATGCTTCTCCGGGGGAAGGATCTCAAGACCGGCATCACCTCGAGCAAGACGCGCGAGGAGAACCTCGAGAAGTTCAAGAGGTCGCTTGACCTCGCGCTCAACCTCAACAACTGGCATGCGTTCCTCAACCTGTTCGGCAAGGCGGGATACCTCAAGGGGAGCATCGTTGCCTCCACCAACGCGGTGGTCTTCAGCTACGTCCTCTATCTCATCGGCAAGTACGACTACAAGGTACCGCCGTTCGAGCTCAACAAGGTCATAACCAAGTGGATCTTCATGTCCACCATCACCGGCTTCTACACCGGGTCGACCGAGTCCGAGGTCGAGAAGCAGTTCGCCGACCTGAGAGGCGTCACGACGGCGGAGGGCTTCGTGGCATATCTCGAGTCTGCCATCGAGACCAGGTTCACCGACGACTTCTTCACCTACAGCCTTCCGAGCAGCCTCGAGGGTTCGTCTGCCAGCTCGCCGTCGTGGTTCGGCTACGTCGCCTCGCTCATCGTCCTTGGCACGCCCATGCTGTTCAGCACGTCGCCGCTCGCCCAGTACTTTGCCATCGGGGCGAGCGGGAAGAAGGGCGCCATAGACAAGCACCACATCTTCCCGAAGAGCTACCTGACGAAGATCGGCTACGACAACGACCGCGACCGGAACCAGATCGCCAACTTCACGTACCTCGACTACAACACGAACATCGAAATCGGCGACCAGGCCCCTTCCGAATACGTCGCTGCCTTCAGGGAGAGGCTTGGCGAAGAGGGGTATGCCAGGACCTGCGATGACAACGCGCTTCCCCTCGGCTTCGAGAGCCTCGAGTACCCCGAGTTCCTCGCCAAGAGGAGGGTGCTCATGGCGGGCATCGTCAAGAAGGCGTACAAGAGGCTCTGCGAGTGAGGGCATCTGCCTGCGGGAGCCCGGAGATTCCTGTGTTTAAGCAAGCCTGTTTTCGACAGCAAACAAGACGCTATCAAACACAGTCCCCGTGGCCCTTTCCCAGCGCCCCTGCACATGCGCCACGTGGAGGCGGCCCTATGCTTTCCGGCTCATGGCTCTCTTTGCGGCCGCAAGCACCAGCGGGTTTGTTACCGGAATGTCCTCGATATCCTTTTTGAGCTTTAGCGCCTTCATCTGCGTGTCCGCATAATCGACATTCAGCTCAAGGCCAGACACGAAGCTGGCCCCGGCAGAGTTCACGAACACGATAGGCCATGCCATCTCGAGGGATGTGGCCAGACGACCCGCGGCTCCGGCCTCCTTGAGCAGTGCTTGCTCGCTGCCTGCCATTTTCTGGAACTCGCTCTTCATGCCGGTATCGGTACTTCCAGGCAGCACCGTGTTCACGCGGATACCCTTCTTGCCAAGCTCAGTTGAGAGGCGCGCTGCATAGTAGCTGATGCATCTCTTTGCAAAGACGTAGGCGAAGGTCGAAGGAGAAGACTTCTCAAGGTGCGCGATGGCCTCCTGGACCGCATCCCAGGACGAGGAGGATATAACCTTCTCCTCCTCTTTCCGGTACTTCATCCAGTTGAGTCCGGCGGTGGACGATACGTACATGATTGCTCCGCCAGCGCTCATGCGTGTCTTCAAGTACTGCTCGGTAATGTACCAGTTTGCCGTGTAATCGCAGTTGAACGTGGTGGCGTAGTCGGTTTTCAGACCGCTGAGCCCGGCTATTCCGAAGTAGCAGTCGATGTGGTCAGGGATCTTGAGAAATGCCCGGTCAATTGCTGCCTGGTCGGACAGGTTGACCATTATGTACTCCTTGATCCCCTCGACAGGGCACTCGCGCATGTCAAGTGCGTAAACCTCTGCGCCAAGCTCTGCCAGGATCTTGGCGGTCGCAAGCCCCATGCCACTTGATGCGCCGGTAACAACGCACTTCTTCCCCTCGTATCCCAAGAGTTCGTCAATCATCGCGGTCTCCTCCTTCGATATAGTGTGCTGTGGCTGAGTGTACTGGCACGGCTGTGGGACAAATCATGCGGAGACGTGGGCCTGAGACAGGTGGGGAGGATGTGTCTCATGTATTCGAGCGAGATGTCTATCATGCATGCCCTGCTCACCATCATGGACAAGAAGGCTCTGCCAGACGTCACCATGCGCGAGATTGCGCAGGAAGCGGGCGTCTCGCGCGCAACGCTGTACCGGCACTTCTCCTCGCCCGAAGACATCGTTCGGCGTTGGCTCCGAGAGCTATGCCGAAAGGTGGTAACCGACCAGGATTCGTGGGAACTCAACGGCCGCGAGGCAATCCTGCATGCCTTTACTGTGCTGTATGGGGAGAGAGACGCCCTCAGGTGTCTGACACGGCAGGGGCTGGACCATGAGGTGGCCCGTGCCATGTACGACGCGACCCTGTACCAGATCCGACGGCTCGGCGTTCTGCATAGCAATTATCAGATCTGTTACTTTGCGGGCGCCTCGATGGGGTTGCTTTCGTGCTGGACTAGGGGAGGCATGAAGGAAAGCCCTGAGGAAATCACTGACATCTTCATCGAGCTTCTCCATGGCTACATGGATGTGCGCGGCTCCCAGGACCAATAGCTCTCAGAAGGGAGGTCATTGCTGTTCGGAGCGCTCGCAGGGAAGATGAGAGCTGAGAACTTACGCTGCTCCCAAGTGGAAGGCGTTCCTACTGCACCTCCCAGTGGCCGTTACGGTTGGCGCCTATACGCACGAGCGAGAGCAGTCGCTCACGCGTTGTCTCGTCCTCGTTCGTTATACCGACATTCATACCGTCATTTATACCGACATCGTAGCCAGACTCACCGAGAGCGGGTTGGACAAGTCGATGTCTTCGTAGACCTTGATGGCGTTCTGCGCCTCGAGCAAGTCCTTGGGTGGTGCAATCGCCAGAGGACGGGTTTCTCGCCGTCCCCTGGCCACGTTTGACGCGTCCTCGCAGTCGCGCAGTCTCGTTATCCCCCGCGCGACATGCGACTCGACTGCCTCGCGTTCTACAGGCTGTGCTTCTTGAGCTTCTGGTCGAAGATTGCATTCACGATGTCGCTGAGCTGTGAGCGTGCTTCGTCAGGAAGCGGACCTTCCTGCGCTGCCACGGCATAGAGCTCGGGGTGCTCGTGCTCGATCTTCTCGAAGGTCTTGCTCAATGCATGCTTGCGCACGAAGAACGGTATGCGCTTCACCTTCGCTTCATCCACCAGCTCAAGGATCTTCCTGTTGGCGGTCTCGCTGCTCGAAGAGCCAATCGGCCCCGTCTCCTTCTCGGCCATGCGTCTTCCTCTCCTCGGTAAATACATTGTGCACAATGTATCTTAGGTATCCTGAATGCTGCCTGCCGCGGCGACATGCGATATGCACAGCTTGTCCACGGAGTCGGGAAGGCTTGGCAGAAGAACTCTCAGAGCTATGCCCTGAGACGTCTTTCGAGCACCAGCATCACGAGCAGGTGCCTTGATCAGGCGCCTGCCACATTAGAGGCGCTGGTCTCGTAGATTTGCGATCACGATGCCGACCAGGGCGAATGCAGAGACGCTGGTATGTCCCAGGGTGGACCGCAGGGATTCCCCGCTTGCGGGGTTCCCATTCGCGCAACTTAGCTGAACGCCTCGTTTAACGCTTGGACGCGCTCATCCACGACGCGGCCCATCAGTTCGCCCTCCGCTTCCTTGCAACCGTTTCGCCTTGCAAGGCTTCTCCACAAACGTGCCGCGCCTACCACCCTCGCGACCGCAGTCGCGCTCTTCTCGGCTGTGAGGCCACATGCTTCTGCCAGCTCCCGCAGTCCGTCGATCTCGGACCTGCCCGTCTCGCCAAAGACCGACGTGACGCGCTGTTTCCCTGGGTCGGGATTGATGTTGACGTCAAATACGGGGGAGAGAACCCAGCTTCCTCCTTTTCGAAGGAGGCCCAAGTTCCGTAGGTGGTCGTCTGTGTTGTGCAAGGCGATGGACAAGGCGACGCGCGTGAACAGGGATTCGAGCTGGGTGAGTGGATCTCGACACCAATCCACTAGCGCGTCTGCAACGTCAGCGTAGTCGCATTGCAATCCGTCACGTGCACCGACTAGGCTCATGGCGCTCAAGTACGGAATCCTCGGTCCATTCATAAGCGAGCCCTCGCGGTCGAACCTCTCTAGCAGAAGGACCGAATCAGATCCTATCCTGAGCAGTCTTGCCACAGGGACCGCGAGTCCGACCGCCCTGGCGACGTCGAGGCTGGTCTTCTCCCATGCCATAACGTCCCACTCGTCGCCTGGGTGCGAGAACTTGGCGAGAAGGAGCCTGCCCCTGTCCGTTACCGATGCCTGCTCCTCACACGTTGTGGAAGCGCTTGGTCGGCCCTTGCGCGCCCCAAGTCCGTCTGATAGGGGTCCGTTGCCTCAACTACGGCGTTGAGGGTCTGCAGCGCCCGACATGCGTTAAGGAACGTCTCGAGGCTAACGGAGGGGTCGCCGTTCTCCAGGCGCGAGATGGTCGCACGTGAGACATTGGCCTTGTCGGCAAGCTCCTGCGAGGTCAGGCCGTATAGCCTGCGCCATGTGGCTATGTTCTCGCCGATGCTCTTGGCCGCTAGTTTCGTTTTGGCTGACATAGGTCGCTTCATATTACTACCTGTCATAAATATAATACGTAAAGTGCAATTACGTATAATATAGTATACGTAATCGATGAATCAATCCAGTTTGCAGGGCCCTGCGGTGACGCGTGACCAAGGATTCGTCTGGTTTGCGGTGGCAACGGCTCGTGCATGACATCAAAAGCATGTACGCAAGGACCGCCATCGAGCCCTCCGCGCGCGGCGCTTTCCGGCAACCTAGTACCTGTTGATTCGGCACTCCGCCTTGATGCGGCGGATGTCTTCCGGAAGCTCCTCGGCGGGCATGTTCTTGGGTGTGTCGCAGGTGCCCGACTTTGCCGCCACGTCGTAATACCAGCACTTGTAGGTAATGAAGTCGAGCGAGAGCCTGAGGTCCTCCATCTGCCTCAGGATGGCCTCACGCCGCTCGTTCACGATGCGCCGGCGCTCCTCGATGGTGGAGTCTCCCTTGCGATAGAGGTCTATGTAGCGCTTGATCTCGCGGATGGGCATGCCAGACACCTTGAGCCGCTCTATGAATCGCGCCCACTCCAGGTCGTCCTCGGTGAACACGCGGATGCCGCCCTGGCTTCGCGCCATGTCCGGGAACAGGCCGTTCTTGTCGTAGTAGCGGATGGTCGACGCCGGCATCCCCAGCACGGCCGCCGCCTCTCCAATGGTGTAGACCTTCTCCAAAACGCTTCCCCTCCTGGTGGCGCCCCGCACCCCGTCACAGGATGTGAAGCCGCTTTCATAATTTAGAGAAAGTATATTGACTTAAACCATAGTCTAAGTCTGAGAATCGTCCCAGCGACTTGAGGAAGACACAACTCGGACGATGGGAGACAGGAATGAACGACGAGAAGGATCCCAAGATCGTGCTGGGTGCCTGGGCCTGGGGAAAGAAGATGGACTAGGAGAGACAATGGCAAAGAAGAACCTTGGATCGAAGCTCGCGCTGTACCCCACGCCCGTGACGGCCGTGGGCGCCATGACGGACAAGGGTCCCAACTGGCTTCTCGTCGCGCACATCGGCATCATAGGGCACGACAGGGTGACCATCAGCTGCGCCAAGCAGCACTACACCAACCAGTGGATCCGCAAGAACGGCACCTGCTCGGTTAACCTGATCGATGAGAAGCTCCTTCGCGCGGCAGACCACGTGGGCAGCGTGAGCGGCACCAAGGAGGACAAGTCCTGCGCCTTTGCGTGGAGCGCGGCCGAGGACGGCGCGCCGCTCATCGACGAGTCGCCCCTCTCGCTTGCCTGCTCCGTCGAGGATGTGTACGAGACGGACGGCTTCGAGACCTTTGTGCTCGCGATCGACGGCACGTACGTGGACGAGGCATGCCTGGACGAGAAGGGAAAGATAGACTACGGCAGGGTGGCGCCGGTCCTCTTCGAGTTCCCCACCTACTCGTACTGGAGTCTTGGCGAGCGCGTCGGGGGATGCCTGCGTCTTGACAGGGAGTAGTCTCGTGCCTGGCGTGAACGGTGGGCTCGGATTCCGCGACATCCGGACGGCGCCAATCCAAATGAGGGAGTATTCACTATGACAAGAACGATCGTCACGTTCTTCAGCGCTACCGGCACGACGGAGATGGCGGCGGAGGCCCTTGCAAAGGCAGGTCACGCCGAGCTCTACCGGATTGAGCCCACAGAGCGCTACACGAGGCTTGGGATATAGCTGGCTTTCTGCCGAAAGGAGGCAATCGTGGAGTACGCAACTCTTGGCAAGACCGACATCAAGGTATCGCGCGTGTGCATCGGCGGCATGAGTTTTGGCAAGGTGTTTCCCGACTTTCACCAGTGGGTCATCGACCAGCCGGCAACGCAAGCCGTCCTCAAACGTGCCCTCGAGCTCGGCGTAAACTTCATCGACACGGCGAATTGCTACGCGCACGGTACGAGCGAGGAGTTCATAGGTACTTCTCTGAAGAACCTCGGGATGAGGCGCGAGGACGTTGTGCTGGCGAGCAAGGTGTTCTTCAACGAGGGGAGCCTCGGGCACCTTACCAAGGCCGCGATAGAGCATGAAATCGATGGCACCCTACGGCGCCTTGGCACCGACTACCTGGACCTCTACATCATCCACCGCTTCGACTACGACACACCCATCGAGGAGACCATGGAGGCGCTGGACAGTCTCGTGCGCGCAGGCAAGGTGCGGGCACTGGGCGCGAGCGCGATGTACGGCTACCAGTTCCACAACATGCAGGTCACGGCGCAAGAAAACGGTTGGGCCCCGTTCAGCACCATGCAGTGCCACTACAACCTGCTGTACCGCGAGGACGAGCGCGAGATGATTCCCGTGTGCCGGCAGTACGGCGTGTCGCTCACCCCGTACAGCCCGCTCGCGAGCGGCCACCTCACGCGTCCGACGTGGGACTCCGAAAGCAGACGCTCCAGGACCGACTCCACCATGCACGAGAAGTACGACCACGACCAGGAGCTGGATATGCCAGTGGTCGCGCGCGTTGCCGAGCTAGCGCAAAGGCGGGGCGTGCCCATGGCCGACATCGCGCTCGCGTGGCATTGGGCCCGTGGGGTTACCGCGCCCATCGTGGGCTGCTCCAGGCCCGACCGCGTGGACGATGCCGTGAGGGCGCTGGACTTGAGTCTTTCTGATGAGGAGGTGGGCTTCCTCGAGGATCCATACCGCCCCCACGAGCTCGTTGGCCCCCTCGCGCGTCCGGGGGAGAGACCCCTTGCGGGCACGACCGACCCGACGAAATAGATGCGCGTGCCCGCCCGATGCCGTCGCAGTACGTGAAGTTGCCTTAGCCATATCTTTCTTACAGGATGCCTATGAGCTTGGCCACAATCTATCGTAAAGATGCAGGAGGTCAGAAATGCACATTGAGATGGACTTTGACGGAACCATCGTCTCGGGAACCCTGAACGATACGGAAACCGCGAAAGCGTTCTTCGAAGCGCTCCCCATCTCCATTCATGTGGGGTCATCGGGAATGGATTTCTGTGGCCAGATGGAGCAGAGCTTTCCCTATGACGCGGCACAAGTCGGGTATGGATGGTCGAACGGTGACATCAACTACAACCCCGGCGGCGGTTGGTTCGCCGTCTTCTTCGATGGCGAAGACGCTTCAGGGTCCTATGGGGACCAGCTGAACCTGGGCCGCTTGGACGATGATGCCATCGAGACCTTGCGCGGGCTGAAGGGATCCTATGACATCACGATCAGGAAGGCATAGCATGAAGATACTCGTCCTGCAGGGAAGCGCCCGCAAGAATGGGCATACGACCGCGTTGGCCCAGGCGTTCGCCGAGGGAGCGCGCGAAGCGGGCCATGAAGTGACCGTGTTCGATGTTGCCTCCATGGACATCCATGGGTGCATCGGGTGCGAGTGGTGCCACACCCAAGGGAACGGCGAATGCATCCAAAAGGATGACATGCAGCAGATCTACCCCCATTACGCCAGCGCTGACATGATCGTGCTGGCAAGCCCGATCTACTACGGCTCGTTCACGGGGCAGCTGCACTGCGCCATCCATCGGACCTATGCCCTTGAGATCCCGAAGGCATGCAAGAAGATGGCCATGATCTTGGATTCCGGATCTTCGGGCGTGTATGCCGCGGCTGAGCGCATCTACCATGGGTTCCTGCAAGGCTGGTACGGCGCGGAGGACTGTGGCATCTTCGAATATCCCGGCGCAGCTGCGTCCTCTCCCCAGAGCCTGGAAGAGGTTCGCCAGTTCGGCCGGAGCTTGTGAGGAGGAAGGGACCCCCGTGAAGAGAATCCTGTTGACAGCTGCCTTAGCGTCCGTGCTCTGCATCTCCTTCCTTGGAGGATGCGCTCAGGAGCAATCCAGCGATAAGAATGGCGTGAATGCATCCAGTGCGAATGCGAGCGCACCTCAAGAGATCGATCCAGCGAACCAGGATGCAACGGCATCTTCTACCAACCAAGGGGAGGAGTCCTCTATGAACCCGTCCATTTCAACGGTCACGCTCTCGGTTGAGGGACACCAGTTCGCCATCGACCTGGATGATAATGAGACAGCAGCAGCCTTCGCGGCGATGCTCCCGCTGCAGACGGAGATGAGCGAGCTCAACGGGAACGAGAAGTACGTCTATCTGGACAGCTCGCTCCCGACCAACGCGTCCAACCCCGGTACCATCGAGGCGGGGGATGTGATGCTCTATGGGAACAACTGCCTGGTGGTCTTCTACGAATCCCACACCACCTCCTATGCCTATACGCGCATCGGCAAGATAGCGGATGCTTCGGATTTGGCGGCCGTGGTGGGAAGCGGCTCCATCAGCGCAAGCTTCGCTGCCGCGTAAGTAAATGTAAGGCGAATCCTCAGGGCAAGTGCAACGACTGGCCCTAGCGGGCCTGAGGCCTCGATAGCGCACCAAGCTGCGTGAGTCCAGCCTTGAGGCGCTCCACGCCACACGTAGAATGAGCATGTGCGAACGAGATCCACGGGGGAGGGAGACCTATGACAAAGACCCTGGTGCTCAACGCAAGCCCTCGCAAAGCTTGGAACACGGCAAAGCTCTTGAAGTCGGCGGCCGAGGGCGCCAGGGACGCCGGCTCCGAGGTCGAGTACATTGACCTCTACGACCTCAACTTCACCGGGTGCAGGAGCTGCATGCTCTGCAAGAGGAAGGGTGCCGAGAGGTGCCACTGCTACTGGAAGGACGATCTGTCCCCGATAATCGACAAGGTATTCCGGTCGGATGTCCTTCTCGTTGGCACGGCAATCTACCTGGGCAGGCCGACGAGCCGGTACTTCGAGGTTATGGAGCGGCTGCATTTCTGCGCGCTGTCCTACGACGACTACAGCAACTACTTCACCGGGAAGGTGAACGTGGGATTCTTTGTCAGCATGAACGCGTCGAAGGAGTTCTACGACAGGCTCTACAAGGACGCGTTCGAGGGGTACGCGCGGGAGCTCCAGATGCTCAACGGCGAGGTCTGCCTGTACCCGTGCTTTGACACGTTGCAGGTGGCGGATTACTCCAAGTACTCCATGGCGGGCTTTGACGCCGAGAAGAAGCAGCTCTCGCGCGAGAAGAACTTCCCCAAGGACCTGGAGAACGCCTACGCGATCGGGCAGAGGCTGGTGCGAGAGTGTAGCAAGTGAGCTTGACGTAGAGATGCTCCTGCGCTTCTCGTCGCGACGCAAGTGGTGAGTTTATGCGACTGGGGAGGCAACCTTTTGTTGTCGTGGTAGATGTATCAGTACGTGATACAATTACAACTCGACAGAAGCAGGAAGTAGGGGAGTGCATGGACACCAAGTTCTCGACGGCCATTCACATGTTGATTCTTGTCTCCGAGGCGGAGCAGCCCATGAACTCGGAGCAGATCGCGACGAGCGTGGGGACAAACGCCAGCTACATCCGTAAGGTCGCTGCACGTCTCAGCCGTGCCGGAATCATCGAGGGTCGACGTGGCGTAAGCGGGTTTTCCCTGCTCAAGGCACCTTCTGACATCTCCCTTCTCGACGTGTACCGCGCGGTTGAGGAGACGGATGACGTTCACGTGTTCGACATCCACCAGAACCCCAGCGACTCGTGCATTGTGGGCAAGAACATCCGGCCCGTGCTCAGCGGGATGTTCCGCCATGCGGAGCAGGTCGTGGAGGACGAGCTTGCGGGCGCGACGCTTGCGGACTGTATGGCGCGCATGCGCGAACGGATTGAGAAGGACGAGAGAAGCTCCCACCGGCAGGAAGGCGTTAAGCAATGAAGGCAGCGATTCTGGACGGCTACGACAAGAACGGCGCAACCCTTGCGGTGCGCGATGTCCCCGTCCCCGAGCCCGCGGCGCACGAGGTTCTCGTGCGCATCCACACGGCGGCGGTGAACCCGCTGGACAACATGATCATCCGTGGTGAGGTGCGTCTCATCGTGCCGTATCGCACGCCGCTCGTGATGGGCAACGAGTTCTCGGGCACCGTCGTGAAGGCGGGTTCTGCGGCGGCAAAGTTCAAGGCCGGCGACCGTGTGTACGGACGCATGCCGCTCGCGAAGATCGGCGCGTTTGCCGAGTACGCTGCAGTAGATGAGTCCGCCCTCGCCGTTGTGCCCGACTACCTCTCGATGGAGGAGGCTGCGTGCGTGCCCCTCACGGCGCTCACCGCCATGCAGGCGCTCGAGCTTATGGAGGCGAAGGCGGGCCAGACGCTCTTCATCTCGGGAGGGACGGGTAGCCTTGGCGCCATGGCCATCCCTATTGCCGCGCGCATGGGGCTTGTGGTGGCGACCAATGGCAGCGCCCGCAACGAGGAGCGCGTCCGCGAGCTTGGTGCCAGCACTTTCATCGACTACAGGGCGCAGCACTACGTGGACGTGCTCCACGACGTTGACTGCGTGCTCGACACTCTGGGCGAGCGCGAGCTGCCGGACGAGTTCAGCGTGCTCAAGCGCGGCGGACACCTCGTGTCGCTGCGCGGACTGCCCAATGGTCGCTTTGCTAGGCGGGCGGGCCTCTCGCCTGTTAAGCGCGCGCTCTTTGGCATTGCCGGCCGCAAGTTCGACAGGATGGCGGCGCAGAGGGACCAGACTTACGACTTCATCTTTGTTCACGAGGACGGCGCGCAGCTCGAGCGCGTGGGGGATCTCTTCCCGGCGGAGCGCCCGCTGCAGGTTTCCATCGACGGTACCTACGGGCTCGACCAGGTCAATGACGCGCTCGAGCGCGTGAGGTCGGGCCACTCCCAGGGCAAGACCCTCCTGCACATTTCGCAGGACTAAGGCACTCCGGCAAGACGCGGCATGCAGTGGCGAGAAGAACAGGGGACACAGCACATGGACTCCAGCACCATCAAAGCGCGCAAGAGCGTGCGGACCTTCAACGACAGACCAATCCCGGACGAGCTAATGGCGAAGCTCGAGGACTTCACCAAGCACGACACCAATCCCTTTGGCGTACCCATAACGTTCAAGTTTCTCGACCGCAAGCGCGACGGCGTGTCCAGCCCCGTGATCGTGGGGGCCAACACGTACGTTGCTGCCAAGTACCACAGGCAGGAGGACGCGGAGCTGGGCTTTGGCTATTCCTTCGAGAGGTTCGTCCTTCTCGCCACGTCGCTGGGGCTGGGGACGGTGTGGCTTGCCGCGACGATCGACAGGAAGGCCTTCGAGCGGGCGCTGGGCGTGGGGGCCGACGAGGTCATGCCTGCCGTGACCCCTCTCGGCTACGCTGCGGACAAGAGGTCCGTGTGCGAGACCCTCATGCGCAAGAACATGCGGTCGGACGAGCGGGCCCCGTTCGAGTCACTCTTCTTCAGGGGAGACTTCGACCATCCCCTTGGCGAGGGTGAGGCGGGTGGCCTCCTTGAGCCGCTTCAGACGGTGCGCTGGTCTCCCTCGGCAACCAACAAGCAGCCGTGGCGCCTTGTTCTTGACGGCGAGAAGGTCCACTTCTACGAGCACAAGACCAAGGGGTACGCGCGGGAGTCTACCGGCGACATCCAGAAGGTCGACATGGGCATTGCGGCGTGCCACTTCCAGATTGCCGTCCAGGATGCCGGATTTGAGGGGACGTTTGTGAAGTCCGACCCGGGGATAGCGGCACCCGAAGCCACCGACTACGTGACCACGTTCGTGATTTCTAACTAGTTCCCGTGTGTCTGGTGGCCACTGTGTAAGGGCGCTGCACAAAATTTGCGGTTGACGGCCTTTTTCGGGGGTTCCGCTTAGTATCACCTGGCAGGTACCATTTCGCTACCTGCGGCTCCGCAAAAAGTTAGAGCTTTCGTACTCGGCGATTCGCCCAAAATGGGCCGTCAACCGCAAATTTTGGGCTCTTCGGTGGTTTCTGTGGGAGAGATTCCGGCATAGGCCCAGCTCAGCGGGCGAAAACAACGATCTGGAACTGAAACGGCCCCGGGAGGGGCCGTTTCCGCGTCATCCGCCTATGATTGCTAAGCCAAATTCAGACAACCGAAGAGGTGTGACGCATGAAGAGTCTACTACTTCTCGCCCTCGGTCTGGCCCGCACGGTCGTCCTGGGCGCGCGCATCGAGGCCGAGCGCATCGTCGTGAGCGTCCGGCCCTACAAGCGCGAGCAGCGCCGCTGCCCCGTATGCGGCAGGGCCTGCGACTT
>FPKD01000028.1 GCA_900119625.1 Olsenella sp. kh2p3
GGACGTGTCCCTCTTGCTTATCTGTGAAACTTTTTCATGCTCACGAGTGAAAAGCCGCTCTGCTTTTTTGTGCAATTAGGAGGCTATCAAACACATACAACTACGTCTGGCAGCGCGACGGCTCCTGGGCCGAGGGGGACTGGGGCTCCACGGAGCTCGACGAGGGCTCCGACACCGCGGAGGCCTCCCGCGCCGGCGCCCTCGGGACGCCCGGCCGCTACACCCTCTACGTGGACGCCGTCTCCGCGCGCGGCGAGAGGCGCACCGCCTCCACGCGGGTCGTGGCCTGGGGCGTGACGGGGGTCTCCGCCTCCGGCTCCGCCGCCTCCGGCTGGACGGCCTCGGCCGACCTCTTCGAGGGCCACGGGGTCCCCGGCACCCTCTACCGCTTCCGCTGGGCCTCCTCCGACGGCTCCGCCTCCGGCACGCTTCAGGATTGGTCTGTTGACGGTGACGTTAACTTTGATGCATCAACTCTCGGTGACGTGGGAGACTTTAAGGTCGAGATTGACGTTAGATACCCAAACGGCTTCACTGCAACTTTTGATTCTGGAAGCATCGAGTACCTCACCCGCGCGCAGAGGGCTGTCGTTGACTCTGCATACAAGACGAGTAGCTATAGGGGAGTGTCTGGTTGGTGCGCCGCATGGGTCTCAAAGGTATTCGCCGCCGCCGGTTATGGCTGGTATAACGGTAACGCAAATGATATGTATCGGGCCTGGTGCCATAGCTCCAACCTCTCTGAACTGAGGGCTGGCATGGTCATTGCCGTTGACAAGTCGCCCACGCGCCTTGGCAAGCTCTATGGACACATCGGTGTCTACGTAGGCAACGGCTTGGTACATGACGATGAGGGCTACGTGCGAGAGATGACGCTTCGAGACTGGTTAAACTTCTACAGTCAGGCTGGACAGCCCAAGTGGGGTTGGGCTGGCAACGTATCGCTCGTTTAATGTGGCTGTAAACGCTGCCTCAAGGCCCATTCTTCACTACGCGCTCGGGTGCGTGTTTTCTCCGCTTGCGGCATGGGGTGATTATCATGAGGGTCCGGTAACCTAACGGGCTTACAATCGTCTGAAAGATGATGTTATTTTTTATGCCGCCCGGAGGTTGCGACCATGAGACCCGTAGCGAGACTGAAGAACGCCCTGTTTATTTCTGCGATTAGCCTGGGTCTAGCTCTTGGTGCGCCCGTTGCATCACTCGCCGCCAGCGCTGGGGATCCCCCAGACGGGGATGGTGCCACCCTTCAGTCCACAGAGGCGACTCCCGGGTGGTCGTTCTCAGGCGTCGAGCTCTCCGCCCCCAGCGTCACCTCCGGCGAGCCCGTGACGGTCACCCCGCAGGTGACCGGCGACCTCGAGGGGGCCGAGTACAACTACGTGTGGTCCTACGGGGGCGGCTGGGACCTCTGGGGCTCCACCGTCAGGGACACGGGGAAGGGGACGAGCGAGGCCACGGG
>FPKD01000002.1 GCA_900119625.1 Olsenella sp. kh2p3
CGCCTACTGCAAGATCGCCAAGGTCGTCGCCGTGGAGAAGAAGGTGCGCCGCCGGCGCGACGACATCATCGCCGCAGTCGAGCTCGGCATCAGCAACGGGCGCGTAGAGGCCATCAACAACAAGATCAAGGTGGCGGTGAGGATGGGCTACGGCTTCCGCAACACCGACAACCTCGTGGCCCTGCTCATGCTCAGGTGCGGCGACTGCCAGCCCCAGCTCCCGGGTCGCCCGGTGAAGGCGAGGAAGAAGGGCGTGAAGGGAGCGAAGAGCGTTGCTGCCTAGGCTAGCCCCTTGTCACACAAACTACCGAAGCCTCAAATTTTGTGCAGCGCCGCTTCTGGCGGGTGGCAGATGGGGCGGCCGGGCGGGCGGAGGGACCCAGGCTGCCCGGCCTCCAAAACTGCGGCTTAATTGCACCTCTCAGCGGAGCCCCAAGCCCGCTGCCTGCGGTTCTTCTCAGCAGACCCCGCCTTGGACTGCAATTAAGCCGCAGTTTTCCATTTCGGGGGAGGGGGGAGCAAGGGCGAGGGGAGGCGAGGAGAGGAGAGGGGGCGCCCCCCGCTTGGCCTCAGAGCACGATCGCCAGCATGATGCACAGCTGAGATATGGCGTTTACCGCCTGTTCCTTCCAGTTTGCCTTTGCGTTGCGGCCGTCAAGGTGACTGGCGAACCAAGCCATGAAGAACATCCCTGCAAGTCCCATGACGAGAAACAGCAACGAGGGCATTGCTGTTACGTGCGCTAGGACTGCGACGGGCGACCACTTGGCGCGGTCGACCACGAGCGACGCGAGCGCAAGCGAAAAGCCCACGGGCATCAGGTAGCGCAGCTGCCGGTTGAGGAAGCGCACGTCCCTTCTCGCCAGCGACAGCACAAGCTTCCAGCACACCTTGAGCGTGCCGGCAAGCACGACCAGCGCGACGCCAACGCGGAACAGAGTGCTGTCAAACCGCGTCGCCAGGACGCCAGCCCCCACACAGAAGAACGCCACGGGTAGGCAGTCCATGAGGGCCATCGAGAGCGTGAAGCCCTCCGGGATGGAATCGCTCTGTCTGTCTACGCGGGAACTCATGCGACCAGCCACGTGTGCTCCTTCACGGAATAGAGCGGGACGAGGGGAATCATGATCGGCGTCGTGGACTTGTACCTCCGGTATTCCGGGTCGTCTCCGTAGTTCTTGTCCTGCCTAATCTCCAGGCGGCGCGCCCCGCCAAACATGACGTAAATGATGCCCAGATAGCCGAGGATGGCGCAGATCCATTGGGCGGCGTTGGCGTACACGGAGAGTCCGGAGACAAAGACGCCGGTCCAGAAGACCATCTCGCCAAAGTAGTTGGGGCAACGCACCAGGCGGAAGAGGCCTGTGTCAACAAAGCGCTTGGGGTTTGCCTTCTTCGCGCGGTTCTTCTGGAGGTCCGCCGTCGTCTCGAGGACAAGTCCCGCCGCTGAGACAACCAGGCCAACTACGCAAAGGACATCGGTGCCTTTGCCGTCTGCCAGGCGAAACAGGACGGGCGACGTCTGCAGCACATAGAGCAGCGACGCAGAGACCCAGATGCCCACCTTGGCCACGACGGAAACGCCCTCGTTGGACTTGACCTCGCCCTTCATTCGCCTGTTGTACGCGGTCTTCATGTCACGGTACAGCAGGTACCCAGCAAGCCGGCACCCATAGACAACGAGCAGGACGCACTGGAGCGCGGTTCCCACGGTGAGGGAGCCCCCGAAGATAACCAGAAGGCCGATGCCTATGAGGGCGATGGCCGCGCCGTAGCCCAACGAAATGAACCACACGTACTTGCGGAAGCCGCAGGAGCTGGCGATAAGGGCCAGGACGAGAAGGATGAGGAAGCTCTGCATGTTTGTGCCTCGATGCTGAATTACGTAGGCCTGTAATGTGAAACCACCCCATTCTAGGGCCCGCCCGACCGGTGCGCCACCTTGCGGCGAACGGGACGTTGGACAGCGGCCGCATCGACGCCTTAGTAGAGGACCTTCCTAGCCAGGGCGACAAGGGGCTGACAGTCGTCTTGCCCAAGCACCAGGAGGACCACCAGCTGCTGGGTCACCAGCTCTGCAAAGCCTTCCCTGGTGAGGCCTCCCGTGAACGCGTCTTCTCGCACGCGCATGTCTGCATCCAAGGCATGAAGTATGTCATCCTCGATGTGCCCAAAGAACGAGTGCATCATCTCTCGGCCTTGAGCTCGTGGGCCCTGGTCGGCTGCAAGGTCCAGCACATGAGAGGGGAGAAACCCCGGGTAGCGCGACATGCCTGCCCGTGCACTATTGAAGGTCTTCTCGACGTGCGCGGCAAAGTCTTTCTCGGCGTCCGTGCCCTTGCGCGGGCCAAAGCTGAAGATGTCCGACCAGACGTCGGCGGTTACGGCAAGTACCAGCGCGTTCTTGCCGGGATAGTAGTTGTAGAGCGTTCCCGGCGCAATGCCGCAGGCCGAGGCCACCGTACGCATGCTTATGCCGGAAAGCCCCTGTTCCCGGACGATGCCGCGACACACCTCGAGGATGTCTTCTCTCGACGTTGCCTTTTGGTTCATCGCTATCCTTAGAGGACGTTGAGGAGCGAGAGCCCCATGCCAATGACCCACATGTACATGACGGTCTTGGGAAGCATCAGCGCTCCCACCGAGGGCTTACGCTTGGCAAGGAAGGTCACGGGAAGGTAGAAGCCAAAGCTCAGCGCGATGGCTATGCACATGCGCCAGAGGCCGTACCCACCGGTGTTGCCGGAGATGGCAAACAGGACAATCACCAGGATTCCGGTGATGGCAAAGGGGACGTTCCTGTAGAGCGACCAGCGGATGTTCTCCTTGCCAGAGAACCAGTCGTTCTGCGGGAAGAGGCAGAGGACAATGCGCACGGCTGCGGTGATGAAGATCAGCGTGGGAATGGCGGGGGAGACCTCGATGCTGGGGAAGATCTCTCTCCAGATGAAGTACAGCAGCACATAGAACACCGTCATGGTCACCGAGGTGATGGCAGTGCCCAGGCCAAGCTTCTTCTGGGTGTCTTCGCGTACCCCAAAGAGGTGCATCTGGACCCTGGGAATGAGGTGGAAGGCGTCGCCGCCCCCAAGGCACAGCGTGAGCCAGCCGTAGAGGACAAACACCAGGTGCCCATTGGAGTTTGCAAAGAAAATGATGGCTGCGACCAGGTCGAACACAAGGTACGCAATGTCAAAGACGCTCTCGCCGATGCGCATGCCGCGCGGCATGCCCTCCTGCTTTGGCGGCACTGCTTCCTGACTCATGAGTCTCTCCTCCTTGGCCGCGAAGTGCTTCCGCTGGACCATTTGACGCAACATGAACAGTGTTCATGTTTGCGCTTGATGCACGCCCCGTCAAGCCGACACGCGAGATGACTACATTATCCCTGCGACTCCCAGCAACGTTGAGTTCCCAATGATTCGCAACAAGGCAGCCGAGAAGCTCATTCTCCGCGCCTTTCGAATACCGGTGAGCCGTCCTGGGTCGCGATATTCCTTATTGCAGCGTCAAGCGCGCGCTGGAAGGGAATGCGGTCCAGGCTGGTCTCTACCTCGAGCCGCAGCGTGTCTCCTGCTGCGTGAGTGCCTCTCACTCGAGTGAGAGGCATGGTGTCGACCGCCTCAACGACCTGGCAATCGTTCGTGTTGGCGGCAGGGGAGAGGGAGAGCGAGACGTGGGCCGTCCACGCCTCGGATGTGGCCCAGAAGCCGTCAAGCGCCTGCGCCATGCCAGCCACGTTGTGGACTCGAAGGACACGGGCGCCACGAGCCACCGCCGCAAGAGAGATGCCAATTGTCGCGTCGTCGCGCGCCGCGGCATCTGCGACACCGCTCACGGTGCCCACAAAGCGCTTGCGCGACACCGCGCACATGAGGGGATATCCCAGGCTGGCAAGCTGTTGGGTGGCACGCAGGATTACAATGTTGTCCTCGGGACTCTTGCCAAACCCCACGCCCGGGTCCAGGCAGATGCGCGAGGCGTCGACGCCCTGCGCCTCGAGGTCCTTCGCACGGTCGAGAAGGTAGCCCTCGAGCAGCCCCAACACATGGTCAACCTGCGGCAGAAGCGGCTGGTCTTGCTCGTTCTCCCATGCACGGTCGCCCGCGGATGCGACGTTCATGAGCGTGGAGAGGTCGTCTCGGCCGGAGCTAGCCATAACAGCGGAGCTGCGCGTGGCCGCGCCAGATACGGGACCGGAGTGCATGACCACGCATCCGCAGGTTGAGTTTGCTGCTACCTGCACCATTTGGGGATCCGAGAAGCCCGTCACGTCGTTAATGATCTGCGCCCCAAGCTCAGTGCATCGCTGCGCGACCGTGGGGTGGCGCGTGTCGATCGAGACGAGCGCTCCTTCCTTTACGAGCCAGCGAACCACCGGCTCGAGGCGGTGGTACTCCTCGTCTGGCTCGACGGGGGTGAAGCCGGGGCGCGTGGACTCACCGCCCACGTCGATGAGGCCGGCGCCATCGGTGAGCATTTGCGCAGCAGTTGCAATGGCTGCCTTGGGGGCGTTGTGGGCGCCACCGTCCGAGAAGGAGTCTGGCGTGACGTTGAGCACGCCCATTACGCGAGGACGTGACAGGTCGAGTGCGACGTTCGAGCAGTTCCATGTGGATGCGATTGGCATAGCGGTCTCCCTGGGCGCGCGGCCGGACCGCCCCAGCCAGGCTGTTCGGCATGCGTGTGCCGGCCGGGCGCGGTTGGCCCAGCGGTGCAGATGATACAGGATGCGCGAGTGTGGGCGCAATGGAAGGCCTGAGACCGCGTGCCCTAGATGTCCTGGACAGCCTGCGATTCAGTCCAGATAAGCGCGCTAAGGCGGCTCCCAAGGTCCCCGAGACGGGAGAATCCGACCTTGGCGGCATTGCAGCTGCTCTTGCGGTTCTCGGTGCTGCAGCCCTGGCTGGCGTAACCGGCATTCGCTTCTCGTCTGATCGATGCTAGCCAAGCGTAAACGTCCTTAGCGCGTCTTTGTGGGGGATGCCCTTAGGGACATCCCCTTTTTGTGCAAGGGGGAGCCAACCGGGTTCTGCTGTTATCTGCGCACATAACAAAGCAGGCCACATGGCAAACACCATGTGGCCTGCGAAGTCTCTGGCTCCCCGGGCAGGGTTCGAACCTGCGACACGCTGATTAACAGTCAGCTGCGCTACCACTGCGCCACCGGGGAATGTTCAACGCGAGAAATAAGTATACGAATCGGCTCGAAGGATGCAAGTCTCATTTTGAAATTATCTCGCAACTTGGACGGCACTGGTTCGCTCGCTTGGTTTTGTCCTGAGTTTATAGGGAGATGGGGTTGCTGTCGCATGGATTCGCTGCGTCTTGGGTTCGCGGGGGTTCGCCGAGGGGTTGCTGCTACACATTCGGCACCCAAATCTGTATCGACCAGCGCGGGATACAAATTCGTTAACGAACCTGTGGCGAGCGGACACACGTTCGGCACCCGAATCTGTATCGGCCTCAGCCCTCTGCCTTTTGTGTGAGTGCGCGAGCCCTGTGCTAGCATCTTGAGGATATTCAACACAGGCGGGCGCCGCATGCCCGTACACTCCTTCGACGGGAGGAACCTTGGCATCAAACACTGAGCCTGCAGAGAAGGACGCGGCTTTGGCTGCACAGGAAGCATCGGCTCCCGCGACCCCCGTGCACACCACCTCGGCGCGCGACGCGTGGTATCCCGCCGGCAAGCGCGACCTTTTCATCCTCCGCGAACTTGTCACGAAGGACTTCAAGCTCAAGTACCGTCGCAGCGTCCTCGGCGTCATTTGGAGCGTGCTCAACCCGCTCCTCATGATGATTGTCATGTCGCTTGTCTTCTCGTTCTTCCTTCGCTACGACAACATTGAGCACTATCCGCTCTATCTCATCGTGGCCAACATCACCTGGCAGGTCTTCTCGGACTCCACCAATGCCGGCATGATGTCGATTATCGATGCGGCGCCCTTGCTCAAGAAGGTACGGGTGAAGAAGTTTGTCTTCCCTGTTGAGAAGGTCTTGTTCTCACTAGTGAACTTCCTCTTCTCGCTTATTGCCGTCTTTGTTGTCATGCTTTGGGAGGGCGTGGCCCCAACGCCCATGATGCTCCTTGCTCCTTTGTGCATCGTTCTGCTCATGTTCTTTTGCGTTGGCCTATCGCTGTTTCTTTCTGCACTTGCCGTCTTCTTCCGGGACCTCGTTCACTTGTGGAGCGTCCTCCTCATGGCTTGGATGTACGCTACGCCGCTCTTTTGGCCGGTCTCGATGATCGAGCAGGTGCCATATGCGTTTGTCCGTACGCTCATGTATGTAAACCCCATGTATAACTTTGTGACATTCATGCGCGACACCGTTGTCTACGCAACCATGCCCCCATCCTCGGTGGTCCTGAGCTGTGTCGTATGGGCGGCTGTGTCGCTGGCACTCGGTTACTGGGTGTTTCGCGCAAACGAGCGCAGGTTCATCCTCTTCATCTAAGGCAGATACGAGTTGGCTCTATCGTGCAATGGCATGAGAGCCGCAGGTTTAAGGGTCAGGTGGCACAAGTGCAGGACACGCTCAATCTGGACGGCGGTGGCAGCGTATTTCTCGGCCTCTCCTCGACCTCCATTCGTGTGGGCGATAAGGTCGTGGTAACTCCCAACTTCCGCGATGCAAACAAGGAAGACTTTCTATTCAACTATGTCTGGAATATCGACGGTAACTGGGAGGAAGGGCAATGGGGCTCTACCGTCAAAGAGCTTGGCCATCCCGTGGCGGATGGGTCATGGACTTTTGCCCCAGAGTCCCCAGGTAGGTACTGCATCATTGTTGACATAGAAGACCAGCAGGGCAACCTCCTCGGTAACGTCGAACGATGGCTCATCGTAGCTGGTCAGAACAGCTTCATGCGGCCGCCCGTGCCCCCTGCGGATGCCCCAACGGCGGTTCTCGCCGATGACGTGTCGATGATCTTCAACATCGCGTCCGAGCAGTTCAACTCCTTGAAGGAGTACTTCATCGCTGCCGCCAAGCACGAGCTCACCTTTAAGGAGTTCCGCGCGCTTGACCACATTTCGTTTGAGGTCAAGCGTGGTGAGGCGTTTGGCTTGGTGGGAACAAACGGTTCCGGCAAGTCGACCATGCTCAAGATCATTGCAGGCGTTCTCGAGCCCTCTGCTGGAAAAATCAGCGTCTCCGGCACCATCGCGCCTCTCATCGAGCTTGGTGCGGGTTTTGATATGGAGCTTACGGCCAAGGAGAACATCTACCTTAACGGAGCGCTGCTGGGCTACCGCAAGGACTTCATCGACGAGCACTTCCAGGACATTGTCGACTTTGCCGAACTCGACGGCTTCATGGATATGCCCCTCAAGAACTACTCCTCGGGCATGGTCGCGCGCATAGCCTTTGCCATTGCCACGGTGACCGAGCCCGACATCCTCATTGTCGATGAGACGCTCTCGGTTGGCGACTTCCTCTTCCAGCAGAAGTGCGAGCGCCGCATCAAGGAGCTCGTTGAGTCCGACAACGTGACCGTGCTTCTCGTGAGCCATGACATCAGCCTGGTGGAGCGCATCTGCGACCGTGTGTGCTGGATTGAGAAGGGCCATATGCGCATGATCGGTGAGACGGACGAGGTCTGCGAGGCGTACCGCTCCCTCAAGCGATGAGACAAAGGGAGTTTCCCTTTGTCTCATCTGTGAATCGCGCGGCCTTCATCAAAGTTGGCGCTCGTGCCACAGGTTCGTGGTAAAGTGTCCACGACCTTTAAGCGCGCACGAGATGCCCGCAAGGCTCAGGGGAGTTCGCACAGCCAACGCCTGCGACCAACCCAGACACATGGCCTTCCATCATGGGATGTCTCGTGCCGGCTTACGTCGGTTCGGGCATTTTTTTCTTGAAGGGAGTCCCATGGGAGAGCCAAGGCTCAAGGCCGTCATCATGGACGAGCAGGCCATGGAGCGTGCCATCACACGCATCGCTCACGAGATCATCGAGCACAACGAGGGCTCGGAGAACATCCAGGTGATTGGCATCATTCGCCGCGGAGAGACCCTCGCCAACCGCCTTGCGACAGAGATCGAGAAGATCGAGGGCAAGCGTCCCCCGGTGGGCTCGCTCGACATCAGCTTCTACCGTGACGACGTCATGCGTCACATCCAGCCGGTGGTCCACGGCACCAACATCCCCTTCGAGATCGACTCCAAGGACATCATCCTCGTCGATGACGTCCTCTACACCGGCCGCACCGTGCGCTCGGCGCTCGACGCCCTCATGGACTACGGTCGCCCCAAGTCTGTCCAGCTTGCCGTGATGGTCGACCGCGGCCATCGAGAGCTGCCCATTCGCGCTGACTACGTTGGAAAGAACGTCCCCTCCTCGCACGAGGAGGACGTGCGCGTGTGCGCGCGTCCGCTCGACGACCACGACGCCGTCGAGATCTGGGGCATCGAGGGAGGGGAGAGGTAATGCTCTCGGTCAAGCACCTCATTGACACCTACAGCCTCACGGCGGATGACATCACCCAGATTCTGGATACCGCCGCGTCGTTCGAGTCGGTGAACAACCGCGCCATCAAGAAGGTGCCGGCTCTGCGCGGTCGCACCATCGTGAACCTGTTCCTGGAGCCCTCCACGCGCACCAAGAGCTCCTTCGAGCTGGCCGAGAAGCGCCTCTCGGCAGACTCGCTCTCCATGGGTGGAAGCACCTCCTCGGTGGTCAAGGGCGAGAGCCTCGCCGACACCATCCAGACCATCTCCGCCATGAACGTCGACATGTTCGTGTGCCGCGCCAAGCTCGCGGGCACCCCGCAGCGCATCACCGAGAACACAGACGCTGTGGTCATCAACGCCGGCGATGGCAAGCACCAGCACCCCACGCAGGCAATGCTCGACCTCTACACCATCCGCAAGAACTTTGGCCACCTCGACGGCCTCAAGGTTGCCATCGTTGGCGACCTGGCGCACAGCCGCGTGTGCGGCTCGCTGGCCCCCGCGCTCAAGACCATGGGCGCCGAGGTCACGCTCGTTGGCCCTCCCACCTTCCAGGTGGACGACCCTGACTGGTTTGGCTGCCCGCAGACGGCGAGCCTCGATGACGTGATCGAGGACATGGATGTCGTCTATATGCTGCGCGTGCAGCTCGAGCGCATGGAGGGCGCGGCAATCCCGTCCCGCCGCGAGTACAACCGCCTCTACGGCCTTGACATGACGCGCGTGAACCGCATGAAGCCGGGCGCCATCATCTGCCACCCGGGCCCCATGAACCGCGGCATGGAGATCAACGCCGACGTTGCCGACTGCGCGCGCTCGCGCATCCTTAACCAGGTCAACGCGGGTGTCCTTACGCGCATGGCCGAGATGTACCTGCTTCTGGGAGGAGAGAACAATGGCCTTTCTGCTTAGGGGTGCGCACGCGGTCGATCCGCAGGTCGACCTCGATAGCGTCTGCGACGTGCTCATCGACGACGGCAAGGTCGCTGCCGTGGGGGAGGGCCTAGAGCCTCCCGAGGGCTGCGAGGTCATCGACGCCCGCGGCAAGTACCTGGTGCCCGGCCTTGTGGACATGCACGTGCACTTCCGTGACCCCGGCTTCGAGTACAAGGAGACCATCGAGACCGGCGCCCGCGCGGCAACGCACGGCGGATTCACCGACGTGGCGACCATGCCCAACACCGACCCGGTGACCGACACCGGCGCCGAGATCCGTTACCAGCTCGACCATGCCCGCCAGGCAGGCCTGTGCCACGTGCGTCCCATCGGAGCGCTTACGGCTGGCGAGAAGGGCGAGCAGCTCGCCGAGATCGGCGACATGGTCATGGAGGGCGCCTGCGCCTTCTCCGATGACGGCCACGGCGTGCAGAGCGCCGGCATGATGCGTACCTGCATGGAGTACGTCTCGCAGTTCGACCGCGTTGTCTCTGCCCACTGCGAGATCGAGACGCTCACCACGCACGGCGTGATCAACGAGGGCAAGGCCTCCACGCGCCTGGGCATGTTTGGCTGGCCCGCGCTTGGCGAGGAGCTCGAGATCTACCGCGACATCGAGCTGTGCCGTCTTACCGGCTGCCCGCTGCACATTGCGCACATCTCCACGGCCAAGGGACTTGACCTCGTGCGCAAGGCAAAGGCCGAGGGTCTGCCCGTGACCTGCGAGGTCACCCCGCACCACCTGTTCCTGAACGAGGACGACATCACCCCCGCCTACGACACCAACCTCAAGATGAACCCGCCGCTGCGCACCCCCGATGACATGGCCGCACTCGACGAGGGCATTCTCGACGGCTCGATCGACTGCGTGGTCACCGACCACGCGCCGCACGCCCCGCACGAGAAGGACTGCGAGTGGGAGATCGCTTTCTTTGGCACCGTGGGCCTCGAGACCTCGCTGCCGCTCATGCTCACCAAGCTCGTGAACCCGGGCCGCATGAGCTGGAAGCGTCTCGTGGAGGTCATGGCCGTGAACCCCAGGCAGATCCTGCGCCTTGCCCCCGTGCGCATCGAGCGCGGCTCTGCGGCAGACCTCACGCTCATCGACCCCACGGCAGAGTTCGAGGTCACGCCGGACTACCTGGTGGGCAAGTCCAAGAACTCCGCCTTCATGGGCTGGCACCTCACCGGCCAGGCGACCGACGTCTTCGTGGACGGCCGCCGCACGTTGGCCGACGGCGTGGTGGCCTAGGTGAAGGCGACAAGGGACAGCGCCCGCGCCCACCTCTTCGACTATGCCGTTGTCTCTAACGAGCAGGTCGCCGAGGGCGCTTGGTGCATGGTCTTCAAGAGCGAGGTGGCCGCACTTCTCGCGCCGGGCGAGTTTGTCGAGGTCTCGGTGCCGGGTGACCCCTCGCAGATGCTGAGGGTGCCCCTCTCGTTCTCTCGTGCAGACGCCGAGGCGGGAACCGTGCGCATCGAGTACGCCGTTGTGGGCGACGGCACGCGTCGGCTCTCGCTCATGCGGCCGGGTGACACCTCCACGCTGGTTGGCCCCTGCGGCCACGGCTGGAGGCTCCCTGGCGGAGAGGGACGCGCGCTTCTCGTTGCCGGCGGTATTGGGCTTCCGCCCGTGCTTGCCGCGGCAGAGATGCTGGCGGCTGCAGGGCGTACCTTCGACGCGGTGGTTGGCGCCCAGCGCGGCTCCAAGCTGGTGGGCGTTGACGTGGACCTGCTGAAAAAGGCCGCCTTAGCAGACCCCGCGAGCCGCGTGGTTGTGTGCACCGATGACGGCAGCCTTGGGCGCGCCGGCTTCACCACCGACGCGATGGCGGAGCTTCTCGCCGAGCGCAGCTACGATGCCGTGCTCACCTGCGGTCCTACCGTCATGATGGCGGGGGTGGCCCGTCTCGCCGAGGGTGCTGGCATTGCCTGCCAGGCCTCGCTCGAGCGCATGATGGGCTGCGGGTTTGGTGCCTGCAGCTGCTGCAACGTGGCCATGCGCGACGGCACGAGCCGCTCGTGCTGCATGGACGGGCCCGTCTTCGACGCCGGGGAGGTGGCGTGGTGAGCAATGTGAGCATGGCCGTTAACCTGGGCGGCATTCGCATGAAGAACCCCGTGAACACCGCCTCGGGAACCTTTGGGCACGCCTGGCAGTTCGAGGGGTTCTACGACGTGGCGCGCCTTGGCGCCGTTACCTGCAAGGGCGTGGCGGCCGAGTCCTGGCCCGGCAACCCCGCGCCCCGCGTGTGCGAGGTCTCCTCGGGAATCCTGAACTCCGTGGGCCTCGAGAACCCCGGCGCTCGCGCCTTCGCCGAGCAGTACGGTGACTACCTGGGCGAGCTTTCCTCGCGCGGATGCGCCGTGATCGTGCAGGCCGTGGGCCACTCGGTTGACGAGTGCCGCCGCTCTGTTGAGCTTCTGGACGAGGTTGCGCCGTGGGCCGCGGGCATCGAGGTCAACATCTCGTGCCCCAACCTTGCGCGCGGCGGCCGCCTGCTCGGCGGCACTCCCGAGGACGCGGAGGAGGTTGTCTCCGCGGTACGCCCGCTCACGAAGAAGCCGCTCCTCGTGAAGCTCGCGCCCGCGCGCGTGGGCGAGATTGCCCGCGCTTGCGAGGCTGCCGGCGCAGACGCGCTTTCGCTGGTCAACACCGTGAACGCCATGTCCATCAACGTACATACCCGCCGCTCAAGGCTCTCAAGGCCAACGGGCGGCCTCTCCGGCCCCGCCATCCATCCCATTGCCGTTCGCATGGTGTGGGAGGCCGCGCAGGCTGTGAGCATCCCCATCAACGGCATTGGTGGCGTGGCCACGGGCGAGGACGCCGCGGAGATGATCCTTGCCGGCGCCACCACGGTCTCTGTTGGCACCGCCAACCTCTACGACCCCGCCGCGGCCTCACGCGTCCTCGACGAGCTCGAGGCATGGGCTGTCGAGCAGGGCGTATCCGACATCAACGAGCTGATTGGAGCCTTCGAATGCTAAGCGAGAACGAGGCACGCGACGCCGTCATCGTCGCGCTGGACTGCGACCGCGACCGCGCCATCGAGCTTGCGGACACCCTCTCGGGCGTCGCCTCGTGGGTAAAGGTGGGCATGACGCTCTTCTTCCGCGAGGGTCCCTCCATTGTGCGCGCCATGCAGGACCGCGGGCTCTCGGTCTTTCTCGACCTCAAGGTCTTTGACATCCCATTTCAGGTGAGGGGCGCCGTGGAGTCCGCATCGCTCTCTGGCGCAGACATCCTCTCTATCCACGCACTGGGCTCCTCGACCATGGTTGCGGCCGCGCGCGAGGGCGCCGAGGCTGCAGCAAAGGAGCGCGGAGGCAAGCGCACGCAGCTTGTCTCGATCTCTGTCCTCACGAGCATGGACCAGTCCTCGCTCTCCGAGATTGGCATCGAGCGCCCGCTCAAGGAGGAGGTCGCACGCCTTGCGAGCTTGGCCATGGGCGCTGGCTCGGACGGTATTGTGTGCTCGCCGCAGGAGGCAGCCGAGATGCGCGCGCTTCTCGGGCCCCAGGCCCTTATCGTGACTCCTGGCGTGCGCCCTGCCGGCGCTGCTGTGGGCGACCAGCGTCGCGTTGCCACACCCGCCGCCGCCATTGCCGCCGGCGCCTCGAAGCTTGTGGTAGGACGCCCCATCACGCAGGCAGATGACCCGGCGGCCGCGATGGAGGCAATTGTCGCCGAGCTTAGCCACTAGCTGGGGCTATGCCTTCCCATTCGCAATACGACGTTCGTGCCATCTGATCTACCCTTTGTGTCGCTCTGATTGTGTGTAGGCTGCATTCCTGCTGCTAGTAGTCACAAAGGGCTTGTAAACTAGGCAAGGAATTGGCAAACTAGCTAGTTGTGTCGCTGGGGCGGCCCATAGGTTCCCTCCCAGCCCCTCACAGCAGTTTGTCTCGATGTTTGGAGGAACAATGGCTCTACCCCAGCTTACCGATGAGCAGCGCAAGGAAGCCCTCGAGAAGGCCGCCCAGGCTCGCCACGAGCGCGCCGAGCTTCGCGAGAAGATCAAGAGCGGCAAGGTCACCCTCGAGGAGGTCCTTGACTCGGACGACCCCATCGCCAACCGCATGAAGGTCTCCGCGCTCATCGAGTCCCTCCCTGGTTATGGCAAGGCCAAGGCAGCCAAGATCATGGACGAGCTTGGCATCTCTGCTACCCGTCGCGTTAAGGGCCTTGGTGCCCGTCAGCGCGAGCAGCTCATCGAGGCGCTCTCCAAGTAGTGGAGCGCTCCGCTAGGCTCTTCGTCGTATCTGGGCCGTCAGGCGTGGGCAAGGGAACGCTCGTCGCGAAGGTTCGCGGCGACCGCCCCTCGCTTGGCCTGACGGTTTCCGCTACGACAAGGCCTCCCAGGCCCGGGGAGGCCGATGGCGTTTCGTATTACTTCATGGATGACGCCGAGTTTTCTCGCCGGGTGAGCCAGGGCGAGTTCCTCGAGTGGGCCAATGTGCATGGGCACCGCTACGGCACGCTTGTCTCCGAGGTGAAGAGGAACCTCTCTGCGGGGAGGTCGCTTATCTTGGAGATTGATGTCCAGGGTGGTCTCAACGTACGTCGTATCCATCCGGATGCTGTGCTCGTCTTTATCGAGCCGCCCTCGATGGAAGAGCTGGAGCACCGGCTTCGCGGTCGCGGTACCGAGGACGAGGCATCTATCGAGTGCCGCCTCGAGAACGCGCGGCGCGAGATGGAGATGGGTGAGTCCTACGACGTGAGGATTGTGAACGACGACCTCGCGCGTGCCGCACAAGAGCTGGAGCGCACCATAGACCTGTACGAGTCAAATGGAGGATCTACCAAAGATGTCAGTGATTAAGCCCGAGATCGACACCCTGCTCGAGAGGACTGAGCACAACCCGTTCCTGCTCTGCTCCGTTGCGTCCAAGCGCGCCTGCGACATCAACAACATGCTGCGTGGCCAGCACCTTCGCGTGACGGCCATCCAGGATTTTGACGACATTACCACCGTCGCGTCCGGCAAGGACTCAGTCTCCATTGCCATGGGCGAGATTGCCGACGGCACCCTGGGCTTTGTTCAGGATGACTTCGACGAGGCTATCCGCGGCGAGAACGCGGGCATTCAGTAGGCCATGACCGAGAGACTCTGCCTGGTCCACTACCACGAGATTGGCCTCAAGGGAAAGAACCGCTCCACCTTCGAGAACCAGCTCGTGACCAATTTACACCGTGCGCTCAAGGCGTTTCCCATCGCCAACATTCAGCGCATCTCCGGCTACATTGTGGTCGAGTCCGAGGACCGCATGGCAACGCCGGAGATGGCGCATGCCATTGCCAAGGTGCCCGGCGTCGCTCGCGTCTCGCTTGCCTACAAGTGCGGGCTTGACGAGGGCGAGTACAACGCAGCTGCCATTCGTGCGCTTCGTGAGGCGGGGGACTTCTCCACCTTCAAGGTGCATGCACGCCGCAGCTCCACCACGTACCCGGTGCACAGCATCGACATGAACCACATTGTGGGGTCTGCACTCTGCGAGGCCTTCCCCGACAAGCTCGTGCAGATGCACGACCCCGACGTCACCGTGGTGGTGCACGTGGTGCAGGGGTCGACCTTCGTCTACGCCGCGTCCATGCCGGGTGTGGGCGGGCTTCCCGTAGGAACGGCCGGCAAGGTTGTGACGCTCCTCTCGAGCGGCTTCGACTCGCCGGTGGCCACGTGGATGGTGGGCCGTCGTGGCGCCACCTGCATCCCCGTGCACTTCTCGGGCAGGCCCATGACGTCGGACACCAGCGAGTACCTGTGCCGCGATATTGTTGATGCGCTGGCGCCGTCTGGCGTGGTGGGCCGCATGTACGTGGTGCCCTTTGGCGAGTATCAGCGGCAGATCTCCCTGGTGGTGCCTCAGAGCCTGCGCATCATCATGTACCGACGCGTCATGTACCAGGTATCCGAGAGGATCGCGCAGCTCGAGGGTGCAAAGGCCATCGTGACCGGCGAGTCTTTGGGCCAGGTGGCGTCGCAGACGCTCGACAATATTGCGGCGGTGAACCAGGCCGTTACCATTCCCGTGCTGCGGCCGCTCATTGGTTCTGACAAGCAGGAGATTATTCGTCGCGCGCAAGAGCTTGGGACCTACGATATCTCGTCCCAGACGGCGCCCGACTGCTGCACGCTGTTTATGCCCCGCCGCCCGGAGACACACGCGCGCATGCGCGAGGTTCTCGACGCCTGGGAGCTCTTTGACCACGAGGCCATGGTGAACGCGCTGGTGGCTTCCGTCGAGTACGAGGACTTCCCGCAGTGCCCGAGCTACCATGCGCCCAAGGGGCCGCTGCGCGCGCACCACTCATCGCTTGAGCCGAGGGATGACGCGCCCACCGAGTGACGACGTGCTTCTCTGCAAGAAATGCCGCTTCGGCGAGAATTTGGCGCCGAAGCGGCATTTTTGTACGTGGTTGCTGCGGTAACGCGCCCTACGGCGCCAGGGCGACGCCCGAAGGCCCGTCCCGTACGGGATCGCTGCGATAACGCGCCCTACGGCACCAAGTTCTCGCCTGAGGGGAAGTTTCCGTTGCCACCCAGACGTCCACGTGTGTCTCGCAGGAGAAAGGGACGTTGGTCGAGGACATCGTTGTACGCCAGAGGACGCGCCAAACCACCCCTTTTGTACTGTGGTGGTTCTCGACCGCTCACGCCTGCGCAAGCGCTGTGAACGGCGCCTTCAGATAACAGGAATCAACCAGGGCTCACCCCAATATTCATGCAGTAACAATGAAATCCGTCAGACGTGTGCCTGTGTCCTGTCAGAAGCCTGCAGGACTTTCTTAAATAGGCAGCCTGCCAGCACAATCACGCCTCCATCATTGGAATAGGGGGGTGGCCGTTATGGCACAGGTTTCTACAAGGCGCGGCGGCGTGGGCGCTAGTGTTCGGAGAAAAGCACGTGAGTTGGGGAGAAGGGTTGGCCTCTCTCCTGTTTCGAAGGCTGTTGCCGCTGGGCTTGTTCTTGTCGGTCTCTTTGTGACGCTTGCCTGTGTGCGCCTATTGTCTGGCCAGCCCACGCCCTCATTTTCCATTGAGCGTGGGGAGGCCGCCCCCGCTGCGGAAAGCGCGACTGACGAGGCCTCGGCTCAAGGCGAGAAGGACGCCGCGGAAGAAGCACCCTCCAATGGCCCTCCCGTTGTGGTGGTGCACGTTGACGGCATGGTCGCCAATCCAGGCGTCTATCAGCTACAAGGCGAATCGCTACGCATGAACGATGCGGTTGAGGCGGCTGGTGGGCTTGCGGATGGCGCAGACACTTCTCGCGTAAACCTTGCGGAGCCGCTCTCCGATGGTCAGAAGGTCCACGTGCCTGCCATAGGGGAAGAGGATGCAGGCACGGGAGGCGCCTCACCCTCATTGGGAACGATGCCCTCTACTGAGACCTCCGCTGCAAGTTCAGATGGCATCGTGAACATCAACACTGCGACGGCAGCCGAACTTACGACGCTTCCCGGAGTTGGCGAGGCAACTGCAGCGGAGATCGTTCGTGACCGAGAGGCCAATGGGGCGTTCGCGAGCATCGAAGACCTCATGCGCGTCTCGGGCATAGGAGAGAAGAAGTTCGCCAAGCTCAAGGACAAGATCCGTGTGTGAGGGAGAGGAGGGGGCCACGCGTGTCGCAAGCGTCTCGCGCGTGCCTGACTCAAGCGCTACTCGCATGCCCACGCGGCCAGCTATCCCCGTGACGCTCTGGTGCCTTGCGGCGGTCATCCTGGCAGAGCGCGCTGTCCTGCGCCATGGGATGTCGCCATCGTTTGACCTGCTTGTGACGCCGACGGGAGTAGCGGCGAGCCTCTGTCTGGCGGCGGTTATCATCACGATGCTCTTCAGAAAGCGGAGAGACCGTGGTCGAGACAAGCATCACGTGCCGGTCGCGGCATTGTTTGTCCTTGCAGCTGGCCTCGCCGGTGCGCTCCTGGGGTGGCTCGCGCTCGCGCGTGTAACCTCGGCAGCAGAGGCGCTTTCGACGTCACCTGTCTCGGCGTGGAGCCTCGAGGTCGAGGGTGACATGGCAGAGGGAGGTCGTGGCTGGTGGGGTCGAGCGGGCGTGTATGGCGAGAACGGTGCCAACGTTGGTACCGTCTGGCTCAGTTCCCCAAGCCGCCTCGAGTGTGGCTCCGTGGTCTCGTGCGTGGGTCGATTCAAGCCAAACGGCGATGACGAAAGGGGCGTCTCATCGCGCATGCAGGGGCTTGCGGGCACGGTGTCAGTCGTGCATGTGATTGCCTCGCGCGAGGCGGATGGCCCGCTCGGCTTCGTGCTTCGCGCGAGAAAGGCGGTGCTCGCGTCCTTCTCGCCAGACGAGTCTGACGGGGCGGCGGTGCTTGCCGGAAGCGTCTGCGGCGACCGGGCGCCGATACGCTCTCGCGGGCTGGATGGCGTATTTGCGACCTGCGGCGCCTCCCACTTGGTGGCAGTGTCTGGGGGACACCTGGCGATTCTTTCCGGAGCCCTTGCGGCGTTGCTCGGCAAGACGAGGCTGGGACCAGGCGTGCGGGGCTCTCTCGCCCTGGGTGTGATTGTGCTCTTTATCGTCTTCTGCGGGGCACCTGCGTCCGCCGTGCGCGCTGGCATAATGAGCTGCGTCTCGTTTGGCGGCTCTCTTGTGGGGAGAAGGTCCCATGCTCTCTCCTCCACATGTGCGGCTGCCTTCGCCATGGCCCTTCTCGATCCCTACGTTTCGGGACAGCTGGGGTTTCTCCTCTCGGTTGCCTCCGTGGTAGGAATCTGCCTCTTTGGGAGCTATGCCAGCTATGCGCTTGACGTGCTCACGCGATTGCCGAGGCATTCTGGTGGGCGCTCGCTTGCTTTGGCGCACGGCCTAGGGCGTTTGCGCTCCAATGCCTGTGACGCTTTGGGCGTCTCTCTGGTGGCTCAGCTCTTCACGCTACCGCTGACCTGTCCGACGTTTGGCGAGGTGTCGCTCATCGCGCCAATTGCAAACCTGGTGCTGGCCCCGCTCTTCGCAGGCCTCGTCTCCTTTGGGTTGGGGGCGGCTGTGCTTACGCCTCTGCCTGCCTTACAGTCCCCGGTGCTCGCTGCGGCAGAGGGCGTCTCACAGGCGTTCTGCAAGGTGCTTTCCACCCTGGCCAGGCTCCCCTTGGCCTGTCTGACCATGGAGGCAAGTGCAGCCCCCATGCTCGCAGTTCTCTGTGGCGCATGCGTGGCACTCTACGTGGTTTGGCCTGTACCGCGGCGACGTCTCCTCGTTCGTTTCGCTGCGGTTCTTGCCTGCGGAGCCGTCGCCCTCCTGCTGGGGCTTCGCCTCCTGCAACCTGCAAGGGTTTGCGTGTTCGACGTGGGACAGGGCGACGCCATTCTCGTGGCTGATGGGAGCGCGGCAGTGCTTGTGGACACGGGCCCAGACGAGGCGATTTCGCTGGCGCTGACGCGGCAGGGGGTCATCCACCTGGACGCGATTGTCCTTACGCACCTTCATGACGATCACGTGGGAGGCATGGATGACCTTGTTGGCCGCGTAGCCTGTGAGCGGGTGCTTGTGGCCAAAGGTGTTGCGGAGAAGATCCCTGCGGAGCTCTCTGCAAGCGTCAGCCGGCTCTCGGGGCATGAGGCAGAGGAGATTTCTTATGGGGACACCATTCGTGCCGGATCGTTCTCGCTACGCGTTGTCTCGCCAACCGAGCCTGTCGACGGCGGCGACAACGCGGACTCTCTGATGCTGGCGGTCTCCTACGAGCACAACGGCGACGAGCTCTCAGCCCTTCTCACAGGAGACGCCGAGAAGGACGAGACGGCTGCCTGCCTGGCGCGTGGCGATGTGGGGGACATCGACTTCCTCAAGGTGGGGCACCACGGCTCTGAAGTATCTCTCACGGCGGACGAGGCCGCGCTTCTCGACCCAGAGGCCTCCGTTGCAAGCGCCGGAGAGGGCAACAAGTACGGTCACCCGCGAAAGGAGTGCGTGGATGTGCTGGAGGCTGCAGGCTCGGTCTTTCTCTGTACCAAAGACGTGGGACCGGTCACGGTGAGGCCCGGCGCAAGGGGCCCTGTTGTCTCTGCGGAGCGAACGCCCGGTGGGGGCGCGGCGGCTCTGGCATCTGGCCTGTGAGGTGGTCCGGTTTGTGGCAAAGTAGGGAGGTCAACATGATGGAGGGAATGCATGGCAAAGACGGCAAAGCTGCTGCCAGCATATCTGGTGGTTGGTGCGGACGAGCTCAAGCGCAAGAGCGCAATCACGCGCCTCAAGGGCTACCTGGACGAGGGTCTGGCTGCCTTCAACCTGGACGAGATTGTGCCTACGGCAGACACCGACCCAACCAGCGTCATCTCGTCCCTCAACACGATGCCCGTGGGCAACTCGCCCCGCATCGTGATCATCAACCCTGCAGACAAGCTTCCCAAGCCCGTCTCAGAAGCCCTCGTTGCGTACCTGAAGGACCCCAATCCCGCCTGCACGCTGCTTCTCTCGGCAACCACGCTGGCAAAGTCGACGCGTCTCTACAAGGCGGTTGCGAAGGTTGGCCCTAAGGCGGTCATCGACTGCACGCCGGCAACGAGAAGGGACCTCCCCGGTTACGTGCAGAAGCTGGCGCGCTCGCATGGTCTTGCCATCGACCAGGATGCCGCCCGTGCGCTCGTGGATCGCGTGGGGGAGTCGACCACCATGCTCGATACGCAACTGCGCACGCTTTCGGCGCTCAAGGGAGGGCAGGGCCAGGTGACTCTTGCGGACGTCGAGGCTAGCGTCGCTCGCGTGGCGGAGGTCAAGCCGTGGGAGTTTCTCGATCGCCTGAGCGAGAAGGATGCCTGCCGTTCCTTGGAGCTCTACGCGCTTCTCAGGGGATCTTCGCAGGTGGGGCTCCTCACCCTTGTGACCATTCGTATCCGCGAGCTCATATGCGCACGGGCGCTTGACGCCCGCGGTGAGGGTAGTGGCGTTGCATGGGCGCTTGGCAAGCAGGACTGGCAGGTGAGGAATTACGTGCGCTGGGCTCGTCGCTTTGCTCCAGGCGAGCTGGAGCGTGACCTTGCGGCCTGCGCGTCTTGCGAGCGAGCCCTCAAGGGGTCGGCAGACTCGGATTCCGCGTTCCTCTCGCTTATCGCGACTATCTGTGGTGCTGCCCGGTAGAGAGCTCGTGGTTCCCGCCAGGGCGTCCGGTCCCCTTGTCGGCAAAAGAAAGAGCCCGGCGCATGGTCGGGCTCCCAAAGTTCAGTTCATCTCAGAGAGAGGCAACTCTACTTCATGGAGTTGACAAGCTTCTGGACGCCGGACTTGCGGTCGGCGGCCTGGTTCTTGTGGATGATGCCCTTGGCGGCAGCCCTGTCGAGCTTCTTGCAGGCGGCGTTTGCGGCAGCCTGGGCGGCATCAACGTCGCCAGCCTCGACGGCGGCGTGAACCTTCTTGACGTAGGTCTTCAGCTCGGAGCGGACGGCCCTGTTACGCATACGGGCCTTCTCGGCGGTGATGATGCGCTTCTTCTGAGACTTGATGTTTGCCACGGTGCGGATCCTTTCAAAAATCTTGTTCCTAGAGGCCTCTTAAGAACTAGGTAGGTGGGAAGTGGGGGTTCCGCACCAGACACGGCGAGGTCAACTAGAGCAGTATAGCAGAGCAAACGCCCATGGAACCATCTATTTGCCCCGATGTGCCCGCTTCGAATTTTCCACGAGCAATTTTCATATACGCATTGACGCAGGCAAGACGCACGGGGCATGCGCTATTATGTCTCGCATGAAGACGACAGACACCTCACACATCCGCAACTTCTCAATTGTTGCGCACATAGACCATGGCAAGTCGACCATCTCGGACCGCATCCTGGAGCTCACGCACACGGTGGACGAGCGCGACATGGCCGACCAACTCCTCGACACCATGGACATCGAGCGCGAGCGCGGCATCACCATCAAGTCGAACGCCGTGCGCGTGGTCTACGACGCCGACGACGGGGAGTCCTACCAGTTCAACCTCATCGACACCCCGGGGCACGTGGATTTCACGTACGAGGTGTCGCGCTCGCTCGCCGCCTGCGAGGGTGCCGTCCTGGTGGTTGACGCAACCCAGGGCGTGGAGGCCCAGACCGTCTCCAACGCCACCCTGGCGATGAACGCCAACCTGGACATCGTTCCCGCAATCAACAAGATCGACCTTCCCTCGGCGCACCCCGAGGAGGTTAAGAAAGAGATCGAGGAGGACCTTGCCATCCCCGCCGACGACGCCGTGCTCGTCTCGGGCAAGACCGGCGAGGGCATCCACGACCTTCTCGAGGCCATCGTCTATCTTGTCTCGCCGCCCAAGGGAGACGCAAAGGCGCCGCTCAAGGCCCTGATCCTGGATTCATATTTCGATGAGTACCGCGGTGTCGTGGCCACGGTGCGCGTCTTTGATGGCAGCATCAAGAAGGGCGACCACCTGCGCATGATGGCGCTTGGCGACACCTTCCTCTGCGACGGCGTGGGCTGCAAGCGCCCCCTCGAGACCCCGCTGGACGAGCTTGGCGTGGGCGAGGTGGGCTATGTGGTGACAGGCCTCAAGGACCCGGCCCTTGTGAAGACGGGCGACACTATCACCTACGAGGACCGTCCCTGCGCGGAGGCCTGTCCGGGCTACCACGAGGCAAAGCCCATGGTCTTCACGGGGCTTTTCCCCATCGACAACAAGCAGTACGAGAACCTGCGCGATGCGCTCGAGAAGCTCAAGGTGAACGACCCCTCGCTTATCTGGACTCCCGAGACGAGCGTTGCCCTGGGCTTTGGCTTTCGCGTGGGATTCCTTGGCCTTCTCCACATGGAGGTCGTGAAGGAACGCCTCGAGCGCGAGTTTGGCCTCGACCTTATCGCCACGTCCCCCTCGGTCGACTACCACGTCTACAAGACTGACGGCGAGATGGTTGACATTACAAGCCCGCAGGACCTGCCCGACGTCACCCGCATCGATCACATTGAGGAGCCCTACCTCAAGGCCAAGGTCATCGTGCCCCCAGACTTCATGGGCGCCGTGATGCAGCTGGTAATTGATCACCGCGGCGAGACCAGCGACATGGTCTACCTCTCGGAGAAGTCCGTAGAGATTCACTTTGACATTCCGCTGGCAGAGCTCATCCTCGACTTCTTTGACCAGCTCAAGAGCCGTACCAAGGGTTACGCCTCGCTTGACTACGAGATTGGCGACTACCGCACGAGCGACCTCGTGAAGCTGGACATCCTTCTTGCTGGCGAGGAGGTGGACGCACTTTCGTTCATCGTTCCGCGTGACCGTGCCTACGACATGGCCAGGAGCCTCTGCGACAAGCTCAAGGAGATCATCCCGCGCCAGCAGTTTGAGGTTCCCATCCAGGGGGCAATCGGCAACAAGATCATTGCCCGCTCCACGGTGAAGGCAGTGCGCAAGGATGTTCTCGCCAAGTGCTACGGCGGTGACATCTCGCGCAAGCGCAAGCTCCTCGAGAAGCAGAAGGAGGGCAAGAAGCGCATGAAGTCCATCGGCTCCGTCGAGGTGCCTCAGGAGGCCTTCCTTGCCGTCCTCAAGGTGGACGACGAATGACGCCTTCCCAAGTCCTGGCTGAATGGGGGCCGGCTGCGGGACTGCTTGCCGCACCAGCTGCTCTGCCAGCGCAAACAGATAGGCTTAATCTCAAGTCAAGGTTCAGACTTAACCCTTTCCTCATGGCTCCCATGGCGGGCGTCTCTGACGCCGCGTATCGCACCATGGCCCGTGCTGGCGGTGCTGGCCTTGCCTACACCGAGATGGTCTCCTGTGCGGGGCTTCATTACGGTGGCGAGAAGACCTGGGAGCTCGTCGAGCCTGCGGAGACGGAACCGGACATCGCGGTGCAGTTGTTTGGCTCCAAGCCCGAGCTCTTCCGAGAGGCTGCGGCAAGCGTTTGTGAGCGCCTGGGAAACCGTCTTGCCCTTATCGACATCAACATGGCCTGCCCCGTACCCAAGGTGACCAAAAAGGGGGAGGGGTCTGCGCTGCTCGACAACCCAGAGCTTGCGGCCTCGCTTGTGCAGGCATGCATCGAGGGCTCTGGTGCACAGGTGCCGTTGACGGTGAAGATTCGCCGTGGCAGGCGCATGGGCGAGGAGGTGGCGCCTGAGTTCGCCAGGGCAATGGAGGCCGCTGGCGCCTCGGCAATCGCCGTCCACGGGCGCTTTGCCAACCAGCTCTATCATGGCGAGGCGGACTGGGGGTGCGTGAGCCGCGTGGTCAAGGCGGTGAGCGTGCCGGTCATTGGGTCTGGCGACGTCTCGTCTGCCCAGGCGGGGGCACGCATGCTTGCGGAGACCGGTGCCTCCGCCGTCATGGTTGCCCGCGGGAGCTATGGTAACCCCTGGATTTTCCGCGATGCGGTGGCGCTGCATTTGGGCGAGAGCCCTGCGCCGCATGACGCGCGCGAGAAGATCGCTGCGTTCCGGTGCCACGTGCGGCTACTTTCCGCTACGGGAGCGAACCTCAAGCGGGCCCGGAGCCTTGCCGGATGGTACTTGCGTGGCATGCCGGAGGCGGCCCGCCTGCGTGGCATGGCCGTCACCTGCCTCACCCTTGAGGACTACCTAGCCGTTGCCGACGAGGCAGAGCGGATGCTTTGCGATGCCGAGTAGCGGTTCGGGTGGCATTGGGTCCGAGTGGCGGGCTCGCCTTTCTGCAAGCGGCGCGGATGCCCTGTACCTGCACATCCCCTTCTGTGCAAGGAAGTGCGCATACTGCGATTTTGCCTCGTGGGCTACAGCGCGTGGGGATGCGCTGTCTAGGCACTATGCCGAGGCACTGGAGAGGCAGGTTGAGGAGGTCTCTCACCTTGGGCTTCTCGCAGAGTGCGAGACTGCCTACATAGGCGGTGGCACGCCCACGTTTCTGGGAGAGGCGCTAGGTGGGCTCGTCCGCTGCGTTACGAGATGCGCGCCGAGGGTTTGCGAGCTCACCTGCGAGGCCAATCCGGATTCGCTGTCGGACGCCGTGCTAAGCGATGTTGCGGCGGCTGGCTGCACAAGGCTCTCAATCGGGGTGCAGAGCCTGTGCGACGCCGAGCTATCCGAGCTGGGCAGGCTTCATGACGCGGCGCGCGCACGCGAGCGTGTCTCTGTGGCAGTCGCGAGCGGGCTGGACGTCTCGTGCGACCTCATGTGCGCCATCCCCCTCCAGACGGCCGACTCATGGCAGGCAACGCTTGAGGGTGTGGCGTCTCTGGGTGTAGGACACGTGAGCGTCTACCCCCTCCAGATCGAAGACGACACGGCGCTTGCGCGGAGGGTTGGAGACGAGCAGCCCTTATGGAACTCTCCGGATACGCAAGCGTCGCGTATGGAACAGGCTCAATCTGTACTTGAGAGTTATGGGTTCCGCAGGTACGAGGTGGCGAGCTACGCTCGCCTGCCCGAGAAGGAATGCAGCCACAACAAGATGTACTGGACCGGACGGCCATACCTTGGATTGGGAACCGGTGCCGCATCAATGCTTACGGCAGAGGGTTACAAGAGGCTTCTTGAGGCTTGCCCTCAGCTTGGACCTCTACCAGAGGGTATGGCTCGTGCGCGTCTCAAGGTCGTCTCTGGTCGAGAAGAGGTTGCAAGGGGTGCCACCCTTTCGTCTTTGGCGTTCGAGGAGGAGTTCCTGACTGAGCGGCAGGCTGTCGCCGAGGACCTCATGCTGGGTGCTCGCCTCGCCTGTGGGCTTGACGCTGGGCTTGGTACCTATGCGCGCGAGCTTCTCGGCCCATGTGTTGACAAGACGCTCGACCGCCTTGTACGGGAGGGATACCTCGACGATGCCCTTGCGCCCACCCAGAAGGGCTGGCTTCTCGGCAACGAGCTTTATGGGGAGCTGTGGGACCTTGCGGGCGACACCGGGACGGCCACGAGGCGAAGCACGTAGCCTTGCCACCTGCTGCGATTCCCGCACCTCCACTCGCTACCAAAACCCGCCTTCGGGCGAGAAAATGCCGCCCGAGCGAGGGTTTCCGACGGAATCCCGTACGAGACGCGCGCCCCGGCGCCAAAACGGCGCCGGAGGGGCCGTTGCAGCAGCAACCCCGTATGAGACGCGCCCTTCGGCATCGCACGGGCGGCAACTACGTTTGCCCTGTCACATCACGGATGGGCGCGAAACATCTTGATTTGTTGCGGCGCGCGCGGCATGCTAGCTGCAGCTGCGCAGACATGCGCCTCAGCGGGAGACGGGTCAGGAAGGGGAGAACATGGCTGGTGAGCGCACCGATGTCATCTCGTGGGACGAGTTCTTCATGCGAGTTGCCATTGCGGCAAGCCTGAGGAGCAAGGACCCCAACACGCAGGTGGGAGCCTGCATCGCTGACACCAACCATAGGATCCTTTCTGTGGGCTACAACGGCACGCCGTCCGCCCTTGCCGACGCGGATTTCCCCTGGGGTACCTCGAACGACCCGCTCCATGACAAGCACAGCTACGTCATCCATGCTGAGGCCAACGCCATTCTCAACTACCGCGGCTCGCTCAAGGACATGGCCCATGCCACCGTCTACGTGACGCTCTTCCCGTGCCACGAGTGCGCGAAGACCCTTGTTCAGGCGGGTATCGGCGAGGTCGTCTACCTGGACGACAAGTACGAAGGCACCGAGGACAACCTCATCTCCAAGCATGTTCTCGACGAGTGCGGCGTGACCTATCGTCCCATCGGCATCGACCTCTCGGCCGCGTCGCAGCGATGAGACAAAGGGACTGTCCCTTTGTCTCACGTGGTAAATGCGTTGGGCTGGGAGGCACGCTGTATAGAATTGCTGCCTTCCGGCTACAATCGTGCGAAGTCGGACCCATGGAGGGCCCGCCCCAAGCATCGGCAGGAGACTTCGCATGGCTTCGATGAACGACAAGGATTATTACGCCATTCTCGGCGTCGAGAAGGACGCCTCCACAGAGGACATTCGCAAGGCCTTTCAGCAGAAGGCTCGCAAGCTTCACCCCGACGTCAACAAGGCGCCGGACGCAGAGGAGAAGTTCAAGGAGGTCTCGGAGGCCTACGCCGTCCTCTCTGACCCCGAGAAGCGCTCCCGCTACGACGCCATGCGTTCTGGCTCTCCGTTTGCCGGCGCAACTGGCTCGGCCGGCTCTCCGTATGCCGGCGGCTACGGCGGCGGAGACCCCTTCGGCTGGGGCTTCCCCTTTGGCTCCAACGGATATACGCGCCGCACCTCGACCCGCGGGCGCTCTCGTTCCTACAATCCGCGCGTTGGTGCGGACGTCGTCTTTGACCTCACGCTCGATGCGGCAACCGCCGAGAAGGGTGTCAGCCGTGGCGTCACCTACCAGCGCTACGCCGCGTGCGAGGTGTGCCACGGCAAGGGCTCCGTCCAGGCAGAGCACTCCGAGACCTGCCCGACCTGCCACGGAACGGGTCGCATCTCCGTTGACCTTACCGGCCTCTTTGGCTTTGGCGTCATGGATATGGAGTGCCCCGAGTGCGAGGGCACCGGTCGCGTTGTCGCGGACCCCTGCGACGCATGTGGCGGCTCGGGTCGCGTGCTTACGGCAAGCGAGGTTGTGGTCAACGTTCCTGCTGGCTCCCACGACGGCGACCTCGTTCGCGTGAAGGGCATGGGTAACGCCGGGACAAACGGCTCGGCCGCCGGTGACTTTGTCTGCAGAGTTGTAGTCCCTGAGGAGCGCCTTAACCCATACCAGGCGAACGGCTTCCAGATTCTCGGCTTCGACCTGCCGTTCCTAGTCTTTGGTGCGCTCTCGGGCACGCTCACCGGGCTTCTCGCGTTCATCATCGTGATTGCCGCGGTGGGCATTGCGTTCGTGGTGCGCGGCGGTGGCCTCAAGAGCAACTCGCGCTGGTGGAGAAATGCGCTCGGCTCCCTTGGCAACGGCGCTGCAACAGGCCTCATCCTGGCGCTGCTCATGGTCTCGATGTTCTCGTGCACGGCTGCTGGGCCCGGCGTGAGGTACTACGGCTACGTTTGGTAGCTCAAACATCGAAGTGCGCCTGGCTTTTCTCGCGTTCGCTTGGCGTGCCTTTGGGTAGAGAAGACCCTTGTACGTGCCGCTATGGCGGCGCCTTGTCTGCAGGTTGGCCCCGTGGGGTCGGGGCGATTTCGGGAGTTTGGTGAGAGTGGAATCGAAGAAGGACTACTACGAGGTCCTTGGCGTGCCTCGTGACGCGGACGCAAAGACGATAAAGCGGGCGTTTCTCAAGAAGGCACGGGTGCTCCATCCCGACGTTTCGGACGACCCCAACGCAGAGGAGAAGTTCAAGGAGGTCAACCAGGCTTACTCCGTTCTCTCCGACGAGCGCAAGCGCGCAAACTACGACCGCTATGGCGATGAGAACGGCCCCGCAGGCTTTGGCTCCGACTACGTCGATATGTCCGATATCTTCAACGGCTCGGGCTTTGGCATCGATGACATCTTCGACTCGTTCTTCGGTGGCGGCGCCTCTGGCAGTGCTGGCGGGCGTGCTGCTCGCACGCGCGGTCGTGACATGGGCATCCGCCTTACGGTCACCCTCGCCGAGGCTGCAGCTGGCGTCACCAAGACGCTCGCCTACGATCGCCTTGCCCCCTGCGATGACTGTGGCGGCACCGGCGTCGCCGAGGGTGGCCATGAGCGCACCTGTGACCGCTGCCACGGCACCGGCCGCGTCATCGAGGTCCAGCGCACCATCTTTGGCCAGATGCAGACCCAGACAACCTGCCCCGTGTGCCACGGATCAGGCAAGGTTGTCGACAAACCCTGCGAGACCTGCGAGGGCCAGGGTCGCACCCCCTCGCGTGAGACCGTCGAGGTCAAGGTGCCTGCCGGCGTCCACTCGGGTCAGACCATCCGCATAGCCGGCAAGGGCGAGGCGGGCGTGCGCGGCGATACCTCTGGTGACCTCGTTGTGAGCATCGAGGTCGCGCAGGACGAGCGCTTCGAGCGCCAGGGCGACGACCTCTACACCACCGTGCGCGTGGACGCGCTCCAGGCAATCGTGGGCACCACAGTGACGGTCGACGGCATCATGAGGGGCGAGCGCGTTAAGGTCGAGATTCCCGCGGGCTGCCAGTACGGCCAGCAGATCAAGGTGGAGCGCCGCGGTATGCCGCGCCAGGGCATGATCTCTCGCGGCAGCCTGATTGCCGTGGTGCAGGTGGTTGTCCCTACCGACCTCGACAAGCGCCAGCTGCTCGACATCGCAGGCATTGTCGCGGAGCGCACGCTTGGCGAGGAGGGCAACGCCTCCGAGGGCGAGACGCTCGCCGACGAGGAGGGCGACTCTCCCGCCAGGGACGAGGAAGCCGAGCACCTTGCCGGCGAGCGCTGGACCGCACCCAAGAACCCCTTCAAGGACGCCAAGCGCAAGTCGCGCTCCCGCGGCAGGGGCGGTCGCAGGTGAGCGCCGGGCCCTCTCACTCCGTGCGGCGTGGAGCTGCGGGCGCTGCCGGTGAGCAGAGCGCCCACGCTGGCCTCCCCTCCGTTGCCTACGTGAACCTTGGCTGCCGCGTCAATCGCGTCGAGACGGACCTCATTGCCGACGAGCTTACCCGCGCCGGCCTTGCGGTCTCGCCCGAGGAAGAGGCCCAGGCGGTGGTCATCAACACCTGTGCCGTGACGGCTGAGGCCGAGGCAAAGGCTAGGAAGGCCGTGCGCCATGCAGCGTCATTGCCCCAGGCCCCGCTCGTGGTGGCCACCGGATGCGTGGCAAACCTCTTTGCCGACGAGCTTTCCGCCCTTGCGCCCAACGTGACGGTCGAGCGGGACAAGTCGCGCGTGCCCGCCACGGTCCTCGAGGGGCTGGGTGCAGGAGCGCTGGCGGTGGGGGATGATGGCGAGCTTCTCGGCGGCGCCTCGGCATCGTCGGCCTCAACCCCCACGCCCACTGGTCGCACGCGTCCCGGCATCAAGATCCAAGACGGCTGCGACAACCGCTGCACCTACTGCATCGTGTGGAAGGCGAGAGGGGCTTCTCGCTCCGTGGACGCCGCTCGAGTGCGCGAGCTTGTGCTCCGCTCGCTCGAGCGCAAAGCCAGCGAGGTCGTGCTCACGGGCATCAACCTGGGCGTATATCGCTCCCAGCTGCCAGATGGCCGTGAGGTTGGGCTTCCCGGGCTTCTCGCCTGGCTGCTTGAGACCACGCCTGTGGGCCGCATAAGGCTCTCTTCCATCGAGCCGCCCGACGTCACCGACGAGCTCCTCTCGACTATGGCAGCATCCAGCGGCCGCATTGCGCCCTTCCTGCACATCTGCCTGCAGTCTGGCTGTGATGCAACGCTTGGGCGCATGGCGCGCGCCTATGACACTGCTTTCTTCCGCTCCGCCGTCGAGCGCGCCCACGAGCTTCTGCCCCAGGCGTCCCTGGGGACAGACCTCATCGTGGGATTCCCGGGCGAGACGGACGAGGAGTTTGAGCAGTCGCTCACGTTCTGCCGCGAGATGGGCTTCTCGCGCATGCACGTCTTTAGGTACTCCAAGCGCCCGGGTACGCCGGCCGCCACCGAAGAAGGCCAGGTAGACCCCCATGTGATGGCCGAGAGAAGCGCCCGTGCCCGCGAGCTTGCCCATGAGCTGCGCGCACAGGAGGCTGCTCGTCTTGTTGGCATGGAAGACCTCGTCTGCGTGCAGGCGCCGTTCCGCGGAGTCTCCGGTGGGCTCTTCGATGTCACGCTAGATGCCGAGGCTCCCATTGATGCCATCGTCCCCGTGCGCCTAACGGGTGTCTCGCCTGACGGGACCACCCTTCTGGGCCATGTGTGCTCGCAGGAGGAACGCACCCTGTGACGTGCCCCGAGCCATCCGTTTGGCTATGATTGGTTTCTGCGGCCGCGCACCCTAGCGCTGCGTGCCGCGCTTGACTGTCTGCACGTTCGCCTGCGTCTAGCCCGGAGGAGCATGGAACCCACCCGCGTCCGCCTCACGATACCCGATACTGTTGACCCCACGGCCCTCATGGGCCCGGCCGACAGCCATCTGCGCCGCATCGAGAGCGCGTTTGACGACGCCATGGTCGTGGTGCGCGGCAACCAGGTGCTCATTGTTGGCCCGGCAGATCAGGTCGAGCAGGTAACCTCCGTCTTCTCGCAGCTCATCAAGGCAGTCGAGGGAGGGGAGATCCCCACCTCCGATGAGGTCGACATCCTTCTTGGTCAGGTAACGCACGGCGTGCGCCACGACCGCGGGCATGCAGGCGACGTCATTCTCAGCCATCATGGGCGCCCCGTGCGGCCAAAGACCGCAGGGCAGCGTCGTTACGTGGAGGCCATACGTTCGAACTCCATCACCTTTGGCGTGGGGCCGGCCGGCACGGGCAAGACCTACCTGGCCATGGCAATGGCGGTTGCTGCCCTCAAGCGCCACGAGGTGAGTCGCATCGTGCTCACAAGACCTGTTGTTGAGGCGGGGGAGTCTCTGGGCTTTCTCCCTGGCACGCTCGAGGAGAAGCTCGACCCCTACGTGCGGCCGCTCTACGACGCCCTTCTCGACATGGCAGACGCCGAGAAGGTCGCCACCTACATGGAGCAGGGCACCATCGAGATCGCTCCTCTCGCCTTTATGCGCGGGCGCACGTTTAGCGACGCCTTCGTAATCCTGGACGAGGCGCAGAACACCACACCCCAGCAGATGAAGATGTTCCTCACCCGCATGGGCTTCTCGTCCAAGTTCGTGGTCACGGGCGACGCCACGCAGCGCGACCTGGTGGGCCCGGGCGGTCTTGACCAGGCGCGCGAGGTACTCGCGGGGATCGACGGTATCGAGTTTGTGGACCTCGATCGCAATGACATAGTGAGAAACGCCCTGGTAGCCCGCATTGTGGACGCATACGACCGCGCAGCGGCCGAGCGTGGTACAAAGGCGGCTGGAAAGGGGGCCAACCATGGCAAACGAGTATGACATCACTGCTGAGGAGGGCATGGACGCGCCCATTAGCGAGGACGAGATTCGCTCCGACCTCGACCGCGTGCTTGCGGAGGAAGGCGTAGACCGCGACTGCCTGGTCTCCGTCTCCATCGTGGGCGATGAGCGCATCCGCGAGCTCAATGTCGAGTGGCGCGGGCGTGACGTGGCAACCGACGTCATCTCGCTTGAGTGCGAGCGCCCGGATGACCCGGACCTTGCTCCCGGCGAGCCCTGCGAGCTCGGCGACATCGTCCTTGCCCCAGACTACATTGCTCGTCAGGCAACGCGCTTTGGAACTACGGCGGCAGACGAGTTCCGCCTGCTTCTTGTGCACGGAACCCTGCACCTTCTTGGCTACGACCACCTTGAGGACGATGAGGCTGAGGTCATGGAGGCGCGCGAAGATGCCCTTCTCGCCCTGCTCCCGCATGACGGCACCACGCGACCCGTCACGCTCACCAGGCACCGCGAGGGGGTAGACGAGTGATTCCCGGGTCGAACAACGACCATCCGTCGTTTCGCAAGAGCTTCCTCTTCGCCATCCAGGGCTTCAGGACGGCGGTGCGCACCGAGCGAAACATCAAGGTGATGATCGGCGGTGGCATCGGCGCCATCGTGGCTGGCTTTTTGGTTGGTCTCGACCCCCTGAGCTGGGCGATTGTGCTTGTGTGCTGCGGGGTGGTTATCTCGGCGGAGCTTCTCAACACGGCGGTCGAGACCGTGGTCGACCTGGTGTCTCCCGAGTTCCACCCGCTTGCCGGCCGCGCCAAAGACATTGCAGCAGCTGCGGTCTGGATACTCTCGGTGCTCGTGGCTGCGGTGGGCATCATCGTCTTTGCAAACGCAATCTTTTTCTAGAATGAGACAAATAGAAACTCCCTTTGTCTCATTGAGGAGCAGCACGTGGAAAACAACAACGACAGCAACACGCCTTTCAGGAGCGGCTTCGTGGCACTTGTCGGCAGGCCCAACGTGGGCAAGTCGACACTGGTCAACGCCTGCATGGGCGAGAAGGTCGCCATCACGAGCCCCGTGGCGCAGACCACGCGCAAGCGTCTTCGCGCCGTGGTGAACACGCCCAACTCGCAGCTCGTTATCATCGACACGCCGGGTCTCCACAAGCCCCAGGACAGCCTTGGCAAGGAGCTCAACCAGGCTGCCCTGGCCGAGCTCGCCGATGCGGACGTGGTCGCCTTTCTCGTCGACGCGACCAAGCCGGTGGGCACGGGCGATGCCTGGGTGGCGCGCCACGTCGACGGCTCCGAGGCAGACTTCAAGCTCCTGGTGATCACCAAGGCCGACAAGGCGACGCCCGAGCAGGTCACCTCGCAGCTTGCTGCCGCCCGCGAGCTTGCGCACTTCGACGACGAGCTGGTCATCTCTGCGCGCGAGGGCTTCAACGTGGACGCATTCGTCAAGCTCGTCTCGTCGCATCTGCCCGAGGGCCCCAAGTGGTTCCCGGATGACATGGACACCGACGCCACGCCAGAGGACCTCGTGGCGGAGTTCGTGCGCGAGAAGCTCTTCCTCAACCTTCGCCAGGAGGTGCCGCACTCGATTGGCGTTATCTGCGACGACATCGAGTACGCCAAGGACGGCCACGCCTCCGTCACGGCGACGGTGCTCGTCGAGCGCGAGGGCCAGAAGGGCATCGTGGTGGGCAAGGGCGGCTCCATGATCAAGCTCGTGGGCACCGAGGCGCGCCGCGACATCGAGCGCCTGCTTGGCTGCAAGGTCTACCTGGATCTCTCCGTGCGCGTCCAGCCCCAGTGGCGCCGTGATGCCAACGAGATCCGCCGCCTTGGCTACAGCGCCGAGGACTAGGGGAGCAGGCCACCCATGCCCGGCCGGCGTACCCACCGCACGCGCGGCATTGTGCTCGACCACGTAAAGCTGGGCGAGCAAGATCTCATCGTGACGCTGCTCACGGCCGATGGCGCCCGGGCGCGGGCCGTCGCCAAGGGTGCCCGCAAGCCCGGCGGTCGTCTGGCGGCGCGTGTGGAGCTCTTCTCCGAGACGGACCTCCTTCTGGCCTCGGGGAGAAACCTCGACATCGTCTCCGAGGCAACCCTTGTGGACCCGCACGAGCGGCTGCGCGGGGACCTGGAGCGTGTGAGCGCCGCCTCGGCCGCCTGTGAGGTGGCGCGCCTCACCTCTTTCGAGGACGCTGAGGACCCCTTCGTCTATCCGCTACTGTCTCGAGCGCTTAGGGCGTTGGAAGAGGCGGCTGACCAGGCGCACCTCGACCTCTCCGTTGCCGCTTACGTGTTTAAGGTGCTGGCGCATGAAGGCTGGCGGCCAGAGCTTGACCATTGCATTGCCTGTGGGGACCCATCCCCGCTGTGGTTCTCCGCAGCGGCCGGTGGCGCCCTCTGCGAGAGCTGCGCACGCGAGGTCCCAGGGGCAGAGCCCGTCTCGCCGTCTCAGCTTGCCTGGATGCGCGCGCTTATCGGCTTGACCTTTGACCAGCTCCTTGCCGCAGACGTTAGCGCCGAGTGCGCGCTTTGGCTTGTGGGGTGTGCCCACATGTGGGCGGCCACACACCTTGACGCACGTCTAAAAGCGTTTGAGTTCATGCTTGCTCTGTAAGGAACAAGGACGATGCTGCCACTCACGTCATCAACGCGATTGTTGAGAAATTATGCAGGTTTGAGTGCTTATACTTTCGTTCAGCTCGATGTCTGGCCATTTGTGACCCCGGAGGTAGCCCCAATGAGATCTGCGGCGAGATGCAAGAACGCGCTACTTGTCTTTGCAGTCATCTTGACCTGTGTGCTTGCGGTTCCTTCCATGGCGCTTGCAGCTGATTCTGTAGACGCGTCGGGAAAAGAGGCTTCGGTATCCGAAAGCGCTGATGCGACCAAGCCTATATGGGAGTTCTCCGGCGTCGAGCTCTCCTCCTCCAGCGTCACCTCCGGCGAGGCCGTGACGGTCACCCCGCAGGTCACCGGCGACCTCGGCGGCGCCGAGTACAACTACGTGTGGTCCTACGGGGGCGGCTGGGACCTCTGGGGCTCCACCGTCAGGGACACCGGGAGGGGCACCAATGAGGCCACGGGGACGCTGACGCTGACCAAGCCGGGCGCCTACACGGTCTACGTGGACGTGACCGACCGCGCGGGCGAGAAGAGGACGATGTCCGCGACGCTCGAGGTGGCCCCGCCCGAGTGGTCCTTCACCGGCGTGAGCCTCTCGGCCTCCAGCGTGACCTCCGGCGAGGCCGTCACCGTGACACCCGTCACCTCGGGCGACCTCGGCGGCGCCGAGTACAACTACGTCTGGCAGCGGGACGGCTCCTGGGCGGAGGGCGAGTGGGGCTCCACCGTGCTCTCGGGCGGCTCCGGCACGCCCGACTCCTCCGCGACCCTCTCCTCCGAGGTCTCCCGCCCCGGCACCTACACGATCTACGTCGACGTCACCGACCGCTCGGGCCAGAAGCGCACCATGTCCGCCGACTTCGAGGTGGCCTCGCCCGAGTGGTCGTTCTCCGGCGTCGAGCTCTCCTCCTCCAGCGTCACCTCCGGCGAGCCCGTGACGGTCACCCCGCTGGTGACCGGCGACCTCGGGGGCGCCACGTACAACTACGTGTGGCAGCGCAACGGCTCCTGGGCGGAGGGCGAGTGGGGCTCCACCGTGCTCTCCGAGGGCTCCGGCACGCCCGACTCCTCCGCGACCCTCGCCTCCGAGGTCTCCCGCGCCGGCTCCTACACCGTGTACGTCGACGTGACCGACCGTGCTGGCGAGAAGCGTACCATGTCCGCGACGCTCGAGGTCGCCTCGCCCGAGTGGTCCTTCACCGGCGTAGAGGTCTCCTCCCCGCGCGCCAGGGTCGACGAGCCCGTGACGGTGACGCCCGTCACCTCCGGCGACCTCGACGGCGCCGAGTACAACTACGTGTGGTCCTACGGGGGAGGCTGGGACCTCTGGGGCTCCACGGTGAAGGACGAGGGCAAGCCGACCGCAGACGCCACCGGCACCCTCTCCTTCTACCGCCCCGGCCGCTACGTGGTCTACGTGGACGTCACCGACCGCTCCGGGCAGAAGCGCACCATGTCCTCCGAGGTCGAGGCCTACGACGACTCCTGGTCGCTCGACGGCGTCACCGCCACGCCGGCGGAGGTCGTGGCCGGCGACGAGGTCACCTGCGCGCCGGTTGTCTCCGGCGACGCCTCCGGCCTCAGGTACAACTACGTCTGGCAGCGCGACGGCTCCTGGGCCGAGGGCGACTGGGGCTCCACGGAGCTCGACGAGGGCTCCGACACGGACGAGGCCTCCCACAAGGGGGCCCTCGGGACGCCCGGCCGCTACACCCTCTACGTGGACGCCGTCTCCGCGCGCGGCGAGAGGCGCACCGCCTCGGCGCAGGTCGTGGCCTGGGGCGTGACGGGGGTCTCCGCCTCCGGCTCCGCCGCCTCCGGCTGGACGGCCTCGACCGACCTCTTCGAGGGCCACGAGGTCCCCGGCGCGCTCTACCGCTTCCGCTGGGCCTCCGCCGACGGCTCCGCCTCCGGCACGCTTCAGGATTGGTCGAGCACGACTTCGGTGAGCTTCTCGCGTGACACCCTCAACTCCAGCTCTACGGCCTATGAGGTCTACCTTGACGTGAAGTATCCCAACGGCACGCAGCCGAGCTTCTCTGCCGATGTCCACAAGTCTGGCTGGTTCACCTCTGGTGGATCCTGGCATTATGCGTATGACTCCGGTGCCGAAGCAACCGGTTGGGCAAGCATCAACGGTTCCTGGTACTACTTCAATGGCTACGGCGCCATGCAGACGGGCTGGCTCAACTGGGGTGGGAAGTCGTACTACCTCGACCCATCAACCGGGAAGATGGCAACCGGGTTTGCTGCTGGGAGTTACTTTGACCCGGATGGCGCTTGGCTGTGCTACTCCTGGGAAGCCAGTTCTGCCGTGAATATTGCCAGGTCCGTGGGCAGCCCAACTAACTACCTTCTCCTCATTGACAACTCGAACTGCACGACATGGGTCTTCAAGTGGGTCAACGGCGATTGGTGCGCCATCTACAAGTGGGTTTGCTCGCCCGGAAAGGCATCGACGCCTACGGTCCGCGGCACCTACTACATTGGTTCTCGCGGCTATAGCTTTGGACAAGGCTTCACCTGCTACTACTGGACCCAGTTCTATGGAAACTACCTGTTCCACTCCGTTCTGTACTATGAGGGCTCTCGTACGGTGATGGATGGAACGCTTGGTGTCCCGGCCTCGCATGGCTGCGTCCGTCTCGACATCAACAACGCGTACTGGATTAACCAGAACATTCCCTCGGGGACCAGGGTCTATAGCTACTAGTCGGTAGCTTCACGCACCTCGTATGCGGCGATTGTGTGGGCACGACCGCCGCTGCGAAGTGCGTGCTATCATACCTAGGTCATTACCCCGCACCTAGCGGCCCGCCAACTGCCTGGCGACCGTCCCGGTCCGGGGCGTATCCAAAGAACGAAAGGGGTTCCACATGGCAGTCACCAAGGAGCGCAAGGCCGAGCTCATCAAGCAGTACGGCAAGGACGAGAAGGACTCCGGCTCCGCAGCCGTCCAGGTTGCCCTGCTCACGGAGCGCATCAAGGGCCTCACCGAGCACATGAAGAGCCACAAGAAGGACTTCCACACTCGTCGCGGCCTGCTCATGCTCGTCGGTAAGCGTCGTCGCCTGCTTTCCTACATCAAGGCTCAGGACATCGAGGAGTATCGTTCCCTCATTAAGAGCCTCGGCATCCGCGACAACATCCAGTAAGTGTTCTAAGGGGGCGCCTGCGGGCGCCCCTTGCTTGTGCGCCCGAGAGAAGCGAGGGCGCGCCGCGGGCGTGCGATGCGTCGCACACGCTTTTATCGTCCCCGCGCGTGGTGCGGGGGCCCGCAAGACGGCCCGTCTGCAATGGGGCAGGCGGAGATAAGAGGAAACGTATGACAAAGGTTACACACGAGTTCGACCTCTACGGAAAGCACTACGCTCTCGAGGCGGGCGAGCTCGCAAAGCAGGCCACGGGCGCCTGCCTGGTGAAGTGCGGGGACTCCACCGTCCTCGTGACCGCCGTGGTCTCGAAGGAGCGCAAGGACTACGACTTCTTCCCCCTGACGGTCGACTTCATCGAGAAGATGTACGCCGTGGGCCGCATCCCCGGCGGATACCTCAAGCGTGAGGCCAGGCCCTCCGAGAAGGCCACCCTCACGGCCCGCATGATCGACCGCCCGCTGCGCCCGTCCTTCCCCGACGGCTTCCGCAACGAGGTGCAGGTTGTTGCCACCCCGCTCGTGGCAGACCAGATCCACTCCGTCGACACCATCTGCGTGATGGGCGCCTCTGCAGCCCTCACCGTCGGCGGCGTGCCCTTCGAGGGACCGCTTGCCTGCGTGCGCATTGGTCGCAACCCCGAGACGGGCGAGTTCCTCGTGAACCCCACCTACGAGGAGCGCGACACCTCCGACCTCGACCTTGAGCTTGCCGGTTCGTCCACGTTCATCTCCATGCTCGAGGCTGGCGCTAAGGAGATTAGCGAGGAGGACATGCTCGCCGCCATGGCGTTTGGCCAGGAGGCCATTGCCGCCTTCTGCGAGGAGGAGAAGAAGTTCTTCGCCAAGTGGGAGGAGGCCAACGGCCCCATCGTCAAGAAGGAGTACGTCCTCGACGAGCCCATCCCCGAGGTCCACGACCGCATCTTCGCGCACTTTGACGAGATGAGCGCCGCCCTCAAGGACGCCGACAAGCTCTCCCGCATGGGCAAGGTCGAGGCCCTCAAGGAGTCCATCAAGGCCGAGTTCACCGAGGACGAGCAGGCTCAGTGGAGCCGCGCCATCGCCGTCGAGCTCAAGGGCCTCGAGAAGCACGCCATGCGCAAGATGGTCGTTGAGACCGGCGAGCGCGTCGACGGCCGTACGCCCACCGAGATTCGCCCGATCATGGTCAAGCCCGACTACCTGCCCCTGGTCCACGGCTCCGGTCTCTTCCAGCGTGGCCAGACCCAGGTGCTCTCCATCTGCACCCTCGGCATGCTCAACGAGTGGCAGCGCCTTGACACCATCGAGCCCGTCGATGGCAAGCGCTACATCCACCACTACAACTTCCCGCCCTACTGCACGGGCGAGACCGGCCGCATGGGCAGCCCTAAGCGCCGCGAGATTGGCCACGGTGCGCTGGCCGAGCGCGCGCTGCTTCCTGTGATTCCCTCCGAGGAGGAGTTCCCCTACACCATCCGCGTGGTCTCCGAGGTCATGGAGTCCAACGGCTCCAGCTCGATGGCTTCCACCTGCGGTTCCACGCTGGCGCTCATGGATGCCGGCGTGCCCATCAAGCGCCCGGTCTCCGGCGTTGCCATGGGCCTCATCCAGGAGGAGGGCAAGACCGTTGTCCTCACCGACATCCAGGGTCTCGAGGACTTCCTCGGCGACATGGACTTCAAGGTGACGGGCACCACCAAGGGCATCACCGCCATGCAGATGGACAACAAGGCCACCGGCCTCACGCCCGAGATCCTGCGCAAGGCGCTCATGCAGGCTCACGAGGGCCGCATGTTCATCCTCGACAAGATGCTCGAGCAGATCCCCGCACCTCGCGAGCACGCCAAGGACACCGCTCCCCAGATCATCAGCCTCCAGATCCCCACGGACAAGATCCGCGACGTCATCGGCTCCGGCGGCAAGGTTATCCGTGGCATCCAGGAGGACACTGGCGCCACCGTCGACATCCAGGAGGACGGTACCGTCTTCATTGCTGGCACCAACGGTGCGGGCGAGGCTGCTGCCGAGCGCATCAAGGCCATTGTCAAGGTCCCCGAGGTGGGGGAGGAGTACACCGGTCGCGTCGTGGGCATCCAGCCCTTCGGCGCCTTCGTCGAGCTGCTGCCCGGCAAGGACGGCCTGCTCCACATCTCCCGCGTTGCCAAGGGTCGCGTCGACAAGGTCGAGGACGTGCTCAACATTGGTGACGAGGTCCGCGTGAAGGTCCTCGAGGTCGATGAGAAGGGCAAGATTTCCCTCGACCGCCTCGACAAACCCGAGGCTCCTGCCGGCTCCGGCCACAACGGCCACGACGAGGGCAACGGTCACGAGCGTTCCGAGCGCTCCGGCGAGCGCCGTCCCCGCGCGCGTCGTCACCCCGGCGACCGTGGCGAGGGCTCCTCTCGCACCAACAACGGCGGCGAGAATGGCGAGAAGCGCCAGCCGCGCCGTCACCACGAGGCTCAGTAGGCTTTTCTCGGTTCATTGCTTTACGTGGCGGGCGGTGCTCCTTTGAGTGCCGCCCGCTTTTTTTGTGGCTGGTGCTACTTCCCATTGCGCTGTGGGGCTGAATCTAGACATTTCATTGGCCTGGGTCATCGGAAAATGTCCAATTTTTGCCCCATAGACGCGGTGAGCGCCTGTAGGGTGTGACACCACGCGCTGGACTGTTGTCGGCAGTCCACTTGTCTCACTCCGCAATCATCGTGGAGCCTCGTCACGCCTTCATCGTCTTGGTTACAATAGGTAGGCTAGAGTGCCAATGCGCCTTCTTCCCGCATTGGCTCACAAATTCGTAGCTGTTGCGGCTGGTGGTATTCGGCCACCAGGACCGCTCACTAGATAACGGCGCAAGCCGCACGTATAGACCACGAGGAAAGGATCCCTCCAGCAATGCCAAAGAAAGATACCGCCCTCAAGATCATCCCGCTTGGTGGTCTTGACGGGATCGGCAAGAACATGACCGTTTTCGAGTACGGAAACGACATGGTCATGATTGACGCCGGCCTCATGTTCCCCGATGACGAGCAGCCAGGCATCGACCTCATACTCCCTGACTATACTTACGTCCTGGAGAACGAGGACAAGCTGCGCGGCATCATCATTACCCACGGCCACGAGGACCACACGGGTGCGCTTCCGTACTTGCTGCAGGATCTCACGCACAAGGTGCCTATCTACTCCAGCAAGCTCACACTTGGCATCATCGAGGGCAAGCTCGCCGAGCACAACATCAAGAGCCCCAAGTTCCGCGAGGTCCAGGACGGCTCTACCATCACGCTTGGCGCCTTCAACATCACGTTCTTTGCCATGACGCACTCCATCCCAGCCGCGTTTGGCGTCTTCATGAACACGCCTGCTGGCAATGTGATGCACACCGGAGACTTCAAGCTTGACCAGACGCCCATCGACGGCGTGCGACCCAACTATGCCGCCATCAACCGCTTTGCTGCCGAGGGCATTGACGTCCTGCTCTCCGATTCCACTAATGCAACGCGTCCTGGCTTCACCCCTTCCGAGGCGGCCGTGGGACCGGCGCTGCGTCACATCATCAAGAACGCACCCGGCCGCGTCTTTGTCGCCTCGTTCTCCAGCCACATCCACCGTCTGCAGCAGATCTGCGATGCCTCCGTGGCGGTTGGCCGCAAGGTCGTCGTGACGGGCCGCTCGATGGTCACCAACACCAAGGTTGCTCGCGAGCTTGGCTACCTGCGCATTGCGGACGAGAACATCATCGATGCCTACGACCTCGAGAAGCTTCCGGACGAGCAGATCGTGGTCCTCTGCACCGGCAGCCAGGGCGAGCCACTCTCGGCACTTGCCCGCATGGCCAACGGCGAGCACAAGAGCCTCTCCATCCACGAGGGCGACACGGTCATCATCTCCGCCAACCCCATTCCTGGCAACGAGAAGAGCGTTCAGGCCATCATCAACTCGCTTTCCAAGCTGGGCTGCGACATCTACGACAAGAGCCAGGCCCTTGTCCACGTCTCTGGGCACGGCTCCCAGGAGGAGCTCAAGCTCATGCTCGCCATGGTGAAGCCTCGCAACTTCATGCCGGTCCACGGCGAGGCCCAGCACTTGCGTGCGCACGCCAAGCTTGCCCAGCAGGTTGGCATTCCCGAGAGGAACATCTTCATTCTCGACAACGGCGATTCCCTCGAGGTGCGTCACGGCAAGGCACGTCGCGGTCCCTCCGTCGACTCCGGCGTGGTCTACGTCGATGGTCTTTCCATAACCGATGCCAACCCAGTTGTACTTCGCGATCGCCAGCGCCTCGCACAGGATGGTGTCATCACGTGCGTTGTTGCTATCCGCTCGAGGAACCACTCCGTCGACACCATCGACCTCTCTGGGCGCGGTGTCTCCTTTGCCACGGACGAGGTACTCATGGGCGATGCCCGTGACCTTGTGCGATCGCAGGTCGAGCGTCTTGAGAAGGGTAACGGCGCGAGCATTGACACCGTTCGCAAGGGAGTGAGAAACTCGCTCTCTAATTTCCTTTGGAGCAAGACGCACACGCGACCGATGGTGATACCGGTCGTGATGGAGGTCTAGGCACATGCCCTCGAATCGCAGATCAAACGCAGCAGGCAAGGCAGCAAAGAAGGGGTCAAAGTCGCGGGGTGCCGGCGCACGCCAGGCATCGCGCGGCCGTGCCGCCGACAAGGCCGCGCAGGGTCTCTCATCCACGCAGAACGACATCCTCGGCGTGGTCTTGGCCGTTGTTGCCGTTGCCATGTTCGTTTCGCTGGTTGCACCAACCTCGGCCATCGTGACGAGCATGGTTGGCCATGCGCTTACGCTGCTCTTTGGCACCGGTGCGATTCTTGCCCCCATAGCCCTCTTCATCTTTGCGTGCACGTTCTTCATGGACGAGGACGGCCCCATCTCCGGTCGTGTGGCGGCTGGCCTTGTGCTCATTGTTCTTGCCATCTTGGCGATGCTCTCCCTCAATCATCCTGGCGTTGCGGATAATCCCCAGATTGCACTGGCGGAGTACACGCTTGAGTCCGCCGGCGGCTATGTGGGCGGCGGCATTGCCTATGTGCTCGTGCGTCTTGTGGGCCTCATCGTTGGCAACGTCATTCTCGTTGGCGTCATCATTGCCGGTGCCGTGGTCTGCGGATTCTCGATCTCTGGTGCTGTTGCCAGGATTCACCTGCGTGCCCAGGAGGCGTCCGAGAGCCGCCGCATTGCCCGCGAGGAGCGCGCGGCCGAGCGTGAGGCTGCCCGCGAGGTAGAGCCGGCGGCACCGCAGGCAGCTGTCCCCGCAGCGCGAACGCAGGGCTCGCTCTTTGACGAGACGGGCGAGGGTGAGACGTCCTTCATTGGCGCGCGCAAGACCAGCGTTCTTCGGCGTGGACGCTCCAAGAAGCCTGACGCCGCGGCAACCGAGGCGGGGGAGCTGGACAGCGGTGCCACGACGCTTCTTGACGCTGCTCCCACGACCCTCCTCGACATCCCCGAGAAGGCCCCAAAGGCGCGCGCTTCTCGTGCGCCTAAGGAGAAGGGAACAACCCCAGCGTTTCTGGCTGGCGGCAATGTCGCATCCAAGCGCGCGCAGGCGCCCGAGCCTGCCGTTGCCGAAGATGGCAAGGAGCTTCCGCCCGCAGACATGCTCAAGGTGAACCCCAACTCCGGCGTGAGCGCCGAGTCCGACGAGGAGCTCTCCTCCGTTGCGGCCAAGCTCCAGGGCACGCTTGAGGAGTTCGGCCTCACCTCGCGCGTGGTCGGTTGGGTTGCCGGTCCCTCGGTCACCACGTTCAAGATCGAGATGGGCGAGGGCGAGCGCGTAAGCAAGATTACCAACCTCCAGGATGACATTGCGCTCTCGCTTGCCTCCCGCTCGGTGCGCATCTTCGCACCCATCCCGGGCACCTCGCTCGTGGGCATTGAGATTCCCAACAAGACAACGCAGCCTGTCTATCTTGGAGACGTGCTGCCCTACGTCAAGGGTGGCCCGCTCGAGGCTGCGTTTGGCCGCGACTCCGAGGGCAACCCCGTTGTGGTGGACATTGCCGGCCTGCCGCACCTTCTGGTTGCAGGAACCACGGGCTCCGGCAAGTCTGTGCTGCTCAACAGCATCGTCATGACCATCCTCATGCGCGCAACACCCGAGGAGGTCCGTCTCATCATGGTGGACCCCAAGCGCGTCGAGTTCACCTACTATGCCGGCCTGCCCCACCTCTACGTGCCTGTGGTGACCGAGCCAAACAAGGCAGCAAGCGCCCTCTCCTGGGGCGTCACCGAGATGGAGCGCCGCCTCAAGGTCTTCGAGCACTACAAGGTCCGCGACATCAAGTCCTACAACCGCGACGTTGACGGTGACAAGTACGCCGACATGGAGAACCCTCCAAAGCACATGCCGTATTTCGTCATCGTGATCGACGAGCTCTCTGACCTCATGATGGTTGCCGGCAAGGACGTCGAGGCCTCGATTGTGCGCATCGCCCAACTGGGGCGCGCTGCCGGCATACACCTCATCGTTGCCACGCAGCGCCCCTCGGCAGACGTCGTGACGGGCCTCATCAAGGCAAACATCGACAACCGCGTGGCGCTTTCGGTCGACAATGGCATGAACTCTCGCATCATCCTCGACCAGACGGGTGCCGAGCGCCTCCTTGGCCACGGCGACATGCTCTACAAGCTTCGCGGCAAGCGCCCGCGCCGTGCCCAGGGCTGCTTTGTCTCGGAGGAGGAGGTCGAGCGCGTGGTTAACTTCATCAAGGAGCACCACGACACCGACTACCACGACGATATTCTCACTGCCGTCTCGCCCATGTCACCCGGCGGCCCCAGCGAGGCTTCTGCTCCGGCGGATGACCCCCTTCTCTGGGAGGCTGCCGATATCGTTGTGAACTCTCAGCTTGGTTCCACCTCCAGCCTTCAGCGAGCGCTCTCGGTGGGGTACGCTAGGGCGGGGAGAATCATGGACATGCTCGAGAACAAGGGCGTCGTGGGGCCCGCAAACGGTTCGAAGCCGCGCGAGGTGCTTCTCGACAAGGAGGGCCTCGAGGACCTTAAGGCCGCCGAGCAGGATTTTGAGGAGGTGTAGCCCACCATGCCGTCGCGTCCGCGCTTCAGCGAGATGCTGCTTGACCGCCGTCGCCAACTTGGACTCACGGTGGGCCAGGCCTCTCAGGTCCTAAAGCTCAAGGAGCAGGTCCTCATTGCCTTCGAAGAGGGTGACTTTGAGAACATCCCCCAAAGCGGCTATGCCCAGGGCATGCTTTCGTCGTATGCCCGCTACCTGGGCCTCAATCCCCGTGAGATTGTTGACCTCTTCCAGGAGGAACTCTACGAGCACGTGCATGGCACCTCCTCGCACGAGCTGCGCCGTCGCACGCGCGACACGCAGTCTGGTCGCGGAGTCCAGGGCTACGACGTAGTCAACGAGGCCGAGTCGCGGCCCAAGGCATATGTGCAGTATCGAGGGCTGCTTCCCACCTCCGGCGGACCCGCGGGTGACATGGGTGCCTTTGCCACTACCTCTGGGCCCAGGCCCCGCACGCCATCCTCGGTGCCGCTCGCTGGCTCGAGCTACCCCGCTGGCTCCCGTAGCCAGTCACCGTCCTACTCTCATGCCGAGTACGTCTACGGCAGGCCGTACAACTCCACGTCCGAGCGCGAGCGCGACGACAGCCGCGAGCGCGACAGGGACCGTTACGCCTCGCGCCAGCGTGGCAGGTACGCCCAGCAAAGGCGCCGCGTCGACGATCCGGCGAACCGCCTCTTGCGCGAGGGGCAAAACGGCGTGGAGGAGAGGCGCGAGACCGCGCGGGCTTACCGTCGCGATACGTCCCGAGCCCAGCGCCTCTACGAGCGAGACAGCGTAAGCACGAGGAGCGTGCGCGCCGGCGAGTACACCGACGACCTTCGCTACGACGACGGGGCCAGGCCCTATGATCGCGCGTCGACCATCTCCGGCAGACGCTCGTCGAGAAACATCGCCAGCGTTGACAGGCCCAAGGTACGTCGCCGCGATGACCAGCGCGGTCGCCTCTCCGGGCGCGCCCGTGGATGTGCATCTCAGGACAACCGCCGCACGACGCTCCTCGTGATCTGCGCTCTTGCGCTGGCGCTCACCCTCATCTTGGTCTTCTCAGTGCGCTCGTGCGTGAGCAACCGGTCAACGTCTCAGGAGAACAAGACGACAGTTCCCGTGAGCACCACGTCCACGGACTCCAGCTCGACCAATTCGACGTCCACGGACACCTCGTCAACGCCAACCACTACGACGACCACCCAGGGGACGGCGAGCTCTGACACCACCGCAAGCGATTCCACCACGACAACCGAGACGGATGTCACGGTCTCCGTTGCCAGCGGGGAGACCTCGTGGCTCGAGATCACAAACGATGGCACCAGCGAGGTCGCAAGTACCGTTACGGGGCCATGGGAGCAAACCTACACTGTCACGGATTCGATTACCATCCGAGCTGGCAATCCTGGGGCAGTCACTGTCACCGAGAATGGCACGCAGAAGAGCTTTGACTCTAAGGCGTCCGGCATTGGCTCTCTCACCATTCAAGGAACGCCTGCCGCCACAATCGACGGCAGTACCAAGGACTCCACGACGGGCACCACCGGCGACTCATCGAGCAGCACGAGCACTACAAGCTCCACAGGCAGCACGAGCACGTCAGGCTCGCGGACGTCTGGGGGCACCACCTCGACGTCATCCAAGACGTCTGGCACTACGAGTACTTCCACGAGCAACTAGGGCAATGGGCCTCATGCGGGCCCATGGTTACGACAATCGTTTGCTGCGGGCAGAATGGTTGCGCAGCGAACGGGGGAGGATATGGCATGGCCAAGGATTCGAGCTTCGACGTCGTCTCTGTCGTTGACATGCAGGAGGTCGACAACGCCTACCAGCAGGCTACCCGTGAGATCTCGCAGCGCTACGACCTCAAGGGAACCGGGGCATCGCTCACGCTCGCTAAGGGCGAGGGTACGTTTACGGTTGAAGCTCCGTCTGACTTTGTTGCTGGCCAGGTGCGCGATATTCTCGGCTCCAAGCTCGTGAAGCGTGGAGTAGACCTCACGGCGCTGCGCTGGGACAAGCCCCAGGCGGCCTCCGGCATGAGCGTTAGGCAGCAGGGCCACCTCGTGCAAGGCATCGATGCGGATCTGGCAAAGAAGATCTCCAAGGACATCCGTGACTCCAAGATCAAGGCAAAGGCCGCAATCGAGGGCGACAAGCTTCGTGTGAGCTCTCCTTCCAAGGACGCGCTGCAGCAGGTCATCGCCCTGCTTCGCGACAACGACTACGGCCAGCCCCTCCAGTACGTCAACTATCGATAAGGTCAATACATGCCCAGCATTCTCTTCATTACCCGCGGGTGCGCCAAGAACGAGGTCGACACTGACCGCATGCGCGCCCTTCTCCTTGGTGCCGGATACGACGAGACGGACGATCCGGACAAGGCAGATATTGCACTTATCAACACCTGCTCCTTTCTCGTCTCTGCTACGCAAGAGTCGCTCGATACCACCCTCGAGCTTGCACAGCAGGAGGAGGGGGAAGGGCATGCGCTTCCCATCGTCATGTGTGGCTGCGTGCCATCCCGTTACGGTGCCCCCCTCGCGGAGGAGCTTCCCGAGGTATCCGCCTTCGTGAATGCCGACGACGAGGACGGGATCGTGGACGTCGTTGATAGCGTGCTGGGGCTCGAGCGCGACGTTGCGCCAGGCGTCCCCCAGGGCGTGCTGCGCACCGTGGACGGTGCCAGCGCCTACGTGAAGATTTCCGAGGGCTGCGATAGGTTCTGCGCGTTCTGCGCCATCCCGTACATTCGCGGGCGCTACCACTCACGTGATGCAAAGGAGATCTGTGAGGAGGTCCACTCCCTCATGGAGGGCGGCGTGCGTGAGGTCGTGCTCATTGGGCAGGACACCGGCATCTGGGGCTCTGACTTCGCCGAGCCGCGCACCCTGGCATCGCTCCTTCGCCAGGTTGCCGAGGTCGTGCGTCCCTACGGTGGCTGGGTACGCGTGCTGTACCTGCAGCCCGAGGGCATGACTGAGGAGCTCATCTCCACGATTCGCGACGTCCCCGAGGTGCTGCCCTACATCGACATCCCCATTCAGCACTGTTCGGCCACTGTGCTCGAGCGCATGGGCCGCAAGGGTTCGGCAGAGGAGTTCTCTGCTCTCTTTGCGCACCTGCGTAAGGAGATTCCCGGCATGGTCCTTCGCACGACGGCCATGGCGGGCTTTCCCGGCGAGACGGACGAGGAGGCTCAGGAGCTGCTCGACTTCCTCCAGGACGAGGAGTTCGACTACTGCTCCGTCTTCACGTACTCCCCCGAGGATGGCACGCGTGCTGCAACCATGCCCAACCAGGTTCCCGACGAGGTCAAACTCGAGCGCACGCAGCGCCTCATCGACCTCACTGAGCAGCTTGGCTTTGCCGCTGCCGAAAGGCACGTTGGGGAGCGTGTGCGCGTCATCGTTGATGGCATTGAGGACGGACCCGATGGTGCCGAGTTTATCGGCCATGCCTGGTTCCAAGCTCCGGACTCTGACGGCGTCGTTCATATCGCGAGTGGCGAGCTCTCCGTTGGCGACATTGTGACCTGCGACCTTGTCGACTCCTTCACGTACGACCTTGTCGGTGAGGTTGTTGATGGCAAGGAGGGCGTGCGATGAGCGCCGCAACCTCCAAGGGGGACGCGCCATCCATCTGGACCCCAGCTAACGTTGTGACCTGCATCCGCGTGGCCGCTGTCCCCCTGTGGCTTCTCGTCGCCGAGATGTCTCCTGCTGCTGGCGTGGGTTCCGGGTGGTCGCTTGGCGTCTTTCTCTTCTTTGTGGCGCTTTCGCTCACCGACAAGCTCGATGGCTACCTTGCGCGCAGCAGGAACGAGGTCACGACCTTTGGCAAGTTCCTTGATCCCATAGCTGACAAGCTCGTCGTTGTGGTTGCCCTCTGCTTTCTCCTCGAGCGGGGAGAGGTCTCCTCGTGGGTTCTGCTCGTTATCGTTGCGCGCGAGTTCCTCGTTTCTGGGCTGCGCATGGTTGTGGCCTCGTCCGGCACCGTCATCGCGGCCTCTCCTCTGGGCAAGGGAAAGACCGCGGTTACGATGGTTGCCATCTCCGCGCTGCTCCTTGCCATGGCGCTTCCCACAGGTGGCGCAGCGGACGCCTTTGAGCTGCTCGGGCAGGTGCTTATGGTCGCAGCGGTTGTACTGACGGCTTGGTCGGGCATTGACTACTTCGTAAAGGCATGGTCATACGTAGTGGGGGAGCGATAGCCATGGCACCTTCCGTGATTTTCGACGGCGAGACGCTCGATGCGTGCGAGGCACTTGTCGCTGCGTGCCGGGCATCTGGCATAACAGTTGGCACGGCAGAGTCCTGCACCGGTGGGCTGGTGGCATCGGCTATCACGGCCATTCCGGGCTCCTCCGAGGCCATACGTGGTGGGGTCGTTAGCTATGCGATACCCGTCAAGCACGAGGTGCTGGGGGTCTCGAACGACATTCTCGATGCCCCTGGCGTTGGTGCCGTTTCAAGCGAATGCGCGGCAGCCATGGCAGAGGGGGCTCGTCGCGTGCTTGGGTGCGACGTTGCCGTCTCTGTAACCGGTATAGCGGGACCAGGTGGCGAAGAGCCCGGCAAGCCCGTTGGAACCGTGTGGATGGGCTTGGCAACGCCCTTCTCCACGCAAACGTTCCCAAACCTCTTTGAGGGGGACCGCGCTGAGGTGCGCGCGCGTGCCGTGAGGCGTGCGCTTGAACTTCTCATCCAGGGCGTTAGAGATTCTGCCGAGAAGCGCTAACTTTTTTCTTTCTCGCTACGCGTTTCTGCTAGACGCGCCAGTCCTTGGGCGATGCTGTTTATGCAGGTAGATATCTGTGCACGTCAGAGACGTGACTGCCCTGTGAAAGAATCCTGTCCGTGCAGCGTCAAAATGGTGCAAGCCCTTCCTCGTAAGCTATGTCCAGCGATGTTGACTACGAACGGGTGTTCGTATATCATCGGTGGCAGCCAATAGATGAGGAGCAAGCATGGCCAGGAGTAAGGGTACTGTCAAAGAGGTCAACCACCCCGAGACTACGGAGGAGCGCGACAAGGCGCTCGAGGTTACCACGCAGGAGATAGAGAAGAAGTTCGGCAAGGGCGCCATCATGCGCTATGGCGATGACAACGCCAGCCTTGAGGTCGAGGCCATTCCTACTGGTTCTCTGGCTCTTGACGCCGCGCTTGGCATAGGGGGCGTCCCGCGTGGGCGCATCGTCGAGATTTACGGTCCCGAGTCATCGGGCAAGACTACGCTCTCGCTTGAGATTCTTGCAGAGGCCCAGGCCATGGGTGGGGTCGTGGCGTTCATCGACGCAGAGCATGCGCTTGACCCAGGATACGCGGCGCGCATTGGCGTAGACATCGATGAAGTTCTCATCTCGCAGCCAGATACCGGCGAGCAGGCCTTGGAGATCTGTGACATGCTTGTGCGCTCGGGTGCCATTGACGTCGTCGTCATCGACTCCGTCGCCGCGCTTGTTCCTCGTGCCGAGATTGAGGGTGAGATCGGAGACACTACGGTTGGCCTTCAGGCCCGTCTCATGAGCCAGGCACTCCGCAAGCTCGCAGGCTCCCTCTCCAAGTCAAACACCACCTGCATCTTCATCAACCAGCTGCGTGAGAAGATTGGCGTCATGTTCGGCAACCCCGAAACAACCCCCGGTGGCCGCGCACTCAAGTTCTTCTCGTCGGTGCGCATGGACATCAGGCGTGTTGATAGCATCAAGGTCAACGGCGAGGTTGTTGGTAACCGCGTAAGGGTGAAGGTTGTCAAGAACAAGGTAGCCCCTCCCTTTAAGTCGGCAGAGTTCGACATCATGTACGGCACGGGTATCTCCAAGGAGGGCTCGGTGCTTGATATGGCGGTTGAATATCAGATTGTCGACAAGTCTGGCTCCTGGTTCACCTACGAGGGAGAGCGCCTTGGCCAGGGTCGCGAGGCGGCAAAGGCGTTTCTTGCTTCCAATCCGGACCTCATGGAGGAGATTGACCACAAGGTGCGCGTTGCCTGTGGGCTTGTCCTTGGGGACGAGCGTGTGGGCGAGCCTGTAGACGGTGCCGCTCCAGACTCTGAGGACGTTCAGCAGTGACGCGTTCCGCCAAGAGAGAGTGGCCAAAGACGGCTCTTGACTGGGAGGTCCACCTGCCGCAGCGCGGATCACGCGGCCTGGGGCAGGCCGCTCCTCGCGGTGAGGTCGTGGTTAGAACGCCCAAGCACGGGGAAGAGCACATTAGCGTCCCCGTTGCGGTGGCGCGTTCGCTAGACGCCAAGGCCAGAGGCCGAGAGCTTCTTCCCTCGTCACGTGCCGAGCTGTTGTATTCGATGGGGGAGGTCTCTCGCAAGTGCGCCATGGAGCGGACGGCCTCCCTCATCGACCGAAGGGACTACTCCGAAGGCGAGCTCTCTGAGCGGCTCTTGAGGGATGGTTATGCACCTCAGACCGTCGAGCACACTTGCAAGAGGGCAGTCGAATGCGGCCTTGTGGACAACACCCGCTTTGCCGACGCCTTTATCCGCTCGAAGCTATCCCAGGGCTGGGGAAGGGTTCGGATTGAGCGGGAGCTTTCGCGCCGCGGCATAGACATTGGTGATGTTCCTGGTTGGCCCGAGCTCTACCTCACACAGGAGTCTGAGGAGGAGACGGCCTACGAGCTTGCTTCCAGGCGTCGCCTTACTGGCAAAAACGACTACGAGAAGATTGTGCGTTTCCTGTCTACGCGGGGATTTCCCTTGGGCCTTGCCACTAGAACAGCCAGACGCGTCCTAGATGAGCGCCAAGAGGAGATTTAACCGTTCTGCGGGCTCGTTGCATTCTGCGGCGAGCCCGCAATCGATACCCGTTCTCTCCACAGTTCGTCTCGCCTCTTGCTTCTCTCGTATATTCCGTGGAGCGGGGCTTGTTTGAGCGCAGACGGTACCCTAACAGTTTGACAGGTATCAAATGCGAACATATGATTGAAAGGCCTGAGAGCGTATCTTCCGCTGGTTTACCAGCTGTGCATTGAATTTGTTTCACCGTGTCAGCATCATGGAACGTCATGTTTTTGGCATCTGCGGCCGGATACCCCGATGGCGGGTTCCCCAGCGCTATGCGTTGGGGTCTCCTGAACAATCTCGTGAATTCGTCATCTGAGGAGCGGCTATGGAAATTGTTATAGGAATTATCTGCCTAGCGGTGGGAGCTGGTTTGGCGTACTTCTTCCTTGCCGGGAAGAGCAACTCCAAGCTCAAGTCTGCTAATGAGCAAATCGAGAGCGCGCGCGGCGAGGCAGAGCGCATCACGTCTGAGGCCCGCCGCCAAGCGGACACTGCCAAGAAGGAGGCGGTGCTCGAAGCCAAGGAGGAGATTCTCCAGCTCAAGCAGAACTCCGAGGCGGAGGAGAAGAAGCGCAAGGGCGAGCTGCAGTCCATGGAGGGCCGCATCATGCAGCGCGAGGAGTCCCTCGACCGCCGCAACGACGCCCTTGACAAGCGCGAACGTCAGCTCTCTGGTCTTCAGAGCCAGCTCGACCGTCGCAAGAACGACCTCGATGCCCTCGAGGGCAAGCAGACCACCGAGCTCGAGCGTATCGCCGGCCTCTCGAAGGACGAGGCTCACGACGAGCTCATCGCTCGCGTTCGCGCCGAGAGCGTGCGCGACGAGGCCCAGATTCTCCGCGAGTCCGAGCAGAATGTGCGCGCAAAGGCCGACAAGACCGCCCGAGAGATCATCTCTACGGCAATCCAGCGCTGCGCTGCCGACCAGGCGGGCGAGATAACCGTCACCACCGTCCACATCCCCTCCGACGACCTCAAGGGCCGCATCATCGGCCGTGAAGGCAGGAACATCCGCACCTTCGAGCAGGTCTCGGGCGTCTCCCTTGTCATTGACGACACGCCAGAGACCGTAGTCCTCTCGAGCTTTGACCCCGTCCGCCGCGAGACGGCCCGCGTGGCCCTCGAGAACCTCATCGCCGACGGGCGCATCCACCCCGCGCGCATCGAGGAGCTCTATAAGAAGGCCGAGGACCTTGTCAACGAGCGCGTTCGTGAGGCTGGCGAGCAGGCTGCCTTCGACGCAGGCATCCATGACCTCCACCCCGAAATCGTGAAGACCCTGGGTGCGCTCAAGTACCGTACCTCCTTTGGGCAGAACGTCCTCTCTCACTCCATCCAGGTCTCCGCGCTCTGTGGCATCATGGCCTCAGAGCTGGGAATGGACCCCGCCTCCGCTAAGCGCGCAGGGCTTCTCCATGACATTGGCAAGGCAATCGACCATGAGGTCGAGGGTCCGCATGCCGTTATTGGCGCCGACCTCGCCCGTCGCTATGGAGAGCGCCCCGAGATCGTTCATGCCATCGAGGCACACCATGCCGACGTCGACCCAGATACCGTCCTCGATGTCCTCGTGCAGGCGGCAGACGCCATCTCCGCCGCACGTCCCGGTGCTCGTCGTGAGTCAGCCGAGACCTACATCAAGCGCCTCGAGAAGCTTGAGGAGATTTCCAATGCCCACGAGGGAGTCGAGCGTACCTATGCCATGCAGGCAGGACGCGAGCTCCACGTGATGGTCGAGCCCGAGAAGATCTCCGACGCCCAGGCAACCGTGCTCGCGCACGACATCGCCAAGCAGATCGAGGACGAGATGGAATACCCCGGTCAGGTGCGCGTTGTGGTTATCCGCGAGTCCCGCGCGGTTGACGTCGCCAAGTAGGCGAGAGGCACCACCGTGGCAGGCAATCAGGACTCCAGCGCGGCCGGCCTTGCCGACTTCGTCGCCCGCATGGGCGGCGAACGCTCGCTCCGCGTAGAGGAGAACCTCGGCGAGGGCTATGTCCGCCTCCGCGTTGCGGAGGCGGAGCGTCGCCAGGCAAAGCACGACATCCGCTGCGTCGAGGACATGGTCATCGAGCTTCTACGCAACTCTAGGGATGCCGGTGCAAAGCGCATCTACCTTGCCACGTCTCGTGAGGGGGACCTTCGTACCACCACCATCCTCGACGATGGCTCTGGCATTCCGGATGACATGCAGGAGCACATCTTCGAGGCACGCGTTACCTCCAAGCTCGAAAGCGTCCACGTTGATCGCTGGGGTGTCCATGGGCGTGGCATGGCGCTCTACTCGGTAAGGGAGAACGCTGAGTCAGCCCGTGTTGCCTCGTCTGCCCCGGGGAAAGGGGCGTCTATCACGGTTGTGACTGACGCCACCAAGCTCGCCGAGCGTGCCGATCAGTCCACGTGGCCCGCGCTGGGTGAAGACGAAGACGGAAGGCGCACCTGCGCTCGGGGACCTCACAACATTGTGCGTACGTGCTGCGAGTTCGCGCTCGAGGAGTATGGCAGCTGCGAGGTCTATGTTGGCTCTCCTGCAGAGATTGCCGCCACTGCTCGCGCTCGCGTCACCCCTTCGGTTGACGGCTCAGATCTGCTCTTTATCGATGACCTCACAGCCCTGCCTGTGCTTGAACGACTTCGGGTAGCTGCGGATGCGAGGGAGCTCCTCTCGGTCTGCCAGGGCCTTGGACTTGAGATGAGCGAACGCACGGCGCACCGTGTGGTGTCTGGGCAGATTCGCCCTCTGAGAAGCGTCGCCTCGCGCATGCTCCGCAAGGCGGATGCCCCCACGGGGCCCAAGCCGGTTGACCTTTACCGTGACCGTCGCGGCCTTAAGCTCTCAAAGCCTGACGCAGAAGAGTTCTCTCGTGTCCTTGCGAAGGACTTCTCGTTTATCGAAGACCGGTATTACGTTTCTCTCGTCAACAATCCAAAGGTGAGGGTTGGCAAGGGTCGCATTACCGTGACCTTTGACCTTGAAGAGGCGGATTAGACGTATTCGCGTATCTGTCACTACGCTTGATTCACTTTGCATTTGCATTAGCTAGCTGGGACATTACAATCGTTGCTATATAAACTCTCATCAGCGAAGTCAAACGCACCACACCGATAACCACCGCACCATTGGAGCATCAACAGCATGGATTTTCTGAAGGTCTCGAGCAAGTCATCTCCGGCGTCTGTCGCCGGAGCAATTGCCGGCATGGTTAAGGACGGGGTTCCCGTCAACATGCAGTGCGTCGGAGCTGGTGCGGTCAACCAGGCCGTGAAGGCGCTTGCCATCGCACGTGGGTTTCTCATCCCTACCGGTGTTGACATCTCCTGTGCGCCAACGTTCTCGGACATCGACATCGGGGGCGAGAAGCGCACAGCAATCCGCTTTGCCGTTTACGTCCACAGGCTTACGCCCCAAAGCACCTCGGCAGACGCTATGGACGACAGGGGAGTGGTCGCGTAGATGGCATCTTCTGACACCCAGGTGCTCGTCGGCAAGACGTACAGCATCAAGACCTTCGGCTGCCAGATGAACATGCACGACTCCGAGAGGGTCTCAGGCCTTCTCGACTCGTGCGGGTGCATTGAGGTCGCAAGCCCCGATGACGCTGACATCGTGGTGTACATGACGTGTTGCGTCCGCGAGAATGCTGACCAGCGCCTCTATGGTCAGGCGTCTGCCATGGTCTCTGCTCCCACGCCTCCTTCCGGAAGGCGTGTCGTCGCTGTTGGTGGCTGCATCGCGCAGCGTGACGGAGAGCGGCTGCGAGCCCACATTCCCAACGTCGATGTGGTATTTGGCACAAGCGCCCTGGCAAGCCTCCCTAGACTCCTCTCTGAGGCCTTTGGCGATCAGCCCGGTGCCATCGAAGTGGACACAGAAGAGCCTGGCACGGGCTTCTCGACCGATCTGCCCAGCCACCGTGCGGAGCGCTACCATGCTTGGGTGCCCATCATGAGCGGCTGCAACAACTTCTGCACCTACTGCATAGTCCCGTATGTACGTGGTCGTGAGCGCAGCCGCACCATCGAGAGCGTTGTGGCGGAGTGCCGCTTGCTCGTTGCCGATGGCGTGCGGGAGATCTGCCTCCTTGGCCAAAACGTCAACTCCTATGGCAGAAACATTTACGGTGAGCCACGCTTTGCCGAGCTGCTGCGTGCGGTGGGCGAGACGGGCATCGAGCGCATCCGTTTCACCTCCAGCAATCCAAAGGACCTCTCGGATGAGACCATCGCTGCCATGGCGGAGGTGCCTGCCGTGATGCCGCATCTCCACCTGGCGGTGCAGTCGGGTTCCACGCGCGTGCTCAAGGCGATGAACCGTAGCTATACAAGGGACGAGTATCTGGCGCTTGTGGGGCGTCTCCGCGCCGCAATCCCTGATATTGCGCTCTCCACCGACATCATCGTTGGCTTCCCAGGCGAGACCGAGGAAGACTTCCAGGAAACGCTCTCCCTCGTGCATGAGGCTGGCTTCTCGTCTGCCTTCACGTTCATCTACTCGCCGCGTCCTGGAACCCCCGCCGCCAAGATGGTTGACAACACATCACACGAGGCCATCCAGGATCGCTTTGACCGACTTGCCGAGCAGGTCGCCCAGCAGGCCCACGATGCCAACCAGGAGGACCTGGGGCAGCTCGTTGGCGTGCTGGTCGAGGGTCCGTCAAAGCGAGACGACTCTGTGATGGTGGGTCACAGTGAGAAGAACCGTACCGTCCACTTCCGGCTACCCGAGGGAGTTAGTGCACAGGACGCCGTTGGCAAGATTGCTCGCGTCCGCGTGAAAGAGGCGCGTACCTGGTACCTGCGTGGCACCGTCGAGGGCGACCTTACGTGAGTGAGCCCATGGCTTCTCGACGCGTCGTCTGCATCGTCGGGCCCACGGCATCTGGGAAGAGCTCGCTCGCCGAGCTTGTTGCCGAACGCCTGGGGTCCTCTGTTGTCTCGGTTGACGCGATGCAGGTCTATCGAGGGATGGATGTGGGAACCGCCAAGACGCCAAGAGGCGAGAGGCGCGTTCCCCTTCTCATGGTGGACGTTGCAGACGTAGACGAAGACTACTCGGTCCAACGATTTCAGAAGGATGCCCGCGCCTGCATTGATGGGCTCCTTGGGCGCGGTGTGGTTCCTGTGCTCTGTGGTGGTACTGGGCTCTATCTTGATGCGGTTATTGATCAGATGGACTTTCCCGCTGGTGTCATCGGCGACGAACGACGGCAGAGCTATGAGCGAATAGCGGCTGAGCAGGGACCGGAGGCGCTCCATCGCCTTCTTGCCGCGCGGGACCCAAAGAGCGCTGCGCTCATTCATCCCAATAATGTTCGCCGCTGCGTGCGCGCACTTGAGATGCTTGATGAAGGCGTGAGCTATGCCAAGAACAACGAGGGCCTCAAGCGCCGAGAACCTCACTACGATGCCCGCATCTGGGCTATCTCCATGCCACGCGAGAGGCTCTACGAACGCATTGACACGCGTGTCGACAAGATGTTCGACTCTGGTCTTGTGGAGGAGGTTCGTGGGCTGAGGGAGTGTGGCCTCAATCGATCTCACACTGCAGGCCAGGCGATCGGCTACAAGGAGCTTCTCGCCGCCCTTGCGGGGGAGAGCACGCTCGAGGAAGCAAGGGACCAGATTAAGCGACGCACGCGCCACTACGCCAAGCGTCAGCTCTCGTGGCTCAAGAGGGATGGCCGTGCCCGGTGGATCGATGTGGACGAGATCGGCCGGGACCATGCTTGTGACCTTATCGTTCATGATGTCTTGGGCCAGTTCGACGCCTCCAGCAGCAATCAAGAGGAGGTCGATTAGCTATGGCGCGCTTTGAGCCCAAGTCCACGGCCCCTGTGCGAGAGAGGGCCATCCTCGTGGGGGTCGACTTTGGCAAGAATGACGACTGGACGCTTGAAGAGTCCATGGCTGAGCTTGGCCGCCTTGCTGAGACGGACGGCGCAGACGTCGTCTTTACGCTCACGCAGCGCCTAGGCGCACCGGTGCCACGCACGTTCATTGGTAAGGGCAAGGTTGAGGAACTCGTCTCCTACGTGCGCAACCTTGACGCCGACGTTGTGATCTTCGATGATGAGCTCACCCCCTCGCAGCAGTCAAACCTCGAGAAGATCGTGGGTGAGCCAGTAAAGATTATCGATCGTACCGCGCTTATTCTCGACATCTTTGGCGTTCACGCAACAACGCGCGAGGGGCGCCTGCAGGTTCAGCTTGCTCAGCTTCAGTACGTCCTGCCCAGGCTACGCGGCATGTGGAGTCACCTCGTGGGCGAGCAGACCCGTGGCGGCATTGGCTCGCGCTTTGGCCAGGGAGAGAGCCAGCTCGAGGTGGATCGCCGCCTTGTGCGCAAGCGCATCTCGACGCTTCGTGACGAGCTCGCACGGCTCGAGACTAGGCGAGAGGTACAGTCGAAGGCCCGCTGGGACTCTGGCGTCTATCGCGTGGCCCTTGCCGGATACACCAATGCAGGCAAGTCTACCCTGCTCAATGCCCTCACTGGCTCCGAGGTGTACGTGCGAGACGAGCTCTTTGCCACGCTTGATCCCACGACGCGCTCGATTGAGCTCGAGGAGGGGCGCAAGGTCACTCTTACGGATACCGTGGGCTTTATCCAGAAGCTCCCGACAACGCTCGTCGAGGCGTTTAAGTCCACGCTTGCTGAAGTGCGTGCCGCAGACCTCATCCTCCTTGTTGCCGATGCTTCGGATTCTGGGGTTGAGCGTCAGGTGCGGGCGGTACGCTCCGTCCTGGATGAGATTGGCGCAAGCCAGATTCCATCGGTGCTCGTCCTCAACAAGTGCGACCTCCTTACCCCCGAGGCATTTTCGGATCTTCAGGCCAGCCACCCCGATGCGGTAACCATCTCTGCACGCGAGGGAACGGGCCTCTCCGGACTGCTCTATCGAGTGGCTCGGGAGGCGTCACGCGGCGATGCCACAGTTACCGTTCTGGTGCCGTTTTCCAAGGGCATCCTCATGAAGATGGTCCACGAACGCTGCCAGGTCATACGCGAGGTGTATACCGAGAAGGGCCTTCTGGCTACCGTAAGTGCCTCTGAAAGGATGCGCTCTACCCTTGCCCCTTATGTTGTTCCCGATGAAAACTTTGAACCCTGGGGTTCCGCTGCTTCTACACCACGCCAGTGAGAAACAGCAGAACAGGCTGGTGAATCACGTAGACGAAAAGTGCATGCCGTCCAACAAAGTTGAGTACGGGTACGTTGGCGCTCAGTGCCCAAGTGGGATAGCCCCGCTCCTTGAACCATGCCCCCATTGAAGCGCCCGCGAGGTACATGAGAACAAAGGGGACGAGAGGGTAGTAGTCGCCGGAGGCGAAGCCTGGACCAGGAATGCCAAGCCAAGCAAGGCCGGGCTGAGCATAGAGCGATTGCGGAAGCGTAATCGAGAGTGTTCCAACACCCAGCGTACCCGAGGGAAGCCCGAGGAAAAATACAAAGCACAGAAAGAGAACTGCGGCGGCAATGGGGCCTCGCGGCATGCAGCGGAACTTCTCGAGAAGCCATGCTACGAGGGTGCAAGCAGACATGCAGTAGATGATGCCGAACGAGATGGGCACGTCCACAGCGGCCAACGCCGTGACCCCATATATGGCTACGGCCACAGCACCGTAGGTTAAGCCGCGCTTGAGATTGTTTCTCGAAAGCGAGCACATGCAGCCGGCGACAAAGAGGAACGTCCACGAGATGCTCGCTCGCCAGATGTCCTGTAAGGGAGGGGCAAACCATGAGAGGCCTGCCCCAGCTAGGAATCGCAGGTCATAGCAAAGGTGAAACAGCACCATCGAGATGACGGATAAGCCTCGCACCGCGTCGAAGATGCCAATCCTTTTGCGCTGACACCTTGGGATCCCGCTCGCGAATCCTGTGCCCGCAGTTTTGCCAGAGGACCCCTCTCCCATGGCTATGAAATGGTTCTGATGAGCGCCGTCACGCGTCCAAGGATGACCGGGTTGTCCGCGTAGATTGGGCTCATGCTGTCATTCTCGGGCTGTAGGCGGATCCTGTTCTTCTCGCGATAGAAGGTCTTAACCGTTGCCGAGTCGTCGATAAGTGCCACCACAATCTCGCCGTCATGAGCATCATGCTGCTCTTTCACCACAATGTAGTCACCATCGAAGATGCCAGCATTGATCATCGACTCGCCCTTGACGCGCAAGATGAAGGAACTCGCATCACCCACGATGCTTGTGGGGAGCGTAAGCGTCTCCTCGACGTTTTGCTCTGCCAGGATGGGTATGCCTGCAGCAACGCGGCCCACAAGAGGCAGCGTGATGGCGTTCTTATCCACATCCTCCTGTACCGTGACAATTTTAGTCTGGGCGCTACCGTCCTCAGAGACCTGCTTGTCTGGGACAACCTCGATGGTTCGAGGCTTCTTTGGGTCCCTGCTAATGAGCCCCATCTCCTCAAGAACCTTGAGATGCATGTGGACGGTTGAGGGCGAAGCCAGGCCTACCGCAGCGCCAATCTCCCTCACCGAGGGGGGATAGCCGTGCTCGTCTGTGTAGGTGCAGATGAAGTCATAGATGGCCCTCTGGCGCTTGCTGAGCTTTCCCTTTGACATGGCGTCTCCTCTCGTCTGTCTTCATGATACCCGTTTGGGGAATTCATTGCAAACAAATGTTCGTATGAGACTTGACACGAACAAATGTACGTTGATACTAGAGTACAGATGTTCGGTCACAAACGCAAGGTGCTTATTTGTGTCCCGCGCGACCGGTATAAAGGTCCCGGCAAACACACAAGAGGGGAGCACACCATGACAAGCACCAATAGCATGTACGGTACCGAGGGTTCTTCGGCTCTCGTTCCTTCTTATCCCATGCTCACGCTCATCGAGGGTGGCATTGAGCGAGGTGGCGTCTGCGAGCAGCCACAGGTTCGGGATGAGAGCGTCGTACGCCCGCGCCTCACGCGCCGAGAGGCTCTTACGGTTGTTGTATGCACACTTATGGTTGCAGCCGGGCTTCTTGTTGCGCTTGTGGTGAGCAACTCCTCTGCCTCTGCCAACCTTGATTCTGCGCTGTCCTCTATCCCCGCCCAGGAGGTTGTCGTTGAGCCTGGAGATTCCATTTGGGGTCTTGCTGGCCAACATCAGGTAGATGGGTACAGCACGTCCGAGCTTGCGCAGTGGATCTTTGAGAAGAACTCACTCAGTACCTCTAGCCTGCAACCGGGACAAGTGTTGCTCGTTCCGGCATCTAACTAGTTTATGGGATGCCTCGTGCGTTTGCCGTGAGCATCCCCTGTCGCCCACTACTCCTGCATTCCTTTTCCAGTTCGTGATAATTGGCATCTTTGTGGTGGAATTTTGGACACTGTGTGTTAAGTTCCTAATGGAGTCCATTAGGAGGTTTGATGCGCTGTCCAAAATGCGGGTGCGAGGAATCTAAGGTCGTTGATTCGAGGCCATCCGAGAGCAATGACGCTATTCGCCGTAGGCGCGAGTGCGTCAAGTGTGGTTATCGGTTCACAACGTATGAGCGGCGCGAAGAGATGCCGCTCTTGGTTGTCAAGAAGGACGGCCGAAAAGAGACCTTCGACCGGCAAAAGCTCATGCGCGGGCTGCTTGCAGCCACGGTAAAGCGAAGCGTTCCCGTCGAGACGCTCGATGGTCTTATTGATGACATCGAGTCTGAGCTGCGGGATGAAGGCGTCAATGAGGTTGACTCTCATGACCTCGGAAGCATGGTGCTTAAGCGTCTAGTGGACGTCGACAAGGTCGCCTACATTCGCTTCGCCTCGGTCTATCGGGACTTCAAGGATGTTGACGAGTTTAGCGAGGAGCTGAGGAGTCTCAACAAATGACACAGAACAATGTGACACTCCCCATCAAGCGCCTTGACCCTTCCGTGGAACTTCCTAGCTACGCCTACGAGGGTGATGCGGGTCTTGACCTAAGGTCGAACGAAGACGTCACGCTCGCGCCCTTCGAGCGGAGGCTCGTGGGCACCGGTCTAGCAATAGCCATTCCCGAGGGATATGCCGGGTTTGTGCAACCCCGGAGTGGCCTTGCTTTGCGCGAGGGCCTCTCCATGGCAAACACCCCCGGCCTCATTGATGCTCATTATCGTGGTGAGCTCAAGGTCTGCGCCATAAACCTCGATTCAGCTAAGAGCATACACATCGAGCGGGGAGAGAGAATCGCCCAGCTCGTCATTAAGCAGGTTCCAGTCGTTCGCCTCCAGGAGGTCGACAAGCTCGATGAGACCGATCGTGGTGCCGGAGGGTTTGGCTCCAGCGGAGTCTAGGCCTTTCGGGCACACCTATGTTTGTCGTGCCACGTCCGTTTGCGGCCGCGGCTGGTTATTTCTGTCCCTGGCTTTTGAGTAGAAAGGATGGGAAGCATGGAGAAGTTCTTCAAGTTCGGGGAAAGAGGGTCGTCTGCAGGCCAAGAGCTTCGCGCTGGTCTTACGACCTTCCTTGCAATGGCCTACATCATTGCCGTTAACCCCTCCCTGCTTGCTGCGGCCGGCGTTCCCATGAACGCCGCTGTCACCTCCACCTGCGTTGGCGCGGGCATCATGACCATCTTCATGGGCCTCTTCTCCAACAGGCCTCTCGCCTGCGCCTCGGGCATGGGCATCAATGCGGTTGTTGCCTTTACCCTTGCTGCCATTAACGGTGCCGACTGGCAGGTTTCTATGGCCGTCATCTTTGTCGAAGGCTGCGCCATTCTCGTCCTGGTCCTCTGCGGCCTGCGTGAGGCAATCATGGATGCCATCCCAGTCTCGCTTCGCCATGCCATCTCCGTTGGCCTTGGCATCTTCATCGCGATGATTGGCCTTGCCGACGGTGGCATCATCGTTGCCAACGAGTCCACAATGGTTGCCTTTGGTGACGTGACAAGTCCCAAGTTCCTTGTGGGCCTCATCTCCATTGTTGCCACGGTCATTCTCTATGCGATGAACGTCAAGGGGTCCATCCTCATTGGCATCATCATTGCCATTCTCTGCGGTATTCCGCTCGGCGTCACGCAGATGCCCACCGGCATTGTCTCTGCTCTGGACTTCTCGTCCTTTGGTGCTCCCTTCATGGTGGACTCCACCGGTACCGTCGCCGTGGTAAGGGTGCTCACCACGCCAATCCTGCTCGTCTTTGCGTTCTCGCTCATGATGTCTGACTTCTTTGACACCATGGGAACCGCAATGGCCGTCGCCAAGCAGGGCGAGTTCCTCAACGAGGACGGAACGGTCGAGAACATTCGCGAGATCCTGATTGCAGACTCCGCCGCTGCAGCTATTGGCGGCCTCGTTGGCGCCTCCTCGATCACGACCTTCGTCGAGTCCGCCTCTGGTGCAGCTGACGGCGGGCGTACTGGCCTCTCCTCTGTCTTCACCGGCATCTTCTTTATCATCGCCGCGTTCTTCGCGCCGGTCATCTCCATCGTGAGCAGTGCTGCCACTTGCGGCGCCCTCGTCATCGTAGGCTTCCTCATGATGACCGACGTCGTTGACATCGACTGGACCGACCTTCTCGAGGGCTTCCCCTCATTCATGGTCATTGCAGGCATCCCCCTTACGTACTCCATTTCCAACGGCATCGGCATGGGCTTCATTGCCTACGTTATCGTTGCCCTGGTCACTGGCCGCGGCAAGAAGGTTAAGCCTCTCATGTGGGTAGCTACCGCTGCCTTCCTCGTCTACTTCCTGCTTTCGTAAGAGGTATCGGTTGAGCACATCGCAATAAACTCCAGCAAAGGGCCCGGTTGGCTTTCCTTCCGGGTCCCCTTTTTCTACCATGTATCAAGCCTAACCAACGCAATGTGACGTATGTATCCAATTGCCTGGGAGTGTCCGGGCGCAACAAGGAGGAGTGTGGTCTATCGCATGCAACGACACGAACGAGAGGTAATTGGCGTTGATGACCGAGTCTCGGTCTCTCGCGCAATCCCTCTGGGCATTCAGCACATGATGAGCATGTTTGGCTCTACGGTCCTGGTTCCCGTTCTAACAGGACTCGATCCAAACGTGGCCATCATGTGCTCCGGCATTGGCACCATCTGCTACCTGCTTGTCACGAGAAACAAGATTCCCAGCTACCTGGGTAGTTCATTCGCCTTCATCAGCCCCATCGTAATCATTGGCGCTACGCGTGGCCTTAATGCAGCCCTCTCAGGCGTTGTCGTTGCAGGCCTTGTCTTTCTTGCCGTTGCGGGCATTGTCAAGCTGGTGGGCACGGGTTGGCTTGACCGATTGCTCCCACCGGTGCTCGTAGCCTCGGTGATGGTTGTCATCGGCGTTGGGCTCTCCGCCACTGCCGCTGGCATGGCATTCCAGACTACGGCATCCGACGGCTCCACGGTCTTCTACGGACTGGGCGCGATCATTGCCGCGATCACCCTCTTTGCTGCCGTCATCTTCTCGAGCATGGGCGGGCTTATTGGCACTGTCCCCGTGCTTCTCGCCATCATCCTGGGCTACGTTGTTTCTCTGGCCTGCGGGCTCGTTGACTTCCAGGCGGTTGTCGATGCTGCTTGGGTGGGGCTGCCCACGTTCCAGCATCCCGTTTGGGACTGGGGTGCCATCGCTCTCATCGGACCTGTTGCCCTTGTCGTGGTCATTGAGCACATTGGCCACCTCCTTGCCGTTGGCGAGATCGTTGGCAAGGACTACCGTCCCATGCTGCCGCGCTCGCTTGCCGGTGACGGCATCTCAACGGTCATCTCTGGTTTCCTTGGTGGTCCTCCTACCACTACGTACGCAGAGAACATTGGCGTCATGAGTGTTACTCGCGTCTACTCTACGCAGGTCTTTTGGTATGCGGCGGGCTTTGCTCTGATTGTCGGCGGCTTTTGCCCCAAGCTCTCTGCCCTCATCCGCTCCATCCCTTCGCCCGTCATGGGTGGTGTGAGCCTTCTGCTCTTTGGCCTTATCGCCTCCAACGGTCTCAGGATGTTCGTGACCAACAAGGTAGACTTTGGCGTCAACCGCAACCTCATGATTGCGTCTGTTGTGATTATCCTTGGCGTTGGAATGGAGACCTCCGGCATCTCTATTCCAATTGGCCAGTACGCGCTTCCCGGCATGGCCACGTCCACGCTCGTGGGCATCGTCATGAACCTTGTGCTTCCCATGCCTCCCGCGGATAAGCCAGCAGACCCCGCAGAGGGCAATGCGATTGCTGCCAACAAGCCAAAGGGCTAAGGCACAAAAACTCGCCTCACCGTTGCCCTCGCACCAGCCCCCATGGGACATCCCTTCTTGTAAGGTTCCCGTGGGGGCTGCTATATGTATCCCTGACAGTCGTATATGCTACCTAACCAGTTGGGTATAGCAGGGGAGAGGAAGAACATGAGGGAAGACCGGGGGAGTGAGGCACTTCTTTCTCCCTGGTCGGATTGGATTCACATGGGAAGCAATAACCAGCAGGTAAAGGACCTTGTCATAGTTGGTGGTGGCCCAGCAGGCCTTACGGCGGCCATCTACGCCCAGCGCTCGCTTCTTGATGCGGTCACGCTCGAGCAAGAGGCGTTTGGCGGGCAGACCATTCTTACGAGCGAGATTGATAACTACCCGGGACTTCCGCACACAGATGGCTACACGCTCTCCGAGGCGATGCGAAGCCAGGCCGTCGACCTTGGCGCCGAGGTCCGTATGGAGCAAGTTACCGGCATTTCCCACAGCGGCGAGGATGGCATCTTTTCCCTCAGAACGCCCGATGGCGAGATCGCAGCCAAGTCGGTCATTCTCGCCGGCGGCGCTACGCCACGTCGTGCCGGCTTCGATGGCGAGGAGAAGTTCGCCTCACACGGCGTTTCGTATTGCGCGACCTGCGATGGCATGTTCTATCGAGGCAAGCGAGTCTACGTTGTTGGTGGCGGTAACTCTGCAGCTGAGGAGGCCTTGTTCCTCACACGCTTTGCGAACGAGGTTATCTTGATTGTGCGCAAGGACCATCTGCGCGCTCAGGCCGCAGTCGCACAAGAGCTTGAGGAGAACGAGAAGGTAACCGTAAGGTACCTCACGAGTATCGTGTCACTCGAGGGCGGCGAGCTTCCAACCACCATTACCTTCAGGAACAACGAGACTGGCGAGACCACCGTCGAGACCTACGAGGAGGGATCCTTCGGCGTCTTTGTCTTTGTGGGTCGCGTGCCCGCAAGCCAACTTGTGAGCGGTCTGGTAGAGCTCGACCCGTCGGGCTACATACTTACTGATGAGCGCATGGCGACAAGGACTCCAGGGCTCTTTGCAGCCGGTGACGTTCGCAAGACGCCGCTGCGCCAGATTGTGACCGCAGCGGCAGACGGTGCCGTAGCAGCAAACAGTGCCGCGGCGTATCTGGGAAGACCTGTCGAAGGCTAGTTGCTGCAACATAAGCCCTCGAGAGTGTCTGGCGAGTCAAAGGCGTGCCTTACGACGGAGGCGACACCGTCAAAGGCACGCCATTCTTTTCCTTGAACTCCCCCTCTTATAACCGTGATAATATATCTTATGTAAAGTAGAGTCATTGGCGAACAAAGCCATCAAATATACGGAGAAGACCGTTCGCCACTCCTCTCGCAAAGTGCTCATCCCAGCTCTCTTAATATGTGAGACCATCTCATAAAGGTCCCCAAATCGGGCGGAGGCGGCATCATGGTTGCAAAGCAGAGGCGCTACGCAACGCTTGCGCTTGCAATTGGCCTTTGCTGTCTCACGGAACTTATCGTTACTCTTCTCTCAAGGCCAAATACCATTTCAAACGATTCGAGCAGTGCTCACCTGGACTACGTCACTGGAACCGTCGTCTCCGTTGAACCAGAGTTACATGCGATGTCCATTCATCCAGACTGTATGTCTAGCGATGCTCCCTTCTCAGAAGATCCCATCCGCTTCGTCTTTCGCGATGGCGAAGAGTTGTATGAATCTGACCTTGGCCAAGCAGTGCAAATTGGCTACGTCCATGACTGTGCCGGCAACGAGGGCGCTCGTGATGGGTATTGCATTGAGTTTATAGGTCTGGACTCCCCCTCGGAACGAGATCCGACGCTCGCCGCCTCTTACGGCTTGGCTTCCTCACCCGTCTACTCGTGCGAGGGAAAGGTCACATCTATAGACAGCGGCACTGCCCTTGTGACCCTTACCGTCGACTCGTCATCGCCTAACGCTCAGGGCCTTGGGATTGCCTCCGGCACCACGTGCTCGTTTGACCTCTCGGCATGGACCATGCGTGAAAACATCGCTGACTATTGCGCTGGCGACTCCATAGGTGTCTGGTTCTCCGAGCTCACAACAGATGAAGGCGCCTACAAGGCTTGGTGTGCTCAGCCAGTCTAGCGCTCTCCCCTTCTCATCAAAGTAACGTCGGAATCTTCTAGATTAAGCTCACCGTGCATTCGATGGCGTCCACTGCGTATCGATACTCGCCCGCGTCATTTGCTGAAGCTTAAGGCCCGCGTCGCTTTCAGTATCGGTATCCATGATGATGAGCAGGTTGTCCAACGCCATGATCCGCGTGCTTCCCGTGGGAACGATCTCCTGTCCAGCTCTCTCGACCGTCACAACGCGCACGTTGTCTGGCCAGGGGATGTCGCGAATGAGCGTGTTCTCGATGCGTGCACCCGCGCCTACCGTGTAGGTATGCAGGATCTTCTCGCCAGCCTCACCGTTTACCATGGGGTCATCTGGCGTCACGCCCAGGAGACCTGCGAGTAGGTGCTCATAGAACGGGTCCACCCGAAGGATGTTTGCTGTGACAAATGCAAGGATGGCCACAATGGAAACCGAGAGCAGCGAGTCAAGCGACCCCGTAAGCTCAAAGACCAGTACCACTGCGGTCACGGGCGCCCTCACGACGCCCGAGAAGCACCCTGCCACGCCGAGTGCCACAAAGTTCACCACATAGGCCTCTGGAAGCCCAAGGGCGTTGATGGCAATGACCCCAAAGAGGCCACCCACGAGCGAGCCCATGGCTACCAATGGGAAGAGCGTTCCGCCGGGTGCCCCAGAGGCAAAGCAGATGGTGGTAAAGAGGTATTTGCCAAGAAGAAGCCCCATGATGGTCCACAATGCAAGGCCACCCGTATGCTGGATGATCTCCACAATGGCATCGCCACCACACATGAGCTCGGGAAACGTAAACGCAACCACACCTGCAATGGCAAACGGTATGGCGAGACGAGCATAGGGCAGGTGGCGTTTGATCTTGTTGTAGCAGCGCTGGGCAAAGAACATGCCACGGTTATGAAGCGCCCCAAGGACACCACAGGCAAGGCCAAGAAGCACGACAAGAGCGTAGTCGATGTGCGGAAGGTCTGCTGCAAAAGAGAGGCTGAGTACCGGGCGCACTCCGAGCACCTGAGAGACGAGAAAGTCCGAGACAACCGAGGCCGTCATGACCGAGACAATGAGAGGGGCGCTGAACTGCTTGTGTATCTCCTCGACTGCAAAGAGGACACCCGTAAGCGGAGCATGAAAGGCAGCGGACATGCCTGCGGCTGCGCCACAGGTGACAAGCAGGCGCTCCTCTCCCCTTCCGCGCTTGAGCGCCTTTGCCACAGCCTTTCCGGACATGCCCCCAAGCTGGACCGAGGGACCTTCTCGTCCAAGCGAGAGGCCCGCAAAGGCACAGAGGGTTCCCTCTAGGAACTTTGCACCGATGACGCGGTACCACGGCATATCGATGCGGCCAATTACCTCAGCATCTATCTGGGGAATGCCACTCCCCTGCGTATAGGGCTCCCAGAGCAGGAGCTTAGAGACCACAATGAGAATTACGGCGAGAATGGCAAACCACGCAGCCACGAGGATCGCATGACCGGCAAAGGCGCTTGTAATGGAGCGCAGACCCTTCTCTGCAAGAGAGAGGGCGAGCCGATAGAGAGTCACGACTCCACCGCCAAGGAGTCCCGCGAGAGCGCCCTCCCCCACCAAGTTCACCTGGAACCTCCGCGAAAGGCGACGTCCCACCGTGAGCTTGCGAGCCGCACGCTCAGTCATGCACCAACCACCACTCTCTTAGCATCTGCAACAACAACGCCCCCAGATTACTCCTCTGGGGGCGTTGGTGCGAGCATGTGAGGCTAAGAACGGCTTAGCCGCCAAAACCTCCGCCGATGCAGGCATACACGTTGGCATAGCAAACGTAACTACCGGGCACCGGCGCATGAATCATCGTGGAGCCGCCGCAGTAGATGGCGACATGGCCCGTCGAGCAAAAGATGACGTCACCGGGCGAGAGCACAGACTGATAGTTGGAGAGGTTGCAGTCCTTCCAGTTTCCGCGTGACTTCATCTCGGCGATGAGGCCGGGAACGGAGGTGGCATAGGATGGCGTGGAGTAGCCCGCCATGTGGTAGGCCGTTGCCACCAAGCCGCAGCAGTCAAAGCCGTCTGCGTTGGGACCGTAGTTCACACCTTGGGTCCAACGCTTATACGGGTAGCCGATGAACTGCGCGGCGTTTGCGATGACGCTGCTCGAGTAGGTCTTTGAGCCACCGCCGGAGCTCGAGCTGGAACTGGAACCGCCACTGGAGCTGGAGCCGCTGTTACTGGAGCTGCTGTTTGAGCTAGGGTTCGAGCTGCTCTCAGAGCTGCTGTTAGAACTCGAAGAGCTGCTTGAAGACTCGCTGCCAGAAGACTGCGATGAAGTGTCAGCTGCTGACGTGGATACGGCGCCGTTGGCGCTCTCTGCTGTGGCCACGGCTGCAGCCACACCGCTTGCCGCAGCATTCTCCTGCTGTGCTTCCTCGGCTTCCTTCGCAAGCTGCTCCTGTACGGCGGTGTCAAGGCTGTTGTAGTAGTCCTGCGCCTCGCTCACCTGGGCGGTGTAGTCATCAACGCTCTGCTGGGTGGCCTCGATCTTTGCCTCTTGCTCGTCCTGCTGAGCCTGGAGCTGTGATTGCTGCTCGGCTAGCTGGTTGGCAAGGTCTTGCACCTCGGAGATGGCCTCGGCGTCTGCCTCGGAGACCTTGTCGAGGTAGTAGATGTTCGAGGAGAGCTCCTCGAAGGAGGCGGAGGACAGGATGAGGTCGAGCGCGCTAGAAGCGCCAGACTTGTACGAGCTCTTCATGCGCGCGCCCAAGTCCTGGCGCTTCTCGTCCAGCTGGGTTTGGGTGTCGGAGATCTGCTGGGTGGTCTGTTCGACCTGATATCGAATGTTCTCGAGGTCAACCTGGGCGTCCATGAGCTCGTCCTGAAGCGAGGAGAGCGTGTTGCCAACGCTCTCCAGACGCTGACGGGCTTCCTCGAGCTGCGATTGGAGCTCCTCGCTCGTTGGCTCTGCCTGGGCGGTCTGGATGCCCGACATAAGGCCAAGCCACGTGGTGGAGACGGCCCCAAGAAAGAGAGCCCTGCGCGATATGTTTTTGGTCACGTCGTGACCTCCCTTGCTTTTACTAATGTGGCTCCCTTTCGGGAGCCACACACTTTTATATTTAGAGTACCAGCATCGGCTATCAGACGGAACGCATCATGGCAAATGGCCACAAGCTTAGTACGAGCCGCCGCCATAGAAGCCGTAGATGCCGCCCACGATGACGCCAGAAGAGGGGTTGGCGGCATGGACAATCTGGCCGTTGCCAAGGTAGATGCCCACGTGGCTGCCGCCGTACTCGAAGACAAGGTCACCATAGGAAAGCTGGTCGATGCTTGTCTTCCAGCCGCCGCTTGCCTTAATGGAGCTAATCATCGAGTACGTGTCACGGCCGCGTGCGTAACCATACACGTAGCAAACGAGGCCCGAGCAGTCAAAGGCATTAGGGCCGGCGGCGCCCCACACATAGGGGTGGCCGACAAGTGCCAGCGCAGCGGAGACTCCACCGCCAGAGGGAACGTTCGTGCTGCTGGAACCGCTGTTGGTGTTAGAGCTGTTGTTCGTGTTCGAGCTGTTATTCGAATTAGAGCCGCTGTTAGTGTTGGTATTCGAGCTGTTGTTCGTGTTGTTCGAGGTATTGGTGTTGGTGTTGCTCGAGTTGTTCGTGTTGCCCTCGGTGGCACCACCGCCATTGGAGCTGATGGTCTCCTGGGTCTGAATGGCCTGGACAACGGTGGCAACGGAACTGGACTGTTCGGCCTCGGCTGCAGCAGCCGCCTCTGCCGCGAGCTGCGCCTGTACCTCCTCGTTGAGTGAGTCGTAATAAGCCTGGGCTTCCGCTACCTGGTTCTGGTAATCAGAGGTCTGAGACTGGAGGCTGTCCACCTGGCTCTGCTGGTCTGCCTGCTGCTGCTCGAGCTCGCTCTTCTGCTGCTCAAGCTGGTTCGAGAGCGACTGCACCTCAGAGATGGCGGCAGCGTCTGCCTCGGAGACCTTGTCGAGGTAGTAGATGTTCGAGGAAAGTTCCTCGAAGGAGGCAGAGGACAGGATGAGGTCGAGTGCGCTCGAGGAGCCGGACTTGTACGAGCTCTTCATGCGCGCGCCCAGTTCCTGGCGCTTCTCGTCTAGCTGGGTCTGCGTGTCGGAGATCTGCTGCTCGGTATTGGCGATGTCATAGCCTGTCTGCTCAAGCTCGGAAGTGGCGGAGGAAAGCTGATCCTGGAGAGAAGAGAGGGTTGCTCCAAGCGAGTCGAGCTTTGCAGATGCGGCAGAGAAATCATCCTCGGGGCTTGCCATGGCAACGGTGGGCGCAACGGAAAGCGCGCACGGCGTGGCAAGGGCAAGAACCAATCCGGCAGTGATGATGCATCTTGCGTGGGTCATTGCGTAGTCCTTTCGACGCTTGGAGACCATTCTACGTCAGGGACCGGTAAGCCGCATGGCTTTCCATACGATGGGCAAAAGGCTCGAATGCAACTCGACCGCCCCCATGAAGGGAGCGGTCGAGGAGACGTGCAAGCTTGCGACTTCCCTACTTGACAGGAATGAGCGTGTAGACCTCGCGGTCGGGGTATTCCTTGGCAATGACGTCGCGGGGGTTCAGGAAGGTGAGCTCGAGGATGAACGAGAAGCCCTCGATCCGCGCGCCGGACTGCTCGACGAGCTTTGCCGTTGCCGCCGCCGTACCACCCGTGGCAACGAGGTCGTCCACAATGAGGACAACGTCGTCAGGGCTGAGGGCGTCCTTGTGGATCTGCAGCTCGTCGGTGCCGTACTCGAGCGAGTAGGACTGGGAGTAGACCTCGCGGGGAAGCTTGCCGGGCTTGCGTGCCGGGACAAAGCCCGCACCCAGCTTGTAGGCAACGGGAGCGCCAACGAGGAAGCCGCGGGCCTCGGCGCCAACGACCTTGGTGATGCCGCGGCCCAGGAAGTGGTCGGCGATGTCGTCAACGAGGTGCACAAGGCCATCGGGATCGGCGAACAGCGGCGTGATGTCCTTAAAGATGACCCCCTTCTCCGGATAGTCGGGGATGCTCACGATGCGGCTCTCGTAGTCGAAATCAGACACGTGCGGTTCCTTTCCTCGGTAATTGTTGTAGCTATGGCAGGGAGGGGGCCCGTGGGCTAGCCCTCCATGTCCTTGAATGACTGGTGGACAAGCCTGCGTATGAGCTCTGTGCGCACCACGTCGGTGAGGGCAAGCATGCGGGAGAAAGCCTGTTCAAAGCGCTCGCGTGACTCGTCGGTAACCTCGGCCTCCACGCCACCGCCTTTTTTGGCATAGACGACCAATGCCTGCTCGAACATGGCAGACTCACGGTTTGCCGAGTTCACGTACTGGCGAAGGTTCTTGGGGCCAATCCCGTAGTGGCGCAGCTCGTCGCAGGTGCGGATGAGGCCAATGTCATGACCATCCACCAGGTCCCGCCCATGAGGAGAACGCTTGAGCGTAATGACACCGGCCTCGGAGAGTTGGCGGACGAAGCTTACCGAGACGCCTGCAACCTCGGGCATGCGATCGATGGGATGGAACTTCTCGGCAATCTCTTCATCCACCGGCCCAACAAGCGACGCCTCGACGGCAGACTCTGCAGCAGCCGATGGCGGCTCTCCGGAATCCTCGCGCTCCAGCTCGTCCTTGATCACAGAGAGCGGCAGGAACCTGTTCTTCTGTAGGTAGAGAATGGTCTCCAGTCGCTTGATGTCGCGTTGAGAGTACAGGCGGTATCCCCCTGGGGTGCGCGACGGGTTGAGAAGCCCCTCGTCCTCGAGATAGCGGACCTTCGATATGGTGAGGTCGGGATAGAGGCTCTGGAGCCGCTTCACGACCTTGCCGATGGTGAGGTATCCGGCGTCAGGCATGGCCTAGCCCTCGGTGTCGATCCTGCGCGGACGTGCGTTGGTGTGGAACACCATGCGGAACGTGCCAATCTGGATGGTTGATCCATCCTTAAGGGAGGCCTTGCTCACAATGGCACCATCTACCCAGGTGCCATTGAGCGAGCCGAGGTCCTCCACCGTGGCCCTGCCCTGCGGACAGGCGGAGAGGTCCATCTTTGCATGGTGGCGTGACACGGTCATGTCGTTAAGAAAGACGCTGTTGCGCGGGTCGCGACCAAGGGTAATGATGGGCGCGTCAAGCTCGAACGTCTCGCCAATCTGGGGGCCCTTGACGATGGTCAGGGTAGGATGGGCTGGCTTCTCCTCGGCCATGAGGTCGGGGACGGTGGCATCCGCAGAGGGCATGCGGAAAATCTCTGTTGCCCCCATGTCGGTGGAGTGGTTGTTGGTGGGCTGCATCGAATCTCCCCTCGAGTAAACCTTACCCTCACATGATACCGCTTACCTGCAGGCCACGCAGTCCATCTCGACGAGCGCGCCAAGGGGCAGGGCGGACACGGCAACAACGGAACGCGAGGGTGCCGGTTGGGTAAAGCGCTTAGCAAAGACCTGGTCCATGGCATCGAAATCTTCAATGTGGGCCAGGTAGACGGTGGTTTGGGCAACGTCGGAGAGCGAGCAGCCCACCTCCGCGAGAATCTCCTCGATAATGTCGATGACACGCGACGTCTGTGTAGCCACGGTTGTTCCCACAATGGCCTCGCCATCTGGAGCAACAGGAAGCTGGCCCGAGGTATAGACAAATCGGCCGGCGGTAGTTCCCTGCGAACAGGAGCCATAGGCATCCGGCGCCTGGGCTGCGTTGATTGCGTATTTCATGCGCTCCCCTATCCCTCGTGGATTCCGCGCGCACCAACAAAGTCGTTGCCATGGCGAAGCAGCCCCCATGCGCGCAGGTCCTGCTCGCTGATCTCAACTACATCCGTCGAGTCAAGAGCGCGTGACCAAGGTAGCTTTGACCAGGCCTGAAGCACCGCACTCCTGCCCACCGGCTCAACCCAGGAAAACGAGAGAAGACTCCTCCACATCACACGGGCGGCTGCCTTAGGAACAAGAAGCACGTACGAGGCTACTCCGGCAGCCGTATCGAGCGGCACGCCTGCGATAAGCGCGGGAATATGGCCATCAAGTGTCACACTCTCAACGGCGCCACGTGCAGGAAGGGCACGGGCGCCTTGCGGAAGATAGTCTGCGAGAAGCTCGTTTGCCCGGGCACCCATGACGAGCACGGGGGCAAGCATTCCGCTTGCCTCCTCTAAAGTGGTTCCCTCGTACGGCGCATTGCCGTTGCTGCTTACCTGCGAAAGAAACGTGAGCCACCCGGCAACTACGGCTCCACGACGAGAAGGGTCGAGAAGCACGTACTCGTGAGCGCCCGTGTGCGCAAGGAGCGGCACGGAGGTGATGGCTCCGTCACCCGTGAGCGCGGGCTCAAAGGCGCACTGGCCCACTCGGAGCTTTTTGGCGCAGAACGCGGCCTCGCAGAGCTCTTGTGGGTGAGCCCCGGAGACAAGCCTATACGTGGCACCGGTGAGGTCGGCTATGGCAGCGCCCTCAAGGGCGTGTTCCAGCTTCTCTTCCCCTGCATAGGAGCTTGGGTATGCCAGACCCGTATCCTCTGCACGGTCAAAGCTTGCACCTAGGGCGAGGTGCTCCTCGTAAAGCGTGCCCCTTACGGTATGCAGAGAAGCGCCTTTCACCTCTGCGTGCTCGTTTGCCACAAAATCCCCCTTCGGTGCAGATGCATTTCCGTACACTAAGCGGCATACCCATAGAGTGGCAACGTGAACACGTTCACCCGAGGAATATTATCCAAAACAAGGCGAGCCGTGTAGTGGACGCTTCCCGCCGGCCTGCCATCCTGTGACCAAGCCGTTGAACCTACCAGCTGGCCGTCGTCCACAACCAGGTTTCGCTGGAGCATTGTGGTGCTAAAGGAGAGGCTTCCACCCTGCGGCCACGTGATGGCGGTCCCATCGTCTGTGGGGGTAACCAAGCAGGACATGGCAAAGTTACATGCATAAGGCCTCACGCCCACAACCCACGAGCTCTTTGCCACGGAGGTCTGCTTGAAGTTCGAATACGACCAGTTGAGAAGCGACACCGTGTCCGTGAAGCGACCAGAGCTGGTCTGTGCGCCCAAAACGCAGGTGAAGAGCTCGACCCCATTGCGCTGGCAGGCTCCAAGGAAGGCGGCGCTTCCCGCAACGTAGCCGGTCTTGATGCCGCGAATGCCCTTGTAGGTCCCTAACAGCTCATCTGTCGAGTAGAACGTCTTCTGCGCGCCGGCCACGCTCACGGTGACCGATCGCGTGTGTACGGTACCAGCGATGAACGGGTACTCCGAGAGTGCAATGCGGCCCATGAGGGCGAGGTCAGAGACGGTGGAGTAGTGCCCATCTTCGTCCAGGCCATGGGGGTTCATGAAGTGGGTGTTGGTCATGCCTAGCTCCTGGGCCTTCTCGTTCATAAGTTCGACGAAGGCGTCCTCGGATCCCGCTACATTCAAGGCAATGTTCTCTGCGGCGTCATTTGCCGAGTAGATAAGCATCACGCGGAGAAGCTGGCGAAGCGTTGGCGTGTCGCCCTCGACAAAGCCGGCTGTCTGGGAGTCTGCGCCTAGGTCGGTCGCGTGTATCTGGCAGGGAGTATCGAGGTCCATGCCAGAGTCAAGCGCTACCATGGCCGTCATGATCTTGGTGATGGACGCCATGGGCATTTGCATGTCAGCGTTTTTCGAGTAGAGAACGTTTCCGGCCGAGTCCTCGACGATGGCGCATTGGGCCTCGCTCAGGACAGGGTCTGCGAGGGAAGCATCGTCGGCATGTGCCACCCGCGGCAGCGCAAAAACCAGTGCTACGACGAGAAGCGCGGCCGCAATGGGCATATGGCGCAGAGAGGTCACTGCTTCTTCTCCCCTTTCTGTTCGGCAAGAGCCTCGCGACGGATCTGGATGCCCTCGCGCGTGTACATCACGGCAGTGGTTATAGAGCAGATAAGGCCCACGTAGACAAAGAAGATGCCGAGCGCAGACGGCTGCGCGTTGAGGCCCGGAAGCCACGCAACATCAACCAGCCCCAGGCCAGGCACCACAGGCGCGCCCAGCAGGAGGTCGCAGAAACCAAACATGAGAAGGGCCGTGGTGACCTTGCCAATGTAGACCACGTCGACGGGGCGACGGCGGTACTTCTGGAGAATGAGGGCGCCCACGGCAAGGTAGCAGTCGCGTCCAATGACGAGCACCGCCACCCATACCGGCAGCTCGCCGGTAAGGACGATGGCCAGCACGCCCGTGAAGAGCAGGACGCGGTCCATGATGGGATCCATGACCTTACCCAGCCAGCTCACCGTTTGGGTACGGCGCGCTATCTGGCCATCAAGGAAGTCCGTCACGGCTGCGATGGCGTAGAAGCTAAGAGCCAAAACGCGGTTGATGCCCTGCACAAAGAGCACAAGGAAGGCAATCGTGAGGGCAAGGCGGCATGCCGTAATGAAATTGGCGACGGTGAGAATCTTGAATGAAGGGTTATCGGGTGTTCCAACCGGTGCGGTTGTGGTCCCACTTTGTTGGGCTGACTCAGCATCGGAGTCAGCCGCACTCCTAATTTGGGAACCCAAGCTCTCGAGTTTTCTTGACACAGCATTGCCCTTCTGGCGCTATCCAAACCCGGCCTCCCGCAAGAATGCGGACGCCCCTGAAGTCCTCATACTACCCCAAATGCATGTGCTCTCCGCCTTTTCGCCAATGACACCAAAAGCTGACCAGACCCCGATACATTGACGAAGATGAGTCTGTTTAGAGGATGGTCCTCTCCAGGAGCCGGACGAGAACGCGAATCCCCTGTGCGTACGTGCGACGAGAGATGCGCTCGTTCACGCCATGGACGCCCGTTGCCTCCTCCTCGGGCGTTGGCCTAAAGGGAATGACGCGAAGAATCGAGTCACAGACTGCCTCATAGCGAATGGCGTCAGTGCCTCCGCAGACAAACGATGGCACCACGTCGACGTTGCCGTAGTAATGCCCAAGCGCCTCGGCGACCTCTGCGTAGCCAGGGCCGTCCGTGGAGTCCATCCTTCCCGCCGGCGTTGTGTGGACGAGCGTTGCAGTGACGCCGGTGCCTTGCACTGCTCGCTCGACCCAAGCGAGCACGTCATCTGCCGTGGTTCCAGGCAGAAGGCGGAAGTTGATGGTGGCACTCGCATCACCTGGCATCACATTGGGCGCGGCAGAGCCGCCCTGGAGCATGTCGACGGCCATCGTGGTTGCCACGAAGGGATAGAGATCGCGCTTAGTGGCAGCAAGGGCGGCGATCTTCTCGGCGTTGCCATGCACGTCCTGGACGAGCGTGCGAAGCGGCTCTTCGGTAATGTAGGGGGCAAGCGTGCGGAAAGTGTCCTCCACGATGGGCGTGAGCTTGGGCGTCGGGCGTGACTCGGCGATGCGAGCTATTGCCACACAAAGGTGCTCGAGCGAGGTCCCGCCAAAGGGGTTCGAGGAGTGGCCGCCCTCTCCGTGCGCATCCAGCCGCAGGTCAAGGTAGCCTTTCTGAGAGATGCAGACATCCGTAAGGACGTGGCCGGCAGCGCCCCACATGGCCCCGTCAACCATGGTGGTTGTGCCCTCGTCGAGCAGCCATTCTGCACGAAGGCCGCGCTCTTTGAGGAGGCCGGCCAGCTCCGTGGCGCCGGTGCTTGAGGTTTCCTCGTCTGCCCCAAAGGCGAGAATGACAGTACGACGTGGACGTTCCCCTCGCGCAAGGAGGTACTCGAGCGCCTCGAGTTCGCCCATGAGCATGTCCTTGATGTCAAGCGCTCCCCTGCCCCAGATGAACGTCTCGTCGAGTTCTCCCGCAAAGGCGTCATGCAGCCAGTCCTTCTCGGTGCCGGGGACTACGGGAACCACGTCCTGGTGGGCCAGGAGCAGCACACAGGGAAGCGAAGGTTCAGTCCCCGGGCAGGTGATGAGGAGGTTCCTGCCCACCTCCTCGAAGGAGGAAGCGGCCATGATGTGCGGATACGATGAGCGTACCAGCGCGTGAAGGCGCTCGAAGGGAGCGTCATCGGTCCCATCGCCTTGGTCTATGGTCTTGCAGGCTATTGCGCTTGCAAGACGCTCGCAGGCACCGGAATAATCGAGGTCTGAGTAGTCTTCCTCGCTTGTGTAATGTGCGTATACATTGATACCGCTCATGGTTTCCCTTCTACCGCCCACGGTTTGACAAAGTTGTCTTTTCCATGGTAGACGGCGTAATTTGGGCTACTCACCGAGAAGGCGCCGCTTTCACGTTCAAGAAATGATTATGCAGATAAACTCTGTCTATGGGCGCAGGAGGCGCCCGGTCCCGAAAGAAGGAGTAGCCATGGCGGAAGACGAGGAGTACTTCGAAGACGCCGAGCTCGACTTTGACGAGCTTGAGGGAGACGACTATGGCCTCGGGGACCAAGGCGGCTGGGCCGACGACGACCCGGAGACCATCACGCTCGAGTACGACGACGGAACCTCCGAGAAGTGCGACGTGCTGGGGATATTTCCCTACGATGGCAGGGAATACATAGCGCTTGCGCCCGAGGGCGACCAGGAGTCGCTCTACCTCTACGGTTACGTTGAGCATGATGATGGCACCAACGACATTGTCCCCATCGAGGACGACACGGAATTCGATGCCGTAGCCGCTGAGTACCAGTCACTCATGGAGTAACGCAAACGCCCCTCTCAGATGTTTGTGAGAGGGGCGACTTCTGCTACAAGAGATGCCCTAGAAGTTACTTTGCACGAATCACTCGGATGCGACGGACGCCCTCGGCCTGCGAGAGGTGGTCGATGACGTCAGCAGGAACCTCGCCCGCAATGTCGATGAGCGTGTAGGCCATCGTGCCGCGGCTCTTGTTTGCCATGTTCTCGATGTTGATACCAGAGTCCGCCAGGTACTGCGAGAACTTGCCGATCATGCCCTGCACGTTCTGGTGGATGATGGCCAGACGCTCGCCGGAGGCAATGGGCCCAAGGTCAACGGCACCAAAGTTCACGGAGTGCGTGATGTTGCCGTTCTCGATGAAGTCACGTAGCTCCTCTGCGGCCATGACGGCGCAGTTCTCCTCCGCCTCGGTTGTGGAGGCGCCCAGGTGCGGCAGGACGATTGCGTTCTTCATGTCGGCCGAGATGGGGTTGGGGAAGTCCGTCACGTAGCGGGCGATGTGGCCATCGCCAAGGGCGGCGGCCATGGCCTGCTCGTCCACGATGGTATTGCGGGCAAAGTTGAGGACCACGGCACCGGGCTTCATCTGCGAGATGAGCTCGGCGTTGATCATGTTCTTGGTGGAGTCCATGGCGGGCACGTGAATGGTGATGTAGTCGCAGTCCGCGACAAGGCGGGAGAGGTCGTCGGCGTGCTCGATGCGGCGGTCGAGGTTCCACGCGGCAGAGACCGAGAGGTACGGATCATAGCCCACGGCCTGCATGCCAAAGCGGGTGGCGGTGTTGGCAACAGCCGCACCAATGGCACCAAGCCCAATGACGCCCAGGCGCTTGCCCGCAAGCTCGTGACCGGCAAACTGCTTCTTGGCCTTCTCGGCGTGCTTGCCAAGATCCGGGTCGTCCGCGTTGGCGCGCACCCACTCGATGCCGCCCACGATGTCGCGGCTGGCAAGCAGCAGCCCCGCAAAGACGAGCTCCTTCACGGCGTTTGCATTGGCGCCGGGCGTGTTGAAGACAACGATGCCCTCGTCAGCGCAGCGGTCAAGCGGAATGTTGTTCACCCCGGCACCTGCACGTGCTATGGCGAGAAGGCCCTTGGGAAACTGGGTCTCGTGGAGGCTCGCGCTCCTCACCATGATGGCGTCGGCGTCCTCGAGGGTGTCCGTGAGCTGGTAGTTGGCTCCAAGGCGGTCGGTGCCTGCCTTGGCGATGTTGTTCATGCAGTGAACCTTGTACATGTGGATGGCTCCTTGGGTCTTGTGGAATGGTGGAAAAGCACTCGCGAGAGGGTCTAGGCCTTCTTGTGGGAGCGCTCGAAGCCATCCATGAAGTTCACGAGCGCCTCGACGCCCGCCTTGGGCATGGCGTTGTAGATGGAGGCGCGCATGCCGCCAACGGTGCGGTGGCCCTTGAGGTTCACGAGACCGGCCTCTGCCGCCTGGGCGACAAATTCGGCGTCGAGGTCCTTGTCGCCCGTGACGAAGGGCACGTTCATAAGAGAGCGGCTCTGCGGATCGGTCACCGTGGGGTGGAAGAGCTCAGAGGCGTCAAGGTAGTCGTAGAGAATCTTGGCCTTCTCGGCGTTCTTCTCGTGCATAGCCGCAAGGCCACCGTTCTCGAGCAGCCACTGGAACACCAGGCCGCACATGTAGATGCCCCAGCAGTTGGGCGTGTTGTAGAGCGAGCCCTTGTCAGCCTGCGTCTTGAAGCGCAGCATCGTGGGAACACCGGGCAAGTCATCGGGGATGAGGTCCTCGCGCACGATCACAATCTGCACGCCGGCGGGGCCAACGTTTTTCTGGACGCCCGCGTGGATGCAGCCAAACTTGGTCACGTCGACAGGCTCGGAGAGGAACATCGAGCTCTGGTCTGAGACGAGCGTGTGGCCCTTGGTGTTGGGCAGGGTGTGGTACTGCGTGCCGTAGATGGTGTTGTTCTGGCAGATGTAGAGGTAGTCGGTGTCCTCGCGGATGGGGAGGTCCGAGCAGTCAGGGATGTAGGTGAAGTTCTTGTCGGCCGAGCTTGCCACCACGTTAGGGTCGCCAAGGATCTGGGCCTCCTGATAGGCCTTCTTTGCCCAGTTACCCGTAATCACAAAGTCCGCCTTGCGGTGCGGTGCCAGGTTGATGAAGGTGGTCGCAAAGAGCAGCGAGTCACCACCCTGGAGGAACAGCACCTTGTAGTTCTCGGGGATGCCCATAAGGGTGCGGATGTCGGCTTCGGCCTTGTCGATGATGCCCTGGAACACCTTGGACCTGTGGCTCATCTCCATGACGGACATGCCGGAACCCTGGTAGTCGAGGATCTCAGAACCCGCGCGAGAAAGCACCTCCTCCGGAAGTACGGCGGGGCCGGCGGAGAAGTTGTACACGCGTGCCATGTAGATCACTCCAAATTCTGGTACATCGCGGTTTCCCGGCTGCAGCCGCGCAGGTGCTCGGCTTGTAGTCGGCTCATGTTTCAACATGATAGCCGGCAAATGACGAGTCTTTTCATCCGTTACGTTTTGATAACCTAGGCGGACGGTGGGAATTTGCGCGTGGTTCTATCCGCTGAAACCCAATTGCAAATACGCGTCAGCTGCTAGACTTGGACTAAAGGCGTCGAGCGAGGAGGGTCCATGGGACAGGTGGCACGACACGATGGGGCCAAAGCTCACACCTGCGTTGACGTTGTCTTCTTTGACATCGACGACACCCTGTACGATCAGGCAAGGCCCTTCGCGTATGCGGTGAGGCGCGTCTGTGGTGACATTCCCGGCGCAACGGACGCAGCGCTCTACGACGCGAGCCGCCGTCACAGCGGCGCCATCTTTGCGGCCTTCTCGGCAGGCCGTACGCCCACTACACACGAATATGCTCTACGTATGCAGCAGACCCTAGCGGATTTTGGTGTCACGATCGACCACGCAACCGCCGTGGAGGCACAGCGCGTCTATGCCGACGAGTCTGGAGAGGCTATGTCGCTCTCCCCTGCCATGGCTTCCTGCCTTGATGTGTGTCACGCCCACGCCCGCTTGGGCGTGGGCGTTATCTCCAACGGGCGCGAGGAGCTGCAGGAGGAGAAGTTGGAAATTCTCGGCGCATCACGTTGGGTCTCGCCCGGCGCCGTCTTTATCTCCCAGGCCGTTGGCCTGGCAAAGCCCGATCCCGCCCTCTTTCGCTATGCGTGTCGTCAGCTCGGCACAGATCCGGGTAGCTGTATCTACGTGGGTGACGCCTGGGACACGGACGTCGTGGGCGCATGCGCGGCGAGTATGCCGTGCGTATGGCTCAACCGGCGCGGCCGGGCGAGGCCGCGCGACGCGAAGGAGGTCTCGCCAACTTGGGAGGTTCGCAGCGAGGAAGAGCTCTTGGCCCTTCTCGGCAGCGAGCCCATCTGGCGGTTGGCTCGCGCTTGAAGCGCACTATGATGGGCGCACGCTAAGAGAGAGGACAGGATATGGATTCAAGGCTTGAGCCACTGTTCACTCCATGGAGCATTGGCGGATGCAAAATCAAGAACCGCATCGTCATGACTTCCATGGGCGGTACCAACATCTTTGGGTGGATGGAGCGAAACCACTTCGACCGGGACGGTGCCCGCTTCCTCATGGAGCGCGCTCAGAACAACGTGGGTCTGCTCCTCCCCGGCTGCCAGCCCGTCTACAACCCCATCGGCGGCCAGTGGCTAGACCAGAACCGCACCATGTACGAGGAGCTCAAGCCCTTCATGGAGCAGCTGCACGCCACAGGCGCCAAGATGTTCGTGCAGCTCACGGCTGGTTTTGGACGCAGCTTCACGGTGTCTGACTCCATGGAGGAGCTCTACACCAACCCGCTGCTGCGCGCGCTGTCGAAGCCCTTCCTGGACCTGGACAAGATCTGCGCCACGGCGTCTCCCTCGCCCAACCGCTGGTCGGACAAGGTGCCTTCTCGCGAGATGACCATCGGCGAGATAGACCGCATCGTTGAGGCGTTTGCCACCTGCGCAAAGATGCTTCGTGATGCCGGCGTTGACGGCGTTGAGGTGCACGCCGTCCACGAGGGCTACCTGCTCGACCAGTTCACCCTCCCCTACGTGAACCACCGCAACGACATCTACGGAGGCTCGCGCGAGAACCGCTACCGCTTCCCGGTGCGCATTGTCCACGCCATCCACGACGCCGCCGGCGAGGACTTCCCCGTCTCGCTTAGATACTCCGTGGTGAGCCGCACCAAGGGCTTCCGCGAGGGGGCGCTCCCCGGCGAGGACTACGTCGAGGTGGGGCGCACTATGGAGGAGTCCGAATGGGCCGCGCGCTACCTCACCGACGAGGGCTACGCAATGCTCAACTGCGACAACGGCACCTACGACGCCTGGTACTGGGCTCACCCGCCCATCTACATGCCCGAGAACTGCAACCTTGCGGACGTCGAGCACATCAAGGGCTTTGTAGACGTCCCCGTGGTGTGCGCCGGCCGCATGGACCCCTATGTGGGCGCACAGGCCGTGGCCGAAGGCAAGCTTGACGCCGTGGGCTTTGCTCGCCAGTTCCTGGCAGACGGCGAGTGGGTTACCAAGCTTGTAGAGGGGCGCGAGAAGGACATTCGCCCCTGCATCTGCTGCCACAACGGTTGCTTCAACATGTGCCACTACAAGGGGCACGCCAACACCCAGACGCTCGAGGACTCGCTGCACCTCTCGCGCTGCGCGGTGAACCCCGAGACCATGCAGTACGAGAGGCACCACATTCGCCCCACTACCACACCCCGGCGCGTTGCCGTGGTTGGTGGCGGCATCGGTGGCATGGAGGCCGCGCGCGTGCTTGCGCTTCGCGGTCACTGGCCCGTCATCTACGAGCAGTCAGACCATCTGGGCGGCGTCTTCCGCGAGGCCGCGTCCGCGAGCTTCAAGGGCAAGCTGCGCGACCTTCTCGCCTGGTACGAGCGGCAGATGAAGGAGCTTGGCGTCGAGATCCACTACAACCGAGAGGTCATCGACGTGCAGGAGCTTGACGAGGACTATGCCATCGTGGCCACCGGCGCCACGCCCAAGCGTCTGCCCGTCCAGGGATTCGAACGCGCGATGGATGCCCTTGACTACCTCGATGGCGCCGAAGTTGGCCAGCGCGTGGTGGTCATTGGCGGCGGGCTTACCGGCTGCGAGGTGGCGCTCGAACTCTACCTCTCGGGCAAGCAGCCCTTCATTGTGGAGATGAAGGATGACCTCGTGGCGCAGGACGGCGTGTGCCTTGCCAACTCAAGCTACCTCCGCGAGTTCTTTGCCTGGAAGAAGGTTCCCGTCTACCTGGAGTCCACGGTGCGCGCCATTGGCGAGGACTGGGTGCAGATCTCGCGCAAGGACGGCACGCTCGAGCGCATCGCGTGCGACTCGGTGGTGAGCGCCGTTGGCTACACGCCGGACCCCGTCTCGCAGCCCGATGGTCGCCACGTGCAGCTTGTTGGCGACTGCGCTGGCGTAGGCAACCTGCGCTCGGTCATATGGCGTGCCTACGAGGCCGCCTCGCGCGTCTAGCTTGGGCGAATCACGAGAAGGAAGGGAGGCCAGCCCATGGAGCTGACCCAAGAGGAGCATGACATCCTCGACGGCAAGCAGGGAGAGACGCTTGCCAAGGTGATGAGGACGCTCGTCGAGTACGGAGAGACGTTTGGCGCCACGCGAATGGTCAAGGTGACGGCACCGGGGCACCTGGTAACTAGCTTTGGCATCTCAATTCTCGAGGCGAACTTCCGCCTCATGGACGAGCTCATCAAGGCCGGGCTTAAGACCAAGGAGCCCTTCACCGTTGACCCGCGCCCCATCGACAACGCAGATGTCCCTGCTAGCGTGGTCCAGAAGGTCGTGGGAGCGGTTACGTATGGCAAGCAGGACTCCTACGAGCGGCAGCTCCGAGCCGTGGGCCTCAAGGACGAGAACGCCTTCACCTGCGCTTGCTACCTGCCCGAGGTTGGCAACGCCCCAAAGCGCGGCGACGTCCTGAGCTGGGCCGAGTCCTCCGCCGTGGTCTATGCCAACTCTGTCCTGGGCGCGCGGTGCAACCGGAACAGCGGATTTATTGATCTCTTTGGCAACATCGTGGGCGAGGTCCCGGAGTTTGGCCTGCTCACCGATGAGGGACGCAAGGCCACATGGGTCGTGGACGTGGAGTGCACCAAGAGGCCCGAGGCGCAGGTGCTGGGCTCTGCCATTGGCATGAAGGTGATGGACGAGGTTCCCTATATCCGCGGTCTGGACAAGTGGCTGGGTGGCACGCTTGACGATGCCGCAAAGGCCTACCTCAAGGACATGGGGGCCGCCACGGCGTCAAACGGCGCCGTGGGCCTCTACCACGTGGCAGGCATCACGCCCGAGGCGGCAGATCTGGGCGAGTCCCTCATCGCTGAGGGTGCGAAGCACTACGTTATCGACGACGCGGAGCTTGAGCGCGTGAAAGCGAGCTACCCCAACATCTGGAAGAAGCCCGACTCCCGCCCGCGTCTGGCGTTCATCGGCTGCCCGCACTGCTCGCTTGACCAACTCAAGGACTGGGCGCATCGCATTCCCGAGGCCCTTGCCCGCGAGGGGCGCACGCGTGTTGCGGTGCCCACGGTTGTCTCGAGCGCACCCGATGTCCTTGCAGCCTTCGATGGAACTCCCGAGAAGCGCAAGCTCCTGGCCACAGGCGCCAAGCTCACCTACATCTGCCCGCTCATGTACATGGACAATCCCGCCACAGACTTGCCGGTAGTGACGTGCTCCAACAAGCTGCGCACGTATACGAGCGCGCGCTACTTTGACGAGGACGACCTGCTCCGCATCATCGCGAGGGGAAGGATTGACTAATGGCTGAGAAGACCTTCAGGGGGCGTGTTGTTGTTGGCGGAGCTGTGAGCGCAAAGGCGCTGGTAAGCCATGGTGGCTTCAACACGCTGGCAAGCTACCAGCAGCCGCTCATCCTTAAGAACGTAAAGGCACCCTGCTCTGATCAGAACAACCCCGACCTCTACAAGAAGCCACTCCAGGGGGCAGCAATCTGCCTGCCGCAGACCATAGGCTCCACCACGGGCGGCATGGTCCTCATGTGCGCGTGCGACATGGGCGCGGGTCCGGCATGCATGCTCTTCTCTAAGCCCATTGACCCCCTTGCCGCAGCGGGAGCCATTCTCGCCAAGAACTGGACGGAGCACCCGTTTGTCGTTGTTGACCAGTTGGGCGACGAGTTTCTCAGCTACGTGCATGACGGCATGGACGTGAGCGTGACCGAGGACGGTACCGTCACCGTGGCTGGGTGACTTCTCTGCCCGGCCTTTCAAAAATGCGCCTTTGGGCGAGGATTTGGCGCCTGAACAGCCGTTTTAGCAGCATTTACGTCTAAAGAAAGACCTCCGGCGCCATATTGGCGTCGGAGGTTCCATCTCGTACGGAATCCCGTCGTAAACCTTCGTTCGGGCGTCATCTTGGCGCCTAAACGTGCCTTTCGTTCTATCTGTTGATTTCCTCGAGAAAGGCGTCGCCATAGCGCTGGAGCTTGGCGCGTCCCACGCCGGAGACCTCGAGCAGCTCCTCAACGTTTGCGGGACGGACTCGCACCATGGCTCGCAGCGTTGCGTCCGAGAAGACCATGTAGGGCCGGACGCGGTACTTGTCTGCCAGCTGCTTGCGCAGCGCGCGAAGCCGCTGGAAGAGTCTCTCGTCTTCGTCGGTGACTTCGGTCTCGCTGGGTAGTTCGCGCGTGCGATAACTGCCGCTGAATCCTGTGGCGCCAAAGACCCTGCGCGGGCGTGCGGCACGCAGATACTCGTCGGCGGAGCTGCCAAGGCACACGGAGCAGCCGCCGCAACCAGCCGGGCTATCACCTGCCCCAAGCGTCGACGCATCTTGGCCAAAGTAGCGAAGCACCCGTACGCGAAGGCACGAGTCGCTCATCGCATAGCCAATCATGGCCGAGAGGAGCCGCTCCCTGTTGCGTAACAGAGTCTCCCTCTCGGCCCGTGGAGTCTCGGGCGGAAACTCGGTGTTGTCGATGAAGTAGTGGCACGTTCGTATGTCACCGCGGCTCCACAGGAGGTAGCACTCGGCAGGCTCGCCGTCGCGACCGGCGCGTCCCGCCTCCTGGTAGTACTCCTCAAGCGAGAGGGGCAGCCCGCAGTTGACAACAAAGCGCACGTCAGACTTGTCGATGCCCATGCCAAACGCGTTGGTGGCCACCATGACGCGAGCTTCGTCGCTCACGAAGGCCTCCTGCGATGCCGCGCGCTCGTCGTTCTCCATGCCCGCGTGGTAACTCGCCGCGGTTATTCCCGCGGCGCGCAGGGTCTCCGCCAGCTCGTCCACCTTCTTGCGGGTGGTCGCATAGACAATGCCGGACCATGTTGGGTGCGTCGAAAGGTAGCCCAGAAGCCAGCGAGTGCGCTCCTTGGGCGTAAGCTCAAAGGACGAGAGACACAGGTTGGGCCGGTCGAAGCCGTTTACCTGGATGGCGGGGTTGCGCAGGTCAAGCAGACGCGAGACGTCCTGGCGCACCCGCGCCGTGGCGGTTGCCGTGAGCGCGCAGACAACGGGACGCTTTGGCAGCTGGTTGACAAAGGCGGGGATGCCTCGGTAGGCCGGGCGAAAGTCCTGCCCCCACTGACTCACGCAGTGTGCCTCGTCAACGGCAACGAGTGGCACGCGCACCTGGCGCGCAAAGGCAATGAAGCGCTGGTCGGCAAGGCGTTCCGGCGCAACGTACATGATGTCGTACCAGCCGGCTATGGCGCGTGCCATCACGACCTCCTGCTGGCGGGGCGTGAGCGTGGAGTTGAGGTATGAGCCCCTGATGCCTGCCTCCTTGAGCGAGCGCACCTGATCGCCCATGAGCGAGATGAGCGGCGACACAACAAGCGTGAGCCCGCCGAGAAGTACTGCAGGGATCTGGTAGCAGATGGACTTGCCGGCTCCCGTTGGCATGACGGCAAGTGCATCGCGACCGGCGAGAATTGCCGAGATGACATCCTCCTGGCCAGGCCGAAAGGAGTCATAGCCGAAGTAGGTGCGCAGCGCTTCGCGAGCGCGGACCATGCCGCCATCTCCCCAGTCCATGCTGTTCTCGTCTGCCACCAACAAACCCCCTTTATGTCCACTTAAAGACGATGCCGCTTACCGATTGTTCGGCACCGCCCGCAGGTACTACCATACAACGCATGGGGAGTAAGGAAGACACAGCAACAGCAAAGTATCGGCAGATGACGGAGGAGCCCGTACGACCCCTCATCCTCACGCTTGCCGCTCCTTCAATTGTTTCTAACCTCGTTACCAGCATCTACAACCTGTGCGATACCTTCTTCGTGGGGTCGCTGGGAACCTCCGCCGAGGGCGCCATTGGCATATCGTTCGTGGTCATGACCGCCATCCAAGCCGTAGGCTTTGGCATGGGACAGGGCACCGGCAACGCAATCTCGCGCTATCTGGGCGCAAAGAAGCGGGAACGCGCCTGCATCATGGCAACCAACGGCCTAGCAACCACGCTTCTTCTCGGCACGCTCATCGCCATTGTGGGCAACATCTTCATCGAGCCCATCTGCCTGGTGGCGGGTTCGACCGAGACCATCCTTCCCTACGCCAAGACCTTCGTGGGTATCATCCTTCTGGGCGCGCCCTTCATGTGCAGCTCGCTCATGCTCAACATGCAGCTGCGCTTCGAGGGAGAGGCACTCCATTCGATGATTGCCATCATGACAGGCGCCCTCATCAACATTGGGCTTGAGCCACTCCTTATCTATGGGGCTGGCCTTGGCATCGCCGGTAGTGCCATTTCCACGGTGATTTGCCAGTTCATAAGCTTTTGCATACTCGTCTGGCAGATCCAGCATGTGGGGATAACGCCCCTCTCGCCCAAGTGGCTGAGAAGGCCCACTCGCGCCATGGTCACCAAGATCGTGAACGGCGGTCTTCCCTCCTTTGTGCGCCAGTGCATGCTCGGTGTGGCTACCACGCTCCTCAACGAGGCGGCGCGTCCCTTTGGCGACGCAGCGATAGCCGCACTTGCGGTGGTGCAACGCATCACGAGCATTGGCAACTACGTTCAGATTGGCATTGGCCAGGGCTTTCAGCCGGTGGTTGGCTACAACTACGGCGCCAAGCTCTACGAGCGCATTAGGGCTGGCTACCACTTTGCGGTGCGCACGGCATTCATTGCCGTAACCCTGCTAGGCGTTGTGACCTTTGCCCTGGCACCGCAGCTTGTGGGGCTCTTTTCGACCGACACCGATGTTGTCGATATAGGTACACTCGCTTTGCGCGTGGAAAGCTTCACGCTCCCGCTCACCGGCACCGCGATGATCACCAACTTCCTGCTTCAGACGACCGGCCGCATGTGGCGGGCAACCATCCTTGGTGCTTGCAGGCTGGGCCTTGTGCTTGGTCCCGTGGTGCTTGTGCTACCGCCCCTGCTGGGGCTTCTCGGCGTCCAGCTGGCGCAGCCCGTAACCGATGTCATCACGTTTTTGGTGACCATCCCCATGGCGTGGTCGATCTTGCATGAGCTTTCGGGCGAGGAGCACGAGAGCAAGAGCTCGAGCGAAGCTGCCGTGCCAGCTAGGTAGCGCGAAACCTTAGCTGAGAAGTGCCGCAGCCATGCGAGAGAACCACTCATCCGCAGCGCCTTTGGGAAAAACCGTGATGTAGCTCTCGAAGAACCTGCCGTACTCGGAGCGGTCCACCGCATAGCCCAGATAGCCGTCGAAATAGCCGCACACCAGCACAGGAACGGGCGAGGCATCTCTCAGCTGCTCTCCAAAGGAGAAGACGACCTCAGAGGGAACGAGGGCAAGCCTCACGCACCCAAGGTCGACCAGCGTGGCCGTGGCATCGAGGCAAATCTGGGGTATTGCCAGCTTTGCCTCAACCATGCCAAGCATCTGGCGAAGGTCGTCCTCTCGGGCGGCAATGCCAGACGCCTTGGCAGCGGCGGGATCTTTGAGGAGGCCGGCGAGCATGCGTTTTGCAGAGAGGAGCGTCTCGTCCTCTGCTGACACGTAGTCGAGATGTACTGGCACCTCTCTGGTGCCCCCAAGTGCAATCGAGGCGGTTTGCAACGTTGCAGCGGCAAAGCGCCTGGCAATCTCTCCGCCAATGCGCTCAACCTCGTCAAAGCCCTCGCCGCGCCGAGTAAACCTGGTACTTGAATCTCCAGCGTCGCCAACGAGGACAATCGCATGCGAGCCAGTGAGGCTCTCGTACTTCTCGCGTAGAGCCCCTACGTAATCCGTGGAAAGTAGGTGGTTCTCCCCATGGAGCACAGTGGGATGGCAGGCAACGTGGAGGATGTCGATGCGCTGGGAACCGTCAGCCGAGGTAAAGCTGAGGACGGTTCCGGTTGTGTCGCAACCGGCGTCAGCGCCGTTGCGGTTTGTGAAGAGGCCAGAGAGGTCGCACGTGCCAAGCCGAGCTGTTGCGTTCCCCTGGCCATCCCACTGTGCCATGCACCTCTCGACGCTTGAGGCCATCGCGTCGAGAAGTGCCTCGATGAACGAAGGGTCTGGTGGACAGCCTGGGTCTGCGAGCTTGCTTACCTTTGGGCCAGAGTGGGTGTGGATTGCGGCCACATGCACGGCATCTTTGGGAAGACCAGTGCGCGAGGCAATTGCCTGCCGAGCCTCCTTCGCAAGCGACGGCTCGAGGAAGAAAACGTCCGCAACGCAAAGGCAGAGTTGGCGAAGCAGCTGCCCCTCCCCATCGGAGATAAGCACGCAGCGTACGGTGATGTTGTCATGAACTCCTGTGGCCTCGCGCCGGCCGTAGCCGTCCATGGGACAAGGAACGACCGGCGTTATGTCCTGCTGAGCGTAAGTAACGTGCATCTTAGGCTGCCTTTGTCGCCATTTGCTCTGCGCCCCGCTCGTCAGCATCGCCCTTGCTCTCGAACCCAAAGACAAGCACAAGGGCTAGGGCGACGACAAAGCTTACCGCCGCCTCGGCCAAGAACCATCCTATAGGTGCAAACGAAGCAAGCGTGAAAACGTTGACCAGGAAGTTGAAGACAATGAGCTGAACGTTGCCAATGCCGCCAACGGCCCCGCCAATCGCTCCCGCCACAACGACCATGGGGATGAGCTTGCGGTACCTCATGATGACGCCATAGATGAGGGGTTCGTTAACGCCAGAAAGAATGCCAGAGATGAGGTAGGAGCCAACGAGGGTCTTGTAGTCCTTGTCCTTGGTGCGCAGGAAGACGCCAAAGCTCACGCCAAGGCATGCAAAGACGCTGGCTGCAGCAAGGGCAAAGATCGGGTCTCCGCCGTTGGCGTTGAGGTTTGCAAGGATGATGGGGATGATTGCCCAGTGCACGCCAAAGATAACGAGAAGGCCCCAGAAACCGCCCATCACGATGCCAGCGACAACCATATTGGCGCTCACGAGGTAGTTGATGGCGGCGCCTGCGCCATTTGCGACGGCGTTGCCGATGGGACCGAGGACCAGCACGGTGAGGGGTACCATCACGGCCAGGTCAATTGCGGGAACGAGGAAGCTCCGTAGGTTTTTGGCCAGATGGGCGTTGAGGAAGCGCTCGAGAAAGCTTGCGACCCACACGGCGAGGAGGCTCGGAACGATGGTTGCCGAGTAGTCCACGGCAACAATGGGGATTGAGAAGAAGCTCTTGGGGTCGCCGGTCTGAAGCGCTGTGAAGTTGGGTTCAAGGAGCGCCGCGCCGATAATTGCGCCAACGAGGGGCGTAACGCCTAGCTTCTTGGCCGCATAGAAGCCAACAAAGATTGGCAGGAAGTAGAAGATCGCGTGACCGGCGGCATACCAGACGGCAAACTGGCCGCTATCAGCGGGGCAGACGCCAAGCCCTGCAAGGATGATGAGCACCGCCGTAAGGATGCCAGCACCAGCAAAAATGGGCAGAAGCGGCGTGAGAGCGCCAGAGATGTAGTCGAAGATCCTCGCCATCACCGAGCGGTGCTCTTTCTCGGATGGAGTGGGTTCCACAACGGCGGAGGTTGGGCTGCTCAGCAGGGACATAAGCGGCGTATACACGGTCTCGACGGCAGGGCCAATGACTACCTGAACTTGTCCGCCCTTCTCGACTACGCCGAGGACACCCTCCGTTGCCTTGAGCCTATCGGCGTCTGCCCTACCGGCATCCTTGAGTGTGAATCGCAGCCTGCTTGCGCAATGCGTCACACCTTCTACGTTACTTGGACCACCAACGAGGTCAAGAATGCTTTGCGCAAGCGCCTTTTCGTCCATCTCTGCCTCCGCGTTTGAGCTTTGGGTTCCTTAGGTGCATCCATGCTAGCGCTGTGGGGGATCAGCGGAGCTTGTTAGTATCAACCATGTAACGATGCCCGTGTCATCGAACAGGCGTCTGCCGCTGAATCTGTGTGACGCAAAACGAAAGACTCGGCATCCAGGACCGTCTTTGTCCCAATTGCGCCTATCATGGGCCGCTGTGAGGATAACGCGCATTAGGTGCCAGTTGCATGGAGGCATTGAATTATGGAAACGTTTGATGAGCTGTACTATCGGGAGCCCTACACGCGAGAGTTCGATGCCTCTGTTGTGTCCTGTGAGCCTGCAGATGAGGGGTTTGCGATTGAGCTTGACCAGACCGCGTTTTATCCCACAGGCGGCGGACAGCCGGGTGATAGGGGCACATTGAGCGTTGGCGCAGGCGAAGACAGCCTCGTTGCCCATGTGCGCGAAGCGATATCCGGTGATGGCGCGGGCGAGGTCATTCACCTCACAGACATCGCGCTTCCCGTTGGTGCCAGCGTCCACGGGTCGCTGGACTGGCCCTGGCGGCGAGACAACATGGAGGCGCACACCGGCGAGCACATTGTCTCGGGCATCGTGCATGCCCTCTTTGGCTACAACAACGTTGGCTTTCACATGGGAGAGCGCTGCATCGAGGTCGACTTCGACGGTCTCCTTACAGACGATGACGTGCTCGACGTTGAGCGGCGCGCCAACGCGGCCATTCGCGAGGACGTGAGCGTCGAGGCCCTTCTTCCCTCTCCTGCCGAGCTTGCAGCGATGGACTACCGTAGCAAGAAGGACCACGATGGCCAGATTCGCGTAGTAAGGATTAACGGCGTGGACTTCTGCGCCTGCTGTGGCACACATGTGTCCTCAACCGGTCAGGTGGGGCTCATCAAGATCTTGCGCATGACTACCAAGAAGAAGCGGACCCGCCTTGAGCTTCTTTGTGGGCGTCGCGCGTTGGAGACATGCGAGGCTGCCATGGCGGCACTACGTGAGACCAGCAACTTCCTCACGGTTGGAGACGAGGAGGTTCCCGAAGCGGTACGTCGCCTCTCTGCCGAAAAGGATGACCTCAAGCACCAGCTCAAGCAAGCCGGTCGCAAGCAGATTGACCAGTATGTGGCAACGTTGGCACCTGAGGACTCGTTGGCCGTTTGCTGTCTTCCCGGTCTGGACGTTGAGGATCTTCGCTACCTGTGCGAGCAGGTCCTCGAGCGCACGGACGCAACAGTTTGCGCGGGTATTTCGCCCGTTGAAGATGGCGGCTCCAGGCTCGCGTACGTGATGGCATCTTCTGATGCTGACCTAAGACCAGCATGCAAGGAGCTTAACCGCAGGCTTGATGGCCGCGGAGGCGGAAAGGCCCAGATGGTTCAGGGCAGTTGGGCGTCATCCAGCGATGCAGCCCTGACTGCAATCCGCGACGTGCTGGGATAGCAGGGCCTCACCCAAAGGTGCCTGCCCAGAAAGTGCGGTTGTCAGTACTTTTTGAGCAAATGGTCGAGTACGAAAACGCTGGCTATTTTTTCGAGCCGCAGGTAGGGAATTGCCGCCTATGGCGTGATACTAAGCGGACGAGGCATACAGTGATCGCATTGAGTCGGGGATGGACGAGGAGGCTGCCGTCAATGATCTTGGGAGTGTCGATGCTGCCGCAACGTCGGTGGTAGAGAGTATGCCAACCATCCAGCGGAGCTTCTACAATCTTCGGCAAAACCACGAGAGGACGGCGCTGGTTACGGTGCTTCTCATTCTTGGCGCCCTCGCCTGGGTGCCGGTTGTGTTTGCCATAGCAATGCTGGCCGTTGCGGTGTATGTGCTCCTATGGAGCCTCATCCTTGCTGCATGGGCGTTTGTGGCAGCCTTATTGCCTGCGGCTTTGCGCCTGGCACGGTGGCTCCCCTACACACAGTCAATGCGGGGTTCCTGGGCAAGATAAGCTACACGCACCTCCCGCAGATCCTAAGTTTTACGAGGGAGGTAATCCTACATCAAAGATGGGCGCCCGGCAGCCACCTTTGGCTGTCGGGCGCCTTGCGTGAAGCTTAGGGTGCTTGTAGCGTTGTGCTGCCTTTGTGACATATGCCATAGAGCGGGTAGCATAAGTGGGAGTCCCAGCTTAAGGACTGAATCCCACTTTTCAAGACATATTTGATATAAGGAGAGCAGTATGTACGCAGATTATCACGAGCGACATGGACATGGTGGGCACTACGGTCATCATCACGGCGGCTGCCATCACGAGCACGGCTATCACCACGATTACGCCAGCGGAGAGGGCCAGCCGGATGCGAACTCTGAGCTTGTTTGCCCATGCGTAGGCGTTGCCAAGGCAGACATCGAGCAGGCCGTTGCCAACGGCGCAAGGACGCTCGAGGACGTGGAGAACGCAACCGGGGTGGGAACGCGCTGCGGACGCTGCACGGGAGCCGTCGAGGCGGTTCTCCAGGAAGCCCTGCGGCCCAAGCGTCGTAGGGTTACTACCCGAGAAGAACACGCCCCAGCTCATCGACCGTGTCTACCACCGTTGTGGCACCAGCGTCGAGAAGCTCTTCTCGGGACCCGTAGCCATAGGTGACGCCCACAAAGCCCACCGAGGCAGCCCGTGCGCCACGCACGTCCTGGGCCCGGTCTCCCACCATGGTGACCATGTTCTTCTCGCCACGCATTCCCAGACGAACGAGCGCCTCGTTGATGACGTCTGCCTTCGCGGTGCGCTTCTCGTCCAGCGTTGCCCCTACCACCTGGTCAAAGAGGTCTGTCATCCCAAAGTGGTCAAGGATTCTTTGCACGAATGGCTGGGGCTTGGACGAAGCCACGCAGGTGAGGATGCCCGCCGCCCTCAGCGTGCCGAGAAGCTCAATAATCCCCTGGTACGGGTGGTTCTCAAAGAGCCCAACGGTTGTGTAGCGTTCACGATAGAGTTCGAGCGCCCGCAGTGCCTCCTCGTGCGACATGCCGGAGAAGTCCATGAACTCCTGAACGAGCGGCGGACCAATGAAGACCGTGAGCGCAGAGGGATCCGGCACCTCTCGTCCCATCTTCTCGAGGGCGTACTGGACTGACTTCACAATCCCCTCGCCGGATGCGGTAAGTGTCCCGTCGAGGTCAAAGAGTACCGCCTTGGCCACGTTCCCTCCCTTGTCTGCCAGTCGTACTAAGAAGACGCGCAACGCCGCCCACCAGAGTTTAGCTCTTTTTCTTAAACGGCTCCTACGTTTGCCCAGGTCGCTGGAAACCGTTTTAAGAAATGGAGCTAAACTCCGCAGCGAGAAGTTCCGCAGCGAATGGCCCCGCAGCGAGAAGCCCTGCGTGACGAGAAGAGCACGGCGGCCCCAGGCGCAAACCCGGGGCCGCTTGCCTATACAGCCTGAATGTCCTTCACCATCACGTCTCGGCCTGTCACGAGGTAGGTGTTGTGGCCGCCGCAGACGGGACAGGCCTTCCCGTACTCGGTGGTGCGGTAGGTCTTCTTACAGTCGCGGCAGTACGAGATGCCTGCCACGATGATCATGTTGAGCTCGCACTCCTGCATGTGCTCGGTGCGGAGCTTTGCCCACTCGAAGCAGTCGCGGAAGTAGCTGGGCACGATGGTGCTGACCTCCCCCACCTCGAGGTCAACGCGCACCACCTTGCTCACGCCGTTCTTGCGAGCGGCCTCCTCGACCATGTCGATCACACGCACGACAATGCCCAGCTCGTGCATTTACGCGTTCTCCTCACGAGACTCGTCGCTTGAGTTGCCAGTGTAGGGGTGCGTGCGGTTGAACTCTTTGTGCGTGCGGTTGTACTCGCGGCGCTTCTCGCGCATGATCTTGGCCTCCTCCGAGCCGGAGTTTGCCACGATCTTCACGGCGCGCTTGATTGCGTAGCTCGCAAGGCCTGCCACCTTGTCCTCGGCCACGCGCATGTCGGTCATCTCGGGGTGGTCGCGGTAGAGGTGGATGGCGTCGAACTTGCAGCGGGTGGTGCAGATGCCGCAGCCAATGCACTTGTTGGGGTCAACAACGGACGCGCCGCAGCTCAGGCAGCGCTTGGTCTCGATGGCCACCTGCTCGGCCGTGAGCGTGCGGTGCGCGTCGCGGAAGCGGTCGACACCCTCGGGGTCCATGCCCTCCTCCTGGCGTCCTGCGTTGTCGTAGGAGTCGATAAGAAGGTCGTCCTTGTCGAACTCGAGGTAGTTGTGGCGGTCGCGGCCAATGGTCATGCTCGCACCCTCCTGCACGCGGCGGTGCAGCGACTCGGCGGCATAGTGGCCGGCGGCAATGGCGTCAATCACGAACTTGGGACCAGTGAGGACGTCACCGCCCACAAAGATGTCCTTGTCTGCCGTCTGGAACGTGAGGGCGTCTGCCTGCGGGTAGTTGCCGTGATGGAAGGTGACCGAACGGCCGTCGAGAAGGCCGCCCCACTCGATAGCCTGGCCAATGGCGAAGACCACCTGGGTGCAGGGCACGGTGATGGTCTCGTCCTCGTTGTAGAGCGGCGAGAAGCGCTTGGTCTTGGGGTCGATGACCTGCGTGCAGCGCTTGAAGACGACGCCCTTCACATGACCGGACTCGTTGACGAGCACTTCCTTGGGGCCCCATCCGTTCTGAACGGTGACACCATCCTCGAGCGTCTCGGCAATCTCTGCGTTGGTGGCGGGCATCTCGTCGCGCTGCTCGAGCGAGACCATCGTGACGGTAGAGGCACCACGGCGTTTGGCGTTACGCGCGCAGTCGACGGCCACATTGCCGCCGCCAACCACCACGACGTCACCGGACATGACAGGGTTACCCTTGGCCATAGAGTCCTCGAGGTAGTGCACGGCAACGTCCGTGCCCTCGGCGGTGTCGCCGGGGACTCCGGGGCGCCTGCCACCCTGGCAGCCCACGGCCACGAAGAATGCCTGGAAGCCCTGCTCACGCAGCTGATCGAGAGTCACGTCACGGCCAACTTCGACGCCGCAGCGAATCTCGACGCCCAGACTCTTGATGATCTCGACCTCGGCGAGAAGCACGTCCTTCTCGAGCTTGTAGGACGGGATGCCGTACATCATCATGCCGCCGGGCTGCTCGTGCTTCTCGAACACGACGGGCGAGTAGCCGAGAAGGGCCAGGTAGTACGCGCAGGAGAGACCTGCGGGACCAGCACCGATGATTGCGATCTTCTGGTCGAAGTGGTCGTGGACCGAAGGCACCGCGCGGTTGGGAACGGCGTGCTGGGCCTGTGCAAGGTCGTAGTCGGCAACGAACTTCTTGACCGCGTCGATGGAGACGGGCTGGTCAATGGTGCCGCGCGTGCACGCGTCCTCGCAGCGCTTGTTGCAGATGCGGCCGCACACGGCGGGGAACGGGTTCATGGTGCGGATAAGCTCGACGGCTTCCTGATACTTGCCCTCCTTGGCCTTTTGGAGGTAGGCCTGCACGGGTACGTGCGCCGGGCAGGCGGCCTTGCAGGGGGCAGAGCCCGTGGGCCAGGTGTTGTGCATGCGGGCGGTGTCGCGGTAGTTCTCGTCCCAGGCGTACTTGCCCCAGTGGATAGCGTCGGGAAGGATGGCGCGCGGGTACTTGGGCTGCTCACCGTTTGCGCGGCAAAGCTTCTGGCCCAGCTTCACGGCGCCGGCCGGGCAGGACTCAACGCAGAGGCCGCAGGCCACGCAGTTCTCCGGCGTGACCTTGGCCGTATACGAGGAGCGTGAGAGGTTGGGCGTGTTGAAGAGCATGCTCGTGCGCAGGGCATTGCAGATCTTCACGTCGCAGTTGCAGATGTCGAAGATCTTGTTCTCGCCGTCGATGTTGGTGATCTGGTGGACAAAGCCGTTGTCCTCGGCGCGCTTGAGAATCTCAAGCGCCTCCTCGGTGGTGATGTAGTGCGCGCGGCCCGTCTCAACGGTGTAGTCGGCCATGTCGCCAACCTGGATGCACCAGTCGTCCGGGTCATCCGCACAACCCTCGCCAAGCTTCGTGCGAGAGTAGCGGCAGGAGCAAATGCCTGCTGAGATGTGGCCCTCGTACTTCTTGAGCCAGTAGGAGATGCGCTCGAGCTTGACGGCCTCGTTCTGGAAGTTGACGGCCTCCTCGACGGGAATCACGTGCATGCCGACGCCGTCGCCTCCTGGCGGGACCATCTGCGTGATGCCAGCGAGCGGGATGAAGGTCATGCGCTCGAAGAAGTTCGCGACGGCGGGGTTCTTGTCGATGCGGTCCTTGCTTGAGTTGAAGAGCTCTGCAGAGCCGGGGACAAAGAACGGCAGGCGCCAGCGCTTGATGCGCGGTGCGTCCGCTATGGGGCCGTCATCGTTGTAGTGGTCACCGTAATCGTACTCGAGGATGCCAATGACGCTCATCTGGTCGAGGAGCTCCTGCAGGTGGGCGGGCTCAATCTCGGGCGCCAGGGCCATCATCTGGTCAAAGTCGTAGAACTGGCGAAGCTTCATACGGTTACCAAGGTCAACCATCTCGTCGGTAAGGACCTCTTTAAGGCCCCAGTACTCGGGATCGTCGGTCTTGACGCCGCCAATCTTGTGCTTCACAACATCAGTGATCTTGCGACCAAGCTTAGCCACGGCAGCATTGCGCTCAGCCTCGTTCTGATAGATGGAGTGCTGCGTCTTAAACTGTTCCGGCATCTCTTATGCCCTCCAGAGGTCAATTTCGTGGCGAACCCAATCGGCGAGCTGGTCCATGCCCTCGCCCGTCTTGGCCGATATCTTGATGAGCTGGCAGTTGGGATTGCGCTGCCGCAGGTAGGTCTCGAAGGTGTCGAGGTCAAAGTCGAAGTACGGCAAGACATCGATCTTGTTGAGAAGCACGACGTCGGCCTTCTCGAACATGAGAGGGTACTTGAGCGGCTTGTCGTCACCCTCGGGAACGGAGAGGATCACGGCATTCTTGGATGCCCCGGTATCAAACTCAGCGGGGCACACGAGGTTGCCCACGTTCTCGAGGAAGACCAGGTCAAGACCCGTGGCATCAAGAGAGTCGATGCCCGTGCGCGTCATGCCGGCATCGAGGTGGCACATGCCTCCCGTATGGAGCTGGATGGCGCGGGCGCCAGTTTGGCTGATGATGTGATCGGTGTCCACGGCGCCGTCGATGTCGGCCTCCATCACGCCTATGCGATAGGTGTTCTTGAGCAAGTTGATGAGGCGCGTAAGCGTAGTGGTTTTGCCCGACCCCGGCGAACTCATAATGTTAAGAAGAAACTGCCCTCGTGACCTGAGGTCTTCTCGCACGCGGTCTGCCTCGGCGTCATTGTCGGCAAAGACGCTCTCCTTGAGCTCGATTACCTTGACTTCCTCCATGCGCTTCCTCTCCTGTGCGCTCATAGCACGCAAGGCAAACGCCCCTCATGCCCTTTTCCATGAAGAACGCGACCCGCCCGTATGGACGCGTCTATGCCATGCCGTGACATTTCCATCACATCTGAACATATCCTAACAGGTGTGTGCGGATAGACGCACGCCAATGGAAAAGGTTTCGCCCGTGCGGCGAGGTCGCCGGTCCGGCACGATGCCAGACATTTCCGTCATAAGATGGAGCAGCCTAACAGGGCAAGACGAGAAAGGCTTTGAGAATGAGCTTGAACCCCCAGGACCACACGGCCCTTGAGCTTGCGATGTTCGATTACGACAAGGGAGACCCCAAGCGCATCCAGCACTTTGTGAAGGTGCGCGCACTGGCCCGCACCATCGGCCTGGCAGAGGGCATTGACGAGAAGACGCTCCACACGCTTGAGGCGGCGGCAATCGTGCACGACAGCGGCATACACGAGTCCGAGCGCATCTATCACGACACCTCCGGGAAGCACCAGGAGGAGCTTGGCCCCGGTGTCGCGCGCCCGCTGCTTGAGGCAGCGGGCTATGAACCCACCGAGATTAACCGCGTGTGCTGGCTCGTGGCGCACCACCACAGCTATGCCAACATCCACGACATGGACCTTCAGGTCCTTGTCGAGGCGGACTTCCTCGTGAACATCTACGAGGACGCCATGGATAGGCCGGAAGCAAGGCGTCGCATGGCGGAGTCCGCCGCGGCCAAGGTCTTCAAGACAAAGACTGGGCTTGCGATGCTTAGGGACCAGTTTCTCTCGTAGCGCTGTGCGCAAAGGCTAGAAACCCTCTGCCGCCCGCGTCTTTCGGAAAATGATCCGCTTGAACGCGTCTTCGTTCTCCTGGCGCTCCTCGTCTGTCTCGAACGTCAAGCCATACTCGACGGGAGTGGGCTTTCCGCCGTCGTCAACGCAGACCTCTGTGAGGTAGGCCACGTTGATAAGGCAGCGCTCACCCGAGTGCACATCCTCGACGTAGGAATCCACCCGCACCTCCATCGAGGTGCGGCCTACGTAGGTCACAGCCGCCACGATGACCACCACGTCGTTGAGGTAGGCCGGATGCTTAAAGGTGAGCTGGTCAACGCAGGCCGTGGTCACATCTCGCCCGCAGTGTCGGCGCGCAGCGATGCCTGCGGTCTCGTCGATCCACTCCATGAGCCGGCCTCCAAAGAGCCGGTTTGCACCATTGATGTCCTCGTAGCGAATGGACTTGATCGACTCGGTGAGGGAAGACGAGACGGTCTTATTGCCTCTGGGATAGGTTCTCTCTGTCATGCGTTCCCCTAGCTGCGCTCGGCGGCGCTGTCTAGGGCGGCGAGGACTTGCTCGGTGGTGGCGACCTTCGTACCAAAGCAGCGCTGCATGTGCTCGAGCGCGCCCTCCTGGGTGCCCACGAGGAACGTGCGCGTTGCGTCGGAGACGACGATTGACTTGTAGCCCAGGTTCCAGGCGTCCGCAAGCGTGTGAAGGACGCAGATGTTGGTGTCCTCCCCCACTCCAATCACGGTTTTGACGCCAAGCTCGCGAAGCGTAAGGTCAAGATCCGTCTGGAAGAAGCCCGAGTAGCGGCGCTTGGGAATCACGAAATCACGCGAACCGCTGCCGGCCCCAAGCGCGGGATGCGGGTGCGCCTTGCCCTTCACGCCGTGCTCGCCCCAGAGGTCGAGCTCACGGTCTACGCCGGGAATGTGCTGGTCGCAGAGGAAGAGCACCGGGAGGCCCGCATTTCTCGCCGCACTCGTGAGCTGGGCGGCATTGGCGACAAGGGCTTCCTCGTCGGGGTCTGGGTTGTAGACGGCGTCTGTCGAGTCCGTCACGAGAACGTCAACTACAAGCAGAGCAGTAGATGCTGCGTCGATGTCCATGGTGTCCTCCAGTGTTCGTAGGGGTACGTGCACATGGTACCCTTTGGACAGAAAGGTGACCGTCGACATGGGATGGGCACCATTCTCGTTGCCGAGAGAGGAGAAAAACCGTGGGGGATGCGCCACAAGTTGCAAGATCGACCGCCGAGGAGCGACGGGCATATGTGCAGAAGCGCTTTCCCTGCATTGCCGACTGCGACATGTGTGGATTCTGCGCCTCTTACCACGGACGCGACCCCGAGACGGCCTACGCCGACTACATAGCCGAAACGGCGGAGTTCCTGGAGGTCTCTCTGCGGTATCGCAGGTAACGGAGACGCACGTCTCCCAATGAGCCACGGCTTCCGGGCCCCAACGACCTCCTGGCCGCCATGTACTCTGGGTCGCCCTATCCCCCTCTCCCGGAGATTAGCTCCTTTTCTTAAACGACCCCTGCATTTGCCCAGTTGGCACAGAATCATTTTAAGAAAAGGAGCTAATCTCCGCATCGGTGGCACATGGCACAGAGATAGGGGCGTGCGCGCGGCCCAAGCTTGCACGAAACTGTCAGAAACTCGACGGCAAACAAGCCTCTGAGCTGCAGTGATATTAGGTATCCTCTCCCCATCAACCACGGTGGGGGTGAGGCTGTAATGGGTAAAGAGACACGGGCGGCGTGCGAGAAAATTCTTGCCTCGGCGGAGCGACGTGGCCTCTGCGCGTCGGCAACAAATAGGGACGAGCTCAATCGTTTCACCTACCTCAGGCGCAAAGGCGAGCTCGTGAGTCCCTATGCCGGGCTCTTTGCGACCGCAGATGTCTGGTCCCGGCTCCTTCCCAGTCAGCGCACGCGACGGGTCATGCGAACGCTCGCCCGTCTGCACCCCAGCTGGATATTTGTGGGTGCATCTGCTGCGCTGATCTACGATCTGGCCGTGCCGCCGTCGGTAATGTGGCCTCTTTGCATTGCAACAACGGGCAATGGCACCTGTAAGACCTATGCGCATGCAAGACGGAAGCGCGTCTCGGCCTGCGAGGTTCTTGTCATTGACAGTATGCGAACGACATCGCTGGATATGGCTGTGGTCGATTGCATGCGGACCCTTGAGTTTCCCTCTGCGCTAGCCATAGCCGATTCCTACCTGCGCAAGACAAATCAGCCCAAAGAGCGCCTTGAGGCAATGGTTTCCCCACCCCAAATGGGAAAGCCTGGGATTAGGAACGCGCGTCTCATAGCAAGTCTGGCAGATGGTCGCGCTGAGAGCTGGGGAGAGTCCGAGGCACGCGCAGCAATGATTGAGCTGGGGTTCCAGATGCCCGATCTGCAGGTCCCCTACCAAGATCCCGTTACCGGGAAATGGTACCGAGCAGACTTCTCGTGGAATCTTGGCGATGCTGGCACGGTCATAGGCGAGATGGACGGACTTCTCAAATATACGGACTCAACTATTACGGGCGGAGACGCGCTGGGGGTCTTTGTTCGAGAGCGGCAACGGGAATCTCGCCTCACCATAGGCGGCAGGAGTGTGATGCGCTTCACGCCAGCACAGGTTAAGGACAGGCCATTCTTCGAGAGCCTGCTAGAAAGCTACGGCATACCTCGGGTGGAGCCGCTTGCGGGTTGGAAGGCCCTGCGATAGGCGCTGTTCTCCTCATGAGGCTGCTCGCGCTCCAGAGAATAGCTCCATTTCTGAAAACAGTTTCGCGCCAACTGGGCAAATTCAGAGGTCGTTTAAGAAAAGGAGCTAATCTTCGCAGGGTAGGCGCCGGGAGGTGCCTGCAATGTCGTCGGGGCAGCCATGTTCCGCAACGGCTACGTGGCCGCCCCGGTCTGGCTCCTAGGCGTCCTTTGTTGCCACTATGTCTACTCCGGTTCCGGCGACATCGGCGAGAATAACGTCGCCTATGTGCACCGGCGCGGTGGCGGTGACATCCGTGAGCGCCCGTACGACGTCGAAGACGCGGTCCTTGGGGACGTCGCCCGCCGTCTTAACCGAGACCATCTTTTCCGTCGCTGAGCCCACAACCGGGACCGTGGTGGTCACCACGCGGACGGGGTGCGTGACCTCGTCGCGGGCGTACTTGTCGCCACGTATGCAGGAGTTGCCGGTGACGCTGGTGATGGTACCGTCATCCGCCAGGGAAACGGTCACGGCGCAGCCTCGAGGGCAGCGGATGCAGGTAAGCGTTCTTGTCTCCATGCTATGCCTCCTCGAGCGTCACGACGATCTTCTCAAGACCAGACCTGGCGAGCAGGTCATCGCGCTTGAGCGTAACGTCTTCCATCTCTCCAGGCACGAGGATGGCCCGCCGCTTGGCAATGACGCGCTCGTCATCAAGGTACACGCAGATGCGCCTGTCCTCGTAGACGCCGCCCACGCGGAAGCGTACCGTAAGCTTCTCGGGCATGCGCTCGGGGTCGATGGACTGCGGGACTGTGTAGCGCACGCCACCCTCGGCAACAACGGGGATACCGGGCATCTCGTCGTGCGCCTGGTTCTGTGCGCAGGCGTCCGCCCACTCGCCCGCTGCGGCGCCGGCAGCCGTTGCCTCCTGCGAAACGTAGTCGACAAGGTCATGCACATGCAGCACGTTTCCGCAGGCAAAAAGGCCAGGCACGCTGGTCTCGAGGCTCTCGTTCACCACCGGCCCGCGCGTGACGCGCGAAAGATCGACACCAGCCGCGCGTGAGAGCTCGTTCTCGGGCAGGAGTCCCACCGAGAGAAGCAGCGTGTCGCACGGGTAGCGCTTCTCCGTGCCCACAATGGGGTGGCTCTTCTCGTCTACCTGAGCGATCCACACCGCCTCAACGCGGCTCTTGCCCTCCACGCGCGTGACCGTGTGCGAGAGCAGCAGCGGAATGCCAAAGTCATCGAGGCACTGGACGATGTTTCGCTTGAGGCCGCCTGAGTAGGGCATGAGTTCGGCCACGCACGCGACGTGCGCGCCCTCGAGCGTCATGCGGCGTGCCATGATGAGACCGATGTCGCCAGAGCCAAGGATGACTACCTCGCGGCCGGGCATGAGGCCCTCGATGTTCACCAGGCGCTGGGCTGTGCCCGCGGTGTAGACTCCTGCTGGCCTGAAGCCGGGAATGTTGAGCGCGCCTCTCGGCCGCTCGCGGCAGCCCATAGCAAGGACGATGGCACCGGCCGTAATGCGCTGCATGCCGCGCGCCTCGCTCACGCAGGTGACCACGTGGTCAGGCGAGACGTCAAGCACCATGGTGTCGAGAAGGAACTCCACGCCGGCCTCGAGCGCAAGCCTCTCATAGCGCGCGGCGTACTCGGGGCCAGTGAGCTCCTCGTTGAAGGTGATGAGGCCAAACCCATTGTGTATGCACTGGTTGAGGATGCCGCCGAGCTTCTGGTCGCGCTCGATCACCAAAACGGAGCGCTTGCCCTCACCACGTGCAGAAGTTGCCGCGGCAAGCCCAGCGGGACCACCGCCAATGACAATGACGTCGTAGTCGCTCATGCACGGGCCTCCTTTGCGATGGTGTCCTTCGCATGACCCTCGATGAACTCGGACCCGGGACCAGACTTGGTGACGTTCTCCATGGTGACGTCAGGCAGCTCGCGCGAGAGAATCTCCATGATCTTTGGCGTGCAGAAGCCGGCCTGGCAGCGGCCCATGCATGCTCCCGTGCGCCGCTTGACGCCATCGAGCGAGCGAGCACCCACGGGACGGTGAATGGCGTCGACGATCTGCGCCTCGGTCACATGGCAGCAGCGGCAGATGACCCTGCCGTAGAGGGGGTTCTCCTCGCAGAGGCTCCCCCACTGCTCGAACGAAAGATCGTTCATGTTGGGGATGCCGCGGCGCGTGTCCACAAACTCGCCTGCGGGCTTCTCCTCTAGTCCCAGAATGTTGGACACGATGCCCGCGACCATGCGCCCAATAGCAGGGGATGCCGTGAGGCCGGGCGACTCGATGGCCGAACAGTCCACAAAGCCTGGTGCTGAGGGGTTCTCGCCAATGAGAAACTCGTGCTCTGCCCGGTGCGCGCGCAGGCCCGAGAAGGACGTAATGACCTCGCGGAGAGGAACGTCGGCCACGGTGATCCCGCACTTCTCGGCCACCTCGGCAAGACCGGAGGCGGTGGTGTCGGTGCCTTCCTTGTCCTGGATGTCCTCTGCCGTGGGACCCACGATGAGGTTGCCGTGAATGGTGGGCGAGACAAGCACGCCCTTTCCCATCTTGGTGGGAAGCGCAAAGACCACATGGTGCACGTGGTTGCCGGCAGTGGTGTCAAGAAGCATGTACTGTCCGCGGCGTGGAATGATCTCCAGCCTGTCCTCGCAGACCATATTGTGGATCTGGTCCGCGTAGACGCCTGCAGCATTCACCACGCAGCGAGCGAGGATGCGGCCACGCGGCGTCTCGAGGGCAAAGCCACCCTCTGGCCTGCGCTCTATTGCCGTCACCGGAGCATCAAAGATGAACTCGACTCCATTGGTCGCGGCATTCTCGGCAAGGGCCACGTTCAACCCAAATGGGTCCACGATGCCTGCCGTTGGCGCCCAGAGTGCACCCACAGCGTTGGGAGAAATGTTGGGCTCCATAGAGCGAAGCGTATCTCGGTCAACAATCTGAAGGTCAGGCACACCGTTGGCCACACCTCGCGCGTAGAGCTCGCGCAAGCCGTCCATGTCGCGCTCACTCGTGCATACGACGAGGGAGCCAATGTTCTTTACCGTGAACTGCAGCTTCTTTGCCAGCTCGTACATAAGCGCATTGCCCTCGACGTTGAGGCGAGCCATGAGCGATCCGGGCGTGGCATCGTAGCCAGCATGAACTATGGCAGAGTTGGCCTTCGACGTGCCGCAGCAGACATCGTCCTCACGCTCGACTACGCAGACGCTCGCCGTAGTCTTTGCAAGCTCGCGCGCCGTGGCACAGCCGGAGACACCTGCTCCTATGACCACGACGTCGTAGTGGCGTTCGTTCTCCTGCATCGACCCCTCCTCGTTCCCGATGGGTGAACGTGGCGAGGCTAGCATGCGACCATCGCCGGGGCCGATTATCCACCCCGATGGACAGAGCGCGTTTGCGCGGTGGACGGACGGTAGCACGGTCCCGTAGAACGGCACCAAGCGTCCGCGAACGGTGCTATCTGGTGACGCTGGCGTTGGCTGCGTCAACACGCAGTGACAATGACGCCCGAGAGCACGGTATCGCCGCAACGATGCACAAAGGGAGCCCTCCGGCGCCAAAATGACGCCCGAAGGCCCATCTCGTACGTAATCCTGTATAAAACCCACGCTCGGGCGCCAAATTCTCGCCCGAGCGTGGGTTTTAGCAGCAAGTACGTATAAAGGTGCTGCTCGGGCGCCGAATTCTCGCCCGAGCAGCATTTTGCGCAAGCGTGGTAAACGTCCCGCCCTATCGCGTTCCCTCGAACTGGCTCTCGTACAGGCTCGCATAGAACCCGCCCTGACGCAGCAGTTCGTCGTGCGTGCCACGTTCGATGATGTGACCGTCCTTCATCACGAGGATGCAGTCCGCGTCTCGCACGGTGGAGAGGCGGTGCGCCACCACAAGCGAGGTGCGGCCTTCCATCATGCGGTCGAAGGCATCCTGCACCTGCAGCTCGGTGCGGGTGTCGATGGAGCTCGTGGCCTCGTCGAGCAGAAGGATCGTGGGGTCTGCGAGCATCACGCGCGCAATGCAGAGGAGCTGTCGCTGTCCTTGCGAGAGGGACCCGCCGTCCTCGCCCAAGAGCGTGTCGTAACCCTGCGGCAGCTGCTCGATGAACTTATGCGCGTGCGCCTGCTTGGCGGCGGCCACTACGTCGTCCATGGTTGCCCCTGGCGTCCCGTAGGCGATGTTCTCGCGAACCGTGCCCCTGAAGAGCCAGGTGTCCTGAAGCACCATGCCAAAGAGCGAGCGAAGATCCTCTCGGCGCATGTTGCTGGTGTCGTGGCCGTCAACCAAGATCTGACCGGAGTCCACGTCATAGAAGCGCAGCAGCAGGTTGATCAGGGTCGTCTTGCCGCATCCCGTGGGGCCAACCAGGGCGATGGTCTGGCCGGGCTTAGCCGCAAACGAGATGTCTTGGAGCAGCGGGCGGTCGGGGACGTACGAGAAGTCGACGTGCGAGAACTCCAGAGCGCCCTCGGGGTTCTCGTCCACCTCGGGCTCGGCGGGATCGGCGCTTTGGGCTGGTGCATCGATGAGCGTGAAAAGACGCCGGGCCGAGGCGTAGGCGGTCTGGATCTGCGTGACCACATTGGAGATCTCGTTGAAGGGCTTCATGTACTGGTTGGCATACGAGAGGAACGTCTGTACCTGGCCTACCGTGAGGACGCTCGGCCACCCGGAGATGACGCAGATGCAGCCAACAACCGCCACGACGGCATAGGTGATGTTGTTCACCACGCGCGTTGCGGGGTTAGAGAGGGAGCTTGTGAACTGGGCGTGCTCCCCCACCCCCAGCAGGCGCTGGTTAATCTCATCAAAGCCCGCCTGGGCACGGTCGCCATATGCAAAGGCGCAGACCAGCTTCTGGCTTCCCACCATTTCCTCGACGTAGCCGCCAAGCGAGCCCTGGAGGGCCTGCTGCTCCTTAAAGCTCTTCGCAGAGTAGCGCGCAATGAGCCAGGCCACGAGCATGGAGACGGGCGTCACGATGACAACCACAAGGCCAACGGGAACAGAGATCGAGAACATGAAGACAAGCGTGCCCACGATGGTCACCACGCCAGTGAAGAGCTGCGTGAGGCCCTGGAGCAGGCCGTCACCCACCTGGTCGGCGTCGTTTACCACGCGGGAGAGCAGGTCTCCATGCGAGTGTGCGTCGACAAACGAGAGGGGCAGGTCGCGGAAGCGCGAGAAGGCATCGATGCGCAGGTCGCGGACCGTCTCGTACGTAAGCCGGTTGGTGCAGTAGCCAGAGAGCCACTGCGTTACTGCGGCGCCCACAACCACAAGCGCAAGCTCCTGGAGGAGGGCTACCAGCGCGGCATAGTCCACGTCTCCGGCCGAGACCATGCAATCGATCGCACGGCCAATCACGATGGGCACATAGAGTTGGAGCACCACCGAGACGGCAGAGGCAACGAAGGAGGCAATCAAAGACACCCGATGCGGGCGGGTGTAGGCAAGCAGACGCCGCGTGACCTCGGCCGTGGCGAGGCCCGTCTCGTCAAGGCGGCCCTGGGGGTTGTCGTCGTTGTTGCCAATGTCTCCCTTGACATTGGCCATGATGGATCCGGCGCTCGCGCCGGCTGCATACGGGTTTGCCATTACGCACCCACCTCCTCAGGACGAAGCTGCGAGAGGCAAATCTCGCGGTAGATGGGGCAACTCCTCATGAGCTCGGTGTGCGAACCCAGGCCAGCCATGCGGCCGTGGTCAAGGACCAGGATCTGGTCGCAGGACATGACCGCCGAGACGCGCTGCGAAACAATCACGCAGGTAAGCTCCGAGCGCAGGCTGCGGAGAGACTGTCGCAGGCTCGCGTCGGTGCGGAAGTCGAGCGCCGAGGCGGAGTCATCAAGCACCACAATGCGCGGGTGGCCAACGAGGGCACGCGCAATGGTGAGCCGCTGGCGCTGGCCTCCCGAGAAGTTCTTGCCGCCTGCCTCGACAACGGCATCGAGCCCCTGGTCCTTGCCCTGTACGAAGTCCGCGGCCTGCGCAAGCTCAAGCGCGCGCCAAAGTTCCTCGTCTGTTGCGTTGGAATCGCGCCAGCAGAGGTTCAAGCGGATGGTGCCCGAGACCAGCGACGCCTGCTGGGGCACGGTGGAGACGAGCTCGCGCAGCTGGGTGAAGGGATACTCTCGCACGTCGTGACCAAAGACGCGAACCTCGCCCGCCGTGGCGTCGTAGAGCCTTGGGATGAGGTTCACAAGCGATGACTTGCCAGAGCCCGTGCCGCCAATGATACCGAGAGATCCTCCGGCACCCAAGCGCAGCGTCACGTTATCGACCGCAGGCCGGGGCGCGCCGTCGTAGGTGAAGCATACGTGGTCGAGCGCGAGGGCCACGCCAGAGGTGAGGGTGCCTGGGGCAAGCTCCACCTGCGTGGTGCCCTCGTCAGAAATCTGGGGCTCGCAGTCGAGCACCTCCATGATGCGCCTGGCCGAGGCGGTGCCGCGGTTGATGGTGATAACCAAGTTGGCCACGTAGACGATGGACACGAGCATCTGCGTCATGTAGTTCACGAAGGCAATGACCTCGCCCTGCGTGAGGTTGCCCGCGTCGATGCGTGCGCCGCCCATCCAGAGGATGGCAACAATGCCCAGGTCCATCACAAGCAGCGTGGCGGGGTTAAGAAGCGAGGAGAGCTTGCCAATGGTGATGGCGGTCTGGGTCTGGTCGTCAGCCGCCTTGTGGAAGCGCTCGTCCTCGCGCCCCTCCTGCCTAAAGGCCCTCACAACACGCACGCCCGAGAGGTTCTCGCGCGTGACAAGGCTCACCTCGTCAAGGCGCGACTGGAGCTCGCCAAAGAGCGGAACGGACCTGGACATCACCAGCCAAAAAACCACCGCAATGACGGGCGTGCAGACGAGAAACACAAGGCCAAGCTGAGCGTCGATGAGCATGGCGCAAACCATCGAGCCAATCGCCAGGATGGGCCAGCGGATAATCTGCCGGATGCCAAGGGCCACGGTGACCTGCACCTGGTTGACGTCGTTTGTGATACGAGTCACGAGGGAGGGCGTGCCAATGCGGTCGAGGTCCGCCGGGGCAAGCTGGTTCACCTTGGCGTAGAGATCGTGACGGATGTCCGTGCCGGAGCTCTGGGAGACAACAGCTGCCATCTTCTGGCACACCAGCGTGAAGCAGAAGCCAACCAGGGCAAGCACAATGAGAACCACGCACATGCGAATCACGTAGCCCTGGTCACGGCTAGTGACGCCCACGTCAATCATACTGGCAACGATGACCGGCGTGATGAGGTCAAATATGACCTCGACGGCCTTGCAGAGCGTGCCAAGAACGATCTTCCCCCGATACTTGGGGAAGACGAACCTCCGTAGAATCTCTCCCAATAGAGCCCCTCCCTCTGGCTGACGGCCTATTCATGATAGGGCTGCTCAGCCGCGGTGCGCATACGGCTTTTGTCACACAACCATTCGTGTTGTGAATGTCTAGCCCGCGCCGCTACTCTATTCCCAGCTTGTCTGAGAGCTCGAGCCACTCGTCCTCAAGCGCCTCGCGCGCAGCAACGGCGTCGTCAACCGCCTTCTGGGCGGCAACGAGCTTCTCGTAGTCCGTAGGGTCGACCTCTGCAAGCGCGGCACGCAGCCGGTCCGGCTCCCCCTCGGTCTTTTCCAGTTTTCTTGTTACAGCATCGAACCGCTTCTTGAGTTCACGCCGCTCCTGGTTCGACAGGGGAGCTTCCTGCGAACCCGTCGAATCGCTTGGCGCGACTGGCCCTTCCATAGCGGAGTTTCGCGTAGCGCACTCCGCGGAGGAAGGGGCTGCCGCGCCCCCGTGTGAATCTAGGAGGTCGAGGAACTCGTCTACGCCGCCCGGGCAGTGGCGCACGTGACCGTCGAGAAGCGCGTACTGGTCGTCGGTCACTCGCTCCATGAGGAAGCGGTCGTGCGAGACCATGAGGAGCGTGCCCGGCCAGGTGTCGAGCAGGTCCTCAAGCACCGCAAGCATGTCGGTGTCCAGGTCGTTGCCAGGCTCGTCGAGCACAAGCACGTTGGGCTCGTCGAGAAGCACCGTGAGCAGCGCGAGACGCCTGCGCTGACCGCCAGAAAGGTCGTGCACAAAGTTCGTGAGCTCGGAGCGCTCGAAGCCCAGTCGCTCGAGGAGCTGCGTGGGGCTCTGGGGCTTGCCGTCCACGTAGTAGGTGCTCTTGTAGCGCGAGAGTACCTCGAGCACGCGCCAGTTCTCCTTCTCGGAGAGCGTGTCCAGGTGCTGCGACATCCATCCAAAGCGCACGGACTTGCCAATGCGCACAGTGCCAGAGGTTGGCTGCAACTTGCCCGTCATGACCTTGAGCAGCGTTGACTTTCCCGCACCGTTGGCTCCAAGGATGCCGTAGCGGTCGCCGGGACCAATGGTCCAGGTGATGTCATCGAGCACGCGCGAGCCATCCGGATAGGCAAACGAGACGTCCTTCATCTCGATGACCTGCTTGCCCAGCCTGCTCACGGCTAGGCGCTTAAGCTCGATGGGGTTTCTCAGCGGTGGGTCGTCGGCGAGAAGGGCGCGCGCCGCCTCGACGCGAAAGCGAGGCTTGCTCGAGCGTGCCTTGGCGCCGTGTGCCAGCCAGTTGAGCTCCTTGCGCAGCGTGTTCTGGCGGCGCTCCTCGGTGGCTGCGGCCATGCGGTCGCGCTCGACGCGCTGCTGGATGTAGGCGGAGTAGCCGCCGTCGAAGGGCTCGATCTCTTGGTCGTGGACCTCCCACATGTGCTCGCAGACCTCGTCCAAGAACCAGCGGTCGTGCGTCACCACAAGAAGCGCTCCCGTACCCTCCGGCCAGCGGGCCTTGAGGTGGTCGGCAAGCCAGCGGATGGCGTGCATGTCCAGGTGGTTGGTGGGCTCGTCCATGAGGATGACGTCCCAGGTCCCCACGAGGAGCCGCGCCAGGTCGCAGCGGCGCCGCTGTCCACCGGAGAGCGTGCCAACGGTGGCGTCCCAGTCCACGTCACCCAAGAGCTCCGAGATAATCTGTCGCACGCGCGGGTCGGAAGCCCACATGTAGTCGGGGACGTCTCCCACGACGGCGCGGCCCACGGTCCAGTCATCGTGGAGCTCGTCATCCTGGCCTAAGAACCCTACGTGGATGCCGTTTCTCCAGGTGACGGTACCCGCGTCTGGCTCAAGGCGATGCGCGATGAGCTCAAGCAGCGTCGACTTGCCGTCGCCGTTCCTGCCTACCACGCCTATGCGTTCGCCCTCGTTGATTCCTATAGTCTGGTCGTCAAGCACGGGCTTGCCCGGCCACTCGTGCGAGAGGTGCTCGCACCCTATGAGAATCCCCATTAGTCCTTCCCATCTCCCCGGGCAAGTCCCCTGAGGAGTGTAATCTCCTGCGCATAGCCCTCAAGCTCGTTGGGCGTCTCAAGGATCATGGGCAGCCCGCACAGGCGCGGGTTGGTCACCACGGCCTCGAAGGTGGACAGCCCAAGCGTGCCCTGGCCGATCTTCTCGTGACGGTCCTTGTGGGAGCCAAGCGGGTTCTTGGAGTCGTTCACGTGCAGCGCCTTCAGGCGGTCAAGCCCAATCACGCGGTCGAACTCGTCAAGCACGCCATCAAGGTTGTCCACAATGTCGTAGCCTGCGTCGGCTACGTGGCAGGTGTCGAGGCACACGCCGAGAAGGTCGCCATCGCGGGTCCCCTCGATGATGCGGGCCAGCTCCTCGAAGTGCGAGCCCACCTCGGACCCCTTGCCCGCCATGGTCTCCAGCAGGACCGTCGTCTTCTGGCCTCGAACCAACACCTGGTCAAGACCCTCGCAGATAAGGCGAATGCCCTCGTCAACCCCTTGGCCCACATGGCTTCCCGGGTGGAAGTTGTAATAGTTGCCCGGCAACATCTCCATGAGCTGAAGGTCGCCAGCCATTGCCTCACGGGCGAACTCAACCGTCTGCGGCTTGGCGGAGCAGAGGTTCATGGTGTAGGGCGCGTGAGCGACGAGCCGCCCAAAGCCGTTCTCGGCAAGGATGGCGAGAAGTCCCGCCACATCGTCTGGGTCTGGCGTCTTGGCACGGCCGCCACGCGGGTTTCTCGTGAAGAAGGCGAAGGTGTTTGCCCCAATGTCAAGCGCGGTCTTGCCCATCTGCGTAAAGCCGCCCGCAACCGAGAGATGGCAGCCGATGGTGATCTCGCCGTGACGTGCCTCGCTCATGCACCCTCCCCCGCCACTGCCGTGGCAACACGGTCGCAGATAGCGGCGGCCACCTGATCGAGCGGCAGCGTGTCAAGCTGCTCAGTGCGGTCGGGCCACACAAAGGCAATCCGGCTCGTGTCGGCGCCAAACGTAGAGTCCGCACGGGACACGTCGTTTGCCACGATGAAATCGCAGCTCTTGCGCTCGAGCTTCTCTCGAGCATTCTTGAGAAGGTCGTTTGTCTCGGCTGCAAAGCCAACCACGACGCGGCCTCCCTTGGAGCGAGAGAGCTCGGCAAGGATGTCTGCGTTCTTGATAAGGCGAAGCGTGGAGAGGTCGTCCGTGCCCTTCTTGAGCTTGCGGTCCGCAGGCGAGGCAGGCGTGTAGTCCGCGACTGCCGCGGCGCATATAGCCGCGTCGGCGTTGGCGAAGGCTGCAACCGTGGCATCGCGCATCTGTGCCGCCGAGACAACCGGGACCACGTAGACCCCCTGTGGCGCGGCAAGCGAGACCGGTCCGGAGACCAGCGTCACCACGGCACCTCGGCGCGAGGCCTCGCGGGCGATGGCATAGCCCATCTTGCCTGTGGAGGCGTTGGCGATGTAGCGCACGGGGTCGATGGCCTCGTGCGTGGGGCCGGCCGTGACCACAAGCCTCATGCCAGCCATATCCTGCTTGGCAGGGGCAAGCGCGTCAAGAGCAGCGGACACGATGTCCGAGACTTCTGCAAGCTTTCCCTCGCCCACGTCGCCGCAGGCGAGAAGGCCCGTCTGTGGCATCACAAAGCGGATGCCGCGCGAGCGAAGCGTTACAACGTTTGCCTGCGTGGCTGGGTTTCTCCACATGTGGACGTTCATGGCAGCCGCCACAAGCACTGGGCAGTGGGTGGCAAGCAGTGTGGTGGAGAGGCAATCGTCTGCAATCCCCATGGCCATCTTAGCCAGCACGTTTCCGGTTGCGGGAACAACCACCACAAGGTCAGCCCAGTCGGCCAGGAAGATGTGCGGAATGGGAGAGTCCGGGTAGGCATAGAGGTCGTCCGCCACGGGATGGCCGGAGAGCGCCTCGAACGTGGGGGTTCCCACAAAGCGCTCCGCATCTGCCGTCATAGTCACGCGAACGTCGCAGCCCGCGTGCTGCAGGCCGCGCATGACCTCGACTGCCTTGTAGACGGCGATGCCTCCCGTAACGGCGAGGACGACGCGAGGCGCCGCCGGCTCTGTATCCCTGTGCGTGCTATCGCTCACTTGCCCTCCCCCTCGACATAGGGATCGTCCACGATGAGGATGCGGTGGCAGTAGGGGCACTCGGCAACGTCGTCACCGTGCGTGAGGTCGTGGAACGAGGCGGGCTGGAGCTTCACGCGGCAAACCGAGGGGACGTTGCCCACGAGCTTCTCAACAGCAAGGCCCTTGAAGCGCTTGCGCGCGGCCTCGTAGTCGCTCATGTGCTTATCAGAGATCTGGGAGACCACGTCTTTGCGCTCAGCGTCGAGCTGGACGATTTTGCGCCTAATCTGCGCACTATCCGTCTCGAAGGACTTCTTCTGCGCGGCCTCCTCGTCGTCGAGGCGCTCAAGCGTGAGGTTGGCGTTGCTCTCGGCGCGCTTGACCTTCTCAAGATCCTCGTCGAGCTGCGCACGGTTGTGCTCGAGCTTCTCGATCTTCTTTGCAAGACCCGTGAGGTGCGCCTCGTAGTCCTGAATCTGGCGGTAGCCGTGGCTTCCAGAGGCAACCTCGGCCTTGACCTCCTCGGTGCGCGCTCGGTAGTGCTCGAGGTCCTCCTGGTTCTCCGAGACATAGGTCTCAAGGTCCTTGCGCTGAGCAAAGATCTTGGTCTGCTCGCTCTGTACCTTTCGGCGCGCTCGAGCGATTGCCTGCATCTTCTTCTGCTGCGGCATCGCGGCCAGCGTAGACGCAAGGCGCAGCATGTCGAGGTCAATCTCCTGAAGTCTAACAAGCGCCTGTGCTTCGGTCATAAGACCCTCACCTTCCTTGGTGGGTGTGCGTTCTGCTAATGGCGTGTCTTTGTTTGCTTGACGAGCGAGATGAGCTCCGCTGCAAAGGCATCAAGGTCTTCCTCGGCAACGCGCTCGTCAAATGAGATGCGAAGCGAGCCAAGCGCCTGGTCACGGCCTATGCCCATGGCCGTGAGCACGTGGCTAGCGTCAAGCGAGCCCGAGGAGCACGCGGAGCCGGCAGAGACCTCAAAGCCATGCTCGTCCAGCCCAAGGACGAGGGACTGCGAGTCCATGCCCGGCACCATGACGCTCACCATGCCGGGAAGGCGGTGCTCGTCGACCACACCCGTGGTTGTGGGGACGATGCCCGTCCCCTCTGCACAGATACGCTGGTAGAGTCTCTCGGCACGGGCGGCAACCTGCGGGCGCACGGTGGCGATGGAGCCGCAACAGGCACATGCGACCGCAGCAAAGGCAAGCGCGCCGCGCACGTCCTGCGTTCCCGCGCGCCTGCCGGACTCCTGGCCGCCACCAAAGGACTGAGGGGCGAGAGGGACGCGCCCACGGACGAGCAGGGCTCCCACACCAACCGGGCCGCCCAGCTTGTGGGCCGCAAGACTTACGGCGTCTGCCTGCGAGACATCAAGAGGAATCCGCCCAAACGCCTGCACGGCGTCAGTGTGGAAGAGCGCACCGGCGGCGTGAGCCGCAGCAGCAAGTTCAGACACAGGCTGCACCACGCCCGTCTCGTTGTTGGCGCTCATAATCGAAATAAGCGCGCAATCGGGACCAAGCACATTCTCGAGCGCGTCACGAGTGACCACACCGTCCCTACCGGGCTTCACGAGCGTCACATCAAAGCCGCGATCGCGAAGCACGCCCGTTACGTCCAGCTCGGAGTCGTGCTCGATGGCGGAGAGAACCACACGTGTGCGCTTGCGATCGCGCTGATGGGCACCGCGTGAGAGGCCGAGAAGGGCCAGGTTGTTGGACTCGGTGCCACCCGAAGTGAAGACTACGTCCGAAGGCCTAAAACCGCCGCCCACGCAGCGAACAATATCGCGGCGAGCACCGTCGAGCGCACGAGCCGCCTCTCGTCCAAGGGTGTGCAGCGAGTTGGGATTTGCCCCCGCAATGGGAGAGTCCTCGTAGGCGCGCTCCGCGACAAGAGACTCCTCTCGCGCGGGTGCGCTCGCGGCATAGTCAAGGTATACGGTTGTGCGGTTGGTCACGCTTCTCACGCTCTCCTCGTGAGACCGGCCTCGCCGGCCTCGGTAATCTTGCGGATGGCCTCGGCGCGGTTTTCCTTGCCAAAGACGGCGCTGCCAGCAACGAGCAGGCGCGCGCCCGCGGCGCAAACATCGCCCGCAGTTGCGGGAGAAATCCCACCGTCAACCTCGATGATGGGGCTCACGCGGCGCTCGTCGCACATGGCCTTGAGCTGGCGGAGCTTGCGAAGAGAGCCAGATATGAACTTCTGGCCCCCAAAGCCGGGGTTCACGGTCATCACAAGCACGAGGTCCACGTCCTCGATGATGGCGTCGAGGGCAGAGACGGGCGTACCGGGGTTGATGGCAATGCCCGCCTTGGCGCCCTTCTCGCGAATGAGGCTGGCAAGACGATTGGCGTGCGCCGTAGCCTCGTAGTGGAAGGTCACGATGTCGGCACCGGCAGCAAGGTACTCCGGCACCATCTGGTCGGGGTTCGAGATCATGAGGTGCGCATCAACGGGGATCTGTGTGGCCTCCTTCACCGCAGCAAGCACGCCAGGGCCAAAGGTGAGGTTGGGCACAAAGTGGCCGTCCATCGCGTCAAAGTGCACATAGCCAGCACCTTCGATAGAGGCAAGCTCGTCCGCAAGATGTCCCAGGTCTGCAGAGAGGATGGAAGGTGCAACCTGGACGTTATTCTCTAGCATTGGTTCTCCTTTGATGCTGTATCTCGCTCTTCCATACCATAGAACTCCGTGCGCGGTACACGCGTGAGAAGTCCCTCCATTGCCTCGTCGATAGGACGTCCCTCATAGAGAACGGAGTGGACGCCGGCCGTGATGGGAACCTCGATTCCGCGCTCTTGCGCAAGCTCGAGGACCGACTCCGAAGCGGGCGCGCCCTCGACCACCATGTGCGTGCGGGCCTGATAGGCGTCAAGCGTCTCGCCCGCCACGAGGGCCCGGCCAAAGCTTCTGTTGCGCGAATGCTCGGAGGTGCAGGTAACCACGAGGTCACCCATACCGGCGAGCCCCATGCACGTCATAGGGTTGCCGCCCAAGGCAGCCACAACGCGCCCAATCTCGGCGATGCCACGGGTCATGAGGACAGCCAGAGTGTTGTCCCCCATCCCCATGCCGCTCGCAATGCCACAGGCGATGGCCACCACGTTCTTAACGGCACCACAGCACTCAACGCCACGAACATCGTCGCTCACGTAGGCCCTAAAGGTCGGACCCGAGAGAAGACCCTGGAAGTATGCAGCCGTCTCCGCATCTTCCGAGGCCACGACAGCGGCCGACACCATCCCCTTGCAGATCTCCTCGGCATGGTTTGGGCCAGAGAGCGCAGCAACGCGAGTGGGATTGCCCAGCTCCTGAGCAGCCACCTCGTGCATGAGGAGGTGCGTTCCGCGCTCCATACCCTTGGAGAGAACGAGCACACGGGCGTTTTTAGCAAGGTGGGAAGCCAGGTTGCGGCAAGTCTCGCGCAGATATGCAGACGGGGTGGCCAGGATCGCGGCATCCACATCACGAACGGCCACGGCAAGGTCGCTTGTTGCCACAACGTTTGGCGCCAACGTATAGTCCACAAGATGGTTCGGATTCCTGTGCTCGAGGTTCATGGCATCGACAGCCTGGGACGTGCGCGCCCACAGCACTACCTCGTCGACGGCAGGCGACACGAGGCCCGTCATGGCGGTACCCCAAGAGCCAGCTCCTATGACGGCAACGCGCCTCACTTTGACTTCCCCTCATCGTGGTGGAAGGAGAAGCGCTTCTCCTCGTGGTGTGCGAGCTTGCGGATGTTCTCGCGGTGCGCCCACACAACGCAGGCGGCCACGATGACCATGGGCAGGACAGCGATGGGGGTGTAGCCAAAGACGGCCGTCCAGATGGGAAGCGAGACTGCCGCACACGAGCTGCCCAGCGAGACAAAGCGCGTGGGAAGGGCAAAGACAAGGAAGACCGCGAGAAGCCCAAAGGCGATGCGCGGGTCTAGGCCCAGCGCCGCGCCAAAGCCAACCGAGATGCCCTTGCCGCCATGGAACCCAAGGTAGGGCGAGAAGACGTGTCCAAGCACGCATGCCGCATAGACGCAGGTGAGCGCCCAGTCAAAGGGCTGGCCGGGAGCAAGTGACTTTGCCTCGGCAAAGAAACTGGAGAACGCCCACGTGGCAAGCCCCGTGCAGAGCCAGCCCTTGCCGGCGTCAAGCAGCAGGGTGAGGCCTGCCGCCCAGGCACCCACGGAGCGCCCCACGTTGGTAGCGCCAATGTTTCCGGACCCCGTGTGACGCACGTCGACGCCCTGGGAGCGTGCAATGAGCATGCCAAACGGAATGCCACAAACAAAGTAGGCAATTGCGCACGCAATGAGCGTAGGAATTACGAGTCTCACTTGTCCCCCTCGGACTTCTTGCGGAAGCGCAGACGGATGGGTGTTCCCTCAAGGTCAAATCTCTCACGCAGGCGGTTCTCCACAAATCGCTTGTAGTTGTCGTCTACAAGGTCCGGCGCGTTGCACCAAACGGTGATGACGGGAGGCCTGGAGCCGGTCTGTGTGGCGTACTGCATCTTGAGGCGACGACCCTTGTCAGAGACCGTGTGGCCACCCTGGCGAATCTCCTCGAGGAGGTTGTTGAGCTCCGAGGTCCTCAACTGGGTCTCGCGTGCCTGGGCGGCAGAGACAGCAAGCTGCAGGACCTTGTCGGTGGCGCGGCCCGTGAGGGCGGAGATGTTCACGTAGGGCACCCATGGCGCAAACTGCATGCGCTTTTCGATCGAGGCAACCACGCGGTCGCGCTGGGCCTCGGTCTCGATGAGGTCCCACTTGTTGAGGCAGAGCACCAGGGCACAGCCACGATCGATGGCCATGTTGGCCACCTTCTGGTCCTGCTCGGTGACGCCGTCGGTGGCGTCCACCACCAAGAGGCAGACGTCGGCGCGCTCCATGGCCATGAGGCCACGCACCATGCTGTAGTACTCCACGTCCTCGTGAACCAGGTTCTTCTTGCGCATTCCGGCGGTGTCCACCAGGCGAATCCGCTGCCCCTGCCACTCGATCATGGTATCGATGGCATCGCGGGTGGTTCCCGCAACGTCGGAGACGATGGAGCGCTTCTTGCCGGCAAGGCGATTCGCCAGGGAGGACTTGCCCACGTTAGGCCTGCCGACGATGGCCAGCGAGAGCACGTCCTCGTCATCCTCGAGCTCGTCCTCGGAGGGTAGAACCGCGACGACCTCGTCGAGAAGGTCGCCCGTACCGTAGCCGTGCGAGGCGGAGAGGGGCATGGGTTCGCCCACGCCAAGGGCGTAGAAGTCCCAGAGGTTGTCGTTCTCGGTGGCGGGGTTGTCCTTCTTGTTGACCACGAGGAACACGGGCTTGTCCTGCTTGCGTAGGATCCTTGCGACCTCCTCGTCCTCGTCGGTGATCCCGGTTGAGCCGTCCACCACAAAGATGATGGCGTCTGCCTCCTGCGCGGCCATTACGGCCTGCTCGCGGATACGCGGCGCAAAGGTGTCCTTCGACTTGACGGACTCGATGCCGCCAGTGTCGATAATCACAAAGTCGCGACCGTTCCAGTCTGCCTTGTGGTAGGAACGGTCGCGCGTGACGCCGCGACTCTCGTGCACTATGGCGTCACGACTCTGGACAATACGGTTTACAAGGGTGGACTTGCCGACGTTGGGTCGACCGACCACGGCGACGACAGGCAATGACATGAGGTGCTCACTTTCTCTTAGCGTATTTAGCACACTCGAGCATATCACGACCGCGTGGGCGCCTTGCCGCCGGCGAGCCTCACCCCAAACTCTGCGTTACTGCAGAGACGATGCTCGTAGGGTCTCCATGCGCAATGATCGCCTTGCCACCACGGCGCTCGATCTCCTCAATGACGTGGTCCTGCGTGTCGCCATCGAGAGTCACGTGATCAAAGTTGAACATGACTTCGGGAAGCACGACCACGTGGTTCTCAAGGTCCTCTGGCAGCTGCGCGAGAAGGTCCTTCGAGACGATGAGGCCCGTGACGTTGACATCTCCACCAAAGTAGTCGTTATGAATGGGATACGTCCGCACGCGCCCAGAAGGAGACCAAAGCTCGCAGAAGAACGAGATTGCTGCCTGCGGTGCCTCTCCGCAGACGATAAAGACCGAGGTTTCACAGCGAGAGAGCTCCGCTTCGCTCGCAGCAAGCTCGGCGGCGTGGTCGCGTGCGAACACCGCCGAGTCGTCGAGGAAGCTCCGCAGCATGCCAATGCCATCGTAGTACTGCGGATATCCGTCGTAAGCCTCCGCTGGCGGCACCTTCACGCCGGCGGCAACGTAGAACTCGTCGGAAAGCTGGAAGCGGGTGGTACCAAGCTCGCGCCTTGCGCGCGCCTGGTAGGGCTCGATAAGCTCGACCACTGCCTTGGCGGATGCCGGGTCATCCGAGAAGGACTTTGAGAACCGACGCGAGAAGCGCGTGTAGCCAAGAGGCACCACGGCAAGAGAAGTGATGGCGGGGCGCGCCTCCACCCAATCGAGCGTGCGAGCGAGTTCCGGTCCGTCGTTCACGCCAGGGCAGAGCACGATCTGAGCATGCACCTCGATGCCGGCCTCGAGCAGGCGCTCCAGAACGTCGATGCCGCGCTGCGCGTGCGGTCCGATGAGCGTGCGCCTGACCTCGGGGGATATGGCGTGGATCGAGACGTTCATGGGCTCGAGCCGGCAGGTGATGATGCGTTCGACGTCCTCGTCGGTCACGTTGGTGAGGGTGACGAAGTTCCCCTGCAGGAACGAGAGGCGGTAGTCGTCGTCGCGCAGCGAGAGGGACGGGCGCGCGTCCGCCGGCAGCATGCTCATGAAGCAGAACTGGCACGCGTTCACGCAGGTGCGGATGCCGTCGAAGAGGACGTCCGTGAAGTCGATGCCCCAGTCCTCGCCGGGCTCGCGCCAGAGCTCGCAGCCATAGGTTCCACCGTCCCTGGGGTCGAAGACCTCCAGCTCGCACGAGGCGCCATCGGCCTCCCAGCGCCAATCGATGAGGTCGCGCAGCTTGTGGCCATTCACGCTCTCGATGCGCATGCCGGGCTCAATGCCAGCCTCCCAGGCGGGGCTCTCCTCCTCTACCGACTGCACCCAGGCGCCAAGGGAGCGTTCGCGCGTGGATGCGTAGTCTGCCCTGTCTCGTGACACCCCTACTCCCCCATCATCGACTCAATTGCTGCCACAACGGCGCGGATCTGCGAGGCAGGGGTCGAGGCGCCAGCCGTGACGCCCACAAGGCCCGCCCCTGCAAACCAGGAAGGGTCAAGCTCATCGGCACCCTCGATATGATGCGTGCGGGGGCAGGCAGCGGCGGCAATCTCGGCCAGGCGCGTGGTGTTGGCAGAGTTTCGGCCGCCGATGACCACCATCACGTCCGCACGGGCCGCAAGCTCGGCGCAGGCGCCCTGATGTCCTGAGGTTGCCTCGCAGATGGTGTTGACTACGCGAAGCTCCTCTGTGCGCGAGAGCAGTGCCGAGACAACCTCGGCTAAGCGTGCCGCAGACTGCGTGGTCTGCACCACAACGCCGGTCTTGCGCGCATGCGGGAGTGCAAGCGCCTCCTCGGCCGTTCCCACAACTACGGCCCCCGGCGCATGGGCAAGGGTAGCGGTGACCTCGGGATGGCCCGCTTCGCCCACGATGACCACGCGATAGCCCTCCGCAGAGAGCTGCTCGGCTGCACGGTGCACCTTCTTAACAAAGGGACAGGTTGCATCGACCACAGAAGAGCAGAGTTCCCGTGCCTCGGCCTCCTCGGCAGGAGTCACCCCGTGCGTGCGGAGGACAAGCGTGCAGCCTGCAGCGTCACGCGGATCCTCGACAACGGCGGCACCACGCTCGCCCAAGCTTGCGACAACCCGCGGATTATGGATGAGCGGCCCCAGCGTGCGGACGCGAGACGCCCCGTCCTTAAGGGCGTCCTCGGTCATCTCAAGCGCGCGCTCGACACCGTAGCAGGCACCGGCCTCGCGCGCCACCTCAACCGTCGCCATGGTTACATCCTCCCCGGGTGCTCTTCGCGAAGCTCGTCTCTCAGCGCATAGACGGCGTCCATGCCAGCCTTCGACATTGCAGCGAGCTGGGCCTTCCTGCCCTTAACGTCCAAGGAGTCCCAGGTGATGGGGTCTCCCGCCTTGAGCCACACGCGGGAAAAGTGGTGCAGGTGACTGCCACGCTTCGTGATGTCGCGCGCGCCCACGATGGCCACCGGCTGGACCGGAGCGTGGCCAAGCTGCGCCATGAGCGAGTAGCCCTCGTGGATGGTCACGGGCTCGTCGTCGCTCTTGATGCGGGTGCCCTCGGGGAAAATGAGGACGCACTCGCCACGGTCAAGCGCTGCCTTAGCACGACGAACGGACTTCATGTCTGCGGTGCCGCGCTGTACCGGAATGGCGCCCACGCGGGTGAAGAACCAGGTGACTACCGGCGACTTGTCGAACTCGCTCTTGTAGATTGTGCGCACGCGAATGCCGTGCAGCCACAGCTGCACGATGATGATCACAGGGTCGAGCATCGAGCCGTGGTTCATGACGAGGACGCGTGGGGTCTTGTCGTCGACGAGCTTCTCCTTGTTCTCAACGCTCCAGCGCCAGCGAAACTGCGTCCACGCCATGCACGCGTAGACAGCGATCCCGAGAAACACGCGCGCCGGCAGCGGAAAGTTGCGCATACCCGTATCGAAGTAGTCATCGAAGCTGTTGCCGTGGAAGGCGCGTAGGCGCTTCTCGGGCGCCTTCTTCTGCGCGCTCACGAACGGCCTCCCGCGAGCGCGGCCTCAAGCCTGGGATCAAGGGCGCAGATGGCGGCCACGACTTCGTCGACGCTCATCGAGGACGAGTCAATGTGGTGCGCGTCCGGCGCCGGCTTGAGAGGGGCGGTCTTTCTCGTCGAGTCAAGCTGGTCGCGGCGGTTGAGGTCTGCGAGGATGCGCTCGACCTCGGCGGGGTCGGCCGTTGCGTTGGCATCCTTGGCGGCGTCTCCACCCTCGCGCTGCACCGCACGGCGCAGGGCTCGCGCGGCAGGATCTGCCGTGAGGAAGACCTTCACGTCCGCCTTGGGAAAGACCACTGTGCCAATGTCTCTACCCTCGGCAACCACATCGCCCGTCTCGCCGTAGGCACGCTGAAGCTCGACCATGGCGGTGCGTACCTCGGGGATGGCCGAGACTGCGGAAACGTTGCGGTCGACCTCTGGCGTGCGAATCTCGGCGGTGACGTCACGGCCATTGGCGGTGACGGTCTGCCCGGCAGGCGAGGTGCCAAAGATGATGGTGATCGTGCGAGCAACCTTCGTCACAGCTGTCGCGTCTGCGGGGTCGATGCCCTGGCGCAGGCACTCGGCGGTGACGGAGCGATACATGGCACCCGTGTCGAGGTAGGTGAGGTGGCACCTCTCGGCAATTGCGTGGGCAACGGTAGACTTGCCGGACCCAGCGGGCCCGTCGATGGCGACAATCATGCGTCCTTCCTTTCCGAGACGCCCCAGATGTCCCTGAGGTCGTATGGGTTTGGCTTGGTCGAGCGCTCTATGACCTCATCGGGGGTGAGGTTGAACCCGCCAAGGTAGAAGCTCTTCCCGTTACAGGTGTAGTACGCCGAGCACACGTTTGCCAGATGCACATTCCAGAAGCGGTCATACGGTACATCGTACATGGCGGCGATGAGAATGCGAGAGAAGCCCCCGTGGGTAACAAGGGCAGTTCTGCCGGCAAGCGGCCTCAGCTCGTCCATAAGATGGTTGGCGCGGGCGGTCGCGTGCTCGAAGGACTCCGCACCGGGCGCAGGAAGCGAGTGCCCGTACTCGTCAAGCGGCCAGGGGAACTGCGTAGGACCGGAGTTGCTCGCCTCAAAGCGCGTGCCCTCCAGCTCGCCAAAGTCAAGCTCCACAAGGTCATCGTCCACGCGGACGGGAATACCCAGGCGCTCCCCGGCCTCCTCGGCAAGATTACGACAGCGCGAGAGGGGCGAGCACCAAATGCGCTCGGGGCCAAAGGCCACAAGGGCGTCCACGCCACGCTCGCGCTGCCTCTCGCCGCGCGAGGTGAGAGGGACGTCCCTCCTTCCCGAGAAGAAGTGCTCAGTGTTCGCGGGCGTCTCCGGATGCCTCATGACAAGGATCCGCTGCCTCATGCCAAAGTCCACGCTAGTCGTCCTCCCCCTGATCGCCGGCAAGCCCGGCGCAAATACCCTCGATGGCCGCAACCTCCTGGGGTGTGAGCTCGCGCCACGAACCCTCGTCAACGCCCGTGAGGGAGAGCGGCCCAAAGGCATCGCGGTGGAGGCGCAAGACCTTGTGCCCTACCGCCTGCATCATCTTCTTGACCTGGTGCTTCCTGCCCTCGTGGATGGTGAGTCCCACGACCGCATTGGGCTCTCCCCCACCCGTGCGTCCGGCTCCATGCGGGGCAACAACCGAGTAGAAGGGGTCACCCTTCGCAAGGAGCGTTGCCCCGGCAGGCGACGCGGGACCGTCCTCGAGCATGACGCCGCGCCTCAGGCGCTCGAGATCATGCGCCGAGGGGGTGCCAGAGACCAACGCCACGTAGTGCTTCTCGACATGACGAGAGGGATGGAGCAGGTCCTGCCCCACGTTGCCGTTGGTGGTGAAGAGGAGGAGGCCGGTCGTATCCATGTCGAGGCGTCCCACCGGGAAGAGCCCGGGGAAGCGCTCGGTGGGGACAAGCTCGGCCACGGTATGCCTACCCTGGGGGTCGCTCATGGTGGTGACGTAGCCCGCCGGCTTGTAGAGCATGAGGTAGCAGGGCCGCTCGAGTATGTGGCACTCGATTCCGTCCACGCTCACCACGTCCGTTGCAGGGTCGACCTTGCTGCCAAGCTCGGTTACGACCTCCCCGTTCACGCGCACGCGGCCGGCGGTCATGAGCCGCTCGGCGCCGCGCCTGCTGGCGACGCCGGCACGGGCAAGAAATCGCTGGAGGCGCATGGGGTAGAGCCCGTCCTCGCGCAGCGGGTCACTCATCGTCCGCGTCACCGTCCGTAGGGTCCTCTGGGCCCGTTGCCTCGGAGAGGGACTCTTCGTCCTCGGTGCCGTCGTCATCACCGAGGAGGTCACGCTCGTCGTCAATGTCGTCCGAGGCCTCCTCGAGCGTGGACTGAAGCGACCGCCCAGAGAGACGCTCGCGGATGAACTGCTTGGACTGCTCGTCCGGGGCAAAGTCCTCGAGCGGCGGAAGGTCGCGGATGCTCCTCAGACCAAAACGCTCGAGGAAGGCTCGCGTGGTGCCAAAGAGCACCGCCTGGCCATGCTCGGCGTCGTGCCCCACCTCGCGCACCAGGCCTTTCTCGCGCAGGGAAGCAATGACGCCGTCGGAGTTCACGCCGCGGATGGCGCGCACGCCCTCGCGCGAGACGGGCTGGTGGTAGGCAATGACAGCCAGTGTCTCCAGCGCGGCCTGCGAGAGGCGCCGCTGGTCCCACGACAACACGTAATCGGCAACCTGGTCGTGAAACGCAGGGTGCGTGAAGAGCCTCCAGCCACCTGCGACCTCGCGGAGCTGGAAGCCACGGTTTGCGTCGGCGTACTCGGCCGAGAGTTCCGCAAGCGCCGAGGCCACGTCACCCGGCGCGGCGCCCGTGGCCTTTGCCAGGTCTGTTGCCGAGACGGAGTCATCGGACACGAGGAGCAGGGCCTCCAGGAGCCCCTTGAGCGAACCGTCCTCAAGCCTCTCGAGACCTGCCATCACGCGTCCTTCCCCGTGTCATCCGCCTGCGCAACTTCGTCCTCGCCTGCGTCCAAAACGTCACCAAAGCCAAGCTCTTCCAGGTCCTGCTCGCCCACGCCCTGCTCCTCCAGCTCGTAGATGACCGACTCGTCCATCTCGTAGGGAGTTGCCCCCTCCACGTGATCAAGATCGATCTCGCCAAAGTTCCTCTCCTGGCGCATTCGAAGCTTGTCCCTATGGTAGAGGTCGAGCACGGCAAGGAAGTTTGCCACCACGACCTCGGGCTCACTCGAGCCGTCAAGAAGCTCAGAGAACGTGAGGTGCCCGCGGGAGCGCGCCAGTCTGTCGACCGAGGCAACCGTGAGCGCGATGGGCAGTCGCTTGGGCGCGATGTGCTCGGACTCAAGAAGGAAGGTCTCGCGATGCGAGTCGATGTCGGCACAGATGACGGCAAGGCTCCGAAGCGTGATGCCCTCGAGGTAGTCGGGCATGAGCCCCAGGAACTCCGGATCCGGTCCCACGGTGCGCGGCACCATGCGAGACTCAGCCTCCATGCGGCTGCCAAGTGCGGCGCCGGCATTCCGGAACTGCTTGTAGGTGATGAGGCGAGCGATGAGCACCTCGCGCGCCTCATCGGGAGAGAGGCCCGCGAGGTCATCCTCCTCGTCCAGATCCTCCTCCCCAGCGTGCTGGGTGCGCGTGACGCCGCCCTCGGGGACAAGCGCCGCAGCCTTCATGTCCAGAAGCGTGGAGGCAACCAGCACAAAGTCGCTCGCAACGTCCAAGTCCAGGTCGCTCATGCGCTCGACCTCGGCAAGGTATTGGTCTGCCACCTCGGCAACCGAGATGGAGCCAATGGCCACCTTCTGCCTGCTTACGAGCTGCAGCAGGAGGTCGAAGGGACCCGTGTACGCATCTGTCTTCACACGCCACGACATGTGCCGTTATGCCCCCATAAGAAGGTCGTAGAGGGAACCGGCCGTTGAATCGAGAATCCATCCCAGGGGATCGACGCCAAAGGCGTAGGGGATGAGGTAGAGCACCACGATGAGGATGGGCATGGCGTACTGCTGCACCTGGTAGTAGGCGCGACGAGAGCGCTTGCTCCTAAAGAGGGGCGAGATGACCTTGGAGCCGTCAAGCGGGGGCAGCGGGATGAGGTTGAAGCACATGAGCATGAGGTTCACGTAGACGTAGGTAGAGAGAATCATGAGGGTCCAGTACGCCACGTCATACCACGGGTCCACGGCAAGCGAGCCGGACTGGAGTCCGCTGGTAAATCCCCAGTAGGCAAGCCGCCACACGGCGGCGCCCGCAAGCGCCTGGAGGAAGTTGCAGACAGGCCCCGCAAGCGCCACCAGCGCCTCGTCGCGGTTGCTCGTCTTGGGGTCGAAGTTCATGGGGTTGTAGGGCACCGGCTTGGCGTAGGCAAAGATGGGCCCGCCAAAGGCGCCCATAATGAGCGGCAGGAGGATAGAGCCAAAGGGGTCGATGTGCGCGGCTGGGTTGAGCGTGAGGCGCCCGGCGCGCTTGGCCGTGGGGTCCCCAAGGCGGTTGGCCATCCAGCCATGGGCCACCTCGTGCGGAATGGCGGAGAGCATGACGAGCCCAACCGAAATGAGAATCGAGATGATGCGCGAGGTCGAGAACACGTCTTCGCCCCTTTCTGGCCTAGATGCGATAGGCGGCCCTTGCGAGGAGCCAGTCTATGACAAAGAGCGCAACCGCGACAAGGGCGAAGTCTCCCCTGAATGCCCCGCCCATGGGCGTGCGAAAGACGAGTACCCCCTGGATGGGCTGGGGAATCGCTCCAGTCGCAAGCCCATTCACACCGAGAAGCGCTGTGTGGAGCGTACCCACGTCAAACGAGTCGACAACCACCAGCACGCAGAGCGCCACGGCAAGCACACGCACGACAACCGTAACAGCGTTGAGGGCTGTGCGCACTCCCATGCGCAAGGGGCTAAGCATCCTGCTCGCCCGCCTCCATAGCCTCGGAGAGCTCGAGCCATTCCTGCTCGAGGGCGGGGATCTTCTTGGAGAGTGCGTTGTACTCGCCCATGCACTTGTTGAAGCGGTCGGTGTCGTTGTAGAGCTCCTCGTCGGCCATGAGCGTCACAAGCTCGTTGTAGCGGTCGTGCGCGGGGCCAAGGGCCGCCTCGACCTCCTGCAGGCGCTTCTTGGTCTTACGGAGCGCCTTGCTCCTGCGGTTGCGCTCCTCGGCCTCGGCGCGGCGCTGCTCCTTGGTCTTGACGTTGCGGCCCGAGGTCTGGTCGGGAGCCTCGCTCGCTACCGGTGCGGCCTTTGCCTGCGCCGCCTTGCTCGTGGGCACATCCTGCCCAGCGGCAGCGGCCTCGAGCTCGGCGCGCTTGAACTGGTAGTACTCGTAGTCGCCGTCGTAGAGCGTCACCTTGTGGTCGCGCACGTCGACCACCTTGTTGGCCACGGCGCGTACGAGGTGCTCGTCGTGGGAGATGAGCACGATGGTACCGGGGAAGTGAACGAGGGCCTGCTCAAGCACGTCGACCGAGTCGATGTCGAGGTGGTTGGTGGGCTCGTCGAGGCAGAGCAGCGGGTCTGGAGCCACGAGCATCTTGGCGAGAGCGAGACGTGCCTTCTCGCCACCGGAGAGCACGGAGACCCGCTTGTCCACGTCATCCCCGTGGAAGAGGAAGGCGCCCAGGAGCCGACGCTCCTCGGAGGTGGTCCAGCCAGGGGCCACGGCGTCCATCTCCTGGAGGACGGTGTTTGCGGGGTCGAGCTGCTCCAGCTGGTGCTGGGCGTAGTAGGCGCAGGTCACGTTCTGACCAAGCTCAACCGAGCCGGCGTCGGGCGAGAGGTGCCCGTTGATGAGCTTCATGAGCGTGGACTTGCCGGCGCCGTTGGGGCCCACGAGCGCCACGTGGTCGCCGCGGTAGAGCGTGAGGTCAACGTGGTCGTAGACGTGGTTCTCGCCAAAGGACTTCGCGACGTCCTCCAGCTTCACCACCATGTCACCGGTGCGGGGCGGGTCCGGGAACGAGAAGTGCACCTTCTTCGAGCCCTCAGGCAAAATGACGAGCTCACTCTTGATCTGTTCGATGCGCTTCATGCGCTCCTGGGCCTGGGCGGCCTTCGTGGGCTTGTAGCGGAACTTGTCGACAAAGACCTGCATGTGGGCGATCTCTCGCTCCTGGGCCGCGCGCTTGGCGCGCATCTGCTCGAGGTTGTCCTCGCGCTGGCGCAGGTAGTCGGAGTAGTTGCCCGTGTAGGTGGTGAGGCGGCGGTTCTCGACGGCCGCCACGTGGGAGACGCAGGCGTCCATGAAGGAGCGGTCGTGGGAGACGAGAAGCACCGCGCCGTCGTAGGCTGCGAGGAAGTGCTCGAGCCACTGGACGCTCTCAAGGTCGAGGTGGTTGGTGGGCTCGTCGAGAAGGAGCAGGTCGGGGTGGCGGAGCAACAGCTTGGAGAGGGCGATGCGCATCTGCCAGCCGCCAGAGAAGTCAGCGGCAGGCTTGTCGAAGTCCTCTATGGGAAAGCCCAGGCCGCCGAGGATCTGGCGCGCGCGGGCGTCGAGCTCGTAGCCGCCCAGGCGCTCGAAGCGGTCCTGGGCGTGGCCGTAGTCCTCGAGCAGGCGGTCGAGCTCGGGGCCGGGCTTTGTGGTAGAGATCTTCGCCTCGAGCTCGGCAACGCGGCGCTCCCAGCCCTTGACCTCGTGCGCGGAGTCCACGACCTCCTGGAGGGCGGTCTTCTCACCGTCGATCTTGGTCTCCTGCTCGAGGTAGCCAACGGTGGTCTCCTTTGCAAAGGAGACGGTGCCCTCGTCAGGTGACTCCTGACCCATGATGATCTTGAGGAGCGTTGTCTTGCCGGCACCGTTGGGGCCAACCAAAGCCCAGCGCTCACCTGCGTTGAGCTGCAGCGTTGCCTGTGTGTAGAGGACTCTTCCGCCAAACGACTTGGTAATCTTGTCTGCGAGTGCTATCACGTGAACCCCTCGGGATGCCAAATTTGCCAAGGGGTGAGTATACGGTACGCTCATGCAGAAGAGGTGTGCCTGCGGGATTCGTTTGCCGGGCAACGGAATCCCACTACCTGGTAATGAAATCCCATTACCGAAATCCCATTACCAGGTAGATCAATCCCGCGCTAGTCGTCTACCGTGATGTGGATGGAGAAGCCTGCAATCTCATCCTTGAAGTAGATGAGGTGGGTGGAACCGTCTGGGAACTTGGCGCGGGACTCCTCGTTGAACTCGAAGCCGCGATCCTCGAACCACTTCTGCGCGGCGTCGATGTCATCCACGTGGAAGCCAATGTGGCCTTTCTCGCCACGCCCGGCGCCCTTCATGATTTCGATGTAGGTGTCAACAAAATAGGAAGGCGCAAGCTCCGTTGTGCCAAGGCCCAGAAGGGCCGCCAGTTGCTTGGTGATCTTCTCGGCCTTCTCCGGCGTGCCGCCATTAATGCCCACGTGCGCAAGGCGCAGACCGAGTGCCTTCTTAGGATCTTCCTCCGTGGCTGCCATGAAAACCAACCCCTCCCGCGCTTTGAATGTCCCACATGCTAACGAGCTCCATGTCCCTTTAGTATATGGGACCTGTTTGGATACGCGAGCGCCCATGAAGACCGCTGCAGCACATTACCATCAAACTGGCAATTCGAGTCCGGTCTTCAATCCGAAAAATAGTGCAGCACTAAGTCCGGATACGAAAAAGAACGAGAAGGCCAGGGTGCTGTCCCAATCGCTGCCATTGCTATGCGCTATGGCAAAGACGATGAAAAGCAGTATCAAAGACCCAATGAAGAATATGAGGCTTCCAATATAGGCTCCCTTGCAAAAGAAGCTGAGAAAGTCCTCCTTGAAGTATCGTTTGTCTCCCTCGAGTGCATACACAACGGCTGCGCAAACAGCCGGTGAAAGCAAGACGAGGTAACTGGGGTTATCAAATGAAGCCAAGCTAATCCCGCTGGGCGTTGGATAGAATTTGATGGCAACCATAGAAGCCAACAGCGCAATCACCAGAAGTGCCCAAATAACGCCCACTACCGCAGAAAGCCCGGACAAAAATGACTCTGCAGAAGTCTTATCGCGCTGAGACGCCTCTTCGTCTGTGACTGGCGTCGCCTGCACCCTGCTAGTCGCCACGCCATCGATTCTCATTGCTGCATTGTTATTAGCATAGTCGGACATAGGGTCTTGTCCGGTTATGCGTTCTGGCTGACGATCCGTGCCGGTCCAACCCGAACCAACCGTTTGCTCAGGTGACTCGGCTTGAGCCTCATCTGCTCTTCCAGGGACGGCGCCGAATTCCTTTCCAATTGTAGCTTCCCCGGTTTCTTCCCAATTGGTGTCGCGCGAATCTGGCTGAGGGTCTGTACTAACCTGGATTGGCTCCACCGATTCCGATGTGGTGACTTTCCCGTCAAGGAACGCATCCAGGTCCGCCGCCATCTCCGCGGCGCTCTGGTAGCGGTCCCCCGGCCTGTAGGCGCAGGCCTTGAGGACTATGCGTGCGAGCTCGGGCGGGCAGCTGTCGGGGGCGGGGATCGGCTCGCCCCCTAGCCTCCTCGCCTCTGCCCGGGCGGCGCCCTCCGGCCCCATCCTCCCCTCCGGCATGAACGGGAGGCGGTACCCGTCGAGCAGCCACCACATAACAAGGCCGAGCGAGTAGATGTCGACGGTCTGGTTGTAGTGGTCGTGACGGATGACCTCGGGCGCCATGAAGCTTTGAGTGCCTGCCACGGTCGCGGTTCGCGTGCCCTCAAGGGTGCGGGCCACGCCGAAGTCGCCGAGCTTGAAGTTGCCCCACTCGTCCACCATGATGTTCTCGGGCTTCACGTCGCGGTGGACGATGCCTCGGGACTCGCAGGCCGAGAGGGCTCGCGCTACGTCGCGGCCGATGCGAGCCGCGTCACGGACGGCGATTTCCTTTCCCCGTACCCACCTGGTGAGCGGCGTCAGGAGCTCCATGCGTATGAGGACGTCGTAGCCGGGGCCGCCCCTGCGCGCGACCTTCGCGACGTCCCTGACCGAGACGACGTTGGGGTGCGAGAGGCCGGCCATGAGCTGGTACTCCCCGAGCATGGAGTCTGCCCTGCTGCTGTAGGTCGTAGAGAGGGTGTCCTCGTCGTAGCCCAGGGAGAGGGAGTCGTCCCAGCCCTCCTCCGGGGGCACTCCCACCACCTTGAGCGCGCAGCGCTCCGGCTTCCCCGCAAGCTCGCGCTCAATCTCCCACACGCTTCCGTAGGAGCCTCGGCCGAGCAGACGGACCGCCCGCCAGCCGGGCCAGGGGATCTCTACGTCTAGGGTCTCAGACATGGCTACTCTCCTGATTGAATCCATTTCGAGAGGTGCTAATGATTTGAAAATAAATTCCTGCGTTTGCTGATAACGACGTCCAAACGGTAAATAGCCACGGCGCAGATGACAAACATTGCCCCAAGCAGCAATGACATCTTTGCTAGCGAAGCGTATGCATCGCCATTGAAATCAGCCCATATACAAGCACGAGAGCAAAGAGGCAGCTTGCGCAAACAGCTCCACGCAGAAACGTGCCGAGAAAATCTTCCTTGAAGTACTGCTTGTTTCTCTCGGCCTTATACATGAGGCCAGCGCAGACTACCGGCGAGAACAAGAGCGAGAACAAGACGATGTAGTCAGGGGGCTGCCCGTTTTGGAAACTTGAGATCATATCTCCGGGCTCTGAAATGAATATTACAATTATTAATACTATGAGCATTATCCAGAGGAAACCACAGACAGTTGAAAGACCCGCACAGAACGACTCCGCCTTGGTCTTTTTGCGCTCGGCAGGCTCGCCGAGCAAGTCCGCCAGTGGAAAGAACGCTCCAAAAGCCGCATCGTCCTTGGTCTTTTTGCGCTCGGCAGACTCGTCGAACAAGTCCGCAAAGAACGCTCGCAAAGCCGCATCGTCCAAAGCTGGCGGCACGCTAGGCTTGGCTGTTGGACCATTGGCGGGCTTGCTTGGCGGCACGCTGGGCTTGGCTGTTGGACCCTCGGCGGGCTTGGGGATCCTCCTGGTTGTCGGGGTCACGGTAGCGTGTGGAGACTGGCCGCTCGTCGGTGTCCTGCCCACGGTTGCCGGCTCGTCATGATAAGAGTTTGCATGCCTAGCCGAATTGACGCCGAATCCCTTCCCCACGGTGGCGTCGGTCGTCTCACCCCAGTCGGTGTCGTTGGGGGCACCGGCGTTAGGGCTGCTCTGTTGCACGGCAACGTCCACCTCGGCCCTTGGGGTTACAGTGGCGCCTGATGGGACGCCGCCGGCTAGGAACTCCTCGAGGTCGGCAACCATCTCGGCAGCGGATTGGTAGCGGTCCTCAGGCCGGAATGCGCAGGCGCGAAGGACGATGCGGGCGAACGCGTTGGGGCAGCCGGCCGGCGCGGGGATACTCTCGCCCGCAAGCCTCCGGGCCTCCGCGCGGGCGACGTCGCCGGAGGCAAGCCTGCCCGCGGGCATGAACGGTAGCCTGTAGTTGTCGAGCATCCACCACATGACGAGGCCCAGGGAGTAGATGTCGACGGTCTGGTTGTAGTGGTCGTGACGGATGACCTCCGGCGCCATGTAGGTCTCGGTGCCGGCCATGGTTGCGGTTCGCGTGCCCTCCAGGGTGCGGGCCACGCCGAAGTCGCCGAGCTTGAAGTTGCCCCACTCGTCCACCATGATGTTCTCGGGCTTCACGTCGCGGTGGACGATGCCCCTCTCCTCGCAGGCTTCGAGTGCCTTGGCAATGTCGAGGCCGATGCGAGCCGCGTCACGGACGGCGATTTCCTTTCCCCGTGCCCACCTGGTGAGCGGCGTCAGGAGCTCCATGCGGATGAGGACGTCGTAGCCGGGGCCGCCCGCGCGCGCGACCTTAGCGAAGTCCCTGCACGAGACCACGTTGGGGTGCGAGGAGAGCCCAGCCATGAGGCGGTACTCCCTCAGCACCGCGTCCGCTCTCTCATCGTATGTGGCAGAGAGGGTCCCCTCGTCATATCCAAGGCCGAGCGAGTCATCGGCTTCGCCTTCCGGGGGCACGCCTATCACCTTGAGCGCACCGCGTTCGGAATCGCCCGCCACATCGCGCTCAATCTCCCAAACGCTGCCGTAGGTACCGTGCCCCAGACGGCTCACCACGCGCCAGCCGGGCCAGGGGATCTTTATAGCGGACGATTCTTCCATCTTCTACCTACATCTCAATTTCATTGTCCAGGTCCAAAACTTGGTTCATTGCTGCTGAACAGTTGCCAAGACGTTCTCGTTCTCGCCATAACGGTCTGTCGAAACATAGGTAACGACATTGTTTGAATATGTGTGATAGGCAAGGCGTCCGCCTTCGCCAGAACCAATCAGCCAGCCATTCGACGTGCGTATTCCGTTTTCGTCTAAATTAGAAACCCAGCCTGAATAACCAATACTTTGGAGGTTCGAGCCGTCTGCATCGGCGGAATAATACGAGTACGAGGAGGAATCTTGGGAGGATTCTCCCCAATAAAAATAAATATTTTGATTGGCAGTATTCCAGTCGAATGCATCCCAGGTTCCCGAGAAATCACAGACGTCTACCGCATCGGAGCTTCCGAAATCCTGCACAAACAGGGAAGAAGTTCCTTCCGCCTTCTTAGTAATCGTATAGAGTCTCGTTCCGTATAGAAAACTTGTCCAAATATCACCATCGAATGTTGCGTCAGGAACGACTGTCTCTTGGGTGCCGCTCTCGACATTGATGGAGATAAGTCTCTGAGTGAAGGAGCCTGATTCGTCAGGGGACCAATACAGCCTTGCATAGAGTTGGCTATCCTGCATAAACAACTCGAAATTACTGTAATAGTATTCTGAATAGTCTCCTATGACTTCGCTGAAGTTTGCCGAATAGACAGTGCTGGTTTCGCCATCCGCCTCGTCAAGCGAGTGAACCTCGTAGACTGTGTTCCCGCTTTCATCGTTGTAATAGCTGCAATAGTAGACAGATCCATCCGCGGCAACGAGACGATTGACACAGCAGCTTGAGTCGAGCGACGCAAGCTCCCTGTCTCCGTTACCGTCCAGGCCAATGATTCTGATGCTTGTTGGTTTATTGTCACTATCGAATCCGGACAGATAGACGAGGGAATCGCCATCGACACTAGCAGGCCATACGCGGTTTGCCTCCTGCTCGTCGTGGGTAAGAACGGGAACTTCTTCTTTTTTCTCAGGGTCGACATGGACGCTGTTATCAGCGCTTTGATCGTCATCCTTATTCTGTGGGCGCGGGGTTGTCAATGCATCAGCTACCAATCTCCCGACGATATATGCGCCAGCAACAATGAAGCCTCTCCTGACAATGCTCGGAATGCCCTTACCTGACTTTTTCGGGGAAGGGTTGGAAGGTGAACCCGGCTCTTCAATTGGAGACGTTTCGATCTGGATCGGAATGGTCCCGCTACTCTTCATATCGAGGAATGTCTCCAGGTCAGCCACCATCTCCGTGGCACTCTGATAGCGTTCCTCCGGCCTGTAGGCGCAGGCTTTAAGAACAATGCTCGCGAGCTCTGCTGGGCAGCCGGCTGGTGCGGGGATCGGCTCACCAGTGAGCCTTCTGGCCTCGGCACGGGTGGCATCGCCGGGCTCGAGCATGCCCTCGGGCATGAAGGGGAGCCGAAAACCGTCGAGCGCCCACCACATGACGAGACCGAGGGAGTAGATGTCCACCGTGAGGTTGTACCGTTCATGGCGAGCCACCTCGGGTGCCATGTAGGTGGCGGTGCCTGCCACGGTCGCGAAGCGGGTGCCCCCCAGGGCTCGGGCAACACCGAAGTCCCCGAGCTTGAAGTTGCCGTAGCCGTCACCCATGATGTTGGCAGGCTTCACGTCGCGATGGACGATGCCCCTCTCCTCGCAGGCTTCGAGTGCCTTGGCAATGTCCCGGCCGATTCTTGCCGCGTCGCTGGGGCCGACCACTCTTCCCCGCACCCACTGGGGCAGCGGTGTAAGGAGCTCCATGCGGATGAAGACATCGTAGCCCGGTGCGCCATTGCGAGAACATATCTCGACGTCCTTGCACGAGACGACGTTGGGATGTGCGAGCGTAGCCATGAGCTGGTACTCACGAAGGACGGCCTCCGCCCTTTCACGATAGGCCGCCGAAAGAGTGCTGTCGTCATATCCCATCCCAAGTGAGTTGTCGTATTCCCCCTCGGTAGGGATGCGCACGACCTTCATGGCGCAGCGCTCTGGGTTGCCGGCCACGTCGCGCTCTATCTCCCATACGCTGCCGTAGGAGCCGCCACCAAGTCGACGAATTAGGCGCCAGCCGGGCCAGGGGATCTTTGCGTCAAGGTTCTCAGACATTGCTTCGCTCCTGATTGGATTCGACGTAGGAGGACGTACACCTCTAAGGTTACTTGATTACGTTACACCAATACGTAGCGATGCTGTTCAGTCACTCGTTAGATACCACGCTTTGGCATTTCTGACGGTTCCGCCCTCGTAATACCTTTGCTCCTGATAAAAAGTCTCAGCGCAATTTCTGGCGCCGTATGCTAATTGCCGAGCGGGCCTCTTCCAGCTCGCCAACACTGGCGATTGCGACATTTCCGTTATCGTCGATTGCGACAATCAGGCCACCATCGGAGGCGGAGCAGTCAGCAACAGCCGCGTCAACAATTCCCGAGATGCCGAGGTCGTAGGTGTTGAATGCCGGCGCGTAATCCCAATAGTCAAACTCGCCAAGCAACAGATCGCCTTCGAACGTGACACCCAGGAACGTGCCATAGATGCCATCAAGCTTCCTGATGCCGTTCCAGCCGGCAATTCCCTCTGCAAGCCTGAGGCATTTCTCATATTCCTCATCGTCCACGGGGTGCCAGGTGGTGGCATGTACCCTGCCATCGGAGTCGACGGCGGCGTAGATACTTACCCCGTCGATGCACTGCACGATGCTCGTCCAGGAGCGTATCGCATCCCCGCAAGCATAACCCTCGCCGTAACTGCTCCAGCAGGTGCCACCCTGCGTGAGAAGGATAGCAGTGCCCTCCGCGTTTGCAGGGAAGGCACGTGCAGGCTTATCGAGAAAGGGTGGCCTATCAGGCATGTCAACGCTTGAGTTCTGCAGCAAGGCCAGCTTCTGCCACTTCCCACTATCGGTGATGATCTGAATCTCACTAGGTCCTGTAATCGCGAAGTCGACGATTCCGCATCTAGAGCCGAGAGAACAGGCCGTGATCGCTTCGGCAAGGTCGTCAGAGGTCGAGACGAAGCTCCCATCATCGCGTAGGCCGAGCGCGTATGAGACGTCCCTCGAGTCGCTGCTGTAGTATTCCCCGAAGCACACCTTCCGGAGATTCGTCCAACCCGCAACCTCCTCCAGCATGTCCCCGTCCGCTTCCCCGGATGTTGCGACCACAGTGCTGCCGTCTTCGCAGCGGAGTACAAAGGCACCGTCATCGCAGGCCCCTACAACCTCGGTAGCGTGACTCGACGTCACGGACGAGTAGTCGCAGGGTATCCAGGAACCGCGGTTGCCGAACGCGGAGCGGCCGTCTATCGATTTCCTGGTTTGCCCAATGCGCGCCGTATCGAAGGAGACCGCATTTGTCTCTCCGACCTCATGTAACTCCACGGGCAAAGGGGTGCTTTCAAAGCCGCGGCCGACAGTCGCACCTTCGTCATCCTCCCAATTGGAGTCCAGGTCTATCTGGGTGTCAGCCCTTCCAAGCTCCGCCGGATTGGGAAGTTCGGGTATCGTGGACGTTATGGCTGCCTTCGCAAGGAAGTTATCCAAATCCGCCATCATCTCAGTGGCTGATTGGTATCGTTCCTCCGCTCTGTAGGTGCAGGCTTTCAGGACAATGCGGGAGAGCTCTCCCGGGCATCCCTCGGGGGCGGGGATCTCTTCGCCCGCGAGCTTCCTGGCCTCCGCCCGGGTGTTGTCCCCCGGCGAGAGCCTGCCCTCCGGCATGAAGGGGAGTCGAAATTCGCTGAGCAACCACCACATCACGAGCCCGAGGGAGTAGATGTCTACCGTCTGGTTGTACCGCTCGTGGCGCGCCACCTCGGGGGCCATGTAGCTCTGGGTCCCCGCCATGGTGGCCGTACACGTACCCTCGAGGTTCCTAGCCACGCCGAAGTCTCCGAGCTTGAATGTCCCCCACCTGTCGGCAAAGATGTTCGCGGGCTTCACATCCCTGTGCACGATGCCCTCGGACTCGCAGGCGGCGAGAGCGCTGGCGATGTCGCGGCCAACGTGGACAACATCCACCGGGGAGACGCTGCGACCCCGTGCCCATGCGGGCAGCGGCTCCAGCAGTTCCATGCGGATGAAGACGTCGTATCCCGGGGTGTCCTCGTGCCGTACCTTTCCGACGTCCCTGACCGAGATTACGTTGGGGTGTGCGAGCGATGCCATGAGCTGGTACTCCCCGAGCACGGTGTCTGCCCTCTCGCCGTAGGCAGCCGTGACGCTCTCCTCGTCGTAGCCCATGTCGAGGGAGTCGTCGTATCCTCCCTCCGGGGGTACGCCTACGACCTTGAGCGCACAGCGCTCCGGCTTTCCCGCCACCTCGCGTTCGATCTCCCACACGCTTCCATAGGAGCCTCGGCCGAGACGGCGGACCGCATGCCATCCGGTCCAGGGAATCTGTATGTCTAGGGATTCTGCCATCTCTTTACTCCCGTCAGGTATTGCGTTTCGTGTTGAGCAATCATCCGGAACTGGTCGGAGAGTCGGCTATTGTGGGCATGCCAGCTCCGGTCGCCAGCCCCTGCCGTTAGTCCTTTAGTCCTTGCCTTTTAGGCTCTTTAGCAGATTGTTAGTCTGTGCAGCCTTCACGTGCCCGTCCCCGTCAATCGTGACGACCCAATCTCCCATAACTGCCGCATCGGCGATGCCGGAAAGGCCGAGGTCCAAAGTGTTGAGCTGATTATCTTTATCCAGGATCAGCGCGCCGCCACTGGATGTGACGCCAAGGAAAGTGGTTGCATCGCAGCTGATCTTTCTGATATCGCTCCATCCAGAGAGCTCTTTGACGATTTGCTGGTTTTCATCGTTATATGTCGCGGCATGCACCGTTCCATCCGAGCCGACGGCGGCATAGATGGAACGCTCATCGACGCACTGCACGATGCCCGACCATGAGCGTATGGCATCGCCGCAGGCGTCGCCCTGCCCGTAAGTGCTCCAGCAGGTGCCGTCTTGCATGAGGATGATGTCCGGGCTGAACCCGTAGGTGGTGGGGAAGGCCTTCGCCGGCTCGTAAGAAAAGAGTGAGCCACCAGGATTTGTCAGACCCCATGCGAACGCTGAACCTTTGATCGTGCTCAACCACTCCCCGCCGGCGGTGATGACCTCCACTGTATTGCCTGATACAGAGAAGTCGGAGACTCCGCTCCAGGAGCCGGATGTGTCGGATGAAATATTATCGGCGAGCTCAACCCATGTGGTGACGAAGCCCTCGTCGTCGCGCAGCCCGAGTGCATATGGCACGTCATCGTGCTCTTCATAGTGCTCTCCAAAGCAAACCTTGCGGAGGTCAGTCCATGCTGCTACTTCCTCCAATAGCTCTTGGTCTGCAGCGTCTTCTGTTACAACAAGGGTGCTGCCGTCACGACACCGGAGCACCAATGGGATTGCGTCATCAAATGAACTAATCTTAGTCCCTACAATCTGTGTCGCGGGACTCGAAGTCGCAGGCGAATAATCACAGGCTACCCAAAGGTCGCTGCCACTTGCGTCGTCTGGGAGCGTGATGATTCCAGACGTGGATGCGCTAACTGTTGTGCTAACCGACGTACTTCCGTTCTGTCCAGCAACTGCAGTGCTATCCGACGTACTTCCGTTCTGTCCAGCAACTGCAAATCCCGCAAACGCAGCTGCAGCAGCTGCTGTGCCTCCGATGATGAAGGCCCTCCTGGAGATTCCGGTACCCTCGTTTCCCTGCGCGCCCGCCTTCGGCTCCGGGACAGGGGGAGCGGGCTCCGGGGGCTCCTCGTTCCGGGGCGACTGCTTGGGGTGAGCCTGGGGGGCGCCGGTCTCCAACTTGCCTGCCGGCTTAGCCTCCCTGCCGGGAGTGTGCCCGGAGGGACCTACCACCGTGGGGCCGGCCTCAAGAGGGACGGCTACAGGAGTCGAGCCGTTGCCATGGTCCTTGCCGATGGTCTCTCCTCCGGCGTCGACCCAGTTGTTCTCCTCGGTGACGGTCTCTCTCCCGCCATGGATGACAGGCTCGGTTATATTCGGCGCGGGAGCGGGAATCCGTCTTCCTTCTAGGAATGCATCCAGTTCCTTGACCAGTTCCGCGGCTGACTGGTAGCGGTCTCCCGGCCTGTAGGCGCACGCCTTGAAGACGATTGACACAAGAGCGTCACTCCCGGTTGCGGGTCGGGGGAAGGGGTCCCCCGAGAGCTTTCTCGCCTCCGCTTTGGCCATGTCATTCACGGAGAGTCTTCCTTCAGGCAGAAAGGGAAGCCGGTAGGCGTTGAGTGTCCAGTACATGACGAGGCCGAGGGAGTAGATATCGACGGTCCTCCCATATCGCTCGTGCTTCAGGATCTCGGGAGCCATGTACGTCTCGGTGCCTGCCACGGTCGCGGTACGGGTGCCCTCCATGGTCCTGGCCACTCCGAAGTCACCCAGTTTGAAGTTGCCGTAGTCGTCCACCATGATGTTCTGGGGCTTCACGTCGCGGTGGACGATATCTTTCTTCTCGCAGGCGGCGAGGGCGGTCGCGATATCAAGGCCGAGCTTTGCCACCTCTCGGTCCGAGAGCTTGCGGTTCCCAATCCATTTCTGGAGGGGCGTGAGGAGCTCCATACGAATGAAGATGTCCCAGCCCGGGTCCGTCTCATGCCTCACGGCCTCCATGTCCTGGCAGGCAACGATGTTGGGGTGGCTGCCTAGCCCCTGGACAAGCTGGTATTCCTTCGCGAATGAGCGCGCCTGCTCGGCATAGGTCTGCGCGAGAGTGTCGCCGTCGTACCCCATGCTGTAGATGTCGTCATCCGGCTCTGGGGGAACGGAGATGACCTTGAGGGCGGCTCTGGTCTTTGTCCCCAACTGGTCCCGCTCGATCTCCCAGACGCTGCCGTACGAGCCGTGGCCAAGGCGACGGACCGCATGCCATCCGGGCCAGGGGATCTGGACGTCAAGTGTTTCTGCCATGGAATCTCTTCTCGCTTAACTGAAATCATCATTGGAAATCGTTCAAGGATTGATAACTAGTCGAAGGCACCAAGAGCCGTGTGCTGGCGTTCACTGTTGACTCGAGGCGGCTCTTTCTGCCACTTGCGTATCCTTATGGATGTACCGGTAGATCGCAAAGGCGGAAATGCCCGTAATGATGGCAAAAAGCATTGCCGAGCCCGTTAGTTGGTCCCAGTACCCTTGAGCAGAGAACCCTCCGACGTAGAATTGAAGGGTGTCATATGCATACATAACTGCGTTTACTGCGCTGTACGCCAGGACCCCAGTCTCAAGCAACGGAACCAGACTGCTTGCCTTTTCCTCGGAACCCGAGCGGAGGGCTACCGGCAGGCAAACGACGAGCAGGACGATTGCCGCTATGAGATTCACGATGGTCGAGTAGTACGTAACGATTACAACGAAGCTATCGACGACGTTTGACACAAGGATAATTATGCATAGCTGCGCATATATACGTGATTGCGCGTCTCGGTGCAGACAGAACCAGATGGTGGGGATTACTTCCACAACTGCGGTAATCGCGTAAGAAATGACATATGGCTCAACGTGACCAAAGGAATAATTGCTCATATAGATCCAGGTCAAACCAATAGCAGCTGGTATGCCATTTACGCCGCCAAGCCCAAATAGCCCTAGCACGATTGCCTTGGATGAAGTAAAGCCGTGATCGGAATCTCCCCCAATGGGTAATGGGCTGATGCGGGTGAAAGTAGCCTTAAGCTTTCCGGCGTTCTTTGTTAACCAAAACGAGGAGGCGATGATGACCAGCACGTAAGGGATGAACTCAGATGAGTTATAACGTACGTAAGAAGACAAAGAAGCTATTCCCATTAGCACCCGGTCAATAATAAAACTCGGAACTAGATTGAGAAGAAGAAGAGTCCAGCTTTCAAGGCCGATCCCAATTACAAGCGACGAGAGATAAACGTCGCCGAGAGCGTTGTCTCGCCGCAAGACCCTGCGTAACACGAAATACGCCGCAACGCAGACTGCAACGACAAACAGAAACTCAATTAGATATATGACTATCGAGGAACTCAAAGATACGTCCTCGCCGTATTTCAACGTGCTAGCAGATTGTACATCCACCCCCATCAGACACCGAAGAAGAGGCGACAAAAGCTGGAACAGCGTACTAGCCGCAAACTTTCCCAAGAACATTGCTGTGCACGCAACAAGCAGGGAGCGCACGTCGAAGTACCAATGCGCCCCCACGCCCATTGCCTTCACCTCACCCAGGCTCTGGGGTGTGCCACCGTTGACATTCGCTGGTTTGCCAAACAGAGGTTCCACCGGATTTGCTATCGTTGGACCAGCATCTATAGGGGGAGCGCCCAAACCCGCGCCGGTGCCATAGCCCTTTCCGACGGTCTCGCCACCGAGGTCATTCCAGTCGTTCTCGTCAACGGCGGAATGTGGGCTATCGGGCGCAACCGGCTCGGGCACCATCGGCTCGGGGGCGGGGATCCGCCTTCCTGCCAGGAACGCATCCAGGCCCTCGACCATCTCCGCGGCTGACTGGTAGCGGTCATCCGGCCTGTAGGCGCAGGCCTTGAGGACTATGCGTGCGAGCTCGGGCGGGCAGCCGTCGGGGGCGGGGATCGGCTCGCCCTGGAGCCTCATGGCCTCCGCGCGCGCCGCGTCGCCCGGGGCGATGCTCCCGGCCGGCATGAACGGCCCGCGGTACCCGTCGAGCATCCACCACATCACGAGGCCGAGGGAGTAGATGTCGACCGTCTGGTTGTAGCGCCCGTGTCTCTCCACCTCGGGCGCCATGAAGCTTTGAGTGCCTGCCACGGTCGCGGTGCGCGTGCCCTCAAGGGTGCGGGCGACGCCGAAGTCGCCGAGCTTGAAGTCGCCGTAGCCGTCCACCATGATGTTGGCGGGCTTCACGTCGCGGTGGACCACCCCCCTCTTCTCGCACGCCTCCAGGGCCCTGGCGATGTCGCGGCCGACCCTCGCCGCGAGGCGCGGGTCGGCGTCCCTGCCCCTAAGCCATCTCGGGAGGGGCGTGAGGAGCTCCATGCGGATGAGGACGTCGCATCCTGGGTCCCCGGCGTGAGACACCTTGGCCACGTCACGGCAGGCGACCACGTTGGGATGAGAGAGCGACGCCATGAGCTGGTACTCGCGCAGGACCTGGTCGGCCTGTTTGCCGTAGCTCTCCGAGAGGGTGCCCTCGTCGTAGCCAAGGCCGAGCGAACCGTCCCAGTCGCCCTCCGGGGGAATGCTCACGACCTTCAGGGCGCATCTCTCGGGCTCGCCGGCCACATTGCGCTCGATCTCCCACACGCTTCCGTAGGAGCCGCGGCCGAGACGGCGAACCAATTGCCAATCCGGCCAGGGGATGATGATGTCTGGGGTGTCGGGCATGGTCCTGCTCCTCTTAAGATAAACGAAGTAATAAAATGTGGCGATTAGCCGGCGAAGATGACAAGCGTGGTGATGTTGTCTCTGCCGCCAGCCTCAAGTGCAGAGCGGATAAGCTTGCGAACGCACTCCTCGGGACTCTTTCCCTCGTCTAGAATCTCGCAGATGCGGTCTTCCTGAACCATGTCAGTCAGTCCGTCGCTGCAGACGAGGTAGACGTCTCCCCTCTTCACGGTTCTCCTGCTTACCGAGGGTTCGAGATTGAAGACTTCTGGATTGATGCCCAGGTACTGCGTGAGCATGGGCTTCCTGTCCACGATGCCCACAGCCCGCATCTCTTCCTCGTCGGTATGGTCAACAGAGAGCTGCCGCATATTCCCATTGCGAACGCGGAAGACTCGGCTGTCACCTAGGTTTACGGTCCACACGTATCCGCTTAGGAAGTAGAGCATTGCAAGGGTGGAACCCATCTGCTCAGAGCCAAGGTTGAAGGCCGTGTGGTAAACCTCTTGGTTAATCAAGAGGCACAAGGCAGCAAGGCTATTCTCGACCCCATCAAGCTCGTCATCTGCGATCTTATCGCGATCGACCAACCAGTCATGCACTATATGTGCGGCCTTCTCGGAAGCGACCTCGCCGTAGTCGCCGCCGCCCATGCCATCGAAAACACCAAAGAGACGTGGGAAGCCCGTCTCCCAGTCCACGCCACCCACTCGCATGGTAAGCACCTCGTCGCCCAAAGACTTCACGTTATTTGGGTCTTGGAGGTAGTCACCATCGAAGCAGAAGTTGTCTTCGTTCTTTGGGCGTCTCTTCCCCGTATTACATCCACAGGCGCAGTAGAGGGGGACTGGCAGTCTACCAACCGCAGCGTCAATGAAATTCATGATGCCCATAGTGCCGGATCCCCCTCTGTTCGTGGGCGCAGGAAGACAAGGATGGTGTTACTGCTAGTCTTCATTCTGCGCCACGGTGGCGTCCTGAGCGGTGAGCTCACCGGCTGCCGCAAGCTCTTCGGTGTGGCGAGCTTCCACGAACTTCAGGAGCTTTTCGTAGGGCTCGAAGGACTCGTCCTTGTAACCTTCGAAAATGACATGGTCGATGTCAGTCATCTGGAAGCCAAGCTGCGACATTAGGCTTACGCTCCCCGCGGGATAGGGAACGCCCAGATAGTCTGCGAACGCATCGGGCTGCTGACCAAACTGCTGCATGTACCCGATGATCATCAGTGGCACCTGTCCACCCTCGAGCATGACAACGGAACCGATGGGAAGGATTCTGTTCATGGTTTTCTCCAATGGGAATCTTGGGGACTGATGGGATGCTCCGCTTACTTGCTGAACACTGAATGGAAGAGATTGCCAGCCACATACTTAACCGCATCGACGCCGTCGTCGATGACATCGCCCACGCTGTGGGTCGCGTAGTAGTTCTGGTAATAGCTGTCCGTCTCGCCGGTTATCGCTTCGTGAACCATGTCCATGGAGCTGCCGACCATCTCATAGATGTTGGACACGCCACGCTCTGAATACTCTTCTTTCGCGACGTTCCGGAAGTAGCCGAAGACAGGGTCGGCATTCAGACCCTTCCCATCAGTTGCGTCGCCCATAATGAAGTCCTCGGCTCCCTGACCAACCGTCTCGATGATGTTGCCCGGCACGGCATTCCAGGTCGTTTCAGCTGCTGTCTTGACGACATCACCAAGAGAGCCGCCGTTAGCAATAGTGGTCGCGATGTTAACGGCTCCCGTAGCTGACTCTTTGACAGAGTTCTTGATGACAGATGACTGCTCGCCAGCCAAATCGATCGTGCCGCCGCTCAGCGCTTTTCCTAACTCCGAGATGGCAGAGTCGTTCGATCCCGTGATTCCGCAGTTCTTTGCCCAATCGGATTCAAGAGTCTTGCTTACGACCTTGTTCAGACCCTTGTCTTCGATTTTTTGCAGAACTGTCTTGTAGTCGCCGTTCACGATATCCTGAACGTAACCGACGACTTCATCACTCGAGACACCAAGTGACTTTAAGACCTGCGGGTCGTCACCAGCCAACTTGAGGAACTCCTTGAGAGTGGCGGCCTGGTTCGAGTTAAGGTCGGCACCCTCGATGTAGTTAGCGATGGCGGACATGTTCCCACCAAACGAGTCTTCACCACCGCCCCCCGCGGAGTATCCTCCGCCTCCGGCTGTATAGGCACCTGCCCGTTCGGTGGCCGTGCTTTCGCCCGTGACGGAGCTGATGAGCGACTGCAGGACCGAGCCGACCTCCGAGTACGAGAGGGCTGCGATCTTGGCGGCACTCGAGCCATTGGCGAGCATGCTCAGGATGCTTGAGAACGATTTCTGCGCGCTACCGATTTTACCCGTGAAGTTGCTTGCAAGCCCTTCGCTCCAACTGCCATTCATGAGGTCGAGAATGCTTTTGACCGTCTGGAATGTATCGTCGTACTGCTGCTGAAGGTTGGCAATCTCCGTCGCCTGTTCCTGGAGCGACATCTGAGAGAATTTGACCTCTGACATGATTGCGCTCCTTAGTACAAGATCGTATTGCTGAAGTCAGCAATGCTGGGAGTATCCACCGTGGATGTCCCCTCGATTGCGGGAACAGCATTCACGATTGTGGCAATGACGTCGTCGAGGTTGCCCTGCTGCTGGATGTAGCGCTGCTCTGCCTCATCGGCAAGGTCCGAGGACTGCTTGACCGCGTTGTAGAAGGCCTCGGCATTGGACTGCAGCGTCGTAGCAAGCATGCGGTTCTCAAGGGTGTACTGGTTGATCCTGGTTCTCTCCGAGCAGTACCAGTCGTTATGCACCGTAATGGCGTTGAGCTGCGCCTCTGCATCGGTCAGCGAGTCATTGAGCTGGCTTGCCGTCTGGGCAAGCGACCTCAGCTCCTCGGTATCGATATTGAATGTCACACCTGCCATGCTGTCTCATCCCCTTCCTAGAAGGCGTTCCGGATCATCTGTGCGCACTGCTGATCGAGATTCTGGAAGTTGCTCTCGACAGATCCTGCATACTGCTTGAACGCATCGAGCACATCGACCATCTGGTTGGCCTGCTTCATGTACTGGGACATGACTTCGGTGTAGGCGTTGGCGGCCTGACCGCCCCAGCTATCGCCGATGCCCTGCACGACAGAGCCCAGATTGCTATTGAGGGACGAATAGGACTCGATGGCGCTGTTCATCCTGTTGACAGCATCGGTGAGCCCCTCGAAATCAATGGTGATCCTGGACATTGCTAGACGCTCCCTCCCTGGATCTTCTGCGCGAGCTGCGCATCCATCTCGGTGTACTTCCAGACGGTCTGGCTGATGAGGTTCTGGGCAGCCGTGAGGTGGGAGTTCAGATTGGAGATCTGTTTCTCGAGCCTCTCGCACTGCTCGACGATGGCCGTCGGAATGCTCCCCTGCATGTCTGCAGCCCCATTCTTGAGCCTCGCGATTGCATCCTGTGCATCCGTGAGCTCTTGCATCGCCGTCTTGATTTTTGCGATGTCCGATGCCGCGGCATCGCTGTTGATCATGACGGCGCCACTCTCGTTCGTCAGGTTCGGCATGCTATGCAGCTCCCTTCAGTAACGCGACGGCCTGGGCGCATGCTTTGGCGTCCAGAAGCTCGTCTTCTCCGTATTCCTTGCGGCTGTATCCTGTCCGGACATCCGCCAGCTGGATCACTGCGGCATCCCCGCCTGCCAGAAGCGCGTAGATGTCCTGGTCGCTCACCTCATGGAAGGCGATTGTCCCGCCATCGAGCGTGCCCTCTACGGCGCGCCCATCCTCCAGATGGAAGGTGTGGACGGCCTCCCCGATTCGCAGACGTGCCTCCCTGCCAGAGAAGAGCACCGGATGGAGAAAATCTGCCACCTCCGGCATGACCTCGGCATCGCCGGAGAAGTCGGTCTCGATGAGTCCCTCGTCCTCAAGAAGCTCCATGGTCTCTTGCTCGCGTATGGCCGGACGCTTCGTGATGTCCGGCATGGCGGCGATGTAGCCATAGTCGATGTAGCGAGCGCCCAAGAGCTTTCCAAGGAAGTAGAGCTCCATCGGGGTTATCGTAAGGTCTCTCATGGCACCACCTTCCTTCCTCATGCCTGTAGTCCTACTTGTATGTGCCGTTGATAACCAGACGGTCCCCGCTCCAGACCCCTGCATCTGCCAGCGTCTCCCCATCTGTCAACACACGGTTGAGACGCTGACAAAAGAGCTGGTATGGTGGGCCAAACTTGATACGAGTTGGGTCGTAAGCCTTGAGTACCTGCGCAATGTCACTCGCTAAGGATCGAGAGTCCTCGCCAGTTGGCAGTTCCAGGTCATAGTCAAAGTTCTTCATGGTGTCAGAGACCGTGACGATCACAAAATCCCTCATAGTGCGCCCCCTCTCTTAAAGAGGGTCACACGGTTGTCGACCACGAGTGCGCTCTCGTTATCATCGAGGTATGCAATGCCGCAGGGGTCATCTGGTGAAATGTGCAGGAAGTGGTAGTCGCCAACTGCCCCGCCCGAGACGATTGCCGCCCCGGCATTCACGGCAAGGTCCGTGACAAGGTCGAACTCATCACCGACGAGCTGGTCTCGGGCTGCAGAGGCTATGGCGACGAGCCCAAATTGGCCTCCCTTTGAGAGAATCTTGCGTAGTGTCCTCTGGCCGGCAGGGGTAAGGGCGCCCGCTACCGTTGGTAGGCCATCGATAACCAGGCACTCCTGCTGGAGGCCCGAGAGCCAGGACTTCTCGTCAAAGCCCGGCTCCGTCTGGCGAGCCCTGCGGTCTTTGAGCCGGTCGTTGAGGAGGTTCGCGACTGATTGAACGGCCTGCTCGGCATCTTGCGGGGCAAGGCGAATGACCCCGTTATCCTGACGCGATGACAGCAAATCAGCCAACGAGTCGAACAGCTGGCGCAGGTGGCTCTCGTCGCTTCCGGATACAAGTACAAGGGGATTGGCGGTCAGATCCAGGACTGCGGGCTCGAAGTCCTCAGAGCGCGTGCCCAGAGGAAGCTGCGTCCGTATTGCATAGATGCCAGGCGCCGTGGCAGGCATTGCGACATCTGCGGCGGATTGTCTCTGCCACTTCTGCGGGGCTTGGCCGGGCGCCTGAGAAGAGGCGGCTGCCGCGGCTTGCGCGTTCTTTTCCTTCTCTGCAGAAATCTGCTGCCATGCCTCGGTCATCTTGTGGCACATCTCCAGGACCGTTGCGTGGCGGTCCTGCTCCTCCTCGCCCTCGGCATACATGGCGGTGTGGAAGGCGACAGGAGGGTTGCCCTTCATGAGCGCGCGGCCGGGGCAGTTGGGCAGGCTTATGCCCGAGGTGGGGCCAACTAGCGAGGTGTAGTCGCCCTTGTCGGACATCTGCAGGCACACACAGCCCTTGACTAGCTGCTGGAACTTAAAGCTCAGGCCCATCGGGGAGGTGTTGGTATAGACCATGTGGATGCCATACGGAGCGCCAGAGCCGGCTATGTCGGACATCACGTCAGTGAACTCAGGTGACGTCTCGAAGAGCGGGCCGAGCTGGTCTACGAGTATCACGATGGCAGGAAGCGTGGGCGAGACCGTCTCGTGGTAGGCGCGCAGCGAGTTGACTGCATGAGCCAGGAAGGCCTTCTTGCGGGTTGCGAGCTCACGGCGCATGCGCATCACGAAGGAGGCAACATTGTCCTCGTCCTGATTGAGCGTCACATGGGCAACGTGTGGCATGCCCGAGAACTCGCTGAGCGACCAGCTTCCGGCGTCCACAATCTCCATGCGCACCTCGTCAGGCCCGAAGTGCTCGGCCAGGGAGCAGATGATGCTCTTGAGGAAGGTCGTCTTGCCTGATCCGGGCGATCCATATACCGCGTAGTGGCCAACGTTGTCGAAGTCCAGCACCTGCGTGCCCTGCAGCTGCTGCGCAGGGACGTCGAAGGTGCCGATGGGGATGGCAAGCCTGTCCTGGTGGGCTGGCCATGTAGTGCCATCGTAGACCTGGGCGCCAGCGACGTCTGCCATGGGGATGAGGTGCGGCAGCTCGGGCAGCCACGGGCCAGCCATCTTCTCCAATCCAAGCTGGCTGCACACGTCGTTGATGTGCCGCACGATCACGGCGAGCTCATCCTCGCCAGTGGCCTTGCGCTTGGCGTTCTTGACGGGCGTGATGCGGTTGCCGGTGGGCTCCACAATGCGCACCTGGTTCTCGCCCTGGAAGCCATGCTGGGTACCGCCGGTGTACTCCGCCGCGCTGTAGAAGGATTGGAAGAGGTCGAAGAACTCGTCCTCCCCCACTCGGATGTATGCACGGCCGGACTGTGTGATGCGTGCGGCATCGGAGCGCTTGATCATCTCGCGGCTGTCCGCCACGTCCTGCACCTTCATGCAGATGCGGAAGCGAGAGTTGGCGTTGATCTGGTCGTTGACCACGCCGGCGGGCTTCTGCGTTGCGAGGAGCATATGGACGCCTAGCGTACGGCCGATGGTCGCCACGGAGTTGAGCTCTTTCATGAAGTCGGGCTCCTCCTTCTTGAGCTCGGCGAACTCGTCCGTGACAAGGATGAGGTGCGGCAGGCGAACCTTGGCGGTTCCATCCCGGAAGGCCTTCTGGTACTTGTTGATGTTGTTGACGCCTACCTCGGCAAAGAGCCTCTGGCGGCGCTTGAGCTCGCTCTTGAGTGCCACGAGCGAGCGACCGATGTTGCGGTCGATGTTGGTAATCTTGCCCACCACGTGCGGCAGAGGCGCCATGAGGTCTGACATGCCGCCGCCCTTGTAGTCGATGATCACGAAGTTCACGTCATATGGCGAGAAGTTCACGCACATCGAGAGAATCCAGGTCTGAAGAAGCTCCGACTTGCCCGAGCCCGTAGTGCCGGCGAGAAGACCGTGGGGGCCATGCGACTTGTCGCCGTCCTTGACGTCCAGCGAGAAGATCTTGCCTCCGCGCATGACTCCGATGGGTGCCGCCAGCGTGCGCCAAGGTTCGCTGGACTCCCAGCGCTCGCGGATGTTCAGCTCTTCTGGTGTGCGAACGCCATAGCCCTGGAGGAAGGTGACGGACGAGGGAATCTCGGCCTCGGCGGCACTGCCGGAGAGCTCGACTGCGGCAAGGCGTCGTGCGTACGCGTCGAGGTCCCTCGTATGCACGTGCTCATCCTGCTCGAAGAAGATGCGCTTGTCGAACTCGTCCTTCTTGAAGACGCAAGGCCGCCCACGCATGTCCACGATGTACTGGCAGCCTTGGGGAAGCTGGTACTCATCCTGGGCGAGAAGGATCGTCGTGCAGCCAAGCGACGGGTTGTTCGAAGTGAGCACGTCGTAGACAGGTTCGCGTCGCATGGCATCGGGGTTGTCCACGATAACGACGAAGTGCGGTATGACCGGAGGGTCGTCGGGACCGTGCTTCTTCGCCACGGGGGCGCCAGTGCTGTCCTCGCTCGTGAGTCCGCGCTTGCGGATGACGTCTGAGAGGATGTCGCAGATGGTGTGGGCGCGCTTCTCGTTGAAGGCGGTGAAACGCACCTGTCCGCTCTCGTCCCAGGTGTGAGGGAGCCAGCGAAGCGCTGCCCAGAACTTGCGGGACTCTGGCGAGAAGAAGCACACCAGACGGACGTCCGATGCGCTGTGCTCGCTTGTAAGCTCGACGAGGAGCGCCCTCAGCTCGTAGGTGACAACATCGGTTGGCCCTATGATGCCGACCGTCTGGATCTGCTCGAGCGGAAGCTCCACGGGGATGTCGTCAACGTAGCGGGTCTCCTCGATTATCTGCGTGGTGAGCGCTTCGAGCTCCTCGTCCGGCTCCATCTGGTAGCCATCCTCGCTCGTGCGAGCACGCACCTGCGCGCAGAGGAGGTCGCGGCCAATTCCCAGACGAAGGTTGAGGAAGTCGCTGTCTACCGGCTGGCGCTCCCAGAGGTTGCGCTTGAGCTTGAGCACCGACTCGATGCAGGCCGTGGGAGCGAGGTTCTCTTGGAGCATGATGCGACGCTGGACGTCCGCGATCTTGCCAATGCGGGCCTTCTCGTTTGCGATGTAGGCCTGGTAGGTCTGCTCACGGAGCTTCATGTACTCCTCAATCTGCTCCTTTTCCTCCTTGCTCATCTTCTTGGACATGATCATGCTCGCGGCAGGAGAGATCATGTACGCCATGCGAGGAAGGAGCGAGATTGGGTTGAGTGCGCCGCCTGCCAGGCCTGTGGCCATCATGACACCGCTGCTGAGGAGGTACATCCAGTTCATGCCCTGCCTGGCCGAGGGAGACATGGAGGCGGGAGGGCTTGAGAGCACGATGGTGTCGGTGGGGAGCATCTCGCGGATTCGCGGAGAGAGATGGTAGACGAGCGATTTTGGGAATCCGTTTGCCTGGAGTTCCTGCGGGATGAGCTTTGGCTCGAGGAGGTTGATAGGCTGGAGAAGCCCGGGGGCTACCGTGAGTGCGCTCCCCATGTTGTGGAAGTGAAGCGCGCCGCTCTCGAGCGTGAAGCGGAAGGTGAAGATGGAGAGAACGTCACCGCTCTTCATGACGGTCTTGGTGATGCGCAGGCCGTTCATGTACGTGTGGTTCGTGCTCTCCAGGTCTTCGATGTGAGGCTTGCCGCTGGTGCAGACAATACGCAGGTGGTGACCAGAGACGATTGGGTACTTGAGGACGACGTCATTGTCGCTTGCGCGTCCGACGTTAATCGTTCCCTGATATGGCAGGTCGACTGCGACGGTGTCCTCTCCACAAATTCGAGATATGTAGAGCTGCGCCGTGCTAAACGTGTCATCCACAGCGATCTCCGGGATTTCTCCCAGGGGGCTAGTTGTGTCGATGGGAATGTAAGTGAGCTCGTTTAGGGTAACGGCGAGCCTGCTTGTTGCGAGGGGCGCTTTGCACTTGACGTCTATGCGGTCACTGCCGGCGGTGGCCTTAAGGACCATAAAGTGGTCGGCGGAACCAGAGACTTGGATGTCATCCTTCTTGTGCGTGCCAAAGGAAACATCTCCTGGATTATCCAGGAGCGTAAAGTATTCGCGTCCGCGGTACCTAAGCACGACCGAATATGACATCTCGCCACCAAACACAAAGTTAAAGATAACGTCATTTACCTAACAGTGGCTAGTATACGTGTGCACTACATAACAGCAATGTAAAAAGATATATATGCCAGCAGATGGCCGGCAGGCGGCATATCGGTGTTGTAGAGATACTAGATAAGAAAAAAGCCCACGGAAAAATCCGTGGGCTCACAAATTCTATGGTGGGCGATGCTGGATTCGAACCAGCGACCCCATCCGTGTGAAGGATGTGCTCTACCCCTGAGCCAATCGCCCGTGCGAGTTGCTATATTACCAAAACAATCAAGTTTGGCAACCGAGAAATTCTACCTTCCCGTAATTGCCGCGCGAAGCATCAAGACGTAGGCGTCCGCACCCTCGGGACGAAGGTGCGTTCCATCGTCCCAGAAGTACTCGTCGTGCCCGGCACTTGTCTCGTACCAGTCTATGACCTCGCAGTTGTCGTACTTTGCAGCCACCTGCTTGAACAGGGCGTTGTTGATGTCCTGGAGGGCAAGGGGTACGCGGGCGGTCACGAGGTACACGCGTTTGCCGGGGTCCACAGCCTCGATGAGCGCCTTCACCTGGTCCTCGGTGGCCACGCCATTGTCGCCAAGCGACCACACCACAACATCGCCATCATGTCCCGCGGCCACGTCTTGCGCATAGGCATCTGGGCCGTCATAGATCTGGCGACCCACCACGGCATCAATGTAACCGTTGGGGAAAATGGTATTGAACTGGTTGATCGCTCCCGCGGGAACAGAGTCGCCAATGAGAATGACCTTGGCGTCCGTGGCGCCCGTCTCGGCGTCGACGTCGTAGCTCACGTTGTTGATGGACGAGAAGGCACCGTCAAACGCAGTTCCGGCAAAGTACGTGCCAGAGTCGTCGTAGCTCTCGAGGCTCTCAGCCTGCTCGGTAAGAGGCGACTCCTGCCCAGCAGCCATCGCCTGCGGCGTGTTGGCTGTCTCTGCATTGAGCGGGACCAGCAGGAGCACCGCAACCGCCACAATACCAACGCCTTCCATGACTACCCTTGGAAGCGGCTGCGCGAGGATACCGCGCGTTAGCCTTGAATGAGAAACGCCACGCTGCCCACCAGCGGCGCGAGCGCCCACAAACGACGGGACGGCTGGAAGCGGCTGCGCCGGCGCCTTCTCGAGGAAACGATACGAGAGCTCTGAAAGCGCCACAATTGCCGCAAACTCGAGGACCCAGCCCCACCAGGGCAGGGGCGTGGTCTTTGTGGCAGGGTTGAGAATGACAAGCAGCGGGTAGTGCCACAGGTACAGAGCGTAGCCCCGCTTGCCCGCCTCTGCCAGAACGGGAACGCCAAGGGTCCGGCCAACGAGGGTGTGGTCAGGGCGGCACATACATCCAACAAGAAGGGCCGTGAGGACAGCGGCAATAAGAATGCCGCCTCGGTACACAAAGTGGCTATACCCATTGAAGGCAAACATCATGGCAACGATGCCGCAGAGCGACCCAAGCGCAATAACGTCATACACAAATCCCGGCACTCCACGCTCCCGCAGGACCGGCACAAGCCTCTCCAGCCGGATTCCACGCCCACCGGTTGCAATGGCGAGAAGGGCTCCAACCAGAAGCTCGGCGGCACGTGTATCTAACCCGTAGTAGATGCGAGCTGTGTCCGCCGTGGGGTCAAAGAGCACCCACATGGCAACCGAGGAGGCAAGGATGAGCGCACACAATGCGTAGCACGCATGACGACGGGACGGCACAACACGCGAGAGCAACAGCACCACAGGTGGCCACAAGATGTAAAACTGCATGACTACGCCCAGGTACCAGAAGTGCGTGAGCGGCGAGGGCGCACCAGCGGCGGCAAAGTAGGACACCTGGCGCACAATGTAGTAGATGTTCTCGTAGAACAGAAGCGCCGGAACGGCATCGCTCTGAACTTTAGGAAGCAAGTATGGGGCGAGGATGGCCGTGAGGATGACGGTCACGCCAACAACGGCGAGCATCGTAGGCCACAGGCGCACTGCGCGTTTGAGAAGGAGCTTCCCATACTCAATCGAGCCAGTGCGTGCAACCTCACGCTGGATTGAGAGCGTAAAAAGGTAGCCAGTAATTACGAAGAAAACCGTTACGCCAAAGAAACCGCCAGAGAGCCAGGTGGGATTCGCGTGATAGATAACAATACCGAGAATGGCTATGACTCGAAGGCCATCAAGGCCAGCCACACGCCGAGAGCGTACGCGGGTTGCGGGCGACTGCGAACCTCCACCGGTTGCGGGACCCACAGAACCGCCACGCCTGTCTGTTGCCACACTTTCCAAGCCTGTCTACTCCCACACGTTTGCCATCGATAGCCCAGAATCGAACGAACCTATTCTATGGCAAAGCGCAAGGGGGCCTAGGGGTACTTTTAAGGTATGACAACCAACCTTGGGCACACGTGTGAGTCTTGTCGTGCGCGGTTAGACCTTCTCGACGCTCTTCTTCACGGCAGACGTTGCGATGGTAACGAGAAGCGCCAGGAAAAATGCCACGGCACCAACAACGATTGGTGCCACTTGGCCGTTAGCAAACACAACGTCACCAGCGCAGAGCGCACCCGTTGCTACCGTAGCCCCGGCTGAGGGACCCATGAGCTTTGGTGCGTTGGAGGGAACGTTCGCAACCCTCGCTCCTCTTGCCCCCAAGAGCAGAGCGACCACCGAAGCAACCACAACAAAGAGATCGGTGATATCGACGCCGAGAACCGCAAGTATAATTCCCGCAACAACGCAGGCGCACCCTGCAATGAGCGCAACAATGCCAGAGAGCTTGAGCCTCTTTGCTTCCGGAGACATGGACAACCCCTAATCGACGATGCTGGCCACGCCAAAGCGCGGCAACCAAACGGGAGTTGTATACCCATTAGCCAGCCAAGGGTTTCTCGTCACGTCTTTGAGATACGGAAAAGCTCCTCCACCGGCTGAGGGTGGAGGAGCTTGCAAGGCATGGTGGGCCCAGTAGGATTCGAACCTACAACCCAGGGATTATGAGTCCCCTGCGCTAACCGTTGCGCCATGAGCCCGTAAGAAAAAGGGCGACGGCAAACGCCGCCGCCCTGAATGTATGGTGGAGAATAGGGGGTTCGAACCCCTGACCTCGTGACTGCCAGTCACGCGCTCTCCCAACTGAGCTAATTCCCCGTGGGTTGGTGCGGGAATTACTATACCAGACGAGAATTCTGGGTCAACAACTTTTTTTAAAAAGTTGGAACCAAAGCCGGGCCGGTGCCGTGAGTCCACGTTCCCGGGCAGCAGGCCGCCCCCTCCCGCTGCGCATTCACACCCCTCCCGCTGCGCATCCTCTCCACTCGCGCGGAGCACCCGCGCCCCTCTCGCTGAGAATAGCTCCGATTCTTAAACCGCCGCCGCGTTTTCGCAGGTCACCGTAAACGGTTTTAAGAAATGGAGCTAAACTCCGCCAACCGCCTTGGCTGCTAGGATGGAGCCAGCAGGCAAACGAAAGGAGAACCATGAGCGCAGAGCGCACGGAGTCACGCTACGTGACGGTTGAGCCGGATGTCCAAATCCACTTCTGGGATGCAGGCGAGAAGGACGCGCCGGCCCTTGTCTTCATCCCCGGTCTCACCTTCTCGGGCAAGGTCTTCAAGCACCAGCTGGAGCACTTCTCCAAGAGCTACCGCGTGATCCTTGTCGATCCCCGCGGCCAGGGTCTCTCAACCAAGTGCCCGTTTGGCAATGATTACCAGACACACGGCCGTGACCTCATCCGCCTGGTGGAGCACGAGGGCATCGAGAAGCCAACGCTCATCGGCTGGAGCTGCGGGAACCTTGAGGCATGGAGCTACCTCGAGCAGGCGGGCGTCGATTCCGTCTCCGGTTGCGTGACGGTTGACATGTCCCCGCTGCCGCACAACGAGGACCCTAAGGCCTGGACGGAGGGCACGCCGGCTAAGCTTTCGGAGATCATGACGCGCACGCTGAACCACCCGGAGACCGCAGCAGGCTTCTGGGATAGCTACCTGCGCGAGGTCATGTGGCAGGGACCGCTCGCGGACGAGCAGTACGAGTGGTTTATCGACATGTCCAACCAGACGCCCTTCTGGGTCACTCACGAGCTCTTTGGCGACGCGATCCTCTCTGACTACCGAGCGATTGCGCAGGAGGCGTCCGAGAAGATCCCCACGCTCATGTTCATAGCCGAGCACTGGGCAGACGTCGCGGAGCCCTACTGGCACAGCCTTTGCCCCAAGACGCCCACGTATGTGATGGGTGGTCACCTGATGGCCATTCAGTATCCGGACCGCTTCAACCGGCGTCTGGAAACCTTCCTCACAACCGGGGAGTAGACCACAGGGTGAACAAGTACGTGGCGAGAGGGACTTGGCGTCGAAGCCGGGATCCCTCTCGCCTGTGAATTGCCGTTACCACATTCTTGCGCGGAATATAGCTCCTTTTCTTAAACTCACCTCGCGTTTCCACAGGTAGCGGTTTTCGGTTCTAAGAAAAGGAGCTGAACTCCGTGGCTGGCGCGGCTGGCAGCCACGCCAGCCGGTGGCATTACCCGCCGCTTCTCGTTATTGAACGAAATTTCTCGTCAATAGAGCGTTTTCCCAGTTGGGAAGCATTACATCAAGAAATTACGTGCAATAATCCAAACACGAGCCGCATTTGTGCAGGTCACCGGTATTGAAATAAGAAGAGACTCCGAGAAGCACCGACGCAGGGACGTCGTAGCGCGTCGGGCCTCCCGATGCCTACCAGCTCACAAGGTCGTCCGTGATGTCCGAGACGGTCTCGGCGCCGCACATCTCCATCGTGTCCGCAAGTTCGCCTTGCAGCTGGTCGAGAAAGTCCCTCACGCCCTGCTCTCCCCCACCGTACATCGCCACTACAAACGGTCGGCACATGAGGACCGCGTTCGCCCCAAGCGCAAGGGCCCGGAAGACGTCGACGCCGCTCCTGATGCCGCCGTCAACCAGGACGACAAGTTCGTCTCCCTCAGCGCGGGCAATCTCGGGGAGAACCGTCGCCGTGGTCTCAACACCATCCTGCACGCGCCCGCCGTGGTTTGAAACCACAATGCCGTCGGCCCCGGCCTTGAGGGCCTTCTCGGCGCCCCGTTCGGTCATGATTCCCTTGAGGACAAAGGGCGTGTTTGCCGCGTGGCATGCCTTGGCAATCTCACGCAGCTGCGAGACGTCCTTGGCACCTGCTGGCGGCTGCTGCCCCTTGAGGAAGGGAAGCCCCGCACCATCGATATCCATGGCCACGGCAACGGGATGGGCGGTGAACGCAACCTTAAGTTTCTCTCGCACCACGTCCTTGGACCACGGCTTGATGGTGCAGATGCCACAGCCGTCGAGTCCAGAGATGGCGCGGCAGGCGCCCTCATGGAGCGATGCCGCAAGGCCGTCGCCCGTCCACCCCAGCGTACCCGCGGCCGCAGCGGCGTGGAGCATCACATTGTTGTAGGTCTCCATGTCGTACTTGGGGCCGTAGTGGCGGTTCACATCGCCCAGGGGGCCAACCATCACGGGGAGCGAGAGCTTGCGCCCAAAGAGCGTCACGGAGGTGTCCGGAACATACGGCTCGTGGATGGTGTCCATGTGAAGCATCACGGACTGCCAGGCCTCGTAATTGCGGATGGCAACCGTCCCCGTGCCCTTTGCGCCCGGGCCGGGTATGCAATTGCGACAAGCTCTCCCGTCACAGACCGGGCACGCCTTGCAGCTGCCCATCTGTCCCCGAGCGGCTTCAGCCAGTTCTGCGTAGCTCATGCGTCCCATGAAATCCCCCTAAACGAAAAGGGCCACGGAGGTCCCGCGGCCCACAGGTGAACCAATGCCAAACGATACGCGCTGAATGAGACAAAGGGAAACTCCCTTTGTCTCACGCGCGCTCGGAGACGACGCGGGCCGAGAGGAGCGAGGCCACCTCGTCGATGGCAACCTCGGTGCGCTCGCCGGTCGCTCGAACCTTGAGCTCCACGTTGCCGTTCTTGATGGCCTTCTTGCCGCAGACCACCTGGTACGGGAAGCCCATGAGGTCCGCATCGGCAAACTTGACGCCTGGGCGCTCCTTGCGATCGTCCACGATGACCTCGACGCCCGCGGCGAGAAGCTCCTCGGCCACGCGCGAGGCAACGGGCCACACCACGTCGTCGTTCACGTCGAGAGGGACGACCTCGACCTCGTAGGGCGCAACTGCCACGGGAAACGAGATGCCGTGCTCGTCGTGGTGCTGCTCGACCACGGCCGCCAGCATGCGGGAGACGCCGATGCCGTAGCAGCCCATCTGGAAGGGCTTCTCGACGCCGTCGGGGTCGGCGAAGGTGGCACCCATGGTCTCGGAGTACTTGGTGCCCAGCTGGAAGACCTGACCAACCTCAATGCCACGGGCAGCCTTAAGAGGCGCGCCGCACTTGGGGCATATGTCGCCAGCCTTGGCGGTGATGACGTCCACCCAGCGGCCAATCGTGAAGTCGCGGCCCTGCTTAGCATGCACATAGTGGTAGCCCGAATCGTTGGCACCGATGGCCCACCAGGAGGAGTTACGCAGGGACTCGTCGGCGCAGGCGCCAACGCCCTCAGGAAGGTCGATGGGGCCAATGAAGCCCTTGACGAGCCCGTACTGCACAAGCTCCTCGTCGCTCATCATGTGGTAGGCGCCAAAGGCGTGCTCGGCCTTCACGTCGTTCATCTCGTGGTCGCCGGGGACGAAGCACACCCAGGGCTTGCCGTCGCCGTCGACAAGCGCGAGCGCCTTCCTCGTGGCGGCCTCGGGCACCTTGAGAAACGCCGCGAGGTCCGCGATGGTCTCGCAACCAGGGGTCTCGAGCTTCTCGAGGTCACCCTCCTCGCCCTCGACGAGGTTGATGGGGGCCGTGGCGGCCTCGGTGTCTGCCGCAAAGCCGCAGTCGTCGCAGTAGACGATCTCGGCCTCGCCGGCGTCTGCAAGTGCCATGAACTCGACGGAGGTGTCGCCACCAATCTGGCCGGAGTCCGCAACCACGGGGAGCGCGCGCAGCCCCACGCGCTCGCAGATGCGCGCGTAGGCACCCTTCTCGTCGTTGTAGGACTTCTGCATGCCCTCGACGTCGGCGTCGAAGGAGTAGCCGTCCTTCATGATGAACTCACGGCCACGCATGAGGCCAAAGCGGGGACGCAGCTCGTCGCGGAACTTGTCCTGAATCTGGTAAAGCGTCACGGGGAGCTGCTTGTAGGAGCGTAGCTCGTTGCGGACGAGGTCGGTGAAGGACTCCTCGTGCGTGGGGCCAAGGGCAAACTCGCGCTCGTGGCGGTCCTTCAGGCGCATGAGCTCCGGGCCGTAGGCGCTCCAGCGGCCGGACTGGCGCCACAGCTCGCCGTCGGTGAGGATGGGGACGAGCATCTCCTGCGCGCCAATGCCCTCCATCTCGTCGCGAATCACGGCCTCGATCTTCATGAGCGAGCGCCACGCAAGCGGCAGGTAGCTGTAGAGACCAGAGGCGGACTTGCGGATCATTCCCGCACGGAGCAAAAGCCTGTGACTTGCAAGCTCCGCCTCCGCGGGATCCTCCTTGAGCGTAGGCGCATAGAGCCCGGTCATCCTTGCATACGTTCTCACGGTGAAAGTCCTCTCCCCCGGCAAACTGGCCGGGCGTCATGCGCCGAAACCGACGCTATGCAATTCTACGGCCGATTAGGCATCAAGGGCGCCGGGGAAGCGCCGCTCGATCTCGGCCATGAGTTCGTCCACGATCTTGTCAGCAGGAACCTTGCGCAGCGGCTTGCCACCCTCGAAGAGCATGGCCTGCCCGTGACCGCATGCCACGCCAAGGTCTGCATCAGAGGCCTCGCCGGGCCCGTTCACCACGCACCCCATGACAGCAACGGTGATGGGCGCCTTCACGGCAGAGAGGCGCTTGCCCACCTCCTCGGCAATGGGAATCATGTCGACTTGGCAACGGCCGCAGGTGGGACAGCTCACGAGCTCGGGCGAGCGGCGGCGCAAGCCAAGCGCCGAGAGGAGCTCCCAGGCAACCGCGACCTCCTCGACCGGGTCTGCGGTGAGCGAGAGGCGCATGGTGTCGCCAATGCCCTCCTCGAGGAGGATCCCCACGCCCGCGGCGTTCTTGACCGTGCCCTGGCGAAGCGTACCCGCCTCGGTCACGCCCACGTGAAGCGGCACCTCGGGCAGCGCCTTCGAGAGCGCGCGGTAGGTCGCAAGCGTGGTGGGCACACTGTGTGCCTTGGCGGAAAGCACCACGTCGAGAAAGCCACGGTCGCGGAAGTGCTCGACAAACCCCTCGGCAGAGGCAACGAGCTTCTCGGGAAGCGTGAGGTCCTGCCTGGCGGCGACCTTCTCGTCGAGCGAGCCCGCGTTGACGCCAATGCGGATGGGAATGCCCGCCTCGCCGCAGGCATCTATCACAGCGTCCACGCGATCCCAGGAGCCGATGTTGCCCGGATTCACGCGCAGGGCCGCCGCACCGCGGGCAGCAGCACCCAGGGCAAGCCGGTAGTCAAAGTGAATGTCCGCGATCACAGGCAGCGGCGACTCCGCGCAGATGCGCTCGAAGCCATCGAGTGACTCCGCGTTAGGAATCGCCACGCGGATGATCTCACAGCCGGCGTCCGCAAGTCGCCTAATCTGGGCAAGGGTGGCCGCAGCGTCTGCCGTCTTGGTGGTGCACATCGACTGCACCGAGACGGGCGCCCCACCGCCCACGGCGACGTTGCCAACCATGACGCGCCTGGTTAGTTCGCGGGGAAGCTTCTGAGTGCTGGTATCCATGTCAGCCGCCAATCACAAAGGTCACGATGTCGTTTCTCATGGCCACGACAAAGACGAAGAGGAAGAACGCAAGGCCCACGTAGCTCACGATGGTCTGAGCACGCGCGGAGACCTGGCGCCGAGAGATGGCCTGGATTATCTCGATAAGGATCTTTCCACCGTCAAGCGGGGGGATGGGAAGCAGGTTCATGAAGCCAAGCGACATCGAGATGGCACCAATGAAGAAGGCGAGCGTGGGAACACCAGCGGAGGCCGCCTCGGAGGCCATGACCGAGATGCCCACAACAGAGCTCGACTGGTCGAGTACCTCCATGGTGTGCGTGGGCACGATGAGCTTCACGGCGTACTCTGCCACCAGTCCACCGTACGCCACGGACCCGCGAAGCGCCTGGCCAAGCGAGGGATAGTAAGTGTAGGCCTGGTTGGTGATGCCCAGGTACTCCGCCGCCTGGCCATCAACCAGGTCGACGGTGGTCTCGGACGTCGAGCCGTCTCTCTCGTAGTCGAGCGTGAAGTCGGTCCCGGACTCCAGGTAGGGCTTGATTGCGGCGACAAGGTCATCGTAGGTGGAGACGGACTCTCCATCCACGGCCGTAATGCGGTCGCCCGCCTCGAGGCCCGCCGCCTCTGCAAAGGAGCCTGGGGAGACACTGCCAATTATTGGCTCATTCGAGGCAACCTGCACGCCCATGACCATGAAGGACGCCGTGACAACTACGAGCGCCACCAGAAGGTTCACCACGGGGCCGGCAAGGAGCATCGCGCAGCGGCGCCAGAAGCCGCACCCAAGGTAGGTGCGCCCACGCTCGCGAGAAAGAAACTCGTCCGCGCTCATGCCGGGGTCGCGCGGCTCACCGTAGTTGGTGGTCCCCGCCTGCGAGAAGTCGTGCCCACGGTCGTACTCGGTGCGAAGGCCGACGTCGCGCCGGAGCGTCTCGAAGCTCGCAGGCCAGTCGGACTGGCCCTCGTGCTCACCAAGCGCAGGATCGTAGTAGGGCCTCACTGCTGCCCAGTCAGTGAGCGTGGCGAGAAGCCCGTATGTCCGATCGACGTCGCAGCCCAGCTGGGAGGCCAGATCGCTCACGGCAATCCTGCCGGCGCGCTGCACGGCCATGAGCGCCGCACCAAGGAGCTCGTCGCCAGAGTTCTCCATGCCACAGATGCGCGTATACCCGCCAAGCAGGATGGGGGTCACGCCAATCTCGGTACCATGGTCCTTGCTCTTGTGCGAGATCTTGAAGCGGCACGGCATGCCAAGGAAGAACTCGGTCACACGCACACCGCACGCGCGGGCAGCAAGGTAGTGCCCACCCTCGTGCACAAAGACGAGGAGCGAGAGAACCACCACGCCCCAGAAGATTGCAGAGACAACCCCCGTCATGCGCGGATTTCCCTGATGACGGAGCGTGCGAGCTGCCGCGACCTGGCATCGACCTCAGCCAGCTGCGCCAGGTTGTCTACGGGCACCGCCTTCGTGGCATTCATGACGGACGAGATGACGCGCTCGATGTCGAGGAATCCGCACTCCCCTGCCCGAAACGCCGCATTGGCAACCTCGTTGGCGGCGTTGGCAGCACACGGCATGGTTCCGGCAATGCGACCGGCTTCCTTGATGAGGGCAAGGCACCCAAAGGTCTTCTCGTCAGCCTCGCCAAAGGTAACGGGGGCCTCGTGGCACCAGTCCACCGGGACCGTTGGGACAGACCAGCGCTCAGGGTAGCTCAGCGCGTACTGGATGGGGATGCGCATGTCAGAGGGTCCAAGCTGGGCCTTCACGGAGCCGTCTGCAAACTCCACCATCGAGTGGATGCGGCTCTGGCGCTGCACGAGCACGCGGATGTCGTCGATGCCCACGCCAAAGAGGTGGTGCGCCTCGATGACCTCAAGGCCCTTGTTGGTAAGCGTCGCGCAGTCGATGGTGATCTTTGGACCCATGGTCCAGGTGGGATGCGCGAGGGCGTCCCCCGGCGTCACGCGAGAGAGCTGGCTTCTGCTCATGCCATAGAAGGGACCACCCGAGCAGGTAAGCCATATGTGATTGATGTCCTGGTCCCTCTCGCCAACAAGGCACTGGTAGATGGCACTGTGCTCGGAGTCAACGGGAATGAGCTTGCCAGGCTTGGCAAGCGGCATGAGAAGGTCGCCGGCAACGACAATCGACTCCTTGTTGGCGTAGGCAAGTATCTTGCCGGCCTTGAGCGCCGCATAGCCAGCTGCCATGCCCGCCTCGCCCACTACGGCGTTAACCACGCAATCGACGTTGGGAAGCTCAGCGAGTTCCATGACCGCATCTGGGCCAAAGCCAAGCTCGCACCCAGACGGAACCTCCTCAAGCGCTACGTCACCCTTACGGGAGGCATCCGCAACGGCAAGGTGTGTGGCACCAAACTCGCGAGCAGCCTCAACAAGCCGCTCGCAGGACGAGTTCACAGAAAGCGCAACCACCTTAAGGCGATCGGCATGCTGACGGCATACGTCGAGCGTCTGCATCCCGATGGAGCCAGAGCACCCAAGGACCGCAACTCGAAGAACATGCGGCCGTGGGGAGCGCGCTCCAGGACGCTCAAACAAACTCATAGAATTCCCCCAAAGAAAAGTACGAAGTATGCAGCCATGCTGCCAAAGAGCATGGAGTCAGATCTATCGAGAAGTCCACCGTGGCCAGGCATGAGGTTGCCAGAGTCCTTGACGCCCACACCTCTCTTGAGGCGAGACTCAAAGAGGTCACCCACGACGCCCGCTATGCCTACAAGAAGCCCGCCCAGTATGGCAAGCGGCATCTCAAGGCCAGCTACTCCAAAGGCGGCGAGAATAGCCCAGATAATCACGGAGGCAACTATCCCTCCGTAGAAGCCCTCCCAGCTCTTGTGCGGAGAGATGCGCGGCGCCAGCTTGTGGATCCCAAATCTCGAACCAATGGCGTACGCCATGGCATCGTTTGCCCAGATGGAGAGCATGACGCCAAAGGTGAGCGTGGCTCCCGTGAAGCCTTTGTCGATGATGCGGACAAGGACCAGGCTCGAGAAGGTAAGCGAGGTGTAGAGCGGCCCAAATACCGTAATTGCCACATCCCCCACGTTGGCACGCGGGGTGAAGACGTACCAAGCCGCACACGCCGCAAGGAGCAGGAAGAGAATGATGACAAGACCCCTCAGGCCATACCCGTAGGCAGCAAGGGGAAACAGCACCGCAGCGGCAAGGCCAACGCCCTCGTTAGGCATGCGACCGCCCATACGAGCGATGCGGAAGAACTCCGAGCAGCAGAGCCACCCCATGGCGCTAATCATAAGCGTCGTGGCAAAGGGTCCTAGGTAGAGGCAGACGAGAACGACAATGGCATAGATGGCGCCCGAAGTAGTGCGCGTGAGCAGACGTTCAGTCCACCCGCGTGCGCGCTGCCCAGCAAGGGCACCAGCAGTACGCTGTGCCTCCTTGGCGTTGCGCCTGTTCTCAAGCTTGTCGATGTGGCGGTCGATGCCAACGCTCTCGCGCTTGTCCCGCCCTCTGTCTGGGCCCTTCTCGCTCAACGCTCGGTGACACCCCCAAACCGACGGCGGCGTCCCTGAAACGCCTTGACTGCCCGCAGGAAGTCCCAGCGCGAGAAATCGGGCCACAGGGTGGGAGTCACGTAGAACTCGGTGTAGGCGAGCTGCCAAAGCAGGTAGTTGGAGAGACGCATCTCCCCCGATGTGCGAATGAGAAGCTCAGGATCGGGAAGCCCGGCGGTGTAAAGCCGAGAAGAGATGGCACTCTCGTCTATGTCCTCAGGACGCAAGGTGCCTGCCGCGACCTCACTTGCAAGCTCACGAGCAGCGCGCGTAATCTCTGCCCTAGAGCCGTAGTTCACTGCAAGCGCAAACGTCATTCCCGTGTGGTCTGCCGTCTGGGCAAGGCCCTCGCGAAAGACATCGGCCGTCTCTTTGGGAAGGGCGTCAATGTCGCCAAAGAAGCGCAGCTGCACGTTCTCTTGATGGAAGAGCGGAAGCTCGTTCAAGAGCGTGGTGGCAAAGAGGTGCATAAGAAGGTCAACCTCATGCTGCGGACGCCGCCAGTTCTCTGTTGAGAAGGCATACACCGAAAGCACGTCGAGGCCAAGCCTCACGCTGGTGGTGACAGCCTCGCGCAGCGAGTCGACTCCCGCCACGTGCCCCTCAGAACGGTCGAGGCCACGAGCCTGTGCCCAGCGACCGTTGCCATCCATGATGATTGAAACGTGGTGGGGAATGCGCTCCAGGTCAACGTCGGCAAGGCTTATGTCCTCGGGGGGATTGGCGTAGTATTCCCCGAGCTTCTTCTCGTCTATATCCACCTAGATCTCCATGACTTCGGCGGTCTTCTCCTTGAGCATGGCGTCGACGCGCTTGACGTAGTCATCCGTGAGCTTCTGGACGGCCTTCTTCTCGCGGGAGACCTCATCCTCCGAGAGCTCCTCGTCGCGATCGAGCTTGTTGTTGGTGTCGCGACGGACATTGCGAATGGAGACGCGCGCCTCCTCGGCTATGTCCTTGCACTCGCGAGCAAGCTCGCGGCGGCGCTCCTCGGTGGGCTTGGGGAACGGCAGACGGATGGTGACGCCGTCGTTGGAAGGCGTGATGCCTAAGTCAGAGGCCTCAATGGCCTTCTCGATGCTCTTGAGGGCGCTCTTGTCCCACGGCTCGATGACCATCATGGATGCCTCGGGGACCTTCACGCCGGCAAGCTGCGTGATAGGAGTTGGCTGCCCATAGTAGTCAACCTTGATGGGATCAAGGATGTGGGGGTTCGCACGGCCAGTGCGAACGCGTGAGAAGTTCGCCTGGAGGGCCTCCAGGCACTTGTCCATGTGCTTCTTTGCCTTGTCGGTGTACTGGCTCATGCTTGGTCCTCCTCAATGACGGTGGTACCCACGTTCTCACCCGCGAGCGCGCTCATAAAGACGCCGTTCTGCCCCATGTCGAAGACCATGATGGGCATCTTGTTGTCGTGGCAGAGCGCAGTGGCGGTTGCATCCATGACCTTGAGGTCGCGAGCGAGGACCTCCTTGTAGGTGATGGTATCGAACTTGGTAGCCTCGGGGTGAGTGACGGGGTCGGCATCGTAGATGCCGTCGACCTTGGTCGCCTTCATGAGCACCTCGGCGCCAATCTCGCAAGCGCGCAGGGCGGCTGCGGTGTCCGTAGTGAAGTAGGGGTTACCCGTACCGGCAGCAAAGATGACGATACGCCCCTTCTCGAGGTGCCTGATTGCACGGCGACGGATGTAAGTCTCGCACACTTGATGCATCTCGATGGCGCTCATGACGCGGCAATCCATGCCGTTACGCTCGAAGCAATCCTGGAGCGAAAGGGCGTTAATAACCGTTGCGAGCATGCCCATGTTGTCGCCCTGAGCGCGGTCCATGCCAGCGGCGGCACCCTGGATGCCACGGAAGATGTTGCCACCACCCACGACAACGGCAACCTGCACTCCGTCCTCCCACACGGGCTTGATCTCCTCGGCAAGTCTCTGCGGTACCTTGGGATCAATGCCAAAGGCCTGGTCGCCCATGAGGGCTTCGCCAGAAAGCTTAAGAAGAACGCGCTGGTACTTGTAGGTCGACAAGCCATCCTCCATTCGTCGGGACGTCGCGGCCGTCATATGGCACAGCCGTAACCCCACCGATTCTATCAGAGCGCCGAGGAGGCGCCCCCGCATCCTCGGCGAGTGTAAGGTCTCTGCATACGGAGGACACGTCAAGGGCCAAAATCTGGGCGCAACACAAGGAAAAGCCCCGGCGGGCGGTGTGCCAGCCGGGGCAATAAAGACGACTTCTTATGAGACCGCGCAGGCTACTCGCCGAAGTTGAAGCGCACGAAGGTAACAACCTTGATGTCGTCGCCGAGGGACTTGGAGACCTTCTTCGCAAGGGAGGAGATGGTCTCGTTGGAGTCCTTCACAAACACCTGCTCGGTGAGGACGTTCTCCTTGTAGAACTTCTCAAGCTTGCCGAGGGCAATCTTCTCCTGGATGGCCTCGGGCTTGCCAGACTCGGCAGCCTGCGCCTTGTAGATGCCCATCTCGTGGTCGATGACGTCCTGGGGGACATCCTCGCGCACGGCGGAGACGGGGTTGCTGGCGACAACCTGCATGGCAACATCGTGCGCGAAGGTCTTGAACTCAGCAGCCTCTGCGGTCTCAGACTTCGAGAAGGAGAAGCTCACCATGTCGGCATGCTTGCCATCGTGGTGGATGTAGCAGCCGATGGCGCCGTTCTCAGCGGTGAGACGGGCGAAGCGGTTGATCTTCATGTTCTCGCCGATGACGTGAATCATCTCGGTGAGCTCGGACTCGACGGTGCCCTCGCCCATGGCGCAGGCCTTGAGGGCGTCGACGTCAGCGGGGTCGTTCTTGGCGACGACCTCGGCCACGGAGTGCGCAAAGTCCTTGAACTTGCCATTGGTGCCCACGAAGTCGGTCTCGCAGGTGAGCTCGACCATGGCGGCAACCTTGGCGTCATCGGAGACGTAAACGGCGATGGTGCCCTCGTTGGTCTCGCGGCCAGCACGCTTGACGGCCTTGGCGAGGCCCATCTTGCGAAGAACGTCGACGGCCTTGTCGAGGTCGCCGTCAGCCTCGACGAGGGCCTTCTTGCACTCCATCATCGGGGAGTCGGTCATCTCGCGGAGCTGCTTGACGAGGGCAGCGGTGATCTGTGCCATGTGAACCTCCTAAAGGGGTTGGTTGGTGTGAGAGAAAACGAGGGCTACTCAGCCGCGGGAGCCTCGGCGGCAGGAGCGGCGGCCTCCTCGGTCGCGACGGGGGCAGAAGCCTCGCCGGTCTGCATCTCCTCGGCGGTCACCTGGGTCTCGCCAGTGCCAGCGAGGACGGCGTCGGCCGCAAGCTCGCACATGAGGGAGACGGAGCGGATGGCATCGTCGTTGGCAGGCACGCCGTAGTCGATGACGTCGGGGTCGGAGTTGGTGTCGAGCAGGCCGACGACGGGGATGTGAAGACGGTTGGCCTCGCGGACGGCAATCTCCTCGCGCTTGGTGTCGACGACGAAGATGGCCTGCGGGAGCGTGGTCATGTCACGGACGCCGCCGAGGTTCTTCTGAAGCTTGTCGAGCTCCTTGGTGAGCAGGGCCTGCTCCTTCTTGGGCAGCGCATTCATGCGGCCGTCCTCGACCATGGCCTCGAGCTCCTCCATGCGGGCGATGCGGGAGCGCATGGTGACGAAGTTCGTGAGCATGCCACCGAGCCAGCGCTGGTTGATGAAGGGCATGTTGGCGCGCTCTGCCTGGGTCTGGATGGGCTCCTGGGCCTGCTTCTTGGTGCCGACGAAGAGAACCTTTCCACCCTTGGCAGCGGTCTCGCGCAGGAACGTGTAGGCCTTGTCGGCGTCAATCAGGGTCTGCTTGAGGTCGAGGATGTAGATGCCGTTGCGCTCGCCGAAGATGTAGGGCTTCATCTTGGGGTTCCAGCGACGGGTCTGGTGACCGTAGTGGCAGCCTGCGTCGAGAAGGGTCTGGATAGTAACCTTAGCAGCCATGTCTGACCTCCATTGGTTGGTCCTCCGCACGATGTCATCCCCGAAAAACCACCCCTGGCCTGGCTTAGAGCCTGGGGCACCACGGCTTTCGAGTCGTCGTGCGTGTGTGATGTTGCCGCTTGGTAGCGACATGCTGAGCATCTGCACAGCGATTGAGGAGTATAGCAGGTAAAAGGCGGTATAGGCAAGCAGTGCGTAAGACCTGCTCGCGTTCACCGTTTCACCTTGATTTTGGCGCGTCTCGTCTCCTTACTGCGCCCTTGGGTGTGCCTGCCGCGCCGCGTCTTTGAGCTTCTCCACCGAGAGGTGCGTGTAGATCTGCGTGGTTGAGAGGCTCTCGTGGCCCAGAAGCTCCTGAACGCTTCGAAGGTCGGCACCGCCTGAGACGAGCTCGGTGGCATAGGTGTGCCGCATGGCGTGGGGCGTGAGCGTTGGGTCAAGCCGCGCGAAGCGCACGTGGGTCTCGAAAACGGTTCGCAGGGCATCGGCACTCATGCGCCTACCTCGGGTGGAGAGGAAGAGAGCGCCATCTGGGCGCGCTGCCTTCTCCCCCTTGGCGGCGGAGGCCAGCAAGGGGCGCGCCTCGTCGAGATAGCGCCTCATCCAGTCGAGCGCCACCTCGTAGAGGGGAACGATTCGCTCTTTAGAGCCCTTGCCAAAGAGCGTAACCTGGCACCTACCAAAGTCCACCGACCCAACGTCGAGGCGCGAAACCTCGGAGATGCGGGCACCGGAGGCGTAGAGCAGCTCCAAGAACGCTCGGTCCCTCACTCCCGTGGAATCGTCCGTGTCGCAGGTGGCAAGGAGCTTCCGTACGTCCTCGTCGGACATGGTCTTGGGGAGGCGTCGGGCCCCTTTGGGCGTGGCGAGCGCGGCCGCAGGGTCCACCGAGCAGATTCCCTCTCGGAGCATCCACCCATAGAAGTCGCGAACGGCCGAGAGGCGCCTGTCAACCGTACGGACCGTGTAGCCCGCGCGATTGAGGTCGGCAAGAAACCCGCGAAGGTCTCGGTGGGTCGCATGGAGGGGTTCCACGCGAGAGCGCTCTGCCCACGAGGCAAAGGACGCCAAGTCTGCCCGATACGCCTTCACGGTGTTCTCGGAGAGGCCACGGACCTGCCTAAGGTATGCGAGGAAGGCCTGGCGCTCGCCTGGCAATACGCTTGACCCAAGGGGACTAGGCTCTGCCGTAATCTTCTCGGCATTCTCGCCGTTACGCCGAGGGCTCATGATGCGATACCCTGCCCAGCCCCGGGAAAGAGGTCCCGTCTCTCCTCCACAAACGCCGCCATGTCGGTGCGTGCGCGCTCAGCCATGCGACGACGACGATCGTCCTTCCGCCTTGGCGCGTCTTCCAGCGGCGGCACCAGCCCAAAGTTCACGTGCATGGGCTGGTATCCCACGGTTGCCGGATTTGTGGCATACGCAACGAGCGAACCCAAGGCGCCAGTCTGGGGTAGCGCCGGATAGGGCAGCCCAGAGAGCTCCGCGTACGTGTTGAGCGCAGCGAGAAGGCCCGACGCTATGGCCTCGACATAACCCTCCGTCCCCGTTATCTGCCCCGCAAGCCGCGTATGGGAGCCGGGAATGGCAAAGGTTGCGTCGAGGGCGTGCGGCGAGTCAACAAACGAGTTGCGGTGCATGACGCCATAGCGGAGAAACTCCGCCTGGGCGAGACCCGGAATCATCCTAAAGACGCGCCTTTGCTCGGGCCAGGTGAGGTTGGTCTGGAATCCCACAAGGTTGTAGGCGGTGCGTTGGGCGTTCTCGGCTCGGAGCTGCACCGCAGCCCAGGGACGACGGCCAGTCCTTGGGTCGGTAAGGCCCACGGGTTTGAGCGCGCCAAAACGGATAGAGTCATGCCCCGTGCGCGCAACCTCCTCTATGGGCTGGCACGCGCAGAAGAGGTCTTTCTGCTCGAAGTCGCGAGAGATGACGCGGTCGGCAGAGAGCAGCGCATCCATGAAGGCGTCGTACTCGTCTCGCTCCATGGGGCAGTTGAGATAGTCGCCGGCGCCGCCCTCCTCGTAGCGAGACTGCGAGAACGCAACGGAGCGGTCGATACTTTCGGAAGAGACAATGGGGGCGGCGGCATCGAAGAAAGACATCGACCCCTCCCCCACGGCCTGCGAGATTGCCTCGAAGAGCGCGTCGGAGCAGAGCGGGCCGGCGGCAATGACCGATGATCCCTCGGGAATCCGCGTGACCTCCTCCCTCACGACCTCGATGAACGGGTGTGACATGACGGCATTGGTCACGGCATCCGAGAACCTCTCGCGATCGACCGCCAGGGCGCCCCCCGCGGGCACGGAGCACTCTTGGGCAAGAGGCAGAAGGCGGCACCCCATGGCGCCGAGCTCCCACTTGAGGACGCCAGCTGCGGTCTCCGGCTTGGTGGACTTCAGGGAGTTTGAGCACACGAGCTCCGCAAAGCGGTCGGTATGGTGCGCGGGTGACATGTGCACGGGCCGCTGCTCGTGGAGCCGAACCCTCACGCCCCTGTCGGCAAGCTGTAGTGCGCACTCGCTTCCCGCAAGGCCCGCTCCAACCACGTCAACTGTCTGCTCCATGCTCCTCCTTCGCTCCGGCCGGGGACGCCTTGGCCCCAGCCAGACCATTGTGCGACAAATAAAACGCGCTCGTGGGCGCGTACCGCCCATCTGGAAGCTTGGTTACCACGCCGGCGGCCTCATAGTCTGAAAGTGCGCTCAGGACGGTAATGACACTCTCACCCAAACGCGATGCAAGGTCATCTGCCCTAGACGGCGACGCGACGAGCGCCGAGAGCACCCGACCAAGGTCCTCGCGTCTCCCCGGGGCATCGGTGAAGCGAAGGCGACCATAGTCTAGGGATATGGCCGCTTCGAGCGAAGCCTCGTCGCAGATGACTCGCGCACCTTCGGAGATGAGCCAGTTCGTCCCCGCTGAGAGCGGCGAGAAAATCGACCCCGGTATACCGTAGACCTTGCGACCAAGTTCCAGCGCCACGTCTGCCGTACTCATGGTACCCGAGCGCATCCCGGCTTCAGTGACAAAGAGGCAGTTCGAGAGCGCGGCAATGATGGCATTGCGTTTTGGGAAGGCATAGCGCTTTGGCGGAGACCCCCAACGCTCGAGCGACACTACGGCACCACCCGTCGCCACAGCACCGGCGTAGACGTCTGCAGAGCTCGCTGGGTAGACCATGTCTGCACCACAGCCCGAAACCACAACCGTCTTGCCTCCGGCCTCCAGCGCAGCCCTCCCTGCGGCGCAGTCACACCCCATCGCCCCGCCCGAGACCACGGTAATGCCACATTCGGCGGCAACCCTACCCGCCATCTCGGCAACGGCTATCCCATAGGGAGTAGCCCTCCTCGCGCCAATGACAGAAAGGCAAGGACCACCGAGGACCTCTGGGTCTCCTCTTCCATAGAGCGTTGCAGGGACAGGATCAAGATCTAGAAGCGAGGCCGGAAACCCTTCGTCCTCGGCACTCATTTCCCAACAGTTTGTCTTGCGCATGCCGTCAGCGCTCATAGCTGCCTCCTAGAACGGTATTGCAGGGCTTCGCCCACATCGTCGCGAGATACAAGCTCGTGACCGTCCATGTCCGCGATGGTTCTTGCCACCCGTCCCACGCGGGCGATGCCTCTGCCACCGAGCGCCAGCCTCTCGGCTGAGTCGATAAAGAAGGTGCTTGCATCCGGTTCAAAACCAAGCCGCGCAATGCCTTGGGTCGACGTGCCATAGTGAGCCTCCTCCCTGGCCTCACGCCAGGAGGCAAACTCCCGAGCTGCCATGACCTGATCGAGCATCTCGGCGGAACCAACCCCCTGAGACCCCCTAATCACGTCAGTTGAGGCAGGCCTATGGACGTCGACTACCACATCGATGCGGTCCATGAGTGGTCCACCGATTCGCCCCTGATAAGCGGCAATGCGTGCTGGCGAGCACGTGCATTCGTGTTTTTCGTCACCAAGGTGCCCGCAGGGGCAGGGATTGGCCGCGGCAATCAGTTGAAAGTCGCAAGGAAAGACATAGACGCCATCCACCCGGACAATCCGGACCTCATGGTCCTCAAGAGGCTGCCGCAGTGACTGAAGAACGTTGGTGGCAAACTCGGGGAGCTCATCCAGAAAGAGAACCCCGCCATGGGCCAGTGAAACCTCTCCAGGCATAACGGGCCTGCCTCCTCCGACAAGACCACCCATCGAGATGGAGTGATGCGGCGCACGGAAGGGGCGCTCCCCTCGCTCGAGGGTGGCAATGGATTGGCCAGCCACCGAGTGGATGAGCATGGCCTCGGAGCGCTCGGCATCTGATAGAGGCGGGAGTATCGTGGGCATCCTACGGGCGAGCATGGTCTTCCCCGAACCCGGTGGCCCCACCATGAGCATCCCGTGCCGCCCCGCTGCAGCTATGACCATGGCTCGCTTGGGGATGTCCTGGTCAACCACATCGGAGAAGTCTAAGCCGGTGGCCCCATCGCCTACATCAAGGTCATTGGCACCCAACCGGGTTCCCAGAAGGGGCAGCTCCCCAACGCCAGCCTTCAGACGCGAGATTTCCGAGATGCCGTAGGCACCCGTTGAAAGCGCGAGAGGCAGCCTCGTCTGCTCAGAGCAGGCAAGGGAGAACCCTTCTCGCTCGGCAAGCGCAGCATATGCCACCGCCCCTCTGGGAGGACAAACGCTCCCATCGAGCGCAAGCTCCCCAACAAAGAGCAGCTTAGAGAGACCATCAAGTGGAATCTGGCCCGTAACGGCAAGCACGGCGACTGCAATTGGGAGATCAAACGCGGTCCCCGTCTTGCGAATCTCGGCCGGCGCAAGGTTCACCGTTACATGGAGTCTTGGAATCTTGTATCCGCATGCCTTGAGCGCACAACGCACTCTAGACCTAGCCTCAAGAACCGAGGTGTCTGGCATGCCCACGATGGAGAGCCCCGGGATTCCCCCAGAAACGCTCACCTCGACGGTTACGGGGACCGCCTCCACGCCCCTGAGCGTTGCCGTGGGAATGCGAACGTCTGGGCTTCCCATCAGTCATCCCAACTAAAAGCACAGACAAGATGGCGAAGTTCGGCGTGCTCGTCACGGGTGATGTTAACGGCGACCACGTCAAATCGAACCGAGTCAACATCGGTGTGATCGACCAAATAGAGCAGGCCCAGCAACCTGTACTTGTTTCTCTTCTTGGGGTCCACGGCAATCTCCGGCATGTAGTCTGCCTCGTCGCCCAGTGCCAGCCTGGTCTTTACCTCAACGAGCACTACGCTGCGCCGAAGGTCTTCGTCCGGCTCATCCATCGTGGCGACAATATCCGCCTCACCAGCCTTGCATCTCCAGTTCATCTCGAGAATGCGGAAGCCGTGGGATGCCAGGTAGCTCGCAGCTATTCTCTCCCCCTTGACTCCAAGTTCCTTGGTGGTGTACTCCTCCAGGGGTTTTCTAGGAAGGTCGAGCCCAATGCTAGGATCGTCAGCCCCGTCAAACTCAAAATACCTGGATTCGCTCTGACCGCTATAGCCAAAGCCATCTTCATCGGGATCCCAGGCAATGTGTCCATAGCAATACTCGCTGTGGATGGGGCCACTTTCCCTACTCCAACCAGGCATGCCCTGTGCGCCAAACGTGGTGTCTCGCATCATCGACTCCCTTCTCGCAACCAAACGGGAGAGCGATGATGACAGCGAGAGCTTGCAAGTATCTGACGATGCGCGGACATCGACCTGGCATGCAGCCGACGGTTCAACGATGCCTCATGAGAGAAGACCAGCTTGCTACCATCGAATTCGCCAGCCTAGGGAAATCCTTCAAAACCAAAGTGCGGAGTGAGATTTTTTCTAGAGAGATTTGTGCTGAGAAATCCTAGAAAAGCGGAGGCGTCTCGAGGAAGTTCCCACAGAACGAAACGCGATGTATGGGAGTAAGGCCATGCGCGCGTATGGCAGCAATGTGCTCGGGAGACCCATAGCCCTTGCACTCGGCAAGATGGTATCCGGGATACTCCTCTGCGAGCGAGACCATCAGGGCGTCTCTTGTCACCTTGGCCACAATGGAGGCAGCCGCAATACACGAGACGCGAGCGTCTCCTTTAACGAGCGTAACCTCCTTGGGGCTCACGTGTACGGGGTTGCCGTCAATGAGTACGGCATCGGCATCAACGCCAGCATCCTCAATCGCGCGCTTCATGGCCATTCGAAGAGCAACTGCCATGCCAACGGCATCGATTGATTCCGGCTCTATGTGCGCGATGCCAATGGCAAGGGCAACGTCTGCAATACGCGCGGCAAGCACCTCACGCTGGGCAGGCGTAAGCTGCTTGGAGTCGTTTATGCCCCAGACGATTGGATCGTCAGGGAGCGCCACCGCAGCCACAGTGAGAGGCCCCGCCAGCGCGCCACGCCCCACCTCGTCCACGCCAAGCACGAGACCCGGCCCGCCGAGCTCACGAGCCTTTGCATACATTCCCAGCACGCGCTCGCGCTCTCTCCGCTCGCGGGCAAGACGCCTCTGGGCAACCTCACGAGCGTGCTGCACCTGCTTGCGAGGGTCATCGGCATATCGCTGGTCAAGGCGGTCAAACTCGTCCTCGTCCGCACAGGCAAACAACGCCGCCACCTCATGTGCCGTCGCCGAAGACCTTGCCATGGGACCCCTCTCAACGAGCGCCCAGCCAATCCAGGAGTAGGACGCACTATGCCTTCATAGCGAAGAGGGGCCACCCGCATTGGGCAGCCCCTCCATACAGAACGATCGTAAAACCTAGCGCTTCTCAGGAATGCGAGCAGCCTTGCCAACTCGATCGCGGAGGTAGTAAAGCTTGGCACGACGCACGTCACCATGACGCACAACCTCGAGCTTGGCAATCTTGGGGCTGTGAAGGGGGAAGGTGCGCTCCACGCCAACGCCAAAGCTGATCTTGCGGACGGTGAAGGTCTCGCGGGACCCGGCACCGCTCATGCGGATGACATCGCCCTGGAAGACCTGCTCGCGGGTGCGGTCACCCTCGATGATGCGATAGTGGACCTTGACGTTGTCGCCAACCAGGACCGTGGGGATGTCCTCACGAATCTGCTGACGCTCGATGGCGCGAATGTAATCCATGTTCTTCCTCATCTCTAGACTAGAGGTGCCGACGCACGTGCGAACGACACATAGGCTTGCACACAAGCGAGAATTATAGAGCACAACGACCTGTCGGACAAGAACTACATAACTTGATGGGAGTCCGACCTTTGCGCATCAATCCCGGCACCTCGTACAGGCATACCCTAGATGCAGAATCCCGCAACTACACCAGACGTCGAATCCGCCTGCCCGACCGAGGAAGGAAATCCTGTCTCGCTAACCCTGAAGAAGTACGAGCTGGAGCTGGAGTCAGCATAGTTCAGGGGATAGGCGGAGCGATACCACCACGAGCGAGCGGACCCTCTGTACGAAAGGGCAAGCGCGCCCCCAGAGCCCCCCGTTTCGTCTGTGACGCCTTCGGAAGCAAAGTACGGGTACTGCGTCCCCTCTGCATTGAGGACGGCATCAAGGCCCGCCGTATAGGAAATCTCGGAGGCAAACTCGTCCTCGAACCATGAGATTTGCCCGCAGACCTCAACTGCAGAGAACGCCCACAGGGAATCAGAGGTCTGGGTCACTGAAGCGGAATCCGCCGTTATGCCCGCATTGTTGGTTGCCTTTGCAACGCTCACGATATGCGTCGCAAGGTCGTCCGGAAGAAGAGCCATGCCGTCACCTGCCAGCCACGACCTCAGGGCGGAAGACTCCCAGCCTCCCTCGTTGGTGTTGGAGGCCTCCATGGGCTGCTCAGAGAGCATTGACACCATGAGCGTCATGCCCGCAATGCCCGAGCCATCGGCGCGCTGGTCATGCCTGAACCCCACGATACGCGCATAGGCAAGGGTATTGTCGTCGAGAACCACCTCACGCATCTCGTTGACAGGCACCCCTGTGGCATCTGCCAGGTTGTACTCGCGCGCAATCTCCAGGCCCTCATTGTCCGTGTCAGCAGCGGCTATCTTGGCAGAAATCTGCGTGAGCTCGTCCCAGCTGTATTCAGAGAAGGACTTGGGTTCCAGCACCTGCGATGTAGCTGTGTCTGAGCTTGCGTCCTGCTGTTGGGTTTGGACGTCTGGCTTCCCCGCTAAGCCAGGAGCCACTTGCTCCACAAACGGGCGAAGCCGACCGGTCACGGCAAGCACGAGCACCCCAACGGCAAGCACCACGAATATGCAGGCAGCGACGAGAAGCCCCCGTCCCGTGCCTGTCTCGGTTTTTCGGCTATGCTTTGGAGCCATACTCCCCTCCCTGCTTTTGAGCAAGACTTCAAAAGCGTAGCAGAGATGCGCACCAAGTAGCCCAAGCTCTCAGCGACCACGCGCCATTACGCCCTTCCAAGATCGGGGCACCATGAGGTCCTCAAAGACGCGAACGGCATAGCGGTCGGTCATGCCAGAGACGTAATCGGCCACCTGCACGTCCGGATGATCGGAGTCATGCTTGAGATACTCCTCCGGAACCTCATCCAGGTGGTTCACCAGGTGGTCGAAGAGAAGCTCGATCATACGCGTGGCCTTGGGTTCCTCCTCCTTGGCGTCTCCCTTGGTGTACAGCGACTCGAAGAGGAACGAACGAAGCTCCATCATGGCGCCCCAAACGTCATCGGACATGCGGATGTCCCCGGCCGCAGCGCTGCCCGCGCAGATGTCCCGGACCATAACGTCTATGCGCTCCGAAGAGCTATCGCCAAGAAGTTCGCGCGGACGTTGGGGCAGGTCATTCTCGGTAAGAAGACCCGCACGCTCGGCATCATCGATGTCATGGCAGACATAGGCAATGCGGTCCGCGCAAGCCACGACCCTGCCCTCAAGAGTCTGAGCACGCTGCGAGCCCGTATGGCAGAAGATGCCGTCACGCACCTCCCAGGTGAGGTTGAGACCACGACCGTCCTTCTCAAGGAACTCCACGAGCCTCACACTCTGCTTGTTGTGGCGAAATAGGTATCGTCCCTGCTCGGACTCAGGGTCGATTCCGCGGTAGCGTGCCATGGCACGCGATAGGGCACGCTCTCCGCAGTGGCCAAAGGGTGTGTGCCCAAGGTCGTGGCCAAGCGCAATTGCCTCAGTCAGGTCCTCGTTCAAGCCAAGCGCACGGGAAATGGTGCGGGCAATCTGCGCCACCTCAAGCGTGTGCGTAAGCCGCGTGCGGTAGTGGTCGCCTTCGGGCGCAAGGAAGACCTGGGTCTTGTTGGCAAGGCGCCTGAAGCTCTTGCAGTGAAGGATGCGGTCACGGTCGCGCTGGTAGCAAGGCCTGAGGAAGTCCTCCTCCTCGGGCATGTCCCTACCCCTTGTCCGCGAGCTCTTTGCCGCCTGCGCAGAGAGGGACTCTTCCTCGCGGGCAATCTGGTCACCTCTGTCGTGAACCCTCATGGACGCCTCCAACAAGACCGGGTCTAAAAACAGGGGGAGAGGCTCAAAGCCCCTCCCCCCTTGTGAGCTAGACGTGCATCAACGCCAGAATGCTAGGCGACCTTAGCAGGACCGCCGTTGGAGTTGATCTTTGCCTGTGCGGCCGCAAGGCGGGCGATGGGCACGCGGTACGGCGAGCAGGACACGTAGTCGAGACCGAGGTCATAGTAGACCTGGATGGACTCGGGGTCGCCACCGGTCTCGCCGCAGACGCCGCAGACGATGTCCGGGTTGGCCTTGTGGCCACCCTCGACGCCCATCTGAACGAGCTTGGCGACGCCGGGGTCGACGGTCGCGAACGGGTTGCGCTTGACGATCTTCTTGTCGAGGTAGAGCGGCATGAACGCGGACTCGACGTCGTCACGGGAGAACCCGAGGCAAGTCTGGGTGAGGTCGTTGGTGCCGAAGGAGAAGAAGTCGGCGTGCTTGCCAATCTCGTCGGCGGTGATGGCAGCGCGAGGAAGCTCGATCATAGTGCCGATGGGGATCTCGAGCTTGACGCCCGTCTCCTCCTCGACCTCCTTCAGGGTCTTCTCGACGCCGGCGCGGACGAGCTCGATCTCGGACTCGAAGGCAACGAGCGGGATCATGATCTCGGGCTTGGGGTCGAAGCCCTCCTTCTTGAGCTCGGCAGCGGCCCCCGCGATGGCACGGACCTGCATGACGTTGAGCTCGGGGTAGACGATACCCAGGCGGCAGCCACGAAGACCGAGCATGGGGTTGGCCTCCTGGAAGGAGTCGAGCTTGGCAAGCAGGGCGCGCTTCTCGGTGCAGTCCTTGCCGGCGCACTCCTCCTTGGTGATCTCGACCTCAAGGTCGCGCGGGTTGTCGAGGAACTCGTGCAGAGGGGGATCGAGCAGGCGCACGATGACGGTCTTGCCGTCCATGGCCTTGAACATGCCAAGGAAGTCACCCTTCTGGGCCTCTCCCAGCTTCTTGAGGGACTCCTGCTTGACGTCGTCCGACTCGGCGAGGATGAAGTTCTGGATGAGCTGCTTGCGCTCGCCCAGGAACATGTGCTCGGTGCGGTCCAGGCCAATGCCCTCGGCGCCGTTGTCGGCGGAGAGCTGCGCGTCGGCCGGGTTGTCGGCGTTGGCGCGGACGCCAATCACGCGGCCGCGGGCGGGATCCTTGCGGACCTCGTCTGCCCAGTCGAGGATGGTCTCGAGGTCGCCGCCGAGCTGCGGACGAACCAGGGGCACCTCGCCCAGGATGACGTCACCCGTGGTGCCGTCGATGGAGATGATGTCACCCTCGTGGAGGACAACGTCGGTGCCGGCAACCTTGCACTCCTTGTTAGGAGCGTCGATGTGGAGCGCCTCGACGCCGCAGACGCAGGGGGCGCCCATGCCACGAGCGATAACGGCCGCGTGGGACGTCTTGCCGCCGTGAGAGGTGAGGATGCCCTCAGCAGCAACCATGCCCTTGAGGTCGTCGGGCGTGGTCTCCCAACGCACGAGGATGGAGGGCTTGCCGGCCTCCTTGAAGGCCTCGGCGTCAGCGGACGAGAACACCACGGCACCGGTGGCAGCACCGGGGGAGGCGTTCAGGCCCTTGGCAAGGACCTCGTACTTGGCCTTGGGGTCGAACTGCGGGTGCAGGAGCTGGTCGAGCTGCTCGGGGGCAACGCGCATGACGGCGGTCTCCCTGGAGATGCGACCCTCCTCGTACATCTGGATGGCAACCTTGAGCGCGGAGAGAGCGGTGCGCTTGCCCACGCGGGTCTGGAGCATCCAGAGCTTGCCCTCCTGGATGGTGAACTCGAGGTCCATCATGTCAGCGTAGTGGTCCTCGAGGATCTCGAAGACGTGGTAAAGCTCCTTGCCCGCCTCCTCAAGGCCCGGGGTCTTGGGCAGATCGGCGATGGGCTGGGTGTTGCGGATGCCGGCCACGACGTCCTCGCCCTGGGCGTTGACCAGGAAGTCGCCGTAACGCTCGTTGGTGCCGTCGGCGGGGTTGCGCGTGAACGCGACGCCGGTGGCCGAGGTGTCACCCATGTTGCCGAAGACCATGCACTGGACGTTGACGGCGGTGCCCAGGTCATCGGGGATCTTGTTCTGCTTGCGGTAGAGAATGGCGCGCGGGGTGTTCCAGGATCCGAAGACCGCCTGCTCGGCAAGGCGCAGCTGGAGGTACGGATCGTGCGGGAACACGGGCTTGCCATCAACGACGACCTCGGGGTACTTCTCGGGGTCAACGTTGTCGGAGAAGATCTGCTTAAACGTGACGACGAGGTCCTTGAGGTCATCAGCGTCAAGCTCGGTGTCGAGCTTCACGCCGCGCTCTGCCTTCTTGGCGTTGATGGCATCCTCGAAGAGCTGGCCATCGACGCCCATAACGACGTCCGAGAACATCTGGACAAAGCGGCGGTAGGAGTCGTAGCCAAAGCGGGGGTTGCCGGTCTTCTTGATGAGGCCCTGGACGGAGTCATCGTTGAGGCCGAGGTTCAGGACCGTGTCCATCATGCCGGGCATGGAGAAGGGGGCGCCGGAGCGGACGGAGACGAGCAGCGGGTCGTCCTTGTCGCCAAGCTTCTTCCCCATGCGCTTCTCAAGGTCCTTGCGGTAGACGTCGATCTCGTCAAGAACGCCGTCGGGCCAGACGTTACCAGCGGACGAGTAAGCGACGCAGGTCTGGCAGGTGATAGAGAATCCCGGAGGAACGGGAAGGCCGATGTTGGCCATCTCCGCCAGGTTGGCGCCCTTGCCGCCGGTGATCCACTTCGCCTCGTCAACGGTAGCGCCGGCAACTTCGGTCACGTTGTTGCCGTTCTCGTCCTTTCCGAAGCGGTACACGTGCTTCTCAGACATTTCACTCCCCTGTTCGAACAACCTGACACGCCTTGCGGCGCGCACTCACATCACGGTCCCAGGTTCATGGCACCGCAACGCCCAATTCTAGACAGACCTATTTTTGGAAGATGCCAAAATCAAGCGGTAACCGGCAGACGGAAAAATACGCCGGCGAACGTAACAAAATTGGGGCCAGACGTAAGTCTGGCCCCCTGAACGGACAAGGAAATTGAACCTATGAGCTACTCGTTGCTAACCGGATGCTCGGAGTACGTAGCGCCAATGGCATGGCTCGGCTCCTCGCCGGTGAGCGTGGAGATGACCGTGACGGCAGGCCCAAGCAGGTCGATAGAGGGAATGCCCCTCCTGTCAAGCTCACGGCGAATCTCGCGGCGGAGCTGGCCGTTGGCAAACGTGTGGAAAACGGCGCTTGGCCTGTCCGGGTCAAAGTTCTTGTCGAAGTAGTCTCGGACCTGCTCGACGCTCTCAACACCGGACACGCGGATGATCTCGACGGAGCCGTCACCAAACTGAGCGGCAGCAGCCTCCACAACGGCCTTGGCGGTCTCGCCGCGAGCGTCGGAGAGCACGTAGATGGCAGGGACAACGTGGCCGAAGACGTCGTCGTCCAGATCAAGTTTCCTCATAGTCAATCCTCCCAAGTAACGCAATAGTGCGGGGACGTTGCTGCAAGTGTAACCGCTCTTACCCTACTTTCGCTTCGAAAGTACACCAATATCGGCGACGTCACCAAAGACGCCAGCGAAACGGTTAAGAAGTCGCAACCTGTTGTCCCTCACCGAGGGGTCCGGATCCATGACGAGAACATCGGTGAAGAAGCGGTCGATTGGCCCGCGAAGGCCAGCGAGAGCCTCGCAAGCGGCATCAAAGTCACCGGAGGCAAGAGCAGCGGAGACGGCCTTCTCGCCCTCCTCGCAAGCAGCGAGAAGCGCCTTCTCCGCGTCTCCCAACATGCTTGCGTCGACGTCCGTACCAAGCGAGGCATCGGCAAGGTGAGCGGCGCGCGCGTAGGCGGTCGCAAGGTCCTCGAAGAGCTCAGGGCTCTCGGAGCGAGCGCGGTCAAGGGCGGAAGCACGGCGGACGAACTCATCGGGGTCGATGACGCCCACGGAGCCCACGGCCTCGATGGCGTCGGGAGCGATTCCCTCGTCCTTGGCGATGGCCGCAAGGCGACCCTGGAAGAAGGAGGCAACCGAGGAGGCAACGCCCTTGGCATCAAACTCGATGCCCTGCTCGGCGTAGGACGCAAGAGCAAGGTCAATGAGCGGGCGCAGGTGGACGGAGGGAAGCGTACGCAGCATGGCGATCACACCGATTGCCGCACGGCGAACGGCAAACGGGTCGGAGGAGCCAGTGGGCGGCTCGTCAATGGCGAAGATGCCACACACGGTGTCGAGCTTGTCGGCAATGGCCACGCACTTGCCAACCAATCCGGACGGAAGCTCGTCGCCAGCAAAGCGCGGACGGTAGTGCTCGCGGATGGCGTCGCAGACCTCTTGGGGCTCGCCCGCCGCCTTGGCGTAGTAGCCGCCCATGACGCCCTGCTGGTTGGTGAATTCGACCACGGCCTGGCTCACAAGGTCTGCCTTCGCAAGGTGAGCCGCACGCCTGGCAAGTTCGCACGTGCGCTCGTCTGCGCCGGCCGCCTTCGCCACGGCCTCGGCGAGCACCTCCATCCGCGTGACCTTCTGGCGGACGGTGCCAAGCTTCTCCTGAAAGACAACGGTGCCCAGGCGCTCAACGAACTCGTCCATGGGGACCTTCAGGTCCTCCTCGTAGAAGAACTTGGCGTCATCGAGACGGGCACGCACGACGCGCTCGTTGCCATCGACCACAGTTGCGGAGACCTTGGGGTCTGCGTTGGAGACCACAACGAACTCGCGCGTGAGGTTGCCCTCGGCGTCATAGACGGGGAAGTAGCGCTGGTTGGAGAGCATGGACTCGCAGATGATCTCGTGCGGGACCTTGAGGAACTCCTCGTCGAAGGTGCCAACCAGGACCGTGGGCCACTCGCAGAGGTTCACGACCTCGTCAAGCGTGCGCTTGGGGGTGTCCACTCGGCAACCGGGACGCTCTGCCTCGACCTGATGAATGCCCTCAAGGATTGCGGCACGGCGCTCGTCCTCGAGCAGCACGCCGTTCTCGCGCAGCACGTCGGCATAGGCGGCAGGGCTCTCAACCTTGTGGTCGCCAGCGCCAAGCACGCGGTGCCCGCGCGTGGTGCCAGCGCTCGTGACGTCGGCGTAGCTCACGGGCACAACGTCAGACCCGAGAAGGGCGCAAATCCAGCGGATGGGGCGCACGAAGGTCTGGTGCTCGGAGCCCCAGCGCTGGCTCCTGTAGTTGGGCCACTCGATGGAGCCGATGACCTGCTCGGAGAGGGCGGAGAGGATCGGCGTTGCGGGGCGAGCGTCAACGTGCTTCTCGGCAAAGACGTACTCTCGGCCGTCAGAGTCCACGCGGCGCGCAAGCTGGGAGGCATCGACGCCAAACTTGCGGGCAAAGCCCTGGGCCGCCTTGGTGGGGGCACCATCAGCATCGAAGGCGATGCTGGCGGCCGGCCCACGCTTGACCTCGTTGAGCTCCTCGGTGGCGAGGGCCACATCATGGACGTAGGCGACGAGCCTTCTCGGCGACTGATGGGTCTCAACCTTGCCGTGCGCGAGGCCGGCATCGTCCAGCCCCTTGCGCACCAGCTCGCCAAGCTGCACAACCGCATGGTTGAGCGGGGCGGACGGCATCTCCTCGCAGCCAATCTCGAGCAGGAAGTCCCTTGTCTCGGCCATCTAGGCCACCTCCCCCTTCGTGGTTGCGGCATCCTTCTTACCAGCGACCTCGGCGAGGTAGGCCTCGCAGCAGTCCTTGGCGACGGTGCGGACGCGCAGGATGTAGTTGGCACGCTCCGTGGCGGAGATGGCGCCGCGGGAGTCGAGCAGGTTGAACGCGTGGCTGCACTTCATCACGCAGTCATAGGCGGGAAGCGGCAGGTGGGCGTCAAGGCAGGAGTGGCACTCCGCCTCGTACTCGTCGAACTTCTCGCGCATGAGGTCAACGTTGGCGACCTCGAAGTTGTACGCAGAGAACTCGCGCTCGTTCTCGAGGAAAACATCCCCGTAGGTCATGGGGGTGCCGTCTGGCAGGTAGCTCCAGACAATGTCGTAGACCGAGTTCACGCCCTGGGCGTACATGGCAATGCGCTCGAGGCCATAGGTGATCTCGACCGGGACGGGGTCTACCTCGATGCCGCCGACCTGCTGGAAGTAGGTGAACTGCGTGACCTCCATGCCGTCCATCCACACCTCCCAGCCAAGGCCCCAGGCGCCCAGCGTGGGGCTCTCCCAGTCGTCCTCGACGAAGCGGACGTCGTGCTCGGCGGGGTCTAGGCCAATGGCGGCAAGCGAGCCCAGGTAGAGGTCCTGGGAATCCACAGGGGAGGGCTTGAGGAGCACCTGGAACTGGTAGTAGTGCTGCAGGCGGTTGGGGTTCTCGCCATAGCGACCGTCAGCGGGACGGCGGCAGGGCTGCGGATAGCAGGTGCGCCAAGCCGCCGGGCCAAGCGAGCGCAGGAGGGTGGCCGTGTGGAACGTACCCGCACCCACCTCGGAGTCGTACGGCTGCATCACGGTGCAGCCCTTGTCGGCCCAGTAGTGCTCAAGGGCAAGAATCATGTCTTGGAACGTAAGCGGACTTTCGCTCATTTCCGTCCTTCCTCCGGGAGGAGACGCCAACGCGGCCGCTAGAGGGCCTTTACGTCGGAAATCGGCCAATAGATGCAGAGTATCTTCGACGTCACCGAGCTCACCCTCACTGGCCCAAAGTAGCGCGAGTCGAGGGAGTTGGTGCGGTTGTCGCCCATGACCCAAATGTAACCGTCTGGGATGGTGTACGGGTAGCTAATCCCCGCCGAACCAGCCTGGTCCGAGAGCGAGTAGCTGGGTTTGCCCAGGGTGTAGGAGGACTCGTCTAGCTGGACGCCATCCACGTAGACGTTGCCATCACGCAGATCGACGGTCTGGCCAGCAACGGCAATGACGCGCTTCACAAGCGTGGTGCCGGGCTCGCGCGGGCTCTCGAACGTCACGACGTTGCCCGCCTTGGGGGACTCCCAGTTAAGGGTGACCTTCTCACCTAGGAGCAGGTCACCCTCCTGAATGGTCTCGAGCATGGAACCCGAGGGGACCTCATAGACTCCCACCACAAAGGTGCGAAGGAGCAGCGCGACGCCAAGTGCCACGAGGATGGTAACAACGACGTCGAGAATGCCGCCCTTCTTCTCCCTATCCGCCTTGCCCTTGGCCATGCTATTCGCCTCCCGTCGCAGAATGCTCGTTGCCGGCTGACCCACGTTCGCGGCTCTGCCCCATCACCTTGCGCGCAAACTCCCACTCCTCAGGAGAAAGACGTGCCCCGTCAAGCAGATCGGGGCGCCAGAGAGCGGTGCGTTCGATGGCACTTCTCCTACGCCATTCGTTAACCGCTCCGTGGTCTCCGGAGAGAAGTACCTCAGGCACACGCTGTCCATCATAGTCCGCCGGCCGCGTGTACTGCGCGTACTCCAGAAGGCCATCCGAGAAAGACTCGTCGCGCGCACTCATCTCGTCCCCAAGCGCACCGGGAAGGAGACGAACCACGGCATCTATGACGACGAGCGCGGGAAGCTCGCCGCCAGTAAGGACGTAGTCGCCCAGGGAGAGAACGTCGTCTGCAAGATCATAGACGCGCTCGTCCATGCCCTCGTAGCGCCCACAGACAAAGAGCAGGCGCTCCTCGTGCGAAAGACGCTCCGCCACGCCCTCGTCAAAGCGATGACCGCAAGGCGAGAAGAACACCACATGCGGGGCACACGCGCCGCGTGTGGAGATGTCACGGATAGCCTCGAAGATGGGGGCTGGCTTCATGAGCATGCCCTGCCCTCCCCCAAAGGGGGCGTCGTCAACCGTGCGGTGCCGGTCGTGCGTCCAGTCACGAAGGTCGTACGCCTCGAACGAGAAGATGCCCTTCGCCTGGGCACGACCCATAATCGATGCGTCGAGGTAAGACGAAAAGACGCCTGGGAATACCGAGAGCGTCTCGACAATCACTGGTCCCCACCCCCGTCGATAAGCCCAGAGGGCAAGCGTACGGCAATGGGGCCATCATCTGGAACTTCGGTGACCACATCTTCAACGACGGGCAGGAGCACCTCGCCAAACGGGCCCTCGACGACCCAGACGTCATTGGCGGGACCAACCATAACTTCCTCGATTGTGCCGAGATAGCCGAGGCTCTCGTCGCTAACCTCGCGACCAAAGAGCGCCTCAGCGTCGTGGAGCGTCACATCATCAGGCAGGTCCTTCTCGCGGGCAAGAAGGTAGCGGCCGCGAAGACCGTCTGCCTGGTCGATACCCGTTACGCCCGAGAGCGAGACCAGTTGCCCGCGAGCGCCCTCGGTGACATGCGTGACCATGAAGGACCTTGGCCCCTTGAGACGCGGAGGCACCACGAAGACCTCGAGGCCCTCGCGAACAAGAGGGGGAAGGCCGTGAACGGCAACCGTCACGACCTCCCCCGTTCTTCCGTGTGACTTCTCGACACGGGCTATGACTCTGTAGCGATCCCGCAAGGTTGCCTAGCCTACGACCTCGACCTCGACAGAGGTCCCCACGCGCTGCCCAAGGGCGCGCGCGAGAGTGCGAATGGCCTTAATGGTGCGGCCCTTACGGCCAATCACGCGGCCGGCATCGGCCTCGGCGCAGCTGACCTCAATGAGCGAGCCCTCGTCGCTATCGGTAACGTCAAGCGATACGGCACCCTCATCGTCGACAAGACCACAGACGATGTACTCGACAAGGTCTGCCACCTTGTCGGAGGGCATCTCCTGCTCCTCGTCGACCTCGTCGTTAATAGTGTCTTCCATAGAGGAGCCCCTACTCGGCAGCAGCCTCAGCAGCCTCCTCGGCCGCCTTGGCAGCCTTGGCAGCGGCCTTCTTGGAGATCTTGGTCTTCTTCTCGACGACGGGCTGGCCGTTGCGGACAACGTCGATGAGGTGAGAGACGGAGTTGGTGGGCTGAGCACCCTTTGAAATCCAGGCATCGACCTTCTCGAGGTCAATCTCGATGGTCTTGGGGTTGGTCAGGGGGTTGTAACGGCCCACCTGCTCGATGTAACGGCCATCGCGAGGCATGCGGCTGTCAGCGACGACGATGCGATAGTACGGACGCTTCTTGGCACCGTGACGGGCCAGACGAATCTTAACTGCCAATGAAAACTCCTCCATACGAGCGGTGCCCTGGTGTAGTGTCATGGCTGCACCGCATAGCCACATAGCAACTAGACATTCTACGCCCACGCGGGATATGCGCAAGTTGCAGATTTTGTGAACCGTGCTGTTATGCGCTGCATCATCTTTGCGTTTAAGCGGGATTTAAGACTCACAACGTACGATTGTGCTGGGAAGACGCAATTAAAGGAGGAACTCTCATGAACGTTCTCGTTGTCGAAGACGAGCGAAACCTCGCCGACGCCATTGTCCGCATACTCTCCGACGCAGGCTACAACGCCGAGGCCGTCTATGATGGCACGTCCGGCCTCACGAGCGCAAAGAGCGGCCTCTATGATGCCATCGTGCTCGACGTGATGCTTCCTGGCATGAACGGCTACGACGTGGTCCACGAGCTGCGCCACGCCAACATCTCGACCCCCGTGCTCATGCTTACGGCGCTCAACTCCACCGAGGACAAGGTCGAGGGCCTTGACTCTGGCGCTGATGACTACATGACGAAGCCCTTCGAGGCCCAGGAGCTTCTCGCCCGCCTGCGCGCCATCACCCGCCGCAAGGGCGAAGTCATGATCGACGAGATCAAGTTTGCCGACCTGACCCTCGACCTCACCACGCACGACCTCTCGTGCGGCGAGAAGAAGATTCACCTCTCCGGCAAGGAGTTCGAGCTCATGCGCATGCTCATGAGTGCATCCTCACGCGTGATCTCTAAGCAGGACCTTCTCACGAGAGTCTGGGGCGCCGACGCCGAGGCCTCCGAGAACTCGGTGGAAGCGTACATCTCGTTCCTGCGCAAGAAGCTCGCACATGTTGGGTCCAAGGTACAAATCACCACGCTCAGGATGCTCGGCTACAGGCTGGAGCTTTTCGAGGACTAGCGGGCACCCGCTGGATCTTGTTGGGGGAGGTGCCCCGGATGCTGCAGAAGCTTCGCAGAGAGTTCGTCGTCATCACCATGGCTCTTGTTGGACTGGTGCTTGTGGTTGCTCTTGGATCTACGCTGGTGAGCAGCTACATGAACCAGTCCAGCATCGTGTATTCGGCCTTGACCCATGGGCTCAAGGAGGACATCGACTTCACGCCGCGCTTTGGTGACCAAGGCGATGGGGATGAGCCCCATGGGCCAAACTGGCTCACGCTCTCTGCGGACGTCTCAACAGACGGAACCATAATTGCGAAGAGCTCCTACTACATCGATCCCGACGTCCTCACGCAGATAATCGCCGAGGTGCTCTCATCGAGCGAAGACTCGGGCCACGATGCGAACTTGCACCTCTCTTGGATGCGAGCCCAAAACGAGACCGGCTGGCGCATCTCGATCGTTGACACGCAATCCGTTGACTCCTCGCTTGCCCGACAGACCATGACGGACGTCGTGATTGTTCTGATGGCCATGGCCGTACTGTTTGCAATTGTCTGGGTGATATCCGCCTGGATCATGAAGCCCATACAGAAGTCTTGGGACTCACAGCGCCGTTTTGTCTCTGATGCATCTCACGAGCTCAAGACGCCTTTGGCGGTTATCCTTGCAAACACCCAGATACTCCTCGAAGACCCAAACGTCCCCCCAGACACTCGTACGTGGGTCGAAAGCACCAACGACGAGGCAAGCCACATGAAGGCGCTTGTCGAGGACCTGCTCACGCTTGCACGAACAGACGAGGCGCAGGCAGACGGAGCCAAGCGGGTTCTTGCCCTCGAGGACATCGACTTCTCGGAGCTTGTTGACGAATGCGCCATCGAGTTTGATGGCGTGGCCTTTGAGCGGGGGTGCTCGATTGAGAGCAAAATCGAACCCAACATACGCCTGCAGGCAGACCGCACGCAGATGGCGCGGGCGGTACGCACCCTTATCGACAACGCAACCAAATACGCAACCAAGGGCACTGCCGTTGACGTGCGTCTCAAGAAGACCGACAAGCACGTGGTGCTTACGGTGCATAATGCCAGCGCTCCCATGGACCCCGAGGACCTCGAGCACATCTTCGACCGCTTCTACCGCTCTGACAAGGCACGCAGCCGCGAGGAGACCGGCGGGTTTGGGCTAGGGCTTGCCATCTGCAAGGGGATCATAGACGCCCACGGTGGCACCATTGTGGCCACAAGCACCGCCGAGGAGGGCACCACCTTCACCGTCACCCTATAATCGGGCCATGGCAAAGAGCACACATGACATCCTCGAGTGGGACGGGCCGGCAATTGGCCTGCTTGACCTTGATGCCTTCTTCGCATCGGTCGAGCAGCTCGATCATCCCGAATGGCGCGGAAAGCCCGTGATTGTAGGCGGCTCTGCCGACCACCGCGGCGTTGTCTCAACCGCATCGTACGAGGCAAGGCGCTATGGCGTGCACTCGGCAATGCCTTCTGCCCAGGCAAGGAGGCTCTGCCCCAACGCCATCTGGACCCATGGCAACTTCACCCGCTACCGCGAGGTAAGCGCCGCAGTCATGGACATCCTCTCCGCCGAGACGCCGCTTGTGGAGCAGGTCTCCATCGACGAGGCCTTCTTCGACGTGACTCCCGGGCGCTTCTCGCGCGAGAACCCCATCGAGATATGCCGCCGCGTTCAGGAGCGCGTTGCCACCCTTGGGGTGAGCTGCTCCATTGGCCTGGGCGTGAACAAGACCGTTGCCAAAATTGCCTCCGAGAGGGACAAGCCACGCGGGCTCACCGTGGTATTCCCTGGAACAGAAGGTACGTTTCTGGCTCCCCTACCCACTGACGCTATGAGTGGCGTTGGCCCAGCAACAGAGAGGCGCCTTGCCGCCATGGGGATTCACACGCTTGGAGACCTGGCGCGGGCGGACGCCCAAGAGCTGCGTACGTCCCTTGGAGTGATGGGCCCCCGGCTTGTGGAGCGCGCAGCTGGCCTCGAGAGGAGCCGCGTGGCCGAGCGCGCCGTACCAGATGAGGTCAAGTCCGTCTCGAACGAGCGGACCTTCGACCACGACCTTACAACCAGTGACGAGGTTCGCGCAGCGGTGCTTCACATAGCCGCAATGACGGGGAGAAGACTGCGCCGCAAAGGCCTTGCGGGGAGCACCGTCACCCTCAAGCTCCGCTACGCAGACCTCCACGCACGCACTGCCCAGCGACAGCTCACCTCGCCCACCAACGACGAGCATGTCTTTGGTCCCGTTGCTGTGGACCTCCTAGGAGGACTCTGGCACGAGGGAACGCCGGTACGCCTTGTGGGCGTGGGAATCTCCGATTTCTCGGACGGCCAAGGCCAGCAGTTGGGGCTCTTCGACGAGACGGCCAACGAGGAAGGCACCCACCGTGACCAGGCAGCCCTCTCGAAGCTCACCGACGCCCTGCGTGACCGCTTCGGCGACGACGTGGTGAGCTATGGGCGAGACCTGCGCTTTCGCGACCACACCACGGGCACCGCGCCCATGGGCAAGAACGACGGATGAGACAAAGGGAAACTCCCTTTGTCTCATCCAAGCGCTAGCGATCTTCTCGGAAGTACGGCAATCCAAGACTTTCCGGAGGTTGGTTCTCTCGCTTGTTGCGCATGCTCGTAATGACGAGCACAACTATGGTAACCACATAGGGGAGCATCTTGTAGAGTTCCTTTACGGCTAGGTCTGTACCCGTGGGGATGAAGAGGTACAGGATGTACAGGCCACCGAAGAGGATCGAGGCGAAGATGCTCACGTTGGGACGCCAGATGGTGAAAATGACCAACGCAATGGCAAGCCACCCGCGATCGCCAAAGGCGTCGTTTGACCATACGCCGTTTGCGTAATCCATCACGTAGTAGAGGCCGCCAAGTCCCGCGATCATGCATCCGATGCAGGTGGCCATGAACTTGTAGCGCGTGATGTCAATGCCTGCGGCGTCGGCGGTAGCAGGATCCTCGCCTACCGCGCGCAGCTGAAGGCCAATGCGAGTCTTCGTGAGCACGTGTGACGAGACCAGCGCAATCACAATCGCCACGTAGGCAAGAAAGCCAAACGAGAGGAACATGCTCCCAAAGTCGCCCAAGGACTCTGCAAAGGGGAGCGTTGTCCTAAACAGGCCAGACGTGGTCGACAACGAGATGGAGGGAACGTCCGAACCCGCAAGCTTGATGAGCGAGCCGCCAAAGAAGTTGCCAAAGCCAACACCAAATGTTGTCATGGCGAGGCCGGTGACGTTCTGGTTGGCGCGCAGCGTGACCGTGAGGAAGCAGTACAGAAGCCCCATCAAAAGCGAGCCGAGCAGGCAGCAAAGCAAGGGAATCAGGATACCGAGAGCGGCGTTCATCTGTGTGGGATCATCAAAGCTCTGCTCATAGAGGAAGGACCCAATGACGCCGCAGATACCTCCCACGTACATGACGCCAGGAATGCCGAGGTTGAGGTTTCCCGACTTCTCGGTAATGATTTCGCCCGTGCTGCCATAGAGAAGCGGAATGCTCTGGGCTATGGCTCGGGGAATGAACGAGACCAAATCAAACATGTGCCTTCTCAACCTCCTCCGTCTTCTTGGTGAAGTTGATCTTGTAGGTAATGAAGAACTCGCTGCCAATGATGAAGAACAGGATGATTCCGGTGAGGATGTCGGCAAAGCTCTGGTTTAGCCCATAGGCGGTGGAAATCTCGCTGGCACCACGCTCCATAAAGACCAGCAGGAACGAGCTGCCAATCATAGAGAACGGGTTGAACTTGGCGAGCCATGCCACCATGACGCCCGTGAAGCCGCGGCCGTTAGCAATGGTGGTGGTGAGAGTATGGTCGGTGCCTCCCACCAGCAGAAGCCCTGCGAACCCACAGATGGCACCCGAAACTATGAGCGTGCGGATGATGACTTTGGGAACGTCGATGCCAACGTAGCGAGCCGTGTTGGTTGACTCCCCCACAACTGATATCTCATATCCGTGCTTGGTGTACTTGAGGTAGACGTACATCAAAACGGTAATGATGGCCACAAGGATGATGTTGAGCAGGTACTTGTAGTTGCCAATCTGCGGGAGCCAGCCAGCCTCGGTGGACTGGTTGATGATGCCGATCTTGCCCGAACCCTTTGGCACCTCCCACACGATGATGAAGTAGGCAACTAGCTGCGTTGCCACATAGTTCATCATGAGCGTGAACAGCGTCTCGTTTGTGTTCCACTTGGCCTTGAAGAGCGCGGGGATAAGCGCCCAAACCGCGCCTGCGGCTATCGAAGACACAACCATGCACGCTATGAGCAGAGGGTTGGGAATCTTGTCTCCAAGGAGAATCATGCAGGCGGCCGTGGCAAGACCACCAACCAGAACCTGGCCCTCGCCTCCCAGGTTCCAGAACTTCATCTTGAACGCCGGCGTGAGCGCAAGCGAGACGCACAGCAGGATGGCAATCTCCTGCAGAAGGATCCAGATCTTGCGCGCAGAGCCAAAGGCACCGTTGAAGAAGGTCGCGTAGACGTCGATGGGGTTGAGTCCAGTAAGAATAGTCGTGATGACGCCGCACACAACCAATGAGAGCACTATCGAGAGCCCCCGAATGGTCATCGACTGCGACAGAGGCATCTCCTTGCGCTTGGTGATATGTATCATGCCGCCTCACCCCCCTTGAGCTTGGTCATCATGAGACCAACCTCGTTCTTTGAGGTGGAACGCGCGTCGACGATGCCGCTTAACTTGCCGCCACACAAGACCAGGATCTTGTCGCACAGCTCGAGAAGAACATCGAGGTCCTCGCCTACGTACACCACAGCCACACCAGACTGCTTCTGCTTGTTGATGAGGTCATAGATGAGATAGGAGGAGTTGACGTCAAGGCCGCGCACGGCGTAGGCGCAAAGCAGCACGCTCGGTGACGAGGAGATCTCGCGTCCCACCAGGACCTTCTGAACGTTTCCACCTGAAAGGCGCCGTACGGGGGTGTCAACGCCCGGGGTGTCTACCTCAAGCTCGTCAACGACCTTCTCGGCAAGCTCCTTTGGCGCCTTGCGCTGGGTAAAGATGGAGCCGCCATCACGGAACGACCGCAGCAGCATGTTGTCGGTAATGCTCATGCTGCCTACGAGCCCCATGCCCAGGCGGTCCTCTGGCACAAACGAGAGCGCCACGCCCATGGAGGCAATCTGATAGGGATCCTTGCCCGTAAGCTCTTGGACCTGTCCGTCATCGCCAACGTACCCTATGGTGCCAGACTCGACGCCTTGAAGGCCTGCGATAGCCTCGAGGAGCTCCTTCTGGCCGCTGTTCGAGACGCCCGCGATGCCCAGCACCTCTCCGCCAAATGCCGAGAAGGACACGTCATCGAGCTTGAGCACTCCCTCGTCGTCCCTCACCGTGAGGCCCTTGACGCGGATGCGCTCGGTGGGATTGACGGGCTTGGGGCGCTCGATGTTGAGCGTCACCTGGTGACCGACCATCATGTTGGTCATCTGCTGCGTGGTGGACTGGGCAGTGACCATCTCGCCCACGTTCTCACCCTTGCGCAGCACCACAACGCGGTCGCTGATCTCCTCCACCTCGTGAAGCTTGTGTGTGATGATGACAATTGCCTTGCCGTCGTTCCGCATGTTGCGGAGAACGACAAAGAGCTTCTCGGTCTCCTGGGGGGTGAGCACAGCGGTTGGCTCGTCGAGAATGAGGATGTCGGCGCCACGGTAGATGAGCTTGACGATCTCGACCGTCTGTTTCTGAGACACGCTCATCTCGTAGACCTTCTGATCTGGGTCAACGTCGAAACCGTACGCATCGCAGATGCCTTTGATCTTCTCGGCCGCAGCCTTAAGGTCGAGCCCCTTGCCCTCGTCGAGACCAAGCACGATGTTCTCGGTAGCCGAGAACACATTCACGAGCCTGAAGTGCTGATGGACCATGCCGATGCCATGCTCGTAGGCATCCTTGGGCGAGGCAATCGTCACGGGGCTGCCCTGTATCTCAATCTGGCCATCATCTGGAAAATAGATGCCAGAGAGCATGTTCATGAGCGTTGTCTTACCGCTGCCATTCTCGCCAAGCAGAGCTAGGATCTCTCCGCCATAGATGTCAAGGTCAACATCGCTGTTGGCCTTGACCTGCCCGAACGACTTGCTGATGTGTCTCATCCGCACGGCTGGTTGTCTATCTGCCACGGGATTTCCCATCACTCGAAGGAATGGAATAGCTAAACCAGAGAAAGACGGCCTCCGAGGCTTCGGAGGCCGTCCACACGTGACCGCGACCGATTAGAACGCGGTATCCAGAAGCTCGATGCCGTCGATCTGAACGTCGAAATACGGTGCCGAACGGTACTCGGACTCGTGGAAGTAGCCGTCAGAGACAACCTCGGTGTCGGGGGTGTAGTCGGGATCGGTGTCAACATCCGCCTTATAGGAGTCGAGCTTGGCACCCTGAACGGTAAAGGTGGAGGTGTCAAAGACGTGGAGGCTCCCAGCCTCAAGCTCCTTGGTGACCTCATCGAGCTTGTCCTGAGTGCCCTTGGCGGCAACGGAGGTGTTGAGGTCCGCAAGCTCAACCGAGCCGGTGGAAAGGGTGCCCGTCCAATCGGTGTCGATGGCAGAGCCGTCCATCACGGCCTGGATTGCATACTTGTAGTACGGGACCCAGTTGATACGGGACGAGATGATGTAGGTGTTGGGGCAGGCGTCCTGGGTGCTGCCGTTGTATGAGACGTCGGGCACGCCCGCATTCTCGCAGGCCGTAGGGGCACCCATGGAGTCAGCGTGCTGGGAGATGAGAACACAACCGTCGTTCATGAGCTTGGTTGCGCCCTCCTTCTCTGCCGTCTCGTCGTACCAGGAGCCCGTGAAGGTGACCTCCATGGTGACGGAGGGGCAGACGGACTTGGCACCAAGGTAGAACGAGGTGTAGCCCGAGATGACCTCGGCGTACGTGTAGGCGCCAACGTAGCCCATCTTCGCCTGGTCGGCTGTGATCTTGCCGGAGTCGATCATCTCGTTGAGCTTCATGCCGGCGGCAACGCCAGCAAGGTAGCGCCCCTCGTAGATGGACGCGAAGGCGTTGTGGTAGTTGTCCAGGCCTTCGGTGTGGGCCTTGGTGCCGGTGGAGTGACAGAACTGGATGTCCGGGAACTCCTTGGCGGCCTGGATCATGTAGTCCTCGTGGCCAAAGGAGTCGGCAAAGATGATGTTGCAGCCGGCGTCCGCAAGCTCGGCCGCGGCGTTGTAGCACTCCTGACCTTCGGGGACGTTGGTCTTGATCATGTAGGTATCCTCGCTGATACCCAGCTCCTTGCATGCCTCCTTGGCGGCGTTGATGAAGTTGAGGTCATACGTGGAGTTTTCATCGTGCAGCGTGATGAAGCCCGGCTTGATGGAGGCGGAATCAGAAGAAGAGCCAGAGTCCGTGCTCGTGCTGGCACCGGAGCTAGCATTGTTCCCGCCGCTTGCGCAGCCGGCAAGGGCCAACGCTATGGCGCTGCCACCCCCAAGCTTGAAAAACTGACGACGGCTGAAGGTGTGCTCGGAAATGCTCTTCATGATACCCATCCCTTCAAGTTAAAACCGCGCTCCGTGCCAATCACCGCGCTTGCGGTTTCTCGAATAATAGCACGGACGTTCAAACAAGAAGGGGTGACGCCGGCATCGAACACACAGCGGACCCAAGCGTTAACGTTAAGGAAATGATGGGCTATGCAGGGTTATCCTCAAGGCCCATGTCGACTTCCGGGGCATCACCCCAGAGCTTCTCAAGGCGGTAGAAATCGCGCGTCTCGGGCTTGAAGACGTGCACCACAACGCTGCCAAAGTCGATGAGCACCCAGTTCCTGCCCTCGCGTCCCTCGGTCGAGAGAGCGGTGACGCCGCAGTTGGTGCGAACCTTCTCGCGCACCTCGTCAACGATGGCGTCGGTCTGAGGGTTGCTGGTTGCCGAGCAAATAACGAAGTAGTCGCAGACGTCAGTCTTGGCCGTGAGGTCGAGAACGACGATGTCCTGGGCCTTCTTGGAGTCTGCCGCCATACTGGCTACTCGAGCGATCTCATACGGTGTGATTGCCATGTTCTCCCCTATCGTGCTGCGGAGTCCTTGCGCGCCGCAGCCAGCTTGTTGTATGTATCGATGGTACCCGGCCAGAGGTACCTGGAGCCTTTGAGCACGTAGATAATGCCGCCGACAAAAGATTCCCAGAACAGGTCGGGAAGCGTGGCCTCCCCCACAAGCGAGCGCGACTCCTCGATGCCAGGCGTCTTAGGTCGCAGCGGCTCTATGCCATCGGCCACAAAGAGCACCATGTCGAGAGGGCTCATCTGGGAAGCGGCCGTGGTGTGAACCTCAACGGCATGCCACACCTCAGGGGGAACCTCGGGGTAGCGCGACGGGAGCTCGCGCGCGGCCACGATTCCGTGGAGCAAGGGTGCGACTAGCTCGAGGTCAACGCCCATGTCAATCTCAAGCTCGCGTGCACGCGCAATGATCTTCTCGCCGCTGAGGGCTTTCTCCCAGTCGTGAAGGATTCCCGCCAAGCGCGCCTCAAACGGGTCCACCCCGTAGAGGAGGGCAAGTCCCTCTGCACAGGACGCTACCGAGAGCGAGTGAGCGAGCCGGTGCTGCTTCTGGGCAAGCTGCATCCGGAGGTCCGCCTCCAGCCGCGCGATGAGCGCGCGCTGCTCGATGCTGTAGTCCGGCTCGTCGTGGCAAATGACGCCCTTGTAACCCGTCACGCGACCACCTCGGAGGTGTGTCCATATCGGTTGGTCGAGGTGCCGTAGAGGCCGTGCTTGTGGAGGTATCCCGTAACCGGGTCGGGCGTGAGATAGCGCAGGCTTTGTCCCGCCTTTATGCGCTCCCTGAGGTGGCTCGATGATATGGCCAGCGCTGGCACCGAGAGATACGTGACGTCAAAGGCGAGCCCGGAAGCATCAATGGCATCCCATGCGCGGTCCAAGTCGTAGCCCGGTCGCGTCGCCGCAACCAAATGGGCAAGGCGCGCGATGTCTTGGGCGTCGCGCCACTTGACGATCTCGGTTATGGCATCGGCCCCCGTGATGAAGTAGAACTCGACGTTTTCCGGATACAGCTCCCTCAGAAGGCGGAGGGTGTCTGCCGTATAGGTAACGCCCTCCCTATCTACCTCGAAGCGAGAGGCAACAAAATGCGGGTTGTCCGCCGTGGCCAAAAGCGTCATGGCATAGCGGTCTTCGCCAGAGCTTACATTGCGGTCCTGCTTAAAGGCAGGGCGCCCCGCAGGCATGAAAACCACGAGGTCTAGGTCAAGGTCGTCGAAGGCCTGCTCGGCGGCAACAAGGTGACCGTTGTGGATTGGGTCGAAGGTACCGCCCATGATGCCCAAACGGTAGGTCCGGCTGTCATCGGTGCCAAGCACCGGCAGGTCGCGCTCCCTGAGGGCGCCCACATCCACGCTCATCGTACCTGACCATCCCCCCGCACAACATACTTGGTGGTGGTGAGGGCGGAGGCGCCCATGGGACCACGCGCATGCAGCTTCTGCGTGGAGATGCCAATCTCGCCGCCCAGGCCAAAGACGCCGCCATCAGTGAAGCGGGTCGACGCGTTGGCGTAGACCACAGCAGCGTCAACACCGGCGAGAAATGCCTCGCACGCCGCGTAAGAGTCGCTCACAATAGCCTCAGAGTGGCCAGTGCCATAACGGTTGACGTGCTCGATTGCCTGGGCCACGTCCTCGACGCACTTCACGCTCATCTTGAGGTCCAAATACTCCCTGCCCCAGTCGTCCTCGGTTGCCGCCCCCATGGGTACCTGCACTCCGGCGGCAACCTTGCGCGCAAGCTCGTCTCCCACAAGCTCCACGCCATGCGCGTGAAGGGCTACAAGCACGGGCGGAAGGAGCTTCTCGGCAGCGCAAGAATCAACGAGAAGCGACTCAGCGGCGTTGCAGACGCCGGGCCTCGAGCACTTGGCGTTGACAACAATGTTCACGGCCTTCTCGGCGTTGGCATCGCGGTGCAGGTAGATGTGGCAGTTGCCAGTACCGGTCTCGATAACGGGAACCGTAGCGTTCTCAACGCAGTAGCGGATGAGCGAGGCACCGCCGCGCGGGATGAGCACATCAATGAGGCCGGTCGCGTGCACAAGCTCAGAGGTCTGGGTATGCTCGGCATCGTCGTCCACATACTGAACGGCATCCGCAGGAAGGTCAGTCTCGACAAGCGCGTCCCTGCAGCAGGCGGCAAGTGCCATGCATGACTCACGTGCCGCTGAGCCGCCCTTGAGAACGCAGGCATTGCCCGACCGTACGCAGAGGCCAAAGGCATCGGCCGTGACATTGGGCCTTGCCTCGTAGATCATCGCAACAACGCCCATGGGTACCGAGATGCGCTCAACACGCACGCCGGAGTCAAGGGTGCGGCCCCAGCTCACACGGCCAAGGGGATCTTCCTGTCGAGAGATCTCCTCAAGCGAGGACGCAATGCCATCCAGCCGCTTGGCGTCGAGCATGAGCCTGTCGAGAAGGGGGCCAGGCATGCCGGCCTTGCGCGAACGCTCCATGTCGCGGCCGTTGGCAGCCACGATGGCGTCAGTCCGCTCGCGGATGAGCCGCGCGGCGGCCCGTATAGCAGCAGACCTCTTGGCTGCCGCGGCCTGCCCTAGCGCATGCGATGCCGCACGAGCGAGCCCCGCCTTGGTACGTGCCTCAGACATTGGAAGCCCCCTTCGAAGACCAGTCAAGTACGCCTATCCTAGCAGCCCACGGTTAGTTTGTGACAACCCGTAACCAGCTACAAGACCAACAACTCATCACGGTGTATGGCGGGCTGTGCCGCATCCTCGCCCAGGAAGCGGGCGATTACGTCCAGCTTAAGACCACGCACACGTGACATGTCCTCCGAGGAGTAGCGAACTGCCCCCCTTCCCAAGAGCGTTCCGGAAAGGTCACGGACATCTACCACGTCTCCGGATGCATAGGTGCCACGGGTCTCGACCACGCCAACGGGAAGCACCGAAGCGCCACGCTCCGTGACGGCACGTGCCGCACCGTCATCTACAACGAGCGTTCCGCGAACAACTTCAGCAAGGCCAATCCAGAGTTTGCGCCCCAGCTCGTGCGGGGTATCCTTTGCGCTTGCCTCGAAGCGCGTGCCAACGCTCACGCCATGGGCAGCGTCCACGAGCACGCGTTCGCGCCGTCCCCGGCAGATAACCGTGGGAATGCCTGCGGCGAGCATGGCGCGGGCAGCCCGCACCTTCGATGCCATGCCGCCCGTACCGTAGCTGGTACCCGCTCCTCCCGCCATGGAAGAGACCCTTCCGTCTACCTCGCTCACGCGATCGATGAGCTTGGCGGTGGGGTCTGTCTGCGGGTTTGCCGTGTAGAGCCCATCCACGTCCGAGAGAATCACATAGAGGTCTGCCGAGACAAGCCCCGCCACAATGGCACCGAGCATGTCGTTGTCGCCAAAGGCGAACTCCGCAACCGAGACGGTGTCGTTCTCGTTGACCACCGGCATGGCACCAAGCTCGATGAGGCGCATCAGAGTGTTGCGCGCGTTGAGGTACGCCTCGCGGTCGACGACATCGCGGCGCGTGAGCAGGACCTGCCCGCAGGGGATGCCGCGCTCGGCAAGGACGTCAGCGTACGCCTCGGTGAGCTTTGCCTGGCCTGCGGCTGCACACGCCTGGAGCGTCATGATGTCCGAGGGGCGCTCGGCAAGCCCAAGCTCGTCGCGCCCAGCGGCGGCGGCACCAGACGAGACGAGAACAACGTGCGTGCCCTCGTGCGCAAGCTCGACCACCTGGTCGCAGAGCGAGCGGATGAAGGCGCGGTCAAGCGCGCCGTTCTCGTCCACAAGCGTGGAGGACCCCACCTTGGCAACGACGAGCAAAGGTGCCTTCGCCATTACTCCTCGCCCCCGTCGTCACGCACGTCCGGCTCGTCCTCAGCAAGCTCAGCGTAATCATCCTCCGAAGGCTCGCCCTCGTAGGTAAAGGCAAGCTCGAGGATGCGCACCTCGTCTCCGGGAACACAGCCGGCCTTCTCAAGGCGGTCGTCCAGGCCCGCGCGGTCAAAGCGGTGCTGCAGGTACGCCACAGCCTCGTCGTTGTCCCAGTCGGTCTGGATGACCATTCGCTCGATTGCCGCGCCGCTCACGCGCCACACGTGCGCGCCCTCCCGCTTGATCGACATCGTGCGGTCGCGCTGCTGGCGGCGACGCTCCCACTGGGCGGATGCCTCGTCCGCCTCGCCCGTCGGCGCAGGCGCCTCGGCGCGGAGCTTGGCCACGGCATCTGCCGTGTCGCTCACCAGGGCGTCGATGCCCTCGCCCGTAACTGCCGAGATGGCGTGGAACGTGTGTCCGTCTGCCTCTGCGACCTCGCGGAGCGCCTTGACGGCATCCTCGGTACCGGGCATGTCGCACTTGTTGGCAACCACAATCTGGGGCCGCTCGGCAAGCTCGGAAGCATAGGCCGCAAGCTCTGCGTTGATGGTGTGATAGTCCTCGACGGCATCTCTGCCCTCGAAGCCACCTGTTACGTCAACCACATGCAGGATGAGTGCCGTGCGCTCGATGTGGCGCAGGAACTCGTGGCCCAGGCCTTTGCCCTCGGAGGCGCCCTCGATGAGTCCAGGGACGTCGGCGCAGACAAAGGAGCGACTGTCACGAGCGCGAGCCACGCCCAGGTTGGGGACGAGCGTGGTGAAGGGATACTCGGCGATCTTGGGGCGTGCTGCCGAGATTCGCGCGATGATGGAGCTCTTCCCCACCGACGGCATGCCCACGAGAGCGGCGTCGGCCATAAGCTTCATCTCGAGCTCAATCCAGTGCTCCTGGGCCGGCTCGCCCTTCTCGGCAAATGCGGGCGCGCGGCGCACGGAGGTCACAAAGTGCGTATTCCCAAGGCCGCCCATGCCTCCAGGGGCCACAACCACGCGCTCGCCGGGGCGGGTGAGGTCGGCAATCTGGTAGACGGGCTTTTGCGTTGCCGGGTCTAGCTCGCGCACCACGGTTCCCAACGGAACGCGAAGCACGAGGTCCGCGCCGTCCTTGCCGTGCATACGCTTTCCCTGGCCGTGGGTGCCGCGCTCGGCCTTGAAGTGGTGCTTGTAGCGGTAGTCGATAAGGGATGAGAGCTGCGGGTCTGCCTCAACAATAACGTCGCCGCCATGCCCGCCGTCGCCACCGTCCGGGCCTCCCTTGGGGACGTAGGCCTCGCGGCGGAACGACATGCATCCCGCGCCGCCGTCGCCACCCTTGACGTTGATATGAGACAGGTCTGTGAATGTGACCATGGTTTCCTCCTTGGTTGCCCCTGATGGTACGGCAACTCACAGGGGACGTGCGCATGGCGCGATATGAAACGGGCCCCGCCGAAGCAGGGCCCACCTAAAACATATGACGCACGCCGTTACTCGGTAACGACGTTGACGACGTGCTTCGTGCCCTTCTTGAACTGCACGACGCCGTCAGCGAGTGCGAACAGGGTGTCATCCTTGCCGCGGCCAACGTTCTCGCCGGGGGTGATGTGAGTGCCACGCTGACGAACGATGATCTGGCCGGTCTTGATGGCCTGACCGCCGTAAATCTTCACGCCAAGACGCTGCGCGTGGGAGTCGCGGCCGTTGCGAGACGAGCCGAGGCCTTTCTTGTGTGCCATAGTGCTACCTGCCTATCTGAAGTGGACGGAGTGAGTGAGGCTACGCGGTGGGGAGCTCGGAAATCCTCAGCTTGGTGAGGTTCTGGCGGTGACCCTTGGTGCGGTGGTAGCGCTTACGCTTCTTGAACTTGAAGACGAGGACCTTCTCGCCCTTGTGCTGGTCGACAACCTCGGCGGTGACCTTCTTGTCCTCGAGGGCGGCAGGGTCAACGATGGTCTTCTCGCCGTCGTTCAGGAGGAGAACGTCGAGCTGGACCGAATCGCCAGGCTGCGCGTCGAGCTTCTCGACGTCGAGGACGTCGCCCTTGGCAACCTTATACTGCTTGCCACCAGTTGCTACGATTGCGTACATGTGTGTAACCCTTCATTGCTGGCGTGAGTGCAACAGTAAGTAATCTTACTAGCCGCACGGAAAACCGTCAACGAAAAATCGTCTTGACCTGCGGTGCCGCAAGGGAAACTGAATCGGGTGGCCGAGGCCTGACGCTTTTCCGCACAACCTTGATAAGTCTAGCCTGCTAGAAGCCTAAGGTGAGACCCGCTACATTGGCTCCACAAGACTCCCATCTTCATCCTCGTGCCACTGGGCGACCCTGCACACAGAAAGCGCCGGCATGGCAAGTCCCTCCTCCCGAGCGGCAGCGGCGATGAGAATTGCCGGCCTGAGGGAGCCCTCCTCGGTGGAGCGGCAGTCGAGGAGAAAGCCGTTGCCACTGGGGCGCATCTCGCAAGAGACAAGCGTGCGCCCAAGGTCCACGTGCTTTTCCTTCTCGCCGCGTAGGTACGTGAGGCTTCCCTTTGCGCGCAACGAATCGATGCCCCGGGAGAGAGCCTCCACGCTGGTTTCGTCGATCACGTTAACGCTCCAGGTGGAAAAAGTAAGCCACGCCTCGAGAGCGGGCAGGCCGTAGGGGACATAGTCCGCTGCCATTGGTGCCAAAAGCGTTGGGCTCGACGCGGCAAGCCGTTCGAGCGCTGCCTTGGGGTCCATCTCCTCTGTGAGGAAGAGGTCGAAGTACTCCCCCATCGAAGCAGCGCCCACGGGGAGGGCCTGCGAGAACTGCAGGCGCATGCGCCGTGCGAAGCCGTTGCCAACCGCAAAGGGGAGCTGCGAGCGACGCACGCTGCGGTTGATGGTGTTGATGACCTCGAGGTGCCCCAGGTGCGCGAGCCTGCCGTCCTTGCGGTAGCGCACGCGAAGCCGGTACTGGTTGAGCTTGCTGTTGGTGATGGCGGCGGTGTTGATCATGCGCGCTCACCCCAAACCACGTTGTCCACACCAAGCGTGGGGCACACACCACAGCCCACGCAGGAGTCGCGCGTGCAATCCGGCGTGGTGACCCCTTGGGCGGCACGTCGCCACTCTCGCTGGAGGAAGCCCTTGGAGACGCCGGGCGAGGTGTGGTCCCACGGGAGCCTCGCGTCAAGCGGGAAGCCCTCGGAGGCAATAGAGGGCAGGTCGTAGCCAAGCTCTTTCGCAGCGGCCTCCCAAGCGTCGTAGTTAAACTCGCTAGTCCACGCGTCAAAACGGCAGCCACGGCGCCAGGCGGCAAGCACCAGGTCAAAGCCGGCGCGTCCCATCTTGGAGAGAGCTCCCTCCACGAGCGAGGTCCTGGGGTCATGATAGGAGATCTTCACGTCACGGTCGGTATTGGCACCCAGAAGCAGATAGGCACGACGCTCGACCTCCCCTACCTCGAGCTGACCCGCCCACTGGAAGGGCGTATACGCCTTGGGCACAAAGACGGCAACTGATGCCGAGACCTGCACCTTGCTCTTCTTGCCACGCCCAACGACCTCGCGGCCAATCTCGAGCACGCGGTGCGTGGCAGCGGGAATCGCCAGGATGTCATCGTCGGTCTCGGTGGGAAGCCCCATCATGAAGTACAGCTTGACGCGGCGCCAGCCGTGCTCGAAGGCGTTTCTCGCCGCGCGCTCGAGGTCCTCCTCGGTCACGTTCTTGTTGATGACGTCACGCAGGCGCTGGGTGCCAGCCTCGGGCGCAAAGGTGAGGCCGCCGCGCTTGGAGCCAGAAGCGGCATTTGCCATGTCAACGCCAAAAGAGTCAAGGCGCTGAGAGGGAATTGAGACGCGGATACCACGACCAGAGAGGCGCTCGTCCAGCTGGTTGAGCATGGGAGCGCACTGCGAGTGGTCTGTGGTCGAGAGGGACGTAAGAGAGAGCTCGTCGTAGCCCGTCTCGGCAAGGCCCTGCTCGCTTGCCTTGACAACCTGCTCCATGGGACGCTCACGCACAGGGCGGTACGTCATGCCCGCCTGGCAGAAGCGGCAGCCCCGGGCGCAGCCACGCAGCACCTCGATGGCAAGGCGGTCCTGGACGATGCTCATGTAGGGCACAATATGCTCTGCGCAGGCCGGAGTGGACGCAAAGTCTGCAACGCAGCGCTTGAGCACAACCTCCGGCGCGCCGGTACCGGCCTTGGGCACGGCATAGCCCCAGCGCGTCGAGGTGTCATCAACAACCACGTCGTAGAGTGACGGAACGTAGACGCCTTGGATGCGTGAGAGGGCGAGAAGGATGTCCGCTCGAGATGCCCCGACCGCGCGGGCGTCACGCACGCAGGCAGCCATCTCGACGATGGCTTCCTCGCCGTCACCAAGGAGAATGGCATCGAACATGGGGGCAAGCGGCTCCGCGTTCCACACGGAGGGACCGCCGGCGATGACAATCGCATCGTCTTCGGCACGCTCTGCCGCACGAACGGGGATGCCGGCAAGGTCAAGCGTCTCAACGATGTTCGTGGCCACAAGCTCATGGGCAAGGGTAAAGCCCACAAGGTCGAACGAGGCAACGGGAGCGGCGGACTCAAGCGCAAGGAGCGGCACATGGCGCTCACGCATGAGGTCTGCCATGTCATGCCACGGAAGGTAGCAGCGCTCGCACGAGATGCCTTCGGCGGCGTTAAGGGCATCGTAGAGAATCGAAATGCCAAGGTTAGGCTGGCCAACCTCATACGCATCTGGATAGATGAGGCAGGCGTGGAAAGGACCGGGCTGGTCTTCGACGGCACCCCACTCGTGGTCAAGGTAGCGCGAGGGCTTCTCGACAAGCGGAAGCAGCGGCTCAATGAGCCTAAAGAGGTCCTCTCGGGCTAGTCGCACTGCTACTCACCCCTACCCACGGAACCGTCGGGGCAAAGAACCACATACGAGGGAGCGGCTGTGCGAGGTGGACGCACGCGGTGAGAATCCCTCTTCTTACCAGCGTGGTCGCCAGCCTTTTTGGGGAGCTCGAGGTGACGGGCCGGGGCCTGGCGGGAGATCTCCTCGCCGTGGGGGCGAAGCGAGCCGTCCTCGAAGTCAAAGCGAACCTGGAGAGCACGGGCCGTCGCAACGGTTCCGGCATAGCCTATGGCACCCTTGAAGGCCCATCCAAGCCCGGGGACAAGTCGAGAGACAGCACGGGCGAGTGCTCGGTAGCCAAAGCCGGCGCCCACCACGCCCGCAAGCTCGAGGGCACGCGAGGGGTCAAGACCACGCCCGTAGGCAACGGCGATGTCGAGGGCGAGCTTTGCCTGGTTTGCCGTCATGACGGCCATGTCAGAGCCAGGAATGAGCGTAACGGCACCAACGGCGGCGTTCTCCATTGCACAACGCCTCACCAGGGCATCGACCTCGGCCGGCCGGCAGAAGGGGAAGTTAGCGGCAAGAGCCAGGCCCTTGTCGGTTGCTCCCACAAGCCAGGTGCCAAGACGCGGGACAAGCGCGAGTGCATCGGCGCAGGCCAGAACTTCAAGAAACGGCGCCGCCTCCTCCGGGAGCTCAACGTCGGGAACCTCAACCGCCGACTCGGCGACAAGGGCTACCGGCACGCCACGGCGGGCGGCATCGCGGGCAAGCGCGGCCTCAACGTCAACCTGGCCACCGCAGACTACGATGACGGCGTCAGGTGCAACGTCATCCTGCGCCGGCGCGTCAACGGGCCTAACGTCTACGATTCCGGAAGCCTCACGGGCGACAAGCGCCTCCTTGACGGCGAGGACAAGTCCGCGAGGCGCATCGGAAGAAATGCGCACCCAGAGGCGCACCGTTTGAGAGCCGCCCTCGCGGGCGTCCTTGCCCGCTCCAGCAACCTCGAGGATCTTTCCCCATGGAATCTTGCGCGACATAATCCTCCTTACGACAGGCCGCCGCTAGGCGGACTTCTGCCGGTGTCTCCATACAGACTGTACCATCCCCACAGCCATGAGCTGCGCAATCATCGACGTGGCACCATAGCTAATGAAGGGCAGCGGAATACCCGTGATAGGCATGATGCCCATGCACATGCCAACTTCCTCAAGCACCTGGAACGTCCACATGGCCGCGCACCCCACGCACACAAGCTTGCCAAACATAGACTCGCAACGCATGGCAAGCAATATGGTCGAGAGGATCATCCACGCAAAGAGCCCCAGCAGGACGACGCCACCCACAAACCCAAACTCCTCGGCGAGAAGCGCAAAGACGAAGTCGGTCTGCGCCTCGGGGAGAAAGCCGTTGCCCGCCTGCGTGGCACCGCCAATCCCCTTGCCAAGAAGCCCGCCAGAGCCCACGGCGATCTTTGCCTGTTGGAGGTTGTACCCGTTGTTTGTTGGGTCAACAGATGGATCTACAAAGACGATGAGGCGGTTAAGCTGATACGTCTTCAAAAGGTGCGGGAAGCCATCGAGCATTGACGTCACTATGATTGCCGTGGCGCCGGCAACAATGAGCGCAATGGTCACAAGCACCCAGCTCCGCTTGGCTCCTGCACAGATAATGATGGTTGCGCCAAAGACAAGAAGAACAAGACCGGTGCCAAGGTCCGGCTGAAGAAGAATAAGGCCGAATGGAATGAGAAGGATGGCACACAGGCGCACGTAGTCGCGAAGCGACTCGATCTTTCCGTTGTACTGAGCACCAAGCGCGGCCATGAGGTAGATGACCACGAGCTTGGCAAGCTCAGATGGCTGGAACGTGATGCCTATTCCAGGAATCTTGACCCAGCCCGTGATGCCCTTCGCCGAGTAGCTAAGGCCAGGAATCTTGGGTGCGATCATGAGGATGCACGCGATGATGAGCAGCGTCCGCGTCATCCCCTGAAGGTTGCGGTAGTCGTAGCGCCAAACAAGGACAGCGCCCACAAGTCCCATGGCAATGCCCAAAAGATGCCGGGGAAAGTTTGCCTCGGGTATGGTGAGCGATGCAGACCAGATGACGACCACGCCATAGACAACGAGCAGGAGCGCGGGTATGAGCTGGGACAAGTACAGGCCGCCCAAGCTCTTGCCAAGGCGCCCCGACCGAGAGGAAGAGGCCCTTGATGAGCCCTTGTTGAGGTGGTTGCTCGCAGAGTTGAGAAGCCCCTGTCGCCTTGCCATGTTGGCCATGAGCCTTCCTCCTCCCTATCGGTCGACGTTCGACGAATCGAGCGATTGGTCATCTGGCTGCCCATAGATGGCGCCGATGATGTCGCGAACCACATACATTGCCGAGGTGGCTCCGGAAAGGACGCTGTCAACGTTGGCACCAACAACATACTGTGGGTTTTCTGCTGGTACAAAGGCCATGAACCAACCTACCGGCTCGCCAACCGACGTCTGCTCCGCCGTGCCCGTCTTGCCGCAGACGGCCACGTCCAGGTTTGTCCAGTGGGTAGCCTGCGTTGCTGACTCCTTGTAAATGACACCCGAAAGGCCCTGGTCCACGATATCCAAGTTAGCCGAGTCCTCATCCGCGTTGATGATGACCTCGGGGCTGTAGTCAATTACCGATCCAGTACCAGTTGCGCTCTTGACGCTCTTAAGCACATGCGGCTTGTAGATGGGCCCACGGTTAGCGATGCCCGCATAGGCGTCGACCATCTGCATGCAGGTGACAAGCAGGTCTCCCTGGCCAATGGCAAGGTTGCAGTTATCGCCACCCTGCCAGGTGCGCTGCTCGTCGGTGGCACTAGACCAATAGTTCCACTTCCAGTCTGCGTCGGGGACGCGCCCCTCAACCTCGCTGGGGAGGTCGATGCCGGTGATCGAGCCAAGCCCAAACTTCTTGAAGGTCTCCTGCATACCATCGGGGTTGTTCTGGTCGTAGAAAAAGCCCTTGCCAATCTCGTAGAAGACAACGTCGCAGGAGTAGGTGATGCCCGTGACAAGGTTCATCTCCCCGTGACCCGAGGTCCACCAGCACTTCATGCCGTAGGCCTCGCCAAAGCCCGTCCACCAACCTGTGCAGTACCAGGAGGAACTGGCCGTGGCTATGCCGTAACTCAGCGCGGCAAGCGTGGTGAGCGCCTTGATGATGGAACCCGAGGGGTACTGGCCGGCAATGGCGCGGTTCATGAGCGGATAGTGTGCATTCTCGGACGACAGCGATTCCCAGTCGCTCGTAGAGATACCGCCGACAAAGATGCTCGGATTGTACGTAGGGTAGCTCGCCATGGCGATGACCTCGCCGTTTGTGCAGTCGATGGCAACGGCGCAGGCACCGGTTGCGGAGTAGCCAATCTGCTGCTGGTACTCCACGACCTTGACGATGGACTCCTCCGCTGCCTTCTGTACGTTAATGTCGAGCGTGAGCACCACGTCAGAGCCGCTCCTGGGCTCAACGTACGTGGAGTAGTCAAGGACGTTCCCGTCGGCATCAACGTAGACGGTCTGCTCGCCCGCAACCCCCTGAAGAACGCTCTCGTACTGGAGCTCGACGCCCGCCTGGCCCACCGTATCACCCGAGCTATAGTGAACGGCTCCCTCATCAGAGGAATCGGTTGAGTTGAGCTGGTCGGAGGTTACCGTTCCCGTATAGCCAACAACATGTGCCGCAAGCGAGCCATACGGATAAGAGCGCTGCGTGCGCTGCGCGACAGAGACGCCAGAGAAAACCGTGGGGTGCTCCCCCAGAAAGGCCACCACGCGACGGGACACGTCAACGGCAACAGAGCGCAGGTTCTGGGCACCGGCAGAGGAGTCCTCAACCTTGCGCTTTACGGCCAACGCCGGCATGCCGATGAGGTTTCCTATGAGCGTGACCTCGATGTCATCGTTGGCAACGTCTGCCTCGGCAAGCACCGTGAGGCTCGAACGGTTAGTGACTATCTCGTTGCCGTTGCGGTCCAGAATTCTGCCGCGAGGCGCTGGCACCGCGACGGTACGTGTTCGGTTGGACTCCGCCTGCTGCGTGTACTCGCCGGACGAGAGAAGCTGCATCGACCAGAGCTTGGCGAGAAGAACCGCAAAGATTCCGCCTGAGACGGCTGCCTGCCCCACAAGACGACCCTGCATGGTTGTCTCGGCAGACGTATCCGAGCCGCCCGATGCCTTCGGGCCGTTCCCGCCGATATCAAACTTGAAGTTTGTCTCCGACCGCCCAAAGACGAGAAAAACGGCAACGAGTGCCGCCGCAACTGCGACGCAGACGATGATGATTATGACCGTAAAGCTCATGGCGCGTCCCTAAAGACCCCTGGTGCTGAGGTGGGAGCCGCCACCACGGTGCCTTCCGCCCATGGAAAGGCTCGGCCCGCCTCCAGTGGAGCGCGAGTAGAACCAGGCAAACGGCAGAAAGGCAATGATGGTGAGAAGCGCCGTGGGAAGCGTGCGCAAGACAAGTACGTCGAGCAAGGAAGAGGACTGCCCAACCACAAGCATGGCAAAGTGGTAGATGAGCGACACCACAAGCGTGGCAACAGAGAACTCTGCAACGGTGGCGCCAAACTCACCCGCCATGCGGTTTCTGCCCTCCTGGCCCATGAGGTAGGCTGCAGCGGCACAGCAGCCGGCCATGAGACCAACAGGCCCCGTGGTTGAAAGGTCAAAGAAGAGGCCAGCAAAGAAGCCCGCAAGGACTCCCCTTCTGCCGCCAACGTTAAAGGCAACGCAGGCGGTGAAGATAAGGGCGAAGTTCGCGCGCCCGTTGCCAATGCCTATGTTGGGGGCAAGCGCAAGCTGGCAGACAGCGCACACAATGGCAAGGATGAGGGTGCCCCGACGGTCTCTGTTTTTGTCAGCAACCTGCATGGCGACCCCCCTAGTTTCCTGTAGCGGCGGTTGACGATGTGGTGGATGTCGAGGTAGATGACGTGCCTGAGGTAGTCGTACTCGAGCTTGAGCTCGATCCGCTCGAGTCCGAATTGCTGGTGCTCGAGGAGTCCGCACTCGAGGTGTCCGAATTGCTCGTGGTGCTCGACGAGGTCTCCTGCGCGTCCGCAGCCGCAACGTCCTCTGAGGTTGCAACCTGGGAATCGGTGAGCGAGGTGATGACGAGAACCTCCTCGGCGTTCTCGGTATGTGCGTACGGCTCAACCACAATGGTGTAGTACATCGAGCCTGGGTTCTTCTCGACACTTGTGACCTTGCCAAGCGGGAGGCCCTTGGGGAAAACGCCGCCAAGGCCGCTTGTGACCACGATGTCGCCCACCTCGACGGTCTGGTCGGTGCGAATCATGTCGAGACGAACCTCACCAGCCGCAGAGCCATTGAGCATGCCCTGCGCCCTGCTCGACTGGACCATAGCGGAGATGCTCGAGGACTCGTCGGTCACAAGAAGAACAGTGGATGACGTTGCACCACACTCGACAATCTGCCCAATTACGCCAGAAGAGGAGGTCACCGCCATGCCCACGGAGAGCCCTGATGTTGTGCCCTTGTCAATGGTGACCGTCGATGACCAAGAGTCGCTCGAACCGGAGATGATGTGGGCAGCCGTTGACTGAAGGTCATAGGTGTTCTGGAGGTCGAGAAGCCCCTGTAGGCGCGTAGCCGTCTGCTCCGCCTCTTCGAGCTCGGCGTTCCTGCTGCGAAGCTGGTCGTTCTCGGCCTCAAGCTCGGAGAGCGTAGCCTGGTCAGCGGTAAGGTTGGAGAAGATGTTGCCCAGGCCTTGGAAGGGCAGCGAGATGGCAGACCCAACGAGCCTCACGGGCGTGGTTAGGGTCTGGAAGGCGCCACGAACAGCCCCCAGAGGACCAGAGTCACCCGTGCGGACCCCCACCGTGAAGAGCACGATCGAGATGATGAGGCACACGACAAGCTCGCGCCCGCCCGTGCCTTGGTTGTTGTTCCCAAGCCCCGAGGATGGGGCCCTGTTGCTTCCGAGCGGCACGCCTACTGTCCCGTACTCTGGACAAAGCCACCGGAGAGCGCGTTGGCCTCAAGGACCTTGGCGCAGCCGGTAACGACGTTTTCGAGAGCCGTAGGACTCACGTTCACGGGAACGCCAGTCTCTTCGCGAAGACGCTGGTCAAGACCGCGGAGAAGGCCACCGCCGCCAGTGAGAAGAATGCCATAGAACATGAGGTCCGAGGCAAGATCGGGCGGCGTCACGTCAAGCGCATCCTTGACGGCCTTGGTGACCTCGTCGAGCGGGCGATCCAGGGCGCGGCGGATCTCTTCGCTCTCAATGCGGACCGTCTTGGGAAGGCCGCTCATGACGTCTCTACCGTTGACCTCAACGTCAAGCTCCTCCGCAAGCGGGGCTGCCGAGCCAACCTTGATCTTGATGTCTTCGGCAGTGCGCTCGCCGATGGAGAGGTTGTATGCGTCACGCACGTGCTCGAGGATGGTTTGGTCAAACTCGTCACCCGCAGTGCGGATGGACTGAGAGACAACTATGCCTCCCATTGAGATGACGGCGACCTCGGTGGTGCCGCCACCAATGTCGACAACCATCGAGCCGGTTGGGTCCTCGATGGGCAGGTCTGCGCCAATGGCGGCAGCCATGGGCTCCTCGATGAGGTATGCCTGGCGTGCGCCAGCCTGGATTGTCGCCTCAAATACCGCGCGCTTTTCGACGGAGGTAACGCCTGACGGGACGCACACAACCACCCGAGGACGAGGAGACCACGGGTAGCGACGCTCACGGGCCTTCTCGATGAAGTACCGAAGCATGACTTCGGTAACGTCGAAGTCGGCAATGACGCCGTCCTTGAGAGGCCTCTCGGCGATGATGGACCCAGGCGTACGACCAATCATGCGCTTGGCGTCGGCGCCAACGGCAAGGACGCGACTCTCGCTCTTGTCGATGGCGACGACCGAGGGCTCGTTGATGACGATGCCCTGGCCACGCACGGCCACGAGCGTATTGGCAGTGCCCAGGTCGATAGCCAGGTCGCCGCCATATTCGCCGAACAGTGAGTCGAAGATCGACATAGCTTCCTTATCCCGTCTGCGCACCCGAGAGGCGCGCACGTTGCATGGTGCGAGTTACTAGCCCTGCGAGGCAGTCCCCGTGGTGGTAGTGGTCGTGGTTGCCGTAGAGGTCGATGTGGTGCCGTCCGTCGATGAGGTGGTAGCCACGTCGCTCGTCACGTTGGTCACCTTCCAGGATATGCCATCGCGCACGAGAGCGATGGTGTAGGTCTGGGTGTCACCAGTGGGAAGCGCAGCCGTAACCGTCACCGTTGACTCGGTCATGCTCCGCTCAACCTGGGTTGACTTGATGGAGGCGCCAGAGGGAACGGTGGCCTCGATGGTCTCGGCCTCGGAGGCGGGCACAGAGGCGGACAGGAAGCTGCCCAGATCTTGCCCAGAGGTCTTGGCGTCGAAGAGCTGCTCCACCACGGTCTCCTGCGTAGGCCAACCATACCCACGGTAGTAGGCATAGCCAGCAGCGCCAAGCGCCACCACAAGGATAATGAGGATGGTGATGAAGACCTTGAGGCCGCGATGGTTGTGCTTGCGGCGAATCTTACGCTCCTTCTTGTCCTGCTCGACAAGGTCCTCCTCGGACACGGAGAAGAAGCCCGTGTCGTCCGCCGAGGGCATGAGCTCGCCAGATGCGCCGGTGGGATCGAGCGGATCGTAGCCACCGCCATAGCCGGCCGCTGCAAGGAGCGCATCGGTGTCGGAGGGGCGCTGCTTGCCGGCAATGGCAGCCATCGCTTTGCGGGCGGCATCGTAGGACGCCTGTGCCTCGGGCGAGAGCACCAGCGTGCCGTCCGCAGTAGCGTGATCGAATGCGTCAACTGCCTCGGACATGCGGTTGGCGGCCACATAGGCCAGGCCGAGGTCGCAGTAGACCTGGTTCTGGCTCTGAAGAGGTGCCGAGAAGTCAAGGGCGGTGCGGTAGGCCTCGACTGCGTCAACCGGACGTCCAAGCTGCATGAAGCAGCCGCCAAGATCGCACAGGGCAGAAGACGGATTGGGGTTGGACTCGTCGATTGCTGCATTCCTGTACGCAATGCCCGCGTTGCGAGGGTCACCAAGGCGCTCGTAGGCGGTGCCTAGCGCCATGTGGGCCTTGTACGGAGTTGCGTAGGAAGTGTCAGCAAGGGCCTGCGTGAGAGCGGTAACCGCCTCTGCGGGATGGCCAGCGGCGAGAAGGGCGCGCCCACGGTTGCAAGAGAGCGGCCCCACCTTGCCATAGGAGGTGTCACGCAGGGCGCTCTCGTATGCAGCAGCGGCAGCTTCATACTGGCCGAGCTTCATGTAGGAGTTCCCCACAAGGTGGTCGACGGGACCAGAGACCTCGCCAGGATTCTTAGCCTGGGAGAGCCTGTCAACCGCAGTGAGCCAGTCCCCCTGCTGATAGGCGGCTTTGCCCGCCTCGTATGCCTGTTGATTCACGTGAGACCCCCTCGCTTAGGCACCGACGAAACGCTACGCGCGGTGCTCGATCGTAATCGAGTTGATGACGTCACCCTTGCGCAGGGCGGCGATGGTGTCGAGGCCCTCGATGGTCTGCCCGAACACGGTGTAGCCCTTGTCCAGGAAGTGCTGCGGGCCAAGGCAGAAGTAGAACTGGGACCCCGCGGAGTTGGGGTCGGAGGCACGTGCCATGGCAAGCGCCCCATCCTCATGGCTATTGTGCGGGTTGGTGGTGTACTCCTCGTGGATGCAGTACCCGGGACCACCTGTGCCGTTGCCAGCAGGGTCTCCTCCCTGGATCACAAAGCCGGGCTCGTAGCGGTGGAACGTGAGTCCATTGTAGAAGCCCTTTTCGGCAAGCTCGCAGAAGTTGGCAACGTGGATGGGCGCGCCCTCGCCGTCAAGCCGCACCACGATGGTGCCCTTGCTGGTGTCGAACACCGCTACCTCATCGCCCTGTACCTTATACGAGGGAGTGTAGAGCGGTTTAGAACCAAAGAGACCCATGTCCCCTCCAAAGTGTCAAGCGCACGACGCCCCTGCGATGCTGGCAGAGTCGTGGCAATCATCTATCCATACGATAGTACCAGCAAGCGGCCGCCTGCACGCAATCGTCAGACTGGCCGCTTGCCCCTTGCCTACTGTTCGACGGGCTTCCACGCGTCGTAGTTCTCCTCGAAGAGCGTCTTGTAGTTGTCGGTTCCCGAGGAGTAGCCAATCTTCTTGAGTGGTGCCAGAATCTTCTCCTCTGTTGCCATCGTAACCGAGGAGTCCCACGCCTCGCAGATTGCGTCGGAACGGTTGCGCAGCCAGTTCCCCAAGGTTGTCAGGTTGGCAATATCGTTGGCATACGTGCCGTCGCCATCGTTGAGCGATGCAATGTCATCGATGAGGTTTGAGATGTCGATGGCGGTCTGCTCTGCCGTGGACTGACCGTCCTGGCGCTCGGCAGCGGTACCGCTGACGCCTGTTGACGTCAGATCCGACACGCTCTGGTCAAGCTGGTCTGCATAGGTGCCCAGCTTGTTGTAATCGTCGAGAATTGCCTGGTAAGCGGTGGAGCTACTCGAGTCTGAGCCATCCGTGGAGGAGTCGCTCGAGGTATCTGTTGCAGAAGATGACCCGTCCTGGCCGGTAAGTGCCGAAAGATAGCCTGGGTAGCCTGCCATCGACGTATCCGCGTCGGTCTGCGAGTGGGTGATGTAGAGGTTGGGATCCCACGGATGCGTGATCCAGAGGGCCATGCCACCTGCAAGGGCAATGGCGGCCGCCGCAGCTACCATGAGCACACGCGTGCGTGGCATGCGATCGTGGCGCACCGTAGCAGACTCCGGACCAGGCTCCGAAGGTATGGCGCTCTCGATACGCGGCATGGCTCGCGTGGCATCCGCACCGCCCTCGTCGGCATCTGCGCCCTCCGCGTCTCCGGGTCCCTCGATGGTTGGGATGGCAAGATCTCTCACGGCGTGGCCGCTCCTCGAGCGAGCCGGCGCGCCGACAGGAGCGCCGCACTTAGGACACGAGTGAGCGTCTGGTGGAACTAGGGCTCCACAAGAAGGACACCACGCCACCTTGGTGACAGGAATCCGCTGCGTAAGGCCAAGATCATAGTGACAGGCGGGGCAGGCAGCGGTGCCAGCAGGCACCTCCGCACCACAATTTGGACATCTCATGCAAATCCCTCCCGTCTGACTCTTACCCAGCCGAGCAAACCCAGGCGCACATTCTCGCCGTTCCGTCGTTCGCGCACAATACCGTCAAGCAAGCTCTCACAAGGCTTATGAAATCTCGTCCAGGACGTATGGCAGGATGCCGCCCTTCGCGAGGAAGCGCCCCTCCATGGGCGTGTCAACGCGCACGATGCAGGCAAAGGCCATTGCCGTGCCATCGGGACGCGTGGCCGTGACCTCGACCTCGCGCGGGCTCGGTAGTCCCTCGGCAAGGCTCACGGGAGCGACGTCGAAGGTCTCTTCGCCCGTGAGGCCCAGCGTGGCGGCATTCTCGCCCTCCTTGAACTGCAGCGGGAGCACGCCCATCTGCACCAGGTTGGAGCGGTGGATGCGCTCGAAGCTCTCGGCGATGACGGCCCGCACGCCAAGGAGCAGCGGCCCCTTGCCAGCCCAGTCGCGGCTGGAGCCAGAGCCGTAAAGCTTGCCCGCGACCACCACCAGGGGCACGTCATGCTTGGCGTAGTCCACCGCGGCGTCGTAGATGCTCTTGACCTCGCCATCGATAAAATCGCGGGTCCAGCCGCCCACGCGACCATCTGCCAGCACGTTCTTGAGCTTGACGTTGGCAAAGGTGCCACGGGCCATGACCTCGTGGTTGCCCCTGCGGCTACCGTAGGTGTTGAAGTCCTGCTGCGCCACGCCATGCTCGATGAGATAACGCGCCGCCGGGGAGTCCGGGGCAATGGCACCCGCGGGCGAGATGTGGTCCGTTGTCACAAAATCGCCGAGAAGTGCCAAGGCGCGGGCGCCCGACACCTCAACGGTCTCGCGCTGACGCGCGATGTCGAAGTAGGGCGCACGGCGCACGTACGTAGACGACTCGTCCCACGGGAAGGTCGAGGAGGAAGAGGACTCGATGGTCTGCCAGGATGCCGAGCCCTCCTTGAGCGAGCTCTGGGCATCGGCGAAGAGCGACGGCGTAAGGACGCGCGAGAGGACCTCGGCGACCTCGGCATTGGAGGGAACCAGATCCGCAAGCATCACGGGCTCGCCGTTAGCACCCGTTCCGACGGGCTCCTTGGTGAGGTCCACGTCCATGGTGCCCACAAGCGAGTAGGCAACCACGTAAGCAGGCTGGCAGAGGTAGTTCTGGCTCACGTAGGGCGAGATGCGGCCCTCGAAGTTGCGGTTGCCGGAGAGGACGCTCGTGAGCTCCATCTCGTCCGCGCGCTCGCGCAGCGCCGGATGGATGTCACCAGAGTTGCCAATGCAGCTCATGCAGCCAAAGCCACAGGTGAAAAAGCCGAGCTTGGCAAGAGGTGCGGTAAGACCAGCGCGCTCGAGCAGGAGCTGCGTGGCGTGGCTGCCAGGGGCGAGGATCTTCTTCACCCAGGGCTTGGGCGCAAGGCCGCGCTCGACGGCGCTCTTGGCGAGAAGCCCCGCGGCAACCATCATTGACGGGTCAGTCGCAGTGGTGCAGCTGGTGATGGCGGCAATGGCCAGCGCGCCGTGGTGCAGGTCATAGGCGTTGTTTCCGCACGTAACCGAGAAGGACTGGTCCAGGTCGCCGTGCCCGTTCTTCTCGGCACTCTGCTCGAAGCGCTCGCGCAGGCCTGCGATGGTCACGCGGTCGTGCGGGCGCGAGGGGCCGGCAAGGCTCGGCTCGACCGTGGAGAGGTCAAGCGTGACGGTGCGCGAGTAGGTGCGCCCAGTGGTGGCACCAAAGGTGCCCTGGAGCTCCAGGTAGGCCTGGGCAAAGGCAACGTCATCGGCATTGCGGCCGGTGAGCCTAAGGTAGTCGAGGGTCTTCTCGTCCACGGGGAAGAGCGTGGTGGTGGCACCGTACTCCGGCGTCATGTTGGCGACACAGGAGCGCTGCGTGGCGGTGAGGGTTGCCACGCCCTCGCCCGTCACCTCGACGAGGCAGCCGACGACGCCAGCCGCGCGCATGAGCTGCGCAACCGTGAGGGCAAGGTCCATGCCGGAGACGCCCTCGCGCAGGGCGCCGGTGAGACGAAGCTCCACCACCGGCGGCACGAGCATCGAGATGGGCTGTCCCAGCGCCGCGGCCTCAGCCTCGATGCCGCCAACGCCCCAGCCCATGACGCCAACGCCGTTTGCCGTGGTGGTGTGCGAGTCGGTGCCCACAAGCGTGTCAAAGCAGGCCACGGGCTCATTAAGCGAAGAAAGCGCGTCGGTGGTCACCACGCGGCAGAAGCGCTCGATGTTGAGCTGGTGGCAGATGCCGCCGCCGGGCGGAACGATCTCGACGTTGCCAAAGGACTGGCCGGCCCACTTGAGGAAGGCAAAGCGCTCGTGGTTGCGCTTGGCCTCGAGCTCTTGGTTCTTCTCGCACGCGTCCTTCTCGCCAGCGACGTCGGCAATGACCGAGTGGTCGACCACGAGGGTGCAGGGGATGTGCGGGTTGACGCGCGAGGGGTCACCGCCACGGGTCACCATGGCGTCGCGCATGGAGGCAAAGTCGACAAAGACGGGCACGCCGGTGAAGTCCTGGAAGAGGACGCGGGCAGGCATGAACTCGATTTCAGTGCCCTGCTCGCCAGCAAGCCCGGCCTCGACCACCGCCAGGGCCTGACGCACGGCGTCGTCGTCGGTGGCGGAGCGGCGAACGACGTTCTCGAGAAGCTCGACGAGGGCACGGGGCAGCCGGTCTGCTCCGGGAATACCAGAGACGTCAAAGGCAAGCGCCTCTCGGCCGGCCGCAGAAACGCGGACGGGATGACGAGCGGCGAGAACGGCGTCCCTAAACTCCCCGGTACTTGGCGTTGCTTCTGTGCGTGACATGGGTCTCCTCCAGTCTGTCCGCAAGGCGGGCGATGCCCCCGCCGTCCTTGGCAAGGGCAATAGATCGGTTGAAGAGCGTATCGAAGAGGACGCACGAGAGCGCGCCCGTAACGACAACCAAGACACACATACTAAACGTGAGAGGGGCCACCTTGAAGAAGGCACCAAATACCGTACACCCGACGGCAACAATTGCGGCGACTGTCACAAGAAGCGCAGTGCGCAGAGGCGTGAGGGGCTGCGAGATGCGCCAGATAAGGCGTATGCCCACAATAGCGACAAGCAGCATGCAGACGGTTGAGGTCTCGGAGAAGGTCATGGGCATGATGCGCTCGGCGGCAAGCGCCACGATGAGCGCCACGGTGATGCCTGCCGAGGCAGGAAGCGACCGCGCCAGCACGTGACCGAGGAAGCCGCCGCTCACCCGGTCATGGTTTGGCTCGAGGGCAAGCACGAACGATGGTAGGCCAATGATGGCAGACGAGATGAGCGACATCTGTATGGGGATGAAGGGATAGGGCGGAAAGAAGATGCACACCAGTGCGAGAAGAGCCGTGTAGACAGTCTTGACGAGAAAGAGCGAGGCAGATCGCTGCAGGTTGTTGATCGAGCGGCGCCCCTCGGCAACCACCTCGGGCATGTGGGAGAAGTCATTGTCGGCAAGGACGATCTCCGAGACGTTGCGAGCCGCGGCCGAGCCCGACGCAACCGAGATCGAGCAGTCGGCCTCGCGCAGAGCCAGCACGTCGTTCACACCGTCGCCCGTCATGGCAACAACGTGGCCGTCCGCGCGAAGGGCGCGCACGAGCGAGCGCTTCTGCTCGGGCGTGACGCGACCAAAGACGTGGTAGCGGCGAGCCGCATCAACGAGGTCCGCCTCGGTCTTGAGGGTCGAGGCGTCAACGGCTTGCTCCGCGTGGGGCACGCCCGCTCTTGCCGCGATGGCCGAGACGGTCGTAGGATCGTCGCCAGAGATGACGCGCAGGTCAACGCCCTGCTCGATGAAGTAGCGCATGGTCTGTGGAGCCGTCGCGCGAAGCTCATCCCGGATGCCAACAACGCCGAGAAGAGACGCCGTCCCCTGGGGTGCGCCCTCGGCGTCGAAGCCCTCGACCTCGCAGACAACGAGCACGCGCTCACAGGGGTCGAAACCGGCTGCAAGGTCTGCCGCCTGAGCCACGCCACTCTCGTCCAGGACAAAGCGCGCAGCGCCCAGGACGAGGGCGCGTCCGTCTGCCGTCACGCAGCCAGAGCACTTGCGCCGCGAGGTAAAAGGGACCACGCGCAGCGGAGCCCCTCCCCTCTCGACGCCAGCCTTGTTTGCGTAGTCGAGAAGCGCCTGCGCCGTGTCGTTTGCGTCGCCCTCGGACGCGCGGACGACCTCTGCCAGTGCCTTGTCGACCTCTGACAGCGTGTGGCCAGGCGCTGGCTCGACGCGCGAGACCTCCATGCGGCCTGTGGTGATGGTCCCCGTCTTGTCGAGGCACAGCGTGTCGACGCGCGCAAGCGTCTCCACGCAATAGGTCTGCTGCACGAGGACCTTGCGCGATGCCAGCCGCGTAGTGGCAATGGCAAGGATGCTCGAGGTGAGCAGCACGAGCCCCTGCGGAATCATGCCCACCACGGCAGCGACGGCGGAGAGAATGGCGTCGTTGAGCGTCGCGCTGTCCATGAAGAGCGTGCGCAGGAAAAGACCAATGCCCAGCGGGAAGAGCGCATAGGTGCCCAGCCGGATGATTGCCCTCAGCGAGTCGAGGATCTGGGAGTGCACGGGCTTCACGTACTTGGCCTCGGCGTTGAGACGCGCGGCGTAGCCTTCCTGCCCCACCTTGGTCACGCGGGCGAGAAGGTCGCCGGAGTCAATGAAGCTGCCACTCAAGAGTGTGTCGCCGGGACCCTTGGGAACGGGGCGGCTCTCGCCCGTGAGCAGGGACTCGTCCATCTGGACCTGGCCCCTGAGCACCACGGAGTCCGCAGGGACCTGCTCGCCGTGTGCCAGGAGGATGCAGTCGTCGAGCACCAGCTCGGAAGGGAGCAGCTCCACTACCTGGCCGTCACGCTTCACGCGGACGCGCTTCTCGGTAAGGATGGAGAGCTTGTCGACCATGCGCTTGGCCCGGATCTCCTGAAAGACGCCGATGACCAGGTTGCAGATGACCACGCCCATGAAAAGCAGGTTTCGCCACTGGCCCGTTATGGCAACGAGGATTGCCATGCCAACGTTGACACCGTTGAAGAGCGTGAACGTATGCTCGGCCAGGATCTGGCGCACGGTCTTGGTCTTGACGTCGGTGTTGGCGTTGGTCTTCCCGGCAGCGATGCGCTCCTCGACCTCGGCGGAAGAGAGGCCCTCGATGTTGTTCGCGGGCATGTCGTCGGTGGCAGGTGTGGTGTTGCGCGTCATGGTCTCCCCTCGCTTGAGCTGCCGGCATGGCAGCAGGTGCCGAATGCCCATTGTATGCGAGCCGCCCAAACGGGCGGCGGGTCGACTTAGGTGTTGTGGGCGAGTCGTGACGATGGCAATCTACGCTGACGGTAGCCAAGTTGAGAAGTTTGCCTATAATCAAAGGCCGTTGGCCCCGTAGCTCAGTGGATTAGAGCGTTCGCCTCCGGAGCGAAAGGTCGTGGGTTCGAACCCCACCGGGGTCACCAGGTGTTTGCGCAGCCCAGGGTGCTTATCGTCCTGGGCTTTTTTGTAGCGCAACGAGGTCCTTCTCGGCTGTCTCTCTTCACTGTCCCTCTCGCCAGCCTCGCTGCGGTCTCTCTCGTCAGCCTCGCTGCGGTCTCTCTCGTCAGCCTCGCTGTTGTCACTCTCGTCAGCCTCGCTGTTGTCACTCTCGGCGGAGTTTAGCTCCTTTTCTTAAAAACGTCATGAGTTACCTGGGCAAACGTCAATTCGTTTTAAGAAAAGGAGCTAATCTCCGTAGTGGGAGCTCCAAAAAACCACCTTGGAGTACGAGTCGCGGTTGCATACGCATGTGTACAGACCAAAACGCGCACGAGAACAACCGCCGCAGCGATGTTTACCGCAGAGATTAGCTTCATTTCTTAAACGACCCCGACGTTTGCCCAGTTGCCACGAAGAAGTTTTAAGAAAAGGAGCTAATCTCCGAGAAGAGAGCGAGGAGTGGCCGAGAAACGCCTCGAGCGCGGGCAAGCAAGCCCCTTAGAAAGCCCCGGTAAGCGACACGGTAATAGTTCGCCTTTGTTAACGCCGCAGGCACAAGCCCTGCAAAGGGACTCCTCCGTGGTAGCATTCCAATCCCTATGCGACAAGACGGCCGCTGCCCACACGCGGCCTCGGAAAGGCATGCCACCATGATTGCAGTAGTTAAAGAGACGGCCACCCAAGACCAGCTTGACCACTTCGTCAAGTGGATCGAAGGGCGCGGCTTCAAGACCAACGTATCCCAGGGCGACAACGAAACCATCGTCGGCATCATTGGCGACACCACCCAGATTGACCCCTTCCTCCTCGAGTCGATGGACATCATCGAGCGCGTCCAGCGCGTCTCGGAGCCCTTCAAGAAGGCCAACCGCAAGTTCCACCCCGAGGATACGGTGGTTGACTGCGGCCACGGCGTGAAGATCGGCGGCGGCAACTTCCAGGTCATCGCCGGCCCCTGCTCCGTGGAAGGCAAGAACCTCTTCGAAATAGCGCGCGCCGTCAAGGCCTCCGGGGCAACCATGCTCCGCGGCGGCGCCTACAAGCCCCGTACCAGCCCATACTCCTACCAGGGCATGGGCGAGAGGGGCCTCGACCTTCTCGTCGAGGCGTCCGCCGAGCTTGACATGCCCATCGTGACCGAGGTCATGGACCCGCGCGACGTCCAGCTCTTCCTCGACAAGGGCATCGACGTCATGCAGATTGGCGCCCGCAACGCCCAGAACTTCCCCCTGCTGCGTGAGGTTGGCAAGACCCAGGTGCCAGTGCTTCTCAAGCGCGGCCTCTCCGAGACCATCGACGAGCTCCTCATGGGCGCCGAGTACATCATGAGCGAGGGCAACCCCAACGTAATCCTGTGCGAGCGCGGCATTCGCACGTTCGAGACGCGCACGAGAAACACCTTTGACGTGAACGCGATCCCCGTCCTGCACCACCTGTCTCACCTGCCGGTTGTTGGCGACCCCAGCCACGCCACGGGCTACACCCGCTACGTGCGGTCGGCGGCATACGCCGCAACGGCCGCAGGCGCAGACGGCCTGGAGATCGAGGTCCACGACAACCCCAGCGAGGCCTGGTCCGACGGCGCGCAGGCGCTCACTCCCACGCAGTTCGACGACGCCATGCGCCGCATCCGCCTCATTCGCGAGGCCGTGACCGCGCCCGTCGAGGAGGCAGAGTAGATGGCTGAGAAAGACCAGCGTGCCAGCTCCCCCACCTTTGTTCCAGACCGCGTGGGCGTTGTGGGCCTGGGCCTCATGGGCGGCTCCTTCGCCAAGGCGCTCGCGGCTGCGGGGCGCGAGGTGTACGGATGGAACCGCACGCACTCCGTCACCGAGATGGCAGAGATAGAGACCATTGCCGGCGAGCTCACCGACAAGACGATCCCCACCTGCGAGCTCATCATCCTCGCGGGCTACCCCCAGGTGAGCATAGACTGGCTAGGAGAGATGGCCAACCTCATCTCGCCGGGTGCCATCGTCATCGACACCGTAGGCGTCAAGCGCATCATCTGCGAGCGCTGCGGCAAGATCTCCGAGGGCCAGCCCTGGACCTTCGTGGGCTGCCACCCCATGGCAGGCACCCAGTACTCCGGATTTGCGCACGCCCGCGCGAACATGTTCCACAACGCGCCCATGGTCGTGGTGCCACCTCAGATGGACGACTTCGAGCGCGTGGCCATCCTGGAGCGCCTGAAGCGCCTGCTCGAGCCATGCGGCTTTGGCTCGTTCACGCTCTCAACCGCCGAGAACCACGACCGCATGATTGCCTACACCTCGCAGCTCGCACACGTGGTTTCCAATGCCTACGTCAAGAGCCCCACGGCACAGGAGCATAAGGGCTTCTCGGCCGGCTCGTACAAGGACCTCACGCGTGTGGCGCGCCTCAACGCCCCCATGTGGACCGAACTCTTCCTTGACAACGCCGACAACCTCTCGCGCGAGGTAGGTACCATCATCGAGAATCTCCAAGCCTACAAGGACGCCATCGACGCCCGCGATGCCGAGAAACTCCAGACGCTACTCGCGGAGGGCGACCGCCTCAAGAGGGAGGCCGAGGCCCGATGAGCGAGACCCACGTCACCCCCGTACACACGCCCTCCCGCTCGTACGAGGTCCACGTTGGCCGCGGGCTTCTTGGTACAGTGGGCTCTCTTGTCGCCAAGGCATGCCCCACGGTCACGCATGTTGCCCTCATCTTGGACTCGAACGTGGCGCCGCTCTACGCGAAGCCAGTCGAGGAGTCACTTGGGGCAGCAGGCATTGCGGTCTCGACCATCAACTTCCCCGCAGGCGAGGAGCACAAGCGCCTCTCGACTTTGGGGGACATCCTCGAGCGCATGGCACAGGCGGGCCTCACGCGCTCCGATGCCGTCGTGGCCGTGGGTGGAGGCGTTACTGGTGACATGGCCGGCCTTGCCGCAGCCCTTTACCAGCGCGGCATTCAGGTGGTCCAGGTGCCCACGTCGCTTCTCGCGATGGTCGACTCGTCCGTGGGCGGCAAGACCGCCGTGGACCTGGAGGCCGGCAAGAACCTTGCCGGCGCCTTCCTGCAGCCGTCGCTGGTTGTTGCCGACATCGACTGCCTGGCCACCGTCTCGCCCGAGCTGTTGCGCGACTCGTGCGGCGAGATGATCAAGCACGGTGTGCTTGCAGATGAGAAGCTCTTTGACCAGCTGCGTGAGGACCCCGTGTGTGCGCCTGGCTTTGACCCCGACAGGCTCGTGGGCATCGTTGCAAGAAACGTCCAGATCAAGCGCGACGTAGTCGACGCGGACGAGCAGGAGCACGGCCGTCGGCAAACGCTCAACCTGGGCCACACCATCGGACACGCCATTGAGGCGGCAAGCGACTTCACGCTGGGCCACGGGAGCTGCGTCGCTGCAGGCCTCTGCTGCGTTGCCCGGGCCTCCGCACGCCTTGGCTGGTGTGAGCAGGACGTCGCGGACCGCATCGTGGCCTGCGTCGAGGCCTACGGGCTTCCCACCAACACGGACATCGACCACGACACGCTCCTCGACTATGCGGCACGCGACAAGAAGCGCCGCGCAGACGGCGTGACCCTCGTGGTGCCCACGCGCATTGGCGCAGTCGAGCTGCGCAAGGTCTCGCTTGAGGAGCTTCGCCACGTGATCGACCTCGGCTGCGGGGAGTAGCACATGGACGTGACCATCCACCCTGCACCGCTTCACGGCACCATTCCTGCCATCGCCTCGAAGTCGATGGCACACAGGCTGCTCATCATGGCAGCGCTCTGCCCTGGGACCACAGACATCAACTGCAACGCGACCTCCAAGGACATCGAGGCCACCGTCAGTTGCCTGGAGGCGCTCGGCGCACGCATCGCGAGCACGCGCCTGGGCTTTAGGGTGAACCCCCTTCCCGGCACGAGTGCCACGGACAACATCCGTCAGGCCACGCCAGGGGCGCACCTCGACTGCGGCGAGTCTGGCTCCACCCTCCGCTTCATGCTGCCGATCGTCGCCGCGCTAGGGCGCGGGGGCAGCCTCGATGGTCACGGCCGCCTGGCCGAGCGTCCCCTCTCCCCCCTCTACGAGGAGCTCGTCTGCCATGGCGTCACGCTCTCCACGCGCGGGAGGCTCCCCCTCGAGGTCTCGGGCACGCTCCTGCCGGGCCGCTTCTCCATCCCCGGGAATGTCTCGTCCCAGTTCGTGAGCGGCCTGCTCATGGCAGCCCCGCTCCTCTCGGCGCCCAGCGAGATCGTAGTCACGGAGCCCGTTGAGTCGCGTTCCTACATCCGCCTCACCACGCGCGCGCTCGCCGAGTTTGGCGTTGACGTGGGCGTGACGCACGAGACCGTGGACGGCGACCGCGCCACGGTCCTCTCGGTCTCTCCTGCCCGCGGCACCGTCTCGCCGGGCACCGTGACGGTCGAGGGCGACTGGTCCAACGCCGCCTTCTGGCTTGCGGCGGGCGCCGTTGCCGGGGGCGTCTCGGTGAGCGGGCTGGACCTTTCGAGCGCACAGGGCGACCGTGCCATCATGGCCTGCGCCGCCGCGTTTGGCGCACGCGTTGGACGCTCGGGCAACGTTGCCTCCACGACCCCTGACGCACTGCGTGGCCGCACCATCGACGTGCGAGACACGCCGGACCTCGTGCCCCCGCTTGCCGCCATCGCCGCAAATGCCACGGGCACTACGGTCATCGCCAATGCCGGCCGCCTTCGCCTCAAGGAGTCAGACCGCCTGAAGACCGTGCGGGAGGCTCTCTCGGCCATGGGCGCCCGCGTCGAGGAAGAGCCAGACGCCCTTGTCATCCATGGCAACGGGCCGCTATCCGGTGGCACGGTGGACGCGGCGAATGACCACCGCATCGCCATGATGGCGGCAATTGCCGGCGCCAACGCACTCGGCCCCACAACCATCCGCGGCGCCGAGTGCGTCGCCAAGTCGTACCCACGCTTCTTCGAGGACTTCCGCACCCTCGGAGGCATTGCAGAGGAAGGCTAGACATGCCCTCGAGCTTTGGACAGACGCTCCGTGTCACCGTGTTTGGACAGTCTCACTCCCCCGCCATTGGCTGCGTGGTCGAGGGCTTGCCCTCGGGCATCGTTGTTGACCAGGACGCCCTTGCTGCCTTCATGGCACGTCGCGCGCCCGGCCAGGGCAGCTGGACCACGCCCCGCCGCGAGGAGGACCGCCCCCGCATCGTGAGCGGCCTGAACGTCCATGGCGCCACTTGCGGGGCTCCCCTTGCCGCCGTCATCGAGAACACTAACACGCGCTCGGGCGACTACGACAACCTCCTCAAGGTGCCGCGTCCCGGCCACGCCGACCTCACCGCGTGGGAGAAGTGGCACGGCAACCAGGATGTCCCCGGCGGTGGGCACTTCTCCGGCCGTCTCACCGCGCCCCTGTGCGTAGCGGGCGGCATCGCCCTCCAGGCGCTCGCGGCGCGCGGTGTGCGCATTGGCGCCCACCTGCTCTCCGTTGCCAACGTCGAGGACGAGCGCTTCGACGCCCTGGACAACTCCCCTGCTGCCCAGGCGCACCTCGCCGAGCAGCTCGACACGCTCGCGTCCGGCCCGCGTTTCCCCACGATCGACGCGGATGCCGGCACGCGCATGCTCGCAGCCATCGACGACGCACGCCGCAGCCTCGACTCCGTTGGCGGCGTCATCGAGTGCGTTGCCTGCGGCATGCCTGCGGGCGCGGGCTCGCCCATGTTCGACGGCATCGAGAACATGCTGGCCCGTGCCGCGTTTGGCATCCCTGCCGTCAAGGGCATCGAGTTTGGCCGCGGCTTCGAAGCTGCACGCCTCCATGGCAGCGAGAACAACGACCCCTACGAGATGCGCGATGGCGTGCCCACGCCCAAGACCAACAACGCTGGTGGCATCCTCGGCGGCATCACCACCGGTGCGCCCGTGCTCTTTAGAATCGCCCTGAAGCCCACCTCGTCCATCGCGCGCGAGCAGGACTCCGTCGACCTCGAGAGCGGCTCCAACGCCAAGCTCAGCGTGCACGGCCGCCACGACCCGTGCGTGGCCACGCGTGCTGTGCCCGTTGCCGAGGCCGTCTGCGCCCTCGTGCTTCTCGACGCCCTGCTCAGCTACCCCGCGGAGTAGCCGCCGAACCCAAAGCCCCCACCAAAGCGAACCGGAGATACGCCCCATGGAAGACCTCTCGGACATCCGTCATGAGATCGATGACATAGATAACGCCATCCTCGACCTGTTCCAGCAGCGCATGGACTGCGCGGAGCGCGTGGCCGCCTACAAGCGCGCCAACAACCTCCCCGTGCTCGACCGCTCTCGCGAGCGCGCCCACATGGCGGCGCTCGCGGATAAGGCTCCCGAGGACCTGAGGACCTACACCGAGGTCCTGTTCCAGCTCCTCATGGAGGCCTCGCGCGCCCGCCAGGGCCAGCGCCTTGCGGCGGAGCACGCGCCCAAAACCCTTGCTGCCATCGACCAGGCGCGCGAGACGACCCCGGACCTCTTCCCTCGCGAGGCCTACGTTGCCTGCCAGGGCGTCGAGGGCGCCTACTCTCAGTTTGCGGCAGACCGCATCTTCAAGCACCCGCTCATCTCGTACTTCGAGTCCTTCGAGGGCGTGTTCCGCGCCGTCGAGACGGACTTCTCGCGCTATGGCGTGCTGCCAATCGAGAACTCCACGGCAGGATCTGTGAACAAGGTCTACGACCTCATGATGCAGCACAACTTCCATGTGGTGCGCACCACGCGCGTCAAGATCGACCACAACCTCCTTGCCAAGCCGGGCACCGCGATCGAGCAGATCCATGACGTCTATAGCCACGAGCAGGCCATCAACCAGTGCGCCGGCTTCATCGAGCGCATGGGGCTCACGCCGCACGTGGTCGAGAACACCGCCATGGCTGCAAAGAGCGTGGCAGACAGCGACCGCACGGACGTGGCGGCCCTCTCGAGCCGCGCATGTGCCCAGCTCTACGGCCTCGACGTGCTCATGCGCGACGTCCAGGATCGAGACGACAACTACACGCGCTTTGCCTGCATCTCCAAGTCCCTCGAGGTCTACCCGGGCGCGGACCGCACCTCCCTCATGATCGTGGTGGACCACCGCCCGGGCACGCTCTTCAAAGTGCTCGCGAAGTTCTACGCCCTCGACATCAACATCATCAAGCTCGAGAGCCGCCCCATTCCCGGTCGCGACTTCGAGTTCATGTTCTACTTCGACGTGGAGTGCCCGGTCACGGCGCCGGAGTTCCGCACGCTCATGGCGACCATTGGGGACGCCTGCGAGGAGTGCCGCTACCTTGGCAGCTACTCGGAGGTGCTCTAGATGACCAGCACGCCTGCCCAGCAGCCGCAAGCCACTACGGCGCCCTTCGGCCTTCTCGGCCGAAAGCTCGGCCACAGCTGGTCGCCGCGCATCCACACCACCCTGGGAAGCATCCCCTACGAGCTCTTTGAGCGAGAGCCCAGCGAGGTGGAGCCGTTCGTCCACGAAGGCTCGTGGCGCGGCATCAACGTGACCATCCCCTACAAGCGAGACGCCGCGCGCCTGGCAGACGAGCGCTCGCCCCGCGTGGAGCGCCTGGGAGCAGCCAACACCCTGGTCCGCCGCCCCGATGGCAGCATCTACGCCGAGAACACCGACGTCCTGGGCTTCTCGCTCATGCTCCAACGCTTCTGCAAGCGCAAGCTGGGCACAACCGCAGAGGCGCTGCTCTCCGGCAAGCCCGCCCTCGTGCTGGGAAGCGGCGGCGCCAGCGCGGCCGTCCAGGCGGCTCTCGAGGACGCGGGGGCGAAGGTCTCTATCATCTCTCGCTCGGGAGAGGACACATACCAGACGCTGACCGAGCGCCACGCGGACGCGGTTCTCGTAGTCAACGCAACGCCCGTGGGGATGTATCCCAACTGCCCCGCGACGCCTGTGCCCGAGAAGGACCTCGCGCAGCTCAAGAGCCTCGCCGGCGTGCTCGACGTGATCTACAACCCCACGCGCACGGGCATCGTGCTTGCGGCAGAGTGCCTGGGCATTCCCGCCGAGACGGGCCTTTCCATGCTGGTAGCACAGGCACTGCGGTCGAGCGAGCTCTTCCAGGGCCGCCAGCTGGACGTCTCCCTCGTAGACCAGATCGAGGCCCAGATCCTCTCAGAGACGGGCAACGTCATTCTCATAGGCATGCCGGGCTGCGGCAAGACCACCACAGGCAAGCGCCTGGCGCGCATGCTGGGGAGGCCCTTCGTCGACATCGACGACGCCATCGAGGCAGGTACGGGAGAGAGCGCCGCACACATCATAAGCACCAGGGGCGAGCAGGAGTTCAGGCGTGTCGAGTCCAAGGTCACGGGCGAGTACGGCGCGCGCTCGGGGCTGGTGATTGCCTGCGGCGGTGGCGTGGTCACGGTGCCTGCCAACTACGACCTCCTCCACCAGAACGGCACCATCGTTTTCATCGACCGCCCCATAGCGGAACTCGAGACTGCAGGACGTCCCGTCTCTGCCACCAAAGGCGTTGAGAAGCTCGCCCGTGAGCGCATGGATATCTATCGTGCCTGGTCAGACATCACAATCTCCTCGATGGGGTCTCCTGCCGGAAACGCCCACGCGATAAGGGACCAGCTTGGCCTCTAGCGCAATTCGCAACGTCAGCCGAAAATGGGCAACGTCTACGGAGTCACAACCAACCAAACACCGTGACGTGCCTGCGATAGCCCTATACTCTGCTCAACACATTTAAACAAGTGGGGCAGCGATGGAAGACCTTGGGGAGAAGGCCTTTTTGAGCAGTGCGCCGCAGGAAGAAAGGGTTTGGCGCAAATGGCAAAGACGGATGTCGCCGAGCAGGTCCTCGACGCCCTTGGTGGCAAGGACAACGTAAAGGCAAACGACATCTGCATGACGAGGCTCAGGATTCTCACCGAGGAACCAGACCTTATCGACCTCAACAGGCTCCGCTCCATCAAGGGCGTCCTTGGCACCGTGCGTCGCGGCTCAAACGGTGTCGAGATCGTCTTTGGCCCTGGCTCCATCAACGAGGTCAGCAATGACATCGTGCGGCTCACGGGCATCGAGCCCAGCTACTCCGCCTTCCGCGGCTCCTCCTCCGCTCCGGAGGACTCAATCAGCGTGCAGATCAACGGTCACGCGCCCATCCCCAAGGCGGTGCGCGCGGCTGTTGCCGCAAAGAAAACGCTGGCCTCAGCACACGTCGATACCCCCGCAAACGACGATGACGACGCGGATGACATTGAGGAGCTGGCCTCGCTCCTCGAGGCAACGGATCCCGGCAGCACCTACCGCCTCCTAGTGGTAAACGGTCCCAACATCAACATGCTCGGCGTGCGCGAGCCCAAGATTTACGGCCGCAAGACCTATGCCGACCTCGTGCGCCTTTGCCGTACGGCCGCCCGTGAAGCGGGCTTTGCCGAGTGCCGCTGCTTCCAGTCCAACCACGAGGGGGACCTCGTCGACGTGATCCAGGCCGCCTACGGCGAGTTCGACGGTATTGTCATCAACCCTGCCGCCTATACGCACACATCGGTGGCGCTGCTCGACGCGCTCAAGTCCGTAGCGCTCCCCACAATCGAGGTCCACATCTCAAAGGTCGACGAGCGTGAGGACTTCCGCCAGGTCTCCTACGTGCGTGCGGCATGCTTCGAGACCATCGTTGGCATGGGACTCGACGGCTATCGCAAGGCAATCAAGGACATGGCCGCCTACCTCCGCGAGCACAAGGGTGCCGAGAAAGACTAGCTAGGCGCACACAAAAGCGCAGCTGCTATCGCACCATGGGGTTGCAGCACCACGTCCCGGACTCGCTTACCAGCCAGTCCACGGGCACGTCATGCTCGTCTCTTGGCAGTGGGTTCCCCGAGAGCTGCCGCGAGCGTACCAGCGCGACCTTCTCGCCAGGGTAGAACGCAAGGAACCTGTCGTAGTAGCCGCCACCGTAGCCAATGCGGTAGCCATCGGCGTCAAACACAAGGCCAGGAACAATGCACAGCGAGCCCACCATCTGCGGTGGCGTGAGGGGACGTCCGCAGTCCGGCGAAGGCTCCATGAGCCCGCGAAGACCTGGCTCGAGGTCATCCTCAGAGGAGATCACGTAGAAGTCAAGCGAATGGGAGCGGCGACAGCGCGGGACGGCAACCTGTTTGCCAGCTGCCCAGGCGGCCTGCATGAGCGCGTGGGTGTCTACCTCGCTCCCAAACGAGACATAGGTGAGGATAAGACGCGCATTCTTCCAAGCAGAAAGTTCCTCAAGCCCAAGCAGAATGCGTGCGTCTGTGGCAGCACGAACTGAAGCGCCCATACGGGTGCGGATGCGCACGTACTCCGCACGGAGAGCGGTCTTGCCAGCGTCTGATCCTTGGGAACTCGCCACCGCATCCTCCTTCTCCCGTAGGCACCACTTTACCTCATTATGCTTCTCACCTTGGCATCATTGCCAATCTCGCAACCATGCAGCAAGCGAGTGGTCTTAAATGCCAGCTGTACAGGTACTTATTTTTCGCAAAGCCCGCAAGGAGAAAGCGGCCGGTTGCCGTAAGATTGACATTTGCGAACATACGCGCCGCCCGGCGGCACTAACACGCGAAGGACCAGGAGAGACATCATGCCCAACGAGGGAAGCTACGAAGCCGCGCTCAAGCGCAGCGACCAGATTCAGGCCGACCTGCCCCAGCACCCGGAGAACTACACCATGCTCACGGGTGACAGGCCCACTGGCCGCCTGCACCTAGGCCACTACTTTGGCACCATCAAGGAGCGTGTGCGCCTCCAGGACCTGGGCGTCAACACCAACATCATCATTGCAGACTACCAGGTGATCACGGACCGTGACACCACCGAGCACATCCGCGACAACGTGTACAACATGGTCATCGACTACCTTGCCTGTGGCATCGACCCAGAGAAGACCATGATCTTCACCCACTCCGCCGTCCCGGAGGAGAACCAGCTCATGCTGCCGTTCCTCTCGCTGGTGACCGAGGCCGAGATGGAGCGCAACCCCACCGTGAAGGCAGAGCAGGCAGCCTCTGGCCACGCACTCACGGGCTTGCTCCTCACCTACCCCGTGCACCAGGCATGCGACATCCTCTTCTGCAAGGGCAACATCGTGCCCGTGGGACGAGACCAGCTCCCCCACATCGAGATCACCTCGAAGATCGCCCGTCGCTTCAACGAGCGCTACGGCAAGGTCTTTCCCGAGGTTGCAGGGCTTCTCACCTCCACGCCGCTCCTGCCGGGCCTTGACGGCCGCAAGATGAGCAAGTCCTACGGCAACGCCATCTCGCTCTCGATGACCGCCGAGGAAACCGCCAAGCTTATCAAGAAGTCGAAGACCGACTCCGAGCGCAACATCACGTTTGACCCCGAGGGACGCCCCGGCGTCTCGGCGCTGCTCACCACGGCCGGCATCTGCAGCGGCCGCGACCCCAAGGAGATCGCAGACGAGATTGGCATGGGCGGCGCGGGTCAGCTCAAGCGCTACACCACAGAAGTCGTGAACGAGTACTTTGCTCCCATCCGCGAGCGCCGCGAGAAGCTCGCCGGGGACCTCGACTACGTGAAGGACGTGCTCCACGACGGCAACCGACGCGCGAACGAGATTGCCCACCAGACCCTGAACGAGGTCCGCGAGGCCATGGGCATGGTGTACTAGGATCCAGCACAAAGAATTCTGGCAAGGCAAGCTACCTCGGAGTTCGCTCCGGGGTAGCTTTCATATGCGCAAGCACATAGGCAGGTGCGCACACGTAGAGACGGCCCCGCTCGTCCGCAAGGTTGCAGCAGCGCTTTGGCCGCTCGTTCATGCCCACGAATCGGTAGCGCTTGCCACGAACGAGCAGCTCGGTTCCAACGAGGGGTTCCACATGCGAGCGAGGAACCTCCGACACCTTGCGGACAGGCTCGCGGCGTATGGCGCGAACGTCGGTGCCATACGCCGCATTGACCCTGGCAGCAACCTCGCGGAAACGCCCCCCATGGTCAAAGCAGCCAGGAAGCGTGTGGATGAGCTCGTGGAAGAGGACGTCACGCACCTGAGCGTCAGTCTTGCACGCATCGACGGAGCATGAAATCTGGAAGAGCGGCTTCCGACCGCTGCGCAGCTTCTTGCAGCTGCCAATGCGCGAGTGGTTGTGCGTGAGCCTCACCGAGGGCAGGTACTCGCGCGGAGAGATCCCCATGCGCCGCAGGCAGAGGTCACAATCTGCGAGCAGAGCGTCAAACCTCTCCTGCGTCTCCATGTCCCCCACTAGTTGCCCTCCCGACGGCGTACTTTGCCCTTAAGAAGCGTGGTCCGCTGCATGCCACGATGTTGAAGCAGGCGGACGATAACGGAAGGTAGGGGTTGGGCTTTCCCTCGGAGGGCGTGTCCTTGATGTCCTTCGCCCTCCGAGGGAAAGACCAACCCCCCGCCCAACAGCTACGTCCGCTTACTTGAGCGTCGCGTACATCACGGCCTTTATCGTGTGCATGCGGTTCTCGGCCTCATCGAAGACGCGGGAGCGCGATCCCTCGAAGACCTCGTTGGTGACCTCCATCTCGGGCAGGCCGAACTTCTCGTAAATGTCCTCGCCAATGGTGGTGTGGCGGTCGTGGAAGCTGGGAAGGCAGTGCATGAAAATGGCGTCGGGAGCAGCCTTGGCCATCACGTCAGCGGTGACCTGGTAGGGCTTCAGGAGCTTGATGCGCTCAGCCCAGAGGCTGTCGGGCTCTCCCATGGAGACCCAGATGTCCGTGTAGATGACGGAGGCGTTGCGCGCACCCTCGTCCACGTCCTCGGTGAGGGTGATCGTGGAGCCGTTCTCTGCCGCGATTGCACGGCACTGCTCGACAAGCTCGGGTGCGGGCATCTGCTTCTCAGGACCGCACGCGCAGAAGTCAATGCCAAGCTTGGCACACACAACCATCAGCGAGTTGCCCACGTTGTTGCCCGCATCGCCCATGAAGGTGAGCTTGCGGCCAGAGAGGTCGTTGCCAAACTCCTCGCGCATGGTGAGGATGTCGGCGAGCATCTGCGTGGGGTGGAACTCGGTGGTGAGGCCGTTCCACACGGGAACTCCCGCGTAGTCCGCAAGCGTCTGGACAATGGACTGCGCGTAGCCACGGTACTCGATGCCGTCGAACATGCGGCCAAGCACGCGCGCGGTGTCCTCGATGGACTCCTTCTTGCCCATCTGGCTCGAGCCGGGGTCGAGGTAAGTCACGTTCATGCCCAGGTCGTGGCCGGCAACCTCGAAGCTGCAGCGCGTGCGCGTGGAGGTCTTCTCAAAGAGCAGGACGATGTTCTTGCCCTCGAGGTAGCGGTGCGGCTCGTGCGCGTGCTTCTTGGCCTTGAGGTCGGCGGAGAGGTCGAGGAGGTAGCGGATCTCCTCAGGCGTGAAATCGAGCAGCTTGAGGAAGTTGCGTCCAGAGAGGTTGACGGCCATGGATGGTCCTTTCTTCCCGTACGCGGGATGAGGGTGTGGTGCCCGCTGCGCTGGGCAGCAAGTCAAAGTCTAAACCCTCGTTGGCACGAGAAGTCAACCGCACGCCTACTTCACGGCATCCCTCCAGAACGCCATGCTCATGCAGTGCGGGCCGCCCCGTCCGCGCGAGAGCTCCGCCGAGGGAATCTCCAGAAGGTTTACGCCCGCGTGGTAGAGGATGTCGTTGGTTACGGCATTGCGCTGGTAGACCATCACGGTGCCGGGGCGAACCGCAAGGGTATTGGAGCCGTCGTTCCACTGCTCGCGCGCAGCGGCAATGGGATCGTCTCCCCCACACTTGATGAGGCGTACCGCAGGAAGCCCCAGGGCACCGGCAAGCATCTGGTCGAGCGTGCCTTCCATCTGCGAGATGCGCGTCTCTCCCTCGTGCGCACCGCGCGTGATTGAGAAGACCTTGAGCGTGCCGAGAATACCGGGGTGAACCGTAAAGGTGTCGACGTCCACCTGCGTGAACACGGTGTCGAGGTGCATGAACGAGCGCTTATGCGGAATCGAGAAGGCGTACACGGCACGCACCGGGGATTCCTCGCTCCAGAGGAGGTGCTTAGCGAGCCGGTCAATTGCTGCCGGCTGCGTACGCTCAGATATTCCCACGCCAATCACACTGGCACTCAGCACCAGGATGTCTCCGCCCTCGATGTGGTAGGGACTCGCCGGGTCGTACCAGATGGGTACATGCGAGTACTCGGGGTGATAGGTAAAGAGGTAGCGGCCAAAGAGAGACTCGCGGCGCCTCGTCGCCGAGCGCATGCGGTTGAGGCTCACGCCAGAACCAATGACCGAGAAGGTGTCGCGCGTGAAGTAGACGTTGGGGATAGGGTCCACAAGGATGGGGTTCTCGTCTCCTCCGCCCGCCTCCATCACGTCTGCAAGCGAGGCGTCCTTAACCGAGGCCAGGTCGACCTCATCGGCACGCACGCCGGTGATGGCCTTCTCGACAAGCTCGAGGGGGTCGTCGATGTCCTCCAGGCGCTGGCGCACGGCCTCGCGCACGCCGGGCCCGTCTATGCCGCACTCGGCCACATAGTCGCGAATGAACGACTCACGCGCCATGGGGTTTGCAGCCAGCGCCTCCGCCACGAGCTGATCGAGGTAGAGCACCTCGACACCTTCGTCACGAAGCATCTGGGCAAAGCGGTCGTGCTCTGCCTGGGCGGTCTCCAGAAACGGGATGTCATCAAAGAGGAGGCGGCCGATGTTGTCGGGCGAAAGGTTGAGAAGCTCGTCACCCGGGCGGTGGAGCATGACCTTGCGAAGCTCGCCAATCTCAGAGCAAATGTTGAGACCCGTTGTCATCGCATCCTCCGTAATGCTTTCGTAAGCATCTACCTACCTTCTAAACGATACCCCATGAGAGACGGCTAAGTCATTTTGACCCCTGCTAGAATCAAAGACCAGAACAATCAATCCATTCGCGCGGGAACGCGCACGGGGAGGAATGGTCATGCCAGACCAGCAGATTGCAACGTCAGGAGAGGCGGAACCCCAGAAGGCAAAGACACGTGGGAACGCCCTCGAGAAGGCCGCTGCGGAGTTTGCCGATGACGCAACCGAGAGGGACGAGACGGGCGCCCGCCGCAAGCGAGATTTCTCCTACACCCAGAATCGCGAGCTCAGCTGGCTGCGCTTTGACAGCCGCGTGCTCGACGAGGCGTTCGACGAGACGGTCCCCCTCTTCGAGCGCCTCAAGTTCTGCGCCATCTTTGGCTCCAACCTCGACGAGTGGTTCATGATCCGCATTGGCGGCCTCTCTGATCTTGCCTCCCTCAAGAACCAGCCGCGCGACAACAAGTCCAACAGGACGCCCGCCGAGCAGCTCGATGACATCTTTGCCGCCCTGCCGGCAGACGTGGCGCGCCAGCAAGAGGCGCTTGCGCTGGTCGAGAGCGAGCTTGCCACCCACGGCCTTGCCCGCGTGACGCCCGACGCGTATACGCCAGAGGACCGCACGGCCCTTTCCAAGTACTTTGATTCCCGTCTCGCACCCATCATTTCCCCCATGGTGGTCGACCCGCGCCACCCCTTCCCCAACCTGAGGAACGGCCGTCTCTTTGTGGCATGCACGTTGAACGGCCCCGACGAGACGGGCGTCCTGGGCATCATCGAGGTGCCCGCCTCCGAGTCCCGCGTGGTGGCCCTGCCCTCTGGCGCCAGGACCTTCCGCTACACCCTCATCGAGGATGTCATGCGCACCTTCCTCGACCGCAGCTTTGGCGACTACGTCCCCAAGAAGTCTGCCGTGCTGCGCGTCACACGCAATGCCGACATCGACCCCGATGGCGAGGGAGTCGAGGAGGAAGAGGACTACCGTCAGCATATGAAGAAGATCCTCAAGCTGCGCCAGCGCCTGCAGCCGGTGCGGCTCGAGGTCTCCGGCGAGCTTGGCCGCAAGTGGGAGGCGCTTGTCACGCAGGAGCTTGGCCTAGAGGAACGCCGCGTCTTCCACGTGGGCATGCCGCTTGACCTAGGCTACGTCTATGGCCTCGAGGCAAAGATCCCCGACTGGGCCCACGCCGACGTTGTCTTCCCGCCCTTCGAGCCCCAGCCCTCCCCCATGGTCGACCCAAAGCTCCCCATGCGCGGCCAGGTGGAGGACCACGACGTCCTTCTCACCTACCCGTACGAGAGCATGTCTCCGCTGCTCCGCCTTGTGCGCGAGGCCTCCTCGGACGACCAGTGCATCTCGATCAAGATCACGCTCTATCGTGTGGCAAAGAGCAGCCACCTGTGCGAGAGCCTCATCGCCGCCGCCGAGGCAGGCAAGGACGTCACCGTCCTCATGGAGCTGCGCGCTCGCTTTGACGAGGAGAACAACATTGCCTGGGCCGAGCGACTGGAGGACGCCGGCTGCACCGTGATCTACGGCTCCGAGGGCTTCAAGTGCCACTCGAAGATCTGCCAGATCACCTACCACGACAACGCCGGCATCAGCCGCATCACCTGCCTGGGAACCGGCAACTTCAACGAGAAGACCGCCAAGCTCTACTCGGACTTCATGCTCATGACGGCCAACCCCACCATTGGCGCGGACGGCAACACGTTCTTCCGCAACCTCTCGCTGGGCAACCTCCGCGGCTCCTACCAGCTGCTGGGAGTGGCTCCGGCAAGCCTCAAGCCGCTCGTGATGCGCGGCCTTGACCGCGAGATCGAGCGCGCACGTGCCAACCAGCCCGCGCAGGTCTTCCTCAAGATGAACTCCCTCACCGACCGCGACGTGATCGACAAGATCGCCGAGGCGTGCGAGGCCGGCGTGCGCGTGCTCATGATTGTGCGCGGCATCTGCTGCATCCGCGCCAACGTCCTCGGCAAGACCGACGGCCTTGTCGTGCGCCAGATCGTGGGACGATTCCTCGAGCACGCCCGCGTTTACGCCTTTGGCGCCGAGTCCGACACGATCTATCTCTCCAGCGCCGACATGATGACGAGAAACACCGAGCGCCGCGTTGAGATCGCCTATCCCGTGCTCGACCCCACCTGCCGTGCGCTGGTCACGACCTTCGTGAACCTCCAGCTTGCCGACAACGTGAAGGCGCGCCAGCTCACCACCGATGGCACCTGGGAGAAGGTCCCTCGCGAGAAGGACGAGCCCCCTATCAACAGCCAGGAGGTCCTGCTCGCGCTTGCCCGCGTTCGCGCGCACACCAAGCGCTCCGAGGCCGCCGCCCTCACCCCCTTCTCGCGCATCGAGAAGATCCCGCACGGCCTTGCGCAGGCACTCTCGTCGCTGCCGGCAACGGGCGGCTACAACCACCCGCATGTTGCCGAGAAGCTCGTTGCCTCGATTGACCCTACGTCCGAGGCCACCGCGCGCATCACCGAGCGCGAAGCGAAACGCGAGGAGGAGAAGCAGCGCGAGGAGCAGCACGCTGCGCAGGTAGCCGAGCGCGTGCTCACCGCTGCCGAGGACGCCGAAGTGGAAGAGGAGAGCCGTCCGGACGAGGAGAATGCTGGGGCCGAAGCGCCCGCGCCGCAGGAGGATTTGGAGCCGGAGGCAGCAGCCAAGGCCAAGACGGAAACGGAGGCGGAGCCCGCCACCGAATTGAAGGCGGACCCCGAACCCGCACCGGCACCCGCGCCCAAGCCTACCGCTACGTCCCCAGCGCCTGCACGGAAGAAGCGAAGCCGCATCGCCACAGCTTTCTCACTCATTGGCCGCGGTTTTGGCGTACTCTTTGGCGGACCGATGGACGAGGACTAGCGCAAGGACACATGCATGACGACAACGAGGCTCAAGATCGAGCGTATGGGCTACGGCCCCGAGGCGATTGCGCACGACGGTGACGGCAAAACCGTTTTCGTGACGGGTGGCGTGCCAGGTGACACGGTGGAGGCAGAGACCGATGCCGACGAGGCGCGCTTCTCCCGTGCGCATGTGACCAAGGTGCTCGAGGCCTCGCCAGACCGCGTGACACCGCCGTGCCCCTTTGTGGACGTCTGCGGCGGCTGCCCCTGGGCACATCTCTCCTACGAGGCGCAACTTGCTGCCAAGCGCTCCGGCGTCGTTGATGCTCTCGTGCGCCTGGGGGGCTTCCCGGCCGAGACTGCCGAGGCCCTCGTGGCACCCATCGTCGCCCCCGGCGACCCCTGGGGCTACCGCAACAAGATCGAGCTTGCCGTGGAGACCCAACGCGGGCGCGCCGTAGTAGGGATGCATGCGGCAGGGTCTGCCGGCGTGGTGAAGGTCCCCGCCTGCCCGCTTCTGGACACTAAGTTCAAGGGCGTCGTGAAGGCCGTGCAGGGGGCCATGAACTTCCTGGCGGGCTCTCGTGACCTGGGGCTTGAGCGCGTGGGCATTCGCGCTTCTCGGCGCACAAAGGAGCTCGAGGTGGCCCTCTGGGGCGCCCCTGGGCCCTTCCCGCGCCCGCAGGTGGCCAAGGTGCTGGGCGACGCCACAAAGGTGACATCCGTCGTGCGCGTCATGCAGAAGGGGCCGGCCAAGGCACGTCGCATCGCCGGCGTCGAGCGCCTCTCGGGCAAGGGCTCCTGGGGCGAGCTTGTGGGAAGCGAGTCCATGCGCGTCTCGGCGCCCTCGTTCTTCCAGGTGAACACCAGGGGAGCTGACAAGCTCGTGTCGCTGGTCATGGAGGGGCTCTCCCCTGCCGAGGACGAGGAGGCTATGGACCTCTACTGCGGGGCGGGAACCTTCACGCTGCCGCTTGCGCGCAAGTCCGGCTTTGTCTCGGCTGTCGAGTCCTACGGGCCAGCCGTGCGAGACCTGCGTCACAACCTGGACGCTGCAAACCTCACCAACGTCGACCCCATTGGCGGGGACGCCGGCATCGAGTTCCCCGACGTCGACGCGGACGTTATCGTGGTCGATCCGCCACGCGCGGGCCTTGCTGCCGACGTGGTGGCGCAGCTCTCCGACCAGCCGGCGCGCGCCATCGCCTACGTCTCCTGCGACCCCGCGACGCTTGCCCGCGACCTTGCGCGCTTCCGCGACGAGGGCGTGTTTAGGCCCGTAAGCGTGACGCCCGTGGACCTCTTCCCGCAGACCTTCCACGTGGAGAACGTGACCATCCTCCACAGGCAATGAGACAAAGGGAGTTTCCCTTTGTCTCATTGCAAGAGCACGCAGGTCGCGCAATAGGACCTAGGCAGGAGGATCTAGCTTGGAAATTCGCATGTATCACTCGCTTCCACAGGAGGCGGTTCTCGTCCGCACGAAGGTCTTCGTGGAGGAGCAGGGATTCCATAACGAGTTTGACGATGTCGACGACTCAGCGCTGCACTTTGTTGCCTTCGAGGACGGTGCGCCGATAGGGACCTGCCGCCTGTTCTTTTCGGATGAGCGGGGGTGCCTTGTGCTCGGAAGGCTTGCGGTGCTCAAAGCCGGCAGAGGCAAGGGCACTGGCCAGGCTCTCGTACGCGCGTGCGAGAGGTACGCCGCGGAAGACGACAAGCACCGCATCGAGCTGTTGGCGCAGGCGAGGATTCAGGGCTTCTACGAGAAGCTCGGCTTTCGCGCGCTCGACGAGAGGTGTGACGACGAGGGTTGTCCGCACGTCTGGATGAGAAAAGAGCTCTAGGGGCGCAGGCGCTTGATGAGACGGGCCTCCGGCGTCGATTTGGCGCCTGAAGGCCCGCTTTGGACGTGATTGCTGCACCGAAACGTGCCCTCCGGCGCCGTTTTGGCGCCCGAGCCGCGACGTCGTACGGAATCGCTGCGACAATGTTCCCTCCGGCGCCAGAATCTCGCCTAAGAGGGGATTTCGTTCTCCTCTCGGCGCACCGCCCACTCCAGCGTCAAATCCCCCTTCACAGCTAGGAATAAACCGCAGCTCAACGGCCCAATTCTGTGCCTCGCAGCTCTTTTTAGACCGTAGGCAGAATTACGTTGCGCACCGCTCCGGAAACGTGTAAAAAGATTAGGACCTTGGGTAAGGGGCCCAGGGACGAGAAGTTCAAGTGAGAGGAACGCAACATGAAGGCTTCTGTCAACGAGGATTGCATCGGCTGCGGTCTTTGCGAGGGCACCTGCCCCGACGTCTTCAGCATCGGTGACGACGGCGTCGCACACGCCATCGAGGACGACGTGCCCGAGGATGCCGAGGATAGCGCCCAGGAGGCGGCTGACAACTGCCCCGTCTCCGCCATCACCGTCGAGTAGCCCAGCACGGCTCATACGGCTCTGGCACAGGCGAGGGGGTCGCGCAAGCGGCCCCCTCGCTTTGTCTCTGCCTGGCATTGGCATCAGCGCGCTCAAGAACGACTATGCTACCAACGACCAAACCCTAGTGATTGGAAGCACATGTACCTGGCATCGCAATCCCCCAGACGGCGTCAGCTCCTCGAGGCAGCGGGCTTCTCGCTCACCATTGTGCCCGCAGATATAGACGAGACACGCCAAGCGGGCGAGACGCCCACGCATCTGGTGGAGCGACTTGCCTGTCAGAAGGCAGAGGCTACGCGCGCGTCGCTGGGAGGCAGGACTACCGAGAACGTGCTTCTCGCCGCCGACACCATTGTCTGGACCGAGGACGGCGACGTTCTGGGCAAGCCCACAGACGAGAAAACCGCCCGCGCTATGCTGCGAGAGCTCTCGGGTCGAGCGCATCACGTATCCACGGGCGTCTGCCTCATGCACCTTGACCCCACAGCAAAGGCGCTTGCAACCCGCTCCTTTGTCGAGACCACGCGCGTCTCGTTCTTTAACCTCACAGACGAGGAGATCTGTGCCTACGTTGCCTCTGGCGAGCCCATGGACAAGGCCGGCGCCTACGGCATCCAGGGTCGCGGCAGGCTGCTTGTGAGTGGCATTGAAGGCGACTGGGCAAACGTTGTAGGGCTGCCGGTTGCCCGCGTGGTGAGAGAACTTGAGGCGCTTCTCGGCAGACAGGACTTCGTTGCCCACTGCCTGGGTGCGCAGGACTAGCTGACGAGAGGAACAACCATGCCAAGCATCGAGAGCATTACGCAGATTCCCGGGATCTTTGCCGCACATGCGACCAACGCCGAAGCCGGAACGGGCTGCACGGTCATCGTGTGCCCCAAGGGCGCCACGGGTGGCGTCGACGTTCGTGGTGGGGCCCCGGCAACACGCGAGACTGACCTTCTCCGCCCTGAGGAGACCGTCCAGACCCTCAATGCCGTGGTTCTCTCGGGTGGGTCCGCATACGGCCTTGCAGCGTCCTGTGGCGTCGCAGAGGAGCTCGAGCGCCACGGCATTGGTCTGGACGTGGGAGTTGGCGTAGTGCCCATTGTCTCTGGCGCGTGCGTGTTCGACTTGGCATGTGGAGACCCGCACGTGCGACCCACGGCAGAGGACGGGGCCCAGGCCACACGCCTGGCACTTGCGGGGAACGGAGAGCCGCTTGCTCGCGGCAACGTGGGTGCAGGAACGGGCTGCACCGTTGGCAAGGTTGGAGGTCCCACGCGCGCCATGAAGAGCGGCCTTGGCGAGGACGTAGAGGGCGTGGGTGCCTTGGTCTGCGGCGCCGTGGCCGCCGTGAACGCCTGCGGAGACGTAGTCGACCCCGCAACCGGCGCGGCAATTGCAGGTCTTCGCACCAAGGACGGTGAGGCCCTTGCAAGCACGGAGGACGAGATCCTCTCGCTGGCAGCCCAGATGCCGCTCGAGCGTCGCACCAACACAACCATCTCGTGCGTGGTCACCAACGCGCGCCTCACCAAGCCGCAGGCCACGAAGGTGGCGCAGATGGCGGCAGACGCCTACGCCCACGCCATCAGGCCCACCCACACGACCAACGACGGCGACACCATCTTTGTGATGGCCACGGGCGAGGTCGAGGCACAGGTGGATGTGGTTGGGGTTCTCGCCACACGCGCCCTCGAGCGGGCGATAGCAGACGGGGCGAGAAGCGCCAACGCAGCGTATGGCCTTCCTGCTGCTCGAGACCTGGCGTAACTCCTGCGGCGACTGGCAAGCGCCGGGCAAGGCCCCTCAATGTGTGGGGTTTCCAGAAGTGGGGCAGCGCCTTGTCCCGAGCATGAAAGGACCGCCACCGTGAGCATCCTGTCCGTTCCCTGCCATCAGGGCGATGCACCAAAGCTCGAGGAAAAGCTTGCAGAGATTCTGCCAGCACCGGAGAGCTAGCGCAAAGAGCGGGGCTGCCCAGCTGGACAGTCCCGCTCACCATTTTTTCCTCTGCGCTATTCCTCCGTGCTATTCCTCGTGGGGAATGCCGGGAATCGGTGCCCACTTGACGCCCGGAAGCGTCCTGGTCATGCCCTCGACCTCTTTCTGGGTGCCTTCGGGGTCCTCGACCCACTTGCGGTAGAACTCGAACTGGCACTTCGACTCGCCGAAACGCTCTTCGCCCGAATTGATTGTGCCCGTATAGCCGCGGTGCAAGAGCTTGTAGAGATGGTTCTGAGACTGCCAGTTAGCACGGGCATCGCGAATGGCAGACACCGAGAGCTGTGCATACTGGTAGCTGTAGTCCTCTGCACCGGTCATGCCAAGGATGTGCCCATCAAAGCCGCAGATCGAGCTGTGGCCGAAGTAGGAATAGACCCCATCGAAGCCCGATGCATTGGCAACTGCCGCATAGACATTGTTGCACCATGCCATGACGGGGACGACATTGACCTCTTCCTGATTCGCCGGATACATGTAGCCCTGGCAGCGGATGACAAGCTCGGCACCGCGCATCGCACAGTCTCGCCAAATCTCAGGATAGTTGCCGTCATCACAGATGATGAGGGAAATCTTGAGGCCCTTGGGACCCTCGCTCACATAGGTGGAGTCTCCCGGATACCAGCCCTCGATTGGCGTCCAGGGAATCATCTTGCGGTACTTCTGGACAATCTCCCCCTTGTCATTGATCAGAATCAAGGTGTTGTAGGGGACCTTCTTCGGATGCTCTTCGTGGCGCTCGCCTGTCAGGGAGAAGACGCCCCAGACATGGTTCTCTATGCAGGCTTTCTTGAAAATCGCGACCTCGGGACCATCCACTGTGGTCGCATTCGCCATCATCTCGTCGAAATCGTACATGATCCCATGCGTGGAGTACTCGGGAAAGACCACGAGGTCGAGTCCGGGAAGCCCGGTCTTGAGCCCCTTGATATAAGAAGCGATATGCTCGCAGTTCTCGAGGATACCCGCCTGGTCATGAAGACGCGGCATCTTCCAGTTCACAACCGCAACGCCTACACAGTCCGCGCTTGAAGAGATGTCCCCGTGGTTCATAGCATGCCCCTTTCACATCAGCTTCCAGCTCATCCCTCAACTGGCTGAGCTCATTCTCGGAAGATGCAGTTATAGACAGGAGACACGGTCATTGAATCATGGTTGCGTCTTCTCTTCTGGCAGGTTTCAGAAGGCATTGCGGCTCGACAGCACTGGACCTGCCCACGTCCGGACTAGCCGGGCTGCCCTTTTGAAGTTCGACGGCCAATTGTCATCTATATGCGATGACCAGAAAACAGCAGCCGGCAGCCCGCGCTCTGGTCCACAGCCTCAGTGCCGACTCGTATAGTCTCCCAGATGCCGTCAAGGTAAGCTCGGCCTAAGGCGAGGCCTCAGAGCCCATAGTCAGGTCGTTCTCGCCCCTCGCAGAGAAGAGCTCCATTTCTTAAAAGCAATCCGCATTTGCCCTGTTGGCGTGTAGTCGTTTTAAGAAAAAGAGCTGTTCTCCGAAAAGGAAGGACCCCGAGCCAAGACCCGAAGCCTGACGCGCCAAGGGAATACGCATGCGCGGGACCCTGTTTGCTTCAGGAGTTCTTCGCGAAGCGTAACTCCAGAAGCAAACAGGGCCCCAAGCCCCCGTACGTCTCCCCTTGCGCGTCCCTAGTTGAATTTCACGTGCTTCTGGGCCACGCGATAGCCCCAGAGCGTGATGTCCTTGCCCACGAGGCCAGGCAGGTTGGTCGCGATGCCCACAACGCCATGACGCGCACGACGATACATCTTGGGATCGTAGGCTTTGAGGTCATCCCAGAGCTTCTGCAGCTGCTCCTCGGCATCGGGCCTATCGGACTTCTTCGAGAAGACCGAGCAGATGGCCATGATGATGGTGAAGTAGCTCATCATGTACTCGCGTAGCTTGCGCGGCTGGACGTCGTCGTAGAGGTGATAGGCCTCCCACATCACGCGAGCAACGCGCCAGTAGTGGTCAACGCGACTCGTGAGTACGGCGTCGTTCACGGACTGGTCCTCGCGCCCAATGAAGTAGCGATAGAGGTCCACATCAAGGTAGTAGAGGTTGTGGCACCTGGGGAACGGCACGTAGGCGTAGATGTTGTCCACGTAGAACGTGTGAGCCGGCATCTGGAGGTTGGCCGCGCGCAGCGTCTTGGTGCGGTACGTGAGCGCATGCATGAGCAGGTACTGCGTCTTCTTGAAGTGACCAATGTCGCTCCAGGTAAAGACGCGGCCCACCGGCAACACGTGACGGTAGTCGACCACGTTCTGGGTGCCGTCCTCGACGTGCTCGTAGACGTAGTTGGTGATCACGAGGTCAACGTTGTCGCCAAGCTCATCAAAGCGGCGGAGCGTGGTGAGAAGGCGCTGGAGTGCCTCTGCGTCGAACCAGTCGTCGGAGTCGATGTTCTTGAAGTACGCGCCCTGGGCTGCACCCACAGCAGCCATCACGGCCTTGCCGTGTCCGCCGTTCTCCTGGTGCACCGCGCGGATGATGTTAGGGTAGCGCTTTGCCCAGTCGTCAGCCTTCTGGGGCGTGTCGTCCTTGGTGGAGCCGTCATCCACAATCACGATCTCGACGTCCTCGGCATAGCCGGACCCCTCGAGGATGGAAGTGATGCACTTGTCCATGTAGGCCGCCGCGTTATAGCACGGGATGCCAAAGGTGATGGTCTTCTCCATGTGAGTTTGTCCTTGGTCGAGGGAGCGTGGCTGTGGTTGGCACGACAGACCAAACGGTCTTAAAGCGCGCGAGAAAAATGGGGCGGAGCGCTGTGCCCCGCTCCGAAGCGTGCTACTTGTGCACCTGAATGAGCTCGTCCGACAGGTTGAGCGCCGAGGCAACCACACCATCCATGTCGTAGTAGCGGTACTCCGCAAGGCGGCCAACACAGTGGAAGTTGAGAATGCCGGCAACACGCTCGCGGTAGCGGCGGTAGAGCTCGAGGTTGTCATCCTCCAGGATGGCATAGTACGGCGTCTGGCCGCTCTCGGGCACGTATGCCTTGGAGTACTCGCGCATGATGGTCGTGCGCCCAGGCGCCACCTGGCCGGTCATGTTCTTGAACTCGGTGATGCGCGTGAAGTCCTCGGAGGTGGTGTAGTTGACGGTGCCCACGGGCTGGAACTGGTCGATGGGGAGCGTCTCGAACTGCATGTCGAGCGTGCGGTACGGCAGCGCGCCCAAGTCAAGCCCAAAGAGCTCGTCAAGGGGACCGGAGTAGACAATCTCTCCGCCGTAGGGACGCCCGCAGATGAGGACATTCGAGGTGCTCACCTTAAGGATGTCACGCACGTCTACGCCGAGAAACACGGAAATCAGATCGTGGTTGAGCATGTTCTCAAAGAGCTTCGTGTAACCCTCGGCGGGCATGCCCTGGTACTTTGCCGTGGGGAAGTAGCGGTCGTCGTCACCAACAAAGACGGGCACGCGGCCAGTGATCGACGGGTCAATCTGGTCGGGAGTTTTGCCCCACTGCTTCATGGTGTAGTGGAGAAAGACGTTCTCATAGACGTAGTCGGCGACCTCGGAGAGCTCGGGGTCGTTCTTCTCGCGCAGCTCCATGATGGGGACCTTCTTGTTCTCACCGAAGGTCGCCACGAGCTTCTGGTAGAGCGCCTCTCCCCTCTCGTCACCAAACGCGAGCTTGAGCGAGGTGTGGTTGAAGGGAACCGGCATGAGCGTGCCGTGAATGTTGGCTAGGACCTTGTGCTGGTAGCCCGTCCACTCGGTGAAACGCGAGAGGTACTGGTTCACGCGGTCGTTCATGGTGTGGTAGATGTGCGGGCCGTACTTGTGCACCAGGATGCCGGCATCATCAACGTAGTCGTAGGCGTTTCCGCCAATGTGGTCGCGTCGCTCGATGACGGCGACCTTCATGCCGCACGCCTCTGCAAGGCGGCGGGCGCAGACCGCACCCGCGTAGCCCGCGCCCACGATGATGGCATCATATGCATCTGGGTTGAAGCCGGCAGGCAGTCCGTTTGCGATTCCCATGAAAGTCCTTCCCAAGCGCCCCGTGGGGCCCCGATACCTCGGACCGCGAAGCGCGGCCAAAAAGAATCGAGTGTGTGCGCAGGGCGCAACGCATCTCGATCTGGCTGTTGATTTTAACACTCGCTCCTATAATGGGTAACGACCCATGCGGCTGGCCGGGCACGGTCTCACAATCTACAGGCCAAGGCCCGCGAACGGACCGCACAAGGGGTATAAGCGGCACACCACAAGACAAGAGGGAGCAGCATCGATGAGTGAGTTTCTTGACCGCATGAAGACCGCCGCCAAGGCCGACAGGAAGAAGATCGTCCTTCCCGAGGGCGAGGATCCGCGCACCATTGCGGCCGCCCGCCAGATTGTGGACGAAGGCATCGCCGACCTTGTCATCCTTGGCGACCCTGCCAAGATCGACGTCCCCGGCGTCACCGTGATCGACCCGCGCACTGCTGAGAGGCACGACGAGTACGCTGCCGCCTTCGCCGAGCTGCGCAAGAAGAAGGGCGTCACGCTGCCCGAGGCCATGGAGCAGATGAACGACGCCACCTACTTTGGCACCATGATGGTCAAGATGGGCGACGCTGACGGCCTGGTCTCCGGCGCCTGCCACTCGACCGCCAACACGCTGCGACCCGCGCTCCAGATCCTGAAGACCGCCCCCGGAACCAAGCTCGTCTCGGCGTTCTTTATTATGTGCACCGACAAGGCAGAGTACGGCGAGAACGGCACGCTGCTCTTTGCTGACTGCGGCCTCAACATCAACCCCACGGCCGACGAGCTCTCCGAGATTGCCATCGCCTCCGCGGGCTCTTGGAAGAAGTACATGAGCTCCGAGCCCAAGGTCGCCATGCTCTCCTTCTCCACCATGGGCTCCGCCAAGGGCGACGTGCCCACCAAGGTCCAGGAGGCAACCGCCCTTGCGCACGAGAAGGCCCCCGAGCTCGCCGTCGACGGCGACCTGCAGCTTGACGCCGCCCTGGTGCCGAGCGTGGCCGAGCTCAAGGCTCCCGGTTCCACCGTTGCCGGTCACGCCAACGTGCTCGTGTTCCCCGACCTCGAGGCCGGAAACATCGGCTACAAGCTGGTCCAGCGCTTCGCCGGCGCCGAAGCCTACGGCCCGGTGCTCCAGGGCATCGCGAAGCCTGTCAACGACCTCTCGCGTGGCTGCTCCGCCGAGGACATCGTGGGCGTTGTTGCCATCACCGCCGTCCAGGCGCAGATGGCCGAGTAGGACATGTCTGTCGCTCGCCTAAAGAGCGCATAACCCTGCGGTTTTCTCGCCTAAAACCTCCCCCGCCCCTTCCGACCGTTCACCCTCACAGGTCAGAAGGGGCGGGGGTGCTCTTCATCTTGGTAGCTACACGACCGGTGCGCCATCCACGAGCTTTCGGTGCCCTACGGTCTCGTCGCTCGTTTTATGGGGCGCAAAAGCACACCGCGGGAACTGCCGGGAAGTCTGCCAAGGCAAAGGCCTACTTGCTGGAGACGACCTCCTTGCCGCTTGTGACCTCATCCCACCTGGCGAGCGTCGCATCGCGGTCGGACCCAAACCTGCTCAGATCCTCAGTCATGAGCTGCGATGGGTCAAAGTCAAGCTCGAGGCCGTCGATCGTAGGCAGCGCAAGCAGTATCGTTGACTTCTTGTCGATGTCAGCCAGAGCCCGGAGGTTCTCGTCAGACGAGAAGAACCACTGGATGAAGAGCTTGGCGTCCTCGGTGTCGTCCGCGTTGGCAAAGGCCGCAACCCCATCAGGAATGTAGGGCATGCCCTCCTCGGGGTAGACGATCTCGAGCGTACCGTCGGCCAGAATGTCATCGAGCGTATTGTCGATGTAGGTGATGCCAACAGCCGCCTCGCCTGCAGCCACGCGCGTGGAGGGGTCGCTGCCGCGCTTGGTGTAATATGGGATGTTCTCGTTAAGGGCCGTGAGGTACTCCCAGCCCTTGTCCTCTCCCATGGTCTGGAGGATGGCAGCAACGGCCGCGTAGTTCGTGCCCGAGACCGCAGGCGAGGACATCATGATCTCGCCCTTGTAGTCGGAACTCGCAAGGTCCGCCCAAGACGCTGGCTTCTCGGCGCCAATCTCGTCAAGGATGTCATTGTTCACGATGAAGCCGACGATGGTGGCACCCTTGGAGAACCAGTAGTTGTCCTCAGACTTGAAGCCTTCGGCAAACTCGGAGGCACGGTCGAAATCGACCCTCTCGAGAAGGCCGGAGTCAGCCGCGCTCATGAACGAGTCGATTCCGCCTCCAAACCAGAGGTCCGCCGCTGGCTTGCCCCCCTCGGCCTTGAGCTTGGAGAGAACCTCACCCGAAGACATCGAGATGTACTCGACGGGAGCACCCACCTCGGAGGTGAACTTATCAAAGAGCGCCTTGTAGCTCTCGCTCGTGCAGAGGACCTTGAGCGTCTTCCCCGAGGTGGACGTAAGCCCCTCGGTTGACGTGTCGGCCTTGTCCGGCTCGGCGGACCCTCCCCCGTTGCCCTGAGAACAGCCCGCAAGGCCAAGGAGGCTCGCCGCCCCGGCAATGCGAATGAATCCCCTTCTCGAAACGATGTTACTCACCTTGTCTCCCTCTCTATACGTCGATGGTCTGGTCTATGACAAAAGGCACTGTCGCACCCCTTGCGTAGCGTTGGTTTGCAGGAGCGCGAACGTACACGCGCGATTCCCCCACAAGCAGCTCATAGCGCCAATAGCCGCCAAGGTAGGTGGCATCCCCGACGACGCCCAGGACCCCGCCTTCCTTGCCAAGGGTCACCGCCTCGTCTCGGAAGAATCGCGTTCCGCCTGGCACGTCAAGTTCGTTTACGTGGCCGAGAAACCTTGCGCAGTAAAGGTCGGCGGGATGGTCGTATGCCTCGCGCGGGGTAGCCACTTGGAGGATCTTGCCATTGCGCATGATCGCCAACCTGTCCGCGAAGGACATGGCCTCCTCACGATCGTGTGTGACGAAGACCATCGTCACGCCGAACCGACGCTGGATTTGGCGTACCTCCTCGCGCATTCGGATGCGGAGGTTGGCGTCGAGGTTGCTAAACGGCTCGTCGAGAAGAAGCACCTTGGGCCCCAGAACGAGTGCCCTCGCAAGCGCGACACGCTGTTGTTGGCCACCCGATATGTCCTGGACACGGCTGGACGCGCATTCGGAAAGCCCTACGGCCTCGAGCATCTCCATCGCCCGTTGCTTGGCCTCGGCGCGCGTTGCGCCAGAAAAACGCACGCCATAGCCAACGTTTTCCACCACGCTCATGTGGGGGAAGAGCGCGTAGGACTGAAACACCGTTGCCGTTGGACGAATTTCGGGCGACATTCCGGTCACGTCCTGCCCATCGATGACCACCCTGCCGCCATCCGGAGCGAGAAACCCCCCAACCAGGCGGAGCGTCGTTGTCTTCCCGCAGCCGGATGCCCCGAGAAGGCACATGACTTCGCCCTTCTCGACGCTGAGGCAAAGGTCATCGATGACCTCGTGACTCCCAAAGGACTTGGAGAGGTGGGAAAGCTCAAGAAACATGCTAGCTCCTACGCTTGACGAGAAGGCGTCCGAAGGCCGCGCACACAAGGGACGTGATGGCCACCAGCGCGAGCGAGATCATGGCGGCTTCGCCGTACTTTCCGCCGGAGAGAGCATCGAATAGCTCGAATATCGCCGTCTTGTGGCCAGGGACTATGAGGAAGAGGACGGCTGCATAGGCCATCATTGAGCCCGTGAAGCCGTTGATGAGGCTCACGCCAAAGGCCGAGCGAAGGTTGGGGGCGAGGACGCCCCAAAGAACCGAGGTATCTGGTGCGCCCAGGTCCTTCGCCGCCATGTCAAGCTCGGGGGGCACCTGGGCAAGGGCGGCCGTGAAGGCCCTCGTTGAGATGGCGATCTCCTTGGCGGTAAGGACAGCAACGATGATCGTGGACGTTCCCACAAGCTCAAGCGGCGGACGGTTGAATGCAAGGATGTAGCCCAAGCCAAGGCAGATGCCTGGGATCGTATAGGGAAGCGAAGTCAGGAAGTCGAGCAGAAAGCTTCCGGCAACACGGCGCCTGTGCACGAAGTAGGCGGCGAGAAGCCCGATCAACGTTGATGCGCCAGCGCTAAGCAGGGCATAGAGGATGCTTCGGCCGATTGCGTCGACGTTGTACTCCATGAGGTGAGTGAGGTTGTCCAAGGTGAGCGGCGCAGACCACCCCATGCCCTTGGTGAACGCGGCATGGACTATCGTCGCGTAGACGGCCACGATGGCAGACGAGAATGCCGCCGTCACAACGTGGGCGAAGACCCCGAGCGCGCCCCGAAGTCTGAAGCCCGCCTCGTCGTCGGCCGGCCGGACGGACGCCCCCAAGGACTTAGACGCCACATCGAGGGTCGACCCAAGCCGACGGTATGCGATGAAGGCGACAAAGGAGGCAGCAAAGAGCACGAGGTTCAGCACGGCCGCCGCACCAAGGTCAGAGTAGCCAACGACGCGCACGTAAATCTGGGTAGAGATGGTCTCGAACTTGCCACCGATGACCACGGGCGTGGCGTAGTCGGCAATCGAGCGCACGAACGTGAGCAGCAGGCACACCGCGACGCCCGGCCTCAGGAGCGGAAGGATGATGTCCGCGAACACGCGACGCATGGGCGCGCCAAGGTCAAGCGCAGCGCTCACGGCGCTCTTGTCAACGCGTTCGAGCACGCTGTCAAGCAGGATGACGTTGATGCCGGTGAAGAAGAGCGCCTCCATGAAGACTATGCCCTGCCAGCCATACGGGCTCACGGAAAGGCCAAGGAGCCCGTGTGTCACGAGCCCCCTTCGGCCAAAGAGCTCGATGTAGGCAAGAGACGCCACAAAAGGAGGAGAGGCCAGGCTCAGCGTGACAAGCCCCGTCACCAAGCTCGCCCAGCCTCGCCGGCCAAACGTAACGACAAGGGCGACTGCCAGCGCAATGGCACACGAGAGAAGGCTTACCAGCACGGCAACGAAGACGCTGTTGAGTATGGCCCCAGAGTTCTGGGTAAGAACCTCGAGCATGTTGGGCGCAGAGCCGGAAAAGGGCAGTGCCTGCCAGACAAACGACCCTATGGGCCAGACAACGAACACGGCGCAAAAGGCGGCAAGGACAAAAAGAAGGGCAAAGTCCAGGGCACTTCCGCACCTACGGCGAATAGTGCTTCTCACGCTATGTCTGCCTCCCTCAGGCACATGAGCATGCGCGAGACGACCTTGTCCCATGACGCATGGGTCACGTCAAAGCTTGGCTGCGGCGTCACCAATGAGTGGACGATGGCATCCGCGAGACGCCTCTCGAACGCCGGCAGACTGCCTGGGTCTGGCGTATCCACATCGAGCATGGCAGGAGGCTCAACCCATTGGATGGGGTTTCCGGGGAGAACGTCCCCCATACCCTCCCTCACACCGGGAAGCGCCGTCATGACGACCTTGTCGCCGCAGGCCAAGGCCTCGATGCCCACAAGGGGCAGCCCCTCGTAGAAAGAGGGCAGCACAAATACGTCGCTCGAACGATAGATTCTCACAAGCTCCTCAGTGGGGACGCGACCCGCCATTCTCACCGGCCAGGCAGTGGCAGCCCCAACCTTCGCAGCTATGCGACGGTAGTCCTGGGAGGCGGGGTCATGGCCGCCTACCAGCACGAGCTCCAGGCTCCTCCCGCCGATTGCGGCTGGGGAGATGAGGTCCATCGCAGAGAGGAGCGATTCCACGCCCTTCTTAAAGCTGACCTTGCCCACGAAGCAAATCCTGCCAGCCTGCCGGGGGACGCGCGGACCTTCCTGGTTGAAGACGCAGGAATTGTAGCCCGTTCCTGTCACATGGACTCGCAAGGGATCAATCCCGTAGACGCGCACGACCTCCTCGGCTTGAGCGCGATGGAGGCAGAACACCGCATCCGCGCACCGCATGGCAGAGATGATGCGTGGACGCTCGAGGTCGTGGGTCGCCATCTGCCTAAGGTCGGTCGAATGGCATATCACGGCAACGGGGATTCCCTTGATTTGCTCGCGCACAATTGAGGAAAGCAGATACAGGTGATGGCAGAGCACGACATCGGGGGCAAAATCCGCAAGGGCGCGCTCGAGTGCAGCAAGGAACGCGGCCTCGAACCGTGTTTCCATGGCAGGGGTGAGGTCGCGGTAGCGCGTGGCGGAATAGGGCATCTCATCTGACATGCCGCACACATGGAACGGCAGCTCCGGGGTCATAAACCGCACGGGAAACACGGCCGTCTGCCCCGGTAGCGCAGACGTTTGGTCGCCATCGTCAATGCCGCAGATCACGGCCGTCTCGTAGCCCAGCTCAACCTGCGAGGCCACGGTCTGCGCGAGGAAGGTGCCACTGCCTGTGCCATCCGGCTTCTGAGCGCTGACATTGAGGATTCTCAAGGATGGTACCTTCCAAAACCACGAAATGCCCTGGCCGTGAGGGCATCTAACATACTTACTTTATGTAAGCCTAACAAATTATTAGTCGTTATACAAGCTTGAGGATAACCCCTATTCGAAAGCGCCCAGGCACAAGCGATTGAACAGCAGGTGAGGATTCGTGGCTGCGGACTTCACCCAATAGCGGACAGCGTCCTAATTGCACTCATTCTGGGTAAGAGCATGTCCTGGGGCACCGAAGTGCCACCGCTATCTGCCGAAATGCCCCTCGGACGAGAGCATGACACCGAAAGGTGGGTCCCGACGTCTTTCCCCGCAAGACGCGCCCATCGGCGCAAAAGATGGAGCCGGAGCGAGGTACTTGTCCGCCATTGCCCTTCTCGTCCGATACACATTCGTGAACGAATCTGTGACGCGCCCAGGTCGATACACATTCGGGTGACGAATGTGTATCGACCTCCCAACCCTCCCCTGGGATGGGATTCGTTTACCGGGCAACGGGATTCCATTTCCGGATGGCAATAGCCCGCGCTGTCGTAATTGCGTGCATGAAATGCCCTCCGGCGTCGAACTGGCGCAGGAGGGCACTCTTCGGAGCAATTTTTTCACGAGGAAGGGCAATCAGGCGTCAGTGCAGAGACGTCAGGGCGTAAAGGCGAGACCCCCTTACTTCCCCAGCGGCCGCGGACCGGCGGCACGAACCTCGGAAGTCATCGACTGCAGGCGCTTCTCGGCGTTCTCAACGAACATCTGCGCGAGCTTCTCGGCAGTGGCGTCGTAGGCGTCCTTGTCCGCCCATGTGCTGCGCGGGTTAAGCAACTCGTCGGGCACGCCGGGACAGCTCGTGGGCACGTCGAGGTTGAAGCGCTCGTCGTGCACGAACTCGGAGTCGTCGATGATGCCGGACTGCGCGGCTTCAACCATCTTGCGCGTGTACTTGAGCTTGATGCGGCTGCCGGTGCCGTAAGAGCCGCCGGACCAACCGGTGTTGATGAGGTAGACACGCGTACCGTTGTGCTCGATCTTCTCGCCGAGCATCTTTGCGTAGACCATGGGGTCAAGCGGCATGAACGGCTCGCCAAAAAGCGAGGAGAATGTAGGCGTGGGCTCCTTGATGCCGCGCTCGGTGCCGGCGACCTTGGAGGTGAAGCCGGTCATGAAGTGGTACATGGCGGCATTCTCGTCCAGCTTGGAGATGGGGGGAAGCACGCCAAAGGCGTCTGCCGTGAGGAAAATCACAACGTCGGGCGTACGCTTAGCGCGGCCCTTGACCACGGCGTTGTCAATGAACTCGACCGGGTACGCAACGCGGCCGTTCTCGGTGAGCGAGTCGTCGTCGTAGTCTGCCACGCGACTGTTGGGGTCGAGCACAACGTTCTCGCAAAGCGAGCCAAAGCGGATGGCGTGCCAGATCTGGGGCTCGGTCTCCTCGGAGATGCGGATGGTCTTGGCGTAGCAGCCGCCCTCAATGTTGAAGACGGAATCCTTGGCCCAGCCGTGCTCGTCGTCGCCAATGAGCAGGCGTCCCTCGGCGGCAGATAGCGTGGTCTTGCCGGTGCCGGAGAGGCCAAAGAAGACCGTGGTGCCGTGCGACTGCGGGTTCATGTTGCAGGAGCAGTGCATGGTGAGCACGTTCTCCTCAACGGGAAGCAGGTAATTCATGACCGAGAAGATAGACTTCTTGATCTCGCCAGAGTACTGGGTGCCGGCGATGAGAACCACACGCTCCTTGAAGTTGATGATGACGGCAGCCTCGGAGTGGGTGTGGTGCACTGCCGGGTCGAGCTTGAGGCCAGGGCACGCCATGACCACGAAGTCTGCGCGGCCGTAGTTGGCGAGCTCCTCCTCCGTGGGGCGCACGAGCATCTGGTGCGCAAAGAGCGCCTGGCTGGCAAGCTCAGTCAGGACCAGGATTTTGCGAGAGTAGCGCCTGTCGGCACCAGCGATGCCGTGGACCATGAAGATGCGGCGCTCAGAGAGATACGAGATGACCTCGTCGTGGACAAGCTGGTAGTCCTCCTCGGAGAAGGGCACGTTCACGTTACCCCAAGCGATCTTGTCGTGGACGTCAGGGGTATCCACGATGAAGCGATCCTTAGGCGAGCGGCCCGTGTACTTGCCCGTGGTGACCGCGAGCGCACCCGTGCTGGTGAGAATGCCCTCGCCGCGCGAGACGGCCTTCTCAATCAGGCGAGCAGGCGACGGGTCTATCGCCGTCCTGTCATCGGTGTGGTGAATCCCATACTGCTCAAGTTCCTCAACTACCATGCAGACCTCCTAGGTGCAGCTTACGTGCGCCGAACAAAGACAAGCATGCGAGCGGTGGCGCAAAACGGGCGCTCACCGTGTGGGATTGGCAGGAGCCCAGAAGTTAGCTCCGGGAACCGCGCCCCGAGGGTTGATTCTACCCGTACCTTTGGTGGAGTGACTATTTGTTAACAATCGCGGCACCTTGTCGAATCCTTGATGAACTTCTGCCCCTTCTGGCCGGATATGTCGAAATGATCCCGTCAGGGGGTGGGCACTGTCCAATTTTGGGAATAGACAGAGCAGGCACCTGAGGTGCTCCGGCCAGGCACCCGCCTGGGACGTAAGCGACGTTTGGGGGAAGAGATGTCGATCACGACCACAATACGCAAGGGCGCACTCGAGGCCTCGATAGACTCACAAGGCGCGCAGCTCATGAGCCTCAAGCTCAATGGCAATGAATACCTCTGGCAGGGAGACGAGAAGTTCTGGCCGAGAAGGGCACCCATCCTCTTCCCCATCGTGGGTTGCCTGCGCAACAACTTCGCCAAGAGTGCTGCCGGTGAGGTTCGCCTTGGTCGCCATGGCCTGGCAAGAAACTACGAGCACCGCATCGTCGAGAAGACCGAAGACTCCGTGACTTTCGAACTTGAGAGTACGCCAGAGACCCTGCGCGCCTACCCCTACGCCTTCCGGCTCAACATGACCTATGCGGTCGACGGGGAGCGCATGATCCAGCGCTTTACCGTCACCAACACCGGCGACGAGATCATGCCCTTCACACTTGGTGGCCACCCAGCGTTCAACGTGCCAGCACCAGACACCGACGGTGAGTTGTTCGATGACTACGAGCTGCGCTTCACGCGCCCCTGGACTGCCGTCTCCCCCAGCATCGACACAAACGGCCTCTGCGACTTTGACAAGACCAACACGCTCTTCGAGGATGCAGACGCGCTGCCCCTCTCGCACGAGCTCTTCGACAAGTACCTCACCCTCACGTTCCAGGACGTTCCCGGGCGCACAGTCACGCTCTTGGGCACCAAGAGCGGCCACGGCGTCGAGCTTGACTTCGACGACTTCCCCTACCTTGGCGTGTGGTCGGCGCCCGGCGCGCCCTTTGTTGCCATCGAGCCTTGGCGCGGCGTTGCCACCTGTCACGACGAGTCGGACATCTTCGAGGAGAAGCGCGGCATGGAGTCGCTCGACCTGGGCGAGAAGGTCTCCTACGAGTTCTCGGTGTCGCCGTTCTAGGAGCGCGACGGTTCCGTGCGTCACCGCAAACAGCACCGCAAAAAAGGCCGCCTGGGAACCAGTCCCAGGCGGCCTTCTCGTTGCACCAATACGTTAAGCGGCACTACTTAGAGAGTAGCTCCTCGACATCGAGGGCAATCATGTACTCCTCGTTGGTGGGGACGACAAGGACCTTCACCTTGGAGTCCGGCGTGGAGATGACGCGCGGCTCGTCGGAGCGGACCTCGTTGGCCTTCTCGTCGATCTTGACGCCCAGCCACTCGAGCTCCTTGGCCACACCCAGACGCATCTCGGCGGAGTTCTCGCCAATACCCGCGGAGAAAGCCATGGTGTCAAAGCCGTGCATGGACTGCGCCATCTCGGCGATGAGCTGAGAGGTGCGGTAGTAGAACATGTCGAGCGCCATCTGGCAGTTCTTGTCGCCCTTCTCGGCACCAGCCTCGATGTCGCGGGAGTCGGAGGAAACGCCGGAGAGCGCAAGCAGGCCGGACTGCTTGTTCATCATGGTGTCGACCTCGTCGATGGTGTAGCCGCCCTCGCGCACAAGGTAGCAGACGGTGGCAGGGTCGATGGTGCCACAGCGGGTTCCCATGATGAGGCCGTCGAGCGGCGTGAGGCCCATGGTGGTGTCCATGTCGTGCCCATCCTGGATGGCGGCAAGAGAGGCGCCGGAGCCAAGGTGGCAGGAGACGAGCTTGTGAACGTCACCGTTGAGGAACTGGCTGGTGGTGCGCCAGATGTAGCGGTGAGAAGTGCCATGCGCGCCGTACTTGCGGATATGCAGCTTGTCCACGACGTCGCGCGGGAGGGCGTAGCGCCATGCCTTCTCGGGGATGTTGTAGTGGAACGAGGTGTCGGCCACGATCACGTTGCCGATGGAGGGGAACATCTCGCGGCAGATCTGGATGACGTCCGCCTCGGCGTAGTTGTGCAGCGGCGCAAGCGGCGCGACCTCTCGGACCCAGCCCAGGGTCTCGTCGGTCACGACCTTCGACTCGGGGAAGTACCAGCCGCCCTGAACGACGCGGTGGCCAATGCCCTCGATCTTTGCGGTGTCAAAGCCTGCCTCGTCAAGAATCTGGAAGACGTACTTCACGGCAGTCTTGTGGTCGGGCAGGGCCACCTCGAGCTTCTTCTTCTCGCCGCCGCGCTCCTCGTGGCCAACAAATGACCCATCGATGCCGATGCGCTCGCAGTTGCCCTTTGCGTAGACCTCGCGAGTCTTGGTGTCGAGCAACTGGTACTTAAGAGACGAGCTGCCGGCGTTGATGACAAGAACGTTCATGAATCTCCTCTCGAAGGGTGCGATGCCCCAAATGCACACGCAACAAGGGCCATGATAGCGCCGCGCGGGCTCGTTGCCACCCAAATGGCAGCGAACCCGCGCGGAAGGCGCAGAAAACCCTGTGACGTTTAGGCGACTTTGCCCGAGAAGAGCGTCTTCTCAACCAGGTCGCAGGCTATCTCGATGCAGCGCGGGCAGGGGGTGAGAACAACACCCGTCTCGCGGCCCTTGAGGTCATGGCACGCCGTGGCACCGGCCTCACGCCCGAACTCCGCCACCATCTGGCGGGAGAGCGCGTAGGTCGAACCCTTGCTCGTGGGGTGTGCGAGGTCACCCGTGCTGTTGACAAGGCCAGCCAGCATGCAAGCGCCTGACAGCGCGCCGCAGGTGCCCTCCATGCCTCCCATGCCAAGTCCCAAGCCCTCGCACGCCCTGAAGAGCGTGGTCTCGTCCATGCCTACCAGGTCTGCATAGGTGCAGACGACGGCCTGCGCGCAGTTGTAGCCCCGGGCGTGACGCTCGGCGGCAAGCTCGCTTCTGGGCTCCACGCTACTTCCCCTCCCCTGCGGTGGGATCGAGCTTCCGGCCGCCAAGCACATGGACGTGCAGGTGGTGCACGGACTGGCCGCCGTCGTCGCCGGTATTGGTGATGCAGCGGAAACCGGTCTTGTCAATGCCCGTCTGCTCCGCGACGACCTTCACCGCGTGCGCAATGGCGGCAAGCGTCTCGGCGGGAACGTTGTCGGTGATGTTCTCGTAGTGCTTCTTGGGAACCACGAGCACGTGAGTGGGCGTGAGCGGGTTGATATCGGGGAAGGCGACCACAAGATCATCCTCGTACAGGAAGTTGGTGGGAATCTCGCCGTTCGCGATCTTGCAGAAGAGGCAGTCTGACATTTCTTACTCCTTATCTCGTCCCATGTGTGCGGGATTTTTATACCAGGTAACGGAATCCCACTAGGTAACGGAATCCCACTGCCGGGTAAATCAATCCCGTCGTGAGTCTACTCGTCAAGATAGGCCGTGGAGGGCGCCGCAGTGGTATCGGTAACGGGGGCGTCCTCGTCGGTGGCGTCGAGAAGCACGCGCACCTTCTGCTCTGCGTTGGCAAGGCGCTCGCGCAGGCTCTTCAGGAGCTCCACACCCCTGCTGTAGCGCTCAAGCGACTCCTCGAGCTCAAGGTCGCCCGCCTCGAGCGAGCGCACGATCTGCTCAAGCTCGACGGAGGCCTCCTTGAAGCTGAGATCCTCAACCTTCCTCGTGTCCTTGGTGGCGTCGTCTGCCATCTTTGTCTCCCTTCCTCGCGGCAAAGCCGCGTGTTCGCGTTGAATCGTGTGCCGAGAAGCCCTATGACGCAGTCTCGCCCACGCTGGTCACCGTAGCCCCAAGTTCCCCCTGGCCAAGGAGGATGGAGATGCTCTCACCCACTTCTACCTGGGACGTGCTAGAAAGCACGTGTCCCTCGGCGTCGCGGGCAAGGGCATAGCCACGTCCCAAGACCTTGAGCGGAGAAAGAGCGTCAAGCGTTGCCGCATGGCGTGCCACGGACGTCTGGTACGGGCGCAAAAGACCTCTGCCCGCAACGGACAGCCGGTGCGCATCGCTCTCGACGCGCTCGCAAGACCGCGCAAGCGACTTGGGGATTGCGGCATGCAGTCTCTCCTCGGTGAGGTCAAGCGTACGAGCACGGTCCTCCAACGTGGCCATGGGGTCGGTGAGGCAGCGCCGTGACGCAAGAGAGTCCACATAGACCGAGAGGCGAGAGAGGCTCGCTTCCATGGAACGCGCAGCCCTCTCGCCAAGGGCGTCCACGGCGTTTGTGTCTGCGTGCAGCGTTGCAGCCATGGCGTTGCCCAGGCGAACGCCGCGCTGGTTGATGAGGGTCTCAATCTCGTTCATGGCAGGCGCCACAGACTCCGCCGCCGCCGTGGGCGTGGAACAGCGCCTGTCAGAGACCATGTCGCAGATCGACGTGTCCGGCTCATGGCCAATGCCCGTGATCACGGGAACGGGGCAGGCCGCAACGGCGCGGGCGAGCTGCTCGTCGTTGAAGCACATGAGGTCCTCGAAGGAGCCACCGCCGCGCACCAGCAGGATTGCGTCCGGCCGCGAGGCGGCGGCAACCTCAAGCGCGCGGATGATGGTTGCCGGAGCATGCTTTCCCTGCACGGCACAACCGACGGCATCTATCTGGACCAGCGGATTTCTTCTCCGCAACGTGCGTTTGACGTCCTCAATCACGCTACCGGAAAGCGACGTGACAACGCAGACGCGCGTGCAGAAGGCAGGGATGTGCCGCTTGCGGGCGGGGTCCAAGAGCCCCTCGCGCTCCAGCTTGCGCGCAAGCTCCGCAACCTGCTGGCGGAGAAGCCCCTCCCCCGCCACCGTGATGTGCTTGGCGACAAACGAGAGCTTGCCCGTGTTCTGGTAGACGTCGAAGGCGCCCGACATCTGGATCTGAAGGCCATCGCGAAGCTGCGTGCCCGAGGTCTCGACAAAGTCGCGGTAGACGCCGCGCCAGGCGATGGTAGACATGGATGCAGTGGCATCCTTGACCTCGAAGTAGCAGTGCCCCGAGCGGGCATTGGGCCCACGAAAGCCGCTCACCTCACCCATGACCACCAGCGTGGGAATCTGAGCAACCTGGCCCTTTGCCACCTGAACCGCCTCGGTCACCGAGAGCGGCTCCTCCTTGGTGCCCGCCATGGGCTAATCCCTCCTATCGGTGCGGCCCATGAGGTAGAGCAGCTGCACCACCGAGACGAGCGCCGCGGCAACGTAGGTGAGCGCCGCTGCCGTGAGCACCTCCTTGGCACCCTGGCGGTCTATCCCCTGGCCGTGCGTCTCGAGGAACTGCACGGCGCGCCTCGAGGCGTTAATCTCTACCGGAAGCGTGACCAGCTGGAAGATGACCGAGAAGGCAAAAAGCACGATGGCAATGCGCACGAGGCCCACGGCGTTCATGAAGACGCCGGCGAGAAACACCAGCATCCAGACGTTCTGCGAGAAGTTGACCACCGGCACGAGTGCCGTACGCACGCGCATGGGGGCATAGTCCTTGGCGCGCTGCACGGCATGACCCGCCTCGTGGCAGGCCACGGCAACGGAGGCAACGGAGCCGCCACGCATGTTCTCCTCGGAGAGGTGCAGGTTGTTGTCACGGGGGTCGTAGTAATCCGTGAGGTGCCCGGCAACCGAGGTGATCCCCACGCTCGATGCGCCACCCTCGTTGAGCATCTGGCGCGCAACGTCTGCGCCGGTGCCGTCAAAGGATGCGTCGACCTTGGACCAGCGCTCGTACTTTCGCTTGATGTAGGACTGGGTGATTAGACCCAAGAAGAGAGAGAGAATCACGATGCCGTAGTAGGCAAAATCGATCCCGTACCCATAGTAGTAATAGCCCATATAGGAAGCTCCAATCATTGGGGGCCGTGGGGCATATGTACCCAAGGCCGTCCGGCACCAACGATGATACAGAAGCCGCACGACACAAATAGCATGCGCAAGAAAGGCCTGATGCCGGTTCCTCTCGTCCCCGCCCTAGATGACCTCGATGCGACCATCGCGCACCGTAAGGCCAACGGAGCCCTCGAGCAGGCTCTCGAGCTGCTTGCCGGCCAGCTCGTGTCGCCAGCCGGTCGCAAGACGCGACTTAGAGCGGTCCTGCGCGAACTCCACCAGGTCATCCCTTGTGGCTATGAGCTGCGTGGCGATGCCGGACTTCTCAGAGACAATCCTCACCAGCGCAACCATGAGGTCCACCACGCTCTCCACCTCGGCGGAGGGATGGGCGTGGCGCTCCGGCTGTGGGCAGGCGGAACCGGGAACCTCCTCGCCGGCGTGGACGGCGTCGAGAAGGTCGCGCTCGTCCCTCTCGCTAAGCTGGTCGGTGCCGCGAATCTTGCGCAGCCGGTCGCGGCTGCGCGGCGCCCTCTTGCAGACCTCAACCACCACCTCGTCCGAGAGAACCCACTTGCGGGGCACGTCATGGCTTGCCGCCGTCTGCTCGCGCCACGCGCAGACCTCGCGCGCGATGGCAAGCTGCCGGCGCGTGAGGGAGCTCGAGCGCTTGAGTCTGAGATAGGCCTCTCGAGGGTCCCTGTGCATGTGGGAAGGGTCGGTCACCTCCGCCATCTCGGGCTGGACCCAGGCCAGACGGTCCTTCTCGACGAGCTGCTCCATCATGCGGTCGTAGATGGCAGGCAGATAGCGCACGTCATCCTCGGCGTAGGTGAGCTGCTCTGGGTCGAGCGGGCGGCGCGACCAATCCGTGAGGGACTCTGCCTTGGGAAGCCTCACGCCTGCGTAGGCCTCAACCAGCGAAGCGTAGCTCACCTGCTGGCGCATGCCCAGAAACGCGGCAGCGACCTGCGTGTCGAAGACCGAAGCGCAGGTCACGCCCATGCCGTCGAGAATGACCTCGAGGTCCTGCCCACAGGCGTGGAAGACCTTAGTGACCCGCTCGTCTGAAAAGATGTGCGCCAAGGGCGAGAGGTCCTCGATCAGGATGGGATCGATAGCACCAATCTCTGTGGGCGTACCAACCTGCACGAGGCAGAGCTTGGGATAGTAGGTCCTCTCGCGGAGGAACTCCGTGTCCACGGCAATGACGGGCTCGTTGCCAATTCGCTCGCAGAAGGCACTCAGTTCATCGCTTGTGGATATGTACACTCGACTCTCCCAGCTCAAAGGTGTTAGCCAAAGGCCCCAGCGTTGGGCTACCATGTGCATGTGGCCCGGCGGGGGGCCGGCGCCCGGAACATGATACATGCTATCCCTTGTTGGGGGACCGGGGAGGACCATCATGCGCAGCGTCATCATTCACAACCCCATGTCGGGGTTTGGCTCGGATGCCATATTCGAGTTCGAGCGGGCCCTCGTCCACGCTGGCGACGAGTGCACGTTCCGCGCGCTCGCACCGGACTTCGTTGCCGAGGAGGCTGTGGCAGACGCCGAAGACTTTGACGTCTGCGTGCTCTCCGGTGGTGACGGCTCCGTGACGGGGCTGCTCTACGCCTTGCGCAACCGCAACGTGCCCGTCTGCGTGTTTCCCTCGGGCACGGCGAACCTGCTCTTTGCGAACATTGGCAACGCGCCCGAGCCGGCAGCGCTGGCCCGGGCGTGCCGCGTTGGCCACACTGCCTGCATCGACCTCGGAGAGATCTCCTGGGAAGACGAGCAGGGCACCCAGCACGTGAAGGGCTTTGGGCTCATGTCTGGCACAGGCTTTGACGCCCAGCTCATGGAGGCGGCACTGCCCAACAAGGCCGCCATGGGACAGGCCGCCTACTTCGCCGCGGCATTCGCCAACCCACGGCCTACTGTCGAGGAGTTCACCATCATCGTGGACGGCCAAAAGTACCACCGTCGCGGTATCTCCTGCATGGTGGCAGACAATGCCATGATCCAGGGTGACATTCAGATTGTGCCTGACTGCCGCATGGACGACGGGCTTCTCGACGTTATTGTCATCGAGACGCAGGACGCAGCCCAGGTGCTGCGTCCTCTCTTCTCAGGCATTGTTGACAAGACGGGCAAGTCGATAGGCCGTCCGCACCTTGAAGCCTTCCGCGGCCATGAGATCACGGTGCACACCGAGGAACCCGTACCGCTCGAGGTCGATGGTGATGTAGTGAGCTCCGGCGTCACCGAGTACCACGCCAGGGTCCTTCCCGGGGTGTGCAACCTTGTGGTTGACAGCATGAGCTCGTACCAGCCAAGCTCGGACGCACCCGCCCGCTTTGCAGATGCTGACGAGATTGCGTTCCCCAAGGAGTAGCGCCCGCGCCTAGCCCTCGTCATCTGCCGGGAAGCGGACACCCGCCTGCGCGCGAACCTTGTCCATCACCTCGAGCGACGCCAGCGTGACGTCTGCCCACATATTCGCGTGCTCAATCGCCACGGCATCGCCGCTTGCCGCCTCGCAGAAGTCCGCCAGCTCGCAGACCATGTCGTTCTCGGGGTTCTCAACTCGCACCGTGCGCTCGGTGCCGCCCACGGTCCCCCATGTCATTCCACGGTCAACGTGCTCGACTATGCGGAGGTCATGCGGCTTAGTGATGTCCTGATAAATAAGGGTCCCCCGCTCGCCTTCCACCTGGCAGGGTGCCAGGTCATCCGAGACCTTGCCAAACGAGAGCGTCACGACCTTGTCGCCATAGCCAAGGAGAATGGCACCGGCAAGGTCCACCTTGCGGTACGGGGAATCGGCAGGCTCGCCAGGCACCTCGGTCAGCACCAGCGAAGCATTCACCGAAGTTGGGCGCTCGAAGAGTGCCATAGCGGGTTCCACGCAGTAGACGCCAATGTCCATGAGGCTGCCGCCGGAGAGTCGAGGGTCAAAGACATTGAGGCGCTCGCCCGCCCTTAGGCGCGAAATGCGCGACGTGACCTTAGAGAAGCCCATCTGGGCGAGACGCACGTCACCAAGCTGCGGAAGCGTCTCCACAACGGCCCGAAATCCCGGCGTGTGGATGGATCGCATTGCCTCCATGGCAACAACGCCCTGCTCGGAAGCCGCGTCGAACACGCGCTTGGCCTCGCGAGCATTGGAGGCGAAGGTCTTCTCGACAAGCACGTGCTTGCCGGCACGCACCAAGGCAAGCGCCTGAGGTGCGTGAGCTGCATTAGGGGAGCTGATGTAGACGGCATCGACGTCGGGGCAGGCGCACAGCTCATCGAGAGAATCGAAGGCAAGCTCTCCCCCATGCTCGTGCGCAAATGCACGGGCACGCGAGATGTCGCGCGAGTAGGCCCCCGCGTAGGAGGCACCCTCAAAGCCGGCAAGCGCATCGAGAAAGCGCTGGGCTATCCCGCTTGTGCCAATGGTTGCGATGCGTACCTTCTGCCCCTGGGTCATGGGACGCCCCTTTCGCCTGCCACCGCTCGGCGCGATCGCACCGCACAAGACAGCGCGACACGCATCTGATACAAGAGATTCTAGAGCAGAGAAGGCCGGGCGTTGGCGGAGGAGCTATGCGCAGTTAGTATCTCCGGTTGGAGTCATAGCCATAGAGCGCACGGCACCCAGGCACGAGCGCACCGACTGTATGACAGTCTGCGAAAGCTCATCCTCACTCATAGAACGCTCTCCAAATAGCCAACTTGCCAACAGCGAAACGATGCCACCAGAGGCAAAGTCGACGGCGCATGAAACTCGAGACGAGAGGGATGTGGAGAGCTGCGAGGATACGGCCGAGAGTCCGCCCAGGTGCCCGGAGAGCTCGCGCCTGAGACGCTCGGAGAGAAGCGTGCGGGCAGGCGTACGGGCGAGCGCGCCAAACGCCGTGGCACCGTCGGAAGCCAGGCCCTTGAGCTGGGAAAGCACCTTCGAGAGCCCGGCAGGGGTGCTCACGTCGCCGGACTTGACGATGCCCGAGACCTCGCTCACAGCATCGTTCTCTATCTCCTGAAGAACAGCGCGCACGCTTGGGTAGTGAGCATAGAAGGTCTTCTTGTTGATGAGAGCACGCTCGGCAACGTCCTTTGCGGTGATGTCCTGTGTGGGCTTCTCGGAGAGCAGCGAAACCACGGCGGCTCGTATGGCTGCCTGCGAGCGCTTTACGCGAAGGTCGATGTGTACCGTGGGCTGGGTGCCCATCTCACTCACTCCTCAAGAACGACGTGATGTTTACCATGCCCGTCATTTACTTCCCATAGTATACTTATTTCCAATATTGGAAATAAGTCGATTCTCCGGATTAGGGAGCCACGCGTGAATTCTACCCCAGATGAAATTCGTCAACGCTACGAGGAGCTGGCGGCGCCCACGCTTGCAGCCCCTCGCGTGGCGCTCATGGCAGGCTACGTGCAGCACGGCCAGACCACCACACTCGAGCACGTTGCTGCCGTAGCCTACCTAAGCCTGGCTCTGGTGAGAAAGCTTGACATCCGCTGCAACGAACGCGCGCTGGTGCGCGGGGCGCTACTCCACGACTACTATCTCTACGACTGGCATGACCACAACGCCGCTCCCGACGCGTGGCACGGTTTCACGCACCCACGCCATGCGCTGAGAAACGCCGAGGCAGACTTTCCCGACCTTACCCCGCTCGAACGAGACATCATCGCTCACCACATGTTCCCGCTCGTGCCCTCTCCCCCACGTCACGTGGAAGCCCTTGTGGTCTCGCTTGTCGACAAGGCCTGCTCGACGGTCGAGGTCTTCGCGCAACGCCCCTGGGCCACCACATCTGAGGGAGGTACCGCATGCTAGAACGCATCGTGGCGGTAATTGCCGCGCTCGCAACCATGAACGCGCCGGACCTTACGCCATGGGGCATCTCGATTCTCATGCTCTCGATGACAACGATATCCGTGGGAGGGTGGGTCTGGGAGACCGTGTACTGCTCGATTGTGGAGAGGCGCCCCGTGCGGCGCGGCTTTCTCTTTGGACCCGCATGCCCCATCTACGGCACCGGCGCAGTTGCTGTCTACGTTCTTCTCGGGCACCTGGAGAGCCCGCTGGCCGTGTTTGTTGCGGGTTCCATCCTTGCAACAGCCATCGAGTATGCCACGGGACACGTACTTGAGGAGCGCTTTGGGAGGCGCTGGTGGGACTACACGGGCTGGCCACTCAACTACCGTGGGATTGTTTGCCCCATAGCCTCGGCGGTCTTTGGCATCTTCTCGGTGCTGGTGGTCTTTGTCATCGAGCCACAGCTCATTGCCTTCTTCTCGTCGTGGGGAGAGTTCGCGTGCGAGGCAACCGCCACCACGTGCGCGCTGACCTTTGCAGCTGACACGGCTCTTTCTGTGATGGCACAGGACGCGGGCGCCGGCAGGCGGAGAATAACGCTTCGTCGCTAACCCGGATTGCTGTAAGGTGAGGGGGTTTACCTACCTTACCGGAGGCAGCATGTACTCATTCGACAGCAGGGTACGCTACAGCGAGTGCGACGAGAAGGGCGTGCTCGCCCTCGTCCCCATGATGAACTACCTTCAGGACTGCTCCACCTTCCAGTGCGAGGAGGTGGGTAGGGGCCTCAAAGAGCTCAATCGCGACCACCTTGGCTGGTTTGTGACCTCCTGGCTCATCCAGATCGACTCGCTCCCCCACTTCTGCGACACCATCACGACAAGCACCTGGTGCTATGCCATGAAGCGCCTACAGGCCGAACGCTGCTTCGAGATTCGCGGGGCAGACGGTACCACGCACGTGCGCGCAGACTCTCAGTGGTACATGTACGACTTCTCGCAGGAGCGCGTCATCAGCATCCCGCAGAGCGAGTCGGTCTTCCTTCAGGGAGACGAACGCCCGGCGGACCTGCCGCAGATCTCGCGCCACCTGAAGCCCCAGGGCGAGGGCACCGCAACCTCCCCCATCGTGATAACCGAGCAACACCTGGACACCAACCGTCACGTGAACAACGCGGAGTACGTGCGCTTTGCCCCTTCTCGCAGCCGGCGAGCTGGGGCACGCCATCGACCTTGTGCGCCTTGAGGTGCAGTACCGCACCATGGCACTCCTCGGCGACACCTTGACCCCCGTGGTCTATGGCGACGGCAACGACATCACCGTGAGCATCAACGGCGATGACGGCAAGGCCCGAGCCATCGTGAGGATGGAGGGCCGCGCATGACGGAGGAGACCGAGGTCGCGCTTCCCACGGTCCACGTGGCGGCAGCGATCATCCAGCGAGACGGGCTTATCCTGGCAGCTCGGCGCGCGCACGGCATGGACGGCTGGGAGTTTCCCGGCGGCAAGGTGGAGCCCAGCGAGACGAGCGAGGAGGCCTGCCGTCGAGAGATCACGGAGGAGCTTGGCTGCAAGCTTCAGGTGATGTGGCTTCTCGACACGCTGGCCTATGACTACCCTGAGTTCCACCTGGTCATGGACTGCTTCGTGTGCACGCTGGCACCGGGAGCAGAGCCCGTCGCAAAGCCCGGTGAGCACAAGGAGCTGCGGTGGCTTGGGCGCGACGGGCTTCTCGGCGTGGACTGGCTTCCGGCAGACAAAGGGCTCATCCAGACGCTGGGGACTGCCTGGGACCAGATAATTGAATCGGAGCCCCTGTAGGAAGACGAGCCCACACGCCACCACGCACGGGAGGGAGACCCATGAGCAAGGCAGACGACATCTTTGTCGACATGTGCACCGATATTCTTGAGAACGGCACCACCACCGAGGGCCAGAAGGTTCGTCCGCACTGGGAGGACGGCACGCCGGCCTACACCATCAAGCGCTTTGGCGTGTGCAATCGCTACGACCTGCGAGAGGAGTTCCCGGCCATCACGCTGAGGCGCACGGCGCTCAAGAGCTGCATGGACGAGGCCCTCTGGATCTACCAGCGCAAGTCCAACAACGTCCACGACCTCCACAGCCACATCTGGGACGAGTGGGCAGACGAGACGGGCTCCATTGGCAAGGCGTACGGCTACCAGGTGGGCAAGGTCTCCCACTACGCCGACGGCGACTATGACCAGATGGACCGCGTCCTCAAGGACCTGCGCGAGAACCCCTACTCACGCCGCATCATGACCAACCTCTACACGTTCTCGGACCTCTCCGAGATGCACCTGTATCCCTGTGCCTATAACGCCATCTACAACGTGACGCAGGAGCCTGGCGAGAGCCGACCCACGCTCAACATGCTCCTTGTCCAGCGCAGCCAGGACGTGCTTGCGGCAAACAACTGGAACGTGTGCCAATACGCCATCCTGCTCATGATGGTGGCGCAGGTCTCCAACATGAACGCGGGCGAGCTTGTGCACATGATCGCCGATGCCCACATCTACGACCGCCACGTGCCCATTATCCGCGAGCTTATCTCCCGCCCGCGCCACACGGCGCCCAAGGTAAGCCTCAACCCTGAGGTCACGGACTTCTACCAGTTCACGACCGATGACCTTATCGTCGAGGACTACGAGTGCGGCCCACAGGTCAAGAACATCCCAATCGCCATCTAGCTGCTGCCCCTATCCCGCCGACCCTGCTGGTTCCGCCGCCCCTGCTGGTTCCGCCGGCCCCTCGTTCTTTATCGGAATTTGAGAATTGATCTTCTCGCCAACTGGGCAAATGCAGGGGCGTTTTCTCAGAAACCGATAAAGAACGGGGAAAGGAAGATGGGGCGGGAACAACTGGGATGGGAAATTGGAGGTCTCAATGAACGCAATCGTTGCTGTGTGCCGTGACTGGGGCATTGGCTACCAGGGCTCGCTTCTTGTCCACAGCAAGGTCGACATGCACCGCTTTGTGGAGCTGACCATGGGTGGCACCGTTGTCATGGGGAGAAAGACCCTCGAGAGCTTCCCCGGGGGTCCGCTCAAGGGGAGGAGGAACGTCGTGGTCACGCACGACCCCGCGGCGCTGCCAGAGGGCGTCGTTGGCGTTGACTCCCCCGCCGCGGCGCTGAAGGCTGTTGCGGCAGATGACCCCAACAGGGTGTGGCTGATTGGCGGCGAGTCCATCTACCGGGCGCTTCTCGGCCAGTGCACGCGCATCTACGTGACCAAGTTCGACGTCGAGAAACCTGCCGATGCTTTCTTTCCCAACCTGGACGATGACCCCGCGTGGCGCGTCGAGCACGAGGAGGACGCCGGCGTCACCGCAAAGGGCACGCACTTCTCGTTTTTCACGTATGTGAGGGCATAGCTGTATCTTCGTGGCATGAGCTAGAGAAAAAGTTAAACGAAGCCTCCAATTTTTCTTTACTTATGAACCAAGTTATAATCGTCAAAATTGTCAATATGGCGAAGATACTCTCCTGTGTGACGAGGATACTCATGGCTCAATTCGAATACAAAAGACATCTCGAATCCCTCATGACTCCGGAAGTTATGGCTGCCGTGGGGGACGTGAGGGAGCACCGTGGGAGACAAACGCTCTACGAGAGCACGCATCCAGAAGCTCTTGAGAGTCTCGTAGAAGTTGCGAAAATCCAGAGCACTGCCACCTCAAACAGAATCGAGAACATCTCGACATCGGACAAAAGACTTCGAGAGCTGATGCTTGAGAAGGCGGAGCCTCAAAACAGGAACGAACAGGAGATTGCCGGTTATCGCTACGTATTGGACATCATTCATGAGAGCCATGATGATATCCCTATCACTCCGAACGTCATTCTACAGCTCCACCGAGACCTCTACAGATATGAGGGGGCATCCTTCGCAGGCCATTGGAAGGATGCAGACAATGTCATTGCCGAACAGCTCGAAGATGGTACTTTCGTTACAAGGTTTAAGCCAACGAGTGCTTTAGCTACACCAGATGCTATCTCCAGAATCTGCGAGGAGTACGGAAAACAGATTCAGGAGGGGACTTTCGAACCGCTTCTCGTTTCTCTGCTATTCGTCTTTGACTTTGTGAGCATCCACCCATTCAATGATGGAAATGGTCGCATGAGCAGGCTGCTCACGTTGCTCCTGCTATACAAAAGCGGTTACATGATTGGGAAGTACGTCTCAATTGAGAAAGAAATAGAACGTACCAAAGAAACTTACTATGAGGTACTGGCAGAAAGCTCTGCGGGCTGGCAAGACGGAGAGAATGAGTACAAGCCCTTTGTAACCTACATGCTTGGGGTTCTGACGGCATGCTACAAGGAACTCGATAGGCGCTATGCCGCCATTGCTGGAGGGGGCAGCAATGAAGACACGCTTCGTTCGTACTTCGATCATCTTATGGGGACGGCAACAAAGGCGCAAATCATGGATGCAAATCCGGCAATAAGCAAACGCACAATCGAGCGCATTCTTAGGAAACTCCAAGACGAAGGCGTCGTTGAGAAGATTGGTGCTGCAAGGTCAACCGCCTATCGCAGAGTACGGTAACGCTAAGAGGTATGCCAATTCTGTCTGTCTCATTGAGCTGCTTGAGCTGCAGCCTCCTCGGCGGTGCGGATATCGGTACCGCCATAGAGCGCTGCGTAGAACTCATCCGGAAGCGGGGTGTCGATGGCCCAGGTGCCGTCATCGCCCTTGGTGAGCGTCAGCGTGGCGTCAGTCGTGGCACACGTGGCATCATCGGCATCGAGGCACTGGTAGAGGAAGTCAAAGAGCTTGTCCACAAGTGCGGTGCGCCCGCCGGAGTCAAGCGTGGATTGCATCTCGTCCGTGAGCATCCAAGACTCGAAGTCTGACGCGGCGTTGGTAATGGCGTCCGAGAGCGTTGCGTTGGTAATGCTCACCGTAGCTGTGGCGGTCTTGCCGTCGTCGGCCACACTCACGTCTCCCACCTGGTACGAGAAGTGCGTAAGCAGGTGCTGGTGGTACTCCTCCGACTCAACCCCAAACTCGTCGAGCTTGGTGACGGTCGCGTCGTCGCCAAACTGGGGGTCTGGCACGCCATCGTCCTTGGGCTTCTCGTCGTCTTTCTTGTCGTCCTCGTCCTTAGGGTGGGCGAGGGCATCGTAGCCGCCCATGAACTGTGTCACGGTCTCCGTGACCTTCTCGGTATCGCTCTTGCAGGCAGAAAGTGAGAAGGCAACGACCACGGCAAGGACAAGGACACCCAGGCACGAGAGCGCCTGAGCACGCTGATGGCGACGACGAGACGAGAAACGCATGGATAACTCCTTGCGATGCACGAGCGGGATCTTCCTGAAAGTAACCAAACAAGTTTAGACGAAACAGGCCTCTCCTGCACAGAAAGAGGCACCCGGCTTGCACCGGGTGCCTCGGTCAAACGGAATGGCGAGAAGGTCAAAGGGCCTACTCGTAGTCGCTGGCCATGTCGATCCAGCCCTTGAGGAACTCCTCATTGCCCTTGCGGCCGCGGGAGAGCTCTGCGGCGGCAACGACGGGCAGCCAGTACATGATCTTCTGCTTGGGGACATCGGCAGACTTGGAGTAGACGTCGAGGTATTTGTCGGCAGCCTCGGGGAACTCAAGCTTGAGCAGCATGTAGGTCATGGCTGCGTCCGCCTCGGGCAGGCCCACCGTAACATGGGTCCAGTCGCAGATGAACGGCTCGCCCTCCCCGACCACGATATTCGTGGGGTTGAAGTCCCCGTGGCAGATCGCCGTGCCGCGCTTCATGCGGTCCGCACGCATCTGAAGGTCATAGCGTGCGGAGGGGTCCATACCCTTGACGCGGGAGATCATGCGGACGAGCTTGTCACCCTGCGCCGTGAGAGCCTTGGGCGCGGGAGTGTTCTGAACCTTGATCTGCAGGTCCACGAAGAACTTGAGGAGCTCGTCGAACTTGGGCGTGCCCTTGGCCTCGTCCATCATCTCGTGGAGGGTCTTGCCGGGGACGTACTTCATCGCGAGCGCCCAGGAGCCATCCTCGACCTGCGAGACCTCGAGCACCTGCGGCGTGTTGAGCCCCTCAGCCTGCTCCATGCGGGCAAGGTTCAGGGCCTCGCGGAATACGTCGACGGCGGGCTTCGTGGGGACGAAGACCTTCACCGTGCGGTCTCCGTCGTGATAGACGACCTTGTTGTGCCTGCGGACAATCTCGACCTTATCATCGGAAAGCTTCATGCTTCCTCCTATCAAGCGTGACCTCTGGACGTTACTCTTCTGCGGACTCCGCCTGACCGGCGTGGTCGGTCTTCTCGATCTCGCGGATTTCCAGGCCCTCGTCCTCGTAGGACGTGGCGGGACGGCCGTAGTAGGCGTCCAGGTACAGGCTCCTGATCTCGGCCACGAGCGGGTAACGGGGGTTGGCGCCGGTGCACTGGTCGTTGAAGGCGTTGAGGCTCATCTCGTCCAGGGTGTCGAGGAAGTACTTCTCGTCCACGCCGTACTCGGCGATGGTCTTCTTGACGCCGATGAAGTCCTTGAGCTTCTCGATGCCGTCCATGAAGCGCTCGAACACCACGTCGTCGGAATCGGCGGCAGTGCCAAAGCCGCAGAAGCGGCCCATCTCGGCATAGCGGGCCTTTGCGTGGGGATACTCGTACTGGGAGAACGTGCCCATGCGGGTCGGGCGCTCGGCGGCGTTGTAGCGCGCCACGCGAGTAAGGATGACGGCGTTGGCCCAGCCGTGCGGGATGTGGTGATAGGCACCCAGCTTGTGGGCCATGGAGTGGTTGAGGCCGAGGAAGGCGTTGGCGAACGCCATGCCGGCGAGGCAGGAGGCGTTGGCCATGTGGTCGCGGGCCTCGACGTTCGTGGGCTCGGAGTAGGCCGTGGGCAGCCAGTCAAAGACGAGCTTCGCGGCCTTGAGGGCGATGGCGTCCGTGTAGTCGGATGCCATGATCGAGACGTAGGCCTCCATCGCGTGGGTGAGGACGTCGATGCCGGAGGCGGAGGTGAGGCCCTTGGGCTGCGTCATCATGTTGTCGGTGTCCACGATGGACATGGTGGGCATGAGCTCGTAGTCCGTGATGGGCCACTTGATGCCGGTGTTCGCGTCCGTGATGATGGCGAAGGGGGTGACCTCAGAGCCGGTACCCGAGGACGTGGGGATGGCGACGAACTTTGCCTTCTGGCCCATGGGCTTGAAGCGGTAGACGCGCTTGCGGATGTCCATGAAGTCGACGGCCATGTCGTCGAACTTCTCCTCCGGGTGCTCGTACATGGTCCACATGATCTTGCCGGCGTCCATTGCGGAGCCACCGCCGATGGCAATGATCACGTCGGGGTTGAAGGCGCGGAGAAGCTCCTCGCCCTTCTCGGCATCCTGGAGCTTGGGGTCAGGCGAGATGGACCAGAAGCTGGAGTGGGTGATGCCCATCTCGTCCAGCGGGCCCTCAATCTTCTTGGTGAAGCCGGAGGTGTAGAGGAAGGAGTCCGTGACGATGAAGGCGCGCTTGCAGCCGTAGACCTCCTTGAGCTCGCGGAGAGCGACGGGCATGCAGCCCTTCTTGAAGTAGACCTTCTCGGGAGTCCTGAACCAAAGCATGTTCTCGCGCCTCTCTGCGACCGACTTGATGTTGAGCAGCTGGTGGATGTCGAGGTTGCCGGAGAAGGAATTGCCGCCCCAGGAGCCGCAGCCGAGCGTAAGCGACGGAGCAAGCTCGAAGTTGTAGATGTCGCCAATGCCGCCGAGAGAGGCCGGGGTGTTGATCAGGATACGGCAGGTCTTCATGGCCTCGGAGTGCTTGTCGACCTTCTCGGTCTCACGGGTGTCGATGAAGAGCGAGGAGGTGTGGCCGTAGCCGCCGTCAGCGATGAGACGGGACGCCTTGGCGAGGGCATCATCGAAGTCCGTAGCGCGGTACATACCGAGGATGGTGGTCAGCTTCTCGTGCGCCCAGGGGTTGGAGGGCTCGACGGACTCGGTCTCGCCAATGAGGATCTTGGTCCAGGCGGGAACCTCGATGCCTGCAGCCTCCGCGATTCTGGTGGCAGGCTGGCCAACCATCTTGGCGTTGACGCCACCGTTCACGATAACGGTGTTGCCGACCTTGTCGGCCTCCTCGTCGTTGAGGAAGTAGGCGCCGCGCTTCTGGAACTCAGCCTTGACCGCGTCATACACGCCGTCGAGAACGATTACGTTCTGCTCGGTAGCACAGATCATGCCGTTGTCGAAGGTCTTGGAATGCATGATGGAGTTGACGGCCTCGATGACGTCTGCGGTGTCGTCGATGATGGCGGGGTTGTTGCCCGGGCCAACGCCCAGGGCAGGGGTGCCGGAGCTGTATGCGGCGTTGACCATGCCGGGGCCGCCCGTCGCGAGGATGATGTCGGCCTCCTGCATGAGCGTGTTGGTAAGCTCGATGGAGGGTGTGTCGATCCAGTCGATGATGCCCTTGGGGCAGCCCGCGGCCTCGGCGGCGTCACGGACGACGCGTGCGGCCTCCGCCGTGCACTTCTTGGCACGCGGGTGCGGGGAGATGATGATGGCGTTCCTCGTCTTGAGGCAGATGAGCGTCTTGAAGATGGCCGTCGACGTGGGGTTGGTGGTGGGGATGACAGCAGCCACGACACCGAGGGGCTCGGCAATCTTCTTCATGCCAAAGGCACGGTCGTCCTCGATGACGCCGCAGGTCTTGGTGTCCTTGTACTTGTTGTAGACAAACTCGGCGGCGTAGTGGTTCTTGACGACCTTGTCCTCCATCACGCCGTAGCCGGTCTCCTCGTAGGCCATCTGGGCGAGAGGAATGCGGGCCTTGTTCGCTGCAATGGCGGCAGCATAAAAGATCTTGTCCACCTGCTCCTGCGTGAACTTTGCGAACTCCGCCTGGGCTTCGCGCATCGTCTTCAGATGCGCCTCCAGCGTCTCCACGCTATCGATGACCGAAGCATTCTGTGCCATGTTACCTCCATATCCCCGGTCGGCAGACCTTGAGGGCCAGCCGAACTTAACAGCAGACCGAACAAGAGAGCGAGGCAGTACCGGTGAAGCGCAGCGCCCAGGGGACATGGTTGCCCGCGTGGGCTGCCGGAGACGCCAGGAAACTACCCTGGTGCCATTCGACGGCATAATCATACCGCTTACGGTCAATTGTGCATATAGAAGAACGCTTCGTTTATCGGCATGTTTCTAAACGTGTGTTTGGGGCACGGGAAATCCGGCACTGGAGCTGAGAAAGATTGCCTTGCGGCGAGAAATTGGCGCCGGAGTGGCGACTTTGTGCGAGGTTGCTGCGCAAACGAGCCCTCGGGCGCCAAAACGACGCCGGAGCAGCGGCTTCGTGCGGGGTTGCTTCCAAAACGCCCTTTCGGGCACCAAATTCTCGCCGAAAGTAGCATTCCTGCAGCTAGAAGCGCTTACGACAGGCGCTCGCGAAGCCGCTGCTCCAGCCGGGCCACTTGCGCCATGGGGTCATCTGGGGTGCAGGTGATGCGGCGCCACGAGCCCTCCCCCACCAGCCGCACGTCGACCAGCGGGCCAAAACCGTTCTCAAGTGTGCGAGAAGCAATCTCATACGAGGGGTCCGAGCGCAGCCCTGGGTACGCGACGCGCTCGACGCGCGGATGGCATACGAGGTAGCTCGCCACCACCTGTGCCGCATCGGAAGACGCACGCCACATGCGGGTGCGCTGCTCGAGCAGCTCCAACTCTGGGTCTCCGGCCTCGCGACCCGCCGAGAGGAGCCCGCGTGCCGCATCCGCAATGCCCTGCTCACCTCTCGCTACCCATACCAGCATTTCGCCCTCATCAGCAGCAGGCGCAAAGGCAACGTCTGCACCAAGCCTCACGGCAGCGCAAGCCGCTCCTACAAGCGAGAGGTCACAGGCTACAGCCATGCCCTGCTCGTGTGCAGCGGCAGCAAGGCCCCGTACGTCCGCACATGCTACGGGCACGCCTACCAGCGGCTCGATGGGCGCTGAGAAGCCCTTGGCCAGGGCCCCCTCAAGCTCATCCTTGGACACAACCCGCAGAACGCTGCCTCGCTTGGCCATAACTACTCCCAACAAGAAAGCGGCGGGACAGCCAGCCGAGGCCGCCCCGCCGCACACATGAGACAAAGGGACTGTCCCTTTGTCTCATCGACGCTCGCGAATCTCCTTGGTGACGTCGGCGATGAACTCGTCGAGGTCGCGCTGGACGGTCTCGTTCGAACGATCACGCACAGAGATGTTGCCGGCCTCGGCCTCCTTCTCGCCAAGAATCAGCATGTAGGGCACGCGATCGATAGAGCGGGCCTCGCGGATCTTGTAGCCGATCTTCTCGTCACGCTCGTCAACCTTCACGCGCACGCCGGCGTCGCGAAGCTTCTGCGCAACCTCATCGGCATAGTCGCGGGTCTTCTCCGAGACGGGAAGCACCTTGACCTGGCAGGGCGAGAGCCACGTGGGGAACTTGCCCGCGTACTGCTCGATGAGCATGCCGATGAAGCGCTCGAACGAGCCAAAGCCCGCGCGGTGAATCATGATGGGCTGCTTCTTGGAGCCGTCCTTGTCGGTGTACTCGAGCTGGAAGTTGTGCGGGAGCTGGAAGTCGAGCTGGATGGTGCCGCACTGCCACTCGCGCCCAAGGCAGTCCTGCAGGTGGAAGTCGATCTTGGGGCCGTAGAAGGCACCGTCGCCGGGGTTGAGCTTGTAGTCGACGTGCATGGCCTCAAGGGCGTCCTTCAGGCCCTGCTCGGCGCGCTCCCAGTCCTCGTCAGAACCCATGGAGTTCTCGGGACGTGTAGAAAGCTCGACGCGATACGGGAAGCCAAACTGCGCGTAGTAGGCAGTGATGAGGTGCGCGACGTCCGTGACCTGCTCGGTAATCTGATCCGGACGAATGAAGAGGTGCGCGTCGTCCTGCTGGAACTCGCGGACGCGGAACAGGCCGTGCAGGGCGCCCTTGAGCTCGTGGCGGTGGTCGATGCCGGCCTCGGCAAGCTTCAGGGGCAGGTCACGGTAGCTGCGCGGCTTGCTCTTGTAGATGAGGCAGGCGCCCGGGCAGTTCATCGGCTTGATCGCGTAGTCCTCGTCGTCGATCTTGGTGGTGTACATGTTCTCTTTGTAGTGGTCCCAGTGGCCCGAGGTCTCCCACAGGCTGCGGGACAGAATGATCGGCGTCTGGACCTGGTCGTAGCCGTACTTGTCCTGCATCTCCTGCCAGTACTGCATGAGGGAGTTGCGGATGCGCATGCCGTTGGGCAGCCAGAACGGGAAACCGGGGCCGGCCTCGTTCATCATGAAGATCTCCATCTCCTGGCCGATCTTCCTGTGGTCGCGCTTCTCCGCCTCCTCGCGCATGTGCTCCCACTGGGCAAGCTCGTCCTTGCTGCGGAAGGCGACGCCATTGATGCGGGTGAGCATCTTGTTGTCCTTGTCGCCCTTCCAGTACGCGCCAGAGACACCGGTGAGCTTGAAGGCCTTGAGCGCCTTGGTGTAGAGGATGTGGGGGCCAACGCACATGTCGACGTACTCGCCCTGCTTGTAGAAGGTGATGCGGGCATCCTCGGGAAGGTCGCCGATGTGCTCTACCTTGTACTTCTCGCCACGCTCCTGCATGTGGGCAATGGCCTCGGCGCGGGGCAGCTCGTAGGTCTCAAACTTGAGGTTCTCCTTGCAGATCTTGGCCATCTCAGCCTCAATCTTGGGGAAGTCCTCCTCGGAGATCTTGGTGCCCTCGGGCAGGTCGATGTCGTAGTAGAAGCCGTTCTCGGTTGCGGGGCCAAAGGCGAAGTCCGCCTCGGGGTACAGGCGCTTGATGGCCTGGGCCATGATGTGCGCCGCGGAGTGGCGCACGACGTGCAGCTCCTGGTCCTCGGGGCACTCGTCCACGTGACCGTCGTTGTAGAGAACCTTCATGAGAAACCTCTTCCTTGGGGTAGCTCCCCAAATTCTGACTGCAAGGTGACGTTGCGGGCCAAACCCGGCACCGCGGCGCATAACGGCGACTGTCACATGGCACGAGGCCAGGTGAGGGACAGCCGCCTAGATAGTCACCGTAGTCGTTACACGCGTGGCGAGAAATGCGTGGATGCAGCAAGCATCCGTGGCCTGACGGAACATGTGCACGTCGCTCGTGTGGCGCATACCCTAATGACTCCCCCGCGCATTCACTGGCACTTCTGCGGGCGCACGCGACGCCGCCGCTCGATTGCGAGCAGAGTCACCTACGCTGCCTGCGGTTACGCAGACAGTTGACACTTTACACCAGAGAGGCGTTGCCACAGGGAAGAAATACCACATGCACAAAGGAAGGTGTGGGTGTAAGCCCACATGCATGGCGCCCGCCTTCCCTTTCAGAAGACGGGCGCCGCAGCGCAACCAACGCCAAAATGCAGCACAAAAGCTAGACGCGACTAACTTCACCAAGGGTGGTACGGTCGTACCAGCCGGCAAAGACGTAGGGGAAGAACTCACCCGCATCGACGTCTGCCAGCTTCTTCTCGCCTAGAACCGTCAGGTCAAGCTCGGAGTAAGCGCAGCCGAGCACAGAGAGCACGGGAAGCTCTCCCCATGGGTCATCGGGACTCGACTCCATCTTGATGCTGGTAACGTAGCCAGGCTCCCACTTGTGATAGTCATACTGAACGAGCGCCGCGTTGATGGCACCGCCGGTCAGCTGCGCTCCGCCCTGCGGGAGTGCCGGACGGTCGAAGTGGTAGTAGAACCCACAACCCTTGGTGGTCTTTCCGGCAGCCGGGGACTGGAAAATCAGATGGCAGAGGGGGCTGTTGTACTCGCCAAGGTCTGCCTCCACGTGTACCAGCCGGTAACCGCGGCGCGCAAGGTCAACGCAGAGCGCCGAGCCTTCCTTGCGAATCGAGAACTGGGCGCCAAGCTTCTTGGGCATGGATCCGTTGTCACGCCCAAGCTGCGTTGCCATCTCGGCACCGTTGCCGCCCAAGAGCAGCGACATCGTGTACTGTCCAAGCTGGTCGCCAAGGTAGCAGTACACGCCGAGAATTGCCTCGTAGTAGTCATCGGTAAACGACGGCCGCAGGATGTGATTCACGGAGAGCGTCACCACGGGCATTGAGAAGGGCTTGAGCGGTGCAGGCAGGATGCGCTCGATGGCAGAAGGGTCGGTGGTGTAGGCGAGATACAAGCCACGCTGGTCAGACATTACGGACGGTGCGCCAAACTTTTGGAGGTCTGCGGAGTCCATGCAAAAGCTCGAGCGAGCGGCGCGCGCCGAGAATAGACCGCGGGCAGCCTCGTAACCACCACGTGTAGCAGGCGCGATGTTCCCGTCGCGCACAGCGGAACCAACAAGGCAAACACCGACGCCGCGCTTACGCAGACCCTCGGCAAGCTCCTTTGCAGGCCGGTTCCCCAGCGAAAGCACCACAAGGTCCGCCTCGACCTTGGAGCGCCCTCCATCGGCAACGCTCTCGACAGCAATGCCATCGGACCCAACCTCAACGAGCTTCTCGCCCAGCTTGAGCTCAACCTGCTGTGCGCGCAGGCGTCCCATCAGGTCAACGAGGTTGGTCTGGTTTGTACCCGGAGCCGGCGTGGCCACCATATCGACGACCGTAACGGAAGCCGCACCCTTATCAGCAATGTACTCGGCGGTCTCAAGGCCCGTCATACCGGCACCCACAACCACTACGCGCTTGCCCTCATAGCTCTCGCGTGACAGGGCATCGGGCACGCATATCACGTTCTTGCCACCAATCCCTGGAATCGACCCAGGGACAAGGGGATCTCCACCCGTGGCGCAGATGACTGCGTCTGGGCCAAATGCCATCACTGATTCCACCGTAGCCTCCACGCCAAGGCGCACGTCCACGCCCAGCTTGGGAAGCATTGTCTCGTAGTACTGCGGGACAAAGTCCATCTTCTCCTTGCGTGGCGGGCGCTCGGCGAGAAGAACCTGGCCGCCAAGGCGATCGCCCTTTTCAAGCAGCGTCACCTTGCAGCCGCGTCGCGCCGCGGTCTCCGCCGCCTGGCAGCCACCGGGGCCGCCACCAATCACAACAACGTGATGATGGTCAACGTCGATTGGCAGCTCACCATAGCGCAGCTCATGCGCGCACTCCGGATTGACGGCGCACTCAAGGGGCATGCATTTCTCGGCGTTCTGTTCCAGGGACTCGAAGCAGCGCAGACAGCTGATGCACTTGCGAAGTTCGGGAACTCGGCCCTGTTGAACCTTATTGCCCCACTCGGGATCGGCGAGCCACGCGCGGCCAAGACCGGCGAAGTCGATAGTTCCTTCCTCGAGGAATGCCTCGGGAACGTCGGGGCCACGATATGCGGAGACCGCAATCACGGGAACGCTGACGTGCTCTTTCACCGCTCGGATGATGTCATGGCGCCATCCCTCGGGATAACTTACTGGCTCCACGCACGTAATGCCGGTCTCGTAGAGGCCAACGGACACGTCTATGAAGTCGACGCCTGCCTTTTCGAACGCCATGCAGATCTTGACGCCGTCTGCAGTGTGGATGTAGTCCTCGGTAACCCCGGTCTTGTCGAGGAATTCCTCGACGGAGACGCGGCAGCCAAGCGCAAAGCCTGCGGAACAGCGCTCGCGAATGCCTGCGATGATCTCGGTGACGATGCGCAGGCGGTTCTCAAAGCTGCCACCATACTGGTCTGTTCGCTTGTTGGTGTAGGGAGAGAGGAACTGCTGCAGCAGGTAGCCATGCGCGCAGTGCAGCTCGACACCATCGAAGCCCGCGCGCTCGGCACGAACTGCGCCTTCGATAAACTCCTGGACTATATGCTGGACCTCTTCCGTAGAGAGCGCGCGGGTCTCCGCCTGCGTCTTCTTGCAAGGAATCGCAGACGCCGAGACAACCGGCTTTCCGCCGAGAAGGACATTGGGTGTCTCCCTGCCTGGGTGATGCAGCTGCAGGAATGTCTTGGAACCATGGCGGTGAATTGCCTCAACAAGACGCGCGAGTTGCGGAACATTGCGGTCGCGTGTGACGGAAATCTGGCGCAGCTCACCGACGCCCGTCTCGTCGTCAATCCGGCAGATCTCCGGTATCACTAGGCCGGCACCACCTGCGGCGCGCAGCTCGTAATAACGGATCATCTCTTCAGTGGGTGTCCCGTCAAGATTGGCAAGCCCTACCCCCATGGGCTCCATGACCAGACGGTTCCTGAGCTCGACCGATCCAATACGGCCAGGTTCGAAAAGCTTGTCGTACATGCCCCTCTCCCTTCGCTGCCGCGCCAGCTTTCGTCGGCGCACATTACGGCTCTAGGCACAGAGTAGAGGGATTAGACTTGGACAAATACGTATATTCGGGGAGGGAGCTGCTTGGCTTCGCGAGGCAGCATTATGGCGGGCCAGCTTTACAGAGCCAATACGGGCACGGCGATCCTCTCCCCTATCGCGCGCCGTCGAAGGTCTTGAGGAACAGCTGGTAATCGACCTCATTCTGGTCTGCGTAGGCCTGCGCGAACTCGCAGAGCGCGTTGTCGATGCCCGCGCCTTTCCCCAGGTAGCCGGCAATGGCGTGGCGGTCACCCGTGCGGGCGTGTGCGTGCGCGAGGGTCCAAGCGCACAGTGAACCAAAGCGTGAGAGCTCGTAGGCATCCATGCGCTCCAGGTCGACCGACCCCTTGGCGTCCCACAGTTGGCGCACGTAGTAGTCACGCATGACGCCTTTCTCGTCTGCCGATCGAGCCCAGCCGAGAAGAACGTCGCCGGCCGTCTGCATGGCCCGCTGTCCCTCGACGACCCTCCTGCCATGGTCGAGAAAGCAGCTTGTTGGTCATTCCTCTCGACGAGTATTGCGCTTCCGGCGAGAAATTGACGCCCGAGCAGGGGTTTCAGACGGGATTTCGTACGAGATGCTCGCTCGGGCGCCGTTTTGACGCCCGAGCGAGAGTTTCGTTCCCACCTGCCGCGAGAAGGCGCCACCCGGGCGCCAGCGGCAATAAAAAAGGACCCCACCGAGGCGGGGCCCTTCTCAAAGCAATGTGCACTAACCTACTGGATGCGCGTGCGACAGTACGGGCACACCTTCCAGTCGGCGTTGAGCGGACGGTGGCACGTGGGGCACACGTTCCTCACCTGCGTGTTGCAGATGGGGCACACCACAAAGTCGCGGTCGATGGGAGCGCCGCACTTGGGGCAGATGCCGTAGTGCGAAAGCTGGTGCTCACGCAGGGCAATATCGAGGTCCTGCTCCTCGCGGTCAATGAGGTAGGAGCTGGGACGCAGGATGACATATGCGAGAAGTCCCACGATGGGGATAACCGAGATGATCGCCCACATCCACCAGGGCTCTGCGCCGCGACGCTGGGCGTCGCGAATGACGTAGACGATGGAGAGGACGTAGAGCATGACGACGCACACAACCATGAGGTACAGGACCATCCTGACCTCGGGTGTGAGAATTTGGTCGATAAGGTCTTGCATTCCCTGGACTCCTCTTGTTGGCACATGTGTACGCGGCGTCCGACCGTCTTGCGGCCAATGACGCGCGACCGAGAAACGCGATTGACGATTGTATCAGATGTGGAAGAGAATGCCTGCAACCTCGGCATCAAGCACCATTGAGTCACACGCAATGCGCGATTCTCCACACAATGCGGACGCGCCCTCAACAACACTCCCATATGTTGTTGGGGCGCGTCGTAAGCTACCTGATAATGTCGCCGTTCTCGTCGTACTTGTAGAAGCCCTCGCCGGCTGCCATGCCAAGCTTGCCCTCGTCGATGTACTTCTGCAGCACGGCCTTCATGCCCTTGAAGTTGTAGGGCAGCATCATCTTCCTAAGGAGCGGGGTCACGATGCCGGGCACCTTCTGGTACTGGTCGACGATGTTCATGGCCGTAGTGAGACCCACGGTGTCGAACACCTGGAACGGGCCCTTGGGCGCGCCAGTGCCAGATGTCCATGCCTTGTCGATGCTCTCGGGGTCTGAGATGCCGTTGGCGAGAAGGTCAAGACCGGAGAGCATCCAGGGCACAAGCTGGGAGTTGAGAAGGTAACCTGCCTTCTCCTTCTTTACCGGCAGCGGCTGCATGTGGATGCCACGGGCAAACTCGAGCACCGCCTGGAACGAGGCATCGCTCGTCTCGCTCTGCACCATGACCTCGGTCACGTTGTGCTTCCAGATAGAGTTGGCAAAGTGCAGCGCCAGGTAGCGGTCGGGGCGCCCCGTGTCCTTGGTGAACTGCGAAGGCAGAAGCGACGAGGAGTTGGTGACAATGATGGTCTTCTCGGGCATGAGAGGCGCGACCTTCTTGAAGAAGTCCGCTTTCTGATCCGCCACCTCGGCCATCGACTCGATCACGAGGTCGGCGTCGGCAACGGCCTTGGCAAGGTCGAGTTCGAGCTTCATGCCGTCGTGCGCCTTGCGTGCGCGGGCGGCGCACTCGTCAGCGTCGAACGTGTCGAAATCGGCCAGACCGGCGCACCAGGCGGGGTCATTTGCGCTCTCGGCGCCCTTCATGCCCTCGATGGCCTCGAGGTACTGCTGCTCGAACTTGTCGAGCTTGGGCTGGCAGCGGCCGATGGAACTCTCGGAGCGCAGCCAGATGGTGACGTCGTAGCCCCAGTAGGCCGTCTGCAGCGCAATCTGCGAGCCCAGCACGCCGCCGCCGGCAACCACGATCTTCTTGAATGCCATGGCATGTCCTCTCGTTGGAATTGAACGTGTCAAACCGCGATTCTAACGTAGTTGGCACCTTCGACCAACGACGCACTTCGTAGGTGCGCCGGTACAAGAGGTAGACGGGGCTAGTACACGGTAGCGCCGCGGTTTTGGACACCCGGACGGAAAATTCCCGTCACCTCACCGGCAGTAGTGATGGACCCGCAAGCAACAAACGACTCGTCGCCAAGAGCGGCAACCGCCTCCGCCACCGAGTCAAAGGTCCCGACGGGCGTATTGCCAGCAGCCTCAAACAACTTGGCCAGTTCCTCGGCAGAGAGGGCCCGTGGCGAGGAGGTCTGCGTGCAAAACACGCGTGGGAACTCCGGTGCGAGCAGCCGAACGATGCCCTCGACGTCCTTGTCGGCGAGAACCGCGCAGAGAAGCGCGGGGCGCTTATCTACGCTTGACGCAACTCCACGCACGGCGGTGAGGAAGGTCGCCACGCTTTGCGGGTTGTGGCAGGCGTCCACAAGAGCAACGGGCTCGGCACGCACCACGTCAAAGCGACCAGGCGTGGGGCAGGTGACCACGGAGCCAAAGAGCTTCTCGGCATCAAGCGGCCGGCCTAGATAGTCCTCGGCAAGCTGCACGGCGCAGGCGATGTTCGCCGCCTGGTAGACGGGCTTGAGCGCGCTCACCTCCGCATACGAGGCGCGCGTGGTGCGCACGTCGACCATAAGCGAGCCGCCAATGCGGTTTGGCCTCTCAATCACGCGATATGTGGCGTGCGGGAGGTCCGCATGCTTGCGGGGCACGCCGGGATGCATCTCCCCTGCCGCGTCGGCAAGCACCTCGGGCCGCAGGAGCGTGGGCACCACGTCCTCGCATGCGCACTGGTCGAGAAACACGTCCTCCATCGTGTCCGGCGTGGCTGTGCCCACGCCCAGAACGCAACTGCGGCCGCGCTTGATGATGGCGGCCTTCTCGCCGGCGATCTTCTCCAGCGTGTCACCAAGGATGCGCATGTGATCGAGGCCAATGCCCGTAATGGCAACACTTTTGATGGACTTCACGGCAGATGTGGCATCCCAACGCCCGCCCATGCCGCACTCGAGCACGGCCACGTCCACGCCCGCTTCGGCAAAGACCACGCACGCAGCAACGGTGAGCAGGTCGAACTCGGTGATGTCGTAGGGTCTCTCGCATGCCGCGGAGCGCTTGGCATTCACGCGCCTGCCTGCTTCCTGCGCTGCCACAATGCCACGCGCAAAGGCGTCCTCGGAGACGGGAGAGCCCGCAACCTCCATGCGCTCGGTGTAGCTCACGAGCTCGGGCGAGGTGTAGAGCGCCGTGCGCAGCCCCTCCCCGCGTAGGATCGCAGCGGTAAAGCGTGCGGTTGACGTCTTGCCGTTGGTTCCAGCTATCTGCACGCTCTGGAAGGCAAGGTCAGGGTTGTCAAGCTCTGCGAGCATGTCCTCCACGCTCTCGAGCATGGGACAGATGCCAAAGCGCAGCGCGGAGTGGAGAATCCCCAGCGCCTGGTCGTAGGTTGTGTGGGGAACGTCGAACGGAAGCTGGTACATGTCGTGTCTCGCCCTCTCGGCGCGGCTACCCGCGCGGTATCTCAACAAAGCCACACTAGCTTAGCCATTCACGCTCATATCGGCCACGAAGTCTCTCCGGTACGCAAGCCAGTACCCGCAGCCAACGATGACGGCCCCTCCCACCAGGTTGCCAAGCGTCACGCAGAGGAGGTTGGAGCAGGCTCCCGCAAGCGAGATGGCAGCGGCACCCCCTCCCAGGCCAAGGGCCTGGACGAGAAGCCCATAGGGCAAGAAATACATGTTTGCCACGCAGTGCTCATAGCCTGACGCAACAAAACCCATGACCGGCATCACACAGGCGAGGAACTTATCGGCAACCGAATGGCCAGCGAAGGACATCCAGACAGCCAAACACACCAAGACGTTGCATATGATGCCCCGGCAGAAGGCCGCCATGGGCGAGAGAGACGCCTTTGACGCCGCAACGCCTGCCGCGGCAACGCCGACTGCCCCACCGTTAAGGCCGGTGAAGTTGGCGCCCGCGAGGATGAGGACGAGCAGCAGCGACCCCAAGAGGTTGCCTGCATAGACCGTAAGCCATGAACCCACAAGCCTCCCCGCTCCGTACTTGCCGGAAAGGCAGCCTATGGCCATAAGGTTGTTTCCAGTGAAGAGCTCGGCGCCGGCAACGACCACAAGGAAGAGCCCAACTGAGAAGACGAGGCCGCTCATAATCTGCGAGGAAGCAAACCCCAGGCTGGAGTCGGACTTCACCACCAGCATGAGTGCCGCACCCATGGCAATGAAGAGGCCTGCCATCATGGCAAGAAGAAACGACCGTCCTCGGGGCATATATGCCTTCCCCACCCCAACGTCCACCGCCTTGTGAAGCGTCTGCACAGGCGAGAGACAATCCTGCCCCTTCCCCGCCGGAGAGCCGGCGCTCTTTTGCTCAGCCATTGCACACAACCTCCTAGGGACCCGGGCACGCCGGGTCCAACGCAGTAAAGCGAATGATTGTAGGAATGCCGAGAGAAGCCTCTTGTCTAGAGGCCCAGCAGCCTCAATGCCTCTGAGCGCGTCTTAATGTCGCTCTTGAGACAGCCACGTACAGCCGACGTCACGGTCTTGGCCCCAGGAGTACGAATCCCACGGATGGTCATGCAGGTGTGCTCTGCCTCAACCACGACAAGCACGCCAAGCGGGTCAAGCTCGCGCACCATGGCGTCGGCAATCTGGCTGGTAAGCCGCTCCTGGAGCTGGAGACGATGCGCGTAGCCCGTGACGCAGCGGGCAATCTTTGAAAGACCAGTAATCCGACCGTCTCGAGGTATGTAGCAGACGCTCGCCTTGCCCATGAAAGGCAGGATGTGGTGCTCGCACATGCTGGCAAAGGGGATGTCACGAACGACAACCATCTCCTCATTGCCCGGCTCATGGAATTGCTTGCGTAGGTAGGCGGCAGGGTCCTCCTGCATGCCACCGAAGATCTCCTCGTAGGCACGAGCCACGCGATCCGGCGTGCCGACAAGCCCAGGCCTGTCGGGGTTCTCGCCAATCGCAATGAGAAGCTCCCTTACGGCCGCCTCCACGCGCGGCTTGTCCAGCTTCCCGTACTGCAGCTCCGAGGTCCTACCGGGGCCTTCCGTCTGCTCGGGAAGGTCAAAATCCTCGTCGTCGCGATCGTCCATCGCTAGCCCACCGTCCTCTGAGCCGCCTCGACCACGTGCTTGGCCAGCACCGCCGTGGTGACGGATCCCACGCCCCCGGGAACGGGGGTGATGGCGCGCACCACGGGCTCGACGGCGTCGTAGTCCACGTCGCCCACGAGCATGCCGGCCTTCTCGTCCCAGTTGATGCCAACGTCGATCACGACCTGCTGGGGAGCGGCGCATGCTGCCCCCACCGTGCCGATGTGACCCGCCGCCGCAACCACGATGTCTGCATCCTTGCAAGCCGCAGCAAGGTCGCGCGTGTGCGTGTGGCACATGGTCACGGTGGCGTTTCTCGCCTGCAGCATCATCGAGACAGGCTTGCCGATGACAAGCGAACGGCCCACGACGGTGACCTTGGCTCCGTCGAGGGGAACCTTGTAGTAGTCGAGGAGCTCGACCACGGCCTCGGCGGTGCACGGCGGAAAGCCAAGCGGTCTGCTGGCAAAAACGCCGTAGAGCGAGCCGGTCGTGATGCAGTCCACGTCCTTTGCGGGATCGAGTGCAGCGCATGCAGCGGCCTCGTCAAGCGTCTTGGGAAGCGGGCGAAACATGAGGCAGCCGTGAATCGACGAGTCCTCGTTGACCTCGTTGATCACGTGCATGAGCTGCTCCTGGGAGCAGTCCGCAGGCAGCACGAACTTGCGCAGGCCAAGGCCGACCTTATCCGCGCGCTTTGTGGCACCGCGCTCGTAGGAGAGGTCGTCCTCGCGCTCCCCCACGCGCACGATGGCGAGCGTGGGGCGAACGCCCTTCTCGGCAAGCGACTCAACCTGAGGAACAAGCCGTTCTGTGAGTGCCTTTGCAACGGGTGCGCCCTTCATTACCTGCTCGGCCAACGGATTCCCCTCTCAACTCGCACATAGGCGTCATCCGCCTTCTTGCATCCCTCATCGAGCATCTCCTGCGTATGGGATAGGAGGTCCTCAGCGTACTCTCGATCGGCCATCGACTTGGCGTTGATGAAGATGTTGAGGCTCACGGCCTTGAGCGCGGCCGAGAGAAGCGTGGCACCAGCACCGGCATCGCTTATTGCAATCCTGGTGCCAATGCGGCTTACCTCGTCTACCAGGTCAATCGCCTCACAGGTCTTCTCCATGATCTTGAGGGGCGGCTCGCAGGCAGCACGCAATGCCGCCTCCATGACCTCCGCTTTGTGCACGCGCTCTTCTTCAGTTCCCTTGGGAAGCCCATAGGCGCGTGAGAGCGGCTCGAAAGCCTTGGCATCCTCGTCCGCCAGGACGAGAAGCTCGTCGCGCACCGCCTCGAAGCGAGGGATCAGCTCCTCGATGCGACCTTGGACGTCTGCGTACCTCTTCTTGCCAAGCGTGAGACTAGCGACCATCTGACCAAGCGAGGCACCCACAGCGGCAGCAACCGCAGAGGCCCCGCCCCCACCAGGCACGGGGGCCTTGGAGGAGAGCACGTCCGAGAACTCCCCCACCCGCATATCCGCGACAGTATCCATGAACCCTCCCAAAGAAGGAACCATCCGAAGAAAGAAAAAGAGAGAAGCGCGCCCAAGCGACTCCCCAAGGCGCCCACCGAGGAGCTCGACGTGCCGCCAAGGGAACAAGCGCCGTCGGGCTGCCAGAGGCATCGAGTAGCGACCCCGGAAATCTAAGCGAAGGATTCTGAGCGCAAAGCGCGAAGCACCTTCGCGTGATTTCCGGGGCCGCCCCAGGCGCCCCTAGAACAGCCCGACGATCTTGCCGTCAGGCGTCACGTCGATCTTCTCGGCGGCCGGCACCTTGGGGAGTCCGGGCATCGTCATGATGTCCCCCGTGAGCGCCACGATAAACCCTGCGCCTGCGGAGACCTTGAGGTTGCGCACGGTGATGCGGAAGCCCTCGGGGGCACCGAGCTTGTGCTGGTCGTCGGTGAAGGAGTACTGCGTCTTGGCAACGCAGATGGGAAGCTTGCCAAAGCCCTGCTCCTCCAGCTCCTTGAGCTGCTTGGCCGCCTTGGTGGTGTAGTCCACGCCGTCGGCGTGGTAGATCTTGGTGGCGATGGCGTTGAGCTTGTTGGCAATCGTGTCATCAAGATCGTAGGCAAACTGGAAGTCGTTGGGCTGCTCGCAGAGGCGCACGACCTCCTCGGCAAGCGCCAGGCCACCCTCGCCGCCCTTTGCCCAGACCTCGGAGAGGGCAACGTTCACGCCAAGCTTGTTGCACTCGTCCTCGACGAGCCTGAGTTCGGCAGCGGTGTCCGTGGGGAATGCGTTGATGGCAACGACCACCGGAAGCTTGAAGACGTCCTTGATGTTGGAGACATGACGGAGCAGGTTGGGAAGACCTGCCTTGACGGCGTCGAGGTTCTCTGCGGTGAGCTCGTTCTTGGGGACGCCGCCGTTGTACTTGAGCGCACGGACGGTGGCAACCAGCACGACGGCATCGGGGTGCAGGCCGGCGTAGCGGCTCTTGATGTCAAGGAACTTCTCGGCGCCAAGGTCTGCGCCAAAGCCTGCCTCGGTCACCACGTAGTCGGCGAGCTTGAGGGCTGTGGTTGTTGCCTCGACGGAGTTGCAGCCGTGCGCGATGTTGGCGAACGGGCCGCCGTGCACAAAGGCGGGGTTGTTCTCGAGCGTCTGCACAAGGTTGGGCTTGATGGCATCCTTGAGCAGCGCCGTCATGGCACCCTCGGCGTGAATGTCGTGGACCGTGACGGGTTTACGGTCAAAGGTGTAGGCAATGACCATGCGACCGAGACGCGCCTTGAGATCCATGAGGTCGGTGGCCAGGCAGAAGCAGGCCATGACCTCGGAGGCCACGGTGATGTCGAAACCGTCCTCGCGCGGCATGCCGTTGGCAACGCCTCCCAGGCCGTCGACGATGCTCCTGAGCTGGCGGTCGTTCATGTCGACGCAGCGCTTCCAAACGATGCGGCGCGGGTCGATGCCAAGGGTGTTGCCCTGCTTGATGTGGTTGTCCAGCATAGCGGCGCAGAGGTTGTTGGCCGCGCCAATGGCGTGGAAGTCACCGGTGAAGTGCAGGTTGATGTCCTCCATGGGGACAACCTGGGCGTACCCGCCGCCCGCGGCGCCACCCTTGATGCCAAAGACGGGGCCAAGCGAAGGTTCGCGCAGGCAGAGCATGGCGTTCTTGCCCATCTTGCAGAGGGCGTCCTCAAGTCCCACGGACGTGGTGGTCTTGCCCTCGCCTGCGGGCGTGGGGTTGATGGCGGTGACCAGAATGAGTTTGCCCTTCATGGGCGTATTGGAAAAGGCGTGGATGTCCACCTTTGCCTTGTAGTTTCCGTAGAGCTCCAGCTGCTCGGGACCCAACCCCGCCTTCTTGGCGACCTCGGTAATGGGGAGCATCTTCGCCTCTTGGGCAATCTCGATATCTGACTTTGCCATCTCCTGACTTCCTTTCGCTTTATGGCGCTGGTCGACGCCAACGGTTACCGAGTTTCACGGGACGAACTGACCGCGTCCCATTGTGCCGCTCCGGGCCACGTCGCCATCGCAAGAATCCAAGATGAAACATGGATACTACCGAGTGAACGCACCTGAGATACCAACGAACCAAGGCAGTCTCCCCGTCGCTTGCAAGGAGATGCTACGGCCCTGCCACGCACCTCTCAATGTCAAAACAATACAAATCGAGGTGCAGAAAACCGTTCAATTTGACCAGGCGCTCTGCCCCTCGTTAGCTCAACCTTACCTGCGGTGTGAGCGAATGGGAATACCGTTTGAGAATGACGTGATACTCGTGTCGCTCCGGGCCACGTCGCCATCGCAAGAATCCAGGATGAGACGTGGATACCACCGAGAACGGATAGCCAAGCCGTGAAAGACTCGTTGCTCACCTAACGGCGCATCAAAAATCCTCGCGACCAGGCAGCCAATTGCCTAGAGAAGGGCCCGCCCAGAAGAGCGGGCCCACCCTTGCAGTTATCTTCGCATCATGGGCTAGAAGGTGGTCCAGCCACCGTCCACGGTTATCTGGGCACCATTCACATAGGCATTGTCATCATCGAGAAGGAACAGTATTGCCCTTGCAATGTCCTCTGGCGTTCCCATCATGGTGTTGCCGTCCGCATCGTGACCCAGTGAAACTCCCCCGCGAACGTTGTACAGCTCGTTGCCCTCGGAATCCATGACGTCGCGATCTGGCCACTTCTCCATAGCGTTCCCCAGGATGCCGGAGAGTATTGCCCCCGGGTTTACGACGTTCACCCTAAGGTTGCGCCAGTGATACGACCATGCAAGATTTCGCGCAAGGCCAAGGACTGCGTGCTTTGAGGTTACGTATGCCGCCCCCGCAGTGGAGCCATACAGTCCGCCCACCGAACCGACTATCACAACATTTGCTGCAGGCCCCTCATGATCGAGCAGCATGGGAAGGCAGTCTCGAACAAGGTAGAAGCAATCGTTGCAGTTCACATCCATGACATATTGCCAAAGTGCATCATCTGTCTTGTGAGCAGGGCACATGAGGTCGAGGACCCCGGCGACATACAGCAGACTGTCGATTCGCCCGTACTTCTCGCGAGCCGCCGCAACAAGACCCGAACGGTCTTCGGAGCTCGTTACGTCCCCGTAGACCATTTCAAGATTGCCTTTGAATTCGGGCAGCTCCTCGGAGATCTCCTCGAGCGTATCGGCCATGTTGTCTCTGTTGTTGTCGAATCCAATCACCGTTGCGCCATCGGCAAGAAGCATCTTGAGGGTGGCTGCCCCCATCCCCGAAGCGCATCCAACGAGTACAACGACCTTTCCCTTCATGGAAGACATGGCATATCCCTCCTAGCACCACTTGGGAGCAACGATGACGGCGGGCGAGTCATTTGGCCCAATGGTCACCTTGGTCCCCAGGGGACATCTCTTCGGATCGACTATTGCGTAGCCGATGTTCTTATCGACGGTGTAGCCGTAAATCATCTGGCGGCACTTTCCGACTGGTATTCCGCGCTTGCGGACTATCTCGTTCTGGCATATGTCCTCATAGCTCTCGCGCTCAATCTCAACGCCGACGAACGCATAGCGCGGGCCAACTTCCTGAGCCTTCTCCAGTGCAGCGCGCCCCACAAAGTCACCCTTCTTGTCGAGATGCACCGACCATCCAAGGTTTGCCTCGAAGGGCGTCAGGTGGTGATAGTCCTGCCTAAGGGCCATGCCCTTCTCCATGGGTAGGCTCCTCACGAAAACCTCGAGCGTTTGCAGCTCCCGAGAATCTGCGTCACGCAAGAGCTTGAGAATCTGGTCGGAATCAGAGCGAGAGCAATAGATCTCATAGCCGAGTTCGCCGGTGAAGCCGCCTCTGTCCACGCGAACCGAAATCCCACCAATGCTGGCATCGACAATCTGGAAGCGCTTCAGCTCATCGACGGGAGCATCCAGCAGCTTGTCCATCACCTCTGCTGAACGAGGCCCCTGCACGGAGAACATGTCGATTTCTGGCGTGATGTCAGAGAAGGCGACATCGCATCCTTCCGCATGCTCTCCCAGCCAGCGGACCATCTGAGGTCCGTAGAGCGTAGAGAGCCACCAGTGGTTCTCCTCAAGGCGGATTGCCATAAGGTCATCGATAATTCCACCGCTATCGTCGAGCATCGTGGTGTACTTCTCGCGCCCCACGTTGCACTGAGCAACGGTATTGACTAGAAGCTTGTCGAGCAGGGCGGTCGAGTCTGCCCCCGTTACGTCCACCGTGTCGTGGGTCCAGCGATACCAACCGGAGTCTTTCCTCACTGCAAGCGCATCTGCACGAGCAACCTCATCGTCTTTAAACAGCATGATTCGTCACTCCCCTACACCATGTGTGTATCGATCTTGCGGCCAATCTGGATGAACTGGTACTCGTCGTCCTTCCCGTCAATCCAGACGGACCACTCGGGCGAGACAAGCGTCTTGACGGCACCGTTCCACTCAGCCTCGTATCCGGCGGTTATCTCGTCGAGAGGAGCCATGGGGAAACGGCCGTTAAAGTCATCGGTTGAGACCTTGATGGTCACGCCATCGCTGTCGAAGGCCTCCCACTCGAAGGGAACAAGCTGGCAGCCCATGATGGCCCCAATGTAGGCGCCCATGACACGCGGGTCGTTGTCGCCCACCTCGCGGGGGATGTCGAGCCACGCACGGAGACCCTCCCGTGCAAATGGGTCGACAAAGTGGTTCTTGCCTGCCGTTGAAAAGACAATCGGAAGCACGCGGTCAAAGTCTCCGTCGTTCTTCTCCATATCCCTGATTGCAATAAGCGGGAACGAAATAGACCAGACCCAGCCCATCTGGGCAACCCAGTTGTACTGCCACTCGAAGGAGTGCTCCTCGCCAAAAGTCTGCGTATACTGGCCGTTTCGAAGGCCTTGGGCATGCTTCACGCGACGCTCCAGCGGCGTATCGTGAACGGGAGCTGCGGACTCGCCCCTGTGGTCAAGCCAGCCCTGGTGATGCAGGCCAAACGCATCGAGCCGCTCCGCGACCACACGACAGTGGGGGTCGCCGCACCCACGCGCCTCGCACATGTTCAACGCGACGTCATTGGTGATCTTGCCATGCTCACCGCCTGCAGCGATGTCGAAGTTGGCGGTAAACATCGCCGTTGTCATGTTGCACATCTCGGAGCCGACAATGTCCCAAGGGCAGGAATCGAGCTCCTTCTCGACACGGTTTCGCGTGAATTGAATCACGCGCCCAGCCATATCCTCTGCCTCATCACCATAGTCTCCCCATATGGCACCTATCCACGCCTCCCTGTCTACGAATTCCGGGATGTTCCATTCGTCGTAGAAGGCATTGAGATACTGTTGGAGCTGACCCTCGGAGCCCGAGCACGCTGCGCAGTTCATCATGTTCGCGGTTTCGCAGATTCGCGCAGTCCGGTCCTCCCAGTCATCGTTGAGGATGCGCATCACCTGGAAGATGTTTGCGGAGAACGCGGCAATCGTTCTGAGGCAGAAGGAATACGCCTCCTTCTCGGGAATCACCTTCCCAAACGCCGTCTCGACACCACGATGGAGATCAACCCTCTGTTTTAGTGCCATGACCCACTCCTCCTCCGATGCGAACCGAAAGGCAGCACGTGCCTCATAAAATGGAGGATGTAATTGGAGGGCATTTACTGCCAGCGGCAGTTTGGAGGATTGTGCCTCGAGGGACACCTACGATCTGTTGGTCCCGAGAGGCAGTCGCCCTTCCACCGAGACACGTCGGCCCCTTGACGGAATGGATCGGCTCGGCTCTTCCTGTCTGCTACATTGGCAAGCACATTACGTAACGGCACTTGGTGTCATGTCCAGGCATGTGGTGATTGTCATGAAGGTGAGTCCTCAGTTGATCTGCGAAGGCCTTCCGGCTGAGTTCGAGGCGCAGCTCTCCGGTGCCTCTCCCCTGGAGGAGACGCTCGAGGCGCCCGAACTCCTGGCAACAGATGCCCCCGAGCTGCGGGGAGGACGAATCTTCGTAACCAGCGCAGACCGTCTCCCCCGTCTCACCAAGCTTGGACAAGGCTGCGCCCTGCTTTGCATAGGCGACACCAGGAGGTTGGATTGGTTTCGGAGGCACTGCACAGTCATCACCGTTAGCCCGAGCCTTGATTTCTACACTGTTTTCTCCGCAGTCCAGCAGGTGTTTCTCCGCATTGGAAACTGGGTGCTCGACACCTACCAGATACTCGAAGACGGCGGCTCAATCCAGTCGATGCTCGAGGCATCCGCAGCAGTCACCCCTGCGTCGATGATCGTTGTGGACTCGAGCTTCGACTGCATAGCCTCAACAGGCCTGAGGGCGGATTCGGCGGAGTCTCCAGAAGGCGTCCCAGATGGCGCGGCAGAGGAGGCGGGCAGAAGGCTTCCCCTCTCGCAGGTAGACCAGTACCTTGCGTCCTACAATCTCTCAATGAGCGAAAAGGAGCCCTTCGCCCTTGAGTTTGACCAGCTACAAAGCCTGAATGTTAATCTCATCGACGCTAATGGATACCACGGGTGCCTCTCGTTCCTCTATTACGACAGGAGCATGCGTCCTGGCGACTCATTCATCGCCAGGCATCTTGCGCGCATGGTGCTTCGGTGCGTATCCCAACCCAGAGGCAAAACGGAGACCCGCAACGACATTTTGAAGAGAGCCCTCTCCAACCTGATAGAGAACCTTCCCCTTGGCACCCTGGAGCTCGCAGCCCTTCAGGCAGCATCCTCGAATGGCACCTACGTTTGCGTGCTGATGCGACCCCAAAGGCGGTCTCGGGAGCTCCCGCTGTCCTACATTTGCAACTCGCTCGAGGAGGACATCCCCGGTACAATCGCATTTGAGTACAAGCAGACTTCGGTTGCCGCCTTCATTCGCATCGACCGTCTTGCACCAGAGGGGAGTCGCAGAGACGAGCTTGAGCGCAGGCTCCTCCCCATTCTCGTCTCCCTAGACATGAAGGCAGGGATGTCCGATCATGTGAGCAACCCGCTTGAGGCAAGAAGCTATTTCCTACAGGCGAGCATTGCCCTTGACAAGGGCTCTTGCCTGCAGGAAGGTCCCTCCCTCTACCGATTCCAAGACTATGCGCTCGCAGAGCTGTTGGAGAACTGCACGGGAGAAATGCCCGTCGAGCTGTACTTCACGAGCGGTCTTAGGCGGCTCTTTGCCCACGACAAGAACTCTGCAACCTCATACGTCCAGACCATGAGCGAGTACCTGAAGCACAACATGAACGTCACGCACACTGCCCAGGCTCTCTTCATCCATCGCTCCACGCTCATAGACCGCCTCGAGCGCATACGTTCGCTTTTGGACGAAGACCTGGAGGACCCGGACGAACGGCTGCGACTGGAGATGGTACTGCGAGCGTTGGAGCTTCGTGGCCAGTTGAGAAACCAGCTCGGGGGATACAGCCAAAGCGGCAGCATCCCCCTGATGTGGCACTCCCCGTTATAAGGCAGCCGATGGTTCCAGCGCCTAGTCTCCCAAGGCCTTGAGCTCTGCGTCAATCTCGTCGAGATGGTCCGCAAGTTCCTTGGCTTGGGGGAAGCTCGCGAGCTTCCTCAGAGTGAGCCCATACACCATCTTCATCTGAGGGTCGGTCTTGAAGCCGGGCGAATACTTGCAGATGATATCCGCAGCCGCCTCGTTCTTCGCAAGCGCTTTGATCTTGCTGTCAACAGAAACACCCATTGCGCTCTCCTCTCCTTGGCGGGATGCTGCATGCATCCCGCCCTGCTGGTGGATTGCGAGGACACCCTCGCAGCTCTCAACTAGCATCAAGGTAGAAAGCGCGTACGTACACCGCACAAAGCAGAGGTGTTTTTCGAGGGGAACACCTACAAAGTGAACGTGATGCGCGGGGCGGCAGGATGGCATAGGGCAAAGAGACCCCTATCCCCGCGCAGCACCAAGTGCGCGCCATAGATATTCCGACCGGGACTCACTATGAGCAGTCGTCGCACGGTCATGCTCGCCCCTGCGTGACCGATGCACCTTGAGCGCGATCGTCACAAGGTACTCCTCTTTCATCCTCGGCAAGAATGAGACAAAGGGACTGTCCCTTTGTCTCATCTTTGTCTCATCGCAGGTCGGCGACGGTTTGGCGCTCGACGAGCGTTCCGGCGATTCTGATCTGCTGGATGTGGTAGTTGGGACTTGTACCGAGAAGTGCCTGCTCAAAAGCACGACGTCCACGTGAGAAGAGGTCAAACCGAACGGTCGTGAGCCGGTTGTGCGGAACCGAGGCGGTAAGCGAGTCGTCCACACCCACCACGCTCACGTCCTCGGGCACCCTTCTGCCGGCATCCTCAAGCGCAGCAATGACGCCGAGCGCCATCTGGTCGTTGGCAACGTAAACAGCCGTCATGTCCTTGTCGGCCGCAAGCGCCGCGCCGGCCTCATAGCCGCTGTCTGCCGTCCAGTCACCACGCAGCGGCTCGGCAACATCGATACCACGCACCTCGAGCGCGTCTCGCCAGCCCTGCTCGCGGAAGTTGGAGTCAACGGAGTACGAAGGGCCCGCCACAAAGCGAACCTGTCGATGCCCGCGTGAGAGCAGGTGGTCCATCACGAGCATGGAGCAACCGTACTGGTCAGAGTCAACCGTAGTGCAATGGGGATGTTCATACATGGTGAGCAGAACCGTGCCAAACCCCGGGCTGGGACGGAAGGTGTCGAAGTCCTCGGCCTTGATGCTCATGCTCATGATCATGGCGTCAACCGGCAGCGTGAGCATGCGCTTCGTCATGTACTCCAGGGAGACCGGGTCATCGCCACCCATCTCTACCATGGTGATGGCATCGCCGTGCTCGCGTGCGGCAGTCATGATGCCGTCGAGCGTTGAGAGGTTGCCAAACTCGGTGATGTTGTAGATGCAGAGCCCCACGGAGCGATACCTGCCGCTCCTGAGCGACCTTCCGGCGAAGTTGGGCCTGAAGCCAAGCTCGTCCATGGCCTTCTGGACCGCCCGCCTCGTCGACTCGCTCACATTGGGCTGTCCATTGACCACGCGAGAGACCGTCTGCTGAGACACACCCGCCCTCTCGGCGACGTCTGCCATCGAGACCGAACGGCGTGTGTCGCCCAGATGCCTCGTGCTCATTTCACATCTCCCCAATCTGTGTGTCTCAGGGGCCGTGCTGTAACCGTTTGCCAGATGGCAAATAAAACAACAAAGTTCTCAATGTTCATCCGTACTGAGTACGTTAACATTGCCTTGGTTGCAAACACGTGAGAACGCTGTATCCACCGTTCGCCGAGCAATTATCGCACACGAGAGGAGACCCCATGGTCAGCTCGGAATCCCTTGGGCAGACGCCATCGGGAGATTTGGTCCGCGTCTTCACGATCACCACCCCCAGGGCACGCCTCAGGCTCATGGAGTTTGGGGCAGCGCTCCTCTCGCTGGAGGTCCCCGACGCCTCCGGAACGCAGGGGGACGTTCTTCTCGGCCTGGCCTCGCTCGAGGATTATTTCGATAACCCTGCCTGCCACGGTTCCACCTTAGGGCCCATCGCAAACCGCACGGACGGGGCAGAGATGACCATAGGCCCCGCCGTCGCCTGCCACCTTGCGAGAAACGATGGACCCGGCCAACGCAACAACCTCCACACCAGCCTTACCTCGGGGCTCCACAAGCGCGTATGGCGAGCCGAAGCCGTCGAGGGGAGAAACGCCGTGCGCCTTACCTGCCGGCTTGGCGAGGGCGAGCTTGGCCTTCCAGGCAACCGTACCTTCACCTGCGAGGTCTCGCTTGTCGACCTTCCCGATGAGACCACGCGCCTCACGGTCTCGTACTCCTGCAAGACCGATGCCCTCACCTTTGTGAACATGACCAACCACAGCTACTTCAACCTGGCAGGCCACAACGCTGGCACCGCTATGGGAACGGTCGTGCGCCTCGAGGCAGACGAGTTTCTCCCCATCCGCGAGGACTCGGTCTCGACGGGTGAGATTCGCCCCGTCGACGGAACGCCCTTCGACTTCCGTGAGCCAAAGACCCTGGGATGCGACATTGACGGTAATGACGAGCAGCTGCGGCGGGCACGCGGATACGATCACTGCTTCTGCATCCGCAACTGGAAGCCGGGTGCCCCACCACGCCTGGCCCTCTCGGCACGTGACCCCAGAAGCGGTCGTACGCTGGAGATATACGTCACCACGCCGGGCGCGCACCTCTACACGGGAAACTGGCTCGACGACGCCCACGCCAAAGGCGGCGGCACCTATCAGCCACGCGCCGGCTTTGCTTTCGAGCCCGAGTTCTACCCGGACTGCGCGCACCATCTCTCATGGCCGCAGCCAATCTGCACACCTGCCCAGCCGTACACCCAAACGATTGTCTACCAGCTGGGAACCATGTCACGCTGAGGAAAAATGCTGTAAAGGTGAGACGGGCGCTGCCCCCTCATTGCAATGATGCGTTGCCCGGCATGCCGGGAGGAAGGAGAACACGATGAACGAGACGTGCGCCATTCAGGAGGGTGGCATCGAACGGGCACGGCAGCTCTTCTGCCAGGAGTTTGGTGAGCCCCCCGTAGGCGAGCGCCTACTCAGGGTGCACGCCCCGGGCCGCTCAGAGATCGCGGGCAACCACACCGATCACGAGGGCGGCCACGTCATCGCGGGCGCCCTGGATGTGGCAGTAAACGCTCTCGCCCGCCCCAATGGCTTGGACGTCGTGCGCCTGGCAAGCGACGGATACCCCACCATTGAGGTCTCCCTCGAATCGCTTGATTCCCAGGACGCCGAAAAGAACACCACGGCTTCTCTGGTAAGGGGCATGGCGTTCAGGATGGCCCAGGACGGTAGGATCCCCGCGGGCTTTGACCTTGCCATGACGAGCACCATCCCCGTAGGCGGTGGCCTCTCCTCCTCCGCAGCTGTCGAGGCAGCGCTGGGACGCGCGATGGAGGCCCTCTGGGAGGGTCGCAGCTATGACGCCCTCGAGATGGCGCGCATAAGCCAGTTTGCCGAGAACGTCTACTTTGGCAAGCCCTGCGGCCTCATGGACCAGGCATCCGTCTGCCTGGGCGGCCTCGCCTTCATCGACTTTGCCGTTCCCGAGGACCCTGTTGCCCGACGCCTGGAGTTCGACTTCGAGGACCACGGCTATGCGCTCTGCCTTGTGGACGTCGGATCGAGCCACGCGGACCTCACCGACGCGTACGCCGCCATGCCCCAGGAGATGCAGGCGGTTGCCGCCGTGTTTGGAAAGAAGCGCCTCTGCGAGGTTGACCAGGACGACTTCGACGCCCACGTGCCTGAGCTGCGGCGCGACCTTGGCGACCGTGCGGTCCTGCGCGCCATCCACTACTGGCGCGAGAACGAGCTGGTCGACAAGCGCTGGGCAGCACTCAACGCCCCGGACATCGACGCCTTCTTGGCGTGCACGCGCACCTCGGGGGCGAGCTCGGCAATGTTCCTCCAGAACGTCTCCTGCGGCATCGAGGACCAGCCGGCGATGGTGGCGCTTGGGCTTGCCGAGCGCGTCCTCGACGGCCGCGGCGCCACGAGGATCCACGGCGGAGGCTTTGGCGGCACCATCCAGTGCTTTGTTCCGCTCGACATGGTCGAGGAGTTCTCCGACCGCATGGACGCATGGCTTGGCGCCGGCTCCTGCAGGCGCTACCGCATCTCTGACAGGGGGGCGTACGCGGAATGGGAGTAGAGAGCACACATACGCCCATTGACGGTGCTGCCCTGGTTGCTGCTGCTGCGGGGATTGTCGACTATGCTGCCAACCATGGGCTCATTGGCTGGGCGGACCGTGTCTGGGGCGTGAATGCCGTGCTTGAAGCCGTGGGCGCAACCGGCCCCGGACCCAGCGACGCGTGGGTGCTCGCCGAGGGACCGGACTCCCCCGCCGTGACGAAGGGCGCAATGGCCACGGCGCCGGACGACCTTCTCGCCACGCTCGCCGAGGTCGCGGTGGACAACGGCTGCACCGCAGACACAGCGAGCGGCCGTGACCGCATAGCCATGCGCGTCATGGGGCTTCTCATGCCCAAGCCCTCCGAGGTCGAGGCAACGTTCAAGGGTCTTCTCGCGCAGGATGGCCCCAAGGCTGCGACCGACTGGTTCTATCGCACCTGCTGCGACGCCGGCTACGTGCGCCGCACCGCCATTGCCCGGAACGTCTGCTGGAACACGCAGACAAGCTGGGGGTCGCTGGAGATAACCATTAACCTCTCCAAGCCAGAGAAGGACCCGCGTGAGATTGCCGCGGCAGGCAAGGCGCCCGCAGGCGAGAAGTACCCCGCCTGCCAGCTCTGCATTGAGAACGAGGGCTATCCTGGGCGAGCCGCCACAGACCCCATGGGTGCGCACCCCGCCAGGCAGAACCTGCGGATCATCCCAATATCCCTTGGCGGCGAGCGCTGGGGCCTGCAGTATAGCCCATACGCGTACTTCAACGAGCACTGCATTGCTATGAGCGCACGTCACCGCCCCATGCACGTGGACCGTGTCTCGCTCTCGTGCCTCTTCGACTTTGTGGACCTGCTGCCCCACTACTTCATTGGCTCCAACGCAGACCTGCCCGTGGTTGGCGGTTCGATCCTCTCGCACGACCACTTCCAGGGAGGCGCGCACGTCTTTCCCATGATGCGCGCGGCCACTGCCGAGAGGTTCTCGCTGCCGGACTTCCCAGAGGTCTCCGGCGAGGTGCTGCACTGGCCGCTCTCGGTCCTGCGCCTCTCCTCCCAAAGCCGAGACCAGCTGCTTGACGCCTGCGACCACGTGGTTGCGGCGTGGCGCGGCTGGAGCGACGAGTCTGTGGGCGTTATCGCACACGACGCTGACGGCACGCCGCACAACACGGTGACCCCCATCGTGCGGCGCGTGGATGCCCAGGGCAACGTGGGCGGCTCCACGTATGAGGCCTATCTCGCCCTTCGCTGCAACGTCACAAGCGCCGAGCACCCGCTGGGCGTCTTCCACCCGCACGAGGAATGGCACCACATCAAGCGCGAGAACATCGGCCTCATCGAGGTCATGGGGCTTGCCATCCTGCCTCCGCGCCTGGTGGGAGAGCTTGGCCGCGTTGAGGAGCTGCTGGTTGCGGGGGCAACTAGGGAGCAGATGGCCGCGGACCCGCTGGCCTCATCGCACGCCGACTGGGCGGCGCAGCTTGCCGAGGAGAACCCCGGGCTTTCCGCCGCAGACGTTCACCAGGTGGTTCGCGACGGTGTGGGCCTGGTCTTCTCGCACGTGCTTGAGGACGCGGGCGTCTTCAAGTGGGACGATACGGGTCGCGCGGCGCAGATGCGGTTCGTGGCGTCGCTGTAACAACGCGCTCATCGAGACACGAGGGCCATCCCGGCAGCGCTGGGGTGGCCCTTCTCGTTAGCGTGAGACTTGCCAGCAGGCCACGCCGCGGCGGCTCGTCGGCCGCAGCGCGTCCCTGACTGCACGCGCCACAGCAGGCCGCGCCCTGGCTGTATGCACCCCCTCTCTCCAGGAAAACTGCGGTTTAATTGCTGTTATTTTATTGTCTTGCTGAGAATAACCGCAGGTAGAAGCGCTGGGTGCAATTTGGGAACTGCAACTAAACCGAACATATCCTAAGGCCAAGGATTCCCGAGCCAGATACGCTTCCCGAATCCGGGAATCGCGTGAGTCACGTAATGCCGCGTATTCCGAACGGTTAGAGGCACCTAAACGGTGAGAACGCGCTGCATGTGGGAACATGCCGCGGATTCCGAACGGTTAGGACCGTCTAAACGTTCGGAATATTCCTAAACGGCGAGAACACGCGGCATGACGGCCTCATCGCGCAACAAAAAATGGGTCCGCGGCGGACACTCCGTCGCGGACCCATAACACGCTGGCGAGAAAAACTACCGCACTTATGCCAGGTCCACAATTTGGCCCTTCAGCTGCTCGATCGTGGTCGTGAGCTCAGCCTGCTGCGCGCGCTTCTTCTCGATGACGGCAGGGGCCGCCTTCGCGACGAAGCCCTCGTTGGAGAGGGTCCTGCTCACGGAGTTCAAGTCCTTCTCGGCCTTCTCGAGCTCCTTCCTCAGGCGCTTCGCCTCCGCGGCAAGGTCGACGAGGCCACCGAGCGCCACGAAGATCTCGAGCGTGCCGTCGGCAACCGTGACCGACCCCTCCGGCTTCTGCTGCTCGTGGCCGAGGGCGAGCTGGTCCACGCGGCCGACAGAGCAGATGAAGCCGCGCTGGGCCTCGAGCACCGCGGCGTCCTCCGCGGAGGAGCGCACCGCGACGTCCAGCTCGGCCTTGGGCGACAGGCGGTAGCGGGCACGGGTGGAGCGCACGGCGGAGACCACGCGCTTCGCGAGGTCGAAGTCGTGCTCGGCCTTGTCGTTCACAAAGGCAGCGAGGTCTGCGGGCTCGGGCCACGCAGCGGTCATGAGGAACTGCGCGGAGTGGTCATCGAGGCCGCTTGCGGGCAGCGCGTCCCACACGCTCTCGGTGACGAAGGGCATCACGGGGTGCAGCAGGCGCATGGATACGTCGAGCACATAGACAAGGTTGCGCTGCACCTGGAGGCGCTCTTCGGGCGTGCCATGGAGCAGGCGGCCCTTGCAGAGCTCGATGTACCAGTCGCAGACCTCGCCCCAGAAGAACGACTGCAGGTCGCGGGCATAGTCGCCAAACTCGTAGCCCTCAAGCTGGCGCGTGGCGGCCTCGACGGCGCGGGCAAGGCGCGAGAGCATCCAGGCGTCCTCGGCCGTCTCTGCCTTGGGGGCACCGGGCGTGTAGCCATCGAGGTTCATCTGGACAAAGCGGCTGGCATTCCAAATCTTGGTCACAAAGGAGCGCGCCTGCTCGGTGCGCGGGCTGTCGATGAGCTCGCGCGTCTTCTTGTCCAGATTGGCGTCGAATTTGACGTCCTGGTTCGTGGTGATGAGCGTGAGCAGGTTGTAGCGCATGGCGTCCGCGCCGTACTTGTCCATGAGCGCCATGGGGTCGACGCCGTTGCCCTTGGACTTGGACATGCGGCTGCCGTCCTTGGCAAGGATGGTGGCGTAGATGTACACGTCGTGGAACGGCACCTCGTGCGTGAAGTAGAGCGAGCTCATGATCATTCGGGCAACCCAGAGGGCGATGATGTCTCGCGCGGTCACGAGAACCTTGGTGGGGTGGTGCCCCTCCATCTCCTCGGGGTGGTCGGGCCAGCCCTGCGTGGCAAAGGTCCACAGCTGAGAGGAGAACCAGGTGTCCAGAACGTCGGGATCCTGGTGCACGTGGTGGCCGCCGCACTTGGGGCACACGTCGGTGTCCTCCATGAGGGCGTCCTCCCAGCCGCAGTCCTCGCAGTAGAAGACGGGGATGCGGTGGCCCCACCACAGCTGGCGGGAGATGCACCAGTCCTTGAGGTTGTCCATCCAAGTGAGGTAGGTCTGCGTCCAACGCTCGGGATAGAACTTGACCTCGCCATCCTGGACGACCTTGGTGGCAGGCCCCTTGAGCTTGTCGACGGCAACAAACCACTGCTCGGAGAGCCAGGGCTCGAGGGCGGTGTCGCAGCGGTAGCAGTGCATGACCGAGTGCTCGAGGTCCTCGATGTGGTCGAGAAGACCGTGCTCGTCGAACCACTTCACAATGGCCTCGCGTGCCTCGTCGCGATCCATGCCAGAGAACTCGCCGTAGCCGTCCACGATGTGCGCGTGCTCGTCGAGGATGTTGATCTGCTCGAGGTTGTGCGTCTGACCCATGGCAAAGTCGTTGGGGTCATGCGCGGGCGTGACCTTCACAAAGCCGGTACCAAAGTTCTTGTCGACGTGCCAGTCGGAGAAGATGGGAATCTCGCGGTTCACGATGGGCAGCATCACCGTCTTGCCCACGAGCTTGGCCTTCTCCGGGTCCTCCGGCGAGACGGCCACGCCGGTGTCTCCCAGCATGGTCTCGGGGCGCGTGGTGGCCACGGTGATGTACTCGATGCCATCGACGGGCTCGGTGAGCGGATAGCGCAGGAACCACAGGTGGCCCTTCTCGTCATGGTACTCGGCCTCGTCGTCCGAGATGGCGGTGCCGCACACGGGGCACCAGTTGACGATGCGCTTGCCGCGGTAGATGAGACCGTCGTGGTACCAGTCGCAGAAGACCTTGCGCACGGCTCGGCTGAACTCGGGGCTCATGGTGAACTTCTCGTCATCGAAGTCGATCGAACAGCCCATGCGCTTGATCTGCGAGACGATCGTGCCGCCGTACTCGTGGGTCCAGTCCCAACAGGCGTCGAGGAACTTCTCGCGACCCATCTCGAGACGAGACTTGCCCTCGCTCTTGAGCTTCTTGTCCACCTTGGTCTGCGTGGCGATGCCGGCGTGGTCGGTGCCGAGGATCCAGCGGGTGGAGCGGCCGCGCATACGGTTATAGCGGATGAAGGTGTCCTGGATGGAGTCGTCCATGGCGTGGCCCATGTGCAGGATGCCGGTCACGTTAGGCGGCGGGATCACGACGGTGCAGTCCCCTACGCCCTTGCTGCGACGGTAGCAGCCAGCATCAACCCACTTCTGGATGAGCTGGGGCTCGGCCTCTTGCGGATTGTAGGTCTTGGGCATCTCTTCCACGATACGGTCCTCTCGAACACAGCCATGTGGGGCGCCTGGCGCCCAGATTGCAGCTTCCCAGCTTAGCACAGGTGCAATGAGACAAAGGGAGTCTCCCTTTGTCTCATGCTTTCGACTATTATCGGGGCGATTGCAAGAGGACAAGCTAGAACGCGGAGAGACGCATGGCAAACGTTGACGAGACACCCACGTCCAGGCTCGAGCTGGTCATGGGAAAGGACGCCGTGAGAAGGCTCGCAAACTCCTGCGTGGTGGTCCTTGGACTGGGCGGCGTGGGTTCCAACTGCGCCGAGGCCCTTGCGCGCGGTGGCGTGGGGTCGCTCGTCCTCGTAGACCGCGACGTAGTCGAGCCAAGCAACATCAACCGCCAGGCCGTGGCCTACACGAGTACCGTGGGCCAGCGCAAGACCGACGTTATGGCGCGCATTGTGGCAGACATCAACCCCTCAGCCAGCATCACACCCATCCACGTGTTTCTCACACGAGACAACATAGGCCAGATTCTGAGCGGGCTAGACCCGCGCCCGGACTTTGTGGTGGACGCGATCGACAACGTGACCGCCAAGCTCGTCGTGGCTCGCTGGTGCCAGGACGAGGGAATGCCCCTGGTCTCGAGCATGGGAGGCGCCAATAAGCTCCACCCCGAGCTCCTGCGCTTTGCTGACATCTCGCAGACGCATGGGTGCCCGCTCGCCCGCATCATCCGCAAGGAGTGCCGCAAGCGCGGCATCCGCGGACTGAGGGTGCTCTACTCGCCCGAGGAGCCAGTGCGCCCCCAAGCGCCCGATGGTGCTTCCGGCAAGGCGGCAACGCTGGGAACCATGTCCTACTTCCCGCCCATCATGGGTCAGATGATTGCCGGTGACGTGATCTTGTCGCTCACGGGGCTTGACGGCAGGATCACCACCAGCGGGGGGAACGCGCGATGAGGCTCTTCGACGCCCACGTGCACCTTGACTTCTACGCAAACGCACCGCAGGTGGCAGCGCAGGCACAGGAATTTGGGCTCTCGTTTCTCGCCTGCACGGTGACGCCAGCGGGCTATCTTTGCGCGGCGCAGGAGCTTGCCGACGCACCGGGGGTCCATCTTGCCGCTGGCGCCCATCCCTGGTGGATCGCAGACGGTCGCATTGCCGAGAAGGACGTTGACACGCTGGTCTCCATATTGCCTGAACTGCGCTTTGTTGGCGAGGTTGGCCTGGACTTCTCGCCAGCGCACGTGGGCGAGGGAACGCAACGCGCTCAGGTTTCGGCCTTCGAGCGCATCATGCGCATCTGCGCCGAGACGAGCGACCCCTCGTGCTCCAAGATCGTCTCCATACACTCTGTGCGCTCGACAGACGTGGTGCTCGACGTGTTGGAGCGCACGGGCGCCGTCAGGTCCTGCCGTTGTATATTCCACTGGTTCTCCGGAAGGCCAGAGGAGCTGTGGCGCGCCGCCCGCATGGGGTGCCACTTCTCGTTTGGCGAGCACTCCCTTGCAACCAGGCGCGGACGCGAGTACGTGCGCGAGGTGCCCTCAGAGCTGCTGCTCACCGAGACCGACCTCCCCGCAGGCGAGAAGGTCTTGGGCAGCGCGCAAGAGATTGCCTCCTCGCTCGAGCGAGCTATTTCGAAGGCATCCGAGGTACGCGGCGAGGATGTGGGGGCACTGGCAGTCTCCAACGCCACCGCGCTTCTCGCATGAGACAAAGGGAAACTCCCTTTGTCTCACAGATGGGTCTTTGGCGCGGACGAGCGGGAGAACGCGGCAGTGCTGGCCCATCATGGTAGAGTCATACGTACTGTTTGCACGCCGAGAAGGGCATCCTACAGGGAGCAGCCAAACGATGAACTCACAGAGCAGAACACCTGCCTCACAGCAGTCGCAGAGGGGGACCATGCTGGCCACCTCGTCGCGCGAACTGCCGCTCGACCTCGACGACGTCGTTCTCGTCTTTGCCTGCAACGAGCTGTTTGTCCCGTACCTCTCGGTGGCGCTCCAATCCATCCTGGTGAACGCCTCGCCAAAGCGTCACTATGACATTGTGGTGCTCACGCGCGACATTACCCCCAAGAGCATGATCACGCTCACGCAGCAGGCCTCAAAGTACCATGTGGGCTTGGGCTTTCTTGATGTTGATGCCGCGCTTGGCGACATCAAGCTCCCCCACCACGGCCACTTCAGGCCAGAGACCTACTTCCGCCTTCTCGCACCCACGCTCCTCGATAACGTCGAGAAGGCCATCTACCTTGACTCTGACATCGTTGTGTGCGCAGACGTGGCGGAGCTCTTCGACACGGACATCACGGGCTACCTGCTGGCGGCAACGCGCGACGCAGACACCATAGGCCAGATTGATGGCTACGACCCCACGGTCTACTCGTACCTCAAGGACCAGCTGGGCATGACCGAGCCGCACGACTACTTCCAGGCGGGCGCACTGCTCATGAACCTGGAGAAGTTCCGCCAGACCATCACTGCCGAGGAGCTGCTCGACATTGCCACTGAGCGCACATGGCGCTGGCTCGACCAGGACGTCCTCAACAAGGTGGTAGACGGTCATTACCGGCGGGTGCACATGAAGTGGAACTACCTTGTGGACTGGCAGTACATGCGCCGCACACACATAGTGGCACAGGCCCCCAAGGACGTCCAGGACGAGTATGACGAGGCGCGTCGAGACTATCGCATCGTTCATTACGCCGGCCCGGATAACAGACCATGGCTCTATCCAGACTCCGACCTCGCTGGTCTCTTCTGGCAGTACGCTGCTGGGTCCCCGTACCTTGAGTACCTTCGAGACCAGCTCGAGATGTCACGCAAGACGGTCGACGGCATGGCGCGTCGCGTGAAGGCCGTCGCCATCTACCGCGGCATCATGCGCGCCTTTGACTACACCTGCCCCGCAGGGACAAAGCGCCGAAAGAAGTTCATCGAGTACTACGAGCGCTTTGGTGGCTCGGTGGGCTAGGCGCTAGAGCGGCATGGGCCGCTCCAGCATTTCAAAACAATGGCGACAAAAACGGCCGCGCCCGGACTCCGGACGCGGCCGCCGTTCTATCAAATCAACCTGTGCCTTACGGGCCTAGCTCGCGCGGTGCTTGGGGAGCAGCGGCTCCTGCCGTACGACCTCGGGCTTCTCGGCGCCACCGACGCACTCCTTGGTCACGATGACCCTGGTGATGTCGAGGTCACTCGGTAGGTCGAACATCGTGGACTGAAGCGTCGACTCGCAGATGGCGCGGAGACCACGGGCACCCGTGCCACGGGCGATGGCCTGGCGGGCAATCTCATTCAGGGCCTCGGGGGTGAACTCCAGCTCGACCCCCTCGATCTCGAAGAGACGCTTGTACTGCTTGACCAGCGCGTTCTTGGGCCTGGTGAGAATGTCCACGAGATCGGCCTCCTTGAGCTCCCTCGTGGAGGTAATCACCGGGATGCGGCCGATGAACTCGGGGATCATGCCAAACTTGTGCAGGTCCTGGGGCATGACCTGCTCCATGAGTTCGTCCTCGTCCTGGTCGACGTTCTTGCCAAGCTCGGCGTTGAAGCCAACGCCCTTCTTGCCAATGCGGTCCGCAACGATCTTGTCGAGGCCCACGAAGGCGCCGCCGCAGATGAAGAGGATGTTCGTCGTGTCGATGTGGATGAGCTCCTGCTGGGGGTGCTTGCGGCCGCCCTGCGGAGGGACGCTCGCCTCGGTGCCCTCGAGGATCTTGAGGAGCGCCTGCTGCACGCCCTCGCCCGAGACGTCACGCGTGATGGAGAGGTTCTCCGCCTTGCGCGCGATCTTGTCGATCTCGTCGATGTAGACGATGCCCAGCTCGGCGCGGGAGACGTCGCCGTCAGCAGCGGTGATGAGCTTGAGCAGGATGTTCTCGACGTCCTCGCCCACGTAGCCGGCCTCGGTGAGGGTGGTGGCATCCGCGATGGCGAAGGGCACCTCGAGGAAGCGGGCGAGTGTCTGGGCGAGCAGCGTCTTGCCGGTGCCGGTGGGGCCGAGGAGCAAGATGTTGCTCTTGGCGATCTCGACGTCCTCCTCGCCCTCGGGAACCTCGTCGTTGCCCGAGAGGATGCGGCGGTAGTGGTTGTAGACGGCAACGCTCATCGCGCGCTTGGCCGCTTCCTGGCCAATCACGTACTGGGAGAGCTCGTCGTAGATCTGGTGCGGGGTCGGCAGCTCCTTGAGCGGCAGAGGGGACTCCTCCTCGGCGTCCTCGTCCACCGCTGCGGAGCCGTCCGCCTCGTCAATCATCTGGGAGCACGCATGGACGCACTCGTCGCAGATGTAGACCCCGCCCGGCCCCTGGATGAGCTTGCTCACCTGGCTGCGGCTCTTGCCGCAGAACGAGCAGTGCATCTCGTTGTCGCCGTACTGGCGACCGCTTCCGTTGTCGTGGTCCTGAGCCATGCGCTACTCCTGCTTGCCCTGGTCGTTGCGGTTGGTGATGACCTTGTCGACAAGGCCGTACTCCTGCGCCTCGGTCGCGCGCATGTAGTTGTCGCGCTCGGTGTCGGCGTTGATCCTCTCGATGGGCTGACCGGTGGCCTCCGCGAGCATCTCGTTCAGGTGCTGCCGAATCCACTTGGTCTCGTCGGCCACGATCTGGATGTCGGTCTGCTGGCCCTGGACGCCGGAGCTGGGCTGGTGGATGAGGATCATCGAGTTGGGGAGCGCCAGGCGCTTGCCCTTGGTGCCGCTGGCGAGAATTGCCGCGCCCATGGAGGCAGCCATGCCCACGCAGATGGTGGAGACGTCGGGCTTGATGAAGTTCATCGTGTCGATGATGCCCAGGCCGGCGTAGACGTCACCTCCGGGAGAGTCGATGTAGAGCGAGATGTCCTTGTCGGGATCCTGGCTCTCCAGGTGGAGAAGCTGCGCGATCACGAGGTTGGCGGAGTCGCGCGTGACCTCCTCGCCCAGGAACACGATGCGGTCGTTGAGCAGGCGCGAATAGATGTCGTAGCTGCGCTCGCCGCGCGGGGTCTGCTCGACGACGTACGGGATGAGCGGGATGTTGGTTGGGTTGTGCATGACACTCCTTTCAGAATTCATATGCGTTCCGTTCCAATGTGCCCCGAATGGCTTGCGCCATCCGGGGCACGGCGTCAGTTCACAGGGTCTGCACCATTAGTTCGAGCAGAGGGGGGCTACTCGGCGTCCTCGGACTTCTCGCCCTCGGACTCCTTGGCGGCCTCGGCAGCCTCGTCCACGACGGTCACCTGGGCGTTCTCGACCAGCCAATCAAGAGCCTTGGTGCGCTTGATGGAATCGCGGATTGCAGGGAGACGGCCCTCGGAGCGCCACTGCTCGATGGCCTTGTCCACGTCCTCGACGTTGGCCTTCTCGAACTCGTTGCGCACGTCCTCCTCGGTGGCCTCGAGGCCGAGCTGACGGGCCACGGCGTCAAGAGCCAGGGACTGGCGGGCACGCTCCTCGGCCTGCGCGTGGAGGTCGGCGATGAAGGCGTCGGGAGAGATGCCGCGCGCATTGAGGTACATGTCGAGCGAGATGCCGGAGCGCTGCATCTGGCCGAGAACCTCCTGGCCAAGCTCGTTGAAGACCTCCTCCTGGTAGTCAGAAGGAATCTCGTCAAGCTGCAGGCGCTCGCCCACTGCCTCGACGACGCGGTCCTCCTTGAGGTTAGGGAGGTTGGCCTTCTTGTCCTCGGCGATCTCGTCGCGGACGGCGCTCTTGAACTCGTCGACGGTGTCGTAGCCAAAGCCCTTCTTGGCGAACTCGTCGTCAAGCTCGGGCGTGGTGGGGCGCTGGATGCCCTTGACCGTAGCCTTGGCCTTGTAGGAGTGCTCGTGGGTCTCCTCGCCCTCCTCGTGCTTGATGGTCCAGGCAAGGTCGACGACGTCGCCAACCTTGGCGCCGGTGAGGGCCTGCTTGACCTCGTCGGGCACCTGGCCGTCAACCAGCGCGAGGGACTGGCCCTCGCCGGCGAGCTTCTCGGCGCCCTCGACGTTCTCGATGTCGGCCTTCACGACGTCGCCCTCCTGGGCGGCCTCGCCCTCGGGAACGTCCTCGTAGGAGGTGTGGTAGGTCATGTAGCGCTTGACCTGGGCCTCGACCTCGGCGTCGGTGACCTCCTCAGGAGGCATGTTGATCTGGGGGGCATCGTAGGAGTCAAGCTCGGCCTCGGGACGAACGCCGATGGTGACGTCGATCGAGTAGTCCTCGCCCTCCTTGGCGAGATCCGCGTCCTGGGCGAAGTCCGGACGACCAACGGGGACGATGTTGAGCTCCTCAAGCATGAGGGGCTCGGCAGCGTTGAGAAGGTCATTGGTAGCCTGGGCGAGCACCGACTCCTTACCCAGGATGCCATCGATCACAGGACGGGGAGCGTGGCCGCGACGGAAGCCCTGGAAGTTGTACTTGTGCGCGAAGTCCTTGTAGGTCTTGGCGACAGCCGCGTTGACGTCTGCGGCGGGAATGGTGAGCTTTGCGGCAACCTTGTTGTCCTTGGGCTCCTCAGCGGTGACGGTGATCTTCAACGTTCCTCCAGTGTCTCGTCCTCGGCAGGCGGGCGCCCGCCGTTGATTCCTGCGAATGCAGCTCATGTGGTGCGGGCGAAAGGACTCGAACCTTCACGGGGTCTCCCCCACTGGAACCTAAATCCAGCGCGTCTACCAGTTCCGCCACGCCCGCATAGTCACACATAGCCTTGCCATAATAGCAAATGCACAGGTCTTGGCCTAGGAAACGAGAAAGAAATCGACACGAGCACACGTAGGCGGTGCCAATCGCGACCGCTGGAGGAGGCAAAGCGCTGGCGCCGGAGGGCTTAGTTTGTTGCATTTTCTCCCTGGGACGACGCCTCCGGCGACTATTTGTCGCCGGAGGGAGCATCTCGTACGAGATCCCGTCGGAACCCTTCGCTCCGGCGCCGTTTTGGCGCCGGAGAGGCCGTTGCCGCAGCTATCACGTACGAAACCTCGCTTCGGGCGTCACCCCGACGCCGAAGGGCGCATTCCAGCAGGATGTCTTCACTCCCTCAGCAGGTCAAGAAGCATGCGGGCTAGTTCGTCTCGGCGATGGATTCCCAGCTTCTTGTAGGCAGACGCCCGTCGCGAGGCAATTGCCGCAGGTGAAAGCGAGAGTGACCTCGCCACATACGACACGCTATATCCGCGACCGAGAAGGATGATGGCCTCGATTTCTCCCTCGGTAAGGCCGGTCTTTGTTCCAACCTCGCGCCAACGCTCGCGCACAGAAAGACTCGCCAGCCTCGCTCTGCGCTTGAAGAGCCGCACGAGTCGCGCGAACGCTAGCAACCCCACAACGGCAAGGCCGCATCCCAGGCAGGTGCGCAAGGCAACAGCAACGCCATTCGGAGTCTCTCTCGTGAGGACCCATAGCCACCCCAGGCAAAGCCCAACAATCTCGACGGCCAGCGACGGCAGCAGACGAGAAAGACCGCCGCCTTCCAGAGCACCCAAAATGGTGGACAGCAGGACAATAACGGCAATGGCAATTAGCCCATACGCAATTGACGCCTCAACAGGGCCAGGCGAGAAGCACTGCAACGCGCTCACCAAGATTGGAGCTGATGCACCAAGAGCGCAGAGTCCAACGGCAATGTGCACGGGAGGGAAGGGAGAGAATGCCTGCTTCGGCACGCCCTCTTCGCCGCCAGACATTTGCGCGAAAAGCACACCGGGAACAGCGAGCAACGCTGCCATGTACCAGCGCCTAATCGAAAGGGGCAACAGCAGCGCTACCGCAGCGAGCGCAAACGCACCGAGCGCCGCGATGGCCCTTTGCCGAGAATTGCCAAGAGCGTGGGAATCTCGGGAAACACCATCGAGGTAGAGAATAGGAAGCGCATAAGCAGCCGCTACAGACAAGGCATCCGTTCCCCACGACGCCAAATTGCCAAAAAGCGAATAGCCTGCAAGGCCGCCAGCCAGAGCAAGCACCAAAGCGACAACGCCCCGCTTGGAGATTGGCATGCGCGTACCGGCCGCAGCGATTATTACCAGAAGTCCAAGCACAATCGTCCCCGGACGCAGGTCATCGACTTGAGAGATGAGCAGATGCGCCCTCCCCAGCCATGGAAGCCAGTAGATTGCCACCGCGGCACCAATGCAACTAGCGGCAACTGTATGACTGACACGGTACGCTCTCTGGCACAGAGCCTGGGTATCGTCTCTCTCCGCAGTCGGCAGACACTCACCACTTTGCTCCCTGACCTCGTCGAGCAGGGCGATTGCAGCGTCTCTAGAGGTCACCCCCAGCTTCTCGTACGCCCGCTTGCAGTAGGTGCCAGCGGTTGAGCGCGCCACACCCATCTCGTCCGCAAGCTGCGAGACCGTGAGCCCGCGGTCCAAACCGCGTATGGCAGTTTCCTCTCGACTGGTAAGTCCATGGTCAAGAAACAGCTGGTCAACGGCAACGTATGGCCGTTGGATGTTGCCCGAGGCAGGCCGACCGCCCGAAAAGATACAGGGCAGGGCAGCGAGAACCGCCCAGGCAACAACACGCTGGGTGCCGCCCCACCCCAGCTGCTGCATGCCAATCGCAAGGGCACTCAAGGCAGCCGAAGATATCAAGACCGCCGCGCCCGCCCGAAAGAGGCCGCCACGAGATTCGAGGAGAATCCCTCGCGCGTGCAGAACAACGGCAACCACGAGCAGGGCATACTCCGCCACCAAGGTATTTTGTGAAGGCACCGGTGACGCCACTGCCATCGGGTCAAGCGGGCGCTCCCAGCCGACAAGCGCGACCGCTCCCCATATGGCAATCGCAACGCCAAGCAGGACAGGAACGGCCCAGACGCACTTGCCAGCATGGCGCGACCGCGCGGCAATACCCAAAGTGCACGGAACAAATGGGAGCGCAAAGTATGTCTCGGCAGGCAATCCGTCCCAAGCAACATTACCCGTCGCGATTGCCTGCAGCACCGAAAAGGAAAGCGCAAGTCCAAAGCTCGTACCTAGCGTACCCGCAAGGGCAGCTGGCGCGGGGAAGGCAGTGCTCCCCTCCCTAAATCCCAGGCTGCACAGCCACGCAAGGGGAAGGACGCCCAACAGCAATCGCAGGGTGAGGAGCACTTCGCCATACGGCCATCCCAACGGCAGGTTGCTGAGAAGCACCGTCACCACCAGCGACGGAATGGCAACCCGCATGAGGGCAGAATCCTCACACCTTTGCGCCAACCCTGGAGAGGTACTCGCGCTCAAGTGCTGCACCCCCATTCCCCGCCGCAAGACGCGTGAGGCCACCGCCATGGACTAGATATACATCGTCACACAACTCGGCAACCTCACCGAGCATGTGGCTCGAAAATATGACCGTCTCGCCCTTCTCGGCACATGCACGCACAATTCCGCGCAGCATAACGACCCCTTCTGGATCAAGACCGTTGGTCGGCTCGTCGAGAAGAACGAGGTCCGGATCGTCCATGATTGCCTGAGCGATGCCCAGGCGCTTTCTCATGCCAGCGGAGTACCTGCCAACGGGCGTGCAGTTGCCGGGGTCCAAACCAACAGTAAGCATTGCTTGCTCATAGACGCAATTGTCTTTGCGGCCGCCAAGGTCCCCCAGGATGCCAAGGTTCTCGATACCCGACATACGGTCAATAAACGGAGGCGCCTCGAGGAGCAGCCCCACTCGTGGCCAGCTCCCCATGTTCCTAATGTCTGCGCCAAGCACACTCCCTGCTCCGGAACTTGGAATGAGGAGGCCGGCGAGAAATCTGAGCATCGTTGTTTTCCCCGAGCCGTTGGGTCCAATGAGTCCAACGACCTCTCCCCTACCAACTTGCAGACCGCCGGAATCGATGACCGTAGTCCCGCCAAGACGTAACGAGAGGTCCACGACATCAATGGCCTTCTCGGCGGCCGGTCCCATATGTTTGAGAACTTTGGTATTTACAGGCATCCTAGTCAACCCTCGCATTCCGTCTGCCCACGCCGGATTCTCCGTAGCGATGAAGCAATGCCAGAAGCGATAGGCCAGCCAGCAGCAAGAGCACAAGGGCAAGCGTGGAATAGCTGTTGACTTGTGTTGCAGCACTTGCCACAATTTCCTGCCCATCGAACTGGCTTGTGATTACCGCAGCTTGTCCAACCTCTGTCTGGGTGAAGGATGCCCCGAGACAGTAGAAACAGAGGCAGAAGCGATCCATGAGAAACCCCCAGTCCCTCTGCTGCAAAGATGGATTAAGGAGGAACGCAACGTTAACGAAGAGCTCGGGCAGCGCCGTAAGAGCGACTAGGACCGCAAAGCCGAGAAGTGTTGGATTGGTCTTTGCTCTAATAGCTGCGGCACACGAGGCGAACGTGATCGTGATGATGGATAGAATCACTCCCTCGACGAGCGCCAGAACAATTACAAGGTGCGTATAGTTCCATGACTCAGGTACCAGGGCAATTCGTATGTAGTAGCGATTCCATTGGAAGTCATCCGGATTCCCGGAATAGGCAAGCCATTGGGGGACGGTGACAGACGGCATTGTCCCAAAGACAACCATGTCAAAGACGCACATGAGGACGAGCGTCGCTAATGCATAAAGCAGGCACGTCACCGTGATGGAAAGGCACTTTCCCCAAAGCCAGACCCTCCTGTTGCTTAGCCTTGAAAGGACGATATCCGAGAAACCACCCCGATCCTCCTTTGAAAAGGCGTCTCCGCAAAGCGCAAGTGCCCCAGTTGGCAACAAGATGCATGCAACAAGGGAGTCATTGAGACCTACGTAGAACACGTCGGGCGCAGATGAGCCAGCAAGGCTTCCACCCGATTGGACCTGGAAGGAACCCAACAGCGCGTACGAGATTGCGATTGACACAACGATGCACCCCAGCGCCATCAACAGACGCCAGGCTTCAAGCACACGTAGCAGCTCGATTCTCAGCACCAGAGGAAGAGGATGAAGCGCTGTGGACCTTGCGGATTGCAAACTGCTTCACCCCCTTGCCACAATGAGCCTGGGCAAGCACATCGAGGCGCACGCAAGCGCTGCAGTAAAGGCAAGGCCAGCGCACAGGTGTCCCACGCCGTACTCCCAAGCGGCACTGATTCCAGGCATCGCCATTTGTGGAATTAGCCAATCCGAGATGAAGCTTAAGTTTGCAATCGCCGGGAGGAGATAGTTTCCCCCGAGGTACACAACCAAGGAGACCGCGTATGCCATCCCACTGCTACCGAGCACTACGCAAGCAGCGGCCCACAGCCCGGCGATAGACAGTGCCTGCGACACGCTTGGCAGCATGGTGGCGATGGACCACAAGCCAATCTGGCCAGGCGAAATGCCAAACGCGCTTCGTAGCAGGGATGGGTTGAGAGAAGCCTGGAACAATACCGAGGTAAGCGACGAGAATAGGCTGGCCCACGCCCACAGGCTCAATGCATCGATGAGGCAGGAAGCAAACAGCAGCAATGCAGAGCTCAACGCCGAAAGTCCGTGGGCTTTGAGCAGCCATGGGTAACGTCCACGTGCCAAAGCAGCAGGACCTTGCCAAAGACCCGCAAGCACCAGCGGACAAAGATATGGGGCAAACTTGGCCTCAAGGGTAAATGCCGTAACTACAGGCGTGGATAGGTTGCGGCCAAGGTTGTTGGCAGCACCCCCAAAGTTCGTCACAAGCGAGTCGAGGGTGAGATAGATCGAGACGAACGCAGTAGCCGCAAACACCCCGAGCGACGGAAGGAGCACGCGGAAAAATCGCGCATAGCGCCAATGCGTTCTCTTGACCGCCATCCAAGACCTCCTGCTATTGGCTCACAAACGCCCCATCGCCCACTTCAATGAGAAGAACTTCTCGCAAAAGCCGTCAACTGTCTGTCGTACAAGTAGATGAACCTGGGATTTTATTGTCGTATAGGCAACGGGGGGATGTCGGACACCGCAGCAATCACGTACGAAACCTCGCTTCGGGCGTCAATTCCGCGCCGGAGGGTGCATTGTCGCAGCAGGTACGTATGAAACCTCGCTTCGGGCGTCGTATTGGCGCCGGAGGGCGCATCTTGGCAGCAAGCGTACGAAACCTCACCCCCGGCGTCGCCCCGACGCCGAAGGGCGCATTCCATCAGGACGACCCCCACATGAAAGAGCCCTCCGGCGTCATGGTGACGCCGGAGGGCTCGGAAGCGCACTTACGCGAGAAACCCTACAGGTCCTGCAGCGCGTAGACGTCGAGGGGACCCTTGCGCAGCGCGGCGATGGCCTGGATGAGCGCCGTCGCGCCGGACATGGTCGTGGCCATGTCGACGCCGCGGTTCACGGCCTCGCTGCGAATCTTGGCCCCGTCGCCACGGGAGCTCCCTCCGCGTGGGGTGTTCACGATGAACGCAATCTCGCCCGCGGCCATCATGTCGAGCACGTTGGGGCTGCCCTCGCTGATTGGCCGCACGACCTCGCACGGAATGCCCGCGGCGTGCAGCGTCTTGGCCGTGCCGCGCGTGGCCACAAGGTCGTACCCCAGGTTGGTGAGCGAGAGCGCCACGGGCGCGATGGAGCGCTTGTCGCGGTCGCACACCGAGACAAACACCTTGCCCGACATCGGAATCTCGTAGTCAATGGCCTCGCGCGTCTTGGCGTAAGCCTTGGGGAACGTCGTGTCGAGTCCCATGACCTCGCCGGTGGACTTCATCTCGGGCCCAAGGTGGACGTCGGCACCCGGGAAGCGGCTCCAGGGCATGACGGCCTCCTTCACGGCGTAATGCGAAGGTGTGCGGTCCTCGGGCGGAAGCCCCAGCTGGGCAATGGTCTCACCGGACATGATGCGTGCGGCGCAGCGCGCAAGGGGCACGCCGGTGGCCTTGGACGAGAAAGGCACCGTGCGGCTGGCGCGCGGGTTCAGCTCGATAACCAGGACCTGCTCGTCCTTGACCGCAAACTGGATGTTGAGAAGGCCGTGGATGTCCACCGCAAGCGCAAGCTTGCGGGTAATCTCGCGCACGCGCTCCACGATGGTGTCGGAGAGCGAGAAAGGCGGCCAGCAGCACGCGGAGTCACCAGAGTGGATGCCGCACTCCTCGATGTGCTCGAGGACCGAGCCCACATAGCACTGCGTGCCGTCACAGAGGGCGTCAACGTCCAGCTCGATGGCGTCCTCGAGGAAGGAATCCAGGTAGACCGGGTGATCGGGCGAGACGCGCGTGGCCTCAGCCATGTAGGTGCGCAGGTCGTCATGGTCGTAGACAATCGCCATGCCACGACCGCCCAGCACGTAGCTCGGGCGCACGAGCAGCGGGTAGCCAATGCGGCGCGCGACCTCGGTGGCGTCCTCCATGGTCTCTGCCGTCGAGGAGGGCGGATAAGCAATCTCCAGGCGGTCGAGAAGGTTCGCAAAGCGGTCGCGGTCCTCGGCCAGGTCGATGGCCTCGGGCTGGGTTCCCATGATGGGGACGCCCGCTGCCTTGAGCCTGCCGGCAAGGTTAATGGGGGTCTGGCCGCCCAGCGTCACGATAACGCCCACGGGCTTCTCGACCTCGATGACGTTCATGACGTCCTCAAAGGTGAGCGGCTCGAAGTAGAGGCGGTCGGAGGTGTCGTAGTCGGTCGAAACGGTCTCGGGGTTGCAGTTGACCATGACCGTCTCGTAGCCCTTGGCCTCGAGCGCGTACGCGGCGTGGACGCAGCAGTAGTCAAACTCGATGCCCTGGCCAATGCGGTTGGGACCGGCCGAGAGAATCACCACGCGGGGCTTCTCTGCCTCCGTGCGCTCGGTGGCGCCACCGTCCTCGTAGGTGAAGTAGTGGTAGCTCGTGCGGGCGGCAAACTCGCCGGCGCAGGTGTCAACGGTCTTCACGAGCGGGCGCACGCCAACGACCTCGCGCACGGCACGCACAACCTCCTCGCTCGTCCCCGTGAGGTGGGCAATCTGACGGTCAGAGAAGCCAAGCTCCTTGGCTGCGAGCATGTGGTCGTGGTCGAGGCCAATGAGCCCCAGCTCAGAGATCGTGCGCTCGGCAGTGACAATGTCTGCGATGCGGTTAAGGAACCAGCGGTCGATATGCGTGAGCTCAAAGACGCGCTCCACGCCCCAGCCGCGACGTAGCGCCTCGGCCACGTAGAGGATGCGCTGCGGGGTGGGGGTTGCCACGCGCTCCTCGAAGGCCTCCTCGTCGAAGGAGTCGTTGCCGTCCGCACCGAGGCCGGCGTGTCCCTGCTCGAGCGAGCGCATGGCCTTCTGGAGCGCTTCCTCGAAGGTGGAGCCAATGGCCATGACCTCGCCCACGGCCTTCATGCGCGTGGTGAGGGTGGAGTCCGCGCCCTTGAACTTCTCGAAGGCAAAACGCGGGATCTTGACCACGCAGTAGTCGATCGAGGGCTCGAAGCAGGCCGGTGTGGCCTGCGTGATGTCGTTGGTAATCTCGTCCAGCGTGTAGCCAACGGCGAGAAGCGCCGCCTCCTTGGCAATGGGGAAGCCAGTGGCCTTGGATGCCAGGGCCGAGGAGCGGCTCACGCGCGGGTTCATCTCGATGACGATCACGCGACCGTCGTTGGGGTTCACGGCAAACTGCACGTTGGAGCCACCGCAGGCAACGCCCACGCGCTCGAGCACGGCCAGCGAGTAGTCGCGCAGGCGCTGCATCTCGAAGTCGTTGAGCGTCTGGCAGGGCGCCACGGTGATGGAATCGCCGGTGTGCACGCCCATAGGATCGAGGTTCTCGATGGAGCACACCACGATGCCGTTGCCAGCGGAGTCGCGCATGACCTCCATCTCAATCTCTTTCCAGCCTTCGAGGCTCTGCTCGATGAGAACCTCGGAATTGGCAGAGAGCGCCAGGCCCTCGCGGGCAATACGCACCAGGTCATCGTGGGTGTACGCCATGCCGCCGCCCGCGCCTCCCAGCGTGTAGGCGGGACGGATCACCACAGGGTAGCCAATGTCTTCCGCCGCGCGTTCGCACTCCTCGAGCGTGTGCGCGGTCTCGGAGCGGGCGACCTCCAGGCCAATGTCACGCATGGCCTCGGCAAAGAGCTCGCGGTCCTCGCCGGTCTGGATTGACTCGATGTCGCAGCCAATGACCTCCACGCCGTACTTGTCGAGCACGCCCTGCTCGGCAAGCGCCACGGCGCAGTTGAGGCCCGTTTGGCCGCCCATGTTGGGGAGCAGCGCGTCCGGGCGCTCCTTGGCGATGACCTTGGCAACCGAGGCCGCCGTGATGGGCTCCACGTAGGTGCGGTCGGCCGTCTCGGGGTCGGTCATGATGGTCGCGGGGTTGGAGTTGACGAGAACGACCTCGTAGCCCTCCTCGCGCAGGGCCTTGCACGCCTGGGTGCCGGAGTAGTCAAACTCGCAAGCCTGGCCAATGACAATGGGACCAGAGCCAATGATGAGGATCTTCTTGATGTCGGTGCGCTTTGGCAACTAGAAGCGCCTCCCCTCGCGGACGTCGATGGCAAGGTAGTCCTCGCGTCCGTCCATGAGGCGCGAGAAGGACTCGAACATGTACGCCGAGTCGTTGGGGCCGGGCTTGGCCTCGGGGTGGTACTGCATCGAGAAGGCCGGCAGGTCGAGGAACTGGATGCCCTCGGGCGTGCCGTCGTTGAGGTTCACGTGCGTGAGCCGGATGCGGCCGTAGCGCTCGTTCATGGCGACGGGGGCCATGTGCATGCGGCTCCAGGTTAGGAGGCTCTCTGGGTGCTCGGTGAGACCGCCGGAGAGCTCGGGGACGAGCGGACCAAAGGTCGAGAAGACCGGGCCGTAGTTGTGGTTCTGGGCCGTGATCTCCACCTTGCCGGTGATGAGGTTCATCACGGGCTCGTTGCCGCCGTGGTGGCCGTAGGGCAGCTTTTCCACGCGGGCGCCCGTGGCAAGAGTAATCATCTGGTTGCCCAGGCAGATGCCAAAGACGGGGAGCTTGCCGAGAATGGCGCGCACGGTGTCGGGCACGGTGGGCACGGTGTCCGGGTCGCCGGGGCCGTTGGAGAAGAAGACGCCGTCGGGCTCCATGGCAAGAATCTTCTCAGCAGGCGTGTCCCAGGGGACAACCGTGACCTCGATGCCCACCTCGGCCATGCGGCGCACAATGCCGGCTTTCTCGCCGCAGTCCACGGCAACCACGCGGTGGTGCACCTCGCCCTTGGGCCTCACGACGTGCGGCTCCTTGCAGGAGACGTCGGCGACGTAGTTGTGCTCCTCAATGTGCGGGGACTCGCGGACGCGGCGGACGAGGCTCTTGGGGTCGAGGTCCGTGGTCGAGATTGCCGCGCGCATGGCCCCGCCCTCGCGAATGGCCAGGGTGACCGCACGAGTGTCCACGCCCTCGATGCCCACGACACCACGGGACGCAAGGAAGTCCGGCAATCTCACAACGCTCTGCCAGTTGCTTGGCGTGTAGCAGGCGTCATGGCACACAAAGCCCTTGAGATGCAGTGCGTCTGCCTGCATGTCCTTCTCGTTGACGCCGTAGTTGCCCAGCTGGGGATAGGTGAAGGTGACAATCTGACCTGCATATGACGGGTCGCTCACGATCTCCTGGTAGCCCACCATGGACGTGTTGAACACGATCTCGCCGAAGGTCTCACCCTCCGCGCCAACGCTTCGGCCCCTGAGGACCGTGCCGTCCTCAAGCGCCAGGAGGGCCTCCCGATGCCTGCCACCATCGACCAAGAGGTTCACAGCAACACCGTCCTTTCCGCGTGCAGCGCCGCCGACGTGCCATAAAAAAGGAGCCGCGCGCAGCGTGCGCGTGCTCCCGAGAGGCTGGGCCGGATTCTGCGCTATGGACGCCTTCTCGGTATCTCGTACCGCTCGTTAAAGGTCGTTGCAAGTATACGGGGCATGCATGTTTCGTTGAGCGAATTCAACAAGTCTGCAACAATCCCCTATGGTTTGACATGGATATGAATACTTGTGTGGATACCAAACATATTGTTTGGTGCCGTGGAACGGAGCCGCTGACCTTCTCGTCAAGGCGCTGATTCCGGACGTTTAAGCCCCCTTAAACGTCGAACTTTGGCGGCATAAAATTGTTCCGCGGAATTTGGACGGTTAGGGCACCTTAAACGTCCAAGAGACGCGGCATCAAAAAAGAATCGCGAGCGAGCCCCTTCTAAAGGTGAAAACATAAAGGCCCTCCGGAGGCGTTACGCCGCCGGAGGGCCAGACCAATCACTTGCCGCGAAAAACGCAGATCAGCGGGCTAGCACACACCCTGGGCCATCATGGCGTCGGCGACCTTGAGGAAGCCGGCGATGTTGGCACCAAACACGAGGTTGCCCTCGTGGCCGTACTCGCGCGCAGCGGAAGCGGCGGCGCTGTAGATGGAGTTCATGATTCCCTTGAGCTTCTCGTCCACCTCGTCGAAGGACCAGGAGAGGTGCTCGTGGTTCTGGCTCATCTCGAGGCCAGAGACAGCGACGCCGCCGGCGTTGGCCGCCTTGCCGGGAGCGAAGTACACGCCGTTCTCGATGAGGAACGTGGTCGCGTCGGTGGTGGTGGGCATGTTGGCACCCTCGACCACGTACGCGCAGCCGTTGGCCACGAGCTTCTTGGCGTCATCGAGGTCAAGCTCGTTCTGCGTGGCGCAAGGCATCGCGATGTCGCACTTCTCGCCCCAGGGACGCTCGCCATCGTGATAGACGGAGCCGGGCTTGCGCTCCGCGTACTCCTTGATGCGGCCACGCTCAACGACCTTGATCTGGCAGAGAAGGTCGAAGTCGATTCCCTCGGGATCATAGACGTAGCCGTTGGAGTCGGAGGCAGTCACCACGTGGGCGCCAAGCTGCTCGGCCTTCTGGATTGCGTACTGGGCAACGTTGCCGGAGCCGGAGATGCAGATGGTCTTGCCCGCAAGCTCCTCGCCCTTCTCGGTGACCATGTTCTCGAGGAAGTAGACAGCGCCGTAGCCCGTGGCCTCGGTACGGGCGAGAGAACCACCATACGGGATGCCCTTGCCCGTGAGGACGCTGGACCACTCGTTGCGGACGCGCTTGTACTGACCAAACATGTAGCCAATCTCGCGGCCACCAACGCCAATGTCACCGGCGGGGACGTCAGTGTCGGGGCCAATGTGGCGGCAGAGCTCGGTCATGAAGCTCTGGCAGAACGCCATGACCTCGCGGTCGGACTTGCCCTTGGGGTCGAAGTCCGAGCCGCCCTTGCCGCCGCCCATGGGCAGCGTGGTAAGGGAGTTCTTGAAGATCTGCTCGAAGCCCAGGAACTTGAGGATCGAGAGGTTTACGGACGGGTGGAAGCGCAGGCCGCCCTTGTAGGGGCCAATGGCAGAGTTGAACTCGACGCGGTAGCCGCGGTTCACCTGGACCTTGCCCTCGTCGTCAACCCAGGGCACGCGGAACATTACGATGCGCTCGGGCTCGACAAGACGCTCGAGAAGCGCGGCGCGCTCATACTCGGGATGAGCATCGAGCGCCGGCTGCAGCGTGGTGAGGACCTCCTTGGCGGCCTGGATGAACTCGGGCTGGTCGGAGTAGCGCTCCTCCAGCTGTGCAATGACCCTCTCGGAATACGTCATGAAGTCTCCTGTTCCTCGATCTTCTGGACCCTTTCCAGACGCGCGGTGATTTCCCCAAACGCGCACATCGCAGAACATCATAGAGTTAGGAACGAGTTGAAAACGATCTATGCCTTGCTAGAGACACGATAGAAATGTGCCAGTAACCGAACGCCGTTCATATACGGGCGAATGGTATTAAGGAGGGACAGCGAGCGGTTCCCGCCGAGAAGGATGACCCGTTGAAGCGCGACGAGAACTACCCTATACTTCATAACGTTCGGGGCGTAGCGCAGCTTGGTAGCGCATCTGCTTTGGGAGCAGAGGGTCGCTGGTTCGAATCCAGTCGCCCCGACCAGATAATCGCAGGTGGGGCGGGGTAAAACCCGCCCCATTTTTGTTTTTCCTATCGAGAGACACACCGACTACCTGTCAGACGCTTTGACGCAGTTGTCCAGCTGCACGTGCGTTATGGAGTCGCGCAGGCGCCCGGTGTCCACGGGGCACTTGGCCTTCGCGTGGCCCTCGGCGGCCAGGCCAACCTGCTCCAGGCCGCGCGAGAGCGCCGGCGCGAGCGCCGAGAGCCACTCCTGGGTGTGGTCGCTCACGTCCACGTTGTTCGCCATCCCGCATCACCTCGCGGCCATGGTCGCGTCGCGGTCACGCGGCAAGGAAGAGGCCCCGCCGTGGTGGCGGGGGCCTGAGCCATGCATGGGTTTTGGGCTGGGCTACAGCATCGAGCCGAGCGCGGCCGCCGTGGCGGAGACCGCCGCCGACACCGACGCGCCAACGACCTCGCGCGCGGCGCTCCTTAGCGGCTCGCAGGTGGCCATGTACTCCAGGCCGTCCAGCGTGACCTCGGGCGACAACTGCGCCCACAGCACGCGCAGCGGCGCGCCGTCGATGTCCTCTGTGGTTATGAGGCCGTCCACCTTGCCGGCGCGCTGGAGCTTGCACGCAAGCACGTCGCGCTGCTCCTCGCTGACGCCCATGGCCTCCGGGCTCACCGCCGCCACGTCGAACGGACGCCCCTCGCAGGAGCGGATGGCGCCCAGGATGCGGGCTATGGTCTTGAAGTCGCTCATGCGAACGTGACCTCCTTGCCGGTGAAGTCATGGATGCCATCGATGGCTATGCTGTTGTCCCCCATGTCCATCACTGGAATGGTCGCGTACTTGGTGCCATCAACGATAAGCTCGCGCCATCCGGTGCTAGGGAGGTCGTGGTCTAGCACCATCAGCGTCTTACCGTTGATTTCGATGCAATCCAGTCTTCTCATCAACCCCAGACCCCCTTAGCTTGCCTAGGTAATAGTCAATCGCTTTCTTTGTCTGCTCGTTCTCCTCTTTGGGGATATTGTACTGCTCCTCAGAATCCAAGAGGTACATCTGAGCATCGCGTTCCCGCAGGTTGCGCATGGTTTCCGCGTCAAACTCCGAGTAGTCGCCACGCTGCGACTGCCAGAAGTGAAAGACCTCCTCGAGAACCTCTGACGTTGTTGCATCGTTCCTCAGGATGATGGTGTCTCCTACTGCGGAGGCCCCAGCGCCCATCTTGTCCAGATGGTCCTCCCACTCCTTGTCTCCTCGTATTACCTTCCCGCCATGTCTCTCGACGTAGTTCTTCTGCGAGTTGTACAGGGCGTCGTTGACGACCTTCACTCTGCGGCGCGGCTTGTCCTGCTTCCTTGTAAGCTCTACGGCTTGCCTTAGCGCCTCCTGCTGCTCTGCCCTGGTCATCGACGGGAAGTCGCGGCCGGTCCTGCCGTCGGCGTTGAGCTGTGACACGATGCGGCTGCGCAACTGCGCCTTGCTGACCCCGGCCCGTCTGGCTGCCCTCTCGGCGGCCGGCGTGTCCATGAACTCTCTGAGGCTCCGGCCGCTGGGCTTGGGCCTCTTCGGGTCGCGCCCCGCCTTCCAGTCCTCGTAGCTGGTCTCCAGCTTGCTCGTGTTGCGGCCCTCGAAGGCGTCGTAGACGGGCACGGAGGCCACCAGCGTGCAGCGGCAGTTCCAGACCTCGGCCGCCGGGCCCTCGGGGTCGCCCGGGTAGCGCAGGCCGTTGCTGAACCTCCCGTCGTCGCCCACAAGGAGGCACAGATTGCCTCTTCCCCGAAACCTCACACGTGTTGTTTCTTATTTAATTTTGCCAGCAGACTAACAGGGATTTTCTCGCAACAGATAAGAATAGAAACAACACGTGTGAGGTTTAGGCGAGGCCGCAGCAACACAAAAGGCGCCTTCGATACGAAAAAAGGGGCCAGGCGACAATCCGCCTGGCCCCTCTCGCCTAACGCCGCAACAGCTCACTCCCCCCTATGCGAGAAGCGCGGTGAGGTCCTCCTCGGGTGTCGAGATGGGAGAAATGCCAAACTCACGCACCAGAATGTCAAGGACGTTGGGGCTCACGAAAGCAGGAAGCGTAGGCCCAAGCTTGATGTCCTTGATGCCCAGGTAGAGAAGGGCAAGCAGGTCTGCAACAGCCTTCTGCTCGTACCAGGAAAGCACAATCGAGAGCGGCAGGTCGTTCACACCGCAGTCAAAGGCGTCCGCAAGAGCCAGGGCAATCTCGACGGCGCTGTAGGCGTCGTTGCACTGGCCGATGTCGAGAAGCCTGGGGATACCGTCAATGTCGCCCAGGTCAAGGTCGTTGAAGCGGTACTTGCCGCACGCAAGGGTGAGGATGACCGTGTCCTTGGGAGCCTGCTTGACGAGCTCGGTGTAGTAGTTACGGCCGGGCTTGGCGCCGTCGCAGCCGCCAACGAGGAAGAAGTGCTTGATCTTGCCAGCCTTGACGGCGTCGACAACCTTGTCGGCAACCGAGAGCACCGCCGCGCGAGCAAAGCCAGTCACGACCTTGGTGCCGCCGTTAATGCCCGTGAGCTGCACGTCCTCGTCGTAGCCACCAAGCTCCTTGGCCTTCTCGATGACCGGGGTGAAGTCCTTCGAGCCATCGGCAGCCGCGGGGATGTGCACGAGCTCAGGATAGGAGACAACCTCAGTCGTGAAGACGCGATCTGCGTAGCTGGGGCGAGGAGGCATGAGGCAGTTCGTGGTGAACACAAAGGCAGCGGGGACGTTGGCGAACTCCTTCTGCTGATTCTGCCATGCGGTGCCAAAGTTGCCCTTGAGCTGCGGATAGCGCTTGAGCTCGGGATAGGCGTTGGCGGGCAGCATCTCGCCATGCGTGTAGACATTGACGCCTGTGCCCTCGGTCTGCTCGAGGAGCAGCTTGAGGTCGTGGAGGTCATGGCCGGAGATGACGATGAAGGGGCCCTTCTCGATCTTGAGCGAGACCTCGGTGGGCTCGGGCATGCCGTAGGTGCCAGTATTGGCTGCGTCGAGGAGGCCCATCACGTCGTGGCTGAGCTTGCCCACCTGCATGGAGACAGCGAGAAGCTTGTTGAGGTCGCTCTCGGTGGCGAGGGTGGCAAGGCAATCGACAAAGGCCTGCTGGGCCTCGTCACTCACGGAGCCGAGCATGCGGGCGTGGTACGCGTAGGCAGCCGCTCCACGAAGCCCAAAGAGAATGAGCGACTTCAGCGAGCGCACGTCCTCGTTGTCAGACCAAACGTGGCCAAGGAGCAGGTCCTGGGCAGCCTCGATTCCAGCGGCGGCAGCGATGCGCTCCTTCTCGGCACGCACGTCCGCCGTGATGGCGTCGACGGTGTCCTTGGAGAAGTTGACGTTGGTGATGCAGGTGAAGAGCCCGCTAACGATGAGCTTGTCGGCAAGCTCGCTGCGAGTGCCGGCCTGCTTGCAGGTGCAGGCGAGACCCACGAGCGCACCCGTGAGCTCATCCTGTGCAAGCGCAACGTCAAACGGCTTGCCGCAGACGCCGGCGCGCCCGGTGCACGCCGTGCACTTTGCGGTTTGCTCGCACTGGAAGCAGAACATCTTCTCGTCCATCAATTCCCTCTCTCTTTGGGTGGTTCGTTGTGTACTAGTCTGCTCGCGTCCGGAGATGTGCTAAGTTGTGTTCACAACATTCCTCGATTTTTTTGGCGGTGCGACATGCGTGGTGTAGATGCCGAGTTCCTGTCCAAGACGTCCCTCTTTAGGGGCGTGACGCCTCAGGAGGTTAACGAGATGCTGGGGTGCCTTGCGGCACGGCCCAAGACGTACGAGAAGGGCGATTTGGTCTGGGTGGAGGGAAGCCCCGTCAAAAGCGTGGGCGTCGTCCTTGAGGGCAGCGTGCGCGTGGAGGGCGCGGACGTCTGGGGCAACGCCAGCGTGATGGGGAGCTTCTCGGCTGGCGAGCTTTTTGGAGAAGCGTTTGCCGCCCTCCAGGACGAGCCGCTGCTCACCAATGTGGTTGCCACAAAGACTCCCACGCGGGTGCTCTTCGTCGACGTGACCCACATCATGCACAGCTGTCCTAGGGCCTGCGCCTACCACGCGCGGGTTGCCGAGAACCTCCTGGCATCCGTTGCGCGCAAGAACGTGCGCCTTACCCGAAGGATTCGCGACGCTGCCCCAAAGTCAATCAAGGGCAAACTGCTCGCATACCTCTCAACACAATCGAAGCTTGCGGGGTCGATCGAGTTTGACATTCCGTTCACGCGCCAGCAGCTTGCCGACTACCTGGGAGTTGACAGGTGCGCGCTCTGCACTGTGATCGGCGAGCTTGAGCGAGAAGGCAAGCTCACGGCAAACCGCCGTCACTTCTCGCTTCCCGTGGTGACAGCCAGGCGATAGCGGGGCCCTCTCCCCTATCCGCGCAGCGCCGATGCGACCTCGCTACGAAGGCGCGGCAGGACGTCCGTCTCGAACCAGGGGTTCCGGCTCATCCAGAGCTGGTTTCTAGGAGAGGGATGCACAAGCGGGAAGAATCGCGGCAGATAGTCGACATAGTTGCGGACAACGTCGGTGAGCCTTGCCGACGAGGAGAGCTCGAGGTAGCGGCGGGTGGCGTAGGAGCCCACCAGCACGGTGAGCAGCACCTGGGGCATCATGCCGAGAAGCACGGGGTGCCACCTCTCCGCAAACCCACGACGAGGCGGAAGGTCGCCAGACTTGCCCTTGCCGGGGTAGTAGAAGTCCATGGGGAGAAGGGCGACGACGGAGGGGTCGTAGAACGTGGCGCGGTCGATGCCAAGCCAGTCGCGCAGACGGTCGCCGCTCTTGTCGTTCCAGGGGATGCGCGTCTCCTGCGCAACCCTGCCGGGAGCCTGGCCGATAATCACCAACCGAGAAGTTGCAGACGCCGTGTAGAGGGGGTCAATCCCCTGCCGCGTGAACTCCCCGTTCTGCTCGTCTGCGCGAATTGCCTGAAAGACGCTATCGAAGTCTGCTTGAGTACCTGTCATTGAAGGGCCTCCTGCCTCAATGTTGCTGGCTCCACTGTGGCACGCGCGGCAAGACGTGTGTGTTGCAAATGCAACGAATAGAGAAGTGCTGTAGGTGACGCAAGCCTTTTGGCCCCGCTTCCCACCATCGCCCATCTTGTTGTATACTTCCCCATGCTTTGCGGCGGTAGTTCAATTGGTAGAGCGTCAGCCTTCCAAGCTGATTGTTGCGGGTTCGAGTCCCGTCCGCCGCTCCATGTAATTGCAGCCCAGGGTATTCGTAACCCTGGGCATTTTTTCTTTCTATAGTAATAGGAATCGTTACTAAAAGAGCTTAGATATAATAAAAAGGCCTCCGCGGGAGGTGCTTCCGCACCGTGCATTGGCCTTCATCTTCTTTATACCCAAAGTTATGAAGTCAAGTCAATTATCTGACGTGACTTGCTCACAAACAACAGCCTTCGTACCCGTCCAACAAATGGTAAAAGGCGCCGCAGCTCATGTTCAACATCTGCGTCGCTTGCACCGCGCATGCGACTGGAATCGATAATTACGTTTGGTGATTGAGTGGCAGCACGTCTCAGCACTCTCTGGAGCGACCGAACATTTCCCGTCTCGGGACATTTCATCTCCCAGAGAACCCCATCCATCTGGATGTCCGGAGTTCGCACCCGATTGCCGCCTATTCGCCGTACGAACGTAACCGAGCGTCCATCTGCAGCGAGAGCACGAGCCGTCCTTAGCTCATGCGGCCATACATCGCAGTTAGCCGGTATCGTTATGTTCCCAGAATTCTTCATGGACAGCATTCTACATAGAGAGTAACAACCTGTGGTTCAGCAAGCTGCGGAATCAACCAGAGGACATCCTGGCGTAGACGTCCATCGCAATCGACCTCCTCATCCAGACTCCGCATCTCATACCGTACAATGATGCAGCAACGCGATTTGGGAGGTATTGGATGGGCACGTCTCCGCTCGGCCGCACGCTTGTCATAGCAAACCCCGCCGCCAACCGAGGCGAGGGCGCAGAGGGCGCCGCATTTGTGCAGCGGTTCCTCGACTCCTATCGCGGCGCAACCACTGCGCACAAGGTCATCCTCACCAAGGCGGCGGGCGACGCGCAGGACCTCGCTCGCGAGGCCCGGGACTTCGACTCTGTCATCGCCCTTGGTGGCGATGGCGTCATCCACGAGGTAGTGAACGGCCTCATGGATCGCGACGAGAACGACCGGCCTCAGCTGGGCATCGTTCCCATGGGGTCCGGCAACGACTACGCACGGACCCTGGGGATGGCAATCAACAATCCATCTCATGCCTTGGCTCAGCTTGTCCGTGGCCACGTCACGCCGCTAGAGGTTGGCCGCGTAAATGGCGTGCACTTCATGGAGACGCTCTCGTTTGGCATGGACGCGGCAATCGCGCTCGACACTGTGAGGCGCCGCCAAGAAGAAACGACATCCCAGCACGGCGAGGGGCTCTTCATTACGTCTGGCATCCGCATCTTCTCCGAGGGCTCCAATGGCTGGCCCTGCAGAGCGCGCTTTGACGAGAGGCCCGAGGTAACGCTACCAACCGTGATCTTTGCGGTGCAGGTTGGCCCCACCTATGGCGGAGGCTTTGCTATCTGCCCCGACGCCGATCCGTCCGACGGCCTTCTCGACGTGTGCTACAACGTCAAGATTCCTAGCCGCCCATGGCTGCTCTCGCTTCTCGGCTTTGCGAGGTTTGGCCGTCACACGGGCTCGAGCTGCGTGAACCTGCTTAAGTTCACCCATGCAACCATGGACTTCGAGACGCAGCCTCCCTGCCAGGTCGACGGCGAGGAGCTCTGCGGAACGCGCTTCGAGGTAGACGTGATACCCAAGGCGCTCCGCGTCATCGTGCCGTAGCGCAATGGGACAAAGGGACAGTCCCTCTGTCTCATAAAAAGGCCCCGACGATGGTGCCGGGGCCCTTGGTTTCTAGCTTTTTCGCTAAGGCGCTGCGCTCTCCTACCTTGCGGCCGCCTGGAGCATGGCCTTGACCTCGGTTGCGGTCTTGAGAGCCATGACCTTCTCGGCCAGGGCGTCGGCCTCCTCCTTGGTCCAGAGGGAGAGGATCCTCCTCGTGCGCAGGATGGAGGGAGCGGAGACGGAGTACTCGTCCAGGCCAAAGGACATGAGAATGGGAATAAGCAGCGGGTCTGCCGCAGCCTCACCGCACATACCAACCATGATGCCAGCCTTGTTGCCCTCGCCGATGATGCGCTTGAGCGAGCGCAGAACCGCCGGCTGGTACACCTGGTAGAGGTAGCCAACACGATCGTTGCCGCGGTCGGCGCACATGGTGTAGCCGATAAGGTCGTTGGTGCCAATGGAGAAGAAGTCGCACTCGGCGGCGAGGTCGTCGGCAATGAGCGAGGCGGCGGGCGTCTCGATCATGGTGCCAACCTCGATGTTCTTGTTGTACGCAACACCGCGCTCGTCGAGGTCGTGCTTGCACTCCTCGATGAGGGCCTTGGCCTGGCGCACCTCGTCGATGGTGGTGACGAGCGGCAGCATGATCTTGATGTCACCAAAGGCAGAGGCGCGCAGCAGGGCGGTGAGCTGGACCTTGTACTGGTCGGGGTTGTTCAGGCAGTAGCGCACAGCGCGGAAGCCCATGAAGGGGTTCTCCTCCTTCTGCAGGTGCAGATAGGGGATCTCCTTGTCGCCGCCCACATCCAGCGTACGGATGATGACCGGCTTGTCCTTCATGCGGAGAGCGACCTTCTGGTACGCGGCAAACTGCTCGTCCTCGCTGGGGAGCTCCTTGGCGTCCATGAACAGGAACTCGGAACGGAAGAGGCCAACGCCCTCGGCGTCGTGCTCGAGAGCCGCGTTGGCATCATCGGGGTTGCCGATGTTTGCAACCAGCAGCTTCTTGTCGCCGTCACCGGTCACGGTCTCCTTGCCGCGATAGGCCTCAAGGGCGGCCTTCTCCTCGGCGAACGCCTTGGCCTTGGCACGATAGTGCTCGAGGTCGTGGTCGGAAGGCTGGGAGATGACCTTGCCGTTGGTGCCGTCGACAACAACCATGTCGCCGGTCTTGATGTTACCCGTGGCGTCCGCAACAGAGAGAACCGCGGGGATCTCGAGTGCACGGGCGATGATGGCGGAGTGGGACGTGCGGCCACCGGTCTCGGTGACGATGCCTGCGACGTTCTCCTTGTCGATGTCGGCGGTCATGGACGGCGTGAGCTCGTGCACCACGACGATGGAGTTCTCGGGCAGGGTGGAGAGGTCAACGACCTCCTTGCCCAGAAGATCGGCGAGAAGGCCGGTCTTAACGTCTGCCACGTCGGCGGCGCGCTCGCGGAAGAGCTCGTCGTCCATGTTGGCGTACATGGTGTAGAAGGTGCCATAGGCCTCGCTCACGGCCTGCTCGGCGCACATGCCGGAGTCGATGGAGCCCGTGACCATCTCACGGATGCCCTCGTCCTCGGCAAACTCGATGTGGGCACCCATAATGGCGGCCGCATCCTCGCCCACCGTCTGCTTCATGCGCTCGATCTGGGCGTTGGTCTGCTCGACGAACTTCTCGACGGCAGCGGCGTAACGCGCCTTCTCTGCCTCCGGGTCCTCCGGCGCATGCGGCGTAAACGAGAGGTCCGGCTCGACTGCTACGCGGGCCACGCCAATGCCGATGCCATCAGATGCGTTTACTCCCTCATACATTGCAATCCCCCTCATAACCGGCCGCTGTGCGGCCACCTCCCAGAATGCCAAGCGCCCCGGGTGGGGCGCTAAAGAGCCAAACACAGTTTAACGCGTTACTCGCCCTCGGGGGACTGCTTCTCCCCATCGTTTCCCTCGGCGGCAAGAGCCTGAGCCTCAGCGCGTGCCTTTTCGTTTTTGATATCGTCCGCGATACTTGCCGGCATCTCGCGACCCATCTTCTTGTAGAGGGCAGTAACCACGCGGTCGATGGTCGAGCGCTTGGCGATGCCCTTGCTGGCAGCGGTTGCCGTACCGCAGGCGGAAGCGTAGATGAGAGCGTTCTCGTAATCCATGCCGCGAGTGACCTTGGCGAGGAAGCCAGCAACCATGGAGTCGCCGGCGCCCGTTGCATTCACAAGGCGCACGCGTGCCGTGGGCACCATGTGCTCGGTGCCGTACTCGTCGAGAAGGAGCGAGCCGTTGCCGCCGCAGGAGACAATGACGTTGCGGGCGCCGCCCTCCTGGAGCTTCTTGGCGTACGGGAGGCAGTCCTCGGGCGTCTCGGGCATGGGATCAGCCTTGAAGATGCGGCCGACCTCGTGGTTGTTGGGCTTGATGAGGAAGGGATGCGCCTTGATGGACTCCATGAGGAGCTGGCCGGGGGCATCGACCACAAACTGGATGCCACGGCCGGCAAGGCGGGCCATGATCTGGTTGTACATGTCCTCGGGCAGGGAGTTGGGGATGGAGCCCGTAAGGACGAGGGTGTCACCGGACTGCAGGACGTCCATGCGGCCGAGAAGCTCGTCGACCTTCTTCTGCGGAATCTTGGGACCCATGCCGTTGACCATGGTCATGACGATGCCGTTGAGCTTGACGTTGATGCGCGTGTAGCCGCGATCCAGCTTCACAAAGTTGCTAGCGATACCAGCATCCTGAAGCTCGTTGATGAGGTACTCGCCAGTGAAGCCCGCGACGATGCCCATGGCCACATTGACTACGTCGAGCTCGTTGAGAAGCGTGGAGATGTTAATGCCGTTGCCACCGCAGTAGAGCTCCTCGCTTGAGGAGCGGTTGGTGTAGCCCATATCCAGCGTGAGGGGGTGCATCACGTAGTCGAGCGCGGGGTTCAGGGTCATGGTGTAAATCAACGCAAGCTCCTTCCAGCGGTTTACCTCGGCAAGGTACAGTATGCCGCAATTGGGCAACGAGGGAGGTGGAATCGTTCTCACCCCGCAAACCCCACGCAGCGCCTGCGCCGGCGTATTTTAACACCAAGTGTACCGTATCGAAACCTTGCTCCCACGTACAAAACGAGGCCGTGACGAACGGCTTTCAAAAGTGTGTGGGCAAGAGCCAATCGAAAGCGAGAAGAAGCTGGCTGGGCGATTTGCGCCACGAAAAAAGCCCAGGGCGACAAGTGCCCTGGGCTGCGGATTCGTGGTGGGTCGTGAGGGGGTCGAACCCTCGACCTTGGGATTAAGAGTCCCCTGCTCTACCAACTGAGCTAACGACCCATATTCAGCTTTCAGATGGGGTGGGTGAAGGGGTTCGAACCCTCGACCTACGGAGCCACGGTCCGTCGCTCTTCCAACTGAGCTACACCCACCATTTGGCCCACCTCGTGAAGCGCTCGTTTATTATGACAAAGAATCAGACGGATGCAAGCACTTTCTTGAAGAACTTTTTCGAGAATCACATTCGAATGGCACCAATTTCGCAAAACACCAGGTCACACACCCACTGCCTCGACACAGGACCTTCAAAAAGAGATTCCAGACCTACTTCTAGTCCTCGGCCGTGGCCAGAAACTCCCGCACGCGGGCGTCTGTGGGGTTGTCCATGACCTCATCGGCAGGACCCTCCTCCACAATCCGCCCGTCGAGGAGAAACGCCACACGGTCAGAGACGTCACGGGCGAATCCCATCTCGTGGGTCACGATGCCGATGGCCATGCCGTCAGCGGCTAGTTCGCGGATGATGCGCCGCATGTCTGCCGTGAGCCTGGGGTCAAGCGCCGAGGTTGCCTCGTCGAAATAGAGCACCTTGGGGTGCATGGCAAGCGCACGCGCGATGGCCACGCGCTGCTGCTGGCCGCCTGAGAGCTGGTTGGGAACCTTCTCGGCATGCTCCGCAAGACCCAAGCGCTCAAGGATCTGCTTGGCCTCTGCCTTGACCTTGTCGGGGTCTCTCCCCTGCACCGCTATGGGGGCGTCGCAGACGTTGCGCATGACGGTGAAGTGTGGGAAGAGGTTGTAGTTCTGGAACACGATGCCAAACTGCATGCGGGCCTTGGCGCTTGCCTCCTTGGAGTAGCTGGCCCTGCCGTTCTCGTCCTGCTCGGTCACGCGGAGGCTGCCGTAGTAGAGCTCGCCCGCATCAAAGGTGTCAAGCAGCGTGAGGCAGCGCAGAAGCGTGGACTTGCCGGCGCCGGAGGGGCCAATGACCGAGACGACCTCCCCTCGCGCGATGGAGAGCGAGACGTCGTGGAGCACCTCTCGACCAGAGAAGGACTTGCGCGCGCCCTTCACGTAGACGGCGGGCAGGCCCAGAATCTGCGAGACAGAGGCGTCGGGCACGGGAATCTGGTGACGAGACGCGCGGGCGTCGTGCTTCTCGGCGTTAGTCATGGTAGTAGTCCAGCTTCTTCTCGATGCGCCTTATGATGTACTCGATGATGAGGCAGGTAACCCAGTAGATAAGCGCGGCCACGGCGAAGGCAGCCATGGTGCGCTGGCTCGTGACGATGGCGCGCGCCTGCGTGAACATCTCGAGAACGCCCAGCGAGAAGGCCAGCGAGGTGTCCTTGACGAGCGTGACCACCTCGTTGCCCATGGCGGGCAGCACGCGCTTGACCACCTGCGGCAGTACGATGCGCTGGAAGGTCTGGCGGCTGGAGTAGCCAAGGACCTCGGCGGCCTCGTACTGGCCACGCGGGATGGACTGGATGCCCGAGCGGTAGATCTCGGCGAAGTATGCCGCGTAGTTGATCACAAACGAGATGAGCACCGCAATCATGGGGAAGTTCGCCCCGGTCTTGAGGCCAAACACGTAATACGGCATGAAGGAGACGGCGAACATCTGAAGCATCAGGGGCGTGCCGCGCAGCACCGAAATGAAGAGCTGCATGAGCAGTGAGAGCGGCTTGAACTTGGAGAGCCGTCCCAGCGCCACCAGCATGCCCAGGGGGATAGACCCCACGAGCGTCACCGCAAAAATGATCATCGATATGCGATACCCCGAGAGGAGCATCCCCATCATCGTTCCAAAGTCCACCTTACCAGCTCCCTTGTCGCACCGTTGCGTGCGCTGTTGTTGTCGTGATTGCGCAGTTGCGCCTACGCCTTGGGCAGGCACCAGAGGTCGTAGGAGACGCCCTGGTCAGCGTACTTCTCGCAGAGCTCCTTGACAGTGCCCTCGGAGTCGAGCACCTGGAGGTCCGCCTCGACGGTCTTGGCGAGCTGGGCGCCGTCGTCCGTATTCGCGAAGCCAACGCCAAAGTGCTCGGAGTTGAGGTTCTCGTCGAGGATGCGGAACTCGGAGGTCTTGTCACCAATGTTGAAGACGGCCACGGGATAGTCGATGGCGATGGCATCCACCTGGCCGCTCTCGAGCATCATGAAGGCCGTGTTGTAGTTGTCGATGGTTTGGAGGTTGCCAAAGCTCTTGCCAAGCTCCTCCTGCGAGCCACCCTCCGAGAGTACGTCGAGCGCCGCGGAGTCCGCCTGGGTAATGACGTTCTTACCAGCAAGGTCCGAGAGCTGCTGCACGTCGGAGGAAGCGGGCACAACAACAACCTGACGGTTCTCCATGTAGGGGTCGGTGAAGGCGTAGCCGTCTTCGCGGCCCTCAATGGTGAAGCCGTTCCAGATGCAGGTGATCTGGCCAGAGTTGAGCAGCGTGTCCTTGGCGTCCCACGAGATGGGCGTGGGCACGAGCGTCCAACCCTCGCGGTCGCAGACAGCTTGGGCAAGGTCGATGTCAAAGCCGGTGTAGGAACCGTCGTTGCCCACATAGCCGTAGGGCGGGAAGTCCTGGTCGAAGCCCAAGACAAAGTTGCCGTCGAAGGAGGTGGTGGAGGTCGAGGACGCATCGGCCGAGCTGGAAGTTATGCTGGAACTGCTGGCGGTTGTGGAGGAACCGCAAGCGGCGAGGCCAAGAGCACCCGTGATTCCCAGGGCGGCGGTGATGAACTGGCGGCGGTTGAGCGTGGCGTTGAACATGGTTGCTCCCATCTGCGGTGAATGACGTGCAAAATAACGTGCGGCGCTTTAGTACGATGGAGTACAGGTGTACAGAATAGCCGCGACTTGCCCCACGTTCAACACTTTCAGCTGCCATGCATCCTTCGCTTAACAATCGGGGCATGGCGTTGCCGGCGCTGTCACCGACGCAGTTGCTGTTGAGAAGATTTCGGACGAAATCTGCGGCGAGCGGGCCCCAAAGTGTCGAAATTATTCTCAACAGCGCATGAAGAGGTGGCCACGCGCCGGACGAGGCGGGCAGACTTCCGGTTGGCAGCAGTTTTGATAAGACTCTTTATGTGCCTGCAGCGCGGTGGCAATTCTCTGACCTGCGATTTATCAGACTTCAAATCTGTTTGTACTTGGGGTACCCCAGAAAAACAGTTGCCCAACCGTCGATTCCTGCCAAGGCGGATCTGGCGAGCATCCAGCCGGCGCCAAATATGATCTGTCCGAATCGCGTGCTGGCGCTGTCGGGCAGTTTCCGAACGGAGTTTCCCTTCAGCAAGACACGGAACATCCTATTTCTGCCCGACAGCGACGGAGAGCAGAGAATGCCGCCGCGTACGGCAGGCACAGTAGTCCGACAGTTGTCCGAACTACGCACGGTGAGAGCCGGGCCGCGCAAAAGCCCAGCAATCCACAAACCTGAATCGCGACCGTGCGTAGTTCATTGGTCGCAAAAGAGTAGCGCGGCGCCAGCGCTGGACCCACCGATAAAACCAGCTATGGTAGGGTGCAGAGGAGGCAGTCGGACCAGGAGGAACGCATGAACAGCACGGCCCAGGGACTTGTCGAGAACGACGCAGGCCTTGATGAGGTTCGCAGGGCGCTCGAACCAGAGTCCTCGCTTCTTGAGCGTGTGACCGGGGACGAGCACGTCTGGCAAGGCAAGATCTTCTCCGTGGACCACCTCGAGGTAGAACTCGCGGACGGCTCGCACGCATGGCGCGAGGTGGTTCACCATCATGGCGGCGCGGGGGTCGTTGCCATACAAAGCGGCAAGGTGTGCCTGGTGCGTCAGTACCGGGTAGTCCTCGGCCGCGTGACGCTCGAGATTCCTGCTGGAAAGCTCGAGGCAGGCGAGCAGGGCGAGAGCTGCGCCGCACGCGAGCTTGCCGAGGAGACTGGCCTTCGTGCCGAGAAGCTCGTGCACCTGGCAACCGTGCTGGGGTCTCCCGGCTTCACGGACGAGCACACCGAAGTGTTTCTCGCCCAGGGACTCTCGCAGGGTACTGCCCGCCCCGACGAGGGCGAAGTCGTCCGCGTGGTTTGGATTCCGCTTGACGAGGTCCTGCGCGCAATCTCTGCAGGACTCATCCAAGACGGGAAGACCGTCGCGGGGGTTCTTGCTGCGCGAGCGCTTCTCAGCGATGAGCCAATGGGCGACTTGCGCTAGAATGACAGGGTCGCACAGGCAATGCTCCCTTAACTCAGCTGGATAGAGTAGCGGACTTCTAATCCGAATGTCGAGGGTTCGAATCCCCCAGGGAGCACCAGAAAAGGCAAGCCCAGAGCACGAAAAGTGCCCTGGGCTTTTTTCTTTGAAGCGCCGTGACGGCCCCACCGCAGGAGTGCCGAGAAGCTCTCCCCTACTTCACTTCGGCAAGGTCGCCGCGGTTGAGTGCCTCCTCGTAGAGGTGCTTAAAGACCACGCTGCCATGTAGGCCGTCGTGCTCGAACTCATTGGTCACCCAAGCATGGCACGCGCCCATGCGAGAAAGCGTGTCCAGCTGAAGGCCAGAATCCACATAGGCATCGTCGAAGTAGACGGCCGCCTGGAGCGGAACCTCGTTTCTTGCCAGCTGGTCCTGGTCGTAGAGGTGGCCAAACTCGGTATCGACCATGAGAACGTCCATCGCAGGGGCAAACGGCTTGAGCGACGGGTCCTCCTTGAACATCCAGGGGAACATCGCCTCGGCGAAGAGCATGAGAGGACGCGCGCCTTCGGAGAACTCCGGCCTCGCTGCCGCCTCGCGTGCGGCCGCCCACCCAATGGGCTCGTCAAGCGTGCCGTCCGCGTAGATGAACTCCTGAAGCGTCCAATAGAGCGGGCTTGTATACGAGGAGGTCATCGACTGGACCTGATCAAGGAAGCCACCAAAGAGACGCACGTGGGAGGCGTCTCCACCGGCCGCGGCAAGAGCATCGTCGCAGGAACCGTCGCCATCGGCAAAGGCAACGTCGAAGAGGGCGTGCAGGCGCTCGGGCGCAGGCTTCATACCAAGGCCACCCCCCACGAGCTGAAGTCGCCTCACCGAGAAGGGAGAGCCATCGGGCAGGTTCACGTCACCGGCGGCAAGGCGGTCTGCCACGAGAGAAACGCGCTTCTCGTCCTCGGGATAGCGCTCGTAGTAGGCGCGGGTCTTGGCCACCATGCGCGGGAAGGTGTGTGCATAGACCTCCGCCGCACTTGCTGGCACGTGGGGAATGCCGCCGCAGGTAAAGCTTGCCGCAACACCAGACGGGAAGGCAGAGAGGTTTGCCAAGGTGAGAAACCCGCCATAGCTTTGCCCCAAGGTAACCCACTTGCGACCGCCAAACTCGGTGAGGCGCAGGTACTCGAAGTCGCGGATGATCGAGTCTGCCAGGAAGCGCTTGAGGTAGTTGGCCTGGCGCCGCGCCGGATCCGCACCATGAGCGGCAGCCTCGGCACCCACGGCGGCAATGCGGGCGCCGTCCACGCGCGAGGAGCGACCGCATCCACGCTGGTCGGGCAAGACCACGCGGAAGTGGCGCAGGGCCTCCTCGATCCACCCGTCGCTCTGGGGAGAGAGCGGTCGTGGGCACGCACCTCCGGGCCCGCCCTGGAGAAACGCAATGAGCGGCAGGTCGCGGCCAACGTTCTCCGGCGAGCAGAGCACACGGTAGAAGAGCTTGATGCTCTTGCCCACAAACGCAGGGTCGGGTTTCTCGGCAGCACCCTCCATGGCAAGCGCAGAGGGGTCATCCTGGTCCACGCCGGCAAGGGCAGCCGGGCTGGTGCCGCGCCAGTCGAGCGGAACCTCGATGGAGTGGTCTTCCGCGTAGATGCCCGGAAGGTAGTAGCTGGTAAGAAGCGCCATTCGAATCCCTCGCCCTAGAGTAGGTACTCTGCGATCTGGACCGCGTTGGTGGCAGCGCCCTTGCGGATCTGGTCACCGCAGCACCAGAACGTGAGCGAGTTCACGCCGTCCGGCGCAGAGAGGTCGCGACGGATGCGACCAACGTAGACCAGGTCCTGGTCGGAGGTGTCAAGCGGCATGGGGTAGCGCAGGTTCGCTGGGTCGTCCACAACCTTGACGCCAGGCGCGGCAGCAAGCGCCTCGCGCGCCTCGTCCGGTGAGATGGGGCGATCAAACTCTGCCGTGATGGACTCGGAGTGCGAGCGCATGACGGGCACGCGCACGCAGGTGCAGTTCACGCGGACCTCGGGAAGGTGCATGATCTTGCGACCCTCGTTCTGCATCTTCCACTCCTCCGAGGTGTAGTCCTCGTCCTTGAAGGAGCCAATCTGCGGGATAAGGTTCGCGGCCAGCTGGTAGGCAAAGGGGCTCGTGTCGCCCATCTCGCCGCCCTCGGCAACGACCTTCATCTCTCGCTGGAGCTCGGTAAGGCCGGGCATGCCGGCGCCAGAGGCGGCCTGATAGGTGGAGACAATCAGGCGACGCAGACCGGCGAGCTTGTGAAGCGGCCAGGTGGGCACAAGCCCGATAATCGTGGCGCAGTTGGGGTTGGCGATGATGTTACGCGGGTGGTTAGCGATGTCCCCTGCGTTGATCTCGGGGATGACCAGCGGCACGTCGGGATCAAGGCGGAAGGCATGCGAGTTGTCCACGCACACCGCACCGCGCTTGGCTGCCTCGGGAAGCAATACCTTCGCGGTAGCGTCACCCGCGGCGCCAAGCACGATGTCGGCACCCTCGAACGCCTCGGGGGTCGCCTCGACCACGGGCACGGCCTCACCGTGGAAGGAGACGGTCTTGCCCACCGAGCGTGCGCTCGCGAGGGGAACGAGCTTGGCCACGGGGAAGTTCCGCTCCTCGAGGCACTGGATCATCTGCGTGCCAACGACGCCCGTTGCACCGAGAATGGCGACGGTCTTGTCTGCCATGATTGTGGGTCCTTTCTCTGCGTGCCTCTGAGGGCAGCGATGGGTTCTTTAGGCCTTCTCGGCCGAGACCATCTCGTTTCGAACGAAGCGCTCGTAGATGACCTTGATTGCGCGCTCGAAGTCGGTGTTGTCAACGCCCACGATGATGGAGATCTCCTCCGAGCTCTGGGTGATCATGCGGATGTTGATGCCAGCGTCACCAAGCGCGCCAAAGATCTTGCCCGAGGTGCCGGAGCGCCTGGACATGTTGCGGCCAACGACGGAGATGAGGGCCAGCTTGTCCACCATCACGATGTCGTCGGGCTTGATCTCGCGACGGATGTCGTTGACGATCGAGTAGATCTTGTCCTTGACGTCGGCTGCGGCCACCACGACGCCAAAGGAGTCGACTCCTGTGGGGATGTGCTCGATGGAGACCCCGTAGCGCTCGAAGATCGAGAGCGCGCGAGAGATGACGCCCACCTCGTTGGACATGTGGGCCTTCTTGACATGCACGGCCATGAAGTCCTTGCGGCCGGCAATGCCCGTGATCAGGTGTTCGTCGGCACCAGCCTCGGCGGTCTCGCGGATGGTAGTGCCCGCGTCCTGGGGACGGTTAGTGTTCATGATCTTGATGGGGATGTTGACCTCGCGCACCGGGAAGATGGCCTCCTCCTGGAGCACCGAGGCGCCCATGTAGGAGAGCTCGCGCATCTCGTCGAAGGTGATGCGGCGGATGGAGCGGGGGTTCTCGACGATCCTGGGGTCTGCAGAAAGGAAGCCCGAGACGTCCGTCCAGTTCTCGTAGACGTCAGCGTCAAGGCAGCGCGCCGCGATGGCGCCTGTGATGTCGCCGCCGCCGCGCTGGAAGAGCTTGATGGCGCCGTCGACGGTGGCTCCGTAGAAGCCGGGAAGCACGAAGGCGCCATTCCTGTGCGCAAAGTCCTTGAGGCGCGCGGCGGTGCGCTCCATGTCCACGTTGCCGTCGTGGTGGAACACGATCACGTCAGCCGCGTCCACAAAGGGAAGGCCCAGGTACTCGGCCATGATGTTGGCGGTGAACCACTCGCCGCGCGAGACCACGTACTCGGGCGAGTGCTTCTTGATGTTGGCGGCGAAGGTCTCGAACTTCTCGGCCACGGGCCACTTGACGCCCAGCTCGTCCGCGATGTCGACAAAGCGCTGCTCGATGTCGGCGAGAAGCGAGGTGCAGTCCACGTGGTACTCGATGTGCGCGTTCACCAGAAGGAGGAGGTCCGTGATCTTGTTGTCCCCCGAGAAGCGCTTACCCACGGCAGAGACCACCACAAAGCGGCGGTCGGGGTCCGCCTCGACGATGGACTTGACCTTGCGGAACTGGTCAGCGGTAGCGACGCTGGAGCCCCCGAACTTGCAGATCTTGATCATGTGATCCTCTCCTAGCTGTTCGCGGACACGGCCGCCATGAATGTGGTTGGGTCAGACTTCAGGGCATCATCGAGAAGGGCGCGCGCCTGAGTTGCGGTGAGGTCGTCCACGATGACGGCGCCGGGCTCGTAGAACGTGGCACCGGGAATGGTGGCCTCAGTGCGGAACACGTAGGGCCCGTGGAGCATGGCGGGGTCGTACGTGAGGCCGCGCGAGAAGTCATAGGTGGGCCTCCTGCCCGCCACGCAGTCGAGGATGTCCTGGACGATGGCATTGCCCGTGGGAAGGCTTCCCGCGCCCTGACCGTAGAACTTGAGCTCGCCGATGGACGGCGCGTCAAGCGTCACGAGGTTGAAGTTGGTAGGCACGTTTGCCTCGAGCGTCGAGGTGCTCACAGCCACCGGCTCGACCGAGACGGCATAGCGGCCATCCGCCTGGACGCCGCGGCCGATGAGCTTGACCGTGAGGTCGCGGCTGCCAAAGAGGCTGAGATCGTACTTGGTGAGGTTCCTGATGCCCGAGACGGGAAGATCCTGCGTGCAGGCGACGTCAAACGCCACGGATGCCGAGATGATGGTCTTGTTGCGCACGTCGATGCCATCGATGTCGGCGGTGGGGTCCCTCTCGGCAAAGCCCAGCTCCTGGGCCTTGCTCAGGACCTCGGCAAAGTCCGCGCCGTCCTTGAGCATGGAGTAGACAATGTAGTTGGTGGTCCCGTTCATGATGCCCGAGAAGGACTGGACGTCCTCGATGCGGCGCACCTTCTCGATGCTCGCGATCCAGGGGATGCCGCCGCCCACCGACGCCTCGATGAGAAGGCCAACACCTGCCTTCGAGGCGGCCTCGGCGAACTCGGCGAAGTGGGCCGCAACAACGGCCTTGTTCGACGTCACCACGTGCTTTCCGGCATTGAGTGCCTGCAGGATGAAGGTGTGGGCGGGCTCGATGCCGCCCATGCACTCCACCACGAGCTCGATGGCAGGGTCATCGACAATGTCCTGATAGTTGGGGGTCATGCGCGGGTCGGTGAGACGGTCGGGCAGCTCGAGAATGCGGGCGACCTCGACCTCGGGCACGCGCTCCTCGATGATCTGCGCAACGCCACGGCCAACGGTGCCGTATCCCAGGATGGCTATCTTCATCGGCTTCCAATCTCTTTCAACTGTGTGTCGGCGCTTGCCGTGCGACGCACCGCCATGCACGGTACCAGCTATCATACGTGCTGGACACGATACAAGGCCTAACGACGCAAGGAGCCGACCGTGGAAACGTTCTACCACAGCACCCGTTCGCGCGGGGAATTGGTAACAAGCAAGCAAGCAATTCTCGCCGGCCTAGCGCCTGACGGAGGCCTCTACGTCTCCGACGCGCTTGGTGCGGAAAAGTTCGATCTTGCCCAGGTGTGCGCCAGCAGCTTCACCCAGACTGCCGAGCGTGTGCTTGGGACGCTCCTGCCCGACTACACTGCCGAGGAGCTTGCCGGCTGCGTGCGCGCGGCCTACGGCGCCCAGTGGGACACCCCGGCCATTTGCCCCGTCACGCCTTTGGGCACCGACTGGCTCCTCGAGCTCTTCCATGGCCCCACCTGCGCCTTCAAGGACGTTGCCCTGCAGATGCTGCCGCAGCTCATGGGCGTTGCGCGCGAGGGCGACGGCCATGACGTGATGATCGTGACGGCCACCTCGGGCGACACCGGCAAAGCGGCGCTCGATGGCTTATCGGGCGTGCCCCACACGGGCGTCTGCGTCTTCTATCCCTGGGGCAAGGTCTCTGACATCCAGCGCCTCCAGATGGTCACGCAGATTGGTGGCAACGTTGCCGTATGCGCCATCCGCGGCAACTTCGACGACGCGCAGTCCGAGGTCAAGCGCATCTTCTCGGACCGCAGCCTCGCGGAGCGCCTCTCGGCGCGCAACGTGGTGCTCTCGAGCGCCAACTCCATCAACGTTGGCCGCCTTGCGCCGCAGGTGACGTACTACTTCGATTCGTACGCGCAGCTCGTCCGCGCAGGCGCAATCGCGCAAGGCGACGAGATCACCTATGTTGTCCCCACGGGCAACTTTGGCGACGTCTTGGCCGGCTACTACGCCAAGCGCATGGGGCTGCCCGTGCGCAGGCTGGTCGTGGCCTCAAACGCCAACGACGTCCTCACGGACTTCCTCACCACGGGCACGTACGACAAGCGCCGCCCGTTTGTGAAGACCATCTCGCCTTCCATGGACATCCTGGTCTCCTCCAACCTGGAGCGCCTACTTTACTTTGCCTCCAACGGGGATGTGGAGCTTGTCTCGTCCCTCATGGCAGACCTCGCCGAGAAGGGCGCCTACACCGTGCCGCCGGCACTTCTCGCTAGCATCCAAGAGACCTTTGGCTGCGGCCGCGCGGACGACGAGATGGCCCGCGAGACGATCCGCACCACCTGGGAGAAGAACCACAAGCTCATCGACCCGCACACTGCCGTGGCAAAGCACGTCATGGACGCGCTGCCCCAGGATGGCGCGGCGCAGGTGTGCCTCTCCACGGCAAGCCCTTACAAGTTCCCGGCAGACGTGCTGGGGGCGCTTGGCGTTGACGCCTCGGGCATGAACGGCTTTGCGAGCATGGACTCGCTCGAGCACATCACCGGCACCACGGCGCCTGTGCAGCTCTCGAGCCTGCGCGATGCCGAGAGCCTTCACGACGACGTGTGCGACCGGGACAAGATGGGCGCCTTCGTGGAGTCCGCGTGCGCAAGGATCTTCCTGTGAGCGCGGCCGAGAAGGAACAGACCGCCGTGACTGGTACCGTGCGTGTAAGCGTCCCCGCAACCTCTGCCAATCTGGGTGTGGGCTTTGACGTCCTTGGCCTTGCGCTCGACCTTTCCGCCGAGTTTGCCTTCGAGCCGGCAGACACCCTGAAGATCGACGGGTGCGCGCCCGAGCTTGCGGGCGAGGACAACCTGGTGTGGACATCGTACCTCTGCGGCTGCAGGGAGTTTGGTCTTGAGGCCCAGCCGCTCCACATCACCGAGTCATGCACGATTCCAGCCTCCGGCGGTCTTGGGTCCAGCTCAACGTGCGTGGTGGCGGGCATCGCGGCAGCCCAGGCGCTTGCGGGCCTGCCGCTCGACCGCGAGCGCACGCTTTCTCTCGCCACTGCCATCGAGGGCCACCCGGACAACGTTGCCCCTGCCGTGATGGGCGGTCTCGTAAGCTCCTACGTCGAGGGGCCAACGACGGTCACCACTCGCTGGGTTGTTGCCGACAACCTTCGCTTTGTCTGCATGGCTCCCCCCTACCGCGTCCTCACGCGCGACGCCCGGCGCGCGCTGCCCGCCATGGTCCCCACTAGTACCGTCTCCTGGCAGGTGGGTCGCTGCCTTGCCATGGTGAGCGCTATGGCAAAGGGGGACACCGACGCCATTCGCGCCTGCTGCCACGACCGCATCCACGAGCCATACCGTGCGCCGCTCATCCCCGACTACCAGATGCTGCACGACGTGGCGCATGAGAACGGCGCCTGTACGTTCCTCATCTCGGGCTCGGGTGCCACGATGATGGCGATTGCCGACGGCGATGAGCGCGCGGCAAGCGTTGCCCGAGCGGTGAGCGAGGCCATGCCCACGCTCTGGGTGCGCACGCTGCGCGCGAGCGAGCACGGCACAACGGTCCGCCAATGAGACAAAGGGACAGTCCCTTTGTCTCATTTTTCTTAGTCTCGCTTCTGGAAGTCGCCGGAAGGCTACTTTTGGCGCAGATTGCAACAATACGGCCCCTCCGGCGACAAAACGGCGCCGGAGGGGCATTCTCGTCACTCTGGTTGGAGAAAATCGAGTCTCGGGCGAGAATTTGACGCCTTAGCAGCGACTTTATACGTGATAGCTGCGGAAACGTGCCTTTGGGCGGCAAAGCGGCGCCGGAGCGATGGTTATCGACAGGATTACGTACAAGACACGCCTTCCGGCGCCAAAATGACGCCGGAGCAGCAACCTTGTACGTGATGGATGCTGAAACGTGCCTCCTGCCGTCACTGCGCCGGGAACGTCACCGTGATCTGGGTGCCCTTGCCGAGCTCGCTCTTGAGGTCGATTGTCGCATCGTGGAAGGCCGCGGCGTGCTTCACGATTGCAAGTCCAAGGCCGGTGCCGCCCTTCTCACGGCTACGTCCCTTGTCAACGCGATAGAAGCGCTCGAAGACCTTGGCTTGGTCCTCCTGCGGAATGCCGATGCCCGTGTCGCTCACGCGCACGCAGGGCTGGCCGTCCTGCGGCAGCACCCACACAAAGACGCTGCCGCCGCGACGGTTGTACCTGATGGCGTTGGAGACAAGGTTGCCAATCAGCTCGTCAAGCAGACGTGGGTTGCCCTTAATGGTGGTGGACACGCCGTCCAGCTTGAGCTTCACGCCTGCGTCGCGGGCACGCTGCTCGTAGCGCTGGCAGACGTCCGAGGCAACCGAGAGCAGGTCAACGGGCTCGACGCTGCCAAAGAGCTGCCGATCCTGGGAGCGCTCCGTCTCATCCAACTTGGATAGCGTGAGAATGTCGCTTACCAAGGCCGAGAGACGCTGCGCGTCGTCGTAGATCCGGCTTGCAAAGTTGGGGATGTCCTCCAGGCGCACGATGCCATCGCGAATGAGCTCGGAGGCGCCGGAAATGGCAGCGATGGGCGTCTTGAGCTCGTGCGTGACGTTGGCGGTGAACTCGCGGCGCATGTCGTTGGCGCTCTGGACCTGGTCCATGCGCTCGACAAGGTCATGGTGCTGCTCGTTAAGGCGCGACACCAAAGGCTCAAGCTCCACGTAGGGGGCCTGCGCGTTCTCTGCCTCGGGATCAATCTCAAGAATAGGCTGCACCAGCCGGTTGGCAATGATGCGCGAGACAAACCACGCGACCACAACCAGACATCCAACGACGATGAGCATGATGAACAGGTCCTGGCTCACGATGCGCCCGACGCTGCTCCTGTCAAGGCCCAGACGCACAACATCACCCGAGGGAAGGCGGCGCGCATGATAGAGGCTCACGTAGCCCAGCGTATCCGAGTCGCGGTCAGACTCACCCTCGCCGCCCTTGAGCGCCTCGGCAATCTCCGGCCGATCGGCGTGGTTCTCGAGCGCGGCGGCATCCACCTGGGAGTCATAGAGCACGGTGCCGTCGGGCGCCACCAGCGTCGCGCGCTCCTCGCCAAAGTCGATTGAGGAGAGAAGGGCAATCTCCTCCTTGGCGGTTCCCCCATCATCGATTGCCGTTGCAACGGTGTCGCACTCGCGCGCGAGCATCCCCTTGGCGTCGGCAAGGACGGACGACTGGTAAAACAGCGAGAGCGCAAGGAGCAACACGACCGCCACAACCGAACACGAGACGGCAAACGACACAAAGACGCTCCTGCGAAGCGAATGGGTTCCGCTCACGACTCCATTGGTTCCATCTGGCACCGGCCTCGCCTACCCGCGCATACGGTAGCCAACACCGCGAACGGTCTCGATGAGGTCCGAAGAGTCACCGAGCTTGGCACGAATCTGCTGCACGTGGACGTCAACCGTACGCGATCCTCCGTCAAAGTCCCAGCCCCAGACACGCTGGAGCAGTGTCTCGCGAGAGAAGACGACACCGGGGCTTCTCATGAGGAACTCGAGCAGGTCAAACTCGCGCATGGTGAGCGAGAGAGGCTTTCCGTCGATGGTCGCCTCGCGGCGATCCGGCCAGAGCGTGAGGTTCTCGACGGAGAGCGCCTTGCGCTCGGGCATGTCCGAGGCGCGGCCCGCGCGCCTGAGCAGCGCACGCGTGCGGCTCACAAGTTCCATCATGCCGAAGGGCTTGGAAAGGTAGTCGTCGGCACCGCCATCAAGAGCTCGCACCTTGTCGAGCTCCGAGTCCTTGGCAGTGAGCATCATCACCGGAACGCGGGAGAGCCCAGGCGTATGGCGCACGCGAGCCAGGATGTCAAGGCCATCGGCATCGGGAAGCATGATGTCGAGCAGGACGACATCCGGCCTCCTCTCAGCACACATGCGCCTGAACTCTGCATCGTCGCTGCAGCCGGAGGCGTCGAGACCCGCCTGGCGCAAAGCGTAAGTTGTGAGTTCGCGAATGTTCTTATCGTCCTCGACGTAGTACACCACGCCCGAGACCGGTGCCGCCTTCTCTGGCATCGTCTGAATCCGTCCCTTCTCTTGCGCCTACTAACAACGAGTCTAATCGTCGGTCGGGATGGGATCGACGCCCTTTTCGGTCACGTGCTCGCCAGTCACACGGAAGATGGCCCACGAAGCAATGCGCTTGGCAAGGTCGCCGATGCGCTCGAAGTACTTGGCAACCATGAGCACCTCGGGCAGGTAGCGGGCAGAAGACTTCCCCTCGCGAATCTGCTGCACGAGCTTATCCGTCACGTCCCCGTAGATGATGTTCACCTCGGCGTCCTGCTGGATGACCTCCTGCGCAGCGTTGACATCTGAGTTGCAGAAGGCATTCACGGCCTTCTCGACCATCTTCGCCGTTGCTTCGGCCATCTCGTTGAACTCGTCGGAAAACTTGGATGTGGCCTTCTCGGGAACCTCCGCTGCCAGGAAGCTCGCATCGCGGGTCATGCCATCGATGTGGGACAGGTCGGAGACGATTCTAAAGGAACCGGTAACAAAGCGCATGTCATCGCCAATGAGGGGCTGCTGCAGAAGCAGGACGTCGAGGCACGAGGACTCAATCGAGTTGCGCAGGCGGTCCTCCGCCTTGCGGCCGCGCACGAGGCCCTCCTGGGCGCCCTTGTCACCGGTGGCCGCAAGACCGGTCGCGCGAATGTCCGCCGAGCACTTGTCTCTAAAGCGGACGAGAAGGTCTTCGATGTCTTTGAGCTGCGAGGTGAGCTTGGAGCGAGTCTGGATGGTCATTAGCTAAACCTCCCTGAGAGGTATTTCTGGGTACGGGTCTCGCGCGGGTTCGAGAAGAGCTCCGCCGTTGGAGCCTCCTCAATAAGCTGTCCAAGGTAGAAAAACGCGGTCTTATCGGCCACGCGCGTTGCCTGCTGCATGTTGTGGGTAACCACGACAACGGTATGGTCACGCGAAAGCTCGACCATGAGCTCCTCCACCATCGAGGTGGAGATGGGGTCGAGGGCGCTCGTGGGCTCGTCCATGAGGAGGACGTCGGGGCTCGTCGCCAGGGCGCGTGCGATGCAGAGGCGCTGCTGCTGGCCACCGGAAAGGCCAAGTCCGCTCTGGTTGAGCTTGTCCTTGACCTCATCCCAGAGGGCGGCGCGAGTGAGGCAGCGCTCCACGATCTGGTCAGCCTCGTCGCGCGAGAGATGCTTCATGCGCGCGGGACCATACAGGTTGTTCTCGCGGATGCTCATCGGGAACGGGTTGGGGTGCTGGAACACCATGCCCACATGCACGCGAAGCGCGTTGGGGTCGGTCTGGAAGATGTCGGTGCCCTTGAATTCGACCAGACCCTCGGTGCGGACGCCCTCGACGAAGTCGCACATGCGGTTGAACGTGCGCAGGAGCGTCGACTTGCCGCAGCCCGAAGGCCCAATAAAGGCCGTCGCTCGGTGCTCGGGGATGTCCAGCGAGATGTCCTTGAGCGCCTGGAAATCTGTGTACCAGAGGTTGAAGTGCTTCACGGAGATGACGGGAGAGACGTCCGCCACGCTCCTGTGCTCCGTTTGCGTGAACTCTTTCTCCATCATCAGCTCCATTAGCCAAAGCGTCCGGACAGGTAGTCGGCAAGCCGCTGGTCATTGGGCGCCGAGAAGATCTGCTTGGTTGTCCCCGTCTCAACCATGGTACCAACGTAGAAGAACGCGGTGCGATCCGAGACGCGGGTGGCCTGCTCCATGTTGTGCGTCACGATGATGCAGCAGATGCCCGAGGAGGCGATGGACCTGATGGTCTCCTCGATGGAGTACGTGGAGATGGGGTCGAGCGCCGAGCAAGGCTCGTCGAAGAGCACGACGTCTGGCTTCATGGCAAGCGTGCGTGCGATGCAGAGGCGCTGCTGCTGGCCGCCGGAAAGACCAAAGCCACTCTGGTCCAGCTTGTCCTTGACCTCATCCCAAAGGGCGGCCTGTCGCAGCGAGGTCTCCACCAGCTCGTCGCCTTCCGCACGGTTCTTTATGCGGCCATGACGCTTGGGCGCAAAGAGGATGTTCTCGCGAATGGACTTCCTGAACGGCGTGGGCTGCTGGAACACCATGCCAATGGACTTGCGCAGCTCAAAGAGGTTCTCGTCAGGCGTGTTAACGTCGTGGTCGTGATAGTGAATCTCGCCCTCCACCACGCAGCGCGGAATCTCGCGGTTCATAAGGTTGAGGCAGCGCAGGTAGGTAGACTTGCCGCAACCCGAGGGGCCGATAAGGGCTGTCACCTGGCCAGCGTCGAAGGAGAGCGACGTTGGATGCAGCGCTTCGTGCGTGTAGTCGTACTTGACCGTGACGTCCTTGGTGTAGAGGAGGGCGCTACCCTCGCCCGGAGTGGGTGTCATTGTCTCGTCCTCCGTCATTCGCTCGTCATCTTCTTGGCAAGCGCCTTGCCCAGGACGCGGGCGAGGATGTTGAAGAGCAGCACGCAGATGATAAGGACGGCTGCGGTGCCCCACACAATCTCGTCGTTGCCAGGGGTGGGCTCCATCTTGAGCTTCCAGATGTGGACCGCCAGTGTCTCCGCGGGCCTGAAGATGTTCCAGGGGTTGCGAGGGCTCGAGAGGTTGGCGCTAGCAAAGTTGATGTTCACGGCGGCGGAGCCGGAGGTGAAGATCAGAGCAGCCGCCTCGCCAAACACGCGACCGGCGGAGATAACGATGCCCGTCACGATGGCCGGCATAGCTGCCGGCAGCAGAACGTGGCGCGTGGTCTCCCAGCGGGTGAGACCCATGGCAAGGGCTGCGTCACGCTGGGAGCGCGGGACATCCTGGAGCGCCTGCTGGATCACGCGGACGAGGATGGGGATGTTGAACATGGTAAGGGCCATGGCTCCGGCGAGGATGGAGATGCCCCAACCAAGCGTCACCACGAAGAAGAGCGAGCCAAACATGCCTACGACGATCGAGGGAAGGCTCGAGAGAGTCTCGATTGCCGTGCTCGCCGCCTTGGTGACCCAGTTGTCGGGCGCGTACTCCACGAGGAAGATGGCTCCGCCCAGCGAGATGGGCACGCTGATGAGCAGCGTGATGGCGAGCATGTAGAACGAGTCGAAGATCTCGGAGGAGATGCCGGGGTTCTCGTCCGCAAGGGGCGATGTGGTGAGGAAGCCCGGGGACAGGGCCTTGCCCAGGCCCTTAACGAGGATGAATGCCACGATTGAGGCGAGGAGGAGAAGGACAAAGGCAACGATAACGGTGAGGATGCCCGTCGCCGCGCGGTCCTGCCTGCCAATCCTCTTGACGTGATCGTCAAGGTCGACGCCGAGGTCGTTGTCGGCCTGCTTTGCGGTGGTTTCGCTAGCCACGGTTCTTCGCCCCCTTTGCGCCGATGAGATGGATGATCAGGATGAAAATCAGAGACATTGCCATGAGCAGCAGGCCCAGAGCCCAGAGCGCGTGGTACTGGACAGAGCCCGTGGTTGCGTTCGAGAAGCCCGAGGTAAGGGCCGTGGTGAGCGTTGCCGCAGGAGAAAGGAGGCCGGCGGGCATGACCTTCTCGACGCCGCCGATGACCATCTGCACGGCAAGCGCCTCGCCAAAGGCGCGGGTCATGCCGAGGATGACGGCGGTCATGAGGGAGGGCATGGCGCTCCTGAGCACCACGTGCCAGACCGTCTGCCAACGGGTGCATCCAAGGGCGTAGGAGCCCTCGCGGTACTCGTTGGGGACGGCGGCAAGGCCATCGATGGAGAGCGTGGTAACCGTGGGGAGAATCATCACGGCCAGTACGATGCCGCCGGAGAGGATGCCCGCGCCGGTTCCCGCCGCATCGCCAAAGATTGCACGCATCGCCGCGTTGACCACCGTAAGGCCGATGAGGCCGTAGACAACCGAGGGGATGCCCATCAGGAGCTCGACCAGCGGCTGGAAGACGCGGCGGCCAAACCCGGGCTGGACCTCGACGACAAAGATGGCACTACCGAGTGCGATGGGCAGCGTGAAGAGCGTTGCCAGGAGCATGACGCCAAAGGAAGTCACGATCAGCGGGAGCGCTCCATAGACGCCATCGGAGGGGACCCAGCTGGTGCCCGAGATGAACGAGAAGAAGTTGATGCCGTCCACAAAGAAGGCGGATAGGCCCTGCTGGGCGACCATGAAGATGAGCGTGATAACGACGAGAGCGACAAGGAGCACGCACGCGCCGGTGAGGGTGAGTCCCACCCCCTCGAGCTGCTTCTTCGGCATGAGGCGTTTAGCCATGAGTAGCCTTTCTACCTGTACAGACAAGGGGCATCCGCACCCAAGCACGGACGCCCCCACGGTTTTGCTCGGAAGTTACGCGTTGGTGATGGTGCCCGACGCGTCCTTCTTGACCTTCATGTCGTTGGCGGGGATGAAGCCCTGCTCCTCGACCATGCTGCCCTGGACCTCGTCGGACATCATGTAGTCGATGAAGGCCTGGGTGACCTCGTCGGCGTCCTTGGTGTACATGTGCTCGTACGCCCAGATCTTGAAGGAGCCGTTGCAGACGTTCTCTGCCTTGGCCTCGACGCCGTCGACCTTCAGGGCCTTGAACTTGGTGTCGTCGAAGTAGGAGAAGGCCAGGTAGGAGATGGCACCCTCGGTCTGCTGGATCTTCTCGACAACGGTGCCCGAGGAGTCCTCCTCGGCAACGGGGGCAAAGTCGGCGGGAGCGGACTCGCCACCGAGGACGGCGGCCTCGAAGGTGGCACGGGTGCCGGAGCCAGCCTTGCGCTCGATGACCTGAATCTTGCCAGCGGTGCCGCCGACCTCGGACCAGTCGGTGATCTTGCCGGTGAAGATGCCCTTGAGCTGGTCGGTGGTGAGGTCGTCAACGTCGACGTTGGAGTTCACGATGGGGCCCATGCCAACCACGCACACGGTGTTGTCGGTAAGAGCCTTGGCGTCGGAGGCATCGAGCTTCTCCTCGGCAAAGACGTCGGAGCGGCCGATCTGCGCCTTGCCGTCGCGGACGTCGGAAAGGCCCTGGCCAGAGCCGCCACCGGTGATGGCGATGGTCACGTCGGGGTTCTCGTCCTCGAACTTCTTGGCGGCGGCCTCAACCAGCGGCTGGAACGAGGTGGCGCCGGAGCAGTTCACGGTGCCGGAAAGGGCCTTGGCTGTGGAGTCGGAGCTCGTGTCGGAGCTGCTGGACCCGCCGCAGCCAACGAGGCCCAGGCCGGCGAGGGCAACCGCAGTGCCGCCTGCAAGCGAGAGGAAAGAACGGCGAGAGAGACTATCGGACATGTTTCTCCTTCCAGAGTGTGTGACCGCGCCGTCCCATTCCCCCGGCGGGCCTTGTCAACTTGCATGCTATGGGTTGGTCTGGCTCTCCCCTGCCTCGTTGGCAATGCATTACGACACCCTGACCGCACATTACATTTGCCTTACATTTGGTGTGAGCATTTGTAATGCCACAGTATCGCTGCAGGTAGACGGTACTGCATTTGTGTAAGGGCACCTTGGTTGGCACCGGTTCGGAGCGATTGTGTCTACCAGATATGGTAATTTGCTAAGTACCTTGACACTTTTTTGTTAGGTACCTAATCTTCTCTCGTCAACATCAAGTGGTAAGAGATAAGGGAGAGATCGCTACGTCTGAAACACAGCAACCCGGGAGGTGCCGGCCGCCCAAGGAGCTCTCTGCCTCGGCGGAGTCTCGTATTATGAGGGACCTGGGCTACTTTGGGCACTTCCTGCACCTCCACGCCGGAGGGCGCAGCGGCAAGCAGCGCATGCTCGAGCGCATCCTGCGCGAGGGCGGCACCATAAGCCAGAGAGAGCTTCAGGACACCGTGCCCATAAGCTCTGCCGCAGTCTCCGAGGTTCTCGCCAAACTCGAGTCCGAGGGCCTCATCACCCGCACGCGTTCCGAGAGCGACAAGCGCCAGCTTGACGTCACCTTGACTGAGAACGGACAGGCCGAGGCTAAGGTATGTGCCGAGAAGCACGCAAAGTTCGAGGCGGAGGCGCTCTCGGTGCTCACCGAGGACGAGAAGGGCCAGCTCCTAGGCATGCTCGACCGCCTCATGGAGCACTGGCAGAACATCGAGGAGAAAGACAGGGCGGTGGAAAAGTGAGCATACGCAAGAAGCTGGAAAAAACATTGAATGCAGGCGAGCAATCCTCGCTTCCCCAGTACGGGCTCAGAGAGATCATCTCGACGCTTGCTGGGTCGCTGAGGGAGTTTGGCAAGCCCGCCTGGGCGACGCCGTTTCTCGTCACCGGGGAGGTTGTGCTTGAGTGCGCAATCCCATTCGTGACGGCACAGCTCATCGACGCCCTCGCGCTTGGGGGCGGCGTCTCCGCAATCGCCGGGCACGCGGCAATTCTCATCATCATGGCGCTCGCCTCGCTCGCCTTTGGAACCGCAGCCGGCGTCACCTGCTCGATTGCGGCGACGGGCCTTGCCAAGAACCTCAGGCACGACGTGTTCCACAAGATCCAGGGGTTCTCGTTCTCCAACATTGACCGGTTCTCCACGAGCTCGCTCGTGACCCGACTCACGACCGACGTCACCAACGTCCAACAGGCGTACATGATGATCATCCGCATGGCGATCCGCTGCCCGCTCATGGCAATCTTCTCCATCGTGATGGCGTTTGTCTCGGGCGGTCCCATGGCCGTAATCTACGTGATCGTTGCCTTTGTCCTTGGCTGGGGCATCTTCAAGATCTCGCTCACCGTGATGCCCATCTTCCGCCGCATCTTCAGGAAGTACGACCGCCTGAATGACTCTGTGGAAGAGAACGTCCAGGGCATTCGCGTGGTGAAGTCCTACGTCCGCGAGGACCACGAGAAGGAAAAATTCAACGAGGCGTCCGGCACGCTCTACCACGACTTTGTTCACGTCGAGCGCATCCTGGCATGGAACCAGCCCCTCATGACGCTGGCAATCGACGTCATCTACACCTTCGTCATCTTCTTTGGGTCCCAGGCAATCGTTTCCAGCCAGGGTCAGCTCATGGGCGTGGGTCAGCTCTCCGCCCTCATCACGTATGGCTTCTCGATGCTCATCAGCCTCATGATGCTCTCGATGGTCTTCGTGATGATCACGATGGCAGACGAGTCTGCGCGACGCATCTGCCAGGTCCTGCGCGAGGAGCCCGACCTCAAGAACCCCAAGAACCCCGTCGTGGAGGTCCCTGACGGCTCCATCGACTTCGACCACGTGAGCTTTGAGTACTCGGCCAAGGCAGACCGCATGGCGCTAGACGACATCGACCTGCACATCAAGAGTGGCGAGGTCATCGGCATCATCGGCGGCACGGGCTCCTCGAAGTCGACGCTCGTTCAGCTCATCTGCCGTCTCTACGACGCAACCAAGGGCACCGTGCGCGTTGGCGGCCGAGACGTGCGCGAGTACGACCTTGACACTCTCCGCAACGAGGTGGCGGTCGTGCTCCAGCGAAACGTCCTCTTCTCGGGCACCATCAAGGACAACCTCCGTTGGGGCAACCCCAACGCAACCGACGAGCAGATGCTCGAGGCCTGCAGGCTCGCGCAGGCAGACGAGTTTATCCAACAGTTCCCCAAGAAGTACGACACCTACATCGAGCAGGGGGGAACTAACGTCTCGGGCGGCCAGAAGCAGCGTCTCTGCATTGCGCGCGCCCTGCTCAAGAACCCCAAGATCTTGATTCTCGACGACTCAACGAGCGCCGTGGACACCAAGACCGACCGCCTCATCCGCGAGGGATTCAAGAGCTTCATCCCCGAGACCACCAAGGTCATCATCGCCCAGCGCACCAGCTCGGTTGAGGACGCTGACCGCATCGTGGTCATGCGCGATGGGCACATCGACGCCGTGGGCACGCACGCAGAGCTGCTGCGAACCAACGACATCTACCGCGAGACGTACACCACGCAGAACAAGCAGTCGCACGACGAGGCCATGGAGTCCATATCCAAGGACGCCGTCAAGCCCCAGAAGGAGGCGAACAATGAGTAAAGAGAAAGACCAGGAAATGAAGTCTCCTTCTGAGCAGGCAACCGAGCCCAGGCGCACCGACGGCCCCGGCCGCGGCCACGGCGCCGCAAACCCCGGGGAGACGCTCAGGCGCACGCTGGCACTCACCTTCCACTACTACCCCGTTCACGTGACCGTGCAGGTGCTCTGCATTCTCACCGCCTCGATCCTCTCGTCACTGCCCTCTGTCTTCATGCAGCAGGCAATCGCGGTGGTGCAGGAGTTCGTGGGCACGGGAGACTGGGGGGCGGCGCAGGTCCAGATCACGCACATCGTCTTGGGCCTCATTGGGTGCTATGTGGTTGCCCTGGGCGCGAACATCGCTCAGGCGCAGCTCACGGCCGTGATCTGCCAGGGCACCCTCATGAAGGTCCGCAACCAGATGTTCGACCACATGGAGGACCTGCCCATCCGCTACTTCGACACGCACAAGCACGGCGACATCATGTCGCACTACACCAACGACGTGGATACCCTTCGCCAGCTCATTGGCGTTGCCGTGCCGAACCTCATCACCATGCTCACGGCGATGATCTCGGTTCTCGTCATCATGCTCTGGTACTCGGTGCCCCTGACGCTCGTGGTACTTGCGATGGTCGTCCTGATGGTCGTGATCACCCGTGTAATGGGTGGGCGTTCGGCTCACTTCTTCCTCGCCCAGCAGTGTGCGCTCGCTGCCGAGGAGGGCTTCGCCGAGGAAGCCATGAACGGCCAGAAGGTCATCAAGGTCTTCACGCACGAGGCTGCCACCGAGAAGGGCTTCGACGAGGTCAACGACGAGCTCTTCGATGCCTCCAAGCGAGCGAACATCTATGGCAACACGCTTGGCCCCATCCTCATGAACATGGGCAACCTCTCCTACGTGGTAGTTGCACTGGCTGGCTGCGCCATGCTCGCCGCGGGAACGCACAACCCCTCCATCGCGGGCGTCGCACTCTCCATCGACATCGTGGTGCCGTTCCTCAACCTCACGAAGCGCTTCTCTGGCTCCATTGGCCAGGTCTCCCAGCAGATTAACTTCGTGGTTATGGGCCTTGCGGGCGCCGAGCGCATCTTCTCGCTCATCGACGAGAAGCCCGAGACGGACGAGGGCTACGTCACCCTGGTCAACGTGCGCAAGAACGCCGCAGGCGAGCTTGAGGAGTGCCCCGAGCGCACCGAGAGCTGGGCATGGAAGCACCCCCACCACGACGGCACCGTCACCTACACACCGCTTGCCGGTGACATGCGCCTCTTTGACGTGGACTTTGGCTACACGCCCGACCACACCGTCCTCCATGGCATCTCGCTCTACGCCAAGCCTGGTCAGAAGGTGGCGTTTGTCGGAGCGACCGGCGCGGGCAAGACGACGATCACCAACCTTCTCAACCGCTTCTATGACATTGCCGACGGCAAGATTCGCTACGACGGCATCAACATCAACAAGATCAAGAAGGACGACCTGCGTCGCTCACTTGGCATGGTCCTTCAGGACACCAACCTCTTTACCGGCACCGTCATGGACAACATCCGGTACGGGCGTCTGGATGCCACCGACGAGGAGTGCATTGGCGCCGCAAAGCTCGCGGGCGCGGACAGCTTCATCCGACGCCTGCCGGAGGGCTACGACACGATGCTCACCGACAACGCGGCCCAGCTCTCGCAGGGTCAGCGTCAGCTCCTCTCCATTGCGCGCGCGGCAGTTGCGGATCCGCCGGTAATGATTCTGGACGAGGCAACGTCTTCCATCGACACGCGCACCGAACAGATTGTGCAGCGTGGCATGGATGCCCTCATGTACGGACGCACCACGTTTGTGATCGCGCACAGGCTCTCAACCGTGCGCAACTCCGACGTGATCATCGTGCTTGACCACGGCCACATCATCGAGCGCGGCACGCACGACGAGCTCATCGCAAAGCACGGCACGTACTACCAGCTCTACACGGGCGCTTTCGAGCTGGAGTAGGCGCTTACGACCCCAGGGTGCCGCGATTGCCTCGCCCCTTGCCCCTCCGACGCCTCACGGCGCCGGAGGGGCTCTTTGTTGTGGTGGAGCGGTTTGCGGAAACCCTCGCTGTGGCGCCACGGACCACGCACGCGGCGCAACGCAGCCCCTACTGCCGATTTGCGAAGCCGGCGGCTCGCCGTTAGCATGGGCTCATCAGCGGTCTCGACGCATCCGGGAGCCACATCATATGACCACCGCACTTCTCGGCATCATCTACCTGGCCTTTGTGAGCCTAGGCCTACCGGACGGTCTTCTTGGCGCAGCCTGGCCCACCATGCACGTGAGCATTGGCGCCAACGTCTCGCTGGCGGGCGTCATATCAATGATCATCTGCCTGGGGACCATCGTCTCGAGCCTGCTGACCGTGCAGCTCGTGCGCCGGCTGGGGACGGGCAAGCTCACCGCGCTCTCGGTGGCGCTCACCGCGGTAGCCCTCTTTGGCTTCTCGGCCTCAGCTGAGTTCTGGCAGATCGCGCTTTGGGCTATTCCATATGGCCTGGGTGCTGGAGCGGTGGACGCATCGCTTAACGCCTACGTAGCAACGCACTACGCCGCACGCCACATGAATTGGCTTCACTGCTGCTGGGGACTCGGTGCCGCCGGCGGACCCATAATCATGTCGTGGCAGATGGGCAGCTCCGCCGGTTGGCCGGGAGGTTACCGCATCGTAGGCGCTCTCCAAGTGGCACTCGTGGTGGCAATCACCCTGAGCATCCCGTTGTGGCGTGACCAAAACGACGCGGCCGACCAAGACGGGAAGCACACCGTCCCCACGCGCCGCAAGCTTCTTGCCCTCCCCGGCGTGAAGCTCGCGATGGCAGGGTTTCTCTGCTACTGCGCACTCGAGTCGGCATGCGGGCTGTGGGCCTCGACGTTCCTTGTGCTAGGGCACGGCGTTTCCGCACAAGCGGCCGCCCTTCTCGCCAGCCTCTTCTATGCAGGCATAACGGTGGGGAGGTTTCTCTCGGGCGTGCTTACCCTGCGCCTTGATGGCAAGCAGCTCCTCAGGCTAGGCGAGACGATCATGGGCATTGGACTTGTCGTGCTCATGGTCTCACCGGGAGAGGCGAGCCTCGGCCTGGGCCTCGTACTTCTCGGCCTGGGCTGCGCCCCCATCTACCCGCAGATGATTCAGCTCACGCCTGTGCGCTTTGGCTCGCAGAACGCGCAGTCGCTCATGGGGCTGCAGATGGCCTGCGCCTACGTGGGCTCGATGGCGTTTCCGCCGCTCATGGGCATTATTGTTGAGAAGGTCTCGCCGATTCTCCTACCTGTGGTTGCAGCCGGGCTCCTGGCGCTCATGACCGTCTGCCTCACGCGCTGCGACCGTCGCGTTGAGGCGGCAAACGGTGGGGCGGTCCACCAGTGACGGGTCCTTCCTGCCTCACGGAATGGTCCCAGCCGGTCACGCGGTCAGTAGCGGTCAAAGCCAAGTAGCGTTGTGCTGCTGAGAAGGAAATCGACGTTTTGCTTGGCTCCAAAGGGCTAAAACGTCCAAATTGTTCTCAACAGCACCTTCCGGACGGGCCGGCACCCTCCGCTGGGGTCAACTGCGCTATGGTGGTGGACATTCGGCAGCACAACTCCTGGAGGAACCAATGCGCTGGCCTATCACGCTCTCAACGGCACACCTTGTCATGCGTCCCTGGCGCTTGGATGACGCGGAGGCGGTCTATCGCTACGCGCGCGACCCCGAGGTTGGTCTTCGGGCAGGCTGGGCCCCACACGCGTCGCTCGAGGAGAGCAAGACGGTCCTAAAAGACATTCTCATGGCACCGGATTCCTGGGCAATCACACTGCGTGGGCGAGAAGGAATGCTGGCGGACGAGGCCGTGGGCGCCATCGCCCTGCGCCACCAGGCCGCAAATGCCGCAGACCCCCTCCCCGTACACGAGGCCGAGATTGGCTACTGGATTGCCCGTCCCTGGTGGGGCCACGGCTACATGACGGAGGCCGTCCGAGAGGTGCTGCGCTACGCTTTCCTCGTGGAGAACCTCGCCGCCGTGCGCGCGAGCTACTTCGAGGGCAACGAGGGCAGCCGCCGCGTCCAGGAGAAGGCCGGACTGCGCCCGCACCACCACGTCGAGGGAGTCGTCGACCACCTCGGCGCCACCCACACGGAGCGCGTACAGAGCATCACGCGTCAGGAGTGGGAAACCTCACTCGCCGCAGATCCCACTGATGCCGGAACCATCGCACGCCAGCAGTCGGAGGCGGCCGGCATCATCGACCGCCTGCCGCTCATCGCGCTCGTGCGGTCCGGCGGGCAGACCGGCGCGGACCGTGGCGGACTTGATGCCGCGCGCGAGCATAACGTGCCCATCTGCGGCTGGTGCCCGCCCGGGGGCCTTGCCGAGGACCTGCCCAAGCCGCCAGGCCTTCTCGCCCTGTACCCCGAGCTCCGCGAAGGACCCGGCCAAGGCTACGTCGAGCGGACGGCGTGGAACGTGCGCGACAGCCACGCAACGCTCATCGTCTCCCCCGGTGGGCTCGAGCCCAGAAGCGGAACGGAGATGACCGCCATCTTCGCCGAGCGCATGGGTCGTCCGGTGCTTGTTCTGGAGGGCTCCAACGTAAGCGAGACCGCGACGGAGGCGCTGGCGTGGCTCCGTTCGCTGGGGGCAAACGCCCTGACGCTCAACGTGGCGGGGCCGCGCGAGTCCAAGATGCCCGGCGTCTACGAGCTCACGCACGACATCATGGCAAACGTCCTGGGATGAGACAAAGGGAAACTCCCTTTGTCTCATCCCAACGCGCGCGAGAAGAGAGCGCGTTGGTCGGTGTCCCAAAGCGACATGTCGTCCGAGGTAAAGAGCACCCCGCCTAGCGTAGAGTCTGCCTCAAGGAGCTCAGTGCGCTGTTCCTCGGTTAGGCGAACGTCTGACCGCAGGAAGAAGACGTCCGGATCGCACCTAAACGCCCTGCCGTCGAGATGCGCGCGCCCTCGCGTGTTGGCAAGGCTGTTCTTGGTGCTCACGCGCTCGCGACCGGTGCCGCGCATGTAGACGGCACCGTCCCAGTCCAGGCCCACGTCGCAGCCAATGCGACAGAACTCCGTGCGCCCTAGGGCAGAGCCGATGGGAACGCCGCACAGGTCAAACCACGTGCCAGGCGCCGCGCTCTGGCGCAGGAGGTCGATAGCGTCGGCCATGAGCTGACCTCGGTTCATACCGCTATGAGGGAGCATGCACGCCGCATAGAGGAAGTCGCACTTGAGAAGCGAGAATCCCCACTCGCCGGTGAGCGTTGCCATGACGCGTGCCACGTAGTCACGCACCTCAGGATTCAGCGTATCGAGCGCAACGTGGCCGGACCAGTGCGAGCCGGTCACCACAAGCTCGCCCCTCTCGTCACGAAGTAGCCAGTCCGGATGCGCCGAGAAGAGCCGGGACTCGTGCTCGCACACGAAGGGCGCAACCCAGATGCCCGGCATGAGCCCGCGCTCACGAGCGGCAGCGGCCACCGGCGAGAGGCCATGCGGGAACTTCTCGCCATCTGGATGCAGCCAGTCGCCCACACGCGTGTAGCCGTCATCCATCTGGAAGGTTGGGCGGCGCGTACCCAGGTCGTAGTCCTCAAGGCAGTTCGCAAGCGCATCCAAGTCGTGCAGCAGGCACTGCTCCGATATGTTCGTGTAGTGCCGGTACCAGCTGGTATAACCCACAAGCGGCGAGCAGGGCGGAGCAGCGATGCCACAGAGCGCAAGCCAGCGCGCAGCCGCATCATCGACGCTCTCTGCGCGAACCACGGCAAGCCCCAAGAGGCAGCACCTCTCGCTCGCCTTCACAGGAACTGCTGGCGGCTCCTTGCTCACAAGGAGCGCCTCTGCGGGCAGGTCCTCGCGGATGAGCGTCATCCCCGTGTCCTCTCCAAGCGAGCCCACCAGGGCAACCTCGCCATCCCGCCGCAGGTAGCCATAGGTAAAGCCATGCTGGTGACCGGGTCTCTCGTCCTCCTCCACAAAGCGGTAGTCGCCCGAGGCGTCAAGCACCCAATGGCGTATGGCCACGCGTGGCACGGAGAAGTTGCGCATGCGGTCGCGCGGACTGCGCTCCACGGAGTCTGTCCAGGAGTTGTAGCCGTTCAGGTAGAGCGCCGTTGCCTCACCCAGCGCAGCGGGCAGCGTTGCCTCCACGGCGTCGATCACAACCTCACGCCGGGGCTCCGCGCACAGCCGCCAGCACTCCCCGTCGCGCACAAGTGAGATACCGAGCGTTGCCGCATCCGCACCCGTCACCAGGCCAGACGGCTGTACGTGGGCAACGCGCCCCTGGTCAGACGCCACGTGCCAGCACACACAGAAGGTAGGTTCGCCGAGAAGCGCCGTCACGCCCTGTCGCCTCCCCTGGCCTCGCCAGAGGCGCCGCCGATGGTCCCAAGGACGCGCCGCTCGTTGTAGCGTGTGAAGACCAGGCCGCCAATGAGGCAGAACACGGTTGCCACAACAGCCGTGGCGCGGTAGCCCATGCCATTCTCCCCGAGGATGGAGATAGAGGTGAAGAGGATCATCGCAAGCGTTTGTCCAAGCGTCATCGAGAAGGTACGCGCGGCGTAGAACATGCCCTCGCGCCTCTCGCCGGTCTCGATAGCATCGCTCTCGGCAATGTCGGCGAGCACCGCCTGGGGAAGGATGCCCAGGATGGCCATGGGCACGGCAGCGAGCACCGCCACGAGCATGCCCCATACCATGCCCGGGATGCCAAACATGCCGCACACCGAGGTGACGGCAAACGCCGCGCAGAAGAAGAAAAAGCCAAACGCGACAATGCGCTTCTTACCGTGGCGCTTGGCCAGCATGTTCACGGGAGCATAGAACAGCAGCGAGATGAGCGTCATCGCGGCGAAGAATACAAACGAAAGCGAGTCTGGCAGGCCCATGAGCTCGGTGATGTAGTAGGTCATGCCGGTCTGGAACATGGTAATGGCAACCCAATAGAGCACATCTGAGAGTTCGAAGACCTGGAAGTCGTGGTTCTTGAACGTCTTGGCAACGGACTGGAACATGGGCGTGGAGGAGGGCTCGGCCTGAGCGTAGAGGTTCTCGTCGATGCCGAACGCGGGGACGAGCATGCACGCCACGGCAACGGCGGCAAGCACGGCAACCGTGATTCTAAAGGCGCCGGCAATCCCCATGGTAGGCTCGAGGTAGGCAGCCACCGTGGTCACGAGGTACGCAAGCGCCGTTCCCAGAAAGTAGGTGACCGAGATGTGCGTGGAGAGATCAATTCTCAGCTCCTGCGTGCGGCCCAGCTCGGGGATAAGCGCATTGAAGGGCGTGCAGTAGAGCGAAAGCGTTATGTAGAAGAGCATGAGGCAGCAGAAGAGCAGCACGTTGTTCAGAGTCTGGCTACCAGTCCCCGGTAGCACGAAGACGAGGACCGTCATCACGCCAAAGGGGATGGCGGCACCGCGCATGAACGGGATCCGGCGACCAAGAGGGCTTTTCAGCCTGTCAGACTGCGAGGCAATAAAGGGGTCGATAAAGCCGTCGAGGAGCCTGCCGCACCCCGTGATGATGCCGATGACCGTGAGGCCCGCAAACACGGCTCCCTGGGTGATGAAGACCGCCATGCCACGCGAGAGCATGGTGTCGGAGGGCATGTAGAAGTAGACGAGCCAGTTGCTGACGATGCCCGAGAGTATCGCCCATCCCAGCTGTCCTATCGCAAAGAGTCTGATGACCCGCTTGTCCGCAAGCCTGGTCCCCGAAGCCTTCTCCCCCGCCATCCTTGCTCCCCTCTCGCCATGAGACAAAGGGAGTTTCCCTTTGTCTCATCTCAATGCACGTACTGCCATGTCAACGATGCACTCAAGCTCCTGAGCCCCCGCGGAGAAGTCATCCGAGGGGATGACCTCGCCGCGCGCGAGCTTCTGCGCCACGCCCATGAGCGCATGGGCAACGCTCCTGTAGAAGACCGGAAAGTCCACCTCGCGCGCAACGGAGCCATCCTGGAGTCCCAGCTGGTACGCGTCGGCAAAGATGAGGTAGAACGAGTCCACCTCGCGCCCGTAGGCGACAACCGCGTCAAGCGGCGCCCCCTCGGTGACGAGAAGCCCGTCGAGGTCGTCGATGAAGAGCACAAAGCCGGCGTTCTCCACGTAGCCCTCGGCATAGAGGCGGAGCATCCGCTCGAGTCTGTCCGCACCACTCATGCCGAGAAACGCGTCCGACTCGACAAGCGCCACAATGCGCTCGTTGAAGCGCCGCCACAGGAACGTGCCCGCAGCAAGCGCGAGGCGAGTCTTGGTCGAGAAACGCCGGTAGAGCGTGGCCACGCCAACGCCCGCCGCCTCTGCGACGTCGGTCATGCGCGCATCCGCGATGCGCCGCTTAAGGAAGAGGCCGGCCGCGCACTCGACGGCGCGGTCCATGCGCACGTCGCCCGTGAGGCTCCTCTCCTGCCACACCGCAGGTGCAAGACCCGCCGTTGAGTCACCCTGTGCCATCCTTGACGCTCCGTTCCCGTGGGTGATAGTCTTACTATCAACTTGATAGCGAGGCTATCACCTCTGTCCACACAGGGTCAAGGAGGATTCGATGGAAGCGTCGACAGACCAGGCGAGAAGCGCCTTTGGCAACGAGCAGGACGATGCAACGTACCAGAAGGCGGTCCAATCGAAGGAGCGCTACCTTCGCCGCTTTGGCGACGACTCCAAGACCGTCTATCACCTCTCGGCAGCTCCCACGCCCGTAATCGGAGACATGCTTGGCGTGAGGAACCTCGTCATCTCGCCCGACGGCACGCCTCTCGACATCCGCGCAGACGCCGCACAGGCCCCCAAGCCACCTACCACCAATCGCACCGTAGAGGGCGCAAACGGCGCGCCGGTCATAGTGGGAAACATCCGCATGGGCTTTGGGCACTATCGCATCTCGATGGCCATGGCATCGGCAGCACATGCCATGGGCTACACGCCCTACTGGCTAGACCTGGCCTCCTTCAAGGACGCTACGGGGTCCAAGGTCATCCGCTACCAGAACGACCTCTACTCCAAGGGGTCAAGAATCTCTCAGCGCGTGGGGGCCTTCAACAAGCTCGTGTGGGAGCCGCTCAACTCGGAGGGCTTCCGTAAGCTCTCGTACAACGCGGCGGACCAAAAGAACGCCGAGCTCTGCGTACCCCTCTTCCACGACATCGACAAGGACATCCCCTACGTGGGGACGCACGTCTGGCCCTCGCAGGCAGCAGTGCACGCAGGCATGACTCATGTGGTAAACGCCATCCCCGACAACTGGCCCATGGCGCTCCACCTTGCGGAGGGCTCAATCCACACCGTCCAGACGCCCAGCGCCTACTTGGGGTATCACCAGCTTCGCGGCATGGACCCTGCACGCCAGCTCAAGCCCATGCCCGAGGGGTCCATCTACTACACCGGCCACTACGTTGACCATGAACTTGTCTCCAACATCCCCAAAGACTGCGCGCGACGCAGAAACCGCGTCATGGGAGGCGGACCCGTGCGCTACCTGCTCTCCGTTGGCGGCGCAGGCGCGCAGCAGGAGCTCTTTGCGGCAATCGTGGAGCACCTCCTCCCCTATGTGAGGCGCGGAGAGGCCGTGGTCTTTGTCAACGTGGGAGATCACAGGAAGGTGTGGGACGCACTGCTTAGGAGCGTGGACGGCCTTCGCAGCGAGGCACTCCCCCACTTCGAGGGTATCGACGAGGTCGCGCGGTTCGCCGCGGCGGCGCTCGACGGTGACGTGAGCGGCGTGCATGCCTTCTGCGACAAGGACATCTTCACGGCGGTCTACTCGTCCAACCTGCTCATGCGCTGCTCGGACGTGCTGGTTACCAAGCCGAGCGAGTTCTCGTTCTACCCCGTGCCCAAGCTCATGATTCACCGCGTGGGCGGCCACGAGGCCTGGGGCGCCATCCGCGCCGCGGAGGTTGGCGACGGCACCTACGAAATGGACGACACCGCAGAGGTGCTCTCGATGATCGACTCGTTCCAGCGCGAGCGCGGACTTCTCGGCTTCATGTGCGACCGCATCGAGGACGCCGCCCAGGCCGGCATCTACGACGGCGCCTATCGCGTCATCGACCTTGCGGTTAACGGTGCGCCAACGCTTCCCGCAGTGCGCTAGCACCCGCGATGAGACAAAGGGAAACTCCCTTTGTCTCATCGCCTGCGGCGACGGTCGTCCTTGATGATGCTGCGGGCAACCCATATGCCCAGGATGAGGGCAGCAAGGTAGCCAACGAAGCCGATGATGGGAATGCCAAAGATAACGGGCTGGATGCGTGCGTAGTAGACCACCGACGAGCCAATGAAGAGGCCTGCCACCATCACGCTCATCGAGAGCCTGTTGGCAATGTGGGCAAAGTCGTTGATGGGGTCCTCTGTTCCCGCCACGTCCAGGTTAAGCCGCAGCTGGCCGCGGGTGAGCATCTTCATGGCAAGGTCCGCCTGCGAGGCCGCGCCGAGAAGTCCATGCGCGGCGCGCGTTCCCTCGCGCGCGAAGCCCTTGACCTCGTGCTTGATGAGGTCCTCTGGCGTGGTGTGAGCCTTGATGTGGGCAGTGATGATCTCGATGATCGAGACACCAGGGAGAAACTCGTCGACCACGCCCTCGAGCGTCACGAGGGAGCGTGCCAGCATGGTGACCGTGCCGGGAAGCTCGACGCCGTTCTTTCTCGCCATAGAGATGAGAGAGTTCACGAAGGAGCCAACGTCAAGGTCTGAGAGGTCAGCCTCGCCGTAGTCGGCAATAATCATGTCGAGATCGTCCAGGAGGTGCGCGTGGTCGACGGCGGAAGTGTCGGATATCGAGAAGCGCAGGAGACCGTCGGCTAGCCCGGCAGAGTCCCTCAGTGCGACGGCCTTCACCATGTCCGACATGGCCTTGCGGTCATGCGAGGAGAGACGCCCCATGATTCCCAGGTCGATGTAGACGATCTGCCCGCCGCGGACGATGAGGTTGCCGGGATGGGGGTCCGCGTGGAAGAAGCCGTCATCGATCATCTGGCGCGTGTAGTTGTCGACGAGCTTGGTGCCTATCTCCTCGAGGTCGTAGCCGGCAGCGACCAGCTTTGCCGTCTTGTCGATGGGAATGCCCTCGATGTAGTCCATGACCACGACGTGCTTGGTGCAGAGCTTGGGATAGGGCTTGGGGCAGTCGACAAACTTGCAGTCCGCGTTGTTGCGCCTAAACTCCTCGAGGTTTCTGGCTTCCACAAGGAAGTCTGTCTCGTCGCGGAAGGACTGCCAAAGCTCGTCCACTACCGACTGCATGTCCAGGAACTGGCTCCCCGACATGAAACGGTCCATGAACCCCACGAGCGAGCGCATGATGGCGATGTCCTGCGCCATGGTCTCCTGGACGTGTGGTCGCTGCACCTTGATGGCGACCATCTCGCCCGTGACGAGACGTGCCTTGTGCACCTGGGCCACGGAGGCGGAGCCCAAAGGAACATCGTCGATGGCGTCGAAGATGTCCTCGATGGGAGTGTCGTACTCGTCTCGCAGCGCCTGGAGAACCATGTCGCGGTCCATGGGCTCGACATCCGAGCGGAGCTTGGTAAGCTCTCGACAGAAACTCTCGGGCAGTATCTCCGAGCGCATGGAGAGAATCTGTCCCGCCTTCACGAAGGTGGGGCCAAGCTCCTCGAGCATGTGACGCAGACTCTTTGGCGTGAGGCCATGGAAGATGTCATAGCGACGCACAATCGTGAGGACTTCGCGTACGCGCTTGAGGCGAGAGCTTCTCGATGACTCGTAGCCATCGGCAGTCTTGCTGCGCCCGCCAAAGAGGCCTATGGTCTGGGCGTCGTCATCCTCGAAGCCGTCCTCGCTCACGCTCTTGTACCAGGCGTCAAGGAGCTCGTCACTAGTGTGTGGCGAGCTCCCCTTTGTGGCATCGCTTGTGTCGTGAACCTCGGGCACAGGTTCTACTCCTTGGCGTCACCATCGTCTGCTGGGGCATCCTCAACGGAATCCGGCTCAACGACGTCCGCGTCGATGTCGGATGCCATGGAGGCGACCTTCTTGGCGAACTCGGCGCGCTCCTCGGGGGTCATTGCCTCCATCTTGGCGCGCAGGGCTGCGTCGGACGTGTCGCCGACAACCTCCTTTGCCTTGCGGGTGAGTTCCTCGTTGATGGCCTTACCCTGGGCAACCGTAAGCTCGCCCTTCTTGACGAAGCCATCAATGACCTCTTGAGACTTCTCTGCCGTGGTTGCAACCGCGCCAACGCTAGCCAGGAAAATCTTGCGGAAGGGGTCCGTGATGTCGAAGTCTGCCATGATGTCTCCCTTCAGAGGCGGGACTCCTTGTCCCGCGGCCGTGATGCTCTCTGTTCTACCCCACATCTGCTGGCAGGTTGCGCTGGGAACACAAAATTCGGCGGGCGCCCGGGACCTCACCCCAGAAGTATGCGCCCAAGCTCATCGACGGTCTCGGCAACGGCAACGGCCCCCGTATCCCAGAGCTCTGCCACCTCGCAGGTATGCGCGTAGTGCACTCCTACGCAGGGAATGCCAACCTCCGTTGCCGCGTCAACGTCGTAGAACCTATCGCCCACCATCACCGCGTCCTTTGGCCCTAGGCCAGTACGATCCATCACCCGGCGTATGGTCTGCGGCTTGGTATCGGTGCCGTCATCGAGCTTTCCCAGGTAGACATCAAAGTGGGGCGCAAGGCCAGACTCGCGCATGCCGCGCTCGAGAAGGGCAGCGCGCTTTGACGAGGCAACGCCAAGCACCTTCCCTGCGGCATGGAGGGAATCGGCAAGCTCTGCCATGCCCGGGATGGCCGGGAACGCTTCGGCACCCAGCGTGTTGTAGATGGCACGGTACTCCTCGGTGATCTGGGCAGCCTCCTCCTTAGAGAAGCCATAGACCATCGAGAAGGCCTCGGGGAAGGGAGGACCCACAATGCGCCTGAGGTCTCCCATATCCTCGTCGGTAAGGCCGTGTTTGCGAAGGACCGTGCGAGCCGTTGAGATGATGCCCTCAATGGTGTCGGAGAGTGTGCCGTCGAAGTCAAAGACCACGAGCCTGCGGCCGCGCACATCCATTCCGCGGACGAATTTCTCAGATTTCATTGGCGCCATCCCCCTGCTGTCACATACGGGTTTCCAAGCGTCTACGGTACCCGAACTCATGGGATGCGCGCGTTAGAATCTGCTTGTGGGGGCCGGCAGGACTCCCAACCGTATCAAGACCGCAACGAAGGAGCGACATGCGCGCAGAGCCGTTCGTATGCTACAGGCCACAGCCCGAGAAGGCCCAAGACTTCGCGTCACTGCCCTATGACGTCTTCACGAGGGAGGAGGCACGCGAGGCCGTGGCCAAGCGCCCGCACTCGTTCCTTGCCATCGACCGCCCCGAGACCGCGTTTGACCCCTCCCACGACATGCACGCCTCAGACGTCTATGAGAAGGCAGCGAACCTCCTTGCCGACCGCGTGGCCGACGGCACCCTCGTGCGTGATGGGGACCCTTGCTACTACCTGTACCGCCTGAGTGGCAACGGTCACGAGCAGACGGGAATCGTGGCGGCCTTCTCAATAGACGACTACGAGTCTGGTACCATCCGCCGCCACGAGTTCACGCGTCCGGTTGACGAGAAGGACCGCGCAGACCACATAGCCACCACCGGCTGCCAGACCGGTCCCGTTCTTCTCGCCTACCGCGACGATCCTACGCTCTCGACCATCGTTACCGCCGCCACAACGGCAACCCCCCTCTATGACTTCACGGACGCCGAGGGCCTGCGTGAGACCGTGTGGCGCGTCAACCGGCCCGCAGCCGTTGACGCCCTGCGTACGATGCTCGCGCTTGTCCCGCGCGCCTACATCGCCGATGGCCACCACCGCGCGGCTGCGGCCGCGCGCGTGCGCAAGTCGCTCCGCGAGGCACACGGTGACACAATGGGCGCCCCCGGCACCGAGCCCTGTGATTATCTTCTGGCCGTTCTCTTCCCAGAAAGCCAGCTCATGACCCTCCCCTACGACCGCGTGGTGGCAGACACCGCTGGTTTCGCGCCCGACGAACTTCTTGCGCGTCTCGTCGAGAGGGGCTTTGCCGTGGGCGAGCCCGTCGAAGGCCCCGTACGCCCCACAGAAGCTCTCCACTACGGGCTCTTCCTCAACGGCGCATGGCGCGAACTTGCTTGGCAGGGCGACGTCCCCCAGACGGCCGTAGGGAAGCTTGACGTCTCAGTTCTCCAGGACCAGGTCCTAGGTCCCATCCTGGGCATCACCGACCCTGGCCGCGACGCGCGCATACGCTTCGTGGGCGGCCAGGCGGACGCCGGTGCCCTCGAGCCGCTTGTGGGCGAGGGCGGCCTTGCCTTTGCGCTGAGGGCAACGCCGGTAGCGGACATGATGGCCGTGGCTGACGAGGAGGGGATCATGCCTCCCAAGTCCACCTGGTTCGAGCCAAAGCTGAGAAGTGGCCTCTTCATTAGGCCCATTCTGGGGAGCGTCGCAAAGCACCAGGCATAGGAGCGCAATAATGCACCCCAGGGGCCAGCCCGGTCTCTGGGGTGCCTTTTCTGCCTCATGGGTATAAGGTGAACTCAGGAGGCAACCGGAAACGCCGGTTCGCATGCGATGAGGAGGTGCCCCATGGAGGAGACAGACGACGAGCGCTGGCCGCACTGGGCACGCGACTTCACACAGGCGCTGTCGCATGCCTTTGGTAGGCAGCCTGCCCCCACAGACGAGGCGTCTTTGCATGCAGGAGGCTCCGATACCCCGGATGCAAATCAGAGCCTTGGAGCACGCTTTGCGGCGGCCGTGGACGCGGCACGGTCGCGCGTCACCTCCACCCTAGACATCGACGTGCTTTCTCAGCGGCTTATGACCTCGGACGACCCCCTGTCTGACCTGGGACTCGTTGTGGCAGACATTCGCTCGCGCCAGCGGGACGCCCGGAGTGGGGACACGGGGTCCATCATAGTTCCCGCCTCTGCCAGTGATGGCGCGCTCCCACCTTCGAACCTCGAGGTGTTTCTCGCCGATGCATTGGACGACGCGGGACTTCTTGCCCCAGACGTTGCCATGCCTTCGGTGAGCGCAGTTCGCCCGCACACGTCACGCCTCTTCTACCTTAGGGTCAACGACCCCGAGCTAAGCTATGCGGCAAAGCTCAGGGTGCTGCGCATAGAGGCGGCACTCAATGCAGCCCTTCTCGCGTCGGCATTCTTCGAGAACGCGGATGACGTGCCCACTGGCGAGCTTGTAAGGTTTAGGCAGCGCGTTGCCGCGTCCGTGACCTCGCAGATCCCCACCATTGCCGATGGCTTGCCCACCCGCGAGGAAGAGCGTCCCAACGGCGAATGGGCGGTGCGCAAGGGCATCTCCACGGGCATCGAGCACTTCCAGGTGCCCTATCGCCTCCAGGCGAGCTTCCGCACTAACGTGGCAGACGGTGACGTTGCCCTTGTCGTGGATCTCACGCCGCCATCCATCATGCCTGCCCACGTGTGGGTGGACGGCATGGGCATAGTGCCGGCAACGCCTGAGATGCGCCGCCGCGCCGCCACCGATTACAACCTGCGGATTGGCATTCTTCTGGCAGCGTGCGCATTTCGCTGCAGCCCATGCATCCAGAGGGTATGGGTCGCTGGCACTATAGATACGCCAAGCTCCCATGACTGCTACTACTCCGTGTGCTTTGACCGCGATGGCTTCTCGAGGATTCCCCTCACGGGAAGCTTTGACCCTGTGCAGTCCTACCAGAGCTTTGACGCCACAATCGCAGAGCAGGACGGCCAGCTCTCGCCCGTGAGGCAAAGTTTCTCGCTTGAGAGCGAGCGCTTCTGCCCCGCACGCCGCTACGACTCTGTCGAGCTCTCACAGCGCGTCCTTGCGGACCCTTTTGCAAAGGCGCTTGGAGCCAAGCAAGTGAGCCAGCTTGGGATTGTGGAGGAGAGCAAGAGGGTTGAGGTTGCGTCTCAGATTGCGCGCCGTCTCTCCTCCTCAACCGAGGAGAACGTACGCGCCATCATGGAGCTAGCCGGCAGCGACGAGGACACGACCGTAAAAGATGCGGCACGCCGTTGCGTCGGAAAGCTCATCGACGGAACACTTGCGGAGGATGACCCGCAGGCGATTCAAGACGAGTTCGTCAACGGAGACACGCTCACCGCAGCAGTTGAGAGGGCCAAGGAACAGCTCTCGCACAAGGATGCCTCCAGCGCACTCTCGACGACCCTCGACGCTCTCAAGCCTCTTGAGGAAGGGCATGCCTTTGAGGACGACGCCACGGTAGAATGGCGTGCGTTTGGCAGCTATGTGGACCGCGTTCTCTACAACCGCCTGCTCTGGGACGGTATCCACGAGACGCGGCTTGCGCCCGATGCCTACCTTGAGGCACAGCTTGTCGTCTCGGTGGCGGCGCTTGCACAAGGCCAGATGTCAATGGCCACGGAGCGGGCACGGCGAGCGGTAGAGATAGCTCCCATGGGCATCCACTCAAGGCTGCAGCTTGCACAATGCCTTGACGCCGAGGGTCGCACAGATGATGCAATGGTTGAGGTGAGACACCTCCTTGAGCTTGCGCACGACCCAGAAGGAGTTGGGCTGGGTTACTTCCGTATGGCGAGCTACGAGTGGAACCGCCAGGATATACGTGCCGCACGAGCCTGCTACCAGCGCGCCCTCTCGTTCATGCCTGGGGTGGCAACCCAGATGGCCTCGCAGCTCTCGGCAATTGTCCTTCAGCTTCAGGGGGCTGCAACCTCTAGTGAGCCCCTCTCCGAGGATCAGGTTCGCGCGGCGCTTGCAGCGAGAGACATTGCCATTGCACCCACCGAGGAGGTGTCCGACGTCTTCTTCGAAGGCATGCGGGCATCGCTTGACGCCGAGATCTTCCCCGTGGCAAGGGAGTTCATGACCATCCTGGGGCTCATGACGCACGATGACGTGTACTACGGGATGCTTCGCTCGATTGAGGACGAGCCAGATCACTAGCTGATGTCTGCGAATACGAGAACGAAGAGGTCCGGCTCCACGCTTGCGAAGCCGGACCTTGTTGTTATGGAGAGTCCAACTACCTACAGGTTGTTCAGAACCGCCTTGATGCTGTTGGCATAGGACGTGTCGGTTGCCCACGTGCCACTTAGGCCCTCGACGGTATAAGACCTGCCAAAGAGCCATGTACCGTAGCGCGGATCATAGGTCTTTGAGGAGAGAGGCGCGTACCCAGCGTAGGCACGGAGGTGCTGCGCCTGTGCGAGGAATCCAATGTAGATGGCATCAGAGCCATATGAGCTGAAGTCCGCGCCGGAATTGCCAGAACCCGTAGCGCCAAGCCCGCAGAAGTTGCACTGCTCGATCTTAACGTCCCCGCCAAACTGGAGATAGCCTGTCTCGACCATGGCCTGCGCGTAGACAACCTCCGGACGAACGCCCTCGGCAACGGCGGCGGCCCAGAGCTTGTCGATGAACTCCTCAACCGTCGAGGCGCCATACGCGGTGTACACATCCGATGGGAACGTGGCGTTGCGCGCCTTGAGGCCAGCCTTGAGGTCGCTCACGAGCTGGGCTTTCGTCACCTGAGGATCTCCCAGGATGGGCGTGGGCTCAACGACCTCGACGGTGGTGGACTTGGTCTCACTCGTGCCATCGGGACTCACGACATCCACGTAGAGCGTGTAGGTGCCCGTCTTCTCGGGTGTGAACGAGCCGGAGGTCTCGCTGGTGTCGGAGCCCGTCGAGAGGACCGTGGAGCCCCAGTCTCCCTTCGCCCAGGAGCCCTCGTAGGACCAGACGTAGTTGTACGTGAGGCCGGAGGTATCACCGGACACGTTTGCAGAGAAGGTGACGGGGTATCCCCTGGCGGGTGCCGTTGTCTTGACCTTGACGCCACTGTAGGCATGGGCGGTACTTGCCGCTGCCACCTCGACGGTTGTCGACTTGGTCTCCCTTGTGCCGTCGGGGCTCACGACGTCCACGTAGAGCGTGTAGGTGCCCGCCTTGGCGGGCGTGAACGAGCCGGAGGTCTCGCTGGTGTCGGAGCCCGTCGAGAGGACCGTGGAGCCCCACTCGCCCTTGGCCCAGGAGCCGTCGAGCTGCCAGACGTAGTTGTACGTGAGGCCGGCGGTAGCGCCCGAAACGTTTGCCGAGAAGGTCACAGGGCTGCCGACAGTGGGCGATGCGGTGGTGACGGTGACTCCGTTGTAGACATGGCCGTCCTTCACCTCGACGGTGGTGGACTTGGTCTCCCTCGTGCCGTCGGGGCTCACGACGTCCACGTAGAGCGTGTAGGTG
>FPKD01000020.1 GCA_900119625.1 Olsenella sp. kh2p3
AGGCGGCCTCCTCGCTCTTCGGCGTGCGCATGGCAGAGAACTTCCGCCGCCCGTACTTCTCGGTCTCGCTCGCCGACTTCTGGCGCCGCTGGCACGTGACGCTCGGCGCCTGGATGCGCGACTACGTGTTCTTCCCGTTCGCGGTCTCGCGCCCGATGAGGGCCCTCGGCGCCCGCGCCTCGCGCCTGGGCGAGCACCTGGGAAGGACCCTTCCCGCCTGCGCGGCCAACGTCCTGGTGTTCCTGATCGTCGGCCTCTGGCACGGGGCGGAGCCCCACTACGTCGCCTGGGGCCTCTACAACGGCCTGGTGATCGCGCTGGCGGACCTGCTCGCCCCGGCCTTCCGCCGCGCGAACGCCGCGCTGCGCGTGGACACGGGCTCGCGCGCCCGCCGCGCGTTCTGCGTCCTCCGCACCTTCCTCGTGGTCAACCTCGGCTGGTACTTCGACCGCATCTACGACTTCGGCGACAGCCTGCTCTGCCTGCGCAACACGTTCACGAACTACAATCCCGAGGTCTTTCTCGTCACGCTGCACGAGGACGGTATTACCACGCTCAACCTGCAGTTCCTCGTGTTCGCTGCACTTGCCTGCGCCATCGTCTTCGCGGTGAGCCTCGCGCAGGAGCGCGGCGTGGACGTGTCCGAGCGCATCCTCGGCTGGAACTGCGTCGCGCGCGCCGCCCTCTACTTCCTCGTCCTTGGCCTCATCGTCATCGCGAGCTTCCTCACCCAGAACGTTGCCGGGGGGTTCATGTATGCGAACTTCTAGCGAGAAAGCCGATAAGCCCGAGAAAGCCGATAAGCCCGAGAAGGCCAGGGGCTCCGAGGAGGTCAGGACCCCCGAAAGCGCTGAGACCCCCGAAAGCGCCCGGACGCCCGAAAGCACTAGCGCGCCCGAGAAGGCCGTGCCCGCCGGCGCCCCAGCGCGGCGCACGCCCCGTGCCCCGCGCCACGGGCGCCGCCGCGCCATCGAGGTCGTCGTTATCGCCCTGCTCATCGTTGCCGCGAACGTCCTCATCAACCTCGGCTTCGAGCTCTACGGCTCGCTCGCGAACGTGATGTGGGACGAGTACCGCGCGGCGGCGGGGGAGGGCATCGACACCGTCGTGGTGGGCTCCTCGACCGGCCAGCGCTCCTTCGACCCGCAGGTCCTCGACGCCGCGCTGGGCACCAGCACCTTCAACATGGCCACGCCCGCCCAGGAGCTGGACGACTCCTGTGCCGCCGCCCGGCAGGCGATTCGCGACCACAACGTGCGCCGCGTCATTCTCGCCGTGGACTACGAGTCGATCTCGACGGTCAACTGGCCGGGCTCGCACGTTGCCTTCGCCCGCGCCAAGATGGAGGGCGAGCCCCTGCCCCAGGCCGTCGCGGACTACTGGGGGCTCCTCACCAGCGCGTCGTTCTTCGACGGCCCGGACTCCATCAGCGCGCTCTTCCCGTGGGGATACAACCACGTGGAGCTGGACGCCGAGCACATCGCGACCAACCTCCGCGACCGCCTGGGCGACACGACCTCCGTCCAGGCCGCCGAGCGCGTCATGGACGGCTGGACCTACTACGGCCGCGGCTACGGCAACTACGACGGCGTCCTCGACTACTCCATGGCGCAGGACCACCTCTCGGCGGCGGGGGATGGTCCGGCTGACTTCAGCCAGCAGGGCCTCGACTGGATCCAGGACATCTGCGACCTCTGCCGCGAGAACGGCGTGCAGCTCATTGTGGTGGTGACGCCGCGACCGGCCTTCAACGTGCTTTCCTACGGCGAGAAGTACCCCGAGCAGATGTCGCGCCTCCAGCAGGTGGTCGAGCAGGGCGGGGGCGCCTTCCTCGACGCCAACATGGCCAAGGGCGGCTGGTGGGAGCCCCAGGACACCGACTTCTACGACGGCGAGCACCTCAACCACGACGGTGCCGCGCGGTTCTCGCAGGCCTTCGCCCAGGCGCTCGCCGCCCTTGACGCCGGCGGCTCGGCCGCGGACCTCACGTATGCCTACGGCCAGTGGGACCAGTACCTGGCCTCGGTCGACGACATCTCGGCGGTCGCCGCGACGTCCTCCCTGGAGGACGACGCCACCACGGTGACGGCGATGGCATTCACGGGGTCCAACGTGCAGGTGGAGTATCGCTTCTCGCTCGTGGCCGAGGACGGCACGGAGATGGTCGTGCAGGACTGGGGCACGAGCGACACCTGCACCATCCCGCAGGAGCAGATCCCCGAGGGCTCCTCGCAGGTCGAGGTCTGCGTGAGGAAGGCCGGCTCTGCCGTGGGCTACGAGCGCTACTGCATGGTTGACATCTCGGGCTAGGCGTCGGCGAGGCGCCCGCCCAGGAAGGGAGCAGGACATGAGGAACGTTATCGAGTGGCTGGAGGCCACGGCCGTGGCGACGCCTGAGCGCGTTGCCGTGGCGGACCCGGACTCGAGCCTCACCTACGGCGAGCTTCGCCGCGAGGCCCAGGCGGCAGGCACGTGGCTTGCCGCGCGCACGCAGCCCCGCCAGGCGGTGGCTCTCTACCTCGAGAAGAGCTGCAGCGCCCTCGCCTGCATGCTGGGCGCCGTGTACGCGGGCGGGTTCTACTCGGTGATCGACGTCCGCCAGCCCGAGGGCCGCGTCCACGCCATCGTCGACGCGCTGGCACCCTCCTGCGTCCTCACCGACTCCGCTAACGCCGCGCGGGCCCAGGAGCTTCTCGGCGCCACGGGCATCGAGATCGCTCGCATCGAGGACATCGTGGGCGGCTCCATTGACGAGGGGCTTCTCGCACGCAGGCGTGCCCAGGCGCTGGATGTGGATCCGCTCTACGTGAACTTCACGAGCGGCAGCACGGGCACGCCCAAGGGTGTGGTTGTCTCGCACCGCTCGGTCATCGACTTCATCCCCACCTTTGACCAGCTCTTTGGCATTGGCGAGAGCGATGTGATCGCCAACCAGGCGCCCTTTGACTTTGACGTCTCGGTGAAGGACATCTACTCGGCGCTGCGCTGCGGCGCCCGGCTGCAGCTGGTGCCGCGCGAGTACTTCACGCAGCCCACCAAGCTCATGGATTACCTGGCAGACTCTCAGGCCACAACCCTCATCTGGGCGGTCTCTGCCATGTGCTTTGTCTCGATCATGAACGGCTTCGACTACCGCGTGCCCACCACGGTGCGCCGCGTGCTCTTCTCGGGCGAGGTCATGCCGCCCAAGCAGCTGGCCGTGTGGCGCCGCTACCTGCCAGATGCCACCTACGTGAACCTCTACGGTCCCACTGAGATCACCTGCAACTGCACGTACTACGTGGTGGAGCGCGAGTTTGGCAAGCACGAGGTCATCCCCATGGGCAAGGCCTTCCCCAACGAGCGAGTCTTCCTTCTGGACGAGAACAACCAGGAGGTCACGGCACCGGGCGTCGAGGGCGAGGTCTGCGTCTCGGGCACGGCGCTGGGGCTGGGCTACCTGGGAGACCCCGGGCGCACTGCCTCGGCTTTCACGCAGAACCCGCTCAACGGCCGCTGGCTCGAGCCGATCTACCGCACCGGCGACCTGGCGACGTACGACCAGGACGGCAACCTGGTGTACTCGTCCCGCAAGGACTTCCAGATCAAGCACATGGGCCAGCGCATCGAGCTGGGCGACATCGAGGCGGCCGCGCAGGCCACGGACGGCGTGGATCGCGCCTGCTGCACCTACGATCAGCGCCGCAAGCGCATCCGGCTTTACTATGTTGGCACCATCGATGAGAAGGGCCTGGCAGACGCCCTCGCGTCGGCACTTCCGCCCTACATGGAGCCCAACCACGTGCGCCGCGTGGACCAGATGCCGCTCACCAAGAACGGCAAGATCGACCGCAAGGCCCTCGACGGAATGGGGAGGTAGCCATGACCAACGAAGAGCTTCTCGCCTGCGCCAAAGAGCTGGGCACGCCCACCTACGTCTTTGACACCCAGGCCTTTGGCGCGCGCCTTGACGCCGTGCGAGAGATTTGGGGCCCCAAGGTCGACCTCTGCTACTCGATCAAGGCGAACCCCTTCCTGGCACCCACGGCACGGGCGCACGGCTACGCGCTCGAGGTCTGCAGCCCCGGCGAGTTGGCCATCTGCGAGCGCGACGGCGTTGACCCCGCGCGCATCGTCTACTCCGGCGTGTGCAAGCAGGCGGCGGACGTGCGCGAGGCCCTGCGCTATGGCGCAGGCACCTTCACGGCCGAGTCGCTGGGACAGCTGACACTTGTGGACGCCGAGGCCGCGGCTGCAGGCGTGCGCGTGCCCACGCTGCTGCGCTTGAATGGCGGCAGCCAGTTTGGCATGAGCCGAGAGGACCTCATCTACGCGGTTGACCACCGAGACGAGCTTGCCGGGTGCGAACTGGTGGGCATCCACTACTTTGTGGGCACCCAGCGCGCCAAGCTCAAGTGGCAGCAGCGGGAGCTTGCAATGCTCGCCGACCTCATTGACGAGCTGGAGCGTGACCATGACTGGCGCGCCCAGCGCCTGGAGTACGGCCCCGGCCTTGCGGTGCCACTCTTCGAGGGGCAGGACTTCTCGGACACGCTCGCCCCTGCGCGCGACATTGCTCCGGAGCTTGCTGCCATAGCCGAGCGCGTTGAGCTGCAGGTGGAGATGGGCCGCTTCCTGGCAACCGAGTGCGGCTACTACCTGGCACGCATAGTTGACGAGAAGGACAACGAGGGCACGAGCTACGCGTTCATCGATGGCGGCATGAACCATGTGACCTACTTTGGCCAGATGATGGGCATGAAGGAGCCGCGCATCCGCAACCTCTCGCACGACGAGCGCGTGCGGGCGGGGGAGGCGGCGGATGAGGCCCGAGACTGGGCGCTCTGCGGAAGCCTCTGCACCACGGCCGACGTGCTGGTTCGCAAGGCGCCCTTCGAGGACCTGCGCGTGGGTGACCTTCTCGCCTTCGAGAACATCGGCGCGTACTCGGTGACCGAGGGCATCTACCTGTTCTTGAGCCGGACGATGCCCACTGTTGCCCTGCGTGACGGCCGTGGTGTTCGCGTGGTCCGCGAGTCCATGGAGACTTGGCCCAACAACTGCTGCTAGGGATTCCCCACGCGCATACTGCGATAGACTTTCAGCGTGACGAAGAAATGTGTTGGACATTATTGGAGGCAAGCATGGATGACGATCTGACGCTCGACCACATGATTGAGCTGCTTGAGGATGTTAAGGGCAACGTGGACTACGAGAACTGCACAACGCTCGTGGACGACCGCGTGCTGGATTCCTTCGACATCCTTTCCATCATCAGCTCCATCAACGACGAGTTTGATGTCTCGGTGCCCGCCAAGGACATTGTCCCTGACAACTTCAACAGCGCCCAGGCGATGCTCGACATGGTGAAGCGCCTGGTGGACGAGGAGGGCTAGGAGCTGGACCATTGGATCTGCTCTCACTCTCGTTTGTTCTGTTTCTGGCGGTGTCGCTTGCGGCCTACTACCTGGTAGGCCGCTTCTCTCGGCGCTCGCAGTGGGTTGTCCTTCTGGTGGTGAGCCTGGCCTTCTACTGCCTGGTGGGCCGCTGGCAGACGCTGGCCTACATGCTTGCCTGCGCCGCGGTCACCTGGGCGGCGCCCCTGGCGCTCGCGCGCAT
>FPKD01000010.1 GCA_900119625.1 Olsenella sp. kh2p3
CGACGCTGCCGGGGATGCCGGGGGTGACGTTGGAGAAGATCTGGTCGATGGTGCCAACGAGCATGTTGGCGATCGCGTACTTCTTGAGCGCGCCATAGCCAAAGCGCAAGAGAGACCGGCGCACGGGCACGTCCTTGGCGGAGTGCCCCTCGAGCAGCTGCGGCCCGAGGTCGGCGTACCGGTTGATGGGGCCCTGGATGAACTGCGGGAACCAGGAGACGAAGAGCAGGTGCTTGAGGGGGTTTCGCTGCGGCTCGAAGCGGCCGTTGTAGGCGTCCACGAGGTAGGAGACGGCCTGGAAGGTGTAGAAGGAGATGCCGAGCGGCAGCACCAGCCCCAGGCTCGCGGGCGAGGCGGCGAGCCCCACCTCGAAGAGCAGGACGTTCCAGTACTTGAGGTAGGCGAGCATACCGAAGCAGGCCAGGAGCGCGGCCGCCAGCACCGCGCGGCGGCGGCGGTCCCAGGCGGCCCTCACGGCCCTCCTCGCCGCGCGGTCCGGGGCGGCGGCGCGCTCCTCCCTGCACCTCTCGCCCATGCGCGCGAGCGCCAGGGGCGCCGCCCAGGTGACCGCGGCGCAGGCAAGCATGTAGGCCAGCGTCTGCCAGCGGCCCACCAGGCAGTAGAAGGCGAGGCTCGCTGCGAGAAGGACCAGCCAGGCGTGGTCCCGCGCGAGGCGGCCCACCACGTGGTAGGCAGCGAGAGATGCCACGAGGAACAGCAGAAAATGCAGCGAGAACAGTTCCAAAACGCAGTCTCCCGGCCTTCGGCACCCTTCGCGCGTGTACAGACGAGTTCACTCTATCCAACTCATGTGGGACCGCAGGATATCCGACACAAGAAACACGAAACGGCTTTCTGGGACTTTAGGCGCTCTCGCCGTTATCGAAGTCTCGCTCCGGCGTCATTTCGACGCCGGAGGGGCCATCTCGTACGGAATCCCGTCCGAAGCCCCGGTTCCGGCGCCGTTTTCTCGCCGGAGGGCGCGTTCCCGCGGCGATGACGTACGGAACCTTCGCTCCGGCGTCATTTCGACGCCGGAGGGGCCATCTCGTACGGAATGGCGTCCGAAGCCCCGGTTCCGGCGTCACTTTCTCGCCGGAGGACGCGTTCCCGCGGCAAGTGCGTACGAAAGTCCTTCTCGGGCGTCGTTTTCTCGCCAAAGCGAGGATTTCCCCCGAAGCTCCGGCACCACACCAGGGCGTTTTCCTACGGGCTCATCGTCCTTCTCGCCCACCGCACTCGCAAAGATTATCGGCATCTCTTAAAACGGATGACTGCGACCTGCGCAAACGCGTCGGCACTTTAAGAAATGGCGATAAACTCCGAAGAATGAATGACGTTGCGTCGCTCTATCATGTGGGACACATTCGGTCAATCGAACCCCAGCGGCCACCCATTCGTAGCAGGGAGGGCAACATGAACTTCGTCTTCATCTCGCCTCAGTTCCCCGAGACCTACTGGCTGTGGTGCGACCGCCTGCGCTCGTGCGGTGCCTCGGTCTACGGCATTGGCGACACTCCTGCGGAGGCAATCTCGCCGGAGCTGCACCGCGCGCTTGACGAGTACGTCCACGTTGATTCCCTTGAGAACTACGACCAGGTGTTTCGTGCCGTCGCGTACCTCTCCTGGAAGCACGGCCACATGGACTGGATCGAGTCGATGAACGAGCACTGGCTGTCGCTTGACGCTCGGCTTCGCGATGACTTCCACGTCACCACCGGCGCCAGCCTAGCCACCATCGACCAGTGGCAGTCAAAGGCCCAGATGAAGCCGCTCTACGCGGCGGGAAACGTGCCCACCGCCAGGCAAGTCCGCGTGGGTTCGCTCGACGATGCCCGCCGCGCCGTGTGGGAATGGGGTGGCTTTCCCGCCTTCGCGAAGCCCGAGTACGGCGTGGGTGCCGGCGGCGCCATGCGCATCGACAACGACGACCAGCTCAGAGACCTTGTCGGCCGCTGCTCGTGGCAGGGGGCCGCGCGCTACGTGCTCGAGGAGTTTGTCCCCGCCAGCGGTATCGCAGCCTACGACGCAATCATCGACCCCTGGGGCAAGCCGGTCTTCGAGAACCAGGAGGAGTTCCCGCCGTCGATGTCCGACGTCGCGCGGCAGGGCCTTGACCTCTCGTACTACTGCTGCCCCGGCATCGATCCCCGCCTGCGCGACCTGGGCCATGCAGCGGTGCACGCCTTTGGGATTCGGGCACGCTTCGTCCACCTTGAGTTCTTCCGTCTCGCCGAGGACCGCGAGGGCCTGGGGCACGCTGGCGACTACGTTGGCCTTGAGGTCAACTGCCGCCCGACCGGCGGATACACGCCAGACATGATGAACTTCGCCCACTCCACCGACGTCTACCGTATCTGGGCAGAGATGGTGTGCTTTGGCGAGCGCCGCCTGCACGACGCGCATGACAACTGGTTCGCCGTGTACGCCAGCCGGCGAGACAACCATACCTACGCGCACAGCCACCGCGAGATACTTGCGCGCTGGGGTGGAAGCATCATGATGGAGAGGCGCGTGCCTGGGGTTCTCTCTGACGACATGGGCAACCACATGTACGTGGCGCGCGTGCGCACCGAGGATGAGCGCGAGGAGTTCATCTCTTTCGTGCAGGAGCGCGCGCCCGAGGGCTTCTCGGAGGCAGATGCTGGCGAGAACAACGACGCACAAGAAGGGTAAGGCAACATACATGCAGGTGAGAAGGGCCATCGACGCAGACATCCCGGGAATCGACAACTGTCTCTCGCAGGTGCTCGAGGTGCACGCCAAGGGACGGCCAGACCTCTTCCGTTCTGGCACGCGCAAGTACACCGACGACGAGCTGCGCCAGATCATCACAGATGACGATAGGCCAGTCTTTGTCGCAGTGAACGAGGGCGCCGCACCCGGCGAGATTCTGGGCTACGGCTTCTGCGTGGTGGAGGACCACGCGCACTCAAACAACTTCCAGCCCATTCGCACGCTTTACATCGATGATATCTGCGTGGACGAGGGCGCGCGTGGCCACGGCGTCGCCACGGCAATCTACCAGCACATCATTGCCTTTGCGCGCGAGGGCGGCTTCCACAACGTGACCCTCAACGTGTGGGAGTGCAACCCCGGCGCGCGCAAGTTCTACGAGACGATGGGCATGAGCATCCAGAAGACCTGCATGGAGCAGGTGCTCTAGCGGAGGCGCGCCAGCGCGGTCGACGGCCTGATGTGCTAGTGCACCACCGGGTCTGCCCAGGCAAAGTTCTCCAAACCGGCGCCCAGCTCAAAGTGCAGCTTCACAATGCCCAGGTCAACGCGGGCGCAGGGGCCACCATTGGTGCTTAGGGCAACCAGCGGCAGCCCGGCTGCGTTCGTCTTTCTCAGCATTTGCACCCAGAAGGTCTGCTGGTTGAGGGCCGTTGGGGCGAGAAGGGCATAGCGAACGCCGCGCGCAAACCACTCGGGAACGTTGTTGACTGGGCGTGACACCTGCGCGATTGTCCGCGAGCGGTGCGGCTCGCCCTGGGTTGCGCCGTGGCCAAGCGCAACGATGGCCACGAGCTTGTCCTTTTTGGCGAGCGTCTGTCGGACGGCGCGGCGCTTGGCGGTGCCGGCAACCCAACAGCTGTTGAGGCCAAGCCGCTGCGCCTCGAGCACTACCTTCTCGGCAAAGTATCCTGCGCGCATGTCGAGGTTGTTGCTCTCGTGACCGGCCACGACCAGGTAGTTGTTGGCGTTGGCAAAGCCGGCGCGGCGGGCGAGCGTGCTCGAGAACACCTCTGGGTCGTCGTACGCCAGACGCAGGTGGAGCGCGCCGTCGGCGTTCGCCGCGGCAACGGCCTTCTCCAGCGCCGCGCGCTCCTCCGCCGAGATGGGCTCCTCGGTGTAGCTCCTGACGGCATGCCGCGACTCAACGGCCTCGTCGATGCTCATGCGGTAGTCCATCTCGTTGCCCTTTCCGTTGGATTCAGTACGCCTCATGGTAGCGTTCCCGCGGGGTTCCGCTCTCGTCGACGTTCTTTTCACCGCCAGCGCCAACCCCCTGTTGTAGCAACCGACGCACCGGAACTACGCACGGTCGTAATTCAGGTTTGTGTGTTGCTGGGCTTTTCTGGACGATAGACTCAGCCGTGCGTAGTTCGGAGCTCTGGGGACGGCGAGAAGCACACGGCCTCCGAAACTCGATTCGGCCCCATCCAAACCCAAATTTCAATTGTGTGCAATTTGTTTTTCTCGCCAACGCGACGTGCCGTCGAATGGGATGCGCCTAGACTAGGGGCCGAGAAAGAATTGCTACGCCGCCGATAGGAGTTGCCATGTCCGTCATCACTACCGTCCTCGCCGTGCTGGTTGCGGCGGAGTTTCTCTTCATCTTCTACCTGGAGACCCTCGCGACCACGTCGGCGCGCACGGCGCAGACGTTCAACATGACCGTCGACGAGCTGTCGCGCCCCTCGGTGAGCACGCTCTTCAAGAACCAGGGCGTCTACAACGGCGTCCTTGCGATTCTGCTGCTTGTGGCCGCGCTGTGCATCCCCAGCAAGGCGGCGGTGATTGCCCTCAGCACGTCGATGGTTGTCGTCGCCGCATACGGAGCCGCCACCAGCGACCCCAAGATTCTCCTCAAGCAGGGCCTTCTGCCTGCGATTCTCCTGGTGAGCTGCCTTATCTAGCGATGTCCGCGCCTGGGGCGCCAAGGCGCCCCAGCAGCCAGAGCGCGAGCAACACCACCGGGATGCACCCGAGAAGCCCCAGCGGCATTGGCCCCAGAGTGCCGCCTGCACTGCGGCTAAACCACATACCCAGCCCGGCCACGGCGTTGAGTGACCCATGCGCAAGTGCGCAAGGCCAGACGCTTCCCGAGCGCTCGCGGAGAAAGCAGAGAAACGTTCCAAACGCCATGCAGAAGATGGTCATGGCAACAATGCCACTCACAGGAAATCCCAGGTAATCGCTACCGTAGTTGTACCCCATCGCAATGAGGGGCGCATGCCAGAGGCCCCATGCAGCTCCAGTGAGAATTGCCGCGCGGCGGCGTGGCATCTGCTCCCTCATCGCGGGATAGAGAAACCCGCGCCAGCCCGCCTCCTCGCCAATGGCCAGCAGCATGTTGATGAACGGGGCGAAGATTACAGCATTGGCCACCTGGATGGCGAAGATTGCCGGAACCTGATCAGTGCCTACGCCCAGCTGGGCGATGGCGGCAGCGGAGAAGCGCGAGGCCTCCGGATCAAAGTCACCAGAGAAGAAGAGGAAGTAGACTGCGGAGCCGGCCAGCGTAAGGGCCGGTGGGATTGCCAGTGCCAGCATGTACCAGCGCACGCCACCCTTGATGCGAGGCCGCCAGCCAGCGTCGACGGCGGTCTTTCTCGTCACGCGAACTATGACGGCAGAAGCAAGAGGTCCAAACATCGAGACGGCAAGCAGCGGACCCCATATGCCACTCGACTCGTCAATGACCCATCCCGATTGGGCACCGGCGATAATCCAACCCACCCAATCCAGGGCAAATGCCGCCACAAGGAAGAGAATGATGGTACTTCTCGCGGACTGAACCGGCTCATCGGAATCCATAACAGACACCATCTCCCGCATCGAGCTGTCAGCAGCGCTTGGCCCCACCACGCGAGCGCTGCGGGGCCAATACACGACACATTACACCGTCCTAGACAAGAAAAACGGCCCAGAACAGCCCCGGAACGCCGGCTGGGAACGCAGCCCCGGAACACCAGCCACGCCCTGCCACCCAGCGCGCCGCCCTACTCCCCCACGGTATAGAGCGCCCGGAAGTAGCCACCCGGCACGGCCATGAGCTCGTCGAAGGTGCCCTGCTCGCACACGCAGCCGTCGCGCAGCACCACGATGCCGTCAAAGAGCCGCAGCTGCCCGGCGTCCAGGCGATGCGTCACCAAGATGCGTGTGGTCCCGGTAAGTGCCACCACCGAGCGGGTGACCTGGTCGGCCGTCTCCTGGTCCAGAGCCGACGTGGCTTCGTCGAGGAGCAGAACGCCCGATCCATGCAGCAGGCTCCGCGCGATGCACACCCGCTGCCGCTCGCCGCCGGATAGGTTGGAGCCTCCCTCGCCGCACGGGTAGTCCATGCCGTGTGCCGCCACAAAGCTGGCAAGCCCCGCCCGCTGTACGGCAGACTCCAGCTCAGCGGCATCAACGTTTGCAAACATCGTAACGTTCTCCCGCAGCGTGGCATCAAATAGGAACGTATTCTGCCGCACCAGCGACACCGTCTTCCAGAGCGACTCAAGGCTCGCGTCGCGCAGCTCGCACCCGTCGAAGGCAATCCGACCACCGTAGTTGGGGTGCGCACCCATGAGCAGCGAGAGCAGCGTCGACTTCCCGCTGCCCGATGCCCCCACCACGGCGTAGCAGCCACCTGCGGCAAACTCCACGCTCAGGCCAGAGAGAACGGGGCGGTTCTCGTCATAGCCAAAGGTAACGTTTGAAAGCGAGATGCCCTGGGCGAGCGAGGCGGGCAGCGCCGTACCGCCCGTACGCTCGCGGTTCTCGCCGAGCATCTGGGCGAGCTTTCCCACCAGCCCCAGCGACGCCCGACGCGCGGCAAAGATGGACGGCAGGCCCTGGATTGGCTGGGCAATGCTGTTCATGAGCTGCGTGGCCATGAGGATGCCACCCACCGTCATCCCACGGCCCGAAAGCGCGAGCCACGCGCCAAAGAACATGACAGAAAGCTGAGAGACGCCCTGCGCGGTCATTGCCAGCGCACGTATGCCTAGCTCCATGCGGCGGCGGAGGCGCTTGTCGGCCTCAAGCGTGCCGTTTGCTGTCTCGAATCGCTCGCGCGCGGCGGGCTCGGCGCGAAAACTCTTGATGAGAGGGAAGCCGCAGGCGAGGTCGTGGACCACTCCCACAAAGCGCCCCATGGCATCGGAGACCACACGCTGGCGCGAGGCAAGCCGACCGCCGGACGCAAGGCCAATCGCAAGCGGCACCAGCGCGGACACAATTGCCACCACGGCCAGAGGCACGCTTTGGGCTAGGAGCATGGCAACGGAGCCCGCCAGCGAGACGATCTCGGTGACCATCGTGAAGATCTTCTCGAGGTAGGTAGTCTCGATGGTGGTAACGTCGTTGGTGAGCGCTGACTCGTAGCGGCTCGCCCCGCCGCCGTCGAAGGCGCCAATGCCTTTGCCTAGCAGCCGGTCGAAGACGGCACGGCGATACCCACTCACCGCGCGGCGGAGAAATGCCGGCAGCGAGGCACGCATGGCCAGCTCTGTTGCAAGCTCGGCCGCCATCAGCAGGGCAACCACTTGACCCGTCTGGGCGAGAAGGTCGAGAGACCCTGCTGCCACGGCGTCGAAGGTCTGCTTGAGTATGTAGGCAAAGGCAAGCGTGATGATGGCCTGCGCCAGATACAGCACAACGTTTGCCGAGAAGAGCAGCCAGTTCCTGCGAAACATGCTGGCCCACAGCTCGCGCGCAGCGTCTTCCCTACCTGCCGTGGACGTTCTTCTCTGCGCATCCATTGAATGCTCCCATACATATGCCTGAAGTTTTGTCGCTCGCGTGATGTAAGCGTCATGCGACATGCGCTATGAATCCTTGTTGTAATTCACGCTAAAACAGGAAGAATGTTCCGGCAGCGCCACAGCGCCAGACCCAAACCGTTAGCGTTAGATACCAGAAATTCTGGCGTACCATAGGGACACGGACAGGTCTCTGGGCTATGGAGTTGGAGGACCCATGGACGAAGCGAGGCTCAAGCGCGCGCTGGACACCCTGCTTGCAGAACCGCAGGAGCACCCGGAACCAGGGTCGGGCACGCTCCTCGTGGCGTACCGGCTGCGCGATATGCCGGCCATTCCCAGCTCGGTGCCCTGCCACATCCTGAGAACCACCTACGACGCGGAGCACCCGGCGCATCTGCTGTTGGATCGTCGCCCCAGGCCAGACGACATCATGGTCTATGCCTTTATCGGCAAGCGGCAGCTGGACCGGGTGCTCATGGCCCTGGCGCCCTCCTCGTCCAACTTCTTCCAGGTATTGGTTGACAACCTTGGCCAAGAGCAGCAAAGCACCACGGTAATAACGGAGTCTGGCGAGGTCGACCCCGCTATGCTGCAGGATATCTTCTCGCTCATGGTGGTGGCCTACGCCGAGCGTCGGGAGGAGTGGGAGCTGGCAATAGATGGCCTGGCCTCGGCGGCTATCGCTCTGGCAAGTCCCGCAATTAGCCACCAGCCCGGGCGTCGAAGCCCCGACGACCTTGTCGCCCTGCTCCTCACCGAAATTGCCACGCACCCCGAAAGCGTCACGCTCCAGGGATTGGCCGAGCGCTTCTCGTACAACCCCACCTACCTCTCGGGGTTGCTTCACGAGCGGTGCGGACGGACCTTCTCGCATCTTGTGCGCGAGCAGCGCATGCTTCGCGCCCATCAGCTGCTTACGGACACCGGGCTTTCTGTGGCGAAGGTCGCGGCCATGGTTGGGTATGAGGGAACCAGCAACTTCCATCGGCTGTTCCGCGAGCGCTTTGGCGAGACCCCCGCGCAGGTGCGCGCCGGACGTAGCACACACGGCGCAGCTATGATGGAGGCTCAGGCTCACGACGACCAGTTGCAGGAGGCACACGATGGCCAAGGATAACAGCAACGCGGCTGCAGATGGCACGCCGCTGCTCAGCAACTATGCGCAGCACGTTATTGCCGAGCTTGGGCTAGCACCACACCCCGAGGGCGGGTGGTATCGCCGCACATGGCAGTCTGCAACTCCGGTCAACGCAGGTGGGGACCGGCCGCTTGCGTCATGCATCTACTTTCTGCTGCCGGCGGGCGATGCCAGCGCGTGGCATGTTGTCGAAGCGGACGAGCTGTGGCTCTGGCACGGGCCGGGCGCGGTGACGCTCGAGCTTGGCGGCAACGGCGAGCAGCCCGACGAGGCCAGCGCGCGGAGCGTCACACTTCGCGTGGACAAGCGCGGCGCCTGCGGCGAGCTAGTCGTCCCCGCCGGGGTCTGGCAGCGCACGATTCCCTCCTGCGAGGATGCGCTCGTCTCCTGCGTGGTAAGCCCGGGCTTTACCTTCGACGGCTTCAAACTGGCTTCACAGGACTAGGCGCACACGTGGCTCACGAGGACGACATACCCTGCCAGCAGTGCAAGGACTGCAGCTTCAAGGCGGCAAACGGCACCTGCGTGAACAGGATCCGCCTGTTCGCGGGCCTGCCCGACAACGCGAAGCGCGATCTTCTTGCACGCTCCGTGCGCTCTACCCACCGGCGCGGAGACATCCTGGTGCACGAGGGTGACCCCATCGACTCGGTCCTCATCGTACGGTCCGGGCGGATCAAGACCTTCCGCATCGACCCCGATGGCGTGGAATACGTGCTTGACGTCCTGCACGACGGGCAGGCGATCTGGCACGGGATGTTCCTCGAGGACAACGTCTACCACTACTCCGTGGGGTGCCTCACCCGCGTTGAGCTGTGCTCCATTCACCGCTCAGACTTCGAGGCAATGCTCTCGGAGCATCCCGACGCTGCAATGGGGCTAATCCGCATGGTCTGCACCGAGCTGGACGACGCGGAAGAAAAGGCCATGATGCTGGGCATTCGCGACCCTCGGCGACGCGTGGCGCAGTACCTGCTGCTTCGTGACGAGCGCTGCATGGGCACCGAGATCCACCTTGGGCTGGAAGACATTGCGGCCTCGGTGGGCCTGCGGCCCGAGACCGTCTCTCGCGCGATTTCCTCTCTGAGCAAGGAGGGGCTGGTCGAGCGCGTGGGTCGTGGGCGGCTGCGCATCATCGACCGGAACGGCATTCGAGGGGTGTAGCGCGCGGATAGCACTGGCATCGGACAGCCGTGACGCATAAAAACCGCCTATCGAACGGAATATGGGATCAGCCTGCACAAAAATGCCCTATCGAACGGTGTCTTGCGGGGATTGACATAAATTGTTGAACTTTATATGAAAATATATGCATATTACTGCAATAATTTGCAATATACTGTAACATATATTCAATGTTTGATATCGCAACGTGATTGTCACCGTTCGATAGAGCATTTTTGTGCAGCAACCGCATTTATCCCGCTCGATAGAGCGTTTTTATGCGGCGCCGATAGCATGAACAGGTCAATGCCCCTCGCATAAGGCTTCCAATGGAGGGCGTCGCATATGGTGCGCACCGATTATCACCGCCGCTCCCGCAGTAATGCTCTGGAATTTCCCATTACTTGATTTCAATCAAGGAAACATCTGCACAGCCACCTTACATTTAAGCGCGCAGAGTCGGTTGGGACTAGCTCAGGGGCGGAGGCAAGCCATGCAGGGACGCGTTCACTCGACGGAGTCGTTTGGGTCGGCGGATGGCCCGGGCGTGCGCTTCATTGTCTTCCTCCAGGGATGCCCCATGCGCTGCCGCTACTGCCACAACCCCGATACCTGGGCGCTTGACCGAGGCACCCTCATGGAGCCAGCCGAGCTACTTGACCAGGCAGAACGTTACCGCAGCTACTGGGGGCGTGAGGGTGGCATCACCGTCTCGGGCGGCGAGGCGCTCCTCCAGCCAGACTTCGTGGCAGAGCTCTTCGAAGGTGCCCATGCCCGCGGCATCAACACGTGTCTGGACACGTCGCTTGCACCGTTCACGCGTCAGCAGCCCTTCTACCAGGCGTGGGAACGCGTCATGGCCGCCTGCGACCTGGTCCTCGCGGACATCAAGCACATCGACCCTGCCGAGCACCGAGCCCTCACCGGCCACACCAACGAGAACATCCTCGACGCGCTGCACTGGCTCTCCCACGCGGACGTCCCCGTGTGGATCCGCCACGTGCTGGTCCCTGGCATCACCGACAACGACGAGTACCTCCGCCGCACCGCGGACTTCATCAAAACGCTTTCGAACGTCCGCCGCGTCGACGTGCTCCCCTATCACAGCTTGGGCGTTTACAAGTGGGACGAACTCGGCATTCCCTACACGCTGCGCGACACCCAGCCACCCAACAAGGAACGTGTGGAAAACGCGGAACGAATCCTCGGCGCAGCCGTGTCGGGGCTTCCGCAGGCATAGCAACTACAGGAGGAACGCATGGCACTACGTGAAGAATGGCAGGGCTTCTCGGCGGGTCACTGGACGGACGACGTGAACGTCCGCGACTTTATCCAGCGCAACTACACCCAGTACGACGGCGACGAGTCGTTCCTCGCCGGCCCCACCGAGGCCACTGACAAGCTCTGGGGCAAGGTCCAGGAACTCCAGAAGCAGGAGCGCGCAAACGGCGGCGTTCTCGACTGCGAGACCGAGGTCGTCTCGGGCCTCACTGCGTACGGCCCCGGCTACATCGACCCCGAGCTCAAGGACCTTGAGAAGGTCGTTGGCCTGCAGACCGACAAGCCCCTCAAGCGCGCATTCATGCCCTATGGCGGCATCAAGATGGCCCAGCAGGCGGCCGAGAGCTACGGCTACAAGATCAACCCCAAGTACGACCAGATCTTCAACGAGTATCACAAGACCCACAACCAGGCCGTCTTTGACGCCTACACTCCCGAGATGCGCGCCGCCCGCCACAGCCACGTGATCACCGGTCTGCCCGACACCTACGGCCGCGGTCGCATCGTGGGCGACTATCGCCGTGTGGCGCTCTACGGCATCGACTTCCTCATCGCGAAGAAGCAGGAGGACCTCCTCAACTGCGGCGACGGCACCATGACCGACGACGTCATCCGCCTGCGCGAAGAGATTGCCGAGCAGATCCGCGCCCTCAAGGGCATCAAGGCGATGGCCAAGATCTACGGCTACGACATCTCGCAGCCCGCACGCGACGCGCACGAGGCCGTGCAGTGGCTCTACTTTGGCTACCTGGCCGCCATCAAGACCCAGAACGGCGCCGCCATGTCCGTTGGCCGCATCTCCACGTTCCTCGACATCTACATCCAGCGCGACCTCGAGGCCGGCAAGCTCGACGAGGCCCAGGCGCAGGAGCTCATCGACCACCTGGTCCTCAAGTTCCGCATGGTTAAGTTCGCACGCATCCCCAGCTACAACGAGCTCTTCTCCGGCGACCCCGTGTGGGCAACGCTCGAGATGGCGGGCCTCGGCCAGGATGGCCGCCACATGGTGACCAAAAACGATTTCCGCTTTCTGCACACGCTTGAGAACATGGGCCCCGCGCCCGAGCCCAACCTCACGGTGCTCTACTCCAAGCGCCTGCCCGAGGCCTTCCGTCGCTACGCAGCCAAGATCTCCATCACCACCAGCTCGATTCAGTACGAGAACGACGACGTCATGCGTCCGGTGTGGGGTGACGACTACAGCATCTGCTGCTGCGTCTCGGCCACCCAGACCGGCAAGGAGATGCAGTTCTTTGGCGCCCGTGCGAACCTCGCCAAGTGCCTAAACTACGCCATCAACGGCGGCAAAGACCTCAAGTACACCGACAAGCAGGGCAACCACATGCAGGTTGGACCCGAGCTTTCCCCCATCACGAGCGAGTACCTGGACTACGGCGAGGTCATGCACAAGTTCGACATCATGATGGACTGGCTGGCCGGCCTGTACGTGAACATTCTCGACCTCATCCAGTACATGCACGACAAGTACTACTACGAGGCCGCCGAGATGGCCCTCATCGACACTGACGTGCGCCGCACCTTCGCCACCGGCATCGCGGGCTTCAGCCACGTGGTGGACTCGCTCTCGGCCATCAAGTACGCCCGCGTGCGCACCGTGCGCGACGAGTCTGGCCTGGTAGTCGACTACGTGCCCGAGGGAGACTTCCCCCGTTACGGCAACGACGACGACCGTGCCGACGATATTGCCGTGTGGCTGCTCAAGACCTTCATGACCAAGATCAAGAAGCACCACACCTACCGCAACTCCGAGGCAACGACGTCCATCCTCACCATCACGTCCAACGTGGTGTACGGCAAGGCCACCGGCGCCCTGCCCGACGGCCGTCCGGCCTACACGCCCTTCTCGCCAGGCGCAAACCCCAGCTACGGCGCCGAGAAGAACGGACTTCTCGCCAGCCTCAACTCCGTGGCCAAGCTACCCTACGAGTACGCACTGGACGGCATCTCTAACACGCAGACCATCAACCCCGGCGCGCTTGGCACCGACGAGACGCAGCGCGTGAGCAACCTGGTCAACGTGCTTGACGGCTACTTTGCCAACGGCGCGCACCACTTGAACGTCAACGTGTTTGGCGTCGAGAAGCTCAAGGACGCGATGGAGCATCCCGAGAAGCCCGAGTATGCCAACTTCACGATTCGCGTCTCCGGCTATGCCGTGAAGTTCATCGACCTCACGCGCGAGCAGCAGCTCGACGTGATCGCGCGTACCTGCCACGACCACATGTAGGCACATGCGAGAGATGCGCACCAACGGGGCGGCCGTGTTACGGTCGCCCCGTTCCTATTCGTCCCGGTGCTGCTGAGAACCATTTCGACGTTTTGGGCTGTGCGAGGGGCTAGTTTTGTCGAATTTCTTCTCAACAGCGCGCAATGCAAACAGTCGCCTACCACAACAGCTTGTTCACCTGGCGATCGAAGCCGAGAAGGCCGTTGGTCTCCTCCTCCACGTCCGAGAGCTGCGTATACACGTAGCCGGCAAGTCCCTTGGCCTCAAGCGCGGCCGCCTCGTCGAGAAGCGCCCGCACCGCGCGGCGCCACTCCTCCAGGCTTTCGAAGCCCGCATAGCCATACGGCTCCAAGAACGAGCTGTGCCCCTCAACGTGCCAGGTGAGTCCGCCAAACTCCGATAGCACAAAGGCCCGCGAGGAACCCCGCAGCCCTCGCGGCACGCGAAGCCTCCGGAAGTAGTTGTGTTCGCTTGCGTAGTCACCACAACCCTGGTCGTACCACCCGCTTGTGGCGTCGATGGGTCGCGTGGGGTCAATCGCACGCACGCGGTTCACGGCATCGCGCGCGTTGAACTGGCCCCAACCCTCGTTGAAGAGGCCCCACGTCACGATGCAGGGGTGGTTGCGCAGGTAGCGCACTGCGCCCTCGCAGTCACGCGTCCACTCCTGCTGGAAGGCGGGGTCTGCAGACGAAAGGCGCACCTGGTGGGCCGGAGTGTCGTCGCGAAAGTGCCCGCAGGCAAACCGCGAGAGCGTGGGCTTCTGGTTGACCTGCCACATGTCATACGGCGCCGTGCCACCACTCACCATGTCCTGCCAGACGAGCATGCCCATGCGATCGCAGAGCCAGTACCAGCGGTCCTGCTCAATCTTAATGTGCTTGCGCAGCAGGTTGAAGCCAAGGTTCCTCGCGGCATTGATGTCTGCCGCCAGTGCGTCTATCGAAGGCGCGCTGAGAAGACCGTCGGACCAATAGCCCTGGTCCAGGACGCCGCGCAGAAAGAGCGGCTGGTGATTGAGGCAGAAGCGCGGCACGCCGGCGGAGTCCGGCTCTATCGACACGGTGCGGAATGCGCAATAGCTTGTCACCTCGTCCGCGCCATACTCGATGCGCAGCCCGTAGAGGTAGGGATCCTCCGGGGACCACAGGTGCGGCTCCGCAACGGGGATTCGCACGGGTGCGCTGTTCTCGGTTGCCGTGGCCGCACCACGGGCAACGACCGCTCCGCCTGGCGAGAGGAGCGACACGCGCAGCTCCTCGCCCGGCCGCGAGACCCGCACGGCAACCGTCACGTCGCCGGCGTCTGGGCTCGCGTCGACAAGCAGCTCCTCGATGCGGTTCTCGGGCGCGCGCTCCCACCACACGTCCTGCCAAATGCCGCTCTGCGCGGTGTACCAGATGGTTCCGCACTGGAGGAGCTGCTTGCCGCGGGGATGCGGCTCGGTGTCGCTGGGATCGCGCACGCAGAGAAAGAGTTCGTTCTTCTCGCCTGGCGCAAGCAGATCCGTCACATCAAACGAGAACGGCAGGTAGCCGCCGGCGTGAGTGCCAGCAAGACGCCCGTTCACGTAGCAGGCGCAGGCATAGTCGACGGCGTCAAAGTGAAGGAGCAGCCGCTCCCCGGGTCCAAGCGACGGCGCGTCGAACGCGCGCCGATACCACAGCAGCTCGTCCGGCTTGAGCTGTCGCCCCACGCCCGAGAGCAGCGCCTCCGGCGAGAAGGGCACGCGGATACGCTGGGAAAACGACGCGGGCACGGCAGCCGTACGCTCCGGCGCGGCACCGCCGGGACCGGGCACGAAGGCGCAGTCCCACCACCCGTTGAGGCTCCCCCACGACTCGCGGGCTAACTGGGGGTGTGGATGGGTAAGCGGCGGCTGCGCGTCACCGGTTTGCAGCGCTTCTCCCCAAGGCGTCCAGAGGGGCAACGGATCTTGCCGCTCGTGCGTGCGAAGCCTGCCCGCAAGCATGCGTCGAATGTCCATACCGCCTCCGTTCCCACATGGCTACCAATCGTACCTGCGGAGAGTTTAGCAGCAACGTCGTTCGCGCTGCGGTCCTACCCCTGGGCCAGCTCCTCGGCCAAGTAGCGCCCGGTAACCGACGCCCCGCACGCCGCCACGCCCTCGGGCGTGCCCACGCAGACTATGCGCCCGCCAGCCTCGCCGCCACCTGGCCCCATGTCAATCACGTAGTCGGCGTTAGCAATCATGTCCAGGTCGTGCTCAATCACCACAACCGTCGCGCCATGTTCTACCAGCCCCTGGAGCACGCCGAGAAGTACCTCCACGTCAAGCGGGTGCAGGCCAATCGTCGGCTCGTCGAAGACAAAGAGGGTACCCTCCTGGCTGCGGCCAATTTCACTTGAGAGTTTGAGCCGCTGCGCCTCGCCGCCAGAGAGCGCCGGCGTGGCCTCGCCCAGCGTGAGGTAACCCAGCCCAATATCCGAGAGCGTCTGCAGCTTGGCGGCCACGCGGCGCAGGCGCCCAAGCCGCCCGAGTGCCTCGTCCACGGTCATCTCCATGAGCTCAGGCAGGCTCACGTAGCCGCCCTTCTCGCCGCCCGTGCCGCGCGTGGTGTGGCGGCGCACCTCCCATGCCCCGGGCGCGTAGCGCGAGCCGTGGCAATCCGGGCAGTCTATCTCGACGTCGGGAAGAAACTGCACGTCAAGCGAGATGGTCCCCGTCCCGTCGCACGTGGGGCATCGAAGCGAGCCCGTGTTGTACGAGAAGTCCCCCGCATGCAGCCCGCGGGCCTTTGCGTCGGTGGTCTGGGCAAAGGCGCGACGCAGGTCGTCCATCACGCCGGAATACGTGGCCACCGTGGAGCGCACGTTCGCACCGATGGGCGTGGAGTCGATGAGGCACACGCGGCGGATGCCCGGCGCATCGCAGGCGCGCACGGTCTCGGGAAGCGCGGTGCCGGCAATGCGCGCCTCAAGCGCGGGCACCAGGCTCTCGAGCACCAGCGTGGTCTTGCCCGAGCCCGAGACTCCGGTCACCGCGACCATGCGGCCCTGCGGCACATCCAGACCAAGGGGCTGTACGGTGTGGACCCGGTTGGTCTCCAGGTGAATGCGGCCCAGGTCAAACATCGCGCTTCCCTCGGCTCGACGACGCGTGCGAATCCTGCGCTCGCCCGAGAGGAACGGCGCAATGCGAGAGGCCTCGTCCTTCTCGACCTGCTCAACACTCCCCTGGCAGATAATTGTGCCGCCATTCTTGCCTGATCCCGGCCCCACCTCGATGAGGTGGTCCGCATGGCGCAGCACCCGCACGTCGTGGTCGACCAGCACGACGGAGTTCCCGTCGGCGAGAAGGTCGTCCACCACGCCGAGAAGCCCCTCCACATTCGAGGGGTGCAGCCCAATCGAGGGCTCGTCGAGCACGTAGAGCACGCCCGTGGTGCGGTTGCGCACGGCGCGGGCAAGCTGCACGCGCTGTCGCTCGCCGTTGGAGAGCGTGGAGCTCGCGCGGTCAAGGGCGAGGTAGCCCAGCCCAAGCTGGCACAGCCGGGCAATGGGCTCGGCCATGGTAGACACAATCTGGTCGGCCATGGCGGCAACCTCCGGCGGCAGCGTCGCCGAGACGCCAGGAAGCCACTCCGCCAGCTCATCGAGCGTCATCGCCGTTGCCTCGGCGAGGTTGATGCCACGTACCTGCGGGTCTCTCGCCGCGGCCGAGAGGCGCGTACCGTGGCAGTCCGGGCACGGGCCCTCGCGCAGGAACCTGGCGACGCGCTTCATGCCCTTCTCGTCCTTCACGCGCGCCAGGGCGTTCTCGACGGAGTAGACCGCGCTGTAATAGGTGAAGTCCATCTCGCCGGCGGTGTTGGTCTTCTCGTTGTGATAGAGAAGGTGGTGCTTCTCGGCAGGGCCATGCAGGACGAACTCCCGCTCCTTTGGCGTGAGGTCGCGGAAGGGGACGTCCGTACGCACTCCCGAGTCGCGCGCGATGTCCACCATAAGGCTCCACATGAGGCTGCCCCAGGGCTTAACCGCGCCTTCGTCGATGGTCAGGCTCTCGTCCGGCACGAGCGTAGACTCGTCAACCACGCGAGACACGCCGGTGCCACCGCAGGTGGGGCAGGCGCCCGTGGAGTTGAAGGCCAGCTCCTCGGCACCGCGGCCGTAGAACTTCTCACCGCACACGGGGCAGACAATGGGCTGCTCAAGCGCCACGCTCATGGAGGGCGGGCAGCGATGACCATTGGGGCAGGTGTAGGAGCCCACGCGCGAGAAGAGCAGTCGCAGGCCGTTCAGAAGCTCGGTCGAGGTGCCAAAGGTTGAGCGCACGCCAGGCACGCCGGGACGCTGCCGCAGCGCAAGGGCAGCAGGCACGTGCTCGACCAGGTCGACGTCGGCTCGGGCAGACTGCGTGAGGCGACGACGCGTGTAGGTCGAGAGCGCCTCGAGGTAGCGGCGGCTGCCCTCGGCGTAGAGCACGCCCAGGGCAAGGCTCGACTTGCCGGAGCCGGAGACGCCCGCAATGCCCACGAGCTCGCCCAGCGGCACGGATACGTCAACGTTCTTGAGGTTGTGCACGCGTGCGCCACGCACCTCGATGGCGCGCGGGGCGGTTTTGCCGAGAGACACTGCGGTCCCCCTCCCTTGTCAGCTGCATTTCGAAACCATGGTACAGCCGCGCGGGGTTGCAGACGGAGCCCTGCAAGCAGGGCCGTAAAGTCACACATCACGCGTATAGTATGTTCGTTATCTAACGTTGCATGACGATTGTGAGCAAACATGAGCCACGCCGAGAAGGCCGAGACCACCTCTCCCGCAACCCCCGCGCGCAGGCCGGTTCGCACCGCGTCGCTTCCGCACTGGACTACCTCTCCGGAGCCATGGTGAAGATGATTCCGGTACTTCTCGTCTGCGGCATGTTCAGACCGTGCAGACGCTCATTGGCCTTGCCGCTGGCGGGTTTGTTGGCGGCATTTGGGCCGGCACCACACATGTGACGGCCTACATCATGGGCTCGTCGAGCTTCCTCTCGATTCTGGGCTACGTGGGCGGAGGTGCGCCCAACACGCTGAACGCCGGGATATCCGACCTGCTCGCGATGGGTGTTGCGGCTGCGGTAACCTACGCCACCTGGCGTGACTGCAATGGGGGACGGCTTGGGTAGGGCCGCAGAGCGAGAACTCCGCGCAAAAGCGGCGCCGAGGCCCCAACGGACCCCGGCGCCGCCACAACGCGCATTCTCCCAACGTGCCCTACGAGAAGAACCTTCTCACCAGGTCACGTGAGTACTCGGCCGTCTCCTCCATGTCGCCAAAGGCCATGACCTCGCCGGCATAGAAGGTGTTGTTCTCGCCCTGCATGGCTTCGACCTTGTCGTACCAGCCGTCCGCATAGTCCTTCGAGCTCACATGCGGGAAGTAGTACCAGTCGTCGATGCGCTCGGTCTTGGTCACCGGCAGGCCGGACTTGGCCATGTCGGCAAGCGTGGTGTCGCGCGCCTCCTCGAACGGCACGTCCTCCATGCCCTCATGGTTGCGCAGCGTGAAGGTGACCAGCGGCTGCGGGCCGGCATCCGGCCAGCGGTGGTAGAAGACCATGAGGTGTCCGCGGGTCTCGGGCGTCATGTTGTCGAAGTAGTAATACGAGATCTCCGGCGCCTTGTCCTCGTCCGTGCGCACGGCCATCGTGAAGTACTCCTTGTGCACGATCTTGGAGAAGAGCTCGCGCTCGGCCTGGTTGGCGTCGCCGTATTCGAGGAAGAGCTCCAGCGGCGTGCAGATGACCAGCTTGTCGAAGGCCTGCTCCTCGCCGCCGTTCACGGTGACGTAGACCTTCTCGGGCGTGCGGCGGATCGACGTGATGGTGCTGTTGAGCTCGGCCGGGTGCTTGAGGTGGTCGTTCACGCCCTGCCAGATGGACTGGGTACCGTTCTTCCAGGTCCAGAGCTTGCCGGTGGAGAGGAACTGCCTCACGGTGAAGGCATCCAGATACTTGAGGACGTAAGCTGCGGGAATCTCGTCAAAGTAGCCGTAGCCAAACGAGGTGAAGGGGCCCTTCCAGACCAGCTCGGCGTCCTCGCAGCCATTCTTCTTGAGGAACTCCGAGAACGGCATCGAAAGGTCCTTGAGGTTGGGGTTCTCGCCCTCGATGTGCGCAAGCTTGAGCTCCGGCGAGGGGCACGGGCCCTCGTAGCGACCCTGCGCCACGCCACGGTGGCCATTGACGTCGTAGCCCTTGTACTTCTTGTCGAGCAGGCGCGACAGCTTGTTCATCTTCATGACCTTCTTGAGAAGGTCAATTTTCTTGGACTTGAGCGGTGTGCCGTCGGTGTTCATGAACTTGCGGCCCATCTTGGGGCCGTCCTCGTGCGTGGTGCCGCCGAACTCTTCGCACTCGTGGACAGCAAAGTAGGTGTCGCAGCCCATGACCGCGCCCATCTCGATGGTGCGGTCCTCCCAGTCGCCGTTGGTGTTCTTGACCTTCATGAGCGGCGAGAATGCCTTGCCGCCCACGTGGTCTGCGCGCTCAAAGATGCGGTAGTTGTCGTAGCCATTCTTCTCAAGGTACATGGCCAGCGAAAGTCCCGCGGGGCCGCCGCCAACAATGCAGATGCTGGAGTTTTTGTCCACCGTGCCCACCTTTCGAAGTAAATTGCTCGAAAGCAAACAAATTCACGTAATTTCGATGATATACCGACGGAATCGAGGTGCAGCCAACTATTGGGCGAGTGGGGCAAGGAATGTCAGATGCCTGAATCTGATGTACAGCTCCACCTGCATCGAAACCGCCCTCGTTACACAAATTCGCGAACAAATGCGCTGAACTGCCCTTCGTTACACGTAGTTTCGAAGGATGGTGAAGTAGAGAGGTATGCATGTTGTGGTCGTGAGCAGCATAACCCCAACATGTTGAGTATCGCGACACCTCGATACTTCTGAGTCTCTCCAAACCCCGTGTAACGAAGGGTAGTTTGGCGCAAGAATCCGGAAAATCGTGTAGCGAAGGCGGTTTCGATGCAGGCGGGCGGCCGTGGCTACAGCCGCCCGCCAATAAACGTCGCAGGCTTACCTACTTGCCATACCCAACAGACGTCATCTTTGCGACCAGCGTCCCCAGCTCGTCGGTCACCACAGCCGTATAGAACCCCAGCGTGTGGCCGGCACGATCAACGTCTGCAGTCGCAATCAGACGGCTCCCCTTGGCCACGCTGAGAAACTCGATGTTGCACGAGACGGAAAACGTGGGAACGCGCCCCAGGTTAGAGGCAACGGCAATCGCAAAGTCCGCCAGCGTGAAGATGGCGCCACCCATGGGGACGCCCTTCTCGTTGATGTGCTTGGGCGTGATATCGAGCGAGCAAACCGCATGACCCGCGCGGGCCTCGTCCACCCTGCAGCCGCAGGCATCAGTCGCAAAGCGGTCGTGCGAGAACTTCTCGCGTACCTGGTCGAGCGTGTCGTCTGCCATGCAAAGCTCTCCCAACGTTTACATCTTTGCGAGCAGGGCCTCAACCTCGGGACGCGTGGCCAGATTGTCCGAGAACGCGCTGGCAGAGCCCGTGCAGACACCCATCTTGAAGGCCGTCTCGTAGTCTCCGTTGCTCTCAATCCAACCGGTGAGGAAGCCGGCGACCATCGAATCGCCCGCGCCTACGGTGTTGACCATGGTCCCCTTGGGCGCCTCGCTCATGATCACGTCGCCGTTCTCGGGAACAAGGACGGCGCCCTCGCCGCCCATGGATACCAGCACGTTCCTAGCACCGCGCTCCTGCAGCATGCGCGCGTAGGGCTCGACCTCGTCGCGATGCGTGATGGTGGCGCCAACGATGTCGCCCAGCTCGTGGTTGTTGGGCTTTACCAGGAACGGATGGTACGGCAGGACGTTCACAAGGAGGTCGCGCTCAGCGTCCACCACAATGTCAATGCCACGCCCGTCGAGGCGGCTCATGATGCGCTCGTAGATGTCGGAGGGCAGCATCGAGGGTACGTTACCGGCAATAACCAGCAGGTCTCCGGCCTGAAGGGCGTCAAGCTTTGCGTAGAGCGCGTCGATATCCTGCGGCGCGATCTTGGGCCCAAGGCCGTTGATCGCCGTCTCCTCCTTGGCCTTTGCCTTCACGTTAATGCGGCTCATGCCCTCTTTGACCTGGATAAAGTCGCAGGTGGCACCATAGGCGCTCATGCGCGCCTCAATCTCCCTACCCGTAAAGCCGGCGACAAAGCCCAGCGCCGTGGACTTGTGCCCCAGGTTGGAGAGCACAATGGAGACGTTGATTCCCTTGCCGCCGGGCAGGACCTGCTCATAGTTCACGCGGTTAATCTCGCCCAGGCGAAGGTCGTCGAGACGAACGATGTAGTCGAGCGACGGGTTGAACGTTACGGTGTAGATCATGAGCTGCTCCCCACTTCCACGACATTGTCTGCATCCTGAAAGCTCCCACCTTGCGGGAGCCGGTCGGTGAGTATGGTCGCGTCCTCGAAGGACGCAAAGGTGACGAGAGAGACCTGGTCGAACTTGCTCTGGTCGGCCAGCACGTAGCGACGCAGAGTATGCACCATGCTGACCTCCTTCACCCTGGCCTCGCTGTACTCCGGCGTTGTGAAGCCCGCCTCGCGCGAGATGCCGTTGGTACCCCAGAAGCCCAGCGTAAAGTGGAGATTCTCAAGCGAGGCGATGGTTGCCTCCCCCACCAGCGCCTCCGTGAGGGGCTTAACCATTCCGCCAGGGAGGTAGGTCTTGCACCCCTTGGCGAGAAGAAGCTGCGCATGGGGAATCGAGTTGGTAAAGTACGTTGCCTCCGTCTGCGTGATGGCCTCCGCAAGCTGCATGGTCGAGGTGCCCGCGTCGATGTAGACAAAGTCATCCGGACCAACGAGCGAGGCCGCTCGGACGCCGATGGCGCGCTTGGCAACGGTATTGACGTCGCGCTTCTGGGCAACGGATGCGTCATGGAGGACGAGACGCGCACGGGAGACCGCGGCCGTGGCACCACCACGCACGCGGACAAGCTGGTGTTGCTCGTCGAGAATCTCGAGGTCACGGCGGATGGTCGACTCGGAGGCGCCAAGCATGGCCATGAGCTCTTGCGTGGTGACAGATCCACGCTCGTGCACGAGCCGAACGATGATGTCCTGTCGCTCACGCGCAAGCATGCGCGCCACCCCCACGGCTCGCTAAACAAGAAGCACTGTCAGAGCTGGTAGACCACTCTTTCAGCATGGTAATGCAATACAGGCGCGAGACCCGCACGCTCCCCCAATGAATCGTCGTACGGGCCTCGCGCGTAGCATGATTATCTCGCAATTTCATTCAATTTCAATCAGGTTACGTCAATTTCAATCAAGTTTACGCGTAGCAGCGGAGATGGCGCCGCACTCCTCAGAGCCTGTTTAGCCTCGCAAGATGCCCAGGAAGGTCACGAATCCGGGAAGCAGCACCATGGCTGCTGCGGCTCCACCATCAAGCTGGCCAGACATCCCGTAGAAGAGGAGAGAGAACGCGAAAATGGCAATCACCGCGACAAGTCCGCCCCAAGTGCCGGGCCTGGGCTGTGCGTCTGGCCCAAAGAAGGTGCGTAGCACGCAGATGGGAAGGCCAACCATCACGCCGATTCCTGCAGCGCACGCGATGCCACGGGCGAAGGCATCCAGCTGCTCGGCAATCTGGAAGACAATCGCAATGGCAACGAACACCCCAAAGGCCAACCCAACTAGCTTAAGCAGCTTATCTTCCATGGCACCCCCTCTCAAAGACACTTTATCCCAAGAGGGGCGGCAGCGCCCTGCCGTCCCACACCAAAGTCCTGCTAGCATTTTGCCTAACCACGCAACGTAAGAGGAGGCGCCATGACATCCGAGCACGGCAAGAAGCATCGCGCCCGCCATGTGGCAAAGACCGTGCTTGCCGTTGTGGGCGGTGTTGTCGTGGTTATGGCGCTTCTCGCAGCAGCACTGGTGTACGAGCTCAACTATGCCGTGAGCACCGTCGACACGTCGGTCTCACCAGACGGCAATTACACGCTTGAGCTGCAGTCCGTTGGCGAGCCCATGTTCTTCTCCCCCGCGGGCGCGCGCCTTGTCCTCAAGTTTGGCCGCTACGAGGTCTCGCGCATGGACACGCAAATCTCAGACGATGGCGGGCAGGTGCGCCCCACAAGCTGGCAAGTGAGCTGGGAAGACGACGGTGTTGAGGTGCGCCTTAGGGGATCCGAGCAGAACGACGAGCTTGTGACCATGGGCTTTGACGGCAGCGTCTCAACAGGGCGGGCCACTGCGGATGAGAGTCTGGGAGAGCTGCCAGACGCGGAGACGGATACGTCACCCGCGCCAACCGATGGCGGGGCGATATCCTCTGGGGTTGCCCAGCAAGAAGCCGAGCAGATCGATGCCGGCTACAAGGCCGTCTACGACGCGGCACTCAAGTCGCAGGGCTACGGCTACCAGGTGACGTACAGCGCCAAGGGGGACGAGCGGGTCATTCTCTCCCAGGACAGCGAGAAGGTCGTGCTTCTCATCTACGACCGCGAGTCCGCTAATGGCGCGTGTGCGCTCTTTGCGCTGGAGAGCTGCCCCGTGAAGGGTTACGGCAGCTGGTCGATTGAAGAGGCCACGCTGCTCGACGAGTACGCCTACGCGTACGAGACTGGCGAGGTCATCGCATCTGGAAAGACCTCCTGGTCCGATACCGGCACGCAGGAGTTCCGCGACGCCACGGGAGAGTAGGGAGTCGCAACCAAAATCCGCTCACAGGTACTCGAGGAAGCGACGCGCGGCCCGTGGCAGCGCGCCCTCGCGATAAACCACGCGATTGTCGCGGTACGTTGCTGGCTCGAGCGGCTTGGTCACGATGGCATAGGGGTTTCTCCGCAGGATGAGTGCAGGCAGGATCGAAAGGCCCAGGCCGCTCTCGACCATCGACATGATGGCGTAGTCATCCCAGGTGGAGAAGCGCGCGTTGGGCGAGAGGCCCGCACGTTCGAAGATGGGGGTTATCTCGTCGTCCTGACCGCGCTCGAGCACGATGAACGGCTCCTCGCAGAGCGCCGAGACGGGCACGGACGCCTCCCCCGCAAGCCGATGACCCACCGGGAGCACCGCCATGAGCTCGTCTCGCTCAATCACGCGCTCGGCGAGCCCCGAGTAGCAGGGCGCCCTCGGCAGGAATCCAAAGTCCACGCGGCCAGACGCCACCCAGCCGTCGATCTCGGTGTAGTCACCCATGAGCAGCTCGTACTCGATGGCGGGGTAGTCCTTCTGGAAGCGGCCGATGACCTTGGGCAGGATATGTGTGGCCACAGACGAGAAGGTCCCTATGCGGATACTGCCCGCGGCAAGCCCATTGAGGTCATCTATCTGCGACTCCAGGCGGCGATAGTCGTCGCACACGCCCTCCACGAAGGGCAGCACCGCGCGCCCCTCGCTGGTGAGCGTCACTCCCGCGCGGCTGCGCTCGAGAAGCGTCATGCCCCAGTCGCGCTCGAGGTCGGCGATCATGCGGCTCACACCGGACTGCGTGTACGAGAGCGAGCGCGCTGCCCGCGTAAAGCTACCCGTTCGTACGGTCTCGACAAATGCCTGGTATTTCTGGATGTTTGCGTCCATGGAGCCCCCTTGCGGCACACGGTGCGGCGCTGCAAGCCGCTGACACCGATTGCATGACGAATCATCATATATCTCATGATAAACATTCGCTTTTATCAGCATACACATTCTGCGAAAGTGTTTGAGGAAATTGAGGGGCCATGGGAGGTCATGCATGTCGCGCGCGTCGAGGAAGTACCTGCTGTCACTGCTCGTCTTTGGCTCGAACGGCATCATTGCTAGCCAGATCTCGCTTCCCAGCTGGCAGATCGTCCTGCTCCGCACCCTGCTTGGCGGCACGCTGCTTGCCCTCATCGTGCTGGGCGCCCGCAAGCGTCCTGCGTTTCTCGACCACCCGCGCGACGCCGCCTACCTTGCCGCATCCGGCGCGGCGCTAGGCGTGGGTTGGATCTTCCTCTTTGAGGCATACAAGCTCATTGGCGTGGGCATTGCGTCTCTTGCCTACTACTGTGGGCCGGTCATCGTGATGGCGCTCTCGCCGGTCCTCTTCCACGAGCGACTCACCCCCGCCAAGCTGCTGGGCTTTGCGGCCGTTATCTGCGGTGCGTTTCTCGTAGTGGCGCAGGGCAAAGGCGTGGCGCTCTCGCCATGGGGGCTTGTGTGCGGTGGCATGTCGGCCGTCATGTACGCGGTGATGGTCATCTGCAGCAAGCGCGCATCCAACGCCGTAGTCGGTATTGAGGCCTCTGCAATCCAGCTGGTTGCGAGCTTTGCCGCCGTTGCCGTGTTTGCGCTTGTCGCCCATGGCTCCGAGCTGGCCGTGCCCCTCTCGGCGAACTGGCCCGCCATTCTCTGCCTTGGCCTCGTGAACACGGGCCTTGGTTGCTACCTGTACTTCTCCGCCATGGGTCAGCTGCCTGTGCAGCGCGTCTCGGTGTGGGGCTACCTCGAGCCGCTCTCTGCCGTGATCCTCTCGGCGCTCATTCTTGGCGAGGCACTCACGCCCGCGAACGTTGCCGGTACGGTGTTTATCCTGGGTGGTGCCATCTTCTGCGAGGTCGCCGGCAAGCGCCGTGGCGCCGAGAAGACCAGCCGTCGCCTTGCGGGGAGCCGTTCTGCCGGCAATCTCGCAGCCTAGGGCCTCGCAGCACAGGGCCTCGCAGCCTAGGACATCGCAGCACAGGGCCTCGCAGCCAATTATTGAACGATATTTCTGCTCGCATTTTGCTCAACTGCGGAAACGTTCTCCTGGTCTGATTTTTCGCGCGATAATTTGGACGCCCACCACACCGAGGACGCATATAGCGCCGGTGGGCACGTGGTCGGATTGTCAATCCCCCTACACCTCAAGCTCCGTGAGATTCCCAAGAGAACTTGAAAGACAAGGCAGCTGAAAGCTAAGTTGGCTCATACTTAATTGTCTTGAGAGGCGCGAATTGGGATGAGGGAATCGCGATGGGGCTTGGGACAGAAGACAGGACACATGCCGAGAAGGGCAATACTCCCTCGACTTCCAGCTCACGCAAGCCTTCGCGCCTCTCCAACCTGATGGCTAACGTTGGCCACATCGACAGCCGCACCCTTATCTACGTACTGCTTATCATTGTGGCTTGTGCTCTGGTTATAGTTGCCATCGCCGCCGTGTCGCAGATGTTCATCGCATCCCCCTCTGCGGCAAGCTCCTTGCCCAAGTACCACCACTAGCCAAGAAGCTCCTCAAACGGACAGCGCCCTATCCCAGCAGTCCGGAAATCACCAGCACGACAACAAGTACGACCACGGCTACCGCAACGATTGCCACAACCCTCAGGGTATCGCGCCGCGCCTGCTCGCGACGGCGCCTTGCGTAGACCTGCGCCTCTGCATCGCGTGCGTCAATGGCGCCGTAGCTGCCCGTCTCATACGTAGGCGCAGATGAACCATGCCCTGCGGGGGCCGCAGCCGGAGAAACCGGCGATGCAGGTGTCACGCTTGCCACGCGCCGCCGCCGGCCGTCGCGATCTGCCGTATTGCCATCATGGCGCGATGCCGTTGGAGGAACGTGCACAGCACCAGATGCCGAGCGCGCACCCTTTGATTTCCTGTCGAACAAAGCCATAAGAGACCCCCGCCCCTCGGGGCAGCTGGCCCCATCTATGTGGCGCGCCAAAACAAGCGCACCATCTGCACAGTGATGATACCGGGAAAGGCGGCGAGACAAACCGCCACCACGCAACCTACGGCTCGCAGACAAATACCTTGAGGCCAAGCCAAGCGGCCGGCCGTCCCACTCGGGCAGCCGGCCACGTGCCATACCGCACACCCTACCCTACGCCATGAGCCGCCTGGTACTCGAAGCTGCCAAGCTCATAGGTGCCAAACACACGCATGCGCTTGAGCTGCGTGGGGTCGTCGCCCACATGCACCTGCCCATACTGCGTGGTAAAGGCGAGCAGGAAGCCCGACTGCTTGACCCCGGAAGGTGCAGCGTCGGAGACGTCGCCGTACGGATACGCAAATGCGTCGCTCGTCTTGAGAATATCCGCGGACTGCTTGAGGTCCTCGGAGATCTCGGCAGAGGTAAGGTCGTAGATGCGCCCACCATGGCCCTTGCCCGAGGTACCCGCGCGGTGCAGGTCGTACGAGTGCGACTGGAAGTCGACGTACGGGCTGGCGTAGTTCGAAAGCTTATCCTGAATGTCGCTGTCGCTGCAGATGACAAACGAGGTCGCGGGAATCTTGTGGCTCTCAAGCAGGGGAATCGCATAGGTGAGAAAACCATCGGATCCGTCGTCGAAGGTGAGCACCACCGACTTTGCCGGCAGCGAGTGGCCACCGTCAATGTACGCGCGTATCTCGGCCCAGGACGGGAAGTAGTAGCCATTCTCGTTGAGCCAAGAGAGCTGCTGGCCAAGCAGGGTGGTGGAAATAAGGTTCTGATCCTCGGAGGCACCCTCGGGAGGGTTTGCCGCATCGTAGACGTCGTGGTACATGAAGACCGAAATGCCGTCACTATCCCAGCCTCCATCAACGTCATCCACCACGTGGACGGTGCGAGTGGCCGTGGCCACCATGCCAGCGGAGTCTTCGACGGTATAGGTAACGGTGTAGTCCCCAAGTGTCGAGGTGTCGACCTCGCCCGTGGCAGTGACCTTGTCCGTAATCATGCCGTCGGTGCGGTCGTGCGCGTAGCAGCCGCCGTCCACGTAATCCTCGCCCCGCTTGACGTAGGTGTCCGCGCTGCCCCCCAGCGTCATCACGATGCTGCCGTCATTCTCGAGAACAGTGGCCTGTGCGGCCTGTCCCGCATCCTGCGAGGAATCCGTTCCCTGCTCGCCCTGTGTAGCGGAAGCATCGCCGCTTCCAGAGCCGCCAAGGGACGGCAGCGCCAGCCCCGCTCCTCCACGGGCAACCACAATACCAATGACAAGCGCGGCTACGCAGGCAACGGCGATAATGACTCCACGGCGCACGGCACGGGAGCGCTGCTCCTTGCGGTGACGCTCGGCGTACGCACGGGCTTGCTCGGCCCTGGCGGGAGGCTGCGTGCGATACCCGTCCCCGGGGCGCAGCACGCGCACGTCACCTGCCGGCTGGCGACGATGCTGCCCGCGCTGCTGCACGCGCCTCTGGACGTCGCTCGCGGAACCGGTGCCGGCGACCTTCTCGACCGGATCCTCTGGCACGTAGCGCGAAACGCGAATGTCGTCACGCTCGACGCGGCCCCTGTAGTTGTTCTCCCTGTTTGCCATGAGCCATCACCAATCCGATTGAGACCGCCCAACACGGCCTTCTCGACCTTAAAGGATAGCAAAGCCCGTAGTCTACAATTGAAGCCCGCGCGCCCGCCACGGGGCGCACACCACGCAACGGTCTCGTCGAGAGGGGCGCCATGCCCAAGGTAAGCATCATCGTTCCCGTCTTCAACGCCCAAGAGACGCTGCGCAGGTGCGTCGACAGCATCCTGGGGCAGGAGTACCGCGACTTCGAGCTCATCCTTGCAGACGACGGCAGCACGGACTCCTCGCCCGCCCTTTGTGACGAATACGCCGAGAAGGACAGCCGCGTGCGCGTGCTCCACAAGGAGAACTCCGGCGTCTCGGACACGCGCAACAAGGCGCTAGACGCCGCGCAAGGCGAGTACGTGCAGTTTCTCGACTCGGATGACTGGATTGCCCCCGAGGCCACGCGCCTTCTCGTGCGCGCCATGGAGGACAACGACTGCGACATGGTCATCGCGGACTTCTACCGCGTGATTGGCAGCAAGGTCTCGCGCAAGGGCGACATCGACGCCGAGGGCGTCCTCTCGCGCGAGGAGTTTGGCGACTACATGATCCAGAACCCCTCGGACTTCTACTTTGGCGTTGTGTGGAACAAGCTCTACCGCCGCGACATCATCGAGAAGTACCAGCTGCGCATGGACGTCACGCTCAGCTGGTGCGAGGACTTCATCTTCAACATGGAGTACGAGCTGCACTGCAAGCGCATCTACCCGCTGCAGGTCCCCGTCTACTACTACGTGCGGACCAAGGGCTCGCTGGCCAGCCAGGGCGCCAACCCCGCCAAGGTCGTCCAGATGAAGCTCAATGTGATCGAGTACTACAACGACTTCTACAAGCAGGTCTTCGACGAGGAGGACTACCGCGCGCGCCGTCCCGACATCTACCGCTTCTACATCGAGTCCGCCGGCGACGGCGACATCATGCCGTGGCAGCGCTCGGCCAAGCTGGGCGAGGAGCGCGTGCCCGTCTTCGTGAATCCCGAGATGCAGGAGGACGCGCTTCTCGGCCTGTACTTCGAGGAGAAGCTCGTCGAGAGGAACCTGGAGCTTGTGGCCGCGCAGTTCGACCTTACCCCCCGCGACGTGCGGCTCCTTGGCTTCGTGCGGCTGGGGACGGTCTTCTCGGGCAGAGAGGAGCTGGCGGACTACTGCGGACTCTCCTCGCCGCAGCTGGCGCGCACGCTGCAGCGGCTGCAGTCGAAGCGCCTGATAACCGTGGAGATGCGTGTGGAGCGCACGGATGCGGACGGCGAGGCGGTTGCCGCCGACGGCGTTGCAAGCACGGCGGGCATCCCCGGTACGACAAGGACCAAGCTCCTGGTGGTCGAGCCGACCGAGCAGGCCCGGCCCGTGATGGAGGCGATCGCGCAGGCGCTGCGCGACTGCGACCGCGTGCGCTGCTCGTCCATGGGCGAGGACGAGGCCAACCGCTACCGGAGCGACCGGAGGAAGGCGCTCGAGAGCATCCGGCGCACCCTGGCGTAGGGCGGATGGCGCTTCTCGGCGAAGTGCTTCTCGATGAAGCACTTCTCGGCGCCCGCAAAGTTCGGACCGGTCGCGCGGGATTCCCGCACGGCCGGCCCGTTTGCAACACATTCGGGATGCGATTGTGTATCGACCTGCGCGCGTTACACATTCGGGTTCGAATCTGTATCCTGGCGCCACACATTCGGCGTCCGAACCTGTATCGACCTGCGCGCGGTACACATTCGGGGCCGAATCTGTATCCGCGCACCTGGCGCAACGCGCCATTCCAGCGCAGCGCCAGGCGCCGGGAGGCCCTTCCCTACTCCTGCGCGGGAGTCTCGGGCATGACCTGGTCGACGTACCCGCGGATGATGGAGCACGAGTTGCGCATCGCGCGGCGCTCGTCGTAAGAGAGGTCAATCTCGAGCACGGCGTCGATACCGTTGGAGCCCACGATGCAGGGCGTACCAGCGGAGATACCACTCTCGCCGTACTCGCCCTCAAGGTGCACCGAGAGGGGCAGCATGCGCTTCTCATTGTGCAGGATGGCCGTGATGATCTCGGCGACAACCGAGGCGATGCCAAACTCGGTGCAGCCCTTGCCGCCCACAATCTTGCTGCCAGACTCCTTGACCATGCGCTTGACCTCATCGAAGTCGATGTTGGTGTTGGAGTGGTGGTCCATCGCAAGGTACTCGCGCAGCGAGATGGAGCCAACGGTCACGTGCGAGGTGGGGATGAACGACGAGTCGCCGTGCTCGCCCATGCAGAAGGCCTGAATCTGCTTGGCGTCGACGTCGATGATGCCGGAGAGGATGCGGCGCAGGCGCACGGAGTCGAGCGCGGTGCCGGTGCCAAAGACGTGCTCGCGCGGCAGGCCGAGGTTGCGGTACAGGTACTCGGTCACAATGTCGGCGGGGTTGGAGACGCTCAGCACGATGCCGTTGAAGCCGGAGTCGCGCACGGGGCCAACGATGCCCTCGAGCACCTTCATGGTGCCGCCGAGCATGTCGAGGCGCGTCTCGCCGGGCCTGCGGCTGCGGCCGGCGGTGAGGACGATGAAGTGGGCGTCCGCGCAGTCGGCGTAGTCACCAACGCGGATGGTGAACGAGTCGCCCATGCCCGAGGCAAGGTCCTCGAGGTCCATGACCTGGGCCTCTGCGGCCTCACGGTTCACGTCGAGAAACACGATCTCGTTCACGAGGTGGCGAAACATCAGGCACAGTGCAACGTGGCTGCCAACGCGACCGGCGCCGATAATGACAACCTTGCGCGTCTGGAATGGCTTCTCAATAGGCATTGCTTTCCTCCTTGATGGACGGACAACTACTGTGCAACTACTCACCAAGGGGAAATGATACGTCACTAGAAAGCGAGCGGGCGGCCTCGCGACCGTCCGCTCGCCGACTTGTTTGAATGAGTCGGGGAACCGCCCTGAATGAGACAAAGGGACAGTCCCTTTGTCTCATTAGTCGCGGGTGAGCTTGCGGTGCAGGCGGTGGGGCTTGGACGCCTCCGGGCCCAGGCGACGCTCGCGGTCGGCCTGGTAGGCCTCGAAGTTGCCCTCGAACCAGTGCCAGCAGCCGGGGTTCTCGTCCGTGCCCTCCCAGGCCAGGATGTGCGTGGCCACGCGGTCGAGGAACCAGCGGTCGTGGCTCGTGACCACCGAGCAGCCGGGGAAGCGCTCGAGGGCGTCCTCCAGGCTCTCGCTCGTCTCGGTGTCGAGGTCGTTCGTGGGCTCGTCCAGCAGGAGGAGGTTTCCGCCCTGGCGAAGGGTGAGGGCCAGGTTCAGGCGGTTCCTCTCGCCACCGGAGAGCACGCCGGCAGGCTTCTGCTGGTCCGTGCCCTTGAAGCCAAAGGTCGCCACGTAGGCGCGGCTGGGAATCTCCGTGTCGCCCACGGTGATGTAGTCGTTGCCGTCCGAGACAACCTCCCAGACGCTCTTCTTGGGGTCGATGCCGGCGCGCATCTGGTCCACGTAGGAGAGCTTGACCGTCTCGCCCAGCTCCAGCGTGCCCGAGGAGGGCTGCTCCTGGCCAACGATCATCTTGAAGAGCGTGGTCTTGCCCACGCCGTTGGGGCCAATCACGCCCACGATGCCGTTGCGCGGCAGGTCAAAGGAGAGGTCGTCGATAAGGATGCGGTCGCCAAACGCCTTGGTGAGATGCTCCACCGTAAGCACCTTGGCGCCCAGGCGCGGGCCCACGGGAATCTGGATCTCGGAGAAGTCGAGCTTCTTGGTGGCCCTGGCCTCGGCCTCCATCTGCTCGTAGCGCTCCAGGCGCGCGCGGTTCTTGGCCTGGCGCGCCTTGGGGCTCTGGCGCACCCACTCGAGCTCTGAGCGCATCTTCTTGGCGCGCTTGGCGTTCTCGCGACCCTCTGCCTCCAGGCGGGCGGCCTTCTTCTCCAGGTAGGTGGAGTAGTTGCCCTCATAGGGGTAGAGCTGGCCGCGGTCCACCTCGCAGATCCAGCCGGCAACGTCGTTCAGGAAGTAGCGATCGTGCGTGACGGCCATGACGGCACCGGGATAGTTGTGCAGGAACTGCTCGAGCCACAGCACGCTCTCGGCGTCCAGGTGGTTGGTGGGCTCGTCGAGAAGGAGCAGGTCAGGCGCCTCGAGCAGCAGGCGGCACAGCGCCACGCGGCGACGCTCGCCACCGGAGAGCTGGGTCACCGGGGCGTCCGGGTCGGGGCACTGCAGGGCGTCCATGGCCTGCGAGAGCTGGGAGTCCAGGTCCCAGCCATTGGCGGCGTCGATCTCGTCCTGGAGGCGGCCCATCTCGGCCATGAGGGCGTCAAAGTCCGCGTCGGGGCTCGCCATCTCCTCGCCAATCTGGTTGAAGCGGTTGACCTTGGCAATCACGTCCGAGAAGGCCATCTCGATGTTCTCGCGCACGGTCTTGTCCTCATCGAGGGGCGGTTCCTGCTGCAGAAGCCCCACCGTGTAGCCCGGCGTGAGGCGGGCCTCGCCGTTGGAGACGTCCTCGAGGCCGGCCATGACCTTGAGAAGCGTTGACTTGCCCATGCCGTTGGGGCCAACCACACCGATCTTGGCACCGGGATAGACGCCCACGGTGACGTCGTCGAGAATGACCTTCTCGCCCACGACCTTGCGGGCCTTGTACATCTGGTACACGAACTCTGCCATTGCTGCTCCTGTCTGGGGCCAAACGTGCCCTTGGGTGAGGGGTGCCGCATGCGGCGAGAAGTACTCGCCACGGGCGTGTGTATGCTCCCATTCTACGGGAGGGCGTGTGGGCGACCCCGCGGGCGGCGGCGCACGGGGCCGCGCCCTTCAACGTTTGTGCACAATCGGATGCCGTTGCATGCCCAAAACCTGCGGTTTCGCCCATGCGTGCATCTTTTTTGTTACTACCGGTGGCACAATCGAGGGGGATGGGATACACCTGTACGGCCGCGACCGCTCTGACGGCGGGCATGGTGCAAAGAGAACTGAGGGGGATTCATGCCAGAGGCAATCCGCAAGGTCAACGTTATCGGCCACCTGCATCCGGACACGGACAGCATCTGCGCCGCCATTTCCTACGCTTACCTCAAGAACCAGATTGACGAGCCAATCTACGAGGCCAGGCGCGCGGGCGCCATCAACCGCGAGACGGCTTTTGTGCTCAAGCACTTTGGCTTCGAGGAGCCGCCGCTCATCACCTCGGTGACGCCGCAGATCAAGGACATCGTGGTGCAAAAGCAGCCTGGCATCGACGCCGAGATGAGCCTCTTCGCTGCCTGGAACATGATGCAGGACACCAAGGTGGATACGCTCTGCATCACCGATGAGGACAAGCACCTCGAAGGCCTCATCGCGGTGAAGGACGTTGCCAACGCGAACATGGACATCTTCGACACCGCCATGCTCTCCGAGGCGCAGACCTCCTACAAGAACATCATCGAGACGCTCAACGGCACGCTGCTTCTGGGCGACCCCAACGGCCGCGTGACCAAGGGCAACGTGCGGGTGGGCACCACGCCCGAGATGATGGAGGACACCATCAAGGCCGGCGACATCGTGCTGGTCACCAACCGCTACGAGACCCAGCAGTTCGCCGTCGAGTGCGACGCCGGCTGCCTGGTCATCTGCTGCGGCGCCAACGTGTCCAAGCGCGTCATCGCCTCCGCCGAGCGCCACGGCTGCACCATCATCACCACGCCGTACGACACCTTCGCCGCTGCGCGCCTCATCGGCATGTCCGTGCCGGTGCGCGCCAAGATGCTGCGCAAGGGCATCCTGCAGTTCTCGGTCAACACGTCCGTGGACGACGCGCGCAAGATCATGGCAAAGTCGCGTCACCGCTTCTTCCCCGTCATCGACGAGGACGGCTCCTACTTTGGCCTGGTGAGCTCGCCCAACCTCATCAACATCAAGCGCAAGCACGTCATTCTCGTCGACCACTCCGAGCGCTCGCAGGCCGTGGACGGCCTTGACCAGGCCGAGATCATGGAGATTCTCGACCACCACCGCATTGGCACCATCGAGACAAACGCGCCCGTCTACTACCGCGCCGAGCCCGTTGGCTGCACCTGCACGATCATCTACAGCGCCTACGCCGAGGCCGGCGTGGAGATTCCGCCCAACATTGCGGGCCTCATGCTCTCGGCCATTCTCTCCGACACGCTCACGTTCCGCTCCCCCACCTGCACGGCCAAGGACCGTCACGCGGCCGAGGAGCTGGCCAAGATCTGCGGCGAGGACATCGAGACGTACGCCGACTCGATGTTCGAGGCCGGCGCCGACCTCACGGGTCGCACCGCCGAGGAGGTCTTCCACCAGGACTTCAAGGTCTTCAGCCGCGGCAACGCCAAGTTTGGCGTGGGCCAGGGCAGCTACATGACAAAGAACAGCCGCGTGGCTGCCGAGAACCTCGTGCGGCCGTTCCTCGCCGAGGCCGCCAAGGCCGAGGAGCTGCCCATGATCTTCTACATGTTCACCGACGTTAAGTCGCAGAGCACCGACCTCATGATCTACGGCAACGGCGCCGAGGACGTGGTGGCGCAGGCCTTTGACGTCACGCCCAAGGACGGCATGGCGCTGCTCAAGGGCGTTGTGAGCCGCAAGAAGCAGATCATCCCGCCCATCATGGCAACGCTCCAGAAGATCGACGAGGACGATTAGCAATTCTCGCCCCCCGCGCTTGATGCCGCCCCGGCCGCCGACATGCTGGCGACCGGGGCGGCTGCTTTTCTCGGCGCGAGGTCCTTCTCGGCACCAGGCGGCTCATCGATCAGCAAGGATCGCGCGCTCCGGAGACAGGCCAACCCAACCCTATGCTGGGCAAGCCACACAACCTCACACGTGTTGTTTCTTCTTTGATGTACGCGTAACTTCACCTGGGCTTTTGTCGTTATATATCAAAAAAGAAATATCACGTGTGAGGTTTAGCCGCGCAAGTCGAACCTCACGTGTGAGGTTTAGCCGCGCAAGTCGAACCTCACGTGTGAGGTTTAGCCGCGCAAGTCGAACCTGCCACAGTTTTTCTCAGCCCCCAATGCGTGACGCCCCGTAACGCGTTCGGCAACGAATGTGTGACGGGAACGCCACCTTCCGGCGCCGGCGCTCCGGCTGCCGTAGAATGGTGGGCGGTCCTTCTCGGCGTCGCACCCGCGGCGCACTCTGCCAACACCCAGCAGGAAAGGTGGCCTCGATGGTCTCGCGCATCTACGTTGAGAAAAGGGACGGATTCGACGGGGAGGCGCGGGCGCTCAGCCACGAGCTGCGGCACATGCTGGGCATCTCGTCGCTCACAGGCCTGCGCATCATCAACCGCTACGACGTCGAAGGCATCTCCGAAGAGCTCTTCGAGCAGTGTGTGCCCGTTGTCTTCTCCGAGCCCCAAACCGACCGCGCCACGCGCGAGATGCCCGAGGTTGCGGAGGGCGCGCGCGTCTTTGCCGTGGAGTCCCTGCCCGGCCAGTTTGACATGCGCGACGCCTCGGCGGCCGAGTGCATCCAGCTCGTCTCTCAGGGCGAGCGTCCCACGGTGAGAAACGCCAAGGTCTACGTGCTAGAGGGCGAACTCACCGACGACGACCTTACAGCCATCAAGCACTACGTAATCAACCCGGTCGAGGCGCGCGAGGCGTCGCTCGAGAAGCGCGAGACCCTCGCAACCACGTACCCGGAGCCCGCAGACGTCGAGGTTCTGGACGGCTTCCTCGACCTGGACGATAAGGGCATCGAGGACTTTGTGCGCGACCGCGGCCTGGCCATGGACGTGGCAGACGCCAAGTTCTGCCAGAGCTACTTTACGCACGAGGGCCGCGTTCCCACCATTACCGAGATTCGCATGATCGACACCTACTGGTCCGACCACTGCCGCCACACCACCTTTGGCACCGCCCTCACCGACATCCAGTTCGACAACACCCAGGCAGCGGCCGCGTTCCGCCGCTACATGGATGTACGCCACCAGCTTGGCCGCGACAACAAGCCCGTCTGCCTCATGGACATGGGCACCATTGGAGCCAAGTGGCTCAAGCACACGGGCCAGCTCACCGGTCTCGACGAGTCCGAGGAGATCAACGCCTGCACCGTGAAGGCAAAGGTCGACGTCAACGGCCACAACGAGGACTGGCTCTACCTCTTCAAGAACGAGACGCACAACCACCCCACCGAGATCGAGCCCTTTGGTGGCGCGGCCACCTGCATTGGCGGCGCCATCCGCGACCCACTTTCGGGCCGCAGCTACGTGTACCAGGCCATGCGCGTGACCGGCGCGGCAGACCCCACGGCACCGGTGTCGACCACGCTTCCCGGTAAGCTCCCGCAGCGCAAGATCTGCCGCACGGCTGCTGCTGGCTACTCCTCCTACGGAAACCAGATCGGCCTTGCCACCGGCCAGGTCTCCGAGCTCTACCACCCCGGCTACGTGGCCAAGCGCATGGAGATCGGCGCCGTGGTGGGCGCCACGCCTGCGGACCACGTGCGCCGCGAGTGCCCTGCCCCGGGCGACAAGATCGTGCTTCTCGGCGGTCGTACCGGCCGCGACGGCATCGGCGGCGCCACGGGCAGCTCCAAGGCGCACAACGTGGAGTCGCTCGAGAAGGACGGCGCCGAGGTCCAGAAGGGCAACGCCCCCACCGAGCGCAAGCTGCAGCGCCTCTTCCGTCGCGGCGACGCGTGCCGCCTCATCAAGCGTTGCAACGACTTTGGCGCCGGCGGCGTCTCGGTTGCCATTGGCGAGCTTGCCGACGGCCTTCTCATCGACCTTGACCGCGTGCCCAAGAAGTACGACGGCCTTGACGGCACCGAGCTTGCCATCTCCGAATCGCAGGAGCGCATGGCCGTGGCGCTGGCCCCAGAGGACGTGGACGAGTTCCTGGGCTACGCGCGCGAGGAGAACCTCGAGGCCACGGTTGTCGCAGAGGTCACCGAGGAGCCCCGCCTGCGCATGACCTGGCGCGGCAAGACCATCGTGGACGTGAGCCGCGAGTTCCTCTCGTCCAACGGCGCGCCCAAGTCCACCTCGGTGCGCGTCTGCGCGCCGCACGAGTACCACCACGAGTGGGCAGGCGACACCTTTGCTCAGAAGATGGTATCGCTGGTAAGCGACCTCAACGTGGCATCCAACAAGGGTCTGGCCGAGAGGTTCGACTCCACCATTGGCGCCGCGACCGTCCTCATGCCGTTTGGCGGCACAACACAGCTCACGCCGGCGCTTGGCATGGCGGCGAAGCTCCCCGTGGACGGCGAGACAACCACGTGCTCGGGCATGGCGTGGGGCTACAACCCCTACCTCATGAGCGAGGACGAGTACACAGGCGCCTACCTGGCCGTTGTTGAGTCCGTCTCCAAGCTTGTGGCCATGGGCTTCGAGCACAAGAACTTCTACCTCACGTTCCAGGAGTACTTCGAGAAGCTCCGCGACGACCCCAAGCGCTGGGGCAGGCCCACGGCCGCACTTCTCGGTGCGCTCATGGCCCAACTCGACCTGGGCATTGGCTCCATTGGCGGTAAGGACTCCATGTCCGGCTCGTTCGAGGACCTCGACGTGCCGCCCACGCTCGTCTCGTTTGCCACCGGCCTGGGCAAGGTCGACCGCGTGACCTCGCCGGAGTTCAAGCACGCCGACGACCAGGTGATCGTTGTGGTGCCGGAGTACGCCGACGATGGCATCACGCCCGCGGCGGAGTCCCTTCTCGCCGCGTTTGACTACGTCGAGAAGCTTATTGGCTCCGGCGCCGCGCGCGCGGTGAGCACGCCGGGCTATGGCTGCATGGCCGAGGCCATGTTCAAGATGTGCGTGGGCAACTTCATTGGCCTGCGCGTGCGCCCCGAGTTCACCCAGGAGGCACTGCTCAACCCCGCGTACGGCAGCTTTGTGATCGAGCTTGCACCGGATGCCAGCCTGCCCGAGGTGCCAAAGGGCGTGACCGTGGCGGCGTTTGGCCAAACGCTCGCAGAATACGCGCTCTACGCCTGCGGCGAGCGCATGTCCATCCCGGACGACCTTCAGAAGCCCTGGGAGAATGCGCTCTCCGGCGTGTATCCGTACCTGGGCAAGGCCGATGGCCCGGCATGCGCGCCTCTCTCGTTTGACGCTGAGAAGGCCGGCGTCACGCCCACGCGGCATACGACCGGCGCCAGCTATGCCAAGCCACGCGTGGTGATTCCCGTCTTCCCAGGCAACAACTGCGAATACGACTCAGCGCGGGCGTTTGAGCGCGTGGGTGCCGTGGCAAAGACGGTCATCGTGAACAACCTCACGCCGCAGGCCGTCGCCGAGAGCGTCGACGCCATGGTGCGTGCCATCCGCGAGAGCCAGATCGTCTTCATCCCCGGCGGCTTCTCCGGCGGCGACGAGCCCGACGGATCGGCCAAGTTCATCGTGGCATTCTTCCGCAACCCCGCCGTCACCGAGGCGGTTCGCGACCTGCTCCAGGCGCGCGACGGCCTCATGCTGGGTGTCTGCAACGGCTTCCAGGCTCTCATCAAGCTGGGGCTCGTTCCCTACGGCGACATCGTGGACGCGCGCGAGGACTCCCCCACCCTCACCTTCAACCCCATTGGGCGCCACCAGAGCCGCCTCGTGCGCACGCGCGTGGCGTCGACCATCTCGCCGTGGCTCTCCAAGTGCAAGGTGGGCGACGTGCACAACATCGCAATCAGCCACGGAGAGGGACGTTTTGTGTGCACCACCGAGGAGCTGGAGCGCCTTGAGGCGGCAGGTCAGATCGCCACGCAGTACGTGAACGCCGACCGGCTGCCGTCCATGAACCTGCGCTCCAACCCCAACGGGTCTTTCATGGCGGTTGAGGGCCTCACCTCGCCCGACGGCCGCGTGCTGGGCAAGATGGGCCACACCGAGCGCAGTGGCGCGGGCCTCTACAAGAACGTGCCCGGCAACGCATACCAGCCGCTGTTCGAAGGCGGTGTGAGCTACTTCGCTTAAGCGCAGCCAGGGAGGTGGGGCCTCAGCCCTTGTCCCCCAGGCGTCGAAGTACATCAAACCCACGACCCCTGGGGGACAAGGGCTGAGGCCCTCCCCGGGGGTCGCTTCCTTACCTGCTGGAGCGACCTAGCAAAGCTACTGGTGGCTGCGGGGCTAAATCTGGACGTTTTCCCGGGCTTCTCGGCTCCAGAACGTCCGGAATTTGCCCCGCTGTCCTCGCGCGGCACGTCGTCTTGCGACTGCCTGCGAGCGGCAGCCGTCCCGCGTATACTGGTTCGCCGGCTACGCGAGAGGAGCAGCATGGCACGAGAAGACAGCGCAGTGTTCCACATGGGCGAGCGACAGGAACGCCTCCTTACGAGCACGTGGGGAGCCCTGCTCGCGGCCGCGTTCTGCTGCCTTCTCTGGGGGTCGGCGTTTCCGTGCATCAAGATTGGCTACGCGCTGTTCGACATCGCGGGTACCAACACCGCGTCCCAGATGCTCTTTGCGGGAACGCGCTTTCTTCTCGCCGGGGCGATGGTCATCGTCTTTGTGAGCATTGCCAGAAGGCGCCCGCTGGTGCCCAAGCGCACGGATATTGGTGCCACCTGCTTGCTTGCGCTCTTCCAGACATTTGGGCAGTACGCATTCTTCTATCTGGGACTTGCACACGCCGCGGGAACCACGAGCTCGGTCATCGAGGCAAGCGCCAACTTCTTTGCCATCCTGCTTTCGGCGCTGGCGTTTCGGCAAGAGCGGCTTACCGGCAGAAAGCTGGCAGGTTGCCTGCTGGGATTTGCGGGTGTTGTTCTCATCAATCTTGGCGGTGGCCTGGGCAGCTTCTCATTTTCCTTCTCGCCCGATGGCGAGGGCATGATTCTTCTGAGCACGCTGTGCTCGGCCACGTCCTCCTGCCTTATCCAGCGACTTTCCAAACGGCAGGACCCGGTGCTGCTCAGCGGATGGCAGTTTGTGGTGGGCGGGCTTGGACTCATGGCTATGGGCGTGGCTGGCGGCGGGACGCTTTCGCCCACCGGACCGAACGCCATTGCGCTGCTCGCATACATGGCGTTCATCTCGGCTGCAGCGTACAGCGTGTGGTCGCTCCTGCTTTCCGTGAACTCGGTCTCGCGCATCTCGGTCTATGGGTTCATGAACCCGGTGTTTGGCTTCGTGCTTTCTGCAGTGCTCCTCGGCGAGTACCAGCAGGTTGACCCCGTGCGCTCCATCTGCGCGTTGGTGCTGGTAAGCGCCGGCATTGTGGTAGTTAACCGCGTGGGCGCGAAGACCGAAGGCAGCTCCGAGTCAAGGCGCGCAAACTGAAAACCCAAAAGTGCCCGCAAAAGCCGGAAAGTGAGTAAGCAACTGGCTACCAGGGGCATAGACCCGCAGGGACTGATGCACCCTAATCGCATCCGGCTTCAGTGCCAACAGGGAAATAGGCAGCGAAACACCACCGTCGACTCTCTGGGGGACACGCACGGCTGCTGGATGCAACATCTCGCCAATAAAATAATACTCATATGCTAACTTCCGAGTGCTTTTAGTTAGTTATTCTTGCGCGGAAGCGTCGCATGGTCCACATACAGAGTGCGGACGTGCCGTAAAAGATGCAAACGCAGAGCCATCACATGCGATGACCGATTTTTTCTTTTATAGGGAACATCCGACTCTATTGAAGCGTGTAGAAAGTAAACGGCCACGAGACGGAGCGGAGGTTGCATATGCGAGGTAGTCAGCATCGCACCTCGGGCTGCAGAAGCGAAAACTTCATGCGTCATGCAATGAACCTCCATGGAGACGCCGTATATCTTGTTGCCCTAAGCCAGACTCGCTCTCAAATTGATGCCCAAGATGTCTCTCAAGACGTATTCCTGCGCCTTCTTACGAGCGATACGGAGTTTGCCGATGAAGAGCACCTCCACGCCTGGCTATTGCGCGTAACCATCAATCGATGCCGTGAGCTGTATAGGTCTCCTTGGCACAAGCGTATTGCCCCATCCGACGAGATGATCACTGCAATCCCTTCTGCAGATCTCGACCCTGCGGAAGCGGTGGTAAGTGCCCTTGCGCAGAATCCCGTCTGGGCGGCACTCAAGTCCCTACCCGAGAAGCTGCGGGTGGTCGCTCTTCTTCACTACGTTGAGGAATACCCAACCGAGACAATCGCCAGGATTGTGGGCTGTCAGCCTGCCACTGTGCGTACACGACTCCACAGAGCAAGATCGCAGATGAAGAGGTATCTCGAATCCATGGGAATGGAGGGCGATTATGAGTGACGAGCAGCTAGAGAGGGAGCTCAAAGCACTGGCCAAGGAAGTACGGCTTCCCAATAAGGTGCGAGAAGGGGTTGAACGCAAGACTCGGCAAATGGATGGCGACGCAATCGTCCGGACCGGAACTGGTCGCTCCGTCACAAGACGGAATCTCCTGTGGGGTGGCGCCGTGTCAGCAGGTGTTGCCGCTTCTCTATTGGGTTTGGCAATTCTCGGCAGAAATCACCAGAACGACCAGGACTCTCTTACAGAGAATCCTAGTAATCCTTTTGTGCTGCGTGCATACGCTGAGGGCATGCCCCAGGGGGACGGAAGCATGCTTACCACGAGGTTTATTAGCACCCTTGGTTCCTCGGGCACCACAGATACCGGAACGTGGTATGCCTCGAGAGATATCGACCTTACCTGCATGGGGGATGGGATTGAGTCAATTGAGTATTCACTCTCTGGGCCAAATACAAGTCGTGAGGAAGACCACGATGCGACAGGGCAAGCTATCGTAAGGTTTGATGCACTGTATAACGGGGAGACAGGCGAGAATGAGTCTCTTCCAGAGAATAACGGTACCGCCACAAGCTACGTAGTGACTTACGATGGCCAGGCAGCAGATGAGCGGGCATTTAACAGAACTCTGTATGCAGAGTTCCCCACGGACGACGCTCTCGATGCGGCGCTTTCTCAGCAACTATCCGAAATAAACCTTTCTGGACCAACCTGGGAAGATGCCGTTCAGCAAGCCGAAGCATACGTTGCACTTCAAAAGCTCCTTGAAAAACGAAGCGCAGATCTGTTGGCGTCAACCACTCTCACTATGACAGCGCACCTCCAAGGGGGCGGCGTGCAGAGTCACGCGTATTCCATTTCGCTACGCGAGGATTTTGACAACATTTTGGACGAATGGCTGGATTCCCAGGTCGAGCCCGAGGCAGCCATCAAATGCTATCGTGATGACCCAGACCATACGGATGACTATGCCGCTGCACAAGAGCGCCTCCGATACATCTACAGCCAGCCACCCGACCTGTTCGTTTTAACTGAGCTCGAGCAGAAATAGGGCCTCGCTCGCTGCACCGCAGCCTTGATTCGCACGGCTCCACCAGCACCGTCCCGGTCGGTACTCACAAGCGCTAGCTCACTAGCTGGTAACTCCGATATGCGTGCAAAAACACTCGTTCGCCAGCTCGCAGGCGATTCCCTGGGACTCCTCTACGTATAATTGCGTTACGCAATGCGAAGGGAGTCCCCATGGAACGCCTCGTTGAACGACGCACTGCCCTCGCCCTCCTCGGTATGCCTGCAGCGCTCTCGCTTGGTACGGCGCTTACGGGCTGCGGCAGCAATAATGCGCAGGATAATGCCCCAGACATCTCTGCCACGGAGCTTACCGCAGGCGTCGAGGGAGCTGCACTTAAGCAAGAATCCATCGCTGACACCCTTGCAGGCCAGACGGCAACGCACGCGCCGTTTGACTTTGCTGTTCGTCTGCTTCAGGGCACATATCCCACAATCCAGCAGACAAACGTGCTTGTCTCTCCCCTCTCGGCGCTCTTTGCCCTGGCCCTAGCGGGAGCCGGTGCCGCAGGCGATACGCTTTCCCAGCTAGGGACCGCAACGGGCATGGATATCGACTCGCTTGCGACCTACCTGGGCGCTTGCGTCCGTCGCATCTCTGGCGAGGACCTCTACGACACGCAGCAGAAGGGTGACGCCCTTGCCCTCAAGTGCGCAAACTCCATTTGGCTGAGGTCGTCAGATGACCTCAGCGTCTCGGAGGATTACCTCGCCGCCTGCAAAGACTCCTTTGACGCGCAGGCGTTCTCGGCGCCGTTCGACCCAACGACCGCCGAAGACATCAATTCTTGGGTCAGCTCCAAGACCGATGGCATGATCGACCAGCTTGTGGACCGTATCGCCGCAGATGATCAGCTCTTTCTCATTAACGCCCTTGCTTTTGATGATGTTTGGCAAGAACCGTACGAGGAAAGCGACGTGCAGGGCGACACCTTCGCCACCGAGAAAGGAGACGAGCAGAGCGTCCGCATGATGCACTCTCATGAGACAGCCTACCTCGAGAACAGCCTTGCAGAGGGCTTCCTGAAGCCCTATAAGAACTACAACTTTGCCTTTGTCGCGCTGCTTCCCAAGCAGGGCGTGCAGCTTGCGGACCTCGTGGCATCGCTAGACGGAACATCTCTACTCGACATGATCACCAACCCCGTTCCCAACATCGAGGTATCAGCCGGTCTCCCCAAGTTCTCGCTTGACTACCAGACCACGCTCAACGACCAGCTGGTAGCCATGGGCGTGCGCGATGCCTTCGACCCAAACCTCGCCAACTTCTCGCGCATGGCCACCCTCAAGGACGGCAACCTTGCCATTAGCGCCGTGCTCCAAAAGACCTTCATTGACGTAAATGAGGCAGGCACAAAGGCGGCAGCGGTTACCGCAATAGGCGAGGCCGGTTCAACGGCAACGCCAGATGAGCCCGAGGTCCGGGAGGTCATCCTAGACCGACCCTTTGTCTACTTCATCATCGACAACATGACCCTGACGCCACTGTTTGCAGGCGTTCTGACACACATGGAGTAGGCGCCGTGCAAACCCTTACGCCAAGCCGTCAATCTGTCCAATAGCCCAAAGGGGGATGTTCACAAGCCACCCCTCATCGCGATACGGCGAGAGGGACGTGCGCACGGCGCGAGACAGACTGAACTTCTCGCATGCCACCTTGAGGCTCTTCGACTTGAGGTTCTCCGCTGCTTTCACCTCTATGGGAAGCAGAGCGCCATCTTTCTCGATGGCGAAGTCTGTCTCGGCAGTGCCCGTCGAAGACGACCAGTATACGGGCGCGTGCCCATGTGCCAGCAGCTGCTGGTCCACGTATTGCTCTGTAAGCGCACCTTTGAACTCCGTGAAGAGCCTTGATCCATCAAGGACGATTTTCTGATCAAGCCCCGCCAAAGCTCCCAACAGTCCCACATCCACGCAGAAGAGCTTGAAACTTGACACATCCTCATAGCCCACAAGGGGATACCTCAGCGCGTCGACACGGGGAACCTTGCTCGCTACTCCGTAATCAACCAGCCACTGAATGCACTCCTCAAAGTCTCGGGCACGCGCTCCTGGCCGCACTGCCCCGTATACGAAGCGCTTGTTCTCGCGCGCGAGCTGACCGGGTAGCGACTTCCAGACCAGACGCATCCTCTCGAGAATGCGTGCCGGAGCATGTTTTGAGAAGTCCGCCTCATATCCGTCGACAATCTGCCGCTGTAGCCGGCGACACTCGTTGTAATCCCCACTCCGCACAAACGCCTGGGCAACCTCGGGCATACCCCCAACAGCCAAGTAATCCCTCAAGCGAGCGGCAAGCACATCGTGCAGTCTCTCAAGTGCTCCAAGGTCCTGCGCCTCAAGCGCGTCCGCAACGGGATCTCCATTTGCTGCCCTAAGAAACTCTTCAAAAGAAAGCGGCCGCAGCGTGAGCTCGTCGACCTTGCCAACGGGATACGACTCACCAGCTCTTCTCAGCGCCAGCCCCATGTACGACCCCGCAGCAATCACATGAAACTCACGCGCCTGCTCGCAGAAGTACTTGAGCGACGTCAAGGCACGAGGTGCTTCTTGAATCTCGTCAAAGGCGAGAAGGGTCGTTAAGGGATCAATTGGGCGTCCAGCTCTAAGCTCGACATCTCGAACAATGCGACGCGGATTCAAGTCGCCATCGAAGATGGTGCGTGCGCCCTCATCCTGCATGAAATCGATGCGCACTACATCTTTGAACTGAGAACGGCCAAACTCATCGATGAGCCAGGTCTTGCCGGTCTGACGAGCCCCCTTTAGAACCAAGGGCTTACGGTTCTCGCGGGTCTTCCACGCAAGAAGATCGTTCATGAGAGTTCTCTGCATCAGGCTGCCCCCATCCATCGCTTGTATGGCCCATCATACGCAACTCACACGATTTTCGTTGGAATAATGTGGATTACTCCCACATTATTCGTTGGAAAAACGTGCGAGTCTCCCACATTTTCCTATGGAATCATACGCAGCTGTTTAGGAAGGGCAAAAAACAGCAGTCACAAAGGAACTCCGCCGTCAGAATAACGTGAAGCTTCGTTACGAAAAGAGGGCGGACCAAAGGCCCGCCCTCTCAAATACGTTCGTTCGAGTACTCGAACGCCCGAAGCTAGATTCTTGCAACCCCGCTCTTGCGCGCAGCGTCGGCCACGGCTGCAGCGACGGCAGACGCGACGCGCTTGTCGAAGGCACCGGGGATGATGTAGTCCGCAGCACGGTGCTCGTCGTCCACCAGGCCGGCGATGGCGTAGGCCGCAGCCTCCATCATGTCGTCGTTGATGTCGCTCGCACGCACGTCAAGCGCGCCGCGGAAGATGCCCGGGAACGCCAGCACGTTGTTGATCTGATTGGGGAAGTCCGAACGGCCAGTCGCCGCCACGGCAGCGCCGGCGGCAAGCGCCTCGTCGGGCATGATCTCGGGCACGGGGTTCGCGCAGGCAAAGATGATGGGGTCCTTGGCCATCAAGCGCACCATGTCCTGCGAGACCAGGTTGGGCTTGGAGACGCCCACAAAGACGTCCGCACCCTTGAGGGCGTCGGCAAGTGAGCCCTGGACCTTCTCGGTGTTGGTCCAAGTGGCGACCTCCTGCTTCACCGGGTTCAATCCGTCGCGGCCCTCGTAAATGGCACCAGTGTGATCGCAGATGATGATGTCCTTCACGCCCATGCGCTTCATGAGGCGAGCAATGGAGATGCCCGCAGCACCGGCACCCGAGAAGACCACCTTGACGTCGCCGAGATCACGACCGGTGAGGCGGCACGCGTTGATCAGCGCGGCACAGGTCACGACCGCGGTGCCATGCTGGTCGTCATGGAAGACGGGAATGTCGCAGGTCTCCTTGAGGCGACGCTCAATCTCGAAGCAGCGCGGCGCGGAGATGTCCTCGAGGTTCACGCCGCCAAAGCTGCCGGCGAGCAGCTGCACGGTGCGCACGATCTCATCCACGTCGTTGGAGCGGATGCACAGGGGGAAGGCGTCCACGTCGGCGAAGGTCTTGAAGAGAGCACACTTGCCCTCCATGACGGGCATGCCCGCCTCGGGGCCAATGTTGCCCAGGCCGAGAACCGCGGAGCCATCGGTCACAACGGCGACGAGGTTCCAGCGACGGGTGTACTCGTACGAGAGGCTCGGATCCTTCTGGATCTCCAGGCAGGGAACAGCGACGCCCGGCGTGTAGGCCACGGCAAGCTCCTCCGGCGTGCTGATCTGGGCCCTGCTCACGACCTCGATCTTGCCGTGCCACTCCTTGTGTGCGTCAAGTGCGTGCTGCTTTGCATCGTCAGCCATCTTGGCTCCTTCGACGAAAGGGGACAACTTACACGACCTTTCTATCTTAAGCCATCGACAGATGCCCAGAGCACGTTACCCGGCCTATACTTCTTTGCAAACGGGCGTCGGAAGGATTGGCATGAAGGCGAACGACATCAAGGTGGCCGCATCCATCTGCGCGGGGGTCATCGGCTACAGCTACGCACTCAAGTTCGCAATGGCGGGCCTTGAGGTCTGGGCACAAAACCGCACGCCGGAGTCCAGCAAGCTTGCGCAGCAGCGTGTGCATGAGAGCCTGAACTCCCTCGTAAACAACAGCGTCTACACCGAGGAGCAGGCGCAGGAAATCGCGTCCCGCATCCACTACACCAACTCCGTCGCCGAGGCAGTGAAGAACGCGCAGTTCATCCAGGAGAGCTCGGCGGAGCACTACGAGGTCAAGTGGGAGATTGTTGGGCAGATCGAGGCCGCCGCAGCCCCGGACGCAATCATCGCAAGCTCCACTTCGGGACTTCTCGTGACCGAAATCGCCAAGAACGCAAAGCACCCCGAGCGCTTCTGCGGCGGGCACCCCTACAATCCGCCTCATCTCATCCCCCTCGTTGAGATAACGCGCGGCGAGAAGACCACGGAGGAGACCGTCGCGTGCGCCAAGGACTTCTACCAGCGCATTGGCATGGAGCCCGTTGTGCTCCAGAAAGAAGCCCTGGGCTTCATCTGCAACCGACTCCAGATGGCGCTCTACCGCGAGGTGGCGGATCTCGTGATGAACGGCGTGTGCTCGGTCGAGGACGCGGACAAGGCGGTGACCTTTGGTCCTGGCATCCGCTGGGGCATCATGGGGCCGTCCCTTGTGTTCGAGCTTGGCGGCGGAAAGGGAGGCGTCTCCGGGCTCATGAACCACCTGCGCGACTCCACGACGCTTTGGCTCCAGGACATGGCAGACTGGAAGGAGTTCCCAGCCGAGTGGGCTGACATCGCCCAGAGGGGCGTTAACGAGGAGCTCTCGCACCGCACCCCCGAGACGGGCAACACTCCGGAGACCCTTGCCGAATACCGTGACCATATGCTCATCGAAGAGCTCAAGCTCCATGGCAAGCTCTAGGGAGCGCCAGCACATGACACAGAGCGTCCTCATCAAAGACACCACGCGAGAAGAGCGCGAGGAGATCGTGCGCCGCGGGCTCAACTTCTGCGGCGACGGGTCCTGCGAGCAGTGCGTCGGCTGCTCCATGGGCGTGGGGTCAATCGATGCCATGTACAAGCCCTACATCGACGGCAAGCTGGAGCTGGCAGAGGTCAACATGCTGCACGCCGCCACCACGTTCACGCTGGGAGGCGGGAGAAATGCAGACATCGCATCCGCATCCAGCGCCGAGACGAGCAAAGAATAGCCGAGGTTCAATGCACGCACGCACACCCAAGCACTTCGTCCTCGAGGAGCGCCTTGAGCGCTACGCAGACTACATCGAACCGGCGCCACAGGACTATGCCGGCCGCTGGGCCGAGGCATGCCACCCCCTGAGCGGCACCGCCATCCCAGCAGACGGCGCGGAGCAACCAGGACGCTTTCGCGAGGTACGCCTCGACCTGGGCTGCGGCAAGGGCGCCTTCACGGTGGAGGCAGCGCGCCGCGAGCCGGGCGTCCTCTTCCTCGGCATGGACGGCGAGCCCCTCTGCATGGCGTACGCCGGCGGTCTCGCCGCAAAGAGCGGTCTCGAGAACGTCGTCTTTCTCGCCTGGGACGGCCATCGCGTGACAGAGGCCTTCGCCCCCGGCGAGCTCTCGCGCATCTACCTCAACTTCCCCACGCCGTTCCCGCGCAAGCGCCAGGCGCGCCTTCGCCTCACCGACGCCACCTGCCTCATGGACTACCGTCGCATCCTCGCGCCACAGGGCACGCTGCGGCTCAAGACCGACAGCCGGCCCCTCTACCTCTTCACGCTCGAGGAGCTTGCCGCTGCCGGCTACAAGGTGCTCTGGACCAGCGAGGACGCCCGCGCAGACTTCCCCGACGACCCCACAAGCGGCTACGAAGAGCGCCTTGCCGCAAACGGCGCCAAGGTCTTCGCGCTGGAGGCAACGCCGGGACCAGCACCCGCGAGCTTCTCGCCCACGCCGCAGCGCGGCCTGGTGGAGTACCTCCCCCAGGACCTCGCGGACCTCGACTACGTTCCCTTGGGCATGGAGGCCACGGTATGGAACATGCGCAACCGCGAGGCGAAGCTCTGGGCAAAAGGCCACAAGGGCAGCAGCTCCGCCCAGAACGCCGACTAGATGCCCCAGCAGAGAAGCGCCGCCTTGCATGATGGCAAGGCGACGCAGCTAGATGCTGGCGTTGCTCGCGCGCCTATGCGGTGGCGCCAGCCCAATGTGCGTTCACGCAGGACTGCGGCGCGGGCACAAAGCCCTCGAAGATCACTGGTGCACCCTCCTCCTCGGAGGCAAGCATGTCTCGCTCGCTGCGGATGGTCCACGTGACCAGCTTGCCGCCGAGAAGCCCGCACACCAGGCGCACGGCGGGTTGCTTGCGGTCATCAAACTTGTACGCGATGAAGTCCGGCTTGGCGGCAGCGTTCCCGAGAAGTGCGGTCGCTCCCACGCACAGCGGCAGAGGCAGCGCCTTGGCGCTCGCGCCGGCATCCCGCCCAAGGAAGTCCATCGAGAGCTGCCCGCGGATGACCTCGGGGCGGTTGCAGCGAAGCCACACGAGCACTGCGGGATCGAAGCTCTCGATGCAGTAGCGCACGTCGAAGGTGTCCAGGCACTCCATGACACGGCTGGTGAGAAGGTCGGCGTTCTCGCAGTACGTCTTGACCTCGATGATGAGCGGCGCGGGCATGGAACCCTCCCCGTTCCACTCGAAGATGCGCAGGACCTCGCCGAGCGTGGGAATGCCCTGGCCTGTCCCGTTGAGGCGAAGCTCCTCGAGCTGCGGGCGCGTGAGCTCCTCGACCGTGCCCTCCTTGCCCGTCATGCGCTTGAGGTCCGAGTCGTGGATGACCACCAGGCGGTCGTCCGCCGTGAGGTGAACGTCCAGCTCAACGCCAAAGCCGTACTCGCGGGCGCGTCTGAAGGCCGCGAGCGAGTTCTCCGGGGCGCCAAGCGTGTCGTCGTGAAGGCCGCGATGCGCGTAGCGGTAGCGCGCGAACTCCTCCCAGCGCTCGTCGACCGACTTGTCCCCCGTGCGCGGTGCCATCCCGCACACGGCAGCCGCTCCCAGGCCTGCGGCGATGCCGGCGGCAAAGAGCGCCGGATGCTTGCGAATCATGCAGGTTGTCATCGAAAGTCCTCCCCCCCCCGATTCCAGCGACACAGAACGCAATGCGCCTAGGATAGCGCTAGTCCGTGTCAAACGCCTCGAGGCCGCGCTTCTCGACCAACTTCGAGTCGCCGTGATGCACGAAGAGCATGGTCACGAAGCTCGCGGCCACGAACACCGTGGCGTAGATGAAGAGCGAGCGATAGCTCACGTTGTGCATGAGCCAGCCGGCGGCGATCGGCGTGACCGTCTGCGCAGCCATCGAGAACGTGTAGTAGAGGCCCGTGAACTTGCCGGTGTCGGAGCCCTTGCACATCTCGACCACCATGGGCAGCGAGTTCACGTTGATGCCGGCCCAGCCCATGCCAAGGACGATCATCACCACGTAGAGCACGGGCGAGAAGCCCATGCCGGCAAAGGTCCAGGCGGCGCAAAACGCAAAGCCTCCGCCGAGAAGCACAATGCCGCCCTGGATGGTGCGCTTGCGGCCAACGCGGCTGGCGATGGCGCCCACGGGAATGTACGAGACAATGGCGCCAACGTTGGCCACGATGAGGCAGCGGCTTGCCTCGCCCAGCGCCATGCCCCACTCTGCCTGCGCATACGTGGTAAACCAGGTCTCCATGGCGTTGTAGCCAATGAACCACAGGGCAATGGATGCGAGAAGGAAGCCCAGCGAGCGCCTGACCGGCGCGGGGAGCACCTCCTTGCCCGTGGCGGCGTCCTTCTCGACAAGGTTCTCCTCGGGGTGCTTGGCCTCGTATGCCGCGACCTCGGCCTCGAGCTTGGGCTCCTTTACGGTGAGAAACACGATAGCTACCGAGACCACCATGATGGCAGCGACAATCACAAAGAGCGGCAGGTAGTCCACGTGATCGAGGCCAGCAGTGCGGCCCTTGTTGTAGAGCACGGAGGCAATCCCCAGGTAGATGATGCCGCCCACGGCGCCCATGAGGTTGATGATCGCGTTTGCGGGCGAGCGCAGCGGCTTGGGCGTGCAGTCCGGCATAAGGGCCACGGCTGGACTGCGGTAGGTCCCCATGGCAACAAGCACAAAGAGCAGCACGCCAATGAACGCGGCGAGAAGGGCACCCGAGCCGTCCGCATAGTACGCGTTGTCGATGATGGGCAGGAAGATCATGCCAACCACGGCAAGCGCCGTACCCACGAGGATGAAGGGCATGCGGCGGCCCAGGCGGCTGTGGCACCGGTCCGAGAGCGAGCCAAAGAACGGCAGGAGGAAGAGGGCGAGGACGTTGTCGGCGGCCATGATCATGCCCGAGAACGTCTCGTCCAAGTGGAACGTGTTCGTGAGCATGAGCGGAATCACGCTGTTGTACATCTGCCAGAACGCGCAGATGGAGAAGAACGCAAAGCCGATAAGGACGGTCCTGCGCACGTTGAGTTTCACGGGTTCCTCCTAACGCCGGGGTTGCCGCACATCTTTGATGCTAGCTGGCGCGAGGGACGGAGGTGCCGTCGGCCGCCGGCGGTCTGGCAGGCGGCGCGGAGCGGGGCAGCGGCGCCCTTCTCGCCCGGCGACGCGCTCCTCTCCCGGCGGCGCCCTTCTCAGCTGCTTTGCTGCCCTTGTCGCCGTCGCCGGAAGAGCTATATTTTCGCCATTTGCAACATAACCCCCCGCTCCGGCGACAAAATGTCGCCGGAAGTGGCCAAATGGTGCACAGTGCATCAAATTGCGTGCTCCGGCGACAAGCAACCACTCTCGTCGGCGCAAGCCCCATCCGCGCCGAATCCGCTGTGCGCCGACACCCGCGGGTGATACTGTAGAAACTTGCAAACTCAGCCCCCGCTCTCGGGAGCCCTTGAAGGAAGGCCGCAAACGATGCCTAGAATCACACCAGGAAACAGGCTTTACCTGTACAAGCTTCTCTCGTCCACCCTTGGGACCAACCGCCAGGCGCTTCTCTCGCGCGTCGAGGAGGTGCTTCTGGAGGACGGCATTGCGCCGCAGGACCTTGGGCAGGAGGACATTCAATCGCTTATGGAGGCGCTTCCCGAGTTCGTTCGGCTCACCGTCTTCAAAAAGGGATGCGTCTACGCAACGATCGTGCCCAACGAGGAGTACGACGGCTACCTCGAGCGCGCGGGACAGTCTGGTTCCGACAGCGCAGGCGAGAAGGGAAGCAAGAGCAAGCCGTGGAAGCGTCGCAAGGGCTCGCACGACCCCAAGCCGACAAAGCCGCGCCACGTCGAGAAGGCCGAGGCCAAGCCGGAGCCCGCGCCGGAGCCGGAAGCTGCGGCCGAGCCAGAGCCGGCATCCGCGCCGGAGCCGGGGCCTGAAACCGTAACCGTGCCGGAACCCGAACCGGCGCCAGCACCTGCGCCGGCGCCGAAGCCCTCCCCCGCCGCCGAGACCCCCAAAGAGCCAAACGAGCCGCAGGCAGAGGCCACTGAAGCCGAGACCCGCGAGCAGCCGGCGCCCGAGACGCCCGCCAGCTCTGGCATCAACCTCACCATCACCTACGACCCCTACGAGGACATGGAGGCAGACCTCGCAGCCGCTGCCCAGGCACAGCCCACGGCGCCAACACCGGCTGCAGCCCCGGCGCCCGTCGCCCCAGCACCTACGCCCGTCTCGGCACCTGCGCCGGCGGCCGCACCCACCCCCGCGCCAAACTCGCAGCAGCTCCCCCATCAGAACCTCCCCGAGCGCTTCTCGGAAGAGGTCCACTGCAAGGACGAGCTTCTCCGTGTGCTCTACCAGAAGCTCCCCATCGACGCCGACGTCACCCGCACGCTCGACGAGGACTGGCGCGTGGCCCGCTCGACCGGGACCCTCTCGGGCACAAGGAGCCGCGTCACGTTCCCGCTCCGCTACCTCCACGAGGACGGTTCTGGTCCAGTTGAGGTCACAATCCGTCGCACGTCACGGCCAACGTCCGGCAAGCAGTGGAGTCTCGCGCTGGTGGATGGCGACGACGGAACCGGTGCGGTTCACGAGCAGGTTGGCCTTGAGGGCCTTCCCGCGGCTGACGAGGGCGCGTGGAGCGACCTAGCCGGTGCGCCGCAGCAGGGTACGGGCTCTCCGGCCGTAAGCCCGCTTCGCGAGTTTGCGCAGTTCGCAGTCATCGGCTCCTGGGAGCGCACGCTTGGGACGCTTGCCACCATGGCAGCGCCTGAGCGCTGGAACTTCCCCGGCGAGGGCGTGGGCGGTCCCTCTCGCTATGGCATCCTGCGCGAGTACCTCACTGTGACCTTCCATCGTGCCGTTGAGCAGGGACGCATTGCCACGGCGACGGACAGCTCACTCGCTGCTTATAACACGGGGTTGCTCACCCCCTTTGGCGAGGACGTCTACGCAGTCTTCTCGCCCAACTCCGGCGACATTCCCTGGAAGCTCGACGGCTTTGCCACTGCGGGCTCGGGGGAGTTGGGCGCCCGCCTTGTGGCGACGCTTCCCGAGCTGCCGCAGCCGGCAAGCTACCTCGAGCGCGTCGAGGACGTTGTCTGCCAGCCGGGGCACATGCTCATCCTTGACACCGAAGCGCTTCTGGGCGAGAAGGTCGGCCGCCTGCCGCGCGCCTTCCTCGCCGATCAGCTGGCCGGAAGCCCCGAGGCATCGCGCCTGCTGCGTGACGGCATGGATGCCGGCAACGGTCGCCTGGGGCGCAGTGCATGCCGGAAGCTGGCGCGCACCATCAAGGGAGACCCCAGCCTCTACCGCCGCATGGGTCGCGCGCTCCAGGATGCCACGACCCTCTCGCTACGCCTAGCGCAGGCAAGCTATCGCATGGCAGCGCCGGCATTTGACCCCGCCACCAGTACCATGCGGCTCCTGCTGCCGCTCTGCCTGGTAGACGATGGCGTGGCCGATTGCGCCGCGTCGCTTGAGCTCATGCCGTCCGGTGCGTACCGTGGAGCGGCGATCCTCTCGCTGCCGCGCGCTTATGCCTGCGCGCGCGTCGTGAGCCGAGACCAGCCCACATGGCTCTCGCCGGAAATCGTCCTGTAGCCTTGCTCGGGTAGACTGGAATCACAAAGGCACCGAAGGGCCGCAACTAGACCGCGCTGGAGGCATGCATGTCGAAAATCGAAATGAAGACCCCGCTCGTCGAGATGGACGGCGACGAGATGACCCGCATCATCTGGCAGATCATCAAGGACGAGCTTATCTGCCCGTACGTCGATCTTAAGACCGAGTACTACGACCTGGGCCTTAAGCACCGAGACGAGACGGGCGACCAGGTGACCATCGACTCCGCCGAGGCCACCAAGCGTCTGGGCGTGGCAGTCAAGTGCGCGACCATCACCCCCAACGCGCAGCGCGTCGAGGAGTACCACCTGCACCAGATGTGGAAGAGCCCCAACGGCACCATCCGTTCGATGCTCGACGGCACCATCTTCCGCGCGCCCATCGTGGTCAAGGGCATTGAGCCCGTGGTGAAGTGCTGGAAGCGCCCCATCACCATCGCGCGTCACGGGTATGGAGACGTGTACAAGAACGTCGAGTATCGCGTACCCGGCGCCGGCAAGGCCGAGCTGGTCTTCACCGACACGGAGGGCCACGAGGAGCGTCGCCTGATTCACGACTTTGACCAGCCGGGCGTGATCCAGGGCATGCACAACGTGGACTCCTCCATCGAGGGGTTCGCGCACAGCTGCTTCGAGTACGCACTCTCCACCCATCAGGACCTGTGGTTCGCCTCGAAGGACACCATCTCGAAGATCTACGACCACCGCTTCAAGGACATCTTCGCGGACATGTACGAGAACGAGTACCGCGAGCGCTTTGAGGCGGCGGGCATCACGTACTTCTACACCCTCATCGATGACGCTGTGGCACGCATCATGAAGAGCGAGGGCGGCTTCATCTGGGCATGCAAGAACTACGATGGCGACGTGATGAGCGACATGCTCTCGTCGGCGTTTGGGTCGCTTGCCATGATGACCTCGGTGCTGGTATCACCCCACGGCCAGTACGAGTACGAGGCGGCACACGGCACCGTACAGCGCCACTACTACAAGTACCTGCGCGGGGAGGAGACCTCGACCAACTCGGTGGCCACGATCTTTGCGTGGACCGGGGCACTCGCCAAGCGCGGCGAGCTGGACGGCACGCCGGAGCTTGTGGACTTTGCCAAGCGCCTGGAGCACGCGACCGTCAAGACTATCGAGGACGGCCGCATGACGGGCGACCTTGCGCGCATCACCACGCTAGAGAACTCCACCAAGCTCAACACGCGTGACTTCATCCTTGCCATTCGCGACGAGCTTGAAGCCGGCGTGTAGAGACGCCGCATCGAATCAAGGCAGGAGGGGGCGAGGCCATAGTCTCGCCCCCTCCTCTGCTCTTTGGGAATTCCCCAAGCGCTTGCATGCGTGACCTGGCGCAATTCGACGGTTGGGCTACGGTTTTTCGTGCCAGGACCAGGGGCGGGAACGGCTAAGCCACTGCCTCTCGAACCCGTCTATCGCTGCTCAAGATCCGCAAGTGCTCCAACAACGTCGTCCACTAGCACATCGGCGCCCTCGCGCACCGCCTCGGGCGCGCGGTTGAAGGTGTACGCAACATCCGCTTCGTCCAGAAGCGGCAGGTCGTTGAAGGAATCTCCAATGCCACCAACCAGGCCAAGCCCCAGACGCTCACGCGCGACGGCAAGACCGGCGCCCTTTGAGCACCCTGTGGGCACCACGTCCACAGAATCGAGATTCTGGAAAGCGGAAACCCTGCCCCCAAGCAACTCCCCCACTCCAGCCACAAAACGCGCAGCGCGCTCCTGGGTACCAAACCCCAGCGAGATAACCTGCACGCCCCCGCCGTTGTCGCCATGTCCAATGGACAGCGCTTCATCAACCGAGCTCACGACCCTAAGTCGCTTGAGAAACGCTTTGGGTAGACCGGGAATGCTAGCACCACCCAGCACCAGGTACCCAGATTCCAACGCTATAAACGGCGGCCGCGAGGTCTGTCCACGCGTTGCATCCAGAAGTGCGCGCACATCGTCGTCGGGAATCTCGCGTGAGAACAGCGTGTTCCCCGCCCCGTCGCTCACGCACGCACCACTGCTCGTGATGGCAAAGTCGAAGCTCAGGTCTCTTCCCGCATCCGCAAGAACGGCGCCAAGCGGACGCCCGGTGCACACGCCAAAGAGTCCACCCCCAGCGCGAAACGTCCGGATAGCTTCAATGTCGCGCGGGAGGAACCGATGAAGCGGATGCGCCCTGCCGCCAATGCCAAAGAAGAGTGTTCCGTCAAAGTCGCTCGCCATCGCCCTTCCCGCAAAGCCAGCACCCGTCATCAACAGCTCCCTTCAATAACGCAACCCTGCCATCATACCGCGGCCGGCTCAGGCGCCGTTGAAAAGCAAGGGCGCCACCGCCCAAGATGAGCGGTGGCGCCACTTGCAGCATAGAAACGTCACCTCAGAAGACAATTAGTGCCAGATGCGCTTGGCGTCATCGTCTGTGATAGTCCAATCGTTCCCGTCGAGGTGCCAGTTCGCGAAGTCCTGAGAGTCGCCGGATATCTGGTACTCACGCCAACCGGTGTCGAACTTGCCGTTACTCGTCGTCATGAGGTAATAGCGCAGGCGATCCGCAGGGTCCCTACGATCCTCAATTGCCTGGTTGTACTCGCCGTAGTGATTAAGCACATCCTGCGAGGCACCCATACCCTTAAGCATGGTTGCCTGAAGATCGTAGTGGCTCACTGGCTGTTGGGAAATCTGGCACGGCACGGTGTCCGCCTCGGCAGACTGTGCGGGCTTCACAAAGATGATTGGCGTCGAAACGCCGTCCAACACGTCTGGTGTGAGATACCACACACCATGGTCTGCTGTAATAATCACCGTTGTGCTGTCATACAAGCCCAAACGCTTGAGTTCGTCAAGGTAGGTGCGCACGATCTTGAAGGCACCAACCATCTGCGACTCCCAGTCGCTAGACTCCGCAACCCTGTTGCCGTCGGCATCCATGGTATAGGGCCAGTGCGTACCAACAAGGTGAATGAAGCGGAACGAGGCATCCTCGTCGTTGATGGAAAGGCCATTCTCCTTGAGCGCCTGGTAGTAGGCAGGGTCATCCATGATATAGGGCGTCAGGTCAGGAGATGTCCCGCTCGTACTTGCGGTCATGACCTGATTGATCTGGTCCGTATAGAACCAGAAGAATGGCTTGGCAATCCACGGCATGTCCCGATACAGCGCGCACTGGTACAGAATGCGAAGCGTCCCCTGCCAATCAAGGGCGCTCTTCGCAACGTCCGAGGTACTCTCGAAGTTCTCAGCATGCTGTCCCAGGTACTCACTCCAGCCATCGATCCAATCCGCAGAGTCAGAGTAGATGCCCGTGGTGTAGCCCTGAGCCGCCACATCATCCAAGAAGTGGCTGTTTGTGTACATGGACGAGAGAAAATCCGCCGCATCCTCGCCCTCCTGCGGCCGCGCGCCCGTGAGCAGAGACGGAATGCCATAGCGCGTGGGAATCATCGACCCCGTGCTGTTCTGGTACCAGGTAAAGCCATCCAAACCGTCAAGCATGTTGGGGTTGTCGGCATAGGCTTGCTTGGCATCCGCGGTGTCGGTCATGTCCAGCACAAAGCACACCACGTTCTTCTTGCCAGAGACGTCAAAGAGGCCTTTCTCGGTAATGGTGATGGACTCTGGCTCGGATGCCGCCTTGGTCACGATGCCCACGACGCCCGTCACCTGCACAATGATGAGGGCAACGCTCAACACTGCGGAAACAGCCCTCTCGATACGTGGACGCTTGACCGCAAACACCAAAAATGCAACAAGAATGGTTGCCCATACGAGCAGGCTGATAGCAGTGATTTTGTTGTACTGGGTCCAGTCTACAAGGTTGCCATCGGCAACTGGCAGGCTCGAGTTCATAAAGAGCACCTGCACGTAGGCGCCCACGCCAAACGCCACGACTATGGCAACAACCACGTCAAAGGCGCGCCCACGAACTGCCGAAATGGCAAGGCCGAAAACAACGGAAACGACGAGACCCGCCACCACCACAACCTGCCATACTTGCTTTATGCCAAAAAGGAGGCTGTCGGAGCTGCCGGCAACAAGCTCAAGCGGCGCCACCACGAGCACCGTAAGGACGAGAAGCGCGCAGGCGAGAAGCGCAAGCACAAGGCGACGCCCCCACGGCAAACTGGGCGTGCGGCGCTTGGAGCCACCAAGTGCGGACCCGCCCATGGCGGCAAGATCCTCGCGTGCCGACGCGTCTGCCGCGGGCTTCCCGGCTGGGTCGATGCGCGATACGGCCGGCTCCGCCACGCGCTTGGCGCCCTCATCAATGTGCAGGATCCTCATGAGCGCCTTGCGGGTGCGCCTGAAGGCCACGCCCAGGACCGCGGAGAGCGCAACAGCAACCGCGGCCAGCGCTTGAATCGTATAAGTCATGACCGAGGGGTCCACGTAGGCAAGCGCCGGCGTGGCCATGGCCGTGAGCAGGCAGGCGCTTATCGCAGAAATGCCCAAGACATCCCAGACAACGATGACTCCCCTCGAGAAGCAACGCGCAACGCGTCCATCACACGCATGCCTAGCGACCATCACGCACACCGCCATTCTCTGCCATAGCACCGGCAGCCGTAATGTCCTTACCCTCCTGCTTGGCGAGAACCTCTCTCAGGATGTACTCGCCCGCAGCCTCACCGCCATGGCCAAGGTTGTAGATGAAGCCGTCTCTAATCTCGCGAATCCTGTCGTTCCAGGACGAGGAGTTCGTAACCATGTCGTCGATGACGCCCTCGAGGTCAGAGAGGTCCGCCGGGTCGAGCGAGCGGCCAATCTGATTGCGCAGGCTGATGTCGGTGGGCTCTATCCCAACCTGCTCCCAGTCTGGGTTCGTGACCTTCATGGGCGTGTCGATGAAGAGCGACGGCTTGAGCGTGGTGAACGAGAACTCCTCCGCGATGGAGGACCAGTCGGTCACTAGGACGTCGGACTCAAGGATGGAAGAGTGGCCCGAGAAGTCGCCCTCAAAGACCAGCTCATCCTTGGGCACCTTGGCATAGCGCTCGACCAACGCATCCCAGCGCGGACGGTAGCGCTTCACGTACTCCGGATGCGGACGAACAATCACGCGGTAACCATGGCCCAGAAGTCTTCCCAGCATGTCATCAATGCAGGTATCGAGGATGTTGTCTTGGTTCCAGGACGGGGCAATGAGAATGACGGGCTTCTCGTGTGTCACCTTGGGCATGGCCTCGTAGTCGGCAATCTCGCGGTCGAGAAGGTCGTAGCCAATCTTGGGGAGCTTCTTCCTTGGTGTGTGATAGACCTCCTCCATGCGGCGAAGCTCGCGACGTTGGTGCGGCCCCACGCACATGACCGTGTCAAAGTTGTCGTACTCCTCTTTGGTCGAGGTGAGGTGCATCGAGGTCATGTGGTGGCACATGTAGATGTACTCGATATCCTTGCGGATGTAGGAGCGCTTGATGTAGTACACGTCAAGCGCGCCAAGCGAGCTCACTACAACGTCTGCGTCCATCTTCATCATGAGGGTGATGAGGCGCTTCTGGTCGAGGAAGTACGGGATGAGGCGGGGCTCGCGCTTGGCGATGTCAAAGACCTGATCGTTGGGGTCGCTCGTGAGGTAGTGGATGCGCACGTCGGAGTTGTTGAGCAGCCACTCGATAGCGCCCTGGAAGTACTTGTAGAAGCCGGAGCTCTCGGAGTAGAAGACCAGGTGCTTGCCGTTGACCTTGAAGAAGCGCTTGTAGTCTGCCTTGGCACGACGGGCAAGCGGGTCTGGCTGGTACCACTTGCGGTCGCCCTTGGTGGCCTCCTCGATGGCGTTGAACTCGTCGCGCGCGGCATTGAGGTCCTCGTAGTCGATGTAGTCGCGCGGTTTCACGATCACGTTGCACAGTGCCTGCACCGCAATGGAGAGCAGGTTGGAGCACACCCAGTAGAAGGCCATGCCGCACACCACGTAGAAGCCCAGGAAGAGCGAGAGGGCAATGGAGAGGCCGTTGGTCATGTTCTTCTCGGCGCGGGACTGCTCGCGCTGGAGGGGATTGATGCGGTTGGAGGCCCAGCCCATGACCACGGCCGAGAGGCCCGCAAGCAGCGGCATGATGAGCGACGCCCCGCCGTTCTCGATTGGGACGAGGCCCAGGAACTCCGTGCCGGGGGCGCCGGAGTCCGTGATGGAGTGGATGACGTCCACCAGGCCAAAGAGGATGACCACCTGGATGGCCAGGGGGATGAGCGAGAGCAGGGCGTGGTAGTGCTTCTCGTGATAGAGCTCGTTCTGCTTCTCCTCGATGGTCTCGCGGTCGCCGTAGTAGCGGCACTTGATGCGGAAGAGCTCGGGCATGAGCTGGACCATCACGATGCTGTTCTTCTGGCACCACACCGAGAGGGGCATGAGAATGACCTTAGAGAACAGGGTGAAGAGAAAGATTGCCGCCCACCAGCTGCCGGTGAGGTCATAGGCCGGCTGCACGATAAGAGAGAAAAAGCTCGCAAGCGCCTCAAACATTATGCAACTCCCAGGGTTTTCAGCTGATATTGGGACCGTGATACCTTACCACGCGAGAACGACACAATTACCTTCTCCTAACATGCTCACGAACCTGCTATGCCGCATATCGCGCCGCATGCGCTGCGTTATCCTCATGGCAGATGGATGGCAGGTGGAGGTAGCGCGAGAGGGGCAGACATGGCTTTGGGCAATACCGTGCTGGTAGGACAGTCGGGCGGACCAACGGCGGCGATCAACGCGAGCCTGGCGGGCGTCGTGGGCGCCACGCGCGCCGCTGGTCTCCGCGCCGTGGGCATGCGCTACGGAATCCAGGGGCTTCTCGACGGCCGCACGGTTGACCTGGACGAGAGGCTTGCAAGTCCCACCCAGCTGGAGCTTCTCTCGCACACGCCATCGAGCTACCTGGGAAGCTGCCGCTACAAGCTGCCGGACCCCACCGCAGACGAGACCCCCTACCGCAAGCTCTTCGAGCGCTTTGCCGAGCTTGGCGCCCGCGCGGTGCTCTACATTGGCGGCAACGACTCCATGGACACCATCGCCAAGCTCTCGCGCTACGGCGAGTCAGAGGGCTCCGAGATTCGCTTTGTGGGCGTGCCGAAGACCATCGACAACGACCTCATCCTCACCGACCACACGCCCGGCTACGGCAGCGCCGCCAAATTCATTGCTGCCACGGTCGACGAGCTGGCCTGCGACGCGGACGTCTACGACCTCAAGAGCGTGACCTTCGTCGAGATCATGGGCCGCGACGCCGGCTGGCTCGCAGCGTCTGCCGCGTTGGCCGGCGAGGCGGGCGGGCACGCGCCCGACCTGGTGCTCCTCCCCGAGGTGCCGCTTGACGAGCAGGTCCTCCTCCAGAGGCTGACGGGCCTTCTCGCCGAGAAGAACACCGTGGTCGTTGCCGTAAGCGAGGGCGTGCGCACGGCAGACGGCACGCTTGTCTGCGAGCGCGCAGGCTCCGAGGCGCGCCTCGACGCCTTTGGGCACGCCGCGGCGCTCTCGGGCACGAGCCGCTACCTGGCAGACCTCACAAAGCGCAAGCTGGGGTGCAAGACGCGCGCCGTCGAGCTGTGCACCACGCAGCGCTGCGCCGCCCACCTGGCGAGCCAGACCGACCTCACCGAGGCCGCAGGACTTGGGGCCCGGGGTGTGGGAGCCGCGCTCGAGGGGGCCTCGGGCGTGATGAGCGCGCTCGTGCGCACGTCTGACGCTCCCTACGAGGCGCGATACGACCTGGTGGACGTGAACCGGGTGGCCAATGCCGTGAAGGCCGTGCCGGCAGAGATGATCCGCGAGGACGGCATGGGCGTGACCGAGGCGTACCTGCGCTACGCACGGCCGCTCATCGCCGGCGAGCCGTCCCTCTCGTACGTGGGAGGCGTGCCCGCCCACGTGGCACCGCTCGCGTAGGACCGGGAGATAGCCTACTCACGGAGCAGCCAGTCCCTCATCGACCAAACCGTTCTGCCCCCTACCATTACGGTCTTGTCCGCATTCATGACAACTGACTGGTTGGCAACATCAACGCCGATCAGATTCCCGACGCTGGCCAGGTGTCTCGTGAACGAAGACCTATACGTCGCCGAAGACTTTATCTCCACCAGCTCTGTAGCCGTGGGGTTGGTCATGTCGAGCAGGTCAACCTCGATTTTACTGTCATCGCGATAGAAGTAGAGCTGTGGCTGCCTGCCGGCATTCATGTGACGCTTGGCCGTCTCGGAGATGACGAGGTCTTCGATGACCGCACCCCTGTGACGCGAGGCAAGGAGCTGGTCTGTCGTCCTTATTCCAAGAAGGTGGCAGAGAAGCCCCGTGTCATAGAAGAAGAGCTTTGGGGTCTTTGTGAGCCGCTTCCGGAGGTTGGCATGGTATGGCTGGAGGAGCTGCACCACGTAACTCGATTCCAAAAGCGATAGCCACGACCTAGCAGTCTTTGGACTTATCCCCACGTCATTGGCAAGGCTGGTGAGGTTAAGGAGGTTGGCGCACCCATCTGCGCAAGCCGCTATGAAGTTTCTAAAGACGCTCAAGTTGCTTGGATCAACATACCCGGATGCGTCACGCGTTATGTAGGTGCTCAGGTAGTTCTCGTAGTAGACCTCAGGTGGGATGTCCACATCATATAAGCGTGGATACCCACCACGGATGACAAAGTCCTCCACCCCTAGCTTGGATACCGCTCCATGCGCCTCCCTATACGAGAGGGGCATGAGCTTGAGCAGGCCAACCCTTCCCGCAAGAGACTGCGTAATCTGTTTAAGCAGCAGAAAGTTTTGCGAACCCGAGAGCACATACTGTCCCGGCGTGCTCACTTCGTCAGAAACCACCTGAATTACGTTGAATAGCTCCGGCGCAAGCTGGGCCTCGTCAATAATGAGCTTCTGTGGCCTGTGGCGGATAAATCCAACCGGGTCATCGAGCGCCATTGCCAATACGCCGGGATCTTCGAGATTCTCGTACTGGTACTCGGGAAACACGGCTTTGACAAGGGTCGATTTGCCACTCTGCCTCGGGCCCGTAATAGAGACCACAGGAAACCAGTCGGCGTTCTTTCTCGTCCACGACGCAATGTCTCGCTGTATCACCGTAGTTCTCCAATCGAAACCCCACAATCGATAAGTGAACAGTACCACAATCAGGAGTTGAGAAAACCATAATCGGGAACCGATAAATGCCATAATCGGGAGTGCATCGACAAACGAGCAGTATATGGGGGCTGCATCCGCTTGCCAGGCGAGAGACGCGCCGCACCCTCGGGCCAGGCCAACGGATCGATACACATTCGTTGTCCAAATGTGTATCGACCTGCGCGCATCACAGATTCGTGTCCGAATGTGTATCGGGCGAAGCGTCTGAGGTGCCAGTCGCGAGTGGTCGCCGCCCACCTGGCTGTGCCCAACATCGTTCTTTAGCGGTATCTGTGAATCGTTCTTCTCGGCAACTGGGCAAACACGACCTCCAGTTCACAGATACCGATAAAGAACGATGGTTTGGTAGGGGGCGCCGGCTCAGCTCGCGCCCAAAGTCGCGTGCAAGCGACGCTGATGCGCCGGAATTGTTGCGATCTAATTGCCACGCTTGCCGAACAATTCGCTCTGTCCGCCGTCGGAGGGGGCACAATGGACAAGAAAGCGGAGACATGCGGTCTTCCGCAGCCGAGTGGTGGGGGCCACCCGCGCAAGGAGGGGATTCAAAGAGCGGCAACAGGTCGTTGAGTGAATAGGCCGTCTGGGGGAGGTTTGTGCAATGCTGAGGAGCGTAGGCGGTGTGAACCGAAAGCCCATGGAGATTAGCGCGAGCCGATGGATCTCCATGGTCGGCAAGGGTGCGCTTCAGGATTACCAGGACTGCTTCGTCCGAGACCATCACATTCCGCTTCTCCTCGTCGACACGCAGGGCAATCCCCTTCTCGTCCCGTCGCTTAAGGTCGATTTCTGCAACTTCGTCCAATCGGGCGTCCCACATGACTGCTCGGGTATCGTGGGGCATGACGTGTCGGACATCGTCCGCTACTTCGACAGCAGACGGGTCTTCGATCCACTGGTCAGAACCTGCAACTTTGGGGTGACCACCTTCGTCGTTCCTGTCTGCTTCAACGCGCGCCTCATAGCTCTGTGGCGCTGCGACGGCTTTGTGTTCGATGACACCCCTCATGCCGAGCAGCTTCGCGCGAAGTTCGACATCCCGGTCATCAGTCACGAGGAGTTCGAGAATGCCACCTCGTGGCTTCAGTGCGTCTGTCGTCTCCTCGACATTCACCTCGACGCAACGGCAAGCTCCGACAGTCCCGCCCCCACCCGCGTTCTCTCCCCCGTCCTTACCCCGCGAGAGAACGAGATCGCTCTCCTCGTGTGCGACGGATTGAGCAACTCACAGATTGCCGATCGCCTGTTCCTTAGCGAGAAGACCGTGAAGACCCACATGAGCAGCATCCTCGCCAAACTCGGAGTGAGGAACCGCGTGCAGCTCATCTGCGAGTACTCGGATTCGCTCGACGTGGACAAGCGCCAGACCATGGCGGTGTAGCGCAATGCGACCTCCCAAGCTCCTCTTCGTATGCTCAAACAACGAAGCGCGTCAGCGCTTCAAGGAGGGCCTTAGCGCATATGGCTGTGACGTCGTCCTCTGCTACCGCGCCGAGGAGGCGTTCCGCATCGTCCGCACCTACCGCATCGACGTGGTGATCTTCTCCGTAGAGCTACAGGACATGAGCGGGTACGAAGCATGCCGACGCCTTCGCGAGCTCTACAACATCGTTGAGCAGCCAGCTGTCATCTATTCCACACACGACTCCCCGGAGGAGCGCCTCGCCGCGTTCCGCGCAGGTGCCAACATCTTCACCTTCGAGCCGATACTCTTCGACCGGCTGTACTACGTGGTAATGCTCCTCGTGCGCGGAAAGCGCATGCTGCAGCGATCGGTTCCACTCGAGCAAATGCTTCGCGTCGCCGACAAACAAATCGTTGACAAAGAAGCACCCCCCCACAAAGATCGAGGGTCCGGGTGGCACGCTTGTAAAGTCAGACGCCCTACGCTGGACCGACGTGCTCACGCAGAGCGTCGACCTCGCTCAGCAATCTCAGGCCATCGTCCACGAAATGGTTAACCTCACGCTCGACCTGGTGCCGCGCTACGGCTCAATCGAGGGTGTCCTCTCCTACCTCGGCGACCTCTGGGAAGGCACAAACGCCCGGGTAGAACTCGACCGCGTCTTTGGGAACGAGGGCAAGCGTTTCTCGCTTGACATCGACCATGCAACGACAGATGGGGCCTGTGCGCTCATGCTTATGTTCTGCGAGGAAATTCTCGACGGCTACGCCCCGTCGGAGGCACTTGGCCGCATTTCCGCAGATGGCTCCGTCAACCACGACGAGGTAGAGGCGCTGCGTCGCGTCCTCGTTGCAGACGACTTCATGTCGAACATCTTTGGCTAGGCAGCACGCGGGATGCGACGAGAAGAACACCGCATCCCGCAGCGGTTTCATCAGAACGGCGTCTCGCTTCCCACGTAGCACCTGACGCCATGCCCCTGGACCACCTTGCGGAGGCTCTCGAGCTTCTCGGGCGGCGTGGGCTTGTCGTCCGCGAAGGCATACGTCATCGAGAGTTCCTCCCACTTGCTCACGCCAAGCCGATGGAACGGGAGGATGTTGAGCTCGTTAAGCCCCACTTCCCTCATGAAGGCGCCGATCTTGTCGAAGTCCTCCTCGGTGTCATTGAAGCCCTTGATGACCGGCGTGCGCAGGATGAGACGAGCGGTGCAGTTGGAGCCCGCAAAGGCACGGATGTTCTGCAGCACCTGCTCGTTTCCCATGCCCGCGTACTCGCGGTGCTTGTCGGTGTCCATGCTCTTGAGGTCGTTGAAGGCAAAGTCCATGTGGCGCATCACGCTGAGGTAGACGTCTGTCGAGGCAGAGGCCTCCGTCTCGATGGCCTTGTGGATATATGCCTCGTCGCAGCGCTCCAGCACGGCGAGAAGGAACTCGGGCTGGAACATGGGGTCGCCGCCCGAGAAGGTCACGCCGCCATTGCCAGACCAGTAGTGGCGGTCGCGCTCGAGGATGTGCATGATCTGCTCGACCGTATACTCCTCGGATATCGTGACCAGGGCATCGTCAAAGCATGCCTTCACGCACTCGAACGTGGTGCAGACGTGGCACTTCTCCCAGTCGAACTTCATGGGATGGTCCGGGTCCTGCGAGTTGTCGCTCACCGCGCCATAGGGGCAGGCATCCAGGCAGCGCGTGCAGCGCTTGTCGGCGCGGTTCACGCACTTTGAGGCACGATACAGCTTGCCTTGTCGATTGTAGAAGCTCTCGGGGTTGCAGCACCACTTGCAGCGAAAGGGACAACCAGACATGAAGATGAGCGTCCTGCACCCGGGACCATCATGGACGCTATAGGACTGGATGTCGAAGATCCTTCCCTTGAGCTCCCGGTCCCTGTCGCTCAACGGTGCGGAAAGACTCCTCCTCATTTGTCTGTCTCCTCTCGCATTTGCAAGCATCTCAGCTTGGAAAACTGTCCGTTTAGCCCTTGATTATTGGTGATGGGCGCGCCTCGTCCGTAGTGCCAAGGTTGTGTCGAAGGGCGGAATTCGGGGGACGGGCATAGGACTTTGGTCCTAGATACGACCTTTGGTGCCAGTTGACGCCAAGAAGATACAACCGCCAAACACGAGCCTGGGCCCATCCCAAATTGCTGCCTGCCACGCACAATGACGGTTGGTAAGAGGCGGCACAAAGCCGTCACGGTTATCTATCGAGGAGGTCAGAATGGCACAACTCCATCCGATGAAGCTGACCGAGGTCCTGGCAGAGAGAGGGCTGTCGCTCGAGAGCCAGGCCAACGGAGAGGCCCCGAAGGAGATCCAGGACCGCGAGATCAAGAAGGAGCCCACGCCGCGCGCCAACTACCTGCGCAACATTTACTTTGACACTCTGTCATCGCTCGACGTGCAGGAGTCCTACTGGTACACGCGCGCTGCGACTGAGCACGAGGGCGAAGTCCCCATCATGCGCCGCGCCTATGGCCTGAAGAGCGTCTTCCAGCACCTCGACACCCCCATCTGGCCACACGAGCTGCTCGTTGGCGCCAAGGCCGGCTTCTATCGCGGCTCCGCCCCGCTGCCCTGGCTCACCGAGAGCTTCTTCATGGACAAGGACTCCGACCTCTACAAGGCCGCCCTTGCCACGGGTGCCGAGTCCAGCGCCGAGGTATCCCACTTTGGTGCTGGTGGCGGCAACGTAACCAAGAGCTTTGGCAACGTAGTCTCCGTGGGAGGCAAGTACGGCGTCCGCCGCGAGATCGTCCCCGCCATGCACCGTCTGGCCTACGCATGGGCCGGCAAGTCCGTCGAGGACGTGGGTCGCAAGTACGAGCAGATGGTGCCCGAGTACAAGGTCAAGGAAAACATCATGAAGTCGGTCGTGTCGAACTTCGACTCCGGCTTCACCATCCCTCAGGGCCGCGAGGTCATGAACTACTACTATGTCCTCGAGTACGGCTTTGACGGCCTCATCGACTTCTGCGAGAAGCGCGCGGGCGAGGTCGCCGGCGAGGCCGGCGGTGACGGCATCTCCGGCATGGACCGCCTGTACTACTACAAGTCGATGGCCGAGCTTTGCCGCGGCCTCTCTGCCTGGTTCGACAACTACGGCCGCGAGGCGGACCGTCTGCTCTCCTGCACCGAGGACGAGACCTCCCGCGCCGAGCTCTCCGAGATCTCCGAGCGCATGCACCGCATCTCTCACGAGAAGCCCATGACCTTCAAGGATGCCCTCCAGGCCATCTACCTGCTGCACCTTGCCGAGCTCAACGAGGACGCCATGTCTGGCCTGTCCCCGGGCCGCATTGGCCAGGTCCTCTACCCCTACTTCGAGCAGGACATCGAGGCCGGTCGCCTCACCGAGGCCGAGGCCGAGGAGTGGAACGAACTCTACCGCGTCAAGATGACCTGCATCGACGCCTTCGCATGCACCGGCGTCGTGGGCGGCGTCCTTTCCGGCAACACCTTCAACAACGTGTGCATCGGCGGCCTTGACCGCGAGGGCAAGTCTGCAGCCAACCGTCTTGAGATGCTCATCCTCGAGGCAGGCATCAAGTGCCAGACCACCCAGCCCACGCTCTCGCTGCTCTACGACGAGGCCACGCCCGAGGAGTTCCTCCTCAAGTGCATGGAATGCGTTAAGACTGGTGCCGGATATCCCGCCATCATGAACAACCGCATTGGCATGGAGTTCATCCAGAACCAGTACCAGCACGAAGGCATGACCGTCCGCGAGTCCCGCGCCTGGTCCGTGGGCGGCTGCCTCGAGACCTCGCCCGGCACCTGGATGCCCCTGCACCACGGTGGCAAGCTTTACTGGATCCCCGGTGGCTCCGGTCAGCCCACCTCTGTTGGCGTCCACTTCCTGAACAACCCGAAGATCCTCGAGCTCACGCTCAACAACGGCTTCGACCGCCGCACCGGCCTTCAGGTCTTCGAGCCGCACAACCGCACGTTCGACACGTTCGACGACCTTGTCGATCAGTACAAGAAGTACTACGAGAAGTCCGTCGAGGTTCTCAACAAGTGCATGAACATCCAGCACGACGTCTGGCGCAAGTTCACGCCGTCGATGGTCAACTCGCTGCTCAAGCCCAACTGCCTCGAGCGCGGCCTTGGCATCGCCCAGAAGGGCTATCGCTACAACGCCACGTTCAACATCGAGTGCTGCGGAATGTGCAACCAGATCAACTCCTTCGCTGCCATCAAGAAGCTCGTCTACGACGACAAGAAGTACACGCTTGACCAGCTCAAGGACGCCCTCGACCACAACTTTGGCTATAAGACGTCCAAGGAGGTCGGCTCCGAGTCCCTGAAGGACCAGGAGAAGCGCGACGACGATGACGGCCGTTACGACGAGATTCACGCGGACTGCCTGCGTGCGCCCAAGTACGGCAACGACGAGCCCTATGTCGACGACATGCTCTACGACTGGGAGCAGTGGTTCTGCGAGGACATGCCGCACAAGTTCGAGTCCCTGTACGCCGAGCCGCTCTACGTTTGCCAGATGTCCGTCTCCACGCACGGTCCCGAGGGTGCCGTTACCGGCGCCACCGCTGATGGCCGTCTCGAGGGCACCACGTTCGCCGACGCCTCGATGTCTGCCTATCCCGGCACCGACACCCATGGCCAGTACGCCCTCTTCGAGTCCGCGACCGGCTGGGACCACTCCATGTCGCAGAACTCCCAGATGAACCTCAAGATTCACCCCAGCGCCACCAAGGGCGTCGAGGGCTCCCGCAAGCTCCTGGACCTCACCCGCGCCTACATGCGCAAGGGCGGCTTCCACATCCAGTACAACATCGTGGACTCCCGCGTGCTCAAGAAGGCACAGGCTCACCCCGAGAACTACCGCACCCTGCTCATCCGCGTCGCTGGCTTCACTCAGTACTGGGTCGAGATTGGCAAGCCCATCCAGGACGAGGTCATCGCCCGCACCGAGTACGAGTCCATCTAGTCCAGCCACGCATTCCCACGACCTTCTCGAGAAAGGATTCCCACGATGTGCAAGCACTCTGATTGCGCGAACTACATCCCCATCGACGTGGCCAAGGGCATCTGCCACGCCAACGGTGACATCACCGTCCAGATTGACACGCCCACCTGCCCCAAGTTCACCCCCGGCTTCAAGTGCAAGTTCTGCAGCCACTACCAGGCGGGCGAGCAGAACATGGGAACCTGCACGGGCTTTGAGGACAGGTTCTGGGCATTTGCCGACAACGGCGCGAAGAACTGCGAGAAGTTCGAGCGGGGAGCCGCTGAGAAGGTCGAGGCATAGCCTCTCTCGCGCCACCAACATGCTCCAACCCTAGGGATTGGGCAGCGCCCCGGGGGACCATGGTTCCCCGGGGCATTGTTTTACGTAATCTAACCGATTCGCAAAGATAGGTGGTTCCCATGTCTGTTGAACAAGCAACAGCACAGAAATCGGCGCCAGAGCCCCTTACCACCGAGCAGATCACCAAGGAGACGGCGAAGAAGTACGGCACCTGCACCGTGATTGCCGCCTGGCTCGCGGTCTTCTGCCTCTTTGGCTATCGCTCCTCGTTCTCGATCATGCAGTCATCGCTCATGGAGGGCATGAGCTGGACCTCGACGCAGGCCTCGCTCGGCTACTGCTTCATGATGACCTTCTATGCCATCACCGCGTACTTCTCGGGCGGCCTCATCGACAAGAAGGGCACCCGCCCTGCCTACACGATAGGCGCCATCTGCTGCTTCCTCGGCTTTTTCCTCACGTCCTTCATCCCCGAGGGCGCGAGCTGGTCGTTCCCGGTTTACCTCGTGACCTATGGCGTCTTCGCCGGCGTGGGCACGGGCATGCTGTGGGTCTCCTCAACGATCTCCTGCCGCAAGTGGTACGTGGGCACCGAGTACGGCACCAAGTGGGGACTCGCCTTCATGGGCGCCCCCATGGCGCAGCTCCTTCTCACCATCGTGGTCTCCCCCATCCTCAAGGGCGCTGGCTGGTCCGCCGGCATGAAGGTCCTCTCGGTTATCATGGCCGTCATGCTCCTCGTCGCTGCTGCCGTGGCCAAGCCCATGCCTGACAAGGTCGGCGCCCAGCCCTTTGGCCTGGACTCGCTGCCCAAGAAGAAGGCGGACGCTGCCAAGCCGGCACACGTCTGGACCGTTGGCGAGGCGTTTAAGACTCGCGCCCTCTGGTGCGACATCTTCGCCTTCATGTTTGCCGTGATGGGAGAGTTCCTCATCTGGTCGCAGATCGTGCGCTACTTCACCGTAGACCTCGGCTGGACGCAGCCGTCGCTACTGGGGATGCCCCTCGCCAACGTGATTTACATGGTCATTGGCCTCGCGGGTATCTTCACCATGCCGCTCACCGGCAAGGCATCCGACGCGCTGGTCAAGCGCATGGGTGTCGAGCGCCCGGCACGCCGAATGATGCTCGTGATCTCTCCGCTCTTTGGCATTGCTGGCGTGTTGCTTGCCCTCTCCGGCAACCTGCCCGTCGTCATCGTGGGCATGGTCCTGCTCGCCGTGTACTGGGGCATCGAGCCTGGAGGCGCCGCGGGCTACGCGGGCACCGTCTTCGG
>FPKD01000026.1 GCA_900119625.1 Olsenella sp. kh2p3
GGGTCGCCCGGTGAAGGCGAGGAAGAAGGGCGTGAAGGGAGCGAAGAGCGTTGCTGCCTAGGCTAGCCCCTTGTCACACAAACTACCGAAGCCTCCTTTTTTCACCTGCTGAAGGTTATCAATCTTCTTATTGAGTATCTCGGCATTCTTTCTTCTGCCAATGCCCTGGCGGGCAGATCCACCCCCCTTTCGGCTGGTTCGGGGGCACAGGCATGCCCTGACGGGCAGATCCACCGCCCTTTCGGCTGGTTCGGGGTCGCAGGCATGCCCTGGCGGGCAGATCAGCGCCTTTTCGGCAGGTTCGGGGGCGCAGGCATGCCCTGACAGACGGCTGCATTGCCCATATGCGTTTTGCGCGCGAGGACCCTGTTGCTCCTGTCAAAAGCGTGGCGAAATGAAGTGGCCCAAAAGAGGGCAGCAGAATACCGAAATCCCAGCTTGAAATAGCTCAGCTATTTGTCACTGTGCGGTTCTGCCTGCTGTGATTAGCCATGCACTGCTGGGGAAGACTCATCCGCTAGAATTGCTTGGACGAAAGGAGACGCAATGGTACTCGACAGATACGCGCGATTTGCTGACAGCGCCGACGTGCTCTCTTGCCCCCTTTGCCACAGCGCCCTGAAGCTGCAGGAAGGGAGCCTCGTATGTCCGAAGAGGCACTGCTTCGATATCGCAAAGCAGGGGTACGTAAACCTTCTAGGGCCCTCCAGGCAGTCAGCCCACTACAGCAAAGAATCCTTTGAGAGCCGCATGGCAATCCTGGAGGCAGGGTATTACGACCACGTGAAAGAAGCCGTCCTCACCGCGGTAGGAAGGGCCCTTTCCCCAAGCGAGGGTCCTGCAGCTGTGAACGCGACGCCATTCCGCGTGCTCGACGCGGGATGCGGAGAAGGCTTCTATGCACGTGCAATCCGAGAAAACCTCTGTGTCGACGTGGTGGCGTTTGACCTCTCAAAAGACGCCATGCTGATGGCGGCCCGCCACGATTCCAGAAAGGCGGTCAAATGGCTGGTTGGCGACCTGACGAACATCCCCGTGCTGAAAGGCTCCATCAACTGCGTGGTGGACGTATTCGCTCCCTCGAACTACGACGAATTCAAGCGCGTTCTCACCCCAACCAGAAACGCCTCCGCGCCAGGAGTGCTGGTCAAAGTGGTTCCAGGCAGCAATCATCTTACGGAGCTGCGCCACCTTGCTGAAGGATCTTTGCGCAGCAAGGAATACTCAAACCAGCTGGTGACCGATTGCTTTGAGAAGCACTTCAAGATGACCGACCGCATCAAGGTGACGCGCACCTTCGAGATGTCCGAAAGGGACGTCCGCGTGTTCGCCGAGATGACGCCGCTGCTGTTCGGCATCGACGCGGAGTCCCTAAATCTATCGCGTGTGAAAAGCATCACCATCGAGGCTGAATTGCTGGTGGGCACCCCTCGCTCCCAAGGCCCTTCATGAGCTCAGCCAGCTCATCATCCTCTTAATTGCAGGGCTGAAGGACAGCCCTTGTCAACCGCCCCAGAAGAAATCTGGCTCTTCGGTGGTTTCTGTGGGAGAGATTCCGGCATAGGCCCAGCTCAGCGGGCGAAAACAACGATCTGGAACTGAAACGGCCCCGGGAGGGG
>FPKD01000012.1 GCA_900119625.1 Olsenella sp. kh2p3
TTTCCGAGCTTGGTCGTGTCGAGGATCATCCCCGCATACGCGGGGAGCACACTTAGCGACCTGCGTAACTATACCGCACTCCTCAGTTCTAGATTCGGTTGTCAAGGAACAATCACGCATCAGCACGCAGCCTCGGCCACGTTGCTATCCCCCAAACCTTCTTGCCGCCCGATACTTACTCGCGTTGCTCCATCCCTTTTGCGGCATCCCAAGCATCGTCGCGTCATCAGTCCCTAGCGGCCTTTTCATCAATTCAACCCCCTCGCAGTCAATCGGTTGCCAGTCAGGCTGAAACGTCTTAAAAGCAAGGCGTTGCTCGTTCTTGGCCGAGTACACCATGATCGCCCTCCCGTTGTGCACCATGGCAAGCACCCGTGCCCAAAGCCCTTCCCGCACCCTCGCGGAGACGTGTCCCACGAACACACCGGGGGATATCTCAAGCAGCCATCTCGTCAAATCGCCACGCAGGCCAACTGGGCATGCCGTCAACACAACCACGACCACGTTACTCGCCTCCCCCGTCGTCCGATGCCGCATATGATCTCCCTGCAGCGACCTCCCCTGCCTTCTCGTCCCAAAGACCGAGGTGGTTAGACTCGGGAGTAAGCTCCCCATCGCTTTCCGAGGACGCCTCGCTTAGCAGCAAGCCCTTGATATCCCTCACCATGCGGGGAAGTATCGACAGGTCAAACACCGCGTCTCTCATCTTGCGACGGGTCTCCGCGCCAACGTCTGTGGGCTTCTCGGCAGCAGTCTGGAACGCCACGGGAATCGAAATCTCCGCCTTATAGAGGTCGGCGATGTCATACACGAACGATCTCTCGTGACCAGTGTGAACAAATCCCAGGCCCGGAGAGCATCCCATGGCGACTATTGCGGAATGCGCAAGAGCATAGAGACAGAAGTGCGCCGCAGATAGCGCCTTGTTGATCTCTGTCGCGTCGTCGAAATCATCGGGGTTGTATGTCCTGCGATCCCAGGCAACACCGGTCTTCTCGGACCACTCTTTGTATACCCGACGCACCCGCACGCCCTCGCGGCCCCGAAGCTGCCCCATTGTGAGATGGCTCACATCCTCGCCGGGAAATCTCATCCCATACATCTTGCGAGCAATCTCGAGCCTAGTTCGCGTGTTCGAGACCAGCCTGGCTTGCGCCTGGAGAAGCACGCTCGAATGGGTAAGCGGCTTTCCGAAGGCATACATTCTGATGCCCCTCTCGCCCACCCAGATCACGGTTACCCCGCATTCACCGAGCATGGTCATGGCGTCGTGTGTAATCGATGCTCCTGGACCAAGCATGAGCACGCTCAATGCGGCGGATGGCACATGGGTAGTGCCCTTGTCATCCCGTACGGCTATCGCGTTGTCCGCACGATTAATCCTGCAATGCTCAAAGTAGAGAAATGAGATTCTGTCTTCCACACGCACAAGGTCAACGATATCCGGCGGAGGAGCGCCCCTCCGATTCGACTTCCCTCCACCGGCAATCGCATCGGACATGGTCGCCCCTCCTTGGACGAATGCTTATGAAAACATGCTTTCGTTAACTTACGGGCGAGACGGTCAAGAGCCCACAGCCAAACCCCTTTGCACGCCCCATTCCAAAGCAAAGGGTGTGCCGCAGGAGACCGGGATCGCTCACAGTAAGAATCCCGTCATACATAGCCGTAGTAATGGTGACTCTCTTCCCTTTCCGCTCATACTTCTCCGTATGCCGCTGAGAGACTGTGAGCAGAGGGAAACCCTCGTCACTGCTGGCCACTGCAAAGCCATGGCTTTCGGCGCGACTCAAGAGCCACTCCACCTGCTGTGCCATTGTCACGCACCCCTGGATGGAACCCACAACCTTTGGATTTGGATCTCTCCCCTTGTCGACAAGAACTTTGCGTGCCGGGTTTGCCTTTAACCTGAAGCGCCACGTCTGCCCAGCATTAAGCCGACTAAGCACAGGCGAGTAGTCCTTTGTCTCGCCAACGCTTGTTGCGGGCCACCCGCATTGCTCGGCAGTGTGCGAGAAGTCGGGACGGTCGGGACTCACAACGTATAGCCAAGTTTCATTTGTGGGTGCGGGCGACGAGTCGATTCGCCACAGGATTCTTCCCTCGTCTGACGCTCGACAGGCATCAGGTGGAAACGCATTCTCAACCGCAGCGTGCATGCGATAGGGCGAGGAGAGAAGCCGAATGGCCTCCGGGCGTCTAGCGTTAAAAGGGAGCCTCGAGATATACATGGTGGCACCTCCTTTCGTTCCTTAGAAGAATCCCATTGGATCGTGATCAGGAAGCTTTGTAGCGCCGGGGCTGGCAGAGGGGGCCTTTCCGTCGCCAAGCTGATTGACGGGGACTCTGAACCTATACACACCTCTTCCTGCGTACTTTCTCCCTGCTCCGCTGAAGCTCAGCGGAAGGTCGGCCTGACTCTCCGCCGCCTCTCCCTCACGCGCATCGCATGCCACCTCGAGCTCGGTAAGCTGCTGATGCCTACGCCTGTAGCGAGTCGTGGCGAGCCATGGCTCAGACGAGAGTGCCAATCTGACATCCTGGTAGTCATCACGCACGCCCCGCGAGGGCGGCGTGTCGGGAGGGCAAGACCTTCTCCCCAAAAACAGAGGCCAGTTGGGATGTCTTAGCGCCTCATCAAGCTCTCGCAGCCAGGGGGCATCTCCAGCAAGTGCAACCAAGAACTTGGCATCTGCGATGTAGTGCCTGTACGAGAGGGGCATGGCCTTGTTGGGGTCCCCAAGTGGACGCTCCGTCTGGAAGTCGACCAGCAAGCTTCCTGGCTGATCGAGGCGCACTCCAAATTCAAGAGACGAGAGGTCATCGACCCGATCTTCTCTCGGCCTACCTAACGCCGAGGCGAGCATCCCCACCACGCCGCTCTTAGTTGGCTCCCAGCGGGTCCCCCTCTTCACGTAACGCGAGGAGTCGCCCCAAGATTGGAGCGGACCCGAGAGCTCGAGCAATAGGACGGCCATTACTCCTCACCCTTCGAGAGCGCATCGAGGACGCTGGCGCTCACCCCATCGAGCATCTTGGGGAACGTGACCTGCTCGCCAATCTGCCTGAGCGAATCCGTTCCGCCGTCCACAGCAGTCCACCACACCTTGACGGGTGCGTTGCCATACGTCTCGGAAAATTGAAGGAGCTTGGTCGCAAGGCGATCCTCCGCCTGATGTGAAATCGACACGCCCTCCTTCGGCGAAACAGGGGACTCAAACGCAGAGACTCCATTGATGGGCTGGTCATTCCTGAGTGCAACAAGCACGGCACTCGGAAGCGTCCTGTTTGCGAACGTGTTCTGCTTGCCTGTTGGCATAGACTCGACAAACGCCTTGAGGAACGCTCGGACGCCCTCTGCCACTGCGTCGGCATCCCCAAGCTGCTCCTCCAGGGACGGCAGACAAACGGTTGCGTATCGATACAACGTCGAGGAGTTAAACCCAATGGTATCGAGCATTGCCGCACCCGCATTGTCTTCTGCAGAGCAGTCGTCTACCGCAGCGAAGTAGTCATACTCCTGCGAGACCTTATTGACTGAGATGGCATGAGCAACCTGGGCGCTCGCATCCGTATTCAGGTCGGGAGCATCTGCGAGCATCCTTCCGAAGAGGGCAATATCCAAAGCCTGAGTGCCATGGAACGCAGAAGAGACGGCCTTCTTTACCTCCTTGGACGGCTTCGAGAGGTTCTCGCCGGCATCGTGCGCATCGATGGCTATGTGTGCGAGCTTCTCGACCTCAGCCCTAGCAATGAAAATAAGGTACTGGGACACGGAGGTTCCCTCTTCTGATCCCGCACGCCTAGACGCCTCAACCTTCACCCCCGTGACCCTAAGGACATCGCTGGCGAGTTCGCTCGCCACATCTGCCAAATCTGGCCTCTGGCGCACAATATCGTCTTCAATAAGGGCAACGGCATGCTTGGTCCTCACGCCAAGCTCCGAGGAATCGACCAGGCTTGGGAACATCTCTCTCATGGCATGCTTCCATGCCTGGCTCGACACGCGAGAGCGCTGGTATCCGCCGTAAATCGCTGTCTTGGGCGTGCCGGTGTCGTCCCTGTTCATGTCGCATGGTGGAACGTTCTGAATCACATGCAGGTCAAGGTACATCATTCGAGTTCCCTCCATTAGTTTCTGTCTGCTTTGGCGTCTTGGCCGTCTTGCTTGGGATTTGCCTTGTAGAAGTCGCGCGCCCAGTGCATGAAGACGTCTCCCCTTGTGTCCTCAAACTGAATCTCAAAGAGGTCCGAGGCGAGCTGTCCAAAATCCAACTGGATTGGGGTCTTAACCTTTGCGGTGCGTATGAGCCTAACAAGTGAGCGGACCCCAACCATCGCTCCAGAAAAATCCGTAGCTGCCTCGATAGAGGAAAGTCGGCGCTTTACCCCGGATTCTCCACCGCCATTACTGGCTGCAACGTAGAGGCGGCAGGCGTTCCCAAACGACCCAGCGTTCCCGCTATTAGTTGGAAACGTTGCGACAGGGCTCTTTCTCGACTGCTGGAGAATGGCGTAAAGCTGGAGGGCGGCTCGCACGCTTTCTAGCTCCTTGCGCTCAGTTTCCTCCCCAAGATTGAAGCTAGGAAGATCGGCAAAGAGCTCCTCGCCAACGCTCATCCAGGATGCCTCGCCTGCCGTGTCCAGGCGCCTGAGACGCGCTAGGCTTGCCCTCGAAGACGCTCTGCCTGCAAGATAGCCAGACTGTAACGTGCCAACCTTGGAGTCGACGCATCTCGCAATTGCTCTGGAGACCTCTCTTATTGACATGGCCAGAATCACTCCTTCCCTTCCTCAATCGTGATATTCGCTGTGCCTTCAGGCACTTTCCTCGGCTTTTCCGGTACTCCGAGAGCCTCAATAAGGCCCGCTCTCAGGATTGCCAACGCCCTCCCCGCGGTCATGCCATCGTGCTCCTCGAAGAATGACCGGTCACATTCACTCAGGTAGCGTGAAGCATACGAGAGAAGCCTGCGACGTACTTCGTCTCTCCATTCCGCGCAATATGTCTCAACGGCACCCGCTTCGTTTGGGAAATGGGCAAGCCGGCTGCGGCAGATGACGTCGAGTTCCGCAAAAACAGATTCCCTCACCCGGCTTCTCTCCTGCGTCGCAACGCTCGCCGATGCCTTGTCGCCTGCCGCCTTCTGCGTATTCGAGACAAAGTTCACCACCTTTCCCACCGCCTGATCGATGGAATCAATGGTTGCAAGCGCCCGGTTACATGCATTTGAGTCATGCTCGAACAAAGAGACGCTCAGGTCGAACTTGTCATCGATGGCATCAGCGAACACACTATTCTGCGTGCCATACGCCATTCCCTGCGCATGGATTGCAACCACTGGAAACTCTTCCGGAGAAAGAACCTCCTCATAGCGAAGGCGCTCTATCCAGCGGACAACGCCCGGCCGCAGGTCGCCATCCTGCCCCACAGAAACTATCGAGGCCAGTCCACGCCAGATTGCGCGTGTGGGATCATGCGATTTTGGCAAGCGAGGCACATACGGAAGACCCAAGCTCTTCTGCTGAGAAGTACTTATCCTCCACGCCGTCATGGGTTCTGAGCCTTCCTTGTCCATGACAACGGGAATGTCACCGTAGCAGCTGATTACCCCAATGACTCGGGTGCCATCGTCATTGGGAACCAGGCGCATGCGCCTGCTCTGCCAGGTGTAGCACTGAGCAGGACCATAGGGTTCGCCCGGACTTGGAATGCGATAGTCAGGTGAAATCTCGCTTCGTTCCCAAGAGGGCACGTCTTCTTCGCAGCCAACGATGGGCCTTCCACCACGCGCGTTATCAAAGAGCACCAAGTTGAGCATGAGAGTCTGGAAAAGGTTGGTGCCCTCGAGAAACATGCCACCCTCTGCGCCCAGCATGCCCGTGCCAACGGCTCCCTTCGGCGGATATACCTTACCGGACTTCACATGGGTGTTTCCCTTGACCGGCGTCTTGATGCCGGCGGTCGCATATGCCTGCTGGAAGATGAGCCATCGGCTAGCCTCGGAAAAGGACAGTCCGTCTATGCGATTCTTGTTTCTCAGGGAGAAGAGAAACTTGTCGCTCTTGGGGACGTCTGCAATCAACTCATCCACACCATCAGGGTCTTTGTCAGCATACTCGAGGCCCGCCACCTGATAGAAGGGGTGACTTGAATCAAAGAGGTCAAACCTTTCCTTGACGGATGTTAGATATGCGACGATTCCATCCAAGTTAAAACGATTATTATCCCAGGTCTCCCCCCACCAGTCGAGCAGGGCATCCTCAGTTTTGGTACCCCCTTGCGAGAGCCGCCTATAGAGGATTGCCAGCAACAGGCGAAGTATTGGCTCCACCTGCTGTGGAGAGTCACCGCTAATCTCTCTGATCTGCTCGGCATCCTTGAACAAAGTCTCTATCGATACTTCTCGACACACACCGTCGTGATAGATGACCGGTATCCAGGGGTCGGTAGCCAGGTTGAAATGGGGTTCGACCGCTTCGCTTGCCATTGCTCCTCCTTTCCTAAAGACCGTTGCCGCTTACACGTAAGCCCCGCATTCGCGGGGAGCACGAAATCCCGTCCGTATACTACGGATCAGCCCCATATGGATGGGGAGCTATGGATTACAAGTCAGATAATATCTGAATTAGTAAACTGATGGGATGTAGTTCCGCCAACGGTCGAAAAACCCTCTCGGCGGGTGTATTGGAGTTGTTTGCCGAGAAGCTCCGTCTCAAAGACGCCAGGTTCGACTTCATCCATGGGGAGCAGCAGCCTTCCCGCGAGCCAAGGAGACTCCTGCCAGCAGCGAACATACATCCCACAGCGCCTCTCCAGCTCCTCTATGCAGGCGTCTATCTGGGGTAGTGGACAAACAGACAGCGGAAGTCTCACCGCACACTGGGCTAGCAGAAGAGACTGTTCCCTGCTTGGCTCAAAATCAGTTGGCAGCTCTTCTCCCTTCTCGACCTTCTTGTCACCAACCCATGGCAGCAACGAAATTCCGTCATCAAGCCCCTTTCGAACAAGTAGCACCTCGACAGTTTCCTGCGTGTCGCGAACTGCCCGTTGTCCGCGGTCTTCGTCCCGCAAATCATCGGCAATTGCCCGGGTCTGATCGCTCAGGTTTACAAGCGACCACTCGTTCTGAATCGCGTGCGATAGCTCTGCCAAAAGACACGTTTGGGCCCTGTGAACCTTAGAGTCGAACTTCTCGTCTCTCTTTGTCCTCTGGGACGCATACTCTTCCAACCAGAAATCTGGAATGGCGTTGCGGACATCGTCCGAGTAGGCGGTCCTTACAAGACGGGGGATGTCATATGGAAGCGCAATTGATGTCTCGCTATCCATGGTGTCAAGCCCAAGGACAGCAAGAGACTCCGTAAGGGTTGCCTTGTCATACACACGAGTCAGGCCCTTTGCGAACTCAGGACCCTTATCCCCGAACGAAGAGACTCCCCGCATAAAACACGTAGCGGTTCGAAGCGATGCGGGCCTGTCGCACTCGCCCTTCCCACGATGATGTCGATGCGTCCTTCCAAGCCTCTGCAGCACCAGGTCGACCGGCGCGATATCAGTTACCAGAAGGTCGAAGTCAATATCCAACGACTGCTCAAGCACTTGCGTACCAGCAACAATTAGAAGCCCAGGCCGTTTTCCGTTGACAGTAGTCGCCTGGGAACCAAGTAATTCTCTAAGCACCCTCTCATTTTCCATGCGGTCAATGTCCATGAATCGTGAGTGGTCGAGCATGACCACCTTATCGCCAAAGCGAGCGGCAAGCGTGCGTTCCGCCTCCTGGGCACGACCAACGGTATCGCATATCACGCCTGCACAGCCGCCACCGGCAAGACGGTCCGCAAGGAGCTCCACAAGCGTTTCGACACTGTCGTCGATTAGGGACACGTCTACGCTAACGGCACGGCCAGACGGCTTGGTCTCAATGCTTCTCGCAGCGCCTCCATTCGAATAGGTGATGAGGGGGTATGCATCGCCGTCCTTGTTTGAGAGAGCAGGCCCATCATTCTCACTCTCAGGCTGTGCCTCTTCAGCCGGGGTAACCGAGAGCCGCCTGCCTTCAAGATACTTGTCAATCATTTCATTGCGCTGGCTGGTGGGCAGCGTTGCGGAAAGCAGAATAACCGGGACGCGCCAATAGCCAAACCATTGGAGAAGCACGTTGAGGTACTGTCGCATGTAGAGGTCATAGGCGTGGCACTCGTCGATAACAACCACCTTGTTTGCCAAGGCCAGTTGCCTTAGCGAAAGGTGCTTCATGTTCAAGGCGCCCATAAGCACCTGGTCTACAGTGCAGACGACAAAGTTCGAAAGCATTCCACGCTTGCGACCAAACATCCAATCCGAGACCAAGACGTCATCTGCCCTTGAGCGGCCGTTCTCGTCCACCATGTCAACGCCAACCTCAAAACGAGACGTTTGACGCGAGCGGCGAATGAGACCCTGGAAATGCTCGTTAAGCTGGGCCTTGCCGTGTGCGAGATAGATATCTTTGTCAGGGCCAGAACCGTCATGTGGAAGGCGCCCGAGCCAAGACTCCACACGATCAAACATTGCATCTGTAGTGGCCATGGTGGGGAGAGCCACGCATACCCCACTCAAGCCATATCTCCACGCCAGGAGCTCCCCTGCGGAAAGGGCAGCTTCGGTTTTTCCCTCTCCCATGGGCGCTTCTATTACCATGATGCCGGGCTCATCCAGCTCCCAGGCAACGCGAGCGGCTGCTACCTGAATGGGCCGCGGTTTAGCACCCTTGGGAAGAGCGAACCTTTCGGCAAAGAACTGGTCGAAGGGCAGAACGTCCGGGCGCGACTCTGACCAAGCGGGCAGGATAGAGGCGGCACCCCATGCCCTGGCGCACCGAGTTTCGAGATCGATACGACCGCCTTCGTCTTTCCCAAACAGGGAGACAAGCGGAAAGATGTCCTGGTCGCTCGCAATCCAGTCAGTCATGATAACCAGACCGGTGAGAATGCTCTCGGTCGCAACGGTAAGGTGATGGTTTGCCAGGCGTGGCACGTCACTCTCAGAGAGATCCGCCAGGCGAAGGGCATACGAGATTAGCTCGTCTTGGACGCGAACCCAATCTGCGGAGCCCTCGCCACCCCATCCGAGAGCAATGCCATCCTCCCCTGCTGGCACAAGACGCGTCGTGGATGGAAATTTTCCATGATGCGCTCCGACAATGCACGAAATTGCAGACGCTTGCTTCTTTGCCCGTCTCTTAGCTTGTCTTCCCTGCACATCTCCAGAAAAGCAATGCTCTTTGAGATATTTGGTGAGCAGCACTTCACCAGCAATTGGGTGCGTAGGACAGGGCCTGCCAGATAAGTCGTGCCGAATAACTAGCCCCGCATGTTCCGGCTTCCACAGGATGCCGCCTTCTCCGCCCTGCCTGAAAGACAGCCCCTTGACCTGGAAGGCAGGTGTGGCCTTACCAATATCGTGAACCGCGGCGAGGAGTACGAAAAACGATCGTGCGAGTGTCTCGTCCCCGTCAAGCGCCCGTACCACAATTTCCTTGGTGGAACGGGGCACCCAACTTTCCCACAACCGCGATGCCACTCCAGCGGAGTCTGCCATATGAACGTAGAGCGGCAGCCAGCACTCCCCCATCCCATAGTCCGACTTCCCCCAGAGAGAACGCGCCTGATAAGAGAGCGACGCATCAAACTTTGCATTCGCGGCCATGCTGACTCCCTTCGCGGGACGGGGCGGAACCCTTTTAGGAACCTTGTCCACACTTTGGCACAAGCACGCGACATTAATAAGGCCATCAGGCAAGCGGAGTCGCATATACCTCTAAGGGACCACGAGCTTGTGACTGCAGAAATCAGTTTGCTCTCGCACGGGATACGGCACCACGCGCACCAGGAAATCGCAAAAGGGCCCGCTGATGCCAGCATGTGAGTGTTATTTTCTTGCAGAAGCGGCTGATGAGTGAGGTTACCGCTCTCCTGAGAGATTGCTTGCTCGCATTTTCCCTGTTGGCCGCTAGCAGCATGCGGTCCGAGCGCCATTTACACCCAGGCGTCACCCCCACGGCACCTACATCCCTACTCACTACCCGGCTTTTGCGTCCCCCTTGGAGCTTCGAGGGGTTGCGCAAATCCTCAATCCGTCAATTCCAGAGGAATGGGCCGTCCTGACTCTCTAAGAAATTAATGCTGCTGGCCTCAGGAACAACAACCCGCTCAAAACGCGCGTCCAAGTTCCGCGGCAAGCTCGCGGTTCACAATCCTGACGCTGCAGTCATCGGCATACGCAAACGCAAGCGGCGGGATACCCCCAAACCACACGAGCGAACCATCGAAGACCGCAGCGTTGGGAACCCTGTCGTAATCGCGCATGACCAGACAGCCGGCACGTTCCAGCTCGTCAAGGCATGCGTCAACGTCACCAGCGCCCTCTCGAACTCGTGCCACAACCGTCACGCTCACACCTCGACCAACCGCCGCGAGCAGAACCGGCGCAATGGCCCCAACCGCCTTAGGCACCACCCATCCCGAGACCAGCAGAATATCCGACTTCGCGTTCTCCACGTCATGCCGGAGCAGCTCCATGGCGTCCTGCCCCGCGGTCACCATGTGACTCTTGGCGCCCTCCGCCTCGGGCCCCTCGACCACGTACCCAAGCCTCGAATATGCCTTGAGCCTCTCGTGCCACTGCCTTGCCAGCAGCGGCACCAGCTCGTCGACGTAGTCAAAGACCAAGGGGCCGCGCTTACCCGGCTGCACACGTTGGATTCTCCCAACCAACTGCGTGAGCAGTCCCTCCCACGCCACGGGAGCCGCCAGAAGCAGCGTATCAAGACGAGGCTCGTCAAAGCCCTCCCCCACGTAGCTATCGGTGGCAACGATGCAAGCAACGCGCTCAGGCGAAAGCTCGCGTAGCTGATCCAGGCGAGCACTTCTCGCCCTGGCATCTTCGCTCCCCACAAGCGTGATGACCGCCGGTACCTCCGCACCCCCGCCGTGCTGCGCCTTCCTGCCCTCTGCCAGACGCTCGGATATCAACGATGAAAGCGCCCTGGCGTGCTCCACACGCCTCGTAAGCACGATGGGATATCTTCCTTGCAGCACGGCATCGCACGCATCGCGAGCAATGCGCGCGTTTCTCTCCTCGTGCGCGCAGATGAGGTCCAACAGGGAGTTCCAGTCTCTCTCGTCTACGTCGGTGGGGAGCCTCACGCCGGTAAACCTGGGGACAAGCACGCGCGTCGCACGGTCGCCCGCGAGCTGCCCATCCGCGCGCACTGTCATCCGAACGGGCCCGAGAATCATTTGGAGCGCTCGCTCCAGTCTGTCCTTGCGCTTTGGGGTGGCAGTCAGGCCGTATACGTAGCGAGCACCGCTCGCCTTGAGCACCTCCACCAGCCCAGATGCGGGAACGTGCTGCGCCTCGTCGACAAGAACCATGCCATAGCTCTGTACAAGCGCACTCACGCGCCGGTCACCTGGCACCGGCCCATTCTCGAAAAGCGACGGAACCAGCGCGACGTCTATCAGCCCGCTTGGGAGCCTCTTGCCTCCGCCAATCACGCCAATCCTGCCAGGCTGGTTCCGGGCCTTGCGCCCCGTTGGGGTGAACAGCGTCGGCGGCTCGTCATCGATCCGCAGGAAGCGGCCGAGCGACTCTCGCCACTGTCCCAATAGAGCACTGCTTGGAACAAGTACTAGCGTGTTTACGCCCTTCTCCGCAATGAGGCCAGCTGCGATTACGGTCTTGCCAAAGCCAGTGGGTGCCACCAGTATTCCGTCGTCATGCTCGGCAAGGGCATTCACTGCTTCGCGCTGACCAGGCCGAAAGCTCCCGGCAAAGCGCGCGTGCAGCGTACGGCCATCCGTGCGGCAATCCCGTATCTGGGTCTTAGCGCCATGCTCGTGCAGATATTTCACCGCATCGTCAAAGCAGCCGCGTGGCAAGCGCAACTCCGCCTCATCCTCCTCGCCAAACCAGAGGTAGCGGGGCGCCTTTGCAGGATAGATCTTTTGGTGCATGCGCTGCTTGAGGAAGAACTCGGGGTTCGCCATTGCGGCAAGACGAGAAAGGTCGGCGATTGCCGCCTGAGGCAGGGCGCCCTTATCCAGGCCGACCATGCCGTCGATGGAGACTTCTACACCGGATGGCATTACCACGCGCTCATCCGCCATCTCGGTCCGCACGACACTTCGAGTCTGGACCAGTTCCCGTACCTTCTCGCAAGAGGCCTTCTGCACAGACGAGAGAAACGCCCACTGGTCCGTATAGGGAGCAAACGAGTCATCGACAAAGACGCTGTTCCCTTTCCTGACTGCAGCGCCCTGCAACGGAAGCGCGATGAGGTTGCCCAGGCCGTCGGAGGATATGGTGTCCTGCGTGGGGAAAAGCCTGTCGTACGAGCTAAATCCCAGCTTGGAGCAATGTCGACGCGCGTCATCCAAAAGAAGCGTTCCCAAGGCGCGGGCGTCGCGTGCGGGGATTGCCTCCTCGAAGAACACCCAGACGTGAGCGCCGTTCCCGGACCGGGACCTTTCAACGGCGCAGTCGAGCCCGCGTCGGTGACAGGCGTCGCGATAGGCGCATGCGGCCTCCTGCCATCCCTCGTCATCAAAGTCTGCAACAAGAAGCCAACAGGTAGATGCCTTCGTCATGGGATAAAGACCCAGGACGTCGCGATTGCGAGGGTCAAGCCCCTTGAAGTGGCACTTGAGGGCGTCGTCGCCCAGTGCATGCAGGCTTCGGTTGCCGCACTTGTCGCACCCGACGTGGCGGCGATCGCACACGCCGGGCTTCCACGCGTTCAAGCAGGCGGGGCTATATCCCATACGACCATCTTTGCGCAGGTAGCCATTAGCATAAGCGTCTTCTCGACCTCGGAAGAGCGACCTATAGAGTGCAATCTTCTGCGAGTCTGGGTTGGTACGCGTTACGATTCCGGGTTGACCGCACGAGGCGCCGCATCGGTCCTCGCGCGGCCACTCACTCGCAAGTGCAACGACCTCCCGGCCGTCCTCAGTGGTGCAGAGGACAACGTCACGCGCTCCGCCAATGCCCCGAATGAGTCGGGAGAAGCGCAGGGTGACCCCGGCGATTCGCGCCTCTTCAGCGAAACGGGGCTCTGCTGCGTGTATGTCCCGGGACATCGTCACCGCAACCATTCCTTTGCTTGCTGCAAGAGCTGTCATCCCTCATTATCGCCGCCCTTGGTTGTCAGCTTGCTCCCGCGCGCAACGAGGGATCTCGAATTTACGTGCGGAACTCGACATATGTGGGTTATTTTCTCGTGCGAAGGCTGGCCCCGCGTAGCTGGGACCCCCAGGCAGAAGACGGGATTTGCGTTTTGCCTGTTGGCCGCTCGAGGCAATTGGCTCGAGCGCCGCGTGCGACACTTCGCTCGCGCTCCCCTGCCAAGGCCGACCCACAGAAGTCCGATTCTGCACGTAATTTGAAGCCTTTACCTAGCGCAACATGGATTGATGGCAACGGCGATTCTTGGCCTACTCGCGAATAGCCAATGCCACGTTCCGGTTGGCAGCAGTTTTGGTGAGAATTTTTATGTAACTGCGACGCCATAGCAATTCCCTGACCTGCGGTTCATCAGGCTTCGAACCGTTTTGTACTTGCAGTACCCCTAAAAACCGTATCCTAACCGAAAAATGAGGCGGGGCGCTCATGCAACCCCGCCTCCCAATTAATTGTTCCGCTTATCCGAATGCCCAGAACCAGCCGCCAGGCTATAAAACGTCACCTCTACCGCTGGCCAAGCAGAGAGGCCAGGTACTCCTTGAGCTCCACTTCCCAGTCGGGCATGGAGAACCCCGCGGCCTCGAGCTTCGAGAGGTCGAGCGCGGAGTGGACGGGGCGCGGGGCCACGGGGCCGGCGGCGCCCGCGTAGTACTCCGCGGTGGAGACGGGCACCACCGCGTCCCCGTTGCCGTTGGCGGCCTCGAAGCACGCCCTCGCTATGTCCGCCCAGGAGCGCACCGCGCCGGAACCCGTGCAGTCGTAGGTGCCGTAGGGGGCGTGGGAGTCGAGCAGGTGGAAGATCGCGGCGGCCATGTCGCGCGTGAAGGTGAGGCGGCCCAGCTGGTCGTTCACGACGGTGACCCGCTCCAGCTTGTCCTCCGGGTCGGCGACGCGGCCCGAGAGCCCCACCATGGTCCTCGCGAAGTTCCGCCCGTCGCCGATGACCCAGCTGGAGCGCAGCACGTAGTGCCTGGGGCAGTTCGAGACGGCGAGGTCGCCTGCGGCCTTGGACTGGCCGTAGACGGAGAGGGGCGAGAAGGGCTCCCCCTCGTCGTGCACCTCGCGGGTGCCGTCGAAGACGTAGTCGCTGGAGACGTGCACCAGGGTTATCCCGTGCTCCGCGCAGGTCCGGGCGAGCAGGGCCGGCCCGGTCGCGTTGGCCGCCCAGGCGGACAGGCGCCCCTCGGGGGTCTCGGCCCTGTCGACCGCCGTGTAGGCTCCGCAGTTGATCACGGTGCCGTAGAGGTCCCAGTCGTATGCGTCGTACTGGGCGGGGTCGGAGAAGTCGAAGGTGTCGATGTCGCAGAAGTCGAAGGTGCCCGAGACGCCCCTCTCCTCGGCGAGCGCCCGCACGGCCCGCCCCAGCTGGCCGTTGCAGCCCGTGACGAGCGTGCGCCTCGGCGCCATGGGGACGACGTCCGCGAGCATCGGGTGCTTCCTGTCAGCCTCCGAGAGCGTGGCCTCGGAGAGCGGGATGGGCCAGTCGATGCCGAGCGCGGGGTCGGCGAGGTTCACGAACGTGTACGTCTTCTTCAGCTCCGCGGACCAGTGGGCGTCCACCAGGTAGGTGTAGACGGTGCCGTCCTCCAGCGCCTGGAAGGAGTTGCCGACGCCGCGCGGGACGTAGATGGCCCTCGAGGGGTCGAGCCTCGTGGTGTAGACCCTCCCGTAGGTCTCGCTCCCCTGGCGCAGGTCCACCCACGCGCCGAAGACGGAGCCGCACCCCACGGAGACGAACTTGTCCCAGGGCTCGGCGTGCACGCCGCGGGTGACGCCGCGCTCCGCGTTGAAGGAGACGTTGTTCTGCACGACGCGGAGGTCGGGGATGCCGAGCGCGACCATCTTGGCCCTCTGCCAGTTCTCCTTGAACCAGCCGCGGGAGTCGCCGTGGACGGCGAGCTCCACCACCTTGAGCCCCTCTATGCCGGTCTCCTCGACCCTGAGGTCCTTCTCGAACTGAATGTCGGACATGCCTCTCCCCCTACTGGCCCTGCTCCGCGTACCTGCGCTCGGTGGCCTCCTTGGCGGGGCGCCACCAGGACTCGTGCGTGCGGTACCACTCTATGGTCTGGGCGAGCCCCTCGGCGAAGTCCGTGTGGACGGGCCTCCAGCCGAGCTCGCGCTCCAGCTTCGTGGGGTCGATCGCGTAGCGGCGGTCGTGGCCGGGCCTGTCGCGCACCCAGTCGAAGGCGTCCTCCGGCTGGCCCATGAGGGAGAGGATCTCGCGCAGGACGTCGACGTTGGAGCGCTCGCCGTCGGCGCCTATGAGGTAGGTCTCGCCCATCCTCCCCCTCGTGAGGATGTCCCAGACCGCGCGGGAGTGGTCCTCGGTGTGTATCCAGTCGCGCACGTTCTCCCCCGTGCCGTAGAGCTTGGGGCGGGCGCCGCAGAGGACGTTCGTTATCTGCCTGGGGATGAACTTCTCGACGTGCTGGTAGGGGCCGTAGTTGTTGGAGCAGTTCGAGATCGTGGCCCTGAGGCCGTAGGTCCTCGCCCAGGCGCGCACGAGCAGGTCGGAGGACGCCTTGGTCGAGGAGTAGGGGCTGGACGGCCGGTAGGGGTCGCCCGGCTCGAAGCGCCTCGGCTCGTCCAGGGCGAGGTCCCCATAGACCTCGTCGGTCGAGATGTGGTGGTAGCGCACGTCGTACTTCCGGCAGGCCTCGAGCAGCCGGTAGGTGCCCACCACGTTGGTCCGCACGAACGGCTCCGGGTCGGCGATCGAGTTGTCGTTGTGGGACTCCGCCGCGAAGTGGACGATCGCGTCGTGGCCGGGGACCAGGCGGTCCAGCAGCTCCGCGTCGCAGACGTCACCCACCACGAGCTCCACCCGGTCCCCCGGGAGGCCCGCTATGTTCGCGGGGTTGCCCGCGTAGGTGAGCTTGTCGAGGACCGTCACGTGCGTCTCCGGGTGGTTCCCGGCCACCCAGCGCACGAAGTTGGAGCCGATGAAGCCGCAGCCGCCCGTGACGATGATGTCGTGCGGCTCGAATACGTCCCCTGCCATGTCCTAGTCCTCCCTGTTCCTGCAGTCGGGTACGATTCCACCCTCCGCCACGACCCTGAGGTGCTGGCCGTAGGTGGACTTCCCGTACCTCTCCGCCGCGTCGAGCAGCTCGTCCCTAGTGATCCAGCCGTTCTCGAAGGCGATCTCCTCCGGGACGGAGACCGGCAGGTCCTGCGCCTCCTCCACGGTGCGCACGAACTGGCCGGCCTCGAAGAGCGACTCCATGGTCCCCGTGTCCAGCCACGCGTAGCCGCGCCCCAGCGTCACCACGTCGAGCGATCCGTCCTCGAGGTACATGCGGTTGAGGTCGGTGATCTCGTACTCGCCGCGGGCGGAGGGCGCGACCCGCGAGGCGTACTCCGTGACCCTCTCGTCGTAGAAGTAGAGGCCGGTAACGGCGTAGTTGCTCTTGGGGCGGGCGGGCTTCTCCTCGATCGAGACCGCATTGTAGCTTTCGTCGAACTCCACGACGCCGAAGCGCTCCGGGTCGTCCACGCGGTAGCCGAAGACCGTGGCGCGGCCAGCCTCGGCGTTGGCGGCGGCGCGGCGCAGGTGGCGCGAGAGCCCGTTGCCGTAGAAGATGTTGTCGCCCAGCACGAGGGCGCAGGGGCCGCCCGCCACGAACCCCTTGCCGTAGTGGAACGCCCGAGCGAGCCCGTCGGGCTTCGGCTGGACCGCGTAGGAGAGGGAGACCCCGAACTGCGAGCCGTCGCCCAGGAGCCGCTCGAAGTTGGGCGTGTCCTGCGGGGTGCTGATGATCAGGATGTCCTCGATCCCCGCGAGCATGAGCGTGGAGAGCGGGTAGTAGACCATCGGCTTGTCGTAGACGGGCAGCAGCTGCTTGCTCGTCACGCTCGTGAGCGGGTAGAGGCGCGTGCCCGAGCCACCGGCCAGGATGATGCCCTTCATGTAGGCAACCCCCTAGGTTTGGAATGTCTTGTGCGAGTCTCAATAATACGCGTTGCGCTGTCAGATTTGGAACAACAGGAATAGGACATCACGTTCGCCATGGGAAATGGACACGCTGAGAGACGAAAAGACTCGCGCAGGTTGGCGGGGCTGGTCTTGGTCGAAACCCCAGACACAAGAGGGCACCCTCCCCTTGAACTCCACGGGAGGGCGCCCAGTTCATCTAATTACGCGGCCATTGAGCCAACCAGGAAAGGCTTTCTTAGACAAGCCCCAAAGCGGCCAGGATGACTCCCAAGGCGAGAAGCCCGAACATTACCGCAGTTCCAGATGCACCCCTCTTCAAGAGCTTGTAGCACCCCAACGTAAGCAGCGCGGGGAGCAGGCACGGGCAAATCTGGTCAATGATGTCTTGGAGCACGACCTGCGCTCCGTTGATATCAATCGTTGCCCCAAGGCTCAGTACCACCATCGAGGGAATCATTGCCCCAATGACGACAAGGCCCATGATCCTCGCAGCTTCGGTGAGCCTGTCAAGGGTTCCGTCAGCAGAGACGCGCTCAAGGAACTTGCCTCCGCCCGCATAGCCAATCTTGAATCCCCACCGCCTCACGACCTCGGAGGGGATGACGTTTAGAAGGGCGTAGAAGATGGGGCCAAAGACGTTACCCGCAACCGCCATGGGAGCGCCGACACCGGCGCCAATCACCCTGAACGTGCCCCAGAAGAAGCTGTCGCCGATTCCGGCAAGCGGACCCATGAGCGCGGCCTTCACCGAGGTTATCGAGGAGGAGTCATACTCACCCGGGTTGTTGGCGTTCTCCTCCTCCATTGCGCACGAGAGACCGATGATGAACGGGCTCGTGCTTGTTGCGCAGTTGAAGAACTCAAGGTGCCTCTTGACGGCCTGGTTGAGGCCCTCCTCGTCGTCCTTGTACAGCTCGCGAAGTGCCGGCAGCATTGTGTAGCAGTATCCAGTTGACATCTGCCGCTCGTAGTTGAAACAGCTGAGTAGCTGGTAATGCCTATTAAAGACCCTGCGGAGGGTGCCCTCGCCGAGCTTCTTCTCTTCCGCCATGGTTAGAGCTCCTCACTGTCATCGTCTACCCCACCGGGGGCAACGGCCATCCCGAGCGCGCTCTCGCTAGAGCCCCTACCACTCAGCTTGTAGTAGATGAGCGCGACAACAGCGCCAAAGAACGCGGCGCCAAGGGTGTCGACCTTCAGGAACGCAGCAAGCCCAAATCCCCGGAAGAGGAATGCGCCAAACTTCTTGTCCCAGGTCAGCTGGATGAGCATGGCGACGCCGAGGGCGGGCAGGATGTTGCCGGACTGCGCGAGGCCGTTCTGGATCACAGGCGGAATCATGTCCACAAAGGACGTGATGAGCCCTGACCCCAGGACAAATCCCAGGAAGACTGGGACGAACTTGAAGAGGAAGTAGACTACCGCCCCGCCCCAGTTGCAAAGCTCGATGCCACGGTAGTCCCCGTTGGCGGCACACTTGTCCGCGCGGTGAGCGAAAAACGTATTCACCACGGGTGCGGCGATGTCGCAGAGCTGGGCGACAACGGCAATGGGAATCGCAAGAGCGAGCGTCGTCTCGTAGGATGCCCCCGTGCTAATGGCAAGCGCCGTCGCCAGGGCCGAGCCCACGACGACGTTGGGCGGTGTCGTTGTCCCTATTCCGTTCAGACCCATCCACACAAGCTCGAGCTCGCCGCCAATCGCGAGCCCCATTCCCGGATTCCCCATCACCAGGCCAACCAGCGGACCGATGATTATCGGCCTGTCAAGCATGTGCTGGCCGCCGATGCGGGACTCCATGTAGACCGCCGCCGCAATTAGCGCGACGAGAAGACCTTGAAGTACCTGGCTCATTGCTCCCCCACTCTTCTCAACAGCAGTACTCTCGCGCGATCATGAGTTTCTCGATTTGGCGCAGTCACTTCTCAAGGGCTTTCCCGATATCGGAGAGTGAGGCCTTCTCTAGGGCTGGGTTGGCCTGGCAGAAGACGTCTACTCCCCTCTGGGCGAGCCTCTTCGCCGCCTCGTACTCCTCTTTGCTTACGTAGACCCCTGGGATCACGAGCTTGTACGTCTCTCCTTCCTTCTTGACGATTCCCGCAGTCCCAATGTCCAAGGCTTCGAACTTGCGACCTTCGTCCAACAGCGAGTAGACGCGCTCCGCGTCCTCCACCGATGCGGTGATCAGGAGAATCCTCTTGCCATCGTTGACTGGGTTGTTCAACGCCTTCGCGGACGACTCAACGGACTTGATGAACAGCTTGACCCCGGCAGGCTTTGCGAGGCGCATCGTCTCCTTCTTGAAGCTGTCTGCTGCCGCGGCGTCATTTGCGACGAGAATGGTCTCAGGTGCTACGCTCGACGTCCACGCGACCGCAACCAACCCATGAATCAGCCGGTCGTCGGCCCTGGCCAATGCAATCATCTCTCTACCTCCAAACGATTTGTCATGAACCCCACCCGCCTAGTCGAGGTGTGCGAAGGCGATACGGTTTGCGGGCTTGTCCCTCGTGTTGATGCCTGCGGCAATGCAGTTCCGGGCTGCCGTGATGTAGAAGGGAAGAATCATGGCGACGGGGCTCAGCTCCTCGGGGAAGTCGCCGTCAAGGCATAGCGCCTTGTCCCCAAACTCGCCGAGATGTGCCCCTGAAGTAATCACGAATACGTGCTCTGTAATCAGGTTCTTCTTGAACCAGTCGAGAAACACGGGGATGCGCTCGAGGCCTTCTCCGGAAGGCGCGACAAAGAAGACAAACGTGTTTTCATCCAACGCGTAGTGCGGACCATGAATCATTTCCTCTAGCTCATAGCCACGTACCGGCTTTCCGAAGGTCTCAGTGAGCTTGAGCTCCGCCTCTTCAGCAGTGCACTCGTTTACGCCATACGAGCAGACGTATGCCCTTCGGAGCGACTGGAGCTCGTCGGAGTGAGCGGAGTACCAGCCCTCGGCCTGCGCTATGAGCCCGTCGAACTCCCCCGCAAGCCTCCTCGCGGATTCGTGACGTGAGAGGAATTCGCCCTTCTCCAGAATCCCACGCATGCGGCCCAGGTCTAGAGCAACGAGAAAACCCTCTAGCAGCGTGGCAAGGTACCCGCGGGTCTCGACGTGCACCACCTCGTGGCCAGTGAAGAGACGAATGGCATGGTCTGCCTCCTCCACCACGGGGCTGTCAAGGACGTCGGTTAGCGCTATGGTCGTCGCGCCTGCCTCGTGCGCCCTGCGAAGCACGTCAATGGTCGAGACACTCGTGCCGGACTGCGAGACGCCGACGTAAAGCACCTGACTTGCCCGACACCCAGAGCAGGCAAGGTCAACCTTTGGATCGGACCGAGTGGGGTACTCGGCATATGCCGCGATATGGGAGAACCTCCTGATCATCTTTGCGATGTAGAGGGACGCGTTATAGCTGGTGCCGGAGCCCACGAGGTGAATCTCTTGGATGTCGCTGCCTTCTATCACGCTGCGGAATGGCAGGAGAAACGCATCCTCGTTCTCCAAGACATTTCGGAGAGCATTTCCCCCATCGTGGATGTAGCCAATCATCGTAGGGTCTTCGAGTTCGGTAATCATCGTGCCTCCAAGATTGTCTAGTCCGATGTATATCTATGTATATACATTTAGTATTGCTACTATGCAAGCACATTTTTGGAACAATCCACAAGTGGTATAACCACGAGATAAAATCTGAAAAATAAAGGTATATACATGGTTTGCTGTGAAACGTTTTTGTTACGTGCTAATGTCGTAGCGTCCGATGTGGTCTTGTTCCGCGAGGACGATGGAGGAGCAGTGTCAGCAAAGCCAAAGTACCAACAGGTCGAGGAGTACATCCGAGGCCTCATCTCGACCGGCAAGGTCTCCGTTGGTGAGAAGATCCCAACGGAGCAGGAACTTTGCGACCGGTTTGGCTTCTCGCGTATGACTATCAACAAGTCTCTGAACAACCTTGCCGGCAGCGGTTACATTTCGAGGGTCCCCGGGAAGGGAAGCTTCGTCACGGCACAGCACATACGGAAGAGTCTCCTTGCGGCAGAAAGCTTCACCGAAGACATGGCGCACATTGGGATGAAGGCAGGGTCGAGGCTGCTCAGCTATGAGGTCCTGCCCGCGTCTGAGTTCCCAATCGCTTCTCAGAAGCTGGACTGCACGGGCGAGGATCTCATTCACCACTTTGTGAGGCTGCGAACCGGGGACGGGAAGCCGGTCGCACTCAGCGATACGTACGTCTCTGCAAAGGTCATCCCCGCCATAAGCGTCGAGGCGCTCAACGAATCCTTCTATGCCTACGTTAAGTCCCTCGGCATCCGTGTTGCCGGGTACGACATGGAGATTAGCGCGACCCTTCCCACAGAGGAGCAACGACGGCTGCTGAGCCTCGATGACGTGGCAATCCTCCAGATGACGCACGTAACGTACACTGAGCGCGAAGGGCTGCGAATACCGTTCGAGTACATCACCACACACTACAACGGGGACCTGTACTCGTACCGGTTCGAGATGTAGGCTCGGGGCGAATGTCGGGAGAAGAGACGGAGCCCATCGATTGCCGTTGCCGGTAGCTTGGAAACCGTAGCGTGGTCCGATGAAGGAAGTAGGCCATCTGGCTAGTCTCTCACCGAGTTTTTGTTGCATTCTGGGAGACAGGCGATACGAGTATGAGCTCTCCCATGATGACACCAGAATCGTCTACGAGCAGCTCAGCTCCTTCTCCAAGGGTCAGAGGCGTGTCCTTGGGGGCGAGTACCAGCGAGCGCTTTTTGGCTAGAAGTCCGCGTCCAGAAATAGGGGCGACTTTTACCTGGCCAGGGGCTTTGATCACGTGGTGACCGCGAGCAGCAACAAGTGGGATGTGGCGCTGGGACATGACGCCGGATTCAGCGAACGCTGCGCGCGTTGCTTACCCCTCATACCGCTTGTGGTGCGCGGCGATCTTTCGGCAAACGCGTAGCGGATTACGATGAAGAGGGACAAGAATCAAATCGTCAGTCAGGTGCTCTCCGTGATAGAGGTTGAACACGAATACTTCATCGTAGCCCTTGAGGAAGATGGCGCCGCTATCGCTTCCGTACGACGTTTCCGTCCAACAAGGAGTACTACACCCATCTCATAAAAACGCAGCGGTACCTATTGGGGAATTTGGGAAAGAAAACGATAAAGCCCTGGATTCCGGGCTCCGAGACAGGCCGCATCATAAACCATAGGTAAATGAATACAGTCATAGTACCCAGCTTTACCTATCCCTATCAAGAACTCTGGTGTCAGAAAACGAAAATGCTACCAAGTGACTCGAATCGAAATCTCGGCAGAAGAAGTCCGCGAGTCATCCGCACGCCATGCGAACATGATAACCCCCCTTGAATACCCCCCCAAACAAGGCGCAACAGCCCAGAAGGGAGACGTATTAGGAGGAAGCATGCAATGCCCCAGAGACGAACCTCCAAGTTACAGGTTCGCCCTTGAGAATGCCTTTCGATGGCACTGCTATAGTTCGAGATCATAGTCATTCTGCGTGCCGTCAAAGCCCTCACTTGCAATAACCAAGCCAGCCGTTCGCGATAAGTTGCTGCTCGGCTCGTTCCTTCCCATCTGATATCTCAAGCTTCCCAGGCCACATCTATCAGAAAGTATTTGTCTTACCGACAGGGATTCAATACTGTCGCTGTCGTCAATCAGGCTACACACAGTGATTGATGCCTAGCCATGACCCCCTGATTATGGAGTCCCGGCTTTTACCTGTCCAACCGCTTGCACCCTCCCCACCCCAGGGGAAGGTCAAGTTCATAGAAGAGCGCAGGTTCGGACCCTATCTCCTCCAGTTTGCCGTTTCCGCGCCGAACCCACGATATCCCGCCCGCGTCAGTGAATGTGCCCTCGGGAGCCGTACGAATGTGCATGCCCGCGCCTCCGGTTGGAAGCCATACATACCAAGTTCCTGGCGGAAGCGTGCCGACACACGTCCGATAGGGGAAGTCGCGGCCGTTGTCCTCACCTCTCGGCTCTGGACCGGCACCGCTAATTCCGACGCATGTGACGATTACATCGTAGACGGGCGACTCGCTAGCATTCCTAAGCACGACTGCCCGCCACACGAACCGGTCATCCCTCGGCCAATCAGTTCTATCTCGGTACTCCTCGTACCATAGAGATATCCGCGTCGACTGCTTACGCTTCTCCTCTTCCATCCGGATGATCTTCTCACGGTGTACCTGGTATAGGGAGACCATCACGCCAGCCAGAGTAGCAATCCCGATGATGGCTTGTACGATCAGGTTTGCAACGTCTATACACAATTTATCCTCCAGCCGTGCTTGCTCCAAATTCTCAGTGACTCCAGCGATTTACACGTAAACCCATGCCTGCGTACTCCTGGGATGGTTGGTTGTTCACCTCCACCTAACCCTTAGATGCCTCGTCGCTCTCAGCGGCCAGAGCAACGGCACTTGCAAACGCTTGATGGAACGATGGCTGCGGGGCAGCCCCGTAGATGCCGTTCAAATAGTTCTTCCCATAGTTCTCGCCTGCACGCGACTTGATTTCGGAGAGCGGATACAGAGTCGACTCGCCGGATGGATTTTTCTCGACAAACCAAATTTGGTCGCGGTCCAAGGTTGTCTGCCCTTCCATCGAGCGGCTAATCAGCGAGACATCATGGGTGGTAAAAATGAGCTGTGATTGGTTGGGATTTGTCTTGGGATCAAGGAACAGGCGAACCAGTTCCTCGACATACAGAGGATGGAGGCTGGTATCTATCTCGTCGACAATGACAATAGACCTCCTTGACAAGGTGCGCAGCGCCATTGAGAAGAACGCCAGCGCAGCTAGGGTTCCTCTGGATTCGTCCGCTTCGGAGAACTCGCCAACGTAGCCATTGCGACCAGCATGAGAGAAAACTAGCTCTGGGTGGACCGGCGAGGTGTTTGTCATGAGCTTGCGAACGAGCCCTTCCCGCTCTTCGGATGACAAGTGGGGTTTTGAAAGGGCGATTAGGCCCGAAGCGAGTTTCTCGTACTCTCCGGCCCTAGAGTCATCTTTTGATGTGCTTGCCTCATAGAGTAAATCAAGGGCGTCCTTGGCCTCAATAACGTTAATTCCCAGTCCGGAAGACGCCATAACCATTTGAAGCGCACGCCCCATTGCGGTTCGCCCAGACAGATCTTGTTTGATGAGGGACAGCTCTCGCCGGTAGCCAGATGCCTCAAAGAATCCAAAGTTGTCAGAAAACTCTTGATACGCTTCCTCGGTCAGCTCGCAGTTTGCAGCGTGAAGTGCCGAAAGCATCAAAGCATCGGGGCGGGTGATACCCTCGTATATTTTTTTGTTTCCCCTAAAAGCCCGGCCATAGCTGTACATATACTCACTCTGATTAGTTGAGAATTCGCGCAGGAATAGTCTGGACGAGCGTGCGCCGTTGTACTTCCTAAGCTCCTCGTAGTAGACGCGCTCTCTCGTGATGTCGAACTCATATTGATAATGCCCCTCATTAGGGCCAATGAACTCAACCAAGAACTTTGTTGCATCGTTACGCGAGTCGTTATCAAGCAGGAATGGACTTAGCTCCTCAGCCAAGTCGATGTTCCCGCTAAAGCCACGCGCGATATACCCTGCAACAAATCGAATCGAGTTGAGGAAAGCACTCTTTCCGGATGCATTACCGCCGTAGACACCCGTTGCGACGGATACGTTGTTGTGGCCCCATGTTGCAGAGTCACGCTTTTGAGCCGATTTAGATCGCTCCATCGAGAATTGCTGCGCATCACGGTAGCTTCGAAAGTTCTGGAAGCTGTAATTGAGTAGCATGGTTCTCGCTCCTTCTCCTCAAAAACTACTTGAATTGTATTCTGAGCTATTTTTTGTGAAATACGGTAAAAATATCGCTAAAACGCATCGAATTCATCACTGAAAGAAATGACGTCTTGAAACATCTGGCCTTTGCGATGGAGAGGCGCTCCCCGATGGCGTCAAATCGCACTACAATCCCCTCGGCCGCCTATCGTTCCGCTCCACGTTCCACCGGCACAGAATAGAAATGCCTATTCAAACCGAGAATGCCGTTACCAAGATTCCATCCGGCCGATTCTGATCCATCCAACTGTTCCAGACGCAACTGCACGCCACCCACAAGTGAGTACAGCTCGACCGAACGGATTTTGCTCAAGCACACTTGACTAAAGTGTGCTTGAGCAAGTAGACAAATGACTACAGCAACAATATCCAGCTCTTGCCATTCCCGCCAAGGACTTTGATGCCATCTCCTAGCGAAAGCTTCAAGCCCCAAGCGCATTGACTATTTCAGGTCCTGACATCCACGAGAAACCTGGGGATTCGCGTCGGAAGCGCTTCCCTCTTAGCCAGCGATACTTAGACACAGTGAAGAAGGAGGCTGTAGTCGGCCTGCAGACCTGCGGTTTCTCGTGCCCACATGCCCCCAGAGCATCCCAACGATCCCCCGAGCGATACTTGGCGATACTTCAAGTTCAACTTTAGGCCCAGTATGGAACGTATTGCATGTTGTGAGGGGAAGCGTCTGGGTCAACCTGCTTGATGAGGTCTGCGGTCATCGTATCCTTGATAACTCTCGTCGCTTGCGCTTTCTTTTCGCCAAGCCCAAACGTCATACGGATGTCTGTGTTCGCTATGGCCTCAAAGTTAAGGTGGGCAAGGCAGTTTCTGGTTAGCGGACACGTCGCTCCTTCGCTAAAAACTGGAGCTCTTGCTAAATAGCTTCTAGTTATCGGGTTTGAACATCGATGGATTGGCGACAGAGCTCGGGACCCCGGACATAAACTTGGACCTCGGAGAGGTCCGGGAGGGAGCCCGGGATGTACACCAGGCAGGAGCGGGAGGGGATACTCTGGGAGTTCCACCAGAGCGGGATGAGCGTGGCGGAGGCCTGCCGCAGGCCCCCGCTGTTCCCCAACGAGTGGAACCTGAGACGGTGGCCGCGCATGGAGGAGGCGGGCGAGCTCGCCGCCCGCGAGATGCCCGACCGGGCCTCCCGCATGCACTGCGCCCACGGCGAGGGGAGCCCCGCCTACCGGAGGGCGCGCCCCCGCGCCAGGCCGGCGGCACGCGCGCGCACGGAGGGAAGGGGGGCCGACTTGGCCGACACCGAGGGGCACGCGGGGCAGACCGACTGGCGCGACTGGGGCGCCGACCTGCCGGAGGACCCGGCGGAGCGGGCGAGGATGGCCGAGGCCAGGCTCGCCGAGGCCCTGGCGGTGTTGGACGTCCTAAAAGCACCAGGCCCTGGCTCTTTGACCAGCGAGGAGAGGTACCTCGCGGGCCAGGCGGCCAGGGAGGCGAGCCCGGCGGTGAGGCTCGCTGACGTCTGCGAGACGCCCTCCATACCCAAGAGCACCCACCTCTCGCAGCGGGCGAGGCTGTCGCGGCCCGACCCCGAGGCGGCCCTCAGGGCGCGCGTCCGCGCCTCCTTCGAGGCGTCCGGCGGCACCTTCGGCTCCGAGAGCGTGTGGGCCGACCTCAGGCGCGGGGAGGGCGAGCCGGTCTCCTGGCGCGACCTCGCGGAGGGGGACACGGCCACGCCGGTCGTCGTCTCGGAGAAGGTCGTGGGGGCGGTCATGCGCGAGGAGGGCCTCGTCGCGAGCAAGGCGTCCCAGATGCGCCGGAGGGCCCGCCACGGCAGCTACTGCGGGGAGCCCTCCCCCAGGCCGGCCAACCTGCCGCTCGGGGCGGACGGCACCCACGACTTCCACGCCCCGGAGCCCGGCCTCCTCTGCGTCACCGACGTCACCGAGTTCCGCCTGGACGGCTTCAAGGCCTACCTCAGCGCGGCCGTCGACTGCTTCGACGGCTGGCCGGTGTGCTGGAGGGTGTCCCTGCACCCCGACGCGGGGCTGGCGCTCGGCACGCTCGGGGACCTGGTCGCCGCCGTGCGCCCGACGGAGGGGGGCCGCTGGTGCTACACACGGACGGCGGTGCCGTGTACATGACCGGCGAGCGGGCGGCGGCGTGCGCCGCCGGCCACGCGGCGCGCTCGATGTCGCGCAAGGCCAGGAGCCCGGACAACGCGAGGTGCGAGGGGTTATTCGGCACCCTCAAGAGCGACTTCTTCCACGGGACCGACTGGAGGGGCGTGACGTTCGCGGAGTTCCGCGAGAGGCTGGGCGCCTACATCGAGTGGCACGGGGGCGGCAAGCCGAAGAAGGCGCTAGGATGGAGGACGCTGAGGGAGCACCGCGCGGCGCTGGGCTACGCGGCGTCGCGGTGGTCCAGAGGAACGTTCGGGGGTCGAAGGCTCTTTTTTCAGCGCGTATAACATTAAATACAAAGACGCCGGAGCACCCAAAGGTACCCCGGCGTTCATCACAGCCTCACGTGCCGTCTACATCAATCGGCTTGTAATGGCCTTGATAATGCCCTCGGGCGTCTCCTGCTGCATCACATTGTTTGTCGCGTCATCGTCCAAGAAGATTCGCATAAGGCCCTGCAACAGGTCAACTTCTCCGCCCTCGCGAAGAATTCCAAGATTGATAATCAACTCTGCGCTAACCGGGTCACCGATTCCACCCATCGGCTGGAATACTACGGGATGTACGGGCTTAACGATAGCGATATAAGCCTTGTTTACACAGTTGTCAGCATGAGGAATTGCCACGCCAATGGTCCGCGTCTGAAGACCAGTAGCATAGTCGCGCTCTCGCTCTTTAATCGCTGATAGCCAGTTCTCTTTGATATATCCCTTCGGGGAAAGACGCTGACCGAGCAGCTTGAAGAGCTCGTCTGTATCAGCGGCATCGATGTCGCAAAATACGAGGTCGGGATGGAAGAGCCTCAGATCTTCCTTAGTGACCATTTTCTCTAAACACCTCCCGCTAAAGCTGCTAACAGACCTTATACGCGATTACGAGCCCAGCACATGTCAATGACGCCAAACACTTTCTCTTTTACACGCCCTTTGGCAAATGCGATGATGTCTTGGGTGTGGGCTTCGATACCCATTTCTGCAATACCGTCCCTTATTCCGGCAACATAAGCGCAACGAACCGCTGTTCCGACATTCACCTTACGAACGCCATCCTTAATTGCTTTCTGCACCGATTCAACGGGAATGCCGGTGCCCCCATGCAGCACAAGCGGAACTTCCGGAAGGGCTTCGTGAACTCTGGCCAGCAGGGCAAAGTTGAGAACTGGCTCTGTCTTATAAAATCCATGCTCATTTCCAATGGAAACGGCGAGCGAATCCACGCCCGTCAACGTGACGAGCTTAACCGCATCCTCCACGTTTGCATCCCAAGAGTCTTCGGAACCCCTCGACACGTGACCGACTTCGCCCTCGACGAATACCCCACGTGGGTGGGCATAGTCCACCACCCGCTTTACAAGCTCTATGTTTTGGTCGAGCGGGAGATCAGACCCATCAATCATCACCGAGTTATAGCCACAATCGATTGCCTGAATGCACGTATCGAAGTCAGAGCAGTGATCGAGGTGAATAACAAATGGGACGTCCGATTCCCTGCCTAAAATTTTGGCGACTGCAGCAATCTTGTTGAGGCCAAGGGCCGCAACAGTTTGCGAGGTACCGGCAGCAATTATTGGAGTGCTCGCCTCATTTGCCGCATCCACGATTGCGTACAAGTCTCCAAAATCGCTGTGATTGATGTGAGGGATAGCGTAGCCGCCATCAATGGCCTTGGCGAATAGCTCCGCTATTCCATCTCTGTTGGGCATCGACATTTATTGTCCTCCTGAACCATGGTCCAATCGCGAGTGCATTAGGCAAAAGAGCTCGGCTTTCCGGAAGCGGTCCGTGACTATATTTCCTACGGTCACATGCAAGGTCTTGGAAAGCCCTTCTACGCTTAGTATCCAAAGAGACCAAGCGGAATCAGGAGCAGGAACCCAATGAGCTCACCCGTATTAAAGAGGGAGTAGGTGCCGCCAGCTTCGACTAGGCCCGCTGCAACGCCAGCTTCTGTAATGAGGGGTGCAAGAGCGGTTGCCATGTAGAACACCATGATGATTGCAATAACTCCAGCGATGAACGCACGGAACATGTTGCGCTTTGTGCCAATAACCGGTGCCATCATCATATAGGAGAGGTTGGTAAGGCCAATGACGGGAAGCACGGTGTTGCCCGGGAGAACCACTGCGAGGAGCAGAGATACGGGCACCATCACCAGGCCAAGGCTGATCATGTCTGGGTCGCCAACGAGCAGAGCAAAGTCCATGCCGATGCGGAACTCTCGTCCTGGCATATGCTCAGTCATGAAATCGCGGACCTGGGCAACGACTGAGGAAAGGCCTTCGACCAAGAGAGAAATCATGCGAGGAAGGAGCACCATCGCAGCGGCGAGGCTCATGCCGACTACGAGGCATTGATCCCAGCTGTACTGGCCAAGGGCAGCAAGAATAATGCCAATAACAAGACCGAGGATCGAAGGCTCTCCGAGGAACGAGAAGATGCCAGGAAGCTTATGCATGTTGATGTCAATATTCCGAATGCCGGGGATGTGGTCAATGACCCAGTCAACACCCTGCACGATGGGGAGCATTACAGGAAATGCCATGGTGCAAAATGAAAGACCGCGATACTGCTCACCACACACCTCGCAGATGATGTCTTGGTTGTGATCAGCAAGCAGGAGGTTGCAGACGGAGTAAATCGTTCCAAACAGCACACCTACCCACATATTGCCGGTGAGAATCGTAGCGAGGGTACCGATAAAGAGATAGTGCCAAAAGTTCCAGATATCGATATTGAGCGTCTTTGTTACTTTGAGCAGGAGCAGCACAACGTTCACAAGCAGCACCACTGCAAACATGATAAGAACGAACAGTCCATCCGAGAACGCAATAGCGCTAACAACCGGGACGCCAACGTCTACTGCATTCAGGCTCAGTCCCCAGAGCTGTTGAAGCTGCTCAACTAATGGTGTCATCGTACTAGAAATAAGGCCCGCGGTAAGCGAGATGCCCTTAAAACCGATTCCGACCATGATGCCCGCGCGCAAGGCATCTTTGAATTTCATCCTGAAGCACATTCCGAGAATGCAAATGATAATTGGCATCATCACGAATGCGCCGAGGTTAACAATCGTCTTGATAAAATTCAGAACGGCTTCCATGTGCGACCTGCATCTCCTTTGCGTTATCGAGGTGGCGTGTGCAGTCTCGTGGGTTCGATATCACTCATCGCCCTTGGATTTCAGGTACTCGACTATGTCATCGAGAAGCTTGCTCGCGCCGACGCCGGTAAGAAGCGGAACACCTGAGAATACCTTTGCATCGCTTGGATTTTCGAACGAGGTGGTCGCAACGGTCGATAGGATCACATCGGGGTCGTAGCCCTTAATTGTTCCTGTTGCCTCAATCACCTTGCAGGTTCTAATCTGCGCTGGCATGTTTCGTTTTTCCATGCCCTGCTGGAGCATTCGCGCAACTGTTGTAGAAGTTGAAAGACCAGCCCCGCATACGCCCAAAATCTTATATTGCTTCACTGTTCTGCACCTCTTTCTGCACCTCTTCTAGTCTGCTGACATTGCCAACGCAACAATAATTAAACCGCTTGCCCCTTAAGAGCCCTGCGACGAAGCTCCGCTACCGCATCTGCCGGCAGGCCAACCATTCTGCCCGCCATAAGCGTCCAGTAAGCAATCTCCGCGTCCTCTTCTACGCACTCGGCCCCACGGTAAGCCATCTTTAGCGTCGGGCAGGCGGTAATCTGACCATGCCCCTGCATCGTGCATGCAAGGTGATCGGTGCCAAGGGTCTTCACGACAGACTCAGCAAGCTCTTCAGAGCCGGGGATTTGGAAAGGCGCACAGGGAACAGGGGCAAATGCTGACGACGGGGGCATCATCGCTGGGATTTCCTTCTCGAGGATTGAGAATACTGTCGCGAACATTGAGTGCGTATGAACGACGCCGTTAACGTTTGGGCGAGCGCGGTATATTGCCGTATGCATAGGCGTTTCAGAAGACGGCTTGAGATTACCGTCGATTATCTCCGCGTGGAGGGAAACGACCGGAAGGTCTTCCGGGTTGAGCGTGTCATACGGAATGCCACTAGGAGTAATGACGACCGCCTCCTCGCCTGGAACTCGAGCTGAAACGTTACCTGCGGTACCGTGAATCAGTCCGTTCTCAAGGCACTTGACCGCATACTTAAGCACTTCTTCTCGCGTCTCCTGATACAGCATCCAGACCAGTCCTTTCTCTGATACAGACAACAGTACTTTTACAATATGTCAGAAACAACATATCTTTCTTTGTTTCTGACATTAAATCTGTGGATAGTGTACTTCAATAAGTCTGTTTCAAACATCAAATCTGCGTTTAAAAGGAATATTTCTCCGAACGACAGAAAAATGGTCTTGAGCGGCTAAACAAAAAAGCCTGCAGACAATACGGTCAGCAGGCTTAAGGGACTTATGTTTTTCAGAGAACTAGAAGACCAACCTGATATCGTGCTCTTTCATCACGTCACGCCATTTGTCATCTGGCTTTCTATCCGTAACAATGCAGCTAATTACATCGAGGCTTGCAAGCTTAACGAATGCTGTCTTGCCAAATTTGGTATGGTCGGCAAGGAGGATAAGACGTCCTGATCTTTCCATGAGGCGCTGCTTCATCTCTACCTCTTCTGGCCTCGTATCGTATGTACCTCCAGAATCAATCCCCTTGCAGCTAAAGAGCAACGTATCGATATGATACTGATCGAGAGCCCTTTTCGCCGCGTCACCGCGCAGCGAAAGGGTCTCTCTGTTGAACTCGCCCCCGGTTAAGACGACGTGCAAGGCCCCGGTCTCGAGAACTCTTAGCGCCGCCACCGAATTCGTGAGAAGCGTCATGTCCTCTCTATTTGCCAACTGTTTAACCGATTCGACTGCGGTAGTACTCGAATCAATTGCAATCGTTGACACATTCTCCAACAGGGGCAGAACCTTGAGGGCAATGACTCGCTTTTCCTCAGCACTCCTGCTCACGCGCTTGTCGAATTGCGTATCGCTCTGGGCCTGCTGGACAGGGTTAAGGATTGCTCCACCATAAGTTCGCTTCAGCACCCCTTCCGATTCAAGGCGCTCCAAATCTCTTCGGATAGTTTCTTCCGTAACTCCCAGACGCCTACTCAAATCACCGACGCTCACCTGGCCGACCTCATATAGCTCTCGGCGAATCTGATCGAGCCTGTCTTTCGCACCCATACTTTGTCCTCCCGGCATAGGTGAATCGTCGCACCCTAACCCTTATGTCTTGAGAGCACCCCACTAGCTGCTCTAGTAACTAAACCACGTTAAATTAATAACAGGTACTTTGTTGACATATCTGCATGAGCGCTCACCCGATCTCCTCGACAGCCCTTCTTCTTGTATCTACCCCCAATACGAAAATCACAATTGCTACAGCGAGGCAAATAGACGACATGAGGATGAAGACTGGCATCACGGTTCCCCCGGCAAGCAGTTGAGCAACCACAACAGGTGCAACCACGCCGCTTACCCTTCCTATTGCATTCGAGAGCCCAGAGCCGCGAAGTCTAAGCTCGGTTGGCCAAATCTCCGGCACGTATACACCCGAGGAATATGCAACGTACATTTCCGTTACGACTTCAAGGGAGAACCCCATTACGCAAAGGAGCAGCTCGTTTTGTTGAATCGCGAATAGGGGACCAAAGATTGCGATTATCCCGAGCAAGGAAATCCCCATGCACTTTCGAGACACCTTGTCGATAAATACCATTCCGAGAAAAGTGCCTACCGGCGCTCCAAGAACCGTGAGCGTATACAGCGCAAATGAATGTCCGACATCAATGCCCTTAACTAATAGCATCGTTGGCAGCCAGGTCATTAGCGTATATGCCGTGACGTTCATCGCAACGAGCACAGACGCCCCGAGAATAACTCTCTTGGAGAGTTCGCCGCGTAGCAACTCTCGATAGCCTGCATTGCCACGCCCTCGTTCATCCGTGAGCAGGGCATTTCCCTGCTGTCGGATTTGAGGAAGTTCTTTGCCGTACTCTCTTCTAACTTCCGTCTCTATCGCACCCATGACTGCATTGGCTTTGTCGTACTCCCCCCGCGACTCAAGCCACCTCGGAGATTCCGGGTAATAGCGCAGAGCGAACAGCCAAATTATGGTCGACATTATCGCCGGGATAAAAAACATCAGCCTCCAGCTCGTCTCCGCAGTAACAAAAGGAGAGATGACCGCGGCAAGCAGAGAGGCGATTGGCCCCCCGCAATTCCCAATAAAGGAGTTTCTCCCCATCCATATTCCGCGTTGGCTTGTCGGCACATACTCCGCAAGGCTGGCAAACAACGATACGAGCAGCGCGCCCAACCCAAATCCCATTAGCGCACGCGTTGCAATCAGCATGATGACGCTCGGAGTCACTGCAGCAAGGTACATCGAGATAGTATGAATCCCCACAAACAAAAGGTAGCTTTTCCGTCGGCCAATCGAATCTCCTATTACTCCACCCAACAGAGAACCAACGAGCATCCCCGCCATATATATTGATGAAAACATGGCACTGGACGTAGCGTCAATCCAGCCAATAACACGCAGCTGAGCCAAGACAAGCCCGCTGACATAGTTGCTCCAAGCGAACAGTATTGCTAGGCTAGTCAGCAGAAATACTCGGTTTATCCAGTGCGTTGTTGGAAGCCGATCGAGCCGGGGTCCACAAAGTGGGGCTCTGACCTCATCTATCCCTTTAACACTATCGTGCCCCATCATTCCGCCTCATATTTGCTGCGCTTGCAGCGCTCGCTACAAGACACCTCTGGATGGATAATGAACTACATCCCAAGAGCATCAGCGTCAGATCGCATCTTGTCGGCATCCTCTTGGCTTAGCTCAATATTCAAGGCGCCCACATTTTCATCGACCTGGCTTGGTGAAGTGCACCCGCTGAGAACCGAGATAAAGTCTGCCTGTTTCACAACCCAAGCGAGCGATAGCGTAGACAAGCTGCAGTTGTACTTGGCACAAAGAGGCTTCCAGCCGTCAAGCATGTCAACCACTCGATCAAGGTTCCCCGGCTGCCACCATTTCTTATTTGCACGCGCTCCCGTAGGCACATACCCCTTCTTAAATCCCCCCGTTAGCAATCCTTGCTCAAGCGGGGAATATACTTGGAGAACAATACCGTTACTTCTGCACAGCTCAAATAGCTCCTTTTCGGCATTGCGGTCCAATAGGTTGTACTTTGCCTGAATAATATCCAGCTCACCGTACGAAAGGTATTCCTTCACATCATCCGCAGTGACGTTAGCTGCGCCGATTGCTCTTATCACCCCCTGTTCCTTCAGGTCCATTAGGGTTTTCATGGTCTCCGCAATGGGCGTGTAATATGGCTCCAGAGACTGCCAGTGAGACATATAGATGTCCACATGGTCAGTCCCGAGTCTTTGAAGGCTCGCACGCATCTCTGCCTTTATTGAGTCGGGCGATAGGTTCCTGTACAACTGCCGATCACCTACCTTGTTGAAAGGGGTTCCCTTCCAATCCCACACAAGTCCAAATTTGGTCTCCACCACCACGTCTTCGCGATTGAGCCCCTCAAGAGCCTCCCCGACAATCTTTTCGCTTTTCCCAAAGTTGTAGCCAGGGGCAGTATCAATCAGATTGATTCCGAGCTCAACCGCCCTGTGAATAGTGTCTACGCAGACGGTCTTGTCAAGGTCTCCATTCCAAGCGGGTCCCCCACCGATAGCCCACGTGCCCAAACCCATCTTCGAAATCTCAGTTCCGTTATTACCCAGCTTAATCCGTTCCATAAATACGTCCCCTTTCTGCTCATGACTAATGGACCATAAAGCAAATATACTCACATTTCTTTGTTTTGCTCAATATTGTTTTCTGTTTCGCAGATTTTTCCTCACATTTCATTGCGGTTCAGCCCTTTGACTGCAGGTTTGATTCCATCCAAACTTGCGGTTAAAGGACAAAGCAGGCCGGTTTCTTCTGGGGGATGCAGCCGATGTGGGCCGCATCCTCCAGAACCACGCACGCAGCAATCGTGCGGGAATAATCACTATTACCTGTTCAGTACCATCGTCTCCGCTGTCACGTTTCAGCACCGAATGGCGCCTGGATAGCAGAGAGAGGATTGGGACGGGCCAATGCCGCAGCGGTTGCACGCCGGGATGCCCCGGAACAAGGATTGCGAAGACGCTCATAACTTCAGTCATCGACGGGCGACCGAAAGAGACTCGGGGTTCCAGTCGAGGTCGGGGCGAACCTCGGGGATTCCAGCGATGGGACTCCGTTCTGGAGCGGATGCCCCGCGGTCCGAGCCTAGCCGCAGGAAAGGGCGCAGCGCAATGAAACCCTAGGAAGTTTCGTGTGCAAGCGAAAGTCAGGCTTGACTAACGATAGAGCATTCCTGATGAGGGAGCGATAAGACGGATGCAAGACCATGCGCTTGGCTGCGCTGAGTGACGGAGTGGACTCGCCGAGCCACAGGTCAACCTTGTCCCCGTTTAGCAATGGTGCACCAGGTAGCGGCACATGGCTAAACAACGTGAAAGCCGAGGCAGTCCAACCAAGCAATGTGTCACACCCACGCCCTCGTGCTAGCGATGGACATCGCCCCAGTCGCCCCCCTCGCCTCCTCCGCCACGGCATTCTCCGGGAAAGGACAGGTATGCGCGTGACTTTTACCACCTGGCGCGAGGCAAAATCCTCGTCGGTGCGAAGCCTACGGACGGCTGCTGGGAGGGCGTCGAGGTGTTGGTCGAGGTCGGGGCGGAACCCGACGGCGTCGACGGCGGGATGCCGTTCTAGGGGAGACGGGCACGCGGGAAGCGCCCGGGTTTGGCCGTGACGAAACACGAAAAAGTCCCGTGCACGAACCCGAAAGAAATCCACGCTCAAAACCGAAAGCCAGACTTGACTAAATATAATCGTGCCGCACCTCGGGCATACCCAGCCGCCGGGGAAGCGCAGGCACAAGAGCGCCTCCTCGCACGACCCCTCGTCCTCGTACCTCGCGACCCACGACAGGAGGTCCCCGTCCCCGCCGTCCGCCGACTCGACCATCCTCGCGCTCGGGCTCGCCATGCCACTCCGCCCCTTTCCGTGAAGCCTTCCCATGGCACCGATTGCGCGACGGACAGGCTGCTCGCCGACGTGGCCAAGGCGAGGCTCCTGGTCCTGGACGAGTTCGGCCACGTGCCCTTCGACGTGGACGGGGCGAGGCTGCCCTGCCAGGTGATATCCGAGAGCTACGAGAGGAGGAGCGTCATATCCGCCGCCAACGTCGGGTCCGGCAGGTGGGGCACCGTCTTCGCGGACGACAAGCTCGCGGCGGCGATCGTCGACCGCGTCGCGCGCCACGGCAGGCTCGTCGAGTTCGGAGGCCCCAGCCACAGGCTCGAGGAGAGCCTGATGCTCGGGAAGTCGGGAAGATAGGGAGACACCGGCGGGCCCGTGACGAAACCCGAAAAAGTTCCGTGCACGGACCCGAAAGAAATCCATGCTCAAAGGGGGGTGGTACCGCTTTTCCGTACCTCCTCGCCTAGGCCGCCAGCCCCAGGCTCCGTCGGTATTGTAGCGGGCTCATCGAGCCGAGCGACCGTTTGATCCTGGTCGTGTTGTGGCGCTCTATGTAGGCGTCGATCCTCTTCCCGAGCTCGTCGAGCGTCACGCCCGCCCAGTCCCTGCCGTGGAACATCTCGGTCTTCATGGTGCCGAAGAAACCCTCCATCCTGGAGTTGTCCGGCGAGCAGCCCTTTCGCGACATCGATCGGGCTATGCCGGCCTCCTCGCAGATGCCTATCCACTCAGGCCAGCGGTAGTGGCAGCCGCAGTCAGAGTGGATCACGAGGT
>FPKD01000018.1 GCA_900119625.1 Olsenella sp. kh2p3
CTCGAGGGGGTGCCCGGCGTGAGCTCGGTCAAGGTCTCGCTCGAGGACAAGGACGCCGTGGTCGAGGCATCGTCAGAGGTCACCGACGAGGCGCTTGTCGCCGCCGTCAAGGACGCAGGCTACGAGGCTACGGTGGCCTAACGCGCCGCTCCGCCAGCCGGCGGCGCTTCTCGTCCAGAAGTCCTTGCCGTTCAAGGGTCTCGTCGGCATTCCGCCGCGAGGCCCTTATTCTTACTGGCAGATATGTCTAATTTGGTGGGCATTCGTCGTTGCGGCCCGCCAGCGGACGAACGGGGGGTGGCATGGCAAGGATTGGTGCGCTTGAGGCCGGTGGAACCAAGATGGTCCTTTCCGTGGGGACGCCCGAGGGGCAGGTCCTCGAGCGCGAGGAGATTCCCACCCAGGGGCCGCATGGCTGCGTCGACCGCATGGTCGAGTGGTTTGGCTCGCACGACGTCGACGCGTTGGGCATTGGGGCATTTGGCCCCACGGGCGTGAACCCCTCGCTTCCCAGCTACGGCAAGATCCTCGAGACGCCCAAGACCGCGTGGAGGCACTTCGACTTCCTGAGTGCCTTCGAACCGCTGGACATTCCCATCGGCTACGATACCGACGTCAACGTTGCCTGCCTGGGCGAGGTCACCTACGGCTCGTGCAAGGGGTTGGACACGGTGGTCTACCTCACGGTTGGCACGGGCATCGGCGCGGGCGTCATGGTGGGAGGCCAGCTCCTGCACGGCATGCTCCACCCCGAGGCGGGCCACATTCTGCTCGAGGTCCAGCCGGGCGACGAGGGCAACTGTGTGTGCCCATATCACGACCGCTGCTTCGAGGGCCTGGCCGCCGGCCCCTCTTCACCACCTTCATCGACAACATCGAGATGTCCCTCTCCAAGACCGACGAGCGCATAGCCAAGCTCTACCTCTCGCTTGCCGATCGGCCCGACCTCAACAAGAAGGTCCTGGGCGAGATGGCGCTCACCCGCAAGTGGGTGCTGGCCATCGTGGGCGACGAATGGCCACTCCAGCACCGCCGCGTGCTAGGGCCCGTCATCCGCATGCGGCTGCCCTTTGTGAACGTCCTCTCCGTCACGCAGGCCCTGGCCCTGCGCCGCATGCGCCAGGACGGGGACGCGATGACGCCGGAGGAGCGGGACGAGTACACCTACCTGGTCCTTTGCACCGTGTCGGGAGTTGCCGCGGGACTTCAGAACACGGGGTGACAGGGATTTCCGCTCAAACCACAGGCGGCCCCCGGGTGCATGAGCGCCCGGGGGCCTTGCTTTGCGCCATGGGACGGCGCCGTTCTGTTCCCCTTGCCTTATCAGCTGGCCTGGACCCCGCCCAGTTGCTCGCCCACGGCCCGCATGCCGGCCGTCGTATAGATGGTGAGCACGTCCTGCATGCTGCGCCACAAGGCGTCCTTCTTCCACCCAAGCTCCGCATTGACGGCAAAGGATCCATAGACCGCAAAGCGCAGGAGGAGACAGGCCCTCAGCTCGTCAAGGCCGGTCTGTTGCATGACTTCGGGCACCCTCAGCGGCACTTCGTTCTGGAAGAGTCGCTCCACCAGGTAGTTGGTAATGGAGGGGTCCTTGAAGAAGGGCAGGTACTTGGGGTTGGACGAGACTCGCTGGCAGGTGGGCAGGTGCTCGAGCCAAAGGTAGGCCTCCTGACCGCTCAAGGCGGAGTCGTCGTCCGCCATGGCCTCCTCGAGTATCTCGTCCAGCACCTCAGCAAGGTTCTTGTAGTGCAGGTAGAAGGTGGCCCGCGTGATTTCGGCGCGGCGACACACGTCCGAAACCGTCACCTTGTCAAAGCGCTTCTCGTGCAGGATGTCCAGCAGCGCGTCCTTGATGGCTCTCTGCGTATAGAGAGTGCGACGGTCGGTCTTTCGAGCCTTTTCTGCCATGTTGGCATCCTCTCCAAGAAGTTCCATACACAGTGTTCAGACGTGTCCATAAACGAGCGCTTAGCCCCAACATGTATGGGACATTTCATCATGGGACACCTTAATCTTTCCTTAACAGCTTGTTCAAAAACAAACGGGATGAAAAGGAAGGTACCACATGCTCGACATCGAGTGGGAGGACGTTCTGGGTGTTCTCCAAACATGCCAGCCCTACCTGATCACTCTTGCGGTGATCCTGCTCGCTGGCATCACGGTCCTCGTGGGGGCGCACTGGATTGCCAAGCCCAAGAGGCACCTAGCGCGATCTCTGGCGGGCATCGGCATGGTGGCAGGCACCGTCGCGGTGGCCACGGCCATAGCCATGGGCCCCATGTACACGCTCATCAACCTCTCGCAGGGCAAGGGCCAGGTAAGCCAGGAGACCACCGACGAGGCCGCCGCGGTGGCGTCGAACATTGCCGACGAGGGCTTCGTCCTTCTCAAGAACGACGACGGCACCCTGCCCCTCAAGGACGTCGACAAGGTCAACCTCTTTGGTTGGGCCTCCACCAACCCGGTCTATGGCGGTGCCGGCTCCGGCGGCATCAACAAGCTCTTCCCCATCACGACCCTCATTCAGGGGCTGGAGGACTCGGGCTTCTCCGTAAACCAGGACCTGGTGGACTTCTACACCAGCTATGCGGCCAACCGTGCGGCGGTCTCCATCCAGGCACAGAACTGGGACCTGCCCGAGCCGCCCGCCTCCACCTACTCTGACGAGCTCATCCAGGGGGCCAAGGACTACTCCGACGTGGCCATCGTGGTCGTGAGCCGCATGGCGGGTGAGGGCCACAACGACATCCCCCAGGACATGACCAAGGCAACTTACGACAACAACTCCGCCGACTACGCGGACTTCCAGGAGGGCGAGCACTACCTGCAGCTCTCTCAGACCGAGCGCGACATGGTGGACCTGGTGTGCAAGAACTTTGACGACGTGGTGGTGGTCGTCAACTCCGCCTACCCCATGGAGCTGGGCTTCTGTGAGGAGCGCCCGCAGATCAAGGCAGTGGTGCTGGCACCCGGCGCGGGAAACGTGGGCTTCGAGTCCCTGGGCAAGATCCTGCGCGGCACCGTCAACCCCTCCGGCAAGACCAACGACACCTACGTCTACAACCTCAAGGACGCCCCCTACTACAACAACGCCGAGAAGACCGACTACGCCAACCTCACGGACATGACGGTCGAGGGCATGAACGCCGGCCAGCCGCAGAACTACTCGCCCTCCTTCATCAACTACAACGAGGGCATCTACGTGGGCTACAAGTACTACGAGACCGCGGCTGCCGAGGGCGTCATCGACTACGACTCCACCGTGCAGTACCCCTTTGGCTACGGTCTGAGCTACACGTCCTTCTCGCAGCAGATGAGCGACCTTCGCCAGGACGGCACCCAGGTGAGCTTTGACGTCAGCGTGACCAACACCGGCTCCGTGGCCGGCAAGGACGTGGTGGAGGCCTACTACAACCCGCCCTACACCAACGGGGGCATCGAGAAGGCCTCGGCCAACCTCGTGCGCTTCGACAAGACCAAGCTCCTGGAGCCGGGTGAGTCCCAAGTGATCACCATCACCTTCGACCAGGAGGACATGGCCTCCTACGACGAGTCGGGCGAGGGCGCCTACGTGCTCGAGGCGGGCGACTACGAGGTCTCCATCAACTCCGACTCCCATACCGTGCTTGACTCCCGTACCTACAACGTCCCGGAGACCATCACGTATTCGGGCGACAACCACCGTGCGAGCGACGTCGAGGCGGCCACCAACCGCTTCCAGGACTCCAAGGGCGACGTCACCTACCTCTCGCGTGCCGACCACTTTGCCAACCTGCAGGCGGCCACGGCCGCTCCAAGCGACCTCAACATGCCCGAGGAGTACGTGGAGGGCTACCACCTCAACTCCAACTATGACCCCATGGCCTACGTCAAGGACTCCGACCAGATGCCCGCGACGGGCGTGGACTCTGGACTTACCCTCTCTGACCTGCGCGGTGCCGACTTTGATGACCCCCGCTGGGACCAGCTGGTGCAGGAGATGTCCGTCTCCGACCTCAAGGACCTGATTGCCCTGGCGGGCTACCAGACGGCAGCCGTCAGCTCCATCGGCAAGGTGCAGAACGTCGACGCCGACGGTCCCGCTGCCATCAACAACAACTTTACAGGTGCCGGTTCCATCGGCTTCCCGGTGGAGGTCGTGGTGGCCTGCACCTGGAACCAGGACCTCGCCCAGCAGTGGGGCCAGGCCATGGGCAAGACCTGCCGCGAGATGAACATCACCGGCTGGTACGCCCCTGGCATGAACACGCACCGCTCCGCCTTTACTGCCCGCAACTACGAGTACTTCTCTGAGGACGGCGTGCTGGCCGGCTACATGGCCGCCAACGCCATCAAGGGCGCAGCTTCCGAGGGCGTCTACTCCACGATGAAGCACTTTGCAGTGTATGACTGCAACGGCAAGATGGTCTGCGTGTGGACTACCGAGCAGGCCCTGCGCGAGAACTACCTCAAGCCCTTCGAGATCTGCGTCAAGGAGGGCGGCGCCAACGCAGCCATGGAATCCTGGGCATTCCTGGGCAACAAGTGGGTGGGCGAGCTCTCCACCCTCAACCAGGACGTCCTGCGCGGCGAGTGGGGCTTCCGAGGCTTCGTGGTGTCCGACTTCTTCCGCAACAACGGCCACGGCTTCATGAACGCCGACATGGCCTTGGCAAACGGCGTGGACGCCATGCTCTCCACCTACGCTGGTGGCCCCAACCAGGTGACGGACGATAGCGCCGCATCCAACGTCATCTACATGCAGCGCGCGGCCAAGAACATCCTCTACACCACGTCCGGCAGCTGGGCCTACGACCCCGCCTACATCGACACGAGCGAGCCCGCCTGGGTGATGGCGGTGCGCGTGGCGGATGTCGCGGTGGCAGCTCTCCTGGTGCTCTGGGGTGTGCTGGCCTGGAGGCACTCGAAGAGGCTTGCGGCCTAGTCCGGCGAGTCTCCTGCCGAACCCAATACGCCGGCGTGCAACTGGCCCTCCCTTCCCGAGCGGCCCGGATGGCGTAAGCCACCCGGGCCGCTTGCGTCTTGTTGAGCCTGCGGTCCAGTGGTCTACAGACGGTAGACATCTGTCACAGGCACCGTCGAGTAGGCGGGGTCGGCGGGTCCGAGGGCGCTTCTGGGGTGCTGGTGGCCGAGAGCGCGCTCGAGTAGGCGGTGTTCCGCGCGAGGTTCCGGACCATGCTGACGAGAGGGTCGTCGAGTAGGCAGATGGACGTCCGGGTCGGGTCTCTCTCACCTGTCGATACCACATTTGAGTAGGTAGTCCTGTGCACGAGCCCTCCTATTGGGGTGTGGCCATGGCATCGGCGAGCTCGCCTCATGGCCTTTGACACCTACTTAGTCACCTACTCGAAAGTACTATCGGCCTTCCTGGCGTGGTCCGCGGGAGACGGCCCACCTACTCGAGGGGATCCGTGACACCTCGGGGCTGCAAGTTCCTAGCTCGGGAGCGGGGAATGTCTACTCGAGGACCTTTCTGGTGTTCGGGGCCACCTGCTCGGGCACGCATCCCGGCCTACCCCTACCCGAGTAGTACCTACCTACTGGAGCGCGGTTTCGTCATTTGCAGTGCCGTGAAGCCCACGACAATCTCTGCATGCGCCCAATCGGACGGAATTTGTCCCCTTATGCACAAATTAACCTAGGCCAACTCTTGAAGTCGGAAAGTTCGCCTTATACTACTTTTCGAGTTAACCAAAGGTCACATTTTGTAGAACGTCAGTCAGGAGGCCAACATGCCAGTGACAGCGGCAGTCGCGCAGTTTGCGGGTGCGCGTGGCTACGACGAGAGCGTCCAGCCTGTGTCCCAGGTGGCCACGGGACAGCAGTATCCGCTCGCGGGCGCCCGCGAAGGAGACACGGTGACGGTCGTGCGCACCAAGGGGACCCAGGACATGCGCCAGCATCTGGCGGAGATGGGCTTTGTGGAGGGCGCGCAGGTCAAGGTGGTCAGCCGCGTCAACGGCGACATGATTGTATCGGTCAAGGGCGCCAAGTTTGGCATCAATCGCCAGCTCACGTCCCACATCATGTGCCGCTAGCTTCATCAACCCTCGCGGTCGGCCTCGGCCGGCCGCTTTGGTCGCAACCACGAGTGGAAGGAATGTCATGTCAACACTTCGAGACGTGAGGGTGGGGGAGTCCTGCACCGTGTCCAAGCTCACGGGCACCGGTGCCGTCAAGCGCCGGATCATGGACATGGGCCTCACCAAGGGCGCCAAGGTCTACGTGCGCAAGGTCGCGCCCTTGGGCGATCCCATCGAGTGCACCGTGCGCGGCTACGAGCTTTCGCTGCGCAAGGACGAGGCCCAGTGCGTGGAGGTCGCGGACGTCGTCAAGGCCTAGCCAAAGCAAGCAAATGCGCCCTGCGGGGCGTTTTTGTGGGAAAGCAAGTCAACCAGTTCTAACTGTTTCTGCAAGCAACAAGCACTGAAGGGGGAGGAATGTCAGACAAGCTGAACATCGCCTTGGCTGGTAACCCCAACTGCGGCAAGACCACGCTCTTCAACGAGCTGACCGGCTCCAACGGCTACGTGGGCAACTGGCCCGGCGTCACCGTGGAGAAGAAGATGGCCACCTGGAAGAAGGATACGAACGTCACCTTCGTGGACCTGCCGGGTATCTACTCGCTCTCGCCCTACTCGCCCGAGGAGGTCGTCTCCCGCGACTACGTGGTCAAGGACCGCCCGGATGCCGTCATCGACCTCATCGACGTGACCAACATCGAACGCAACCTCTACCTCACCACCCAGATCCTGGAGACCGGCCGCCCGGTGGTCGTGGGCCTCAACATGTGCGATCTCTTGGCCCAGCGCGGCGAGACCATCGACACAAAGAAGCTCTCCCACATGCTGGGTGTGCCCGTGGTGGAGGTCTCGGCCCTACGCAACAAGAATCTCGACAAGCTGGTCAGCCACGCCGAGGAGGCCGCCCGCAAGCAGGCCGTGGCCAAGTCGCTTGAGCTCTTCTCGCCCGAGGTGGAGCACGCCCTGGCCCAGATTGCCGACGGCATCAAGGGCCAGTGCGGGCCCGAGCTGGTGCGCTGGTACTCCATCAAGGTCTTCGAGCGAGACGCCGAGGCCATCAAAGCCCCTGGGCCTGACCAAGGCCGAGGTCGCGGCCTTCGAGCCCGCCATCGAGCTGAGCCACGCAACCATGCGCGACATCCGCCAGAACCTGTTCTGGGCGTTGTTCTACAACGCAATCTGCATCCCCGTGGCCATGGGCGTGCTCTCGCCTCTGGGCGT
>FPKD01000011.1 GCA_900119625.1 Olsenella sp. kh2p3
CTGCCCGGACAGGGGGTCCGCGGGACGGGAGCTGGACCGCGTCCTCTCCTGGATCGCGCACTCCAACGTGCCCGAGATGAAGGTGGTGGCGAGGACGGTCAGGAAGGAGCGGGAGGGTATCCTGAACTGGTTCTCGAGGAACGCCACCAACGCCATCCTCGAGGGGCTGAACTCCGTCATCCAGTCCGTCAAGCGGGCAGCGAGGGGGTTCAGGAACGTCGAGTACTTCAAGACGATGATATTCCTGAGGCTCGGCCGCCTGGACTTCTCGGCCCAGCTGGCCGTATCATCTGCTACCCACTAGAAACAGCGAAGAGCCTAAAATTTGCGGTTGCCGGCCCTTTTTGGGTGAATCGCAGAGTACGAAGCCTCTAACTTTTTACAGAGCCGCAGGTAGGTAAATGGCACCTCTGGGGTGATACTAAGCGGAACCCCGAATTATTACCGGCAACCGCAATTTTTGGGCAGGCTGCATCCGTTGGATGGCAAGAGTCTCCCTCCGGAACGCGAGAACTGCCTCCGGGCCTCGGATGCACGCATCCGAGGCCCGGAGGAAAGTCGAATTTCGCTGGGAGCGAACATCCTAGAGGTACTTGCGCCAGTCGTCCTCGTCGTCGGTGTCCTCCGCCTTGGCGGCACGCTGGGACGCGCGCTGCGCCGCAAGCTCGGCGCGGCTCTGGTATGGAGCCTCGTTCTTCTCGGGGAAGGCAGCAAACGCGTGCTGGAAGATCTCCAGGTTCTCGTCGGCGCGACCGCGTGGCACGGGGAACGTGATCTTGGAGGCCACGTGCGTACCAGAGGCAAGCTCCGCGCGGAAGAGCTCCGCCACCGTTGCCGCGTCCCACCCAAAGGCGCCGCAGCCAAAGGCCCCCAGCACCAGCTTGTCGTAGCCAAGCTGGTCTGCGATGGCCATCACGAAGGCAATGCGCTCGCGCATGGCCGTGAGCAGGGCGTCGTCCGCAACGTGGTAGTCCGCCCGGGCGCGCGTGGCAAAGGGTGCCGCGCACACAATGACGTCCGAGTACGAGTGATACTTGTCGCGCTCGAAGCGCACGGCGGGCACGACGAGGGCCCGGTTGCGGTAGAGCTCGCAGTTGATGTTGCGGCGGCGGTTCTCGCCATACCAGTCGCGCTTCTGCGCAAGCACGTTGTAGAGGAACGACTCCGAGCAGAGCGCCTCCTCCTGCGCCCAGGCGCCACGCTCGTAGCCGCCGCCGGGGTTCACGAACGAGGCAAAGTCGAGCATAGCCATGTCGCAGCGGCTCGCGATGCCACGGCCAAGCCGCAGGACCGCCGAGGCACTATCTTCCTCGACAACCTCGACCTGGGGCACCACACCCTCGCGGGCGGGCGCGGCAGGCATGCCGTTTATCTCGCGCGTCCCGGCAAGCGACGACGCAATCTCTGCCGAGAAGAGCTGGTCCATCCGGGCGATGTGCCTTGCGGCAAGCTGCGTGCGGCTTGGTCCACGCCGCGCACCACCCGCGTTCCTGCCGTTGCGCTGACGCTGACGTTCTCTATCTTGTGCCATCGGAATCCCCTCCGTAGCTGTTACCTGCGTGTTCGAGCATCTCGCGCGCGTGGGCGAGCGACGCCTCACCCGTGTCACCCGAGAGCATGCGCGCAATCTCCGCGACGCGTGCCTCTCCCGTGACCTCGTCAATCTTAGTCTCGGGCGGCTCGCCCGCGGCGGGCGTCACCTTATGCACCAGGTAGTGCCTGTCCGCCATGACGGCGACCTGCGCCAGGTGCGTGACCACAATGACTTGGTGTGTGCGGGCAAGGTCGCGCAGCACCTGTGCGAGCGCCACGGCCGTGGCGCCACCCACGCCGGCGTCCACCTCGTCAAAGACGAGCGTGTCGCAGCCGTCAGCATCTCCAAGGGCCACCTTGCACGCAAGCATCACGCGGCTCACCTCGCCGCCTGAGGCAATGCGCCTGAGCGGCCGCGCGGTAAGGCCAGCGGCTGGCCGGTAGAGAAACTCCACGCGGCTTGGCCCCATGCTCCCCCACTGGTCGCGCGGCAGTCGCGTCTGCGAGACAGTAAGCGATGCCGAGCCCATCTCGAGGCGCGACATCTGGGCGCTGACCTCGGCCGAGAGACGCGGTGCACCCTTCTCGCGCACGGCATCCAGCGCGTCGGCGGCGTGGGCGAGCTTCTTCTCGGCGGCGTCGAGCGCCTGCTTGGCGCGCTTCTCGGCCTCGTCGCCGCCCTCGCTTGCTGCCACCACAGCCGCGGCCTGCTCGCGTCGGGCAAAGACGTCCTCCATGCGCGGGCCAAAGCTGCGACGCAGGCCCTCGAGGCGAGAGAGGCGCTGCTGCATCTGCTCGAGCGACTCCGGGTCCCACTCCACGCCGTCAGCGTAGTCGCGCAGGCTCGATGCCACGTCCTCGATGTCGATGAGAGAGGACTCGAGGGCATCTGCCCAGGTACCGAGCTTGGCATCGTAGTTCGAGGCGTCTCTCAGTGCGCGGACCGCCGCCGAGAGCGCATCCGTGGCGCCGTCATCGCCCGCAACCAGGTTGTGCGCGCCAGAGGCGGCGGCCACGAGCGCCTCGGCATGCTCGGCACGTGGCAGGGCCTCCTCGAGCTCCTCGTACTCGCCCTCCTTGGGGGCCACCTCGTCGATCTTCCTGAGCGTGAACTCGGCCTCCTCGAGCTTCTCGGCGCCAGTGCGCGAGAGCTCGCGCACGCGCTCGAGCTCGTCTGCCGCCGCACGCGCCGCGGCAAGCGCGTCCTGGTAGGCACCAAGCGCTTCCGAGGCCTCCTCGCCCAGCCACGCGTCGAGAATCTCCACGTGCGAGGCAACGGAGAGCAGCCTCTGGTGCTCGTGCTGCCCGCAGAGGTCGACCGTCCTGCCAACGCCCGACGCCAGCTCGCGCACGGAGCCCATGCGACCGTCTATCTCCACCCGACCACGGCCGTCGGCCGAGACGCGCCTGCGCACCACGCAGCCATCGGGGTCTCCCCCGCGCTCGAAGAAGCGCCCCTCGACCTCGAGGGAGTCCGCCCCCTCGCGCACCGAGCCGGCGTCGGCGCGCTCCCCCACCAAAAGCTTGATGGCCGAGATGAGCGCCGTCTTGCCGGCGCCCGTCTCGCCCGTGAGCACCGTGAGGCCGGAAGAGGGCTGGATGGTGGCGTCCCGAATGAGCGCGACGTCGCGCGCGTGCAGCTCATCGAGCATCAGCGACCCGCCCTGCCGTAGAAGACGCGCGAGACCGAGTTGTAGAAGCTCTGCGCGCTGTGATCGAGGAGGAGGATGTCTCCCGGGCCGCGGCGCACCGTGGCGTGCACGGGCACGCCCTCCTGGCGCTGGCGCACGTTCTGGCCATCGGCAAAGAAGTGGCGCGCAACCGGGCGCTCGGGGCTCATCTCGATTTCGACGATGTCCGAGGGCGCCGTGAGAAATGCGCGGGCCATGATGGTGTGCGGAGCGATGGGCACGCAGACCATGCCCGAGAACTCCGGCGTTACGATGGGGCCACCCGCGGCAAGCGCGTAGCCAGTCGACCCAGTTGCGGTGGAGACCACAAAGCCGTCGCCGCGCAGCGTGTCGATGTGGTTGCCCGAGACCGAGACCTCGAACTGGACCATGTCGCCCTGGCCGCCGCGCGAGACCGCAAAGTCATTCAGAGCAAAGCTGTTCACCTGGTAGGCGCTGCCATCCTCGCACGCAAAGGTGCTCTCGATGGCAAGCGTTGCCCTGTGCGAGACGTGCAGCTTGCCGTCAAGAGCACTCTTGACCGTCTCGATGAGCTTGTCCGGACCCGCCGTAGTGAGAAATCCCAGGTGGCCATAAGAGATGCCCAGCATGGGAATCTGCGTGTAGCCCACAATGCGCGCGGCACGAAGCAGCGTGCCGTCTCCGCCCAGGGAAACCACAAGCTGGCAGGCGGAGGGGTCCTCGATGTAGTCCGGGTAGCGCTTCTTGTCATGAGCCCACACGGCCTCGACGCCCTGGCCAGAAAGCCAATGCTCAAGGGCATGCGCGCCTTCCACGGCATCCGGGCGCGCGTAGTTTGGGACGATAAAGACCTTCACGCAAACCTCCAGCCAAACAGGTGTACGGAGCACAACCTAGAGTGTACCCCCACTCGCTAGGCCAGGGCCACCGCTCCCCCGCTAACGACCGGCTTGAGGTCGAGGGCGGTAGGTGCCGAACCGCGCCGGCCAAAGAGGAGGTACTCAACGTTGCCCTTGTGACCGCGCACGGGACTCTCACAGCAGCCCACCGGTCCAAGACCGGCATCCGCAAACGCCGCTGCGATGCGCTCCAGCGCATGCAGGCGAACCGCCGGATCGCGGACCACGCCGCCCTCGCCCACCTGGTCGCGGGGAGCCTCGAACTGGGGTTTCACCAACGTGAGAAAGGCCCCGTCTGCCGAGAGTAGCGAGAGGACCGCAGGCAGCACGGTCGTCACCGAGGTGAAGGAGACATCGCAGACGGCAAGCTGGATGGTGCCCATGCGCTCTGGCGTGGGGACGTCAACGATGTTCGTGCGCTCGAGGAGGGTCACGCGGGAATCGCTTCTCAGCGACCAGTCAAACTGCGCATAGCCCACGTCCACCGAGAGGACCGAGGTGGCGCCATGCTTGAGGAGGCAGTCAGTAAAGCCACCGGTAGAACACCCCACGTCGAGGCAGGCAAGCCCCGTGGGGTCAACGTCAAAGGCCTGAAGGCCACGCTCAAGCTTGAGGCCGCCGCGGCTCACAAAGGGGATGTGGCCGCGCACGTGAAGGACGATGCCCGGCTCGACCTGCTCACCCGCGCACTCGAGGCGGCGATCCTGCGTCGAGACCTCGCCTGCCATCACGGCGCGCATCGCGTCCTCGCGGTTGGAGAAAAAGCCCTGCTCGACCAGCTCGTCATCGAGCCTGCGGCGGCGTGTCACGAGGCGTTGCCGCCTTCGGTAGCGTTTTTTGCGTCGGCGGGCGCGGCGTCGGGTGCAGGCGCGGCATCGTTCTCGGGCTTCTCGGCGCCCTTTTCACCGGGCGCGCCGTCGTCGGCGAGCATGGCCTTCTCCTCGGGCGAGAAGTCCGTGGCATCGACAAGCTCTACTGCCTTCGAACCCAGCGCGATGGCCTCGTCGAAGAGGTCGAGCGAGCGCTCGAGCGACACGTCGCGGTCGCGCACGGCGCCCACGATGTCATCGAGACGTCGCGTAATCTGGTCGAAGCTCTGGTACTGGGAGACGTCGGGCTTGGCCATGGCTACTCCGCGGTGTCGTCCGCGACGGGGGCGTCATCGGGAACGTCATCGGCGACAGGTGCCTCGGCGAGGGGCTCCACGTCCGTCTCGTCTACAGCAGGAGCTTCGCCCGTCTCGTCCTCTGGCGCGTCTGCCTGAGACTTTGCCGCCGCGTGAAGCGTCTGGCGGGCCTTCTCGTACACGTCGACGCCAGCGTTCACGTCCGCGGCGATGCTGCCCAGAACGCCATTGATGAAGCGTGGGGACTCGTCGGTGCCAAATGCCTTTGCAAGCTCAACGGCCTCATCGATGGCCACGGCTACCGTGATGTCGTCCTCCTCGATCATCTCGTAGAGGGCAAGCCGCAGGATGTTGCGGTCCACGATGGGCATGCGGGAAAGCGTCCAGCTTGCGGAGCTGGCGCGAATCACGGCATCGATGGCATAGCGGCGCGAGTCCACCCCCAGGGCAAGCTCCTGACCGTACGGGTCGAGCGGACCATCGCTTATGGCGTAGTCTCCCGAGAGCACCTCCTCCACCGTGCGATTGTTGACATCGGCCTGGAAGAGGAGCTGTAGGGCTTGGGCGCGAGCAAGGGTGCGCCCTCCAAAGCGACCGGACACGTTACTCCTTGGGGAAGACGAGGCTATCAATGCAGACGTCCACCGCGGTCACGCCAACGCCCACCTGCTCGGTGATGGCGTTCGCGACCTCGCTGCGGACGTCAGCCGCAAGCTTGGTGAACGGGTAGCCGTAGAAGACGGCAAGATGCACACAGATGCGCAGGCCGCCGTCCTCGACAGAGGACTCGACGGCGGACTCGGGCGCAACCGAGTTGCTGGTGAAGACGCTGATGAGGCTCGAGGTGATGTCGTTGCCACCCACGGAGGCAACGCCCTCGACGCGCTTGGCAGCGAGAGAGACGACGGTGGAGATGACTCGCTTGGAAATGCCGATGCCAGAAACGTAAAGCTCGCTTTCGGCCATAGGTGGCCCTCCTTGTGCTCGGTTCGTTGCCGTCAGGCGGCGGGCGCGCTTGTCCGCCGCAGACCCCAAACACTGCCAGTATAGACGTTGCCAACGCTTGGGACGCAGACGCCCGCGCGGCTGTGGCCACGCGGGCGCGTGTGCGGTTGAGATGGCGCCAGCAGCGTCTGCGCTAGACGTTAGACACGCGCGACAAACTTGCCGTCGCGGGTGTCGACCTTGATCTTCTCGCCCTGGTTGAGGTACATGGGAACCTGAATGGTGGCGCCGGTCTCGATGACGGCAGGCTTGGTGCCGCCCTGGACGGTATCGCCCTTGAAACCGGGGTCGGTCTGGGTGATCTCGACTTCGATGAAGGTGGGCGGCTGCACCGCGTAGAGAACGTCGTTGGCGTACTGGAGAAGGCAGATGTCGTTCTCCTTGAGGAACTTGTCGTTGTCGCCGATGAGCGCCCTGTCAACAGGAATCTGCTCGTAGGTCTCGGTGTCCATGAACCAGAAGGAGGTGCCGTCGTCGTAGAGGTACTGCATCTCGCGGGTACGCATGTCGACGCTCTCGAACTTGGCGGACTGCTGGAAGTTCTCCTCGTTCACGCGGCCGGTACGGATGTCGCGGTACTTGGTACGGACGTAGGTGTTGCCCTTGCCAGGCTTGACGTGCTGGGCCTCGAGAATAACGCAATCCTTGCCCTTGATGTTGACGCCAAGGCCGGCCTTGAGATCGGTGATGGAAAGTGTAGCCACGAAAAGGTCTCCTTCTCCCTTGCCCGGGCACACCGGGCATTTTCGTACGGCGGTAGAGTATAGACGCCTTTGCACGGCAGCGCGACCTGCTCGGGGCGTCTTCCAAAAACGTGCAAAAAGGGAGCACGAGCAGCCCGGTGTTTGACAGACGCCCGAAGGCGCGTTTTGGCAGCAAGTGCGTACGGAACCGCCGCTCCGGCGTCATTCTGGCGCCGGAGGGCGCATCTCGTACGGGATTGCGTCGGAAACCATCGCTGCGGCGTCATTTCGCGCCGGAGGGCGCGTTTCTGTCAGCCGCCTCACCCCTTGCCCTAGTGCCCAAGTCGGCCGATGGTGTTGTTCCACAGCCCCTTGGCGCCGGCCCCAACAACCTGGAAAAAGGAAGGCGAGCGCAGAAGGTGATCCGCAGGCACGTGCTCGCGGATGGCGCGCAGGCATGCCTTGTTGTCACCAGTCGAGAAGGTAAAGTGACGGCCGTCCTTCACGAAGATGGCGAAGCGGGGAATCGTCTTCTTCGCAATAACCGACGCCGAGACATAATCGACCTCGTCCCAGGGAATCTGGATGTAGTCCTCGACGTTCTTCTCGTTGTAGTACTCAAAGGCCACGTCGCCCAGCATCACGTTGCCACCTGAGGTAAGCCCGTCGAGGTTCGTCGCCCGGTCCGTGTAGTCGACCTTCGTGTTCTGAGACTGTGCCATGTAGGAGCACCCTCCTCGATTCCGTGGAATCAGCGACTGTGCGACGGGCTGCGCCGCAGCGGCCCCAACAAAACAGGACCGCACCCCACCAGCCTAGCAGGGTGCGGTCCACGACGTACGCCATTCTCGCCAGTGCGGCGCCCGAAATATCGGGGAAGGAGCCCTAGAGCAGCCCGATGAGGCGGCCGAGGATACCCACGCCAAAGAGGGCGAGGATGATGACGATCGGCGAGACGTTCTTCTTCAGCAGCTTGCACACGAACAGCGTGAGGGCCACGGCGGCGAGGCCGGGGATCAGCGAGTCGAGGTTCTGCTGGAGGGTGGTGACCTTCATCTGGTCAAGGCCGTTGGCACCGAGCGCGGAGTACTGCGTAAGGGCGTTCTTGATGCCCTCGGCGTCGCCGGTGATGGTCGACCAATCGATGTAGGCACCGGCCTGCTGCTGAATCGTGGAGACAACCGGCTTGAAGCTGATGGTCACCCAGCGCTCGACCAGGGCGCCGATGACGAACATACCGAGGATGGAAGCGCCCTCGGTGATCTTGCCGAGCTTGCCGCCCGAGAGGTCCTTGGAGATGTCGGCACCAGCGCGGTAGCCAGCCTCCTGGGTGTACCAGAGGAAGGCAAGGCGGATGACGTTCCAGAGCACGAAGAACAGGATGGGGCCGAGCGGGGAGCCGCCCAGTGCCAGAGACGCACCGAGGGCGCCGAGCAGCGGGCGCACCGTGTACCAGAAGACGGGGTCACCGACGCCGGCGAGAGGACCCATCATACCTACCTTGACGCCCTGGATGGTGACGTCGTCGATGGGCTCGCCGTTGGCGCGGCCCTCCTCGAGGGCGAGGGTGACGCCGATGACGGGGGCGGAGACGTACGGGTGCGTGTTGTAGAACTCGAGGTGACGCTTCAGGGCCGCGATCTGGTCATCCCTGTTGGGATAGAGCTTCTTGATCGCAGGGATCATTGAGTAGCACCAGCCGCCGTTCTGCATACGCTCGTAGTTCCACGAGCCCTGCAGGTACTGGTGACGGTTGAAGACCGCAAGGCGATCCTGCTTGGTAAGGTGGATGCCCTTCTCCTGAATCTCTTCTGCCATTGCTAATCACACTCCCTTGCAAGCCTAGTAGTTGTCGATGATGTCGCCCAGCGGATCGCCAGAGCCCACGGCACCGGAGCCGCCGTTCTGCTTGGCGTACTCCTTGAGGCCAAGGTAGATGAAGGCCAGGGAGAGACCGATGACGCCAAGGGCGATAAGGGTGAGCTGGGAGATGGCAGCGAGGACGAAGCCGAGCGCGAAGAAGGGCCAGACCTCCTTGGTGGCCATCATGTTGATGACCATGGCGTAGCCCACGCAGCAGACCATGCCGCCGCCAACTGCCATGCCGCCAGAGAGCCAGGCGGGCATAGCGTTGAGGGCCGCGGTCACGGCGTCGCCGGGGATGAAGCAGAGGGCCGCGGCCGGGATGGCGATACGGGCACCCTGCATGCAGATTGCAACGATCTGCCAACGCTCGATGCCGGCCATGTCGTCATTCTCGGCGCACTTGTCCATACCGTGGACCATAGCCGTTGCGATGGTGCGGCAGACCATGGTGAGGAAGAGGCCAGCGACGGACAGAGGCACGGCGACGGCGATGGAGGTGGTCATGGCCTCGGTGGGGTCGGAGCCGCCGTTGATGGCGATAACCATCAGGATGGCGGAGGCGACGGAAGCGAGAGCCGCATCAGGAGCGACGGCAGCACCGATGTTGGCCCAACCAAGGGCAATCATCTGAAGCGAGCCGCCCAGGAGGATTCCCTCCGTGGGGTGACCGGTCACAAGGCCAATGAGCGTGCATGCGACCAGAGGCTGGTGGAACTCCCACTCGTCGAGGATGCCCTCCATGCCTGCCAGGAAGGCAACAATAATCACGAGCAAGACTGATATTGGTGACATAACCCCTCCTTATCCCTACTTGTTGGCTGCCTGCGCGGCAAGCTCGTCCTTAGCCTTCTTGATGACGGCGTCGTAGGACTCCGCCTTGTCGGCCGGGACCTTGCGGATGTCGAACTCGACGCCCTTGGACTTGATCTTCTCGAGGGTGTCAACATCGTCCTGGTCCATGGCGAGGGCGTTGGTCACGACGACCTTGCCCACGGAGTGAGCCATGGAGCCAAGGTTGAGCTTCTTGACGGGCACACCGCCCTCAATGGCGCGGAGGGCGTCCTGCGGGGTCTCGAAGAGGAGCATGGCATGCGTGTTGCCAAAGCGGGGGTCCTTCGCGATCTCGCAGATCTTCTTGATGGGAACCACGTGCACGTGGACTCCTGGAGGGGCCGCCTGGATGATCATGGTCTTGCGGAGCTGGTCCGAGGCAACGCCGTCGGAGCAGACAATGATGCGGTCGGGGTTGGCCGCCTTGGTCCAGGTGGTTGCAACCTGGCCGTGGAGCAGACGGGTGTCGACGCGCGCGAACACGATCTTGATGTGCCCGTCGCCGATGACCGTCCCCTCCGGAATGGCGCCCGCGGGCACTGCAGTAGCCGCTGCGGCAGCTGCGGGAGCAGCCTCCTTGGGCTCGAGCTCCTCGGGCTTGATGCGAATGCCGTTCTTTGCCTCGGTGAAGACGTCCTTGGCGATGGCAGCCGCGGTTTCCTCACTCATGCGATCACCGTAGGCCTGGATGAGCATGGGCAGGTTGAGACCCGTCACCATGACCCAGTCCTCGTGGCCCTCGCTCGCAAGCAGGCCGTTGACCTGGTTGAATGGAGTGGCGCCCCAAAGGTCGACGAAGAAGAGCACGTGCTCCTGCTCATCGAACGATGCGACGGCATCCTTCAGCTTCGCCTTGAGGTCATCGGGACCCATGTCGGGGGTCAGGGTCACAGCAGCGACATCCTTCTGCGGCCCAAAGATCATCTGGCCGGATTCCATGATCCCCTCGGCGAACTTGCCGTGGCTGGCTAGAACGATACTGACCATTCTTCCTCCTTACGCATATCTCGTACCGCCAACAGATAACGCGTCAAATGTGAAGAGGCGTTCATGCTTTCTTCTCCCATCCTTCATGCCTCGTTCACACCGGCTTCACATTATAGGACATGGAAGACTTTCGTATGTGGGAAATATCGTTGTTTAGAAAATTCGACTTGGTCGAGCAACTTTGTTTGTCAAGCTACTTACCGGCCTGAATACTACGACCTGAAGGCAAAAGTCGTTCATACAAGTTGGTGAACGGTATCCATCGCTGGGTCTCTTGCGAGAAAAATAACGAGAATCCCAAGGTCAACGTAGGTTTTTCTCCTAACGCCGTTCACCGATTTGCGTGCCGCGAACGGAGAATAGAGAAAGGCCAGCGACGCGACCAGCTACCGCCCACGCGCCATTTTGGCGCCCGAGGGGCCCATAGCGTTTCTCGTCTGAATCAAAATCGCCCTTCCGGCGACATTTGTCTCCGGAAGGGCGTCTTTGTTGCATATGGCGAGAAAAACGGCTCTCCGGCGACAGCGCACTACCACCGGAGAGCCAAGGGCGCAAGCAAACGCGAGCGCTCCCCTGCTAGCAGGGGATGCACACCAGCTCGTGGGGCGACTGGGTGAAGACCTCGTAGCCGTTCTCGGTGACGATACCAAAGTCCTCCACGCGCACGCCAAACTGCCCAGGCAGGTACGTACCCGGCTCCACGGTGATCACCGAGCCAGCGGGGATGGGCTTGTCGTTCCTCATGTTGAACATAGGCTGCTCGTGAATCTCCAGACCCACGCCGTGGCCAAGGCCGTGCACGAAGCAGTACTCGGGGAAGCCAGCCTCGCAGATGACCTTGTGCGCAAGCTCATGGATCTCGCGGCCAATGACGCCCGCGTGAATAGCTGCCTCACAGGCCTCGTTCGCCGCACGCGTTGCCTCGTAGACCTTGCGCTGAAGATCGCTGGGCTCACCCACACAGACCGTGCGCGTCATGTCGGAGTGGTAATCGTGGTAGCCGGCGCCGTAGTCCATCACGATCATGTCGCCGCGCTGGATCACGCGCTCGCCGGGCTGGGCGTGGGGGTTGGCACCGTTGGGGCCGGAGGCGATGATCGAGTCAAAGGAGAGCGAGTCGGCACCGTTCGAGAGCATCCAGCCCTCCAGCTCGGCGCGGACCTGCTGCTCGGTGAGGCCGGGCTTGATGTAGCCGCAGATGTGCTCGAAAGCCGCGTCGGTGATCGACTGCGCGTGGCGCATGAGCTCGACCTCCTCGGCATCCTTCACGATGCGCAGGTTGGCGATGTCACCGTGAAGGCGCGGCGTGAGGACGGCCACAGACGCCTTGGCGCACTCCTCGCCCAGCGCATCAAAGAAGGCCAGGTCGCAGGTGTCCTCGACGGCAACCACACGCGAGCGCGTCTCGCGGATGCGCTGCGCCGCCCACCAGGCAGGGGTCACGATGTCCATGTCAAGCTTCCAGGAGGTGTCTGCCCCAAGGCGGCTCTGGAAGGTGCCAAAGTAGCGAGAATCGGTGTGGAGCCAAAGCCCATCGGCGGTCACGAAGGCGGTGTGGGCCACCTCGTCGTCAAAGGTGCGCTCGGCACCAGTGAGCCAGCGCAGGTCGGGGTTGTTGCGAAGAATCACCGCGTCGTAGCCCCTCTCGGCCATGAGCGCGCGAAACCTCTCGACGCGTGCGGCGCAGGCGTGTGCATCTGCCATGTTTCTCTCTTCTCCCTTGCAATGCGGACAGTAGTGACGTGTGACGCCGCCCGCACATAGGCAGGCGGCGCGGGTAGAACCGATCTATCGCGAGGAGCACCACGCGGCGGTGTGCTCGGCAAGTTGGTCATCCTCGACGGCAGCGAGGCGCACGCGGCCAAGCGAGCGCGGGAGCTCCAGCATGAACTTGTTTGAACGGCGGAAGCGCTCGGCCTTGAGAGCAGCGGCCATAGCCGTAGGGTCGACCGCGCACTCCACGTAGCCCAGGCCCAGGCGGTCGAGCAGCTCGTCCTGCGTGAGCATGTCGTCGACCGAAAGGCCGCCCTGCGCCACGGAAAGGCGCGCCGAGAAGCGCATGGCCTCGGCAAGCAGAGTCGAAGAGGGCACGCCCTCCTCCACCAAGGGACGAAGCGCACGCACGAACGTGGTGCCGTAACCAATGGACTGGCGCACGGCCACCGAGGTTGACGAGATGACCTTGCCGCGGCTCTTCATGCAATCGACCATCTGGTCGCAGATGGCAGCGCGGTCAAGCGCGGCAATGTCGTTGGCGCGGTCGAAGAGTCGACCAAAGGACTTGTCGGAGTCTGCCATGGCGCTGGTCACAAAGAGCGCACGGGCGAGAAGGGCTGCCTCGTCGGTGCGCGTGGCGTCAACCACGTCTAGGTCGCAGTAGACATAGCGCGCACTGCCGTCCTGCGTGACCATCTGGTCGGCGCCGGGAAGGTCCAGCGCGAGCGGGGTCACGCCAGCGAGAAGCGCGGTGGTGGGGTCGAGGGGAACCTGCGCGAGCGTCAGGCCCCCGCACCAGGTGCGGCAGGCAAACGACGCCGTGGAGAGGGCTCGCACGCCACCCACGGCAACCGCCACGTCGTCAGCGGTTGCGCCAGTCTCTGCAAGTCCCTCGTACACCGCCTCGAGGGCCGCCGTCGAGGAGGCCTCAGGGCCGGACGGAAGGTCGAGCTGGTGAACGTGGAAGCCCACGTCGGCAAGGTCGCGGCGTATTGCCTCAACAACGTCTGCGGGCGCTTCTGGAACGGACGCAAGCACGGCCGCGCGGGGCTTGCCCACGTAGGCGCGCAGGTCGTTGCCCATGGTACCCACGAGGTCGTCACCCACGCGGGCGTCGAGGGAGTTGCCACGGAGATTGACCCACTGACGCTTCGCACGGATGCGCAGCGGGGCCTCGTCTGCGGGCTCGGCCTCCGCAGCAGCCTCCGCCGCAGGTGCCGCATCCGCTGTAGGCGCCACGTTCTTGGCGTCCTTGAGCTCGGGCTTCTCCGCGTCCTTCTCAGTATCTGCTACCTGGGTGTCCTCGCTCACAATAGCCCCCTCTCCCAGAGCAGCTGGCCGGACTCGCTGGCCACCTGCTCGAAGGTCCTGTTTCGAATGTCGATGGTGATGTCGGCCGTCTGTTGGTAGAGCGGGCGACGGTGCCAGAAGAGCGCCTTCGCGTGCGAGATGTCACCCAGGTCCGGGCGGCGTTCCGGACACCGCATCTGGCGCAGCGAATCCGAGAGATCCCCGTCAAGGTAGACCACCACGCCCATGCGGTGCATGAGCTCGCAGTTCTCGGCCCTCTCGACCACTCCCCCGCCACAGCTCACAAGCAGCGACTTACGAGAGGCAAGGCCCTCCAGGACCTTGGTCTCCTCGTCGCGAAAGCCCTCCTCGCCACGCGAGGCAAACACGTCACACACACTCATGCCCAGGGCGCGCTCAACCAGCTGGTCGGTGTCCACGTAGGGCCGGCAGAAGAGCTTGCCCAGGTTGCGTGCGAGGGTAGACTTGCCTGCGCCAAGAAACCCCACGAAGAAAATGTGGTCGCAGCCCTCGTGGATGACGTAACCCTCGCCCAAAACTCGCTCTTCCTTGCTCCCGTGCGTACCTGACGGGCTAGATTCTATCACCCGTCGCTGCGGCCAGTCAGACTGCTGGTCTTGCCCTCGAACTCGACACCGCGCAGAACGAGCGCCTCCCCCAGGCGAAATATCTGCGTGTACCAGAGGTCGCGGCGCGACTGCGGACGCACCAGGATGGTGCGCACACCTGCGAGGTTGCCGGCAAGGATGTCGGTAAAGACCTGGTCGCCCACTATGACTGTCTGCTCGGGACCCACGCCCATGCGCGCCATGGCAACCCAGGCCGAGAAGGGCGCAGGCTTCATGGCGTGATCCACCACGGGGCAGCCCAGCTCGCACGCGGAGGCGGCGACCTCCGTCGAGTGGAAGTTGTTCGAGAGCAGGCACGTGGCTATGCCCGCAGCGCGCAGGCGGTCGAGCCACGCCTTGACGGCAGGCGGCGCCACGTGCGTATCCCTGGGTATGCAGGTGTTGTCGCGGTCGAGAAGCACCAGGCGCACGCCGGTAGCAGCCAGCGCGTCAACGTCGATGAGGTCGACCGAGGAAACGTAGCGCGTGGCGCGGAAGGGCGAGAAGGACCCAAGCGACATGGCACTCACGCCCCGGAGTTCTGGGCTATGACCTGCTGGTGCTGCTCGTAGGTCTCGGAGAAAGCGTGCACCGAGCTTGTGATGTAGAAGTAGTAGTAGCCCGTGTCCTGCGGGTTGGCGGCAGCCGTGAGCGAGGCAAGGCCTGGGTTGCAGATGGGCGTGGGCGTGAGCCCCATGTTGGTGTAGGTGTTGTAGGGGCCGTCCTGCGTGAGGTCGTCCGCGGTGACCTCACGGCCCAGCGTGTAGGCAAGCGTCGCGTCGCTCTGAAGCGGCATGCTTGCGGCAATGCGGTTGTAGAAGACCGACGAGATGAGCGAGCGGTCATCGTCTGTCAGGGCTTCCTTCTCGATGATGGAGGCCATGGTGAGGATGTCGTAGTTGGTAAACGACGTGCCGTAGCGCGACTGGAGCGTCTGGCGCGCGGTGTCGAGGTCGAGCGTGGCAATCTCGGTCTGATACTGGCTGAGCATAGCGCGGATGATCGAGTCCGCCGTGACGGTCTGGCCCGCAAAGTCATAGGTCTTGGGGAAGAGGAAGCCCTCGAGCGAGTCGTTTGCCGCCTCGGAGAGGAAGGGATAGTCGGCCACGTAGTTTGATGCCTTTGCCTGGGCGATGAAGTCGCTCGAGGAAATGCCAAACTTCTCCTCCACAAGCGAGGCCACCTGCGCCACCGTGTAGCCCTCGGGCACCTGCAGGGTAGAAGCCGTGGAGTTGGGGCCAGCCACGAGCTGGTCTATCACGTTGGTTGTGCTCGAGCCCGTGAGCAGCGAGTACGTGCCACTCTTGAGCTTCTGCTCAGCGTTTTGCTTCTGGACCTCCTGGACAAAGCTCGAGGTATCGGAGATGACGCCCGCCTGCTGGAGGATAGAGGCGATGCTCGCGGTGCTCGAGCCGTCGGGGATGGTGACCTCGACCTCCTGGCCGGCCGCGACCTGCGGCTCGTTGGAGCTGGAGCCCTGAGTGAGCCTGGGCAGCACAAGGACAAAGAACAGCGCGACAAACGCGGCGACACCGGCGAGAACCGCCACGACCACGGCGATGCCCTTGGGGCCGTTGCCGCGGCCGCCACCGGAGCCTCGCCGCTGCGGGCTCTGGCTCCGGGCGCGCTTGGTTGCCGCGGCGGTGCGCGCGGAGAGATGGCTCGTCGTGCCTCCAATGGCACCAGTGGACCCCGGTGCAGGCGAGCTCATGCGTTGCGCCGTACCGGTATGGTGTGCCGCGCCCATATGAGAGGAACCGCCCGCATGACTCGCGGGACGGCCCTGAACCGGGGCAACCTTCGCCTGAATGCGCGGGGTGCTGCCCGTTCCCTGCTGAGTCGCATCGGGCGTGCGGAAGTGCGCCGCGCGACGATGGGGCTTCTCGTTGTTCTGGTTGTTCGTGGGCATGTCGTTTGCCTCTCAGACCGTTGGTCACGCCTGCCGAGCATCAAGCCAAGCCTGCAGGAAGAGCGACGCGGCGACCATGTCTACCTTGCCGCGCATAGACTTCTCGGAGAGTCCCTGCTCGCGCAAAATGCGCTTGGCCTCCGCTGAAGAGAGCCTCTCATCCTCAAACTCGAGGGGCAGGCCTGTGGCTGCAGAGATGTGCTCTGCCACCGCGCGGACACGCGCGGCCTGGGGCCCCTCCTCCCCCGCCATGGTAAGCGGGCGTCCGCAGACAAGTACCTCGGGCTCCCAGTCCTCGAGCACCCTGCGGAAGCTGCGTGCGACCGAGAAGACCTCGGCCGCAGGAAGTACGCACACCGGCGTGGCGATGCGACCCTGTGGGTCGCTCACCGCCACGCCGACGCGTGTCTCGCCAATATCGAGCGCCAGGGCCCGCACCTATGCCCCCAGGGCAGCCTTGGCCGCGTCCAGGGCAGCGGCGACACCAGAGGCGTCAGAGCCGCCGGCCTGCGCCATGTTGGGCCTGCCGCCGCCACGGCCGCCCACAAAGCCGGCAATCTGCTTGATGATGTTGCCCGCCGAGAAGCCCGCAGCAACCGCAGACTCGGTGCCGGCGGCGAGAAGCGCCACCTTGCCGTCGGGCATGGTGGAGGCCACAACGCAGGCAATGGGCTCGCCCTTGGCGCCATCGCGGATGGAATCCCAGACGGAGCGCAGGTCCTTGCCGGAGATGCCGTCGAGCTTGGTGAAGACGCAGCGGTAGGCACCAAGGTCCTTGGCGTTGCGCAGCGCGGCGGCCACAACGTCGCCCGAGGCAGAGCCCTTGGCCACGCCAATGTTGCGCTTGGCCTCGCGAAGCTCGTCGCGCATCTGGGAGACGCGCTCGGGGAGGTCGGCGGGACGGCACTTGAGCGTTGCCGCCGCCTGGTCCATAAGGGCGAGTCTCTCGTCCACGTACTCGATGGCGCCCATCGAGGTCACGGCCTCGATGCGTCGGGCGTTGGAGCCAACGGAGCTCTCGGAGACGATCTTGAAGATGCCAAGGTCCGCGGTGTTGCGGGCGTGAGTGCCGCCGCAGAGCTCGCGCGAGAAAGGCTTGTCAGAGCTGCCCGTGGAGACCACGCGCACGCGCTCGCCGTACTTCTCGCCAAAGAGCGCCACGGCACCCGAAGCCTTGGCCTCGTCGATGCCCATGACCTCGGTCACGATGGGCTCGGCCGCGAAGATCTCGGCGTTGACCATACCCTCGACGCGCTCGAGCTCGTCAGTTGTCATGGCCTCGAAGTGCGTGAAGTCAAAGCGCAGACGGTCGGGGGCCACAAGCGAGCCGGCCTGGCTCACGTGGTCACCAAGGACCTTCTTGAGGGCGGCGTCGAGCAGGTGCGTCGCGGTGTGGTTGCGACGGATGAGCTCGCGGCGGCCGTGGTCGACCACAGCGGTCACGCGATCGCCCACAGAGACGGCGCCATCGGTGACCTCGGCCACGTGGCCCACAAGGCCGCCCTCGTGGTGCAGCGTGTTGGTGACGCGCGCAGGACCCACGATGCCGGTGTCGCCCACCTGGCCGCCCATCTCGCCGTAGAACGGTGTGCGGTCGAGCACGAGCTCAACCTGGTCGCCCGTCGCCGCCTCCTGGACAGACTCGCCGTCACGCACGATGGCCACAACCTCGCAGCCGGAGAGCTCGTCGTGATCGTAGCCATCGAACTCGGTCGCGGGAAGGCTATCGGAGAGGGCAACCCAGACGTTGTTTGCCTTGCCCCAGGCATCGCGGTTGGCCGTAGCGCGGGCACGCTCGCGCTGGGCCTCCATGGCGGCATCGAAGGCGTCCATGTCGACGGAGTGGCCGGATGCGCCAGCGATCTCGCGCGTGAGGTCGATGGGGAAGCCGTAGGTGTCGTGCAGGGTGAAGGCGACCTCGCCCGAGAGGGGCTCGCCCTCGCCCAGACGAGAGAGCTCGGCCTTGAGCTGCTCCTCGCCGTTGTCGAGGGTTGCGCCAAAGCGCTCCTCCTCGGCGTTGATGATGCCGTCAATCAGCGCCTGCTGCTCAACGAGCTCGGGGTAGGTATCACCGAGAAGGCGCGTGACCTCGTGTGCGTAGGTGGTGAGGAACTGGCCCTTGATGCCCATGAGGCGGCCGTGGTAGACGGCGCGACGGAGCAGGCGGCGCAGCACGTAGCCGCGGCCCTCGTTGGAGGGCAGGATGCCGTCCCCAATCATGAACGTGACGGCGCGGGAGTGGTCGGCCACGATGCGCAGGCTCTTGTCGGTGGTAGGAGACTCGTGGTAGCGCACGCCCGCGAGGCCCTCGCCCACGCCGATGAGGGAGCGCAGGATGTCGCCCTCGTAGTTGGAGCCCTCGTGCTGCATGATGGCCGCGATGCGCTCGAGGCCCATGCCCGTGTCGATGTTGCGGTGCGGCAGCTCCGGCATGGAGCCGTCCTCCTGGCGGTCATACTGCGTGAAGACGAGGTTCCAGAACTCGAGGTAGCGGTCACCGTCGTCGCCGGGCTTCTCGCCCTCAAACTCGGGACCCTGGTCAAAGTAGATCTCGGAGCAGGGGCCGCAGGGGCCGGTGGGGCCGGCGGCCCAGAAGTTGTCCTCCTCGCCCAGGCGCGAGATGTGGTCGTAGGGGACGCCCTGCTTGTGCCAGAGCTCGATGGCCTCCTCGTCGTCCTTGAAGACGGTCATGTAGAGGCGGTCCTTGGGCAGGCCCAGGTGCTCGGGCGACGTGATGAACTCGTAGGCCCACTCGATGGCGTTGGCCTTGGTGTAGCCGCCAAACGAGAAGTTGCCGAGCATCTCGAAGAACGAGAGGTGGCGCGCGTCGCCAATGTTGTCGATGTCGTTGGTGCGCAGGCACTTCTGGCAGGAGCAGGCACCGATCTCCTTCATGGTCTTGGTGCCCTGGTAGTACTCCTTGAACTGGTTCATGCCAGCGTTTGCAAGAAGCAGCGAAGGGTCATCCGGCACGAGCGAGGAGGACGGGTAGAGCTTGCAGCCCTTGCCTTCGAAGAACTTGAGGAAGTCCTCGCGGATCTCTGCCGTGGTCATGGTCTTGTAGTCAGACGCGCTCATGTCTCTCCTCGTCTGTGGACGGTGCTGCGGAATCGGCCGCTGGGCCGGAGCCGTCACCGTCCTGCCTGTTGGTTGCAACGTTCCTATTTTTACTCATATCTGCCGTGTACACAGCGTTTTCATGGTCATTGCTTGCGTTTTTTGTCGCCCTGCGAGCACGGGACCACGCAGAGGAGGTCACGAGACGGGTGCTCTCGAAGAACTTCTCGTCATCAAGGGCGTCAAAGACGGCCTCCACGTTGCCTTGGGCGTCACGATGCGGCGTGCTCTGGAAGAGCGCTCCGTCCTCCGAGACCAGCTGACGCTTGGTGCGCGTCTCGAAGTAGTAGACGAAGACGCCGCGGATGGCAGCGGTGAGCGGGATGGCGAGGACCATGCCAACGATGCCGCCCAGGCAGTTGCCTATCACGATGCCCACGATCGAGAGGACGGGATGGATCTTGACTGCCGAGCGCATGATGAGAGGCGAGATCACGTTGTCAGTCACGTTTGCCGCGATGACCATAACCACGAGGGACCAAAGCGCGAGCCAGGGGCTCTCGAAGAGGGCGAGCAGCGTGGCGAGGGCCGCCGAGACGAAGGGCCCAATCACGGGAACGAAGTGCATGAAGAACGTGATGATGGCGACAAGGCCCGCATAGGGATGGCCGAGAAGCCCAAGCCCCACCCACACGGCGACGCCGTTGATAATTGAGCAGATGAGCTGGCCGCGCATGTAGCCGCCCATGGAGCGGCTCATGACGGCGAGAAGCAGCGTCATGTCGTCCTTGCGGGAGGGGCCGGCGACCACGGCAAGCTCGCGCACGATCACGGGGTAGTCCTTGGCAAACCAGTACGCGAGGATGAGCGCCAGGAAGAAGTTCACGAGGCCGTCCACGGTGTCGAAGAGCCCCGAGACGGCGCCGTTGGAGAGCTGGCGCACCGTGTCCGAGGCCATGGAGCTGCTGGCGGAGGAGACGGTCTGGACCAGCGAGTTCACCATGTTCTGGAGCTGCTCGTTGTCCGAGCTGCCGTAGCTCTCCCAGAAGCCCGAGAGGGCGTCCTGAATGCTGCGCAGGTAGGTTGGGACCTGGCGCAGCACCTCGACCGACTGCTGGACGAAGGTTCCGCCGAGAACCACTATGACGGCGGCGAGGACCGCAAGGACCACGAGCAGCGAGACGAGCGCGGCAAGCGCCCTTGGGACGCGGGAGTCCTCGAGCGCGTTGGTGATGGGGCTGCAGATGAAGCCGATCACGATGCCCATGAGCAGAAGCTCCACGGCGTCCCCGATCAGCGAGAGGCCTCGGACCGCAAGCACGAAGACCGCAATGGCACCGACGATCGCCCAGGCGATCACCAGCCGCCTGCGCCAGGTGGCGTACTTCTCGTCAGCGTCCTTGTTCCCCACCGGCATCTCCCCTCGTTTTCGAGCACCTCATTGTAGCAAGGTGGGGTGTTATGGCCGTTGGGAGCAAAGGACGGACGAGAACCGCGCGGCTGCCACACAAAAAACGGCACCGGAGCCGAAGCCCCGGCGCCGCAGATGACGCTACTTGCTCATAAGGCCCTCTGGGTCGATCTTCTCTTGCACGCGGCGGAGCGTGCGGCGAAGGAGGCGCGAGACCTGCACCTGCGAGATGCCCAGGCGCTCGGCAATCTCGACCTGCGTCATGCCTTCGAAGAAACGCATGCGGATGACGTCCTTCTCGCGCGGCGAGAAGTCCCTGATGGCATCCTCGAGGACGATACGGTCGTCCGAGGCGGCAAGGCTCTCGTCCTCGGTGGCGTAGTGGTCGATGACCGAGGGGGCATCATCGTCATCCGAGGAGCCGCCTCCCTCGAGCGGCACCGAGCTATAGGCGCTCGAGGACTCCATGGCCTCGAGGACGTCGTCGACGCTTGCGCCCACGCGCTTGGCAATCTCCTCGACGGAGGGGCTGCGCGAGAGCTCGTTGGTAAGCTCGTCGTTTGCCTGGTTGACCTTGGCAGAGAGCTCCTGCAGACGCCTTGGCACGCGGACCGACCAGCCCTTGTCGCGGAAGTGACGCTTTATCTCGCCCAGGATGGTTGGCGTGGCGTAGGTGGTGAACTCGAGGCCTCGCGACGGGTCGAAGCGGTCGATGGCCTTGATGAGGCCGATGGTACCCACCTGGATGAGGTCGTCCAGGGGTTCTCCCCTGTTCTTGAACTTGGACGCGAGGAAGCGGACCAGGTTGAGGTGGCTCACGATAAGCTGGTCGCGTACCTCGGGGTCTCCCGTGGCCTTGTACTGGCGGAAGAGCTCGCGCGTGCGGTCCTTGTCCCAGGCGGCCTTCCCCTTTGGCGTGCGGTGAAGCGAGCGGTGGCGGGCCCTCTCGGCACGCGCCTCCGACGCCTCGCGTACGGCGCGCTCCTCCTCGGTCTCCTGCGTGCTGGGCGCATTCGCGGCGTTTGGCGTGTTCGCGGTCTCCTGCGCGTTCGTGGTGCTGGCGCTAGGCATTCTTCACGTCCATTCGCTTGGAGAGGTGCAGCGTGCGACCGTCCTCCGAGATGCTGAAGTCGTCGCACACGGCGCCGAGAAGGACCTCAACCAGGTCGATGGGCTGCGGCTCGCCGGAGGGATCTGTGGCCTCGTCAGGGTCTTCGTCGCCGAGGGAGAAGTCGGCAGTCATGCCGTCCGGCGCAAGGCCAAAGACGATGTCGCAGGTGGCGGGCCTGGTCGCGCAGGCGTAGACAAAGCCCTCCTCGGCGGCCATGCGCACGTCCTCGACGTCGTCCACGCTCATGTCGCAGCAGACGGCGAGGTTGGAGGCGGTCATGCGAACTGCTCGGGCGAAGCGCGCCTCCGCGGGAACGCTGAGCTTGACGATACTGGTGCTAGGCATTGTTCTCCTCGCCATCTGCCGCGGCCTCCGTGGTGGAGACGGGTGCGGCGTGCTTGGGCTTGTGGGGCTGCTTCTCTGCGGCGGAATCGGTGTCCGCAGCGGGTGCGGGGTCTGCGGCGGATGCGGTCTTCTCGGCCTCGACCGGCGCGTAGGTCACATACGCGGTAGTGTGCTGCGGGGCGGGCGCGGCGTTCTCCTCGGCCTTCTCGCCTTCCTTGCCCGCTGCGTCCTCAAGGCGCGCCTGGGGCGCCTCGCCCTTGCCCACGAGCTTGGAGACTGCTCCTGCAACGGCACCGGCGGCGCCGGCAACGCCCTTGCTCACCGTATCAGTCACGGCAGAGGCGGTGCCTGTGACCGTGGAGACGTCACCCAGGATGCTGTTGAGGCTATCGAGGCTCTGGGTGGCCCCATCGATGGTCTCGCCAGCCTTGACGAGGAGCGGGTTGACCTGCTTCATGGCGGGGTCGAGGTCGTCGACCATGCCGTCGACCTTGGCAATGATGGGCTGCACCTGCGCGATGGTCTCGTTTGCCGAAGTAGTGACCTCGTCGACGGAAGCGCGCGCCTTGCGGATGGTAAGCGCAAGCTCGACCACGGCCCAGATGGCCACGATAACAAGCACGACGAGGGCGATGTCCAGAGGACTCATCTTGTGTCCCTTCTCTTGCGACGCTCCCTTGGGGACTGCCTAGGGACACGGCGCACCACACGTACGCCGACATTCTACCCGTTTGCATGAACTTGGACGCATGCCAGACACCTGTTGAACGGCAAAGGCTCTGGGGGGCGAGATGGACGTGGCGTCGGAGCTGGGGCGAGGGGTTACGTGCGCGCTCGCTGCGAAAATGCGCCTTCGGGCGAGAAAACGACGCCCGAACGATGATTTCGTACGCACTTCCTGTGGAAACGCTCCCTCCGGCGTCGATTTGGCGCCCGAGCGCACGTTATCGCAGCAAGTGCGTACAAAATGGCTCTTCCGGCGCCGATTTCTCGCCGGAAGGCGGATTACCGCCACCGGCGCTTCAATGCCGCGCCATTTCGCCGTTTAGGAATTTCTCGAACGGTTAGGGCGGCCTAACCGTTCGGAATCCGCGGCATTATCGCGATGCCGCGCAATCTCGCCATTTAAAGGGCCCTAATCGTTCGGATTTTTCCTAACCGGCGAAATCCCGCGGCATGGCCGAGAAGGCCAGCGCCGCGCGCACCTCCTCGACGCCGCTCGCCGCTCCGGCGCCGCGCCGCGCCGCTCCGCTCCCCGCGCCGCCCTAGGCTCGCGCGCCCTCGAACTGCATGCGGTAGTACCGCGCATAGGTGCCGCCACGTGCGAGAAGTTCCTCATGCGTCCCGCGCTCAACCACGCGCCCGGCGTCGATTGTCGCGATTTCGTCGGCATCCTTGATGGTAGAGAGGCGATGCGCGATCACGATGGTCGTGCGCCCGCGCGAGAGCTCGGCGAGCGACTCCTGCACCGCGTGCTCGGACTCGTTGTCCAAGGCAGAGGTGGCCTCGTCCAGGATGAGGATCTTCGGGTCCTTGAGAAAGACGCGCGCGATGGCAATGCGCTGCTTCTGCCCGCCCGAGAGGCGGGTGCCCCTCTCCCCCACCTGGGTCTCGTAGCCGTCGGGCAGCGTCTCGATGAACTCGGCGATGTTGGCCTTCTCGGCAGCCTGCTCTATCTGTGCCATGGTCGCGCGCGGGTTGCCGTAGGCAATGTTCTCGGCGATGGTCCCGTCAAAGAGGTAGACCTCCTGCTGGACGATGCCGATGGCCTCGCGCAAGCTTCGCTGGGTAACAGAGCGCACGTCCTGCCCGTCGATGGTGATGGAGCCAGAGTCCACGTCGTAGAAGCGTGGGAGAAGCGCGCAGGTGGTGGACTTGCCGCCGCCGGACGCGCCCACCAGGGCAATGGTCTCGCCGGGGCGAATGTCCAGGTTGAGGCCACGAATGACCTCGGGGTTCTCGCCCGCGCCCTCGCCGTCCCCGCTGTCGTACGCAAAGTGGACGTCGTGGTAGGAGATAGCACCCTTGGTCACCTTGAGCGCCGACGCGCCGGGGGCGTCCTCAATCTCGGGCTGGGAGTCGACCATCTCCTTGAAGCGTCGGAAGCCCGCAATGGCCTTCTGGAAGGTCTCGGTGAAGTTGAGGATGTTCTCGATGGGTGTGGTGAAGAGCGAGATGTACAGGGCGTAGGTGGCAAGGTCCGTGGCCTCCATCTGCCCCTGGGCGATGAGCCAGCCGCCCATCACCACGATGAGCGTGTAGAGGATGCCCATGAGCGCGGCAATGCCCGCCTGGTAGCGGCCCATGGCGCGATACATGCGCACCTTCGAGTCGAGGTATGCCTCGTTGCTCTCGCGGAACTTTTCGCGCTCAACGTCCTCGGCGGCGAAGCTCTTGACCACACGGACGCCGGCAAGGCTGTCCTCCAGACGCGAGTTCACGTTGGAGATGCGCACGCGGTTCTCGCGAAAGACGGCCTTCATCTGGAGGTTTGCCCGCAGGTTGTAGATGACGAGAATGGCGAGAACAACGCCCAGGCAGACGGTGAGCGGCACGTTGATAAACGACAGGATCACAAACGAACCCACGACCTCGATGAAGCCGATGAGCAAGAACTCGGGTCCGTGGTGGGCCGCCTCGGAGATGTCGAAGAGGTCGCTCACCAGGCGGCTCATGAGGTCGCCGGACTTGTTGCGGTCAAAGAACGAGAGGCTCATACGCTCGTAGGCGTCGAAGAGGTCCTCGCGCATGCGGCTCTCCATGCGCGCGCCCATGACATGGCCCCAGTAGGCCACAAAGTAGCGGCAACCAAAGCGCACGGCGTACATGACGACAAAGCCCACGAGAAGGTAGACGAGGGCGGATGTGATGGCATCCGAACCCTGGCGGAAGAGGCCACCCGTGAGCGTGCGGAGGATCTGCGGGAAGGCGAGGTCGATGCCGGCGACGACGATGGCGCAGACGATGTCTGCGATGAAGAGGTGCATCTGACCTGCGTAGTAGCCGAGAAAACTAGCGAAGAGTCCGCGGCGGCGCTGCGCCGGAGACTTGGGTGAAACGGTGCTCATATGTGATCCCTACGTGTGACGCGAATGTTGTCCGCGCGACATCATAGCGGATGGGTGGGGCGATGACGGCGCCGGGAAGCGCATCTCGACAGCGTAGGCGTAGGAAACACTCGCTCCGGCGTCAATCTGGCGCCGGAGGGGCCATTTCGTACGCGGTTGCTTCAATAACGGCCCTTCGGGCGTCGTTTTCTCGCCTGAAGGGGCATTTCCGCAGCTGTGGCATGCCGAGAAACACGAACCGGGGCCGGCGCAGTGCCGACCCCGCTCGCTGGGACGCGCTGGGATATAGGAGGAAGAATGACGCGTCCCTACGATAAGACAAAGGGAGTTTCCCTTTGTCTCAAAAGGGACCTGCTCGACCGCCGGGAGAGTGCGGTCGAGCAGGGAGGGTGGGACTAGTCGGCCAGCTTGGTCAGCGGATCAACGCCGTACTTCTTCGTACGATCATCCGAAATCTGGCCAGAGTAGTTCAGACCAAAGGCAAAGTCGTAGGTGTTGCCGTCTACGTCGGTGTAGCACTCCATGTCACGAGAGATGTCCTCAAGCTGCTTCTCGACGTCAACCATATCCTTAGGCATCTGCATCGGGAGCAGGCCAGAGGGCTCATCAAGACCGGCGACAATACGGCAAGCCGCCTCTGTAGAGCCGGACATAGAGACGAGAATGGCGTCAACCTCGGACTCGAACTCGTGGACGCACATGGGCTGCGTGATATCGAGAATCACGATGCAGGGCTTGCCGGCCTCCTTGGCGAGCGCAGCTGCCTCAAGGATCTGGTCGAGCTGGTACTCGTTGGTGATATTGGAGCTCCTGCCATAGTAGCTGCGGTTCTCAATCTCGACGCCCTTCGCAGACTCATGCTCTGCCCACTTGGATCCATCAGCAGGGTCACCGGCAATCGAGGTCTGGCGCACGTACTCGGAGTCCGCAGTATAGGGGCGATACTGGAGAGAGAGCGGCACATAGTTGCCGTCCTCGTCCTGAGAGGACCTGGGATCTGCGTTGCTCGGTGCCTTGGCGCAAACGAGGACATAATCGACGTCAGCGATGTCAGAAGCGGTAAGCCTCGTGAGGTCATCAAGCGTGGGAGTGGCGTTGCCGGTCTTCTCGTTAACGGGACCGGTGAGAGTATCGGCAAGCGTATCGGTAACAACGTCGAAGTACTTCTTGAGTGTTCCATCAGACAGCGGAAGCTCGCACGCCGACGGGGTCTCCGACCATCCGCCCATGAAACCGGCAGCGCGGTAAGACTTCGAGAATCGCATGGGGACGTAGACCTTGGGCTTTGCGCTCTCGGAACCAGCCTTGATGACGTTGCCGTGGTTCTTGAGCATAACGATGCCCTTGACCTGGTCGGAGAGAGCCTCTTCCTTAGTGGCGTCGTCGCCCTTGTCGACCTCGGAACGAGTAGCGTCAACGTCAATGTAGGGATCCTCAAAGATGCCGGTGTTGAAGTAGCTCAGAAGCAGACGCTTGGCGGAATTCTTAAAGTTCTCGTTTGCCTTATCCTCGCCAAGCTCTTCCTTCATGTCGTTATAAGCGGAGACAAGCAGCGTGGGGTCGTTGCAGCCGCCCATCTGGTCGACACCGACGGAGACAGACTTCGAGGCGCGCTTTGCGGGCGTCCAGACACTTGTGTCCTCAAGACCCCAGCAGGTAGCCATACCTGCGCCCGGATCGTTAAGCACCGCCCAGTCGGTGCACGCAGAGCCGGCAAAGCCAAAGCGATCGCGGAGAAGCTCGGTGACCTTGTACTTCGAGAAGCCAGAGCCAACCAGCTCGCCATACTCGTTGTCCTGGTCGAACGCGATGGTGTAGGAGGTCATGACAGATGACGCGGTGCCGGTCTTACCATCGAGTTTGAAGGCACCATCCACGAACGGAATCATGCATGCCTCAAAGTTCTTGCCGGGATAGATGGCGAACTTGCCGCCATCCTTGTGACCCTCTCGGCCACCCTCGCCGGGGGCCTCCGCCGGCCAGTGCTTGACCATAGCGGCAACCGAGTCCTTGCCCCAGCCAACATCGTTTCCGTTGTCATCGGTCGTGGACTGCATGCCGTCGATGAAGGCCTTGCAGGTATCACGGGAAAGTGCGGGGTCTTCACCGAAGGTACCGGAGAAGCGCGTCCAGCGGGGGTCAGACGCGACGTCGGTCTGAGGGCCAAGGAACATGGAGATGCCCATCCTGCGAAGATCGTGAGCAATTCCAGCACCAGCGCGCTTGGCGACCTCGGGGTCAAACGTAGCGGCAAGGGCGAGGTTGCCGGGCCAATCGACGCAGTTCTTGCCGTTACGAGGATCTGAGGAGAAGTTGATGGGAATCTTGTTCTCCGATGCCTCTACGTATGCCTGCATGTTATTTGCCCAAGCAGCCTGCTTGAACGCAGGGTATGCAGAAGCAGCATTGAGAACGGCACGAACGTTTCCGTCGAGGAACTGCTTCTGCTCATCGGTCACCGAGCTATCATCCTCAACCTTGCTCTGGTGCCCAGAGAAGCACATGAGGCCAGCAATCTGCTCGATAGAGAGGCGCCCAGCAAGATCCTCGGCGCGCTCCTCGGCGGAAAGGCGCCAGTCCTCGTAGGGCACAAGCTCGCCGGTGCCCTCGAAGTCCTTGAACGCGTAGCCGTCCTTCTCGATGAGCTTGAGGCCGGAGTCTGGCGAGTAGGACAGCTGCTTGCCGTCGCCGTTGTCAACGATGGTGTACCCGTAGTCGGTTGCCGTCTCGGTGTAGCCGTTGCCCTTCTTGTTCGCCGCATCATCAGTGCTCGGGGTGCTCCCGGTCGAGCAGCCCGCAAGCCCTGCGAGCGCCGCCGCGGCAGCCGACCCAGCAAGGAAGTTCCTGCGCGTCAGGTTGTTTCCCATTCTTTCTCCTCTTGTCGTGCGGTCCCCCTCCCACAGGGGGCCGCAGCCTTCCCTCCGCACGGCCGTTTAGCCGTGGTAGTTCCCGCGTAACACCTGGGCTCACGAGCAGAGCGCTCCCAACGCCTGCCTGCGTGAGACAAAGGGAAACTCTCTTTGTCTCCTAGCCGTAGAAGTCGAAGTCGATGGTGTCGAAGTCGGCGATGTCGAAGTCGGCAGCGTTGCCCTCAAGCGTGTTCTTGTCGACGACCTTGAGCGTGATGTCCTTGGACGAGAGGTGCAGCGTGATCTCGTCCTCGGTGCCCTCCCAGGTGCCCGTGTCGGTGAGGAGGTCGGCGTGAGCCTCGAGGGGCTTGACCTCGCAGGTGCCGTCATCGTTCAGGTTCACGTCGAGCATCTGCTCGCTGCCGCCGGCGGTGCCGTAGACGGTCTGGCCGGTAATCTCGACGGAGCCGCGCCACTGGCCGGCATAAGCCTTGTTGGCGTCAAACTCGGAGGTGGAGCTGTCCTTTGACGAGCTGGAGGTCGTGCTCGTGCTGCTCGTGGTCGTGGAGGACGACGAGCTGGTAGACGAGGTCGACGAGCCACCGCAGGCTGCGAGCGGCATGCAGAGCGTTGCGGCAAGCAGACCCGCAACCAGTACCTGCTTCTTCATGCTAGGTTCCTTCCCCTCTGGCCGGGACCATCCCGGCCATCCCGCGCATCGGTATTCGGTGCGCCTTGCTCGAGAGTCATTACAAATCGATGACGCCTCGAATGAGGGGAACCGTACTAACCTGTCGAATTTCTGGCGTGTCCTGCATCCTGAAACGGCGGACGGAAGGGCCAAGCGGTGGCGAGAGAGGCGGCGAGCGGTATTTCTCGGCGCCTACGCCTTGCCGGGAGCGTCGTTTTTGGTGGGATCGGCGCCGTTCGCGGCAGCGTCCGCGCCGGCAGCACCTGCGGTGCCCTTCTCGCCCGTATCCACCGGCTTGGGTTGAAGCCCTGCCCGGTCGCGCGCCGTGGCCTCAATGCGCCAGGCCTCCCAACCGCGGGGGCTGGGGTGATAGAACGCACCGCGCTCAAGGCCCTCGGGCAGGTAGCGCTGCTCCACCCAGCCAGTGGGATAGTTGTGGGGATAGAGGTAGGGGCCGTACTCATCGGAGCCGGGACGATGCCTGTCACGCAGGTAGCTGGGTACCTCTCGGCGCGGTCCCTCGCGGACCTCCTTTAGCGCAGCGTCAATCCCCGCCTCGGCGGCATTGGACTTGGGCGCAAGCGCCATGTACTCCACGGCCTGAGCAAGGTTGATGCGGCACTCCGGAAGTCCGATGACCTCGGTTGCCTTGAACGCCGCCTCGGCAACGAGAAGCGCCTGCGGATCCGCGTTGCCAATGTCCTCCGAGGCCAGGATGAAGATGCGCCGCGCGATGAACTTGGGGTCCTCCCCCGCGTCGAGCATGCGCGCCAGCCAATAGAGCGCCGCGTCAGGGTCGCTTCCACGCATGGACTTGATGAAGGCGGAGATGATGTCGTAGTGCATGTCGCCGGACTTGTCGTAGGACAGACCGTGGCGTGGGTTGGCCTCAAGCACGTGGGCTCGCGTGATGCGCACGGGCTCCTCCGGCGTGGCCGTACCGGCCGGCGCGGCCATCTGGCTCGCCAGTTCAAGCGAGGTGAGAGACGCCCGACCGTCACCGCCGGCAAGGGTGACGATCTCCTCGAGCGCGTCGTCATCGAGGGTGAAGGCGCCCTTGAGGCCATACTCCGAGGTGACTGCGCGGCGCACGATGGTGCGAATGGAGTCATCATCGAGCGGCTCAAGTTCCACCACGCGAGAGCGCGAGAGCAGCGCAGAGTTCACCTCGAAGTAGGGGTTCTCTGTTGTGGCACCCACCAGGACCACGGTCCGGTCCTCCACAGCGTGCAGTAGCGCGTCCTGCTGCGAGCGGTTGAAGCGGTGTATCTCGTCCACAAAGAGGATTGTGCGACGGCCCAGGGAGAGCAGGCGGCTCTCGGCGGCCTCAATCTCGCGACGGAGGTCCTTCACGGTACCCGTAACGGCCGAGACCTCGACAAACTCCGCGTGCGTCGAGTTGGCGATGATGCGCGCAAGCGTGGTCTTTCCCGTGCCAGCAGGGCCGTAGAGAATCACCGAGGAAAGCGTGTCGTGCTCGATTGCCGTGCGCAGCCAGCTGCCGGGACCAACGGCCTCGGTCTGGCCCACGTATTCCTCGAGGGTCTGAGGACGCATGCGCGCGGCGAGCGGGGCGTTCATCGTGCGCTTGTAGCGCTCTATGTTGGTGAAGAGGTTGTCCATGCAAGCGATTGTAGCCCAGGGGCGTAGGCAGCGGCATTTGGCACCCTACTGGTTGCCGAATGTGTAGCGTGCCGCCACACATTCGCAGCCCGAATCTGTATCGACCTGCGCGGGTCACACGTTCGGCCCCGAATGTGTGGCAGCGAGACCTTTCTCATCGTGCCGCCTTTCTCAACGTGCGGCCTTTCTTATCGCCAGGTCATTCTCGGGCACCAGAGCCACTCCGGCTTGGGCCAAATCGCGCCACCCGTTCGTTTTTTCTGTATTGGCAACCCAAACAGATCGAGGCACCTTTGGTCGGCTAAGGTATCCACCGGAAGGTCGCGCAGGGGAGGAAACATGATAATCGCAGCCACAAGGCCGCTCATCGGCATCACGTCTAGGCCCCGGGAGGACCCCGAGAACCCAAACTGGACCATGACGGATGACCACTACGCTGCTTCGGTGGCAGATGCGGGAGGCATCCCGGTGGCTCTCCCCTACACCATCCCCTTTGGCTTTGACGCAACCAGCCTGGTCCCCGACATCGTGCGTCGCCTTGACGGCATCCTCTTCACGGGCGGTGGCGACATTGCCGACTGCTCCTTTGGAGGCAACGCCTACGCACCGGAGAGCCACTCGCAGATCTCGCTCACCTGCACTGCGCGCGACGCCTTCGAGTGGGCGCTCATGCGCGCATGCTGGAACGCCGACGTTCCGGTGCTGGGCATCTGCCGCGGCATGCAGGTCATGAACGTGACCCTAGGCGGCACGCTTGTGCGCGACATCAGCGACTACCCCACCAAGACCATCGTCCACAGAAGGCTCGACCAGCCAGACACCCCCGTCCACCACGTGCGCATTGCCGAGACGAGCCGCCTGGCAAAGATTCTGGGGTTCACCTCGGGCGAGGTGAACTCGCTCCACCACGAGGCAATCTGCAAGCAAGCGCCCGAGGGGCACGTTGTTGCGTGGGCCGAGGACGGCACGCCGGAGGGCTTGGAGTTTGCCGAGAAGACCTTCTTTTTGGGCGTGCAGTGGCATCCCGAGAAGCTGCGTACGCAGCCGCAGCTCTTCAGTGCCTTCGTCGACGCCGCACGCGAGCACGGCGCGGCGGAGCGCGCGGCGCAAGCGTCTTCACTGTAGTGAAGGTTTTTGCCTCTCCGCAGGCATTGTCTTCACTGTAGTGAAGACTTTAGCCCCATATGCACTATAATCTTCACTACAGTGAGGAGAGGGGCAGCATGGGCTTCGCACGAGGACTCATTCCGCGCAAAGCATATCTCGATGAGCTCGAGAGATGGGAAGGATCCGGTCTCATCCGCGTTCTTCAAGGAGTTCGTCGGTGCGGCAAGTCGTCAATCCTTGCAACCTATGGAAGCGGCCTGCTCGACAGGGGCGTACCTCAAGAAAACGTAATCGTCTACGACCAGTCCCAGTGGCTGCGCCCGGAGCATGCCGATGCAGCGTATCTCAAGGAAGCGCTCTCTCAAGCACTCGACCAATCGGACTCCGCGCACCCACGCTACGTACTCCTAGACGAGGTGCAAGAGGTGGATGGCTGGGAGAGAGTCGTCCGCCAGCTGCAAACCGTGCCAGGCTGCGAGATTGTCGTGACGGGTTCCAACGCCTTTCTCCTTTCGGGCGAGCTTGGCACGCTGCTGTCTGGCAGATATGTCCGTATCCCCATCTGGCCGCTCTCGTTTTCCGAATACCGCGTTTTCAAGCGCGCGTTCGATGGCGACGAAAACAGCCCCGATGACGCATACCCCTCCTACCAGCTGTATGGAGGAATGCCCATCCTTTTCTCCCTGAGAAACAGAGACGAGGATGCAATCAGAACGGTCCTTTCGTCGGTCTATGACACGGTCATCATGAATGACGTAGCGCTGCGCACCGGCGTGCGAGACTACCCATTGCTTGACAGGCTGTGCCGTTATCTTTTCCGTACGTCGGGAAACCTTTTCTCTGCCAACTCCGTGCGCAACTACCTCGTCTCGAATGGCATGAAAGTTCACGTCAATACCATCGATGCCTACCTTGGTGCACTTGAGGATGCCCTCATACTCCACAGCGCTACTCAGAACAGCTTGTCCGAGAAGGCACTTCTCAACCCAAGGCGCAAGTACTATCCGGTAGATACGGGGCTACGGAATCTTGCAAGCGGCTTCTCCAATCTTGATACGGGGTTCCAGCTGGAAAACGTTGTCTACCTTGAGCTGCTTCGACGCCGCTGGGATGTTTCCGTTGGAAAGACCGCCAGCGGAGAGATCGACTTTGTTTGCAGGCGAGGCTCCGACCAGCTCTATGTCCAGGTTTCCGAGGACCTCTCCTCACCTCAGACTCGCAAGCGAGAACTCGCCCCACTGAACGAGCTGGGCGATTCATTCCCTAAACTCGTGCTCACGCTTGACCGCCTTCACGAAGGTATCACCGAAACCGGGATTCGCATTGAGGATGCACGGGACTGGTTGCTCGAGACCGACCATCGCTGAGCGTGGCTGCCGCTTGACCCCGCCGAGACGGGAAGTGGCCCCGCAGCCGTCCGCGCGGGCCTTACGGGCGCACGCCCTCGAAGTACCCGCGACGCGGGAAGAGCTCCCGCGCCTTGGGGAAAAGCTCCGAGCACGTGGCCATGAAGTAGTCGTCCGTCATCGACGAGATGAAGTCCACCACCGCAAGGTCTGGGTCCGACTCCCAGTCATACGTGCGGCCATAGGGCGCGAGGTGGCGGCCAAGCGGCTCAATGTGATGGCGGAAGATGGCGGCGGACTCGTCACCCGCGCGAAGAGCCTCGAGCTCGTGGTCATAGAGCAGCGAGAAGAGCTCCGAGACGCCGCGAGAGAAGTCCCCGTTGACCTCCGAGGCGCCGTAGATCTTCTCGTAGTTCTCGCGCTTTGCCCGGCGCATCTCGGCAAAGCCCTCCTCGCTCATCTCGATGCGCGGCTTGCCCAGGCTGTTCTCGACCACGTCTGCGACAAAGGCGCCAAGCGCCCAGGCGTTGTACGCCCCGCCAAGCCCGTCGTCGAAGCTCTTCTCGGTGCAAAGGCCCGCGCGAATGGCGTCCTGGCGGTCCTTGCCCACGTAGGCAATGATGTCCGAGACGCGCACCACGCAGCCCTCGAGCGTCATGGGGCGCAAGTGCGCAATGGCGGGACCGCCCTTCTCCCAGCACTCCTCCACCCCGCGGTCGAACTCGTCGAAGTCGGCAAGGGTGCTTGTCTCGAAGACCTGCTGCTCAAACTCTCCGTTGTGGCAGATCACGCCGTCGAGGGTCTGGAGCGCGAGGTTCCTACCGTAGGTGACGTCGAGCACGCGCACGCTCTGCACGTTGTGCGCAAAGAAGCGGCCGGTGCGGGCATGGTAGACGTCGTTTAGGAAGCGCTCGCCTGCGTGGCCAAAAGGCGTGTGGCCAATGTCGTGGCCAAGCGCGATTGCCTCGATAAGGTCAAGGTTGAGGCCGAGGGCAGCGCCAATGTCTCTTGCCACGCGCGCGACGAGCTGCACATGCAGGCCGCGGCGGGCCAAGTCATCATCCGCACGAAACGAGAAGACCTGGGTCTTTCCGGCAAGGCGGTTGTACGCGGACATGTGCATGATCTTCTCAGCATCGCGCACAAAGGCCGGACGCAGGACGCTCTCCTGGTCGCGCTCGGTCTTGTCGCGGCGAAGCGCGGCAGCGTTGGGCGTGGCAAACGGCGAGAGGGCCCCGCTTGCGCGACGGTCCGCGATGGCCTGTTGCGCCTGGGGCGAGAGCTGCCCCGTGAGGTGAGGCGCGAGCATGTTGGTGACTTCCATGGCTGCCTCCTGCGAGTTGTTTATCGAGGCAGATTCTAGCAAGGCCGCGCGACAGTAATTAGAGCGGCGAGAAGGACGCCGGGTCGCATGGAGAACGCCATGCCGCATGGAGGTCGGGGCCGTTTTGGAAAACTGCGACTTAATAGCAGTTAGCCTCGTGCGTCGATGAGAGAAACCGCAGGTAAGGGGCAAGTGGCTTCTCGTTTGACGGCTATTAAGTCGCAGTTTTCCAGAGTCATAGGTGTCTCTCGCCGACACAACTGCATGAAAATGCTGCTCCGGCGCCAAATTGACGCCGGAGCAGCAACTTTGTACGTGATTCCTGCGATAACGTGCCTCGGGCGTCAAGCCGGCACCAGAGAGAGCGTCGTGAGACAAAGGGAAACTCCCTTTGTCTCATTCCACGACGAGGCAGCCCATGTTGAGGCGGTGCGTCCACTCGCCAATGACGTTGCCAATGCCACAGCGGGTGAAGACGCCGCCGAACTTCCCGTTGAAGAGGAAGAGCCCCTCCATGTTGCTCATCTCGGGGGCGTCGAGCGGGTCCTCGCCAGGCTTGAGAACGCCGCCGCGCAGGGTGGGCGTACGGTACTGAGGCGCATACGCCTGCACCACACCGCCGTTCTTTGCGCAGGTGGCAAGCGCGCTCTCCCACTCCTCCTGCGACTTGCAGTCAAGGCCGGCCACCACGCCCACGGCGTTGTAGCCACCCGCAGGCTTCACGATCCAGCGGTCCTTCTCGGCATAGGGCGAGAGATCAGAATCGGCGGTGAGCAGCACCGTCTCCGGAACGTGTGCGTCGATGAACGCGCGCTCCTCGGGAGTGAGTATGCCGTCTACCGCATCCGAGCGCATAATCGCGAAGACGGTCTTTGTGGCGCACGGCCAGGTCCTGTAGCCGCCAATGACGCAGGCAAGGCCACGGCGCGCAGCCTCTGCCAGGGCGTCGGCTCCGGCGCAGGGCTTCTCGGCAATCTCGGACGTGACAGCACGGCGGTACACGCAGGAGACGGGGCCACCGGGCGCCATGAGGAGGTCGGTACCGGCCACGTGCTCGATATGCAGGTCGCGAATGTCGCAGAACTGAGCATAGATGCCCCTGTCGGAGAGACGCCAGAGGAAGTCCTCAAGCTCGTCCGTCGACGCACTCTCGGTGTAGTCGACAATACACAGCGACGGATGTTCAACGCTGCTGCCAAAACGGTCGGCATTTGCCCAGCTCACATACGTGTCGCGAATGGCGTCGATGGCCTCTCCCACGACATCGTACGTCGTGATGTTGGGGTGCTTCTCGGCAAACTTGCGGTAGGCCTGGGTTGCCTGGATGGCGCGGGTGACCTCGACGGTCGAGGTCATGCCGGCAGAGCCGTCTGTGTTGAGCTCACAGAACTGGTAGTCGCCCGTCTCCTCGTTGAAGAAGACATCCACACGCGCGATGGGAATCATCTGCTCGTAGCCGGTGGGTACAAGCGTGAGCTCCTCAAGCTCCGGAGAGAAGTGGAAGAGCTTACGGAACTCAGGATTGCGCAGGTACTCGGCAGTGATCTTGTCCATGATGCGACCCATGGTCTCGGCGGCATCGCGCAGGATCTTAATCTGCTCGCCGTCAAAGATCTTGGGCGTCATGGCCCAAGAAACGGGTCCGCCATGGTAGAGCGCGTGGGTGGTGAGAAGGTAGCGATCCCCGGCCTCCCTGCTCTCAACGTCACCGGCAAGCTCGCGCACAGTCGAGAGGAACTCTTCCTCAAGCTCGCGTCCATGAAGACTAGTCATATGGGTCACTTCCTGATCACCATGCCGCTACACGACAATTCGGTGAACGTTACCAATCTTTCTGTAAGTTGTTGCCCGATTGTAGACGCTTGGAAACAGCATCATTGATTCTGCACACAGCATGACGAGCGAATCTTTGTGACAGGAAGCTGAAATGTATGGCCGTGGTGACATTTTGGCACCGGTAGATCACGCTACGGACGGCTCATGAAGTGCATTCCCTTCTCCGGGTACACCGTGAGGCCAAGCTTCTCCTGAAGCGCAATGGAGGCCTGATTGTCGGGCCACACCTCTCCCCAGGGCACAAGACCGCGGTCGAGCTGCTCGTTGATCTTCGCGGACTCAAGCGCGGTTGCCCACCCACGCCGGCGCTGCTCGGGAAAGACCTCCAGCATGCCAATGGCGCCTTCGGGATGCTCGCCGATAAATGCGCAGAGACGCCCCGCCTCAAAGCCTCCCAGCACAAGTCCGCGTGCGAGAATGTCCTCCAGCTCGCCGGGCGCCAGGTACTCAGGGTGCGAGTAGTGCGAGGCAACAAGCTCGGCGTACGCTGGCGTGAGCGTGCGGATATCGAGCGTAGGGTCTACCTCAAGGCGGCCCTTCTTCTCGTAGACAACCATGTTGCAGGGGGCGTCCTCGGTTAGGCCAAGGTCGCGGCGCACGTCGTGCACGGGCGCGGAGCCAAGGACGCACACCAGGTCGCGCGAGGCAAAGACGTCGAGCGCCTCGCGCATGGCCTTCCGGGAGGTCCCCCAGACAAAAGTCCCGTGGCGCGGCACCTCAAGGAGGCACACGCCCTTCTCGGCGACAAGGACCTCACCAATCCCGCGGCGCGCGCACTCGAGGATGGGGAACGCCTCGTGCGGACCGTCCGAGAGAAGCCCTATCGCCCGTGCGCGGCGGGTCTCCGCGGGCTCAGCCAGCGCATCCATGATATAGGCCAGGCGCTCCGCGATGACGGCAGAGCCATCGGCGTTGGGGTGCTCGTAGCCGTCGGCCATGAGGACTGGGCTTGCCTGCAGGAGGCGCGAGCCCTCGACCAGATGCATGCCGGGGTTGGCCGCCACCGCGGTGCGGATAAGGTCGGGCACGGCGGCAAAGCAGCTGCCCCGGTGCGTGGGGTGCGTCTCGTCCAGATGCCAGAGGGGCGTAAGCGTCCAGGTAGACGCCTCGGGCCACGCCTCGGCAACCTCGAAGAGGCTCGTGCGAATGTCACGCGAGATGCGCATCTCCTGGCAGGGTTCGTAGCGGTAGTTCTCGCCGAGCTCCACCACCACGGCCGCGGGCGACGCCTCGTCTGCCAGGCCAACGGTAGAGCCCGGCAGGAAGACCTGGCCGCCGATGCCTTGGTTGAGCACGTCCATACCAAGCCGCGTGGCGAGAAGGGCCGGCCAGTTGTGCGCAGGGTCGCCGGCAACGAAGCCCTGGGCGATGGAGTCGCCAATCACCAGCAGCTGGTCGCGAGCGGGAACCGCCTCGATTACGTTGCCGTCGCCCACCACGTGACGCAGGTCGCAGCTTGTGAGGCAGGGCAGCCACACGCGCACGTGGTGATGGCGACCCATGCCGGGTAGGCGCTGGAGGTTGCTCTCGGGCGCCTCGTTGGGGTCGTCAAGCGCAAACTCCACGCGCGTCACACCGTCGCGGTTCTCCTCGGGAAGCACGCAGGGCAGATGGCGGCCGTCGACGTCGCACGAGAAGCCGTCGAGGGGGCCGTCTGGCGCAAAGGCGCACTCAGCGGCCTCGTCGAGCACCTCGCGCGAGCCGCGCGGAAACGGCTCCACGCGCGCCTCGAGCACGATGGCGGAGGAGTCCGTCTCAAACTCCACGGTGACGCCCGCCGTGCAGGCGGCCATTGCGCGATAGAGCCCCGGGTGCCAGGCCCGACAGCTCCCGATAGCCTTGAGCTGGCTCTTTGCAAAGCGCCAGGGGTGAGTCCATCCGCGGCCCAACGGCTCTGTCCACACGGCACCGTGGAGCAGACCCTCTGCGGGAACGCTCACGAGCAGGTCGGCCATGTCCTTCTCGTCCATGAGTTCACTGACGCTCATCGCACGTCGCCCCTCTGCGATTCAGCCACGTTGTGTGCGCTGCGATTGTTGTTTGCGAGCATCCATTGTGGCAGAAACGAAGACGGCGTGGGCGCTGAGCAATAACGCTTCAAGCGAGTTGCTAAAACGGGACTCCCGGCGAGAAAACGGCGCCGGAGAGGGGGTTTCGTACGCAATCGCTGCGATAACGGCTCTTCCGGCGCCCGGCGCTCGGCGCTATTCCCCGTCGGCCGCGCGCCGGAGCGGTTCGTAGGCAACGACAAGGTCGTCGAAGCGCATCCGGGCGTTCGCCGGGCTCGTGGAGGGAAGCCCCGTGCATGGAACGCCGCACGCAGGCTCAATGAGCCGCTGGTAGAGCCTTGTGGCGGTGCCACCGGTACAGAACACGCGCACGATAGGAGCCGCCGATAGAATCCTGCCCACGTCATTGGGCACGGGATCGCGGATGGAGGCGTCGCTCGCCCCCACGATGGTGCAACTTGCAAGCACGTCCCACAGGGCAACGTGGTGGCGCAGGCACAGGTCGCGACGGTCGTCGTTGCTCGCGGGCACAGGCTCTCCCCAAAGCGCCGCCATCACGCGCCAGAAGCGGTTCTGCGGGTTGCCATAGTAGAAGCGCACCTCTCGCGACTTGGGGCTGGGCATGGTCCCTAGCACAAGCACGCGGCTCATCCCATCAAATATAGGCTCAAGAGGATGAACGACGCGCTGGCCCGTAGGGGCGGACGTCTCTTTGCCTGCTCTACTCGCCATCGCGAACGGGCTCCGCGAACTCCTCGCCGTCATCCAGGCGTACCATCGTAATCTGGCCAAAGCCCGCGCCGCCCGCAGCACCGGAGTCGATGTCCCAGCGGTCCGCCACGCCACCTGTTGCGTCACACGCGCCCACGCGCACCATCTGCGCAATGCCGTCACTGTTTCTCACCGGACGGTCGAACTCGTCCGTCATGGACGTAAGGTAGGGCGTGGGGGTGTGGCCAGCCACGACGATGGGACCCTCTCCCCTCTCGTTAAGCAACCCCGTAGGAACCGACCAGAACTCGTCGCGAATCCACAGCAGGTCGTCGGGGGTCTGCTCGCCGATAAGTGCATCAAGAGCGCAATCATTCCACGCGCCGTCTGCCGGCAGCGGTCCACCTGGGCGAATGCCGGCGTGAGCCATGATATAGGGACGACCCGCCACCTCAATGTGCGCAGAGAGCGGAAGGTTGCGCACCCAGCCGATAAGCTCGCTCGCCTCATCATCCGAGGCACCCTCGAGCCCGGAGAGCGTTGCCATGCCACCGTTGATGGCCCAGTTGGCCTGGGAAACAACGTCGTCCTTGTGGTCGAGCGCGTCAAGCATGAGGTCCTCGTGGTTGCCCTTGAGCACGCGAACGTTGGGAAGCGAGCGCACCACGCGCATGACGCCAACGGGATCTGGCCCGCGGTCAATCATGTCTCCCAGGCAGAAAACAACGTCTTCTGCGCAAGGAGACACGCGCTCGAGCACGCGCTCGAGCGTCGCACGATGCCCGTGGACATCAGAAAAGACGTATGTCGACATGGCGGCACCCCCCCGTCGTTGGCCATGGACACTAGCTTAGACCTGCGGCTGGTTTAACGCAAAACATACCGTGAGCGTAGCTTTTGGCGCTCTCGGCGAAGTTTCCACGGGCTAAGCGAGCCAATCTCAACAACGCGCGGGACGCGCGGAGCATCCCCGCTCGCTCGGTCAAGTTCGCGAAGGACCTCCTGCATTGTGGGCTCGAGACGCTCCTTCTTGAGCATGCACTCCCACACCACGATGACGGTCCAACCATCCTGTACCAGCAGCGCATTGTCACGAGAGTCGCGCTCCCTGTTGCGCTCGAACTTTGCCTTCCAGAACTCCACGTTGCTCTTTGGTAGCGGCAGGGCACAGTGGGGGCATCGGTGCCAGAAGCAGCCGTTCACAAATATGGCAACGCGCCTGCCGGGAAAGCAGATGTCGGGCTTGCCCGGCGCCTTCTTCCAGTGCAGGCGGTATCCGGTGTAGCCAGCCTCACGCAGCCGAGCCCGCACCAGCAGCTCGGGCTTGGTGTTCTTGCTCTTGTTCGCCTGCATCACATGGCGCGTTGCCTCGCTCGTCAAGACGCAGCGACACCCACCTGCGCGAGCGGGGCGTCAATGGGAGCAGGCGCCCCCTCAAAGTTGAGGTTGCCCGTAAGCGCGCACGCGGCATCGTCACCAAAGTCGCGCGAGAGCACGGCCGCGACCACGGCAGACGCACGGTCCAAGGCTCGCTCATACAGATCTTCGAACGAATCCCTGCTCACAACACCCGTTGCGAGGTTGGTCCATGCGCGGTGCTCGCTGTTATCAAACTCCGAGGAAGCAGACGCCCGCACGCGATGCGAAAGCGCGCCATAGGTGGAGTAGGGAGTGCCAGTTATAGCGCGCTCAAGGGCGGCGACCACGTTGCGGTGCGGCTCGCGCGTAGCGTACAGCAGGCGCATGATGGTGCGGTAGCAGCCCACCGAAACCGAGAAGGTGGTGGGGTCGATGGGCTTGTCGTACGTCCAGAGCGCCGCATAGAAATAAATCTTGTCGATAATGGCAAGCACCTCACGAGAAGCGCGCAGGATATTTGCAAACGGACGGTACTCGGCAATGGTCTTGGCAGTCTTGCGATAGAGAACCGCCTCGTCCAGGTCGCGCTCCACCTCCATGTGAACCTTGCCGTCATACTCCGGTCCCAGCTCGGACACACCCGCATGCGTGAGGTCGTATGCCCAGGCGTTCACAAAGGGGTGGACCGTTGAGTCAAGCAGCCAATGGCACGAGAAGCCCGCCAGGTACGCTGAACCCACGTCCTTCTCGCGCTTGGGAAGGCGGTCGACGGCCTCACGCATGGCGGAGAGAAGCCGCGCGGGGCGCTCGTCGTGCATGAGGTTTCCCACCTTTGCCCACTTGGCCATGAGGGGGTAAATGGTGATGTAGAAGAGCGGGTCTGGACCTTGGCTTCCCAGCAGGAAGGCGTCGCGCTCGTCGAGGGTCGCCAGAGGCAGCTCTGCCTTTGCGCGATCGGCAACATCGCGAGCAAAGAAGTCGTGCGTGAGAATGTCTGGCATCGTGACCCCTTTCCGGTTCAGGCGGGCGCGTGGTCGCGCAAGACGGACGCAAAGCACACCCGTTCCGCCATTATGCCCCATCCAGAGGACGCCAGACGGGCGGCGCGGTAACAGATAGCGTCACGTGTGCAACAGGGTTGTACGCCCGCGGCACCCACGCATCCGCATGGCGCCACGTGCGTGCCGTACCGCACAAGCCATTACATAATCCTGACATAAGCCGTGATTTTCGACGGCATCCAAACGATAACGTTTTGAAGTGTATGAGCGTGAGACGCGAAGCCAAACAGAGAGGAACACGATGTCTTTCAAGATGACAAAGGCCGAGAGAAGCTGGGTCATGTACGACGTGGGCAACTCTGCGTTGGTGCTTCTCGCCACAAGCGTCATTCCCATCTACTTCAAGTCGCTGGCAGACGGCCCCGCCCTTGTTGCCTGGAGCTACGCGGAGACCGTGGCCTCGCTGGTCATCGCCCTGCTTATGCCAATCCTGGGTTCCGTTGCCGACCAGCAGGGCATGAAGAAGAAGTTCATCATTGGGTCTGTGGGAACGGGCGCCGTGGCATGCGTTGCGATGGGCTTCCCCACCAGCGCAATGGCGTTTCTCGTGATCTACGTGATCTCCTCTGTGGCACTCAACACGTCGTTCGTGTTCTACGACGCGCTGCTCGTTGATGCCACAACGGACGACCGTATGGACGAAGTCTCGAGCCAGGGCTATGCGTGGGGCTACATTGGCAGTTGCGTGCCGTTTCTCGCCTGCCTGGCGTTTGTGCTGGTGAGACCCTTTGGCATGAGCCTGCAGACGGCCATGCAAATCTCCTTTGTGATCACGGCTGCCTGGTGGGTGGCGTTTACGGTGCCTATGCTCAAGAACGTTGAGCAGACCCACTACAAGCCTCGCGAGGAGCACGCGCTGGCCAACGCCGTGCGTGGCATTGGCGCTACGGCAAAGCGCATCTGGCGCGACCCGTCCATCAGGAATTACATCATCGCGTACTTCTTCTACATCGACGGCGTGCACACCATCATCAAGCTTTCCACCTCGTATGGCGCCGACCTTGGCATCGACGGCACGCAGCTGGTGTTGGCGCTGCTCGTCACGCAGTTTGTGGCGTTCCCCTCGGCCATTGCGTATGGCCGTCTAGGACACAAGTTTGGTACGCGCAAGATGATCCTGGTGGGCATTGCCGGCTACACCTTCATCACGCTGTTTGCTGCGTTCTTCCTGCGTACGGCGGTCGAATTCTGGATTCTTGCCATCATGGTTGGTCTCTTCCAGGGCGGCCTGCAGGCGCTTTCGAGGTCCGAGTTTGGCAAGCTCTGCCCCAAGGACCACGCCAACGAGTACTTTGGGTTCTTTGACATCTTTGGCAAGTACGCGGCAATTCTCGGCACCTTTATCGTGGGTACGATGACGGCCGCCACTGGCAACAGCTCGCTGGGTGTGCTCTCCATTGTGGTGCTGTTCATCATCGGCTTTGTGGTGATGCTGCGCGTCCCCGAGCGCACGGCGGCGACGGAGGGGTAGCGCTTCCCGGGCGTGGCGGCATGTAATGTCGCCGGTAGACCCATTTTGATGCGCATCGCAACACTTGGCCCTCTCCGGCGACAATTAATCGCCGAAGAGGGTTCTTTGATGCGATTTGCAACAATCAGGGCTTTCCGGCGACATTCTCTGCAGTGAACCGGCGGCTCATATTTCTCGCTACGTAGTTTGGTGAAGAGCTATCACTGCGTTGGTATCGAAAATGCTACCTTTTACCTGCGCAAAGCCAGATGCTGCCTACTAACTTGACAGCTATCGTCAAGAAAAGTGCTTGCGTATAGAAAGAAGAGTGCAAGCCAATTGTGGCACGCTCCGCTCACCGTTTCCGTCGAGAGGAGTAACCATGAGCCTATTGTTCCTTGGATTCCAAACCTCAGCAGTATTGGTGGAGAGAAATGCCCGCAGGGGATTCAAAGATTTCACTCCGTCCAACGTAGTAAACCTCTCGCAGGCATCGATAAGTCGCGCAGAGATTACTTCACACGGTCTCTCGAAATACGGTCTCGATGAAGGAGGCTTAGACATTATTGTTCCAAGAGATGCTTCGAGAGACCCGCGTTCACCCTTGCGATACCATCGCGGACATCCGTCTTTTCCTGCCGGATCATTCCTACGAGGAAGAGGAGGCATCCTCATCGCTTCCCCTGCACTTTCCTTGCTTCAGTTGTCTCTGGTGCTAGACGAATGTTCCTGGCTCAAGCTCGCCTATCGTTTCACAGGAACATTTTCGCTCGACGACTTCGTGGAAGGGGGCATCATTGAGCGCCCTCCGCTCACGAACACGCAAGAACTCGAAGCCTATTTCTTCTCGGCTTCCGAAATGGGGATGCGCGGAGCAAGAAGGCCGTGCCGACTCCTGCGACATGTACAAGACGGATCGGCATCGCCGAGGGAATCCGAGCTCGAAATCGCCTTGTCTCGACCTCGATCAAAAGCGGGGTATGGTTGTGTTCACGCGACCCTCAATGACCGGGTTCCCTATGGAGAACTTGCCCGTCAGCTCACCGGAAGGAGCTTTGCAAAAATCGATCTTCACTATCGTAAAGCACATTATGGGCTTGAGTTTAGCGGGCATCTCCCCCATCAATGGCGTGTGCCTGAAGACATTTCGAGGCAGAACGCGCTCGCATGCATGGGTGAAGATACTGACTTTGTGACATATCGCCAATTGTCAAGCGCCCAAGAGCTCACAGAAGTCGCAAGAAAGGTAACACGCAAGACGAGAAGAACGTGGAGAGAAGACCTTCTCCGCCCCCTTGAGGAACGGCAGGCTTTTCTCGACGAACTCCTTCGCGAGAGGGAATTCGAAACGGGGGCAGGAACGTTAAGGGTGTAGACCGCGCGCGGCACAAGTCGCCGGAAGCATGAAATTGTCGCACATTGCATCAAATGAGCCCCTCCGGAGACAAATTGTCTCCGGAGGGTCGATTTTGGCGACTATTGCAACAAAACGGGGCTTCCGGGCGCCATCAGAGCGCCGCGACGGCGCAGAGAAGCAAGCGCGACCGTACCAGCACCCCTACGCCAGCAGCGCCGCGAGCTTGTCGACAACCTCGTCAACCTGCTCCTCGGAGATAACCAGCGGAGGCAGGAAGCGCAGGATCGAGTCGCCAATGTGGTTGAGGACGAGACCCACCTCAAGGCCCTTGTCGACCAGCTCCGTCGCCACCGGCACGTCCAGCTGCGCGCCGAGCATGAGACCATACCCACGCACCTCTGTCACGTGCGGCAACGCCTCAAGCCGTTGGCGCAGGTGCGCTCCACAGGCAATGACGTGCTCCCCCATCTTCTGCGAGACCAGCGCCTCAACGGTGGCGCGCCCCGCGGCGGCAGCCAGCGCGTTCCCGCCAAAGGTAGAGCCGTGGTCGCCCGGCCCCATGAGGTCGGCCACCTCTACCTTCGCCGCAACGGCACCCATGGGGAAACCGTCCGCGATGCCCTTGGCAAGGCTCACCACGTCTGGCTCGATGCCGGCCAACTGGTACGCAAACGGCGCACCACAGCGAAAGAACCCGGTCTGGACCTCGTCAATCACGAGAAGCACGCCGCGCTTCTTGCACTCGGCAGCAACAAACCGCAGGTAATCGAAGTTAGCCGGCCACACGCCGCCCTCGCCTTGCACGCACTCGAGCATGACGGCGCACACGGGTCCGCAGCTCGCCGGCGGGTTGTCCAGCGCCGCCACCAGCGCGTCCGCGTCGTTCAGCGGCACCGCGGCAAAGCCGGCCGGCATGGGGAGAAACGCCTTGTGAAACACGTCCTGGCCGGTTGCGGCCAGCGTTGCCAGCGTGCGGCCGTGGAAGCTCTTCTGTGCCGTGAGGATACCAGTCGCGCCGCCAAGCTTCTTCTCGCCCCAGCGCCTTGCCACCTTGATGGCACCCTCGTTTGCCTCGGCACCGGAGTTGGCAAAGAACGTCTTCCACGTGGAGCCTGTGGAGCCAACCACGTGGCCCTCCTCGTCGCATACAGACGAGAGGAGTCCGGAGAGGTCGCGCGCAAGCTCGCCGCGGTTCTCGACGAAGTAGTAGTTGCCCACCTGCCAGACCTTTTCGGCCTGCTCCCTAAGGGCGGCCGCCACCACGGGGTTGCAGTGGCCCATGCTCACCGAGCCAATGCCGCCCAGGCAGTCGATATAAGTCTTGCCGGTGGAGTCGGTGAGCGTGGCGCCCTCGCCCGAAACGAACTCAACGGGGAGACGCGCATAGGTGTGCATCACGTAGGCATCGTCAAGGGCCTTGGCGCTCTCGTAGCTGGTGTCTGCCATGTTGTTCTCCTTGTTCTGAATGAGACAAAGGGAAACTCCCTCTGTCTCCCTTTTCTCACTATTCCTGCGTGAAGAGGGTACCCACGCCTGCGTCGGTGAAGATCTCGAGCAGCAGCGAGTGGGGAGACTTTCCGTTGAGGATGACCACCTCGGAGACGCCCCGGTCCATGGCCTCCACAATCGAGCGGACCTTGGGCACCATGCCTCCCGCAAGCTCGCCGGATGCGAGGATGTCCTTGGTCTCGGCCTTGGTGAGCGAGCGGATGAGGCTTCCCTTGTCGTTAACGTCGGCAAAGAGACCATCGACGTCCGTGAGGTAGATGAGCTTGTCGGCGTGGAGCGCCTCGGCAACCGCACTTGCCGCCTCGTCCGCATTCACGTTGAAGAAGCCGTCTGGCCCGCAGGCCACGGAGGCGATCACAGGGATGTAGTCGTCGTCGAGGATTGTCTCGATAAGCTCGGGGCTCACCTCGCGGATGTGCCCCACGCGACCAAGCTCTGGCGAGACGGGCACCGCCTTGAGCGTCTTGCCGTCCGCGCCCGAGATGCCCACCGCGTTGTGGCCGTACTCATTCAAGGCCCAGACCAGCTGCTGGTTGACCTTGCCGATAAGGACCTCCTGCACGGCCTCCATGGTGTCGTCGTCGGTGACGCGCAGGCCATTCTTAAACTGCACGGGCATGTTGAGGCGTGTGAGCATGGCGCTTATCGCCTTGCCGCCTCCGTGCACGAGCACCACGCGCATGCCCATGAGCTTGAGGAGCTCGATGTCTCCCAGCACCTGCACCATGAGCTTGGGGTCCTCCATGGCAGACCCGCCATACTTCACCACGACGGTCTTTCCGCGCATCTTGTTGATCCACGGGAGCGCCTCGGTGAGAACCTCCGCCTTCTTCTGGGCAAGCTCCAGCTCGCCCTCCTCGCGACCTTGCATGCGTACCTCCTGTGTTTGGTTGTCTGGTCGTGGGGCCGCCTCGCGTGCGGCCGGGCGCTGGGCGCCTAGGTGCGATACTCTCCGTTGATCTTGACGTAGTCGTGCGTGAGGTCGCAGGTCCACACCCGCGAGTGGGCCTCCCCCGCACCAAGCGAGATGGCAATGTCAATCTCGGGCCGCTCAAATCGTCGCAGCATGTCGTCCTCGTCCATGGGTACGGCAAGGCCCGCACGCAGCACGGGCACGTCCATGAAGTCGATGTCCACGTTCTCTTGCGAGAAGGGCACCCCGCACTTTCCGGCAGCCGCCGCAACGCGGCCCCAGTTGGCGTCATGACCAAAGATGGCGGTCTTGACCAGCGGTGAGTTGGCGATGGCAAAGGCTACCTTGTCGGCGTCCTCCTGCGTGGCGGCGCCCAGGACATCCACCGTCACGAGCTTGGTAGACCCCTCGCCGTCTGCGGCAATCTGGCGCGCAAGGTTGGTGCAGACGCCCTTGATGGCCGCGGCTACGGCCGGGAAGGCGAGCGATGACTCGTCGATGGGCTCTCCCCCGGCAGCGCCCGTGGCAAAGAGGATGCACGTATCGTTGGTGGAGGTGTCGGAGTCCACCGTCACCTTGTTGAAGGTATTGCGCACAGCCGAGAGAAGCGCCGCATGCGCTGCCTCCGGCGTCAACGGCGCGTCGGTCGAGAGCACGCAGAGCATGGTCGCCATGTTCGGCTGAATCATGCCGGAGCCCTTCGCAAAGCCTCCCACGTGCACGGTGACGGAACTGCCGTCCGCCTGAGGCGCAGGGCCCGCGAAGGCAGCCTCCTTGGAGTGAGTGTCCGTGGTCATAACGGCGCAAGCAGCGTCATGGGCGGCCGCGGGAGTTGCCGCAAGCGCGTCCACAATCGCGGGCACGCCAGTCACGTACGGCTCAAAGGGAAGTTGCACGCCGATGACTCCCGTCGACGCAACCAGCACATCCTGCTCGTCGCAGTTAAGCGCGTGGGCGACAAGGGCGCAGGCCCTCTCGGCACACCGCAGGCCGGGCTCTCCCGTAGCGGCGTTGGCGTTGCCGGAGTTGAGCACCACGACACGCGCGTGCCCAGAGGCGGCGCGCGCACGGCTCACCTGCACCGGCGCGGCGCAGAAGCGGTTCTGGGTGAACGTCGCCGCGCAGACGCTTGTCTTGTCGGCTACGACAAGCGCCATGTCCTTGCGCTCGGGATTCCGACGAAATCCTGCAGATATGCCGGCCGCACGCATGCCTACGGCAGCACAGACGCCACCCTTGCAGGGGGCAAATCCAAACGACTGAGGTGCGTCATCCTGTGTGGGGATGGCAAGGGGCTTGTAGTTGGCCATGGTAGGTCCTTCTGGACGGGGACGCGCCGCATGCGCGCCCAAAGCGGACGGTGCGGGTAGTCCTTGCGCCAGTCGACGGACTCGGCTATGAGCTTAGATGAGCGGTGCGGTGGCTCCTATGCCCTGGGTCTCCGGGAGGCCGAGCACCAGGTTTGCGCATTGCATCGCCTGGGCGGCAGCCCCCTTGCCGAGGTTGTCGATCGCGCAGGACGCGATGATGACCCTACGTCGTCGGTCATCAAGGGCAACGCCAACCTGGGCGCGGGCGGTTGCCGCAACCGAGGAGGTCTGCGGCATGTGGCCAGCAGGGAGCGTTGAGACAAGCGCCTCGTTGGCATAGCGACGCTCGTAGGCGTCCTGCACATCGTTTGCGGTGACGCCATCGGCTGCCGTCATGTACACCGTGGCGAGAAGCCCGCGGGTGAGCGGCGCCAGGTGCGGCGTGAAAACCACGTTCATCTCACGGCCGGCAACCTGGGTGAGCGTCTGCTCTATCTCGGGCGTGTGGCGGTGGTGCGCCACGCCGTAGGCCTCAACGGACTCGTTGGCATGGCAGAAGTGCGTGCGCGCGTTGGGCGTGCGGCCCGCGCCGGAGACGCCGGAGATGGCGTCGGAGATCACGAGGTCTCCCGTGGCAAGCCCGGCCTCGAGCGCCGGAATTGCGGCAAGCGCCGTTGCCGTGGGGTAGCAGCCCGGCACGGCGACAAGAACCGCCTCGCCCTTCTCGTGGCGCTCCCCCAGTGCGAGAAGACCTGCGCGGTTAAGCTCGGGAAGGCCATAGACCGTCTGGCCGAGAAGCTCGGGGCTTGTGTGCGGCGTGCCGTACCACTGCTCGTAGACGGCCGCATCATGCAGGCGGTAGTCCGCTGAAAGGTCGATGACGGTAACGCCTAGCGCCAAGAGCTGAGGCGTGATGGCAAGCGATGCCGTGTGGGGCACGGCGAGAAAGGCAACATCTGCATTCTGGGCGATGGCTTCTGGCTCGGGGAGCGAGAGCACGAGGTCACAGGCGCCCTCGAAGCCGGGGTACACGTCAGCGAGTCTAGTACCTGCAGCCTTGCGATCTGTAGCCATCGTAAGCTCCAGGGCGGGATGCCCCAGGACGATGCGGCAGACCTCGACCCCAGCGAACCCAGTTGCCCCCACGACGCAGGCCCTTATCTGCTCCATTCCCTCAATCACCTCAGAACAATGCATAAACAGCATAGCGTATGCAAGATTGCTTTTGTTTATTGGGTGCAGGATAGCACAGGGACTAGTGGCTGTGCCATACGCGACAATCTGTTCTTCTCCCTGACACAATTGTCGACAAATAGCCGAGCGGGCGATCATAGAAAAGGCGCGGTCCCATCTACGGGAACCGCGCCGCCTCAAGTGTGAAACCGTATCCTAGGCAAGCGGAATGTTGCCGTACCACCCCCATCGAGGAGTATCGAGCTTGCTGTAAAAGGCGAGCCAGTCCGTAAGCGACATCTCCCTAATGTATCCCTCGTCATCATGCAGCTTGCCATCGCCAATGTATACAGCTACATGCCCGTAGATTCTTCCAAGGGGAGTTGGGGACTTCTCCACTGCAACAATCATGCCAGGCTGCAGGTCTGAGAGCTTCATATACGTGCAGAACTCGCGGCATAGGTCATTTGCATTCTTATCCTGACCATAACGATAGAAGCCAACGTTGACAAACACGTTGTCAACCCATTCCGAGCAGTAGCCAGAGCCGACAGACGGAGTGTTGTATGCCGAGGCGATGACCCTCTTCTGCGCATCGCTCAGCAGGGAGAGGCTGCCAGATGCATACGCACTCGTCTTCCCGTTGGGATACTTCACGTCGAGATAAATGCGATAGCGCGAGGCGAGACTACCAAAGTCCGATCGACGGAAAGTGCATGAGGAGGCAGATGACCAGTCGCTGAGCGTGCCGGAGGCGGAGCCGTCCGAGGCCTCCCAGCGGAAGCGGTACTCCATCTGAGCATCGGAAGGAACCTCAAAGAGATTCGCAGACGCCTTCCAAGTCATCCCTCCATCCGAAGACGAGACGTCAATTCCCGTCACGCCCCAGGCCACGACCTGCGTGGAGGCGGTGCGCCTCTCGCCGCGCGCGGAGACGGCGTCCACGTAGAGGGTGTAGCGCCCGGGCGAGCCGAGGGCCCCGGTGTGGGAGGCCTCGTCCGTGTCGGAGCCGGTGCAGAGCTCCGTGGAGCCCCAGTCCCCCTCGGCCCAGGAGCCGTCGCGCTGCCAGACGTAGTTGTACCTGAGGCCGGAGGCGTCTCCGGAGACCCGCGGCGCGTAGGTCACCTCGTCGCCGGCCACGACCTCGGCCGGGGAGGCCGTGACGCCGTCGAGCGACCAGGAGTCGTCGTAGGCCTCGACCTCCGTGGACATGGTGCGCGTCCGCCCGGAGCGGTCGGTCACGTCGACGTAGAGCACGTAGCGGCCGGGGCGGTAGAGGGAGAGCTCGGAGGAGGCCTCGCTCGTGCCCTTGCCGGTGTCCCTGACGGTCGACTCCCAGAGGTCCCATCCGCCCTCGTAGGACCACACGTAGTTGTACTCGGCGCCGTCGAGGTCGCCGGAGGTGACGGGCGTCACGGTGACGGGCTCGTCGACGCGGACGCGGGACGAGGAGACCTTGACCCCGGTGAAGGTCCAGGAGGGGGAGGAGACGACGAGCTGTGCCGACATCGTCCTCCTCTCGCCCGCGCGGTCGGTGACGTCGACGTAGACCGTGTAGTCGCCCGGCTTGGTCAGCGCGAGCGTCCCCGTGGCCTCGCTCGTCCCCTTCCCCGTGTCCCTGACGGTGGAGCCCCAGAGGTCCCAGCCGCCCCCGTAGGACCACACGTAGTTGTA
>FPKD01000013.1:0-35877 GCA_900119625.1 Olsenella sp. kh2p3
AGCGCCTCGTCGGTGACCTCTGACGATGCCTCGACCACGGCGTCCTTGTCCTCGAGCGAGACCTTGACCGAGCTCACGCCGGGCACCCCCTCGAGTGCCTTGGTCACGTGGGCCACGCAGTGCTCGCACATCATGCCCTCGACGTTGAGCTTCTTCTCCATCTTGTTGCTCCTCTCGTTGGCGGCCGCGTCTGCGACCGCATTGCTTGTCTCGGCCGCATCCGCAACAGCGGGCTCCGCAACGACCGGAGTTACCTTGGTGTCCACGGGCGCAGCGTCCTTCTCGCCCGTCTGGCTGGGCTTCCAGGCAAAGAGCCTGAGCGCGTTCGATACCACAAACACGGACGAGAAGCCCATTGCCGCCGCACCCACCATGGGATTGAGCGTCACGCCCAGAGGCGAGAGCACGCCCATGGCCACGGGGATGCAGATTGCGTTGTAGAACAACGCCCAGAACAGGTTCTGGCGGATGTCGCGCATGGTGGCGTGGCTCAGCTCGATTGCGGTGGCAACGTCTGCCGGGTCGGAGTGCATGAGCACCACGTCTGCCGAGCTGATGGCAACGTCGGTGCCAGCGCCAATGGCAATGCCCACGTCGGCGCGGGCAAGCGCAGGGGCGTCGTTGATGCCGTCGCCCACCATGGCCACCTTGTGGCCCTGGCCCTGCAGCTCGCGAACCTTCTGCTCCTTCTGGCTAGGCAGCACGCCGGCAACGACCTCGTCGACGCCCACCTGGCGTGCCACGGCCGCGGCGGTCTTTGCCTGATCGCCCGTGAGCATGACGGTGCGCACGCCCATGCGACGCAGACGCGCCACGGCCGAGGCGGAGGTCTCCTTCACCACGTCCGCCACGCCGAGAAGTCCCAGTGCACGGCCATCAAGCGCAAAGTAGAGCGGCGTCTTTGTCTGGGCCGCAAGCTCGTCCGCCTGCGGAGCGAGCGATGAGACGTCCACGCCAGCGGACGCCATGAGGCGAGCATTGCCCGCGATGGCAGGGACGCCGTCGATTGTGGCGCGCACGCCACCGCCGGCAACCTGCTCGAACCCTGCGGAGTCCACGTCCTTATCAGCGCCTGCATGTGCCTCGTCCACGTAGTCGCAGACGGCCTGCGCAAGCGGGTGCTCGCTCTTGCGCTCGAGCGCGGCGGCAACGCGAGCAAGCTCGACCTCGTCCACGCCGGCAGCCAGGCGCACGTCGGTCACGCGCGGCTTACCCTCGGTGATAGTGCCGGTCTTGTCGAGCACCACGGTGTCCAGGTCGCAGGCGCCCTCAAGGGCCTCGGCGCTCTTGATGAGGATTCCCACCTTGGCGCCGCGCTCCGTGCCCACCATGATGGCAGTGGGCGTGGCCAGGCCAAGCGCGCAGGGGCACGAGATGACCAGCACCGAGACGGCATGGTTGAACGCCGTTGCAAAGTCGCCAGGGGCGAAGATGGCTATCCAGCCCAGGAAGGTGACGGCCGCTATCGCCATGACCACCGGGACAAAGACGCCGGCGATCTTGTCGGCCTGACGCTCGATGGGCGCCTTGGAGCTGGTGGCCTCGTCCACGAGGCGGATGATGCTCGCAAGCGCCGTGTCGTCGCCAACGGCCGTGGCCTCCATGGCAAACCAGCCGCGCTGGCTCACGGTGGCGCCGGTCACGCGGTCGCCCGCGCCCTTCTCGGCGGGAACCGGCTCACCGGTAATGGCGGACTCGTCGATCGAGGCAGAGCCCTCGCGAATGACGCCGTCGACCGGTACGGACTCGCCGGCACGAACCACCACAAGGTCTCCCACACGCACCTCGTCGGTGGGCACCTCGACCTCCTGGCCGTCGCGGCGCACGCGCGCCGTCTTGGGCGCGAGGTCCATGAGCGCGCTGATGGCAGAGGTCGTCTTGCCCTTGGCGCGAGCCTCGAAGTACTTGCCCAGCGTGATGAGCACAAGGATGGTGCCGGCCGAGTCAAAGTACAGCGAGTGCATCATGGCGTAGTGGGCGCCCTCGAGGTCCGCGGCACCAAGTGCCAGCGCCATCTGGTAGACCCCCACCAGGCTGTAGGCGTAGCTCGCTGCAGACCCAATGGCGATGAGCGAGTCCATGTTTGGCGAGAGGTGCGAGAGGGTCTTAAACCCCATGACAAAGTAGCTGCGGTTGACAAAGAGCACGCAGGTGGCGAGAAGGAGCTGCGTCACCGCGGAGGCCATCATACCCTGCATGCCGGCAAGGCCGGGAACCTCCGGCCAGCCAAGCATGGGACCCATGGCCAGGTAGAAGAGGGGCACGCCAAAGACGATGGACCAGATGAGTTGCTTCTTCTTGGCCTCGATCGCCTTCTGAGCGCCCTCCCTGGGGTCGACGAACGAGCTGTGCGAGGCGGTGCCGCTTGCCTCCTGCCGTAGAGACGCGCCGTAGCCTTCCTTCTCGATGGCCGCGACCACAGCCTGTGCCGTCTTGGGGTTGCCGTCGTAGTCGAGCTCCATCGAGTTCTTGAGCAGGTTGACGCTGGCCTCTGTCACCCCAGGCACGCCGGATGCGGCCTTGCCAACCCGTGCCGAGCAGGCCGCGCAGGTCATGCCCGTAATGTCGAACGTTTGCTTCATAGTGCTTGGTTCCCTTCGCTGTTGCGTCCCTGGGAGCAGGGAAATGCTGTCTGACCTCACCTTACGCGAGACTCACATGAACTTCTTGAAGAGGCGCATGACCTCGTCCACGACCTCGGTGTCGCCCGCCTGGATGCGCTCGACCACACATGTCTCGAGGTGATCCTGCATAATCTCGCGGCTCACGGCCTTCACTGCGGACTCCACCGCCGCGAGCTGAGTCAGGACGTCCCCGCAGTAGCGGTCCTGCTCAACCATAGCCTTGACGCCGTTGAGCTGCCCGATGGCGCGGTTGATGCGGCAGGTGACGTCGTGCTTGAGCTCCTCGGAGCGCGGCGTCTGCTTCATGTGGACGCACGTCTCGGAATTTGTCCCGGCGGATTTCTCAGCGCATTTCTCGGAGCCGTTCTGCGCGGTTGTCTCCATACTGGCCTTCCTTCCTGTACGTGCTGGGGAGAAATACTCCCCTGGGGCATCTTTCGTTACGAGAGGATATACCCCTTTGGGGTACTAGTCAAACGAGAATAGAGGGATTGCGGCCGCTACACATTCGGACGCCGATTGTGTATCGACCTGTACGGGTCACATGTTCGGACCCGAATGTGTAGCGCACGTACCGCCGGCGTCCCCAACTCCCGCGCGGCCCAAACCGTCCTACTCCACCGAGTCCGGCTCGACGGCGTTGACCGGGTCTCCCTCGTCGTGCGCCGCAGGAGCCACTTCCTGGCCGACGGAACCCTCACCCGCCCGCGCCTGCGCGGCCTCCTCAAACGCCGCCTTCATGGTCTTGTTGCCCCGGGTGAGGCGCCTGATGGTGAGGTCCTCCGCCTTGTCGTTGGCAAGCCGCAGCTGGTTCTCGGACTTGGTAAGGCTCTCCTTCACCTTCTGGAGCGTCGCAATCGACTTGTCTATCTGCTCGATTGCCTCCGAGAAACGCTTGGAGGCCTGCTCGTAGTTGTGCCCAAAGCCCTGCTTGAACTTCTCGAGCTTCTCCTCGAAGTTGGTCACGTCGAGGTTCTGCTGGCGCACCTCGGCAAGCTCGCGCCGCGCCGAGACGGCGTTCAGGCCGGCGTTCCTCAAGAGGCTGATGATGGGCAGGAAGAACTGCGGGCGCACCACGTACATCTTGGGATAGCGATACGAGACGTCCACGATGCCCGCGTTGTAGAGCTCGCTCTCGGGCTCAAGCGTTGAGACAAGCACGGCGTACTCGCAGTGCTTGTTGCGACGGTCTCGGTCGAGCTTGGCGAAGTGGTCCTCGTTGCGCTTGCGGTTGACGGAGTTGTCGTCCTCGTTCTTCATGTCGAACATGATCGAGACGATCTCTGTGCCTGACTCGTCGCACTCCCTAAAGACGTAGTCTCCCTTGCTGCCGTCGACCACGTCGTTGTCCTTGTGGAACTCCGCGCGCGGAAACGCCATCATGCGCACCTTGTTGAACTCGGACTCGCAGTGCTGCTCGAGCGTCTCGCCAATGAGCTTGACAGAGAGGCGCGAGCGCTGATTCTTGATGCGCTCAATCTCGTCGTCGCGGTCGCGGATCTCCTGGTCCTTGTACTTTTCCTGCTCAACCAAGCGCTGGTTGAGTACGGCAATCTCCTGGTCCTTCTTGGCCGAGACCTCCTGCACCTGCGACTGCAACTCGACCAGGCGGCGGTCGCGCTCGGCGGTGGCGCGCGTCACGGCAAGCTCCTGGGCGCCCTTTGCCTGCTCCTCCTGCGCCCGCAACTGCTCGGTAAGGCGCGCGATGCTGGCGTCTCTCTGGGCAAGCTGCTCCGCAGACTCCTGCTGCGCGGCTGCAAGCTTCTGCGCTGCCGCATCCTGCGCCTGTGCAAGACGCTCCTGCGCGCTCTTCTCGGCAGTTGCCTGCTGTACCTTGGCCGCGGCCTGCGCTTGCTCGAGTTGCGAGGAGAGCTTGGCAACCTCCGCATGCAGGGCCTCCTCGGCCTTTGCGCGCGCCGCTTCCACAGCGGCCGCCTCGCGCTGCTCCATGAGGGCGCGCTGCTCGTCCAGCTGGCGCTTGAACTCGGCGTCACGCACCTGCTGCAGAATCTGCGCGTAGCCCGCCTCGTCCACCTGGAAGACCTTCCCGCAGTTGGGACACTTTATCTCGGCCATGGGACCTCCTTTGGCGATGTTCCTGCATAAAGGGTACACGGCTCGCGCGACATTATTAAGCGAGACAAAGCAGCATGGCAGGATCCGCAGCTTGTTGCCGGCACGTTCTCCTTTGCGCGCACCAACTGGCCAAATGCTCGCGCTGCTCAACGGGCCGGCAACAACGAGCGGAAGGGGTTTGTTTCTTGTTACCGGCGCGTGGCAAGCTTCTCTCGCCAACTGGCCAAATGCCCGCGCTGCTCAACGGCCCGGTAACAACGGTTGCAATGGCAGCCTCAAGGGACTCCGTACGACCGCACAAAGCGAGACAGAATAACGCGGCGGGAGCCAAGAGGCCCTCGCCGCGCGTGGCGTTGCATTGTGTTGGTGCCGACCTACGCTGCCCAACCCTCCGCCGAAAGAGTAGTTGTCTCGGCGTCGGTCGAGTAGCTCGCCCCACTGCCAGTGGTATAGGAGCCGGTGGAGTTCTGGCGCTGCTGCATGCGCTCCTCGATCCACTGCTCGAGCTCGTCCTGCGTGGTGCCGTTGCCGGTGCCGTCGCCATTCAGGCCGGTGCCATCGCCATTCAGGCCAATGCCGTTCCCGGTGGTGCTGTTAGAGGAGGAGTTCTCCTGCTCGCGCTGGGCCTGCAGCGCCTCGTCGGAGCCAAGCGTCACCGTGAGGTCCTTGGTCTCGGTGCCGCGCACAACGGTTACGGTGACGGTGTCGCCAATGTCATGCGAGCGCACCGCTAGGACCATGCCGTCGGCGGAGGTAATCTCCTCGCCGTCCATGGCAACGATGATGTCGCCCTTCTGGATACCGGCCTGGTCTGCAGGACCGCCGGAGACTACCTCGGCCACGTAGGCGCCCTGGTTCACAGCGAGACCGTTGGAGCGAGCGTTCTGTGCGTTCACGGTCTGCATCGAGAGACCAATGTAGGCATGCGTGACCTCCTCGCCGCTGATGATCTTGTTGGCGATCTCGACAGCGTAGTTGCCGGGAATGGCAAAGCCGATGCCCGCGAAGGACTCAGTCGAGGACGAGTAGAGCGTGGAGATGCCCACGAGCTGGCCCTGGTCGTTCACGAGCGCGCCACCGGAGTTGCCGGGGTTGATAGCAGCGTCAACCTGGATAAGGTTGGTGTAGATGGTGTCGCCCGAGCTGGACTGCAGGAGCTCGTTGCGGTACAGCGCAGAGACGATGCCCTCGGAGACGGACTGGTCAAGGCCAAACGGACTGCCGATGGTCATGACCCAGGAACCAACGTTGAGCTGGGAGGAGTCGCCCACCTCGATGGGGGTCACGGAGTCACCGTTGAGGTCGGCCTTGATGACCGCGAGGTCGGAGGAGGAATCGGACCCAACCACGCTGGCCTCGTAGCTCTTACCATCGATGGTCACGCTGACGGAGGTGGCACCGTCAATCACGTGGTAGTTCGTGAGGATGTCGCCGTCCGTGTCGAGGATGACGCCGGAGCCAAGACCCTCACCGCTGTCGGTGGTGACGTTCACCGAAACAACGGAGGGCATGGCCTTTGCTGCCACAGCCTCGGCCGTCGACGCGTCGGTATCGCTCGACGTGATGTTGATGGTGCCGTTGCTCGAGCTGGAGCTGCCCGAGGAGGAGCTGGAGCCCGTGGCTGTGGAGGGCTTGCCAAAGAAGCCCGTGAGACTTAGCACGAGCACCACGACGAGCGTCGCCACGACGCCGGAGATGGCACCCGCAACGATGGGCTTGCTCACGCCGGCCTTCTTATCCTTGCCTGGCTTGTCTCCGCCGTTGCCCACGCCGCCGTTGCCGCCCGCTGCGGGCTGCACTGGCTGAGGCTGCTGCGTCGTCTGCCCCGGCTGCGACCCAGCCTGCTGGCTAGCGTTGACGTAGCCGGCGCTTGGCGAGTACGCCGCACCCTTGCCACCATAGTTTGCGTAGTCGTAGGTCTGCGTGGGCTGGGCCTGCGTTGGCTCGGCACCCCGGTTCTGCTGAGGGGTCGAGCCGGCGCCGGTCATGCCCTCACCAGGCTCGCCTGTGGAATAGTCTGCCATGGAAACGTCCCACCCTTCATCTGTGGCGGCCCACCGGGCCGTCCTGCTTACGTCTGTGAATGTACCCCGATACGACAAGGGTTCCGCGCGGGGCGCGGCATCGCCACGCCTGCGCAACAAGTCTTTTGTGTTCCTGAAAGCCCCTCGTGGCGAGGAACTTCGTCCCTCTCTGCCTTCTTGCGGCATCCCCCCTTGCATTCTTTAGCGGTGTTTGAGAACGGCAATTCTAGCGACCTGCGAAAATGTCGAGTCCGGTTCTCAAATACCGCTAAAGAACGGCTGGGGGCAGAAAGGACGGCTGGGGGTAGGCGGGGTGAGCAATCCGGCTCTCCTCGCAGCGTCATCTCGAGGTGTCGGGTCCCGCCAGCTGGCAGGTCTTCTCGGCAAATTGCGAGGTTCCCCCATCAGACAGTAGGTCCTTAGGTCCTCTCGGCAATTTATTGCACGAAATTTCTTTATGAACAGAGTGTCAACTGGTTAAATGCAATTCTAACTAGAAAAATCGCGCAATAACTTGAGACGAGACAAGCTACTGCTCGGCGAGTCGCGGGCTCGCACAAAAAAGGGGCCGCCCTTTGGCAGCCCCTGGCAACTCAATCTATCCCCAGGCAACCACGCCTACACGCGGAAGAGGTACCCCACGCCGCGGATGGTAACGATGTGCGCCGCGACCTGCGGGCCAACCTTGGAGCGCACGCGACGAATGTGCACGTCGACGGTACGCGTGCCGCCGCAGTACTCGAAGCCCCACACGCGGTGCAGCAGCGTCTCGCGCGAGTAGGCGCGCGACGGGTGCGTGGCCAGAAACGACAGGAGCGAGTACTCCATGAGTGTAAGGTCAACGGGCTTCTCGTCAATGTAGACCTGGTAGGTGGCCAGGTTGATGGTCATGTTGTCCACGGTCACGATGTCCGCGGGAGCGCTCTCCTCGCCCGGCCACAGGAGAAGCGAGCAACGCACCTCAAGCTCGTCGACGCCGGCAGTGGAGAGGATGAAGTCGTTCTTGCCCTGCGTGGGCATGCGCATGGTGGAGAGCTTGTCCGGGTCCTGCACCAGCAGCATGGGAATAAAGCCATTCTCGGCGACAAAGGAATCCACGGCGTTGAGAGTGTCCTGAGACATGCCGTCCGCATCGAGAATGACGAGGTCAAACTCGTGCCCAGAAGAAACTGCCTGCGAGAAGGTCTCCTCGTTTGCAAGGGCAATGGAGACGTCGATGGCGTGGGAAAGCTCGCGCATGCGGTCGTGCAGGCGCGTGGTACCAGATATGAGCAGGATGTTCTTGTGATGCACTCTAGCCCCCTGCCGGTTGGTCAAAGCTATTGCAACTTGTTCATAGTCCAGAAAACAGAGTAGCACAGCCGCGCACGTGGCTAGCGAGCCTCAACAAAATCCAAACGAGACGCAGCTAGAAGGGGGCGCCGCACGCGGCTGCAGCCGATGCGACGCCCCCAACTCACAAACTGTGCACATATCTTTGGGACAGTTTAAGGCAAACATTGTCCCTAAAACGCCAATATGAGCAGGCCACGACAGCCTCGGTGCGAGCCCTCGGCTAGCCGATGGAACCCAGGAACTCCGCCGTGCGCGCGTTCTCGGGATGGTCGAAGACCTTCTCGGGCACGCCCTGCTCGACCACAACGCCCTCCTCCATGAAGACCACGCGGTCGGCCACCTCGCGCGCGAAGTCCATCTCGTGCGTGACCACGATCATGGTCATGCCGGAGTTCTCGGCAAGGTCGCGGATGACGTCGAGGACGCCGCGGACCAGCTCCGGGTCGAGGGCGCTCGTGGGCTCGTCGAAGAGCAGCACGTTGGGATGCATGGCCACGGCCCTCGCGATTGCCACGCGCTGCTGCTGGCCACCGGAGAGCTGGGGCGGCTTGAAGTCGGCGCGGTCGGCGAGGCCCACGGCCGTGAGCTGCTTGATCGCCTCGGCCTCCGCCTCTTCCTTCGAGCGCTTGAGCACCTTGGTCTGCCCGATCATCACGTTCTGCTTGGCGGTGAGGTGCGGGAAGAGGTTGAACGACTGGAACACCATGCCGACCTCGCGGCGCAGCTTGTTGACGTCGGTCTTGCTCTGCCCCGTGATCTCCTGGTCCTCAATGAGGATGTGGCCGGCCGTGGGCGTCTCGAGCAGGTTGATGCAGCGCAGCATCGTGGACTTGCCGGAGCCGGACGGCCCGAGCACGACGACGACCTCGCCAGGCCACACGTCCAGGTTGACGTCGCGCAGGACCTTGGTGTCGTCGAAGGACTTGTTGAGATGCTCGATGCGCACGATGGGGTGCTCGCCCTCGGTGAAGTGGTGCTTGGTGAGCGTCTGATCCGAGGCAAAGGCGAGACGTGCCGCCTCCTCGGCAGAGAGGGCATCGGGGACAACAGGCACGTCCGCGTGCGTGTGGTGGTGCTTACTCGCCATCTGCGACACCTCCAAGGTCGACGGTGGGATGCGAGACAAACGGTGCCGAGAGGGCCGCGAATACGTCGCCGGCGGGCTTGCTCGCCTCGGCGTGGAAAACCGTGGCAGAGGAGGCAAGGTCCTGCTCGGCCGTCGCGACCTCATCAGACGCGTCTGCGGCAGCGCGGCGCTTGGGCCTGGGGCCGCCTCCGCGCTCGGAGCGGGCGATGTTGTTCTCGATGATGCCAACGACCTTGATGAGCGGCAGCGTCACGATGAGGTAGTAGATGGCAGCGGCCATGTACGGGGTGATGTTGCCCGAGGTGGTGGTGAGGTTCTTGGAGAACATCATGAGTTCCATGACACCCACCGAGGAGAGGAGCGACGTGTCCTTGTAGGACGTGATGAAGTCGCTAGTGACCGTCGGGATGACGCGGCGCACGGTCTGAGGCAGGATGATCGAGGTCATGGTCTGGAAGCCGTTCATGCCAAGGGAGGCAGCGGCCTCGTACTGGCCCTGCGGGATGGACTGGATGCCAGCGCGGAAGATCTCTGCCAGGTAGGCGGAGGAGTTCACGGCCATTACGATGACGCCGAGGACGTTGTTGTCGATGTTGATGCCCACCATGGGCAGGCCGAAGAACATGATGTAGATCTGCAGGAAGAGCGGCGTGCCGCGCAGGAGGTTGATGTAGCAGATGGCGATGGCGCGCAGCACCTTGTGGCGGCTGGTCTTGAGCATGGCGAAGGCCAGGCCCAACACGATGGCAAAGGGATAGCAGATAAGGACGATTCCCAGGCACACGAGCCAGCCGGGAAAGAGCGAGGCGAACGAGGCCAGGAGCAGCTGGGGCTTGAAGAACATGCCGAGGAACGGGTTGGAGTTCCAGGCGGCAACCCACGGCTGGGCGTCAAGCCAGCTCACGGCAGCCTGGAGCGGGGTGTTTGCGATCACCGTGATGGCAGCGGAGTCGTCGAGCGCGTGCGACTGGCCGTCTGCGGTGGTGTAGCTGCCCGAGACCACGTAGTCGCCGCCCTCTGCGGGGAACTGCATGCCCGTGACCTCGAGGCGCACGAGCGAGCCGGCAGGGATGTCCTCGGAGAACTGCACGCTCATCGAGTTGTCCGCGGAGGTCGCGGTGCCCTCGATGCTCGTGCGGTTGAGACCGTCGAGCACGGTGATGCGCGTGCTTGAGTGGTCAAAGGTTGCCCCCTCGGGAAGGCTCAACGTGATCGAGGAGACCTGCTCGTTGTCACCGACGGTGCCCTCCCAGGTGAGACGCGTGTCCATCGCGCCAATGACGCCGGTTCCGCCGTCCTCGTTTGGACGCGCCGTCGCATCATTGATGGACATGGCCAGCGCGCTCGCGGGAAGAGCCACGAGGGTAGCGACAAGAACGAGCGCGGCCGCAAGGGCGAGTGCGTGCCCGTGCCGTGTGCGGCTGCTCTCCCCTCTCGTCAAGACGTTCTCATGCAAGTGTGCCAAGGTGATCTTTGCTCCTGACTGGAAAGCGGGGCCGTGTGGCCCCGCCGTCGATTACGTTCCTGATACCGCCCGCTAGATGGTCGAGCCAAACCACTTGGTCTCGATGGAGTCCATCGTGCCGTCGCTCTTGATGTCCTCGAGCGCCTTGTTGATGGCCTTCGTGAGGTTGGGGTTGTCCTTCGAGACCGCGATGCCGTACTGCTCGCCCGTGGCGATTTCCTCGACGATTTCGAGGTCGGAGAAGGAGTTGGTGAGCATGTACTTGGCAACGGGGAGGTCAACGACCATCGCGTTGTAGAGGCCAGTCTGGACGCCGGTGAGGGCAGCCGTGACATCGTCGACGGGCACGCGCGTGGCGTTGGGGAGCTTCTCGGTGATCCAGTCGTCACCCGTGGTGCCGCCCTGGCAGACAACCTGCTTGGAGGCATCGTTCAGGGTCTCCCTGGTCTCGGCGGAGCCCTTCAGGGCAACGATGGCCTGGTTGGAATCGAGGTAGGGCTCGGAGAAGTCGACGGACTCCTCGCGCACGTCGGTGATCGTGATGGCAGCGATGGAGACGTCGGCCTTGCCACCCTGCTTGATGAGGGGCACGAGGGTGTCGAACTTCTGGTTGGGCAGATACTCGCACTGGAGGCCCATCTTGTCGGCGACGGCCTTGATGACGTCGACGTCGAAGCCCTCGGGATCGCCGGTCTTGTCGTCCATGTACTCGAACGGGGCAAAGCCCAGCTCGGCGACGACGGTCAGGGTGCCGTCCTTCACGAGCGTGTAGGAGTCGTCGCTCGAGGAGGTCGAGGCGCTCGAGGAGTCCGTGCTCGCGGAGGAGCTGCTGGTGGAGCTGCCACCGCAGCCCGCGAGGACCGCGCTGCCCGCAAGTGCGCCCGCGGCGAGAATGAACTGACGCCTGCTCATGGAGTTCTTCATGGTGTTCCCTTCCTATTGCTTGTCTTCCCGCCTTGGGCGGTCGGTGTTTCCCCCATTGTTGCCGCCCGACGTTACGGGCGATGGACCCGGACCGTTACAGGTCTGCTCCAAACCACTTGGTCTTGAGGTCCTTGAGCGTGCCGTCCTCATCGAGCTGGGCAAGGGCATCGTTGATGGCGCTCGTGAGCGCGGGGTTGGACTTGGAGACAACGATGCCGTACTGCTCGCCCGTCGGGATCTCGATGGAGACCTGGCAATCCGTAAAGGAGTTGTTCACGAGGTACTGGACCACGGGGAGGTCTGCCACAGCAGCGTCATAGAGGCCGGACTGGACACCCGTGAGTGCCACGACGGGGTCATCAAGCGAGACGAGCGTGGCGTTGCGGAGCTTCTCCTGGACCCAGGACTCGCCAGTGGTGCCGGCCTGCACGGCGACCTTGACGTCTGCGGAGTTGAGGTCGTCCTGCGTGGTCTTGGTTGCGGTCTTGACGGTCACGAGGCCCTGGTTGGAGTCGAGGTAGGGGTCGGTGAAGTCAATCTCCTGCTTGCGCTCGTCGGTAATCGTGAAGTTGGAGACGCCCACGTCAGCGGTGCCACCCTGCTTGATGGTGGGAATGATGGTGTCGAACTTCACGGGCGAGAGGTACACGCTCGTAAGGCCGAGCTTCTCGCCAATGGCCTGCATGAGCTCGACTTCGAAGCCCGCAGGCTCGTTGGTCGAGGTGTCGGTGTAGTCAAGCGGCGGGTTGGCGAGGTCGGAGGCAATGGTGAGCTGTCCATCCTTCACCAGGGTGTAGGTGTCCTGCGAGGCTGAGGTTGTTGATGCGCTGGTAGAGGTGCCCGTTGAGGACGACGCGGAGACAAATTCGGCGAGTGCCGCCGTGCCCATGGCTGACATTGCGCACGCGAGAAAGTCGCGGCGCGTGAGTGACGCGAGCTGCTTCATGAGATGCTCTTCTCTCTGACGTGAGGGGAACATTACGGCCTTGATACCACCCCTCCGTTGGTCAAGTAGTTTGGCTCAACGGCTCTGCGAACGGCGGCGCAACGCGGTTTCTTAACAAGATTGACAAAGAGTGAGCTGCTGTTTTTCGACAATTTATGCATTTTTGTCTAGTGTTATGCCAATTTATGGAATATTCTGACCAATATCTGTATTTGTCATTGAATTCCTATGCAACAAAGCGCATAAGGTGGGGTCTTTGGGCAGGCGTGTGGGGCGGCAGGAGCGACGAGGCTCCACTTGTCCCGCGTGGTCGAGTTGGCAGACATTGACGATTGGGATACGGTTTTTCGAGGTACCCCCGAGTATCGAGTAGTTCGAATATTGATAAACAGCACGTCAGCGAAGTGCGGCCTTGGCAATGCCACATAAGGGTTTCAACCAAAACTGCTGCCAACCGGAAGTGCGGGGTGAGGCATGGCCGCGTCCCTCTCACCTACTGACCGGCGCCAGCAGCCACCGCCATCAAACTTGCGCCGCATGCCCACAGAGTTTAGCTCTATTTCTTAAACGACTTCGACGTTTGCCCAGTTGCCGCGAAGCCGTTTTAAGAAAGGGAGCTAATCTCCGAACGAAGGTGATTGGAGGGCCCAAGAGCTGGCGCATCTCGCACCGCCAGCACTGTCGCTCTACCCACGCAACCCGCCCCATCCCCCGAATTTATTGCGCGTTATTTCTCGCCGTAGCGGCATATGGCCAGTTGAGCAATTAGTTCTCAGGAATAACGCGCAATAATCCACGGCAAAGACGTCAACGGAAGAGAGGAGGGAGAGAAGCCTTAGCCCGGAGAAGGGTACCGAAGCTCCCGGCGGTATACCGGGAACCCGAATTGCCCTTCTCGTACGATCCAGCTGCAGAAGCCCGCCCGCGATCAAGAACGCGGCGCCAAAAATGAGACAAAGGGACTGTCCCTTTGTCTCACGAGAAAGGCGCCCGCCGGATTCCCCAGCGGGCGCCGCAATGCGCAATGCAGCTCTCGGCGAGAAGCCCTCGGCCTACACGCCGCCGTAGTAGTGGACACGCTCCCAATCGGTGACGGTGGTGCAGAACTCCTCCCACTCGCGGCGTTTGCTCTCCACGAGGTAGTTGAAGATATGCTCGCCCAGCGTCTCTCGCATAAGCTCGGACTCCTCGAAGCGATCGACCGCCTCACCCAGCGTGCGCGGCAGGCGCTCGATACCCTTGGCAGCAAGCTCGCGCTCGCTCTGCGAGAAGGTGTCGACCGTGGCCTCCTCGGGAAGCACAAGCTCGTCCTCGATGCCCTTGAGGCCCGCCGCCAGCGTAACGGCCAGTGCAAGGTACGGGTTGGCGGTGTTGTCGGCGCTGCGCAGCTCGACGCGCGTTGCCACGTGCTTGCCGGGCTTGTGCGTAGGAACGCGTACCAGCGCGGAACGGTTCTTGCGGCCCCACGTAGCGTAATTGGGGACCTCGCCGGAGGTGATGAAGCGCTTGTACGAGTTCACCGTGGGATTGGTGACCAGCGTGAACTCGGGCGCGTAGCGGAGAAGGCCCGCTACAAAGTGCTGCGCCAGCTCGGAGAGGTGCGCGGGGTGCTCGGTCTTGGGCGCCCAGAAGAGGTTCTCGCCGTCGTGATCGAAGAGCGAGAGGTACAGGAACATGGCGGAGCCCGGCGCATCCGAGAGAGGCTTGGGCATAAACGACGCGAAGAGCCCCTCGGCCGCGGCCTCCTGCTTGATGACCAGGCGAGAGGACATGATGTTGTCGGCGCAGCTCACAGCCTCGGTGAAGCGCAGCTCGATGACGTTCTGGGACGGGCCGCCGCCGTGGAAGGAGTACTGCACGGGAACGGACATCTTCTCGAGCGTGAGTGTGGTCTGGCGGCGCAGGTCGTTTGCCACGTCGCTCGGCGTAAGGTCAAAGTAGCCAGCGGTGTCAAGCGGCACGGGGTCCACGTCGTTGTCGAAGTAGAAGTACTCGATCTTGGGACCCACGTTGAACACGTAGCCCTCGCGATCGGCGCGCTCGAAGACGCGCTCGAGGCATCCGCGCGGGTCGCCGGCGAACGGCTCGCGCGAAGGTGTGCAGATGTTGCAGAACACGCGCGCCACGCCGCTCTCGGTGGGGCGCCAAGGCAGAAGCTGGAACGTCTCAGCATCGGGGAAGGCGAGCATGTCCGACTCCTCGAGGCGAGCAAAGCCGTCAATCGACGAGCCGTCAAAGCCAATGCCCTCCTCGAAGGCCTCCTCGAGCTCCTCCGGCGAGATCGCGAACGACTTCAGCGTGCCAAGCACGTCTGTGAACCACAGGCGAACGAATCGAATGTCGCGCTCCTCAACGGTGCGCAGAACGAAATCTATGTCCTTCTCGGTGCTCATGGGTCTCCTCCCGACGGCACGGGCGCAGGTACTGCTCAATCATACCTACGTTCCCACAACCGTATTTCGTGCCTGTTTCCACCTTCCCATCGGAGGGAATTATGACGTGGGAGACACGCTGGGGCAACCACAGCGGCCCCTATTTGGCGAACTATCCAGCGCTGTGGTGCCTATCCAGCGCTGTGGTGCGCCGGCTTGTCAAGCGCCTCGTTCGCACGACGGAGCATGTCGTCGGCGGCGCGGCAGTGCCCGCCGGTGTAGCGCGCCGTGCAACCGGCATCGCCGCAGGTGCTGCATTCGCTTGTCTCGCCGCGGGCAATCGAGCGCACGCACAGGGCCACCACCGCGGCCACCGCAAGGACAATGACAACATCAAGGGGATTCATGAGTGCCTCCCTCATGCAAGCTTTAAGTTAACCTGTGTCAACTATACCCTTTTGCGTCATACTATCTATAGGTGTGCGGAAGCGCACGAAAAAGCCCAAGAGAAGGGAAGCCCATGGCTGACGACCAGAACATGCACCTCGTGATCATTCGTCACGGCGAGTCCGAGTGGAACAAGCTCAACCTCTTCACCGGTTGGACCGATGTCGACCTTACCGACACCGGCCGCGCGGAGGCGGCTGCCGGCGGCAAGGCACTGAAGGAGCAGGGCTTCGACTTTGACGTCTGCTACACCTCGCTGCTCAAGCGCGCCATCCACACGCTGAACATCGTCCTTGACGAGATGGACCGCGCGTGGCTGCCCGTCCACAAGACCTGGCGCCTCAACGAGCGTCACTATGGCGCACTCCAGGGCCTCAACAAGGCCAAGGCCGCCGAGGAGCACGGTGAGGAGCAGGTCCTCATCTGGCGCCGCTCCTTCGACGTCCAGCCGCCCGCGCTCACGCCCGGCGACGAGCGCGACCCGCACGTCCAGGCCATGTTCCGCGACGTGCCGCAGGAGGACCTCCCCTACACCGAGTGCCTGAAGGACACCATCGCCCGCGCGTGGCCGTACTTCGAGCAGGAGATCAAGCCGCAGCTCGAGAGCGGCAAGCGCGTTCTTATCGCCGCCCATGGCAACTCGCTGCGCGCCCTCGTGATGCAGCTTGAGCACCTCACCCCCGAAGAGATCCTCAAGGTCAACATCCCCACGGGCGTTCCTTGCTCTTACACCTTTGACAAGGACTGGAACATCCTCGACAAGCACTACATCGGCGACCCCGCCACCATCGAGGCCAAGATCAACGCCGTTGCCAACCAGGGCAAGGCCAAGAAGTAAGTTGGACTGCTAGTGCGGCCCAGTGTCCCCCGGCAGCTCGCGTTGCCGGGGGATTTTTTTGCCGCGGGATTCATCTGCCGGGGAGAATAATCCCGCAATTCCGCCGTGCGGGATTTTTCTCCCCGGCATTTCAATCCCGCGTGCGCCAACGAGAACTAAATCGCCGTTTTCAGGCTGCGAAACGATGCTATCTGTCGAAAACGCTCTCGTCAGCTACGCCAAGGGCCCTGCTCCCCACAAGACGCTCCGCAAAGCGTGCATCTCGTGGGGAACAGGGCCCTCGCCTACCGTAGCTCGTAACTAGCAGATCTTGTGGACCCACCCAAACTGGTCCTCGATCTCGCCGGACTGGATGCCGGTGAGCGTCTCGCGCAGCTTCTTCATGACGGGGCCAACGTTCTCCATGCCGCTCTTGAAAACGTAGTGGACGTCGTCGTTGTCGACCTCGCCCACGGGCGAGATGACGGCGGCGGTGCCGCACATACCGGCCTCGACGAACTCGTTGTCCAGGATCTCCTGGAACTTGACGGGGCGCTGCTCGACCTTCATGCCCAGCATCTTCTCGGCCACGTCGACCAGCGAGCGGCGCGTCACGGAAGGCAGGATGGAGTCGGTAAAGGACTGCGGCACAACGAGGGTGCCATCCTCCTTGACGAAGAGGATGTTGGCACCGCCGGACTCCTCGACGTAGGTACGGGTCTTGGGATCGAGGAACATGTTGTCCGCGTAGCCCTTGCTGTGCGCCTCGACGCTGGGATAGAGGCTCATGGCGTAGTTGAGGCCGGCCTTGATGTTGCCGGTGCCATGGGGTGCCGCGCGGTCGAACTTGGAGACCTGCAGCTTGACGGGCTTGACGCCGCCCTTGTAGTACGGACCAACGGGCGTCACGAGGATGCGGAACTGGTACTCGTCGGCAGGCTTCACGCCAATGACGTCACCGGTCGCGAACATGAGTGGGCGGATGTAGAGAGTAGCGCCAGAGCCGAAGGGCGGGACGTAGGCAGCGTTCGCCTTGACGACCTCCTCGACGGCCTTCACGAAGCGATCCTTGGGGAACGGCGGCATGCAGATGCGCTTCGCGGAGTTGTACATGCGCTCAGCGTTCTGATCCGGGCGGAAGCAAACGATATCGCCATTCCTGGTGGTGTAGGCCTTGAGGCCCTCGAAGACCTCCTGGCAGTAGTGGAGAAGCCCTGCGCACTCGGAGAGCGTGACGGTGTGGTCGGGCGTGAGCGTGCCCTCGTCCCAGGCGCCGTCCTTGTAGTTCGAGACGTAGCTGTAGTCGGTATGCATGTAGGCAAAACCGAGGCTACCCCAGTCGATGTCCTTCTTCTCCATTGGTATTCCCCTCTCATCCGTATCGCGCGCAAGTGCGAGCGTGCGTTCAACCAGATTAGGACGCTGAAACCAGCTGGTCGCAATCATTGCGGAGCTTGTAACAAAGCCAACAAAGGACCGACACGGTAGGGCGAGAAGAACGTGGACAAGGTAGAGAGCGCACACCAATGCCGCAGGATTTCGCCGTTTAGGACGACTTAACCGTTCGGATTCCGCGGCACCTCCTACGATGCCGCAGGATTTCGCCGTTTAGGGTGCCCTAAACGTTCGGAAAAATCCTAAATGGCGAGAATACGCGGCATGGCCGAGGACCGTGCTGAGACGCGCGCGCGGCCGCCCGCACGCCCGGCGTCACTCCACGGTCTCGTACGGCAGGCGGTCCACGAGATACCCGCGCGCCGCGAGCGCCGCGCCTATCTCGTCCAGCGCCTCCTCGGTGGGGGCGCTCACGTGGTGGAAGTGGTACCCGGAGGTCACGCGCGAGAGGGGCGTCGACCTACTCGACGCAATGTCGGCCAGGTAGCGCGCCACGTCGCGCCGGCTTGAGACGTTGAGCGGCACGGAAATGACCCCGTACGTGCGGTGGTTCACCACCACGTCCTCCACGGTGCCACCCAGGTCAACGATGAGGTTGAGCTCGTCTTCTATCTGCTCCTCGGTGTGGTACACCTTGAAGATGCGCCGCGGCGAGCTGTGCCTGCGCAGAACGTAGCCGCGGTGCGTGGACTCCAGCTCGACGCCGCTGCGCCTGAGAAGCGCCACGTCCTGCACAATGACCTGCCGGCTCACGCCAAGCTCGCGCGCCAGCTGGCCACCAGAAATGGGCTCCCCGGCATCGCCGAGGAGCGCTACGATTTTTGCCCTGCGATCTTCTCCGCTCATGCTCCTCAGCCTAGCATGGATTCGAAGTCACGGTGAGGTGCTTGAGCGAGAGGTCGAGGATGGGCGCGGAGTGGGTGATTGCGCCTGAAGAGACGTAGTCCACGCCCAGGTCGGCGAGACGGGCGGCGCGCTCCATCGTGACGTTGCCCGAGACCTCCACCTCTGCCGCGCCGTCGATCACGCGGATGGCCTCGCGCATGGCGTCCAGGTCCATGTTGTCGAGCATGATGATGTCGGCGCCGGCGTCGACGGCCTCTTTGACCTGCTCGATCGTCTCGACCTCAACCTCGATCTTGCGCACGAAAGGCGCGTAGACGCGCGCGGCGGCAACGGCCTTGGCAACACCGCCGGCGGCGTCGATGTGGTTGTCCTTGAGCAGCACGCCGTCAGAGAGGTTGTAGCGGTGGTTGCCCGCGCCACCCACGCGGACGGCCTCCTTCTCGAAGACCCGCATGTTGGGGCAGGTCTTGCGCGTGTCCACCAGGCGCGTGCGCGTGCCGGCAAAGAGGGCGGACATGCGGCGCGCCGCCGTGGCAATGCCGCTCATGCGCTGCAGGTAGTTGAGCGCGACCCGCTCGCCCGAGAGAAGCGCCCGCACGTGGGCGCGTACGCAGCCAAGGTCCTGGCCGGCGGTGACGTCGGCCCCCTCCTCGACCGAGAACTCGCAGGTGGCCGTGGGGTCAAGCAGCTCGAAGGTGTGTGCGAACACGTCCAGCCCGCAGATGACGCCGTCCTCCTTGGCAATGAGGCGTACCTCGCCCGTGGCCTTCTCGCCAATCACCGACGCCGTGGTTACGTCCTCGCTGGTGATGTCCTCGCGCAGCGCCGAGAGGATCAGCGGCTCTGCCTGCAGCTTAAGTGTCACCGAGTTCATGCGGCATGCCTTTCTCGTACGATGTCGCGCGCAGCAAGCCGAGAGAAGACGAGGCTCTCGAGAAGCGAGTTGCTCGCCAGGCGGTTGGCGCCGTGCACGCCGTTGCAGCTTGTCTCGCCCGCCGCGTAGAGATGCGGCAGGGTGGTCTGGGAGTTTGCGCCCACGTGGATGCCACCCATGAGGTAGTGCTGCGCGGGCACCACGGGGATGGGCTCGCGGCGGATGTCGTAGCCCTCCTCCAGGCAGCGCTGCCAGATGTGGGCAAAGTGCCCGCAGATGACGTCCTCGGGCACGCGCTCGAACGAGAGGCGCACGTAGTGCGAGCCCTCGCGCTCCATCTGGTCGTAGATGGCCTTCGAGACCACGTCGCGCGGCTGGAGCTCGTCGCAGAAGCGCTCGCCTGCGGCGTTGAGCAGGATGGCGCCCTCGCCGCGGCAGCTCTCGGAGATGAGGAAGGCGCGCCCGGGCTTCTCGGTATAGAGAGACGTGGGGTGAATCTGCACGTAGTCCATGTGGTCGAGCGCCACGCCGTGCGCCGCGGCCACGCGGCAGCCGTCGCCCGTGAGGCACGGGAAGTTGGTCGAGCGCTCGTAGAGCCCACCGATGCCGCCCGTGGCGAGAATAACGTCGCGTGCACGCAGCTCAAGGCGCCGGCCGTGCGCGTCGTGCGCCACGATGCCAACGCAGGAGCCGCCCTCGACGAGAAGGTCGTCCATGCACACGTGCTCGTGGATCTCCACGTTGGCAAGGCGGCGCACCTGCGCGAGCAGCTTGGTGGTGATTTCCTTGCCCGTGACGTCAGCGTGGTGGAGGATGCGCGGACGCGAGTGGGCGCCCTCGCGGGTGTAGTCGAAGCCGCCCTCAGGCGTGCGGTCAAAGTCGACACCCAGGCGCACCAGGTCGCGGATCACGTCGCGGCTCGACCAGATCATGGTGTCCACGCTCTGCGCGCGGCACTCGCCGTGGCCAGCGCGCATGGTGTCGTCGAACCAAGAGTCGTAGTCGTCGGGGTCGCGCATCACGCAGATGCCGCCCTGCGCGAGCATGGAGTCGCAGCTCTCCAGGTCCTCCTTGCAGATCATGGTCACGCGCAGGCCGCGCGGCAGGTTGAGCGCCGAGTAGAGCCCGGCCACGCCGCAGCCCACGATAACAACGTCGCTTGTGAGCGCTCGCGGCTGCGCTGCCGCGGCCTTCTCGCCTGACTGGGCAGGCCTTTCCACTGTGGCGGTTGGCGCCATGCCACTCACCTCCCCGCCAGCTCGAGCATGCGCTCGAGCGGCTCGACTGCACGCTGCGACTCTTCCGGCAGCGCGACCTCCCCCGTCATATTCTCCAGGCAGGCCAGGAGCTTCTCGGGCGTGACCATGGCCATGTTGGGACACACGGGCGCAGGCTCGGGGAAGTAGATGCGCTTGCCTTGGCCCTCGGTGCGCTGCGCGATCTGGTCCGCGACGCCCACAACGGTAAGCACGATGAACTCGCGCTCCTCGCCCGTGGCGATGCGCTCGATAATCTGCTTGGTGGAGCCGATGAAGTCCGCCTCGTCGAGCACCTCGCTCGTGCACTCGGGATGCGCCAGGATCAGCGCGTCCGGATGCGACAGCTCCAGCGCCTCGACCTGCGCAAGCCCAATCTTGTTGTGCGTTGGGCAGTAGCCGCGGTTGAGAATCACGTGCTTCTCGGGGACCTGCTCGGCAACGTATCGACCGAGGTTCATATCGGGGATGAAGAGGATGTTCTTCTCGAGCAGCTCGCGCACCACTTTGATGGCGTTCGAGGAGGTCACGCAGACATCCGCCCAGCGCTTGACCTCGGCCGTTGTGTTCACGTAGGCCACGACGGCAAGATCGGCGACCTCGGCGCGCACGCGGTCCACGTCCTCCTGACGCACCATGTGTGCCATGGGACAGTCCGCGGTGGGCTCTGGCATGAGGACGCGGCGCGCGGGGTTGAGGAGCTTCACGCTCTCGGCCATGAACGAGACACCGCACAGCACGATGATCGGAGCATCGAGGGTCTTTGCAAGACGGGCCAGGTAGAACGAGTCGCCCACGTAGTCCGCGAGACGTTGGGTCTCGGCAGGGACATAGTAGTGCGCCAGAACCACGGCGCCCTTCTCGCGTTTGAGCCGCTCGACCTTCTCGGCAAGCGCTTCCCTGCGCCCAGTTTGGACTTCCTCCACGATGCTCCCCCTTGGTTGGTGCGGCCACTGGGGCGACAGTATGACACTCTGTTTTGCCATCTGACAAGACAGTTCTTGAAAGCACATAGCATGGCATCTAGGCCAATGGAGATATCCAGAGCAGCGATCAATTCGCAAGAAGGGGCAGACAAAGAACCGCCGAGCCCGATTTCGGCGCAGCCGATGGGACGACTTGCATCGAACTTGCCTTCGTTACACAAAAATCCAGTTCGCTGCGCCGAACTGCCCTTCGTTACACGTAGTTATTGCAACCCTCAAAGTAGACACTGGTATATATAGGGCATCTTTCAATCATTAACACAATATGTAGTATGCCATGAGCCCCTGATACCTGGCACAGCCCTAAAACCACGTGTAACGAAGGGCAGTTCGGCGCAGCACGGGCGAAAACTGTGCAACGGAGGCAAGTTCGGCGCACTTAGGCAAGTCTATTTGGCACTCGAATTTGCGAACGGCCGCACAACAAGCGGCTGACGCCCACATTCGTGAAACGTCAGCCGCCAAAGCTCAGCCTAGGGAATGAAACGAAGCCTACGCGCCCTTGAGCACCACGGAGCGCACAACACCAGCCGTGTTATCACACGCATCCAGCAGGTTTTCCATCTGGTCGAAGAGGCGCGTCCACGTGACGGTGTAGCGGCCGTTGGGCTCCTCCTGGAAGAGGCGACGCAGCGCGTTCTGATAGACAAGGTCGCCCTCGTCCTCGATGTGGCCCACGGCGATGGCCTTCTCCATGACCAGCGTGTCCTTCTTGTAGTCGGGCAGATGGTCAATCATCACGTGGATGTCCTTGACGGCCGTCAGCGTGAGGTTGGCCATCTGCGGGCCCTCCTTGCGCATCTCGTTCACGTTGAAGAGGTCCAACCCCGAGGCAATGGCGTTCATGTAGTCCACGATGTCGTCCATGGCAAGCGCGAGGTCGTTGATGTCCGAGCGCTCGATGGGCGTCACGAAGGACGAGTAGAGCTCCTCCATGATGTGCTTGACCTTCTCGTCGCACTTGTTCTCGTAGACCTTCATCTGCGGAATCTCGGACGTGGTCTCGGGGAAGTCCGTGATGACCTTCACGTACTCCACGGCCGCATCCTCGATGCGCGCGGCAAAGTCCTTGAGCAGGGTGTAGAAGATGTCCTCTTTCTTGGCACGGGGCATGGGTTCTCCTTAGAACACGACGAGGAAAAGCTTGGTGAGCAGGTATCCAATAAGGCCGCAGCCGGGGAACGTGAAGACCCAGGCGAGGACCATTTCCTTGGCAACGCCCCAGTTGACGGAGCGAACGTTCTTTGCCGCGCCGGCGCCCATCATGGCGGCGGTCGACGTGTGGGTAGTCGAGACGGGAAGGCCCGTGAGCGTGGCAATGAGCAGCGACGCCGTGGCGCTCACCGAGGCGGCAAAGCCCTGGTACTGCTCGAGCGAGACCATCTCCATGCCCACCTTCTTGATGATGCGCTTGCCGCCGATGGCGGTGCCAATGGCCATGGCCGCAGCGCAGATGACCTCGATCCACAGCGGGAACTGCGCGCCGTCGATGGACATTCCCTGCGAGAGGAGCACGGCCATCATGGCGGTGGACATGAACTTCTGGCCATCCTGCGCGCCGTGCATAGTGGCCATGCCTGCGGCACCCACGACCTGCCACTTCTTGAAGATGTTATTCATGCGGCGTCGGTCAGCCTGCCTAAAGATCACTGGGATGACCTTGGCGATTATCCAGCCAGCGCCATATCCCAGAACCGAAGAGAGCACCAGGCCGTAGATGACCTTGACCCATTCGCCCATGTTCACGCCCTCAAGTCCGCCGTGCACGGCGAGCGCGGCTCCGGTGAGGCCGGCGATGAGGGCGTGGCTCTCGGAGGTGGGGATGCCAAAGACCCAGGCGATGGAAGCCCAGGTCACAATACCTACGGTCGCAGCCGCCAGGGCGATAAGGGCGGCGTGTGTATCTCCGCCAAAGTCGACCATGCCGCTCATGGTGTTGGCCACGGCCGTGGAAATGAGCGTCATGCCGATAAGACCCACAAAGTTGCAAATCACGCTCATGACGATGGCCTGGTTGACGCCAATGGCGCGCGTTCCCACCGGCTCGGCGATGGCGTTCGCGGCGTCCGTCGCGCCGTTTACGAAGATGGTCCCGATGACCAGGACCATGACCAAGGCAAGGAACGGATTGGTCTGGACGGCTGCGACAAACTGGGAGAAGCTGACCATGTAGGCGTTACCTTTCGATTGTTTGCGCAAGCATCATACCTGATGCAACCAAATATGTCGCTCTCGCTGGCAGGTTACACGTTACTGACATTCAGCTGTCAATTTCATGACGTAATGTCCAGACGTTGTGAGGCTGGCGCGCGAGGGCTGTGAGCTGGCCTTTCTACTACACTGGTTGCGTTGATCCAGAGAAAAGGGGACGCATGGACGAGAAGACGCACGAGGCACGGCGGCGTGGAGATAACGAGCGTGGCACGCGCCACGGGACGCATGGCCGCGGCTCGCGCGATGCCCACGGCGGCACTGGCGCCCGCGGCGCCCACCACGCCCACGGCGGCAAGCCCGTCTCGGCACAGGCACACCGCGGCCCGGACCGCTCAGCCTTCCTCCCTGTCTCGCGCGAGGACATGGCCGCGCGCGGCTGGGACCAGTGCGACTTCGTGTACGTGAGCGGCGACGCCTACGTCGACCACCCCTCCTTTGCCTGCGCCATCATCACGCGCGTGCTCGAGTCCCACGGCTACAAGGTGGGCGTCGTCGCGCAGCCAGACTGGCGCGACCCGGCGAGCATCACCGTCCTGGGCGAGCCGCGCCTGGCGTTTCTCGTATGCGGCGGCAACATGGACTCGATGGTCAACCACTACACCGTTGCCAAGCACCGGCGCCCCAAGGACTTCTACTCCCCCGGCGGCAAGATGGGCCTGCGCCCCGACCACGCGGACGTGGTCTACGGCAACCTCATCCGTCGCACGTACAAGCACGTGCCCATCGTGCTCGGCGGCATCGAGGCGTCGCTTCGCCGCCTTGCGCACTACGACTACTGGTCGGACTCGCTCAAGCGCTCGATCCTCCTGGACTCCGGCGCGGACATCATCTCCTACGGCATGGGCGAGCGCTCCATCGTCGAGATCGCCGACGCGCTCGACGGCGGCGTGGACGTCCACGACATCAGCTGGATCGCGGGCACGGTCTATCGCGCGAGAACAACCGAGCAGTGCGTGGATCCGGTGACCCTCCCCACCTGGGAGGCAATGCGCGCCGACAAGACCGAGTACGCACGCAGCTTTGGCATCCAGTGCAGAAACCTCAACCCGTACCTCTCGCACCCCCTGGTCGAGGAGTACGACCACGGCGTATACGTGATACAGAACCCGCCCGCGAAGCCGCTCACCACGCCGGAGCTGGACGCCGTCTACGAGCTGCCCTACGCCCGCGCGGCGCACCCCATGTACGACGCGGCCGGCGGCATCCCCGCAATCGCGGAGGTGAAGTTCTCGCTCTCAAGCAACCGCGGCTGCCTGGGCGAGTGCTCGTTCTGCGCGCTCAACTTCCACCAGGGTCGTATCATCCAGGCGAGAAGCGACGAGTCGCTCGTGGCCGAGGCGACGGCCATGACGCACGATCCCGACTTCAAGGGATACATCAACGACGTGGGCGGCCCCACGGCCGACTTCATGCAGCCCGCCTGCCCCAAGCAGGCCAAGGCCGGCGCCTGCGTCGACCGTCGCTGCCTCTCGCCCGAGCCCTGCCCCAACCTGCGCGTAACCCACGAGCGCTACGTTGGGCTGCTGCGCAAGCTCCGCGCGATTCCCGGCGTCAAGAAGGTCTTCATCCGCAGCGGCATCCGCTTTGACTACGCGTTGTACGACAAGGACCACACCTTCATCCGCGAGTTGGCCGAATACCACACCTCGGGCCAGCTGCGCCTGGCGCCCGAGCACGTGTGCGACGACGTGCTGCGCGTGATGGGCAAGCCCTCGAACGACGTCTACGAGCGCTTTGTCCACGAGTTCGAGAAGGCCTCGCGCGCGTGCGGCAAGGAGCAGTACGTGGTGCCGTACCTCATGAGCTCGCACCCGGGGTCCACGATGGAGGATGCCGTCAAGCTGGCGGAGTTCTGCCGCGACCTGGGCTACAACCCCGAGCAGGTGAGCGACTTCTACCCCACCCCGTCGACGGTGAGCACCTGCATCTACTACACCGGGCTTGACCCGCGCACCATGAAGCACGTCTACTGCCCCACAAACCCGCACGAGAAGGCCATGCAGCGCGCGCTCATCCAGTACCGAGACCCCAAGAACTACGACCTGGTGGTGGAAGCGCTGCACCGCGCGCACCGAGAGGACCTTATCGGCTACGGGCCCAAGTGCCTGGTGAGGCCCGAGCGGCCGCGGGCGCGGGCGACGGAGGCGGGCCGCGGCGGCGGGAACGCGCGCGGCGGCGGGCGGCGTTCTCGCCGGGGACACTAGGCGCCCGAAAGCGCGTTATTGCAGCTAGTGCGTAGGAAATCGCTGCTCAGGCGCCAAAACGACGCCAGAAGGCCCTTCTCGTACGTGATTCCGTCGAAAACCCCCGTTCGGGCGTCATCTTGGCGCCCGAAGGCACGTTATTGCAGGAATCACGCACAAAGTCGCTGCTCGGGCGTCGCTCTGACGAGCAGAGCCATCCACCCCAGGAAAGCCGCGGTTTAATAGCAGCCCGGCGAGAAGGCACAACCGCTCTACCTGCGGTTTTTCTCAGAGGCGCACATGGCTAACTGCTATTAAGTCGCAGGTTTGGGAGGTCCGCAGGTTTGGGAGGTCCGCAGCTTCGGGAGGTTCGCAGGTTTGGGAGATCCGCAGCTTCGGGAGGTCCGTGGCTTTGGCGGACCAACCCCCTCGGTCCCACGCGACCGCGCTACCAGTCGAATCCCGGGCCGTCCAAGATCCGCTCGAACGCGTGCTCGACGGTGTCGGTGCGGTACCGACCAAGCGGCAGCACCGAAGGCTGCGACGTCTCCATCGTGACGGGGCAGCCCGCCCATTCGAGCATCTCCACGTCGTTCTCGGCATCGCCAAACGCCACGCAGTCCTCGGCCGCAATCCCCAGCCGTTCGGCCAGCGCCGCCAGCGCAACGCCCTTGTCGACGCCATTGGGCACCAGGTCAAGCCACTGCAGGCCTGACACCTTGACCGCACAGCGCTCGCCAAAGCGCTCGTGCCAGTGCTGCTCGCGCGGAACGCCGTCGGTGCAGTACGCCGAGACCTTCATGAAGGGCTCCGGGATGTGCGTGGGGTCATCCAGCTCGGTCACGTTGTAGCCGGTCACATTGACAAGATGGTCCACCAGCTCGGGCGCACCAGTGCGCACGTAGACCGTCCGCATTCCCGAGACCACGGGCTCGCAGCCGGGATCCGCCAGCATGTCCTCGATGATCTCGCGCGCAAGGCCATCGTCCATCGTGGCACGGTAAACCAGCTCGTCATCAAGAATGGCAAGCGCGCCGTTCTCGCACACATACGGAATACGGTCGGCCACGGGCGAGAAGAGCCGGCGCAGGTTGGTGTACTGCCGACCGGTAGCCGGGACAAAGACAATCCCCGCGTCCACAATGCGCTCGACAAGCCCCAGCATCTGCGGCGAGAAGCGCGGCGCCCAGTTGATGAGCATGGTGCCGTCGATATCGCTGGCAATGAGCTTGGGTGTGCGCATGGGTTCTCCTTGCAGACGGCGCCTGCCGGCGCTAGGGCGAGAAAAGCGCACATACCCTACCACGCGCGGTGCCTTGAGGACGGGCGCGCACCCCACTCGTGAATCCTTGATGCGTCAACTTTGTGATGACTCGTGACGTCGGTTGCCGCCGCGTTGCCGCACGATACGCTGAAGAGGATTACTTGATACGTCAAGATACAGGGCTTCTCCCTATCTCAATGAGACAAAGGGAAACTCCCTTTGTCTCATAGGAGGTGGCAACCATGGAGCAGGAGGGACGCTCCCTCGAGGACATGCACATGCTGCTCTACCGCGCGTATCACGCGCAGACGAACTACCTGCGACCACGCATGGCACGGCTGGGCCTCGGCCCCGGCCAGCCCAAGCTTCTCGCCTACCTGGCCGTCCACGGCACGAGCACCCAGCACGAGATGGCCGCGTTCTTCGAGGTGGACGACGCCGCGATATCGCGCATGCTCGACCTTCTCCGCCAGGCGGGGCTCATACGCACCGCGCGCGGAGAAGACCGCCGCACCAAGACCGTGGAGCTCACGGCAACCGGCCACGGCGCCCTTGCCGCCTGGGACAACGTCTGCGACGAGGAGCAGGACGCCATGCTCGCCGGCCTTTCCGCCGAGGAGCGCAAAACCCTTGCAGGCCTCCTCGAGCGAATCCACTCCAACCTTGCCGCCGCAAACGCCCCGCAGCCCCAGGCGGCGCAGCCGGCTCCCAGGACAACGGCCCCAAGGGAGGCGCGCGATGAGTGACCTCGCCCTCGTCTCCCGCTACCTCAGGCCCTACCGCAGGCAGTTCGTTCTCGCCGCGCTCTGCGCCTTCACCGAGGCCACGCTCGAGCTCTGCATCCCCTTCGTGATGGCGAGCATCGTCGACGTGGGCGTGTCCACGGGCGACATGGGACTCGTCCTTGCGCTCGGCGCCCGCATGGTGGCGCTCGCCGTGTGCGCAGGCGCCCTGGGCATGGGCTACGCGCGCTTCTCCGCCGAGGTTGCCATGGGACTTGGCGCGGGCCTGCGCGAGGCCGAGTACGCCCACGTGCAGGGCTTCGCCTTCTCCAACCTCGACGACTTTGACACGTCGTCGCTGGTCACGCGCATGACCACCGACGTCACCGTGATTCAGAACGCCCTCGTGATGGGCTTCAGGCCCATGCTGAGAGGACCGGTCATGCTCGTGTGCGGCCTCGTCATCGCCTGCACCATGAGCGCCAAGCTTGCCGTGGTCTTCTTTGTGATCCTGCCCGCGCTGGCATGCGCCCTGGCGCTTATCGTGCACCATGTGGCCCCGCTCTTTGGCGCCATGCAGCACGCGATGGACCAGCTCAACGACACGCTTCAGGAGGACCTCGTCGCCATCCGCGCCATCAAGGCCTACGTGCGCGAGGGCTACGTGGCCGAGCGCTTCGAGCAGGTCAACGCGCGCCTGGCAAACGCCGCCACGCGCACCTTTAGGACCGCCGTCATCAACACGCCCGTCTTCACGCTCTCGATGAACGTGGCAAGCGTGGCCCTCCTCTGGTTTGGCGGCCAGATGATCATGGCGGGCGAGATGGGCGTGGGCACGCTCACGGGATTTATGAGCTACGTGCTTCTCATCATGAACTCGCTGATGATGATCTCCAACGTGTTCCTGCTGCTTGCGCGCGCCGTCACGAGCATCCACCGCGTGAGCGAGGTGCTGCGCGAGAAGCCCGCCATAGAGAGCCCCGAGCGCGGCATCGAGCGCGTGGAGACCGGAGAGGTCGCATTCCGCGACGTATCCTTCAGGTACTCGGCCACGGCCGAGAAGGACGTCCTCTCAAACGTGAGCCTGCACTTCCCTGCCGGCTCGACCGTTGGCGTCCTGGGGGCCACGGGCTCGGGAAAGACCTCGCTCGTGCAGCTCATGGCCCGCCTCTACGACGCTAGCTCCGGCAGCGTCGAGGTGGGCGGCCACGACGTGCGCGAGTACGACCTTGCCGCGCTGCGCGATGGCGTGGGCATAGTGCTCCAGAAGAACGTCCTGTTCACGGGCACCGTCCGCGACAACCTGCGCTGGGGCAACGCCGCGGCGACGGACGAGGAGCTGCTCCGCGCCTGCCAGCTGGCCTGCGCGGACGAGTTCCTGGACCGCATCGGCGGGCTCGACGCGGACCTGGGCCACGGCGGCGGCAACGTCTCCGGCGGCCAGAAGCAGCGCCTCTGCATTGCCCGCACGCTGCTCAAGCACCCGCGCGTGCTGGTCTTCGACGACTCGACCTCCGCATGCGACATGGCCACAGACGCCCGCATACGCGAGAACCTCGCCCAGCTCACGGACGTTACCAAGGTCGTGATCGCGCAGCGCGTGGCCTCTGTCATGGATGCCGACCAGATCGTGGTCCTCGAGGACGGGCGCGTGCACGCCACGGGCACGCACGAGGAGCTGCTGCAGACGGACGACATCTACCGCGAGCTCTACGAGTCGCAGGTGGGCGGCACCGCCGAGACGAGCGAGGGCGCCGCTGCCCCCGCGGTCGTCGCAACCGCGACGGCACCGGCAGCGCCCGCAGACAAGTCTGCGCCCGCAGCGGCCGCAACAGCCGCAACCCCCGGAAAGGAGGCCCCCAATGCCAGGTAGAGGAGGCGCCCCCGCGGGCCCCAAGGACCTGCGGCACACGCTGAGAAGGTTCCTCTCGTACCTAGGACACGCCCGCTGGCAGCTTTTGGCCGTGGCGGTGCTGGTCTGCGTGACCGGTGGGGCCAACCTCGCCGGCACGTACATGATCAAGCCCGTGGTGGACGCCGTGGGCGCGGGCGACTGGACGCGCTTCGTCCATCTCGTTGCCGCAACTGCCGCCATCTACGCCGCGGGGGTCGCCGCAAGCGTGGGCTACACCCAGACCATGGTGCGCGCGGCGCAGCGCGTCGTCTTCGACATTCGCCGCGACCTTCTCGGCCACATCGAGACGCTTCCGCTCTCGTGGTTCGACCGCACGCGCAACGGCGACGTGATGAGCTACTTCACCAACGACGTAGACACCATCTCCGAGGCGCTCAACAACGGCTTTGCCAACATGGTGCAGGCGGCCATCCAGACCGTGGGGACCATCGTGCTTCTCGTCGTGCTGGACTGGCGGCTCACGCTCATCACGCTTGCCTGCGACGCGATCATTGTGGCATACGTGCGCTTCTCGGGCAGACGATCCAAGCGGCTCTTCTCGCAGCAGCAGCGCACGCTGGGCGCGCTTGACGGCTACGTGGAGGAGATGATCGCAGGTCAGAAGGTTGTGAAGGTCTTCAACCACGAGGGCGAGAACCTCGAGGGCTTCCGCGCGCTCAACGAGGACCTACGCGCAAGCGGCACCGGCGCCCAGGCCTATGCCTCCACGATGGTGCCCGCGACAGTCGCCATCTCGTACACCAACTACGCCGTGGTGGCCGTGGTGGGCGCGGCGCTCGCCATAGGCGGCCACATGGGTGTGGGCAGCCTGGCCAGCTACCTGGTGTTTGTTCGACAGGCGGCCATGCCCATCAACCAGCTCACGCAGCTGGGCAACTTCATGCTCACGGCGCTTGCCGGTGCGGAGCGGGTCTTCTCGGTGATGGAGGAGCCTGGCGAGAAGGACGAGGGCACGGTCACGCTGGAGCGCGTGGACGCTGTCGACGACGCGGCGGACGACAACCGCCGCATGGCTGCCGGCGCCGCGGGCTGGCAGTGGCGCCGCGAGGACGGATCCACAGTCCCTCTCGCCGGCGACGTGCGCTTTGAGAACGTCACCTTTGGCTACGACGAGGACCAGACGGTTCTTGCGAACCTCACGCTCTTTGCGAAGCCCGGGCAGAAGATCGCCTTTGTAGGCTCCACCGGCGCTGGCAAGACAACCATCACGAATCTCATCAATCGCTTCTACGACGTGCGCTCGGGCGAGATAACCTACGATGGCATCGACGTGCGCGACATCAAGAAGGCGTCGCTTCGCTCGTCTCTGGGCATCGTGCTGCAGGACACTCACCTCTTCCGCGGGAGCATCGCCGACAACATCCGCTTTGGCAAGCTCGACGCCACCGACGAGGAGGTGCGCCACGCCGCACGCGTGGCCAACGCGGACTCGTTCATCTCGCGCCTGCCGCAGGGCTACGACACGCAGGTCACGGCCGACGGGGCGAACCTCAGCCAGGGCCAGCGACAGCTCATCGCCATCGCTCGCGCGGCCGTGAGCGACCCGCCCGTGCTCATCCTGGACGAGGCCACGTCGAGCGTCGACACCCGCACCGAGGCGCTTATTGCCCGCGGTATGGACGCCCTCATGCGCGGTCGCACGGTCTTCGTGATTGCGCACCGGCTCTCCACCGTGCGCAACGCAAACGCGATCATGGTGCTTGAGCACGGGCGCATCGTGGAGCGCGGCACCCACGAGGAGCTGCTCGCGCAGCGCGGCGAGTACTGGCAGCTCTGGACCGGCACCCGCGAGCTTGAGTAGGACGGTGGGGACGGGCCGCACGCCTGGCTGGCGAGGCCCCTCTAAAAAGCCCTCCCTCCGGCGTTATTCCGACGCCCGTAGGGTCGTTTTGTACGTAACTACCTCGATAACGTGCCCTTCGGCGTCACTTTCTCGCCGGAGGGGTCGTTTCGTACGTAATCCCGTAGGGAACCCTCCTTCCGGCGTCATTTCGGCGCCCGAAGGGTCGTTTTGGCAGCAAGTGGGAACAAAACCTCTGCTCCGGCGTCATTTTCTCGCCCGAGGCTCGTTTTTTGTCACAGGAGCCCGCAGAGAGCGAGGCGAAGGGGCTTCCCCTTTCCTCAGCGTGGGCGTCTATGCCCCCCTCGCGCCACGAACGGGGCCTCTCCCCGAATAGGGTCTCCACCTGTCCTGCCCAGCTGCTATTGGTGAGGTGTCGGGAAGCTCGTGCGGGACGAGGGGAGCGAACATGGCGTACGAGAAGGCAGAGCGGGACGAGATTATCGGCAACATCGTGCTTGCCGAATGGACGCTGTTCCAGGCGGTGCAAAACGTAGGCGGCCGGGCGGATTGCCAGGACATGCCCAATACCTTCTCGGCCATGCGCCGTGCGCAGTTCGACTCATGGCCGGACGAGGCGCTCGACTCCTATGCCGACGACCTCGCAGAAGCCATCCAGGCTGGCAGGAACCCCGTTGCCGAGAAGTACGCCTACATGATGGCCTCGACCCACCCGGAGGAGTTCGAGGCGCTCCGCGACTCCGTGCCGGAGGTCTCTGCCGAGAAGCACGCCCTCGTCGAGCAGATCGTAGAGATTGAGCTTGGCTGGGCAGACCAGCTTGCAGCGGCGTATCCGCACTTCGCGGGCAGGGGCCGCCCCGTCCGCAGCAGCGAGGACACGTCCGAGGTCACCTCGATCGAGACCTACTCCAGGGGCGAGCTCTCCACGTACTCCGTGCGCACGCTGCGCGTCCTTCTCGCCCATTACCGCGCCCTTTCTGACGACGGCATTAACCTGCAGGAGCGCGTGGCTGCCGAGGAGGCGCGCGCCTACGGCTATCCCAGCCTAGCCGCAGCCGATGAGGCCATCGCGAAGGGCACCATGTCTGGCCAGGGCCTTGACCCCGAGTTTGAGGTCTCCTTTAGCTGCTGCGGCTGCTGCAACTAGGACTACGGCGATGCGAGAAGATGCGGACACGCCCGCGACGGGACTCGCCCTGTCGCGGGCGTTCTTCGAGGCAACGGTGAACGAGCTGCTCGCAGGTGGCTACGAGTACCTGCGCGGACGCATGGCGGCAGGCCTTGTGGGGGCTGGCTCAGAGTGCCTGGGCTTTGACGACGAGTTCTCGCGCGACCACGACTGGGGCCCGGGCTACTGCGTGTGGCTGGACCCGACGGACTGGCGCGAGTCTGGCGCTGCTCTCCAGGAGCGCTACCGTGCGATTGCCGCGCGCGGCTTTGACGGCTTTCCGCCGCGCGACACAACGTCGGAAAGCTTGGGCGAGAGGCGCGTGGGAGTCTTCCCTGTCGACGGGTTCTACGCGTGGCTTCTGGGTTCGCCGGGGCTTCCGTCGAGCATCGACGAGTGGCGACGCATTCCGGAGCGGGCGCTTGCCACGGCAGCCAACGGCGAGGTCTTTATCGACACAAGCGGCCGCTTCACGAGCGTGCGGAAGCGCCTTCTCGCCTATTACCCCAACGACCTGCGGCTGAAGCTCATCGCGCACGACTGTGCGGTCGCTGCCCAGGCGGGACAGTACAACTTTGGCCGGCAGACGCGGCGCGACGAGGACCTCGCCGCGCTCTCGTGCCTCGCGCGCTTCTCGGAGACCGTGACGCATGCCGTCTATGCGCTTTCGCGCCGCTACGCGCCGTTCTACAAGTGGGCGCCGCGTGGACTTGACACGTTGGGCCCGTTGGGGCTTGAAATGCACGAGGCGCTCGACGCGGCCCTTGCCGCATGGCGCACGGGCAATGTCGAGCTGGCCGAGGTCCAGATTGAACGCGCAAGCCACGTGCTTGTGGAGGCGCTGCACGCGGAAGGCCTCTCCCAGAGCGACGAGGGCTTCCTTCTCGCCCAGGCGATTGAAGTGAATTCTCGCATCTGTGATGACGCGCTGCGGGCTGCGGATCTTATGGCACCCGTTACTGTCTGAGGGACTTGTACAGGGCTTCCACGCGTGCGGAACCCTGCGTGCCTTTGGTACGCGAAAAGAACGAGGCGGCGTTGTCCAAGGCCGTACGTACATCGTCTGGGTTCACGGGAAGGCCCGACTCCAGGAGATCGAGCACTTCGTCGTAGGACGAGCGTGCGGAGGCAACGTCTCCCATGCGATCACGCAGTGTGGCAAGGGAGTTGAGAAGCGAGACAAAGTGCGGACCGCGCCGGAGCGAGCCATCGCGATAGAGGTCGCAGGCTGCGCCAAGGATGCTGGCGGCGTCGGCAAGGTTGCCCTCTCCCATGAGGGCACTCGCCACGTTGGCGAAGGCAGAAGAGAGTTCGAAGGCTGGCGAGCCGTTCTCGCACACAATGTCGAGTGCCGCCTGGTAGCGCATGCGGGCGCCCGTTGGATCATGACGCGCCATGCAGAGATGCCCCTGGTAGTTGAGGCAGGCAGCATATTCGAGGGTGTGGTGGCTGGAGAAGAGCGTGGACGCCTCAGCGAGGGCAGCGGCGCACTCGTCCAGACGTCCGTCAAGTCGGTAGAGTTCGGCGAGGTTGTCCAAGCAGGTAGCATAGGCATCGCTGCGGCCGGCCAACGCCTCGATGCCCTCGAGCGCGGCGCGGAAGGACTTCTCGCCGCTCTTATAGTTACCGCGAGAGCGATAGAAGGAGCCAAGTTCGTTGCAGAGTGTCACGTACTCCGAGGATGCCGTACCGCAGGTGAGGGCCGCCTCGTCGCGCAGGGAAAGGAGTGCCTGCTCAAGTGCGGCTGGGTCCGTGCGATGGGCCTGCCAGGCGGCATCAACGCGTGCGAGTGCGTCCATTGCGGCTCCTTTGGGAGGACGTGGGGGTGACCTCGTGGATAGCATAACGCCGGCGCTGAGCGCGAGCGATGGGCTAACGACGAATGTATCTGCAACAGATGGATGAGATTTGTGGAGACTCTTGTGCTGCCCTCGACCAAGCACGGCATTGGAAAACTCATTGATCAGGCAGCGATTCGAATGAGCCCAAGGTTTTTGTATCCCTGGCAACAGCGGATGCCGTCAGGCCAATCGTGGTTGACCCGACCCCTCCTCAGCGTTTGCCCTAAGCCGACAAGACGAACACCGGAGGAGCCTTTCCATCACGAATTGACGGTTGGTGGCAGTTTTCGATAAAGCATTTATATGTTATCTGTGGTAAGCACATTTCTGACCAGCGGTTAATCATGGACTCAGTCTGCCGATACTCGGGCGGTCTTCGAAAAACTGCCACCAACCGTAAAAACGCGCCATTGAGGGGTGGACGAGGACGCTTGGGAAGGTCACGCACGGCCGAGGGGGGTGATGGCCCTCGCCCGATTGGCTAGTTATTACGGTTGGTGGCAGTTTTTCGGTGGCACCCCGAGTAGCCCGTCCCCCGAAAATCGGGAGACCCCAGGTAGATGATTTGTCATTGCTCTGATATCACATCAAGGGTTTTACGAAAACTGCCACCAACCGTCAATTCGTGAAATCGGCCATCCGAACTTGGGAGGGATATCCCCAACTTCGCGCGAAGTACCCACTCGGACCAGCCCCCTCCAGACGAAGGAGTCATTCCCACATATGCGGAGGGCACAACGTTGTTGACCTCTGGCGCACCCTCGTTGTCGGAATCATCCCCGCATACGCGGGGAGCACAGTTATCCCGTCGACGAGCGACGGGCCCGCGCCGGGATCATCCCCGCATACGCGGGGGGCACTGAGGCAAAGCGCATCGCCGAATACCACTGCAGGGGATCATCCCCGCATACGCGGGGAGCACGACGAGCGCGAGCGAGCCGTTCGGCAGCACGCGGGATCATCCCCGCATACGCGGGGAGCACGTTCCCGCCGCACGCGGCCTCGAAGAGCGCCTTGGGATCATCCCCGCATACGCGGGGAGCACGCGGACGCTCCGCGCCGTCATGGCCCAGGCCAAGGGATCATCCCCGCATACGCGGGGAGCGCACGGGGGCTACCCCGAGTCGGTCGTGCTGCCCTAGGATCATCCCCGCATACGCGGGGAGCACCGAGGTGTCTACCGACGCGCGCGACCTCGCGCGGGAATCATCCCCGCATACGCGGGGAGCACTCGGCGACCCGAACCTAATCTATCCTGGCCAGGGGATCATCCCCGCATACGCGGGGAGCACGGC
>FPKD01000013.1:36333-36555 GCA_900119625.1 Olsenella sp. kh2p3
CCGAGGTGGATCATCCCCGCATACGCGGGGAGCACCCCCACGACCTCGCTCGACCCCTCCACGGACAGGGGATCATCCCCGCATACGCGGGGAGCACGGACGGCCTGATGGTATGCGACTTCTGGTCATCGGGATCATCCCCGCATACGCGGGGAGCACTACGCGGAGACGCAGGGCGACGTGGCGGCCATGGGGATCATCCCCGCATACGCGGGGAGCACC
>FPKD01000013.1:36565-36794 GCA_900119625.1 Olsenella sp. kh2p3
CGGACCACCCGGGATCATCCCCGCATACGCGGGGAGCACCCACTGGCCCGTCTGCTGGTTCTTCCTGCGGTCGGGATCATCCCCGCATACGCGGGGAGCACCGCACATGCGATGCACATGCACTTACTTACGTACGGATCATCCCCGCATACGCGGGGAGCACGTCCCGCGTGAGGTTGCCCGATATGCAAACGCGAGGATCATCCCCGCATACGCGGGGAGCACTCGT
>FPKD01000022.1 GCA_900119625.1 Olsenella sp. kh2p3
CACGCCGCGGAGACGCGGCGCTCCGAACGGAGAGTTCGATCCTGGCTCAGGATGAACGCTGGCGGCGCGCCTAACACATGCAAGTCGAACGGCCGGACCCACCTCGGTGGGCGAGGCAGTGGCGAACGGCTGAGTAACACGTGGGCAACCTGCCCCCCTCCCCGGGACAGCCTCGGGAAACCGTGGGTAATACCGGATACACCCCCGACGCCGCATGGCGCCGGGGGGAAAGCTCCGGCGGGGGGGGATGGGCCCGCGGCCTGTTAGCTAGTTGGCGGGGCAACGGCCCACCAAGGCGACTATGGGTAGCTGGGTTGAGAGACCGACCAGCCAGATTGGGACTGAGACACGGCCCAGACTCCTACGGGAGGCAGCAGTGGGGAATCTTGCGCAATGGGCGGAAGCCTGACGCAGCGACGCCGCGTGCGGGAGGAAGGCCCTCGGGTCGTAAACCGCTTTCAGCAGGGACGAGGCCGCAAGGTGACGGTACCTGCAGAAGAAGCCCCGGCTAACTACGTGCCAGCAGCCGCGGTAATACGTAGGGGGCGAGCGTTATCCGGATTCATTGGGCGTAAAGCGCTCGTAGGCGGCCTGCTAGGTCGGGAGTCAAATGCGGGGGCCCAACCCCCGGCCGCTCCCGATACCGGCGGGCTTGAGTTTGGTAGGGGAAGGCGGAATTCCCGGTGTAGCGGTGGAATGCGCAGATATCGGGAAGAACACCGGTGGCGAAGGCGGCCTTCTGGGCCACAACTGACGCTGAGGAGCGAAAGCTGGGGGAGCGAACAGGATTAGATACCCTGGTAGTCCCAGCCGTAAACGATGGACACTAGGTGTGGGGGGGACGCCCCTCCGTGCCGCAGCCAACGCATTAAGTGTCCCGCCTGGGGAGTACGGCCGCAAGGCTAAAACTCAAAGGAATTGACGGGGGCCCGCACAAGCAGCGGAGCATGTGGCTTAATTCGAAGCAACGCGAAGAACCTTACCAGGGCTTGACATCTTGGTGAAGCGGCGGAGACGCCGTGGCCGAGAGGAGCCAAGACAGGTGGTGCATGGCTGTCGTCAGCTCGTGTCGTGAGATGTTGGGTTAAGTCCCGCAACGAGCGCAACCCCCGTCGCATGTTGCCAGCGGTCCGGCCGGGCACCCATGCGAGACCGCCGGCGTCAAGCCGGAGGAGGGCGGGGACGACGTCAAGTCATCATGCCCCTTATGCCCTGGGCTGCACACGTGCTACAATGGCCGGCACAGCGGGCTGCCAGGCGGCGACGCCGAGCGAATCCCCAAAGCCGGCCCCAGTTCGGACCGGGGGCTGCAACCCGCCCCCGCGAAGTCGGAGTTGCTAGTAATCGCGGATCAGCACGCCGCGGTGAATGCGTTCCCGGGCCTTGTACACACCGCCCGTCACACCACCCGAGTCGACTGCACCCGAAGTCGCCGGCCCAACCAGCAATGGGGGGAGGCGCCGAAGGTGTGGCTGGTAAGGGGGGTGAAGTCGTAACAAGGTAGCCGTACCGGAAGGTGCGGCTGGATCACCTCCTTTCTAGGGAGACACCCGAAGAGAGACAACACATCATTTCAGACGGACGGGTCCCGTCACCAGACCACGCTCGCTGGTCATGCACTTCGTCGCGCCGCGAGGCGCACGGCGTCCGGTCCCCGGGGCCAGCCCCCGCCGCACCCTGAGAGCCGCATAGCGTGACGCAAACGAAGATTCTCCAATTAGTGGATCGCATCATGCACGATATGTGAACGTGAGAACGAAGGGCGCCGGCGATGCCGGCGCGAAGGATACCAAGGGCACACGGTGGATGCCTTGGCACAGGAAGCCGACGAAGGACGCGACAAGCCGCGATAGTCCACGGCCAGGGGCACATGCCCGCACGAGCCGTGGGTCTCCGAATGGGAGAACCCGCCGGGACTTGAGGCCCGGCGCCCGCCCGCAGAACACATACGCGGGCGGGGGGCAACCGGGGGAACTGAAACATCTAAGTACCCCGAGGAAGAGAAATCAAACGAGATTCCCCGAGTAGTGGCGAGCGAAAGGGGACCAGGCCAAACCGGCGCGCTGGCGACAGCCGCCGGGGTTGTGGGACCACCCAACATGGCAGTCAGAAAGGCGCGAGGCAGCGGAACGGCCTGGGAGGGCCGGCGAGACAGGGTCACAGCCCCGTACGCGAAGCCCCGCGCCCTGCCGGGTGGCACCCGAGTACCGCCGGACACGTGAAACCCGGTGGGAAGCAGGGGGGACCACCCTCCAAGCCTGAACACTCTCCTGTGACCGATAGTGGACCAGTACCGTGAGGGAAAGGTGAAAAGCACCCCGGGAGGGGAGTGAAACAGCACCTGAAACCGCGTGCCCACAAGCAGTCGGAGCAGCCCTCGTGGCTGTGACGGCGTGCCTTTTGTAGAATGAGCCAGCGAGTTGCGGTGCGCGGCGAGGCCAAGCCGCGAAGCGAGCCGTAGCGAGAGCGAGTCCGAACAGGGCGAGCAGTCGCGCGCCGCAGACGCGAAGCCGGGTGAGCTATCCACGGGCAGGCTGAAGCGGGGGTAAGACCCCGTGGAGGGCCGAACCCACCTAGGTTGAAAACTGGGGGGATGACCCGCGGATAGGGGTGAAAGGCCTATCAAACCCGGAGATATCTCGTTCTCCCCGAAATAGCTTTAGGGCTAGCCTCGGGCGCTTACCCTGGGGGGTAGAGCACCGGATGGCCGCGGGGGCCTCACCGCCTACCAAAGCCAACCGAACTCCGAATACCCAGGGCCCGGAGCCCGGGAGTCAGAACATGTGGGCTAAGCTGTGTGTTCGAGAGGGAAACAGCCCAGACCGCCCGCCAAGGCCCCCAAGTCCGTGCCGAGTGGCAAAGGATGTGCGTCTGCCCAGACAACCAGGATGTTGGCTCAGAAGCAGCCACCCATTCAAAGAGTGCGTAACAGCTCACTGGTCGAGTGGACATGCGCCGACAATATACGGGGCTAAGCACGGCGCCGAAGCGGCGGACCGGACCCAGTCCGGTGGTAGGGGAGCTTCCCGTCAGGGGCGAAGCCGGGGGACGACCCCCGGTGGACCTGCCGGGAGTGAGGATGCTGGCATGAGTAGCGAGAGCGGCGTGACGAAACGCCGCCGCCGTGAACCCAAGGTTTCCTGGGCAAGGCTAATCCTCCCAGGGTCAGTCGGGGGCTAAGGCGAGGCCGGAAGGCGTAGCCGACGCATGGCAGGTCGACATTCCTGCACCCCCGTGGTGGCGCTACGACCGATGGGGCGACGGAGGAGGGTAGCTCGGCGGGGTTCTGGACGTCCCCGTGATGGCGCGTAGGGCGGCACCTTGCGAAGCGCGGGTGCCA
>FPKD01000003.1 GCA_900119625.1 Olsenella sp. kh2p3
ATGTCGAGGTGGCGCCAGGTGCGCTCGCGAGTGTCGTAGACGCCGCACCTCCGCCCGCACTCGGGGCACTCGACGGCCTGCCCCCTCACGTGAGCCACGCGGACGTGGAGCTCGTCGGGGGCGCCGTCGCGCTCCTCGAACCAGACGTCGGAGACCTCCCACTCGGGGCCCAGTCCCATCGACCTCTCGAAGAGCCTCGCGAGCATCCCGGCCTGCGCTTCCATAGCCGCCTCCCCGGTGGGTTGTGTCCGGCATCCCCCTGCAGGGCAACATCCTACCGCCCGGAGGAGTCAGACGCATCACCGCAGGGATGCGCTACCCACCAGAAGTGACGATGAGCCAAATCTTTGACGTCTGCCATGCAGAGGGACTCGTTTGCATGCTCTACGCGGGGACGCTTCTCGGGGCAGTTCGCCACCATGGATTCATTCCCTGGGACGATGACGTAGACCTTGTGATGCCTCGACCCGACTACGAACGCTTTGTCGAGGTCTTTTCGCAAAGGACCTCGAAACCCTATCTCAAACCAACCTGGTACCGGGACCGCTCGTCAATCTACCCCTTCGTCAAGGTTGTGGACACGAGAACTGAAGTCATCGAACACTATGTAGACAATCGCTGGAGCCATACAGGCGTCTGGGTTGACGTGTTTCCACTTGACGGACTTGGCAAGGATGACCGACCCTTCGAGGAGTGCCTACGTCTGCGCAGAAAGTATGACTACCTCACGGCAAACGTCCATGCGGGGTCCTCCACCGGAGCTAAGATAGCCAAACGTGTGCTCAGAGCAATCATGCCCAAGGATGACGTTTACGAGGTCGCACACAAGATGGATGACATCGCTCGCCAGACACCAATCGAGGAGGCCACAGAGATTGGACAGGTTGTCTGGACATTCGGACCGCGCGAGCGCATGCCGAAGACGCTCCTTGAAACCGCTCCGATCACCTTCGAGGGTGAGCTCTTCGATGCTCCGCGCGAGTATGACGCCTATCTCACGAGACTCTACGGCGACTACATGACACCTCCTCCTGAGGCCGATCGCATCCCCCATAACGTGGATGCGCGATGGCTCCAGAAGCCCGAAGACTAGTCTCCAGACGATTGTGCAAAGGCGTGCTCCAATGCCCGCACCGTCTGAGGCCAGGACAGGTCGCGCTCAACGTGTGCACGCAGTTTCAGCGAACGCTCGGGCGTCCAAGATGCTGAAACCCGTCGAATTCCATCAGCCATGGTTGCGGACTCGCGGTCGTTTGTAATGCATCCAAAGGTGTCGGCGCCCTGGCAAAGCACCTCCCGAGCGCCACCCACATCCGGCACCACGCAGGGAACGCCCCAGGCTCCCGCTTCGAGAAGCGACGTGCAAAATCCCTCGGAGCGTGTGGGAAGGCAGAAGACGTCTGTCTGCGAGAGCAGGGCAGAGAGATCCGCATGGCCTAGGTTTCCCACAAGGTGCGCATTCGCGGGGAGGTCTCGCTCGAGCTGGGGACGCAGAGCCCCCTCGCCCGCAAGGACGCAGGCGTACTTCTCGCCCAGCTGCCCCATTGCGGCCAGAAGGCGCTCGGGGCCCTTCTCGGGCGCAAGCCTGCCCACGAAAGCAACGAGTGTCTTATCGTTTGGAATGCCAAGCTCGAAGCGGAAGTCCCTGCCAGACGATTCGCCCCGGAACGACGCCGCATCGATGGCGTTGGGAATGACCAGCGACGTCTTGATGCCAAAGGTCGAAAGCCATGCCGCGCTCTTCTCGCTGATGCCGGCAAAGGTAGCCCCCAGGCTCACGTCGCGGGCGGTCATGCGACGCTCCCACGCATGGGCGGCAGCATCAAGTGCACCGCTGCGCCCAAAGGTAAGCCACGCTGAGCCATGGTCGAGAAGCACCGCAGGAATGTCGTGCTCGCGAGCAAAGCGAAGACCGGTGACTGAAGTTCCGTAGAAACGGGTGTTCACAAGGACCCGGTCGACGCCGAGGCTGGATACGGCAGAGAGTAGAGAGCTCTCGCGTGAGCCGTGACGCGAAAGGGGAAGCCTTCCGCCCATGAGCTGGACACTGGGCAGGCGCACAATGCGTACGCCATCTTCCTGGGTCTCGACCTCCGGCGCACCATCGCGGGCAGATGTCACCACGCACACCCTGTCCCCACCCAAGACGAGCTGGTGGGCAAGATTTGCGGTAAACGTCTCCACCCCTCCCACGTGGGGAAGGTACTGCGCAGAGAAGATGGCGTAGGTTCGTGACATGAACCCAGCTTAGCAGTCGTAGGCAGGGTCTATCGCCTCAAGCTCGCGGAACGAGTCAATCTCCGTCACGTCCGCAAGAGAGCACTCGCGAGCGTAGACCTTGTACTTGTCGGCAAAGTAGGTAAGGGGAGTCTCGTCCCAGAAGCGCTCCTTGCCGCCAGGCATCGCGAACGTTGCAGGGATGTCCTCAGCGAGCTTTGCGCCGTCCTCGGGCGTCCAGTACGAGATGCCAACCATCTGCCAGACCCCACCATCGCCGCCAATGCCAAGGTGGTTAATCATGCCGTTCTTTACCTTGAAGCACCAGTCATCGGAGCGCTCCATGGGAATTCCCAGGTAGTTCGAACGGTCCTGGTAGCGAGTGATGAGATTGGGGTTTCTCAGGAGAAGGTCAGACTCAAAGACGTAGGCGCTCTGGAGAAGGTCCTTGGCAGCAACCATGCTCGAGATGTTGTTCGCCTCGTTGTAGAGGGGGTTCTCGATGAACTTTATGGTGGGGTACTTGTAGAGGAGCTGGTCGAACTGCTCGCCAAGATAGCCCCTCACCACGTACACCTCGGTGATTCCCGCTGCGTAGACGGCGTCGAGGATGGTGTCGATGATGCGCTTGCCGCCAACGCGAACCAGCGGCTTGGGCGTGTTGAGCGTGATGGGCACCATTCGAGAGCCAAAGCCCGCGGCAATGAGCACCGCACGCTTGGCACGGAAGGGCTCAAGGGCATCCAGGCCCTCATCAGTCACCCGCCTTTCGGAAACATAGCCGAGGTCGGAAAGCGTAGAGATAGTCTCGTTCACGCTCCCCACTGACATCTTTGTCTGTGCCGCCACGGCACGCTGGGTAAGCGGCGCAGGAGCCGTGGCCATGGTCGAGAGAACGAGAAACTCCTTGTGCGTCATAGCTAAAGTACCTCCACTTGGTTACTAGATGGCTGTCTGTTGGGCATGGCGGCAGCGCTTGACGAAAGCCACGACCGCCTTCTCAACAACATTTGTGAAAAGGATGAGAACAGCAACAAAGGCAGAGCACTCCACCAGGCGCTGGGCATCGAGGTCGGTCACCAGGAGCGCGAGCGGCATGTCAAGCGTGGTTGAAAGGAAGGAGACCGCAGAGATGGTCACCATGCAGTTGACGAAAAAGAACGAGAACATCTCGGCGATGGTGTCGGCAGTCGCCGGGACAAGGACGTCCAAAACGATGCGCGCGCGTCCCACGCCCATGGTCTGGCCAACCGCCTCAAGGTTTTTGTTCACCTTGGAGAGCGAGTTGTAGGCCATAAGATACGGGGACGCGATGAAGTGCACCAGGTTCACCAGAATGAGGATGGCAAACGTCCCATAGATGGGGGACCCCTTAAACGCAAGGGAAAAGGAGAGGCCCAGGACAATGCCCGGAACGGCGAGCGTAGTCACCGATGCCAAGTGAAGAAGACGAGCAGAAACTCCACCGACGCGTGCCGTGATGTAGGCAACGAGATACGCGACGATGGTCCCCAAGATAGACACCACGAGCGCTATGAAAAGCGAGTTCACCCAGTATGAACCCGCCCCCATGGTGAACGCGCGCCCCACGTTTGCAAGGGTTGGCGTGAAATCGAGGGGGTACTTCGTCACAAACGAGACCATGCAGAAGGTTGCGATGGGGAGCAGCAAGGCAAGAGTCACCAGTACCGCGGCGACATAACCCAAAGCATCTCTAACGGGCCTCCGCTTATTCTCGAATCCACGAGACACGTAACGTGCGCTAGCGTTATCCCGTGCCAGCACGTCGACGAGAAAATCGATGACTGCGGGGACGAGCAGGACAAATCCGATGGCGGCGCCGGTGTCAAAGTCGAGAAGCCCCACCGCGTTCTGGTACATGAGCACGGGAAGCGTCGTAACCTTGCCGCCCACCATGAGCGGTACGCCGTAGTCGGTAATTACTAGTGCGAAGGTCGCGAATACAGCGGATACAAGCGGCTTTCTCAAAAACGGAAGCGTGATGTGCGCAAACTGGCTGCCCTTGGGAATGCCCAATACATCGGCGGCCTGATAGGGCGTGGCGTCCTCATAGCGCATCACGTCGTAGAGCATGAGGAAAGCCGGTGGAAACGAATAGAGAAACGAGCCCATCACGATGCCCGGATAGCCGTAAATCGACCACGAGCCATGCAAGAGATTCGTGAGTATGCCGTTTGACCCCAGGAGATACACCAGGCTCATGCCGTGAGCCAGCGAGGGGACAAGCATGGGAACCGTGAGCAGACCGGCAAAGACGCCCTTTCCATGTATCGCGGTCCTGCAGAGCACCCACGACATTAGGAGCGCCGCAAGCACAGAGATGACCGTGGTGAGGGCTGCCACTACAAGGGAGTTGACGCAGGCGGTTGCAAAAGCCGGGGTCCCAAAGACCTCCCGCACCTGTGGGTCTGCCAGGCGGGAGAACATCCCAACGAGGGGGAATGCCACAGCAAGCAGGAAGAATAGAAGAAGTGCAATCTCGAGGACCCTCGTGCCGCGTGAGGTGTTGTAGCGAGTCATTCCGCCTCCTCCCTCAACGGCGAGGCGAACCTCGCGAGCGAGTCATACTTGGCCTTGAGGTTGCTCACCACAAAGTCACGAACATAGTCATCGGCAGGGTCCTCGACGATCCTCAACGGTTCGTCAAGCTGGTGGATGGAACCCTCCCCCATCACCATGACGCGGTCTGCCAGCGCAAAAGCCTCCTCCTGGTCATGAGTGATAAAGACCATCGTGGTCCCGTGGTCTCGCTGGATTATCTTGAGCTGCGAGCGCAGCGCCAGTCGTGCGTCCGCATCGAGCCCGCTCGTAGGCTCGTCAAAGAGGATGACCTCGGGGCTCAGCGCAAGCGTTCGCGCAATGGACACGCGCTGCATTTGGCCGCCAGAGAGTCCCGCAACTGGCTTGTTTGCATAGTCGGCCATGCCAAGGCTCGCGAGCGCCTCGAGCGCGATCTTGGTACGGCGCTCGCGTCTGGTTGGGTCGAAGCGCAACGCATACTCAACGTTTCCCAGCACGGTCATGTTCTCGAAGAGCGCATAGTCCTGAAAGACTATCCCCATGTGACGCTTGCTTGGAGCAGCGTCCGTGATGTCTTTGCCGTCGAGGAGAACGCAGCCTGCGTCAGGGTGCTCAAGACCAATGAGAATGCGCAGGATGGTCGACTTTCCGCAGCCCGAAGGCCCCAGAATCGAGAGGAACTCTCCCCGTAGCACGTCGAAACTTATTCCATGGAGCACCTCGCGGCCGTCGAAGGACTTTGTAATGCCTTGGGCGGAGAGTTTTGGCGCTGCGTTTGAATCGGTATTCTGTCCAGTCATCGCAATCAGTGGCTCCATCTCTCCAGCAGACGCATCTTCTCGTCCACATCGGTGATGCCGGTCATATCGGCATAAATGATGTCCTTCGGGTAGTTGGGAATCTCGGGCGTCACGCCTACCAGGACCTGATCGGGCACATATGTCTCGTTATCAATTCGTACGCCCTCGGTGCAGAGCCACCCAAAGACGTCGTGGACCGCCTGGCGGTTTCCTCGTCCTTGGATGATTCCCGAACCGTAGACATCCCAAGGAGACCCCTCCTGAAAGAAGTGAACGGAAAGCGGGGCACCGTCGTTAATCTCGGAAACCGCATGGTAGGTCATGCCAAACCCCACGCCCGCCTCGCCTTGTACCAGCGCATTAACGGGACCGGAGCCCGACGAGGTGAACTGGTAGACGTTCTCCGCCAGCGCATCGAAGTAGTCGAATGCGGCGTCCTCGCCCCACGCGTTGACGAGGCTCTTTAGGAAGTTGTAACCCGTGCCCGAGGTCTTGGGGTTAGGCATACAAACCACACCGGCGTACACAGGATCAAGAAGATCCTGGTACGAGGTGGGAGTAGGTATGCCACGCTCCGAGAGAACGTCATCATTCGTGGCAATGCAAGCGCTCTCGCGGGAGAAGGGAAAGTAGCGGTCATCCGGATCGCGAAGGTCCTCGCAGAAAATTGATTCGTCAAAATCAGAAAGGACTTCAAGGCTGTCGGATACCTGGTTGATGTAGCCGCCCTCGAGGTCCATCACTATGTCCGCCTCCGTTGAGGCGCCCTCCATGCGTAGTCGGGCGGCACAGTTTCCCGTGGTAATGTAGTGCATGCGGATGTCGTAGGATGGAAAAACCTCACGCAGGGCGGTCATCTGTGTCTCGTTGCGAATGCCTTCGCCACACGAGTAGATAACAACCGAGTTGCTCGATGTCCCTCCCGCGCCCGCCATGGCTCCTAGACCAAGGCAAGCGATGGTGCCACCGGTCAGCGCAAGGAAACCCCTACGAGAGATTCCCGGGGTAGCGTTGCCTTTGTGAACGCGTCCCGCCATACTGCCACCGCCAAGCGTTTGTCATGAACACATCAACTGCATGTAAGGAAGTTGTCATGTTCATACTACACGCATGCGCGAGGAGCATGAACGGCATATGCAAAAAAGGACACAAGATGCCTGGGCTTTTGCGAGCTGCCCCGCAGTCGTAGGGACAGTTACGAAGCCTCACGCTCGCCTCTTGGCTCGACGCCCTCGTACCAGGAGAGCACGCGGTCCACGTTGTCCTGCGCGTAGCGGTAGTAGATGAGAAGCCACTCGCCTACGTTGTCACCCTCGGCTTCCTTCTCGAGGGACCACACATACCAGCACCAGCCCGCAAAGACCACATAGCTCCAGAAGTGGCGACGCTCGCGGATGGTTGGCGTGCGTCCAAAGTAGTCGCGCAGGGCTTCCTCTGCCTCCGCATTGGAGAGCTCGCAGCACACCGCAAAGGTGCCATAGTCGCTTGCCTCGTCAGACATGCCCGCGTACTCCCAGTCGATGAGGCTGTACTCGTCCTGCTCGTCGATAAGGAAGTTGAGGTAGAAGAAGTCATTGTGCGAGACGCAGCGCGGGAATCCGTCCTTCTCAGCAAGCTCTTTGAGCTGCAGGACCTTCTCTTTGAGCTCGTTGTACCCCGGGATTTCGATGGGCCCGCGCTCTGCGAGGAGCCTCTCGTACCCAAGGCCCTCCTCGACAAAGTCAAAGCTTCGGCTGAGCGTGGCGCCGCTCTCGTGAAGCTTGCGGCACATCTCCATGGCGCGTTTAAGCTGCACGTGGTCATGCGGGTCAAGGGGACGGGCGTTGCTCACAAACCGCGAGATCTTCCATCCCTGTCGCTGGTCCTCGTAGATGAAGGTGTTGTCGAGCCCAAGGTCACGCGCGAGGCGAAGCCCCGCCTCCTCGGCAGCGCGGTCGACCATCTTCTCGGTGCCAAGGCCAGGATGACGGTACACGTACTCCCGCTCGTCCGCGCCTTCGCCCACCGAGAAGTGGCACGAGAGGTTGGTGAGGCCCTGCTTCAAGGGATAGAAGCTGTGGATCTGAGACTTCTCGCATCCAAGGACCGAGACGATGTTTTCAAAGATGTTAGAGTCAACGTTCTCGATGAAGGCAGGGTCAAAGCCACTCACCTGATCGAGGGTGTCAAACTCATGGATTGATGCGCCGGGGTAGTGACGCGCAACCATGCGCAGCTCATTCGTGTGGGACCGGAATATATCCTCCCAGAGCATGTCTGCGGTCTCGAGCTTGCGCACGGCAGCATCCAAGATGGGAACGAACGCCGTGGAGAAAGCCCGGTCGAAATAGGCATGTCCGAGCATCGTCCAAGCGTCAGCGCCACCCACGCTCACCTCGGTGATTCGCCCACCCGAGCCTGTAGCCACGCACCACTCGTCTGTATGACCACTCACATATTGCGTGGCGTAATAGGCCTCGTAGACGTAGTGCTCGAAGGGGTTCTCCTCGAAGTAGTCATCCGACGAGCACACGTAGGTGTTGTCCAGGCGATCTCGCACAAGCCAGAGCGTGTAGTTGTTGTTCCTCGTGGCGTACTGTGGGTTTACCTTGATATGAACGCCAAACTTGCTTGCAAGGTAGAAGAAGTACTCCTTCTTATAGCCAACCACAACGGTAATGTCAGTGACGCCCGCCTCTTGGAGCTGGCGAATCTGGCGCTCGATAAGGACCTCGCCGCGAACTCGGAGGAGGCCCTTGGGCTTCTCGTAGGAGATGGGGGCAAGGCGAGAGGAGAGGCCAGCGGCCATGATGATGGCGTTTCCCACCTCGTAGGGCTTGAGCGACTTAAGGCCATCGATGCTAAGAAGCCCGTCCTCGACTAGGCCTGCCTCCTCGGCATCGTGAAGCACTGCATTTACGGTTCCAAGGGAGAGGCCCGAAGCGGCACTGAGCTGACGTTGGGTCATACGAACATCAGACTGCGCAAGGGCAACAAGAACTTTGAACATGCTTCTTGAAAGTGCCATACGACCTCCGACACCTGTAAGCTTTCAGTAAGCTTCAGTATGCCAAAGTTAAGCTGAATGTTCAATAAATTGAAGAAATGCTCTGCAATGTGAACATCTGTAACACGTTGTGCAGGCGGCTCTCGCTACGCTATATCTCCGGTGGTGCCAAAGAGCTCTGCGTCAAGCGACGCAAGCTCCTCCGGAGGCGTTGCAGGGTCGCAGCCAAAGCTCTCGCCAACTGCCTGGGACTGAAGACGCCGCAGGCCAGCAAGGTCCTCCTCGCCATGCGCTTCGTACACGCGCGAGACACGGTCAAGCGCGTAGCAGACGTATGACGCCACCGAGTCTCCCATGCCAGAGAGCACGAGCATGGTAACGAGCGAGTCCGGCGAGAGCGCCATGGCGGTCTGGGCATCAAGATCGATGAGGTCTGCAACCTGCTGCTCAACTGCCTGGCAAGAGGCAGGGTCGCCCTTTTCGACTGCAAGCTTAAGCGCTCTTGTCACCGCCTCGACGAACTGCGAGATAAGCTCGGTGATGTAGTCTCTCTCAAGCATGGTGCCATCCTCTCTGCATATGCTTCCGCGACCATGATACTAGCGCTGGGGCGGAAGCGGCATCCCTAGGTGCTCGAAGGCGGCAGGAGTTGCTTGGCGTCCCTGCGGCGTGCGAACGATGAGGCCACGCTGCAAGAGATATGGCTCGTAGACGTCCTCGAGAGTGGATGGGTCCTCCCCCACCGCAGAGGCAATGGTGGTGAGACCCACGGGTCGACCCCTGAAGGTGCTCGTGAGCGCCGTAAGGATTTTCTTGTCCATCCAATCGAGGCCCATTTCGTCTATCTCGAAGAACGAGAGCGCCTCAGCAGCAACCTCCCAAGTTATGGCGCCGCCAGCCCTCACCTGCGCGTAGTCTCGGACACGCTTAAGTAGCCGGTTGGCAAGGCGCGGCGTGCCACGAGAGCGCGAGGCTATCTCGGCGGCGCCCTGCTCGTCTATCTCGACACCAAGGATGGCGGCCGAACGTTGGACAATGCGCTTGAGCTCGTCGACGGTGTAGTAGTCCAGGCGATACGAGATGCCAAAGCGGTCGCGAAGTGGGCCGGTGAGAAGCCCCGTGCGCGTAGTTGCGCCAATGAGCGTGAAGTGCGGGACATCGAGGCGGATGGAGCGCGCGGCCGGCCCCTTGCCAATGACAATATCGAGGAAGAAGTCCTCCATAGCGGGATAGAGGACCTCCTCGACCTGGTGGTTGAGGCGGTGGATCTCGTCCACGAAGAGGACGTCACCCTCTTCGAGGTTGGTAAGAATGGCGGCAAGGTCGCCCGTGCGCGCAATGGCCGGCCCGGAGGTGGTGCGAAGGCGCGCGCCCATCTCGTTGGCAACCACGTTTGCAAGCGTTGTCTTTCCCAAACCCGGAGGACCGGAGAAGAGCACGTGGTCAAGCGTCTCATGGCGGTCCTTGGCGGCGGCAATGAGCACGCGAAGGTTGTCGCGAACCCGTTCTTGGCCACAGTACTCGTCCAGCGTGGTGGGACGTAGGCTGCGGTCGACCTCTAGGTCGTCCGCCGTGAGCTCCCCCGTCACGGGACGAGGCCCTCCGTGGCCATGGCCAGAACCCGGCACGTCGTCGAAGAGGTCTTCCTCTTGTGCCTCCCACGTCACAGGTTGCCTCCAAGCCTCTTAAGCGCAAACTGGATGGCCTTCTCGACCGTCACGGCACCAGCCTCCTCATGCCCGTCAAGGGCGAGCTCGGCTTCCTGCGGCGAGAAACCCATGGAAAGGAGCGCGGCCGTTGCCTCGTCGGTAACGGACTGGGCGGTGTCGGGCACCTTGGACTGACGTGCCTCAGGCTCGCTCATGCCCACAAGACCGCGCAAGGTAGCGTCCTTGGCAAAGACATCCTGAAGCTCAACAAGGAGCCGCTGCGCCTTCTTGCGGCCCACGCCAGGCACCTGCGCCATGCGGCCCTCGTCCTGAAGGGTAACGATGGTGGCAAGCGTTGCCGGCGAAAACGTGGAGAGCACTGCAAGCGCAAGCTTTGGCCCCACGCCGGATACGGCTACGAGTTTGTCAAACACGGCACGTTCCTCGCGCGTGGCGAAGCCATAGAGCTCTACCGAGTTCTCTTTCACGAGCATGCGCGTGAGCACGGTGACGCCAGCCTCGCCCACCGCCGGCAGCGATGCCGCCGTAGTAGCCGAGACGCCAAGCTCGTAGCCAACGCCCCCAACGTCGATGACCACATGAGAGGGCAGCACCTCGACAAGAGTACCTGTGAGCTGCACGATCATTGGGTGTTCCTCCTGCTCTGCCGCACGTGACCCAAGGGCGACGCCTCCCCGCGGGTCCCAGCAAGACGCGCTGCCGTTGCTGCCGCCGTAACGCCGCGCGCCGTGGCGGCATCAAGCTCTTCCTGCGCCCTCTCCTGCTCGAAGACCTGAACCGCCGCCCCTTCGCGCGTGAGTCGCTGCGTGCGCGTGAGGTTGGCGTGGCAGATGGCTGCGGCAAGGGCGTCCGCACAGTGGTCCGGGCGAGGGTCGTGATCAAGGGCGAGTATGTTCCTCACCATGAAGATGACCTGGCGCTTGTCCGCAGACCCAGTACCCACAACTGCCTGCTTAATCTGCATGGGGGTGTACTCCCCTAGCTCAAGCCCAGCCTCTGCCGCTGCAACAAGAGCCGCGCCACGCGCGTGCGCCGTAGCGAGAGCCGAGCGGGAGTTCTCACCAAAGAAGATCTTCTCGATGGCAAGCTGACTGGGCGTATAGGTCTCTATAGCCTTGGAGATGCCCTCGTAAATCTTGCCCAGGCGGCGATCGATAGATTCCGAAGACGAGGTGGAGACGCAGCCATATGCGCGCGCCCTGCACACAGAGCCACGGGTCTCGACCACTCCCCAGCCAGTGTTGGCAAGGCCGGGGTCAATGCCCAGGATAATCACGAGAAGCACCTCCTCCACCGTATGAAGATGGTTAGAACGTTCGTTCTATTCTAGCATACCGTGCGCCCGTGGGAAGTGCGGGCTAGTTCTCTGAGAAGGTCCTCCATATGGAGCTGTCACCAGGCGTTCCACCCGGTCCAGGTCGACCACCCTGCCCATGCCTGCCGGAACGCCCCTCGGGCTGGTCGGCGGCAAGGCCTCCCGTAAGCGAGAAGTCTCGGAGGAGGTTGAGTATGTCGCGCATGTCTTTCTCGCGATCCCTAGGCGTTGCGGGAACGCTGGCTTCCTCTCCGCCTTGCTGCCCCTTGCTGGCGTCATGTGACCCCGCAACACTGCCCAGCTCTTCTGCCGCCTGGGCAATTGCCTCGTCGAGGTCGTCACCAAGCGAGATGGTTCCGCCAATGCCCTCGCCTGCACGCTCTGCCTTGGTGCGCGCACGATCGCGCCACATCATCCCAAGCGGCCATGCAACGTCCTCGAGTGTCCGCGACGAGGCAACGATGACGGGTCCACAAGACATCCGTGCTGGCTCACATGAGGCAAGGCGATCGAGTATCGCGGAAACCACCTGCGGGTGGCCCCCATCGTCCGCAATGTCAGAGAGGGGACGCCCCCATTCGATGTGGCTTGCGAGCACGTAGTCGACAAAGTCGAGGCGAGACTCTGGCGTGGGGCCGCACTCCTCGATGCCCGGAATGGCGGGCACCTCGAAGGCGTGCCGAGAGGTGCGCGAGATGACTGGCGAGATGGTATTTCTCATGTGCACAAGCTCGATCACGGCATAGCGGTAGACGTCACCAAGCGGGGCAAGGCCTGCGCGCGGCATAGATCCAGGCAAAACCTCCAAGGCAAGCGCCGTCTTGTCGTGGTTCGAGAGCGGCATGGCACCCTCCTCTCTGGCCAGCGCCACGAGGTGGGCCTGCGCGAGGTCTGCCGCCAGGGCGTGATCGGGCGAGAGCGCAGCCATGGGAAGCTCGCGAACCGGCAGCCTGAGGTTCTCAGCAAGCCTTCGGGCAGATGAGTCGAGCTTGTCGTCGATACCCGTTACGAGCAGCGCATGGACGTTGGTGGGCCCAAGCGCGTCGGTGGCCAAGGTGGCAACGGCGCTGGAGTCCAACGTGCCATCCACCAGCACGGCTGCCTGGGTGAAGCCCATCTGCGAGAGGGACTCGGTAAGGCCCTGTGCCAGCGCGTTCCAGGCAACAAGGGGACAGTCGTAGACCTCGGGATTCAGTGGATGGTCGAGAGGGCCATTAAGCTCCGGGTCAACGTCTGCGATGAGGAGGTCCTCCTCGAAGGAGGGAGACTGCGCGGCAAGCTCTCCCCACGGCGTGAGTACGAAGCTCGAGCCAGTGAACACCTGGGTTCCGTAGGTGCCAAGCGAGCCCACGCCAACGATCCAGGCGCCTGTTGCCTCGGCGTCATCCATGAAACGGCCGTCCGAGACAGAGACTCCCATGGCAGATGATGGGTCGTCCATGGCAAACCCATAGCCGTCAAGATAGAGCATCACGTCCACGTCGAAGTCGTAGTCATCGAAGTCGTTGAGGTCGTCGAAGGAGAAGGCGAGTCCAAAGTGGACGCCCCCCAGCTCGAAGACAGGAAGATCGGGCGCGGGGCCATCCTCCTCCAAGCCCTCCCCCGCGTACTTGTCGGTCTGGCCTGTGGCCGATGAGCGCAGGAGCGCCGAGAGCTTTAGCGGGGTAAGCTCCCCGTCGTGCACGAGCATTGCCTCGGGGGCGGGCGCCCCGTCCGCATCCGAGAGAACTGGCACAATGCAGGGGCAGGGGACCTCCTCGGAGATCTTGACCAGCACCTCCGCAAGATCAAGCAGAAGACCCTCCTGGCTGGGCGGATCGACTGGCCAAACGCCCATCAGGGCGGCGGCCGGGAACACCACGAGCTGCGCTCCCTCGTCTGCGGCCTTCTTCGCAAGCTCCACCATACGTTCTGCCGTTCGCTCGAGCTCGCCTGCCGTGGTCCTCATCTGAGCAACCGCGATCTTCATGCTTGGACCTTCCCCCTGCCAAATAAACCTGCTGATGATTGTATCCCCGCCCTGCTCGCACATGCCACCCAGAGAGAAGCGTGCCGCCCCAGCGCTGCCGGGACGGCACGAAGAGTAACGCTGTCTGGGAGTCTGGCTCCTTAGACCTCTGCCTTCCAAAGGCCGTGGAGGTTGCAGTAGGCGTAGACCGTAGCCTTACCATCCTCGCCCAGGTGGAAGCGAGCCTCGGGGGCGTCACCCGGCTTGAGGTAGCGGATGACGGTCTTGGTGCCATCGGCGAAGAGCAGCCACTCGATGTAGTGCTCGGGAGTCATGGGGTGCTCGACGGAGCCAACGCGGGCAACAAGGCGGTCACCCTCGACGGTCAGCGCAGGAACGTGCTTCTCAACGGCAGCGTCGGTGGTGTTGGCAACAAGCTCCTCCATGGGCTCACCGCAGCACACGGGCGTTGGACCGCCATCAACAATCTTCACGACGATGTTGCCACAGTGCTTGCAGCGATAAATCTTTACATCTGCCATGGGACATCCTCTCCTAGTTTTGGTTCAGCCCCGCAGGGTTGACGCCAATGCCTGCGGCCGCAGGAGCGACCGCCACTATTGCTATTGTCCCCCACTGCTTGCCACTTCATGCATCCGCTTAATTGCTATCTTTAAACCTACATATAAAAGACTGCCAATAAGAAAGGGCGCGCCCATGGAAGGCAGCGGTACGGAGCTAGGCCACCTTCACGTGACCGGAGCGACCGATGAGGTCGATGACCTCGGCCATGAGGACCATGTTGTGCGCGTCGATGCGCGTGGGGAGCTCCATGCGCATGACATCACCCGTCGCGCTCTCCACACGCAGCTCCACGCGGTCGAGGCCAGGGTAGCGGCCAAGTATCTCGCCCAGGTTGTCCATGCGGCCACGCGTGAGGAGGTTGGCGGGCATGTTTATCTCGAGCACCTTGGGTCGGTTGGTCTTGTCGTTAAGCTCGAGCGGCTCGATGGACGAGCAGATCAGCTGGTCGCCGCGGTCGCCGCGCTCCAGGCGCCCCACCACCTTGATAAAGACGTCGCCCGTGCTCTCACCGGTCTCGGGGTCAACCTCGCCGGCAAGCGTGGCCGCACACTCCTTATAGGCCTTGGGGAAGACCACGAGCGTGGTCTCAGCCTCCATGTCCTCGAGGGTGACGATGGCCATGGCATCACCCTTCTTGGTGGTCTTCTTCTGGACCGAGGTTGCCATGCCGGCAAGGCGTATGGGCTTGTCCTCGGGGACCTTGAAGCGCTCGGTGGTGGCGCCGGTGTTGGGATCGGTGTACTCCTCCGAGACCGAAAGGTCTGCAATTGTGTAGTCGCGCGCCTTGGCAAGCGCGTAGGCGTAGGGGCGCAGCGGATGGTCAGAGACGTAGATGCCCAGGACGTCGTGCTCCTGCGCGAGCTTGATGTGACGGTCCCACTCCACGCCGTCCGGCGCGGGGACCTCGTCCTGGAAGCCTGAGCCCGCCACATCGCCAAACATGTCGAACATCGAGAACTGCCCCACCGCGCGCTCCTTCTGGCGGCGCGCCGCGGCGTCGATGATGTTCTCGGGGTTGTTCTTGTCGACGAAGTGCATGAGCTGCATGCGGGTGTAGCCCGTGGAGTCGAAGGCGCCTGCCTTGATCAGAGACTCGACCACGCGACGGTTGGCCTGGGAACCGTCCACGCGCTCGCAGAAGTCGTGGAGGTTCTTGAAGGGGCCGTGGGCGTCTCGCTCGGCCATGATGCACTCGCCCACGCCCTCGCCCACGCCACGGATGCCGGCGAAGCCAAAGCGCACACCCTCGGCCGTTGCCGTGAAATCCTTGCCGGACTCGTTGATGTCAGGCGGCAGGACCTGGATGCCCTCGCGACGGCAGCTCGTGACGTAGTGCACGATCTTGTCGGTCTTGCCCATGTAGGACGTGAGGACCGAGGCCATGTACTCGCGCGGAAAGTACGCCTTGAGCCACGCGGTCTGCATGACTAGGATGGCGTAGCCGGCGGAGTGGGACTTGTTGAACGCGTAGGAGGCAAACTCAAGGACGTTCTCCCAGATCTCTTGCGCCACCTCGCGCTTGTAGCCGTTTGCGACGGCGCCGTTCATCCAGTGGTCGTAGATCGTCTCGTCCGCGCCATTGCCCTCCCAATGGAAGACTTGGTCGGTGAGCATCTTGATCTTCTTTTTGGCCACCGGCTTGCGCATGCGCGAGTCGGACTCGCCGGCCGTGAACCCTGACATCTTCATCGAGATCTGCATGACCTGCTCCTGGTAGACCATGGTGCCGTAGGTCTCCTCCAGGATCGGCTTCAGGCGGTCGTCGTAGTACGAGATCTTCTCCTGGCCGTGCATGCGCTTGATGTAGCTGTCGACCATGCCGGCGCCCAGGGGGCCCGGGCGGTACAGGGCGATAAGAGCGACGATCTGCTTGTAGGCGTTGGGCTGCATGTTCTTGATGGTGGCGGTCATGCCGGCAGACTCTACCTGGAACACGCCGGCCGTGTACCCCTTGCCGAGAAGCTCGTAGATCTTGGGGTCCGAGAAGTCGACCTTGTCCACGTCGATGTCCACACAGGTGGCGCCTGGCTTGATGCAGGCCTTGACAGCATCTGGCATACGGTCGATGTCAGAGGCGTTGGGGTAGGAGTGGCGGATGTTCGCGAGCGCCTTGTTGATGACCGTGAGCGTGCGCAGGCCAAGGAAGTCCATCTTGAGCAGGCCCATGTCCGCGACGGAGTGGCCCTCGTACTGGGTGATGGTGACGTTGCCCTTGGTGTCGAGCTTGGTGGGCACGTGGTCTGTTACAGGCGTGGGCGCGATGAGCGTTGCGCAGGCGTGGACGCCCTCGCCGCGCATAAAGCCCTCGATGGAGAGGGCGGCGTCGATGATGCGGTGGGCGTCCGGGTCCTTGTTGTAGGCCTCCTCGAAGTCCGGCGAGTACTGGTCGGGCTTTTTCTCGTTCTTGTGGAGGGCGTTGGCAAGCTGGAGCTTGGGGTCGTTCGAGAGCATCTTTGAGAGCTGCTGGCCCTTGTAGACAGGGAAGCCCAGGACGCGGTTGGCATCGTTGATGGCCTGCTTGGCCTTAATCGTCGAGTACGTGATGACCTTGCACACGTGGTCCTCGCCGTAGACGTCGCGCACGTGCTGCAGGACGTCCTGGAGGTGCTCGTCGTCGAAGTCCATGTCGATATCGGGCATCTCGGAGCGCTGCGGCGAGAGGAACCTCTCGAACATGAGGCCGTTCTCGAGCGGGTCGAAGTTCGTAATGTTCATGGCGTACGCGACGATGGCGCCGGCGGCAGAGCCACGGCCCGGGCCCACGCCGATGCCGTTGTCCTTGGCCCACTGCACGTAGTCCTGCACGATGAGGAAGTAGTTGGCAAAGCCCTTCTCGGTGATGATCTTGTACTCGTGCTCGAAGCGGTCCTTGACGTTCCAGCCACCAATGGTGAGGTCGCGCCAGTTCTCGCCGTAGCGCTTGGCAAGGCCCTTCTCGCACTCCTCGCGGAAGCGCTCGTCTGCCGTCTCGCCGGGGCGCAGGCCAGGGTATTCGGGCAGGTACATGTGGGTCCAGTCGAGCTCGTAGTTGCACTTGTCGGCAATCTCGAGCGTAGTGTCGCAGGCCTCAGGGCACCAGGAGAAGAGCTGGCGCATCTCGTCCTCGGACTTCATATAGAACTCCGAGCCCTCCATGCGCATGCGGTTGGGGTCGTCGAGCGTGGTTGCCTTGCCTATGCAGGAAAGGATGTCCTGCGTGGGGGCGTCCTCGCGCGTGAGGTAGTGGAAGTCGTTGGTGGCAACAACCTTCACGCCCATCTCGTGCGCCATCTTGACCAGGTACTCGTCGAGCTTGCGGTCATCCCATCCATTGCGGAAGGTGAGGCCGTGGTCCTGTATCTCGATGTAGAAGTCTTCGCCAAAGACGTCACGGAAGGTCTCTGCCCATCTCCGCGCACCGTCAAAGTCACCGTCCAGTATGCACTGGGGAATGATGCCCTGGACGCAGGCGCTCTGGCAGATGAGGCCCTCGTGGTACTCCTTGAGCATGTCGAGCGTGGTGCGCGGCCGGTAGTACATCATCTCGTGGCCGGCGGCCTTGGACATGCACTTCACCAGGTTGTGGTAGCCCGTCTCGTTCTTGGCGAGGAGGATAAGGTGGTAGCGGCGCTGCTTTGTGCCTCGCTCGATGCAGTCATCGGTGATGAAGTAGGCCTCGCAGCCAAAGATGGGCTTCACCTTGAGGCGCGGGCGGTTTGCCTGGACCGCAGCGAGGTCGTGGCCGGAGGACTCCCACACGGCCACGTCGCTTGCCCACTGGTCGTGGACGCGATCGAAGTAGCTCGCGTCGTCTGCGTCTGGCTCGGGCTCCTCGAGGTCCCAACTCTTCTTGAAGCACTCGACGTCGTGGCGCCACTGTTTCATGTTGGCCTGGTCGTCGTTGTACTTGCGGCATTCCAGGTCGAGGTTGGGGATGCCAAACATGTAGCCGTGGTCCGTAAGGGCAACAGCGGGCATCCCCTCGTCGATGGCACGCTTGACCATGCTGGGGATGGGCGTGGCGCCATCGAGGATCGAGAAGTCCGAGTGATTGTGTAGGTGAACGAATGCCATGTGTTCTCCATACCGGGTGATGCTGTGGTGTTTGGCACAGCATAGCAGAAGGAATGCGGCGCGAGCTTTGACCTATACCCCACTCTACCTGCGGCAATGACGTTGCCGCAGGTAGAAATCGAGCAGAGGCTCCACACGTTGTTCTGGTTCGCGACGGGTGCGCGAGGACTATCCCATGCGCGGCGGATGCATGGCGTCAAACTCGTAGAGCACCACCACGGGCTGGCCGGGCGCATCCGTGCGATCCAGTTCGACGCACACAAAGCGGCAGCTTACCGAGGTGAAGCCAAGCCCCATGAGGACGTGCGCGTAGAAGTTGGCCTGCATCTCGTGGCGCAGGTGAAGAGCGCGAGCGTCCAGACCTCGGTCACCCGTCTTGTAGTCCACCAAAAACGCGTGGTCAGAGCCGGGATCTGTGGCGAGAAGGTCGATGGCTCCCTCCACGTAGCCGCCATAGACGGAGTCCACGCGCTGGAAGAACGGGACCTCCGCACGCACGAGGGCATGCGAGAGCGCCTCCTTGCGCACGTCCGAGCCCCACCAGCGCGCAAGCGCCTCGTCGAGCCTGCTGCCCGCCCGCTCTGAGAGGTGCCAGAAGCGCTTGGTGGCAGCAATGCGTTCCGGAAGCGGAAAGCGCTGGCCACCCTCGACCATGGACTGGGCAAGCTCGTGGAAGGCCGACCCCAGCCCCGTGGCCTTGTCGGCGTCCCCCACCACCGGAGCGCCCTCCTGCATGGAATCGCGCTCGGCACGCGAGGGCAAGGCTGCCACACCGGTGACGGGACCCGCATCATCCATCGACGCGTCATCTGCCGCCGAGAAGTCCCCGAGCATCTGCGCGTGGGCGCTCGAGTAGCTGAAGACACCCGCACGGGGTCGCCACATGGTGACGGCAGGCGTCGCAGGATCTGGGTCTGGCGAGACAAGCGAGAAGCCCGCAGGCTCCGGAACCTCGATGGTGGCGCCGATGCCTATGACCTCGTCCGTGTTTGCGACGGTGCCATCAAAGAAGCTGCCGGCGGAGTCAAGCGTGGCACCCTTTCCCCCGTTTTCCTCGCAGGGCTCAAGGGAGACGCACCTCAGCCGCCCCGGCTCGCTTCCTCCGTACTCTATCGAACTCACGCCCGGCGCAGGCGCGGTCGTTCCCACAAGCGCCCCAAGCACATTCGCGGCGAGCGCCGGCGAGGCGCCCGAGGCGGATTGTGTGATGCCAACGCCCAGGACCAGCGCCTCCCGCGCGCGCGTGAGCGCCACGTAGAGCAGGCGGGTCTTCTCGGCAGCCTCCTGATCTGCGCCGTCCTCGGTGAGCGAGAGGAGCCACTCCGCGCAGCTGCGGGGGTTCTCCTCTGCGGTGAGGTCCTTGGGGACTTTGAGGCCCTTGGGCTTCACGATGATGCCGCGACGGCGGGCGTCCACGCGACCGGTGACCACAGAGCCGGAGGGACGCGGGTTGGCCCAGCATTCGGCAATGGCAACAATGGGGAACTCGAGACCCTTTGAGGCGTGCACGGTCATGATCTGCACCTGGTTGGAGGATCCGCCCGCAAGAGAGGCGGGGGGCACCTTAGCGGCCTCGAGCCAGAGGTCAAACTCAAGCGCGGCCCGGGCCGGGCCAAGGCCCAGGTCCTGCGTGAGCTCGCGAATGTAGCGCACCGCGGCAAGGATGTTTGCCTCCTGTGCAAGGCCATCGGTGCCGGCACCCTCCAGGCGACGAAGCCACCCCGACTCGCGCACCACCTGCAGGCAGACGTCAGCAACGGAATGCTTGCGCAAGGCCAGGCGCGCGCGAGAGAGGACCTCGTGCGCAGCCCTCAGCCGTGGAGACGGCTCTGCCTCGCCATAGAACGACATGGTCTGAAGGCCACGGTCGATGGCGCGCTTGGTGGGAGCGTCGACCATGTCCTGCCTGCGCGTCCCCAGCTGGACAAAGTCGTTCGCGTCAAGCTCAAACATGGGCGATGCCAAAAGCGGGAAGAGGCCCGACTGGGTGTCGTGGGGGTTGGAAAGGGCGTGGAGCAGGGCGGCCATGACCTTGACCTCGGAGGTGCGCGTGAAGGTCGAGCCTCCGGTGACCACGCACTCGAGGCCATGCGAGCGCAGGGCGTCGATGTAGAGGTCAGCCTTGCCAGTAGCGCCAAGGAGCAGCGCCATGTCAGATGGGCTCTGTCCAGCCGCGGCATACGCCGCAAGACGGTCGGCGATCTGCGTTGCGCACGTGGCAGAGGCAAGCGCCGCCATGCCTCGCCTGGCAAGCGTCACCTCGACATCCACGCGCGGGAGAGATCGGGCGCGATACCCGTCATCCCGCTTTGGGTTTGGCTCGAGGTGCATGAAGCCGTCAACAACGCCATTTGGACCACCGCACACGGCATCCACAAACGAGAGGACGTCGGCGTGGCTGCGGTAGTTCACGTCCAAGCGCACGTGGTCCTCCTGCGGGACCTCTTCCCCTCGCGCGCGGAACACGCCCACGTCCGCGCCACGGAACCGGTAGATGCTCTGCTGGGCATCGCCCACTGTGGTGAGGTGGCACGCACCGTCGCCCGACAGGAGTGTGATGAGCTCGAGCTGCCTGGCATCGGTGTCCTGCGACTCGTCGACCATCACGAGCTTGAAGCGCCCGCGGTAGTCGGCGGCCACGACGGGATTGTCACGCACGGCGTGAAGGGCGAGGGAGACGAGGTCGTCGTTGTCGAGAACGGACTTATCGCGCTTGAGTTGGAGGTTTCGCTCGTCTACCTTGCGTGCCAGGTCAACAAGGGCGTCTCCCAGCGGCGCGGTGCCCGCAAGCGCGGCTTCGAGCGTAGCCTCGCCCAGGGCGCGCTTTGCCTCGGGCACCAACTCCTTTATCGCCTTCGCCCGCGCGCTGGGAAGCTTCACCCCGGCAAGTGCTGCTGCCGCCGCCTCCGGTGTGCGCTGGCTGGGAGGCGACGAGAGAAACCCGTCGAGAGATCCCAGGCTTGTCATCACGGCCTCGCGCGCAGCAGGCGAGATACCAGACTGCGCCCCAAGCGCACCGATGGCCTCTCTGAGGCGTGCAATCGACCCCTCGACATCCGGCTCCCCCACCGTGACGAGCGAATCGAAGCCGTCTGGCGAGGAGTGTGCGGCATTCACCACGTTCAGGACCATGGATACCACGCCAAAGGGCGTAGCCCCTCCAAGCGTGCCGTAGCCGTACTCCTGGAAGGCGCGGTTGAGCACCTCGTTCGAATGGTCGTGGCTGGCGGCGCCTACGACCTTCTCTGTCGCCTGCTCGAGAAGGGCCCGCGCCTCGTTGACGCCAGCAACCTTGAACGAAGGGTCTATCCCCAGGTCAAGCGCATGGCGCTTAAGGATGCGCGAGCACATCCCGTGAATGGTGCTGATCCATGCGGAGTCGACCATGAGCGCCTGCTCGCGCATGCCCGCCTGGCGAAGCGTCGAACGAACGCGCTCCTTAATCTCGCGTGCGGCAGCGTTGGTAAAGGTGATGACCAGGACCTGGCTCAGGTCGTCCACGAACGGAGCGTCCCCCACGCCGGAGCCCGGCGAGAGGGCCCACGCTATCCTGCGCGTTAGGGTGAACGTCTTGCCGGAGCCGGCGCCAGCCTCGACGAAGACTGGCCTGTCGAGCGTGGAGACAATCTGGCGCTGGCGGTCGTTCAAGGTAGAGAGGTCTATGCCTGACACTAGGAGAGCCTCCTCTCGCAGTTCATGACGGGGCAGAAGGAGCATGCGGCGGCATCGAGCGGATTTGCCTCGACGTTTCCGGCAAGGAGCTGGGCCACCTTCTCGGCAATTGCCGCCTCGGTGGCGTCGAGGTACGCCTCCATGCCATGCTCGCCCTCCATGCCGTAGGAGTCATTGTCGGCAACCGCATACGCGGCGAGGGAGCCTTCCCTTGCGGGAGCGTGGCTACCAAGTACGCGGTCGATCGAGTTGCCGAGGATGGCGCCGCCCACGGCGTGGCTCCCACGAGTTCCCAGATAGACTGCCGCCCTCACCTTTAGTTCTGGATGCATACGCCGCACCACCTGGCCATAGATGAGCGACTGGACACGGCGGGGCAGCCCATACGGGGCCGCTTGTTGCTCGTCCGTCTCGAATTGGAAATCGCAGGAAGGCCTCTGCACGGGCGTCACGCCATACTCCTTGGCAAAACCGTTTGGCCCCTTATGCTTGTAGTCAATAACGACGGCCTGCTGGTGGGCATCGACGTCCACGCGGTCTATGGTTCCGCAGATCCAGGCGCCCGCGTACTCCACGGGCTCGTCCTGCGTGCCAAAGTCCCACTCGAAGAAGCGGGGCTCATAGCCCACAAAGAGGCCCGCCTCGTAGTCGAGCGCAGTCTCGAGGTCGCGCTTGAGCTGTGCCAGCTGCGCCTCGTCTGCGGAGTTGTGGGGGACAAATGCCTGATAGCGGCTGCGCTTTCCCTGGCGCAGGCTTTGGTGGCGAAGATGCTCCTCAAACTCGGCGAGAAGGACCTCGTGCGCGTGGGCAAGCCCCTCCGCGTCATCCTCAAGCACGCGCGAGCCCGGAAGCATGACCCAGGGATCAAGCCGCTCGTCTTCGCCCACCCCCGCACGTTCACGCGCCTCGGCAAGCAGTCGCGAGTGAGTGACCTCCAGCACGCGGTGCGCAAAGGTGCCCATCTCCATTGGGCCAAAGCCGGCATCGGAGTCCTGCAGGCGAAGACGCCGCAGACTGAACCACTTGTACGGGCACTCGAGGTACGACTCAATCTGCGACGCCGAGAGGAGCGGCTTTCCCTCCACAAGGTCGACCCTGCCTGTAGGCGGCACAACCACAAGGGCAGCATTTGCGCCAGAGATGCTGCCGGCTGGCGAAGGGTCGCTTGCGCCAAGAACGTCCATGCCACGTCCACCCGTACTGAGGTTTGCATCCGCCTGGTCCTCGCCAAGCGACCGCATGGGGAGGCCCTTGTCCTTATCGGCAGACACCTTGCCATAGCAGGAGAGCAGCTCCGTAAGCATGACTGCCGAGTAGCAGGGGCTACCCGAGGCATCGACGCCACAGCGCTCTACCACGAGCTTTGAACGGGGTACGCGAAGCATCCGCCAGAAGACGGAACGCTCGTGCGCGGCAGGATTCGCCTTTGGCTCTATCCCCAGACGCTCGAGAAGCGCCGAGAGGACGTCGTCTCCGGTGGCAACAGGCCACTCAGTTGAGGTCATCGAACAGGAGACAAGGGCGTCTGCTGAGAGGGGCGCCAGCCCCGCCGCCCGCGCGCGGCCATAGATCCTGCAACGGCATGCTCCGTCGCCCGCCCAGGCGCCAGGACGCACGATCACGCTGGTCTGAGACATTGCCTGCGCGCAGAGCTCGACAAGCGTGGAGAGGGGCACGTGGGCCGGGACCCCTGGGTCGGCCGTTATCCCCAGGTCCTTGAGCGTGCCGGCAATCCCCAGCACCGCGTCAAGGACGCCAATGGCGCGCTCGTCCTCAAGGCGGTTGTGCTCGGGCGCAACGGGAACCAGCTCGAGGGCGGCCTCGTTGGGAACCAGGTCTGCCGGCGCAGGCTCGGCGTCCTGGAGGTAGGGCGCGAGGAGCTTTGACGCCGCAGAGCCCACGCGCCCGCGCAGGAGCTCCCTTGTTGCAGCAGCAACGGGAGCGCTCGTAGCCTTGGGGTTCTGGAGCGTGGCTAGGACGTCCGCGGGGGTGAGCAGACGATCCGCGCGCCACGCGCGGTCAAGCGAGACGGCACGCTCGGTGGGAACGTGCGCGATGTCCTGACGCAGGAAGTCCGCAAGTGCGCGCGGCGGCCACCAGTTCATGTCGCCCAGCACGACGAGCTCTCCCTCGGGGCTCTCCTCAGGAGCCGGCCACGAGGCAGCCAGCTCGGAGAGCTGCGCGACAGAGCTTGCAAACTCGAGGAAGGCCCTACCAGCCTCGAGCTGGTCCACGCGCGAGGAAAGCTCCGCCTCACAGGTCACGCCGCGCGAGTAGAGCTTGGGCGAGAGCTCTCGCCAGGCTCGCGCGGGGTCTGCCGCAACCACAACCACCTCGCGTGCGCCCGACTCTGCAAGCTCGACAACACGGGATGCCACCAGCTCCGCCTCGGCGAGGGGGCCTGCCGGCGCGAGAAACTCCACCGCACCCGCAGGCACAATGCCCGTCTCGGTACCAAAGATCGATTGGGCAAGGTCCTGGAGCTCCGACGCCCGGCCGGGGTTTGCCACCGGCCCGGGAGTTGTCTCCCCTTGCCAAGAGACGCTGCCGCCACGTGCGGCAATGGCCTCCTCCACCAGCGAAATGGCAGAGCGCTGCCCCTCCAGCGCGGCGTCGTTTCCCGTTTGAGCAACAATGGTGAGCTCTCCCGCGCAAGCAAGGTCTGCCAGAAGCTCGCGCACGGCGCGGGGCGTCTCTCCCAGGCCGGCCACGCACACGGACCCAGGGTCGACAAGCCCCTCTGCCATTGCGCCGACAACCCGCGCCATTGCCTCGGATTCCTCGACGTAGCCCGCCTGGTGAATGATGCGCGCGTACTCCCCCGCCAGCGCCACAACACCTACCTCGGCATCTGTGAGGCCGGCCTCGTGGCAGGCAAGCTCGTTTGGCTTGCCAGCAGAATCCAATGGCAGCCAGGGCAATGCCCTTTGCGCAAGCGCCGAGAGGAGCTGCACCGTGCCCACGTTGAGCGAGACTCCGCGACTTAGCGTTTGGGGAGCCTGCGCGATGGCACGCTGCACGGCAATGGTCCTCGCAAGAGGCTCCACGACATGCGTGCCGTCTCCCCACACCTCCCAGCGCTCCTTGGTCCACGCAACAGGCGTGGTGACGGTCACGCCAAGTGAGAGAGCGGGGTATGCAGAGAGCTCCTTCTGGACAACCAGCTGGTCGGCAAAGCTCGAGACCAGAAGCGTTGCCGTGCCGTGGGTGCGCAGCGCCTCCCCCAGGCATGCACGCACCTCTGCACTCGCCAGGCACTCCTCGGCAGTTGTCGCAATGTGAAGCATCCCTAGACCTGTCTCTCCTGCATCCCTAAACCATCGACCTACTCGGCATTCGCGCGTCCTGCCGCGCCCGGCTCGCCATCAAGTCGCTCCAGCACAAGACGGTAGCCACCGCGTTCTCCCCTCAGACACTTGGAGACGCGGCTCACCGTAGTGGACGATGCTCCAGTGACACTCGAAACGTCCACGTAGGATCTCCCGGACCGCAGGAGCGTCGCTACCTCAAGGCGTTGCGCAAGGTCGCTCATCTCGTGCGGGCTGAGAAGGTCGGCGAAGAAGGCCAAGGCCTCCTCCGGCGTCTTCACAAGGCATGCGGCCTCGCAGAGACGTCGCGTCTCCTCAGAGTCGAACGTGTTGTCACGCGTCATCCAAAACCTCCCGCGCCAGTTTGTGCCAGCGAGCAGCGTCACGTGCGTGGGAAACACTTTAGCGCATCAAAGTGAAGCGAGGGGAACGCGCCTGCTAGCGGGCATCTGTCACATAGATGCCCACGCGCACCTGCTTCCAGGGGTCGGCATCCTCCTTGACCTGCTGCACCCGGACCTCAAAGACGTCCGCATGACCGTAGTGACACATGAGCGATATCAGCGCATTCTCGCTTCCGGGAACAAAGCCCAGCTTGTGGCCACCAAAGTAGATGGCAACAGCATCCGGGTCATGAGGGTTGTCCGGCTCGGGGACAAGTTCGAGGGTGGACTCGCCTGGCTTGAGGCTCGAGAGCACAAGCGCGCCGTCATAGTACTGAAACCCCGCAATGAAGAATGACGAGATGAGACGAGAAAGTTCGTACATGGCTTCCTCCATTCCCTAGGCCGTTTGCATGGCCGTCCTCTGTGTTGCTCACAGTATGGAACGGGGGCGCGACACAAATAAGACCCTCAGAGGGAGGCGTCCTCTGTGCCGGCATCAGATGCAGCATCGACGGATGCCGAACCCCCGGGGAGCACGGGCCTTTCAGCGGGTTTCTCGTCCTGTCCCTGCTCGCCGGCGTCACTCTCGCCCACAAGCCTGTGCTGCGGGAGCATGGCCCCCACGGCACTTAGGGCAGCGCGCGTGGCGCTTGCCACAGCAGCAACTGTTGCATCCCAGGTCTTGCCGGCAGCAACCTGGACCAGCTCGCCGAGAAGCTCCTTGGTGCGGGGGTCCGCGTCCCTCAGGGCCGCAAGCACGCGCTGGGTACTGGCAGGGTTGCCCATGACCTCGTCGAACGTGGTCGCTCCCCCGGCCTCGAAGGCGTCAAAGACCTGTCGTGTAAAGAGCTCGCGGTCCGCAAGGTTGGCTCCGCGCATCCACTTGTCGAAGATGGCGTTCACGAGCTTGCACTGCGGGAGCAGGTCGTCGGCCTCGTCCAGGCAGTCCGCATGGACCTGCCAGGTGGTGGGGTCGTGCTGAAGGGCGCCGTCGCCGGTGCTCTTCACGATGGTCTTGGGCTCTGAGGGGTCGTCAAAGAGCATGCCCACCACGCTGTAGGTGGGAACTATGCGCACGAAGCGCTCGCCATACACGTCGTGGCAGCTCAGAGGCACCACCTCCGGCGCCATAAGGGGACCGTCGTTGGAGTAGACGCGCTCAATCACGTGCTGCAGCTCCTCGGGCAGAAGCACCGCCGAGAAGCTCGCCAGGTTGCCGCCCTTTGAGTGACCGCCCACCATAAGGCGCACGCCCTCGGCCTCGGCACGGCGCGCCTGTCTCAGCAGGTACTCCGCAGCCAGACGCTGCGCCTCCGTGACCTCGAAGCTCAGCATGAAGTCCTCGCGCCAGCCAACCAGGGAGTTGTCGGTTCCCCTAAAGGAAACAAAGCGCAGGCCACCCGGAAGCTCCACCGTAAGCGCGGCAAACTGCAGGTCGCGGTCATGGTCGAAGACGTCCACGTAGTCCTGCACGCGTGCCTGCCCAAAGCGCTTGGATACCCCAAGGAGCCGCAGGTAGCGCTCGTCAATCTTCGCGAGCGAGCGCACGAAGGGCGCAACGTCTCCGCCCGCGCGGTCGAGCAGCGCCTCGCATGCGTACGAAACGGTGACCGGCCCCTCTCCCTCCCCGGGAACAATCCCCGTGAAGTCGACGTAGGAGAGCACCGAGAGGATCAGCCCGTCTACCACGTTGAATGGCCGCTCCTCGAGCGTGATGTCGCCACGAAGGTCGAGGTAGTTGTGGATGTTCGCCATGGATGTCCCTTCGCGTATGGCCAAGCGGGCAGTTGGTATGAGGCAGTATGCCACGAACGCGTGCAGGTGGGGGAAATCTGAGACTAAATTGCAGTTTGCCTGTGGTGCCGACCCGTCGTCGGTCCGCCTCTCACCAAACCTGCGACTTAATAGCAGTTAGCCTGGGGCGCCGCTGAGAGAAACCGCAGGTAGAAGGCCCGCGGCCTTCTCGGAGGGTGCTATTAAGCCGCAGGTTTTCTCGGCGGCGTGTATTTTCTCGGCGGCGTGTAATTTCACAGCCGCAGGTTTTCTCGGCAGCATGTATTTTCTCGGCCATAGTCTTCCCTGGCAGGGCCAAGGACTACGCCCCAGCCGAGAAAAAAGGCCCGGCCAGGTAGCCCCAGCCGGACCATCGCCTAAAGCTTTTCTCGCCTATGCCATAACCTTGCGGAACAGGGCCTTGATGGTCTCGTGGTCGGCAGGCTTGGGTGTGCCGGGGAAGCACGCGTCGGCGGCAGCGTCGTCTGCGAGCTGGTCGAGGTCGGCCTCCACCAGGCCGTTGCAGGTCTTGGGGATGCCCACGTCCTCGCCGAGCTTGGCAACGGCGGCAACCACGTTCTTGTTCACCACGTCGATGGGGTCGGTATCCCAGCCGGCCACGTCCATCACGCGGCCAATCTCGCGATAGCGCTCGCCGCAGGCGTCGGCGTTGTACTCCATGCACACGGGCAGGAGCATAGCGCAGGCCACACCGTGCGGGGTGTCATAGTGCGCCGAGAGCGTATGCGCCATGGAGTGCACGATGCCCAGGCCAACATTGGAGAAGCCCATGCCGGCGATGTACTGGCCCAGCGCCATCTCCTTGCGGCCCTCGCCCGGCTCCTTGGACTTTGCCTCGGCCACGGCCTCGCGCAGGTTGTGCGAGATGATGCGAATGGCCTCGAGGTGGAACATGTCCGAGAGCTCCCAGGCACCCTTGGTGGTGTAGCCCTCGATTGCGTGGGTGAGCGCGTCCATGCCGGTGGCAGCCGTGAGGCCAACAGGCATCGAAGCCATCATGTCCGGGTCGACGACGGCAACCTCGGGAATGTCGTTGGTGTCCACGCAGACGAACTTGCGGACCTTCTCGGGATCGGTGATCACGTAGTTGATCGTGACCTCGGCCGCAGTGCCTGCCGTGGTGGGCACGGCGATGGTAAAGGTGGCGTGATTCTTGGTGTCCGCCACGCCCTCGAGCGAGCGAACGTCCGCGAACTCGGGGTTCTCGTGGATGACGCCGATGGCCTTGGCGGTGTCCATGGAGGAGCCGCCGCCAATGGCAATGATGCAGTCCGCACCAGAGTCAGCCATGGCAGCCACGCCATCCTGCACGTTCTTGATGGTTGGGTTGGGCTTGATCTCCGAGTAGACCACATAGGGGAAGCCCGCCTCGTCGAGAAGGTCGGTCACCTTGGCAGTGACGCCAAACTTCACAAGGTCGGGGTCGGAGCAGACAAAGGCCTTGGTGAGGCCGCGACGGCTCAGCTCGCCGGGGATTTTCTTGATGGCCCCGGAGCCGTGATACGAGATGGTGTTGAGGACAAAGCGATTAACCATAGAGTCTTCCTTCCCGTTGGATGCCGGCGGCGCCTGTGCCATCGGACACGTGACCGAGAGCTATCTACCCAACGAAACGGTACGTCAGACTGCCGAGTCGCGACCCTCCCCTTACCCCATCCGCGTTCTTTAGCGGAAATTGATAATCGCACCTCTCGACAACAGGGCAAACGTGGCCTCCGATTCTCAAAAACCGCTAAAGAACGAGAGGGGGATGCGGTAGAGGGGCGTGGAGAGTTGCCGCAGCCCGCGAATTACCCCTGCACCGTCGCCACCACGGCCACCACGCAGATGGCAACCAGCCCAGCCATAATGAGCCAGCTCACTGGCCTACCCAGGTTGAGCGTCCAGCCAATCCCAAAGCGCTTGGGCACCACGACCGCCGGGTCCTTTCGGTTGGCATAGAACACGCCGCCGTACCAGCGGTCATCGTCATCCGCGGGAAGCGTAAAGTCCTCGGGCAGACGCGCGAGGAGCCTGGTTCCATTCTGCCCGTAGCGCACGGCGAGAACCACGCAGGGGACAAGCACGGCCAAAGCAACAGCCGTGAGCGTCGTACCGCCAACGTCAAACGAAACCCATCCCACCATGGATGCCTCCAGCACCACCCCGGACGTGTTCAGCGCCAGGCCCATGCCAACGCAGCACGCACTCCACGCGTGGACATAGGCACCGTAGGCGAAGGCGCTCGACGCGGGATGACGCGGGTCGATTGGCCGCTTCGAACCCAGAAGCATGGCATGGGAGATGGTCATCGTGCCGGCCATTGCCAGCTGAAAGACGATGGGCAGAAGCATGACCGGCACTGACTTCTCGGCCCAGCCATTCACGACGCCGTCCATTCCCGCGTGAATGGGGATGAGGTCCGGCGCACTGTCGTAGCCCAACACGGCGACCATGACTGAGGCCGCTATGGGCAGAATGTTGAGAAGCTCCCAGCCCAGGGGTACAGGTTTGGGGACGCCCACGCCACCGAGCATTGCCGCACTCTTTCGCGCCTTGGCCTTCCAGCCGCGGGCCCGCTTGAGGTCCTGTGCCTTATCGCGGTAATGCAGCATGAGGAAGTAGCCAAAGAGCACCAGCACAACCATTGCCACGCAGGAGGCAAGGGCCGCCATGTTGGGATGTATCGCAACCAGCACGTAGGAAACCCAGCCCGTAAGCAAAGCCGTCACCGCAAGCACCCACAGCGAGTAGGAACGCTTGAGCGACCGGGCCCGAGAATCACTTGCAGCGGCAGTAGGAACGCTGACCGAAAAGAGCTCGCCCTTTGGCGCGAGCCAGGGGGTCAGGGCAAAGACCACGCCACACAGTGGCACAAGAATGAGAATCGTGACTACCGAAAGGACAGACTCAACACTCACCCGTACCATCTCCTTTGGCCAAGGATTCTCCCGCCCCGTATGCCGCACGCGCCTGGCGGGCCGCCTCCTCCATAAAGCCTTGCTCCGAGCCCCCGCGGGCCCTGTATGCAACTGCGAGCCGCAACAGCTCACGTGCCATGAGTTGGTCCTGCTCGGCTGAGAGACGACGCGCGAGCGCACCATCCGTATCGGCTACAAAAGCGCCGGAGCGGCCGCGCATGATGAGGTAGCCCTCGTCGCGCAGGACGGCATACGCCTTGTTCGCGGTATGGAGGTTCACGCCAAGGTCGCGTGCGAGCGAGCGCACCGAGGGAAGAGGGTCACCGGGAGAAAGCTCCCCCGTGGCGATAGCCTCAATCACCTGCGCGCGAATCTGCCGGTAGATGGGCTCTTCCGACATCTGGTCAATCACGACGGGCATGCTGGCACCCCCTTTCGCGGTGATGAGGTTTGTTCTATTTGGACTATAACAGATAGAACAAGACTGTCAACCACACGAAGGGGGTGCTTGGATTTGCCTAGAGGGTCGAGACCTACTGCTTCGAAATCCTGAGCACGGCCTTGATCGTCTTGCCACCGGAAGTGTCCGCAAGGGCCTTGTCTATCTCGGAGAAGTCGTAGAACGAGAGGATCTTGTCCACGGGGAAGCGACCCTCCTTGTACCAACGCACCATCTGTGGGACAAAGGTCTTGGGATCGGACTCTCCCTCGCAGGTGCCCTTCATGGTACGCATGGGCATCATGATGTCGCCACCCACGTCAAAGTGGTCGATGCAGCCAGCCGCCGCAACGGGCAGGAACGTTCCGTGGAACTTGAGGCTGCGGATGGCGTTGACCATCATGTACTGGTTGCCCGAGGTGTCCACCGTGGCGTCGACGCCAGACGGGAAGATCTTGTGGACCGCCGCCGGAACGTCGTCCACCTCCTTGCGGTTGATGGTGTGAGTGGCGCCAAGCTCGCGCGCAAGGGCCAGACTCTTGGGGTTACCGCCCACTGCGATAATGACCTTGGCCCCTGCAACGGCAGCACCCATGATGGCCGACATACCCACGGCACCACAGCCAAAGACGGCAACGGCACTTGTCTCGTCCACGTGGGCCACGTTAATCATGGCACCGGCACCCGTCTGCACACCGCATCCCAAAGGAGCAACAATTCCCAGGTCAACATCATCGTCAACCTTGCAGACCGAGGCGGCGTTGGCCACTGAGTAGGTAGCGAACGAAGACTGCCCAAAGAACATGCTCACGTCGTGGCCATTCTGGTGCAGACGGGTGGTGCCGTCCGTGGCAACGCCACCAAAGTTGATCTGGTTGAAGTTCTCGCAGTAGTACGGCTCGTGCGCCTGGCAGGCCGGGCAGGTGCCGTCGAAGGCGTATGTGATGCCCACGTGGTCGCCGGGCTTGAGGTCATCCACGTTGGCACCCACACGTTCGACGATGCCGGCGCCCTCGTGGCCAAGCACCAGCGGCAGCGCGATGGGAACGCCCTGCGAGCGGCCAAACTCGTCGGTGTGGCAGATGCCAGAGGCAACGTTGCGCACGAGGACCTCGTTGTCCTTCGGCTCGTCCAGCTCGACGTCCTCCATGCAGTACGGACCGTTCTTCTCGTGCACGACCAAAGCCTTGATTCTCATGAGCACCCTCCCAGCATCGCTTTGCATGCGGGCCTCTCCCCCGCTTACCTAACGACTATATGCCACGATACGGCCAAACGCTGCGGCATCACCGCAAGAGGGGTGGCGGAGGCCGTGGTTGGGATAGGCTTCTCTACGAGAGAAAACCATGGGAGGTCTTATGGAGAGCACCAAGAATGACCAGAGCTCTGCGGACCAGACGCAAAAGCGGCTCTTTGTTGCCTTGTGCTTCTCGGCAGAGGAGCGAGAGGCACTTGCCCAGTCGCGCGACGCCGTGCTGGAAAGGCTTCGCTCCGGGCATCCCACCCTCACTACAAATATTCATCTGACCTTGGCGTTTCTCGGGATGCTTGACAACGCGGGCGAGCAGCGCGCGGCAGACGCCCTGCGCGCAGCGGCGCGCGCATGCGACCCAGTGAGCCTTTCACTTGGCGACCTAGGCGCCTTTGAGCACAGGCGCGGGGGCATCGTATGGCGAGGCGTTTCTCGACAAGAGGAGCTTCTCGTCCTCCAGCGAACGCTCGTGCGGGAGCTGACCGCACGTGGGCTTCCTGTGGACGAGAGGCCCTTCGTACCACACGTGACCCTTGTGCGTGGCGCGCGGCCAGCAAGAGAGGTGGGAAACGGGATGCCTGACCTGCGGCGCATTTGCGAGGAAGTCTCCTGCGGGCTTCCCTCGCTCGAGACGCGCCACGCGGAGGTGTCCCTCATGTGGAGCCACCACCCCACGGGCGAGCAGCTCACCTACACGCCAATCCTCACCGCACCGCTGCGTGGCTGGAAGAGTTGCATCTAGCAAGATGCGAAAGCCGCGGAATTCGAACGGTTGGACCACCGTAAACGTTCGAATTCCGCGGAACAGTTCGAATGACGCGAATTATCGCCGGTTAACCCCGCTTAAACGTTCGAAATCCGCGACAACGCGACGGGAAGAAAAGCAAGGGCGAGAAGAGCAACACCCGCCGTGGCGAGCAGCTCCCTCTACAGGTTGCGCAGCGCGTCCACCAGGGCAGTCTTGGACTCGGTCTTCTCGTCCTTCATCTTGATGACGCGCGCGGGGCAGCCGGCAACAACCGCGCCTGCGGGCACGTCCTCGGTCACCACGGCACCGGCAGCCACAACGGCACCCTTGCCCACGCGGCACCCCTCGATGACCACGGAGTTTGCACCGAGAAGCACGTCGTCCTCAATCACCACGGGCGTCGCGCTTGCAGGCTCCACCACGCCGGCAAGCACGCAGCCGGCACCCACGTGGCAATGCGCACCCACCGTGGCGCGCCCGCCCAGGACGGCCCCCATGTCAATCATGGTGCCCGCGCCAATGACCGCACCGATGTTGATGATCGCGCCCATCATGATTACGGCGTTGTCGCCAATCTCCACCTGGTCGCGAATAATGGCGCCAGGCTCGATTCGGGCGTTCACGTTGCGCACGTCAAGCAGCGGCACACCGGAGTTGCGACGGTCGTTCTCGACAACCACGTCCAGAACGTTGTTACCAGCCGCCTCAAGCGCCGGCCCAACCTCGGACCAGTCGCCAAAGACCACAACATCGCCCGTCCCAAAGACGTGGGAACTGGGACCAAAGTCCACATGCGCGCCAGGAGCCAGCTTGACGTATGCCTTGACCGGCGTCTTCTTTGGCGCACTCGCAATATAGTTAATGATTTCCTGGGCGTCCATGGATTGTCCCCTCTCGCCAGCCACCTGGCGTTTCTCGTTGCTGCAGGCTATCCAAACATGAGCGTGTCGAAGTCATAGAAACCGGGCTCGTGCGCAAGCAGGCGCTTGGCCGCAGAGACGGCGCCGTTCACAAAGATCTGCCGGCTCGTTGCGCGGTGCGTGAGCACGACTTCCTCGTCCTCGCCAAAGAAGAGCACCTCGTGCGTCCCCGCCACGGTGCCGCCGCGCAGGCTGTGCATGCCAATCTCGCTTGCCGGACGTGGCCCCACGATGCCCTCGCGCCCGTAGGCAACGCTCCTCTCGCCTGCGGGATCCACGGCCTCAAGCAGCATCTTTGCCGTCCCGGAGGGAGCGTCGGCCTTGCGGTTGTGGTGGCATTCCACAATCTCGGTGTCCCAGCCGGTAAGCGAGGCCGCGGCTTCGCGCGCCAGGTGACGAAGAACCGCCACGCCAAGCGAGTAGTTGCCACTCCAGATGACCGGGGCCACCTGCCCCAACGCCTCGATGCGCGAGAGATCCTCCGCCGAGAGGCCAGTGGTGCCCGAGAGCAGCGCCGCATGCGTGCGACGCACGTAGGCCTCCACATGGGGAAGCGACGCGGGCGCCGAGAAATCGATGACGAGGTCTACCGCTGGGGCAACGGAGTCAAGCTCAGAGATGTTGTCGGCGTCGTAGCCACCCGCAAGCGAGAGGTTCGCATCCGCCTCGACGGCCGCCCGAAGGAGCGTCCCCATGCGCCCCTTGGCGCCAACCACCAGCACGCTAGCCAAGAATACCAACCCCCTTCATGGCCGCCTCCAGACGCGCATCTGCCTCGGGCGAGAGCTGCCAGAGCGGCAGGCGCACGGTAGGGCCGATGAGCCCCATCTTGGCGAGCGCGGCCTTCACGGGAATGGGGTTGACCTCACCAAAGAGTGCGTGCACCAGGTCGAGGTTATCCAGCTGCACCTTGAGTGCGCCCTTGGTGTCGCCCGCGAGCCACTTCTCGCACATGTCGTGCACGGTGCGCGGCGCGACGTCGGCCCACACCGAGACCACGCCCACGCCGCCCAGCGAGAGGATGGGCACCACCATATCGTCGTTGCCGCTCATCATACGGAAGTCATCCGAGAGGTAGCGCGCAACCATCGTCGCGTAGGAAATATTGCCCGAAGCCTCCTTGATGCCCCACGCGTTGGGGTGCGTGGCCAGTCGTGCGACGTTTCTCTCCGAGATGGAGCAACCCGTGCGACCAGGGATGTTGTAGAGCAGGCAGGGCACGTCAACCTGGTCGAGGACCGTCGTGAAGTGACGGTAGATGCCCTCCTCGTTGGACTTGTTGTAGTAGGGCGTAATGAGGAGAAGACCGTCGGCGCCGAGCTTCTCCAGCGCCTTTGCCTTGCGGAGGGACTCGGCCGTGGAGTTTGATCCCGCGCCGCCAATGACGGGAATACGGCCCGCTACGCGGTCAATGACGGTCTTGGCTACCTCGAGGTCCTCCTCGTCGGTCATCGTGGAAGACTCTCCCGTGGTCCCCAGGACCAAGATGCCGTCGGTCCCGTTCTCGAGGTGAAAGTCGACCAGGCGCTCCAGCGAGCCAAAGTCGATGGAGCCGTCCTCCAAAAACGGCGTGACCAGCGCCACGACAGAACCGGTAAGTCCTTGCATGTCCATTGTGCGTCCCCTCTCACGTGCGCCCCATGGGCGCCCTGCGTGTAACCTTACGTGTCCTAGCCCTCTGGGTGGGCAAGCGCCGAGAAGCGCGAGCCCGGAAAGTCGAGTGTTGCAAAGTAGTCCGCGGGCGTCTCGGCGCGCCGAATGAGCTCGAACGAGCCGTCCTCGCGCAGCAAGAGCTCCGCCGAGCGGAGCGTGCCGTTGTAGTTGTAGCCCATGGAGTGCCCGTGGGCGCCAGCGTCGTGAATGAAGAGCAGGTCACCGATGTGGACCTCGGGCAGCATACGGTCGCGCGCAAACTGGTCGGAGTTCTCGCAGAGCCTGCCCACCACGTTGTAGCGCCTGGTTGCGGGCTCGCCCTCGCGGCCCATCACGGTGATGTGGTGGTAGGCGCCGTAGACCGCCGGACGCATGAGGTTGGAGGCGCAGGCGTCGACGCCCAGGTAGTCGTGGTAGGTGACCTTCTCGTGGATCACGCGGGTCACAAGGCCGCCTGCGGGCGCCAGCATCCAGCGGCCAAGCTCGGCGGCAAGCGCCACGTCGCCCATGCCCGCGGGCACGAGGACCTCCTCGTACACGCGGCGCACGCCCTCGCCCACGGCAACGATGTCCACGGGAACATCCTCGGGTCGGTAGTCGATGCCAATGCCGCCGGAGAGGTCAACCAGCCGCACATGCACGCCAAGCTCGCGCGAAAGACGCACGGCCAGCTCGAAGAGCACGCGCGCGAGGCGCGGGTAGTAGTCCTCCACCTGCGTGTTCGAGGCGAGAAACGCGTGGAGGCCAAACTCGGTGACGCCCATGGCAGAGAGCCTGCGCGCGGCCTCCATGACCTGCTCGACAGTCATGCCAAACTTGGAGTCCTCGGGCTCGCCGATGATGCCGTTTGAGGCAGTGAAGTTGCCGCCAGGGTTCACGCGCAGGCAGACCATGGCAGGCAGCTTTCCGTCCAGCGCGCGCGACAGGCACTCCACCATGTCGAGCGAGTCAAGGTTGATGATGGCACCCAGGTCGCGCGCGCGGCGGTAGTCCTCGTCGGGCGTGTCGTTGGAGGAGAGCATGATGCGCTCGCCTCGCATGCCGCACGCACTGGCGAGCGTAAGCTCTGTGGCGGTTGCGCAGTCGCAGCCGCAGCCCTCCTCTGCGAGGATGGAGACAATCGTGGGGTTGGGCGTCGCCTTCACGGCAAAGTACTCGGTGAAGCCGGGGTTCCACGAGAACGCCGCCTTCAAGGCGCGCGCACGCTCGCGGATGATTTTCTCGCTATAGACGTGGAAGGGCGTGGGCCACTGTGCGGCGGCACGCTCGAGCTGGTCTCTTGTGACGAACGGTAGCTTCTCCCCCATTGTTCCCCCAGACGCGCCGCGAGGGCGCCGCCGGGGTCCACGCGGCAGCGTCGCATGGCCGGGGATAGCGCTCCCGCGGATCTTCTCCACGGACAGTCCCGGCGGTATTCCCGCCGAGCCCACCGCCGCGCCATGCCTGACGCGGAAGTTCGGCGGGCATCGCCTCTCCTGGAATCCTTGCCCGCCGGCTCCTCCAGGACCATCGTGCCCGCTCCTCTATCGTGCGGACAACGCTAGCATCCACGCCGCGCCTGCGCAAGGTCGCACGTGGCACCAACGGAGAAAAACTTCTTCACGAGGTGGTAGGCACCTCCTCGCCCGCCATCTCCATAGTCCCCCTGCGCCCCGCCGTTCTTTAGCGATTTCTGAGAATCGGGCACTGCATTTGCCCAGTTGGCGGGAAACACGATTCTCAAATACCGCTAAAGAACGGGGCGTAGGGGGACGGCGAAGGAGGCGGACACCGATAGGAGGACGGCTGGGTGACAGTGAGGGAGTATGCTAGGGGCAACACGCACGCTACGCGGCGGCGCGCCGCGCTCTGGAGGACCTCATGAACCCAAGGGAGACCTACACAGCACTGGAGTTTGCGCACGAGGTGCGCGAGGAGTCGCTCGAGCTTCTGCGCGCGCTCGGGCGTATTGGCGCCCCCACGGGCGACGAGGGACGCCGTGCCTGGTTTGTCGCAACCTGGCTCCGCGAGCAGGGCGCAACCGACGTCACCGTGGACGAGGCGCATAACGTTGTCTGCATCCTGGGCGACCGGTCCGAACCAGGTCGCGCGGTCTTCTCCGCCCACACCGACATAGTCTTCCCCGACACGGGCGAGCTGCCACTCACCGAGGACGAGGAGAACATGTACGCCCCGGGCATCGGCGACGACACGGCCTGCCTGGTGACGCTGCTCATGGCCACAAAGTGGTTCCTCAAGCACCGCCCCAAGCTCGACACCTGCGTTGTGGTGGTGGCGAACTCCGGCGAGGAGGGACTGGGCAACCTCAAGGGCACCAAGCAGCTCATGCGCGAGGCCACGGCCCCCGTGACCGAACTCACCGCGCTCGACGCACACTTCCCTGAGGTGGTCACCGAAGCCGTGGGGTCCATGCGCTATCGCATCAGCGTGCACACGCGGGGCGGCCACAGCTGGAAGAACTGGGGCGTCCCCAACGCAATCGAGCGCCTCTCGCGCATCGTCTGCGCGATGTACGACCTGCCGCGCCCCACCGAGGCCCGCACCACCTGCAACGTTGGCCTCATCGAGGGCGGCACCACGGTCAACAGCATCGCGAGCGAGGCGTCGTGCCTCTGCGAGTTCCGCTCCACGAGCGAGGCGTGCCTGCAGGAGATGGACGAGAAGCTCCGCAACCTCGTCGCCCGCGCGGACGCCCGCGACGACATGGACGTCCAGATCGCCGTCATAGGCCGCCGGCCCGCCACGGGCGATGTGAACGAGACCGCCGAGCGACGCCTCACGCGCCGCTGCGATGACGCCATCCAAGCGGTCCTTGGCGTGCGCGCCCGCCACGTGAGCTCCTCGACCGACGCGAACGTGCCGCTCTCGCTTGGCGTGCCCGCTGTGTGCGTGGGCACCATCACGGGGGGCCTTCCCCACACCCGCGACGAGTGGATTCGAAAGGCGTCGCTTGAGCAGGGCGTCGCGGTGGCGCTGCTGCTCATGATGGCACACGTGGTGGAGGACGAGTAGCGCCCGAACGCGCCGTTGGCGGCAGGCGCCGCTACCGCAACGCTCCCACAAAGCCGGCCAGGCGCTCAAGGCCTGTGGCCAGGGTCTTCTCGTCCGTGGCATAGCTTAGGCGCACGTGGCCCTCTCCACCAAAGCACGAGCCCGGCACCAGCGCCACACCGGCCTCGCGGATGGCGCGCTCACAGAACTCCTCGCTTGAGAAGCCCAGCGCCTCGATGCTGGGGAATGCGTAGAACGCGCCCTGGGGCGTGACGGTGCGAAGCCCCATGTGCGCGAGCGCCTCCACCGTGACGTCGCGTCGTGCCTGGTAGGAGGCGCGCATGGGGGCCGTATTGGTAGCAAGCGCCTCCACGGCGGCGTGCTGCAGGAAGGCCGGCACCGACGAGACCGCGTACTGGTGCACCTTGGCCATAGCGGCAGCGACCTTCTCGCCAGCGCCCACCCAGCCTAGGCGCCAGCCGGTCATGGCCCACGGCTTCGAGAAGCTGTTGGCAACGATGGTCCTATCCGCAAGTTCGGGGTAGAGGGCCGAGAAGCGTCGGTAACCGGGTTCGTAGCAAAGCTCGCCATAGACGTCGTCGCAGATCACGTAGAGGTCGCGCGTACGCGCCGCCTCGGCAACGGCATCCATGCTGCGACGGTCGAGCACACACCCGGTGGGGTTGTTGGGCGAGGTAATCACAATCGCCTTGGTGCGGGGGGTAACCGCCTGCGCGAGCGCACACGGGTCCAACTGGAAGTTGCTCGCTGTGGTGTCGAGCGCCACGGGCACGCCGCGCACCAGCCTCACGAGAGAGTCATAGAGGAGAAACGCCGGCGTAGGGATGATGACCTCGTCACCTGGGTTGAGAAGCGCCGTGATGGCACAGAAGAGCGCTTCCGTTGCGCCATCGGTCACTATCACGTTTTCCGGGGCAAGGCGCACGCCGCGCTCGGCTTCCCACGTGCAGATGGCCTCGCGAAGCCATGCAAAGCCGTTGTTGGGCGGGTAATGCGTGAGACCGCGGGCAAGGTCCTCCCCCACCTTGGCGCATACGTTGGGGGTCGTGTCCTCTCCGGGCTCACCAAGCGTGAGCGAGACGCAGCCGGGAGTTTGGGCAGCGAGTGCCGAGAAGCGCCTGATGCCAGAGAGCCTTAGGTCATCAAGGGCAGCATTGAGCAAGAGGGGCATGGGTTCCTCCTAGGGATTCCAGGCTGCCCCAAAGAAAAACGGGGGCGGCGCGCGGGCGCTACTCCCCGAAGACTAACAAAAAAGACCCCGTGGGGTCCTGCTTGCCAACGTGCACTTTGTCATTTCCCCGGACGGCACCGGGGTGCCGGGGCATGTTGCCCCTAATCGACCCTGGTGCACTTGACGAGCAGGTGGGAATCCCCGTGGTTGGCAGCATGGCTTGCATACCAGCGCTCGATGTCGCGGTAGAGCCACAGGGGGCTGTCGGCCTCGAAACTGCGACGGTGGTTATCGAACATGGCGGTGTACTCGCCGCTCATGAACCAGCCGTCCATGCAGGCGTCAAGGACCTTCTTCTGGAGCCTGCTCAGGTTCTTGATCTTCATGGAGTCCTCCTTTCCTAGCGGTGTTCCTGATGAATACGGTACCCGCGAGGTAGGAGCGATATGTTGCTGCCTCGTTAACTGCACATAACGTCTACAACTTGTTTGAACAAGCAGTAAGCCCAGCGTAAGTGCCCTATTTGCAGTGCGCGAGATACGCTACCGAAGCTTCTCCAGGCGCGCGAGGGTTTCTCGCACGCTGTCGCGCGCATGGTCCACGCGGCTGCGCGCGTCCTCGATCTTGCTCTGCACCACGATGTCTGAGATGGCACCGTCAAAGAAGAAGTCCGCGAAGGTCCAGCCACGGCTAATGTCCACCTTGAGGCCAGAGAACTCGCGAACGTCCGAGAGCTCGCGCGAGAACACCGCGAGGGACGACTGCGCCTCTCGCAGGGCATCCTGCGCCTCGTCGATGCGGTGGTGCTTGGCCAGGCCAGAGATGAGGCCACCGCCAAAAATGTCGAGCATGCCCCACCCGGACGCGCTGTCTAGGCTCTTGGACGCCCGGTTGAGACACGCGAGGGCCTTCTCGCCAGCGTCGATTGCCTCCTCGACCTCCCGCTTTGGGTCAAAGTCCTCCCCGGGGACCTCGTAGCTGGGGTAGTTGTCGCTGTTCCGGGCCATGTGGACCTCACCCTCCGTGTGTGCCGGAGCATGCGCCCGGCGGCCTTCGTGCCCACATTCTACCCATGGGCGCGGGGCTGCGCTTTGGACATCCATCTTGCACGTGCATGTTCTAAGGCAACGCCATACAATTCTCGTATGACTTGTTCGCACGCTGCCGTCACGCCAGGCGACTGCGCGCTTGCAGATATCGCGGGAGGCACGCATGAATCTCAAGCAACTGGAGTACTTTGTCGCCATTGCCGAGGAGCACCAGATCACGGCAGCCGCGCGTCGTCTGCACATCTCGCAGCCTCCGCTCTCCTACGAGCTGGCGCAGCTGGAGCGCGAGCTGGGAACCACGCTCGTGCGCAGGGGGCCGCGCTCGGCCACGCTCACGGACGCGGGCAAGCTCCTCTACGAGCGGGCCACGCGCATCCTTGCGCTCACGCAGGCCACGAAGCGCGACGTCGAAGGTGTGGGCAAGGGCATGACCGGCGTGCTCACGCTTGGGGTCGACGCCTCATGCGCGGGATCGGTGCCGGGCACGAGGCTCGCCGAGCTTGCGGCCGCACCCAACGTGTCGGTGGAACTCCGCGAGGGGGACACACCGCAGGTGCTCGAGATGCTCGAGGGGGGTGTGGTGGACATCGGCGTGGTGCGCACGCCGTTCGCGAGCGCCGGTCTGCGCTGCCGCTACGCAAAGACGGAGCGCATGCTTGCCATCATGCCGCCCGCGCTTGAGGTGGGCTCGGAGATGGAAGTCACCTGCGCGCAGCTCTCGAGCGTGCCGGTGGTGCTCGCGCGTCGCCTTGAAGAGCAGGTGCGCGCCGCGTTCGATGAGGCCAAGGCAGAGCTAGCCGTAAGCTGCATGGTCGACGACGAGCGCACGGCCTGCACCTGGGCGCGCGGCGACATGGGCGTTGCCCTCGTGCCCGAGACGCTGCTCCCCGTCACCGACACGGGCGATTGCTTCATAAAGGTGATCGCCGAGAAGGGCTTGTCAACCCGGCAGGCGGTGGTCTGGAAGGCAGACCGTTACATGTCACCGCTTGCACAGAGGTGCTTGGCTCTTCTCGGCGATCTGGGGTAGGAACTGGCCGAACGGAGGAAGGAGGCCGTCCGGCCTGGGGAAAGGGAAACCAGGGTTACTTGGCGCTGGTGGCAACGTCTGCGTCGGCGTCGTCGGGATCGGCGACAACCTCCTCGACATTCTCGGAGGAGCTGGACTTCTCAGCCTTGGCAACATCCTTGTCGTCGCTGCCCTCTTCCATGCCCTCGCGCACGTTCTTGACGGTCTTGCCGATGGCGGAGCCAAGCTTGGGCAGGTTCTTGGGCCCAAAGATGATCAGGGCGACCAAGAGGATGACGAGAAGCTCGGGAACACCCATTCCGAGAACCATTGTTGCCTCCTATAACGACATGCGGTTGGACGGCAACACCTGTTGCGGTCCCTGTGCAGCACGCCATGGGGCGCGCTGCCTTTCAGTCTTGATAGTAGGATTGGCCAATGGATAGGTAAAATACATTTTGATGTACCTTCACATATAGAGCTTGTATCGATTGGCTTTGATACAGTGCCGCGTGACGGAGCAGAGACGCCACTCTACAATGTACGAGGGCATACGCACCGCATTTGAAAGGAGTCACGTATGGCAGAACTTCCGCAGGCAGAGATTGGTATCTTTGGCGGATCTGGCTTCTACAGCCTCTTCGAGGGCGACTACGAGGAGGTCTCCCTTGACACGCGCTGGGGCCAGCCCTCCGACGTCTACACCGTGGGAACCATCGGGGGTCGCAAGGTCGCGTTTCTCCCCCGCCACGGCCACAAGCACACCTTTGCTCCCGGCGAGGTCAACTATCGCGCCAACCTCTGGGGCATGCACGAGCTGGGCGTGAAGCAGGTCATTGGGCCGTGCTCGGTGGGGTCCCTCTCGCTTGACATCCACCCCGGCGACTTTGTGATCTGCGACCAGTTTGTGGACAGGACCAAGGGCCGTGCCGACACGTTCTTCACGCATGACCTGGGGCTGGGCGTGCAGCACCTCTCCGCAGCTCACCCCTATTGCGAGACCATGCGCAAGGTCGCCGTCGAGAAGTGCCGCGAGCTGGGCATTCCCGTGCACGACGGCGGGACTGTTGTCACCATCCAGGGGCCGCGCTTCTCGACCACCGCTGAGAGCGAGTGGTTCCAGAAGATGGGCTGGTCGGTGGTGAACATGACGCAGTACCCCGAGGCATGGCTCGCCCGCGAACTTGGCATGCACTACGTGAACGTGAGCCTGGTCACCGACTACGACTCCGGTCTGGGCAAGTACGCCGCCGTCACCAACGACGACGTGCTGCGCGTCTTTAACGAGAACCTCCACCTGCTGCGCAAGCTCATCGAGGCCATGGTCCCCGCGCTGCCCGCCACCATCGACGACGACTGCACAGGAAGCGCGACGCTCTTCGGTCGCTTGTAGGTGTGCGATTCTCGCTTCTTCGCGTGCGGTTCTCTCCCCTTCTGCAGAAATGCACCTTCGGGCGAGAATTCGGCGCCGGAGCGAGGGTTTTAGACGCTGTTGCTTCCAAAACGGCCCCTCCGGTGCCAGATGGCGCCGGAGGGGCTTCTCCGTTCAATATGCGAGAAGGACAGCGGCATCCAGGACCGGAGCTAGTCCAGCTCGCCCTCCTCCAGAATCTGGAAGCCGGCGCGCTCGATGGCAAAGACCGCCTCCGCTGCCTGCGCGGAGTCCGTCACCTTAAGGGCAAAGATCGCGTTGCCGTCCTGGTGCGAGAAGCAATACCCGTACTCCACCGAGATGTCTGCGTTGTCCAACGTCTCGAGGAGCTCGGCCAGGCCACCGGGCCGGTTGGGAACGGCCACGGCCGTAACCTTGGTCACGCGGGCACTGTAGCCCGCCTCGTCAAGCGCCGCCTTTGCCTTGTCGGCCTCGTTGCACACGATGCGCACCAGGCCGTACTCCGGGGTGTCGGCAATCGAGAGGGCACTCATGTTGACGCCCACGTCCGCCAGGCAGCGGCAGAGCGCGGCCAGGCGGCCCTTGTCGTTCTCAAGAAAGACCGAGATCTGCTTGATCATCACTTGATCCCCTTCCTCGTGTCGATGACGCGCTTTGCCTTGCCGGTGCTGCGCGAGATGGACTTGGGCTCGACGATGCGAACCTTGATGCCAACGGAGAGGTCGGTCTTGAGGCGCGCGGAGATCTGACGCTGCAGGGACTCGATTGCGCCGGTCTGGTCGAAGTCGAAGTCGGGGTTCGCCTCGGCCTTGAGCGTGACCACATCCAGCGAGCGCTCGTCTGTGCCAACCTCGATCTGGTACCAGCTGGAGACCTGGTCGAAGGTCTTCATGACGTCCTCGATCTGCGACGGGAAGACGTTCACGCCGCGGATGATGAGCATGTCATCGGTGCGGCCATGCAGGCGGTCGATGCGCTTGTGTGTGCAGCCGCAGGGGCACTCGCCAGGCAGGATGCGCGTGATGTCGCGTGTGCGGTAGCGCACGACGGGCGATGCCTCGCGATCGAGCGTGGTAAGGACAAGCTCGCCCCACTCGCCGTCGGGCAGGCGCTTGCCGGTGGCCGGGTCGATGATCTCGGCAAAGAAGTGGTCCTCTGCCAGGTGAAGGCCGTCCTGCTCGAGGCATTCGCAGGCCACGCCCGGACCCATGGTCTCGGTGAGGCCATAGATGTCGAGCACCTTGTAGTTGAGCTTGCGCTCGAGCTCGGCGCGGAAGTTGTCAGAGAAGGGCTCGGCGCCGTGGATTCCCGCCTTGAGGTGGAAGTCGCGGGAGGGGTCAAGGCCCATCTCCAGCGCCGTGTCTGCGATGTGCATGGCATAGCTGGGCGTGCAGCAGAGGATCGTGGTGCCCATCTCGCGCAGGATGCGAATCTGACGCTCGGTGTTGCCGGCAGAGGTGGGAATCACCGTTGCGCCCGAGGCAAGGGCGCCGTAGTGGGCACCAAGGCCACCCGTGAAGAGGCCGTAGCCGTAGGCAACCTGCACCACATCGTTGGCGCCACCGCCCGCAAAGCGGATGCCGCGGGCGAAGCAGTCGGACCAGAAGTCGAGGTCATGCTGGGTATAGGCACCAAGTGTGGCAACGCCCGTGGTACCGGACGACATGTGAATCTCACGCACGTCGGAGAGCGGAACGGCAAGCATGCCGTAGGGCGCGGCGTCGCGGAGGTCCTGCTTGGTCACAAACGGCGCGTTGGCAAGGTCATCGAGGGAGTCCAGGTGATAGGGGTCAAAGCCCGCCTCGTCGAAGGAGCGCTTGTAGAACGGGACGTGTTCGTAGCAGTTGACCAGCGTGCGGCGCACGCCTTCAAGCTGCATCTCCTCGAGCCTCTCGTGCGGAAGGCGCGTTGCGTCCTTTGCCCCCGCATTGCCGGTGATCGCCGTGCCGTCGTGCTCGTCTGCCATGCCATACCGCCTTTCGAGCCAATCTGCGCCGACTGAGCTCGGCGCGTGCACCCATTGTCACCCAGACGTCGCGCCTGATGGGGCAGGCGTCCGTGAGCGCACTTTATCACAGGGGAGCGTCGCCAAGAGGGTGGGGCAGGCGCACTTGATGCAGCGCTTGCTATAGGGCGCCTGCAGGCGGAGGAGTTATTGCGCTTCGCCATGCAACGACGCCGATCCCTGTGCATAAAACTACCCTATCGGACGGTGAATCCTGAGTCGCTGCATAAAAACGCTCTATCGGACAGTGCCTTCGTGTCACAGATATCAAACTTTGAACTACATATCCACAATACTGCATATTTCATATTAAGTATGCTTTTCTATGAAAGTTTGATTCAATATTTGATGCAGTTAGACAAAAAACACCGTCCGATAGAGCGTTTTTATGCAGCGAACCCTGAAACTCTGTCCGCTATCGACTTTTTGTGCAGTGAGATGACTGTTGCAGCAAGCATGGGCGCCTCGACAAGCCCGATGGACTCCAAGCACACCGCTATAGTTGACCCAGGAGTTACAAGGAGGAACCACATGAACCAGGTAGACCAGCTTCGCATAACGGTCGCTACCAGCTCAGATGCTGCAACCGTCGCCAACATCTACGCTCCATACGTACGAGACACCGCAATCACCTTCGAGTACGATGCCCCTGACGCACGGGAGATGGCCGCTCGCATCGAACGGGTTGGCGCCACACACCCCTGGCTGATCGCGCGCGACGCCGCAGGAGCAGCGCTCGGCTATGCCTACGCGAGTCCCTACTATGGGCGAGCCGCATACGCCTGGTGCGTTGAGACCTCCATCTACGTTGACCGCGAGGCCCGCGGCAGCGGGGTTGGCACCGCCCTTTACCAGGAGCTCGAACGCGTGCTGACCGCTCAGGGAATCCTCAACCTATACGCCTGCGTTGCCACAACAAGCACGCCCGACACCCACCTCGACAACGGGAGCGTCACCTTCCACGAGCGGCGAGGCTACCACGAGATAGGCCACTTTCCCAACTGCGGATACAAGTTTGGGCACTGGTACGACACAGTGTGGATGGAACGCAATCTGGGCGCCCACGCTTTGCCACAGCCGTCGGTGCGTCCGTTTTCGCAGGTGAGAACCGAGCTTGGCCTATAGCACGCTCCCAAGCGCCTTGGCAGCAGCACGGGCATCGTCCACCGAGAGGCTGTCGTACTGCACCACAAACCGGGCAAAGCCATCCGGTGCCCCGACATGCTCGGAAACCCGCGCAAACGAGGAGAGCGGCATCAGTCCCACGCCCACCTCACGCGCAGCCGCGGAAATACCGGCCTCCCCGCGCCCCTCATCGCGCACCTCCAGCACGAAGTGAATCCCGGAATCGGCTTCCACAAAGCGGACGCGTTCCCCCGAGGGTCCATCGAGCAGACCCTCAACCAGCGCATCGCGCACCTCGCGCATGGCGTGGCGATAGCGAGCCACGTGCCGCTCGTACGCTCCGGACTCAAGTGCCTGTGCAAGCGCCACCTGATCGATAGCAGGTACGGTGGTCGAGAGAAACCCCAGGCGCTCGTCATAGACGGCGTCGAGCGCGGCAGGCAGCACCAGGTAGGCGATGCGCAGCGCTGAAGAGAGACTCTTCGAGAACGTGTTGAGGTACATCACGCTTCCCGTGGCATCGATGCTCGCAAGCGCCGGAATGGGCCGGCCCGCGAGGCGCAGCTCGCAGTCGTAGTCGTCCTCGACAATGTAGCGCCCGTCCTGCTCGGCGGCCCAGCCCAGAAGCTCGTAGCGACGCGCGACGCTCATCACACGGCCGGTGGGAAACTGGTGCGAGGGCATAACGTGCGCCACGGTAGCACCAGACGCACGCAAGGCACGCACCGAGATGCCCTCGCCATCAAGCGGCAGGTAGTGCACGTCAAGCCCATGCGCTCGATAGGTCTCGCTCGCACGGGCATAGCCGGGGTCCTCCACGCCCACCGAACCATCCCCAAGAAGGAGCTGTGCGACAAGTCCGTAGAGCGTCTGCGCGCCAGCACCCACAACCACCAGCCGAGGGTCGACCGACATACCGCGCGAGCGCGCGAGGTGGTTTGCAATCGCCTCGCGAAGGCGGAGAACGCCTCGGGCAGGCGGTGTGCGATAGAGCACCTCGTCGGGCTCATGGGCCAATACGTCGCGCAACGCGCGCTCCCAGAGGCGCGCCGCTCCCTGGCAGGCGACGTTAGCTCCACGCGTCAGATCATATGGCACCCTACCTGCAGCGGATTGGCCTTCTGCCACACCTGCCGGCGCAATCTCGGCCGCCGAGGAAGCCGGCGTGGCAATCGCCATGTCCGGAAGCGAAGGCAGACTTGCCGCGTAGTAGCCCCGACGCGGCCGAGCGATCACATACCCCTCGGCAACCAGCTGCGTATAGGCGCCCTCCACGGTGACCACGCTCACGCCCAGCCGCTCCGCCAGGACGCGCCTGGAGGGCAAGCGCTCGCCCGCGGCAATCGCACCCGTCACAACCTGGTTGCGAATGCACCGGTAGAGGTACTCATAGAGGGGAAGCTCCCCTCTCCCTGTGAGGTCAATCCCCCGCATGCGACGATCCTCTCAACATCTGGTCTTATCGGTTTTGTAAAACTGGACTTATATTGGTCATAGCAATCTATCACGTTCTGGACATTCTAATATTGCCACGGTGCTCCTAGTCTACGTAGGCACACAGACGCGCCAACGCAAGGAGGACCACGAATGTCACAGGACAAGAGAGACGAGAAGACCGTCACGCCGGCACCCGGGCCGGAGCGCGCAAAGCTCAACCGTGAGCTTGCACAGATGCTCAAGGGCGGCGTCATCATGGACGTCACGACCCCCGAACAGGCTCGCGTTGCCGAAGAAGCCGGCGCCTGCGCCGTCATGGCACTCGAGCGCATCCCTGCTGACATCCGCGCAGCAGGCGGCGTGAGCCGCATGAGCGACCCCCACATGATCAAGGGCATCCAGGCGGCGGTCTCCATCCCCGTGATGGCCAAGTGCCGCATTGGCCACTTTGTGGAGGCGCAGGTGCTCCAGGCCATCGACATCGACTACATCGACGAGTCGGAGGTCCTCTCCCCCGCCGACGACGTCTGCCACATCGACAAGACCCAGTTCGCGGTGCCCTTCGTCTGCGGCGCGCGCGACCTGGGCGAGGCACTTCGCCGCATCGCCGAGGGCGCGTCGATGATCCGCACCAAGGGCGAGCCGGGCACGGGAGACGTTGTGCAGGCCGTGAGCCATATGCGCCTCATCAACGCGCAGATCCGCCACGTGGTGAGCCTGCGCGACGACGAGCTCTTCGAGGAGGCGAAGCGCCTGCAGGTACCGGTCGAACTCGTGCGCTCCGTGCACGACAGCGGCCGCCTCCCGGTGGTCAACTTTGCCGCAGGCGGCGTTGCCACCCCCGCGGACGCCGCGCTCATGATGCAGCTGGGCGCCGAGGGCGTCTTCGTGGGCTCGGGCATCTTCAAGAGCGGCGACCCAGCCAAGCGCGCCCGCGCCATCGTCGGCGCCGTCACCAACTTTGACGACCCCGAGAAGGTGGCCGCCCTCTCCGAGGACCTCGGCGAGGCCATGGTTGGCATCAACAAGGACGAGATAGACCTGCTCATGGCCGAGAGGGGCAAGTAATGGCGACCGCGGTTCTCGCCCTGCAGGGAGCCTTCGCCGAGCACGAGGCCCGCCTGGCGGAGCTTGGCGAGAAGGCCTTCGAGCTGCGTGGCCCCGATGACCTCGCCCGTTCGTTCGACCGACTGGTGCTTCCCGGCGGCGAGTCCACGGTCCAGGGCCGGCTCCTCGAGGAGCTTGGCATGCTTGAGCCCCTTCGGGAGCGGATCGAAGGCGGCATGCCCGTGTTTGCGACCTGCGCCGGCCTCATCCTCCTGGCGCAGAGGCTCGCAGCCCATGACGACAAGGGCACGCCGCGCCTGGCCACGATGGACGTGACCGTGGAACGCAACGCCTACGGACGTCAGCTCGGGAGCTTCCATGCGACGGCAGACGTCACAGGCGTTGGCCGAGAGGTGCCCATGACCTTCATCCGCGCGCCCCGCGTGGTGGATGCGGGTGCGGGCGTCCGGGTCCTGGCGCGCGTGGATGGAAACGTGGTGGCCGTGCGGCAGGGCACTCAGCTCGGCTTCGCCTTCCATCCCGAGCTTGACCCAGACCTCAGGGTCCACCAGCTGTTCCTCTCGCTATGACCATGGCTTCGCCCAGCTGGCCCCGCGCAAGGCCAACGCCTGCGCCGGGCCAGCACCCGCTGACGGCCGGCCCCACCTGCAGCGCCAACTTGTGCCACACTTTCCTCAGGCGTCCGTCAGGGGCGACGGACCACAGGAGAGGAAGAATCATGTTGAGGATCGGCCTTCTCACCAGCGGCGGCGACTGCCAGGCACTCAACGCCACCATGCGCGCAATCGTCAAGACCATCATGCACAACACCAAGCAAGACGTAGAGATCTACGGTTTTCTCGACGGCTACCAGGGCCTCATTCACAGCCGCTACATCCAGATGACGCCCGGCGATTTCTCTGGCCTCCTCGCGCAGGGCGGCACCGTGCTCGGCACCAGCCGCACCCCCTTCAAGCTGCTCGACGTCCCCGAGGCCGATGGCACCGTAAAGGTGCCCGCCATGAAGCGCACCTACAAGAACCTCAAGCTCGACTGCCTCTTCGTGCTGGGCGGAAACGGGTCCACCAAGACGGCAAACCGCCTCTCGCAGGAGGGTCTGCACGTGATCGCGCTCCCCAAGACCATCGACAACGACACCTGGGGCACCGACATCACCTTTGGCTTCACCTCGGCCACCGACGTGGCCACGCGCTGCATCGATGACATCCACACCACCGCAAGCTCCCACGGGCGCGTCTTCGTCATAGAGATCATGGGCCACAAGGTCGGTTGGATCCCCCTCTACGCGGGCGTGGCCGGTGGCGCCGACGTCATTCTCATCCCCGAGATCCCCTACGACATGGACAACGTGGTCAAGGCCATCGACAGGCGCGAGGAGAACGGCGGCCGCTTTGCGATCATCGTCTGCGCCGAGGGCGCCATCTCCAAGGAGGAGGCGGCGATGAAGAAGAAGGACTACAAGAAGCTCGTCGCGCAGCGCGTGAAGCCCTCCGTTGCCTATGACATCGCAGAGGAGATTGCCCGCAGGACCGACCGCGAGGTCCGCGTGGCAGTGCCCGGCCACACCCAGCGAGGCGGCCAGCCAGACTCCCAGGACCGCATCTTTGCCACGCAGTGCGGCGTGGAGGCGGCGCGCGGCTGCCTCGAGGGCAAGTACGGCTACATGATCGCGAAGGTCGGCGGCAAGATGTGCCGCGTGCCCCTCGAGGACGTGGCCGGCAAGCTCAAGTACGTTGACCCCAACTGCGACCTCGTGCGCGAGGCCAAGCTCCTGGGCATCAGCTTTGGCGACGAGTAGCACGGAGCGCACGGCAAGATGATCGGTGAGGCCTGGCAGAGCTTTGTGGCAGAGACGGCGGCATGGGGTGCCCATGCCGTCTTTCTGCGGCTGCTCATCGCGACCCTCGTTGGCCTGGCCATCGGCATAGACCGCGAGTTCCACAACAAGGGCGCGGGCATCAAGACCCACGTCCTCGTGTGCATTGGCGCCGCCATGGCCATGATCGTGAGCGAGTACGTCCTTCACCAGTTCCCCGATGCGCGCGGCGACATCAACCGCATTGGCGCCCAGGTCATCTCGGGCGTTGGTTTTCTCGGCGTGGGCACCATCCTCGTGACCGGCAAGAACGAGGTCCGCGGCCTCACCACGGCCGCCGGTCTCTGGGCGTGCGCGTGCATAGGGCTTGCCGCGGGCATTGGATTCACGGAGGCCGCGCTCATCGGGCTGTTCTTCGTGCTTCTCACCTTCGAGGGGCTCAACCGCCTTGACCGCGTGATTCGCCGTGCGTCAAAGACCTTCGACGTCTACGTGGAGTTCAACGAACCGGCGGGCGTGCGAGAGCTTCTCCGCAAGCTGCACTCGTGGGACTGCACGTACGAGAACTTCGAGGTCATTCGCGGCCAGGACGGCCGCAAGGGCACGGCGGCGACCTTCTCGGTGGAGCTCTCGTCGATGGGGCGCAAGAGTCTCTTCATAGAGTCGATTGGCAACCTCGACTTTGTCACCTTCGCCGACGAGATCTAGGTACCTGGGCCAAAAAGCATGGGAGGCTCGAGCGTGTCCACATTTCTCAACCAGAGCCCCGTCTTTGGGCCAGTCACAAGCAGGCGCTTTGGCGTCTCCCTCGGCGTGAACCTCATGCCGGCAACAGGCAAGATCTGCACCTTCGACTGCCTCTACTGCGAGAACGGCTTTGACGACCAGCGCCGCACACATGACGGCTATGTGACGCTTGACCAGGTGACCTCCGCCCTTACACAGACACTGGAGGCCATGGCCGAGAAGGGCGAGCAGCTGGACGACATCTGCTTTGCGGGCAACGGCGAGCCCACCGCGAGCCCCATCTTCCCTGCGGCCGTGGACGCCGCCCTTGCCCTCCGCAACCGCTACGCGCCCGAGGCACATGTGACCGTGCTTTCGAATGGCACGCAGGCGGCACGGCTAGACGTCCACGAAGCGCTGCTCCGCGTCGACAGGAACGTCCTCAAGCTGGACACCGTTGATGCCGCCTATGTGGCCGCGCTCGACCGCCCCCGCGTGCCATATGACGTGGAGCGCCAGGTGGAGGTGTTTGCGTCCTTCAAGGGACACGTGATCGTGCAGACAATCTTCCTTCGCGGCAGCTACATGGGCCACTCGTTTGACAACACGGACGACGCCCACGTGGAAGCGTGGCTCTTGGCTCTCAGGCGCATTCAGCCGGAGGGCGTGACCATCTACACAGTGGATCGCGACACACCGGCACCGGGCCTTGCAAAGGCGCCGAGAGAAACCCTCGATGCCATCGCCCAGCGCGTACGCGGCCTTGGCTTCCCCTGCACCGTGGGGTACTAGCAAGGCTTGCACCGCACGGAAACAGAGCCGTCACACGATACGCGCTATTATCGTTTGTGTACCTATACCCGCTTGAGATCGGACGTCCCGCATGTGCGAGCTCTTCGCGATCAACTCGGGAAGGCCGGTCTTGGCCAACGCCTACCTGAGGGAGTTCTACACTCACAGCCATGACAACCCACATGGCTGGGGGCTTTCGTGGCGCGACGATCACGGCAAGGCCGGCGACCCCGAGGCGGATGTTGTACTTTGGCGCGAGCCTATCCCGGCATATGAGTCAACGTTGCTGCCCAAGATTCTGGATCAGCCTGTCGAGGCCTGCCGCCTGGAGGCACACATTCGCTTCTCCACCTGCGGTGCGCAGAGCGTCGAGAACTGCCATCCCTTCCTGGGCTCGGACATCTCCGGACGCGAGTGGACCCTCATCCACAATGGCATCCTCTTCAACGAGGAGCTGCTTGCGGGCTATGACCGTCGCGAGCGCGGAGAGACAGACAGCGAGCGTACGATGCTCTTCCTTCTCGACGTCCTGGACGAGGCAGCCATGCGCGCGGGCGGTGCGCTGGACTTCAACGGCACCTTCGACGCGTTGGCTGGTGCCCTCTCGCAGATCTCGAACCTCAACCGCCTGAACCTCATCATGGACGATGGCACCTACACCTACGTGCACACCAACACGTCAGAGGACACGCTTAACTACCGTCAGCTCTCTGACGACGCCATTGTCTTCTCGACGAAGCCCCTGGGAGGGGATGCCGAGAAGGACCTCTGGAAGCCCGTGCCCCGAAACCGTCTTATCGCCTACCGCGACGGTCGCCTGGTGCGGACATCGGCGCCTCACGGGTACACGTTCTGCGAGGCGATTCTCGACCTGCGCAAGAAGTTTGGCGACGCGTGGCCGGAGGTCATCGCGTCGTAGCACCGGCGACGGCGGGACTCGGGTCGGCGCGCGTGTTCGGGCCGGCGGCGGCCGTCGGGCTGCAACGTCTCTTGGGCTCTCGGGACGGCGGCGTCATGCCGCGGATTCCGAACGGTTAGGAAATTTCCGAACGGTTAGGGCGGCCTAAACGGCGAGAACTCGCGGCATGGCATTGGTGCCGCGGATTCCGAACGGTTAGGGCGCCCTAAACGGCGAGAACTCGCGGCAAGAAGAGTAGTGGCGAGAAGCACGCCGAGAATGGCAACTGTGCACAGCACCGCCTGCCGTCCCGGCACACCGCCGCCACGCCCCTCTGCTAATCTGTATGGTTCCGTCTGGCTCCACCGGACGCCTCACACAGCAACTACGCGCGGGCCCCGCCCGCCAGAAGCGAAAGCGGCAAGCATGGACCTCTCCCAGGCAATCGAGCAGGCAAACGCCTTTGTCTTCCCTGGCTTCCTCACGGACGACGACTCCCTCACCCAGGAGCGCTCCAAGAACGAGGAGGCAATCAAGGTCTTGACCGATGCCTGGAAGGCGGCGCCGCTTGGCCGCGAGCCCTTCTCGTTTGACCTGGTACGAGGCCTTGCCGACAGGAACCGCGACATCTGTGACCGCTATGGCATCGAGCGGCTGAGAAACACCAACGGCCTCAACCTCGCACGGCGCCTTTCGGATGCCGACCTCATCCACGGCGTGGCCACGCTCCAGCACCGCACGGACGAGGAGGTCGCGCGCGTCTCTGGCCCCACTGCCGCAGACCTGGGCATCGCCTACATCGACGCGCCAGTATGGGGCGCCGTGGTAGGCATCGACCTCGAGACCTCGGACCGCGAGCCCGACCGCGGCTACGTGATCAACGTGGGCCTGGAGTTCATGAACCTCACCCCCACGGCCAAGCCCACCAACCCCTACTCCGCCTACTGCGGCATGCCCGAGATGTACGCCGAGAAGGGCGTGCCCCTCTCAGAGATCCACCACATCACCTGGAAGGACCTCGAGGGCATGCCGCCCCTGCGCCAGAACCCAAAGATGCAGAAGGCGATTCTCGCCGCACTCACGGCCTTCCCCTACATGGCGCACAACGCCGCCTTTGAGGACTCCTGGTTCATGCTTAACGTGGACGGCTACGCCGAGGCGCGCAAGGCCGGCATAATCGTGCCAATCGACACGCGCGACATCTGCCGCCGCGTGGACCCTGAGGTGCGCCTGCTTCCCCGCGAGACCCACCCCGCCACACTCGAGAACTGGGCACGCCGCCGCGGCACCTTGAGCAAGAACGAGAAGGAGCGCCACCTGGGCCTCGAGGACGTGGACCTCATGCTTGCGACCGTGCAGGCGGAATTCTCTGAGCGGAAGATGTTCCCCGGCCAGCGCGAGGAGGACTAGCATGCGCCTGCAGCAGCTGCGCTATCTCATCGCCGTCGCGGAGAGCGGGTCGATCAACTCCGTGGCGCACAGCCACTACATCTCGCAGTCCGCGCTCTCCACCTCCATCCGCGAGCTTGAGGAGGAGATGGGCGTCAAGGTCTTCAACCGCACTAACAAGGGCATCACGCTCACGTCCGAGGGCGTGGAGCTTCTCGCCTACGCGCGCCAGGTGGTCGAGCAGGCCGATCTCATGATTCGCCACTACGAGAGCGACCGCAACGACACCTACCGCAAGCTGTCCGTCTCGTCTCAGCACTATGCCTTTGTGGTCAACGCCTTCACGGAGTTTGTTGCCAAGCGCCACGACGAGTCCTGCGACTTCACGCTGCGCGAGACGCGCACGGCCGACGTGATCGACGACGTGCGCACCTTTAGGAGCGACATCGGGGTGCTCTACCTCTCGACCTACAACGAGCGCGTGCTCAGGCGCCGCCTGGACGAGGCAAACCTGCGCTTTGTCTCGCTCTTTCGGGCGCGCCCGCACGTCTTTGTCCGTGAGGGGCACCCGCTTTCCAGCCGCAAGAGCGTGCGCGTGCAGGACCTCGAGGACTATCCGCGCTACACCTTCGAGCAGGGCCCCGAGGGCTCGCTCTACTACTCCGAGGAGCCGCTCTCGTCGCTCCCCCACCGCCAGCGTATCACCGTGAGCGACCGCGCAACCATGACGAGCCTCCTGCGCTGCTACGACGGTTTTCTCGTCTCGACAGGCGTGCGCTCGGACGAGATGCTCGACGGCATCGTGGCCATCCCGCTCGACGTGGACGAGGTCATGAACGTGGGCTACGTGGTGCACCGCGAGCGCAAGCTCTCAAGCCTCGCGCAGGCCTACATCGCCGAGCTCAACCAGCTGATCATGGGCTGCATGGACAAGAACGCCCTCGTTCCCTCCAAGGAGGTCACGAGGGCGGTTGCCGGTGATGATAAGGATGCGGCCAGTGAGGCGCAAAGCGCAGCGACACCGGCCGACCCAGCCGAGTAGGCTTCCCCACCGACTCCTACATGAGCTCGGTCACGTTCTTGGCGAACTCCACCGGGTCGTCGATGGGCAGTCCCTCGACGAGAAGCGCCTGATCATACAGGATGGAACCCATGAGCTTGAGGCGGTCCTTCTCGCCAGCCTCCTGCGCCGCGACGAGCTTGCCAAACACAGGGTGCGCAGCGTTCAGCTGCAGCACGCGCTGGGCCTTGGGGGCAGAGGCAGCCTCGGGACCCTGGGAAATCACGCGCTCCATCTCGAGCGAGACCGGGCCCTCGGAGGCAATCGTCGCAGGGGCGTCACCCAGGCCGGCCGCCACGCGCACGTCGGTGACCTTGTCGCCCAGGTCACCCTTGAGCTCGTCGATAAGGTCCTTGTGCTCGGTGGTCGCCTCGTCGGCAGCTTTCTTCTCGTCCTCGGTCGCAAGGTCGAGATCCGCGGAAGAGACGTTAGCAAACTCGAGGTCGCGGGCGTCGGTGCCCTTGTGCTCGGAGTCGCCCGCCACAGCGTCAACGTGGTAGGTGCGCATGAACTGGAACATGAACTCGTCGACGTCCTGCGTGCAGAGAAGCACGTCGAAGCCGTGGTTCACGGCGGAGGTCACCACGGGCATCTTCTCCAGGCGGTCGCGGGAGTCGCCGGCAGCGTAGTAGATCTTGTCCTGCTCGGCGGGCATGGCCGTCACGTACTCCTTGAGCGTGACCTGCTTGCCCTCCTTGGCCGACCAGAACAGCAGCAGGTCGGCGAGGTCGGCGGCCTTCGAGCCGTAGGAGTTGTAGATGCCAAACTTGAGGCCGCGGCCAAAGTTGCCAAAGAACTTCTCGTAGCCTTCGCGGTCGTTGTCGCGCATGTCCTCGAGCTCGGAGTGAATCTTCTTCTCGGTGCGGCGTGCTATGGCCCTGAGCTGCGAGTTCTGTTGCAGCGTCTCGCGGGAGATGTTGAGCGTCACGTCAGGCGAGTCGACGATGCCGCGCACAAAGTTGTAGTAGTCGGGCAAGAGGTCGGCGCACTTCTCCTGGATGAGGACGTTTGACGAGTAGAGCGCCAGGCCCTTCTCGTAGTCCTTGCTGTAGAGGTCGAAGGGTTGCTCGGACGGGATGAAGAGCAGCGCGTCGTACGAGAGCGCACCCTCGGCGTGGAAGCTGATCGTACGCTGTGGCTTCTCCCAGTCGTGGAAGGTCGACTTGTAGAACTCGTCGTAGTCCTCCTGCTTGACCTCGCTCGAGCGCTTCTTCCAGATGGGGGTCATCGAGTTGAGGGTCTCAAGCTCCTGGTAATCCTCGTACTCGGGCTTGTAGTCGTCGCCGGCGTCCTCGGGCTTGGGCTTCTCGCGGCTCTTGGTGACCATCATCTGGATGGGATGGCGCACATAGTTGGAGTAGCGCGTGACAAGGTCGCGCAGGCCCCACTCGGAGAGGAAGCGGTCGGTGTTGTCCTCCTCGGTCGAGGGACGCAGGTAGAGCGTCACGTCGGTGCCGTGGTCATTTTCGCCCGAGCGCTCTCCCTCAGCGGCAGGCTCGATGGTGTAGCCGCTCCGGCCGTCAGACTCCCAGGCAAAGGCTTCGTCCGCACCATAGGCGCGGCTCACCACGCGGACCTTGTCGGCAACCATGAAGGCGGAGTAGAAACCCACGCCAAACTGGCCGATGATGTCCATGTCCTGGCCCTGGTGCTCGGCGTTTGCCTCCTTGAAGGCCTCCGAGCCAGAGTGGGCGATGGTACCCAGGTTCTTGTCCAGCTCGTCCTTGGTCATACCGATGCCGTTGTCGCTCACCGTGATGGTGCGCGCGTCCTTGTCAAAGGCAAGGTGGATGGCAAGCGAGTCCTGGTCAACGTGGACGTCTGGGTTGGTGAGGCTCTCGAAGCTCAGCTTGTCGATGGCGTCCGACGCGTTGGAGATGAGCTCGCGCAGGAAGATCTCCTTGTTGGTGTAGATCGAGTTGATCATGAGGTCCAAGAGCTTCTTGGACTCTGTCTTAAATTGCTTCATGTGCGCTTCTTTCCTTGAGACAAGCCGGCATCTATCTTCATACCGTCTATCTAGGTACCCAGCGCAGCAGGAGATAAACCTTCGGAGGGAAATAATCTAGTGCACACGCACTGAGATTATCTCCGTGTGCAGATTGATGGACGAGATGGGCAAGCACCCGATTTGCCGGCACCCCACACTGCGCCTGGACGAGCACTGCGGAGAAGGAATTGGACGTTCTTGGGCATCCCCGGTGTGAATTCTGTCCAATTTCTTCTCAACAGCAACGGCACACGAGGCCGGGCGGGCCACCCAGTCTCTGGACGGACGCCATTCGGATGCACGATGGCAGGAATCGACGGTTGGTGGCAGTTTTTCGGAGATACCCCCAGTACAAACAGGTTTGAAACATGATAAACCGCAGGTCAGAGAATTGGGACTTTGCTACAGACACATAAAGAATCTCACCAAAACTGCTGCCAACCGGAACTCGCATCTGCCGTCTCGCGGTTATTCCGCTTTTGACCGCTGTGTTTCGCGTTGGTCGCCACGATGCATCTATGCTCCTGCCGCGCATACCATAAAGCCGCACCGAGCGTGACCTAAGGAGATACAACATGAAGCTCTTTGCCTATGCCCTGCGCGAGTATGACGAACTGGGCTACCTTGACGCCTGCGCGCACGAGATGGGATTCGAGTACGGCTGGACGTCCGAGTACCCCAGCCTCGAGAACGTTGGCTTGGCCAGCGGCTATGACGCCCTCTGCATCATCACCAACCCCATGAACGCCGAGCTTCTCGACGCGTTCCATGCGGAGGGCATCAAGAACCTTGCCACCAGGACCATCGGATACGAGCACATCGACGTTTCCCATGCCTACGAGCTGGGCATGCGTGTGGCAAATGCCCCCTACCCGCCCGAGGGGGTGGCCAACTACGCCATCATGCTGCTGCTCATGGCACAGCGAAAGGTGAAGCTCCTCTCGCGCCAGTCCCTCGCGCAGGACTTTGGCCTCCACGGCAAGCTGGGAAAGGACGTCTCTACCTCCACGGTGGGCGTCATTGGCACTGGTCGTATTGGAACCACCGTGGTGAAGCACCTTGCGGGCTTTGGCTGCAGGCTCCTGGCGTACGACCCCTACCCCAACCCCGAGGTCGCCAAGCTCGCAACCTACGTCGACCTCGACACCCTCTATGCCGAGTCTGACGCCATCACGCTCCACGCGCCCGGCCTGGCCGAGAACCGCCACATGATCGATGCCGCGGCCTTCTCCAAGATGAAGCGCGGCGTGACCATCGTGAACGCGGCGCGCGGTATGCTCATCGACACGCAGGCGCTGGTAGATGCCGTGGAGTCCGGACAGGTTGGCGCGGCGGCGCTCGACACCATCGAGCACGAGGAGGACCTCTACTACCTCGACCGCAGCCGAGACGTGCTTCCCAACCGCGATCGCTCGATCCTCATGGCCTTCCCCAACGTGATCGTCTCGCCGCACATGGCGTTCTACACCGCCGAGGACGTTGAGGCAATGATCCGCAATTCCGCAAGCGCCCTCCTCGCTTTCGAGCGAGGCGAGGAGACGCCCTTCGAGGTACGCCACTAGCAAGGGCGAGTCCGCGAGCGCGAAAGGAACGAGCGTCTCGCCGCGAAGACCATACGGAGAAAAAGGGGGCCGGCGTCTCTAGGACTGCCGGCCCCCTCGTGTCATGTAGACTTAACTCTGAACTATTAGGGTGGTAACGCTCCTTTGCAATCGCAACCTGTAGAGCTTCTGTCTACGCGCCGCCAGGTTGCTAGCGCCCTTGATGCGAATTACGCTTCGCGTTGCTGGCCCTCCCGGGACCTACAAACGGGCGTGCCTTGGGTTGGCGGCCGCAGACAGGTTTGAATGTATCTCGTCTTCACTGCCCATCGGTATCGCCTCCCTCACTCGAGCCCCGAGCCGTGTCTCGAAGCTAACCTTCGTTTCGATGAAGTATGTACCCTGGCGTCTGAGAAGTAAACAACACTTGATGCGGCTTGTGTTTAAAAACTGATGGTAGCCACGTAGGTCGTAGAGGAGTTGGGGTCGCCAGCATTGGCGCGCGGCCCGTCAAACGACCATGTGCCACACATGCCCTGCTGGGCAAGGCCGGCCTCAAGGTGGAGCATGGCTATCCCCATGTCCACAAGCTGCACGTCCCCGATGGGGCGCAGCGGCAGCGTGCGATGCTCAAAGAGGTCGATGCGCCTGTCCGAGCAGACCAGGCACCACGGCTGGAGATTCTGCGCCGAGGGCGCCGTACGCACGCAGGTGAGCGCGGCGGCGAGTGCGGGGCCAAGCTCATCCGGTGAGGACATGGGGTGCGCGAGGTCACCTCGAAAGAACAGCGCGTCCCACGGTGCTCGCTCGTCCGCGTGCAGTTTCGAGCGCATGACGCGCTCGAGCGCGGACATGCGGGCTGCAGGCGTACCCACAGCAATGACAGCCGGCATGATGCGGTTCTCGTCCACCCCCACCGCGCGCTCGAACGCGGGGCGGTCAATGGTGCCCGCAAGCCAAGCTGTCCCCAGACCGTGCGCTGTCGCGGCAAGGATCAGGCGCTCAACCGCGTAGCCAAAGGCCTCCTCGGCGTGCGCGCAACGCGAGAGGGAACCAACCACATACCACGTGGTTCCGCGGATTACGCGACTGGTAGCTCCGTACGTCTTGGCGTCAATAAGCCGCAGTTCAACCGGTATGCCATAGGGGTTCTCATCATGGGATGCCAGGGTTTCGAGAAGCTCGTGTGCCTCCGGCGAGAGCGGCGAGGCGTCGAAGGTGCGCACGGTGCGACGGCGCCCGCACGCAGACGCAAGAACAGCGGCCTCTGTTGCTTCCATGTCGGCGCCCCTTCATCAAGCCTCGAACCGATAGCGGGCAGCCCCGGGCCCGTGCGCATTCCCCACTATGCTAGCGCACACGTTGCGTCACAAGCGCGACCAAGCGCGACCAATCGGGCGGGCGGCAGACGAGCACCCCTTTCGAGCTGCACCTTATTTGGAGAAACAATCGCTTGCCGACGAGAAGGGAACATTATCCAAACGCGGGACTAACTCTGAGCCAACGGGGATATAGTCAATCTATGCAAGTCATGGTCGTTCGGCGAAAGGACATGCCATGGGAAAGAAAGCGGCAGAGGCACTCGATATCAGCTACAACGATCTGGCCGACTACCTTCATAGGAATCATTCCGTGTACATGAAAGTCGGGTCGGCCATTTACTACCTCACAGACGTCAACTTTGAGGCCTGGCGCGCGCAGGACACCTCGCGGCGCAACTCCAAGAACCACTTCGTAGACTGCAGCGAGCTTGTCGACACGGTCGACGAGTTCCTCATGCTCCCCTTTGTCCACGGCAAGACCATCAAGGATGTGTTTGACCAGGCAACCTTCTATGCCTCGGTCAAGGGCGAGAAGACCGCGTAGGTCCACTGCCATAGCTGCTCATGGCCCCGTTGGCAGTTGCCGACGGGGCCGTTTTGTGCACCCCCGCCTCGCGGAACCCGGAGGGCGGGGGTGGCGAGGAGGATCCAAGGGGCTCGCGGGGTCCCGAAGGCGGCTCGCGCGGAAAACTGCGACTTAGTTGCAGTCGTGCGAAGGGTGTGCCGAGAAGAACCGCAGGTAGAACGCTTGGTCCTTCTCGGCACACTGCAATTAAGCCGCAGTTTTTGGTTTCGCGCAGCGCTGGACAGCCGAGACAGGCAGGCGGCCGAGACGCGCGCCACCGGCCGCGGCGCCGCCGCCGAGCCGCTACTTCTCGTCCACCGGACGCTGGGCCTCGAAAGTCTCCTCAACCTCGGTATCCACGCCATCTTCCTCGGCAAGCGCCGGGATGAGCACGCGGTACGCGTTCTCGGTAGCGTTCTCGTGCGGAGACCGCTTGGCGTAGCGCTTAACTGCCGCAGCAGACTTGTTGATGGCCTGCAGCGTGCCAGCACCAGCCACGCAGCCGCCCGGGCACGCCATGCCTTCGAGCAGGTAGCCGGGGTACTTGCCGCGCACGGCGTCCTTCATCATCTTGCGGCAGTCCTCGAGACCCTCGGCGTTTGCCACGTTGACCTCGCGATCGGGGTAGCGACGGTGAATGGCGTTGACCACGGCCGTGGCCACGCCTCCCGCCACGGCAAAGCCGCGACCGTCGGCGGATGCAACGTCGAAGTCACTCTTGTTGTCGTCGGCCAGAGAGAGGTAGTCGATCTGCTTGGCCTCCATCATGCCCGCCATCTCCTCGAAGGTGAGCACGAAGTCCACCTCGCTCCTGATGGACTTGCGCATGGCCTCGAGCTTCTTGGCGGCGCAGGGCCCCACGAAGACGATCTTGGCGTGGGGGTGCTGGGTGCGAATCATGCGCGCCGTGAGCGTCATGGGCGTGAGGGCCATGGAGATGCAGTTGGCGTACTTGGGGAATTCCTTCTTGGCCATGACCGACCACGCGGGGCAGCACGACGTGCCCATGAAGGGGAGCTTGTCGGGAACCTCGTTCATGAAGTCCTCGGCCTCCTGGATGGTGCAGAGGTCCGCACCGAGCGCGACCTCCTCAACGCCGGAGAAGCCCAGCTGGTGGAAGGCCTCGCGCAGCTTGCCCACGTTGCCCTTGCCGCCAAACTGGCCGACAAACGCCGGCGCCACGGCAGCAATGACCTCGTCGCCTGCGTTGATGGCCTGGATGACCTGGAAGATCTGGCTCTTATCGGCAATGGCGCCAAACGGGCAGTTGATGAGGCACTGTCCGCAGGAGACGCACTTCTCGTAGTCAATCTCCGCACGACCGTGCTCGTCGGAGCCAATGGCCTTCATACCGCAGGCCGAGGCGCAGGGCCGCTCCTTGTGGAGAATGGCGTGGTAGGGGCACACCTTGGCGCACTGGCCACAGTGGATGCACTTCTCCTGGTCGATGTGGGCCTTCTTGTCCACAAACGTGATGGCGCCCTTGGGGCATATCTCGCGGCAGGGGTGCGCCAGGCAGCCCTGGCACATGTTGGTCACGCGATAGACGTTGTCCTCGCAGGCGTTGCAGGCAAACTTGATGATGTTGATGAGAGGCGGCTGGTAATAGGTCTCGGGCTTTGCCGCCTCAGCAAGGCCGTCGGAGAGCTGCTCGGGACGGTCGACGCCCTGCAGGGGAAGGCCCAGCGTGAGGCGGATGCGCTCGCCCACGATGGCGCGCTCGAGAAATACGCTCTCGCGGTAGGTCGCAACGTCGCCGGGAATAATCTTGTACGGGAGCTCGTCGAGCTTCTTCGCCTCGTCTTCCCCACCCTCGTACGCGATCTTCGCTACCTCGCAGAAGACATTGCGCCTAATCTCGGTCAGGTTGGTGTACACGCCACGCATGGTGTCAGCCATCGGCGAATCCTCTCGCTTCTTTTTCTGTTCTTCGCGCCGCGCTGCAAACGGCGCTACGCCGTCACCGCGACGACGTCCCCTTCATCAACAGTATCGCGCAACCGGGCGTGCGCTGCATGAGTCGAAATGGTGTTGCAAGCGGGCGCACAACCGTGAGCGCGCAGCCCACATCTACGCTCGGAACCTTTCCGGGATCTCGCTGCGGAGAAGCACGTGCGCGCCGGTCACCGGGTGGTCAAACTCCTCCTCCAGCGCATGTAGCATGAGACCACGCGAGTCGCGTGCTCCGCCGTAAAGCGCGTCCCCCATGATGGGAAAGCCCACAGACGAGAGGTGCACGCGAATCTGGTGGCGCCGGCCTGTGCCCAGCTCGACGAGAAGGAGCGTGCTTGCCGCCCGCCGCTCGAGCACGCGTACGCGCGTGAGGGCAGACTGACCCTGCCCCGGACGGCACACGCGCATGCGGCGTGCGTCGTGACGGTCTCGCCCAATGGGCCTATCGATGGTTGTCGCATCCTGCGGAAAGGTGCCAGCAACCTCGGCGAGGTAGCGCTTGCGCATTGCGTGACCAGCGACAAGCGCGTCAAACGCCGGCTGGTACTCCTCGGAGAGCGAGAAGAGCACAATGCCCGTGGTATCGACGTCCAGGCGCTGCACCGCTTGCGGGGTTGCCGCCACACCCTGGCGCGTGAGCGAGACGCGCACGCGGTCTGTAAGCGTGGGGGCGCCGGTACCGTCCCCGTGCACCAGGATGCCCGCGGGCTTCTCGGCAGCAAGGCAAACGAAGTCCTGGTAGATGAGGGTGGCAGGAGGAACGTCCGGCGGCGCGGTCGCAGCTGCCGGCCGGGCAAGGGCAACGGTCACCGTATCGCCCGCCAAAAGCCGTGACGGCGGCGCGAGCACCTCTCCGTCATGCGAAAGCTCGCCGCGCTGGAACGCGCGGCCGGCAGACCGCCGCGACATCCCGGCAGCAAGCGCCAGGTCGAGCGCCGAGCAGTCCTCAAGCGCGCGGAACTCGAGACGCGACGCGCCGTCCTTCTCGCCGAGAAACTCGTAGCGCACGAACTTCCTCCAACCTCACCGCGTCAATGTACCACTCACACAAAGCGGCGGCGCGGGTCTCCCGCGCTCCACTCGACATCGAAGACCGTCACGACGCCGGCCTCCTCGTCAAAGAGATAATAGAGCGTGAACGGTGTGTCGGAAACTTGAAGAAACCTGCACGGAAAGGGAGGGCGTGCGGCAGGATACGATGGATCGTACGCTTTGCCGATCAAAGGATACGCACCGAGAAGTTCAACGGTTTCCTCAATCCTTCTCATCACGCGTTCGAGAGTCACATTTTCGAGAAGGAAACTCTCCGCGTGTTGGGTGAGCAGCACCTCGCACGACATGGCGCTACCAGCCGCGCTTGGAGCGAATGCGGGTGAAGACATCTTGCGCGGGGGCCGTCTTGCCATCAAGAACGTCCTGGTATCCCTGCATGAGACCGTCGTACACTGCCATTTCGCGAGTGCGGAGCTCCTCCTTGGCAGAAACCATGCGGTCGAAAGCGTCCGCGTCCATGACCACCACGGCAGACTTGCCGTTTCTGGTGAGGTACAGAGGCTCCCCCGTCTTCTCAAGCTCGGATATTGTCTCGCTTTGGTGCCTGTTGAACTCGCTAAGCGACGTCATCGCCGGCATGCCGAGCCTCCTCTCGATGGGTTCACATGTATTTTACTGCAAATATCATGTGAAACGGCAAGCAAAGAGGAGGCTCAGACCGGCATCGTCCAGCGCGACCCTACCCCCGGACGATGGCCGCCGTCTTGCGCGAGAGCTTGCAGATGCGGTCGAACCCACCGGCGCGAATCATGGCCGGCTTGCACATCCAAGTGCCCCCGCAGGATGAGCAGAACCTTGCGCGCCAACAACAAGGAGCGTCAATAGGCCCCTTGCCACCTCGATTTCCGAACGCCAGTTGTCGGAAAACGCTACAACGCGGGGCCTTGCGTCAATCGTTCAAAAAATCGACCATACCAATATCCTACTCGCGAACTAGAAATTGAGGAGCGCGCCATGGCCACCATCTATCACCGAATGTGTAGCAAAACCGGAACGGCGAAGCAGCTCGCCCGCATCCCCCACTTGGAACGAATACGACACGTCGGAAGGTAGCATCTCATGCAGGTTGATATCACGGCACTCTGGGCACTCGTCGCAACCATTGTGGCGTTCGCCCTTCTCGCCACGCTCAAGCGCCGGTTCAAGGTGGGCTTTGGCGTGCGCACCCTCATCGCGACCGGACTCGGCATAGTCATTGGCGTCGCGTTTGGCCAGGCCTTCTCGTACTACGCAATCTTTGGAATCATCTACGCAAACGTGATTTCCGCGCTTGTGGTACCACTCCTCCTCTTTAGCATCATATCGAGCGTCACCAACCTAGCGGACCTCGTCCACCTCAAGGGCATCGGGGTGAAGTCGGTACTCTACCTCGTGCTCAACACGCTCACGGCAACCCTCCTCACGCTGGCAATCGCGCTGCCCCTTGGCGTTGGCACGGGCTTCTCGCTTGACGGCGTCACGTACGAGGCCAAGGAGGTCCCCACGGTCACCGACACCATCGTTGGCCTCTTCCCGCAGAACCTCGCAGCTGCGTGGACCAGCAACGCGGTGGTTCCCATCATCATATTTGCAATCATCGTGGCACTGGCTTACAACCGCCTTGCCTCGCAGCGAGAAGATGACGAGAAGGTCGACGTTCGTCCGTTCAAGGCGTTTGTCGATGCCGGCAACAAGGTGCTGGGCGAGACCGTAAGCTGGGTCGTCGGCTTCACGCCTTACGCCGTGGTGGCCCTCATTGGTCGTGCCGTTGGACGCGCTGACGTCACCCAGCTCGTGCCGCTACTCGGTGTTCTCTCCGTTGCCTATGTGGTTCTCGCCATTCAGTTCTTTGGTGTCGAGTCTGCCTTTGTGGCATGGATTGGCCACCTGAGCCCGGTGCGCTTCCTCAAGGGCATGGCCCCCGCGGCGGTCACCGCCTTCACCACGCAGAGCAGCATCGGAACGGTCCCTGTAACCATTCGCTCGCTCACCCAGAACCTGGGCGTCGACGAGGACGTGGCAAGCTTCACGGCCGGCCTTGGCGCGAACCTTGGTATGCCTGGATGCGCCGGTATGTGGCCAACGCTCGTTGCGGTTTTTGCAATCAACGCGCTTGGCATCCCCTTCACGCCGGTACAGTACGCCTTCCTCGTCCTGCTCACGCTGGTTGTCTCCATTGGCACCGTGGGCGTGCCGGGAACGGCAACCATCACCGCCACGGCGCTCCTGGCTGCACTGGGGCTTCCCGTGGAGACCATCGCCCTTGTGGCGCCCATCTCCTCTATCGTCGACATGGGCCGCACGGCGACCAACGTGCTCGGCGCAGCAGAGGCCTCGCTTCTTGTTGCGGCAGGCGAGGGCCTGGTAGACCGCAGCGTCTACGACGGTGAGGATTCGTTTGGACTCAAGAACACGAGCCAGGCAAGCGCGGCGTAGCGCTTCTGTGACAGCGTCTCCGCGGGCTCCCCGGTGCCGTCTGGGCATTGGGGAGCCCGTTTTGTGTGCCCCATTTTGCCTGGCCACATGTGGGCCACAGGCTGTTGGGCGAGCGTTAGCTGCGGGGCAAGAGCCGTGCGCGACTCGATGTTGCCTTGCTGGCAAGGATTTATTGCGCGATATTCCGAGAAATCCTAACAGCAACTGGGAGAATGTCATTCTTAGAAGAAATAACGTTCAATAATTGAGAGGCAATAGGCCTTCGGAACTGAAAAGCCCTGCCTATTGGCCGCAAACTCCAGCCGACGGGATGAGAACCCCCGTGCCTACCGCCTCGCTCGTCCGCAGGCGCAAGCGCCGCTTACAGATTTGTAAGCTTGCCGATAGGTTCCTGATGGTAAGGCCCCGGTATCATGTCCCTAAGCACGTTGAGCAGGCAAAACAGCAGCGTTCGCTCAACATCGCAGGCACGACGGCACCCCGCACCACCCGTTTGGCACACAAGGGCGAGGAGGACGCATGTCCCAGGAGACCGACCGCACCACAGATTCTGGCGAGCCTGACAAGACAAAGCCAGCCGCCCACCCACTCGACAGCCTCCCCGTGATATCTGGGGACTCCCCCAGCGCCTCGCCGTCCCTGCCAGGCGAGACCGCCGAAGAGGACGAGGAGACCCGCAGTGCCATGGCAAGCCTCCTCGCCCACCGAAAGAAGCGCCGCCGCCGGAATATCGTCATTGGCATTGTCGCTGCCTGCGCGGTTCTCGGCATCCTTGCATGGACCGTGACATCCCAGCAGGCCGCAGACTCCCCCGAGGAGCCAGCGCTCCAGACCACACCGGTCATGCGCGGAGAGTTCAAGGACGAGGTCAAGGCGTCTGGCAACGTCCAGCCCGTGAGCTCCGTCGTGGTGACGCCCGAGGTGGACGGCATCATCTCCGAGGTGTTCGTCAGCGAGGGCGACTACGTCGAGGCGGGCTCTACCCTCCTCACCATCCGCAACGACTCCCTTGACAAGGCAGTGCGCGAGGCCGACATCCAGCTGCGCTCGGCAAAGACACAGCTCTCATCGGCCAAGGAGAACTACACCACCGCCTACAACGCCTACTACGCAAACCAAACGGACCTCGCCACGGTGAACTCGGCCGCCGACGCCGTCGATTCTGCCCAGCTTGCGCTCGAAACCGCCCAGTCCGCCTACAACGACGCCGTGGCAACCGCCGACAAACGCACCGTCACGGCGCCCGCTTCGGGCACGATCGTGGTCATGAACGCCGTCGAGGGCGCCGCCGTGGGCTCCGGGGCAGGCGCCGGTGCCGCCGCCACGGCAACGACTGCCGTTGGGTCCTCTGGCTCACTCATTACCATCGGCGACCTCTCGCAGATGACGGTCTCGGTACAGGTGAACGAGATGGACATCTCCAAGGTCTCCGTTGGGCAAGCGGCACGTGCGACCTTCTCGGCGCTTCCCAACGTCGAGCTTGATGCCACCGTCACCCGCATCGCCACGGTCTCCTCCGCAGACGCCTCGAGCGCCATGCCGGGCTACGGCGGAAACATTGTCACGTATGCCGTCGATCTTCTCATCCCCAACCCGGACCCGTCGCTCAAGCCAGGCATGACGGCAAGTGTCACCATCTCCTCGACGGACATCCCCGACGCGCTCATGCTGCCGCTGAGCGCCGTAGACGGCGAGGGAGACCAAGCCATGGTGAGCGTTGTTACCGGGCAGGACGACGCCGGCTTCCCCACAACGGAGGCAAGACACGTCACAGTGCTTGCATCGAACGGAACCATGGCGGCCGTCGAGGGTGACATTGCCGAAGGCGACGAGGTCGTGATAGGCGTGATGCAGGGAGGCGCCGAGACAGGCGCGGACACCATGACCGGCGAGGCATCCTCCTCGAGCTCGGCGGCCTAGCATGGCCTCCCACGTCATCCACGCCGAGAAGGTCTGTCGCATCTACTCTTCGGCCGCCGGCCTCACGCCAGCGCTTCGCGGCGTGAGCCTGGACGTCGAGCGCGGCGAGTTTCTCGCCATCATGGGCCCTTCCGGCTCGGGCAAGTCCACGCTCATGAGCATCCTCGGCTGCCTCGACCGCCCCACCTCCGGACTCTACCTCCTCGAGGGCATCGACGTCTCAAAGCTCACCGACGACGAGCTGGCACACGTTCGCTCCACGCGGCTTGGCTTTGTCTTCCAGTCATTCAACCTGCTCCCACGTGCCACGGTGCTTCGAAACGTGATGCTTCCCTTGGTCTACAGCAGGGGCACCACCGCCGATCGCGAGCTGAGGGCGTGGCAGGCTCTTGCAGAGGTAGGCCTTCCCGAGAGCCTCTACACCCACCGCTCCAACGAGCTTTCCGGCGGGCAGATGCAACGCGTGGCCATCGCCCGCGCGCTGGTGAACGACCCCGCGCTCATCCTTGCTGACGAACCCACGGGAAACCTCGACTCCGCCACCGGCGAGCTGGTGATGCGAACGTTCAGGCGCATGCAAGAACGCGGCAAGACCGTAGTGCTCATCACGCACGACTCGAGCGTCGCAGGCTGGGCGGACCGCGTGGTGCACATACGAGACGGGCGGCTCCTCTCTGACGAGCAGGAGCGCGCCTACGTGGCGTCGCTAGCCCGGCGAGAGCGGCAGGCGCTCGACGGCACACAGGAGGTGACGGGCGCATGAGGATTCGGGACCTCTTCTACGAGACCTTCTCTGCCATCCAGGCAAACCGAGGACGAAGCCTGCTCACAATTCTGGGCATTGTCATTGGCATCGCTGCCGTCATCTCCATGACAGCGCTCATAGACGGCGTCAAGGCATCGCTTGTGGGTGAGCTGGGACTTTCCCAGTCACGCACGGTCATGATTGACTGCTGGCCTGGTCGTGAGGTCACGATGGATGACATCGCGGCGCTCGAGGCCGGAATGTCTGACGACTACGAGTTCATCACAGCGGCGTCCTACAACTCGGGAGCCATCTCCAACGGTGTGACCCAGGAGAACAGCACCCTTCTGGGCGTGGAGCCAGAGTACTTCGAGGCCATGGGCACGAAAGCCATCGCCGGGCGCGTCATCATGCAGAGCGAGGAGGACGCAGGGTCGCGCGTCATCATGCTCGACCAGGCAATTGCTGAGCGCATGTGGGGATCGGCGGACGAGGCGGTGGGGCAGAGCGTCCACGTTGGCAACGACGACTACACCGTTGTGGGCGTGGTTGGCAGCTCGGGCATGATGAATGGCTACTCCTTTGTGCCGCTCTCGACCATGCAGAAGCGCATGAGCGGCAATACGGGCGTGAGCCAGATCATCGGCTTTGCCCGCGAGGACACGGACATGAGCGGCATTCCCGCACGGACGGAGTCCTATCTTAGGAGCTACTTCAACCTTCCCGATGAGGACCCCTCGAGCGGCGAGGCGCCCAACTACTACGTGGGCGTCACCACGATGGCCTCGGTCATCGAGCAGCTCGACTCGACGATGGGGGCGTTCCAGGCACTCATGACCTGCGTCGCTGGCGTTTCTCTCATCGTTGGCGGCATTGGCATCATGAACATGATGCTTACCAACGTCACCGAGAGGATCCGCGAGATAGGGCTGAGAAAGGCGCTGGGCGCACGGCGCGCAGACATCACGTGGCAGTTCTTGCTTGAATCCATCACGTTGTGCCTGGTGGGAGGCGCGTTTGGAATAATCCTAGGGTATGCCGGCGCAAACGTGCTGGCGCAGCTTGCCAGCATGTCGAGCGAGATGGGTGGGTTTGCGGTAACCCCCGTCATCTCCCCTACGGCGGTGGGCCTTGCCTGCGGCATCTGCGTGGGCATCGGCGTGCTCTTTGGGTTCTATCCCGCCTGGCGCGCTGCGCGTCTCGACCCCGTGGAGTCGCTGCGGTACCAGTAGCGCTGCTCCGTTCCTCCGCTGCCGGCGCTGCGACGTCTGGGCTGTCGATACACCTCTGGGATGCCGATACACCTCTGGGCTGCCGATACACCTCTGGGCTGCCGATACACCTCTCCTGGGCTGTCGATACACATTCGTATGCCGAACCTGTATCGACCTGCGCGCGATACAGGTTCGCGCACGAATGTGTATCGCCGCGGCAATTCGGCAGCGACGAGAAGGATGGCGCGGCATTGGGTATGCTTTTCCTAGTTTCGGAAGGAGGCCGCCATGCTGTGGGAATATGCCCGCTTAGATGACGAGACGAAAATAGCCTGCTCAGCCACTCGGGCCGATGGGACGGTTCGCGTGGTTGTCGAGCGCCCAAGAGATGGGGGTCTCGACTCAGCGGATTGCCTTCTCCCCCAGTGCCGCTGGAAGGACGTGGATGGATTCTCAACGACCGAGCTTGAGTTTCTCACGGACTTCTTGCACAATAACGCCCCCCTCATCTTCGATATGGCCGAGCGGCACTCAGGCGAGAGGAACATCGCATAATGCCAAAGATATTCGTCTTTGGCACATTCGTGCTGTACTTTTGGGCTGGCGAGAATAACGAGCCAATCCATGTGCATGTTGGCGTAAGACGCCCAGCAGACGGTGACGCCAAATTCTGGTTGACCAATGACGGCGGGTGCATCGTTGCCCGACCAGGCGACCTCTCGAAGAGGGACCTACGAGACATCCAGCGTTTTATCGTCCAGAACCACGCCTACATCGTGAGCAAATGGGTGGAGTTTTACGAGGGGATTGAGCCTCGCTTCTATCAGAAATTGAAATGCGGGCTACTTGCTCACCTTGCCGGCTGCTAATGTGACGGGCGTGTGAGTCGACTTGACACAAATTGATACACATTCGTATGCCGAACCTGTATCGACCTGCGCGCGATACAGATTCGTGCACGAACCTGTATCGCCGCGGTATCGCCGCGGCACCGCTAGGGCGAGAAGAGCCTCGGCGGCGGGGCTTGCCCCCCGCGACAACCCAGCCAGCTTCCTACGTCATCCTGGACCCGTCGGCAAACTGCTGGCGAAGCACCTGGTCAAAGCCGAGAATGGCCGACCACACATGGGCTGACGAGCGCCACGCCACCGAGAGCGGATAGCTCATCTCCTCCCCCAGATGAATGACGCGCATGCCCGCCGCGGCGGGGTCTGCAAAGGTGGTGGCGACAAGCTCCGAAGGCACGAAGCACGCACCCACACCGCGCAGCGACAGGGCCATGAGCGTCTCGGAGTTCTTCGACACCACGCGGACCTCGGGTGAGATACTCGCCTCGGCGAGCTTGCGGCGCGAAAACTCACCTGGGACGTCCTTCTCGCCCATCATCAAGAACGGGCACGCGGCAAGCCCCGCAATCGACCCCGTAGCCTCGCACTCCTCGGCCACGGCCTCCGCCTCCTCGCCATAGAGATCCTCGAGCAGAGACCGCGCAACGATGAGCACGACCTCCTCTCGGAAGAGCTGGTGCACCTCGAGCCCCGGGACGTGCGCGGCGACGGTCGCGACGACCATGTCGAGACGACCCTCCCCCAGCTCGTCTACAAGCTCGTCGTTCTCGCCCTCGAAGAGCGCGATCGAGATGTGCGGGTGCGCCCGCTGGTACATGGCGATGGCACGCGGCATGATGATGTGTCCGCGCGTGGCCGTTACACCCACGCGAATCCTGCCCCGGTCGTTGTGCGCGATGTCGCGGAACTCCTGGCCCATGGCACGCTGCTCGGCCTGGAAGCGCCGCGCGTAGGCGAGAAACTCCTCGCCCGCGTAGGTGAGCGCAAGCGGGACGGTGCGTTCGACGAGCTTCACCCCAAGCTCGCGCTCTGCGGCGGCAACGCTAGCCGAGAGCGTCTGCTGGCTCACATGCATGACACCGGCCGCGCGCGTGAAGCTGCGCTCCTCGGCAACGGCAACGAAGTAGTCCATGGTCTGGAAGTTCACGCGGCACCATCTCCCTGAGAAAATCATGCAGACGGCAGGGCAGCGCCGTCACGTCCGCCCTGTTATGCCCATATTACAAAATTCTTTAGTGATTCATACTAGATTAATCAGTTTGACTTGGTTGCTGCATGTCCATAGTGTTTCTCGTGCCTGGGAAGGACAGCCGAGAAGGACGAGGGACATGGCAGAGACAGTAACGCTTGGAGTGTTTGCGGCAATGCTCGTTGCGGGCACCGCCATGGGCGTCCCCCTGGCAGCAGTGCTTGCCGGAGGTCTCGTCCTCTTCCTTGTCTATGGCGTGCGCCGGGGCGACTCACTCTCAGAGCTTGCACGGGCAGGGGCGGCATCCATGCGGTCTGTTTCATCCATGCTCGTGCTCTTCATGATTGCCGGCGCACTCGCCGCGGCATGGCGTGCCTCTGGCACCATTGCGGCAATTGTGAGCTGGTCCTCCGTGCTCATTCAGCCGTCAGCAGCCGTACTCGCGGCATTTCTCCTCTGCTGCCTCATGTCGCTCCTCATGGGAACCGCCTTTGGGACGGCAGCAACGATGGGCGTGATCTGCATGGCAGTCTCGCATGCCATGGGTGCAAACGCGCTGGTTACTGGTGGCGCGGTGCTCGCTGGCTGCTACTTTGGCGACCGCTGCTCCCCGGTCTCGAGCAGTGCGGTTCTTGTCTCACAGCTCACGGGCACGAAACTCTATGACAACGTGCGTCGCATGCTGCGTACCGGCCTCGTGCCGTTTCTCGTCGCCTGCGCTGCGTACCTCGCGATGGGCATGCAGACAAAGGGAGGTTCAAGCGCAGCAGGCGTAGCGGCGGCGCTAGCCGAGAAGTTCTCGCTTTCTTGGCTTGTGATCCTCCCGGCGGCGCTGGTCGTGGCGCTCTCGCTCGCCCGCGTGAATGTGCTGGTTGCCATGGCGGTAAGCCTGGGCGTGGCATGTGTGGTGTGCGTTGGGGTGCAGGGGGTCTCGCCTGCTGACCTTCCGCAACTTCTCGTCTTTGGCTATCATGCCGCAGATCCTGCGGTGGCGCCGCTCATCGACGGCGGCGGGGTCGTCTCGATGTCCAACGTGACGCTCGTGGTGGGCGTCTCGTCCACCTATGCGGGCATCTTCAAGAGGACTGGGCTGCTCGATGGCGCCGTGGGGCTGGTCACGGGCTTCTCGCGCCGTTCCACCCCGTTCATTGGGGTGCTTGCGACGAGCGTGGTCTCGTGCATGGTCGCGTGCAACCAGACGCTTGCCATCATGCTCACCGACCAGCTGTGCCGTCGTACCGAGGGCACGGGGAGTGCCCTCGCGCTTGACCTCGAGAACAGCGTGGTCATCGTAAGCCCGCTCGTGCCGTGGTCAATCTCCAACGTAGCCGTGCTCTCGAGCGTGGGGGCACCGGCACTGAGCATCGTGGCGGCAACGTTCTGCTACCTGCTGCCGCTATGGACCCTGGCGATAAGCGTCTGGCAGCGCAGGCGCCCCGAGTTTCCCGACAGCAAGCCCGCACAGCTCCTGGGCCTCACGCCCGCCGACGACGTGCGGAGGATGCCCGCCGCAGCGTAGATACGGGATTCCGTACGAAAAGGGCCTTCCAGCGCGGATTTGACGCCGCAGCAGGGGTTCCCGAGGCAATCACGTACGAAACGCCCCTTCCGGAGAAGAAATGACGCCACAGCGGGGTTTCCTTCTCCCCTCCTGCGGAAATATGACCTTCGGAGAAGAATTGACGCCGGAAGGTGCGTTGCCGCATCAATCACGTACGAGACGCGCCCTCCGGCGAGGAATTGACGCCGGGGGACCGGTTCCCGACGGGATTCCGTACGAGACGCGCCTTCCGGCGCCGAATTCTCGCCGGAGGGTGCTTTTTCTCAGCTATGGGGTACCCTTCAACCAGCAGAGACTTCGCGGAAAGGTGCACCATGTTCTTCCTTCTGGCAGACGGTCTGACACTCTACCTGCTGTTCTTTCTCGTCCTGGCCATCGGTCCGGCGGTCGTCCTCATGCGCTACGTCTACAACCTCGACCCCTTGGAGAAGGAGCCTGCGGGGCTTCTTACGCACCTCATCCTGCAGGGGGTGCTGGCGGCATTTCTCGCTGGCATATTCGAGCAGGTGGGAATGTCCGTCTATGGCCTTCTGTCCGGCCTCAGGGAGAACACGCTCGGCTTTGAGCTCCTGTCTGACTTCGTGGTCGTGGGCGTCATCGAGGAGGCATGCAAGTACATCCTCATGGGACGCGCCACGTGGAACAACCAAGCGTTTAACTGCCGCTACGACGGCGTAGTGTACGCGGTCTTCACCTCGCTCGGCTTTGCGGCCATGGAAAACGTGATGTACGGACTCAACTACGGCACGGGCGTGCTCATGAGTCGAGCGGTCATGGCGATACCCGCTCACATGGGCTTTGCCGTGCTGTTTGGCATGCTCTACGGGGAGGCCAAGTACCTCGTCGTGCGCGGTCACCGCATTGGGTCCGCGCTGTGCGTTGTTATTGGCTTTGCGCTCTCGGCCATGCTGCACGGGCTCTACGACGCCACCGCCACGCTGGCAAACTACGGAGACGGCACGTTTCTGCTAGTAGTCGCCGTGATCTACGTGATTGTGTTCCTCGTGGTACGCTCGGCGGCCAAGCACGACCGGCGCTTCGCGTAGCAGCGGCGCATCTCTCGCGCCGCTTGCCTTTTGCTGCCGGTCTGCCCGCGCCGGCAGCATGCGATTACTGGCGTAGCTTATCGCCATTTCTTAAAAACGATCTCGTCGACCTGCGGAAACGCAGCACCATTTTAAGAATAAGCGATAAACATCGCGAGGGGCCACAGCAGGGCGCGCTTGGCACAGCAGACGATGCTGAACACGGGGATGGGTACCCGAGGTGCCTCCAGCATGCGAGAAGAAATGTGCCCTCTGGCGCCAAAATGACGCCGGAGGGCACACGTTAGACGGGATCTCGTACGAAAGCTCAACATTGGCGGCGCTGGACACGGTACTTCCCGCTGCGCGGGACACGGAACTTCCGGCCTCGCCAAGCGCTGGGCTTGCGGCGCCGTCAGGTGCTGGCGCTACCGCGCCAGTCGTGCGCTCACCGCAGGGACAAGCGCCTCGACGGGCACCTGGGTCTGCTCGTGCGTCTCCATGTCGCGCAGGGTCACGGCATTGGCCGCCACCTCGTCGGGCCCGATGACCACGCACACGCGAGCGCCGAGCTTGTCGGCCTGCTTGAACTGGCTCTTGAGCGAACGACCCTGGTAGTCGGCCTCGGTGCGAACGCCCGCCTGACGAAGCGCAAGCGTGGCCGAGAAGACCGCCTCGCGCTCGTCCGCAGAGGTCCCTGCCACGTAGACGCAGCCCGGCTGGGGAGTCTCGAGCGAGCCACCCTGTGCAGCAAGCGCGAGGGCAATGCGCTCGAAGCCCACCGCGAAGCCGATGCCGGGGGTGGGCTTTCCGCCCTCGAGCTCCATGAGGCCGTCGTAGCGACCGCCGCCGCCGATTGCGCCAACGCCACCGTCCACGGCCTCAACCTCGAAGACCGTGCGGGTGTAGTAGTCGAGGCCGCGCACAAGGGTGGGGTCCTCAACGTAAGAGACGCCTGCGGCATCGAGGTAGCGTTTCACCTGGGCATAGTGCTCGGCACAGTCGTCACAGAGGTTGTCCTTAGCGAGAGGGGCGTCGCGCATGACCTCGCGGCAGTGGTCGTTCTTGCAGTCGAAGCTGCGCAGGGGATTGATCTCCGCGCGCTCGAGGCAGTCCTCGCACATCTCGTCCGCGTGGTCGAGAATGAACTGGCGGACCTTCTCGCGATATGCGGGGCGGCACGCAGCGTCACCCATCGAGTTGATGGAGAGGCGCAGGCGGGAGGGGTCAAAGCCAAGGCGCTTGTAGTACTCCATGAGCATGATGATGCACTCGGCGTCCGCCGCCGGGTCCGCGGCGCCAAGCCATTCGACGCCCACCTGGTGGAACTGGCGGAGACGGCCCTTCTGGGGACGCTCACCACGGAACATTGCCTCGGCGTACCACAGCTTGGCAGGTGCGGCGCCCTGAGGAACCATGTTGTTCTCGACCGCCGCGCGCACCACGCCGGCAGTACCCTCGGGACGCATGGCCAGGCGCTGCTTGGGCTTGAGGCCAGCCTCAGAGCCCTGCTCGAGCAGGTTCTCGAAGAGCGCGCCGGAGACGATGCGGAACATCTCCTTACGCACGACGTCAGTCGACTCGCCGATGCCGTGCACGAACGTGTCTACCTGCTCGATTGCTGGCGTCTCGACCATGTCGAAGCCGTACGCGCCAAAGAGGTCGCGCGCCACGTCCTGCATGTGCTGCCACGCGCGCATGTATCCACCGAAGAGGTCCTCGGTTCCCTGAACCCGCTGTGCCATGTGGTGCTCCTTCCGCGCCCTGGGGGCGCATCTGGCCGCGGCCACAAACGACGCGTCCTGCGCGCCGCCTTCCGCGACCATACTCGGGTTGCAAGTATAGCGCCCGCCCTGTCTAGGCGGCGCTTGTAGCGGAAAGGTAGATGATGCGTCCGTCTATGCGCGAGGTCGTACTCTTAGTGACTCTGCCCGTTCTGATCGTGCCAGAGCCCAGCCGCCTGGAGCACCTCGAGCGCGGTGTGCTGAGGCTGCTCTGTGGTTGCAGCGGGGCTGCGGTACTGGGCCATCATCTGCTTGAAGAGAATGGCTGGCGCGGGAGGGGTGTATGTGACGGCGTTTGCGCCGGCCTCGACCGTGGCGCGCGTGGACTCCTCCGTGCCGCCACTCGACGCGATGATGGGGACGTCTGGGAACTTCTCGCGGATCTTGCTCACGATGCACGGCGTGTCCTTGCCGCCAGCGACGTTGATGATTGCCGCACCGGCATCGATTCGCGCGGCAATGTCGGTGTCGGCGCTCACAACGGTGATGACCGTAGGAATGTCAATTGCGAGAGACACGGCACGGAGGTTGACGTTGGAGATGGGCGAGTTGAGAACCACGCCCATGGCACCCTGGCATTCCACGTCGTGCGCGAGGGTCACCGTGCGAACGCCACGCGTTGTGCCACCGCCGATGCCGCAAAACACTGGGATGCTCGCGGCATCGATGATTGCCTCGGAGATGGACTGCTGCGGCGTGAAGGGGTAGACGGCGAAGACGGCGTCTGCGTCGCAGTTCTTGATGACCGCGAGGTCGGTGGTGTAGACCAGCGAGCGAATCTTGCGGCCAAAGATGCGAATGCCGCTCGCCTTCCAGGACTCCTCCGGCATCTTGAGAATCTTGTGACGCAGCCTCGCCTGAATGATCGGAGCTTCCTTCTTCACAGGCGTTGGAACCACAACCGGCTCCATGCTGTTCTCATCCATGAACGATACCCCCTCTTGAACGGGTGTCGGCACCCTGTGCTATGTCACGCATTCGGTTATTACCCACCGAATGCGCGGCACGTTCACGATCCATAGTAATTCTCGACGACGCTGAAAAAGGGAGGCAGTTTGGCGCCAGCCTGGGCGCAGGCGAGAAGAGCCTCGTGGAGCCTCTCTGCGTAGGCTAGGATTTCTTTCATCACATGTTGAACCGTGAAGGGAACGTCTCATGCCAAAAGGGCAGGCTCCAATCAATCGTGCGTCGTCTTAAAGACCGCATTGCGCTCAATCGCCGCGCCTTCATCCTCTATTCGATTCTCAGGGCGCTCGTTCTCGTCACGCTCATCCGATGCATCATGACCCAGCGTTGGGAGGGCGTGGCCATCTCGATACTGGTGCTCGTGCTATTCCTCGTCCCATCGCTCGTCGAGGGGATGACCCATATAGAGATTCCCGGCCTCTTCCAGGCAATTATCTATTCGTTCATCTTCGCCGCAGAGATTCTCGGAGAGATTGACCACTACTACGTGCTGATTCCTGGCTGGGACACCATCCTGCACACGCTCAACGGCTTTCTCTGCGCGGCCATTGGCTTCTCCCTTGTCGACCTTCTCAACGGGTCGAGCAAGAACATCAGCCTCTCCCCTATCTATGTAACGCTGGTTGCCTTTTGCTTCTCGATGACCATCGGCGTCCTCTGGGAGTTTGTCGAGTTTAGCTTCGACACATTCTTTGGGATGGACATGCAGAAGGACACCTTCGTCACGAGCATATCCTCCGTTGCGCTCGACCCCGCAAACGAGGGGAACCGCATCCAAATCAACGACATTGCGACAACCACGATGACCACAGCCGCAGGCGAGACCACGACCATCAACGGATACCTTGACATCGGGCTCATCGACACAATGAAGGACCTTCTGGTGAACTTTGTGGGAGCCTTGGTCTTCTCGGTTGTTGGATACCGCCACCTCAAGAAACACGAGAGCGGCAACTGGGCCGAGGGCCTGCACGTAAGGCCAGTGCCCGTAGAGCAGTACCAAGAGAACGAGCGCCGGCTTGATGAGATGGAGGCAGCGCGAAAGGGCAAGAAGCGTCAGTGCGAGTAGGTGGCCCGAGGAGAAACCTTCTGCGACCGATGCAATTACGCCGGAGAGAGATTGAGCGGCGCCTTTCTCGACCCCTGATTCTCTGCTATGATATGAGACGGGTGGCACCCGTGGGCGCGGGACAGGCCACCTCCATTTCTCACGTTTTCAGCGTGGAGAGGATGGCCGTTCCTAGCTTCTGGGGACGGCCATCCTCTTGGCCTGATGTTCAGACCAAGGGCTATCGCCGCGATGACAAGTGTCACAAGGTTGATCATGGTGCTGACAATCTCGTAATCGCTCATCGGCTTACCTCCAACTCTCGTCGGAGGTGGCTCCCGCCCGTCTCATCTCGTATCGCCAGATTACCGTCGGTCGCGCTGGCGAGGCCACGCCCTCAAGGTGAGTGCCGCCGCGTCGAAGATAGCGGGGACAGGGCCGCTCGCCGCGACCCCGCCCCGCATGCGCTTCTACATGATGTCCTCCATCGGGATCTTGCCGTTAACAATGGCCCCTGTGAGCCCACGCTCTCGAAGCATCCGTGCGATGGCAAAAATGGGATCGGGGTCAACCCCTAAGTCTGCGGGCGGTGCAACGTTGATGCCATAGACAACCTCGGAGAAGCGGACCCGTGGATCGACCTCGTCTTTGTGCCAGGTCCATGCAACGTTGGAAAGGTAGTCTTTCCAGTTCACGTACGAGCGTTGGGCGAGCCGGGCGTCATCGTTCCAGGAAGTGCGTACCTCCTTCTCTTCAACGGGCACGAGATAGGCCCTGTAGTCTTCATGCACAACGTCTGCCAGGCCATCTATGTAGAACCACCTCCCACTGCAGCATTGGTAGGGATGACGGTCTCCGCACAGCACCACAAACAAGTCACCCCGTTTGAAGGTGACGCGAGGCAGGCAGAGCATATCGCCTGCCTGAGACGGCAACTCGGGACCCACGTCCCGCACCGCGCGCTCCACCCCGTACATCCCGAAGAGGGAGTTGCCCGACTCGTCGAACGCCTTGCGAATGCCAGCCGCCTCTGCCAGACAGCTGACCTTGACCAAACTTTCCTGGTATCCAGACATCTGATTGCCCCCACACCTCAAACAACCGATAGGAAGCCGGCCGTCGCCGACCACGCCCGAGCGTTGCTCGCAAGGGTGACGTACTCCGTCTCGTGCCAGTGGGGGCCTCCGAGGCGTCTTCATCCCCTGCAGGGACATCATACCATCGAGAAGAACATTTGTTCCGGTCAGATTGGTGACAGATTCGTGTCAGGAAGGGCGTTCATGGCACACCCCGGCGCATCGGGCCACGAGAGCACGCGAGCGAGCATGCCCTCAACGTCGAGAACCCCATACGCAAAACCCTTGCGTACCAGTTCGTCCGACACGAAACCATCGTACTTGTCGAAGCGGGGCACCTCTCCCGGATAGACCAGCTCCATGGGGTCAAGGGGAAGGGTTGCCTCCTCCTTCACTACCCGGTAGAAGGTACTCGCGTCGGCGCCCATCGTGAACTGCATGAAGTATGGACGCGACGAGTCCAGCCCCTTGAGCCCGAGCTTATCGGCACAACGAATCTTGAGGAAACGCTCGAGGGCGAGAAAGGCGTAGCTTCCCAGCCACGGCAGAAGGCACCACGACGTGCCACCCACACACACGAGCGGCTCCGAGGCCAGGTGGGCGAGCGCTGCCACGTGGCGCGCCTGCTCCAGACGCGCTTGCGCATTCGTGCGCAGGTAGGGATAGCCGCGCGTCTCGCGCAGAACGCTTCGCATGCGCTCGAGCACACGGGTGTTCACGTCTCCCGCGCACATGCCGAAGTACGCCGGGACCTTGCCCTTCACCTGCGTGCACTCGATGAGGTGGCGCTTGTAGTCAATCTCCTCGATCACCCAGACGGCGCCCGCGATTGCGATTCTCTCCCCCACCGGCGGCGGCTGCACGATGGTGCCAAGCTCCTGGGACTCGGAGCGCACGGTAAACTCCTCGTCCTCTGCGAAGGTAGCGTAGAAGCGGAAGTCGTTCGTCACGCGCTCGCCCGCAAGGCCCACGATGAGACCGCCCGTCTCGGTGCGCTCGACCTGGTCCGTCTCCACGAGGTGACGAAGGAGGGTGCGGTAGTCATCCGCTGTCACGCGATGGAAGGGAGAAAGGGTGAGCACGCGGCGCGCCAGGTCGGCCGGCGAGAGTTCGCCCGTCGAGGCGAGCATCGCCATGGTCTGGTGGTAGAGAAGGCTGTACGGCAAGCCGTCCAGCTGCGGCGGCTCGACCCAACGCTCCTCGACGTAGAGCTGCACGAGCGCGATGCCCTGCAGGAGCTTCCATGGGATGGTCTCGGGGAGCAGCGCCCTGGCCTCGGGCTCGTCCTCGCGCATGACGAACCACATCTCGCTCGGCTGGCCACGTCTGCCGGTGCGGCCCATGCGCTGCAGAAACGAGCTCACCGTGAACGGCGCGTCAATCTGGAATGCCCGCTCGAGACGTCCGATGTCGATGCCAAGCTCGAGCGTCGAGGTGGTCACGGTGGTGAGGTTCGCGTTCTCGTCGCGCATGAGCTCCTCGGCCGTCTGCCTAAAGCTCGCGGAGAGGTTGCCGTGATGGATGAGGAAGCGGTCCGGCTCCCCCACCGCCTCGCAGTACTGGCGAAGCGTTGTCGTCACGGCCTCGCACTCCTCGCGTGAGTTGGCGAAGACCAGGCACTTGCGCCCACGAGTGTGTTCGAAGACGTAGGCAAGGCCAGGGTCGGCAAAGACCGGGGCCCTGTCTGTGGGCGCCTCCGGGTCGGGCTGTTCGGTCTGCGGAGAAGCGCTCGGGGAGACGTCCTCAACGCGTTCTTCTCGGCTGGGAATGCGCTGCTCAGCCACGGATGTCTCGGGCGTCTCGTACGCAGCCTCTTCGGAAGCCGTCCCTCCGTGGCCCAGACCGTCCTCGCCGCGCTCCGGCGCCTGCGGACCCGTCACGTAGAAGTGCTCCATCGAGAGGCGCCAGCGCTCCTTGGGCGCGTCCAGCCGAGGGATCACGCACCCACGACCTGTGCCTGCAGAGAGGTATGCGCCGGTTGCCTCGGGGTCTCCGATCGTTGCGGAGAGCCCGATGCGCCTGGGCACCACGCCCGCAAGGCGCGAGAGGCGCTCGAGGCAGCAGAGTGTCTGGCCGCCGCGATCGCCACGCAGGAGCGAGTGAACCTCGTCGATCACGACAAAGCGCAGGTCGCCAAAGATGCGCGGAATTGCGTTGTGCCGGTGCAGAAGCATTGATTCTAGTGACTCCGGCGTGATCTGGAGGATGCCCGAAGGATGCTTGAGCATCTTTGCCTTGTGCGACTGGGAGACGTCGCCATGCCAGTGCCACACCGGGATGTCGGCTTCCGCACAGAGGTCCTCGAGGCGCAGGAACTGGTCGTTTATCAGCGCCTTGAGCGGTCCAATGTACACGCAGCCCACCGAGGCCGGCGGGTCCTCCCAGAGCTCCGTCAGTATGGGGAAGAAGGCGGCCTCGGTCTTGCCCGAGGCGGTCGAAGCGGTGAGCAGGACGTTCTCGTCGGTGTTGAAGATGGCGTCTGCGGCAGCAACCTGCACGGCGCGCAGGCTCTGCCAGTCGTGCTCGTAGATGAAGTCCTGGATGAACGGGGCGTAGCGGTCGAATGCGTCCATGGCGGCCTAGATGTCGAACTCGGCGAACTCGTCTTTGCCAGACGGAGCCTGTCCAACCGCCAGGGAGTCAGGCGATCCGGAGGCCGCGTTCTCCTCCGCCGGAGTCTTTACCGGCGAGGAGAACTGACCGCTCCCCAGGAGCTGCTCAACCGTGACGCCGGGGTTCTGTGAGAGGATGTCGAGCATCTCGACAAAGTCACGGATGACCTCGCGTGGAGTGAGGTGGGTGTCCGCGCCCACGCGGCCGTACTCGGTCTCGAGGAAGCGCACGAGTTCGTCCTGGGTGATGGTGCGCTGGTACCCAAAGAGCCCCGCGTGGATGTCCGCGAGCTTCTCGACCAGCACCAGCAGCTCCTCGTGGGTGAGCGGCTCCAGACGGATGACTGGCGCCAGCATGTCCACCAGGCCGTCCTGCGAGAAGCGCCCCTGCGTGAGGCGGCTCCGCAGCGCCTCGTACGAGTAGAGGCCGCGTCGCCTGTCCTCAATCGCCTGGGGGGTGCCACTCATGATGATGCCCAGGTGGTGCGCCTTTCCCTGGAGCGTGTCGTTGTACATGGTGAGCACCTTCTCGTAGTTGTACTGCCTGCTCACCGCGTTGGGAATCTTGTAGAGGTTCACCATCTCGTCGAGAAGGATGACGAGTCCCTTGTAGCCCGCGCCCACGAGGAAGGTCGCGAGAATCTTGAGGTAGTCATACCAGTCGTCGTCGCCGATCACTATGTTCACACCCAGCTCGCGCCTTGCCTCGGTCTTGTTGCGATACTCGCCGCGGAACCACTTGGTGACGTTGGCCTTGGTCTCGTCATCCCCCTCGAGGTGTGCGCGCCAATACATGGTGAGAAGCCGTGCGAAGTCATAGCCATGGACCAGCTCCTGAACCGAGGCCATGGTGCCCATGATTCTCCGCTCCATGGCATCAGCGAATGCGGGGTCCTCGGGAGAGAGACCGTCCTCGAGCGTCACCTGCGACTGCACGTTCGAGACCCAACGGTCGAGGACCAGGTTGAGGGCACCGCCCTCGGGCCTGGTCTTGGTGCTGAGGTTGCGAATGAGCTCCCGGTAGGTGGCAAGGCCCTGGCCGCCCGTGCCCTGGAGCCGGCGCTCCGGCGAGAGGTCCGCGTCTGCCACCACAAAGCCCCTGCCCATGGCGTGGTTGCGGATGGTCTGGAGAAGGAAGCTCTTGCCGCTGCCGTAGCGACCCACAAGGAAGCGGAAGCTCGCACCGCCGTCAGCGACGAGGTCGAGGTCGTGGAGGAGGGCCGCCACCTCGCGGTCGCGACCAACGGTGATGTAGGGCAGGCCCACGCGAGGGACGACGCCTCCCTTCAGGGAGTTGACGATAACCTGCGCGATGCGCCTGGGGACGCGGGGCGCCTGCTCTGCAGTTGCTTGCTTCATGGCTGTAGATATCCTCTCAGGTCTTGCTCGTAGTCCTCGACGATTGCGGGGCCGGCATCGCCAAACTCCAGCACCGTGTCTCCCACCAGGTCGAAGAGCTTATCGTTAATGGAGTCAACGAGCATGTCGACGGACGTGCCTGCCGGGACCTCCGCCTCCCTGTGGTCGAGAAGCGCGGTGAGAAGCGCGCTCTCCTGGTCTGTGAGGCCAAGGTCTGGCGAGGCAGCTTTGGACGTGGGCTCGTCGGCCGGAGTTGGCGCGGGTGCCGCCACGGCTACAGCCCGTGGCGTCTCCGGCGCCTCTTTCGGTTCCACGGCGGCATCGCCAGGCACGTACCCCTCGCGCTCCTCGTCCACCAGGAGCGCCTCGCGCGTGACGGCTGCCGCGCTGCGAATGCCGCCCAGCTTGGAGAGGTCGACCTTGAAGCGGCGGCGCTCTGCCTCCGCCTCGCGCTCGTGCTGGGCGTGGCTCTCCTCGACGACCATCTTCTCCAGGTAGCGGGGCAGCTTCTGCTCCTTGAGGGGATGACCGAACTCCCAGTCGATACGCATCTGACGGTCAATCGCGCGAAGGAGGCGCGCGAGGTCGCGGCTGCGCTCGGTGGTGGAGTAGGCAAGCCGCTCCGTCCAGCGGCCAAAGCGAAAGCTCACCACCTGGCCAGGGCATATCCGAATGGTGCGCTCTGGACCCTCCCAGCCGTGGTCGAGCGGGACGCCCGCAAGCGGCGTGAACGGCCACGACGTGCGATAGCCCACGAGGCCATCGACCCAGCCGGTCTTCCTGCGGCGATTGCAGTGGACTGCCATGCGGCGCGCAACAGCCGAAGCCACGGCAGCAACGGACTCCCGGTGCGCGCGAACGAACGGAGAGCGAAAGACGTCCATGGTCGAGACGTTCCCCATGGCGACCAGCACCTCATCGTCCGATGGCGCGGCTACCTCCTCCCCCGGCTTCTTCTCCAGCAGGCCACGGGAGAGAAGCTCCGCCCGCTCCATGGCTCGCAGGGTTTCGACCCCCGCGCCAAACAGGCGCTCTGACTCCGGCACCGCCTGGCGAACATCAAGCCCCATGCAGATGGCGTAGTCTCGCTCCCAGCGCCTGAGGTCCATGGTCACGCTTGGCCCAATGCCTCGTGCATCCTGCTCGGCGCAACGCCGCTCGAGCCTGTGCAGCGAGGAGAGAACCCCTGCACCTGGCTCGGCGCCAACGCCATTTATCAGCTCGAAGGCGAGAATCGTGACGTAGGTGGCTGAGGCGTCGAGAGCCGTGCCCCGGCGCCATTCGGTACGCCACGTGAAGTAGCCGCGCAGCTCACGGTTCCCAAGGTCCTTGTAGGTTGGCAGGTAGCGATAGGGATGGAAGCCCTCGAACGGGAAACTGTCCTCGTAGTCTGCCGCAAGGCGCGCCTGGCGGCAGAAGAGCTCTCCCAGGCGAAGGCCATCCCCCTCAAGCCGACGCAGCTCCTGAAGCGCAGGCGGAAGCTCGGAATTGGCGGGATCGGAGTCCTCCCGCGCATCGAGGCCGGGCATGACAAACGAGAACGAGGGCCAAGACGAAGCCGTCGCAACAGAGCCGGCCTCTCCCGTCTGGCGAATTGCTGCTGCAGGGGGCTGCTGATGACGCCTCTCAACCCTCTGCTCTCGAGCGATACGCGCCGCATCGCGTCCCTCCTTGCGCCTTTGCGCACGCTCCCGTGCGAAGTCTGCGCCAGTGCGAAGGATTGGCTGGTCGGAATAGGTCTTCTGGCTCATGCCGACAAGCGCGCGGGCGTCCTTGGACGAAAGGATCTGCTCCAGGACCTCCTGTGCGCGCGAGCGCGCGTGACCCGCAAAGCGACCAGTCCCGCCCTCTTCCAAGTTGCACCTCCCCGCACGTCAAAGTTGCGTAGATGTTCATTCTACTACCACGCGAAGTTCATGAGAACACATGTACGCAATCTAGCGCTTGGCACATTGGCACAGATTGACGGTTGGTGGCAGTTTTTCGGGGTATCCCTATGTACAGGCGATGTTGGGTTCTGAATAACCGCAGCTACTAGATTGTTATAGCTGTAGCTGCATATAAATGATTTATAGAATACTGCCACCAACCGGCGTTTTGTGTTTTTAGTCTCGGAAAAGGCCTCCCCGTGTTCTGGGCACAGGGCTTTTGCGGCTGAGCTCGGCCGACCCATAACCCCACGGATGGTCTCTCGTGACAAGAATGACGGTTGGTGGCAGTTTTTGTTAAATACCTTATATATAGGTCATGAGATAGCAATTCCCTGACCTGCCATTTTTCAGATTTTGAACTTACCGATACTCGAGGTATCTCGGAAAAACTGCCACCAACCGTCAATTCGAGCCATCAGGAATCCCCAACGCTGCCCCAAGACGGGTCTTTCGCACTCTTAGGAACAGGTATCGGAGTTGTCGCCCCACGTTTGGGGCACAAGAATCCTCGAGGCGCGCCGGATAACAGGAAAGTGTGCCTGGACATCATATGCCACATGAAACTCAGGAAGCGGGGGGCGCGTCCATGGCAGAGAAGGCCAAAACAGCCGGTTCCAACGAAAGCTGGGTCCATCGAGGTCTCGCAGGGCTCAGGCGTGCCTTTGACGTGCGGGAAGGCCGCACATCCTGGCCACAGATCAGAAAGCGCTTCGTTGGCGGCTCGAAGCTCGACGGCACCCACATGTGCATTCTCATCGTCGCCATGCTCATAGCGTCGATCGGCCTCAACACGGACTCCACCGAGGCCATCGTGGGTGCCATGCTCATCTGCCCGCTCATGGGCTCGGTGCTGGCCATCTCCTACGCCGTGGCAACGGCAGACGTGCGCCTCCTGCGACACGCCGTCGCGGGCCTCGTCCTCCAGATGGCGATATGCCTTGCCACCTCCACCGTCTACTTCCTCCTCACGCCCATCCCCTACGAGACCAGCGCGCTTCTCGACAACTCGACCCCAACGATATGGGACCTGCTCATCGCGCTCGCCGGCGGCTTCGCGGGTGGGCTGGGGAACTCCCGCAAGCAGGAGCCGTCGACCCTCATCGCAGGCGTTGCCGTGGCAACCGCCCTCATGCCACCCCTATGCTCGGCCGGCTACGGCATTGCCCTACAGAGCCTCCCGCGCTTTGCCGGTGCCCTCTACGAGTTTGGCGTCAACGTGGTCTTCATCGCACTCGCCGCCGAGGTCGTGCTGCTCCTCCTTCACGCGCCGCTCCACAGAGACATCAACGATGACGGCGTGGTGACTCCGCAGGAGAGCGAGGAGGCAGTTGCCATCTCGCATCGGCTGCGCAGACACGTCATCATCGGGACGCTTGTCTTTGCGATCCCCTGCCTCATGGTGACCGCAGGCGTTGTCCGGGAGACCGTCCAGCAGCACACAAAGAGCTCGGCCGATACCGCCGCAACAATCTCCCAGACCTCGGACCATTACGAGACGGCCCTCACAACGCAGGAGCTCAAGGCGGTCCAGCCCGAAGTCGAGCGCTATTCCGTGGGAACCGAGTACGGCTTTGACGCAGGCCCTTCTCAGCCAACCAAGCGCATCGTGGCAACGGTCACCAGTAGCCGAACGCTTTCCAAAGACGAACGGGACCGTGCCGAGGCGCTCGTACGCGTGCACGTTCCCAACGTGGACCAGGTGCGCTTTGTGACAGGCGACGCCGCCCAGTGAGACAATGGGCCACAAAAGACAACCGCCACACGAGGAGCGCAGAACATGGCAACACACAGGACCATCGGCATCATCGGCTGCAGCCACGTGGGGGCACACGTCGCTAACGCGCTGCTCGCACAGGGTCTCGTGGACGAGATTCGCCTCTCAGACACCAACGAGAAGCTCTGCCGCGCGCAGGCGAACGACCTTCTCGACGCTATGAGCTTTTATCCCCGCCCCGCACGCATCGTGGAGTGCGGCGTGGACTACGAGGAGCTTGCCACGTGCGACGTCATTGTCAACGCCGCGGGCCACGTGGACGCCTCCCGCACCGACCGTGACGGCGAGCTTGTCCTCACGGTCGAGGAGCCCAAGAAGTTCGTCCGCCGTATCGAGGGCGCCGGTTTCACGGGCATCTGGGTGAGCGTCTCCAACCCCAACGACGTGATTGCCACCGAGATTCGCGACCTCGCCGGCTGCGAGCCGCGGCGCGTGATTGGCTCGGGCACCACGCTCGACTCCGCGCGCTTCAAGCATGCCATTGCGGGCGCGACCGGCCTTGACCAGGCATCGATCAACGCATGGATGCTCGGCGAGCATGGGTTCTCGGAGTTTGCGCTCTGGTCGCACGTCACCTTTGGCTGTCTCACGCCCGAGGAGCTGGAGGCACAGACGGGCATCTCGCTCGACCGCGATGCGCTCGAGATGCAGGCAGTGCGCGGAGGCTACACCACCATGGCGGGCAAGGCCTGCACCGAGTACTCCATCGCCAACGGAACCGCAGCCATCATCGCCGCCATCCTGGGTGACACCAAGCTTGTGACGCCCGTCTCGACCCTTGTCGAGGGCGTCTACGGCGTCTCGGGCCACTATGCGTCGCTGCCCTGCGTGATTGGCGCACGCGGCGTCGAGAAGGTCATCGTCCCCACCATGACGCCGCATGAGCAGGAGCGCTGGCAGGCAAGCTGCAAGCACATCGAGGAGAACAACGCCAAGGTCTCCTGGTAGCCTTGCGCGATCCGCAGGTAGCACAGAAGCGGCGGGCGGCGCCAACGTGCGTCCCCGTCGCTTTGTTATGCTCGCCGCCGCTTCGCTACTTAAACGTGATCTTGATCCCGCTGGAGCCCTTGCCTGAGCCCCTGCGCGAGAAGAGCCCGCGCAGCCGCATCCCATAGCGCCTGAAGCGGTGGTTGATGCTCTCGCCGCTCGTCGAGCGCAGGCCCAGCAGCGGCGCCGCGCACAGCGTGGGCAGGAAGTACTCGATGGCGCGCCAGAGCACGAAGCCCGCGGAGGCCTGTGCGCCAAACATCCTGCCAAAGAGCAGCGCAAAGCCGCCCTCGGCGCCGCCGGTGCCGCCAGGCAGCGGGATGGCCGAGGTGAGAAGCTCGAGCATCGAGCCAGACGCCAGGCAGGTCACAAGGTCGGCCTCCTTGCCAAAGGCGTTGAGCACAAACCACGGCAGCGCGTAGAGGCAGCCCAGCTGAAGCAGCGTGAGCACCAGCACGCCCACGAGGTCTCCCTTGTTCTTGGCGGCAGACTTGAAGCCGTCGGAGAACTCCATGATTTGGTTGTTCACGACCTGGTACCAGTGGTCGTAGTCCTTCACCCAACCGCGCTTGTTGGCAAAGCGCAGCACCCAGTTGCCAATGCTCGAGAAGAACTTGGGGTACGCGCAGATGGCAAAGAGCGCCACGCACTCCAGAATCTTGAAGGCAAAGAGCAGGATGCCAATGATGATGAAGTCGCCAAAGGAGTCCAGGAAGTAGTCGAGCCGGAAGATGAGCATGATGGCCGCAAAGATGCCCTCGCCCGCCTCGTACATGATGAAGCGCGTGGAGTGAAGCGCACCCGCCCCGCCCACGGAAAGGCCCGAGCGCGTGAGGCGGTAGATCTGCGCGGGCGCGGCACCCATGCCGTTGGGCGTGAGGTTCATGAAGAAGACGCCGGCGGCCTCCACGCTCATGAGGTCGCGAACGCCCACGGGAGACTTGGGGTCTGCGACAACCGAAAGCACGTAGGCAGAGACGCCTATGACGTAGTAGACCAGGTAGCAGAGGGCACCGCGCAGCATCCACGAGCTGTCGACCTGCGCAAGGCTGCTGAGAAACACATCCATCTGGCCGGAAATGATGAGGTACGCCAGATAGGCAAGCGTGACGATGCCGAGAAACACCAGGCTCTTGCGCACCTGGCCCATGCTCTGTTTGTCGGCTTCGCGGTCCTTGGCCGAGACCGCCTTCGCAGCGTTAACGCGATACTTGACCTTGGCGCCAGCGCCAGTGGCAGCGGCGCGAGCTTTGGTGGTGGCCCCAGCACCGACCTTTGCCTTGGGCTTGGCGGGACTCACCTTGGCACCAACGACCTGTGGCTTTGGAGCCTTGGGGCGCTTCTGCGCCGCAGAGGCCTTCTTCTCGGCGTCCTCTGCCACAAACACCTCCGACCCGCCAGTCCCAGGCAAGCGCCATGGGCGTCGACCGACTACATCATTAGAGCTAGCCTATCGATTATAGGCCACCGGGTCTGGTTCCACGATTCCTCCGCCCAGGCAGACGAGACCCCCATAGATGACGGCGGACTGCCCTGGGGCCACCGTGCGCACGGGCTTGGGGAAGCTCACGCGGGCACGCCCGTCATCGAGCACCTCCACCCGAGCAGGCCGCAGCTCGCCCGTGTGCCTCGTCCTCACCAGGTACTCACCGTCCGCAGGCGGCTCGCCGGCAATCCAGTGCACGTCGGAGAGGTCGAGCTGCGTGCACCACAGGCCCGGGCACGCAGGGTCCGCGGTCACGTAGACCACGTTCTTCTCGGTGTCCGTCGAGACCACATAGCGAGCAGGGCCACCGCCCAGGTCAAGCCCCTTGCGCTGCCCCACCGTGAACAGGAAGGCGCCGTCGTGGTGGCCCAGGACGCGGCCCGTCTCCCACTCCACGATGTCACCGGCACGTCGCTCCAGCGTGTCCAGGAGGAAGGTTCGGATGCCCACGGGCCCCACAAAGCAGATGCCGTCGGAGTCTGGCTTGGACTCCACGCCCAGGCCCCTCTCGGCGCACATGCGGCGCACCTCGGCCTTGTCGCGCACGTCGCCCACAGGGAAGAGCGTGCGCGCGAAAGCCTCCTCGCCCACGCGCCAGAGGAAGTAGGTCTGGTCCTTGTGCTCGTCCACGGCGCGCAGGAGCTGGGTGGAGCCCGTCTGCTGGTCGCGGCGGACGCGGGCGTAGTGCCCCGTTGCAATGAGGTCCGCTCCACGCGAAAAGGCGCGGTCTGCAAAGGTGCCAAACTTGACGGTCTGGTTGCACATCACGTCGGGGTTGGGTGTGAGGCCGTGCGCGTAGGCGTCCACCAGGTAGTCCACAACGGTGCGCTGGTACTCCTCCTCGCAGTCCCAGACCTCGAGGCCAATGCCCAGGGTCACAGCAACGCGCTCGGCGTCCGCAAGGTCGTCGGCCCAGGGGCAGCGGTACCCCGGCAGGTCGCGCGACCAGTTGCGCATGTAGACGGCCGTGACGTCGTAGCCCTGCTCAACAAGGAGCGCGGCCGAGAGCGCCGAGTCCACGCCTCCGGAGAGGCCGAGAAAGACCTTCTCGCCCATTAGCGCCTCCTCCCCATGGCCAGCCCACCGGCACGGCTGAGCATGTCCTCTTGCGTGAGACCTGTGCGTTGCATCTCCGTGCGCACGGCGTCTGCGATCTGCGCGGCCGCGTAGTCGATGTCGTCAGCGCTGGTGGGACGACCCATCGTGATGCGGAGGCTCCCCGCCGAGACCTCTGGGGGCAGCCCCATGGCGTGAAGGACGTGGCTCTCGCGCATGCGGCTGGCCGCGCAGGCGCTGCCCGTCCCAACAGAGACCCCGCGGCGCTCGAGAAGCACCACCAGGCGCCTGGCCTCGAGGCCGGGAAAGCTCACGTGGAGAAGCCCGGGAAGGCGGTGCTTGGGGCTTCTCGGCCCCGAGACCACCATGCCGGGGAACTCGTCCGCAAGGGCGCGCTCAAGCCGCAAACGCAGCGCCTCCTCGCGGCGGCACTCCTCGGCGCGGCAGCTCTGCGCGATTGAGAGCGCGGCAGCGAACCCCACCGCGCCGGCCACATTCTCGGTGCCGGAGCGCACGCCGCCCTCCTGGCCGCCGCCGAGGACCAGAGGGCGCAGGCGCACACCCTCCCCCGCCCAGAGGACGCCCACCTGCTTTGGCCCGTAGACCTTGGCGGCAGAGAGGGTGACCATGTCGGCCCCAAGCGAGGTCACGTTGCACGAGAGCGAGCCGGCGGCCTGCGAGGCGTCCGTGTGCAGCCACAGGGGCACGCGGCTCCCCTCGGCCAGGCGCTGCTGGCGCATCACGGCGACCCTGCGGGCAATCTCTCGCACGGGCTGCACGGCGCCCACCTCGCCATTTGCAAGCTCAACCGAGACGAGCTGCGTGGTGGGGCCAATGGCCGCGCACAGCCGCTCCGGGTCAACGCGGCTGTCGGCGCCCACGCTCACCACCACGGCATCGCGTGCCTGGGCGCAGGCGAGGACGGACTCATGCTCGGCGGCGTCGGTCACAACGCCACCGCCCGCTGCCGCAAAGGCAAGGTTGTTGGCCTCGGTGGCGCCAGCGGTGAAGATGACGCCATCTGGCTTGGCGCCCATGAGGTGCGCAATGTCCGCCCGCGCTCCCTCAACGGCATCTCGCGCCGCGCGGGCGCGGGCGTACGGGGCCGAGGGGTTCTCGAAGCAGCGTGTGAGGTAGGGCTCCATGGCCGAGAGGACCCTGGGGTCTAGCGGAGTGGCGGCAGCGTAGTCCAGGTAGACATCGCGGGCAGGGGCAGGCGCGCCCGCGCCGCTCGTGGCCTGCACCTGCGCGGCAGACCGTGGCACCATGCGGTCGGGCGTCACTGCTCGTCGCCCCCAATGACGAGGTTCTGGAAGCGGTTGGCTATGAACTCGTCCGTGTAGTGCTCGTCCACCCACTGCTCGAAGGCGTTGCTCGCGGAGACGCCGGCGTCGCGCGCCGTCTTGCGGTTGAAGCATGCGAGCGTCATCCAGATGTCCGCCGCAAGGTAGACGCTCACCAGGATCACAAAGACCAGCTGGCGGTGAGAGGTGGGCATGCCAATGCGGTAGAGCAGGGGCGGCATGACCACGCGGCACCAGGTGAGCCCCAGGATGCCCCAAAAGAAGAGGAAGCGCCAGGCAACCCACTGGGTAATGTGGTCGGGCAGATACTCGTAGGTCCAGGACTCGGCGTGGAAGAGCGTTGCCATCGACCAGCCGGTGACCTGCTCCAGGATGCCACCCACCGCCATGGAGATGAGGAAGATCTGCCAGCCCTTGGCGTGGTGGCGGCGCATCTCAAAGCAGATGAGCGTGAGGAACGTGGCCCCAAAGCCATAGAGTGGCGAGAAGGGCCCCCATACCAGGCCCACGCGGCTCTGCGTGAGGCCCGCCGTCACGAACATCCAGACCTCCTCGACGAAGAGGCCCGCGATGCAGCCAAGGAAGAAGACGATGATGACCTGGTAGAAGCCCAGGTGCATCTCGTCGAGATACGCCTCGATTGCGTCGTGCTCGGTGCGCATGACGGTGGCGCGACGCTGCGGCGCGGCCTTGTCGTCTATGCCCTTGAGGTCACGCTCGGCGACCTTCTCGGCAGCTTCTTCTGCCTCGTGCGCCTCCGAGACCTCTGACGCGTCGAGCTTCCTGCCCTGGCGCAGCCAGTCCGCAAAGTAACGGATCACGCGGACGAACCCCTCGACGATAAGGGCAATGAGGAGAAGCGTGAGAAGGCTGAGAATCATGGGGCGTCTCCCTTTGGGTGGGCGGTCAGGCGCGACTGCCCGAGGGCTGCCGCCGCGGCGGTCTTGGATGCGTGACCACGCGCCCCCTTAGCATACGACACGACCGCCAGCGACGTCTCCAGAGATTCTTCTCGTCATTTTGTGGCTTCTACCTGCGGTGTTTACAAGACCCTCAAAAAATTTCAAATTCTCGCTTGCATCGGCGCGACGGTTCCCGTATATTATCCCCTGCGTCGCGGGCTTAGCGCAGTTGGTAGCGCGCCACCTTGCCAAGGTGGAGGTCGCGGGTTCGAACCCCGTAGCCCGCTCCATGCATTTCCGGCCGGTGTAAATCGGCCTTTTTCATATGGCGAAGTGGCCAAGTGGTAAGGCACGGGCCTGCAAAGCCCTTACCCCCGGTTCGAATCCGGGCTTCGCCTCCAGAAGAGACTGGGCACCCGCTGCGGCGGGTGCCCTTTTTGGTTGCGGCACCAGCGCGGAGGCCGCCTCCGTGCTCGCGGAGTTTATCGCTTTTTCTCAAAACTGCTTCTTGGCAACTGGGCAAACTCTGGGAGAGCTTCAGAGAAAGCGATATTCTCCGCGAAATGTCGGGGGCAAGGCCGCTATGGCGTCGATTTGGTGCCGGAAGGGCGGTTCCCGCAGCAGGTGCAACCGAAGACGCCGCTAGGCTCCCGCGCCGCTGCCAGAAACCCCAATCTTCTCGCGTGCGGGCACAAGCTTCACCAGGCGCACAACGGTTCCCCTCCCTGAGGGCTTGCGCTTGATGGAGACGGCATCGGTGAGAAGGCGCATGAGACGAATGCCGCGCCCACGCTCGGCACCCGGGCCCGTCTCGGGCGGCTCCTCGTCAGCGCCCAGCTCGAAGCCCTCGCCGCAATCCGCAACGTCCACCTCGATCCTATCGTCGTAGGCTGTGACGGTTGCCAACACGCCCGTGGCACAGGTGTGGTCGACGGCGTTGCCCAATGCCTCCCCGCACGCAAGCGTCATGTCAAAGATCTCGTCTTCCGAGAAGGGCATCCCACGCATGAGCTCGCCCACGTGATCGCGAGCCTCGGAAAGGTGCACGGCGTCCACGGGAAACGTTGTGCGCCACAGCGGCAGCACTGACGGGTCGAGCTCCGAGACCGTGCGCTTGCTCCCGGCCCGCGAAACCGGCATGTAGTCCACAATGCGCATGAGCGCCAGACTCATGTAGACGCGCGGACGCACGTTGGTGAGCGAGAGAAGCCCGCCCAAAGACCTCATGCGGCGGAGCTCCAACAGCACAAGCCCCAGCCCAGCGGAGTCTGCGTATCCCACATCACCCATATTCAGAACGATACGCCGACAGCCGTCAGCAATGAGCGCGTCTATCGTCCTCTTCAGCGCACCCACGCTTGTCACGTCCAGGTCTCCCGCGACGTTCACAACGGCTATGTCCGGCATTCTCTCCATACGGGAATGCTTCCCACAACCACACGGCTGTATGCCGAGAAGTACGCAGACGACACGGCTGTCACCCAGACGCCGCTCGCCCTACCCCAGCTCGTCGAAGCGCACGACGACCATCGAGACGTCGTCGTTGAGGTTGCGTCCGGTAAAGTCGTCAAGGCGCGCGAGGCAGCGGTCGAGAATCCCCTCGAAGCTCCCCGCGGTCTCGGCGGAAACCATGTCGCGGAGCCCGTCCTCGCCAAAGAACGCGCCAGAGGGCGAGCGCGCCTCGGTGGTGCCGTCGGTGTAGAGGAAGAGGATGTCGCCCTCGCAGAGCGCCGCCACGCCGTCGCGGTACTCCATGTCGTGAAAGGCCCCCACGACGCCGGACTGCACGTCGAGAAGGTCAATCTGGCGCGTTGCCGCCCGCACGAGCACCGCAGGCGGATGCCCCGCCGAGCAGTACGTGAGCTTCGCCGCCGCAAGGTCCACGATGCCCACAAAGAGCGTCGCGAACGTCTCGATGCGCGAGAAGCCGAGAAGGAACTCGTTGAGCGAGCGCACCATGCGCGCCGGTGCAAGTCCCTCCCAGGAGTACGCACCCAGGGCAGTCTTGACAGCCGCCGAGACCGATGCCGCCTCCACGCCCTTGCCCGAGACGTCACCCATAATCACGCAGGCTCGCCGCCCCGGCAGGCGGATGAGGTCGTAGAAGTCACCGCCCACGAAGGCAGACTCGGTTGCTGAGGAGTAGATCCCCTGCGCCGTGAGCCCGTCCACGCGCTGCAGTACGTTGCGCATGCCCGTCTGGAGCGCCTGAGAGATGCGCTTGTCCTTCTCGCGCCTCTCCTCGCCCAGGAAGATGTCACGCACGTCGCCGGCAAGCGTGCCGAGAAACGAAAGCTCGCCGGAATCAAGGGGCTCGGCGCCATCGGGGCGCAGCACAAGGCAGCAGCGCCTCTCGCCCGCGAGCTTACCAGCGTCCACAAGGGCACCCACGCAGGGCTCCCCCAGATCACGCAGGACGTCAAAGACGCGCGTGCCCGCCTGCACCGGCACCACGGCCACGTTATCCTCCACGTGGCCCTTCTCGACGGCATCGAGGTCGATAGGCACGGCGCGCATGCCCGCGATGGGCAACTCGGCCACCAAGACGCTCTGGTGGACGTTCTCCTCAAGGCGCACGTAGACGGCGTCAAGCTCCTCGGCCGCCTGAACAAACGACTGCTCGGTGCGGGAGGCCAGGTCCTCGTCAGCCTCGGAGGCATCCAGAAGCTCCTCGCGCAGCTCGGACCCGCGCTGCGCGAGACGCTCCGCACGCTGCTGACGCATGGTCGAGAAGGCGCCCATGAGCTGCACCGAGAGGTAGTGAGCAACGGAGTCGAGGAGACGCGCGTCGTCTGCCCCCAGAGGGTGCGGACGCGACCAGCCCACCTCGATGATGGCTATCACGTGGCCGCCAAACCACACGGGCACGGCAAAGAAGCTCGCGAAGGGCGGCAGCAGGCTCTTGCGGATGCGCAAGATCTCGCGGGTCTCCTCGTCCACGACCTCGCTCACGCGAATCTTGCCCTGGCGCAGCTCCTGCGGCTGCGGGGGCTTCACGCGCAGTCGCAGGGCGTGGCCGGCACGCGTGGCGAGGGTCTCGACTGACTTGCCATACGCCATGAAGTGCGGCACCCGGGCGCCCTCGAGCGACTTCGAGAAGCCCCTCAGGTGGAAACCGTCGGACTCGGCCAGGTAGACGATCGTGGCGTCGGCGTCCATGGTCTGCGTGATCTCCTCGAGCACGCGCGAGAAGAGCGTCTCGACGTCGCGCGAGTCCAGCGTGTCGAGAACGATGCGCAGGGCGCCTGCCAGGCGCTTGTTTGCCCGGAGCAGGTCCTCGAAGTCCCTCTCGCCCTGATGCGCCTCAAGGCTTTCGCTCTCGGCCGGAAGCGCGACCAACACGTACGTCTCGCCTGCCGCCTGCACGCGGTCGCAGCGGACCCTCAGGCGCATGGGCTCCCCCACCAGAGAGGCCATGGTCACAACTGCCGGCGTCCCCTCGACGGGAAACGGCAGCGCGTCTGTCGAGAAGGGTGCCTCTGGATCGAAGCTGCCCGCCGGCGGAAAGAGCGCACGTACATCGGCACCAACAAGGCTTTCGGACTCCCCGTGCGGCAGGAGAGACGTTGCCTGGTCGTTGACGAGAAGGACCTTCCCTGCTCCGTCAAAAGCCACCACAGCCTCTGAGATAAGCTGGAGGAGGCGCGCAAAGGTGGCAGCAAGGCTGCCCTCGCCGATGCCCTCCACGCGCTTGGTGCTGAGTGCGTTCTTTGCCACGTGCCGCCCCTTCCTCGAAACCACAATCCCGGGCGGCAGGCCTGCTCACACGATCTGGCGCGGGGTGCAGAGCTCCTCCGCCGAGACCATCATAAGGCCGCTCTCGCGCAGCTTGATGGCAAGCGGCTCTCCCGTGACCTTCACAATGTCGACGGTTCGACCGCCCATGGGACAGGTGTAAGCGTACTCCACGTTGAGGTCGGCCGAGGCCAGATGGTCGAGGAGGACCCCAAGGCCGCCAGGGACGTCTGAGACCTCGATGCCAACGACCTGCGTGAGCGTGGCATCGTAACCAAGGCCGAGCAACAGCGAGAGGGCGTCCTGCGGGCGGTCGCACACGATGCGTATGATGCCAAAGTCCGTGGTGTCCGCCACCATGAGCGCGTGAATTTGGATGTTGTTCGCACCCATGGCCCGGCTCATCTGGGCGAGTTTTCCCGGTTCGTTGGGCAGGCAGACGGTCAGCTGGTCGATCATCGCACTCTCCATGGCGCTCCCCTTCCCGGTAGTGCTGCGACGCCTGCGACGGCATCGCGACCGACAAGGAACTATGAGGGACATGGTCGCGCTTTCAGTTTTCATCTTGGTTTCGAGCGGGCTACGAATGGCGCAAGGCGTGGTTGGGGGACGCCTGGGGCGCGTTACGGCGGCGACTGCGTGCGAGAGGGGCCTTTCAGGCACCATTCTGGCGCCAGCGGGTGCGAAACCGCTCTCTTCTCGCACGGAAGTGCCTCTTGGGCGCAGAATTGGCGCCGGAGAGCGCGTCTCGTACGGAATCCCGTCCGAAGTCCCCGCTCCGGCGCCGTTTTCTCGCCGGAAGGGCGATTTCCCCCGGATCCCGCCGCCGCGGGATTTTGTTGCCGGGCAACAAAATCCCATCGATACACATTCGTCGTGCGAACGTGTATCGACCTGCGCGCGTCACAGATTCGTTCACGAATGTGTATCGAGAAACACGTACGCAACGTATCGTCTGCAGCCCTTCTCGACACAAAAAAGCGGGCCCCCGTTTCCGGGGACCCGCGAACGCTCGTGGTGTCGGAGGCGGGACTTGAACCCGCACGACCTTTTAGTCAGTCACTAGCACCTCAAGCTAGCGCGTCTGCCAATTCCGCCACTCCGACGTGCGCCTTGAACGCGAGGAGTATCTTAACACACGCTCGCGCAGTGGCAAGCGCGAATCGCAAGTTTTTCTCGCCAGACCAAAAATGTGCCGAAAGGGACAGGGCTTACTCCTGTCGTCAGACGGTCCTACCCTCTCGCCAATGCCGCGCGATTTCACCGGTTAGGTTTTTCCCGAACGATTAGAACGGCTTAACCGTTCGGATTCCGCGCCTTTCCTGCAACGCCGCGAGATCTCGCCGTTTAAGGCTGTCTAAACGTTCGGAAAATTCCTAAACGGCGAAATGACGCGGCACGTCAAGAGAGGGCGCCAGCGAGAAGACCCTCTCGCCTGCCTGACGCCAGAGACGCGGTCCCATACGCCACGCCGACAAAAGAGCCCCTCCGGCGACGAATGCTCGCCGGAGGGGCCCAAAAGCTTCAGCTGCCGCAGTAAACGCGCCTTAGCCTACAGCCGAACTACTTCGCCCAGCCGATGTTCTCGTTCGCCACGGTGAGGTACAGCGCGGGGCCGTAGTTGGCGAGGCCCTGCTTGGTCACGACAACGTCGGGGCCGGCGTACAGCGGCACGAAGCCATAGGAGGCCAGTGCCTCCTTCTCGGCGGCGTTCAGGGCCTTCATCTGGTCGTCGTGGTTCTCGATCGAGATGATCTTGGCCAGCTCGGCGTCGAGGTCGGCGCTGCCCAGGTGCGTGAAGTTCGACGGAGAGTCGGAGCCGTAGATCTGCGGCCCGTTCCAGACTGACGTGGGCGTGGAGACCCAGCCGAAGAGGCAGATGTCCCACGAGCCGCTGGTGAGCGTGGTGGAGAACTCAGAGGAGGGCTTGGCGTCCTGGTCGATCTTGATGCCGGCGTCCTTGGCCATCTTGATGATGGCGGCAGCGCGGTTCTTCACCGTGTTGGAGTCGCCGAACGTGGTGAAGGAGAAAGCGACCTCGGTGCCGTCCTTGGCGTAGTAGCCGTCGTCGTCGAGAGCGTAGCCAGCGTCCTCGAGGGTCTTCTTTGCCGCAGCGGTACGCTCGTCGGCAGTGGTGAGGCTGGTGACATCGTCCGGCATGTTGTTCTCGTAGCCGTCAGCCCAGACGGGGGTGAGCAGCGAGCCCGGGACGTCCTCCTCCCAGTTCACGCCCTGGAACACAACGGAGCGCAGCGTGGGGATGTCGAGGCACTGCACGAAGGCCTTACGCACCGCAATGTCGGCGAGCACGCCACGCGTGGAGTTGATCTCGATGTTGGCAATGGAGAGGCTGTTGGCGCGACGGATCTCGGCGTTGTCCATGCTGGAGAAGTTGGAGAGCATCTCCTGGGAACCGCTCTGGGCCGTGCCAGTCGCGTCAATCTCGCCGTTCTTGAAGGCGTTGAAGAGCGCCTGGGAGTCCATCTGCTTGTAGGTGACAGACTCGAGCTTGGGAGCGTCGCCCCACCAGTTGGGGTTGGGGACAAAAGTGACCTGCGTGGTGTCGAAGGAGTCCACGGTATAGGGACCATAGCCCCACTCAGCGGCGTGGGGGTTGTTGTTCCAGCCGTTGTTGAAGACCTCAGGGTCGGCGGCATCGGGGTGAATGACCAGGTTGAAGAGGGCCTCGGCAGGATAGACCGGGTTGGAGGTGGTGATAACAACCTGCTTGTCCGACTCGCCCTTCTCGACGGACTCGATGCGGTCGTAGCCGTCGGTGGCGGCGGGGGTGTAGTCGGGGTTGGTGCCGTTCATGACGGTCCACACGGCCTGGAAGGCGCGGTAGTCGATGGGGGTACCGTCGTTGAACTTGGCGTCGGGGTTGAGGTCGAGGGTCAGGACCTGCTTGCCGCCCTCATCGGTGGTCTCGGCCTTGGTCACGAAGTTCGGGTTAGGCTCGAACTTGGAGGCGGTGGCGTCAGAGGTGAAGAGGTTGGTGGGCATGTACCAGTCCCACATGTTGTGCATCTCTTGCGTGTTGCCCTCGATGGAGAGGTAGTTCCAGTTGGGGCCAATCTCGCCGGCGGGAAGGGTGAGGGTGCCGCCGTCCTGGATCTGGTCGCGGTCGAGCGGGTTGTTGTAGACCTTGCCCTTCTCGGGAAGCGGCAGCTGGTCAAGCGGCGTGGTTGCGGGCGAGCCGTTCTGGGGCTCGACGCCGGTGACATCAGTGCTGTTGGCAGTGCCGGTAGCATTGGCATTGTCACTGGACGAGGAGTCGGACCCGCATGCCGCGAGGCCCAGGCCGGCCAGCGCGACGGCGCTGCCGCTCATGCCCAGGAAGGCACGACGCGAAAGGTTGGAAACAGACATGTTCTCTCCCGTTCTCTCGGATGATACCGGTTCGTAATGAACCAGTAAGAATGGTATCAGACTGGCATTAAGTAATGAAATCGCAACGATTTCGAATTGCGTTTAGAAACCTACACGCAATGATTCCGCCACAAATGTTCGGTTGGCACAAGAAAGCGGACCCGGAAGTCCGGGCCCGCAAGACAGCCACAACGCACAGTTGCTCGGCGAAACGTGCTACTTGAGCGAGGTTGGAATCAGGCTTGAAGCGGGAATGAGCTTGCCGTCGCTGTACACAAGGCGCTCGCGCGTGCGCTCGACCTTGGGATCGGGGATGGGGATGGCGGAGAGCAGTGCCTTGGTATACGGGTCCTGGGGGTTGGTGAAGACCTCCTCGGTATCGCCGTACTCCACGATCTTGCCCAGGTGCATGACGGCCACGGTGTCGGAGATGTGGCGAATCACGGCGAGGTCGTGCGCAACGAAGAGGTAGGAGATCTTCAACTGCACCTGCAGATCCTCGAGCAGGTTGATGATGCCTGCCTGGATCGACACGTCGAGCGAGGCGATGGGCTCGTCGAGAAGGAGCAGCTTGGGGCTTGTGGCGAGGGCGCGCGCGATGGCGATGCGCTGGCGCTGGCCGCCGGAGAACTGCGACGGGAAGCGGTCGACGTAGTCCGGGTTGATGCCCACGAGGTACATGAGCTCGCCGATGCGCTTGTTGATCTTGTTCTTGTCCCAGCCCTGCGCCTCGAGGGGCTCTGCCAGCACGTCGTAGATGGGCATGCGCGGGTCGAGCGAGCTCATGGGGTCCTGGAAGATGATCTGGAGGTTGCGGCGCAGCTCGCGGCGGTCGCGGGCGCTCTTAAGCTCGGAGGTCTGCTTCCCCAGGACGGTGATCGTGCCCTCCTCGGGGACCACAAGGTCCATAATCTGCATGAGCGTGGTCGACTTGCCCGAGCCGGACTCGCCGACAAGTGCCAGCGTCTCGCCCTCGTGGATGGTGAACGAGGCGTGGTCGACCGCCGTCATGGTCCCCTTGTTCCTGCGGATGAGGCCCTTGCCCTGGATGGGGAAGGTCTTCACCAGGTCCTTGACCTCAAGCACCACAGGTCGCTTGTCGCGCGGGACGTCGGCCCACTTGGGCAGCAACGGCTCGAGCGCCGGGTAGACGTCCGCGTAGGTAAGGTGCTTGTCGCGAATCTCGTCCATGTGGTGGCACGAGACCAGGTGACCCTCCCCCGCCTCGATGGGCAGAAGCTCGGGCTCGGTCTTGCGACACTCGTCGGTTGCCATGGGGCAGCGCGGCGAGAAGGGGCAGCCTGCGGGAATGGCCGCAAGCGAGGGCGGATTGCCCTTGATGGGAACCAGGCGATGCTCGGCCGCCACGTGGGGCTTGGGCACGGCGCCGAGAAGACCCATGGTATAGGGCTGAGAAGGACGCTCGAAGAGCGTGTCGATGCTCGCGCGCTCCACCGCCCGGCCGGCGTACATGACCATCACGTCATCCGCGGTACCGGCAACAACGCCCAGGTCGTGGGTGATGAGCACGACGGCGGCACCAGTCTCCTTCTGCGCGACCTTAAGGATGTCCAGGATCTGTGCCTGGATGGTCACGTCGAGGGCGGTGGTGGGCTCGTCGGCGATGATGATGTCGGGGTTGTTCGCGATAGCGATGGCAATCACCACGCGCTGGCGCATGCCACCGGAGAACTCGTGCGGGTATGCGTCCAGGCGGTTCTCGGGATCGGTGATGCCCACCAGGGTGAGCAGCTCGATGCAGCGCTTGTGCACCTGATCCTTGGGCATCTCGGGATTGTGGATGAGAAGCGCCTCGGCAAGCTGGTCGCCAATGGAGAACATGGGCGTCAGGGCCGAGAGCGGGTCCTGGAAGATCATCGAGATGCGCGCGCCGCGGATCTTGGACATCTCCTCGTCGCTCTTGCCGATGAGCTCCTCGCCGTTGAGCTTCACCGAGCCCGTGACGTGGGCGTTATCGTCGAGAAGCCCGATGAGCGAGAGGGCCGTGACAGACTTGCCCGAGCCGGACTCGCCCACGATGCCCAGCGTGCGCCCGCCCCAGAGGTCGAAGCTCACGTCGCGCACGGCGTGGACCACGCCGGCCTCGGTGTTGAAGGAGACGCGCAGGTTGCGAACGCTCATGACGGGGTCGCCGGTCGGCGCGCCCTTGGGTCCGTTGGACTCGAGCAGCTCGTAGCGAAGCGTGTCGTCCATGGTTGTGGTGCTGTTGGTGTCAGACATGCGTGCTTCTCCGTCTACTCGTGGTCGGATCCGGCGGCGGTGCTGCCAGCAGCCGCGGTGGCCTTCTCGGCCTCGTCCTTCTTGGACTCCTCGTCGGCCACCTCGCCCGCGGCGCGGGAGTAGGGGTCGAAGGCGTCCCTCAGCCCGTCGCCGATGAGCTGCATGCTCACGCACAGGACGATGAGGACGACCGAGGGGATGAGGACGATCCACGGGGCGGAGAGCATGGCGGAGGAGCCCTGCGAGAGGATGTAGCCCAGAGAGGTGTCGGGCGCCTTGATGCCCAGGCCAAGGAAGCTGTAGGCCGTCTCGGAGTTGATGCCGCTGATGACGCCGAGGACCGTGTCGATGACCAGGATCGAGCCAAGGTTGGGGATCAGGTGGCGAACGATGATCTTGATCGAGGGCACGCCCATGTACTTGGCCGCGCGCACGTAGTCGCGCTCGCGCAGCGAGAGCGCCATGGTGCGCAGCGTCCTCGCATAGCCGATCCAGCCAAAGGCCGTGAGGCCGAGGATGAGCATGAGCCAGCCCTGCGTCCCGGATGCGGCACGCACGACCATGGCCACGAGCAGGAAGCTCGGGATGACAAGCAGCATGTCCAGAAGCCACATGCCGATCTTCTCGCCCCAGCCGCGCGCGTAGGCGATGGCCGTGCCCACGATGGCCGAGATGGCGGTCGTGAGGATGGCGTAGGTGAGGCCGATCACGAGGGAGCGGCCAAGGCCGTGGACCACGCAGGCAAAGAGGTCAAAGCCTCCGCCATCGGTGCCAAACCAGTGGCGCGCGTTGGGCGCAACGTTGATGGCCGTGAAGTCGGGGTCCGTATAGCCGAACTTGCAGATGAGGGGCCCAAAGATGGCGAGAAGCACCAGGATGCCCAGGATGGTAAGACCCACCACAGCACTTCTCTGCCTGAAGAACCTGCGTGCGATGAGGTTTGCGTAGCTGATGCGCTTGACCTCGCTGGGGCCGGCAGCGTCGGCCTGGAGCTCGAGCTGGGCGTTGGTGAGCTGCTCGTTCTTGTTGTTCTGCTCTTCCATTGCCATCTCCTAGCTCATCTTGATGCGGGGGTCGAGCGCCGCGGCGAAGAGGTCCGCGAGCAGGGCACCCACGAGCGTGCAGGCGCCCGAGAAGGCGGCGACCGCGACGGCACCGTTGATGTTGTTGTTATTGATGCAGTTGATGAAGTACTCACCCATGCCGTGGATGGCGAAGATCTTCTCGGTCATGACGGCACCGGTGAAGATGCTCGCGATGGAGAAGGCAACGTTCACCGAGGTAGGAATGAGGCTGGCGCGCAGAGCGTGCTTACGGATGGCCTGCTTCTTGGTGAGGCCCTTGGCGCGCGCCGTGCGCACGTAGTCAGCGTGCATCTCGTCCAGGAGGTACGTGCGCTGGTTAAGGTGGTAGCCCACGGAGCTGATGATGGTGAGGACGATCGTGGGCAGCAGGATGTGCTGCAGGAAGTCGATCAGCCCAATGAAGAAGTTGGGCCCGTCATAGCTCGAGAGTCCCGTGACGTAGAAGATGCGTTGCCCCGTCTGCTGGTTTATCTCGATGGCAAAGAACACGATGAGGATGGCGAGAACAACCGTGGGGATGACCAGGAAGACCGAGGCTAGGCCGCTCCAGAACCTGTCCTGCCATTGATACTGCCGCTGCGCCGTGTAGACGCCCAGGCTCACGCCGATCACGATGGAGAGGATCGTCGAGAGGAGCATGAGCTTGACCGAAGCGCCAATACGGCTCGAAATCTCGTTGTTCACCGAGTCGCCTGCAGGCGAGAGGCCCCAGTTCCAATCGGTCACGATGTTCGAGAGCCAGCGCTGGTAGCGCTCGGTGACCGGGGTCTTGTCGTTGAGGTTGGCCTTGTCCAGGGACGCCTCGATGGACTCCTGGGACGGCCGCGGCGTACGCGACTCGTAGTTCGAGCGCGGGCTCATGAAAGCGCACGCGAGGAAGTAGGTAAGCGAGGTCGCAACGAAGATCATCACAATGTAGTTGACGATCCTCTTGGCCAGGTACCCTAAAAATCGTGCCATCGAAACTCCTTTGTGCCGTTCGCGCAACCAAAGGAGAGGTGCCGGCAGCCCGTGCCGACACGCCCCTTGGGGGTTCCGCTCGCCCGAGCCATACGGTGCGCAGTCCCCCTGGCACAACGAAAAGGGACGAGTTTTCGCCATATGGCCACCCACGTGTTGCGTGTCACGCAACGCCATGTGGGTCTGACGCAGCACGACACAACATGGGGTAGTCTAGCACCACGTCCACGTTACACAACGGAAAACAGAATGGAAACCAAACGACCAAAACGCCCCACGCCAGTGACCTTGGGTCGAGACGCGGGGCGAATTGATTCAAGAACTGATGGGTTATCTAAAGCTCGATCGACGAATCCTTGATGGGGAACGGCTGACCGTAGTGGCAGGCGCAGAAGTGTCCGCCGCCAAGGTCGCAGAAGTCCGGGTGCTCCTTGGCGCACTTCTCCGTAGCAAGCGGGCAGCGCGTGTGGAAGCGGCAGCCGGAGGGCGGGTCGATGGGCGACGGCGGGTCGCCGGCAAGGATGATGCGCTTGCGCGAGTGCTGGATGTCGGGGTCGGGCACGGGGACCGCCGAGAGGAGCGACTGCGTATAGGGATGGCAGGGCTTCTCGTAGAGCTCCTTCCAGTCCGCGTACTCCATGAGGTTGCCCAGGTACATGACAGCAACGTGATCAGAGACGTGCTGCACCACCGAGAGGTCGTGAGCGATAAAGAGATAGGCCGTCCCAAACTCCCGCTGAAGATCAGCGAGGAGGTTCAAGACCTGCGCCTGGATGGAAACGTCAAGCGCCGAGACCGGCTCGTCGCAGATGATAAGCTTGGGCTTTAAGGCAAACGCACGCGCAATGCCCACGCGCTGGCGCTGGCCGCCCGAGAACTCGTGCGGGTAGCGGTTGATGTGCTCGGGGTTCAGGCCAACCATGTCAAGAAGGGACGCAACGTACTTGGTGCGCTCTGCCTTGTCCGACATCACGTTGTGGATGACGAGGGGCTCGGAGACGATCTCGCCGATGGTCATGCGCGGGTTGAGGCTCGCGTAGGGATCCTGGAAGATGTACTGCATGTCTCGGCGCATGGCCTTGAGCTCCCTGCGGTTCATCTTCGTGACGTCCTTGCCATCGAAGGTGATCTTGCCGGAAGTGGGCTCGATGAGGCGCATGATGCAGCGGCCCGTGGTGGACTTGCCGCAGCCGGACTCGCCGACCAGGCCAAGGGTCTGGCCGGGATAGATCTGGAAGCTCACGTCGCTCACGGCGGAGACCTTGCGCTTCTCGCGAGAGAAGACGCTCGAGTCTACCGGGAACTCCTTGGTGAGGTGCTCGACCTTAAGGAGAGGCTCTGCCATTACGCCTCGCCTCCCTTCTCGGCCAGCTCAGGCGCTGCTGCCGTGGTCCTGCTCGTCTTGGGGGCATTCTTGGTGACAAAGTCCTTGTCAAGCGCGTAGTGGCAGCAGGAATAGTGATTGGGACCAACCATGATGCGGCCAGGACGCTCGGAGCGGCACTTGTCCGTGGCATACGGGCAACGCGGCGAGAACGCACAGCCAGATGGCAGCGTCACGAGCGAGGGCGGGTTGCCCTTGATGGGCGTGAGCGGGTGCTTCTCGGTCATGACTGGATCGGGGATCGAGCGGATGAGACCCCAGGTGTAGGGATGCGTGGAGTTGTAGAAGATCTCATCGGCCGTACCAAACTCCACGGGATGCCCCGCGTACATGACCATGATCTTGTCGGCAACGTCGGCAACAACGCCCAGATCGTGGGTAATCATCACGATGGCGTTGCCGTTCTTCTTCTGCATCTCGCGCATGAGCTCGATGATCTGCGCCTGGATGGTCACGTCGAGGGCCGTGGTGGGCTCGTCGGCGATGAGGATGTCGGGGTCGCAGGCAAGCGCCATGGCAATCATGACGCGCTGGCGCATGCCACCGGAGAACTGATGCGGGTAGTCCTTGACGCGCTGCTCGGGGTTGGGGATGCCCACCATGTCGAGAAGCTCGATGGAGCGCTTGAGTGCCTCATCCTTGGAGTAGCCGCGGTGCAGGCGCATGCCCTCGCCCAGCTGGCGACCAATGGTGTAGACCGGGTTCAGCGAGGTCATGGGGTCCTGGAAGATCATCGCGATGTCGTTGCCGCGGATGTCCTGCATCTGCTCCTCGCTCATCTTGAGGAGGGACTGGCCACGGTAGCGAACGTCACCCCCCTCGATGCGTCCCGGGGGCATGTCGATGAGGCCCATGATGGTGAGGTGCGTGACGGACTTGCCCGATCCAGACTCGCCCACCACGCCGAGCGTCTCGCCGCGGTCGAGGGTGTAGGACACGCCGTCCACGGCCTTGACCACGCCGTCCTGCGTGTGGAAGTACATCTTGAGGTCGTCGACCTCAAGAAGGTGCTCTCCTTCGGGGACGGGCTGGTCCTTGAGGTGCATCTGCACTCTAGTCTTCTTCTCGAACATGGCTTAGGCATCCTTCATCTTGACGTCGAGGGCATCGCGCAGACCGTCGCCCAGGAGGGTGAAGGCAAGCACTGTGGTAAGGATTGCGAGGCCGGGCATAATCATGAGCCAAGGCTGGGTAGCAAGGTAGGTGGCTCCGTCCTGGATCATAATGCCCCAGGACGGGTTGGGCGCCTGGACGCCCATGCCCAGGAACGAAAGGGCCGCCTCGGTGAGGATTGCGGAGCCGATGTTCATCGTGGCGTAGACCACGATGACTGCCACGGAGTTGGGGAAGATGTGGCGGGCGATGATGCGCGCGTCGGAGGCGCCCATCGCACGCGCCGCGTCAACGTAGTCGTTCTCCTTGACAGTGAGGATTGCCGAACGGAACACGCGGGCGATGGACGGCCAGCCCAGGATGCCGATGGCGATAAACACGTTCTGGATGCCCGGCCCAATGACCGCAAGCATCGCGATGACAAAGAGCGTGTACGGGAAGGCTAAGAAGATGTCGGCCAACCTCATGATGATGGTGTCCCAAATGCCACCGTAATAGGCGGCAAGTGCGCCCATGATGAGGCCCAGCACGGTCGAAATGGCAGTTGCAAGAACGCCGACGGCAAGCGAGATCCTCGAACCGTAGATAACGCGGCACAGGACATCACGACCAAGTGTGTCCGTACCAAATGGGTGATCGGGGGACGGTGCAAGCCTCGAGTTCTGGGCCATGGTTGCCGAGTCGGTCTCAGTGGGATTGCCAAGCGTGCCTGGGACCCAGAGATCTGCCGTAAGCGCGACAACAATGACAATCCCAATCCAGATTATGCCAATCACGGCCAGCTTGTTGCGCTTAAGCCGCTTCCAGGCGTCGCCCCACATGGTTCTGGACGAGGTTTGGGCGTTGACGGCAGCTGCGGCGGCCTTCGCGGAGAAGATGCCAAGGGTGTTCTCGTCCTTTGGTGCCCCAGATGTCTGTGTGGTGTTTTCTGCCATGCCTGCCTACCTCTCGTTCTTTGGTGCGCCAAAGCGGATGCGCGGGTCAAGGAAGGCATAGCTCACGTCAACGACAAGATTGATGACCATGACCACGACCACGATGACGGTAACCGAGCCTAGCACCAGGGGCCAGTCGCGCTGGGTGATGGCGCGGTATGTCTCATAGCCAACTCCAGGCCAGTTGAAGACCGTCTCGGTCAGAATGGCACCGGCAAGCAGCCCGCCGAAGTCCATGCCAATGTAAGTGACAACGGGGATGAGCGCATTCTTGAGGGCGTGGTGGATGACGATGTCCTTACGAGATAGGCCCTTTGCCTTTGCCGTACGGATGTAGTCCTGGTTCATGACTTCAAGCAACTGAGACCGCATTATGCGGGCCGTATATGCCATTGAGATTGCTGCCAGAGTGAATGCGGGGAGTATGTAGTACATCCAGTCCTGAAATTCGGCATATGGCCCACCGGCACCTGATATGGGCAAATAGAAGGCACCGCCGGTCGCATCCTTAAGAAAAACGCCAAAGAACAACTGCAAGAGCATGCCCAGCCAGAACGCAGGCATGGAGACGAACAGGGCCGAGAGGAACGTTACAAATATGTCCCAGAATGAGTAGCGCTTGAGTGCGCTCACTATGCCGGCACCTATGCCGAGCACCGCCTCCATGATGATTGCCACAATGGCAAGTCTCACGGTGTAGGGGTACTTGTCTGCCAGGATGCTCGAGACCGACTGGCCCGACTTCTGGTAGCTCACGCCAAGGTCCCCGTGGAGAAGGCCACCAACGTAGAGGAAGTACCTCTCCCACATAGGGGTCTCGATGGTGTTGCCGTTCTCGTCATACTTGATTGTGCCATCATCGTTCGTCTCGATGAGGTGGAAGGAGGCGCGCAGGTTGTTCTCGGTGACGGGGTCGAGCTTCTTGTCGCCGGCAATCAACCTGATTGGGTCTCCCGGAACGATGTTCTCGAGGGAGAACAGAATCAGCGTGACTCCCAAGAACACCGGGATGAACTGCAGAACGCGCTTGATGATGTATTTTCCCATGGTCACTCCCCTGCCACCGCATGGGACGAGCGAATAGATGCCGATAAAAGACAGGGCGGGGCACCGGAGCCCCGATGCCCCGCACGAGCTTGTGGGGACTAGGCCTGGACGCTCGCCTCACCTAGGTGGGCAATGCCTGCCGGGTCGTAGTACAGGCTCTGAATCCTCTCGGAGCCAATGTGGTCGTGCGCGTAGAACATGATGGGGATGACCGGCATGTCCTCGCCCAGGAGCTTGCAGGCCTCGCGGTACTCGGACTTGCGCTCGTCCTCGTCGGTGACCTTGCGGGCCTCCTCGACGAGCTTGTCGAACTCGGGGTTGGAGTACTTGCCGTAGTTATTCGACGAGGTGCTGTAGAAGTTGGGGTACAGGAAGTTGTCCATATTGGGGTAGTCGGCAATCCAGCCCATTCGGGCAAGTTGGAAGCCACCGCCATCGAGCGCGGTGAGGTAGGTAGCCCACTCCTGGGAGTTCTGCTGAACGGTCACGCCAATAGCCTCGAAGTCGCCCTGGATGATGGACATGATGTCCTCGTGGCCACCGCCGGAGTTGTAGGAGAGCTTCACCGTGAGATTGCGCTTGCCATCCGCGTCTGCGGTGTAGCCAGCGCTATCAAGGATCTCTTTAGCCTTGTCGGGATTGTAGTCGCAGTACTCCCAGGTGGAGTCGGGAGAGTCGTCAATCAGCGGCGGGAAGCAGCTGGTAGCGGGCTTGCGGGAGCCCTCGAAGAGCGTGTCGCAGATGTTCTGGCGGTTGATGGCAAGACTGAGCGCCTGGCGGACCTCCTTCTTGCCAAGGTTCTCGTCTCCCATCTCGCAGATGAGCCAGTAGGTCGCGGCCTCAGCACCGGTGAGAACCTGCTTCTTCGGCGTCACGGTATAGCCGTCATCGGAGGTGCCGTACTGCTGCTCGACCTCGCCAAGGCGGCCGGAGGGCACGGAGCAGAAGTCGATGTTGCCGGCCTGGAACTCCTTGAATGCGGTATCCGGGTCCTTCTGGATGGAGAAGTTCACGGCATCGAGCTTTGCGGGGGTGCCGTAGTAGCCGTCGAACTTCTTGACGTTGATGTACTGGCCGGAGACCCAGGTGCCATCCATCTGGAAGGGGCCGTTGCCGATGGGGGCAACGAGGAAACTGTCGGGATCGTCACGCGCCGCCTTAGGAACAGGCACGAGCGCCTGGTGGGCGCAGACGAGCGGCCACTCGGACATGGGCGTGGTCAGGTCAAAGACGAGCGTGTAATCATCCGGGCATGTGACGCCAGAGATCTCGTCGGCCTCGCCCGCCTGCATCTCCTTGGCACCCTTTACGGGGTCGAGGTGGTAGGCAACGTCCGAGGGGGTCTTCATCGTTGGGTCGCAGATGCGCTCAAAGGCGCGCTTGAAGTCCTCTGCCTTCACGGTGTCACCGTTGTGGAACTTGCAGTCCTTGCGGATGTGGAAGGTCCACTGGGTCGCGTCGTCGTTGGACTCCCAGGACTCGGCCGCCGCCGGCTCAAGCTCCTTGGTGTCGTAGTTGTACTTGGTGAGGGAGTCGAACAGGCACTTCGCAACCTGGGTGCCCTCGGACTCCTGCGTGTTGTAGGGGTCGATGGCAACGGGGTCGTTGATATAGTACTTCAGCACGCCGCCCGTGCTGGCTCCCGCATCAGAGGAAGAGCCACCCGAAGTCGCACTTCCAGAGTTATTCTTGCCGCATCCCGCGAGGCCGGCCAGTGCCGCTGCGGCAACGCCGCCCTTGATGAAGCCTCGACGAGAGACTCCGCCAAATCTGTCTTCCATATGCTCCTCCTCTTCCACGCCAACTTGAATACCAAAGCACCAAGTCCCACCTTGATGTTGTGACCTAGCGTAGCGAGTCAATGTTTCTAAACAGTGTTCATAAAGGACGAATGGTCTACATGTAACGTTAAGAACGTAAATAGAAAAACTTACGAAATGACTACGTAATTACTCGTTAATGTAACCCCAGATTGCCAAGGGTTACGCCCCGCTTAAAAGGAGCGAACGGCATCCGGAGTAATCCGCTCGGCCACGGCAACCGCAACCTCCGCCGTCATCTTTACGTCATAGAGCGTGCACAGCGCGGTTCCCGAGTGGACGTAGCGACTGGGAACGCCAGCGACCACGCAGGGAATGTCAAGCATGTGGGTGGGGCCGCCGTCGGTGCCGCCGCCCTCCCGCACGCTCGTTTGGCAGACAAGTCCCGCCTCCGCCGCACATTTGAGGACAAAGCGCTGGTAGCGAGGGTTCGTAATCATGCAGCAGTCAAAGTAGCGAAACATGGGGCCATGGCGAAAGGCAGTCTGGACGTCATCGGGGATGGTAAACGTGTCATCTGCCGGGCAGCCCTCAAACATGAAGGCGACCATGGGATCGAAGTGCAGCGCCGCTGCCAGCACGCCGCGCTCCCCCACCTCCTCCATCGAGCTCACCGAGGCAACAACGTCAAAGGGTAGATCCGTGCGGCTAGAAAGCTCGCGCAGGGCGAGGAGCTCTGCGGTGACTCCTGCGCGGCAGTCGAATGCCTTCCCCAACGCAACGCCAGTCTTCTCGTTGTACTCGAACTTGGTGGCCGGGACAAAAGGCTCGCCCATACCCATATGGAAGACGTTTATCGCCTCCTCCTTGGAGGTGGCGCCAACGTCCAGGATGAGCTGCAGCTCTCCGGAGGCGCGCTCGGCAGCGCTCATGAAGTGGGGCGGCTTCACGCCAATCACGCCATGGACCCACTCGCCAAGCGTGTTTCTCACCAGCACGTCCTGGCCGGTGAGCACGTTGGGAGAGAAGCGTCCTAGTTCAACGAAGGTCATCGTGCCGTTGGAGCGGATGGACTTGACCATGCCTCCAACCTCGTCGCCGTGGGCATCGAGCATGAGCACGGGCTTCTCGCCTGTAAAGTTCTTGGGGGTGACGAGTGCGTCGTGGACGCTGTTGGTCTCGACCTTTGCCCACCCTTGGCAGAAGTCGCGCACGACCTCTATGGTCTCGTCCTCGAAGCCCGAGGGGGACTTTGCGTTAGAGAGCCTGCCGAGAAGGTCCACGACCTCGCTATCGTTGAAATCCATTGCCACTTGCCTCTCTCCTGGGAGCCAATATCGCGTACGTGCTGACGTTACTTGCCGCCATTGCCGCCGTATGCCTTGGTAGTGCGGACGGGCATGGGCGCGGGAAGCGGCGCGCGCTTGAGGGCGCCGATGAAGTCGACGAGGTAGCTGGCCACGCCGTCCATCATCTGGCCTCCCCACTCCGGGTTGGCGTCCGCTGGGTCGTCGGGGCCAATCCAGCCGTTGCCGGCGTAGCGGCAGGCGTCACGCGGAATGGCAACGTGGGCGCCCTTGAACTCAACGTTGTCCCAGCCAGACGTGGGAAGCTCGTCGGAGATGTCGTTAGCAAGCGCCATGGGGCCAAGCTCGGAGGAATCCACAAGCGAGGGGTCGACGGCCATCACCGCAGCCGTCTCCTCTGCCCCGCCATGGCCACCGCCCCACGCAGGGTTGAGCTCGCCTGCCATGAGCCACCAATCCGCCCTTGCCGCGAGGCACCCTCGCCTATTGAGCTCCTCGCACACGCTTGAGATGGGCTTGATGTTGGGGCCGTGGCCGTTGATGAAGAGGAACCTTCTTGCTCCATAGTCGTAGAGCTGCATGCTGAGCGTCCGGACAAGCGAACGGAGAAGGTCATAGCCTATCGAGAGCGTTCCCGGAAACCCCAGGAGGTCATCCGCGTTGCCAAAGGGAATCGTGGGCGCAATGAGCACGTCCTCGCCAAGGGCAGCATCAATCTTTTCCAGCAGCAGATTGGGTGCAAGGGTGTCTGTTCCCAGCGGGTTGTGCCTCCCGTGCTCCTCCGTGCTTCCTATGGCCATGACGACGAGGTCGTTTCCCTGCTCAAAGTAGTCTTTCACGGCAGGCCAGGTACTCAGCTCGATGCGCATTTCTCCTCCTTGTTGTCCGCCCGTCCCTCGGCAGGCGGGAACGCCTGGTACAGATGCAGCTATGCAGTGTGCGCTACTGGTCGAGGTGCTCCGTTGCCCGAGAGAAGTCGATTGGCTCGGGCAGCTTCTCTGCCTCGAGGGCGTGCGTGAACTCCTGAAGCCACGCAGCCGTACCCTCGAGCATCTCCTTGCCAAGCTCCGCGCTTGCCCCGCGTGGATGGTCGTCGTGGCCTTCGGCAACCCAACCGGAGCTTGCAAAGCGGGCAAGCCTGCGCGGGAACTCCACCTCCGCACCGCCAAAGCTCACGCTGTTCCATCCCGTCGAGGGCATGTCGGCCCCAATGTCGGGGAGCAGGTTCTCGTCTGTCACCTGCGACATGTCAACGGAGGCCGGGTCTATGGCGAGATTGGCGCTGGTCTCCATGGCGCCACCATGCCCGCCGCCCCATGCGGGATCAAGCTGCGGGGCAACCCTCCACCAGTTGACCACCGCCGCAAGGCAGCCGGCATCGTTCAGGTCCATCGATGCCATCGAGAGCGACTTAACATTGCCGCCATGACCATTGAGAAAGACGAAGCGGCGTGCGCCATAGGCTCTGAGCTGCCGCGTGATACTCGAAAGGACGTCGTAGAGCCCCTGGACGCCAAGGCTCACCGTGCCAGGGTACCCAACAAGGTCATCCGTTGCGCCATAGGGAAGGGTTGGAGCCACAAGATACGTCCCGTCGCGCTGTTCCAGCAGCTCAAGGATCTTGTCTGGCGCCATGGTATCGGTGCCCAGCGGATTGTGCCTGCCGTGGCACTCCGTCGAGCCAACTCCAATAATCACCAGGTCGTGCTCCTTGAAGTAGTCACGAACCTGCGTCCAGGTGCTTCTCTCCATGTACATGTGGCATCCTCCTTGTGACAAGCCTTTATGTCACCAGCATAGGCTTGCAAGCGTTTAAGGATGCCAACTCGATGGTTTAATGTCCCACCTGTTAACCAAACCCTTGCATGCAGACAAAAAAGGACGGGGGGCACACGCCACTCCGTCCCGCATGAAAGCGCTTTTTCGAGAAGGCCTAGCCGGCCAGGCCGATGGTTCCCGTGGGGAAGGTCACCGCCATCACGATGACGCACACAACGAAGATGACGGAGGTGATGACTGTGAGCCTGTCGAGGTTCTTCTCCCAGATGCCAGAGCCGGCGGAGGCATTGTAGAGCGAGGAGGCAATCATGTCAGAGACGCCCGTGCCCTTGCCCGAGTGCATGAGGACGAGAGCCACGGTGAGCAGGCCGGAGATGAACAGCAAGACAAGGAGGATGACGTTGAGGACGTTCACGGATTCTGGCTCCTTCGAGAGCGGATGGGCTGTATGCAATGTGATTCAGCATAGCATATGGTGATACGCGTGTTTTATCGTTTTTCTCATTTCACAACTCAGATTACGTCCGGCGAGCGGCGCGATGAACGGCGCGAGTTCCATGGGTGATACAGTCTTCTCCGGAGCTTACCCGAGGACTTTGGAAGGGAGCAGGAATGGAGAGACCAAACGCCTGGAAGGGCTATGGCGAGAAGGACCTGGCGCAGCTCACTGAATTCTGCGAGGGGTACAGGAAGTTCATCTCTGAGAATAAGACGGAGCGAGAGTGCTGCTCAACCGCCATCGAGCTTGCGGAGGCACATGGGTATCGCCCGCTTGAGGAGGCTGTCAAGGCAGGCGAGAAGCTCTCGGCCGGCGACAAGGTCTACGCGTCGGTTCGCGGCAAGAGCCTCATGCTCATCGAGCTGGGCACGGAGCCCCTCGAGCAGGGCGTCAACATCCTTGGTGCCCACATCGACTCGCCCCGCCTGGACGTCAAGCAGAACCCGCTCGAGGAGAGAAACGACATCGCCACGCTTGACACGCACTACTACGGCGGCGTGAAGACATACCAGTGGGCAACCCTGCCTCTGGCAATCCATGGCGTTGTTGCCAAGAAGGATGGGAGTGTCATCAAGGTCGTGATTGGCGAGGACCCATCGGACCCCGTCTTCTGCGTCTCCGACCTTCTCCCCCACCTTGCCCGTGAGCAGATGCAGAAGAAGGCGTCCGAGCTCATTGAGGGCGAGCTTCTCGACGTGATTGTGGGCAACCGCCCCAGGGCAGCTAGCGACGGCGCCGAGAAGGACCAAGACAAAGAAGCGGTTAAGGCAACCGTCCTTGATATTCTCGCCGAGAAGTACGACATCACCGAGGAGGACCTACTCTCCGCCGAGCTTGAGATTGTGCCCGCTGGCCAGGCGCGCGACATGGGCCTGGACCGTTCGATGATCCTGGGCTACGGCCAGGACGACCGCTCCTGCGCCTATCCCTCGCTTCTTGCCCAGCTTGCGTGCGAGGCGCCCAAGCGCACCGCCGTCACCATCCTTGTTGACAAGGAGGAGATTGGCAGCCGCGGTGCTACCTCGATGAGCAGCCGCTTCTTTGAGGATGTCATGGCCGAGCTTATCGAGGCAGCCGGACAGGGTACTCCCCTGGCGCTGCGCCGTTGCCTCGAGCGCTCTCGCATGCTCTCGAGTGACGTCTCCGCGGCCTTCGACCCCAACTACTCCTCGGTCTTCGAGGCAAAGAACTCGTGCTTCCTTGGGCGCGGTCTCACCTTCAACAAGTACACGGGAGGCAGCGGCAAGTCTGGCTCCAACGATGCCGACGCCGAGTACGTTGCCCTCATCCGTCGCGTGATGGATGACGCAAACGTCCGCTTCCAGACCGCCGAGCTCGGCCGCGTTGACGCCGGTGGCGGTGGCACCATCGCCTACATCCTTGCCACCTATGGCATGAACGTCATTGACTCCGGCATTGGCGTGCTCTCGATGCACTCCCCCTGGGAGGTCACCAGCAAGGCGGACATCTGGGAGGCCTACAAGGGCTATTGCGCCTTCCTCGCGCTGGAATAGCGGACAGAACGGGCGGAGCTTCTCGCCATTAGAGACGGTGCCTCTTGATGGGTGCGGGCAGTCATGCTCGCACCCATTCTTGTGGGGTCCACGAGCGAGGTGCGGCCATGCGGCTTTCGAGTTGCAGTCGGCGAGCGGTAGGAAAATCAGGCCAAAGGTATCAATACTGCAAACATTTGCTTCAGGCGTGTTTCAGCCCTCAGACACTTTCCTCCAACAGGACGAACATCTTTCTCGAAAAGCAGACGCTGCGGTCATGCGGCGTCTGCATGGGGACAGACGGCGGGAGGAAAAGATGGGTCATTCGATGGATCGTCGCACCTTCATCAAGGGTGGAGCTGCCGCGATGGCTGCCGCAGGACTCGGCGCCTGCGGACAACGCTCGTCCAGCAGCGGAGAGTCATCCAGTGGGGAGGCACCATCCGGAGGAACCATCAACTACGCAATCACGAACCCCACGTCGATCGACCCCTTCGACATTGAGGAGTTCAACGGCACGGCTGTTGCCTCGCAGCTCTTTGACCAGCTCACGGTCTACGACTATGACACAGAGGAGTTGAAGCCCAGCGTCGCCGAGTCCTGGGAGTCGTCTGACGACGCCGCGACGTGGACCTTCCACATCAAGCAGGGCCTCAAGTTCCACGATGGCACCGACGTCACGGCCAAGTCGTTCCAGTACGCCTGGAACCGCATCTGCAACCCCAAGACCACCACTGCGCCGTCTGTGGTCTCGTACCACCTTGCCATGGTGAAGGGCTATGACGACGTGGTCAACGGTAACGCCGAAGAGCTTGAGGGGCTTTCCTGCCCCGACGACTACACCCTCAAGGTCGAGCTCACCGGCCCTTACGCAGACTTCCCCTTTGTGGTGTGCTGCACGCCCCTCTCGCCCATCCCGGACTGCGCGAAGGACAACTACGACACCTACTCCAAGGCGCCGGTTGGCAACGGCCCCTTCCAGATGGATGGCACCTGGAACGATGGCCAGTACATCAACATGAAGCGCTACGAGGACTATGCCGGTGACAACCCCGCCAAGGTCGACGCCGTACACTTCAACATCTACAAAGACACCGACACGGCGTTCCGCGAGTTTGAGGCAGGCAACCTCGACCTCTGCGACATTCCAGCGGGGCGCGTCAAGGAGACGGTCGAGAAGTACGGGCAGTCGGACGACGGCTACACCGGCACCCCCAACAAGCAGACGATGGTTGGCGAGGTTCTGTACACGGAATACCTTGCGTACAACGTGAACGACCCCATCCTCTCTGACAAGAGGGTGCGCCAGGCAATGTCTCTTGCCATCAACCGCCAGAACCTCTGCGACACCCTCTACGAGGGATTTGCGCAGCCCGCAGGCGACATTGTCCCGCCGGGAATCAAGGGCAACGACGAGACCACGTGGCAGTACTGCGCCTATGACGTGGACAAGGCGGGCAAGCTCCTCGACGAGGCAGGCTATCCCGCCGGCTCAGATGGTATGCGCGGCATCGACCTCACCATCATGGTTTCCTCGTCCAACAAGACAAACGAGTTCGAGGTCCTGCAGGGCGACTGGAAGGCCGTGGGCATCAACGTGACCATCGACCAGAAGGAATACGCGTCGATGCTCGACGACTACGTTGCCGGCACCTTCCAGCTTGGATCTCGTGGCTGGACCGCAGACTATCCCATCATGGACAACTTCCTGCAGCCGCTCATGTACACCGGCGTGGGCGACAACGTCTCCCACTACTCCAGCGCCGAGTTCGACGCCAAGCTGGACGAGGCGCGAAAGACCGTGGACGAGGACAAGCGCGTCGAGCTCATGCACGAGGCGGACGCCATTGCGGCCGAGGACATGCCCATCATCCCCATGCTCCACAAGACCCTGAACAAGGTGACCTCGAACAAGTTCACCGGCATCAAGGTCGATGCCGCACGCCTGCCCGAGCTAAGGGACGCAACGCCCGCGCAGTAGTTGCATTTGTCATCATGTAGTAGTCCTGGGCCCACCGGTTGATGCCGATGGGCCCAGATCATTTTCTACGAGAAGACCGCGGACACATGCGCTGCCATATCTCACGTTCCGGCGCCAAAACGGCGCCGGAAGAACTCTTTTGTACGCGATAGTTGCGGCAACGACCCTTCCGGCGCTAAAAGGGCGCCGGAGGGCGTATCTCGTACTGGATTCCGTACGAAACAACCGCTCGGGCGTCATTTTCTCTCCGGAAGGCGCATTTCTGCAGAGAAGGTCTCCGTGCAATCGTGGAGAGAAGCCTCGACGTTCTCGCCTAGCGCTCTATCTGGCCCGGCAGCGGAGACTGAGCGAAGGCGTCGAGGAACTTCACGGCCCAATCCGCAAAGGAGGTGAGCATCTGCTCTCCCCACTCCGCAGACGCCTGCTTGGGATCGTCTTTCCCTATCCATCCGTTCGAGGCATACCTGCGAGCGCGACGGATGAGCGAAGGGTGAACCCCTTCAAACTCGACGACATCGAATCCCTTTGTCTTGATATCGCTACCGCCGTCATCCACAAGGTCCATGGAACCAAGCGCAGAGACATCAACCGATCCTTGGTCTATCCAGAGGTTTGCAGAGGTCTCCTGCGCTCCGCCGTGGCCACCGCCCCACGCGGAATCAAGCTCACCCGCAAGCTTCCACCAGTTGAGGAGGGCAACCTGGCAGCCACGATCGTTGAGGCCGTAGCCGGTCAACGTGAGTGCGCGGGTATTGCCCCCATGTCCGTTCACAAAGCAGTAGTGCCGCGCGCCGTAATGGTAGAGCTGGTCGCAGATTCGGGCACTCACCTGGTGGAGGAGGTCATCGCCAAGCGAGAGCGTGCCAGGATAGTCGATGAAGTGATCGGCCGAGCCAAAGCGAAGTGTTGGGCCAAAGAGAATGCCAGGCCGACGCTCCTCCATGAGCTCAAGTATCCTCTGGGGGGCCATCCAGTCGGTTCCAAGTGGGTTGTGTCGTCCGTGGTTCTCCGTACTGCCAAACCCAAGGACTACCAGGTCATTGCCAGCAAAGTAGGCCTCGACCGCAGGCCATGTCGACTTCTCGAGAAGCAACTTCCGCCACCTTTCTGAGGCAGTGCTTATTCTGCCCCAAATTGCACAAAGGCCCCGGCGCGAATACCGCACCGGGGCCGAATGAGACAAAGGGACTGTCCCTTTGTCTTATGCCATGGCGCTCCTCACCATGGCAGCAAAGCTGTCGGCCTTGAGCGAGGCACCGCCGACGAGCGCGCCGTCGACGTCCTCCTTCTCGAGGAAGCCGCCCACGTTCTCGGGCTTGGCGGAGCCGCCATAGAGGATGCGTATGCCGTCGGCCGTCTCCTGGCCAAAGATCTCGGCGAGGGTCTTGCGGATGGCGCCGCAGACCTCCTCGGCGTCATCGGCCGTGGCGGTCTTGCCGGTGCCGATGGCCCAGATGGGCTCGTAGGCAACGACGTACTTGGAGGGGTCGTCGATCGTGAGGCCCTCAGTGTCCTTCTTGATCTGCTCGACCACGAACTCCACGTGCTTGCCGGCCTCGCGGACCTCGAGGGACTCGCCGCAGCAGGAGATGGGCACGATGCCATGGGCCATCAGGGCCTTGGCCTTCTTGTTGATGTCCTCGTCGGTCTCGCCAAAGTAGCCACGACGCTCGGAGTGGCCAATGATGCAGTAGGTGGCACCAACGGCGGTGATCATGTCGGGAGCGGTCTCGCCGGTGTAGGCGCCCTTCTCCTCCCAGTAGACGTTCTGGACGCCCACGGCGATGGGGGCGTTTGCCTGCTGGATGACCTCGGCGACGCCCTTGACGTCAATGGCGGGCGGGCAGACGACGACGTCCACCGAGCCGGTGCCGTCCTTGAGCTCGTCGACCAAACCCTGTGCGAGGACAACGCCCTCGTCGTAGGTCTTGTTCATCTTCCAGTTACCAGCGATCATCCTGTTACGCATCGAGAAGCGCCTCCACTCCAGGAAGGGCCTTGCCCTCGACGAGCTCCATCGAGGCGCCGCCGCCCGTGGAGATCCAGCTCATCTTGGGAGCCAGGCCAAACTTGTTGATTGCGGCCACGGAGTCGCCACCACCGATGATGGAGGTGCCGCCGTTGGCCTTGACCTCAGCCACGGCCTCGGCAACGGCCTTGGTGCCGTCAGCGAACTCGTCCTTCTCGAAGACGCCCATGGGGCCGTTCCAGAAGACGGTCTTGGCGCCCTTGATGGCATCTGCGTAGAGCTCGCGGGTCTTGGTGCCAATGTCCATGCCCATGCGGTCGTCGGGGATCTTGTCGGAGTCGACGACCTCCTTGACGGTGGGGTTGTCGAAGTCGTCGGTGACAACGTTGTCGACCGGAAGAAGCAGCTTGACGCCCTTGTCCTCGGCCTTCTTGAGGAGCTTCTTGGCCTCGTCGACGTAGTCGGGCTCCTGGAGGGAAGTGCCCACCGTATAGCCCTTAGCAAGGAAGAAGGTGTAGGCCATGCCGCCGCCCACGATGAGGGTGTCGGCGGAGTCGATCAGACGATCGAGCACGGTAATCTTGGAGGAAACCTTGGAGCCACCCACGATGGCGACGAACGGACGCTCGGGCTCGGCGAAGATCGACGTGAGGGTGTCGACCTCCTTCTCGAGAAGGAAGCCAGCAACGGCAGGGATGTAGGCGGCGGGGCCGACGACGGAGCCCTGGGCACGGTGAGCGGTGCCGAAGGCATCGAGCACGAAGATGTCGCCGTAGGAGGCGAGCTTCTTGGCGATCTCGGGGTCGTTCTTCTTCTCGCGCTTGTCGAAGCGGACGTTCTCGAGCACCAGGATGTCACCGGGCTTGACCTCGGCAACGGCGGCAGCGGCCTTCTCGCCGTACGTGTCGTCGACGAACTTCACGTCATAGCCGGTAAGCTCGGCGAGCTTCTCGGCGGCAGGCTTGAGCGAGAGCTCGGGCTCGGGGCCATCGCCCTTGGGGCGGCCGAGGTGGCTCATGAGCACGATGCCGGCGCCGTGCTCCTTGAGGTACTTGATGGTGGGGATGGCGGCCTTGATGCGCGTGTCGTCGGTGACGACGCCGTCCTTCAGGGGCACGTTGAAGTCAACGCGCATGATGATGCGCTTGCCCTCGACGTCGATGTCGCGAACGGTCTTCTTGGTGAAAGCCATGTTCACTCCTTATTGTCGATACGTGCAAAGAATAGGGGCGCGGCCGCGGCCCGAAAGCTGCAAACCGCGCCCCATAGTTACCTCACCGAAGCGTCGACTAGGCGACGAACTTCTCGAAGTACTTGATGGTGCGGACCATCTGAGAGGTGAAGGAGTTCTCGTTGTCGTACCAAGAGGTGACCTGGACGAGGCTCTGGCCGTTGCCGAGCGGGTTGACCATGGTCTGGGTAGCGTCGAAGAGCGAGCCGTAGGTCATGCCGACGATGTCGCGAGAAACGATCTGGTCCTCGTTGTAGCCGAAGGTCTCGGGGATCTTCTCGGAGAAGGCCTTCATCGCGGCGTTGACCTCCTCGACGGTGACCTCCTTGTCAACGACGGCGTAGAGGTTGGTGAGGGAGCCGGTGGGCGTGGGAACGCGCTGAGCTGCGCCGATGAGCTTGCCGTTGAGCTCGGGGAGCACGAGGCCGATGGCCTTGGCGGCACCGGTGCTGTTGGGGACGATGTTCTCCGCGCCAGCGCGGCTACGACGGAAGTTGCCCTTGCGCTGCGGGCCGTCGAGGATCATCTGGTCGCCGGTGTAGGCGTGGATGGTCGTCATGATGCCAGAGACGATGGGGGCGAAGTCGTTCAGGCCCTTGGCCATGGGAGCGAGGCAGTTGGTGGTGCAGGAGGCGGCGGAGATGATGTCATCCTCGGCGGTCAGGGTCTCGTGGTTGACGTTGTAGACGATGGTCTTGAGGTCGGAGCCCGCGGGAGCGGAGATGACGACCTTCTTGGCACCAGCGTTGAGGTGGGCCTGGGACTTGGCCTTGGAGGTGTAGAAGCCGGTGCACTCGAGGACGACGTCAACACCAAGCTCGCCCCAAGGCAGGTTGTTGGCGTCTGCCTCCTTGTAGATCTTGATGGTCTTGCCGTCGACGGTGATGGAGTCCTCACCAGCGGAGATCTCGTGATCGCGGGAGTAGTTGCCCTGCGTGGAGTCGTACTTCAGCAGGTAGGCGAGCATCTCGGGAGACGTAAGATCGTTGATGGCGACGATCTCGGAGCCCTCGTGACCGAACATCTGGCGGAATGCCAGGCGACCGATGCGACCGAAGCCGTTGATTGCAACCTTAACTGCCATGCTTTCTCCTTTCGAGTGGCCGACGGGGCCTCCCCCCGACTGACCATGTAACAACGCCGAAACGTCATTGCTAGGTACATTCTACCGCACGTTTGCCAATCTAAAACGACTAATCCGCAACGCTGGCAAAATTGTGGACGCTTTTTTGTGCAAAATATAGTATGGGATGCAATTTACCTGGGCTTTTATGAGATAGAACGTCGATTTTCTGATGTGGAAACGTTCTCAGTTTTTCTCGGCAGCAACCTCGTCGCCCACGATCTGCTCCAATCTGAGCAGCCGGTGATACATGGCAGACTTTGACGCCGGGGGGTCGAAGGTCTCGCCCAGCGCCGCAAGCGAGAGCTCGGGGTGTTCCCTGCGCGCGACGCAGAACTCGCGCACCGCAGGGGGGAGGTGCGAGATGCCCACAAGTTCGTCCGCACGGTCGATGAGCTCGAGCTGCGCCACAGCAGCCGAAGACGAGCGCGCCTGGTTGGCAACCTCGGCGTTGACGCGACGGTTGACGTCGTTCTTGACCGACTTTCTCGCCCGCGCCACCTCGACCACGCGCGCCATGCGTTGGGCGCCCATCACGCGCAGGAGGCACAGCACGTCGTCGAAGCTCTTGAGGTAGAGCGCATAGGCGCCACGGCGCCGGTTGATGCGGACGGAGGCACCCAGCGTGGAGATGACATCTGCCAGGCCGCGGGCGAACTCCTCCCCCGTCACCGCAATCTCGAGGTGGAAGTCGCCACGGGGGTCGGCTATGAAGCCGCCCGCCATGAAGGCACCGCGCACAAAGGCGCAGCGCGCCTCTCTCGTCTTGAGAAGCTCCTCGGGAACCCCAAGCGCAATGCCATGGCCGGGCACGAGAATGCCCAGGCTGGTGAGGTCGTTGGCCAAGCGGTCCTGCTCGGGCATCTCGATGAGATAATTTCTCGTTTTGTGGAGGACCGAGCGGCGCACGGTGAGCGATGTCTCGAGGTCGAACACGCGGTGCGTGAGCTTGATGACGGTGCGGGCCACGGCGCCCGTCTCGGTGGCAATGCGGATGGAGTAGCGCCCCGAGCCGTGGAAGCTCATGGTGCCGCAGACGCGGACGAGTGCCGAGAGCTGCGCAAGCTCGGCCATGCGCGTGGTGGGCTCGATACGCGAGAGCTCGTCTTTTACCTGGGCGGTGAAGGACATGGGCTACCTCTCGCCTGTGGCCGCGTCCTGCGCAGCCGCAGCGACCGCCTCCGGAAGGTCGCGGTGAAAGAGGTTCACGCGATAGCCCTGCGCCTTGAGGTGGGCTGCCGTGGCATTGGCGATGGCGACGCTTCTGTGCTGGCCGCCCGTGCAGCCAACGGCAATGGACAGGCGCGCCTTACCCTCGGCGACGTAGCCCGGCATGGCCACGTCGAGCAGGCGCAGCCATGCGTCCATGAAGTCGCGCGTAATCTTGTTGTCCATCACGAAGCGCGTGACCTTCTCGTCATTGCCCGTGAGGTGGCGCATCTCTGGGTCGTAGAAGGGGTTGGGCAGGAAGCGCACGTCGATCATGAGGTCTGCCTCGGAGGGCATGCCGTGCTTGAAGCCAAACGAGAAGACGTTCACGTCGAGGAGCTGCTGTTCGGTGAGCTCGGAGAAGGCCGCGTTGAGGCGGGCCCTGAGGGATGCGGTGCGCATGCGGCTGGTGTCGATGACGAGGTCGGCCATCGTGCGGGCGTCCTTGAGCTGCCGGCGCTCGCGCTTGATGGCGTGCTCGACGGACTCGCCGGGCACGGCAAGCGGGTGGCGGCGGCGGTTCTCGTTGTAGCGGCGCATGAGAACCTCGTCGGAGGCGTCCAGAAAGAGGAGCTTGCAGGAGAGCTCGTGCTCGCCGAGCTGACGGATGGTGTCCGTGAGCTCGTCGAAGAGGCCCTGGCTTCGCAGGTCACAGGTCACGGCCAGGTGGCGGCCCACACCAGAGTTGATGCCCACGAGGTCCGCAAGCTGTGGGACCAGGCGCGGAGGTAGGTTGTCGATGCAGAAGTAGCCCATGTCCTCGAAGCAGTGCAGGGCCTGGGTGCGACCCGAGCCGGACATGCCCGTGATGATCACGATGTCGGGGACGCGGTCGCGGCTCTCGGCGTCCCGCATGGTCTGGCCGGTGGTTTCGACTGGCATTCGTCCCTCCTCCGCTCTTGGTGACAACTGCATCAAGTATAGGGGGTTGACGCCCGGCTGGGGTGGCGGTCTGGGTGCCGTTGCTCCCCCGGGTCCGCGCTTCTCGTCCAGGGGTTCTCGGCGGGCGGGGTTCTCGTCCAAGGGTTCTCGGCGGGCGGGGCGCACGCCTCACCATCGAAGCTCTCGCGCGGGATTATTGCGCGTTATTTCTCGAAAATTTGAGCTTATCTGGGCAAATATGCTCAGACCTAGGAAAAACGTGCAATAAGTTCTGCCGCAGAGAGGTGCCATGGGTTGAAATGGTGCCCGTTGCCAACATGTGCCCAGGTCAGACATGGCGTTCGCTGAGAGTGTGAATCCATATTGGAGATGGAGCCTTTGCCTTCAGCGCCCGATTGCTCTCGTCCGATCCCAAACCCTAACTTCATGTTCCTCTGTTCCGAAAATAATGCACGATATTTCTTGGAAATTTTGGGCTTATTTGGGCAAACGTACTTAGGCCGAGGAGAAACGCGCAATAAATTGCCGAGATGCAGCAGTGCCGTCCTTAGAGACGCGCTTTTGATAAGGGGCTCTCGCTAATGGCGGCGTTCTGGATGGGGATAGCGTGTCTCTCCCCGCCTTTGGTCCATCTCGCCTCGCGGAGTTTTGCTCCTTTTCTTAATCCAGTTGGCCGCCACCTGGGCAAACGCAACCGCCGTTTAAGAAAAGGAGCTATTCTCCGCTGGTCCGGGGGGTCTCGGGGGTCCGGGGGTCCGCTGGTCCGGGGGGTCCGGGGCGCCGGAAGCAGCGTTACCGCAGAGATTGCGTACGAAATCGCCCTTCCGGCGCGGAATTGGCGCCGGAAGGCACGTTATCGCAGCTACTTCATACGGAAGCGCCCCTCGGGCGAGAATTTCTCGCCCGAGCATGGGTTTTGGAGGGGATTCCGTACAAAACCTTCGCTCAGGCGGCATTTTCTCGCCGAAAGGCGCATTTCTGCAGCCAGCACCTATGCGCGCTCCTCGGGGTAGACCACGCCCCACTCGCGGCGCAGGCGGGTCATGATCTGCATGACGTCCGCGGCATAATCGATGAGGCCCGCCGCACGGGCGTCGCCAGCAACCGCACGCTCGAGGTCGGCGATCTCGTAGCACAGCGCATAGCCCGAGCGACCTGCGCGAACCTCCTCGCGGCGCCCGTCCTCCGTCCACACGATGGTCGCGACGTCGGCTCTGGGATAGTCCATAACCTCAACATAGCAGCGGTCGAAGCTCAGGACCGCACACTTGGGCTGCTTAGAGTGGAGCGTGAGCGAAAGGACGCCCATCTGCCCCTCCCTGTTGCGGCATACGATTCCCGAGGTCTGGTCCACGCCCGTCGACGCCAGGTTGGCGAGAGAGACTACCTCCGTGGGCTGGCTTGCCATGAAGAGCCTCATGAGCGAGAGCGCGTAGACGCCAATGTCGAGCATCGCGCCGCCCGCCAGCTTGGGGTTGTAGAAGCGGTTGGTGAGGTCGCCGTACTCCTTGTAGCTGCCAAAGTTGAGCTGCGCCAGGTTCATGGCACCAAACTCGCCCGCGTTGGCACGGCGGAGAAGCTCCTGGTAGAGCGGCATGTGCAGGATGGTCGTGGCATCCATGAGCACCACGTTGTTCTCGCGTGCAAGCGCACGGGCCTCGTCGAGCTCCTCGGAGTTGAGCGTGATGGACTTCTCACAGAGGACGTGCTTGCCCGCCGCGAGGGCGCCGCGCAGGTAGCGGATGTGCGTGTTGTGCGGCGTGGTGATGTAGATGGCGTCCACGTCGGGGTCCTGGTAGAGCTCCTCGACCGAGTTATACACGCGCTCCACGCCGTAGCGCTCGGCGAAGGTCTCGGCCTTCTCACGCGTGCGGTTGGCAACGCCGCGGATATGGCGGCCGGAGAGGGCAAGCGAGGTCGCCATCTGGTTGGCAATCACGCCGCAACCGATGACCGCCCAGGAGAGCTGCGGCGCCGTGTAGATGTCTGTGGGGAAGGGCTCGCCTGTGACCTCGGCAAACGCTGCCTTTGCGGCGGCTGCCGCATCGAGCGGGGCCGCGGTTCCAGACCCGTTGTTCTCTGCCATACGCTTCTCCTCTCTTGTGGCCGCTAGGGCCGGGTTACTACCGTCTGCCAGGAATGCCCTACGCCTCGATGGCTGCCTTGAACCAGCTGGTGATGCTCGTGGGGTGCGTGATCGCGGTACCCGAGACCACGGCCCACGCGCCAGCGTCAATGGCCGCGCGCGCATCCGCCGGGGTGTGGACGTGGCCCTCGCAGATCACGGGGAAGCCGGGGAACTCCTTAGCGGCCTCGGCGAGAAGGGCGAGGTCGGGACCATCGTCCAGCGTGGTGTCGATTGCGGGCTTGTTGTGCGAGAGCGTGGTGGACGCGATGTCGCAGCCGCAGGCAACGCCGCGACGGATGTCCTCGATAGTCATGCAGTCGGCCATGACGATGGTCTCGCACTGAGCGCGCAGGTCGCGGACGGTCTCCTCGAAGGTGCGGCCGTCAGGGCGAGGGCGGTCGGTGGCGTCGATGGCCACCACGTCAGCGCCGGCGTTCACGCAGGCCACGGCATGGCGCAGCGTGGGCGTGATGTAGACACCGTCGTGGCCCTCCTTCCAGAGGCCGATGATGGGAATCTCAACGCGCCCCTTGATGGCGGCAATGTCCGAGAGGCCCTGGCAGCGGATCGCTGCGGCACCGCCCAGCTCGCAGGCGCGGGCGATCTGGGCCATGGTCTCCGGGTGGCGCATGGGTTCTCCGGGATACGCCTGGACGCTCACGATGAGCTTGCCCTTGAGGGGCTGGACGAGCGGATTGACAGCCATGGAAGCTCCTCTCCTCGCGGCCACCACGGTCACGCCACTGTTGATTAGGCTAGCCCTAACGCGCCTTCTCCGCCACCGTCTGGGCCTCCTCGTCCCAGGCACGCAGGGCGTCAAAGACCGCCTGCGCCACATCTGCGGGCACGCCCGGGACCTGGGCGATGTCCTCCACGCTCGCAGCACGCAAGCGCTTGAGCGACCCAAAGCGGCGCATGATGGCCCGCTTGCGCTTAGGACCCACGCCTGGCACGTCATCGAGCACCGAGACGGTCATGGCCTTGTCGCGCAGCTCGCGATGGAAGGTGATGGCAAAGCGGTGCGACTCGTCGCGCACCTGCTTGATGAGGTAGAGCGACGCCGAGCCCGAGGGCAGCACCACGGGCGTCTCGTCCCAGGGGACAAAGACCTCCTCGTCCGACTTGGCAAGGCCGCACACGGGAATGTCGAGCCCCAACGAGGAGAGCTGCTCCATGGCAGCCGTGAGCTGGGGCTTGCCGCCATCGACCACCAGCAGGTCCGGACGCGAGCCAAAGCGCTCGTCGGCCATGCGCTCGGGCGCGTAGCGCCGGGCGAGAACCTCTGACATGCTCACGAAGTCATTCGCCTCGGTGAGCGGCGTCTGGATCTTGAAGCGCCGGTACTGGGACTTGTCGGGACGACCGTTGGTAAAGACGACCATGGAGGCAACCGTAAAGTGGCCGTGGAGGGTCGAGATGTCGAAGCACTCGATGCGCATGGGCGGCGCATCGAGTGCAAGCGCACTCTCGAGCTGCAGCAGCGCCTGGTTGGTGCGGTCGTCCGCGTAGCCCGTGCGCACCATGTAGCGCATGAGCGCATGGCGGGCGTTGGCGACCGCCATGTCCAGGAGGTGGCGCTTCTCGCCCCGCTGCGGGTGATGGATGTGGCAGGCGCGCCCGCGCTTCTCGGCAAGCCATTCCGAGAGGAGCTCGGCGTCCGGCAGGTCTACGTCCACGTCCACCTCGGAGGGGATGTCAGCTGTCTCGTCGTAGTAGCGCTTGAGGAAGCCGCCCTGCAGCTCGACCTCCCCCACGTCCGCGCCCTTGTCGAGAATGAACTCGACGGTGCGCACCGTGCGGCCCTCGCGCACCACGAAGACGCAGGCCGCGCTGATGGTCTCCTCGCGGTAGAAGCCGATAAGGTCGAGGGAGACGTCCGAGGAGAACATGACCTGCTGGCGGTCGTCCAGGGCGTTCAGGCTCTCGAGGCGCGCCTTCAGGCGGCCCGCGCGCTCAAAGTCGAGGTCCGCGGCGGCCTCGCGCATCTGCTCCTCAACGGCCGAGACCACGTGCGAGCGGCGCCCGGCGAGAAAGTCCTCGACCTGGCGCACGTGCTTGGCATACTCGACGGTATCGATGGCGCCCACGCAGACGCCCGGGCCCTTACCCATGTGGTAGTCGAAGCAGGGCCGCCCCGTGCGGGCAAGCGCCAGGTTGGCCACGGCCGCCTCGTCAGGGCGGCGCTCCAGCTCGCGGCGACAGCGCTTCCACTCCGCGCACGTGGCTATGCAGATGGGGACAACCTTGCGCAGCGTGTCGATGGTGTCGCGCGCGGCGTGGGCGTCGGTGTAGGGGCCAAAGTAGCGCGTGCCCTTGCGGTGGTGCTCGCGCGTGTACTTGATGGCCGGGAACACGTCCGACTCGGTGATGGCGATGTAGGGGTAGCTCTTGTCGTCCTTGAAGTCCACGTTGAAGTACGGGTGGTACTGGGCGATGAGGTTGCGCTCGAGCACGAGGGCCTCGTGCTCGGAGCCCACCACGATGTAGTCGAACGACCTCACGACCTGCATCATGAGGGGGATCTTGTCACGATCGTCCTGGAGCGTCACGTACTGGCGCAGGCGGGCGCGCAGGTTCTTGGCCTTGCCCACGTAGACAACCTGCCCGCGCGCGTCCTTCCAGAGGTAGCAGCCGGGGTCCGTAGGCGCGTCGTCCACCTGGCGACGTAACTCGGGCAGACTCTCGTCAAGCGAGCGCGCGTCATCGAAGTCGGGGCGGGCCCCGGGGTCACGGATTGTCATGGCACGCGACTCCCTTCCGCACGGGCCATACCTTCGCAGAGCATGCGACACGTCTCCCCTCGGCACCAAAAGGACACTTCAACAGTAGGAGTAGTATAAGGTGCGTTTGCAAAACGCACGTGGTTCCCATTTAAGCTAGGAGATGCAATGGCCTTACCCGATTTCGTCCCTCTCATCCTGGGGGGCGACATTGGCGCATACGCGCTTGGCCGCGAGTTCCACGAGGCATGCGGGGTTCGCAGCATATGCGCTTCTCAAGGTCCCATCGACGCCATCACGAAGTCTCGCATCTTTGAGTGCGCAAGCGTCAGCAGGCTTGATGACGCCGAGGTCGAGCGCGTAGTGCGTGAGACGGCAGCCGCCCACGCAGACCAGAAGGTCCTTCTCATCACCAACCTCGAATCTGTGGTGGGCTGCGTCTGCCGCCTGGAGGCACGCCTACCGGAAAACGTGGTGACCCCCACCCCATCCCTCGAGTCCGTGGAGGCGCTTGCCCACAAGGACCGCTTCATCCGCCTCTGCCGCGAGCGGAACCTTCCCACCCCGGCAACAGAGATCGTCGACCTTTCCGGTGGCACCACAATTCCGCCGAGCAAGATCGCCTTTCCCGTGGTTGCCAAACCGTCCTTCTCGGCAGAGTACGCCCCGTTCATCGCCCAGGGGTTCCGGAAGGTCTACCTCATGCACAGCCAGGCACAGCTCGACGAGCTTTGGAAGAAGCTGCGCTCGGCAGAATTCGCAGGCACCTTCCTGGTTCAGGAGTTTGTCCCCGGCGATGACACCATGAACGAGACCGTCACCGTCTACGTGACGCGCTCTGGGCGCATCAGCCTGCTCTCAGGAGCCCGCACTATTCTCAACGACCACTCACCCAGCCTGATGGGAAACTCCGTGGCAATGCTCACGCAAGAGGTGCCAGAACTATACGACCAGGTGAGCCGGCTCCTCGAGGGCATGGACTATCACGGCTACGCATGCGTTGACGTAAAGCGCGACCCGCGTGATGGGCGGGCACTCTTCCTTGAGATAAACCCCCGTGTTGGGCGCAACTCCTACTACGTAAGCGCCGCGGGCGAGAATCCCATGGGCCACTGCATCGAAGAGCTTGTCTTTGGCAGAGAGCCCAAGGAGGTGCGCACCTCGCGCGAGGCCCTCTACACGCTTGTCCCCCGCGGCCTTCTCAGGCGCTACCTCACCGACGAGTCCCTACGCAAGCGAGTCGAGAATGCATACCGTGCCGGTCTTGTCTTCGATCCTCAACGCTACGCGCATGACAACGGCGCATCGCGCATGCTGAGCGTTTCTCTCACCGAGCTTAACCAGTACCGGAAGTTTGCAAAATACTACCCCGAGCAAAGCAGTTCGAGCTTCTAGGCGTTTGGCAAAGGCCATTTGTATGGCGATAAGGAAATTGAATGAACCCGTGAGGTTTGGCCGACGAGGTATTATTATTGTTCGACGTGATTCCCCGGTGGCGCAGTGGTAGCGCAGCTGACTGTTAATCAGCGTGTCGCAGGTTCGAACCCTGCCCGGGGAGCCAGACCGCAATGCGGGGCCGGCGCTTTTCGTCGGCCCCGTTTTCATGTTCACCCCAACAGAGGCGGGTGGCAGTCGGCATGCGAGAAGGAGACGTCAGGTGGCACACTTCCTGCAATCAGAGGCATGGGCACGCTTCCAGCAGAGCCTGGGCGAGCGCGTTACCAGGCGCGTAGGCGAGGACTGGAGCTTCCTTGGCGTCGAGGAAACTCAGGTCTTTGGCCCGTTTCACACAAAGCGCCTCTATGCGCCATATGGGCCGAGCTTCTCGGACCCTGAGGCACTCCAGCCGGCACTCGAGCAGTTCGAGCTCAACGCCCGCCAGATGGGCGACGTCTTTGTGCGCGTCGAGCCCATGGGCACCTCGCCGGAGGTCGAGAAGGGCGCGCGCGAGAAGCTCGAGTCCCTTGGGTTTCACCGCGTGAGCCACCTCCTGCCGGAGGACACGTGGCGCATAAACGTCACCGTTGGTAAAGACGCCCTGCTCAAGGGCATGGATAAGTCCAACCGCAAGCGCTATCGCCAGGCAGCCGGCAAGGGCATTGAGATTCGCACGTCCACCAACCCGGAAGACATTCCGCTGCTCACCAAGCTCATGAGCGACGTCGAGGAGAGGGACGGCGTAACGCTTCGCGATACCGACTACCTCAAGAAGGAGGCCGCCTCGCTCTTCCCCACCGGAAACGGCCGACTGTATCTTGCGGTGCTTCACGAGAGGGATGCCGATGGCAACCCCACCGGCGAGGAGCGCGTGATTGCCGCCAACTTTGTCTTCCTCGATGACGGCTGCTGCTACCTCATCCACAACGGCGCAGACAGCAACTACTTCAAGACCGGCGCAAACGTAGCCATGCAGGTGCAGATTGTGCTCGATGCCGCCGAGGAGGGCCGCACGTGGTGCGACTTCCACGGCATGGCACCCGAGGGTGCCGGCCCAGAGCACCCCTGGTACGGGTTCACTAAGTTCAAGCAGTCCTTTGGCGGAGAGGCGCGCCACTACCTTGGCACCTGGGAGAAGCCCATCAAGCAGGCGCACTACGCCGTCTACGACCTTGCCCGCAAGGTGATTGCGCACAAGTAGGTTTGCGGCGCCCCTAAAACGAGCTCTCGGTTGGCCTTGGGTAGTAGCGGCGGAACTTACGCAGCTGGTTCCACTCCGTGAGATCGACGTCCAAGCGGCGGCGCAGGCTCATGTCAGGCGCGTAGCGCTGGGGGTCAACCCGACGGCCGTCACGGATGAGGCCCCGCACTTCTGCTGCAAGCGTACTGTCGGTGAGGTAACGCATGAGCAGGCAGTCCGGCACAAGCGAGTACAGGCAGGGGTTCTCGGCACACACAAGAGGGCGATTCTCGCCATCTACAAGATCGGCAACCATGATCTGCATGGGATTGGCTCCCGCGCCAACAACGTAGTAGGAGTTGCACCCTACACGGGGGTTGAGCTCGAAGAAGAGCCACTCCCCCGTTGCCGGGTCTCGCTTCATGTCAACCTCCGCGAAGCCCGTGTAGCGCAGGTCCTGAAGAAGGCCGGCGACCTTCTCAACCATGTTGGGCATAGGGCGAGAGACCATGGCCACAGAGTTGCCGCGCATGGTGGGCGCATGGTCCTCGAGCAGGGTTTGGGCGGCCGAGAAGAGGCGCAGGGAGCCCGCGGCGTCAACGTAAAGCGTGAGCGCACCCATATGGGTGTCGTCACCGCCAATGAGCTCTTGGACAAGGAAGTCGCCCGAAAAGCCTGCGGCTCGAAGCGAGGCCCAGAGTTCATCAAGTTCTGCCTGGGAGTTCATGCGGTAGACCTTGCGGAACCCCTTTGAGAAAAGGTGGCTGTAGCCAGCGGAACGGGCCGCCTTCGCGACAACTGGAAAGCAAATCTGGGTAGGCGGGATGACATCGCTGCCCGCAAGACGCACGATCTCGGTCTGTGGTGTTGGAAGGCCATGAGCCGCGCAAAGGGCCATGAACTCGGACTTGTCGCAAGCCCGGGAAAACGCCTCCCGAGAAGGGATGGGCAGGACGAACTGGGACGGGAGCTCGTCGCGAATAGCCTCGAGAGCCTCTGCAAGGGCATCGGTGGAGACGATGACGGGCATGCGCACGCCGGGTGCGCTCGAAGCAAGCTCCAGCAGGACGTGCAGGAGCTGATTGGGCGCGAACGACGGCAGCAGGTGCTTCTCGAGAATGCGCGAGTGCTCAACGGCGGCAGCGAAACCGGTGCCCAGTATTGCCGATCGAACGCCAAACGCCTCGTGAAACTCCCGGGCATAGGCGTGGCAGGAAATGTCCCCACCAAGAATGACGGGGAGAAGGTCAGACCTTGACTGGGCCATTGTCATGAGAAGATACCCAACTACCGATGTGAGTGACGGAGGTGCTGCAGGCGCACGAGGGCGCCGTAGAAGGCAGTGCGCACGGGCACGTCGCGGTCGGGGGCAACGTGGACGAGTTCCTTCGAGAACTTTGTCTTGAACTCGTTGAGGCCCATAAGCTGAGGCGCAATCTCCGAGCCAACGGCCATGAGGTCATAGCGCTCGACTCCCGCTTCCCCAAGGGACTCCGCCTCAAAGAGCACGAGGCGCTCGCCAACGTGCTGCCGCATGGTGGCGTTCTTCGACGCCGCGTAGTACCGCATGGCGACCTTACCGCTAATGGTGACGATCGACCAGGCGCAGAGCTCGCCGTCGATGCGTGCGGCAAAAACACGGGCGTGCTCGGGGCCAAGAGTGGCAAGCAGCCGCTCATAGTCCCCGCAGGGAGCGGGCGCAAAGCCGTCGCGCGCGCCTGTCTCGACCATGATCTGGTAGTACGGAGCAAAGTCCGCAGCGGCGAGGTCAGTCTCATCCGCAACCTCAGCTGGACATTCGCGCAAAGACTTGCGCACGTCACGACGTCCGCGCGGCTTCATGCGCGAAAGAATGCCCTCCTCACCGCCTTCGGTCTGGATAACGACGGTTGTGTCATAGGGAATCGTGGAGAGCGTATGACAGGCGAAGTCTACGTCCGCGTCCACTGCCAGGCGGAGGAAAACAACCTTGCCATCGCGGGTGTGAACGTAGCTGCGAAGCGCCTCGAGCGCCTCGGCCTCTTCGCTGGGTGTGGGAGCCTCGAACCAGATGGGCCCATGATGTGAGCGCAGGTAATGGAAGCGATGGGTGAGGTAGTCCATAAAGGCAGCAACGGCAACAGCATCGCCGTCGTGCTCGATGGCAACGCAGCCCCAAAAGCTGCGCCCGGGAATGCCAGACTCGTACTCAGACCAGGCCTTTGTTTGCTCTATGGGGACGTCAACGTTCTGGGCCGCCAAAAGCGACTCGAACTCAGACCAGTCAATCTCTCTCACGTGAAAGGCCATCATTGCCCCCTCCGCTAATGGCGACGAGCGTCAAGCTCGCCCGCCAGCTCGTCGAGCGTGATGCCGTACTTCTCGGCAACAACGAGTATGTGGTAGAGGAGGTCTCCCATCTCGTAGCGTATGTGGTCATGGTCCTCGTCCTTGCAGGCCATGATGATCTCCGACGACTCCTCCGCAAGCTTTGAGAGCAGCTTGTCGCCCTTCTCGGGCGTGAGGAGACGCGCTGTATAAGACTCCTCCGGAGTCGCTGACGTGGCCCGCTGATGGATGACGGCGGCGAGCCCCTCCAGGGTCTCCCCGATGTTGCCGTCCTTCACGTTTGCGGTTCTGACACCCATCTGATCTCCTTTGGTCTGTGCGAGCAACCCGCTCAGTGTACGGCAAGGGTGTCTGCAGAATGTGCAGGCAACGTAGCGCCGGGCGCACTCAGGCGAGAGGGACCTCGCGGAAGAAGCAGCTACGGTGTCCCGTGTGGCAGGCTGGGCCGGGAGAGTCCACCACGTAGACGAGGGTGTCGGCGTCGCAGTCCACAAGGACGCGGCGCACCTGCTGTATGTTTCCGCTGGTGGCCCCCTTGTTCCAGAGCTCCTTGCGAGAGCGCGACCAGAACCAGCTGGTACGCGTTTTGAGGGTGAGGTCCAGGGCCTCGCGGTTTGCCCAGGCAACCATGAGCACCTCGCCCGAGCCTTCCTGCTGCACCACCACGGGCACGAGGCCGTGGGCGTCAAAGCTCACGCAGGCGGGGAAGTTGTCGCAGGGCTGTGTGGGCTCGCCGGCATAGGCAGGCGAGACAAGCGACGCATCTGGCATGACTGTTGCTCCTTCTCGACTGATGGACCGCGTGAGACGTGCTAGAAGTCAAGCCTCACGGGAATGCCCTGGCTTGCCATGTACTCCTTCACCTGGCGCACCGTGTAGGTTCCAAAGTGGAAGACGCTCGCAGCGAGAACGGCGTCGGCCTCGCCCTCGATTATGCCCTCGGCAAAGTGCTCGAGCGTGCCCACGCCGCCCGAAGCAATGACGGGAATGCTCACCGCACGCGAGACGGCACGGGTGAGCGGGATGTCGAAGCCGTCCTTGGTGCCGTCGCGGTCCATGCTCGTAAGGAGGATCTCTCCGGCGCCGCGGCGTGCGGCCTCCTCGGCCCACTCGACGGCGTCAATGCCCGTGGGGATGCGGCCTCCAGCAAGGTAGACCTCCCACTTGTCGCCCGGCCCCACCTGCTTGGCGTCGATGGCAACGACCACGGCCTGGCTGCCAAAGGCGCTGGCGGCACGCGTGATGAGGGTGGGGTCGCGCACGGCGGCCGAGTTGATGGAGACCTTGTCGGCACCGGCAGAGACCATCACGCGGCAGCCCTCGACGTCGCGGAAGCCGCCGCCCACGGTGTAGGGGATGTGCAGCTGGCTTGCCGCACGCGAGGCCAAATCCACTGTAGTGGAACGGTCGTCTGAAGTTGCAGTGATGTCGAGGAAGACCACCTCGTCCGCGCCCTCCCGGTCGTACTTGGCAGCCAACTCCACGGGGTCGCCGGCGTCGCGCAGGTCGACGAAGTTGACGCCCTTAACGACGCGGCCGTCCTTGACGTCCAGGCAGGGGATGACCCTCTTTGTCAGCATGGTTACTTCCCTTCGGTGGGGGCCGCCGTGCTTGTCGCTGCGCTCGGCGCTCGCCGCCCTTGAGGCGGCTCGCTCGCTTCGCGACTTGCGCCGCGACAAGCACGGCGGCCCGCAGTCGAAACCAATACGTTCAAGCGGTCAGCCCCTGACTGGAGCCTGGGACCTGGGCCTGACCTTCTAGAAGAGCAAAGAACAGTGCACAGAGAGAAGAGCTACAACCACAACCAGAAGCCAAGCGACGTTGTGCGAGGGCGCGCTGCCTGCGGTAGGTCGCTCCGAGGGCGCGTCCTGCTTCTTGCAGGGCGAGTCGCGAAGCGAGCGAGCGCAAAGCGCGAGCGCCGAGCCCTGCGAGAAGCAGGACGCGCCCCCACCGTCTACCCGCACGCAGCAAGGGCGTCCTCGAGCGTGAGCGCGCCCTCGTACAACGCGCGCCCCGTTATGCAGCCCTCAATCACCTCGGGACCCAGAGCCGCAAGCGCTCGCACGTCGTCCGCGCTGGCAATGCCGCCCGAGGCCACCACGGGAAAGCCTGCCACTTCGGCGATGTGCTTGTATGCCGTGGGGTCGACGCCTGTCTGCATGCCGTCGCGCGCGATGTCGGTAAAGACAAGGTGGCGAAAGCCCATCTCGGCAAGGCTGGAGACAAGGTCATCTGCAGCAAGCGAGCCGCCCTCGCGCCAGCCGTTCACGCGCACCACGCCGTCCTTCGCGGCGACGTCCGCCACAGCCATGTCGCTAAACTCGCGCGCAGCCTGGCGGGCGAACGCGGGGTCGCGCACGAGCGCGGTGCCAATGGCGATGCGTCGCACGCCAAGGTCGGCAAGCCGGCGCATGGCGTCGATCGAGCGCACGCCGCCGCCGGCGTCGACCGAGAGCCCCTCGACCTGGCAGATGGCTCGTATCGCCTGGGCGTTTGCCTCGCGGGCGGCATCGTCCTCGCCGAGCGCGCTCGAGAGGTCTACCACGTGCACCCAGCTGGCACCACGGGCCAGAAAGTCTCGCGCCACGGAGGCCGGGCTATCCGAATAGACGTCCATGCGTGAGCGGTCACCGTTCGCAAGGCGCACCACACGGCCGCCCACCAGGTCGATTGCCGGGAAAAGGATCATCGGACGCCCCCAGCCCTCACGATGTCGACGAAGTTCGAGAGCACCACGAGGCCCGTGGCCGAGGACTTCTCGGGATGGAACTGCACGCCAAAGACCGAGTCCTGTGCGATAGCCGAGCCAAAGCTGCGCGCGTAATGCGTACGGGCAGCAACCAGTGCGGGGTCAACGTCGTCCGCAAGGGCGTAGGAATGCGTGAAGTAGAAGTTCGCGCCGGAGGGAACGCCGCGCAGGAGGCGGGAGCTTTCGCCCACTGCGGTGGGATAGACCTGGTCCCACCCCACGTGCGGCACCTTGAGCCTCCCCGAACGCAGCCGCGTGACCGAGCCAGGGAAGAAGCCCAGGCCGGCAACCCAGCGGTCGTCCCCGGGCGTGCCGGCGGCAACGGGCTCCTCGTTCTCGTGCGGAAGGCCCCTCTCGCCCGAGCGCTCCTCACCGCGCGCAAAGAGAAGCTGGAGCCCCAGGCAGATGCCCAGGAAGGGAACGCCGCGGTCAAGTGCATCGAGAATGGCCTCTCCCTGACCAGATGCGTTCACGTACTCCATGGCATTCTCGAAGCTTCCCACACCAGGAAGCACCAGGCCAGAGGCTGTGGAGATGTCCTTGGGCGCGTCGGAGATGACCGCCTCACCGCCCACGGCGGCAAGGCCATGCTGGACCGAGAGGAGATTGCCCTTGTGGTAGTCAATGACGACGATCTTCGCTGATGCCATCAGAGCGCCCCCTTCGTGGACGGGATGCCCTCCACGCGCGGGTCCGGCTCGACGGCGGCACGAAGCGCACGGGCGAACGACTTGAACGTGGCCTCGAGGATGTGGTGGGCGTTCTCGCCGGCAACCTCGCGCAGGTGGACGGTCATGCCGGCGTCACGCGCCAGCCCGCAGAAGAACTCGTGACCAAGCTCGGTGTCGAAGGTGCCCACCTTCTCGGGGCCAATGGGCACGTCCCAAAAGAGCTCGCCACGGCCGGAGATGTCGACGGCAGCCATGACCAGGGCCTCGTCGAGCGGAACCAGCGCATCGCCAAAGCGGCGGATGCCGCGCTTGTCGCCCAGTGCCTGGCGCAGCGCCTGCCCCAGCACGATGCCCGTGTCCTCCACGGTGTGGTGGTCGTCCACCCAGGTGTCGCCCTTCACATGCACCGTGAGGTCCACGAGCGAGTGACGCGAGAGCGCCGTGAGCATGTGGTCGAAGAAGCCCACCCCCGTCGAGATGTCCGAGGTGCCGGTGCCATCAAGGTTCACCGTGACCTCGATGGCGGTCTCGGCGGTCTGCCGAGAGACGCTTGCCACGCGTGCCATGGTCATTCCCCCTTCAGGATGGACGTGAGTGCCGCGACCACAAGGTCGTTCTCCTCGGGCTTGCCCACGGTGATGCGCAGGCAGTCCTCAAGACCGGGCGTGGACGAGAAGTCCCTCACCAGTATGGAGCGCTCGTCGCGCAGGCGGCGCCACACGTCGTGGGCGTGCGGCACGCGAACGCAGAGGAAGTTTGCCTGGCTTGGCCACACGCGCACGCCCAGCGGCGCAAGGCCGCCCAGCATGCTAGAAAGGCGGCCGCGGTCCTGGCGTATGGCCTGGATGGCCGGCTGGAACGCGTCTCGGTGCGTGACGGCGGCAAGTGCGGCCGCCTGGTCGAGCACGCTCACCGAGTAGGGCTGCCGCACGGCGGCAAGTGCCGCCACCACCGCAGGGCTTGCCAGCACGTAGCCCACGCGGGCTCCTGCCAGCGCAAACGCCTTTGAGAAAGTGTGTAGAACGGCCAGGTTTTCGTAGTCGCCAAGCATGTCCTCAACGCTCGAATCGGGGTCTGCAAACTCGGCGTACGCCTCGTCCACAAGCACGATGCCCGGGCACGCCTCGCAGAGCCTGCGCACGCCATCGCGCGGGAAGAGGTCGCCCGTGGGGTTGTTGGGCGAGGTCACCACCACGAGCGTCGCCGTGCGCGCGGCCTCTACCAGCGCGTCCACGTTGGGGGCAAAGTCCTTCTCGCGCGGAACCTCCACCACGGGCGTCTCGACCATGGAGGCGTAGAGGCCGTAGACCGAGAAGGTGGGCGGGCAGCTCACGAGGGCGTGCCCCGCACCGCCAAACGCCAGGAAGAAGTTGAAGAGCAGCTCGTCGCCACCGTTGCCAACAATCACCTGTTCAGGGGCAACGCCGTGCCACGCGGCAAGCTGGTTGCGCAGCTCGCCGCCAAGGGGCACGGGATAGCGGTTCCAAGCGGCATCAGTCACCGCCTTGGCAAGCGCTGGTGTCACCTCGGGTGGGAGGCCATAGTTGTTCTCGTTTGCCGAGAGAATCACCTCGACGCGCGAGAAGGCCGGGTCATAGGGCTCAAGCGCCGCCGCGGACGGCCGCATGAGCGCGCGGACCTCTGGTGTGATGCCTGTCATCTCTCCCCTACCCCTCGTATCCGGGCAGCTTGGGCACGCCCGGCGTGTCGAGCGTGCGCGGCCACGCGGTGTGGGTTGCGTCCTCGCAAGCGGCGGCCGCGTTTGCGAAGTCCTTCTCGCCCTGCTTGGCAAGCTTCACGCGTAGCCCGGCAGAAAGGGCATGCGCCCAAAGCCCCTCGGCCTGGGCCATGGCCTGGACGGCGGGAGCATCGGAGAGAAGGCCCTGCGGCGTGTAGGAAATGACGCTCGAGTGCTTCTGGAAGTCGTAGACGCCCAGGGGGTTGGAGAAGCGCGCAGTGCCGCCGGTGGGAAGCGTGTGGTCTGGACCGGCAACGTAGTCCCCCAGGGGCTCAGAGCTCCAGGCGCCCACAAAGATGGCGCCTGCGTTGCGCACGGACCCCAGAAGCGACATGGCGTCCTCGCAATGCAGCTCGAGGTGCTCCGGCGCCACCACGTTCACGGCCTCCACGGCGTCTGCCAGCGTTGCGGCCACAACCACCACGCCGCGGTCGTCGAGCGAGGCGCGGGTGATCTTCTCGCGCGGGCTCTGCGAGACCAGGCGCTCCACGGAGTCGAGGACACGGTCTGGAAGCGATGCGTCGCAGGTCACGAGGTAGCAGGACGCCATGGGGTCGTGCTCTGCCTGGGCCATGAGGTCCGCCGCCACCACGACGGGGTCTGCCGAGGCGTCCGCCAGGACGCAGACCTCGGAGGGCCCGGCGATCATGTCGATGCCCACATCCCCGGAGACGTGGCGCTTGGCGGCCGCAACGTAGGCGTTACCGGGGCCAACAACCTTGTCGACGCGAGGGATGGACTCGGTGCCGTAGGCCACGGCTCCTATCGCCTGCGCGCCGCCCACGGCATAGACCTCGTCGACGCCCGCCACCGAGGCCGCGGCCAGCGTGTATGCCGAGAGCGTGCCGTCGTGCTGGGGCGGCGTCACCATGACAACGCGCCGCACGCCGGCGACCTTTGCGGGAATGGCGTCCATGAGCACGGTCGAGGGGTACTGCGCGCGGCCTCCGGGCACGTAGATGGCCACGGAGTCGAGCGGCGTCACCTTGACGCCCAGGATGGTGCCGTCGGGGCGCGTCTCGAACCAGGAGTTCTCGCGCTGGCGCTCGTGGAACTCGCGGATCTGGCAGTAGGCGCGACGCAGGGACGAGAGGAACTCCGCATCCACCATGCTGGGGGCGGCGTCCACCAGCTCCTGCGGGACGCGGAACTCGCTGGGGCAGGCGCCGTCGAAGCGCTGGCAGTACTCGCGGACGGCTGCGTCGCCCCTCTCGCGCACGTCATCCACGATGGCTGCGGCGCTCTCCATCACCTCGCGAGGAAGCGCCCCCGAGCGATTGAGGTCTGCCTGCGTGAGCGCCTGTCCGGCGGCAAGTGTGATTCTTCTCAAAGCTACTCCCCTCCCGCGACCTCGGCGAGACGCGTCGCCAGGTCGCGAATCCTCTTGTCGCAGCGGTATGCGGCCGGACCCGCAAAGAAGCGGGCGGTGCACTCCATGACCTCGTCCACAACCACTAGGTCGTTCTCGCGGAGCGTGGTGCCCGTGGCCGTGATGTCGACGATGCGGTCGGTCATGCCCACGATGGGGCCAAGCTCGATGTTTCCGTGCAGGGTCACAATGTCCACCTGCTGGCCAATTGAGTCGTAGTAGGTCTGCGTGATGCGCGGGTACTTGGTGGCCACGCGCACCGTGCCACGCCACGCGTAGTTGCGTTCGGCGAGCCCCGCCTTGGCGCGCGGCTCGGCCACCACAAAGCGGCAGCCGCCAAAGCCAAGGTCAACCAGCTGGAGCACGTCCATGGTGGCCTCCACGAGCGAGTCGCGCCCGCAGATGCCGCAGTCGCAGCCGCCGTGGCCCACGAAGGCCGGCGCGTCCTGGGCGCGCACGATTACGTACTCCACGTCGCCCTCGCGCACCGTGAGCTGGCGACCTGGGTCGTGCAGACCCTCAACTGGAAGCCCCGCCGCCTCCAGAACGCGGATGGTGTCCTTGAGGAGCGACCCCTTGGGGACGGCAATGCGCAGGGGCCGCTCGGCAAGCCTCACGCCGGGGGTGACCACGCCCGACTCTCCCGGCTCGCCCAGAATCTCCTGCAGGCGCTCGAGCGAGAGGGCAAATCCGCAGGCAGCGGTATTCTCGCGGCCCAGGTTGGCGAGAACCGCGTCGTAGCGGCCGCCGGAGGCCAGCGAGGCCGCGATGCCCTCGGCGTAGCCCTTGAAGATGATGCCCGTATAGTAGTCGAAGGAGTTGATGATCGAGAAGTCAAAGGACGCGCGACCGTCAGAGAACAGGTCCGAGAGCGAGTCAACCAGACGCGAGAGCTCCGCGGTACCACGGGCGTCCTCCTCGACACCAGCCTCGTCGAGCAGGGCGTCGAGCGCAGGAACCACCTCGGTACCGCCCACCAGGCGCGGGATGCGGCAGATGGCGCGGGCTGCGGCGGCATCGAGCTCGCCGGCGGCAACGGACTTCTCGACCAGCTCGTCCAAGGAGACGAAGTCAGAGTCGTGCACCAGGGCAAGCGCATCCTCGCGGAAGCGTGCGCTGGGGGCACAGGTGTCGAGCAGAGCCTTGAGCGGCGTGACCGAGCCCAGCACGATGCGCCATGCCGGCACGTCAAGCGCACCGAGCGTCTCGGCGAGAAGGTCCACGACCTCGTGCTCTGCGGCAGCACCGTCACCGCCCACAAGCTCCACGCCCAGCTGCGTGAACTGGCGCGGCTGACCCTTGAGCGATGATTCCTCGCGCACAACGGGCGCCTCATAGCGAAGGCGCACGGGCAGGCTGTCTGGGCTTACGCGCGTGGAAATCATGCGCGCGATGGGCAGCGTGAGATCCGGTCGCAACGTGAGAAGGCTTCCGTCCACGTCGAAAAGCTGAAACGGCAGACCCTTGATGCGGCCCGCGCGCTCGAGCGCGTCACGCGACTCCAGGAGTGGCGTCTCCACCGGAAGGTACCCATGCGACGAGAAGACCTCGCGCACGGTCCCGGAGATGCGCTCGCGCGCAAGCGCCTCCTGAGGAAGGATGTCACGGAACCCGCTTGGTGTGCCTGCTATCACGCCTGCCCCTCTCCCCTTCTGGTACGTAGAGCATACCGCTCCGCCGCGACAGAAATTACGGTGCGCCACTTGTCGCGACGCATGTCTTCTCGCGTTGTCACTTTAGCATACTAAAGTGCTGTGTGCTGTGTGGACGCCAGGCACACAGAGCGTTAACGCTCCATTCATATGGGGAGCTGGGGGCGGAGTGGAGTGCTTCTCGGCGACGGCTTGTTCCTCTCGGCGGCCATCCGACGGCGACATCCGAAGACTCCACAGAAACTCGCCCTCCGGCGAGAAACGGCGCCCGAGAGGTCCTTTCCTACGTGATTTTTTCGATAACGTGCCCTCCGGCGTCAAATTGACGCCGGATGAGACAAAGGGACTGTCCCTTTGTCTCACCAGGGGGGTACCGCCTACCCGCGGCGGCGCGTAAGGCGCCCAAGCACAGACTTGATGAAGCGCGACTCGGGCATCTTCAGCGCAATCGACAGCCCGTAGGTCACAAGAACCGCTGGCACGCCGCCTGCAATGCAATAGAGAATCGACGTCAGCGTGTGGCCGGCACAGTCCCCAACGAACGCGTTAAGAGCAGCGAGAATCCCCGCGCCCACGGCAGCGCCTACCAGCCCAATGAGGATCGACTTCACAAGCGACCCCAGAATGTCGCGAAGCCCAAGCGACCCAATGGCGTAGCGCAAAAACGCCACAATGACGATGTCCACCGCGAGGAAGAACAAGGCCGAGGTCAGCGAGACATACACTATGGCCTGAAACTCGCTTAGGCCCTGTGGCATGAGGAAGAGCAAAAGCACGACTTGCCACGCCGTGCCCACCACGCTCGCAATCGCGTAAAGGACCATCCGCCTCATTGCCGAGAAGACCTTCTGCAGGTACATGCACACACTGTAGAGCGGCAATGCGCACGCAAGGCCAAACAGATAGCCCGCCGTCATGGAGAGCTGGTCAGAGGTGAACTTCCCCGCCGCGACAATCGAGGTCAGCGGCATGGAAAAGACGATGAGGTACATCGCAAACGGCACCATGAAGAAGAGAATCTCGCTCAGTCCGGCAGAGATGCCCCGCTTAAAGCCAGCGTCATCGTTCTTTGCAAAGCTGTCGGATAGCTCCGTGAACATGGCCGTGGTGATGGGCACGGTAAGGATTGCATACGGCAGGGTGTACCAAAGGCGCGCGTAGTAGGCCACCGACGCGCCGGACACCGTCACGGAGAGCGCGGTGCTCTGCTGGACGGAGGTCTGGACAAATGACGTGATCATCACGACAAGCGAGGGGACGCCAATGGAAAGCGTCTCCTTGAGGTGGGGGTCATGCCAGTCGACGTGCCACGTAAGATGGATGCCGTGCTTGCGCAGCGAAGGCATCTGGCAGATAACCTGCACCGCTACGCCAAGCGGGTTGCCAATGGCCAGAATCACCGTTGCCAGCGTCGGGTTGGAGCCCACAAGCGCCGCATACAGCAGAAACGACGCCGTGACCACAAAGTTGTTGAAGATGGAGCTTGCACTGCTCCAGAAGTAGTCCCTCTCGGCGTTAAGCACGCCCGAGAAGATCGAAGACAGCGAGTAGAGCACAACCTCCACCACGAAGAACCTAAAGAGGTAGGTGGCAAAGCTTGCGTCGAACTCGCTTGTGGCCGAGAAAGACTGCGTCCACACAAGCTGGGCGGCAAAGACAAAGCCGAGAATGGCCACGCCGCCCATGAGTAGGATGATGATGGAGACGAGATTGGACGTGTAACGGCTAGCGCCCTCGGATCCCTCGCGCCGCTTGACCGACATGTAGACCGGCAGAAACGCCGTCACAAGCATGCCGCCAACGACAATCTCGTAGAGCTGGTTGGGCAGGTTGTTGGCCACCGAGTAGCAGCTGGCCACCATGCCGGCGCCAAGGGCAAAGCTCTGGCCCCAGGTGCGGAAGAAGCCGGTGATGCGGCTCACGATGACAAGGAAGCTCATAAGCGCGGCGTTGCGCCCCACCTGGTTCTCGGTGGACTCGGCCGCCTTGCTGCCCGTGGAAGTCTCACCTGTCACGCTGGGCGCAGGTCTCTTCTCGCTGGCAGCCATGTGCTTGGGCTTCAAGTCTTGGTTATCGCTCACCTGGTCTCCTCTCGGCAGATGTCGGCATACTTGGCGTCGCAGAACGCAAGCAGGTCGTCAGGGGCAAGGCGCAGGGAGAGTCCCCGCCTGCCACCCGAGATGCCAATGATGTCAAAGAGCTGGGCCGTCTCGTCTATGAGCGTGGGAAAGCGCTTCTTCATGCCCACAGGCGAGCAGCCACCGCGCACGTAGCCCGTGAGGCCCTCGAGCTCCTTGGTGGGAAGCATCGAAAGGCTCTTCTCGCCCGCGGCTGCCGCGGCCTTCTTGAAGTCGAGCTCCTCGCCCACGGGAATGCAGCACACCACGTAGGTGCCGGAAGGAGCCACCGTGACCAGCGTCTTGAACGAGGACGCCGGGTCGACGCCGGCCTCGAGCGCCATGCGCAGGCCCAGGCCTCGCGTGAGGTCATCCTCCTCGAACTCCTGATACGTGAAGGAGATGCCCGCACGCTCAAGCTCGCGCATGGCGTTGGTCTTCTGGAACTTCTCGCGCTTTGCCATGGCTACTCCTGCCCCTCCGCCAGTCTCGCGCGGTCGCGCTCAAGGATGCGGGCAAGGTAGCGGCCCGTATAGCTTCCGGGGACCTTGGCAACCTCCTCGGGCGTGCCGTAGGCCACGATGGTACCGCCGCCGTCGCCGCCCTCGGGGCCAAGGTCGAGCACGCGGTCGGCCATCTTGATGACGTCGAGGTTGTGCTCGATGACAAGGACGGTGTTGCCAGCGTCAACCAGACGCTCGAGCACGTCGATGAGCTGCCGAACGTCCTCGAAGTGCAGGCCTGTGGTGGGCTCGTCCAGGATGTAGAAGGTCTTGCCCGTCTGCTGGCGGTGGAGCTCCTTGGCAAGCTTCACGCGCTGGGCCTCGCCGCCGGAGAGCGTGGTGGCGCTCTGGCCCAGGTGGATGTAGCCCAGCCCCACGTCATGCAGGGTCTGCAGCTTGTTCTTGATGCGCGGGATGTTGGTGAAGAAGGCCAGCGCCTCATTCACGGTCATGTCAAGCACGTCCGAGATGGACTTGCCGTGGTAGGTGACCTCGAGCGTCTCCCTGTTGTAGCGCTTGCCGTGGCAGACCTCGCAGGGCACGTAGACGTCGGGTAGGAAGTTCATCTCGATCTTTATCTGGCCGTCGCCCTTGCACGCCTCGCAGCGCCCGCCGGGCACGTTGAAAGAGAAGCGGCCGGGGCTGTAGCCGCGCGCGCGGCTCTCGGGCGTGGACGCAAAGAGGGCGCGCAGGTCGTCCCAGAGGCCGATGTAGGTGGCGGGGTTCGAGCGCGGGGTGCGGCCGATGGGGCTCTGGTCGATGTCGATGACCTTGTCGATGAGCTCAACGCCCTCGAGCTTCTTGTACGAGCCAACGGGGCGCTTGGAGCGCTGGACGGCATTGGTGAGCGCCGGCGCCAGTGTGTCGGTAACAAGCGAGCTCTTGCCCGAGCCCGAGACACCCGTGACCACAGTGAACGTGCCTAGCTCGATTTTGGCGGTCACGCCCTTGAGGTTGTTTGCCGTGGCACCTGTGATCTTGATGGCTCCACGGCCGGGCTTGCGGCGCTCCTCCGGCAGGCGAATCTGGCGCCGGCCGGTGAGGTACGCGCCGGTCAGGGAGTCGGGGTTGGCCTCGATCTCTTGCGGCGTGCCGGCGGCCACCACGTGCCCGCCCAGCTCGCCCGCACCGGGGCCCATGTCGATCACGTAGTCGGCCGCGAGGATGGTGTCCTCGTCGTGCTCGACCACAATCACGGTGTTACCCATGTCGCGCAGGCTCTTGAGCGTTCCAATGAGGCGGTCGTTGTCGCGCTGGTGAAGGCCGATGGACGGCTCGTCCAGGATGTAGAGCACACCCATGAGCCCGGCGCCAATCTGCGTGGCAAGGCGGATGCGCTGCGCCTCTCCGCCAGAGAGCGTGGCGGCGGCGCGGCTAAGCGTGAGGTAGTCAAGGCCCACGTTCACCATGAAGCGCAGGCGCGCCTTGACCTCCTTGACGATTGGCCCAGCAATTGCCTGCTGACGCTCGGGGATCTCGAGCGCCTCAAAGAAGGCCAGGCAGTCGCGGCACGAGAGGTCGCAGACCTCGTTGATGTTCTTGCCGCCCACCGTGACGGCAAGAATCTCCGGCTTCAGGCGCGCACCATGGCAGGTTGGGCAGGGCACCTCGTGGATAAAGCGCTCAAGGTGTGTCTTCATGGTCTCGGAGGTGGTCTCCTGGTACTTGTCGAAGAGAATCTTCCGCACGCCGGAGTACGTGGTGAACCAGTGCGTGTTGCGACCATCTCGCGTGCGGTAGTCCACGCGGATCTTGGTGGTGCCCAAGCCGTCGAGAAGCGCCTTCTGCACCTTCTTGGGCAGGTCCTTCCAGGGCGTCTGGTCCGAGGCGCCAAGGTGCGCGCAGACGGCAGAGAGGATCTGCGGGTAGTAGTTGGAGTGGCCGAAGATCGAACCAAAGACACCCTCGGCAACGGAGAGCGAGGGGTCGTCGATCAGCGCCTCCGCGTCGACAACCTTGCGAAAGCCCAGGCCGTCGCAGTCCGGGCAGGCGCCGTAGGGCGCGTTGAACGAGAAGTCGCGCGGCTGCAGGTCGTCAATCGAGTGGCCGTGGATGGGGCAGGCCAGCGCCAGCGAGTACTGCAAAAGCTCGCCCGGCATGGCCTCGGGGTCATCGCGATCGGGCAGGAGGTAGACGCCCACCTTCCCCGCGGCCAGCTTGGTGGCCTGCTCGATAGCCTCCACGATGCGGTTGAGCGAGTTCTCGCGGATCACGATGCGGTCAACCACGACCTCGACCGTGTGCTTGAGCTTCTTCTCCAAGCGCACCTCGCCGTCGAGCTCGCGCACCTCGCCATCGATGCGCACACGGCTGAAGCCCTCGCGGCGCAGATCCTCGAAGAGCTTGGTGTACTCGCCCTTGCGGCCGAGAACCACGGGCGCCAGCACCAGTGCACGGCGTCCCTGCCCCTGGGCCAGGACCTTGTCGGCAACCTGGTCGGTGGTCTGGCGCTCAATCACGCGGCCGCACTCCGGGCAGTGGGGCACGCCCACGCGCGCAAAGAGAAGGCGCAGGTAGTCGTAGATCTCGGTGACGGTGCCCACTGTCGAACGCGGGTTTCTCGACGTGGTCTTCTGGTCGATGGAGACGGCGGGCGAGAGACCGTCGATAGAGTCGAGGTCGGGCTTGTCCATCTGGCCCAGGAACTGGCGGGCGTAGCTGGAGAGGCTCTCGACGTAGCGGCGCTGGCCCTCGGCGTAGATGGTGTCGAAGGCAAGGCTCGATTTGCCCGAGCCGGAGAGGCCCGTGATCACCGTGAGCTTGTCGCGCGGGATGCGCACGTCGACGTTCTGCAGGTTGTGCTCGCGGGCCCCGCGTATGACTATGGAGTTGGATGCCATGTGAGGTGGCTCCCCTCGTTGTTGCTTGCGAATCTGGTGGCAGGTTCTGCGGGACGACGTAGGACGGCGTCTCTCGCAGACGTTTTTAGCCAGCCTTTGAGTTTAGCTAAGCGGTGCCTCAGAACACAGCGTGGGCATTCTCGCACACGTCGCAACAACAATTCGTACGGTTAGCCACCGCCTTCCTCTGGCCTCCTCTCTCATCACCGCCCTTCGTTCTTTTGCGGTTTCTGTGAAAGAGAAACCACGTTTGCCCAGTTGGCGAGAGCGCCAACTCTCTGATACCGATAAAGAATGGAGCGATGGAGAGGCGGGAGCGGATGCGGAGAAGCGAGGAGGGCGGACGAGAAAATGCCCCGCCCTGCTGAATTAGTGATACCTACACCGCAAGGAGTCCAGCATCAAACGCTAACCGAGAGAGCGTCGAGCGCAGGAACGGCAGACATTACTATCGTTGCAGGAGGTGATGAACCCAAAAAACAAGCACCTGGCCAATGGGGCCAGGCGCTATACAAGTCAAACCAGTGAAAAGACTCCTCTAAGACTTGCAGCATTCGTCATTATGTAGGCAATCTCTTAACTCAGGAGGCACTGATGGGTCAATGCAGACGCAGGCATTTCATCGTTTTCACTCTGGCTCTGACAGTTTTTCTTGGCGGCATTTGTGGGCCAGCCGTTGCAAATGCAAGTGAGCCCGATGGTCGAGAGACAGTCGAAGCAACCTTTGATCTCGAGCTGAATCAGCCACAGTCAGAGACTGTTTATCTCTCTGATGGCAGGACGGCAGAAATCGGTATTCGCCCAGTATCGGCGATTTGCCCATTGTGGGATTCATACTATGACAACGCATCTGGCAACTGGGAGATTTACTATAACTCTCCTATAATCTACCGCCATTTTTATATCACTATTAGTAACCACGCAATTACTAATGCTCATAGCCCTTCCTATACAACTTTCCTCTGCACTGTTTCCGGAGAGAGCTTCAATTGGGAGAGTACCTACGCAACGTATCAGCTGAATGTTGACGCTGTGGGTGGAATGGGGTCGACAGTAGCAGTTCTCCAGGCACTGATGGAAGGCACAACCCTACACACGTATGCCAACTAGGAGGCGAGGTTATGAAATACGCAGGCCTGGGTGCGCCTGAGCCACTGATTATTGCGTGCGTTGCCATAGTGGTTGTGGCTCTCCTGCTTGTCGTACGTTCAATCACCAAGAAGCGATAGGTTAGTACCCCAAGAAGGACGTTACTTGCCATTTTCTCCAAAGAAGGTGGCCCGCCCCGTAATAATCAGGGCGGGCCACTTTGATGAGCCGTCGTAACGCCGCGACACTACGGAATCCGCTACGCCTTCTTGGGCTCCGACTTCTTGTCCTTGGAGTCCGGCATGATCCAGAACTTAAGCAGCGGGAAGCTCACGACAACGGCGGCCAGCGTGTTGACCGCAGAGGCAACGGTACCAGACAGGCCCGCGTCCCAACCAAAGGTGCTCTGGCAGAAGGCGGTCACATAGCTCGGCAGGATGAGGTTGACCACAACAATAAGCACGGCGAGCAGCGCATACTTCCAGGCAGCGTCCTTGAACGAGGTGTCGGAGTCAAACACCCAGAACATCTGCACGAAAAAGTTCACGACCTGCGCCAGCACCTCGGCGATGAGGAACGTGATGAAGCCGCCCAGGTAGTTCGAGCCGGCAGTGGTGTAGTCGAACAGCCAGAACTTGAACGGGCCGTTGAGCTGCATAGCGTTAATGAAGATTGCCGTGCCCACCCACGTGCACACAAAGCGCGTGATGGTTGAGATGTTCGACAGCACGTTGAACTTGATGAACTGCCAGAGCGTCTTGTGCTCCTCGGTCCAGGTCTTGAAGCTCATTGACTTGCCCCTTCCTTCCCGGCCACCCGGCCGATCAACCTACTTCCTCACACGGCCGCGCCGCCCCGCCCGACAGCGCGACCAACACACAGGAACTACTTGCCTGCCGAGGTAAGCGTCCCGTTGGTACGCGCATTGCCGATAAGGTTCGCGATAAAGGCGACAAGGATCGGCACGATAAACCAGAGGAACCAAACCAGGATGAAGCCCTCGCCGGTCGCAAGCTTGACGAGAAGCGCCGGTACGATACCCGCAAGGCCCCACCACTTGATCTCGCGCACAATGGCGTCGACCATGGCCACAGAGACCATGCCGTTGGTCATCTTGGCCAGCGCTCGCAGCGGCATGTTCCAGATGAACAGCACGTTGAGGTTGGGCTTGCCCGAGGCGTCGGCCGCGCGCTTCATGGCCGCAAGCACCAGCCACACTATCCAGAAGATTGGCGAGCGCCCGTGGCTGAGGTCGCAGAAGCACATGTTGCGGTCGATGCGCACCTTGGGGCTGGGGATGGGGTGGCCGAGGAGCGCCGCGAAGTGTGCGTCGTCCACGGTCTGGACCTTGCCCGTCTCGTAGGGCGTCACGTCGACGCCGGCATAGGGGTCGGCCGCATTGGTGCCCTCAACCTCAACAGTTCCAACAAGGCGAATATCCTCGCTTGAAGCGCCAACGCGTAGCTCGTAGGTACCGCCCTCGACCTCCCAGGCGTCGGTCGCCACGTTGAAGTAGCGGAACGCCTTGTCATCCAGGGCAATACTCACCTGCTTGCTCTCGTGCGCGGCAAGCTCCACGCGAGCAAAGCCCTTGAGCTCTTGGGCGGCGCGGAACACCTGGTGATTGGGCTTGGCCACGTAGAGCTGGCACACCTCGGTGCCCGCGCGGTCACCGTCGTTGGTAAGGGTGAAGGTCACGCCCTTGGGGGTCGCCTTGATGTCGCTGTATGAGAAGCTCGTGTACGAGAGGCCATAGCCAAACGGGTAGGCAACCTCGACGCCAGCCGTCTGATAGTAGCGATAGCCCACGTAGATGCCCTCACGGTACTCGGCGCTCATGCCCTGCGCCGGGAAGCGGTCCGCCGTAGGGGTGTCAGCCAGGCGCTTGGGCCAGGTCTCGGTGAGCTTGCCGGAGGGGTTCACGCGACCACACACCAAATCAAGCGCCGCGCCGGCGCCGGCCTGTCCGCCAAGCGCAAGGTAGAGCACCGCGCGGGCGTCTGCCACCCAGTCGGTCTCGACGCAAGAGCCAGCCGAGAGAAGCACGACCACGTTGGGGTTCACCTGTGAGATTGCGTGCAGGAGCTCGATCTGGTTGTCGTTCAGGCGCATGTTGCGACGGTCCGCGCCCTCGGACTCTGCAATCTCGTCGAGCGCCAGGCACGCAATGACAACGTCGGCGTGCTGCGCCAGCTCAACGGCGGCGTCGCGCTTGGCGGCATCCTCGCCGCCGTGGCGAAGGAAGCCCTGCTCGTACCCAACGAGCGTGAGGCCGCTCTCCCCCACCATGTCGAGAATGTCGTCGACCTGCGTGCAGTTGACCGCGGAAGACCCGGCGCCCTGGTAGCGCGGCTCGCGGGCAAAGTCGCCCACGAGGGCCACCTTGGTCCCGGCGACAAGCGGCAGCAGCGATCCCTCGTTCTTGAGAAGCACGGCGCCCTCAGCCGCAGCCTCGCGCGCAAGCGCGTGGTGGCCAGCCTTGTCAAACTCGCCCGTGGCGCCCTCGACGGCCGGATGCGTGGAGAGCACCAGCTCAAGCGCGTCGTCCACGCAACCGTCCAGCACCTCCTCGGAGAGGCGGCCGGAGTGCACTGCGGCAACCAGCTGACGTACGGAGTCCATGCCAGGCGCGGGCATCTCGAAGGTGGAGCCTGCCTCCACGCCGGCAACGTGGTCGTTCGAGCCGCCCCAGTCCGTGATCACGGCGCCGTCGAAGCCCCACTCGCCGCGCAGGATGTCACGCAGCAGGTGGCGGTTCTCATTGGCGTAAGTGCCGTTAATCAGGTTGTAGGAGCTCATGATCGACTTGGGGTGGGACTCGCGCACCACGATCTCGAAGGCCGTGAGGTAGTTCTCGCGCAGGGTGCGCTCGTCGACCACCGAGTTGGACGCCTGGCGACGCGTCTCCTGGCTGTTGGCGGCAAAGTGCTTGGGGCAGGCGGCAACGCCCTCGGACTGGATGCCGCGCACGTAGGACGCGGCCATCTTGCCCGCAAGGTAGGGGTCCTCGGAGAAGTACTCGAAGTTGCGCCCGCAGAGCGGCGAGCGCTTCATGCAGAGGCCCGGCCCCAGAAGCGTGCCCACGCCCTGGGCGGCAGCTTCCTCACCCAGTGCCTTGCCGATCTTCTCGCCCAGCGCCTCATCCCAGGTGTTGGCGACGGTGACCGCCGTGGGGAAGCAGGTGGCGGGCTCGGAGCCCGCGATTCCCAGGTGGTCTGCCGCGCCCAGCTGGTGGCGTAGGCCGTTGGGGCCGTCGGAGAACTCCATCACGGGAATGCCGAGGCGCTCGGAGTCCCAGCTCCCAAAAGTCGTAGCCCCCTGGAGGAGCGCGCACTTCTCCTCCAGCGTCATCTTCTCGATAATGTCTGCGTGCTTCATCGAACCCGCTCCCTCGCTTACATGGCGCCGCTGTGCGCCCTCAACTGCCTCAACTCTATTGCCCCACCCGTCACGCCGGGGAAAAGTGGCACATTCGGTCTGCCACGTGCCACGAATGGCCCACCCAAAGGGTGAGCGCCAGCTGCGGCCTGGCCTCCAACGTGACGGGAGAACCCCTTCCAGTCGTAACAGTAGGGGCGCCAAACAAGCCCGCGCCCCAAAGGTCGTAATCCGTCAAAACTGGGTCGCGGTCTGCACTTTGCCCGCGCCGACGCGTGCCCAACTCTGCGCCCGCTGCCCGCCCGCTCGGGTCGCGCAAATCCCCTCCTTCGCGTACCATGTTCTGGGGGAATGGAGGGGTGGCATGTATCGCATACTCATGGTCGAGGACGATGAACGCGAGGCCGAGACGCTTCGCCACAGCCTGGAGCGCTATGCGCGCGAGAATAACCTGGAGTTCCAGGTTAGCTGGGAGCGCTCGGCATTGGGTGCATCTTCGGGAGACGCGAAGTTCGATCTCATCTTCATGGACATTGGGCTTCCCGGAATCAACGGCATGGAAGCGGCTACGCTCATCCGCACCTACGACTCTGAGACGCCCATCATCTTTGTGACCAACCTCGCACAGTACGCGGTACGCGGTTACGAGGTAGACGCCCTGGACTTTGTGGTGAAGCCCGTCTCGTACTACAACTTCAAGATGCGCATGGACAAGGCAATGCGCATCTTGAAGCGCAACTCCGGCATGAATGTGGTGGTAACCTCCCACGACGGCCTGCGCGTGATTCCGGCAGCAGAGCTTGTGGCCGTCGAGGTCTCCAACCACAGCCTGGTCTACCACCTTGCAGACGGCAACACCTATGTGGTGCGCGGCAGCCTCTCGAAGACCGAGGAGGATCTCTCGCAGGCGCCCTTTGTGCGCATCTCGAACAGCTGCCTGCTCAACATGGCGTACGTGCGCACTGTGACTGGCTCGGAGGTGCGCACCACCACAGGCGAGACGTACTTCTTTAGCCGCTCGCGTCGCCGCGCCGCAGTGGACGAGATAGCCAAATACCTGGGTGGAAGCATCTGATGGACGCCAAGCTCGCTGTTAGCGCGGTGGCGACCGTGGCCCAGATTGCCTTTGCCATGCTCATCTTTGCGTGGTCGCTCCCCCGCCGCTCCCACTTCTGGGCGCGCTTGGTCGGGCTGGTTGCGACAGGGGTTGCCCTAACCCTTGTGGGGGTTGCCGTAGCGGGGGCCACCGGCATATCTACCACGGTGGGGCCCGCGCGCGTGCTCGCGGAGTTTGTTCTCTTCTCGATGGTGCTCGTGCTGGCTGTGCCGGTTTTGCTCGTCCTCTTCGACACCTCGGTGTGGGTGGCGCTCTTCTTTGCCACGGCGGGCTATACGCTCCAGAACCTCGCAAGTGGCGCAGAGGGCCTTCTGGTCTTCACCTTGGGCGAGAGAACCATCCCGCTGGAGCTTGCGGAGACGGCGGCAGTTACCTGCATTGTGTACCTCCTGGGCTACCTGGCATTTGCGCTCCCGGTACGGCGCCACGGACTTGCGGATGTCGAGGATCACGCGATGCTTGTTGTGGTTGCCGCGGTTCTTCTCGTGGTGATTGCTTTTGACCTTGTGAACAAGTCCCTGCCTGCCCTCGGCGCAAGCACCGGCGACGTGGTGCTTCTGCGGGTGATTCACGGCATATCCTGCGTGTTCATGCTTACCGTCGAGTTTGAGCTGCTCTACACGAGGAGTCTGCGCACAAACGTTGCCGCCATGGAGCGCGCCCGCGCCGACGATGCCAAGGGGCTGGAAGCTTCGCGCTCCAACGTGCGGGCAATCAACGTGCGCATGCACGACATCCGCCACCAGCTGCGCGATCTGGAGGCGTTGGACTTTGTTGGCGCCGACGCGCTCGATGACCTCGAGCGCCAGCTGAGCGTCTATGACGCTGCGGTGAAGACCGGAAACGTTGCCCTAGACACGGTGCTCACCGAGAAGGGGCTGATATGCGAGCGCGAGGGCATTGCCCTTGGCTGCGTGGCCGACGGAGACGCGCTCTCCTTTATGGCGCCGGCGGACATCTACTCGCTCTTTGGCGATGCCGTCGACAACGCAATAGAGGCTGTCGAGAAGCTCAATGACCCGGACAAGCGTGTGATTGACCTCACGGTGAGAGACACCGGCGGCATGGTGAGCGCACACGTGGAGAACTACTTCCGCGGAGACGTGCGACTCGCCAACGGGCTGCCGCTTGCGCAGACGCGCCAGGATGCCCGCGGTTTTGGCGCGCGTCACATGCGCGCTGTTGTAGAGCGCTACGGGGGTTCGATCACCACTAGCACCGAGGGCGACCTCTTTCGCCTCGATGTGATTGTCCCGCTGCCGTCCAAGGGGGTGGCGCGTAGGTGAGCGCAACCATTATTGCCGTCATGACAAGGGCGGCCCTCATCCTTGCGGTAACCATATCTGCCCAGCTTGCGATTGCAGTAGGGATGTTCACAACGATTCTTCCCCCGCGCAGCCACGTTGTGGCGCGAGCCGTAGCGTCGTATGCGGCGTTGGCGCTTGTGTCGTTTGCGCTCTACAGGAACTCACTGATTGTCTCGGTCTTCTCGCCGCGGCTGGTCTCCTTCTTGGCGGAGGCCCTGGACTTTGTGGCCATGCTGGCGGTTATGGTTGCGGCGCTGGCCTTCTGCTTTGAGGTGTCCATTTGGACGGCACTCTTCTGTGCGACGGCGGGCTACATCATCCAGAACCTGGCAAGCTGCGTGACCTACTCGGCGTTCCTGCTTGCCGAGGGCACGGGAACCAACATGGCAAGCCCGCTCTTCCTGCCGCTTAACCTGCTGGGAATGGCCGTGGTCTACCCCGTGTGCTACTGGCTGTTTGTGCGGCCAATCCACAAGAACGGCCTAGTGGAGATCGAGAACAAAAAGATCCTTCTGGTGCTGGCGCTGGTGGTTCTCATCGCCATTGTCTTTGATATGGAGAACAAATACCTGCTCAACGCAGGCATTCCCGTGCCATTTGTGATGGTGCTTCGCGCCGTGCACGACGTGATATGCGTCTTCTCGCTGGTGCTGGAGTTTGAGATGCTCTACTCGCGCCAGCTGGAGTCCGATGTCGCAACCCTGGAGCGCATGGACGCAGATCAGGAGGCCCACTACACCCTCATGCGCGAGAGTGTCGAGGCCGTGAACGCGCGCATGGAGGCAATGCGTCAGCACGTGCGCGCAGCAGCACGTGAGGGCGGAGCCAGCACGGCAAAGCTCAAAGAGCTGGCGAGCGAAACGCGCATGTCCGAGCTGCGGCTAAGAACCGGAAACGACGCCCTGGACGCACTGCTCTTTGTAAAGGGCCTGGTGTGCGAGCGAGAGGGCGTGACCCTCTCGTGCATTGCCGACGGCTCGGCGTTGGCGTTCATGGACCCCGTCGACATCTACTCGCTGGTGGGAAACGCCCTCGACAACTCACTGGACGCCGTGCGCAAGGTGGCAGACCCCGAGAAGCGCGCGATTGGCCTGGTGGCGCGACGTATGGGCGGGATGCTCACGCTTAACGTGACCAACTACTTTGACGGCGCGGTGACGATGGTCGACGGGCTGCCCAAGACCACGGCTGCCGATCCAACCGGACACGGGCTTGGTTCGCGCTCCATGCGAGACGTTGCCGAGAAGTACGGCGGCACCGTGACCTTTAGCAGCGACGGGGACGTTTTCCACGTGAACGCACTCATTCCGATTCCGGAGGAGTAGGGTCTGCGCGGGTGCCGCTGGCGGTGGGGGAGCTCGCCGGCGCCAGTGGGCCCCTCTGCAGATGCCGACGGGCTCCTCGCTGGTGCCGACGGGCTCCTCCACCGATGCTCACGGGCCGAAACTCGACGTTTTTCTCGGCTATTACGTTGTTATGTGTATGATTTTAGCCCCACGAGATCCAGCGTATGACCCTACGCCAGCGTGACCAACAGCGCCATCTTGAAGCGCTTGTCGGCGCGCACGGCATGGCGACCGCCCGCATCAAACTTGAAGGTCTGGCCGGCACGGACGAGGTTCTCGACGCCCTCGTAGGTAATGGTTGCCTCGCCGTCCAGCGCAAACACAAGGGCATCGCCTGGGGCGGCATGCTCGGAGAGGCCGGTACCGGCATCAAAGCTCATGAGAACGAACTTCATGCTGTCGTTGTGCGCCAGGTCCATGTTCACGATGCGCCCGTCCTGGTAAGGGATGAGGTCCTTCAGAGTGAACGCCTCACCCGGCTTGATGACGCTGTTCATGGCAGTTCCCTTCTCGAGCGAAAGCTCAACGTAAACGGTGTCCTTCTCGGCGCGCATGCCCACGGGGACATTCGTGGGCGTGACCACTGCCTGGCCGGCGCCGGCAACAGCAGGTGCGGCACCCGTGATCTGCGCCTCACCGGCAACAACGAGCTCCAGCCTATGATAGCCGTAGAGCTCAGCGCTGATGTCGGTCCCGGCGCCAAGGCTAAAGTACGAGAGGCCGTTTCCACCGGCCTCCCAAACCGGATGCGAAACCGTGCAGCCCGCGACAGGCGGGTTGTCTGCGGCAATATCAAATGTGTGTCCCGCGGTCTCATTCATACGCGACACTCCTCTCTTAGGGTGACAAGGCAATGGTGCCCTGCTGCGGCGAGAAGAAATGTTGTCGTAGCAACAATTATGGAGCCTTGAGTTCAGTTTGAGGTAAAGGGGGCCGAGAGTCGCGATAACCATCGCTCCCAATGAATGACATTTCACCCCTATTTCACCCCTCCGGGCAAAATGGGACATAAATAATGAAATAGGTCGGACGAGGAATACCCCATCCGACCTGCGAATACACTGGAGCCAGCAATCAGACTCGAACTGATGACCCCCGCTTTACGAGAGCGGTGCTCTACCAACTGAGCTATGCTGGCCTGCGCTTGAGCGCCCAACTACTATACGGGGACGCGCCCTGCTTTGCAAGCGTCAGCGCGGATTTCTCCATGGATTCCCTCGCCGCTTGCCTCCGCTGGGATGCCCTTCGTGACCCAATACTGCAGATTTCGAGTGGTTAGACTCACTCTTGCAAAACTCGATCGATAAATGGATGCTAACCAATCGGAATCTGCAGGACCATTATCTACCTGCAAACATCGGTTGGTTAGGCCACGCTAATCAATCGATTTTTGCAATAACGCAGCCTTCGCTAATCTCACCACGCCGGCAAAGCGGAGAGCAGCCAGCCCTCAACGGGGAACAGCAAGCCTCCAGTGCCAAGATAGCTTCCAGCACTCCCAGCACAAGAGCGTCCCCTGCAAATAATCCAAACTGTCGGCGCCGTGCCAGCAGAAAGAGCCCAATCGCTATGATGGGGCCTACGCAGACAGAGAGAGGCAGGGGGCGAGCATGTCATACAGTGCGCACGGCTACTTCCCCTCCCCCGCCGAGCTCCTCCCACACGTTGTACGCACCCAGTCTGGCCTGGCCGTCATTCACACAACGCACGCGCGCGACGTATGGCAGCGAATCCTCAGCACCGGAGGCGTCTGGCAGTCCGCAACGCTCCTGGGTCCCCGGCGCATGGAACCCCCGTTTGCCTACCACCGAGCCTTCGGTCGCATCTTTGACCTGGTGCCCCACGCCCAGCGACTTCTCGCCATTGGTGGCGGTGGCTTTGCCTTCCCCAAGTACGTTGCCGAGAAGCACCCGGCTGTCGTGACCGATGTGGTCGAAATCGACCCCGCCGTCATCGACATCGCGCGGCGCTGGTTCTACCTCGACGAGGCCAGCGAACTGCAACAGCACGGCGGGGGCCAGCTCAACGTGATCTGCGCGGACGGCAGACGGGTGCTCGATGATGCCGCGCCATCCTTGTATGACGCCGTCGTCTTGGACGCCTTTATCCGCGATACGCCCGTGCTCTCCCTTGCCACCGCAGAGGCGTTCCAAGCTGCCCACCAGGCCCTTTCTCCACACGGCGTTCTTCTCGCCAACGTGGTTCCAGACGAGAACGACCCAGGCAACGGCTTTCTTAGAAGCGTCGCCGCAGGCCTTGTGGCAACCTTCTCCCACGTAGAAATCACTCTGGTGGTCGACCACCAGAACGTCGGCGAGAACTACATCGTCTTTGCCTCGGACGCCCCACTCGACCTGCCCGACGCCATCCCCTTTGAAGAGGACTTTCTCGGCGACGCCCTCCACGACAGCACGCTGTAAGGCAGTTGCTGGCAACGTCGCCGGAAGGCGCAAAATGTTGCAATTCTCGCCAAACAAGGCCCTCTGGAGACAAATTGTCTCCAGAGGGCCGTTTGTGTTGCAAACGCTGCCAAAAGGGGCCTTCCGGCGACACGGGAGCGAGCGACGCAAGAGTCGAGAGGCACGCGGTGCCCTACAGCATCCTTAGCACGCCGCGGACCAGTCGCTCGAAGTCCTCGGAGTAGCGCTCGGCACACGCCAGCACGGAGCCGTGATCTGTATCAGCAGAGCCGGCCATGTTGGTGGCAAGCGTGAGTCCCAGCACGTTCATGTCAAGAGCGCGGGCCATGATGACCTCGTTCACCGTAGACATGCCCGCAAACGAGACGCCCAGCAAGCGCAGGGCGGCAACCTCGGCGGGAGTCTCGAACGAAGGTCCCAGCATCCCTGCATAGACGCCCTGCTGCAGCCCAATGCCGGCGTCGTCGGCCACGCCCTGGGCAATCGTGCGCAGATAGGGCGAGAAGGCCGCGCTCATGTCGACGAACGGCGTGTCGACGTCGCGCAGCTCATCCCACTCGGCAAGCGGGTTTCTCCCCGTAAAGTTGATCTGGTCCGTGAGAATGCCAAGGCCCACCTTGGCATTGCCCTCAACCGCCCCCGTCGCGCACGCAAAGATGATGTCACGGCAGCCAAGGCGGAACGCGTGACGCACAAGACATGTCACCTCGGAGGCGGAGTAGCCCTGGTAGAGGTGAATGCGGCCGGGATAGACAACCACGGGCACGTCGTCGATGGTGCCAACCGTAGCCTCGAAGTCATGCCCCCTCACGGGACGCGCGGACTCCGGGAAGCCCTCGATGTCGTGGTAGTCGATGCGGCGCACGGGTTTGACGAGCTTGGCCAGATGCCCCAGGCCCGTCCCCAGCACAATGGCAACGGGGTGCTCCACAGAGGGCTTGCAGGACTCAACCGTCTCTTCGCTAACCACGCAGATCCCCTCCTCCTCGAGGAGCCGGGCATAGACGCCCTCCCCCTCGGTCACGCTTCCGGTATAGGTACCATCGTAAATGACGTGGACCCCGCATGACGGGCTTTTTGCCTTGAGGACGGCAAGCGGTGCCCCCGCGCGGCGCGCAACGGCAAGCATCTTCTCGCTTCCGCGCAGGAAGTCCTCGGTCACGTCGGTGCCGTCGCGGAGCCACACGCGTCCCTCGCGCTGCTCCGCAGGCGGTCGGGGCACGGGCAGACGTGCGGCGGTCTCGGGGCACACCGGCGTCACGTCGAGCTTTTTGGCAAGGTCGATAACCGCCTGACACGGCTTGGCGCCCCCGTCGTAGCGTACCGGCCTCCCCAGAAGGCAGGCACTCACTATCGCACGCATAGGCACTCCCCTCTCGCAGCACGGCCGTCACCCGCACAAGCGGCGAGAACGGCGGCGCGTTCTTCTCGACACATCAAAATTGTCATCAAAAAGGGGACGGGGCGCAATGCCCCGTCCCCACAAGGACGCGCTTGGTGTAACCCCTAGACCGTCAGCGAGCTAATCTGGATGGAGGTCTTGGAGAGCAGCGTGTTGACGTAGGTCGTCCACTCGCTCGACGCCTGCGAGGCGGCGGTGGAGTAGTTGGAGTACGCCACGTAGTAGGCCTGCTCGGCGGCAGCGTAGCTCGCGGAGTCGTTGGAGATGGAGTAGGTCGAGAGCGCCGAGTAGTACGCGCCATCGGTGCTGGCCCAGGTGTTGTTCGCGGAGTCCCACTCGTCGCCGGCGAGGCCGATGATGTACTGCGCGTAATCGGCCGACGTGGTGTCCTCGTTGCCGTCGGAGGGAGCGGTGGGGGCGGTGGGCTGGTCGGGGACCGTGGTGGTGATCACGGAGTCGCGGAGCTTCTTGATGACCGCGGCGTCGTGGAGGAGCGACTTTGTGGCGTCCTCGTCCAGGCCGTAGTTGGAGCCGATGGTCGCAAAGTCGTCGGTACCAAGGGTGCTCTGTGCGTAGCTGCTCACGTCGTCGTCGGTCACGGTGATGTTCTGGCTCTCTGCCTCCGCAAGGACGACCTTGTTGCGTGCATAGCTCAGGATGTCGTCCGCAGAGGGGACGTTGTAGGAACCGTCACTGTTTGCCTGGTTCTCGAGCGACCCGTTCTGCTGCAGCACCTCGCGCGCGGTGATCGCGTGGCTGGAGCCGTCATAGGTGTACGTCGCGATGGTCGAGTCGAGGTCCGACTCGCTGAGGGCCGTCTTTCCCGATGCGGTACCGGAGCCGTTCGAAAGCAGGAAGTGGCCGCAAAGGACGCCCACGACCAAGGCGACCGCGCAGATCGCAATCCAGACGGGCGTGCCCAGCGAGCGCTTTGCGCCCTTGGGTGCCTTGGGGGCACCGTTCTTCTCGATGGTGCTGTCTGCCATGTGCTCACCTCTCGAATCGGCGCGGGGTTCCCGCGCCATGGTTCTCTCATAGAAACCCAGCAGATACATACGGTTGGCATTCTACCCTAGAGCCAACGCGCGCCCGGCTCAACGCGGCGCGCTCCCCCGCGTTAGCACATGCACGCAACCAACCTTAAAGAGGGGGCGAGAAATGCGCCGTACGGGTCCAACGGGCGCGGCCTACGCCGGTGCCCCTACTTGGCCTTGCCCTTGGCAATAGCGAGAATGTCGCCCGAGAACTGCTTGATGTAGCCGTTGCCGCTCTCCGCGTCAAACTTCACGCGCGAGACAAGCTCCTTGGCCGTCTTCTTGGAGATGTCGCCGCCGGCGAAGGCGAGAAGCCCCTCGAGCATGTCGCGGTACTCGGCATCGCCGTGGTAGCACTGGATCGCCTCGTCCAGAAGCGGCCAGGCCTCGTCGGAGCGCGCGGGAGAGGTGGCCCCCAGGCGGCAGAGGAAGAGGAACGCTGCCAGGCGCACCGTCGCGGAGTCGTCGTCGAAGAGCGACGCCTCGGCGCCGTCGAAGGCGGCGCTCACCTGGTCGGCGTATGCGTCCGTCATGGTGGAGAGGGCGTCGAGCACCTCCCAGCGCGTCTGTGCCTCCGGGCGGTCAAGGGCGTCGATCAGCGCGTCGATGTGGCCGGCGAGCAGCGACGGGTCCTTTGCCGCCACGGCCGCGATGTCCTGCGACACCTCCTGACGGTGCCTACGGCTCGATGCCGAAAGGCCGTCAATCAGGGTCGCGACGCCCGCCGCGCTCATAGTCTTGTTGTTCTCCTCTGCCATTGCCAAGTCTCCTCTCTTAGCCCCGCGCTACTCGTGGAAGCCGTCTACCACGACGGTTCCACTCTTGGGGTCCTGGTGGATGTCGATAAAGCCAAGCTTCGCTGCCTCGCGGATGAGCGCCGTGAAGGAACGGTACCCAAACGAGCCCTCCGAGAACTGCGGACGCTTGCGGCGCATGGTGTCCTTCAGACGACTTGCCAGGATGAACGAGTCGCTCTCGCGCTGCAGAGCGTCGATGGTCTCGAAGAGCAGCTGGTAGCAGGGCTGCTTCTCCTTGGGAACCTTCTGCGAGAAGTCCGGGATGCCCGCCGAGCGGGTGAGGTCCTCGTAGAAGATGAACTCGTCGCAGACCTCGGCCAGAAGCGAACTGGTTGACTCCTTCATGCCCACGCCAATGACCGTCTTACCAAACTCCTTGAGCTTGGAGACAAGCGGCGAGAAGTCCGAGTCACCGGAGAGAATCGCAAAGGTGTCGATGTGGTCCTTGGTGAGACACATCTCGACGGCGTCCACGGCAAGGCGGATGTCGGCCGAGTTCTTGCCGGTGTAGGCGCGGTCCGGTATCTCGATGAGCTCGATGCCCAGCTCGTGCAGGGGCGTGACGGCAGTGTCGAAGCGCTGCCAGTCGCAGTAGGCGCGCTTGGCCGTGATGCGGCCCTTGTCGACCAGGCGCTCCAGGATGAGCTTGACGTCGGGCGCGGGGCCCGGCTCCTGGTGGCCGTTCCGCTTGCGCTTTCCGGTGCCCAGCGCAAGGTTCTCGTAGTCTATGAACACCGCAATGGAGCTCTGCGGCATGTCGGTGGTTGCCATCTAGTGCCTGGTTCCCTTCTCGACGTTGGCGCCGGTCTCGGCGTTTGGGGTTTCTGCCTGGACGCTCATGAGTTCCGGCTCGGGCTTGCCCTCCTTGCGCGCCTTGCGAACGGCACGTCTGCGGGCCTTCTCGGCCTCGGTGCGATTGGTCTGGTCCTTGTTCACGTTGAAGTACTTGTCGGCGAACTTCCAGGGACCGACGGACTCGCCAAAGCCGATCTTTGCCCCGGCAAGTGCGCCAGCCATGAGCCCAAGGACCAGGCCAGCGAGCGTGAGCAGCTGGACAGCCCACACCATGGCAGAGACTGCGACGCCCACCAAGATGATCTTGAGGTTGGCGATGTGGAAGTCGCGCTTCTCGACGCACTTCTTGCCCATCTCCTCGCCCACGTGCTCGCCAATGACAAGGCCAAAGGCAAAAAGCATGATCACGAAGATGGCAACAGCGAAGCTGCCTGTGCCAAGGCTGTTCTCGTCCATGCGGGGCTACTCCCCGTCCCCATGGTGGTGGCAGCAGTGGCCGTCCTCGTGGCCGTGGCCGCCGCAGCAGCCGTCACCGTGGCCCTCCCCGTGGCCGCCGCAGCAGCCGTCGCCGCCGTGGCCGCCGCAGCAGTGGTCGTCCTTCTCGCCCTCGTCGGCGAGGTCCTCCACGTCGAGCTTGGACCAGTCGAGGCCGGCCGCCGTGCAGGTGACCTCGTCCTGGTAGAGAAGGCTTATCGCCTGGGTGCCAAGACGCGCGCCACCAATCTGGTACAGCATGTCATAGAGGGTGTAGGCCGTCTCGGCGCCGGGAAGGGTGATGTCTGCGTCCTCGGCCTGCGCGAGCGCAAGCCCCAGGTCCTTGCGCAGGTGCTCCACGAGGAAGCCGGGCTTGTAGTCGCCATCGAGCGACTTGGGCGCCAGACGATCCATGGCAACCGAGCCGCCCATGCCGTGGCTCACCATGTCGAGCGTCTGGGCAACGTCGAGGCCGCCCTGCTCGGCGAGGGCCATGGCGTCCGCGTAGCCCACCATGCACGCGGCAAGCGAGACCTGGTTGCAGAGCTTGGCCGTCTGGCCCTTGCCAGCGCCGCCCATGTAGTAGATCTTGTCCGAGAAGGTCTGGAGGATGGGCAGCACGGGCGCGGCGTAGCTCTCCTTGGCGCCCACAATGAGCGTGAGCGTACCAGCCTTGGCACCGGTGTCACCCCCGGTTACGGGGCAGTCGAAGGCGTGCTTGTCCTCGACCTCGCAGGCGTCGTGGATGTCCTTGGCGAGCTGCGCCGAGGAGGTCGTGAGGTCAACCAGGTAGGCGCCCTTCTTTGCGGCGCGCACCAGGCCGTCCGTTGAAAGATAGACGTCCTCGACGTCTGCGGGATAGCCGAGCATGGTGAAAATGACGTCCGCGTTGGCTGCAGCCTGGGCGGGGGTGTCGGCCCAGTGCGCGCCCTTGGCGAGAAGCCCCTCGGCCTTCGACTTGGTGCGGTTGTTTACCGTGAGGTCGTAGCCGGCGTCCAGGATGTGGCCTGCGATAGGGGCACCCATGATGCCGGTGCCGATGAAGGCGACCTTGGTCCTGTGGGTTGTGGGCATGTGATAGGTCCTTTCATGTGAGGGAGGCCGCCCCAAAGCGTCTCGCTCCGAGGCGGCCCGGTTCTGTGCCGAGGCTAGGCTTGTGCGCCCGGGTTGCTGGGCGCATCTTGGGCACCGCCGTTGCTTGCGCGGCCTCGCACGCGCTTGGCGATGCGGTCGGTGAGCGAGAGCTTCTCGCGGCGGTCGGTGCCCCAGAAGACGAGGGCCACCATGCCCGGTCCCACGTGGGTCCCCAGGATGGGCGAGACCGAGGAGCGAATGACGGTGACGTCCTCGCAGCCCTTCTCCTTGCGGATCTCGTGCTCGAGCCAGTCCGCGTCCTTCTCGGCGTCGGTCGAGACGATGGCAAGCGGGAGTGACGAATCGTGGGCGTAGTTGTCGCGGAAGTCCTGGATGATGGCCCGCAGCGCCTTCTTGCGGCCGCGGCACATGCCGCGCAGCGTGAGGGCGCCGTTGAGGTCATAGGAGAGCTCGGGCTTTATGTCGAGCTTGCCGCCCACGTTGGCCGCGGCTGGCGGGATGCGGCCGCCCGCGGCAAGCGCGTCAAAGCTGTCGAGCGTGAAGTAGCCGTGGATGAAGTAGCGCGCGTCCGAGGCCCAATCGTAGAGCTCGCGCGCCGTGAGGCCGTTTGACGCCTGACGCACGACCTCGATGGCGAGAAGCTCGCCGGCAGCGGAGTCGCAGCGGTTGTCCAGGACGTAGATCTCGGTTCCGGGGCGCTTCTCGCGAAGCATCTCCGCCGCCTGGCGGGCGGCGTTGATGGAGGACGAGAGGCCCTCGGAGAGTCCCATGTAGATGATGGGGAGACCCTCCTCGGTCGCCTTCTCGAAGACATCGAGGTAACGGCCGGGCGTCACCGCGCTGGTGGTGTAGTGGGTCTCGGGATGCTTGCGCATGTTCTCGTAGAACTCGTGCGGATCTTGGGTCTTCCACATGTCATCCACGTGCTCCACGCCATCGGAGTCCACGTAGGTGAAGGGTATGACCTCGACGCCGAGCTGCTCGGCCACGCCCGGGGCGTAGTCGGACGTTGAGTCGACGATGATGGTGACGTTGCGCCTCTGATGGTAGCGCCGGCCGACGCCTGCGACGTCGGCCGGTGCCTGTGACGATTGGGGAGCTTCCTCCTGGGCGCTTATGGTCTTCTGGTCCTTCTCTTCTGCCATTCGCTCAGTCTTTCCCGCTTACGCGTCCGGGTTTTCCTCGACCTTGGGCTTGATGATGCCGTAGCCGCCATTTTTCCTATGGTAAATGACGTTGACCAGACCGGTGGTGGCGTTCGTGAACACATAGAAATCATGGCCGAGAAGATCGGTCTGAACGAGGGCCTCCTCCTCGCTCATGGGCGTGAGCTCGACATACTTCTCGCGCACGAGCTGGTCGTCCTCCTCCTCGGGCGCAGGCGCGATGAGGTTGGCAAGCTCGTCTGCGCTGGGCACGGGTGCCGGCGGGACCTGGGCGCGCTGGCGACGGTCTATTACGCGCGTCTTGTACTTGCGCAGCTGGCGGGTGACCTTGTCGGCCGCCTCGTCGATGGCGGCGTACATGTCGTCGGCGCTGGCAACCACGCGCACCACGTTCTTGCGTACGAAGACGGTGACCTCGCAGGTCTTGCGATCCGGGTTCGAGGGGTTCTTGTCAACGCGAAGCACGACGTCGCAGCTCATGGGCGAGATGTCGAACACCTTGAGGGCGTCCCCTATCTTCTCGTTGACGCGGTCACGCAGCGCGTCGGAAACGGTGACCTTGCGGCCCGAGATCTTGATGTCAACCATGCGTGCCTCCAATCGATTGCCCTGCCATCCCCGCGCAAGCACCGACGCGAGTCTGGCCGTACTTGGTTGGTACCCAAAGCGGCCGCGGGCTACGCGCAAGGACGGTAGGCGCGTGGATATGGGGAGTGGGCGCGAGGGGGACAGCAACCGCAATCAGCGCGGAGTTCCGTCACACGTTCGCACACGAATGTGTGACGCGCGCAGGCCGATACAGATTCGGCATGCGAATGTGTATCGCAAGACCCGAAAGGCTGGCCACAAAAGAGCGTTCCACCCAGCTGACCTGGTATTCGACCCCACACTCGCGCACCGGGGCCTCCGCTTTGGGGCTACTCGGCCCCTCACTCACGACCCTCTCGCCCGCGAGGCCGTATACCTCTCGTCTAACGGGCGGTGCGACTTACCTCTAGGACGAGCCGTGCTCGCCGCAGGGCGCACCCCGCGACTTACGTGGATCCTTTTGGCCTCGTCTGCCATGAACTAGGGCGCACGCATGCGCCCGCAACCACAGACCTGGGTGGAACGGAGGAGATTATAGCAGGTAGCAGGCCAAAGCCAGCAACAGCGACACAAGCAGTTAGCGCAAGAATGGCATATGCCACCTAAGGGATTCCGGTGAGTAATACAGACAAAAGAGCTTCGGGCGGGTGGATCCCCAGAGCCCAAGGGACCGGATGCACTTTGGCACGATTTGACGGTTGGGATACGGTTTTTCAGAGACACCCCAAGTATCAACCGATTTGAAAGTAGATAAACCCCTGGTCAGCGAAATGCGTCTGCGACGTAGTCATATAAGCGATTGAACGAAAACTGCTGCCAACCGGAAGTTAGCCATGCACTCACGAACTCGTCGCAGAGCAGCTTCCGGTTGGCAGCAGTTTTCGTTGCATATCTTATGTGTTACTGCGGTTGGTACGATTTATCTACCTGCTGTTTTTCAAAGTTTGGACCCTTGGATACTTTGGGTACCCCCGAAAAACGGTATCCCAACCGTCAAATCGCGCCAAAACTGCCTCACCACACGCGAGCAAGGGCGCACGCCGTCACCGACGCCGCACCACGTGCGAGAAGCGCCCTCGTCGCCTCGCGCACAGACGCCCCCGTGGTGATTACGTCATCAAGCAGCAGCAGGTCAAGACCCGAAACGTCATCGCACACCGAGATGGTGCCCGCGAGGTTGGCCGCGCGCTCCTCTCGCCCGAGGGCGCGCTGGTCGCGAGAGTAGGGACGTACAAGGACATCTGCCAGGGCAAGCCCCTCCTCTCGGCACAGCGCGCGAGAAACGAGCTCCATGTGGTCAAAGCCTCGCCGCGCAAACGCCGCCGAGGTCGCGGGCACAAAGCACACGGCATCGATTGCCCGCGGGTCAAATCGCGCGTAGCCGTCACGCGCCGGCCAGGCGGAAGCCTCGTCCAGCGCCGTTGCCATTGCAGCGGCAATGACGGGGGCCAGCCGCAGCTCGTGGGCGTCCTTCAGGCACGAGACCATCCGAGCGGCAGTGCCGGCAAATCCCAGCGCACAAATGGTAGCGCGCGCCTCCCACTCGTGCGCGCACTCCGTGCAGGTGAGGTATCCAAACGGCGCTCCACAGTCCGGACACGCCCAGCGCTGGGCAATCCAGGGGAGATTTTCTCGGCACTGATCGCAAACGAGCTCACCGGGCATCTCGCAGGAAACACAACGCGTAGGCCACAAGAGCTCGGCAGCACCGGAGACGAGAAGCGACGCCCCGGCGGAGAGGCGCTCCCCCACCCTGTTGGCGTTACGCGGCATGCGACCCCCATCGCTTGTGCGGGTGGGGGTCGCATCAGTTGAGCTGATGGTAGCACGTAAGGCCGGCTCAAGCGGGCCGGACGGAATATCGGATGCCAGGCGCTCCCGATGATTGCTCGCCAGCCCAGAGCCGCCGGTTCAGAGCCGCTCTCAAATTATTGAACGTTATTTCTCGCAAGAGAGACATCTGGCCAGTTAAGCCTAATGGCTATCAGAAATAACGCGCGATAATTCCGTCTCGACGCCGCCGAATCCAGCCGAATGCGACTGAATGGGAGAAGACGGATCTCGCCTCCCACATTCCTTGGCCACAGAGAAACCTGCGGGTTAATTGCAATTCTTCAAGGTCACCGCTGACAAGAACCGCAGGTAGATGGCTTGTCTCTGTGCAAAGAGGTGCTATTAACCCGCAGGTTTTTGGAAGGGCGAAAGAGGGGTGTGAGGACGAAAGCGGAGGGCGGCAGGAAGGGTGGCTGGGAGAGGCCAAAGCGCCGGGCAAGCACACAGAAGCCCCCAGGCATTGCTAGCCGAGAAGATCGCAGGCGTTCTCCCAAAGCGCGGCGTACGTCTGGTCTCTCGTGGCAACGCCGGCGTCCTCGCGAGCGGCAGCAACGCAGGCCGCCGAGAAGGCCACCATGGCAGGCTCGCACTCCTCGCCGCGCAGCGGCACGGGCGCCATGTAAGGGCAGTCCGTCTCGGAGAGGAGAAGCTCCTCGGGACAGGCCGCGACCGCCTCGCGGATGTCATCGGAGCGCTTGAACGTAGACGCCCCGCCAAAGGCAATGTGGCAGCCCAGCTCCACGAAGGGGGCCATGACCTCGGGACCGTCCGTGAAGCAGTGCAGGTCGCAGCCGGCGGAAGGTATGCCCTCCTCGGCCAGCACCCGCGCCGCAAGCTCGTGGGCGGAGTGGTCATCAGGGTCCTGACCGTCTCGAATGTGCAGTTCAACAGGTAGCCCGTGCTCGCGGGCAACGGCAAGCTGGCGTCTGAACGCGGCCTCCTGCACGTCTGCCGGCAGCTCGTTGTACGGCCCAAAGTCCAGGCCAATCTCGCCCACGCCCACGCAGCGCGGGCTGGCGAGAAGCTCGTCCAGGCAGGCAAGCGCGGCCTTGTCCAGCCGCGCCGCGCCGTACGGATGCGCCCCAGCCACAATACGCACGCGCTCCACCAGCGGCGGAAGGTCAGGATACCCAGCGTGCTCCGGCGGCACAAGACCGTGCCGCGCGCACTCCTCCAGGCGCTCCGCGGCACGTTCCACCTGCTCGTCTATCCACGAGAGATACACAGCAGCCGAGGGAAAGAGGCGCGGCACCTCGTCCACGGGGTCAACCGGCACCACCAGAAGGCGCACGCCCGCCAGCGCGGCGCGGCAGATGGCAATCGAGGGATCGTGCCGCGTAAAGCTCGTAAGGTGCCCGTGGGTGTCCGCCAGTGGCGCGGTCGCCGGCGGCAGCTCCCGCGGCCGCCCCTTGCGGTCGTGGAAGAGGTGGCCGTCCTCGAGCGTGAGCGCGTCAAGGCCAAGAAGCTCGCTAGGCATCCGCACCGCTCTCCCCCGCAGCCGCGCCCTCCAGCGCAGCCGCCAGCCGCACGAAGTCCTCGGGCGAGAGGGTCTCGGCTCTCACGACCGGCGCGATGCCGCACGCGGCGAAGGCTGCGTCCAGCGCGGCCTTCTCGTACCCGCTCGAGGCCATGGAGTTCCGAATGGTCTTGCGACGCTGCACGAACGCGGCGTCGATTACCGCGGGCGTAGACGCCGGCACGCCCGCAAGCGGCGCGCGGTCTATGCGCACGACGGCGGAGTTCACGTGCGGCGGCGGGTTGAATGATCCCGGCCCCACCTCGAATCGACCGGTCACACGGCCGAGAAGCGCCAGCTTTGCCGTGTAGGCACCGTAGGTCTTGGAGCCAGGGGCCGCGCAGATGCGGTCCGCAACCTCAGCCTGGACCATCACCACGGCCCGCCGCACGGAGGGCACCTCGCAAAACACCTTGAGGATGAGGGTCGCCGCCACCTGATAGGGCAGGTTCGAGACAAACTTGCCCGGCTCAAGTGGAAGTCCGTCCGGAATCACGCGCAGGGCATCCCCCATTACCAGGTGCAGACGATCGGAGCCCTGCGCGCAGGTCTCGGCAAGCACCGACTCGAGCTGGCGGTCGGCCTCAACGGCGCAGACGGCGCCTGCGCGCGGCAGCATGGCCACCGTGAGGGTACCAATGCCCGGCCCCACCTCAAGAACCACATCAGTGGGGTCAAGCTCCGCCAGCTCCAGGATCTTCCCGATCACCGTGTCATCCACCAGGAAGTTCTGCCCAAGCCGGTGCTTTGTCGAAAGCCCAAACTCGTCGAGCACGTCTCGCGTTGCAGACTGGTTGGCAAGCCAGGAGTGCATAGCGCCTACTTCTTCTGCAGACGCGGGAAGAGCGCGTCGCCCTTCGTCACCTCGACGCCCCCGGCAAGGCGACCCCACTCGCACACGGATGCGAGGTCGGTGGTATCGACCTCGTCGCCGGCGCCCATGCGGCGCAGCACCTCGGCCGAGGTCTCGGGCATGAAGGGCGCCAGCAGGTGCGCGCAGATGCGGATGGACTCGAGCAGGTTCGCGATGATGTGGGCCAGCTCGCCGATGCGCGTGAAGTCCTTGGCCACCGTCCACGGCGCCATGTCCTCCACGTAGTGGTTGGCGGCGTGGACGAGCTCCATCACCTCGTCCTTGGCCTGGACGTACTCAAGCTTGTCCATGTGCTCGGCGTAGCGGCCCTCGATGCCCTGGGCAATCTCGCGCAGGGGGTTCTTCTCGTCCGCCCAGCCATCGGCCAGCTCGGGCGTTTTGCCGTCAAAGTACTTCGCACTCATGTTAAGCGCGCGCGAAACCAGGTTGCCCCAGCTATTGGCCAGGTCGGCGTTGTAGACCTGCTCCATGCGAGAGAAGCTGATGGCTCCGTCCTCGCCGGGGACGACGTCGGTCATGAAGTAGTAGCGGTAGCCCTCGACGCCGAGAAGGTCGATCACGTCCTGCGGCGCAATGGCGTTGCCGCGGCTCTTGGACATCTTCTCGCCCTGTCCCGTCTCCTCGTTGCGCACCATGAGGAAGCCGTGCGCAAAAACGTGCTCGGGCAGAGCCTCGCCAATGGCCATGAGCATGGCCGGCCAGATCACGCAGTGGAAGCGGATGATGTCCTTGCCCACCACGTGGTACTGCGCGGGCCAGCGATACGCCAGCTCGGCCTTGGCCTCGGGCGTGTCCACGCCGTACCCCACGGCGGTCATGTAGTTGAGAAGGGCGTCGAACCACACGTAGGTGACGTGCTTCTCGTCAAAGGGCACAGGGATGCCCCAGTCGAAGCTCGTGCGAGAAACGGAGAGGTCCTGCAGACCCCCCTCCACGAAGCTGCGGACCTCGTTCATGCGGAAGTCGGGCTGAACGAAGTCCGGGTGCTCGTCGTAGAGCTTGAGGAGGCGATCCTGGAACGCGGAGAGCTTGAAGAAGTAGGACTCCTCCTGCACGCGCTCGAGCGGGCGGCCGCAGTCGGGGCAGAGGTGCTGGCCCTCGGTGCGGTGCTCCTCGTCGGATTTTGTGACCTGGGTCTCGGTGAAGTAGGTCTCCTCGGGCACGCAGTACCAGCCGTCGTAGGAGCCCTTGTAGAGGTAGCCAGACTCCTTCATGCGCTCCCAGAGGTACTGCACGGCGTCGTGCTGGCGCTGCTCGGTGGTGCGGATGAAGTCGTCGTTCGAGATCTCGAGCTGGCGCCAGAGGTCCTTGAAGAACGGGGCCTGGGAGTCGCACCACTCCTGCGGGGTCATGCCATGGGCGGCTGCGGCCTCCGCAACCTTCTCGCCGTGCTCGTCCATGCCCGTGAGGAACTTGACGTCATAGCCCGTCGCGCGACGGTAACGCGCCTCGACGTCGCAGAGGATGGTCGAGTAGGCCGTGCCCAGGTGCGGCTTGGCGTTGACGTAGTAGATGGGCGTGGTGATGAAGAAGCTCGGCTTTGCCATGGGTTGGGTCTCCTAATGACGGATCGTGCGTAGATGCGCTGCGCGCATGCGGTAGGAGATTATACAGCGTACGAGAAGGACGCCGCGAGGGGCTCACGAAGGGCCCACGCGGCGCCTGGCGGCAACGACACCCTAGCGTCTGAGGCTCCCCATGAGGCCGCGCGCAAGCTGCCGCGTGACCTCGCGCCCGAAGGAGCCGATCATCGAGGTAGCAACCCTTCCCACCTGCTTGGCGACCTCCTGCTGGGCCTTCTCGCGCTCCCGGGCCTCGCGCTCGGCCTGCTTCTGGGCGGCCGCCTCGGCGCGCGCAGCCTGGCGCTCTGCCTCGCGGGCGGCCTTCTCCTCTGCCTTCTGCTGCTCCTTGGCTGCACGCTCGGCCTCCTTCTGGCGCTTGGCCTCGAACTCCGCCCTCTCCTTCTCGAAGGCGGCGCGCTCGGCTGCAAGCTGGGCGTTTGCCGCCGCCACGTCACGCTGGCCCTGGATCTGCTCGTAGGCGCTCTCGCGGTCTATGGCCGTGCCGTACTTCTCCATGAGGTCTGCCTGGGCGGCGTAGACGCCGTCCATCACGTCCGCGTCCGCCGCGGCCATGCGGCACTGGGGGAAGAGCACGCGGGCGCGCTCCACAACGGACGGTCTGCCCTCCTCGTCCAGAAGGGAGACAAGGGCCTCGCCGGTGCCCAGGTCCTGGAGCGACTGCGCCGAGTCGAAGGCGGGGTTCTCGCGGAAGCTCGCCGCGGCGGCACGCACGGCCTTCTGCTCGGCGGGCGTGTACGCGCGCAGGCCATGCTGCACGCGGTTGGAGAGCTGCGCCAGCACCTCGTCGGGGATGTCCGACGGCGACTGCGTGATGAAGTAGACTCCCACACCCTTCGAGCGCACAAGCTTCACCACCTGGACGATCTTGTCCACGAGCCCCTTGGGCATGTCGTCGAAGAGCAGGTGCGCCTCGTCGAAGAAGAACACGAACCTGGGCTTGTCGGGGTCACCCACCTCGGGCAGAAGCTCGAAGAGCGAGGAGAGCATCCAGAGCAGGAACATGGCATAGATCTGGGGCGTCTGGACGAGCTTGGCCGCATTGAGGACGTTCACGTACCCGCGGCCGTCCGGGGCGCAGGCAAACCAGTCCCCAAGGTCAAGGTTGGGCTCGCCAAAGAAGATGTCTCCGCCCTGGTCCTCCACCGAGATGAGCGCGCGCTGGATGGCGCCGACCGACTGCGGCGAGACGTTGCCGTAGGTGGTCTGGTACTCCTTGGCGTGCTCGGAGACATACGAGAGCATCGCACGCAGGTCCTTGAGGTCTATGAGGAGAAGGCCGTTCTCGTCAGCCACGCGAAAAACGATGTTGAGGACGCCCTCCTGGACCTGCGTGAGGCCAAGGATGCGGGCGAGCATGACGGGGCCCATGTCCGAGACGGTCACGCGCACGGGGATGCCCCTGTCGCCCAGCATGTCCCAGATGCGCACCGGGGCGCCCTGGAAGCTGACCTCGTCCTCCTTGAGGTTGAAGGTGTCCTGGCAGCGCTTGCGGATGAAGTCCGTCATCTCGCCGGCCTGCGCCATGCCCGTGACGTCGCCCTTGACGTCGGCCATGAAGACGGGCACGCCTGCCTGCGAGAAGCCCTCCGCAAGGACCTTGAGCGTGACGGTCTTGCCCGTGCCAGAAGCGCCCGCGATGAGGCCGTGGCGGTTGGCCTGGTTGAGGAGCAGGCAGCAGGGCTTCTCGCCCTGGGCGATCCAGATCTTGTCACCTACGAGCATGGGGCCTCCCAACGTGGTCTGTGATACAAGGTGCTGTTATGTGGATTGTAGTGCGTGCGCGAGGGGCTGCCGGGGCAAGGGGCTACGGCTCGGCGGGCGCAGCCGCTGCCACCACCTGGTCATAGACCTCGGCACGGGGAACCGAGAGTTCCTTGGCGAGCCGCTTTGCCAGCGCGGACTTTGGCTCCCCTGCGGCAAGACCCTCGCGGATGGCCTCCTCGAGGGTGAGGGCCGCGCCAGCGCCTGCCGCACTGCGGCGGCGCTCCTTGAGATCCTCCGCCGTGGGCGGGGCGATCACGATCACGCACTCCCCGCGAATCTCCTCGCGCGCGGCCACAGCTGCCGCAAGCGCGGCGGCTTCGTCGCGCACGACCTCCTCGTGCAGCTTGGTGAGCTCACGCACAAGCGCCACGCGGCGCCCAGGCATGGCCTCGGCCACGCTCGCAAGCGTTGCCGCCACGCGGTGCGGAGACTCGTAGCAGACGATCGCACCCGGCACCAGCGCCAACTCGCCGAGCCGCGCGACCTGTGCGGAGTGTCGGCGCGGCAGGAAGCCCTCAAAGAAGAAGTGCTCGCACGCAAGGCCGGAGGCGACCACGGCGCAGGTCACGGCCGAGGGCCCCGGCACCACCTCCACGGGAAGCCCCGCGTCAAGGGCGGCGTCCACCAGGCGCTGGCCGGGATCGCTCACGCCAGGCATCCCCGCATCCGAGACAAACGCCACGCGCTCCCCCGCCTCGATGCGCTCGAGCGCAGAGGCAACCCTCGACGCAATCACGTTCTCGTCGCATCGGACGAGAGGGACGTGCAGGTCAAAGGCTGAGAGGAGCCGTGCCGTGACGCGGGTGTCCTCGCAGAGGATGACGTCCGCCTCGCCAAGCGTGCGCCTCACACGCGGCGATGCGTCCTCGAGGTTTCCGATGGGCGTGCCCACCACAGAGAGAATGCCTGTCATGAGCAGATGAGCCCCCGCTCGAAGGAGGAGAGCGCCACGCGGGCGTCCCAGCTGGAGAGCCTACCCGTGGTCTTCCAGGTCTGGAAGAACCAGGCAGGGAGCTTCTCGTATGCCGTGAGCTGCTCGGACGAGTAGATACGCTCAAGCGCCACGCGACCCTCTGGCGTCATGGCGGCGTCTGCGATGGGAAGTGCCGAGGACCACTTGCCCACCATCACGGGAAGGCCACTCTTCTGGTCCTCGCGGATGTGGCGGTGGATCTCGGCCATGATGCGACGCAGGCCCAAGGTGTTGGCCCCGGGTGCGTAGCCCATGTTCGCCATGATCGCGGAGGGCTTGTCCAGATGGCAGTCGAGCCAGACGTTCTGGTATTGGCGCTGGGCCATGAAGCGGCGCCAGTCGGTGGGTATGCCCGCGTCGGGGAGAATGACCACCGGGTCTGGGCCAGCCGCCTCTCGCACGCGGTCGTAGGCAGCGCGGTAGTAGTTTCTCAGCAGGTGGCCGGGAAGGCCATCGGTAACGCCAAGACCGCGCCGCGTCTGGATGCGGGCGTCGTCTGCGACCTCGATGCCAAAGAAGCCCATGCGAGAAGCGTACCTCGAGCCGAGCTGCGAGAGGACCCAGAGGGAGTTCTCGCGAATGCCGCGCTCGTCGGTGAAGTTGTTCCAGGTCTGCTCGTCGCCAGGCACGCCGGGGTTTACGGCGAGCACGAAGACCACCTTGAGGTCTATCTCCTCGGCCCACTCGAGCGCCTGGTCGACCTCCTCAATGCAGCCCAGGTAGGGGCCGGGGTTTGGACCGCCCTCGCCAAAAACGTACCAGGGGATGGGAAGCCTCACGGCATTGAAGCCGCGCGAGGCGATGCGCGAGAAGTCGTCCCTCGTCACGAAGCGGGCGCGGTGACGGCGCACCACTTCCCGGTACCCCCTGGCACCGAGCGACGTGACAAGCGAGGGCTCGTCAAGTGCACCCGAGCCGGAGAAAAGCTCCGGCGTGACCCAGGGCTCGAGCGTAAGCCAGCCAGTAAGGTTGACCCCATGAAGGGCGTTCTCTGCCATGCGCCACCTCGCTCCCATCAAAGTTCAGCGCTTGTTCAGAGTGTAACGCAGGTTGTGGCGTTGGACGAACCGACCAGTGTTATTGCTGTGACGCTTCTGTCACACATCCGGGTGCGAACGTGGGGTGCGAAGCGATACACATTCGGCGTGCGAATCTGTGGCGACCTGCGCGGGATACACATTCGTGCGCTAATGTGTAGCAACGCAATCCGCCCCCGCAACACATTCGTTGGCCGAATCTGTTGCGACCTGCGCGGGATACACATTCGTGCACGAATGTGTATCCGCCCTTGGCGAGAAGGCCACCGGGCGCCGGGAGACTCCGGACCACAAAACGCCAGGTCCTACTCCCCGTCCGGCTCGTATGATGCCCGGTTGTTGGGCGTCTCGTTGCAATCGACTCGGCAAACGGGAAGGCCACGCGCCGAGAGCCGGTCGAAGAGGTAGTGCGCCAGGTTCTCCGACGTGGTGCGGAAGGGCAGCATGGTCAGGCTGAAGCCCTCAGACTTAAGCGCCTCGAGCGTCGCGGGCGCAAGCGAGCCCTCCTCCACAAGGAAGGTGTGGTCAAGCGCATCGCACTCCTCGCGCACGATGCGCTTGAGCGTGGCAAAGTCCACAACCATGTCCTTCTCGGTGCCAGAGGTACCCAGCTCGTCCGCCCGCACATAGGCAGTCACGCGCCACTGGTGACCATGGAGGTTCTCGCACTTGCCGTTGTAGTCGGTAAGGAAGTGTGCCGAGTCAAACCAGTATTCAGTCGAAAGCGTGTACACGCGAAGCCTCCTGTTGTTGAACGTCCAAAGCGAAGGAACCCTCTCCAGGGTGAATCCGGGCAGTTTTCAGACATTTTGGCCGATAAAGACATTGTTATGTGTCCAAAAACTGCCCGACAGCGCCAGAAGGAGGAGTTGAGAAGCACAAGGCAGTCACAACCCCGGCGGCAGGCCGAGAAGCCCGCAGCAGCCGTGGCTCCGACGGTCTACTCCCCCGCCGGCGACGGTGTGTTGCCGCCGGCGGATCCTCCGTTGGCTCCGCCCTCGCCGCCGCCCCGGCGGCCACGGCCGCCACGATGGCGGCGACGCCTCTTGGGGGCGGCTCCGTCACCAGCGGTCTGGCCAGCACCGGCGCCATCCGCAGGCTTCTCAGGCGCCATGTGCTTGGGAGCAGGACGGCTGCCCTGGGCTGCGGCACCACCGCGGTCCCCCGGGTGACGCGTGCGGCGACGCTGCTGTCCGCCCTGCGCCTGCCCGGCACCGGCACCGGCGCCCTTCTCGGCACCCGCGCCACGCCCCTGGCCCTGCTTGTCCTCAGCACCGGCCGGAGCGCCCGTGCCACCAGCAACGCGGTGGTGTCTGCGACGGCGCGTGGGCTTGGGGGCGTCGGCGTCGGGCTCAACGCCGCTCGTCACCGTAACTTCGAACTCCTCGGCGGCAAGCTCAACGCGCGCAGTGCGGCCCTTGCGGTGGCGGCGGCGCGTGGGCTGCTGCTCGCCCTCCGCACCTGCAGCATCCGGAGAAGGCGCACCGGCAGCCGGGCGCTTCTCGGCACCCGAGTCTGCTCCGCCGCCATCGCCCCCGCGCCTGCGGCGGCGCTTGGGCTGCACGAAGAGGTCCGCGTCGTCGAAGCCCTCGGGCGGCGTCACGCCGTTCGCGCGGTCCAGCTCGGCCAGGGCCATGCGAACGTCGGGCGACTGCAGGCGCTCGAGAACGTCACGCGTCACCGTGTCGGGGCGGCATGCGCAGCCCAGGTCCTTCGACTTCTTGATGGCGGCATCGGAGGCGGTCATCTCGGCGAGCGGCACACGCACCTGCTTGCCGTTCTCCAGCCGCAGGCAGATCTCCTCCTTGGGCGTGTCGTACTCCACGATCTTGGCCTTGCCCAGCGGCGTCTCGATGACGGCATTTCGCTTGGGGGCGCGGCCCTTGAAGTCGCGATACGCCTCGAACTCGTAGCGCAGGCAGCACATGAGGCGGCCACAGGCGCCAGAGATCTTGGTGGAGTTGAGGGGCAGGTCCTGCTCCTTTGCCATGCGGATGGAGACCGGCTCGAAGGCAAGGCCAAACCGGGTGCAGCACAGCTCCTGGCCGCAGTGCCCCCAGCCGCCCACCACGGCGGCCTCCTCGCGCACGCCTATCTGGCGCATGTCGATGCGCTCGTGAAGCTCGCGCGAGAGGTCCCGCACGAGCTGGCGAAAGTCCACGCGCTCCTCTGCCGAGAAGTAGCACACGACCTTGTCGCCATCGAAGAGGTACTCCACGCCGACGGGCTTCATGTCAAGGCCACTCTGCGAGACAAGGCGCCTAAACACGGGCAGGGCCCTCTCGCCAAGCTCGGCAAGCTCCTCTGCATGGGCCAGGTCCTCATCGCTCGCAACGCGAAGAACGGGCCTGAGCTGCGCATGGTTGGTCACGCGATCCAGGTCTGCGGCGCTCATCTCGCGGGCGTCGGCGGTTGCGAGGCCAATCTCGTGGCCGCGCTCGGTAGCGCAGATAACGTGGTCGGCCTCGAGCGCCTCGGTACCCGCGACGTCAAACCACAGGTCGCGAGCGGCGTATTTGAACTTCACCGGAATGACGGTGGGCATGCAAGTGCCTCCTTGATGCGAAGAAGCATGACCTCGAGGGTCAGCTGGGGTGATACGTTGTGCGTGAGGTCGTCGGCAGCGGACGAGACGGCCTCAAGCGCGGCAAGGGCGCCCGGCGTTCCCGTCGACGCGGCAAGCCGGTCGACCACGGCAACCGCATCCTCGTTCACGATCTTCTGCGACACGTCCTCGCAGCGAACGAGCACGTCGCGCAGGAGCGAGTCCGCAGCAGCCAGAGCTTCCATGATACCCGAACGCTCACGTACCGTAAGCTCGCGCTTGTTCGCGTCGGCCACCTGCTTGAGCGCCGAGGCGGTAAGGAAGTCCGCGCTCTCCTTGGCCGCCTCGTCCTGGGCGACCTGGACGTCCTTCAGGGGCACGCGCACCGCCGTCAGAAGGTCGCGCGCCGAGCAGAGCACGTCCCATGAGTCGTCGCGCGACAGCTCGTCCATGATGCGCACGACCAGGCGCCTCACCTCGCGACGCGACGGGGACGCCAGGAACTCGCAGGCACGCGAGGGCGTTCCGGCAACCGCCAGCGCCACGCGGGACTCCCACTCGCTTGCGCCGGAACGGTGCATGACCTCGTCGAGCGCCACGCCCGGAGCGATGGTGCGAAACGGCACAACCTGGCAGCGCGAGACGATGGTGGGGAGCACGGACGCCACCGAACGGGCGAGAAGGATGAACACCACGCCATCCGGAGGCTCCTCGATGGTCTTGAGCAGGGCGTTTGCCGAGGTGCCGCGGAGAAGGCCGGCCTTCTCGATCACATATGCCTTCGCCCGCGCCCGGCTGGGCGCGCGGTTCACCCCCTCGATGAGGTCGCGAACCTGGTCGACGAGGTAGCCAGTCACGCTTCCCGGGGCAAGCCACTGCACGTCCGGATGGGTGCGATGTGCCACGCGGCGACAGTCGTCACAGGTGCCGCAGCCATCGTTGGGGCAAATCACGCACTGTGCCAGGGCGAGCGCCGCCTCCTCCATGCCGGAGCCGGGCGCGCCAACAAACAGGTAGGCGTGAGAGAGGCGCCCCTCGCGCACGGCGGAGGCGAGCAGGTCGCGAACGCGCGGCTGGTCACTAAGTGCGTCGAGCACTGCGGCAGGGTGCATGGGCGCGACACCATCCCTAGCCGCGGCCATGGGTCTCCGCCTCCGCTGCAAGCGACGCGGGAAGGACGTCCGCAAGGGCGTCGAGAAGCGCAGAGTACACCTCGTCCGGTGTGCCGGAGGCGTCCACCAGGCGCACGCGGTTGGGCTCCTCGCTAACAAGACGCAGGTAGCCGTCACGAACGCGACGCTCGAAGGCAATGCCCTCCGCCTCGAGGCGGTCCGCGCCGCCTGCCGTTGCGCGCGAGAGCGCAAGTGTTGGGTCGACGTCCAGCACCACCGTGCGGTCGGGCGTGACGCCGCAGCTCCCCAACGAGTTGGCTACCCTCACGACCTGGGAGGAGAGACCTCTCGCCGCCTCCTGATAGGCCAGGGTCGAGTCGAAGAAGCGATCGCAGACCACGATGGCTCCGCGCTCGAGCGCGGGCGCGATGACCTGCCTCACCAGCTGCGCGCGGCTCGCCTCATAGAGGAGAAGCTCGCACTCTGGGCACATTTCGGCGTTGGAGGGGTCAAGCAGCAGGCTGCGGATCTTCTCGGAGATGGCCGTACCTCCGGGCTCGCGCAGGCGCACGACATCGCAGCCAGCGGTTTCAAGGGCATCCGCAAGACGAGCCGCCTGCGTGGTCTTGCCGCAGCCGTCGATGCCCTCCAGCGTAAGGAAGAGGCCTCCCTTCTCGCCCGTTGTCGCCATGCTCCCCCTCTCGGTCAAAACGTACCTACATAGATAGCCGAACTACTTTAGCAGGTCACCATGGTGAGATGGTGGGTGAGACAAGGGGGCGAGACGAAGGGACAGCCCCTTTGTCTCATGACGCGGCCCAGAGCGAAGCTGTCTGGCATGCCGAGAAGCCCTACCCAAGCTCGCCAGCTGCAATGAGGTCGCGAACATCAAGCAGCGAGTTGCAGACACGCGTCGCAATGGCTCGAATCTCCAGCGTGGGGGCAATCATGTCTGGAACCATTACCGAGAGAAAGCCGCCGGCAGATGCGGCACGGATGCCGTTGGGGCTGTCCTCGAGCACAAGCGAGCTTGCCGGAGCGGCGTTAAGGCGACGCGCTGCCTCCACGAACACGTCTGGCGCAGGCTTTGAGGGCAAGCCGTCATCGCCGGCAATAACGGCCGAGAAGAACCCCTCAACGCCTCCCTTGCGGAGATGCGTCTCCACAAGCGTCCTAGGAGATGCAGACGCAACCGCGCAGGGAACGCCCTTCTCGGCAAGCAGCACGAGAAGCTCGTCAAGACCGGGTTTCTTGGGAGCACCGTGCGCAAGCATCTCTTCGATGCCAAGGCGCACGTGCTCGCGGACGGCAGAGACCGCACGAGGGTCGTTGTCGTACGCTTGGGCAACAAGCTCCTCGATGCGCGGCTGGCTCATGCCAAAGAACCGCTGCACAAGACCAGGCTTGAGCTCTAGACCCTGCTCCTTGAACGCCGGCTCCCATGCAGAGACCCAGATGGGCTCGGTGTCAAACATCAGGCCATCAAGATCGAATATCGCAGCCTCGAGCATGGGAGCCTCCTATGCAGTACAAGTACAGCCTAAGGTAACCCTACGATACCAAGAAGCATGAGACAAAGGGAGTTTACCCTTGTCTCACGAAGGCCCCGCCGGGCGCAGGGAGTGCGCTCCGGCGGGGCCGATGGGTGCGGTGCCTTTGACGAGGCGCCCGCTACTCCTCGCGCCTGCGACGCAGGAGGGCGCCGAGGGCCGCGAGGCCGAGGCCGATGGCTCCGGCAGCGGCGGGTGCGGCGGGCGAAGTCGCGTCGCCCGTGGAGGGCACGGCCGCCATGTGGCGCGGCTCGTACGACGCCTGCGCGGCGGATGCGGGCGCTGAGGGCTCAGCCGGCGTTGCGGGCTCTGCCGGGGTAGCCGGCTCCGGGTCCCTCTCGTACCAGAAGGCAAGCTCCTGGCCGCCGTCGCGGGTGCTGAGATAGCCCTGCCCGCCGAAGAGGACGTGCCAGCCGGGCACCTCGGGCGCGAGGTAGTCGAGCAGCGCCTCCGCCGAGTCGAAGCTGATGTCCGCCGCGACGGGCAGGCCCGTCGCCTCGTCCCAGAGGTGGACGACGTAGGCGTGGGAGGCGTCGTCGGAGTAGGTGAAGGTGATCACGTTCGATGACGCGTCGGCGGAGAGGTCGATCGTGGCCCCCGAGGCGCTGGCGTAGGCGTGGCCCTGCCTGCGCGCGTCGCCCTTCGGGAGCGCGAGGGCGCTCACGGTCTGCCCCACCGTGCCGGGCAGCGTCTCCTCGCAGAGCACGGTGCCGTCGGCGAGCACGTGGCGCACGGTGTAGGTCGTGGGGGTGTTGGTGGACCTCCAGGCCGCCACCAGGCGGGCGTCGGCCTGCAGGGCCAGGTCGAAGGGGAAGGGCGCCGGGGTCGAGGAGCCCGCGCCCTGGTAGTACCAGCCGCCGAACTCGTAGCCCTCGCGCACGGGGTCGGCCGGCCTGGTCGCCTTGCCGCCCCAGGCGACGGTCTCGGGCGCGACGGCTGAGCCCCCCGCGGCGTCGAACGTCACGGTGACGTCCGGGTGCTTCCAGAGCGCGTAGAGGTGCGTGCCGCCCTCGGGCATGGTAAGGGAGGTCACGGGGTCGCCCGAGAAGTCGGGGTTGGAGTACCATCCGCCAAAAACCTTGCCCTCGGGGGCGGCGAGGCCCGCCGGCGTGGAGACGTCTATGGTCGAGCCGAAGAGCTGGGTCCTCTTGTCTACGACCTGACCGCCTGAGTAGTACGTGACGTCGCAGGGGATACGGTCGTACTTGAACTCGAAGACGTTTGCCTTGGAGAGATAAAGATAGTCGGTCGTGATATCACCTTTATCCGAAACGTCTTCCGCAGAGACCGGGTGCCATTTATCCCATGATATAGTGCTCCGATCATTGCCGTCCCACAGATTCGTCGAGGTTCTCCAGCCTTTCAACCTAAAGCCTGGTCTTACGTAAGTCACGGTGTAGCTAATCTTTGCTATAGAGTCACGCCAACGCTTCAAATCCTTTGCTGAATAGCTCTTTCCATCCGAGTTTTGAAATAAGTTCATGCTGTAGTTGACTGTAGCCTGCGTGTTAGCGAAATTCGCAAGCAAACGGACCTCAAGATCGTTATCTCCGTTCCATAGTATTTCATTTGGCGCGACCCAATACGATCCGTTTACGATATAGTCTCCCTGCACGCTCAGCCAATAATCAAAGTTGTTGAGCTTGCCTCCGTTTGCCTTATAGACTGACAGTGCGTCTGCACCGTTAGACACTGAACAGCTGCCAAAAACCTTCAGTAAAAGCGCAGGATTCACATCTGGATTCTTCATGTAGTCGTCACCAGTGTTGTCAAGCTGAGCCTTGAAGTAGACCTTGACCCTCTTCCAGTCGTAGTAGACGTTGAGCACCGTGGTGCCGTCGCCGGCGATATTGACGCCCTGGTCCTCGCGGGCGTACTCGTACCACTGGTACTCCCCGCCCCTCTGGGTGGCAAGCGCCGCGGCTTTCGGGACCTTCGAGTCGGTCCTTCCGGTTAGGGTGTCGGTCCGGAGCAGGTGGTACTTGTAGGTGTCTGCACCATCCTCCTGATCCTCGCCCCAGTACTTCACCAAATAGGTCGCCTGCGCGGGGGCCCAGAGGGCGGTCGCGGTGATGTCCTTTTCGCCAAACGCGGGGATGAAGTCGGTGCTCCCCGCCGCGTAGTTCGCCACGCCGTCGCCGTCGGTGTCCCAGCCCGCGAACGTGTAGCCGGCGCGCGTTGGGTCCGCCGGCCTGGTGATGGCGTCGCCCGTCCTGCCCGTCTGGGGCGCGACGTAGGACCCGTTGGTCGAGAAGTAGACGCCGTAGGTGGGGACGATTACGTCGTACTTGATCACGATTGTGGCCTTCCCGTCCGGGGTGACCTCGGCGGTGCGGCCCTCGGCGTCGGTGGTGCAGTCGTAGTTGTCGTAGTCCTTGGGCGCGGCGGTGACCCTGGTGCCGGAGGGCGCGGTGAGCGTCTCGGTCTCGGAGACCCGGTACTCGCTCGACTGTGTTTGATAGCCTCCTAATTGCACAAAAAAGCAGAGCGGCTTTTCACTCGTGAGCATGAAAAAGTTTCACAGATAAGCAAGAGGGACACGTCCTGGCACCGCGCACATTGCCATGCTCGATTCGCAGGGCCCAACCCACGGATCGAGAGGCAGGAAAGGAAGATGCTGGACATGTCCCGGATAGAGAGGATACGCGACATGCTCGCGGATGGCTATACGCCGACGGAGGTGAAGGAGACCCTCGGAGTGTCGTACCCAACGATCAGGAAGTACGCTCAGGAAGACGACTTCTCGCCCCAAAGGCCCAAGGCCTCGGAGCACCCGAGCAAGCTCGATCCCTACAAGGCCCTCAT
>FPKD01000001.1 GCA_900119625.1 Olsenella sp. kh2p3
TGAACTGCCTCCCATTTCTTGGACATGGAAATAGAAGTCCGAGAGATGGGAGGCTTTCCATGTCCATCGGCCTGCGATGCAGGCACGACCGATCGGTCAGGGAGCTGGCCGCCGGGATGTTCGGCGAGGGCCGGGGGTACAAGTCCGTCGCCAGAAGTCTGGGCATCCCTGCCGAAGCCGTGCGAAAATGGCAGCAGACGTACCGCGCGACCGGGAGGGACGGCCTGCTGAAAATGGGCGAGAAGCACTCGAGATACGACTTCGAGACCAAGGTCGCCGCAGCCAGGGCCGTGGTCGACGACGGGATGGCCAAGCCCGAGGCGATGGAGCGCTTCGGCATCGCGAGCGCGACGCCGCTGAAGCAGTGGTGCAGGCTGTACCGCGAGGGAGGCGCCGAGGCCCTGAGGCCCAAGCCGAGGGGCAGGCCGAGGGGGTCCGGCGCGAAGGCCGCGCCGATGACCCGCGAGCAGGAGCTCGAGCGCGAGGTCAGGCGGCTCGAGGCGCAGGTGGCGTACCTAAAAAAATCGATAGCCCTGAAGGCGGAGCTGCGCTCCCGAACCGGGAGAAGGCCCTAGCGGTCGCCGAGCTTTCAGGGCAGGGACACGGCCTCGCCGACCTGCTGGGGGCCGCCGGACTCGCCAGGTCGAGCTACTACTACGCGCTGTCCCATCCCAAGGCGCCGACCAGGCCGGAGCTGCGCGCCAGGGTGGCGGAGGTCTTCGGCAGGCTCCCGAACGGCGTCGGACACCGGCAGGTGGCCATGGAGCTGCGCGCGGTGGACGGGGTCCGCATCGCCGACAAGACGGTGCTCAGGATGATGAACGAGATGGGCCTCAGGTGCGGCATCCGCCGGGAGACCGACCACCACAGGTACAGCTCTTACAGGGGGAAGGTCGGCGAGACCTTCGAGAACGTGCTCGGCCGCGACTTCGCCGCCGACGGCCCCTGGCAGAAGATGGGCACCGACGTCACCGAGTTCAAGTGCTCCTTCGGCAAGGCCTACCTCGCGCCGGTCTACGACTTCGGCAGCAAGGAGATCGTGGCGTGGTCCATCTCGGAGAGCCCGGGCCTCGCCCAGCAGGAGGAGATGCTCGCCATGCTCATGGCGGCGAAGCCGGAGGGCGCGGCGCCGGTCCTGCACTCCGACATGGGCTGGCAGTACCAGCACGCGTCCTACGTCGCGAAGCTCAGGGAGAACGGCTTCGTGCAGAGCATGTCGCGCAAGGGCAACTGCATCGACAACGGCGCGACCGAGCAGGTCTTCGGGCACATCAAGGACGAGTTCTTCCGGGGACGCGACTGGAGCGACTTCGAGAGCTTCAAGCGCGATCTCGAGGCCTATATCCACCATTGGAACCATGTGAGGCGCCAGGTCAGGCTGAAGGGCCTGACCCCGGTCGAGTTCCGGGAACAGGCCCTTCGGGAGGCCGCCTAGCGGTTATGATTTATCGCGTCCAAGTTTTGGGGCGCAGTTCACATTGCCGGACGGGCCTCAGCAGCTCTATGCGGCGAGAAGAACTCGCGGCGCGGAACCCGTGGAACCGTTAGTTCCAGCCCTTGCCGTCGGAGCCAAACTCCTTGATGAGCTCCTCGGTGCGGACCTTGATGGCCTCGCGACCGGGCTTGAGGAGCTTGCGGGGATCGTAGCCCTTGCCCTGCTGGTCGAGGCCCTCCTCGATGTACTTGCGGGTGGCGGCAGCGAAGACCAGCTGGAGGTCGGTGTTGACGTTGATCTTGGAGATGCCCAGCGAGATGGCCTTCTTCACCTGGTCAACGGGGATGCCGGTGCCGCCGTGAAGGACGAGCGGCAGGTCGCCCGTCTTGGCCTTGATCTCCTGCAGGCGGTCGAAGGACAGGCCCTCCCAGTTGGCGGGGTAGATGCCGTGGATGTTGCCGATGCCGCAGGCCAGGAAGTCAACGCCCAGGTCGGCGATGGCCTTGCACTGCTCGGGGTCGGCCAGCTCGCCCTTGGCGGTCACGCCGTCCTCGGTACCACCGATGCCGCCGACCTCGGCCTCGACGGAGATGCCCTTGCTGTGGGCAAGCTTCACGATCTCGGCGGTGTGGGCGAGGTTGGTCTCGAAGTCCTTCTCGTGCGAGCCGTCGTACATGACGGAGGTGAAGCCGGCGTCGATGCACTCAAGGGCGGCCTCGTAGGAGCCGTGGTCGAGGTGAAGGGCAACGGGCACGGTGATGTTCTTGGCCTCGACGAGGTCCTTCACCATGTCGGCGACGAGCTTGAAGGAAGTCTGCCACTTGGCGGCACCGCTGGTGCACTGGATGATGAGCGGCGACTGAAGCTCCTCGCCGGCATCGAGAATGGAGGAGGCCCACTCGAGGTTGTTGGTGTTGAAGGCACCAATACCGTAGTGGCCCTTCTCGGCGCTCTGAAGCATTGCGGTTGCATTGACGAGCATAGCGTTACCTCCATCTGTTGGAAGCTGAACGATGTGGTACTCCGACAATCATACCCGATGTGAGAACCTTCACACCCTAGAAGCGCTGCAAGAACGCGATTCCTGCAGGCATTACAAAACGTTGGCAGTTCGGGCTGCGCGAGAGCCCCTGTGGGTTGGGGGAAGGCTTGTCTCTTCTTCGTGAGGATGGGCGCAACGCGTTGGCCGCAGCCTATACTCGGGTATCCCAAAACAAGAGGGCCGCGCGGGAGACGCGACCGAAGGAGGGATGGGCCTTGGCGCAGGAATCCAAGATGTACGCCAATGGTGCGGATGATCAGCGGGACGAGAAGGACGAGCAGAACGAGCATGCGGGAGGTGTGTTTAGCGACCTCTCGTTTGCGCAGATCCTTGCCACCGCACTGGCCGCGGGCGTCTCGTTTGCGCTCTCGTCGCAGATAGGCGTGGCAGGCTCGCTCATCGGAGCCATCGTGGGCGCCGCAGCTGCTACCGTGGCGTCCTCGGTGCTCAACAACCTCTTCTCTAAGTCTGCCGAGGCAATCAAGGGCGCCGTAGCCACAGATGCCAACGAGTCGCCTGCGGCCGAGAAGCCCGCCGCCTCTGCAGCGGGCGAGACCTCGCTCATGCCCCACCCCGTTGACGCGGACCAGGCAGCGGCCGACAGCGCCCCGGCAGGCGCAACGGCAACCCAGAACCTCGCGGCAGGCGAAACCAGGCCAACCACGGCATCTTTGGCCGACGACACCGAGGTCAAGTTTGCGCCCTCCGGCACGCGCATTGCGCCCGCGAGCTTCCGCCGCGCCGCCCGCGAGCGCCAGCGCCGCGACACCAAGCGCCGCGTCGTGGTGGTGTCCATCGTGGCGGGAATCGCGGCCGTGCTTGTCTCAGCGCTTCTCGTCTACGCGCTCACCGAGGGCAGGGGCATAGGCACTACGCCCGGCCGCACTCAGGAGACGACTACCACCGAGCAGACGCAGACCACGCAGGAGAAGACCGAGACCGAGAAGCCCGAGGAGACGACCCAGCCCGAGAAGCCCGCAGAGCCCAACTCCACCCAGACCACGGACACGAGCTCCAACTCTGATTCGACGAGCAGCACCACGGACTCGACCACGAGCAACTCCGGCACGTCCTCAAACTCCGGGAACAGCAGCTCGAGCAGCGATTCCAGCAGCAACAGCAGCTCGAACTCCAGCAACAACTCCAGCTCGAGCACCACGGGCGACGCGACGGGGTCCAACTCCAGCACCAACAGCGGCTCAAACTCCTCGAGCACCAACAGCTCGTCGAACAACTCGAGCAGCACTGACTCCACCAAGAGCAACAGCTCCACGTCCACCACAAAGGGAACGAGCAGCTCAAGCGGCTCCACTGGCTCGGGTGCCACCACGAGCAGCACCAGCAGCAACTAGACGGCACCCGCAAGTCACCGCGCGCATCTGCAGCGAGCAGCAAAAACAAGCGGCGCACGCGACCAATCCGGTCACGTGCGCCGCTCGCCTATTTACGCACCCCTGCTGCACGCTCCCCTACCCCAGAAGCGAGAGCACCTCTCGCTTTGCGGCGAGAAACTCCGGCGTGAGGGCAAAGTCGCCCTCGCCTGCGCCATGGTCAACGCGAACCTCGCCGGCAATGTGGCTGGGCACGCCCTCGGAGGGACGCCCGGCAAGCACGTAGACGCGACTTGCCATCGAGACCGCCTCGTCCACGTCGTGCGTGATCACCAGCGCGGAAAGGCCCAGCTCGCGGGCCATATCGCAGAACCAGCGGCGCACCTCGACGCGCGTGATGGCATCAAGCGCCGAGAAGGGCTCGTCCAGAAGCGTGACGTCTGCGCCCATGAGGTAGGTGCGCATGAACGCCGCACGCTGGCGCATGCCGCCAGAGAGCTCGGCCGGCCACTTCTCCTCCGTGCCCGCAAGGCCAAAGCGCTCGAAGAGCGGCTCGGCCTTCGCGCCGGCCTCGGAGCGGGGGACGCCCGCCAGCAGCAGAGGCAGGCACACGTTGTCGATGATGCGGCGGCTGGGCAGCAGCAGGTCCTTCTGCAGCATGTAGCTCACGTGGCCGGGCGTGCCGGTGATGTCTGTGCCGTGGAGCAGCACCTGGCCGGAGAGCGGCCGCGTGAGACCCGAAAGCGCGTGCAGGATGGTCGTCTTGCCGCAGCCGGAGCGGCCTACCAGGCACACCACCTCACCTGCGGCAACGGTAAGGGAGATCCGGTCCACGACCGTCGCCCGGCCGTCCCACGAGAGCGTGAGCGAGCGTGCCTCGAGCGCCGGCGCGTCGCCGGTACCCGAGGCCTGGGGCTTCTCGGCAGATGTGACGCCTGCGCCCACCTATGCCTCCAGGTACGAGAGGTCGTAGCCCTTGGTGACGTCAAGCTTGTTCTCGACCAAGTTCTGGTCATTGAGCCACTGGTAGAACTTGGACCAGCGGTCGGCGTCGATGACGCCCCAGGACGATGCGTCAGCGATGTACTGGCCTGCCAGGTAGTCCTGGCTTGCGTGGACCAGGTCGGAGTCAAGCTCGGGCACGGCGTCGCAGAGGATGTCGGCGGCGTCGCTGGGGTTCTCGACGCAGAACTCGTAGCCCTTCTTGACGGCACGCAGGAAGGCCTTGACCTGGTCGGGGTTCTCCTTGGCAAAGTCGTCGTTGGCGGCGATGACCGGCGTGTAGTAGTCAAAGACGTCGTCGATCGAGATGAACGAGAAGTAGTTCACGTCGTAGTTCTGGACCTTGGCGTTCTGAACCGCCCAGCCCTCATAGACCCACACGGTGTCGAACATGTTGGCCTTGAGGCCCGAGACCTCGTCATCCACGTTGTAGGGCACGAGGTTGATCTTGGAGTAGTCGCCGCCGTCGGCCTCGACCACGTCCTTGATGGTGGCCTGCTCGACGGGCTGGTCCCACGTGGCGTAGGTGTGGTCCTCCATGAGCTTGGGGCGCGTTATGCCGTCGGCCTGGCGGCTCATGATACCGGAGGTGTTGTGCTGGATGATGGCGGCAACGGCCGTGTAGGGCATGGGCTGGTCGGACGAGAAGCTGTTGGCCATAACGTCCTGGTACGAGACGCCCATCTGGGCGCCGCCGGCGCCGATAAGGGCGTCCGCGCCGTCCTCGGGCGGCTGGACTATCTCAACGTCCAGACCCTCGTCGGCGAAGAAGCCCTTGGACTGGGCCACGTAGATGCCGGTGTGGTTGGTGTTGGGGGTGTAGTCAAGCACGAAGGAGATCTTCGCGAGGTCGCCCGAGGCGTTTGCGCTGGACGAGCTGGACGCATCACTCGACGCGGCGGCGTTAGACGAGACGGACTGGGACGCCTGGCCGCAGCCGGCAAGCGCCAGGGCCGCAGAAGCCGCAACGGAGCCACGCAGGAACGAGCGGCGAGAGACGCCGCCGGAAAGCACGGAGTTGGAAGCCATTATCGTTTGTTCCCTTCTGCCCTCTTCCAGGGCATGCAGACGCGCTGCAGCAGGTCAACAAGCTTCATGAGACCAAGCGACAGCGCAGAGATGACAATGATGACCGCGAACATGCGGTCGTACGAGAAGGACTTGCGCACGCGCGTCATGTAGACGCCCAGGCCGGAGTTGCCACCGAGCCACTCGGCAATCACGGCGCCCACAATGGCGTAGGTCGCGCTGATGCGCAGGCCGCTGAAGAACTGGTCGGCCGCGGCGGGCAGCTTGGCGTAGCGGAAGATCTGCCAGCGCGAGGCGTTCATGGTGCGCATGAGGTCGATGACGTCGGGGTCCACCGAGCGGAAGCCCGAGATCAGCGAGACCGTGATGGGGAAGAACGTGGTGATCACGATGAGGATCACCTTGGGAGCCAGGCCGTAGCCAAACCACAGCACCAGAAGCGGCGCGATGGCGATGGTGGGGATGGTCTGCGAGATGGTCACGAGCGGCTGGAGGGCCAGGTAGAAGCCCTCGAAGCGGTCCATGAGCACCGCGATGGCAAAGCCGAGAGCCACGCCGATGAGAAGGCCTATGGCCGTCTCGACCAGCGTGGTTGCCGCGTGGCCCAGGATGAGGGCGATGTCGGCCACGAGCGCCTGGACCACCTGGATGGGCGTGGGGAGTAGGAAGTTGGGAATGATCCCCAGGTCAACGACGAGCTCCCACACGACGAGAAGGCCCACTACAGTGAAGAGCGGCGTGAGCACGCGACGCGCGCGGGATGCCCCGGCACGCGGGGCGGCAGCGGCACGCGGGGCGGCAGCGCTTCTCGGCTTGTGCTGCTGACGCGACACCGGCTACGCGACCTCCTCGGCCTTCTGGGAGAACTCGGAGTCCGTGGGGTGATACTTCCCCACCTTGTGCTCGGTGGTCATCACGTCGCCGTCGGGGCGATAGTCGATCTTCACGTAGGTGGCCATCTTCTTGCAGCCCGCCTTGGCGCCCACGAGCTGACAGTTCTTGACGATCTCCATGCAGGTGTCGTAGTCGGCCTCGATGGCGGTCTCGAACGGGCCAACAAAGTAGTCGACGCCCGTGGAGTCGATGTAGGCGATCACCGCGTCGACCACGCGGCAGACCTCCTCGTCGGTCTGGGCGTCCATGGGCAGGAACTGAATCGCAACGGAGCAGTCCATGCACCCTCCCTTCCGGGTGCCAAAAAAGGCACCCACGTCTTCCGTAGGTGCCCGAACTGTGCGCTCTGGTCCCTACGCCGGCATTACCCGGACAGGTTCTATGGGTCGCGGCATTGGTGCCGCCTCTCAGCCGGGCCGTTATCCCAGCTCCCCTTTGCGTTGCCCAGTATAGCGCGGATGCCGCCCTCCCGCGGGATTTTGTTCCCCGGCAATGGAATCCCATTGCCGGGGAACAAAATCCCGCGGGTTAATTGCAGTCTGCGAGAAGGACGCAACGCGTCTACCTGCGGTTCTTCTCGGCAGCACGCCCAAACGACTGCAATTAAGTCGCAGTTTTGCCGCTGGGGCAACCGGCATCTCCTTATCAGCCACAGGCACTGGCGCCATCATCATGACCTTTTGCGTCATCGTGAGGCACAATGGGATTCTCTTTGACTGATGTCGTGGCCCCATCCTGGCCACTTCCAACAAAAGGAGACATATGGACGCCCTCAAAGCGCGCTTCGAAAGCCACCCTGAGAGACACCCCGGCGTTACCTGGGAAGACGTCGCGCGACGGCTCGACGACACGCGGCGGCACGCCCTTGCCTATCTCGAGGAGACGGGCGGCGAGCCGGACGTCTTTCTCTACCAGGGCCGCCTCTACGTTGCGGACTTCTCGCCCGAGTCCCCGCAACGTCGGTCCGTCTGCTACGACCGAGCCGCTCGTCTGGGCAGGAAGCGCAACCCGCCAGCGGCCAGCGCCTGCGAGCTTGCGGAATCTAACGGCCTAGAACTTGTGGACGAGACGATCTACCTCGCCATGCAGGAGCTTGCTCCGCTAGATGCCAAGACCAGCAGCTGGATCAAGACCCCGGCAGACATGCGCTCCCAAGGCGGCGCCCTCTTTGGCAGCAGGCGGTACAACCGCACGTTCATCTACTGCAACGGCGCGGATTCCTACTACGCGGCGCGCGGCTTTAGGGCGTGCTTGCCGCTGGAGTAACGACCACGACCTTTGCTGAGGGCGCCGTCACGCGAGGCGGCACCCGCGGGGTGATCGGGAGCCAGATTGGTCTCCGCGCAACGAGACAATCGCCCGCGCCGAGAAGCCCCGCCGCACGCACCCTACGCCCCTGCCTCCTGCATCTCCAACAGGTGATGCTCAAGCGCACCGTCCACGGCAAAGAGGTACAGCCCATGAACGCCTCGCTTGAGCAGCACGTTGAGCTCGTGGCGGAGGTTGGCCTCGGGGTCCTCGCTGCCGTTAATCGCCTGCGAGTTGCAGCTCTTTGAGGGATCGAATGCCAGCCGTCCTTCTCGCCAGCAGATCGACGGTCCAATGATGACGCCTGCGTAGTTGAGGTCAAATCCCTGAATGGTGTAGATCGAGCCGCATTCCCCCAGCGTATGGCCCTGTTCTGCCCATGCCTTATCGCGCTCGCTGGCCGTCTGCTCCTCGCTGGCAGACGTCTGGTAGTTCCACGGCATGTGAAAGTACTCCGTGTGAGGGGCGCTATCGGTTGCGGCTGAGAGACGCCCGCGCCGAGAACCGCGCCCGCCTGCGCCAAACGAGACCCAGCCGTTCTCCTCGCGATAGATGCGAACCTCCCAGACACCGCCCGAAGTCGGCTTCGACTTGCTCGAGTATGGCCAGTCATACGTTGCCAGCACGCGGGAAAGACCGTGCGAGGTGCTGTCCACAATCGCGCCCGTTGCGGAATCGAAGGTCAAGGCCTTGTCCTGGATTGCTTCTTTCAAATCGAAGGGCGAGCTAAAGACCTTGATCTCGTACGGTATGTGCCCCTTGCGCGGTCGGTCGCGGGGGATGGGACGTATGCCGCGAGCGTTGGCAAAGTCGTCAATCCACGCAATGACCTCGTCGCAGGCGTCGATGCGATACTGCTGGCGCAGGAGCAGGTTCTCCACATGAAACGGGAACCCGGAGACCTCGGTGGCTCTTCTCGCACAGACGGTTTGGCCGTTCGAGAAGCGCCCCTCGGGGAAGAGGGCCGACCTCATCGCAGCGTCAAGCTCCTGCGACTTTCTTAACACCTGCTCGAGGTCGTACACGGCAACCACCACGCGCGCACGACGCATGATGTCCACAAGCATGTTCCTGCTGCCGGTATACCCCTGGTTGCCCTGGGTGAGAAGGAGATGAGCCTCGTCGATGAGAACGACGTCCACCGGATCGCAGGGGTAGTTCTGGCGCTCGTGACCACCACCATGCCCGGCTTCACTGTGCTTGTTGATAAACCGCGTGGGCTTGTCCACCACGACGCCGTCCCTATTCTGGAGGCCAAGCCGCTTCATGATGGCGTTGTAGACCGTGAGCTGCTCGTTATGGTTCACCAGAAGGCACGCGCTGACGGAGCGGCGTGCGGCAGCGGCGGCAGCACCGGCGGCCCCGGCTCCCCCGCCGCCCCCAACCCCCAGCTCGTTCATGACACGCAGGAACAGGTGGCTGAGAAGGACCGTCTTACCGGTTCCAGCCATGCCCTCAACCACAATAAGTTCGCCGTTCTTGACGGGAGCGTCGGCGTCCGCGTGGGACGCACCGGCTCGCGCAGCCATGAGCTCGCGCAGCCTGCCGAGAATCACGTCCTCCGCCGCCAGCTGGTCTTTCCCCAGCGCGCGAAACGGCGATGCCTTGAAGATCGCCGAGTCCCGGATGACGGACTCCGCCGGAAAGAGCTCCGGCTCGTAGCGGTTGAGCTTACGCCACACGGCAGAGGTGATTATTGGCAGCTCAGGCTTGGTGTAGTAGTTCTCCTGCGGGTTGCCGCGACCGTTTGCCAAGATCACATGCTCGGCGCCAGAAGCCAGAAGGTAGCTCAGGAAGTTGTTCTCAAGATCAAGCGTGAGCGACTTGTTGAAGTGATCCTGCCCAATCACCAGCATGCGACTGCCGGGCCGAATAAGCTGTTCCCATGCCTGCCTACCCCGCTCGGTTCGATACGTGATGTCGTCGGAATAGTGCTCCCTGGTTCGCCGCACAATCGAGTTTGTCTCGCCCACATAAAGTATGAACTCATCGAACTCGTAGCCGCCACGCGTACGCCCGCGCTGCTTGGCGCGAATGATGTACACGGTAGGGTAGGTCTTGAGGAGCCGTCGCGCACCACTTGAGAGCTCGCCGCCATCAACCTCGCATGGCACCCGGTCGATGCTCTGCTCAATCTTGATGTCGTCCTCGTGGAATGGGACGTCAATGACAATGGGTTGTCTGAGCGACATGAGCTTCTCCCCTACCTGACCGATGAGACAAAGGGACTGTCCCTTTGTCTCACAGCTCGGTGTACTTCTTGGCGTTGCCGCGGCTAAGCTCGACGGGGTACTTCTCGGCGTTGGCGTCGATCTTCTCGTTCACGATCTTTAGCGGGTCGAGCCCGCAGGCGTCGGCCATGAACAGACAGTAGATGAGAACGTCCGCCAGCTCCTCCGAGACCTTGTCCATACGCCCGTCTGCCGAAGTATTGGCCCCGGACCACTGGAACGCCTCCAGAAGCTCGGCCGACTCGAGGCTAATGGAGATGGCCAGGTCCTTGGGGTTGTGGAACTGGCGCCACTCCCGCTGGTCGCGAAAGGCGCGCAGCCTGTCTATGGTCTCCTGATAGTTGCTCACGCGCATGGCCTCCCTACGCTCGCCGCGCCGTCCGGCGCGTGTTCACGCGTACGTCTCCGCATCTCCCGTGCATCGCTAGTCGCTCTCATCGAGAGGCGGAAGATCTGATAGATTGACCTTCTCGTATGCGCCTCGCTTCGCGTCTTCGGGATGCAGTACCAGGCCGATTATTGTGATTGAATCCTCGCTGGGGCCATACACCCAAAACATGCGCATGGCTCGACTATTTCTATTTTCGAGATACGACTGCCAGACCTTGATTCCGTATCTCCTCGATAGCGCATCGATATCATGTGTCCGAAGGCTGGGATGGCGTGGGTTTTCTGAGAGTAACTTTAGCGCCTTGCCCCACTTCTTATATAGTTGCTGCTCATCTTTCGAAGCAGTCCCATTGTGACAGGTCTGTTGGAGCTCGCCCCAGTAACGGTCCATCTCTGGGATACCCATACGTATCTTGAAAGCCATGCTGAGCCCTTAAAAATCAGACAGATCAATGGGCGTCGACGCTTTTCCCGCCTTAAGGTTGTTCACCGCCTTGTCCATGTCGCGAAGCGTGCGCGCCGAAATCTCCTCGGGCACGGCGAGCTCGCGAGGCTCAAGCAGGTAGCATCCGTTGTCGTATTCCTTAACGTTGTAGTACTCGTACTGCGCGCCCCGCAGCGTCACGCGGTTCTTTCCATCTACCTTGGCGTCATATTGCTTGATCGCTTCCATGTAAACTCCTTAGCCCATAGTGGGATTTCCCACTATGGGCTAATTTTACGTGACCGCTATCGCTCATTCAACCTCTCGTTAAACCGGCACTGGGAAGCGGCGCTCACGAAGCCCCGCCTACTGCTGGTAGTAGCTCAGGAAGTCCTCGAGCTTGTCCATCGCCTCGTGCAGCGTGTGCTTGCGCGGCAGGTAGACAATGCGGAAGTAGCCGGGCTTCTCCCAGTTGAAACCCTTGCCCGCGGTGATAAGGACGTGCTCGTCCTTGAGCAGGTCGAGCGCGAACTGGTCGTCGTCGGTGATGTGGAACTTGTCCGGGTCGAGCCTCGGGAAGATGTAGAACGCGGCCTCGGGCTTGGTCACCGTGACGCCGTCCATGTTGGAAAGCCGCTCGTAGACGTACTCGCGCTGCTCGTAGATGCGCCCGCCGGGAACGAGAAGCCCCTGGCTGCGCTGGATGCCGCCCAGGCACGTCTGCACGATGGACTGCGCCGGCACGTTGGAGCACAGGCGCATGTTGGAGAGCATGTTGATGCCGTCGATGAGGTCCTTCGCGACGCGCTTGTTGCCGGAGAGGCTCATCCAGCCAATGCGGTAGCCCGCGACCATGTGGCTCTTCGAGAGGCCGTTGAACGTGATGCAGAACAGGTCGGGCGCAAGGCTCGCGATGGAGACGTGCTGCTTGCCGTCCATCACCAGGCGGTCGTAGATCTCGTCCGCAAAGATGACCAGCTGGTTCTCGCGCGCCACGTCCACGATTTGCTCCAGCACCTCGCGCGGGTACAGGGCGCCCGTAGGGTTGTTGGGGTTTATCACGACGATGCCCTTGGTGCGCGGCGTGACCTTGCTGCGAATGTCTTCGATGTCGGGGTACCAGTTTGCCTTCTCGTCGCAGATGTAGTGCACGGCCGTGCCGCCGGCGAGGGTGGCGCAGGCGGTCCACAGCGGGTAGTCGGGGCTGGGGACGAGAATCTCGTCGCCCTCGTCCATGAAGGCGTTCATCGCAAGCTGGATGAGCTCCGAGGCGCCGTTGCCCGTGTAGATATCCTCCACGTCCACGTTGGGGATGCCCTTGAGCTGGTCATACTGCATGATGGCCTTGCGCGCAGAGAAGAGGCCCCGGCTGTTGGAGTAGCCCTCACACTCCGTGAGCTGGTCCTGCATGTCCTTCACGACCTCGTCGGGCGTGCGGAAGCCAAAGGGCGCGGGGTTGCCAATGTTCAACTTGAGCACATGGATGCCCTGGTCCTCCATGCGGTAGGCCTCGTCCAAGACGGGCCCGCGGATGTCGTAGAGGACGTTGTCAAGCTTGGACGACTTCTTGAACTGACGACGAGGCATGGCGGATTCCTTCTCCTTGGTGTTGTTGCCGGATGAGGCAAGGGGAGTTTCCCTTTGTCTCATTTCTGGTGGCGTGGGGGCGTCGGTCGCGCCCGAGAGTACGTGCGGCGCGGGGGCGTCGGACGCGCCGTCGCTGAGCCACTCGGCGCTTACGCCGAGGGCGGTGGCGAGAAATTCGAGCGTTGCCTTCCTGGGCTCGGTCTTACCGCTGAGATATTGGCTGAGCTGCGACTTTCCCAGCTTGACGCCCTCGTTGGCAGCCATGCGCACAAGGTCTGCCTGTCGAAGGCCGCGCTTGTCCATCGCCTGGCCAAGGCGCGCCGAGAAGTCCGCGTGCATCTGGTCTCCCACGACCCCTCCGTTCTGGATCTCTGTGTGGCGCAATGCGAGAAGTTCAATTTCTCCTCTCGGCAACTAATGCTACGTGGTCCAAAAGTTCATTTCTGAGAACGAGAAGTTCAATTTATAGGTAGCCTAGCACGGTACGTCTCACCGTGGGACGAAAAATTGAACTTCTCGGTGTGTTCACGGTTCTTTCGGTTGCGGCGAGGGTCGCAGGCCTTCGCGGCCCTCGCGCGCGGGGTGCTGCGGGATTCTTGCGCGGGGCACCGATACACATTCGGACCCGAAGCTGTATCCCCCGCAGGTCGATACACGTTCGCATGCCGAATGTGTATCCTCTCGCTACACATTCGGACCCGAAACTGTATCCCGCGCAGGTCGATACACGTTCGTACCCCGAATGTGTAGCGGTGGGATTCGTTTACCTGGTAATGGGATTCCGTTACCAGGTAAACGAATCCCGCGGCGGGCGCGGGTATCATGGAACAACCAACACCGGCCCCCGGAACGCGAGGAGCAGCCATGAGAACGCTTATGTCCGTACTTGCGACCGCCATAGCGTCATTTGTCGCGGTTGCCCTTGTCCCCTCGGCGCACGTGATCGGCCAACCGCAATGGGCGGCGTACCTGGCCTTTGCTCTCATGCTCTGCGTGATGAACGCAATCGTGAAGCCCATCATTCAGATTCTCTCAATCCCAGCGACAATCCTCACGTTGGGGCTTTTCACGTTTGTGATCGACGCGCTCATGGTGTCGCTCGCATCCAACCTTGCCTCAAGCGTCTTTGGCATGGGCGTGGTTGTCACGGGATTCTGGGGCACACTCTTTGTCGCGCTCATCGTAAGCGTAGTGAGCGGGCTTCTCGGCGCCAAGGACTAGCGCCGCGGCTACACGCACCCGTGACGGTCGCTCGCCCCGTCCCTATCGCAGCTCGACATCCCCCTTGCGCAGGTGCTCGATGTATCCCTCGCCCCACGTCTCGATGCTCGACAGCACCGGGATGAAGTCCTCCCCCACCTGCGTGAGCGAGTACTCCACGCGCGGCGGAACCTCCGGGAAGACCTCGCGGCGCACCAGCCCCTCCGTCTCCAGGCGTTTGAGCTGCGAGGAGAGCGTTGAGTGCGTAAGCTCGGGCATGCGACGCTCAAGCTCGCCAAAGCGCAGCTTGCCCTCGCTGAGGTGGTGGAGAATCACGATGGACCACTTGCCCTGAAGCAGCCACTGCGCGGTCACGAAAGGACAGGTGCCAAAGTCCTTGGGTGTGCTTCGCATGCGATGCCGTCCCTTCCTGCTGGTAGCAGATGGTATCTCAACTAATACCAAGTATCGAGAAAAAACGTTATACAGACACTCACATATATTGGGTACACTGATTTTAGTACAGAGTTGCTACTAAGTCGACACACCCGACTGAACAGGAGAGAGCAATGGCAGAGAAGAACGTCCTCATCGTGGTGGGAACCCTCCGCAAGAACGGCTTCAACGAGCAGCTGGTCCAGCGCATCGAGGCGCTGCTTGAGGGCCGCGCAAACGTGAGCAGGCTCGACTACTCGGCGCTGCCCCTCATGAACCAGGACCTCGAGGATCCCGAGCGCCCCGAGGTCGCAGCCGTGCGCGAGGCCGTGCGTCAGGCTGACGGCGTGTGGTTCGTAAGCCCGCAGTACAACGCCTCGTTCCCCGGCCACGTGAAGAACCTGGTCGACTGGCTGAGCAGGCCGCTTCCCGGCAAGGGTCGCGACACCGCCGTCTCCGGCGGCATGCGCGCAACCGTCTCCGGCGCGGGCGGCCGCACCGCCACTGCCGAGATGCGTGCCGCTCTCGACGCGCTTCTCGCCTTTGTGGGCGCGCAGGTCATGACCGAGAAGGAGACCGGCATCGCCCTCTCCGGCGAGTCCTGGATGTCCGGCACGCTGACCCTCTCCCCCGAGGACGAGGCCACCCTTGCCGCCCAGGCAGACGCCTTCCTCGAGTTCATCGCGTAGGGCGCGAGAAATACGCTGCAAGCAGGCCGCCCGGCATTCCGTGTGCTGGGCGGGCTGTTTTTCGAACTTGGCAATATGCTCAAGCGTCCCCATGTAGGGCGCCCCAAACCACGCTCAACGCTCCACCACAACCGCACCGCCGGCAAAGTCGTCACCACTCGCCGGCAGCAGCTCCCAGATTCTCCCGCAGCTCGACCGCACCACCCGCGCGTCGTGCGAAACCAGAACCACCGCGCCGGGGAACTCAGAGAGAAGACGCTCCAGCGCCTCAATCGAGTGCAGGTCGAGGTGATTCGTTGGCTCATCCATCACCAAGAGCTGCGGCTTTGTGAGAACCGCCTCCGCCAGCACGAGTTTGCGTAACTCCCCTGGGCTCAGCTCGCCCTCCTCAAGCAGAGCATCCGGGCGAGAATTGAGCTGCGCCACAACGGAGAGTACCTGTCCCTTCTCACCGGCGGCAAGGCCCTGGAGCCGAGCGCAGGCACGCCTTGCCGCATCCACGCCAATCTCCTGAGGCACATAAAGCATGGGAACATCCTTAGGAACCGCTGCAACAAGCGCCCTGACCAGCGTCGACTTGCCCGAACCGTTGGGTCCAACTACGCCAACGTGATCTGCCGAACCAAGGAACAGCTCCGGCACAGTAACACCCGGCGCATCTGGAACGCCGCCATAGCGCACCGTCCCCTCCGGCAAGCGCGCGATGACCGACCTTCTCGACCGCTCGCCAAACGAAGGAACGTTGCCGTCATAGCGTCGCTCGACGTATGACGCCTGCGCACGGTCGCGCTCGCCCTTAATACGTGCATCAAGGGTTGTAGCAAGATGCGTGGCGCGTCCGTCCTTGCCCGAGACAATCGCGCGGCCAATCTTCTCGCGTGCGTCATGGTCGTGGGGGTCTAGCCCCCGTTTGCTCCGCAGTCCGCCCGCACGTGAGGCGGCCTCCACACGTCGCTGGCGCTTGGCCGCCAGACGACGCTCCTCTCGCCGCGCACGCGCCTGAGCATCTGCGACTGCCGCACTCTCGCGCTGCCGCTGCTCAAAGGCATGCGAGTAATTGCCAGGCCGTACGAGCACCTCTCCACCCCCAAAGGAGACACATCTCTCCACCAACTCGTCGAGAAGGTCTCGGTCATGCGAGATGAGAATTCCCACGCCAGAGAAGGAACGCAGCGCGAGCAGGACCGACTGACGCGTGTGCGCATCAAGGTGATTCGTTGGCTCATCCAGCACCAGGACGTCCGGTCGGTTTCAGAGTGCCACCGCCACCTGAAGGCGCTTCTGCTGCCCCGAGGAGAGCTCGTCAAAGCGCCACGCCCAGTCGTCGCCAATGCCCAGCGCGTCGCGCAGGCGCACGGAATCGCGGTCCCAAGCAGCGGCAAAGTCGAGAAGCCCCGCAGGAGCAAACGCGCTGTCCTGCTCGCAGTATGCGGCGACAAGGCCTGTGGGCCCCACGCTCCCCGACGTAGGACGCAACTCGCCCGTGGCAATCCGAGCAAGCGTGGACTTGCCGCAGCCGTTGTCGCCAACCACGCCGGTCCAGCCAGTGGGCAGGCTTAAGGTAACGCCGTGAAGCACTTCCCGCGGACTCCCGGCATAGCTGTAGTGGATGTTGGTAAGGTTAAGTTGCATAAAGACCTCGCAGACGCAGGGCCAGCGCAACGCGCCGGCGGGTGGGCATGTACTTCTCGCCCAATGGGGCAGCGTCTAGTTGCGCAAGGTCCTCTCCCGTCTCTCGGGCGGCTTGCCAAAGGCCAGCCCGTCTTTCATACAACATAAGGTAGCCTAAAGGAGAACCGCCCCTCTTTCAAGAGGGGTGGTTCAGGTGAATCAAATTGTTATCTAGTGCTAGTTCTGCTTCTTCTGCTTTCCAAAGCGGGCGACAAGGGCAATCGCGATAGCCGCAACGCCCAAGGCTGCGATCACCTGCATGGTACCAACAGGAGTTGCATCTGAGGTATTAGGGTTCTTTGCCACTTCAACGGGCTTCTTGTAGGAGTTCGTGAAGTCAAGACCCTCTGCCTGCTCGCCGTTGTCCTTGGTAATGGTGCGTGTGTAATCGAGGCCATCAACGGTCTCGGTCACCTCATAGGTAACGGTATACACGGTCTGGTCGTAGGTATAGCCTTCGGCATCGCCCGTCTCCTCGTAACAGCGGTATACGTAGCCGGGCTTAGCGAAGCTAACCTGACCAAGCTCGACGGTTCCCTCGCCGTAGATGGTCACCACGAGCTTGCCGTTCTGGGCGCCCCCGGGAAGCGGAGCACCATCAAGCGCCTCGAAGTCAAACGTAAACGTCTGCTTTGAGGAAGGAGCATCGCCGAATTCCGGCCCTTACATCTGACGACAACCAGACGGCTATATGGCAGCTTTGACATTCCTCCATGCGGTTTTGTATCAGCTCTCTCCGCGCTACCCCATATCCCAAGCTCAAGCGACACGCGTTTATGTTGGAACCCGTCGCAATTCGTTAGTGGCCTGGCGCTGGCCTGAAGCGCACCTTTCGCCAGCCCGCACCCGATGTGCGAGTCCCTTGCTTTCGCTGAAGACAGACGTGCTAAGGCGGCAGCGAATAAAATGACCGAATGGATGCTTATCGAGTCTCAACAGACAAGTCATTTTGTGTTCCTGCGTTTTCGGTATTATATAATGGTTACTTAATCATAGCGTCATTATCATTTGTGGCTTGGGCCCGTAAAGCTGCTCCATGGCTTGACGCATCAGTTGAGTACCCGGTTCTTTCTCGGCTCCATTGGTTCACGAAAAGGCTCTGTCCGTGCGGGAATTTAATCTCATCGCTTCCACGAAGGATTTTCTCCTCCAGCTATGGAAGGGAAACATGAGTGCGTGCGCGGACATGCTGGCAACCGACTTTTTCTTTGTGGGTCCTTTTGAAGGATCTCTTGGGATTGGCGCCTCCAAATTCGTCGAGCTTCGCATTAAGCTGCAGCCACTGTTCCAGCGCCTTGAGTACGAGACGCAGCGATGCGAGGTAACCTACCGCGACGCAAATACATCAATATGTTTTGTCGTTGTTTCGGTATCGAATGATGCGAAGCACGAGACCAAGCTAACCAGCGTAGCCGTATGGAAAGACACTCTCGCCGGCATCAAGCTGGCTCAACTAATCATATCCGTCCCCGTAGGCGTCAATTTCATGGATACCGACTACGGCCGCTCAATGGGATCGGCCATTGCTCTGGCTAACCTCCCAACGTGGGAGAAACGCCCGCTCGTAATGAAAGACAGCAGTGGCAGGAATCACGTGGTTGATCCCGCCCGCACAAGTTATCTTGAAGCCAGGCACCAGTACAGCATGGTTCACACGGCGCCCGAGCCCTTCAAGATGCGTGAGTCGCTAACTAGCACGCTGGGGCGCTTCCCCTCCTACTTTGTGCGCGTACATCGCAGCTACGCGGTCAATGCGCTCATGGTGTCGAGCATAGGCAGAGACGAGATAAACCTCACTAACGGCGAGCGGGTACCCATCCCTGTCAGGCAATCCACCGCCATTCGCAGCCTTATTCTCTCAACGATCTCTAACGCCCTAGGTGGACCTGCGGGCACTTCGGACGGACTGGCGAGTGCCTCGTGCGGCTCTGGCCTAGCGGTCGATGCCACGGCCGTCGACGAAGACGAGAATGGAAGGCCGGAGGGCATGTGCCAGCCGAGCAAGGGCAAAGAGACGCCCCCGAGCAATAAGTGAGCTTGCGATACCTGTGGCCGCGTACGTTGCTTCGTAGGGTTTGACGGTGGCTCCGGCCGCACGCCGGTTGGGCGGTAGGCCGGCGAGCCGCCGGTGGGCCGGTGGGGCAGCAGAGCGGCAGGCAAGCAGGCAGGCAACCTGATCTATGGCCCGAATGTACAAAAATGTCTGATAATCGCAAATATTTAGACGCCAGAACGTGGGTTTTGTACGGAGCTCCTGCGATAACGTACCCTCCGGCGCCGGTTTGACGCCCGAGCAGCGACTTCGTACGACCGCTGCGAAAATCGCGTCCCCGGCGTCGCGTGCGCCTGCGTGCTACGCTCAACTTGCTACGACCAACAGAGAGGACGCGTATGCCAGACGAGAAGCACCCCACCGCAGAAGGCGCGACGGCCGAGGACCTTGAGACCTCGGAGCGCCTCATCGACTTCATCCATCGCTGCCCCAGCATGTTCCACACGGCGGCAACCATCAGCACCTGCCTTGACCAGGCCGGATTCACCCGCCTGCCCGAAGGCGACGCCTGGGAGGTCAAGCCCGGCGGCTCGTACTACACCACCCGCAACGGCTCCAGCGTCATCGCCTTCCGCGTGGGCGAGGACGCCCTTGACCGCGACACCTACCACTTCCAGATGACGGCCGCCCATGCGGACTCCCCCACCTACAAGGTCAAATCCGTGCCCGTGCTCGAGGGGCCCGAGACGTACCTGCGCCTTAACGTCGAGGGCTACGGTGGCATGATCGACTACACCTGGCTCGACAAGCCGCTGTCGCTCGCTGGCCGCGTCCTGGTGCGCACCGCCACGGGCATCGAGAGCCGCCTGTTCGCGCCCGATCGCGACCTGCTGCTCATTCCCAGCGTTGCCATCCACCTCAACCGCTCCGTGAACGACGGTAAGGCGTTCAACAAGGCCGTCGACCTCTGCCCGCTCTTCTCGGCCGGTCGCCTGCGCAAGGAGGACTTCGACCGCATGGTCGCCGAGGGCGTGGACGCCAAGCCGGAGGACATTCTCGCCCGCGACCTCTTCCTGGTGAACCGCGAGCGCCCGTGCGTCTGGGGCATGGCAGACGAGTTTGTCTCGTCCCCCAAGCTCGACGACCTACAGTGCGCCTTCGCGTCGCTCGAGGCGTTTGTCGCCGAGAAGAACCGCCGCTGCGTCACCGTCTTTGCGTGCTTCGACAACGAGGAGGTTGGCTCCAACACCAAGCAGGGGGCCATGTCCACGCTGCTCCACGACACGCTGGTGCGCGCCAACGCGGCGCTGGGCATGGGCGAGGAGGACTACCTGCGCGCCCTCTCGCGCTCCTTCCTTGTGAGCTGCGACAACGCCCACGCATTGCACCCCAACCACCCCGAGCTCTACGATGCCGAGAACCGCTGCCGCCTCAACGGCGGGCCGGTGGTGAAGGAGGCCGCCAACCAGAAGTACACGACCGACGCCTTTAGCCGGGCCGTCTTTGTGTCACTGTGCGAGAAGGCCGACGTGCCGCACCAGACCTTTGCCAACCGCTCGGATATGGCCGGCGGGTCCACGCTTGGCAACCTCTCGAACACGCAAGTGAGCGTTCACGCCGTGGACATTGGGCTGCCGCAGCTGGCAATGCACTCCAGCTACGAGACGGCGGGCACGCGCGACACCACGTGGACCATTCGTGCGTTACGCGAGTTCTTCTCGGCTTACCTGAGAATTACTGGTGCGGAGCGGGTAGACATGGTCTAGCAGGCACTCGTTTGGACGGTCTCGGCACTGGTCCATGCAGGCCGGGCTCGTTCCTAGGAACCAGGAGGCATTGTCATGTGCACGGCAATCAGGTTCACAGACGACAAGGGTCAGATGTACCTCGCGCGAAACCTCGACTGGAGCTGCGGGTACGGCGAGCGCGTCGTGGTGACGCCGCGCGGCTTCAAGCCCAACTCCCCGTTTGGCGCCGTTACGGGCATGCGCGAGCCCGTGATTGGCATGGGCATTGTCGAGGAGGGAATGCCGCTCTACTTTGACTGCGCCAACGCCTCTGGGCTGGGCGTGGCCGGCCTCAACTTCCCGGGCTATGCGCAGTACGCTGACGCCCCGGTTGAGGGCAAGACCAACGTTGCCGCCTACGAGTTCCCACTGTGGGTTGTGGCCAACTTCACGACCGTCGACGAGGTAGAGCGCGCACTCGATGACCTGGTGATTGTTGGCAAGCCCATCAACGACAAGTACCCCGTGTCGCTGCTGCACTGGATCATTGGCGACGCCACGAGGAGCATTGTGGTGGAGCAGACGGCGCAGGGCATGGAGGTCTACCACGACGACGTGGACGTCCTGGCCAACCAGCCCGGCTTTGCCTGGCACCGCGAGAACCTGCGCAACTACATGAACGTCTCCAACGAACTGCCGCAGAACGTGGTGTGGGACAAGGCCGAGCTTCTCCCCTATGGCTCCGGCGCTGGCATGCGCGGGATTCCCGGTGACTACTACTCTACCTCGCGCTTTGTGCGCGTTGCGTATCTCAACGCGCACTACCCGGTGCAGTCGGGCGAGAAGGCCAATGTGAGCCGCATGTTCCACGAGCTTGAGGGCGTTGCCATGATCGACGGCGCGGCCCGCATGACCAACGGGGAGTTTGAGCGCACCGTGTACACGGGCGGTTACTCTGCGGCCACGCGCACGTACTACTTCAACACCTACGAGGACCCCGCAATTCGTAGCGTTACCATGGACGACTACGACACCGAGGGCACCGAGCTGGTGCAGGTGGCGGACCCGAGGGCGTAGCGCGGGCTTGCTTGCTGCGAGGTATGGGGTCTCGGCTATGCCGGGACCCCTCTTTTTTGGTTTTCTGGGCATCCCGCTATTCCCAGCTCGTCGTGCATCTCGGCTGCCAACTGGGCAGATGCGACGAGCCTGTGACGAGCCGGGAATAGCGGAGCTGCACCGCCGGAGGCTTGTTACCGGCGCATCGAGGTTCTCGACTGCCAACTCGGCGGACGCCGCCGGCTCGCGTCGAGCCGGTAACAACGAACGGGCTGACGCCCCTCTCGGCGGGCAGTCCCTCTCGGCGGCAACATCTTGCCGCAGGATTTCGCCATTTAGGAATTATCCGAACGGTTAGAGACCTCTAAACGGCGAGATTGCGCGGCATGTCAGAGATGCCGCGGATTCCGAACGGTTAGGCCCATCTCCTCTGCCATCGCAAGAAGCATCACAAATTAATTGTGTGCAATTGGTTGTGCTCAATCGATTAGCGTCGCCAGCCCACCAGTCCGCGCCATACTAAAGCTGTTACCAACAACACCGGGCCGCAACGCCCGGAGGAGGGAGCCACCATGGCATCCGAGAACACCACCAACTACCTGGACTTTTCTGTTACCGCACAGGACGGCAGCACCGTCCCTCTGAGCACCTACGCCGGCAAGGTCCTGCTCGTTGTGAACACAGCCACCGGCTGCGGCTTCACGCCCCAGTATGAGGACCTCGAGCGCATCTACGCCGCCCACAAGGACCAGGGCCTCGAGATCCTGGACTTCCCCTGCAACCAGTTTGCCGGCCAGGCGCCCGAGTCCGACGACCAGATCAACCACTTCTGCTCGCTCAAGTTCAACACCGAGTTCCCGCGCTTCAAGAAGCTCGACGTGAACGGCGACACCGCGGACCCGCTCTTTGCCGCGCTTGCCACCGAGCGCCCCTTCCAGGGCTTTGGCAGCGGCCTCAAGGCGGCGGCGCTCGACAAGTTTGCCAAGGCCAACAACAAGAAGTTCGGCGAGAAGGCCTACATCATGTGGAACTTCACCAAGTTCCTCATCGACCGCAACGGCCACCTTGTGGCGCGCTTCGAGCCCACCACCAGCATGGACGAGGTCGAGCGCGCAATCGAGGCGCAACTCTAGTGGATGCCTCGGCATCGTCGCAGGCGTCACCGCAGGAGGCCTCCTTCACAACGAAGGGGGCCTCCCCAGCCGAGCTCCTGCGCCTAGACAACCAGCTGTGCTTTCCGCTCTACGCCTGCTCCAAGGAGGTCGTCCGCAGCTACCAGCCGCTGCTTGGTCCGCTCGGCCTCACCTACACGCAGTACCTCTGCATGATGGTCCTCTGGGAGGAGGGCGCGGCAACCGTAAGCCACCTCGGAGAGCGGCTCTACCTGGACTCGGGCACGCTTACGCCGGTCCTGAAGAAGCTCGAGAAGAGCGGCTACATCACGCGCGAGAGAAGCGTGGCGGACGCGCGCGTGCTTGAGGTACGCCTCACGCCCAAGGGCCGCGACCTTCGCGACCGCGCGGCATCCGTGCCGGTGGCCATGGCGTGCCACGTGCACCTCTCGGCAGACGAGGCCGCAGAGCTCAAGCGGCTCCTCGCAAAGGTGCTCGTCAGCGTGCGCAATGGCGAGCTGACCGGCAGCAACGCATACGCACAGACAGAAGGAAGCGACAACTAGTGAGCAATAAGCAGGACAGAAGCGCCGAGAAGAGCCAGGCGACCGCGCCCATCCCCACCACCGAGCGCGAGAAGACCATCGTCCGTACCAGCATCCTCGGCATCGTGGCCAACGTGCTGCTCGCCGCATTCAAGGCCGTGGTGGGCGTGGTCTCTAACTCCATCGCCATCACCCTCGACGCAGTGAACAACCTCTCCGACGCGCTTTCGTCGGTCATCACGATCGTGGGCACCAAGCTCGCCGGGCGCGCGCCGGACAAGCGCCACCCCATGGGCTACGGGCGCATCGAGTACCTCACGGCCATGGTCATCTCGATCATCGTGCTCTACGCCGGCATCACCTCGGCCGTGGAATCCGTGCAGAAGATCGTCTCGCCCGAGGCGCCAGACTACTCCGCCGCCGCACTGGTGGTTGTTGCCGCCGGCGTCGTGGCCAAGGTGCTTCTCGGCCGCCATGTGCAGTCTGTTGGCAGGCGCGTGAACGCAGACTCGCTGGTGGCCTCGGGGCAGGACGCGCTCTCGGACGCCGTGCTCTCGGTGTCGACGCTGGGCGCCGCCGTGGTCTACCTGGTGTGGGGCGTCTCGCTTGAGGCCTGGGTGGGCGCCGTGATCTCGGCGTTCATCGTAAAGGCCGGCCTCGAGATGCTCTGGCAGACGCTCAGCCAGATTCTGGGCGAGCGCGTGAGCCCCGATCTTGCAGAGAAGGTCAAGAGCATCGTGGCCGAGGATGACTGCGTCCTGGGCGTCTACGACCTCTTCCTCAGCAGCTACGGACCAGAGCGCAGGGTTGGCTCGGTCCACGTGGAGGTGGCCGACACCACCACCGCCGAGGAGATCGACGAGCTCTCGCGGCGTGTGGCCGAGCGCGTCTTTGCGCGAACGGACGGCCAGGTCATCATCGCGGCAGTGGGAATCTACTCGAGAAACACCAGCAAGGACGTTGCAAGCATGCGCGAGCGTGTGCGCCGCATCGTGGCGGCGCACGACCACGTGCTGCAGTTCCACGGCTTCCACGTGGACGAGGCGCGCCACCTGCTGGAATTCGACGTTATCATCGCGTTTGAGGCGCCTGACCGTCAGGGCGAGTACCACCAGATCGTGCGCGAGGTCGAGGAGGCCTTCCCCGACTACACCGTGCGCGCCGCGCTCGATAGCGACATCGCGGACTAGAAAAAAACGGCGCGGAGAGGCCACCCTCCCCGCGCCGATGAGACAAAGGGAAACTCCCTTTGTCTCATCGAGCGATGTTGTAGAAAGCGGAACGGCCGGCGTACTCGGCGGCGTCGCCCAGCTCCTCCTCGATGCGAAGCAGCTGGTTGTACTTGGCCACGCGGTCAGAGCGGGCGGGCGCACCAGTCTTAATCTGGCCGGCGTTGGTGGCAACAACCAGGTCGGCGATCGTGGTGTCCTCGGTCTCGCCCGAACGGTGCGAGACGATCGTGGTGTAGCGGGCACGCTGCGCGGTCTGCATGGCCTCGAGGGTCTCGGTGAGGGTGCCAATCTGGTTGACCTTCACGAGCAGCGCGTTTGCCGCGCCCAGCTCGATGCCGCGACGCAGGCGGGCGGTGTTGGTGACAAAGAGGTCGTCGCCAACCAGCTGCACGCGCGAGCCAAGGCGCGCCGTGAGCTGACGCCAGCCGTCCCAGTCCTCCTCGGCCAGGCCGTCCTCGATGGAGATGATGGGGTAGGACGAGACAAGCTTGTCCCAGTAGTCGACCATCTGCGCGCTGGTGAGTGTGCGGCCCTCGCCCTTGAGGACGTAGGTGCCGGTTGCGGCGTCGTAGAGCTCGCTCGTGGCGGGGTCCATGGCAAAGACGAAGTCCTCGCCCGGCTTGAAGCCGGCCTTCTCGACGGCCTTCATGAGGTACTCGAAGGGCTCGGCGTTGGTCTTGAGGTTGGGGGCAAAGCCGCCCTCGTCGCCTACGCCGGTGGAGAGGCCCGCATCCTTGAGGACGCCCTTCAGGGTGTGGTAGACCTCGGCCGACCAGCGCAGCGCCGTGTGGAAGTTGGGCGCGCCGACGGGCATGATCATGAACTCCTGGAAGTCCACGTTGTTGTCGGCATGAACGCCGCCGTTCAGGATGTTCATCATGGGCGTGGGCAGCGTGTGCGCGTTGGGGCCGCCCAGGTAGGCGTAAAGCGGGAGCCCCGCGGAGGCAGCGGCCGCGCGGGCGGTTGCCAGGCTCACGCCCAGGATTGCGTTGGCGCCCAGCTTGCCCTTGTTGGGGGTGCCGTCGGCGGCGATAAGGGCCGCGTCAACGCCGCGCTGGTTGCGGGCGTCGAGGCCGAGGACGGCCTCGCGGGCCTCATTGTTCACGTGGGCAACGGCCTTCTCGACGCCCTTGCCCTGGTAGCGGGCGGCGTCGCCGTCACGAAGCTCGACGGCCTCAAACTCACCGGTAGAGGCACCGGAGGGGACGATCGCCCTGCCAAAGCTGCCGTCGGCGAGCGTGACCTCTGCCTCGACCGTGGGGTTGCCGCGGGAGTCCAGGACCTCGCGTGCGTGGACCTTCTCGATTGCGCTCATGTTGTGCCACCTTTCGTGTGGTTGCCTGTGGCGGTTTGACTGCCGCAGGTTTTTGGCTGGTTGAAGTACTCGGTTGAAGCGCTTGGGTGAAGCGGGTAGCCGAAGTGCTTGGTAGGAGTTAACCATTTCTTACTTCACTCTGTATACCCACGATATCTCGCTTCCATACAAGAATTGCCGATACAGCGAAAATAAATGTTGTGGATAGAACACTGTGCCGAGAAGATTGCGCCGCCGACGCAAGAAAGGGGAACGTCGGCGGCGCCTGTTGTGCCGATTGCCCGGGGAGAGGGTCCGGACGCTACGGCGGGAGTCAACGGCTCGTGCTCCTGCGCTGCAGTCGGGTTCGCAGGTGTTATCCTTATTTAACTCTGGGACAAGAGTACACCATGGCTAACTTGTTGTGGTCGGGAATTTGATAAAAACCCGACTATTTTCTCTGCGAGGGCGATTGCCGTGGGGCGGCGCGTGGCGTCGACGGGCGCAGGGCAGCGCGCCGCGGGCGCCGGAGGGGCCGTTTCCGAAGCAAGTGCGTACAAAATCGCAGCTCGGGCGTCATTTCGACGCCCGAAGGCCCGTTTCTGCACCTACTACGTACGAGAAGGGCCTTCGGGCGCCAGCTCGGTGCCTCGGCGCCAACGCGGCGCCCGAGCCCCGAGCGCCCGGCACCCAAAGGCCGCCGCGCGCTCCCCTACCCCCAGACCTGCTCGGCCACCTCGCGCACCAGGCGGACCTTTGCCCACTGCTCGTCCTCGGTCAGCTTGTTACCAATCTCGCACGACGCAAAGCCGCACTGGGGCGAGAGGCACAGGCTCTCAAGCGGCACATACTTCTCGGCCTCGTGGATGCGCGCGACCACGGCCTCGGGATCCTCAAGCGCAGGAGACTTGGTGGTCACCAGCCCCAGCACGACCTTCTTGCCCGCCGGCACCTTTGCCAGCGGCTCAAAGCCGCCCGAGCGCGCATCGTCAAACTCCAGGAAGAAGGCGTCGACATTCTCGCGCGCCAGAAGGAAGTCCGCCACTTCGTCGTAGCCGCCCTCGCAGGCCCACGTAGAGTGGAAGTTGCCGCGGCACACGTGCGTGTTCACCGTGAGGTCGGCGGGGCGGCCCTCCAGCGCTCGGTTGTTGACGTCGAGCAGGGCCTCCTTCACGCGCTCCAGGCCAGCGGCGTCGGTGCCAAAGAACTGCTCGGCGTGCGGGTCCACGACCATGCCCCACGAGCAGTCGTCAAACTGCAGATTGCGGCAGCCCGCGGCGTAGACGTCGGCGATGAACGCACGATACGCAGCAACGATGTCGTCCGCCAGCTCCTCGTCAGTCTTGTAGTAGCGGCGCGTTGCCTCCAGGTTGAAGGGCATCGCGAACTGCTCGAAGAACTGCGCCGGTGCCGGGATGGTGAGCTTGGCCACGCACTTCTCGTCCTCGAGGTCCTGCACGAAGCGGAAGTGGTCGATGAAGGGATGGCCGCCGCGGTAGACAATCTTGCCGGTGAGGTAGGTGTCATCGATCTTTGCGGCCTCGTCGTGGAAGGGCAGGCCAGTCTCGGTGGGTTTGTGCGCCACGCCGTCGAACGCCCACATAAAGTCGAGGTGCCAGGTCTCGCGACGAAACTCGCCGTCGGTGATCACGCCCAGGCCGGCGGCCTTCTCCTTTGCCACCAGGTCACGGATGCACTCGTCCTCGATGGCCGAAAGCTCTTCGGCCGAGATGCGCCCGGCCTTCCAGTCGACGCGCGCCTGCTTCAGGCGGGCGGGACGCAGGAAGCTGCCAACCACGTCAAAGCGGTGCGGGGTCTTCTTGTCATATGCGATGCTCATGGGGTTACCTTTCTCTTGCCGTTGACAAGAGCAATGGTGCCCCTTGCGAGAAGTCAAAGGAACTATCGATGTGCTATTGCCTGCCATAGCCAGAGGCTATGTACTTCGCAACGTAGGCGCTCAGGTGCTCGAGGTATCGCTCCGCCATGGGCGAGAGGGGCCGGCGCGGCTGGTGGATGTAGCCCAGCTCCATCGTGCCGCCATCCTCGAGCGGAACGGCCACGATGTTCTCGCCGTTCAGGTCCACGCTCAGGATGCCGGAGGAGATGGTGTAGCCGTCAAGACCAATGAGCAGGTTGAACAGGGTCGCGCGGTCCGTGACCACCACGGCCTTGTCCACCTGCTCGGTGATGTGGGGCTCCTCGGCAAAGTAGAACGAGTTGCGCGAGCCCTGGTCGTAGGAGAGGCGTGGGTACGGCGCCAGGTCCGCCAGCGTCACGGAGTCACGCGCGGCCAGCGGGTTGGTCCTGCTCACAAAGACGTGCTCGCGGGCCTCGAAGAGCGGCTCGAAGCGCAGCTCGGCATCGCGGATGGCGCTGGTGAGCACCTCTCGGTTGAAGTCGTTCCGGTAGAGCACGCCCAGCTCGGAACGCTGCAGGCGCACGTCCTCGATGGTGCCAAAGGTGGTTCCCTCGCGCAGGCTGAACTCGTAGCGGCTCTCGCCATGTTCGCGCACCAACTCGGCGAAGGCATTGACCACGAATGCGTAGTGCTGGCTCGAGACGCCAAAGACGCGGCGCGGCGGCATGCCGTGCTTGTACTGGGCCTCGAGGAGGTCGGCCTGCTCGACCACCTGCCGCGCGTACGAGAGGAACCGCGTGCCGTCCTCCGTAGGCACGACGCCCTTGCTGGAGCGCTCGAAAATCGTGATCCCCATCTCGGATTCGAGCTCTGAGATGGCCTTGGAGAGCGACGGCTGGGCAATGAAGAGTCGCTGCGACGCGGCGGTGATCGATCCGGCCGTGGCGACCTCGACCACGTAGCGAAGCTGCTGCAGTGTCATGGCGGTGCTCCCCTCCCCCTGGCCGGCGACTTTGGCTCGGCGCACGTCGACCGATGGTACCTGACGAGCGCGCTGCAAAGGGGCACGGCCAGTCCTCGGCGGAAAGAGCACATGTTTCTGGAAGCGGGGTCACGGCAGGTACAACAGCGCCAAGCAAAGGGGACGGGCCCAGCCAGGGGTTATGCCACCGGACTGGGCCCGCGCGAGGAGGGGTCATTGGTCGTGTTGTTCGAGAACAAGGGTAGCCGGCGGAGATATTGCGGGCGGAAGCAACCATTAGCCGCGCTGGCAGATGTTGTTAGGGCATTGTTCGGCTGCGGCGAATGGCTGTCGCGTGCACCGAAACCCCCTTCGTTACACTAATTTTCGGTTTGTTGCGCCGAAGTGGCCTTCGTTACACGTTGTTTTGAGAACCTCCCAAGTAGGAGGTTGCCCCCACATACAATATGTAGTGCGTATTTTGAATCATATAGCAAGATGTATGAGCCAATACTCAGATCCCCGACAAAACCTAGTGCAACGAAGGCCACTTCGGCGCAGAATTCCCAAATTTTATGTAACCAAGGGCAGTTCGATGCACTTTGGGGACGCCGCGCTTCCCTTTGCCCTCAAAAGTCACCCCTCAAAATACCCACCGCATGACTACCGCGCCGCAAATGAGAGCATAATGGTATCTGATACTAATAATAGCAACGCGCCGCACGCGGTCGGCGCACCTCGATGCACGTGGAGGAAACTATGGACATTCGTGAGGAGATGACCAGGCAATTTGGCGCCGAGAAGACCGGCGGCCACGGGGGCCTCGAGATTCTCAAGCACATTGGCCCCGGCTTGCTGGTGACGGTGGGCTTCATCGACCCAGGCAACTGGGCATCGAACATGGCGGCGGGCTCGCAGTTTGGCTACGGGTTGCTGTGGGTAGTGACGCTTTCGACCCTGATGCTCATCCTGCTGCAGCACAACGCCGCCCACCTGGGTATTGCCACCGGCGAATGTCTTGCCGAGGCAACGCATAAGCACTTCCCGCGCTGGCTGGGCACCGCCATTCTCGCCACCGCGTACGCGGCCACCGTCGCCACCGCGATGGCCGAGGTCCTTGGCGGCGCCATCGCACTCCAAATGCTCTTTGGGCTGCCCGTCCGCGTGGGCAGCGTCATTGTGGGCGCCTTCTCGGTTGCCATGCTGGCCACCAACTCATACAAGCGCATCGAGCGCTGGATCATCGCGTTTGTCTCGCTCATTGGCCTGGCCTTCCTTGCCGAGCTTGCGCTGGTGAACGTTGACTGGCCGCAGGCCGCGGTCTCGTGGGTCACGCCGAGCTTCCCCGTCGGCTCCGCGGCCATCGTGATGAGCGTGCTGGGCGCCGTGGTCATGCCACACAACCTGTTCCTGCACTCCGAGGTTATCCAGAGCGTTCACTACGAGCAGCAGGGCGAGAAGGTCATCCGCGAACGCCTGCGCTATGAGCTCTTCGACACGCTCTTCTCGATGGGCGTTGGCTGGGCGATAAACTCCGCCATGGTGATTCTGGCGGCCACGACGTTCTTCACGCGCGGCGTTGTGGTGGACGACCTCGCGACCGCGGCGGCGACGCTCTCCCCCATCCTGGGCTCGGCGGCGACGGTCATCTTTGCCGTGGCGCTGCTGCTGGCGGGCCTCTCGTCCTCCGTCACGGCGGGCATGGCGTCGGGCACCATCAGCGCGGGCATGTTTGGCGAGGAGTACGACATCCACGACCGCCACTCCTCCGTGGGCGTGGCGCTGTGCATGGGCCTGGCAACGCTGGCGTGCCTGCTGGTGGAGAACACCTTCCAGGGGCTGGTCCTCTCGCAGGCGCTGCTCTCACTGCAGCTGCCCATCACGATCTTCACGCAGATTCGCCTCACGAGCTCGAAGCGCGTCATGGGCCGCTACGCCAACTCGCGCCTCGCCAACGCATTGCTGCTGGCAACGGGTATCGTGGTTACCGCAATAAACGTGATATCTCTCGCAGGATAGGAGCCACCGTGGAAGCCTTCGCCCTTGCCGCCGTCTGCCTTGCTGTCGCAGGGCAGCTCTGGTTTTGGCGCCTCCACACGCACGAGCAGCGCAGCCTTTGGTATGAGCTGTCGTTCCTCGTTGCCGTGGGGACGGCCGTCATGGCCATCGAGGTAACCCTCCTGCAGGCGTTCTCGCTCGAGAGTCACCCCGTTGCCGAGCAGATAAACCTTGTGGTCATTGGCGTCATGGCTGTGGCACTCCTGGCGTTTCCCGTTGCGCTGGTGGTGACGCTCGTTGCCTCGGGGGTGCGGCTCATCCGACGCGAGGGCACAAACCCGCGCAACATGCTCTCACTGGGGCTGGGCATCCTCATGGTTGCCTACGTGATCGTTTGGCCGCAGGTGCGCAGCGCCCTTACCAGCGTGCCCGTGCTCGGTCGCGTGCTCGACCTGGTCTTTGGCTTTGCGGCGATACTCCTGGGCATCGCCGGCGTGGCGTTCACGCTTTACACCGTGAGCGGCCTGGTTGCGCAAATCCCCCACCGACACCGCCGCTACCAGCGGATTGTTGTGCTTGGCTCTGGCCTCATGCCCGACGGCTCGGTAACCCCGTTCCTAGCTCACCGCGTTGAGCGCGGCGTGGAGATGTGGCGAAGGAACCCCGGCTCCAAGTTGCTCATGTCGGGTGGCCAGGGTGCAGACGAGGCGCAGCCGGAATCCCACGCCATGCGCGCGTACGCCGAATCGCTCGGCGTGCCGTCAGAGGCGATTCTCGTTGAGGACAAGTCCACAAACACGCAGGAGAACCTGAAGCATTGCGCTCGGCTGCTTGCCGAGAAGGACGGAGGCAACGCCGGCCGCATCCTTGTTGTGACCGACGACTACCACGTCTTCCGGGCGCTGCTCATCACCCGCGAGCTGGGCATTCCCGCGGATGGCGTTGGCGCGCACGTACGCCTGTACTTCTCGCTCAACGCGCTGGTGCGCGAGTGGGTGGCGTACGTTTCGCTGCGCCGGAACTTCTACACCAAGCTCACCATCGCGCTGCTGGTGGTCTACCTGGTGGCAAGCGGATTCAATGCGGCGTTAGCGTAGCGGCGCAGGATGCACAAAAACGTTCTATCGAACGGAATTTAGCGTGTCCCTGCACAAAAGTGCTCTATCGAACGGCGCCTCTCTGGACTTGTCATCAAGGATCAAACTTTATTTTCAACAAGGTGCATATTTTCATTAAACTATGCAATGTAGTGCATATGTAGTTGAAGAATTGATGAATCACCACTTAAGGCACCGTTCGATAGGGCATTTTCATGCAGCAGCGGCGAAAACGATGTTCGATAGGGCGTTTTCATGCAGCAGCGGCGGTAACCCCGCTCTGCAGAAAAGGCACTGCAGGGCGGTGGGCCACACCCTATCCCTTTTGGTGCCGCTTGCGCGCATGGTGCACCACCACGTCCACGGCAACGCCGACTAGCGCCACGGCTACCACCACAACTGCCCACTCGCGCGCACCCCAGTGGCGCTCAGTGACGGAGGCCTGCTCCTCCGCCTCCTCGGGAACATAGTCCGTGCGCTCGCAGTGGACCAGCAGCCTGTGGTCGTTCACGCCATACGGCGTGCAGGTGACCAGCGTGAGCAAGTCCTCGCCCGGCACAACCTCAAGTGACGAGGTCTCATCTGGCCACACGACCTCGGAGGAGGTAACGCGATACGCGTACACGTCGACCATGGTGTGAATCAGCACCAGGTCACCGGGCTCAAGCTGCCGGATATCGTCGAACATGCGGAGGTTTCGCATGCCGGAGTGAGCCGTAATCACGCAGTGAGTCGACTCCCCGCCCACGGGAAGGCTCGTGCCCTCAAGATGCCCAACGCCAGCCATAAGCGCAGCATCACCCGTGCCATGGTATATAGGCATGCTCACGTCGATGGAGGGAATCTCGACCCAGCTCATCATGGGGTCGCGGTCATAGGTTAGCTGCCCGTTGTAATCAACGATCTGCGAGGCGTCCATATCCGGCTCCTCGCCGGCAAGCACCTTGTTGTACGCGTTGGCCTGGTCGAGATACCACTGCTTCTCTTCGGCTGGCATCGAGTCGACACGCGACGACACCTCAGAGATGGTCGCTCCCACGCCGTACTCCTCGAGCATGTCGACCACCCACGGCCACACCATGAGGCCCACGCCGACAAGGATCAGCAGCAGCGTGATGAGACGGTCTGCCCATCGCGGCAGCCGGCGTCGCTTCCCGTTGTGCTTGGCATGCGTGCCCACGCGCGCCTCCCTACTAGATGGGCCCCGCACGCGGCGGGGCCCACGACTAACCTACCCTAGCACCTTGCTGTTGTAGCCACGCTACTCCGCGTTGTCCTCGGAGTTCTTGCGGGAGCGCACGAGATGCGTGATGCCCAGTGCGAGAACGGCGCCGCCAGCGATCCAGGTAATGGTCACGCCCGCCTGGCCGGTAAGGGGCAGAGACATGCCCGGCTTATCCTTAACCGTAACGGTGACCAATCCGTTAGTATCGGTGCTCGCGTCGGCAGCCGTGGAGTTAGAGGAACTCGCTTCTACCTTGGTGAGTGCGCCCGCGGTGTCATACGTCGCCCTGATCTCGAAGTCGAAGCTCGCCACCGTGTTGTAGCCACTCGGCGCCTTGGTCTCGACTACCGTGTACTTGCCCACGTCGAGACCAGATACGGAGATGCTGCCGGTGTTGTCCGTCGTGAATTCGTAGGCGGAATCGCCCAGCGAACCATCGGCCTGCACGTACTTCGTGCCGGCGCCTTCATCGGGGGTCGTCGCCTGAATGGTGAACTTGGCGCCCGAAAGCTTCGTGGACTGCTTGGAGCTGTCGACCTTGACCAGGTTGAGCTTGAAGGTGTAGTCGCGCACGCTCGACGGAGTGGAGTAGCCCTTGCTGTCGGTGCCGGGGTTGTTGGAGTAGGTGAGCATGACGCTGTTGTCGTTATAGCCGTTCGCCACCACAGCGGAGGAGTTGAGCACGGCGCTATAGGTCACGTACACCTTGGTAGTGCCGTTCACCGGAATCGCCGTACCAGATGCATCCTTGAGGCTCTTCAAGTCGGTGAACTCAACCCCAAGCACACTCGTGTTGCCGGTGTTGGTCGTGAGCGCCGTCGTGTAGTTCGTGTAGCTGGCATCCGTCGTCGTAACCGTCGCCGGGACCGTGTAGCTTGTGCCATCGGTCTCCACCGTGACCGCGACGGTTGAGCTATCGGCGGTAAGCCCAGCCGAAAGGGTATCGGTGAACTTGTAGTAGTAGGTGGTGTAGCTGGGGATGGAGTCGGCAACCGAACCAATCAGGCGGTACTGCAGGCTCTGCCCCACCTGAGAATCGGCAACGTTGGACCAATCGGCGCCCGTCGCATCGTTCTTCACTTGCTTGGTCACCGTAGGAAGGGTGGTCTTGGGTGAGACGGTAAGGGCACTGCCGCCGACCACCGCATAGATGGGAGCGGAACCAACCTGGTTCGTGCCAGTGTCGGTGGAAGTCGTGTTAGTGAGGAAAAGCCAATAGCCGGTAGGGAGGTTCTGCGCAACACCGATGGTCAGCTCCGTCGGAGTGAGGTTCGTATCTTCGCGCAGGGCGTTGGCGATGTTGGAGTAGAGCTTGTTGCTCTCGATGATCGTGCTCGTGCCGGAACTGCCCTCTGCGGGCAGGTGGGTGCTCAGGTAATCAGCCGCATCCTGAGCCGTCGTACCCTTATAGCTCTTGTCAAGCGCCTTGATCTGCTCCACGACCACCTTACCGACTTCCTCACTTGCCCAAGTGATGTTCGAGGCGGTCTTCGAGGTCCCGTTGTCCACCACGTCGGCCTTGAAAATCTGATAGCCAAGCGTAGTCGTTGCGTCGGACTTGTTGTTGGCGTTCTGCAAGATGGTCACGCTGCCATTGGCGGAGGTGGTTGTCGCGTCGTCCGCAAATGCGGCGACCGGCACCACAACCGGGCCCAACGCCATCGCAAGCGCCAGACCAGCAGTTGCTGCCATGCGTGCGATGTTGTGCTTTCTCATTGTCTTTCCTCTCTAACCTGCGGGCGCTTTGCCCAGGTCACATAAGCTTTTTTCGTCTCCCTCTACAAGCCGTAGTGGCTTCCGGCATCAGGGCCGGCGCTTTGGGTCTCCCTTCCTTCGCCGGATTGCAAACACGATCAGTGCCACACCGACCACTGCAAGGCAGATGGCAGGCAGGTACGACGTTGAGTCCCCAGTGAAGGGGAAGGAACCACCGAGCGTTTGCAGGATGTCCTTGACCTCGCTCGGAACGGTTACCGCGCCGTTCAGCACCGAGACATCGGCCTCCCCCGAGTCCTTGTCAAAGCTGTCCGCCCTCAAGGGGGATTCGGCAGAAAGGCGCTCATCATTGGTCGAACGGATAATCTGGGGACCAAGCCCCACCGTCAGCGTGATGGAAGGCATGCCCGAGAAGGACTCATAGCCCTCGGGCGCCTGGACCTCCTCAACCGCGAAGGTGCCGGAATCGACACCAGCAACCGCGATGGCCCCGTTCTGGTCCGTGGTCACGGTGGCGTCGTCCGTGGTCCAGACGCCATCCTGCGTGAGATGACGGCCACGGTCATCGGTCACGCGCAGTACCGCACCCGCCAGGGCAAACTCGCTCGTAGCGTCACGCTTGACCAGGTTGAGGTCCCACGTGTAGGCAATGGCCTCGTCCTCCTGCGTCTCGGCCAGTGTCTCCGAGTACGGCGCGCTTGGATAGCGAAGCGTCACCGTGTTGGGGTTACCATGCGCTGCTCCGCGATCGGCGTCCTGCGCAAGTGGCGCGTCATAGACCACGCAGACCTCAAGGCCCTGGTCGGCGTAGACGCTGTGACTGGAGGCAGAGACGATAAGGTCCTTCACGGCAATATCAAAGGTTGAGCCATTCTCACCCGCGGCGTAGGTGGTTGCGTATTCCTTCTCGTCCAGCTCGACCCACCCGTCGCCGGGCTCAGTCCCCTGCGCCCACATCGACGCTCCCGCGGGAGCAATGTACACGTGCACATTGCTTGGCCGCTCAAGGCCTGCGGATAGCACGTCATGGAAGGTGATCGAGTATGCCTTGTAGGCGGAGTTGGGCGAGAGGTTCATGGGCACGGTGGCAACAAGGCGCCAGTCAAGCTCGTCTCCCGCGGTGGCGTCGGCCTGCTTCTGCCAGCTGTTTGACGAGTCCTCCAGTACGTGCTTCTCGACCGTAGGAACCGAGGTCTTGGTGGTTGCGGTTACGTCCGCTCCACCCACGGCAACGAGAATCGCCGCAGTGCCGGACTGGCCCGTGCCCACGGAGTCGCTAGTGGCGGTGAGAAGCCAGTAGCCCGCCGGAAGCGTAGCCTGCGTACCTACGGTAACGCTCGCCGTAGGCGTGCTACCTGCAAGCGTACGCGCAATGGCGGCGGGCACGGAGGAGGCAGTTGGCGCCAAGGCAGCGTCGCTCTCGACGTTCTCGTTTAGCCAGTCGGCGGCATCCTGGGCGGTGGAGCCGCTGTAGGAGGGGTCGGCAGATTTGATGGCGGAGGTGACTGCCTTCTCGGCGGCGTCGCTAGCCCACGAGACGTTAGCAAGGATCTTGTGGCCGCTCACGGCATCGCTCACGTCTGCCGAGAAGAGCTGGTAGGCGTCAAGCGCGGTGGACGCGCCCTCGGTTGCAGTGACGGTGAGATGCCCGGTCTGCTCGGCAAGCGCGCGGGCGGGCGAGCAGAGCGCAAGCACGGCGACGGCCAGGCAGCTGGCGAAGCAGGTTGCAATGGTGCGCGAGAGGGACTTAGTCACGGCCATCGCCACCCTTCCCTGCCGCGTGGCGACGGGCGTGCATCCAGAGCGCCGCTGCGACAAGCGCACCCAAGCCAATCGCATAGGTTGCGCCAAAGCCCGCGCCTCCGGAGAGCGGAAGCGTCGTTATGCCGCACGTGTTGGTGAAGCTTGCCCGTGCCGTTTCGCCCTTGGCGATCGTGCCCTTGGCGTTCTCGGACGTGGTGCTGTACTTGTCGTTAGACTCCTCGATCACCTCGTAGGTGGCGCCAGCGGGCAGTGCGCTCGCGGTCTTGGTTTCGCCGTCTTTGAGCGTGAAGGTGGCCTGGCCGTTGGAGAAGAGCATGTCGCCGTACTGGCCGGAAAGAGTGGCGCCCGAGCCGCCGAGCTTCACCGTGAAGGTGAATGCCTGGGTAGAGCCCACTTCGCCCTTTACGTGCTTGGTCACGGAGAGGGAGCCTTCCTGCACGGCGTTGGTCACGGCGACCGTGGCGTCAGCGGAAAGCGTGCCCGTGGCAGCGGTGGCGCTGCCGTTGTAGGTCACGTCGTAGAGCAGCGCGTCTTCAGCGGTGCTCGTGACCTCCTCTACCGTGTAGGTGGTGCCCGAGGGGATGCCAGCAATCGTCACCTGCTGGCCAGCGCTGAGCTGAACCGAGCCCGTACCGTTGGCATCGAGCGTGATCGTGCCGTTAGCAGGGACCGTGGCGCTGGAGCCGTCGACCGTTCCGCCTGTGTAGGAGTAGGTGCCCGAAAGCGGGTTGCCGGAGGCGTCCTTCAGCGTGATGCGCATGGTGAACTGCTGAGAGGTGCTTGCGGCCTGGCCCGAGACGGTCTTGCTCAGCGTGAGCTTGTAGAGGCGCGTGTTGGTAAAGGCAGCCGTGGCGGCGGTGCCGTCGCTGGGCACCGTGCCCGCAAGCGTGCTGGACGACGCCGCGTAGTCGCTATTCGACGTTTCAGTGACCGTGTAGGTCGTGCCTCCCGGCAGGTACTTGGCTGTGGCGCTCTGGCAACTCTTCAGCGTAACCTTGGCCACGCCGTTGGTGAAGGTCATGTCGCCGTAGGTGCCGTTGATGCTCGTGTTGTCCAACGCGACCGTGAAGGTGAAGTCGGTCTGAGAGTTCGTCTCGCCTTCGACGGTCTTGGACACGGTAAGGTCACCGTCGGAGGCGGGGGCTGCCTCGAGTGATGCCTTGACAGTCTTTTGCTTGATGACTGCACCAATCATGTGCTGGAAGCTCTTGCCATCGGGCGCGGTATAGGTCTCCGGGTCTGGAGAGTACTGGCGCGTCTCCTCAATCCAGGTGAGAGCGTCGCTAGCAGTCACGGTGACGCTGCTGGTGGGTTTCGTCGACGACACAAGGTAGAACTGCTCTCCCGCTGACACTGTCGACACAGCCGTCGCAGTCCCAAGCGCATCGGAGTAGCCGGTAACGCCAGACGGGAGGGCGAGCGCATATTCGCCGTTGTAGTTTGCGCCCTCGCTGAGGGTAAGGACTCCCGTACGCCAAGTTTTCGTGGCGGGATCGTAGGTGAACTTCGCATCCGAGGAGGTAATGCTTATCTGCGAGTCCTGCGGCTCCTGGCGGAGAAGCCTGCTGTAGTCAGCGCTGTCGAGAAGCGTTGCCGTAAGCGGGGTCACCGAGACGGCAGCTTCCCTGGTCATATCGTTATTAGGGACTCCATAGCTGGCGAGGGTGACCCAGATGGCATTCTGCGTGGCGTCATATGCGCCCTGCTCGGTAACGTAGTAGTCCGACGCCTGCGAGGCATACGTCACGAACGGATCCTCGCTATTGATGAGGGCATAAACCGCCTTGTAAAACTTTGTCGCAATGATGTCGTTGTACGTTAGGCCAGACGCAGTGGTCCCCCCTGTAAAGTACAGGGAAAAGACTTGCTGCATGAATTCAACGAGCTTCTGATAATTCTCGGAGCTTGAATCCTTGCTGTTCTCATAGGTAAAAACGGTGTCCCCGAGGATAGTTGGATAATCGCTCCTCAGGTTGTCCGGGGCTTGCAGGGCATCATTGAATTCCTGGAGCGTTGCTCTTGGTATACCAGAAACGACTTTGTAAAGGTTAAGCCCGTTATAGTTATAGCCCGCATAGAGGATTGCCTCCAGCTTGTGCATGCAGGCTTCGTACTCCTCTTTCGAGGTAAAGCTTGCCTCGGTGAGATAGCCTTGCGCGTAGTCTGGAACAGTGGGTATTTCATTCGTCGCATGCGGCCAGTGGGCCTGGTTGTTCATGCAATAAAGGATGATCCTGGTGCTCGACGTGTCATTGGGCGTGCTGTACACCGAGTGGATGCCCGTGGTGGTGTCGTAGTAGATCTTCTCGGTCACCGTCGCGTCCGTGGACGCAGCCGCAACAGCGGTGGCCTCGTCGGCCTGAAGCGTTGCGAGAAGCCCCTGGGCGCCGCTTGGCTCGGAAGAAGAGGCCGCTCCGTTTGAAAGAAGCGTCATGGCAGTTGTAGATGAGTCTTCGCTGGCGCTGCTCGCTCTGGACTCGCTCGCGCCCGCATCCGAGCCAGTGGGCCTGCCTGTCTCTCCCGTTGTTAACGTGGCATCATTTTGGTTGGACGCGCCTGTCTCGGTAGTTGAAGAACTAGTACTCGTCGAGGCTTCAGCTGCTGCTGTACTGTCAGCAAATGCCCCAACAGGTAAGCACAGCGCCAACACGAGCCCCACGATTGCCATAATGAAAAGCGCAGGTACATAGGCTCGTTTTGTTCTTCTCATTTAGGCTCCGTTAAGGTATCTATGTTACGTATTTGGTAGCAATACAATTTTGTATTGCAATATAAGGCAATAACATCCTAAGGGGCTCACAAAATCTCGCGATTTCCAGCCGACGCATCAAAAGTGGGCGTCCCGCGTCTGCAGGGCGCCCACGCAACTACATCAAACCGGCTAGCCCACTAGGGCAAGGATCTCTGAAAGCCCCTTCTTGCCAAAGCTCACGCGCTCGCCCGTGCCGTCATCGACCACAAGGCACGGCACGCTCATCACGTCGTAGCGCTCGCGCAGCGCCGGGAAGCGGTTGACGTCGTAAACGTTGGCCGTAACCAGCGGGTTGTCCGCCGCCATGCGCTGGCACGCCACCACCACGTCCGGGCACATGGTGCACGAGAGCCCCACCAGCACGCGTAGGCTCACCGGGCGCGCAATGTCTGCGATGCCCTGGCGGTCAGCGTCCGCGATGGGCTGGCCGGGACCCGAGGCGTTGTAGAGCCCCAGCACAAAGGACGTGAACTCGTGGCCGCCGGGAACGCCGTGGAAGGCAAGGCCAGAAGGCGTGCCATCAGTCCGCACAACCTCAACAAAGGGCAGCTCGGCGGGGTCATCGACAGAGGCGTCTGCCTCCTCCACGCGGAGCAGCTCCGTCTGCGCTGCCAGCGCGTCCATATAGGAGCGCAGCTCGGCCGAGACTTCGCCGCCATCGAGGTGCAGGCGCAGCACCAGCGGGTTCTGCATGCGCGAGAAGACCGCCTGGAGCTGGGCCGCCATGGCATCGTCGATGGGAGAGCCGGGCGTCGCGGCAGGTGCGGCGGCCGCTGTAGACGCGGGCTTCTCGGCCACGTCGCGCATGCGACTGGCAGGCTGCTTGGGCACGATGCCGGTGCGTTCGCGCGCGGCCTTGAGATAGCGCTCCATCTCGGTTGCCGTGGCCGCGCCCTCCCCCACGGCGGTGGCAACCTGGCGCAGGCGCTTCTGGCACACGTCGCCTGCGGCAAAGAGGCCGTCGACGCTCGTCATCTGGCGGTCGTCAGTGATCACGTAGCCCTGTGGGTCGAGCTCGGCCACGCCCGCCACCAGCGAGGTTGCCGGTGCGTAGCCCACAAAGACAAAGACGCCCACCGGGCCGCCGTCTGCCGAGGAGAACTCGTGCTTCTCGCCTGTTGTGCGGTCAAGCCAACAGACGCCCCGCACCACGGAGTCGCCCTCCACGGAGAGGAGCTGCGCATTTGTCCGTACAGTGATCTTCTCGTTGGCATAGGCTGCGTCGGCAGTGGCCTTTGCGCAGGTGAAGTCGTCGCCGTGGACCAAGATGGTCACGTGCGAGGCGTACGTGGTGAGAAAGACCGCCTCCTCCGCCGCGGCAAAGCCGCCACCCACCACGAAGACCTCGCGACCGGTGAAGAACTCGCCGTCGCAGGTGGCGCAGTACGCCACGCCGTGGCCGCGGAAGTTCTCCTCGCCCTCGAAGCCGGCGCTTCTCGGCGAGGCACCGGTGGCGAGAAGAACTGCCAGACAGCGGATGTCGCCGCGCGAGGTGTGCACCACCTTGACGTCTGCAGCGAGGTCAAGCGATTCCACGGTTGCAAGCAGCATCTCGGCGCCAAAGGCCTCCGCCTGACGGCGCATGGTATCCGTGAGCTGCTCGCCGCTTGCCGTGAGCACGCCAGGGTAGTTCACGACCTCGGAGGTGATGGTGATCTGGCCACCAAAGTGCTCGCGCTCGACCACCAGCACGCGGTAGCGCGCGCGGGCCAGGTAGAGCGCGGCCGTGAGCCCGGCCGGGCCGCCGCCAATCACCACCGCGTCGTATACGTTGTCGATGTTGTTCTCGCTCATGCGCCTACCTCCCCCGCCGCGCGCGGCGAATCATGGATGGAGCCCGCCGAGCCAGTGTGGCGGGCTCCGGAATGTGTCTGGGCTCTGCTCCCCCGTGTGATTAGAGCTGGCCGACGAGGTCAAGCGAGGGCTTGAGGGTCTCGGCGCCCGGCTGCCACTTGGCTGGGCACACCTGGTCGCCGTGCTCGCGGACGAACTTGGCGGCCTGGACCAGGCGCAGGAGTTCCTTGGCGTTGCGGCCGATGCCGCCCGCGGTGACCTCGTAGACCTGGATCTTGCCGTCGGGGTCAACGATGAAGGCACCGCGCTCGGCAAGGCCGTCGGCGGGGATCAGGACCTCGAAGTCCTCGGCAAGGACGTGCGCGGGGTCGGCGAGCATGGGGTAGGTCACTTTGGAGATGCGCTCGGACTCGTCGTGCCAGGCCTTGTGGACAAAGTGGGTGTCGCAGGACACGGAGTAGACCTCGCAGCCCTCGGCTTTGAAGGCGTCGTAGTTCTCGGCCAGCTCCTCAAGCTCGGTGGGGCACACAAAGGTGAAGTCAGCGGGATAGAAGAAGAACAGGGCCCACTTGCCCAGGACGTCAGCCTTGGTGACAGTCTTGAACTCGCCGTTCTGGAATGCCTGGACGGTAAAATCGCCGATTTCCTTGTTGATGAGGGACATGTGACGCTCCTTCTCTGTGATGGTGGTTGTCTGCGTACCTCTATTGATACTGGGACTTATTATCAACAGTTGATAAAGGATTGCAAGCGGAAATTTCGACTTTTTCGGGGGCGGTATACCTCCACTCCCCCTCCCCCTCGTGTTCTTTAGCGGTATTTGAGAATCGTGCTTCCTGCCAACTGGGCAAATGCAACGACCGATTCCCAGAAACCGCTAAAGAACGGTGGGCGGAGGAAATTGCGGATGCACGGGGCTAGGGGGATACGGGGGCACTGCACCAAAATCGGCACTTCTCAGTACTTTTTTCGGTTACTCTTGGTATCACCTCACTGGTCGCTTTTCCCTACCTGCATCTCCGTAAATAGTTCGGCCCATGTACTCGGCAACTCGCGGTAAAAGTACTGAATAGTCTGGTTTTTGGTGCAGCAGGGTCCCGCACAAGAGAGCTTGGACCTCTTTTGCTCTCGCTCCTCGCCATGCTTTAGCGGTATTTGAGAACCACGCTACTTGCCAACTGGGCAAACGCGGCGGCCGATTCCCAGAAACCGCTAAAGAACGGGAGGGGTGCGAGTGGGATAAGAGCTCAGAGCCGTCGGCGACACGTAACTCTCGCGTAGTCGCGCTAAATGGGATATAGTCCTAATATTGTTTGGGTAACATCACCGTGTAAGCCAAAGCCACGCACGGAGAGCGGGAGCACGTCATGGAGAGAAGAAACACGCGCCAGCGCCAGCTGGTGCTCGAGGCAGTGCAGGAGCTGTGCGACCACCCCACCGCCGACGAGATATACCTTCGCGTCCGCGAGCAGGACGACCACATCAGTCGTGGAACCGTCTATCGCAACCTGCACCTGCTCGCTGACACCGGAGAAATCCTTTCGGTGAAAACCCCCGGCGGTGAACGCTTTGACCGCCGCATGGACCACCACGCCCACCTGGTGTGCTCGGAGTGCGGCACCGTGATTGACGTCCCCATGCCCAAGCAGGACGACTTCTGCCGCCAGATCGAGCGCTCAACCGGCTACGCCAGCATCTCTACCAGCACCATCCTCACCGGCGTGTGCCCCGCATGCCAGGAGCGTCTTCGTAAGGCTGCGGGGGCCGAGTAGAGGTAACAGAACGACGGCCCTCCCCCACGGTTTGGCGGGAAAGGGCCGTCCGGAACGTCGCCTACGTGAGTGGTTCCTCGCGACTAGGCGACGGGCTCCTCGGCCAGGTTGTCGAGGATGTGCTCGTCCTTCTCGTCCCACTTGGGCATGGGACGGAAGAGCTGGAACAGCATAAGCGCGAGCAGGGCAAAGGCAACCACGGTCCAGAACCCAAAACTCCCAAAGACGAAGAGCTCGTAGAACTGGTTGATGAGAAGACCCACGACCCAGCCAAAGCCGCACTCGTAGCCAATGGCGAACCAGAACCACTTGGGGTCGTCCATCTGCCTGCGGATGGTGCCCATGGCGGCAAAGCACGGCGCGCAGAGCATGTTGAAGGCAACAAATGCGCACATGGCACCAACGTGGAGCGTACCGGCAATGGTGAACATGTTGGCGAAGCCCTGCCACATGGAGACGGAGTTCTCGGTGGCGTCACCAAGCCCGTACAGGACGCCGAAGGTGGAGACCAGGTTCTCCTTGGCGATGAGCGCCGAGATGGTGGACGCGGTGGCCTGCCAGGTGCCAAAGCCGAGCGGAGCGAAGATGAAGCTCAGGGCACCACCGATACCGGCGAGGATCGAGTAGTCCATGTAGGTGTCGGGCGCGCCATCCATGGCCTGCAGGAAGCCGAAGGAGCCGTCGCCGCCCTCCCAGCCGGCCAGACCAAAGTTGGAGAGCACCCAGATGCCCACGGCGGCCGCGAAGATAATCGTGCCTGCCTTCTTGACGTAGGCAGAGACGCGCTCCCACACGTGCAGCGCCCAGCTCTTGATGGACGGCAGGTGGTAGTCGGGCAGCTCCATCACAAACGGGATGGGCTCGCCGGCGAAGCGCCTGGTCTTCTTAAGCATGACAGCCGAGATGATGATGGCTACGATGCCCATGAGGTAGAACATCGGGGCGACCCACCACATGTCGGAGCCGCCGGCGAGAACGCCCATGACCAGCGCGATGATGGGGAGCTTGGCGGAGCAGGGAATCATGGTGGTGAGCATGGCGGTCATGCGACGGTCGCGCTCGTTCTCGATGGTCTTGGTGGCGAGCACGCCCGGAACGCCGCAGCCGGAGGACACGATCATGGGGATGAAGGACTTGCCGGAGAGGCCAAAGCGACGGAAGACGCGGTCCATGACGAAGGCCACGCGGCTCATGTAGCCGCAGTCCTCCAGGAAGCAGAGCATGACAAAGAGGACGAAGATCTGCGGGATGAAGCCGAGAACCGCGCCAACGCCGCCGATGATGCCGTCAACCACGAGCGAGATCACCACGTCGGAGGCGCCGGCGTCAGTGAGCCAGCCAGTCACGGCGTTGGGGATGGAGTCGACAAAGCCGTCGTAGTCGTGCTGGTCGGGCTCGGGGTTGTCGAGCGCGGTCTCGAAGTCCGCCTCGGTGACCGTGGGAAGCACGTCGAGCTCCTGGCCCGCCTCCAGGACGGGGTTGCCGTCCGCGTCGAGCGTGGTGATGACGTTGCCCTCGGTGTCGAGGAAGTTACCGTCGGAGTCGGTCACGGGGACGTCGGTCGCAACGACACCGGCCTCCTTGGCGGCATCCTCGAAGTCAGCGATGGTCGCCTCGTCGTCTGCGGTCTGCGGGTCGGCGTCGATAGCGTCCTGGACGCCGTCGGTGTCGACGCCGGCCTCCTCGGCCGCGGCAATGTAGCCGGAGACCTGGTTGGTATAGTGGGCGTCCTGCCAGGCCTTGTCAGCCTCGTCGAAGGCCGCCTGGCCGTTGCCGCTCACAAAGAAGCCATCGGAGAAGAGGTTGTCGTTCACCCAGTCCGTGGCAGGCGTGCCAACGGCGACAAGGGCAACCCAGTACACGCCAATCATGATGGCAATGAAGATGGGCAGGCCAAGCACGCGGTTGGTAACCACGCGGTCGATCTTCTCGGAGACGGTGAGCTTGCCCGGCGCCTTGACCACGCATGCGTCCATGACCGTGGCGATCCACTCGTAGCGCTCGGAGGTGATGATGGACTCGGAGTCGTCGTCGCGGTCCTGCTCGATGGCCTCGATGACCTTCTCCATGCTGGCAAGCTGCTGCTTGGAGAGCCCAAGGGACTCGATGGCGGCGGAGTCGCGCTCGAAGACCTTGATGGAGTACCAGCGGAGAAGGTCGGGCACGCAGGAGCCGGAAATGGTGTTGGCGATGGTCTGGAGCGCGTCCTCGACCTCGGGCGAGAAGCACTTCACGCCCTTGGCCACCTTGTTGGCACGGCCCGAGTCGACGGCGGTGCCCACCAGCGTATCGAGGTTCTTGGAGCGAAGCGCCGAGACCTCAACCACGGGCACGCCGAGCATCTTGGAGAGGCGCTTGGAGTCGATCTTCTCGCCACGCTGCTCGAGCAGGTCGCACATGTTGAGACCCACGACCACGGGGCGGCCGGTCTCGAGGATCTGCGTGGTGAGGTAGAGGTTGCGCTCGATGTTGGTGACGTCGACGAGGTCGATGATGGCGCTCGGGCGGCCGGAGATGATGAAGTCGCGCGAGACGACCTCCTCCGGCGAGTAGGGGGAGAGCGAGTAGATGCCCGGAAGGTCCGTGAAGAGCACATCGGCGTCCTTCTTCCAGACGGCCTCCTTCTTCTCCACGGTGACGCCCGGCCAGTTGCCCACGTAGCCGTTCGAGCCGGTGAGCTCGTTGAACAGCGTGGTCTTGCCGCAGTTGGGGTTGCCAGCCAGGGCTATGTCGATCTTCTCTGCCATGCCATGCCTTTCCTGGTTGAGTGTGTGCGGGTTGCGGTGGGCCTTCAGAGTTGCCTTCCGGCGGTTGGTCCATCCTTCGGCGTTCAAGCCACCTTCCAAGGCGGTGAGTTTCTCTCGGCTAACTGTTACCCGCATGGTGCTAATTGTTAGTTTTGGCTAACTTTTAGTGCCAAAACATGGGGGCCTGTGCCCCCGGTACTCCCAACGCTGCCTGCTACGCGACACCCTGAGCAGCTGCCTTCGCCACGTCCGTGACCTCGACGCAGGAGGCCTCGTCCTTGCGCAGCGAAAGCTCGTAGCCGCGCACGGTGACCTCGATGGGGTCGCCCAGGGGCGCAACCTTGCGCACGTAGATGTACGTGCCCTTGGTGATGCCCATGTCCATGATTCGACGCTTGATGGCGCCCGTGCCACTAAGCTTTGAGACCGTGCAGGTCTCCCCCACGCGCACGTCCTTTAGACTTGCCATGCTCTCCCTTTCTTCATGCCGCACACCGCGCGTGTGGTTGCGCGCAGTCTGCAGCGACTGATAAACGATTGCGGTTGCGGGCCGGCAGCGTCGGCACCGGTGTCGGCGCTAGTACGTGACGATGCGTATGGCCATGTCGCGGCCGATGCCAAAGGTGGAGCCCTTGACGCTTACCACCACGTCGCCGTTCACGCGCGAGACGACCTTGACTTCGGCGCCCTCGACGAAGCCCATCTCAGAGAGGTGCTGACGCAGCGTGGCGCCGCCGCGAACCTTGAGGACGCGGATCGTCTCGCCTTCGCTCACCATTGCCAGGGGGAGCTGGGCGCCCCTCCCGGTGGTCGTTACCTCCACGCGCGCACCCGCCCGGCTGGCGGGGTTGCTGCCTGTCATTACGGCATCAGCCTCCATGGTCGACATCGCAACTCCCTTCTCGGCTCTCCGCGGCTTTCTCGGCTGTCCGTAGCCGCCCCGGTTGGCCATCGCCTCCCCGGCTACCCATCACCTTCCCGGCCGGCCGCACGAGTTGTCCATAGCTAACTCACAAGTAGTATATGGTTAACTTGCTGCGAATTGCCCGAAAAGTCAACTCTTTTTAACTATTGCTACAAAAGTGCAGGTAGGATGTCTGTAATGTGTTTGTTTCTAGCCCATTCGGACGGGAATGTGCGAGAAGCGACACACATTGCAGCGAGAGCAGCGAGGCGTTGGAGCTTCTCGACAGCTCCTTCATGCGGATGCCGCACATTCCGAACGGTTAGGCACCTCTAAATGGCGAGATTGCGCGGCATCGCAGCAATGCCGCGTATTCCGAACGGTTAGACCCCCTTAAACGTTCGGATATTTCCTAACCGGCGAAATCACGCGGCATTGCCGAGAAGGACTGCAGAGCTCTGCCTTCCATCTATATCCCCTGAACATCATCTATTGCCATAGGTGGTTAATATAGACGTCCGCAGGACAGGGTATAAACTAGTACTAAACTAGGTCCAGCATTGGAGGATTCCATGGCTTCAAGGACGGCAGAAGTTAAGTCGTACGTCGAGCCTCAGATCAAGTCGGAGGCATCAGAGGTCTACGCCCGCTGGGGAATGAGCCTCTCGGACGCCGTTAATACATTCCTGATTAAATCGATTGAGGTGGGCGGACTCCCCTTCGACATGCGTCCCGAGCCCAGGCCCGTCTACAAGGCCTCCACGGTATTGCCGGCAGATCCGGCCTACGGCTCCAGCGTCCTACCCGATGATATGGACAATGAGGAGGACGGCATCTATGACAGGCTCGTCGGATAGTGCCATAAGGACGAGCAGACTGGATCCGCGCCCCTGGGAGATCTGGCTCGCTTACGTGCGTTTCGCTGACCATCCAGACGTAGGAAAGGTGCGCCCAATCGTCATTATCGACGAGCGCGTCTCTGCCGTCGTGGCTGCAAAGGTCACAAGCGCGGTTCCTCAGGAGCGCTACTTGTACTGCGAGCTCGCCGACTGGCAGGTCGAGGGCCTGTTGCGCACGTCGCGTGCCCAGGTTGTGCCGCTCTTCCAGGTTTCACGCGCCGACGTGCTTCGCGATACTCCCCTGGGAACGCTCACGGAGCGGGACCGTGTGGCGCTGCAAGCAGCACTCAACGCGGCAGATGGACAGGGACTATAGGCAGTCTGCGACCCCCCGCATTTTCCGATTGGTTAGGCCCCTCTAAACGATCGAATTGTGCAGGCTATTTGAGAGAGCAGCGCCATTTCCGAGAAGGACAGCGACCACGAGAAGGACAGCGACCCCGCGGAGCAGCGGCATTTCTCGGCACAGCTGCACCCACAAAGAATAACCCGCCGCCGGGCAAAGTGCCCAACGGCGGGTCGTCGCAACAATCGCAAGAGCCGAGTGCCAATAACCTACGCCTCGAACTCCATGTCCTTGCTCTCCTTGATGAGCAGCAGCGCGACAAGCGCAACCACGGACATCGCGAGAAGGTACCAGCCCACGCCCTGGATGCCAAACGCAAGCACCAGCGCAATCGCGATGGTAGGCGCAAACGCGCCGCCCAGGATCGACGAGAGGTTGTATGCCAGGCCGGAGCCAGAGTAGCGCACGTTTGCCGGGAAGAGCTCGGGCAGGTAGGCGCCACACGGCCCAAACAGGCCGCCCATCAGGCAGAAGCCAACAGCGAGGAAGGCAAACACGCTGGCCGCGTTCTGCGTCGCAAGGAGCTGCGGCGTCAACAAGGCGAAAGGTGACCGCTACCCCGACCTCCGCTACGCCTTCTTGCGCCGAGAGGTGCTCGCGCCACTACGCCCCGCGGCCCCGCTTCGCCCCGCGGCCTTGCTGCGCCCTGCGGCCCCGCGCACACCGCGCGCACCGCGCGTGCTGGCGGCGGCCTTCTTCTCCCTGCTCGGGCAGTCCATGTTCACGCAGATGCGCCACGGACCGCGCTGCGTCACCACCTCGACGATGGGTGCGCCGCACTCCGGGCAGGTCTCGCCCGTGGCGTGCAGCTCGCCTCGCTGCGGCAGCGGATAGCTCGTCCCGCACTCGTCGTAGTTGGTGCAGCGGATAAAGCGCTTGCCGCTCTTCTCGGACTTGTGAGCCACCAGGTCGCCGTGACGGCCGGCCGCCTTGCAGGCGGCGCACTCCCCCACCACAATGTCTGGCTCGCGGTTGGTAGGGCACGCCGGATTGATGCACGTCTCGTACGGACGGTTGCGGAACGGGTGCACCTTCACGCGCGGCGCACCGCACTCCGGGCACACGCCCGCCTCGCCCTCGATGGGCTCGATGCGGCCCTTGGGCAGCGGATACGTCACGTCGCAGTCCGGCCAGCCCATGCAGCCGGCAAAGCTCCCGCGCGTCTTGGCAGACGTCTTCACCACCAGGTCGCGTCCGCACTTGGGGCACACGCCAATCTTGGCATCGGCGGTCACGGCGTCGGCGATGGCCTCGGAGAGGTCGTCCTTGTGGTCGATGAGCCCGTCCATCATGCCGGCGAGAAGCGCGCGCGAGTGGTCGACGACCTGCGTCTGCGTGTCGGCGCCCTCGGCGACCTTGGTCATGTCACCCTCGAGCTCGGCGGTCATCTCGGGCGTGGTGATGCGCGGCGCGTAGTTGGTAAGCGCGTCGATGATGGCCATGCCGAGCTTGCTGGGCTCGGCTGGGTCGTTCTTGAGGTACTTCACGTCGTAGAGGCGCTGGATGATCGAGGCGCGCGTGGACTTGGTGCCCAGCCCGCGCTTCTCCATCTCCTGGATGAGCTTGCCCTGGCTGTAGCGCGCGGGAGGCTCGGTCTGCTTGGCGTCCAGGGCAATGGAGGTCACGTCGCACACATCGCCCTCGTTGAGCTCGGGCAGCTGGTCGTCCTTCTTGAGGCCGTAAGGGTAGATGGCACGGAACCCCGGCACAGCCAGCACGTTTCCCGTGGCAACGAAGGGCTCGCCGGCAACGTCCAGCTCGACCTTAGTCCCGGCAATCGTTGCCGGCCCCATGAGCGTGGCCAGGAAGCGGCGCGCAATGAGGTTGTAGAGCTTCCACTCCGCCGGCTGGAGGTTGTCCGGGTTGGCGGCGCCGGTGGGATAGATGGGCGGGTGGTCGGTGGTCTCCTGCTTGCCCCGCGTGGCATGGAGCGTCCCCTGGCCGAGAAGCGCCTTGCACGTGGGCGCAAACTGCGGCACCGAGGAGAGCGTGCGCACGCACTCGCGCAGGTCGAGCGACGACGGGTAGACGGTGTTGTCCACGCGCGGGTACGAGATGAGGCCGTCCATGTAGAGCGACTCGGCCAGGCGCATGGCGCGCGCGGGCGAGATGCCCTCGGCCGCCGCGGCTGCCTGCATGGACGTGGTATTGAAGGGCACTGGCGGGTTCACGCGGCGGCTCTTGCGCGTGACCGCGCGCACCGTGGCGGTCTTCGCGTCGCGCACGTGGCCATAGGCCTTCTCGGCAGCGTCATGGTCGGTGAAGCGCGCGGTGGCGTGCGTGATGCGGAATGGGTCGGAGTCCGCGTGAGTGGCCTCGCCCGAGAGGACCCAGTAGTCCTCGGGCACAAAGGCCATGCGCTCGCGCTCGCGCTCAACCACCAGGGCAAGCGTGGGCGTCTGCACGCGACCGGCCGAGCGCGTGTTGCCCAGGCCGCCAAAGCGCACGCAGGTGAGGTAGCGCGTGAGCACGGCGCCCCAAATGAGGTCGATGTGCTGGCGGCTCTCGCCCGCGTCTGCAAGGTCCTGGTCGAGCGCCACCAGGTTGTCGAACGCGTGATCTATCTCGGCCTTGGTGAAGGCGGAGTAGCGTGCGCGAGAGACATTCACGTCTGGCGCCACCGAGAGGATCTGCTTGAGCGCATCAGAGCCAATGAGCTCGCCCTCGCGGTCGAAGTCCGTGCCGATAATGACTGAATCCGCCTTCTTGGCAAGGTTCTTGAGCGAGCGGATGATCTCCTTCTCGGCGGGGAGCTTCTCGATGGGCGCCCACACCAGGTACGGCAGGCTCGGGATCTTCCAACCCTTGATGTCCACGCCGTCGGCCAGGAAGGGCTTGCGCTTGGTGGCAAAGGGCGGACGAGCAAGGCCATCGGGCACGTCTGCCGGCAGGTGCTCGCCCTCGGCAGTGAGGCCGTACCAGCCCTCCTGCGCGTCAAACTTGAGCTCTGGCGGGAAGTCAGGCTGCATGATGTGGCCGCGCAGGCCTATGGTCACCCAGTCCTCCCCGCCCTTCCTAAAGCGGTAGATGGGCGTGTTGTAGACCTTGTCCGCCTTGGGCTTGCCGGACTCGGAGAGGAGCCTGGCGATCTGCTGGGCGGCATCGTTCTTCTCGGTGACGACAAGGATCAAAGAACATTACCTCGCTTGCTTCGTGACGGCAGAGTCCCCCTAGTTTAAAGCTTGTCGAGCTCTGCGTTCTCGTAGTCCTCGCGGGACCACTTGAGGGCCTGCTTGCCGTCGCGCGCCACAATGACGTTGCGGGCAATTGCCAGCGCGATCTCGTACAGGGCGATAAGCGCGGCAAACATGAGGAGCATGGTCACGGGCGAGGCATCGGGCGTGACGACTGCCGAGAGGACCATGAGGCCAACGTAGATGTAGCGCCACTGGGCTCGGAAGGTCTTGTACGGCACGATGTGCAGGATCGAGAGGTAGAAGATTACCAGCGGCAGCTCGAAGGCGATGCCAAAGCCAATCTCAAGCAGCATGTAGATGTTGAGGTAGTCCTCGGCGTCGGCCATGTTCTGCGCGAACTCGAATGACTGGTCAAGAAGCCAGCCAAACGCAGCGGGCTGAATCACGTAGTAGCAGAAGATCATCCCGATGAAGAACAGGGCGACCAGGGCAGCCACCGTGGGGACGACCCACTTGCGCTCCTTGGGCTTGAGCGCCGGCAGGATGAAGGCCATGATCTCCCAGATGATGATGGGGGTGCAGATGATCATCGAGAAGAACATGGCGACCTTGAAGCGGATGGTAAAGCCGCCGAGCGCAGTGAGGACGTAGAGGTCGCCGCCGCGCATGGCCTCCTTAATCTGGTCGATCATGAGGTCGATGAGGGTGGGGGTGGCAAAGTAGACGATGACCGCCACCGTGAGGAGCGAGACCACGATGATGGTGAGCCTGCGTCGAAGCTCGCCGAGGTGGTCCATGATGGGCATGCGTGCTGGTCCGATAGGCATGGTGGTATGGGAGCGGGGCGCTAGGCCTGCTGCTCGCCGCCCTCCTCTCCGTCTGTAGCGGTAACGGTGTCGCTAGGCGCAGGGGCGTCGCTGTCGGCGGCGTCGGCCGCGGGTGCGTCGGTCTTCTCGGCCTCGGCGGCTTCTTGCTCGCGACGGCGCTTGGGGCTCATCGCGTAGAGGTCCGCGGCCGTCGCGGGCTTGGGCTTCTCGTCTGCGGCCTTGGGTGCCTCGGCCGGCGCGGGCGCGCTTGCTTCCCCGGCTGCTGCTGGCTTCTCGACTGCGGGCACGGCATCGGCGTCGGCGTCGCTGTCGGCGTCGGCGCTGGCCTCGGGGGCCTTCTCGGCTGCTGCGGCGTCTGCCTTGGCCTTCTCGGCAGCGGCGCGCTCGGCCTCAAGGCGCTTCTTGCGCTCGGCGAACGTCTCGGTCTTGGGGGTGGACTTGGAGGTGCCGGAGCCCTCGATGTCTGCGTCCTCCTCCTCGCTGCGCTTGCGGTTGGGCTTCTTGGGCGCGTCGCTCATGGCCTCGGTCGCGGGATCCACGATCTCGGTCTGAACCACCTGCGTGAAGCCCTCCTGGGCGTTTCTGAACTGCCGCAGCGCGCGGCCAATGGTGCGACCCATCCCGGGCAGCTTGTCAGGCCCAAAGATGAGGAACGCGAAGAGCAGGATGAGAGCGAGCTCTGACTCTCCAATGCCAAACACGGTTGGTTTCCTCCAGCGTGGATCGAATTCCTACAGTATCCCGCAGCGCGCGGGCATACCGGAAGCGCTACTGCTGCGCCCCGGTGACATTGAGATCGGCGCCCACGCCGAGAAGCGAAAGGACGCGCGCAACGTTTCTCTGCGGACGCTCCACCGAGAGGGAGCGGCCCTGCTCCTTGGCGCGGTGCGCCGCGCCCACCAGGACGCCGATGCCGGTGGAGTCGATGTAGGGCACATCGGCCAGGTCGATAGCGAGCGCTCCCTCGCCAGAGGAGAGCTGCTCGTCCAGGACGTCGCGAAGCGCGGAGGCGTTGGAGACGTCGACCTCGCCGGAGACCGCCACGCGGCAGCCCCCCTCGGTGAGTGTGGTTGAGATGTTGATGCTCATAGGGGTTCCTCTTCCTTAAAGTCCGGTGCCAGAGAGGTTGTTCAGCGTGTCAGTGAGGCCCTTCGCCCCGGTCTCGCCAGTAGACGAGGACGTGGTGGAAGTGCCGGTGCCCGTCGTGGTAGACGTGGTGCTCGACGAGGATTCAAGCGCGGAGAGGCGCTGGGTGGCGTAGGACTTCGCGCCGTACTCGTCGTTGGGGTCGTTGTCGATGGCGGACTGGTAGGAGGCCTTGGCGGCATCCTTGTCGCCGGAGTACTCCTGGACCATGCCAAGGTTTGCCCAGGCGGTGGCATAGGTGGGCGAGTTCTGCGTGAGCGTCTCGAGGTCTGACTGCGCCTCGCTCCTCTCGCCCTCATAGAGCTTGCAGAGGGCAATGTCCACGCGCACGGCGTCGGAGTCCTTGAGGTCGAGGTACTGCTGGTAGTAGTCAATGGCTTTCTCGAGCAGCTCGTTGCCGTGGGTAGTGTCGTCGTCCGAGGATGACGCCGAGAGGACCGAGGCACCCCAGCGCATGTAGTTGCGGCCAAGGTTGAGCAGGGTCGCGAGGTTGGTGTTGTCCGAGGAGAGCTTGGACTCAAGCTCTGAGACGGTGTCCAGGTACTTGGCGTCTACGGCAGCCACACCCGTGGCAGAGCTGGAGTCGCTGGAGCTGTCGCTCGACGAGTCAGAGCTGCTGTCGCTGGAGCTGCTGTCGCTGGAGTCCTGGGAGCTTTGCTGCTCGGCCTGCTGGTTGTTGGAGAATGCTGTGGAGAGCGTGGGCATCATGAGCGAGACAACCATAAGCACGGCAAAGATGATGATGACGACCTTGGCAGGAGTGGAGAGGTTGTTCGAGGACGTGGGCTGGCCCTTCTTGGTCGCGGAGCCCTTGCCCCTTGCCGAGGACGCACCCGTTGCGATGCCCTTCTTGGTTGCCTTGTTGCTTGGCTTCTTCGACATGCCCGAACGATCCCTCCGTGTCCTTATGCGTCTGGCCAGCCCAGGGGCTGGGCCACGCCTCGTGCACTGGCGCCACTGGCGGCGCCACCGTTTGTGACTCTTTAATGTATGCCACATCCGGCCCGCCCTCGCGGGCGATGTGTGCGCCTCCCGATTCTACAGAACTCCGCGAGTCCGTTGGTGTGGGCCAAACGCTAGTCCCATGCTAGGCATCGGCCTCCCGAACGAAAAATACATTCTGGAGGCCGCTGCCATACAAGCATTGTATATGTCCTTGCTTTTCGCCCGCTTGTGGCGAGAGGGACCAGCTATCCTACCCCTGCTGGCCCTCGCGCTCCGCCTTAGCAAGGCGCGCCGAGACGAGCTTCACGGCCACCACAAAGACATCGAGCGCGGCGCCGAGGTCCTCGAGCGAGGGGTACGTGGGCGCAATGCGGATGTTGGTGTCCTCCGGGTCGCGACCGTAGGGCCAGGTGGCGCCTGCGGGCGTGAGCTTCACGCCAAGGTCTGCCGCCAGCCCGACGATGGCCTTCGCGGAGCCCTTGGGGCCGTCGAACGAGACGAAGTAGCCGCCGTGGGGGTTGCTCCAGGTGGCGCAGTCGAGCCCGTCGAGGCCGGCGTGGAGCTTCTCCTGCACCAGCTCAAAGCGCGGACGCACGATCTGGGCGTGCTTCTCCATGTGGGCCTTGATGCCATCGAGGTCCTTGAGGAAGCGCACGTGCGCGAGCTGCGAGACCTTCTCGGGCGAGACGCGCATCACCGAGAAGGCCGCGCGGATCTCGGCCATGTCGGCGGAGCTGGCAGTGACAAACGCAATGCCCGAGCTGGGAAACGTCACCTTTGCCGTGGAGCCAAACTCGTAGACCATGTCGGACTTGCCGGCCTCGGCCAGCGCGTCGAAGATGTTGAGCAGGTGGTCGCCCTCGCCCTCGAAGGTGTGGACCACGTAGGCGTTGTCCCAGAAGATGCGGAAGTCTGGTGCGGCGGGCGTGAGCGCGGCGAACTTGCGGACCACGTCGTCGGAGTAGGTGATGCCCGTGGGGTTGGCGTACTTAGGGACGCACCAGATGCCCTTGACTGCGGGGTCATTCTCGACCAGGCGCTTCACCACGGCCATATCGGGGCCGTCCTCAAGCATGGGAACGGGGACGTTCTCGATGCCGTAGTGAGCAGTGACCTTGAAGTGGCGGTCGTAGCCGGGGGCGGGGCAGAGGAACTTGACCTTGCCCTGCTGGCTCCAGGGCTTGTTGCCGCCAATGCCGTGAGTGTAGGCGTTGCAGACAAGGTCGTGCATAAGATTGAGGCTCGAGGAACCGTTCACGATCACGTTCTTGGGGTCGACGCCCAGGATCTGCGCGGCGAGGACGCGTGCGGAGGGCAGACCGTCGGGGGCGCCGTAGTTGTCAACGGCTACGCCCTGGTCGTCCATCTCGGTGGAAGAGTTGAGAACGTCGAGCATGGGGTGAGAGAGCGCGGTCTGCTCGGGGCTGGGCTTGCCTCGTGCCATGTCCAGCTTGAGGCCAAGCGAGCGAAGGCGCTCGGCCTCTGCCTCGAGGCGCGTGATTTCCTGTGCGAGTTCCTGGTCTGACATGAGCTCATATGCGGTGGGCATGGCCCCTCCTCGTGACGGCTGCATGGACGGATGCGGTTGTGGTTGTGCTGCGCCCAGAACGCGTTCTGGGCTGCCGACGCGCGGCAGTTGGCGCGCAGCGGCGAGAAAGAAGTATAGCGCGACGCCCTGTAGGCGTGATGCAGCTGGTACCATGGGTTTCATGATGAGAAACACAGACACACACGAGCACCGCACCGCCCGCAGCGTCACGCACGGGGGGCTGCGCGCGCCGGAGTACGGCGAGCTGCAGCAGCTGGTGAACGAGCTCTACTACCACAACATGTCCGGCTCGGTTAGCAAGATCGACGTACTCACGCGTGCCGAGATCGACGATCTGTGCGATGACCTCATGGAGGTCGTCGACCTTCTCCCCGCGGGAAAGTACAAGCGCGGGAGGCTGTGCGACCAGCTCAACAGCATCGTGACTGCCCACGGCTGGGGCAACGTCTACGGCACGGTTGAGTGAGACAAAGGGAGTTTCCCTTTGTCTCATTTCGAGTGGCGCGGTCGCCGGAAGGCCGCGTTTGATGCAATCTGCAGCAAAACCCGTGCTCCGGCGACAAAAAGTCGCCGGAGAGACCCGTTTGGATACACTTTCCTCCATTTGGGCCCTTCCGGCGACGAAACGCAGCCGCATGCGGCGCAGCGCTAGAACGAGCAGCCGCCACCAATGGTGCAGGATGCGCCTGCGGCGGGAGCGTCGCCCTTCTCGCCAGCAGCCGTTGCTGAGAACTCCTTGCCCAGGTAAGCGATGATGTCGTCCGACTCGTACATGGCCTTGCCGTCGATGAAGAGGCACGGCACCTGGCGCTTGCCGCCAACCTCGACCAGGCGCTCGCGGTCCGCGTCGGACTCGTCAATGTTGTGAAGCGGCAGCTCAATGCCGTTGGCATCCATGAAGGCAAGCACCTTGTGGCAGTAGGGGCAGCCGTTCTTGATGTAAAGCTCGAGGTTCTTCTCGGCCATGGCTCTCCTTCCAGAGGGGGTCTCGTGTGACTCTGACCTGCATGTACCCGTAGGGGGCCAGGTCCAGCCCATATGATACAAGATGAGAAGCAAATCTCCACACGCCGTCACGCCATCAACCCCGCCAGCGCCGCCCGGCGTTCTCCTCGGCGCCCGCAGATGCCCGCTGGCATCACCCCAATCGCAGAGATTAGCTCCTTTTCTTAATCGCACTTGGCGTTTCCGCAGTTGGCTCGAGATCGCATTAAGAAAAGGAGCTATTCTCCGGTGGCGGGACGTCGCGGCACGTGTGAGCGAGGCGCGAGAGGGGCAGCGGACGCTACGAGAAATCACCTACCGGCGTCAAGAGGGCGCCGGGACGAAGGTTCCATCCGTGCACGCCATGAAGAAAACCCTCCGGCGCCGCCAAGCGCCGAAGGGCGAACAAGGGCCGATTAGCGAGAAGCGCTCCCCTACAGGAGCCTCAGCGAGACCTCCTTGAGCTGCGCGCCCGTAACCTCAGAGGGCGCCGCGCTCATGAGGTCGGAGCCGCTCGCCGTCTTGGGGAACGCCATGACCTCGCGGATGTTGTCCGCGCCCGCAAGCAGCATGCACACGCGGTCCAGGCCCAGCGCAAAGCCGCCCATGGGAGGCGCGCCAAACTCGAGGGCGTTCATGAGGAAGCCAAACTGCGCCTGCGCGCGCTCGGGCGTGAAGCCCAGCTTCTCCAGGATCTTCTCCTGCAGCTTGGCGTTGTGGATACGCATGCCGCCACCGCCGGCCTCGTAGCCGTCCATGACAAAGTCGTAGGTGTGCGAGCCAATGGCCAGAGGATCAGTGTCGAGAAGGTCGATCTGGTCCTCGTTCGGCTGGGTGAAGGGCTGGTGCTCGGAGTCCAGGCACTTGCGGTCCTCGTCCCAGTGGAACAGCGGGAAGTTCACGACCCACAGGAAGTCGTGGCCCTCGCGCGGCAGCTCAAGCTCGTTGGCCATGTGGTTGCGCATGCCGCCCAGAATCTCGTCGGCGTGCAGGCGGCTCTCCACGGCAAACATCACCAGGTCGCCGGGCTCGACGTCCATCTCCGCACGAAGTGCGGCCATCTCCTCGTCCGAGAAGAACTTGACGATGGGGCTGGTCACCGAGCCGTCCTCACGGAAGGCGATGTAGGCCAGGCCCTTGGCGCCAAACTCGGCGGCAACGTCGGCCAGGCGGTCGATGCGCGCACGGGGCCACTTGCCGGCGCCCTTGGCGTTGATGGCCTTGACGAACTGGCCCTCGGTTGCCGCGGCGGTGGCAAAGAGCTTGAACTTGGAAGCCGAGAAGATCGGCGTCACGTCATGGAGCTCCATGCCATAGCGGGTATCGGGCTTGTCGGTGCCGTAGGTGTCCATGGCGTCCCAGTACTCGATGCGGCGGAGCGGCAACTCAAGCTTCACGCCCATCTTGCCAAAGGCCTCGGCCAGCACGTGCTCGAGCGCGCCCATCACGTCGTCCTGCGTGACGAAGCTCATCTCGACGTCCACCTGGGTAAACTCGGGCTGACGGTCCTTGCGCAGGTCCTCGTCGCGGAAGCACTTGGCCACCTGGTAGTAGCGCTCGACGCCGCCCACCATGAGGAGCTCCTTCAGGAGCTGCGGGGACTGCGGCAGCGCATAGAAGTGACCCGGCTGCATGCGGCTGGGAACCAGGAAGTCGCGGGCACCCTCGGGCGTGGACTTGAAGAGCGAGGGGGTCTCGACCTCCATGAAGTCAGAGCCGTGGAAGGCCTCGCGCAGGGCAAAGGTGAAGTCGCTGCGCAGCTTGAGGTTAGACGTCATCTTGGGACGGCGCAGGTCGAGGTAGCGGTAGCGCAGGCGCACGTCCTCGGCGGTGTCGACGTGGTCCTCAATCTGGAACGGGGGCGTCTTGGAAGTGTTGAGCACCACGATCTTGGTCACGTAGACCTCGATGGCACCCGTGGCCAGCTTGTCGTTGTTCTGGCCCTCAGGGCGCTCGCGCACGGTGCCGCTCACCATGATGGGCCACTCGGAGCGGATGGTCTCTGCCTCGTGAAACGTGGCCTCGTCGCAGACCTCGGGGTCAAACTCGAGCTGGGTCACGCCGGCACGGTCGCGAAGGTCGACAAAGATCAGGCCACCGTGGTCGCGGCGGTGCCAGACCCAGCCGGTGAGCGTGACCTCCTCGCCGATGTTCGACTCGCGCAGCTCACCGCAGGTGTGCGTATGCATGCTATAGGACATGTGGTTCCTCTCGTCTCTTCCGCCCCGTGCCGTGCGGACGGACCAACAGATGACGGCGCGCCGACGTAGACCGCGGCGGCACGCGCAATTGGCCATAGTAAACCAAACGCGCGCGGCCACTGACCAACATACGCAACAGCAACCGCACATTAACGGAAAGCCCGCATCGCGGGGCGTATCGGCGGCGTGGCGGCACGGCGGCGTGGCGGCACCTGGCGCGTCGGCGCACGACAGCACCTGGCGCCACCCTACAGCGTGACGAGAAGCTCGCTCTTCTCGCGGTTGTACGCACTGCCCAAGACGTCCGCGCAGAGCTCCTGCGCCCACTCGGACGTCACCGAGGGAAACTTGCTCGTAGCGGCAAGCTCGTCTGTGTAGTCCGCCAGGAAGTAGGTGGTCTCGTTGGTGGGGTCGATATGCGTGACCAGTGGCTTCATGCCATAGGACACCACGCGGCACGCGCCCGTGGCGTCTCGCTCCAGCGTCACGCGAGCCATGCCGCCAATCATGTTCTGCGGGGCGTCCATGCCGCTCACAAAGTTGCCCACCGACCAGTAGCAGACCATGGTGTGGCCGTCCGTGCCGGTCATGACCTCGACAGGCCCCATCACGTGCGGGTGGTTGCCCAAGACCACATCGACGCCGCACTCGAGGAATATGCTCGCCCAGCGTTCCTGCTCGCCATCTGGCCCGGTGACGTTCTCCGTGCCCCAGTGCGGGCACACAACCACCATGTCCGCCTCCTCGCGGGCGCGCCGGCAGTCCTCGCGCACGCGGGTCTCGTCCAGCAGGGCAACGGCACCCTTGGGGTCCTCGTAGCCGTTAAGGCCATAGGTGTAGTTGAGAACCGCCACGCGAAAGCCGTCCTTCTCGTACACGTAAATGTCGTTTGAGGCCGCAGGCTCATCCGCCAGCGGGTCCGTGCACCCGATCACCGCCACCTCGGGATGAGACGTGCGCCAGAACTCCAGCTCGGAGTGGATGCCGTCATAGCCCCTGTCCATGGTGTGGTTTGTGGCGCGCAACACCACGTCAAAGCCCGCGGCAACCTCGGCATCGCCAACCTCCTGCGGCCCGTTGAAGACGGGGTAGCCAGAAAGCCCCAGCGCGGTGCCTCCCAGGATGGTCTCCTGGTCGACAATGGCAAGGTCACAGGCGGCAACTTCGTCGCTCACGTTGGCAAAGAGGTGCGAGAAGTCATACGAGCCGTCCGCCATGCGTCCGGAGTTGTAGACCGACGGGTGAAGAAGGACGTCGCCTACCATGCAGATGTCGATGGTCGTGGGTGTAGCGGCCGTGGCTGCCCCGGCACCGGCGTCATCCGTAGCCGGCTCGGCAACAGTGGGCTCTTCAGAGCCAGAGGGGCCCTCACTCCACACCGGCGTCCTCACAATCCAGGCACCGTAAGCAAAGCCGCAGACAATTGCGATGGCGGCAAGGACAAACAGCGCAAGCCGCAGGCCGTGGTTCTTGTCGCTGCTGCCGGTGGAGCGATCGACGTAGTCATAGCTGGTCTGGCGAGAGGGACGCCGGTATACCGGCAGCGGAGCCACGGCCAGTTGCGGGGTCTCCTCTGCTTCATCTGGGGCCGTGCGGGCCTCGTCCTGTGTGGGCTTCTCGGACACGTCCATCACTCCTTGGCGCCATGCCTGGCTCGAGCCGCGCGCAGCAGGACGGCGCGGCTGGGGTTTGCGTGACGTTGCAGCCAAGGCGAGACGTGCGCGCGCATTTGCGTGTACGCTCGTTTGGCTAGCCAACGACCATGATACGCAAGTGCGCCCGTCACACATGCCCACACGGGCAACGGCTCTGTCAGCGGACGCAGTGGGAGTGATGTGGGATGCCTTATCAGACCGCGATATTCGACCTTGACGGGACGCTGCTCAATACCCTGGACGACCTCTATAACGCCGTCAACCACTCGCTCGTCGCGTACGGCCTGCCTAAGCGCAGCCTCGCCGAGGTACGTCTCTTCACCGGCAACGGCATCCGTCGCCTCATCGACCTCTCGGTGCCCGAGGGGACGCCCTCCCACCTCACCGACCAGGTCTTTGACGAGTTCAAGACCTACTACGACGCGCACAAGCTCGACACCACGCGTCCCTACACTGGCATGGCCGAGGTCATCGACGACCTTCGCGCTGCAGGCGTGGCCTGCGCCGTGGTCTCCAACAAGGCGGACTTTGCCGTGCAGGGCATCATCGACCACTTCTACCCCGGCAAGTTCGACTACGTGATGGGCGAGCGCGCGGGGATCAGGCGCAAGCCCAACCGCGACATGATCGACGTGATCCTGCGCGATCTGGGGAGAAGCGCGAACGGCATGGTCTACGTGGGCGACTCCGAGGTCGACATCGAGACGGCCAAGAACTGCGGCTGCCCGTGCCTATCCTGCTCGTGGGGGTTCCGCGACAGGGAGTGGCTCGTGGAGCACGGTGCGACCACCATTGTGGACACGCCCGCCCAGCTTGAGGCCAAGATCCTGGCGTAAGGATAGCGTAGGCGCGACGGCACCGCGGCAGCCCCGCGGCGTCTAGCGGCGGAAACGCCGCTCCAGGCGAAGCATGAAGCCAGCGTGCTTGTGCTCCTGGTAGTACGCAACGGCCAGGGCGCGACGGGCGGCAGCCCCCATGCCCTTGGGTGCAAGCGTCGCCTTCGTGACCATTGCGCGAGTCGTCGCGAGCACGTCCATCGAAGAGAGTGTCTTCTCGTCCCAAAACGAGAGGAGCACGGAGCGCATGGCCGCAGCAATCTTGCGGTACCCGGCATCGTCCTGACGGATGGCCTCGCGCATCACAAACTCCATGATGAACTCAATGAGGTTCTCGTCATCCATCCCCATGAAGCCGCCGCGCTGCCAGTCCTTGAGAATGTGGTCGACAATGTTCACGTGCTCGAGCATCTTGGCTGTGACATCTGCATTCATGCGTGCCATGAGCGAGCCCTCGCGGGCAACGCGGTACTCGTAGAGCTTCTCGGAAGAGAGCGCCGTACGAGAAGCGCGCGGGTAGATGGCAAAGTCGAAGACTTGGTCCTCGCCAAAGCGCACGTCTTCCTCAAAGCGGATGCCTTTCTCGACAAGGAAGTCTCGACGGCAGGCAGTGCGCCACGAGAAGGGCCTTGAGGCCTCGTGGAACATGAGCCCCGAGTCATAGCCCTCGAAGACCGCATCACGAGGAGAGAGCACAAACTCCAGCCATTGGTCGCGGGTCTCTGGCGGATTGAGGGTAGAGCCAAAGGTGAGGACGTCGGCGCCGGTCTGGTCGAGAAGGCGCACCATCTCGGCGCACGCGTTGGGATGAAAGCGGTCGTCCGAGTCGAGGAAGCACACGTACTCGGTGGTTGCCGCGTCAATGCCAGCGTTTCTCGCCGAGGAGAGCCCGCCATTAGGCTTGTCTATCACCCGCACGCGAGGGTCGCGCTGCTCCCACTTGGCAAGCACCGCACGCGATCCGTCGGTAGAGCCGTCGTTCACGCAGATGATGTCAATGTCGGCAAGAGACTGGTCCGCAAGCGAACCAAGGCACTCGTCGAGATAACCCTCTACGTTGTAGACGGGCACTAACACAGAGATGCGGCTCACAGCGCTGCTCCCTCCTGATTAGTACGACGTGCGGAATGGCCGCGCGCCTTGAACTGAAGCGCCTTCGTGAGCAGGGGCATCCCGCCCAGCACGAGGTAGCGAGCAACGCTCCCCGCCGGTCCGGTCTGTGCCTTGCGAGAGCGCACGAAGCGCTTGGAGTCCGCAATGAGCGCATCAAAGTCGGCGGCGGCACCGGGCTCGAAGAGCGTGCGATCGACGCGACCCTTTGCCACGTCGTCCGCCATCTCGCAGGAGATACGCTCCACAAACTGAGGGCGCAAGCTTTCATCAAGCCGGTCGTAGTTCCAGAGGTAGCTATCGAGCTTCATGCGCTCGAGGATGCCCGTAAGGTGCGTGGCCTCCGCACCCGAGAAGTGCTCATCCACAAACTCGGCCATAGACTGGTACTCGTCACATACGCAGAAGGCCTTAGCGCTCGACTTCACAGACGAGGCCTCGTTGTCTTGGCGGTAGCACAGCACGCAGTCGGCAATGAAGGTCGCACGCTCGGCAGCCGCCCACACCTTGAAGTTGAAGCCGGCATCCTGGTACGAGGCACCAGGCGTCTCAAGAAAGCGAATGCCGTTCTCCTCCAGGAAAGAGCGACGGTAGACGCCCGACCAGATGGACGGCTTGCGGAAGAAGATCGCCATGTCGTCATCCCTGCGCGGGCAGATGGTCCTCCCTACCAGCGGCGCATCGACAACCGAGAAGGGCACGCGACGCTCGCTGGGGCTTGACCAGTACAGCCAGAAATTGCCCTTCGCAACGTCTGCGTCCGCGGCCTCGGCGGCAAAGACGAGAAGCTCAAGCGCCTGCGGGTCAAAGAAGTCATCGGACTCGAGAATGGCAACATAACGACCGCGCGCACGGTCGAGGCCCATGTTCATAGAGGCCCCGTAGCCGGAGTTCTCCTTGCTCACCAGGGAAAAGCGCTCGTCCCTGTCGACAAACCCACGCACGATGTTGGCCGAGGCGTCCGTGGAGCCGTCGTCCACGCAGATGGCCTCGAAGTCGTCGAAGGTCTGGGCAACAAGGGACGAGAGGCACTTCTCGAGGAAGCGCGCGGCATTGTAGATGGGCACGATGACAGAGACGGCCGGCGTCGCGTCCAGGCTCACTGCGCCGCTCACTTGGATGCCTTGTCACGCAGGACTCGCAGGAGGTAGCGAGGTCCGCCGGCCTCCCAGTAGGTGCGCACGGTCTGCGCGCGGTCGGGGCTCGTCTCGCTTGCAAAGTGCGCCGCAAAGTAGGCGGGCTCGTTCATGATGTCCGCCACCTCATCTATCTCCCAGGGCTCGAAGTAGCGGAAGCGATCCTGGTCGTCATCCGAGGGCCGCAGCGTGCCATCGAAGTAGCCGCGCGAAATGGCACCGCGCTCCACCTCTTCGCGCATTTCTACAGAGAAGCGCTCGAGGAAGGTGGGACGAAGGTCCGGCGTAAGGCGGCCGTAGTTCCAACGGTAGTTGAGGAACTTCACGTGCGCGCGAATGGGGTCGAGGGCGGCCTTGAGGTCGGGGCGGTCCTCATCAAGGAAACGGCGCATCTCGGCGTGCTCGTCGCAGGTGCAGAAGACCTTGCCCTTGGAGTTGACCGAGGACTTCTCGTTGTCCTGTCGATAGTGGACAAAGGCGCGACCGGAGTAGGCAATGCGATGCGCGCACGCAAGCACCTTGAAGGTGAAGCTGGAGTCCTGATAGGAGGCACCGGGCGTGGGAAGGAAGCGAATGTGGTTCTCCTCTAGGAAGCCCCTCAGGTAGAGGGCGCTCCAGATGGACGCCTTTGACCAGAAGACCTCTGGGTAGTCCACGGGCGCATGGGGGCCCATCTCGATCATCTCGGGAGATGCAAGCGGGAAGTAGAGATTGTGGCGGAAGGAGTGATTTTCGGTGGGCTTGGACCAATAGAGCCAGAAGTTGCACTTGAAGACCTCGAGCGAGGCGCGCTCGGCCTGCTCGACCATGTACTCAAGGCCGTCAGGCTCCATGAAGTCATCGGACTCAAGGATGGCCACGTACTTGCCACGGGCGGCGTCAAGGCCACGGTTCATGGAGTCGCCGTAGCCGCTGTTCTCCTTGTCCACCAGGTGGAAGCGAGGGTCGCGATTCATGAAGGAGCGGATGATCGCGGGCGAAGAGTCGGTGGAGCCATCGTTAATGCAGATAACCTCAATGTCCTTAAGGGTCTGGGCGGCAAGAGACGAGAGGCACTGCTCGAGGTAGGTCTCGACGTTGTAGATGGGGACCAGCACCGAGACGAGGGGCTGATGGATGTCGCTCACGATAAACCTCCGAAAGTCTTACGTTACGCATCCCCGCGAGCGCGGAAACGACTGACGATCCTGTCGAGAAGGGCCTGGCAGGGCTTCACGAGAACCGTGTCGAGAACCACGGCAACCCCAAGGGACAGAAGGACCACCAAGACAATCACAAGAGGATAGAACGCTAAAGAGACCATACCGCAGCCTCCTGGGATGCGGTGTGCAATGGGCATCAAAACCATCAGGTGAACCAAATACACCGTGAATGAGTGACGCGCCACGAAGGAGATGACCGAACCGAGGCGCCCGTCGAGGGAGCCGCGCGCGGCAAGGCGCCTGCCCAAAGAGAGAAGACCAATGTAGATGCCAAATGAAAGCAGCATATAGAGGGGAGAGTTGTCAAAGGCTCCGGTGCGCCATCCCTGGAGTACCAGATAGGTCGTCGCTATCCACGAGAGCGGGGCCACAACCGCCAGCGCCCTCCGGGCACGTCTGCCAGAGAGAAGCTCCTCGATGCTGGGACCAAGACAGAACGGAAAGACAAAGCCCGAGAAGAGGAAGTCCCAGGAGAAGTCAACGCCCGCGTTGTTGCAGACAAAGAGCACCGCAAACCAGGCAAGTCCAATGCCCAGGAACGCCTTGGCGCGCTTGGGAGATAGGTGTGCGAACGCAGGAGCGAGGAAGGGGGCCGCAAGCAGCAGCTTGGCAAGCGAGAAGATAAACCAGTACTCGATGCCAGAGTACTGTCCCAGGCTCCCACGAACGAAGTAGCCCACCACGTGGCGCAGCGAGACCGGGTCTGCACGCAGGTCGTAAAGGGCGCGGACAAAGAAGATCACCAGCGCCGGGAGAATAACGCCACGGAACTTCTTGAGGTAGAAGTCACCAAGCTTGCCCTCGGGAACATCGCGCAGGTTGAAGCGGCCAGAGAGCAGGAAGAAGAGGGCATTGGCGGTGAAGAACAGCGATTGGCCCGCCACCTCGGTAATCACACCGGCACGCACAGAGGTGTCCACCACCATGAGGGAGTGCACCGCCACCACAAAGACCATGGCGACGACGCGGACAAGGTCGTACTCGGGGAGGCGTCGCGATGACGCCTTGCCGGCAGCGGGAACAGCCGCAGCCGTGGTCTGAGATGCTGCCACACTAGTCCCCAATCTTGTACAGGCGCATGTCGCCGCGGGCGAGAACAACCGTGAATCCGGGGGTATCGTCCGTAATGTCCTCGATTCCGTTCCACTGCTCGTAGTAATACGACCAGAGGCGCGGGCGATCGTTTCCCTGCCCTTGGTCAAGTACGAGCACGTACGTAGCGCCAATCGACGAGACTGCATCGCGAACGTCCTGCCGCGTGGCGTATTCGCTGAGGTGATGGCGAATGAGGAGACTCTCCTCGGTCTCGTTGGGAGTGCCGTCGAAGAACGCAAATGCGTGGTAGTAGATCTTCGCATCGAGGAGCGGATAGAGGAAGGCGCTGCCATCGTTTGGCTCGTTTATCACCAGGGAGCCCTCTGGGATCATCGCAAGTGCCTCTTTGGAGAATTCCATCTCGCCTGCGTCGAGAAGAACATTGTCAAGGCCACTCTGACCTTCAACAGTTGCCCCAAGGCTTGCGAAAGCAGTAGGACCCTCGGTAGAGGCAACGGGGAGATACGAGGGGAAGGTCACAACAAGGCCGGCGGCAACCGCCACTGTCAGAGGGACGGCAGAGCGTTTGGTACGTCCAAGCACATTTGCCAGCTTCTCGCCCAGCCACGAGAGACCAAGGGCTGCAAGCGGAATTGCCGCAAGGCAGAGATTTGCCGCAATGCGATGCGGATCTGCATACCAGAACCCGCAGGTAACGCGCTTGAGCGTGCCTTCCGTCGCCACATCTATCACAAAGCACGCTGCAATGAATGCCCAGGAGACCGAAAGCCACCAGTAATCACGCGAACGGTCTAGCATGGCGCAGACAACGCCCACAATCACTATGGCCGCAAGCACCCACTGAGCCGGATGGCCGTTCATGCCCAGCGAAAGGGCGGCAAGCCCTCCTCCGCGAAGCCCTAGGGTAGCTGGCCAGTTAAAGGTCACAACCTTGTGGAGCATGGGGAGCTTGTAGCAGCCAATCCAAATGCATCCAACGGCAAAAAACGCCAGGACGCCCGCAACCAGTGGCGAGGGTGCACGCCGTCCCGCCTCGCGCGCATCTTTCGCAGCCCTCATGGCTGCCCACACAAGATACGCCGCAAGCAGCGCCGCCATCGTGAAGACGCCGTTTGGCTGGGCAAATGCCTCGGCTATGCAGGCAGCAAAAAAGACGAGGAGCATACGCACGCGCACGCCTTTCTCGCTGGCAGGACGCATGAGGGCAACAAATGCGCCAACGCCAAGCGGTACCAGGGCGTTTGTGAGCAGATTGGGGTAGAGCGGCCCCCAGGTGAGAAAGTCCCACGGATAGCAGGCAAAGGCAGGGGCGACGAAGGCGCCGGCAACAACAACGGAGTCCTTCCCCGGAAAGAGACGTCGCAGAAGGAAGAATACCGAGACAGGGAAAACCACGCCCGCCAGCGTAGCGTTGACCACGTTCACGGAAAGGGTCACAGGCACAGAGAAGGTCTGGGCGACAAGGGCGCACAGGTCATGCCAGGCGCTGGGATAGAACCCGCCCTGCGAGACCATGGGCATTGCCTCTCCAGGGACGTAGTAGAAACTCGAGAATGACGAAAAGTTGCCAGTGGAGAGATAGGTCCTTATAGCGGCAAGGTGAAAGCCGTTGTCGTAGGACTGGAGGAAGGCCTGCGGATCTCCCAGATTGCGGACAAACACCAGGCAGCATATGCTTCCACCCAAAACGCCGTAGGCAACGAGGACGCTCCAGGCAGAAACGCTGCGGCCACAGACCAAAAGGCGGCCCGTCTCGGATAACGTCTGCCCTTTGACTTGTCCGGCCGCCTTCCGCCTGCGCACCGCGGCGACCGCATAGGCAATCACTCCAAACGCGAGTGCCGGCACAACAAGCGTGAGGAGCGAAGCCGAGAGGCCAATGTGCGGCAGAATCACTGCATTCAGCGAGATAAGAGCCACTCCGTAGATGGGGGCGCAGGCAACAGCATCCTCAAGGCGAAGTCCCAGGGCGCAAAACGCAAACGCACCCGGCAGATAGAGGATAGCCACCATTAACAAGCATGCAAGGAAGAACAAGGGCCACATGAGGGCGCCGCTCCCATCCCCTCCTCGTGGGAGGACAACAAAAGGGGCGGGCGGTATGCCAGCCCAGCAGGTAGTCTATCATGCACCACGTTATTGCGTTCCGTATGCATCCTCATGGACTACGATGGGAGGGTTGAACTCGCGGGACATCCCGCGCGCGTCCACCCTCGAGCGAAGCGGACAAAACAGGATATGTGGCTCTCCTTCTACCTCACGGTGTTTGTGACACTGCTCTTCCTGGACGTGCCAGGGTACCTGCTTGGCCGCACCTTGGGACTCCCCCGCATGACGGCCCTTCTCGCCGCAGCACCGCTTGGCATGGCGGTCATATGCGTTATGGGCCAGGTACTTTCCATGGCAAAGGTCCCGGCAACGCCAGCCATGATGGTGGGGCTGCCCTCCGCACTGCTGCTTGTGGCAACACTTCTCCGCAACCGCTTCTTCCCCGGGGCACGTGACGGCGCACCAGCCGTGCACCCCGCCCTCGTAGCCCTTTTCCTTGTGGCAGGACTAGCCGCAGGCTACGTCTTTCTCGCGGGGATACTCCCCTCCCCCAACGCCTTTCACCAGGATTACGACTCGGTGCACCACATCAATTCCATCCGCGCGATGATGGACTCGCTCTCGATGTCGCCGCTCGACGGCAGTTCCTACTCCACGGAGTCCGACGCACTTGTGGCCGTTCAGCCAACCGGCTACTACCCTTCGGGCTGGCACGTGCTGTGCGCTACCGTTGCCCTTACCACCAATGTGAGCGTGACCAGCACGATAAACGCGGTGAACCTTGCCCTTATGGCCGTGGTCTACCCGCTCTCCATGCTGCTTCTCCTTTCGACCATCTTCCCGGGGCGCACGCGCGTGGTGGCCCTTGGGACCGCCGCGTCGCTTACGCTCACCATCTTCCCCTGGGGCATCTGCAACTGGGGGCCCGTCTACCCCAACATTGCCGCGTTTGCCATGCTGCCCGCCCTCTGCACCCTCTTTATGCGTGCCTTTATGCAGGGCGGCAGCCGCCGCGCGGCAGCGAGCCACCTCGCCGCCTGGTTTCTTGCAACCTGTGGCGCGGTGCTTCTCCACCCCAATGTGGTCTTCTCGATAGCAGTCTTCCTGGCACCGTGGATTGTTGCCCAGCTTGGCAGCTCCAGCCTCCGCATAAGGCTTGGCTCGCGGGCAACCATTGGACCGCGTGCGCTCGCCACGCTCTTTGCCGTCTTCTTCGTAATCGTCTGGGTTGGCGCCACAAAGATCCCCGCCTTCGCCGACCTCGTGAGCTACCACTGGGACTCGTTCGCCGAGGGCGACGGTGCCATAGCCAACGTCTTGCACCTGAGCTACATGCGTGGCATGTGGCCCGCGCCCGACGCCGAGCAGCTCTTTCCCGCGGCGATTCTGCTGGTAGGCGGGGTGCTTCTTATCTCTCGCCGAGACACGCGCTGGATTGTGGTGCCTTACGCCATTGCCGCCTACATGATGTACGTGGCCTGCTGCTCGACGGATGACGCCTTTAGGTCCGTCCTCATTGGGTACTGGTACTCGGACCCCTACCGTATTGGATCTTTGGCAACGATCTTCTCGGTGCCGCTCATCTCGTACGGGCTGGATGCCACGGCCGAGGGTGCGTGCAGGCTCGTGCGCCTGACGACAGCGCGCAACTGGCGCGCGCTTCCAGCGGTCGCAGCGCTTGTCGTGGCTGCGGTCTACGTGCCGCTTGCGCTCTTCTACCCTGGCCAGGCCCGCAACGGCTTTAGCTACGAGAAGAGCAGCCCCTGGGCCACCTACGTAAGCTACGCCTACCGCGCCTACTCCCACGACGCGCCGCTCACCTACCAGGAGACGGACTTCATGGAGAGCGTCCACCGCCTGGTGGGTGACGAGCTTGTCATCAACCAGCCCTTCGACGGCAGCGTCTTGGGGTATGGCGTCACGGGACTGCGCTGCTACTACCGCTACTACTCGGGTTACGGTTCGAGCAGCGAGACCTGGCAGAGTCGCGTGATTCGTCAGAGGCTCTACAACATTGCGGATGACCCGCAGGTGCAGCAGGCCGTGGAGTCCGTGGGGGCGCGCTACGTGCTGGTCATGAGCACCGACGAGCGCAACAACACCTTCGTGAAGGGCACCTACGACGCCGCCAAGTGGCGAGGCATCAACTACATTACCGACGACACGCCTGGCTTCGAGCTGGTCCTCGAGGAGAACGGCTACAAGCTCTACCGCATCACCGCAACGGAGTAGCGCCGAACGCGAGAGCAATGAGACAAGGGAATGAGACAAGGGGACAGTCCCTTTGTCTCATGCGAGAAGGCGCCTGACCTCCTCGAAGGTGGGAATCGAGCGCTGGGCGCCCGCGCGCGTGGTCGCGAGCGCGCCTGCCGCCGACGCCCACTTCATGGCATCGATGATGTCCATGCCCTGCGAGAGCTGTGCCGCCAGAGCGCCGAGGTAGGTGTCACCGGCAGCCGTGGTGTCCACCGCGTCTGCCTCGAAGGGGTCTATGCGATACATGTCGTCTGCGATGAGAGCCACGGACCCCCTGGCCCCCAAGGTGATCACCGTGGTGGCCACGCCCCGTGCCGAGAAGGCCATGAGCGCGCGCATGCAGCCCGTCTCGGTGTCCGGCGAGATGTCCGTAAGCGCCTGGCACTCGGTCTCGTTGACGCAGAGAAGGTCGATGGACTGGTAGACGTCGGAGGGAAGCGCCGCGGCGGGAGCTGCGTTGAGGATGGTGTAGAGGCCCGACTCGCGGGCGTAGGCAATTGCGTCCATGGTGGTGTCCAGGTCGCACTCGAGCTGCGTGAGGAAGATGTCGCCCGGCTCGGCGACATCGTCGATGGCCGAGCAGACCACATCAGCGTGGGTCGTGGCGTTGGCGCCGGGGTCCACCACGATGCGGTTGTCGCCCTTTGCACGAAGAATCGTCGCCGTGCCCGTGGGGACGTCCTTCAGGGCACGGACCCGCTCGCAGAGAACCCCCGCCTCCACGAGCGACTGCACGAGGCGGGTGCCAAAGACGTCCTTGCCCACGGCGCCCACCATGTGCGTGAGGGCGCCCATGCGTGCCGACGCCATGGCCTGGTTTGCGCCCTTGCCACCAGGGCTCGCGAGAAACCCGCTGCCAATGATGGTCTCGCCCGCCTCGGGGACGCGGGGGCACCCAACCGAGAGGTCCATGTTGAGCGACCCAAAGACGATGACCTTCGACATGCGTCCTCCATCCCTCGCGCCGCGCTGCGACCTGCTGGCCGCAAGACGGCGTCCTAGCTCTCCTGGACCTCTCCCGACATGAGTCGATGGTACATGACCTCATTGGCTGCAAGCTCCTCGGTATCGTCGAGCGGCTCGAGCTCTGCGGTGCCGTACTTGCGCTCCATCGCGCGGGCAATGAGGTAGTCGGCCACGCCGGGGTTCTTGGGCAGGAGCGGACCGTGGACGTAGGTGCCCACCACGTTCTTGTAGAGCACGCCCTCGTAGCCGGAAACGCCATCGTTGCCGTGCCCGTAGAGAACCTTGCCCAGCGGCGTGACGCCCTCGCCGAGGTGGGTGCGGCCGGCGTGGTTCTCGTAGCCCACGATGGGCTGCGGCGAGATGGCGCTCTCGACCACGATGTTGCCAATGAGGCGCGGGTCACCGTGGTCGGTGTAGAGGTCGACGAGCGAGAGGCCCTCCACGCGCTCGTCTGCCATGAGGTAGCTCGAGCCCAGGAGCTGGTAGCCTCCGCACACGGCGGCGAGCACGCCGCCGTCCTCGACGAAGGCGCGTATCTCGGCCTGCTCTGCCAGGAGCTTGTCGCACACGATGCGCTGCTCGCGGTCTGACCCGCCACCGATGAAGGCGATGTCCACGCCCGAGAAGGACGGGGTGTCGTCCACATGGACCTCCATCACGTCTGGCGTGATGCCGCGCCACTCCATGCGACGCCGCAGGCACAGGATGTTGCCGGAGTCGCCGTAGAGGTTCAGGAGCTCGGGATAGAGGTGGGCGATGCGCAGCGTACGGCCACCCGTGGGTGTGGGGTTCTCGGTGACTCGGCTAGTCATGGCGCTCACCCATCCCCTCGAGCTCGGCCTTGGCCGGCCATAGCGCGGAGTAGTTGCACAGCACGTAGAGCGGGCGGTCGAGAGGCACCGACCCCAAGCGGCCGAGAACCTCGCTCACGGTGGTCGCCACCGGCGCCTTGATGCCGGCGTACTTCATGCGCACCTGCACGTCGTTTGCGCGGTGACCGCCCGCGAAGGCGAGAAGGTCCTTCTCGGCCAGGAGCCGCTCGAAGTCCACGTCCCAGATCCAGGAGATGTCCTTGCCGTCGTTGAAGTCGTCGTTGATCACGAAGAAGACTGCCTTGGGACGCTCGTCCGTCTGGAGCAGGGAGATGTTCTGGTTGAAGCCCGTGGGGTTCTTGGCAAGGTTGAGCACGACCTCGCGCCCGCCCACCGTGAAGTGCTGGAGGCGGCCGTTCTCGGGGTGGTAGCCGTCGAGGGCCGCCTGGAACGAGGCGGCGTCCACGCCCGCGAGGTGAGCCGCCGCAGCAGCCGCGAGCAGGTTGTAGACCATGTACACGCCGCCGAACCCAGCCGAGACGTGCGCCGTGCCCCCCTCGGGGAACGCAACGTCAAAGCCCACGCCATGGGCGTCAACGCGCACGCCCGTGGCAACGAAGTCGAGCTTGGGACGCTCGAAGTCCCCGTTGGGGCACCTGAAGGCGCCCAGCTGGGCGTAGGCGCGGTAGTCGTAGGAAAGCTCGGCGCCGCAGACCTGGCAGAAGCGGGCCTCGGGCACGCGGTCGGGCGGAAGGCGGAGGTCCTCCCCTATGCCAAACGCGAGGACCTTTGTGCCGGCCTTCTCGGCGCGAAGCGCCACGCCCACGGAGAGCGGATCGTCTCCGCACACCAGGAGCGTGGTCTCGGGCGAGGCCGCGAGCGCGGCCACGATGGTGTCCTGCACGTGGTCAATCTCGCCCGCACGATCGAGCTGGTCGCGGAAGAGGTTGAGAAGCACCAGGTAGCGAGGGCGCAGCTGGGGCAGGATGTGGATGGTCGAGAGCTCGTCCGCCTCCATGACCGCCCAGTCCGCGCCACTGCCGGGGAGAAGCGCGGCGGCGACGCCGGCCGCCATGTTGGCGCCCGCACGGTTGCAGAGGACCCTGCTGCCCGAGCGCTCGATGGCGTTTGCCAGCACGTTGTTGGTGGTGGTCTTGCCGTTTGTGCCGCAGACCACAATGGCGCCCTGGGAGAGCTTGGGCGCCAGGTGCGCTATGGCGTTGGGGTCGAGCGCGAGGGTGACCCGCCCGGGCATCTGGGATGCGTTGCGGTGAAGCACGCGCCGCAGGCCCCAGGACGTGAGGCGTCCCAGGCCCACGGCACAGGCATTGCGAACTCCCATGCGCTACGCCTTCCCGCCGCGAGCGGCCGGTGCCGAGGCCTTGGTGGCGTCGACGGCGGGCGCCGGCGCGGCGTCCTCGGCGTCCTTCTCGGCCTCGACGCTGCGCCTGTACTCCTCGGGCGTGAGCACGTCCTCGATGCGCAGGTTGACGCCTGCGACCTCCAGGCCGGTCATGCCGGTGACCTGCTTCACGATTGCCTTCTTGACGTCCTCGAAGACCTGCGGCGCATAGGCGCCATACTCGATGAGCACCGAGACGTTGACCTTGACGGCGCTCTCGGGCGTGACCTCTACCGAGACGCCCTTCGTGGTGTCGGAGGCGCCAAACGCGTCCTGGACGCGGTTGAGCCAGCTGCCCTTCATGCCCACCACTCCGGGGACGTCGCGCATTGCGATGGCGACGATCTTCTCGATGACCCCGTTGGAGAAGGTGAGGGAGTCCTCGGAGTCTGAGTCCTCCGCGATGTCGATGTCCTGACCCTGGACGGGCTCGGGCTGGGCTGCGGATGCAGCGGCCGCAACGATGCCGGTCTCTGCCTCGGCCTCCCGTGCGCTGTTCTCGGTGTCCATGCTCGCTCCTCTGTGTGTGGGCTAATGATTGCGTGCTTGATGATTACTCGCTGTAGTGCCGTTGTGGTAGTGCCGTTGTGCTTCCCGTGGTGCCCCAGCCGCCCTGTTGTGCCGCGACCCCAGGCGTGCCCTAGCGACCCTCGTGGTCCCTGAAGAGCTTGCCCAGGACACGCAGGATCTTGGGGTCGCCGTCTGCCTGCTGGCCGATGGCCACGCCAATGAGCACGAGAAGCACGAGCAGGAGCGTGCGCCAGAAGCCGATCGCCGCCATGACAATGGCAACGAGAAGACCGCAGACGCCGCCCAGGAAGGCGTTCTCGTGACCGGGGAAGGTCCTGCTCACCCAGGCAGAGGCCTTGTCGACCCCACTCTGGGCACCCTCTGCGCTGCCGCCCTCGGGCGCAGCGGCACCGCCCGTCGCGCCTGGGGCGGCGTTGGCGTCCCGCGCCGCGTCGCGCTTCTCGGTCTGGCTTGCCTGGGGCTCCTCGGCCTCGACCTTCGCCCGCGGCGCCTTGTTGAACTCGTCGCTCATGGCTAGGCCTCCCCGTTCTGAGCGTCAGCATCCTCGCCCGCCGCACCGGCAGACGACCCCTCATGCCCCAGTCCCATGGGCACCGTGATGGCGCCGTACGACGCCGGCGCAGGTGTGGGCGCCTCCTCCGCTGCGGACGCGGGCTGCGCCTCCGTCACCGCAACGTCAGCGACTGCCGTCTCTTGCGCCTGCGGAGAGGTGGGAACGCTCACGTCTCCCGCAACGGGCGCGGACGAGACCTCCTTGGGCACCACGAACTCCAAGCTCACGTCCTCGAGCTTGTCTCCGCAGACGGCCGTGAGGCCGCGCACCAGCTCCTCGTGAAGCTCGGTGCCCTTCTCGACCACGTCCACGCTCTCGTGCGGCAAGACGCGCACGTGCACGCGAACGTGCCCGCGCTTCTTGGCGCTCACGTAGACGCGGTCTGCCGAGCAGGTCCCATCGGCCTCGACCACATGCGTGGCCTGCGACGCGATGGCGTCGCGCGAGACCGAGATGGTGCCGCCATCGACGGTGGTCACCTCGACGGTGCGCACCCGGCGCGAGAAGATCGAGCGAAAGAGCAGGATGAGCAGGCCAACCACCGTGATGAGGAGCAGGACCTCCACCACGGTGTAGTACTCCGGCAGCGAGAAGAGCGCCGAAGCCTGGGTCGTCCAGGGACCTAGCCACGTGAGCACGAACGCAGCCAGGCACAGAAGTCCTGACAGCGAGAAGACGAACATGCAGAAGCGCTTGAACCCACCCATGCGCAACTCCCCTGTCGAGCGCCGTCCCGACGGACTATCCGTCGGCCTGACAAAGAAGAGCATACCCCTTTGGCGCGACACTAATTAGACCGCCAGGGACACCCGGCACGCTCCGGGGGCGTCATCCCAGAAGGGCCTGCCCTAGTCCGTGAACGTCCTTGCCGTGGGGGTCTGGCGCACCTGGAGCGCACCCGCTCCCGCCGCAGTAGTCACCTGGTACTCGATGGTCTCGGTCTCGCCAGGCATGGTGCTCACGGCAAAGTAGTGGCCGTCGAGCCCCTCGAGCTGCCCATTCGTCGCGCGGTCGCTCAGGCCGGAGACCGCACCGCCCGCAGGGCCGAGCACAATCACGAGGGACACCATGTCGCCCCTGCCGGAGGTCATGTCCGAACCGCCCGTGATGTACTCGGGAGCGGTGGCCGCCTCCTCTTCGGTCATACGGTTGGTGATAGTGGTAGTCACATTGTAGGTGGTGGTGCCGTCGCTGTTCTTGGTCGCCGTACCCACGGTGGTGCGCAGGTCCATGTACCAGTCCATCTTTGCCCAGGTGTTGTCGTTCACGTAGACGCCGAGCACCGGGTTCGCCGGGTCGCTGTCAAGCTCGCCAGCGATGCCCAGCTCCTGCATGACGGCCTCCTCGGAGTCGTCTGCCATCCAAACCTGCAGGCGACGGTCCTCTCCCGACTGCTTGATGAGCTTGGTGAGGTCATCGAGGCTCACGGAGCCGAGCGAGGTCATGAGCTGGTCGAAGCACAGGCCGGCGACCTCGGCGAACATGGCATCCTGCTTCGCACCCTCGGGGTACTTCCAATAGATGTCGGAGAGCAGCACCTGAGCCGCGTTGGTGCCGTCGACCGCCGTTCCGTCGGACGCAACGACCCCGCCCGTCAGGGCGAGGAGGTTCTGCAGGAAGACGGGATCAATCGCGATGACGCCCTCGACCTGCTGGTCGCTGTGTTGGTTCCAGCCGTCGGCGAGGTACTTGCCAGCATGCGAGAAGTCGGGGGTGAAGTTTGCCCAGGAGGCAGCGACGGCGGGAGCCTCGCCGAGAAGCGAGCGCTCCTCGTCGGTGATGTCGATGTTGACGTCGAATCCCTGGCCCAGCGAGGTCGACTTGCCCAGGCTGATCTCGCCGTCCGCGACGGTCACGGGGATGCGCGCGCCAGGAAGGCCGCCCGTCGCCCTCAGCTCGGAGTTGTTTTGCGCAACGATGAGGTAGGTGCGCGTACCGTTCGCGCCGAGGAGCCCGGGAAGGCTCGGGGCGATCTTCTCGGCGGTCTGCGCTCCCTCATCGGCGGTCGAGAGGAGCTGCTGGGCCTTCTCGACATAGGTGTTCACCTGCGAGACGGAGCCGGGCTTGATGGCACTTGCACGCTTAGAGCAGTCCGAAATCGTGGGCGAGACGTCCGAGAGGGCGTTGACCAGGCTCTGGATGGCGTCCACATCTACCTTGCCGTTGGAGAGCAGCGAGGACATCGAGACGCCCGAGAGGCTCTGCGCCATGGGCACGAGGACCTTGGCGCCCATGTCGTCCGCGATGCCGGCGAGCTGCTGCGCGTTTCTCACGTCCTGGCCAACCACGGGCAGGTTGGCTGCGAATCCCCAGAGGGCACCGCTCGTCTCCTTGTGCATGTCGGAGGCCGCCGTGGCGAACGAGTTGGCGTTGTTGAGGAGCGTCTCGCCATCCCCGGAGGTGAGGTTGTCCTTCATTGACGAGGCGGTTGAGGAGACAACCTTCGCGTCCGCCTGGACGGCCTGGGCCGAGCGGTAGAGAAGGAAGCCGCAGGTACCGATGACAGCGACAAGGGCGAGAACCACTACGAGCACGACCCTGCCGGGGTGGTGGCGCTTGGCCTGCTTGCGCCCACGCCCAGTCTGCTGACCAGGGCCGCCGAGGTAGACGTTCATCGCCGGCACGGGCTCGGGAGGCTCGATGTGGGGCGCGCTCTGGTCGTCTGCGAAGCCAAACGCCTGGCCTGCGTCCGAGAACTGCTGGGTAGCCCCAAAGTCAGGGAGATCGGGCTGCGACGGGCGGAAGTCCTGCTCGTCCTCGTTGTCCCTAGGGCCTGTCGGCTTGGCGAAGTGTGCTCCGCGCGGACTGTCTGACATCTGATGTCCCCCCATACGAAAGCCAGCCATGTCCTTGTCCTTGGCCGGCAAGCCGTAGTCTGATGCTATTGCCTTTCAGGTATTCTCGCATACGGCTCAAAGATACGCGCAGGGAGACGTGCCTGGGGCCGCCAACGGCCAAAGTCCAGACAACGGGCATGCGCAAGGGGCGAGGCTGGTGGCCGGCGCGCGAGCGGCTCCGCGCGGGCAGCGGGGATTTGGGCCTGCGGCGTGCGGACGGCTCCGCGCGAGCGGCGGGGATTTGGACCGGTGTCGATACACATTCGTACCCGAATCTGTGACCCGCGCAGGTCGATACACATTCGTCGCACGAATGTGTATCGACCGAAGCCAACCCGCACCCGTCATCCCACGCGTGCCCGTCCAGCAAAGGCCGAGAGCCTACTTAACTACGTTTCCGTTCTCGTCGTACTTATAGAAGCCCTCGCCCACGGCAATGCCGGTCTTGCCGGCATCCACATAGCTCTTGAGCAGCGCGACCATCATGCCAGCCGGGGTGGAGGGGTCATTTGCGCCAGGCTCCATGGAGATGATCTTGAGCGCCAGCGGCAGGCCGACCTTGTCGATCTTGCGGAACGGGGTCTGGTCGGGACGGGCGCCGGTGTCGAGCTCCCAGCACAGATCGACCGTGGCGGGATCCGTCACGCCCGACGCCACGAGGTACATCGCCGCCTTGAACCATGGGATGAGCAGCGTGTTGAGGATGTAGCCGGGCTGCTCCTTGTTGAGCTTGAGGGGAACCATACCAATGGCGTAGGAGAACTGCTCGGCTAGCTTGAAGGACTCGTCACTGGTGCGGTCGTGGCGCATGAGCTCCGTGAGGTTGTTGCGCCAGATCTGGTTGGCAAAGTGCAGCGTCATGTAGCGGTCGGGGCGGCCGGTCGCATCGGCAAAGGTGCTCGGCAGGAAGGTCGACGAGTCGGTGAGCAGCACGGTCTTCTCGGGCATGACCCCAGCGATCTTCTCGTAGAAGTCACGCTTCTGAGCGGGGTCCTCGTTGATGCACTCGATGACCACGTCCGCGTCCGAGAAGGCCTCCTCCACGCTGGTGGTGAGGCGAATGTGCGAGAGGCGCTCCTCGGCCTGGGCCCTGAGCTGGTCGATCTGCTCGTCAGTGAGGTCCTGCTCGTCCGAGAGGCCGCGGCAGTACGCGCCACGGTCGGCCTTCCACGCGTCAAGCTCGCCAAGAATCTGCTTGCGCACGGCCTCCAACCGGGGCTTTGCGCGGTCGATGGAACCTTCGTTCCGCAGCCACACGGTTGTATCGAAGCCCTTGTACGCAACCATCGAGGAGATCTGGCTGCCCTCGGTGCCACAGCCCGCGATGGTTACCTTCTTCACGTCCTTGATGTCCATGGTCTACGAGTCCCTTCGATGAGGTAATACGTTTAACCGACTCGTACGTTATGCCCCTGGCAGACACGAAGGTGAAGCGGAAATACGCAGGCGGCGAGAAGGGGCGCTCGGCGGTTGTTTGCGGATGGCGCCGTGGGCCGCGTGGGCGGCGCCGGAGGCTGCGGCGCGCAGGTGGCGTGGGACGTCGGTGTGGGGCGGAGGCATGGGCCGGCGGGGTGAACCGACGGGCAGGCCGGCGACGGTACACATTCGTACCCGAATCTGTGACCCGCGCAGGTCGATACACATTCGTCGCACGAATGTGTATCGACCAGGGGCGGTCTGCGTCCGCCAGCAACCGGGCCACGGCGATGCCGCAACGGCTTCCGAGCCGCCCGCGCCTCCCCGCGGCCCTTATCGCAGCTTCACGCCGAGCAAGCCAGCAAGGTCGGGCAGCTGGTCAACCCCCACATACGCGTCGCGCAACTCGCGGAACGTGTCGCTCACGCGGACGCCCGCGATGTTGCAGCTCGTGAGGTCGACGCCCGCGAGCCTCGTCTGGAAGAGCTCCGCGCGCATGAGGTCGCAACCCTCGAGCACCAGCCTGCTGCGCAGGCGAAGCTGCGAGAGGGACGCCTCGCGCAGGTCGCACCCGGAGAACGAGACGCGCTCGAGCTTGGACTCCGCCAGCCCCACGTACGAGAGGTTGCAGCCCCTGAACTGCGTGCGCACGAGGACGGACTTGTGGAGGTCCGCGCCCACCAGGCGGCAGTCCTCGACCCTCGAGTCCCGCCAGAAGCCGGTGTTGCCAGCAATGTTGCCCAGGTCGCAGCCCTCAAACGTGCAGCGCTCGAAGCTTGGGCGCTCCAGCCGCGCGGAGGCCAGGACGCACCTGCGGAAAGCGCAGTCCTCGAACTCAACATGCCCGAGGTCTTCTCCGGAGAGGTCCTCCCCCGCAAACTCACGACCGCGGACGTCCCCGTCATTCTCGGCTATGGCGTCGAGCAACTCGCTCATGGTCTCCTGCTCCTCGTGTTCCTACTCCTCGGGCCACACGAAGTCGAAGCTCCCGGCCTCGCCGCCGTCGATGAGCAGGTTCTGCCCCGTCATGAAGCGGTTGGTGACGGCGACGAAGTAAATCCACTCGGCGATCTCCTCCGGCATCGCCCAGCGGCGGAGCGGCGTGAGGTCCATGATGCGCCCCCAGAGGGCGGGGTCGTCCATCACGGGGCGGTTGAGCTCGGTCATGACGCCGCCCGGGTCCACGCTGTTGCAGGTGGCCTGCGGTGCCAGCCGCTGCGCGAGATTCTTCGCATAGGCGAGAACCCCGCCCTTCGACGCCGCGTACTCGGGGAACTCAGCTCCGGTGTGCCCGCTGGAGGACCCCACCAGCACAACTGCACGCACCTGGGGCTGAGGGACGCGCCCGCCCGGCGCGAAGGCATGGCGCTCGCACACGTTGATGGCGCCCTTGAGGTTGACGTCGATGTCCGCGCCGCTGTCCTGCACGCCCGCGTTGCTCACGATGACCTCAGGCGAAAGCCCCGAAGGCAGCGCCGCACGGTCCCGAACGTCGGCAACGAAGTGCTGGTAGCGCGGGTGCTCAATCGAGGACGCCAGCACGTCAAGCCCCCACACGCGGTGCCCGCGCGCAAGGAACAGCTCCGCCGTCGCCCGGCCGATCCCCCGCGACGTGCCCGTAACCAGCACGTCAAGCGCACGCCCGCCAGCATCCAGCGGCGACGGCGATGAGACGAAGGTGCTGCCGCTTTGTCTCATCGCTCGGCCGCCACGGCCTCGGCGGGGTGAAGGCGCAGGTAGTCCTCGCCCACGCCCTCGCGCTCCCAGCTACGCACCACGTGGAAGCCCACCGGCGAGAGGAACACCTCGCAGGCAAGCTCGACCAGCGCGCCCGTGAGCGAGCACATGACCACCTGCGCCCAGGTCCAGCCAAAGAAGGTGTGACTCACGATCGTCGCGAAAACGAAGTTGTCAACAAACTGGCCCACCATCGTGCTCGCGTACGACCGCAGCGCGAAGGTGCCAAAGGTGTTCTTCTTGAGCCTGCGGCCAATGCCCTCGTTGAGCAGCGAGTTGACGACAGACGAGCAGAGCATGGAGACGGTCGAGCCAAACACCACGTACCAGGTGCCCCCAAAGGTGGCGTTGAGGGCGTCGTTCACCTGGACGCTGCCCGTGTTGTAGTAGGCGCCCCACATGCCTGGCGTGAGGCTCATGAGCCAGAAGAGCAGGCACACGGCCAGGTTGATGGCCTCGGCGAGAACGCTCACCTCGATGGAGGCGCGGGCGCCGAAGCGCTTGCAGATCATGTCCATGCAGAGGAAGCTCACCCAGCTCACGGTGATGCCGCAGTCAAGCGCCAGCCACGGGAGCGACACAAGCTCCTTGTTCGCGAGGAGGTTCATGACGATGACGCTCACCACGAAGAGCGTCACGCTTGCGCTGGGGATGCTTCTGAGGAGGACCTTGTAGTCTTGGATGGTTCGCTTGAGCATGTGTGTCTCCCGGTTTTGGATTTGCAAGCAGGTTTCACCTGGGACTGCTTGGAGGGCCGCCCGTGCGGCCGCGAAACATGGTAGCGCAGAGACCGGGATCCGTTTGGCGACAATCACGCTGCCTTCTCGGGATTCGAAAGCGCGGGCGCCACCGCTCGGCGCCCGCGCCGGAGCTCACCTCCCGAGCCCGCTACCTCCCCATAGGCCTATACGAGCCCGTGAGGCGCTTCCGCCGCCGCAGCTGCGCGATGAAGTTCGCGAGCAGGACGAGAACCGCAGCGGCCGCGCAGGCGTAGCTCACCGGGACGAGCCAGAAGTTCTCGTGCAGCACTCCCGCGGCGTCCACGTAGCTCACCGAGTTCTCCGCGACAACGGCGAGAACCACGGCAGCCACGATGAGTGCCGACCCAACCACGGACAGCACCAGGCTCCTGCGCATCCACCTTCCCTCGCTGCCGTCGCTGATGAGCTTCTCGGCCATGTCCTCGTGCTTGTCATTCTCGCGTGCCATGTCTTCTCCTCCCAGAATGAGGTCGTCGAGGGAGATGCCGAACGTCCGGGACATGGCGATGACGACCTCGATGTCGGGCAGGTTGCGGCCGTTCTCCCAGTTGGAGACCGCCTGCCTCGTCACCCCAAGGCGCGTCGCGAACTGCTCCTGCGTGAGACCCGCGTCCGCACGCACCCTCTTGACCCTCTCGCCAAATTCCATCGGTTCCTCTCCCTTCCTGGGCCCAGCTTCACCCGGGCGAAGACACCACGCAAGAAAGCATAGCTTGCACGGTGGCGCTTGGCACGACAGCCAAACTGTCATGCCATCTAGCTTGGGTTTCTCACCGACAGCCTTCCGTGTGTGCCATTGCGCGCAGGCGCAATTCGCCTCGCAAGATGGTGACTCGGTGTGCATGCGGAGAATCGCGTAAGCTTGTCCCTCGCAAGTTTCTACCGTTGTTAGGAGCACCACTACATGGCCAAGCGCCACAGCACCACCACGCCCGCCCCCATCGTCACCGCCGAGAAGGACCTCCCCACCCGCTTCGAGGACCTCGGCCTTTCTGAACGCGCCCTCGCAGCCGTGCATGACATGGGCTACGAGACCCCCACGCCCGTCCAGGCGGCATCGATCCCCGCAGTCCTCGCCGGCACCGACGTCATGGCCGCCGCGCAGACGGGAACCGGCAAGACGGCCGCGTTCCTGCTGCCCTCCCTCGACCGGCTTGGACATGCACGCCACGGGCAGGGTCCGCTCATGCTCGTGGTCACGCCCACGCGCGAGCTTGCCGCCCAGATCGAGGAGGTCGCCAGCGCAATATGCGCGCACACGGGACACACGGCAACGGTGCTTGTGGGCGGCGTCTCGTACGATCCGCAGCGCGCGGCGCTCCACAAGGGGTGCGACCTGCTGGTTGCCACGCCGGGGCGCCTCATCGACCTCATCAACTCGGGCGACTGCAACCTCTCGCAGGTAGAGACCCTTGTTCTGGACGAGGCGGACCGCATGCTCGACATGGGCTTTCTGCCCGACATGCGTCGCATCGTTTCGAAGACGCCCGCCAGCCGCCAGACGCTGCTCTTCTCGGCAACGCTCTCCGACGACGTTCTGGACAACACGAAGTCGCTGGTCAACAGCCCCGTGCGCGTGGAAATTGCGCACAAGGGCACAGCTGCCGAGACGATTGACCAGTACGTGCTCCCCATCTCGCACGAGGCAAAGAACGAAGCCCTCATCGAGGTCCTTCGCCGCGAGGGTGCAGAACGTGTAATTGTCTTCGTGCGGGGCAAGCACCGCGCGGACGCCGTCTGCCGACGCCTGCGCAAGGCAGGCGTCGAGTGCGCGCCCATCCACGGAAACCGAAGCCAGAACCAGCGCGCAAACGCCCTTCGACGCTTCGCCGACGGCGAGGTGGGCGTGCTCGTAGCCACCGACGTCCTCGCCCGCGGCATCGACATCCCCAACGTAGCGTACGTGGTCAACCTCGATGTGCCCTCGGACGCCGAGGACTACATCCACCGCATCGGCCGCACGGGGCGCGCCGGGGAGTCTGGCTGGGCGCTCACGTTCGCGACGCCCGAGGAGGAGTTCGACCTGCGCGACATCGAACACCTTATGGGCAAGAACATTCCTGTCTATCCGCGTGCGCAGGGAATCGTGCTGGGCGAGAACCCGCTGGTACTTGACCCCAACCGCACGCCAATGGACCAGCTTCCCGGCAAGAAGGAGCGCAAGAAGATCGTCGACGAGCGCCACGAGCAGCGCCTTGCGCGCACTGCGGAAAGCGCAGCGGGACGGTCACGAGATCCACGGCCGCAGCGCGCGACCAAGATGCAGCGCGTGTCCAAGAAAGAGAAGCCTGCCCAGGGAAGCATCCCCGCCGAAAAGCCGAAACCCTCCCGAAGGCGCGGGGACGCAGGCTCGTCACGACGCGCGCAGACCAGAAGGCAGCAGGCCAACGGCAGCCCCGAAAAGTCACAGCGCCGTCGTCACCCCGGCGACCACGGCGGCATAGGACGCCGGTAGGCCCTGCCGGCGAGGCATCGGGTACCATTCGTGCATCGAACTCGCCTTCGTTACACTTATTTCGCGTTCGCTGCATCGAACTACCCTTCGTTACACCACTTTTTTATGGTCCCTCAAGTATCGAAGCTCTGATGGCACAATATCTTGTGCCATGACACGTACTGAGACACAAGATAGATATGTCTCTACTTGGGCCCTCCCCAAAACACCATGTAACGAAGGGCGGTTCGATGCAATTTCCTCGAGATTTGTGTAACGAAAGCCGTTTCGATGCAGTGTTTTCCTGCTAATGTTGTGAATGCAACAGTTCACATGGCCTTACTCGCATACGCTTGCTCTGACAAACGGCACCGATGCGAACTCCCGCAGATCGTAGTTCGGCGCACCAGGCCAACCGGCTTGGTCAAAGAGATCAGGAGCTGTCATGGAGAAAACACTTGACCTCAGCAGGAGCGTTCACGACCTCGCACAGGAATACCCAGAGTTTCCGCAGGTCATGGCCGGAATTGGATTCACCGACATCACCAAGCCCGCAGCGCTCAACACGGTTGGCCGCGTGATGACCGTCCCGCGCGGATGCGCGATAAAGGGAATTAGCCTTGACGATGCCATCCGCGCCTTTGAAGACGCTGGCTTCACCGTCATCGGCGCGGGCGCGCAGGACGTCCCGTCCGCAGACGAGAGCCCCGCGGCGCCAGAGGCCAGCGCGCCTCTTGGCACCAAGGTCGAGGGGCTCGACGAGGAAGGTCGCGCCAAGCTCCTAGAGACCTACATCGCCCGCCTCTCCTCGGGGGAGCCGCTAGAAAACGTTCGCGCAGACTTCGTCGCAAACTTCAGCGACGTTGACGCCGGCGAGATCGCCCGTGCCGAGCAGGGCCTCATCGAGGGCGGCGCCAAGATCGACGATGTCCAGCGCCTCTGCGACGTCCACTCTGCCCTCTTCCATGGCGCCACCCGCGAGGAGAAGATCGCCAACGCCGAGGAGGCGGTCATGGGTTCGCTCACGCAGGGCGCGGGCGACCTCAACACGCGCTTCCTCACCAACCTTCCCGGACACCCCATGCACGTCTTCTCCCTCGAAAACCAGGCCATCTCCGAGCAGATAGCCCGCACGCGCGCAGCCCTCGGCACCCCTGCCGCCACCGACGAGCTGCGCACCCTCTCCCAGCTGGGCATTCACTACGCCAAGAAGGGCGACCTCCTCTACCCCGTGCTCAAGGTGCGTCACGGATACTCCGGCCCCTCAGACGTAATGTGGGGCGTCGACGACGAGATCCGCGCGGAGCTGCGCGCGCTCCTTGGCGCTCGAGAGCAGGACGAGGCCTGGCGAGAGCGTGCCGAGAAGGTCCTCACCCGCGCCGACGAGATGGTCTACAAGGAGGCGAACATCCTTCTGCCCCTGTGCGCCCAGAACTTCTCGGGTGACGAGTGGCTCCAGATGTACGCCGACCTCAAGGGCTATGACCTGTGTCTCATTGAGGACGCAGGCACTTGGGGCGCAGGCGAGGAGTACTGCGAGAAGCGCGCGGAGAAGGCCAACGAGGGCGCGGACAACAAGCCCGTCAGCGCAGACGAGGTGGTCCTCCCCACTGGCAGCATGACCCGCGCCCAGCTCGATGCCATGCTCAACACCATTCCGCTGGAGATCACCTTCGTCGACGACAGCGACATCAACCGCTACTGGAACGACGACGGCGAGAAGAAACTCTTCAAGCGGCCGTCCTCCGCGCTGGGACGCGAGGTCTGGAGCTGCCATCCGCCCAAGGTGCAGCAGATGGTGCGCCAAGTCATCGCCACGCTCAAGAGCGGCGAGCAGAACTCCGTCGACATCTGGATGGAGAAGGAGGGCGAGCCCGTGCTGGTGCGCTACATGGCCGTGCGCGACCGCAAGGGCTCCTACATTGGCACCATGGAGGTGGTCCAGCGCATGGGGTTCGCACGGGATCACTTCAAGGCATAGGCGTCGCGGAATCGTCACCGCGCGCGCGTCGCAGGATAACAAATCGAACCGTAAGATCAAAGGAGCAGCACATGAACGAGATGCAGAACGAGCTTGCCGGGGCAACCGTTGCCCTTGGTGCAACCATCACCGCCGCCATGGACGACGCGCCCGGCTTCGTCCCCTGCGGGACCCCCGCGCAGGTCGTAATCGACGCCCTTGTTGCCGCTGGTGCCGCCGAGCCCGCCGCTAGCCTGCCGCAGCAGGTCGCCCAGGTGCGCGGCTTCGTCGAGCACGTCTCCGGCCACCGCGGGGTGCCCGCCCACGCCGGGACAGACGTCACCGCCCTCTCCCCCGCCGGCAAGCAGCTTCTCGACGCTCTCCTCGCCTTTGCCGCCAGCGCAAACGCCGAGGCCCTCTCGGCCGACGCCACCTCCTGGCTCTATCGCTCGCTGGCCGCGCTCGAGACCGGCGACGGCGAGAAGGTAAACGCGCAGCTTGCTGCAGCGCCACGCAACTAGGCAACGCGCCTTTCACACGACTCTCACTTAACGGGGTGGGGTCCGGGCTAGTCCTGGGCCCCACCTTCGTGGATTCTGGCCGAGAAGCGATTCAGCGGATCCATGCGCTCGTCTTCAATAAACCGCACGTAGACAATGCGCGTCTGTTCATCGTAATCGTAGTAGATACCGTAGTTGCCCGCATAGACCACGCGAACCTCAAAGGGCAGTCGCGCAGCTTCGTAGTAGGGGTCATATACCATGCCAAGCCCCGGCGCAATGGCAAGCGCATCTAACGCGTTGTTTGCCTTTCTCTTCGCGGACCCTCCAAGGGCTTGGTAGCTCTTTGCCGCACTGGCTGTAAGCTTAATCGAGTAACGTCGTCCTTGGGACATCAGTTCTCCCGGCGAATGTCGGCAAAATCTACAAGTTCTCCGCTCTCCACTTCCTCTTGCGACCTCATCAGCGCGTCATGAACCCGCATCTCGTGCTCGAGCACGCGACGTCGTAGGTCAAAGGCATCGTCAAATGCCTTGGCATCCATCACAACCAGGCTCTCCCTGCCGTTTCGCGTGATGTAGACTGGCTCCTTGGTCGATTCGCACAAATCGTAGATGGCATTCATGTTGCGCTGAAGCTCAGATGCAGTACGTATGTTTGGCATGTCGATGCCTCATTTCTTCAGAATATCTTCTGAAGAAATGATACTACACTGCGTAGCGCGACCGACGTATGAATAACGCCCCCCTACAGATTTGTTCAGAAAGCAGTAAGGGCCTTATGTATTATGGGCAGCGACCGTAAGCCTCGACACATGTTAAGGTGATGCCTCATGACGCAGCCTCCCAATCCGTTTGACGGTATCATGTCCCTTGCTGCCGGGGCAGCAAATAAAATCGACGTTGACGCCATTGCTGCGCAGGTCAATGCCGCAGGCGAGGCAATCGGAGCTACGGCTGCCAATATCAAGGATGCAGCCATCTCAACCAAAGATGACATCACTGCCAAGATCACCGAGTTAGACCGCATGCTGGAACAGGCCATCACCGAGTACAACGATGCGTACACCCTCATGAGCGACAAGGGCATGCGACTCTATATCGTACGGCAGCGCTCATGCGACTCAATCGCTTTGGTGGAGTCCATCGTAAACAGCATCGCAAACCATCCAAAGTCCTTCGATGATGACTTCGCTGCCATAGACACCCACCGCAACGAGTTCGCCAACTCGCTCGAGTTCGCAGACCGGGAACTTCAGGCAGCGCGGCAAGCTGCCGGCGGGGCGGGAGCGGGTCTCGCTGCGGGCGCCTCCGTTGCCTTTATGGCACCCACAGCAGCAATGTGGATTGCCACGACCTTTGGCACCGCCTCCACTGGGGCCGCCATCTCAACGCTCTCGGGAGCGGCCGCGACCAACGCAGCCCTTGCGTGGCTTGGCGGCGGCGCGCTTGCCGCTGGTGGCGGCGGCACGGCAGCTGGGACTGCCTTGCTCGCTCTAGCAGGTCCCGTTGGCATGGCAATTGTGGGTGCCACGCTTCTCTCGTCCATCGTGCTGTTCTCCGCCAATCAGCTGAAGCTCAACAAACAAAAGAGCGAGGAGATTGAATCAGTAAAGAAGAACACCAAGAGCGTGCTCGAGACAGACGCAAAGATTGCCTCCCTTTTAGAGCAGACGGAGAGCCTGCGAAAATCCCTCTCGGGAGCAAGCATCGATTGTCTCTCATACTACGCGAAGGACTATCAGAGCCTAGACGATGCCTCCAAGATGGAGCTTGGTTCGCTGGTAAACAACACACTCGCGCTCTCCAAGCTACTCAGCAAGACCCTCGCATAGTTGGGGCTCCCATGTATGCTGAAGATATCCAGCAGCTTGTACTTGGACTGCTTGCGCAGACCGAGTTTGGTAACGATGCTTCTCAGGCATTCGCCGCAGTCAAGACGATTCAGGAGGACCTCGACGGACTATTGCAGCAGCAAGACCAACGGGGTTTACTAAACATCAAGGTGGGGACCACCCTTCTCTTGGCAATACTGGGAAAGGCCCAGGCAGGCAAACTCCCCTCTCTCTACCAAAGGGAAGATTGGGTAGACATAGCCGATTCCGTCGCCGCATATGCGCTGCGCATGGACGGGCAAGACTACAGTGCCTTTGTGTTTACGCTGTATGCAAACTACATTGAGGCCTGCGCGGCTGCGCTCACAGGCCGAATATCCCCTGCCACGCAAGAAGCGGTCCTTGCGCTCTCCGAGGAGCTTCGCTCAAGGACGGATGACCTTAACGAGGGACTCATCGACGAGCCAGTCTACATCGAGCGCTGCCTGTGGACCTCTCTTGAGGCCATCGTCAAACTGCTGTCTGCACTGCTTGCCAGCACCTTTGGTTCCAAGGAGTACGAGCGTCTTGCTACGGCGGTTGCTCAACTCGCCTTTGAATATGCACGGCTTAGGCTATACACAGAGGAGCAGGCGCTGCTCGACGAATTGCTTGCCCATCAGGCTGAGGTTGACGAGGAACTAGAGACAAAGATCGATGCCCTTCGAGCAGAGCTTGCGGTTCAATCTGAGCAGTTTCTCTCGCTTGTTGACAATGCGTTCTCTTCTGACATTCGCGAGAGGCTCATGGGGTCTGTAACCCTCGCCCACCTGACTGGAGTAGAGGACGAAAAGGTCCTCGACTCTGTCGAGAAAATCGACGAATTCTTCCTGATGTAGGTGTGCTTCAATTCCAGAATGTTTGCCACAGGTTGAAGGGTGTCGCCTGGGTATCGCCGCGTTGTCGGCTTTTGCATAAATGCGCCCGGCGGTGTTCGATAAGTCATTTTCATGCACTCGCGACCGAACACAAGCATCGCGACCACCGCCAATCGCCAGAACGGTAGCGGAAAGCTTCCCAGCCATCACCGCAATTGCCTGTAAACTCCCCTAAGAGCACTACGTAACACGACAACCATGGCATGCGGCCCAACCCGGACCAGCAGACCGTGGAAGGAGATGGCTTTCAGGAGGATCCCTTGGCGCGCTTTCGAATTGGAGCCCTGGCGATAGGGTCACTACTAGCAATCACCGTTTCCGCAACTCCGGCGCTCGCAGAGGGCGGTCAGACCTACTATCTAGGCGAGCTCACTAACGCAGGCCTAGATACCGGCTACAGCGAGTACAACCAGGTGGAGCAGGATGACCCACAGTATGGCTGGAGCCTAGGCGCGTTCTATGTGACCGGTTTCACAAGCGTAAGCAGAGACGAGACCCCTACCTTCCTAAAGCTGGCAGACGACACCGTTTCCCTGCACTTTAGACTCGATCAGGACATCGACGCTCTCAACGGCAACGGCAGCCTTTCTATTGCAGATGACACCAATGGCTATGATCAGTCCTTCGAGGTCGACAAGCAGGATTTTGGCCGCGGAACGTTTATCGTCCGCCAAACTGATTATCAGAACTCGAAAAGCGCGCCTCAGATATATGTCGACTTTCTCGCTGCCACTGTGTCGGAGAACGCAGACACCGAGGTACAGCTCTTTGAAGAGGGTGACTATGAGGCAACACTTGACTACGAAATTAGAAATGACCCGAGGAAAGTGCCATTCTTTGGCGTCTCAATCTTGCCTGAATACACCGACTACCACATCACGTTCAGTTTCTCAGTTCGCAACGGCAACGCCATGGTCTTCCTGTTTGACTCCTCAACAGGCTCCGAGCTCACAAATGAGTCCCTCACCGAGAACGGCTTCACCATCGACATGGCAAAGTCGCGCTACCTCGATGTAAACGTAAAACGCGAGGTCATGGCCGAAGGAAGGGACGAGCTGGTTGAGGATGTACGTTCAAATGCCCCTGCCGAGGACGGCAAGCAATACACAGACGAAGGCATTTACACGATTACCGCAACTAACCCCACGACAGGTGAAACAACCGTGAAGAAAATCTATGTGGGAACAGACCCAGTCATGAAGGCATATGCCGTAACAGGTTACTCAATTGAAGAAATCGAAAACAAGATTGCACAAGGCGCTCAAATTGATGATGACGGAACCATCACCTGGCCGACAGCAAAAGCGGGCTCCGAACCGCCTACGACGCCGGATTCTGCGAACGCAGCAGAACCCGCTGAGGACAACCGCTCAATTAGCATGCCGACCATCATCGCAGCAGTAGTGGCAATAGCAGCCCTGGCGATAGTCGCCTTCCTGCGAGGGAGGGGGGATGCCTCCAACGGCACAGGAGATCCCGGCATACCGAACAACCCCAACGAATCTATTCGTAGTCAAGAAAAGGACGGCGATCATGCTGAGTAATAAGCTCATCGTCGTCATTCTCACGCTTGCACTCACGCTTCAGGGCTGCGCAACTGTACCAAGCAATAACGCATCTTCCGGCGATGCCGCCACCGAAAGCACTGACGCCACGAAGGACGAGACGGTCCCAGAGTTTAGCGGCATGAGTGATACCGACCTGCCCTACTACGTACAAGACTCCGTCTACGAGCAACTCACTGAGCAGCTCCCTGAAGGGTATGCCGTCGAGGACATTCACGTTCGCTATGTGTCGCAAGAGTACATCGAAGAGCTCAGCGCAAACTCCCAGGAGAACATTTACTACGGCCACACTATCTCGGAACTCCAGGACGTATTTCAAGGCAACAAGTACGTTTTTGCTCTTGGCGATAAGGGCCAGACTACGGTAAGGGCATTCGAGGCGTATGACAACACCTACGAAAAGGTCGTCAAGAACGTTGCGATTGGCACTGGAGCCATTCTCGTCTGTGCAACCATCTCGGTAGCAACCTCCGGCAGTGCTCCGCTCGTATCCGTCGTGCTTGCAAGCGCCGCAAAAACCGGTACCACCATAGCCCTTTCTTCCGGTGGAATCGCAGCTGCCATTGCTGGCATAACCACAGGCGTGGAGACCGGCGACGTCGAAGAGGCGGCAAAAGCGGCGGCGATCTCTGGGAGCGAAGAGTTCAAGTGGGGCGCCATCACTGGCTCTGCTCTTGCGACAGCTGGCGGAGCGGCCGCGGTTAAGGCAGCTGGTGGAGCAGACGCTTTCTATCGGGCAACAAAAAATGGTCTGACTGTAGCTGAGGTCTACCAAATCCAAAAAGAATCTCATTACCCACTCGACGTCATAGAGCAGTTCAAGAGCATGGACGAATACAGCATCTACAAGGACGCCGGTCTTAAAGCGCGAATCGTAAACGGAAGAACGGCCCTCGTCCGCGATATCGACCTTGACAAAACGAGTGAATTTGGCGGGAAAACGGTAACGAACCTCGAGCGTATGAACGCCGGCGGAGCACCAGTTGACACAAACGGCAATCCCTATGAACTACATCACATCAACCAGAAAGCTGATGGAACACTCGCCATGCTCACTAAGGAAGAGCACGACCAGCCCGGAATTCTCAATACCCCAGGAATAATGAGTGAAGTTGAGCATGGCTCTAACTGGGACAAAACGCGCAAGACATTCTATAAAGCACTCGCGAGGACTGTTAGCGCATCAAATTAGAGGGGCGTCTCGATGGCGGGGATAAAAGAGCAGCTTGAAAAGCTAGGGGGCTTCATCGGAAGTGGCGGCGTTTCCTGTCAGGCGATCAACGCTGCCGAAGATGCGCTCGGCATACGCTTTGCACTGGACTACCGTGAGTACCTCTCCACGTGCGGCATTGCGGCAGTCGATGGCCATGAACTTACTGGGCTCGGCTCATCTTGGCGAGTTGACGTTGTGAATGCCACGATGGAGCAGAGAAAGAAACTCGCAGGATACGACGACAAATACGTCATCGAGGAAACTCACATTGACGGCATTGTGGTATGGCAGTCGGCAACAGGTGAGGTATTCGAAACCAGTCCGGGTACCAAGCCGAGAAAAACCTATGACTCACTTCTAGAGTTCCTTCAAGGCTGACGCCAGCTCTTGGATACGATTGGCTGCTCTTTGCCCAACACCTGCCGCTCGCCCGCCCCTCGTGTATTCCATAGCGCGTCTGGCGGGTTGTTCGTTTCGAAGACCTTACGTGGCGCCTCGTCCTGCCTGTGATATAAAAACAATAAAAGGAGCTGAAGGCGTGCCAAGCCAAAGACTTGGCTTGGCCATGTTCTTGTGGAGGACCCCATGAGACGTACGCCTGCCCGTTTCCTATGCGCTATCGCCTGCCTCTTCACCACCTTGGCGGTACTTCTCGGTGCCCCTGCCGCCGCACTTGCGGAGCAGACCCAAGTTCACGTCCTTGCAATTACCGACTTCCACGGACACATCGAGAATGGCGCCCGGCTTGCCGGCACAATCGACCAAGAGCGCGCCGCTTACGGAGCAAGCACCACAACCTTGGTATCTGCGGGAGACAACATCAACGCCTCCTACTTTGCGTCGTCTATCCAGCGCGACGTCCCCGCGATGGACCAGCTCAAGGCCATGGGGCTCACCGTCTCGGCAACGGGCAACCACGAGTTTGACAACGGTGTCGCCGACCTCTACGACCGCGTGATTCCGTACTTCTCGCCCGTACAGTACGTGGCGGCCAACCTGAACGACGTGGACACCACAAAGATCCCCTCCTACACAACGCAGGTCATTTCCGGCAAGACGGTGGCATTTGTGGGCGCAACTCTTGAGTCTCTTCCCAGCGCAGTAAATCCGGCCCTTCTTGGCAACATCACGACCAGCTCGGTCACAAAGTCGGTCGACTACTATGCGCACCAGCTGAAGGACGGCGACCCGTCCAATGGCGAGGCAGATGCCGTAGTCGTCCTTGCGCACGAGGGCTCGGACGCCCTCAAGGGCCTTTCCCCGGACGTCGACGCGGTTGTGGCCGGACACACGCACGTTTTGGCCGAAGGACAAACCGACGCCGGAGCGCCAATCGTGCAGGCGGACCACTACGGCCAGGCTCTCGCGACCATCGACCTCACCTGGGATGACGCAGACAACCTTACGGTTGGCGAAAAGGTCACCCAGATTGCCAAGGACGCCCCCGAGGACGCCACCGCCAAGAGCATTGCGGACGCCGCCGAAGCCAAGGCTAGGGAGATCGGCGCGGAACAGGTTGGCACCATCCGCTCCAACGCGCTGGGGGACACAACACTCGCCCGCGCCACGGGCGACCCAAGTCTCGACCAGACCGTGGCGGCAGGCAACCAGGAGAACCGCGGAAGCGAGTCGACCCTTGGCACGCTCGTGGCTACGGCAACCCTCGACGCCACAAACGATACGTTGGGCGCTGGAACGGCAGACATTGGCGTGGTGAACTCCGGCGGCCTGCGCAACGAGCTTGACACCAACGGCGACGGCGTCATCACCTACATGGAGGCGCACGACGTACTGCCCTTTGGCAACGCCAACGCACTTGTCACCCTTACCGGCGCGCAGCTGAAGGAGCTTCTCAACCAGCAGTGGCAGCCCGGCAACAAGCGGCCGGTGCTCTGGCTTGGCCTTTCCGACAACGTGACCTACGCTTTCAAGCTCGTGACGGACGAGAGCGGCAACCAGCGCGGAGAGGTCTTCTCTGTGCAGTTGAACGGTCAGGAAGTGGACGACAACGCAACGTATCGTGTGGCCGGTAACTCGTTCCTGCTTTCAGGCTGCGACAACTTCACCGCCTTCAAACTGGGCACCGGATACGTCGAGACTGGATACATAGACCTTGATGCAATGGTCTCGTGGCTTCAGAACCATGCGGATAAGGTGCAGCCCGCCGTGCGGCGCCACTCCGTGGGGTTCGCGAACCTCCAGAAAACGGGCAGCCACGTGTCCTTTGACGTGTGCGGTCTCTCATTCACTGCTGGCGAGACGCGCCCGACCTACGTCCACGTTGCCGTAAACGGCGTCGACTTTGGCTACTGGCCGGTAACTGACACCGGCGCGATTGCCGATGAGGACGGCATCAAGCTCACGCCGTACGCGGGCCAGGCACACGTCGAGATGGACCTCACCGACGAGCAGGCAGCGCTCTTTGAGGACTCCATCAATCAGGTCCAGCTCCTGGCATCTGGTGACGTGCGCCTTGATTGCACGGACGCAACCTACGTGAACTTCGACGCCATGCCAACGCCCGGCACTCCCGGCACTGGCGAAGGAGAAAGGCCCTCTGAGGGAGAAGAGGAGGACACGCCTGCGTCCACGCCCACCCCGACGTCAGACGAGCCTCCGGCGCAGGCAAGTGCGAAGCCAGCCCCGCGCGTCCCCAATGCGGAGCGCGTGCCTGACACGTCTGACGCCACCCCCGCTGGCTGGGCAGGGCTTCTCGCAGCAGGAGGCGCACTAGTTGCCATTGGAATTGTTGCTCGCCGCAAGGCAAAGTAGGAATTGACGCTTGTCCCTCCTGCCGGCTCGTTCGTGGTTCGCCACTGAAAGAGCCGGCATCATTTTGGCCTGCAAGAACGGTGCTGTCTTGTAATTATTATCAAACTTAAATGATTTTTACATAATATTGTATGTTAACTACGGAATATACCTAATTATGCAAGTATAGTTTCTTTATTGATGTATGTTGCCGGAAGGCACCGTTCGATAGAGCATTTTTTCATGTGGAAGAGCACCGACGTACATCACTTCCATTCGTTCATCCACTCACTACTGCATATTGTGCTGTGAGAAACATCGACCACAACCACTGGCACATATTGTCACTAATCTGATAGCATATATCCCCAACGGTGGGACTGTCCAACCAGCCATACCAAAGATGGAAATGCGTGCGCACCCAGCTCACCGCCCGTCGCCCAACTCACGCACAAGCGGCTCCCGCGCCGCAGAACGGGGTCCATATGCAAGTTACCAAGCGAGACGGTCGCATCGAGACCTACGACAGGAGCAAGATCGCCCGTGCCATGGACAAGGCGCTGGCAGAGGTGTCCGACCCAGCCGCGCATGACGAGAACGCCCTCGAGTCGCTGCTCGTACGGGTGGAGGAGGCCCTCGCGACCAACGGCGCAACCGAGGTCGAGCAGATCCAGGACCTGGTCGAGCGGGCGCTCATGGAGACTGGCCACTACGATGCCGCCAAGGCGTACATCCTCTATCGGCACCGGCGTGCAGAGCTGCGCGCCGCTCGCCATGCGATCTGCTCGCTCGTGTTTGCGGAGCCCGGAGGACAGCCTGACGCAGATGCGCAGCAGTCTGCTCGCACGTTGGACGCCGTGCTCGCCAAGGTCTCGCGCGACTTCGACCCCAAGGCCTACCCGCTCTCTGCGCTCGCGGCAAAGTTCCAGGGCTTCGCGAAGCCCTCGATGTCTCTCGCTGAGCGCGAGAACGCCCTGGTACACGCAGCGGTTGAGCTCACCACGCCCGAGGCGTCAGGCTGGGAGCTCATCGCCGGCAGGCTCCTCTCCTTTGTCGCCACGCGACACCTTGCGCGAGAGGAGCGGGCGCGCGGCCTGGGCTCCCTCTACGAGAAGATCCGCTACCTCACCGACCAGGGCCTCTACGGTCCCTACATCCTCGAGCACTACACGCGCGAGGAGATCTGCCAGGCATCGTCCTGGATTGATTCCACCCGTGACGAACTTCTCGACTACCCCGGCCTCGATCTCCTGCTCAAGCGCTACGTAATTTGCAGCCACGACCATGTGCCCCTAGAGTCCCCGCAGGAGATGTTCATGGGCATCGCGCTGCACCTGGCTATGCGCGAGCGGCCGGAGGCGCGCATGGGCTGGGTCCGGCGCTTCTACGACATGCTCAGCCGCCTCGAGGTCACCATGGCAACGCCGACCCTCTCCAACGCCCGCAAGCCGCACCACCAGCTTTCGAGCTGCTTCATCGACACCGTGCCCGACAGCCTCGAGGGCATCTACCGGAGCGTGGACAACTTTGCCATGGTCTCCAAGTTTGGTGGTGGCATGGGCATGTACCTGGGCAAGGTTCGCGCCAAAGGCGGCAGCATCCGTGGGTTCGAGGGCGCGGCCGGCGGCGTGGTGCGCTGGATCCGCGTGATCAACGACACCGCCGTGGCCGTGGACCAGCTGGGCGTGCGGGCCGGCGCCGTGGCCGTCTACCTGGACGCCTGGCATCGCGACCTTCCAGAGTTTCTGCAGCTTCGCACCAACAACGGCGACGACCGCATGAAGGCGCACGACGTGTTCCCGGCGGTCTGCTACCCGGACCTGTTCTGGCGCATGGCCGAGCAGGACCTCGACCAGCCCTGGCACCTCATGTGCCCCCACGACATCCTCACGGTGAAGGGCTACGCGCTCGAGGACTACTTCGGCGAGGAGTGGGAGCGCCGCTACCTCGAATGCGTTGCCGACCCTCGCATCCCCAAGCGCACCGTTACCGTAAAGGACGTCGTGCGCCTCGTCCTGCGCAGCGCCGTCGAGACGGGCACGCCGTTCGCGTTCATGCGCGACACCGTGAACCGCGCGAACCCCAACCCACACGCAGGCGTGATCTACTGCTCGAACCTCTGCACCGAGATCGCCCAGAACACGAGCGAGATCCAAAGCGTCTCGCAGGAGGTCGTGACCGAGGACGGCGACACCGTCGTGGTGACCACCACGCGTCCCGGCGACTTCGTGGTTTGCAACCTCGCGAGCCTCTCGCTCGGTCGCCTGCCAGTGGAGGACGACGCCTACCTCGCCCGCACGGTCGAGACCGCCGTCCGCGCGCTCGACAACGTGATCGACCTCAACTTCTACGCCCTCCCCTACGCGAAGATAACAAACCGCCGCTACCGCTCGGTTGGCCTGGGCGTCTCGGGCTACCACCACATGCTGGCAAAACGCGGCCTCATGTGGGAGAGCGAGGAACACCTGCACTTTGCGGACGACGTTTTCGAGCGCATCAACCGCAACGCCATCGAGGCCTCGTGCGCGCTTGCCGAGGAGCGCGGCGCGTACGAGAAGTTCGAGGGCTCAGACTGGCAGACCGGCGCGTACTTCGAGAAGCGCGGCTACAGCTCGCCCGAGTGGCGGGCGCTCGCCGAGCGCGTGGCCACCCACGGCATGCGCAACGCGTACCTTCTCGCCGTGGCACCCACCAGCTCGACATCGATCATCGCAGGCACCACGGCCGGGCTCGACCCCGTGATGCGCAAGTTCTTCCTCGAGGAGAAGAAGGGCTCCATGCTCCCGCGCGTCGCTCCGGAGCTCTCGCCCGAGACCTGGTGGTACTACAAGCCGGCCCACATGATCGACCAGACATGGAGCGTGCGCGCCGCCGGCGTGCGCCAGCGCCACATCGACCAGGCGCAGTCCGTGAACCTCTACATCACCAACGAGTACACCATGCGACAGGTGCTCGACCTCTACCTCGAGGCATGGCGCGACGGCGTCAAGACCGTCTACTACGTGCGCAGCAAGTCGCTCGAGGTCGAGGAGTGCGAGAGCTGCTCGAGCTAGGGCGCGGGCGCACGCCCTGGCACACGCCCCCAGACCACCAGAAAGGAACCCCATGCAGCAGGCAAACGGCACGCGCCTCTCGCCCAAGGCGCTCTTCAACCCCAACGGCGACACCGACGTGCGCGCAAGGCGCCTCATCGGCGGCAACACCACCAACCTCAACGACTTCAACAACGTGAAGTACGCCTGGACCTCGGACTGGTACCGACAGGCCATGAACAACTTCTGGATTCCCGAGGAGATCAACCTCTCGCAGGACGTGAAGGACTACCCAAACCTCCTGCCCGCCGAGCGCACCGCGTACGACAAGATCCTCTCGTTTCTCGTCTTTCTCGACTCGCTGCAGACCGCGAACCTCCCCAACGTGGGCGAGTTCATCACGGCAAACGAGGTCAACCTGTGCCTGCACATCCAGACCTTCCAGGAGTGCGTGCACTCGCAGAGCTACTCGTACATGCTGGACACGATCTGCAGCCCCGAGCAGCGAAACGACATCCTCTACCAGTGGAAGACCGACGAGCACCTGCTGGCGAGAAACACCTTCATCGGCAACCTCTACAACGAGTTCCAAGAGCGCCAGGACGCGCCCGCGCTGCTTCGCGTCATGATGGCGAACTTCATCCTTGAGGGCGTGTACTTCTACTCGGGGTTCATGTTCTTCTACAACCTCGCGCGCAACGGCAAGATGCCTGGCAGCGCACAGGAGATTCGCTACATCAACCGCGACGAGAACACGCATTTGTGGCTCTTCCGCAACATGATCCTCGAGCTGCAACGCGAGGAGCCGCAGCTCTTCACCGATGAGGCCGTGGAGGAGCTGCGCGAGATGCTCGAGGAGGGCGTGCGCCAGGAAATCGCCTGGGGCCAGTACGTGATTGGCGAGAACATCCCCGGCCTCACCGGCCAGCAGGTGAGCGACTATATCCACTACCTGGGCAACCTTCGGTGGAGCTCGCTGGGGATGGGCCAGCTCTACCCCGAGTTTGCCGAGGAGCCGGCGGACATGGCCTGGGTCTCGCAGTACAGCAACGCAAACATGGTGAAGACGGACTTCTTCGAGGCGCGCTCGACCGCGTACGCCAAGTCGACCGCCCTGGTGGACGACCTGTAGGGGCGCGGACGATTGCGGGGCTCCGCCGTGCGACCGCGCTTCTCGCCGGCCGGGACGGACGGATGCCCCACCGCCGCGCACGGCCGCGCTTCTCGCCGATACACATTCGTACCCGAATCTGTGACGCGCCCAGGTCGATACACATTCGGACAACGAATGTGTATCGACCTCCGGGACGAGAAGCGCGATCTCACGCCACCGCCGCGACTGCCTACCTCACAACGTGTCAGGCAGCACGTCGGCGGCAAAGAGAGGCAGATTTACGAGCCATCCCTCGTCCTTGTAGCCGCGCAGAGAAAGCCGCTGGCACCTCTCTATGCCAAATTCCTTGGAGAACTTGGCAAGACTCCTGCTGCGCACGTTGTCGTCGGACTTGACCTCGAGCGGAATCACCTTTCCCCGACACTCGTAGACAAAGTCGACCTCGGCCTTATCCGTCCTGCCGTCGGCTGACCAGTAATACGGAACGCAAGAATTGCTCGCCACAAGCTGCTGACACACGTACTGCTCGGCATAGGCACCCTTGCCTTGGGCGTAGAGGGAATCACCTCGCACAATAACGTCCTGGTCAAGGCCGTAGGCAGCACCTAGAAGACCCACGTCGAGAAGGAACAGCTTGAAGGAGCGGTCTTCGGCGTACGTAAGAAGCGGGATGCCAGGCCGAGAAACCCTTGGCACCCTTGTGACCAAGCCAGCATCGACAAGCCAGGAGACCGCATCCCTATACTCTCGTCCCCTACCGCCCGCCTTGACCTTAGAATACGCGAACTTATTGATGCCAGTCTCGCGCGAAATCTGCGTGGGGACGGAGCGCCAGACCTCTCGAATTCGCTCGGAATCCGCCGGAGCCGACACGTGCTTCGAAAAATCGAACTCATAGTCACGAAGCAATCTTTGCTGCACCTTACGCGATTCACCAAGAAGGTGCGTGTCGATATATGCCTGCACCGCCTCTGGCATACCGCCGACGTAGAGATAGAGCTTGAGCAAATCCTCGTACTTCTCGCCAAGCGCACTTGCCAGGTCGAGCGAATCCCTTCCGAGTAGCTGGGAAAGTCGTGGCTCGCCCATTGCTTCCACGAATTCTTTGAAGGTCATGGGGTGCATGTCGAGGTAGTCGACTTTGCCTACCGGCCACGAAATCCGCTGGGCATCCTCCTGCTGCGAGGAGAGTCTGCTCATGGCGACGCCCAGGAGAGACCCCGCTGCAACAACGGGAATATCTGGGCGCAATTCGCAGAACTGCTTGAGAGACGCAATGGCGCGCGGGCACTCTTGAATCTCGTCAAAGAACACGAGGGTGCGCCCGTTGGAGGCATCGGTCCCCGTATATGCCGAGATCGCCGTGAGAAGACGAGCAGGATCAAGCGATCCTGCAAACACGTTCTTCATTACCTCGTTGTCGAGAAACGTCACGTGCGCGACGGCATCAAAGTGCTCGCGACCAAACTCCAGGACAAGCCAGGTCTTTCCCACCTGTCGCGCGCCAGTCACAACAAGCGGCTTGCGTTTTGGAGACTTTGCCCATCGCTCAAGATCGCTCATTGCCGCGCGCTTCATAACGATGCCCCCCGAAAAAGAATCTGTGATGACGTAACGGTCTGGTAGTGTGGGATACGTCTCATACTCTATCGCAAACAGACGGTATTGGCGATTTGCGATGTCGAATACAGCCATAATTGGCTATTTGCGAAATCTTAAACGTCCATTTTTGGCTGTCTGCGAAACTTCATGCTATCACGACGTCATCGATCAGTCCCCAGCTGAGAAAAGCGGGCGACCCCGCCTCCGGAGCCGCCCGCCAATAAAGACTGCCGTCGCTGCAGCGCCTACCGCCGTCGCAGCGCGCCGCCTATAGGTTGTGCTTCTTCAGCTTCTGCTCGAAGATCCCGTTCACGATCTGGCTCAGCTGCTCGCGCGCGTCAGCCGGCAGCTCGCCCTCCTGCGCCGCGACGGCGTAGAGGTCCGGATGCTCGAGCTCGATCTTCTCGAACGTCTTGCTCAGCGCGTGCTTGCGCACGAAGAACGGAATCCGCTTCACGCTCTCCTCGGGCACCAGCGCCAGAATCTTCTCGTTAGTGACCTTGCTGCTCGACGACCCAACCGGACCAACTTCCTGCTCTGCCATGGTTTACCCCTTCTCGAAGTGACCGGAGCCATTCTATCCGCACGAGACAAACGCTATACCGCAGCCCACAATTCCACGGCGGCTCCACGCGCGACGGGGGGCGCAGCGCGCGTGCTCCGTTACCATGGGAGCAGCAAAACAAGCAGAGGAGACCCATGGCAAACGAGAACAACGCAAAGGCAAAGACGCACGTCAAGCTCCGTCGCGCAGCGCTGGGACTGCTCGCGGCGCTCGCGGTTGCCGTGGTGGCATTTCTCGCCTACGCAAGCACCTACTCTCGGGCAACCGCGCGTGCGGAGGCTGCGCTCGCAGGCAGCGACTCCGTCCGCGTGACAGCAACCGCAAACGGTTACCTCTTTGATGGGCCTGGCACAGAGAACGCGCTGGTGTTCTATCCCGGCGGCAAGGTCCAGTGCGAGGCCTACGCAGCCCAGTTAGAAAGCATCGCCGAGAAGGGAACGGACGTGTTTCTCGTGCGCATGCCGCTCAACTTTGCGTTTCTCGACATGAACGCCGCGGACTCCATCCTAGGCAGTGGCGAGTACCACTACAGCCACTGGTACGTGGGCGGTCACTCCCTTGGCGGCGCGATGGCCGCCGTCTACGCCGCCGACCACACCAGCGAGCTTGACGGGCTGGTGGTTCTCGCCGCGTACCCCACCAAGAGCCTGCGCGCGCCGGGCTTTAGGATGCTGAGCGTCTACGGCTCCGAGGACGGCGAGGTAGACAAGCTGCAATCCCATGCCGACCTGCGGCCGGACGACTACGCGGAGCTTGTGATCGAGGGCGGCAACCACGCCCAGTTTGGCGACTACGGCGCGCAGGACGGCGACGGAGTTGCCACGATAAGCGTCGAGGAGCAGCAGGGGCTCACCGCAAACGCCGTTGCCGCGTTCACGCAGGGCGAGTAGGGCCAAGCAGGGCGCCAGTCTCCCCCTACCGCCGCGCCCGACCCTCCAGCACCAGCATCACGGCGCCGAGCAGCACAATCGCCACGCCACTGATGCCAAACCACGCGCTCACGCCAAGGACCTCCGCCACGGGCGAGGCCACCGCAAGGCCAATGGGCGTCGAGATCATCGAGACAATCTGGAACGCCGAGAAGGCCCGGCCAAGCTTCTCGGGCGCGATGCTCTTCTGCATGTACGCCACGATTGGCACGTCGTAGCAGGTCGCGGTTGCCCCCATCGCGCCGCAGAGAACAACGAACGCCACCCAGCCGCCAAAGCTCCGGGGCAGCAGCCCCGAGGCAAGGCAGGTCGCGCCCAGAGCCACCGTTGCCCAGAACGACGCGCGAACCTCGTTCTTGAGGTTGGCCTTCGCCACCGCGATGCCCGCCACCAGCATCCCCAGCGCCCAGCTCATCTCGACGAGGCTCCCCTCGAAGGCCCCAAGCCCAAAGAAGTCGCTGGTCATGAGCGGATAGAAGGACGAGAGCGGCATGAAGAACACCATGAACACGAGAAGGGAGACTATGACCTGCGTGAGCACGCGGTCCTCCCAGAAGACCGAGAGGCCATCGCGCAGCTCGCGGACGGGGTGGAGCCTGGGGCGCTCCCCCTCCGCACGGTGGTCGGGCACGGGAACAATGCCCAGCGTGACGGCGGCGACCACCGCGCCAACGAGGTCCGTCACCAGGATGAGCGCCAGCGGGAACGCCGCAAAGAGCGCACCGCCAACAACGGGGCCAAGAATATAGGAGGCGCTGCTTATGGCCTGCGCCATGCCGCCGGCCTCAACAAGGGACTCGGCGGGCACGATCTGCGGTACCATCGCCTGCATCGCGGGAGCCTGGAACGAGGTCGCTGCCGCACGGGCGGCGAGAAGCGCGATCACTGCGGCGACCGAGACGCCCCACGAGCCCATTGCCAGCGCAAACACCGTCGCCATGATGCCCGCAGCAAGGTCCGCCGCGATGCAGACGCGCTTTCGGTTGTGGCGGTCCGCCACGATGCCCGCCACAGGCGAGAGGATCGCGCCGGGTAGGAACGCCGCGAGGCCCGCAAGTCCCATCGCAGCGGGCGACGCCGTTTCCTGCGCAAGGAACCAGACCAGCGCAAACTGCACCGCCGAGCTTCCCACCTGCGAGACTGCCTGACCCGCTAGGATGGTGTAGTAGCGGCGCCGCCACGCGGGGTTAGGGCGCATGGCCTCCTGCGGGCTCTTGGTTTCCTGGTCATCCACGTCGAGGCTCCGTCCTTCTCGCCAGAACGAAAATGGGGCGAGACTATAGCACGCGCGGGCGAGGGTGTCTAGGAACCGTCACTCGCACCAGGTGGTGCGCACCGCTGCCGCAGGGGTACCATGAAGCCGTTTTGCAACGCAACGCTGGGAGGACGCATGGGCGAGCTCACACTGGAGGAACGCGGACAGAGGATTGTCGACGCCTGCCTGGGCGAGAGGAGCGCGAGCCCCTACGAGGTCTTCCGCAATGTCGCACGCAGGGACTTCGTGCGCATGCACGGACCCGAACACCACGTTCTCGACGGCGCGGCCGTGCTCACCGCGTACCGCAACGCCGGCGGGGAGGTCGACCTTCCCTCGGCGCTTGCCGAGCTCATGTCGCGCGGCCTGCAGATGCCCGGCGCCATGTGTGGCCGTTGGGGGGTGTGCGGCGCCACGGCATCCGTTGGCGCAGCGCTCTCGATCCTTGAGGGGACCGGCCCGCTCACGAGCGACGACTCGTGGGGCAGCCACATGGTGTACACGTCCCGCGCGCTCGAGGCCCTCTCGCGCATCGGCGGGCCGCGCTGCTGCAAGCGCGACGCGTACGTCTCGCTGGAAACCGCCGTCGACTACATACGCGAGCGCTTTGGCGTTCGCCTCGAGAAGGACGACGTCCGCTGCGAGTTCCACCAGCAGAACGCCCAGTGCCTGGGCGAGCGGTGCCCGTTCTATCCCAGCCGCTGAGGCATCTCGGGCACTCTCTTGGCGTCTCAATACGCGAGATCACAGCGTCGCGCATCGTGGCTCTCGACGCGCGGTTCGTGCACGTTTCGCCCGTTTCGGGTAGCCTGTGATACGCGAGCTGCAGCTCCGCGCACCGGCGCAAGCCGGGACGAGCAGCCCGCACCAACCTTCCAACCAGCAGCCACAAGACGGATGGGGCGAGAAGATGCACATACCCGAGAACTACCTAAGCCCCTCCACCTGCGGAGTCATGGGTGCCGTGATGGTTCCCGTGTGGCTGCACGCCGCCCGAAGGGTCCGCCAGACGGTCCCTCGCGAGAAGATGCCACTTCTCGGGGTAGCCGCGGCGTTCAGCTTCCTCGCCATGATGTTCAACGTGCCCATCCCGGGCGGCACCACGGGACACGCCGTGTGCGGCACGCTCGTCGCCATACTCTTTGGCCCCTGGGCGGCGGTTCTCGCCATCTCCATTGCCCTTGCCATCCAGGCCGTCCTGTTTGGGGACGGGGGCATCCTCGCCCTTGGCGCAAACTGCTTCAACATGGCGTTCGTGCTCCCCATGGTGGGGTACGGCATATACGCGCTGGTCATGCGTGCCTTTACGAGCAGGTCCTCTGCCGAGAAGCCCCAGGCGCGCGAGGGCCGGGCACAGGCGCCGGCGCTCGAGCTAGTGGCCGCCGGGGTTGGCTCGTACGTGGGCATCAACGCCGCCGCGCTGTGCGCCGCCATCGAGTTTGGCATCCAGCCGCTGCTCTTCTCGAACGCGGCCGGGCAGGCGCTGTACTGCCCCTACCCGCTCTGGGTCTCGGTTCCCGCCATGCTCGCCGGCCACCTCACGGTTGCCGGCGCCGCCGAGGCCATCTTCACCGTGGGCATCCTCGCCTACGTGAGGAAGACCGCACCCTCGTTTGGAATCGAAGGCGCGCTGGCCCCTGCCGACGAGGCCACCAAGACCGCGCCCACCGCATCCCAGGCGCACGCGGCGCGCGCGAGCCTGGCCGCGCTCCTCGTTGCCCTCGTCGTTCTCACCCCCCTGGGGCTTCTCGCCACGGGCGACGCTTGGGGCGAGTGGGCAACCGAGGACGTGGCCCAGAGCGTGGGCTACACCCCCGCTGGCATGGCCGACGGCTGGGAGTGGCAGTCGCTCCTGCCCGACTACTCGCTTGGCGGCCTGCCCGACTGGGTTGGGTACGTGCTCTCGGCGGTCATAGGCGTTGCCCTTCTCGTCATAGCGTTCCGCGCGATCGCCGCCGGGATGAAATCGAAGGTTGACTTTGGGACGCGCTAGCGACAGAACGCAACTGGAGGAGGCCGAGCCGGCCGGGGACTCCCTCCCCTCCTGGCTCGTTGAGCCCGAGGCATACGTGCCCGCCGCCGACCGCGACGGCTTTGTCCAGAAGAGCCTGCTGTCACTTACCGGCGTGCTCTCGCGCCTGCGCATGGACGACGGGCAGTCGACGTCCCTCTCGCCATCCGCGCCCGTGAAGCTCGCCTGCGGCCTCGCGGTCATCCTCATGACGTCCCTTAGCTCAAACTTCGCGTTTACGCTGGTGGTGCTGGCAGGCATGCTGCTGAGAACCGCAGCGCTTCCGCCCAAGGCGCTGCGCCGCGTCGTTGGCGTGTCATTCACCGCCGCGGGCGTGAGCGCCCTTGTCATGGTACCGGCCGTGCTCCTGGGGCAGTCGCAGTCGGCGCTACTCATGGGGACAAAGGTCCTCGTGTGCGTGGGCACCGCTATGGTCGTCGCGCTCTCCACGCCCGTCCACGAGGTGACCGGCGCGCTGCGCGCCTTCCACGTATCGAACCTGGTGATCATGACCCTCGAGCTTGCCCTCAAGAGCATCGTGACCCTGGGGAAGGTTGCCACCGAGGTGCTCTGCGCCCTTGACCTGCGAAGCGTTGGCAAGAACCGCTCGAAGGGCACGTCCATGGGCGGCGTTGGGGGCGTGACCTTCCTGAAGGCAAACGAGGCGGCACGCACCACTGCCGACGCCATGCGCTGCCGTGGGTTCGGGGGCGAGTACCAGGCCGCGCCGCGCGGCGCCCACAAGCCCATCGACCTCGCCTGGCTTCTCGCCCTCGTGGCGGTGGGCGTCCTGTTTGCCTACCTGCAGGGGGTGGCCTAGCGTGGTCCACACCTCAGGGCACCCGCGGTCGCTGCACCACCCGCAGCACGAGAGTTCACGCCCCCTCATGGAGTTTCGCGACTTCTGCTTTGCGTACGAGGAGCGCCCCACCCTCTCGCACATCGACCTCACCATCGACGCCGGCGACTCCGTGGTTCTCATGGGCGACAACGGCTCTGGCAAGTCGACGCTGCTCAAGGCCATGTGCGGGCTCGTGTTCCCTCAGCAGGGCTCCTACCTGTTTGACGGCAAGCCCGTGGATGCCCAGAGCATGCGCACCCCCGCGTTCTCGAAGTGGCTGCACCAGCGCGTGGGCTTCATCTTCCAGGACTCCGACTCCCAGCTGTTCTGCGCAAGCGTGGAGGAGGAGATCGCCTTTGGGCCACGCCAGATGCAGCTCGGCGAGGACGAGGTGGCTCGCCGCGTGAGCGACGTGTGCCAGCTTCTGGGCATCGACCACCTGCGTGGCCGCGCGCCCTACAACCTCTCCGGCGGCGAGCAGAAGAAGGTGGCCATCGCCTGCGTGCTCTCCATGAACCCCGACGCGTACTGCTTTGACGAGCCGCTCAATGGGCTCGACCAGCGCACGCGCGAGTGGCTGCTGGGCTTCCTTCGCCAGCTCAAGGGCGCGGGCAAGACGCTGGTGGTGGCGACCCACGACCAGTCCCTCGCCGACGAGGTGGCCGACTACTTTGTCTACTTTGGCGACTACCACGGCTACGAGGACCGCCCGCACATCCACCTCAATCGCTAGCGGGGGCGGGCCTCTCGCGCGGCGCTCCCCTCTCGGCCTTCTCGTCCATAATGGGCACTGGCAACAAAGTGTCATCCGGACATGACGGCCCGTCAGCGAAAGGCGCATCATGAATGACTTCGTGTTCCAGTCCCCCACCCGCTTTGTGTTTGGCCGCGGCTATGCGGACAAGATCGGCGAGGAGGTTGCTGCCCTTGGGGCCAAGCGCGTCCTTCTGGTCTACGGCGGCGGCTCGGTTGTGCGCACGGGGCTTCTCGCCCGCGTGACCACATCGCTCGAGGCGGCTGGCGTGTCCCACGTCGAGCTTGCCGGCGTTCGCCCCAACCCCGAGGTTGGCCTGGTTCGCAAGGGCATCGAGCTCGCGCGTGCCGAGAAGGTGGACCTCGTCCTGGCCGTTGGCGGCGGCTCCGTGATCGACTGCTCCAAGGCCATCGCGTTTGGCACGCCCTACCAGGGCGACGTTTGGGATTTCTTCTCGCACAAGGCAACCATTGGGGACTGCCTGCCCGTGGCGTGCGTGCTCACCATCCCCGCTGCGGGGTCGGAGGGCTCGGCGTCCTGCGTCATCAGCAACGACGCGCTCAACCTCAAGCGCGGCGTGAACGGCGACGTCTTTCGCCCGCGCGTGGCGATTCTCGACCCCGAGGTCACCTTCACGCTGCCGCAGTACCAGACGGCCGCTGGTGCGGTGGACATCATCTGCCACATCTGCGAGCGCTTCTTTAGCGGCGCGGGTCCCGTTCCCGTGACGGACAACATCGCGTGCGGCATCATCCGCGCGGTGATCGACGCCGCGAACACCGTGGCCGAGAAGCCCAACGACTACGACGCCCGCGCCACCATCATGTGGTCGGGCACCCTCGCCCACAACGACCTCTGCGGGTGCGGGCGGGCCACCGCGCCCGAGAAGCGCGCCGGCGGCTGGGAGAGCCACGGCCTTGAGCATGAGATCTCTGCTCACCGTCCCGAGGTCACGCACGGCGCTGGCCTGGCCGTCATTCTCCCCGCCTGGATGCGCTACGTCTGGCGCTCGAACCCGGAGCGCTTCCTGGCCTTTGCCCAGGGAGTCTTCGATGTGGAGCCGGTGGACGAGACGGACGAGGCAACCGAGGACGCCATCACCTTTGCCATCGACGAGCTGCAGCGCTTCTTTGTTGGCCTGGGCATGCCGCGGACGCTTGCCGACCTTGGCCTTGCGCCGGAGGAGGTCGACGGCTGGCTGGAGACCCTGCGCCAGAACAAGGGCGAGCGCTTCGGCGAGCTTAGGCCGCTGACCATGGACGACGCGCGCGCAATCTACCGCTCGGCGTTCTAGCGGCGGCGGGGCGCGGGGCGGCCGGGTGGCGGGGCGGCACTTCCGGCGCGCCCGGCACCCCGGCGCGTCCCTACGCGTTCTTCTCGACAAACCGACGCCAGCAGGCGTCTGCCTCGGCGGCCGCGCGCTCCTCGTCGATGCCCACAAGGTGTCCGCCCTGCATGACGGTCCTGCCGGCAACAACGGTGCGGTCCACCGGCCCGCGCCAGCCCACCACGGCCAGCACAGCCTTGGGGTCCTTCATCGCACCCGTGAGCTCCAGCCGGTTGGCGTCGATCATGAAGAGGTCCGCCGCCTTGCCGCTGGCCAGCTGCCCGATCTCCGGGCGGCCAAGCACCCGCGCTCCCCCGCGCGTGGCAATCTTGAGCATGTCGTAGCCGGTGGGCGCGTTGTAGCTCTCGTTGAGGCGGTGGAGCAGGAAGCCCACGCGCATCTCCTCCAGCAGGCTGGAGCCGTCGTTGCTCGCCGAACCGTCGACCCCCAGCCCCACGGGAATCCCCAGCCTGAGCATATCGCCCACGCGCGCAACGCCCGAGGACAGCTTCATATTTGATATGGGGCAGTGCGCCACGCCCGTACCCGTCTGCGCAAGGACGCGCAGCTCGTCATCGTTAAAGTGGATGCCATGCGCAAACCACACGTCGGGGCCCACCCAGCCGACGGACTCCATGTACGCCAGAGGGCGCATGCCCGTTGCCTCGATGGTGAAGCGCTCCTCGTCCAGGGTCTCGCACAGGTGGGTGTGCAGGCGCACGCCCAGCGAGCGGCCCAACTTGGCGGACTCTACCAGCAGGTCCTTGGTCACCGAGAACGGCGAGCACGGCGCCAGCACCACCTGGCGCATCGAGAAGGGCGCCGGGTCGTGGAACTTCTCGACCGCGCGCTGGGAGTCGGCGAGAATGGCGTCCACGCTCTGAACCACGGAGTCGGGCGGAAGGCCGCCGTCCTTCTTGCTGAGCGACATCGACCCGCGTGAGACGATCATGCGCGCGCCGATCTGCGAGGCCGCGTCGAACTCCGCCTCCATGAGGCCGTCCACGCCGTTGGGGAACACGTAGTGGTGGTCGAAGCAGGTGGTGCAGCCGCCCTTCACCAGCTCGCCGAGGGCGGAGTAGGTGGCGTAGCGCATGACCTCGGGGTCGATGTTCTTCCAGTACTCGTAGAGCGTGGTGAGCCAGGGGAACAGCTCGAGGTTCTGGACCTCGGGGTAGTTGCGCGTGAAGATCTGGTAGAAGTGGTGGTGCGTGTTCACGAGGCCGGGGTAGACGACCTTGCCGCGCGCGTCGATGACCTCGTCGGCGACGGACGGCGCCGCAGCGACGTTCGCACCGGTGGGGCCCACGTAGGTGATGACGCCATCGGTTGCGAGAAGGTCCGCGTGGGTGAACACGTGATTCGCATCGTCGCAGGTAACAATAGTGTCGGCATTCTTTACAAGCAGCGTTCCCATTCCAGTTCCTCTCGTCCAAAGAGACCAACTGGGCGCCCATGCGCCCAGCCAACGCCCGGCGTGCTGCCGGGACGTTGCCAAGGCGATGGGGGGTGCCACGTGCTCGGCCGAGGGCCGCCGGAATCCCATCCGCTTGTTACTTGAGGGGATTGTAGCGCGCGGGCGCACGCGTCACGCGGCTGGTTCTGTTGCAACCGCAACATAGAGAGGCCCGTACGCCCGCGCTCCCGAGGGGCATTGCCCAAAATTTGCGGTTGCCGGTCAAAATTCGGGGTTCCGCTTAGTATCACCTTGCAGGTGCCATTTCTCTACCTGCGGCTCCGCAAAAAGTTAGGGGCTTCGTACTCGACGATTCGCCCAAATAGGACCGGCAACCGCAATTTTTGGACACAGGGGGGCACAGCACCGGGCAATCGTACGAAATGGGCGTCCCGAAGCCCCATTTGCCAGGCCTTCCGAGCGGAGAATCTTCACCGTCATGGCAGCTCTTCGACCCACCCGCAATACCCCCGCAGAGAATAGCTCTCTTTCTTAAACCCGGTTTCGCCCAACTGGGCAAATGCGATTGCCTTTTAAGAAAGAGAGCTGTTCTCCGCGGGGGCACCGGACATGGGGGCACAACGTGGGGCGCAGCGGGTTCGCAGCCCGCTGGAATTCCTAGCGCTGCTGGAACAGCCGAATGTCATCGACGAGAAGCGCGAGGTACGGATGCGAGTTCGCACGTGCCTCTCCGCCCGCCAGAAAGAGCGCGAACCTTCCGTCGTAGTCAAAGTTCCTGATGTGCGAGAAGTCCGGCAGGGCACCGCCGCAAGCCGAAATCGCGGCCTCGCTTTTGACCTCGCCACCTTCATTGTCGAGACTCAGCGCAATGGTCTGGAGCACCTGGTCAATGATGCACTCCCGCTCTTTGACATCGAGAAACTCCAGCCCCTCAAGCTCGCGAAACTCCTTCGACAGCTTCAAAGAGAGATTGGGGCACATGAAGGAATCATGGTCATCGAGGGGACGAGTCTGGGTGCTGCCGGCGCGTTTTGCCTGTTCAAGCGTGTTTGCCCACATCTCCGAGAAGGACCCTCCCTGCGGCGAACGAACAAGCACGACGCTGTCACCCTCCTTGGTCTGTAGACTCACCGCGTGATGCTGCCTGTCCTTGTAGTAAAGGGGTTTCACCTGCTGCCTCATCTTGCGGCTAAGGCGTTGGTCCGGGTCGTACGCCTCAAAGAAGGTGACACATGTGTCTCCGTCTCCCCAAGACTCCTCTTCGCAGACTCCAAACGGCACAAGAAACGAGAACTTGCGGTACAGCATGCAATAGAAGAGGAGCGAGGTCATGCCCGGAGAAGGCTCCGACCAGTCAAGCTGGTCGAGAACCTCACTCGATTGGCCAAAGCGGCGCCTGACCTCGGTTTCTATCTCTCTTCTCGCCCGATTGTTCTTTGGCCCGGAATAGGCATAGAAGTGATCTTTGGGCAGCGCACCCCTCCCAAGCCTGCTGGCATTGAGTGCCCTGACCAGCTCGCTTGTACCTCCAAGCGGGTTCAGCGGACCGCCGTCGCAAAGCGTTTCCATCATGTTGTCCCAGCAGACCTGCATGGTGGCGCACCATGCAGCAGACCCGCGAACCACCTGCACATCCGACGCAACGACCTCAATGCCCCTGCTTGTATTGCCACATGAACTCGTCATTCGTGGTCGCCCTTCCCGTTAGCACGCAAACGCGATCTCTTCCCCATCCCACGCAAGCGGCAGCCCCGCATCCGCAACAGCGCGCAGGAGCTCGACCACCTCGCGCGGCACGGCGTTGCTCCCACAGCACTCGAAGTACCTGCTTCCGCATAGACCGTCATGCTCCAGCTATTGCCATCAAGCACGGGCTCCTCGGGCACAAACGGCTCCGCCCAGGTGTCCGCATGGGTTGCCAGCACCGCGGACAAGAGCTTCTCGGCAGCCGCGCCCTCAAGGGTCCTACGCTGGTCAACCGCGCAATCGGCGTTTCGGACAACCACGTCCACGGCCCCGTTCCGCCTCCAGATCACGACGACCGGGCGCTCGCCCATACGGAAAAACGAGTGGGAGACCAACGCGAGAAAGTCGAACCCCTCGAGCAGCGCCCGCCTGTTAGCCGGACCGACCTCCGTAGGTCTCTCAGCCTGCGACGCCAGGTGCTCCTCGCGCTCGGGCTCGGGGAAGCCAAACTGGTACCAAGTCTCGCCATCGCGCGCGTCATTCTCCGCCATGCCGACCGCCCTCCTCAATCCCAGCTACCCGTGATACAAGAGACGTTCTTGCCACCGCACTTGGGACAGCCGGTGGAGGCAAACCCTTCGCATCGTGCCGAAAGTTCCTCCTCGCTCATGGGAGGCATGCACTCTCCGGCCCGCAACGATTCTCCGCACGATGGGCACTCCTCAGGGACGGCATGATAATCCAACCACCCATTGCCGCCATTGTCAACCTTCAGTGAAGTGCCCAAAATCACCTCTCCGCAGTAAGGGCACTCGTAGTAAGTATTCTCTCGCAGCACCGTCCACCCATCGGGGATGCCCTTTCCAAGCAGGACTTTCATCGCTTGCCCAAAGTCACCGCGCTTAACCTGCTCCACCACGTCAGGTGGATTGAAGACCGAGAAGCCCCCACCGCAAAGGAAGCTCTCACCGGCACCGCAGTCTCTGCAACACCACTCGAGCAAGCAGCCCATACCCCGCGCCCTCCTCACCGCTAGATGACGAAGAACCCAACTGGTTGTATTATTTCTCGCCCACGCGACATTAATTAGGGCGTCAGGTGCCCAAGCCGGCCCCTTGGCACCGTCATCGTCGCGGAGTTTAGCTCCTTTTCTTAACTCGGCTCCCCGCCAACTGGGAAAACGCAGGGCCCGTTTAAGAGAAGGAGCTATTCTCCGCGAACCAAGTCTGCGCACGAATCACCGAATTATCTCTATAGGAGGAGCCACGAGCGAGAAGGACTCGAATGGATGCATAGCGGCACCGTAACTAAGCCGAAAGATAGGTAGCTCCACTCGCTGTGATTCACGTCCAAAGATTCAGATGGCGAGAATGAACTCATTCTCAAGGCTTCGCAGATAACCCTTCCGTTTAGCAGGGGACTATGTATCGGAACCCGCTTCCCAGCAAAGCCTCTCGGGATTCCAGGTTGCTTCGACGTCTTGCTTCTCGCCCAAAAGAGCGGGGTTATAAAATTTCGACGCAAGACAACAGGCCGCCGGAAAAGAGGCATAGTCAACGGCCACACCACTGTTCTTGGCAAAGACGGAAAATCTCGACTCCCATGCCTTCGGAGCAGCAAATTCTATTGGAACGGCCATTCCGCGTCTCGCGCACTCGCACTGAATTGAATAGGAGAGTTGCCCCAACAAAAAGGGTTCATTCGTTGCATAGAAAACAACGTCAACCAGGTCCTTCATCCTAGAGGATTGCCAGCCACCGGGTTGTAGTTCCATGATGGCGCACAATTTATCCGCCAGCTGGTCGGGAAGCGGATAAACGAGGTAATCGCTGGTCGCGAGACCTTCTATGAAAACCCTGCTTGCGGGTTCAATGCGCTCTGGAGGCAGAGTAGTTCCGCAATCAAGCGCAAGGTCGATAAGGATAGGGTCTTTCTCCTCATGACCCAAATAAGTTGCATAACGCAACTTAAGCAGACGAGAATATCCATTCTCATCTTGGCATTCCTCGCACTTGGTGAGCTCAAAGGTGAGAAAATCACCCATATCCTTAGTCACAAGCGAGTTTAAAGCGGCAACCGCTGACTCAGGGGACTCGCATTTCAGGGTAGCAAAGTCGATATCCCTCGTCGCTCGAGCATCGGAAATGCGCGCAAGCAAGCCGCTGCCTCCCTTGAGAACAAATCGCGATTCAGGGTCGCTGAAGACTCTGCAGAGAAAGCGATCGCGCAATGCTTGTCGATACCCCGTTCCTGGGTCGATGCAAGCAACCCTTAGAGCTTTCTTCAACGCTCTGTCGAGCTGGCCCTCGTTCGCGTAGCTCATATTCTCCTGCCTCCCCTCATCATCTCGTACAGGCTGGGATCTTTTGCTATGCCCATCTTCATACCCCTGCGGTCAATCTCTTCCCTAAGGTGGTTCTCGTCTGAAATAAGCCCCAGTTCAAGTGCATCGCAAAGTACGTTGGACACGAGGCTTAGGTCCTCGCCGTAGTCAATCAAGTCAATCACCGTTCGAGCTGGAGTTGTTGCGGGGATTCCAGCGACCAGCGAGGTGTCTGTTTGCCTTAGGTCTCGTTTCCTCAATATCAAGCCATGTCTTTGGGTCTGTCGCCTGACGCTTGTGCAGAACTCGTAGGGCATGGGGCCAATCTCTCCAATGCGATATAGCCAAGCGGCAGTTACACCCATCGCAACCGGATCGGCGTCAGAAAAAGGCGCACCGGGTTGCCTAGAAGGTACCAGCGACAACCATGCGGCAAATACGTCTTCCTCACGCTGGCTTGGAGCACCACCCATTCGATAAACACCCTTGGCAAGCCTCTCGACATTACCAAGTTTCTCGAGCCTCGATACGGTATAACGCTCCACGCCCACTGCCTTTGCCTGAGCAGCAGTGAATAACCCCTTCTGAGAAAAGGAGATATCATTGAGAATTCTTATGGCTTCGACAGTCTTCATGCTTGTATTGTAGCGATATTTGCAACAATACAAGCATGAATGGGATACGAGAACCCCAACCTCACCGCACGGCGCCCGAGGCCCCGTTGGAGCCCAGTTCCTCGGCTCGGTAGGCGTCATAGCCCTCGTAGGCGTACGAGGCGTCGACGCTGCGGGCGAGAAGCGCGACGCTGTGCAGGTCGTCTGAGAGCGCCTGCCCGAGAAGCGCCTTAATCTCGAGGTCGCGCACGGGACTGCGCTCCATTGCGAGCAGGTAGTCTTCGCGCCCAATGCGACTCCAGTCGACCGTGCGGCAAAGCTCGCAGCGGAACATGTGATCAAGCCAAATGCGCCCCGAGCGCCCGTTGCCCTCGCGGAAGGGATGGGCAATGTTCATCTCGACGTACTTCTCGACAATCTGGTCAAAGTTTCCTTGCGGCATAGCCTCGATTGACCTGATAGCAGACTCAAGATAGAGCACGAGAAGGGCGTCCGGCAAGAGCCCGGCAGCTGCAACTGCTGGAATGCAGGACTTCGAGTGTAAATGATACTGTCAGAGCTACCGAATCCAGCAACCTCGCGAACTGCTGCACGCAACTAGCAATGAATCTGTTGAGAGGCCCTACCGCAATCAATAGCCCTTGAAAAGCTGACGCCGCGAGCGGCAACCACATGTCACGGAAATGTAGACCTCAACAGCGGTTTCGCCGCTCATGGCACCCAACCGGTGCGCTGAGCAAAGCATAAGGCATACGTTGCTAGGGTTTGCCAGCCTCCCCTATTAACATTGGGATGGCTTCTTCCTAGCCCATATTAAGGAGCGACTGATGAGAAAGTACGTCCTAGACATCAACGCCGATAACATGCTCGCGGAAGCATGTAGGAACTATATCGAATCGGGAAAGCTGGGAAGCGCCTTCGAGGTAGAGGGGTCTAAAGTGAACCTCTCGCTAGCGGATTTAACAGATGCACAGCCTGGGATAGACCTCTGCGCCTTGGGAAAGGATAGACAGGGCGAAGATCTCAATTATCAAGAGCTCGACGAGTTTGGAATGCCAAAGCCCCACGACTACGATGGTCCTAGCTTTTCGGCACTCGCTTATTTTTCAGAGGAGTATGAACAAGCCGAGAACCTAAATGAAGCAATTAAACTGCGCGGCTTCAAAGCGTTTCTCGACATGGTCGAGCCATCCGACTTCTCCGATGATCTTCCGGGCGTGTATAGGATAGGGTTTGCCCAGCTTTGGTCCCAATCAACTTGGGAGAACGGGCTCTCAGACAGAAATGTAGAGCATGAACAGGCTGCCCTCTCGATAGAGAATGGAGATCTGTTAACAATCAGACCTCTGGGCGTTGCCTCATTTCCAATAGACAGTCAAAAAACGGAGTAGAACGGAGTATGGCAAAGCAGCTGGGGGTCAACTCCCCAAAAAGGGGTATCGGAAGAGACTCCCTCAAGTGCTTTGACCTGCGAATAACGGAGTAAAACGGAGTAGAACGGAGTAAAACGGAGCGAGCAGGGAGCTGGAGCCGCCTGCATGAGTTCTAGCCCATCAATAGCCGCAATTGACGTTGCCCCCGCCACTCGTTGTCAGAGCATACGGCACAGGTGTCCTACAGCCAGAGCGTGCCTCCTACCGCGCGCCGGCGTACTTCCTGAGCTCATCGCGCACGATTTGGTCCATGGTCTCCCGACTGAAGACCTGGTCGACTTGCTCGGCTGCAACTGACCTGTCGGCGAAGGCATCGAATATCCGCCGCTTGTTCGCCAGGATCTGCATGATTCGCTCGTCGATGGTATCCGTGTGGCGTCGCGAGCTGGGGCTGCGAGAGATCGCGATTGACCCCGTGCGGAGCCCGCTTGCGTATAAGGAGTTTCGTCTCAAGGAGTTCGAGCGCGACCGCGACGGGTCGTGGGTGTACGAGATACCGGACGGGAACGACCACAGCATCGACGCGGTGCGCTTCGCCATGATGGACGACGTACTACGTGGGGCATAGGTTCTTCTCGTACGTTTACTCAGCGTACTCCCAATGATGGCCGCCTGCCATGCATCCCCTCTTCAATGCCTGGCTCAGTGTAGGGGGTTTGACGCCCACCAAATCCGCAGCCCTTTTAATGCTCGAGAACTCTTTGCCCGCCTCGACGCATCTGACGCGCTTCTCGTTGTTCGGACCGCTCGGATGATGCCCTTTGATAATCTCGAGCGCTGCCCCGTCATCGATGTGGAGCGGGGCACATCCATCCACATCGAGCTGGGCAGAGACACATTTCTGCCAGTCGGCAGGGTCGTCGTGGAGCCACCAGAAGCCCCTCCCACGCAGGCTCATGCCGACATGCACCGGTCTCCCGCATGCGGGACACTTCGACCGGGCCGTCTTATAATGGAGCCAGCTCTGGCGCATAAGCCTCGCCTAGCCTTCGAAGAAGTCCGTGTCGACGGACTTTATTACGTAGGTCTTCTCCTCCGTCACGCCAACGTTGTAGTCAATCATGAGATGCGCGAGGGTCACGCCGTCAACGAGAACGATGCGCTGGCCAGAGACCGTCTCCACATACTTGCGGGCACCCTCGCTGAATCGGGCCGTGGTGATGAAGAGTCCCTTGTTCGCATGCTGTCCGTTGAGCGCTCCGGAGAACTTCTGCACCTCGGGCTTGGTGACCGTTGTGTCCTTGTCCCATCGCTTGGCCTGGAAGTAAACGTTGTCAAAGCCCAGGCGGTCCTCCTTGACGATGCCGTCTATACCCCCGTCGTTGCTCTTTGGCGTGACTGTGGTAGGCTCGTCCAGCGACTGCCCGTAGCCCATGGCCACGAGCAGCTTGGCCACCAGGAACTCGAAGTCGTAATCGTCCATAGACGCAACGACCTGAAGGAGTTCCTCCGCGAGGGCGTCACGTATCTCCTTCGCCGCCTTCTCCATAATCTCCGGTGGTGTCAGCTGCTCGCTCTCTTCGGTGGACTTGGGCTTAGACTGCTTGTCGTCACTACCGTGCTTTCCCCCGTAATACTCGGCAAAAGTAGGGAAGACGAGAAGATCGTCCACACCAAAGCCTTCGGGATGCTCGGCCTGGAATACGCGTCCTGCGTCCGTAGCTCTGTACGTGCCCCTCTTTCCCCCATGCTGGTAACCGAAATCGATGAGACCGGCATGCTTGAGGTACTGTCTCGCCCAATTGGCGTTGTTCTTGTACAGGTTTGAGTTTCCCGAGGGGGTACGCTCAGCCCGCTCTTCTGCAGTGAGGCCAAAGACCTCTATCGTCTCCGCATCGAGCTCTTTCGAGCTCACGTACTTGTCGCAATTGCTTAGGACAGCGAGCGTGGGAGGCATGATCTCCTCGTATGTGGGGACTGCCACTGTGATCTTCTTTCCTATATGGACCGTGCCTGGGAGGCTAGAGCGCTTGTGACGCCATCCCATGATTCGTTCAATATTATACAAGCGCATTTGGGGGTCGCATATGCCCGCAATGCAGGATGACGAGTACTGGGTGCCGAAGTGCGTGAAGGCGTACCTGAGGACGGCTGGGTGCTCGACGCGGGCGCTGGAGGACATGGAGCCGCACGTACGGGAGTGGGACTCCTGGATGCGAGCCGTCGGAGAGTTCTGTAATCGCGGAGTTGCGCCCGCCTAGCGCTCCCTGGCGCGAGGCAAAGCATTCAGACTCGCCCCGCTGGTCTTGGCCGGACTCGTGCCTGGACATGAACTACTTCGACCAGGACAGCGTAAGGTACTCAAACGGAGCGACGCGACAAGCTCTGACAACGGCGCTCGCACTTCCATTGGCGTCATGCTGCCCAATGAGACTAGCGTGAGCATCATATTCGTCAACTCAATCGCGCGGGACACGACCGCCGAAAAGTGGCTGCATATGGAAGAGACCGCAGCGGGGCTAATTACGTATTGGCCCCGCTCGCTGACACGGGACAACTGGGCGTCAATCGTGGCGCGCGAGCGTGGACATGTCCTCGGGGCTCACAAGCCATTGCTTCAAAGGGCGAGCACACGCAACGTCATTCTGGTCGAAAAGCGCGTTGGACGTCTTCGAGAGCTCGGCACGATACCAGTCCCCGAAGGACTTCGAGGGGTTGTCGAATACCTCTCTGCGCATGATGCGGGGCGTGAGGAATAGGTTGCTACAGGCGTACTCGGCATCAAAGAACTCGTACTCGGGCGCTTCACCCCGGTAGGTCTTCTCCGTAAGGTACTCGTCAACCTCGTCAAAGAAGAGCTCCTCGCTGTAGAGCACGCCACGGGTAGAGAACGCCACGGTGGGCATCAGGCCCAACGAGTGGCGTACCCCAAAGGCTCTTCTCATGTAGCGTGTAACGTAGATGCGGTCGTCATCGAAGATGATGAGCCGGTCGCACTCCTTGCAGTGCCAAACTTCCGATTTCTCGCCGGGACGGTACTCGAGGCCGAAAAACGCCTGGCTATCGGCCAGTTCGTCCATGAGCGAGTCCGCCACGAAGAGCCGCACGTTGTCGAAGTCGTTCTGACGGACGTCGTTGCCACAGGGGCATCCTATGTGCGAGATCGCATCTTCCTCCCTCGCCTCATGTGTCAACAGTGCATTCTACCAGCCTCTTTCCCCACACCAGAACCCATGAGAGACTGTCGCGGGCGAGAGGGACGGGTCAGTACTACATCTGGGCAAAATCCGGATAAGCGCGAGTACATAGAGCGACAGCCTTACTTCCTAAGGTAGGTAATGCCAAACTCCTTCACCTTGCGCACCTCGGGAACGTTGGTCTCGACTGCAAACGCATTGCCGGCATCAAAGTACTGCCAAATGTCCAAGCCACGCCCGAGTAGAATCTCCCACGTGTCGTTGATGACCATCTTGCGGTCGTGAATCGTACGGGTCTCGTCGTAGTCATAGGTGAACGAGAGACCCAACGGGTTCATGGCATCGGCAACCTGCTGCAGGTAATCATCCTGCTTGGAATCGGCAAAATCATCGTCCCTCACTGTGGTGAGATGTACCGAGACCTCTGGAGCCGAGTAGTCGAAGTGAGAGAGGATGACTTCGAGCAGTTCCATAAGGTTGCGGCATTGGTAGAACTTGCGGATGTAGGGATCGATGATCTCGACCTTTCGCACTCCTTCAAGGTAGGGGCCAAAGAGTCTCTCGTAGGACACGCCACGCTGGTTCTCGCGATACTCCCTATGTCCGATAAACGGCTCGGAAGAGGCTGGCGCTTCGTTGGTCTGCATCGGCTCAGGCTCGGCAGGGGCAGGCTCTTGACTAGGCGTCGACTCGACTTCCCCGGCCGAGGCCTCATGCACCAGAGTCGATGCCGCCGGAGCAGCTGCGAGGCAACCCTCCTCCTCGTCCAGCGGAACCTTGTCACGCGAATGGTAGATCCGGGGGAAGTTGACCTCCTCCAGCGTCGTGACATCACGCCACGCTCCGCCCTTCTGCCTAAAGCGGAAATGCGTGCGTGCGAAGGTCTCGTCAATGCGGTAGAGCTGATCTTTCACCCGCTTACGCAGCTCCATCGCAAACTCCAGTATGCGAGCCTCCTCCTCGGCGGTAGCATCCTTGCCGGGAAAGATGATCTTCATGAGGCCAGAGTAGGTCTTGAGCACACCGTCGCGATCGCGTGTGGAGAGGTCGTCGGAGAGCTCGAAGCGCTCGCGGTAGAGCCCCGAATAGTCAAGCGCACGCAGCGAACGCAGCGCCTCGGCCAGGTAGTCCACGATGAAGCCGTAGTCGGAGCTGAACATATCCCCGCGGATGATGTCGACTTCCCAGCCAGGGATATAGGCGTGAATGCGGTCGATAAAGGCAGAGTCATGGTAAACGGCAGGCAGATCCTCAAAGAGGTCAGTCTGGTTGATCATGTAGCTCACATCGTGGCTTGTGTTACCCACGAATGCGAGTGACGCCTCGGCCGTCACTTGCTCGATGCCACGCGAGAAGCTCTTGTTGGCCATGTAGTTCTTAAGAATGTCGACGATGTCTGGCTTGGGGCGCTTGTTCTTGCCCGCGAACTCGTCGAATGCTACGCAGTCCCAATAGCCCACAAGGCCAATCTTGCCCGTGGAGTTGTTCACAAATAGCTTGGCAGGCGTAACCTCGCCGCCCGAGATGAGAATCCCGTGCGGGGAGAACTCGCTGAACACATGCGACTTACCCGTACCCTTGGGTCCCAGCTCCACGAGGTTGTAGTTGCGCTCGCAGTATGGGATGAGACGGGTGAGTTGGAAGAGCTTGGCCCGCTCGCCCAACTGTGCCGGATCGAGGCCAATTGAGCGGATAAGGGCGTCGATCCACTCGGAGGAGGTGAACGCCTTGCGTCGCTCGACATAGTCATCGAGGTCGAAGCGGGCCATCTGAATGGGCTTGAGCATCTTGAGGATGTAGGGCGACTCGTCCTTGGCCTCGTTGGCCGAGTACGAGAGGTCGGCGATGCACCACACGCCGCTCACGAGCAGACGGCGGTTCTTCTTGACCGTGTCCGCCGTGACGAGCACGTGGCTCACGCCGAGGTTCTCGAACGTCGCCTCGTAGGCGTCACGCTTCTCCACCAGCTCCACCGAAACCTTGTCGATGATGCGCTGGAACCCACTCTGCTTGATGTCGGAACGGATAGCGCCAGCCTCGGCGCGCTGCACGTAGTGCGCGGCCAGGATGTCGCGGACGCGCTCGACGCCCTCCTGTATCTCCTCCTCGTCGTCCGTGGCGCAGTTCTGCCCCAGCAGGTACTCGAGCACGTAGCTCGGCACGGCCGCGTTGCCCTTGACGAGCTTCACGAGGTCCTTGCGAACCACGTAGCCGGCGAAGTTGTCGTTGAGCTTCCTATCTAGATCGTCCATGCATTTGTCCTCTGCGTTAATAAAGCTCCTCTTTACTTCCAGTCACTCAGACTCGCCACCTTGGCGAGGGCGTGGGGAAACTTGTTGTAGTTGACCTTCACACCGTCATCGAGGTCGATGGAGACGCGTTCGTGCGCCAGCGGATAGATCACGTCGCGCTCCCACGTCTCGAGCTCGACGACCTGCGTGCGCAGCCTGTCGGTCTCACGCACGTCATCCGGGCGCTTTGACTGGGACTTGAGCTCGATCCTGCTACGCAGCTTCTCCTCATAGGCGCGGAGGTACTTGGTTAGAATCTCCCCGACGGTGCCCTCGTCGTAGCGATGCATGTAGACGAGGCACTGGAACGACTTCTTCGGGCTCTGGAAGAGCCAGTAGATCGGACGCTTCTGGTAGGTCTTCAGGTGGTCGTCGTAGAAGTCCTTGACGAAGTACGTGCGCAGGTCACACCCCAGAGCATTCTCGATGAACGACACGTTCTCGTCGAGCGTGTCCTCGCCGTAGGCGGCGGCCAGGAACCTATAGAAGCTGTCCACGATGTCGTCGTCGAACCATGCGTTACCGTCGGTGATGGGGAGGATGTTGTCTGCATCGGGGAGCAGCTTGGGATTGGGGATCTGTCGCAGGTAATCTTCAACCGAGGATCCTTGGTCGGCAAGGATGAGGCCAGGCTTGTCGAGTGAGTAGCGACCAAAGATGCAGCCGATGCCATAGCTAATGAGAGACTTCACGTCACGCTGGAGGTCGGCGAGACGAACGCTCACCTTGTCGTCGGGCACCTCGATGGGCACCTCGTCTTCCATGTCGTAGATACGAGCAAATATGCGGTTGAGCTTCTCCTCGTTGACTTTCAGCTGATCAAAGCGCTCCCGACACTCAGCTGACCACGTATCGAAGGACTCCGAAACAAGCGAGCCACACACAAGTGGGCTAGAGATGAAATCCCAAGATATGTCAGACGCATCCCAGTCGCTCTTGGATAATTGGACACATTCATTGGCATATTCACTACATTGGCTAGGTATTTCAGTCAGTTCTACTGGGAGGTTGGCTATATCTCCCGATTGAAAGTTTATTGTTGGAGCCAATGCAGCAAGATAATATTCTGCAATACTTGAATTGCAGAAAGCAACTAGAGATGCCGCATAACGTTCGTCAGGTATTATGCTGGCGCTTGCCATATCAAACAGCGAGCCAGCTGGTTGTAGTCTAAAACCTGTTTTATCTTTTGATATTTTCGTCCAAGTTATATGTGTCTTGAACATCCAACGATCTTGAATAAGTTGATAGTGCCGTATAGCCCCCTTGGGAGGATGCTTTACATCATATCCATCATTTTCCCAGTTGATTATATAGGAGTTATTGCCGTACCATTGCCTATATTCTCCACCCTTATCATATGGAAACCATTTTTTTCTAGAATCAATTGCATCGTCAAGCGTTTTGCATCTAAACGCTATGTCAGCTTTAGTTACTTCCCACCAACATCTTATGAAGAGATTATTATCACCTGTCTTCATCCCAGTTGATGTATCAACCTGATCTCCCAAGCGTTGCATCGAATCGAAGTTTTTAATTGCTCTCGGTGAAATCCAGTAAGCGAAAACAAGCTGAGGGATGTGATTGAACTTCTCTATTGGCGCATAATAGACAATGGTAGCCTGATTATCACTAATGGCGTCAAGCATAAGTGTAGCTTTTACTGCACTATTCTCAGCTTCTTCTAACCGAATATAAGCCCCGTAGCTGTCATCATGAGTTAGCTCGAATACTGTTGCTGTCGTCTGTACAACTTCTCCTGGGATTGCATCAAAGCCATGTGCCCCCAGATGCGCCATCGTGACGATGCCGTAGTTGTCGATGATGCGCCTACGCATCTTCTCGTAGGAGCTGAGGAACATCCACGACTGCATCGTAACCTCGGCGGTGTAGCCCGCCTTCTTGGTCATGCCCAGGCCGCGGCTGATGAAGCACGTGCACAGGTCGCCCTTCTCCTCCGGGTAGTGCTCCTTCACCCAGTCGGATAGCCATGCCCCCATGTTGCCTGAGCCGAGGTAGGGCGGGTTTGCGATGACGCAGTGGTACGTGCCGGACAGCGCCTCGACGTTGGCGAGCATGATGTTGAGCTTCCTGCGCAGGGAGTCCCTAAGCATGTCGTCCTCGCGGTCGTCCCCCAGGGCATCGATCTCGGCCCTGATGGCCGAGGCGTCATCGACCGCCGGAACATAGAGGCTGCCCGCCTCGCCCATATGCTCCATGGCGTCGAGAAGCCCGCTGCGCGCCCTGAAGGACTTGGACAGGTCCGCGCTCTCGAGCGGTTCCAGCTTCACGGGTTCGAGCACGCGCACGTCTGCATCGATGTCGCGCTCCAGGAAGTTGTGGTCGTGCTCCAGCGCCTTCATCTCGAGCGCGAAGCGGGCGATCTCCGCCGCTCGGCCGTCTATCTCCAGCCCGCGCAGGTTGTTCTCGAGGATCATCGCCGGGATGTCCTCGGGGTTCCAACCCTCCTCCTCGTACATGGCGAACAGCAGGTCGTACGCGTAGACCAAGATGTGTCCCGACCCGCACGCCGGGTCGAGCACCCTGATCTCGCTCGCGGTCGCCACCTTCGCGTGAGGCTCGTCGGCCTCCGGGGCGACGTAGTACTCCATGGAGGACGCGAGCGGGGAATCGGGGTTGTTGAGCATCCAGAGGCGGCCAAGCGAGTTCTGTGTGAGGAATCGCACGATGTACTCGGGCGTGAAGAGCTGCGTGACAGGGCCTAGCTCGGCGGCGCCGGCCTTCTTCTTTGCCTTGTCCTTGGCCTTGAAACCGTCCTGGACCTCCTGCTTGCGCTCGGCGATGTAGAACTGGTAGAGCCAGCCGAGGACTTCGACCGACCTGCAGGCGCCCTCGTCCATGTCGTCGACGATGCGGCGCAGGATGGACCCCTGAGCGAGCAGCCCCGAGGGCATGAGCAGCGTGCTTGCCGCCTCCTCGGAGAAGAGGTAGCCCATGGGCTTGGCGTAGTGGTCGCACACGGCGCCCAGCAGGACAGCGTAGGCGTCCTCCATGGCGTTCTCGCTCTGCGCCGTGCCGGCGAGCAGCGAGGAGACCCGGTCCCGAACCTTCTGGGTGAAACCGTACTCCGGGTCGAAGATGCCCTGCTCGGCGTCCGCGAGGACGGCGGGACGCGTCGAGCCGGGACGGGGCGTGACCGCCGGCGTCGGCGTGTAGCCGTTGGCGTCCATGAAGCGCAGGGCGCATAGCCTGTTGAACCAGGTGTACGCCGCGGCCTCCTTCACCCTCTCGCGGCCGCGCTCGGCGATGGCGGCGTCCAAGCGGTGCATCGCCTCCGGGTTCGACAGCCTCTCGTCGCTTCCCTCCGGCAGGATAGCGTTCAGGCGCGCCTCGACCTCCGCGAGGAGGTCCCCCCGGGCCTTGTTCGCGAGGGCCCTTATCTTTGCCGTGTCCATTTAGGGACCGCCCCTTTCTTAGAAGTCGCTGCCGAAGGCCCTGTTGACCGCGTATTCCTTCTCCCAGGCGGTCTCGAACCTACTCGTCGAGCCGACGCGGGCGCTGATGCGGACCATGGCGCTCGAGTAGTCGTCCACCTCGTCCGTGAGCCTCAGGGAGACGCGCGTCTTGCGCCCCTCGACGTTGCCGGACGTGCTGTCGAGCTCGAGCGTGCGCTCCTTGGAGGAGAGCAGGGTCCCGTCCTCGGCATACACGCCCACCTTGACCGTTAGGGGCGTCACCGCGCCCCCGCAGGCCTTCGTCTGGTAGACGACCAGCGAGACCATCGAGCCGGTGATGACGGCGCGCCCGACGGGGAAGCCCTCCACTCCTGTGGGCTTCGCGCTGGCGGCGCGGGCGGCGACCTTGACCGTGATGACGGGGATGACGTCCTCCTGGGCCGAGGCGCCTCCGTGGACGAAGCGCGCCCCGGATCCTTGCAAGCGCAAACGTGTTACGCCCCTCGGCATGGCGACCTCGTAGTCGCCCTGGAGCGAGAGGTCCGCCGCCTCGTAGACGGCGAGCGAGTCGTCTTTCGGCAGGCCGCGCCCGACCACGAACCTACGCGTTCGGGTCACGCTCTCCCGCGCGGCCGCGTCGGCAAGTCCCGCTACGTCGGCGTAGGCGTAGGACTCCGGGTCCTCGCTCTGGTAGAGGAATCCGTGGTCGGACGTGATGACGACCGTGCCGCAGCCGGCCCTCACGAGCATCTGCGCGAGCGACTCGACCTCCGCGCACGCCCGCTCGACCGCCTCGAACACGCGCCCCTCCGTCTCGCGCGAGTCGCCCGTCTTGTCGATGGCGTTGTGGTAGATGACGGCCACGGGCGTGCCCACGAGGCCGATAGAGCCGGCCTCGAGGACGTCCTCGGCCTTGAGGCACACCGACCCGGGGACGCGGCCGGCGACGATGGCCTGCCTGTTCGCTATCCCCTGCGTTGGCCTGCCTCCTTTTCTCACCATGGCGTCCGCGGGGTCGATCTCCATCTGCCCGTCGGGCAGCAGCGCGGCCATGCCCAGCTGGGTGTAGCTGGGGAGCATGCACAGCGCCGCCGAGCACGAGACCGAGGTCCTGCCGGCGAGGCCCCGCGCCTTCGAGGCGGCGAGCCTCCCGGCGAGGTCGAGGCCCGCCTCGAAGCGGAGCGCGTCCGACACGATCACGCCGACGCGCCCACCCGGCTCGTCCTTGGGGAACGCGAGCTCGACGTTGTCGTGGAAGAAGTCGGACTGTGACGCCATCGAGGCCGGCGGCCAGCCACCCTCGTCCATGAGGTGCCGCTGCCAGCGCTCCGTCAGGTCCGCGAGGTAGGCGTCGTAGCCTTTCTCTACCCTTGCGACCACTGGCGCGAGGGCATCCTTGAACCTGCCCGCGCGCATGCGCGAGCGGGCGAGGAAGAACTCTCGGTAGCGCCTGTCCGCCTCTTCCCAGGCGCTGGCATACGAGTCCACGAGCTCCTTGAGGCCCGTCGCCCCGCCGCGGGTCCGCTCGTACCCGGCGAGCGCGCCCTCGAATCTCGCGAGCGCGAGCAGCGCCCTGTAGTGGTTCCCGTACCGGTCTGCGAACAGCATGTAGCGCCGCTTCGACCAGATTCCCTCAAGGTCCGGCAGATCGAGGCCGCTGCTCAGTTCGTCGGCGAGGAACGACCCCAGAATCCACTCGTCCGCCTGCGGGATGGCGTCCACGTCGGCGAGGGCCTCGGGGGTGCGCGACTCCGGGGGGATGGCCTGCGCGACGACGTCGGCGTATTCCCTGACGACCGCGTCGAACGCCTCCCTCGTCTTGCCCTCGCGGGCGAGTCCTCCCAGCACCCTTGCGGATTCGGCCGGGTCTGCGGCCTGCCGGTCGTCCACCACGTCGCCGCATGCCCCCTCGAGCATGCGGAACGACAGATCTCCCACTGACGGCTCCTCGCCGTCCGGAGCCTCGTAGCCCAACAGCTCGCGCATCGCGGCCCAGAACCGGGACGAGAGCCCGGAGGCCGCGATGACGCGCATCCCGGCCTCGTCGCCGCGCGACCACTCGACTATCGCCCTTGCCGCCATGGAGCGGACGGCGTCGCGCGGGTTGCCGTCCGTGGCGCGCAGGGCCGCCGCGCACATGGCGAAGCGCACCTGGTCGATGGTCTCCTTCGGCAGGGGTGACGCTTCGAGGGCGTGCCTGCGCTCCTTGCTCCTGAAGAAGGCGGCGTGGTCCTCCAGGGACTCCGCGAGCGTCGCCGGGATGCCGCACTCGTCGGCCCACGAGCCTGCTAGCGAGCAAACGAAGGGGGCCGATGCCAGCTTCAGGTCGAGCAGGAGGTCGTCCGCCGGATTGGGCGCGCCTCCCGAGCGGTAGATGACGAACCTCTCGCCCGGCTCGCTCCTCAGGATCTGGCGCTTGGTCGCGAGCTCGTGATGTGTGGCGTCTACGACGGTCGCTCCGTCTAGCTCTATTCCGTCCAGGGCCCCGGCGTACTCGCTCCCCTCGTCCTCCCAGAACACCAGCCTTGCCTGGCCGGCGAAGGCTGCCTCGAGCCTGCGCGCTACGTTTTGGATATCGACTGTCTCGTCCATGACGCTCCTAAACCGTGACCGTCTTGCCCTCTTCGAGGGCGCCCATGATCGAGCCCTTGAGCGCCTCGAGGTAGGAGTCCGCGTCCGCCTCGGTCTCGATGACCGGCTTGAAGAAACCCGACGCCTTGAGCCTCCTCACGGAGACGGCCGGCTTTGGCTTTGGCTTTGGCTTGGGCGCGGGTTCCGGCGCCGCCGGATAGGCCGCGTTTCCTTCGCGACCTTCGTCCTCGGGCTCCGCCGCGTCTGTGTCCTCGGACTCCTCGGGGGCCGGCGGTTCCGGCTCTGCGGGCTTTGCCAGTTGGACCAAGCGCGCCGCGTTCTCCTCCTTGAACAAGTCCACGAACCCGCGGATGCGGTGAGGTGCCGAGAGGCCTTCCAGCGCTTCCTCACCGCGCGCGAAGATGTCGTTGAACTCGCTCCTTGCCTCATCGCTTGCCTCTTCGAGGTCGTATGTCTGCTCGTAGGACGACCTGTAGGCCTTGAGGTCCGCGAGGGCCTTGTCCCTCAGCGACCCCGTCCTCTCCTCGATCTGCTTCCTGAGTGCGACCATCTCCTGGTAGGCCGCCGGGATGCGGCCGCTCTTGTAGCAGCTCGGGTCGTTCACGACCTCGCGTATGCCCGCGGGGCCGTCCTGGTCAATCCCGAGCTCCCCGAGCTTCGGGACCTCCTCGGTCACGAAGCCCTTGAGCTCCCCCCAGCGCTTCGACATCGGCGAGCCCTCGCAGAACGAGCCCATGGCCGAGAGGTCCTTCCTCGCCTCGGAGAGCTTCTCCGCCTGCTCCGGGAACTGGTTGACCACCCATGAGCGGTCCTCGGCGTTGTCGGCGCACTTCTCGATGAGCCCCAGCTCCTCAGCGAACTGGCCCGCGAACGGGTAGGCGTTCGCTGCGATGGACTTCCTGCCCATCTCCTTCGCAAAGCTCTCCGCGTCCCTGGCGAGCTCGGCTGCGATCGCCTTGGGGTCCAGCTCTTTGGGGTTGGTCCCCGTGAAGTCGCGGAACGCCTTCTGCAGCCTCGCCATGTCCTCGGGGGATACCTCCTCGATGACCGAGACGGTGAGCTTGTCGAGGTCGCGCTTGCGCTTGAGCGCATCCGCGAGGACCAGACCCTCGAGAACCGAACCGGCCTTGCGCACCTCGATCTTGTTCGCCGCGTAGAGCTTGGCCACGGCGGACCGGACGGCGACCTCGGGCCATCCGTACTCGTTCTTCGTGAACCATGCGATGAGGCTGCCCGTGCCGTCGCCGCCGACCGTCACCGTCCCCGGCACCAGCCGCGTGCGGGCGAGGACGGTCTCGCAGTACTCTTCCAGGCCGCCGGCGAGCTGTTCCTGCTTGCTGATGCACTGCGAGTAGACGTCGTTGTCGGTGTACTTGGCCGTGATCTGCTGCAGGCCCGTGTAGGAGCGGCGGACGAGCTCCGTGAGGGCGGACTCAACGGCGTCCTTCCCCGAGCCGGAGACCTTGTCTGTGACGTCCACGCCCCCCGCGTTGAAGCGGGCACCGGTGAGCAGGTCGCGCATCTCGTCGCGCAGCCTGTTGTAGAGCTTGCCGTTGGCGACCTGCTTGTCGACGATTATCGCCTGCCTCACGTCGCTTGACCCGCTCTTGGCGTTCGCGTAGCGCTCCGTCTGCTTGAAGTTCCTCACGCCGAGCAGGAACTCCTTCGCGTCCCTCAGCGCGACCGAGAGCGTCTTCGGCGCGGTCGGGACCATGTCGGCGATCAGGCCCTCCGGCTCGTAGGAGGTGACGATGTCGAGCGTCAGGTCGCTCGTCTGGCGCCCCTGGGCCTCACCGTCCACCTTGAGGTTGTACGAGTACACGTGGTCGAAGCCCCCGTGCTTGTACGTCACCTTGCCGGCGCCGCACACGTCGCGAAAGAGCTGCGTGATAAGCTCGCGCTGCTCAGCCGGGGGCACGACCGTGTTCGCGATTTCCTGCTCGACCTCCTTCTCGTCGTTGGTGAGGTACTCGTAGACGTTGCCGTTCCTGCGGACGTAGACCTGGCGCTCCAGCTCCTCCAGCGCGGAGGCGATCTTCGCGTTGAGGTCGGCCGTGCTCTCGCTGAAGGCGCCGTACAGCAGGACCCGCAGGTTCGCCGGCGTGGCGCGGAAGTCATCGACGTACTTCACGAGCAGCAGGGCCTTGAGCAGCCGCACGGCATAGGGGTCGTCGAGCTGGTCCTCGGCCGTCGTTATCGCGGCGTAAACCTCGCTCTTCAGGTCGTTGCGCAGGCCCTCGAACATCATGTCGAACGCCGCAAGCGTCCCCTCCTCCGTGCAGGCCCCCTTGTCGCAGAGGTGCTCGGCCACCATCTGGAAGACCCCGAGCATGGAGCGGGCACCGGTCGAGTTGTGCCTTCCCGTGAAGCAGTTGTAGTCCGAGAGCCCGCGCATGGCGCTCATGAAGACCTCGAACTGGTACGGGACGAAGGGGTAGATGCCCGTGAACTCGTCGGAGTCCTGGTAGCACTTGTACTGCTTGGCCCCGTCGGCGAAGTCGAACAGGACCCCGAAGTCCTCGTGGTACCTCTCGTACATCCCCTCGAAGACCGGCTCGTCCTCGTCCCTCTTGGCGAGGAGCCTGTCCCTTATGACCTCCTTTGCGTCGGATGACGTGAGGGTCATCTTCACGTGGAAGCGTGCCTGGATCTTGCTGAAGTCGTTGGCCGAGACGGCCTTCATCTGGCCGACTATGTCCTCCATGTTCTCCTGGGACGTCACGACGATCCAGGAGTTGCCACCGCACGTCGAGTCGAGCTCCTCGGCGATCGTCTGCAGGTTGACCATGAGGTTCGTGTTCTGGGCTATGAACTGGCCGACCTCGTCCACGAAGAAGTTGAGGCGGAACCCCGGCTGCCCCTTCGACTCGATGTAGTCGGCCACGCGCTGCGCGAACGAGCGGATGTCCGGCTGGTATGTGTCCTTGTAGTAGCCCACGGCGTCGAGCGTCGTTCCCTCGGGATTGCCAAGCGCCTCGTCGAACGCCGCCGAAATCTGGCGCTTGTACAGGAGCGCCGACTTACGCACCTGCTCCCATGGTTTGCCGGCGCGCCTCTCGACGGCCTCGCGGAATGCGCCGAGCCTCCCCTCGTGGTCGAGGTCGTACTCGAGCTTCGCGATGTGCTGCTGGTCGCCGTCGAAATAGCCGCAGTGGTGATTGAAGGCCTTTATGAAGGCCGCGAGCAGCGCACCGGCGTCTGCGCGCCCCGCGTTCGGCGCGAAGCTGTCGATGTTGAAGAGCACGCTCTCCGATGGGTGCTTCCTGCGGGCCTGCTCCATGCCAGCCGCGAGTGCGGGCGTGTCCTCGACCTTGGGGATGAGGTAGTCCATGGCCCTCTTGCCGGCGACCTCCCTGTCCTCGAGCGCGACGGCGAGGATCTTGAGGAGGTGCGACTTTCCCGAGCCGAAGAACCCGGATATCCACGCGCCGTTGCCCACGGCGTCCTGGTCGTTGTACTCGTCGAAGAATCGAAGCAGGTGCTCCTTCACCTCGTTTGTCACCACGAACTCGTCGAGCTCGTTGGCGAGGTGCTGCGTCTCGTTCGCCTTCACCACGGGGTCGATTGGGCGGTATATGTCCTTGTCGAACGTCTCCGTCAGAAGCATTGCTGTCCTCCTTACAGGTCGAAGACGCGGGTCGCGCGGTAGTAGCCGCCGGTCGAGCCCTGGTCGAGGCCGAGTATGTTGAGCGCGGTCGAGCCGTCGCTCCTGCGCTCGAAGCGACCCGGGAACACGACCACGACAGGTATGGGCGACGAGATCTCCTCGAGGAGCGTATGCGTCCTTATGTAGGGATATGTCTCGCCGACCCCCGTGATGAACGCGATGTCCGCGTCGGGGTTCTCCGCTATCGCGCCGTTCACCGCCGGCGCCACGACGTCCTTGACCCCCACCGTGTCCTGGAGCATCGTGATGAGGTCCTCGCGAGGCGTCTCGGGTTCCGCTTCCACGAGAGCGTCCCAGATGTCCTGGTCGTCGAGATACTGGAGCACGATGTCGTATAGGTTGATCTCGATAGGGGTCACGCCGCGGTTCGGGAGGTCGTCGCTGCAGATGGCGCGTATGAGGTCGGCGGCGTAGGGCTGCTGACGCGGGTCGTAGTCGATGATGTAGAGCGCCTGCCGCATCATGTAGCCATTGCGCCCGAGCAGGGCATCGTCGGACAGCTTGTCCACGATGAAGCCGCGTGCGTCGTTGATGTGCTCGAATTCCTTCGGCATCACTGGGCACCCCCCGGGAATATCCGCAAGTCCTCCTGGTGTCCGGAATCGAGCGCGCCCCTGAACGCCGAGGTGGGGTACAGCGGGGTAATCTTGCGATCTTCGTCGACGAGACGGCACTCCACCAGCATCCGCAGAATCGTGTTGCGCATCTTCTTGCGACCGCCCTCCGTCATCCTCTCGAGCTCGGGGTGGATCTCGGCCTGCTCGTCGAAGAACACGTCATAGCTCTCCTGCGTGAAGTCCGGGATCGTCCGGCCGAAGCGCTCGGCGATAACCTCCTCCGAGAGGTCGCGCACGAACTGGTAGGTACGGCATATGGCAACCCAGAGCATCGCGCAGCGATCGTCGCCGTAGGACGAGACGAAGAACTCCACCTCGCCGTATGTGAGCGTCCTGAGGCGCTTGACTATCTCCGCAACCACGCGCTTCCGCGAGCTCACTGCATTGAGCTGGAACAGGTTCTCGTCTACCAACTTGGCCCTCGTCGCTTGCCAGTCTCCGAGCTCCAGGTACTCGCGCGCGGCGAGCAGGCTCTCCTGCATCCTCGCCGATGACCCGCTCATGGATAGGCTATATTCCTTTGACATCGGGCCCCTATTCCTCGTAAACCAGATTGTCAATCATGCACATGCGAGCGTAGGCACTGAAGCTGATGCCCTTGAGCGAGGCACGCTCGGCAGCGGCGTCCTTGAGGTTCTTGGGGATGCGGATGGTTATGGCCGTCATCTCCCCGCCGGTGAGAAACTCCTGTCTCTCGGTTTTGGTGGTCTCGCCCTCGACAAGCTCGGAGTACTTCACGGGGTGCCTCCGTTAGTTCGATGTGCAATACAAACGAATGCATCATACCAAACGATTATGATGCGTCCCGCTTATCCCGGCAAACGTTGCTGTTTGGCCCTGTGAAATCAAGAGCTGTCCTTCTGTTGCAATCCTCCACAGTCTTCGAGAGCGAAGAACAAGGTTGTTCTCCAATCAGCCCCCGACTGCCCGCAGCGCACGTTCGCGAGCCGGGGCTAGACGTACCCGGCACGAAGCCCGATAGTTGGATGTTTGAATAGCAGTAACTTGCCAATTTCTGCAGATTGAGAGGGCCCATGTCTCAGCTGACAGTCGACCAGAAGAACATCCGGACACTCCTCCAGGACGAGGACGCCGACTTTCTCATCCCGGACTACCAACGGCCATACGCCTGGGGAGAAGACGAGTGCTCAACCCTGTGGGACGACCTTTTCGCCTTCGCATTCCCCAACAACGCGAGTGACCGATTCGACAAGCGCAACGACTACTTCCTCGGTCCAATAGTCACGTTCAAGAATGACGAGGGACAGCAAGAAATCATCGACGGACAGCAGAGGCTCACCACCATCATGCTCCTGCTCAGGGCACTCTATGATCGCTTCGCGAAGATGAGGGACAGGAACTCGGTTGGTCTCCACGACGACATCGCTGCGTGCATATGGAAGTCTGATGACTACGGCAACCTCGACATGACGGAAGACGGCCTCAAAATCAAGTCAGAGGTCGCCTCCGATAACGACAAGGGCGAGTTCCTGCAGATCCTGCGAGACGGCAAGGCCGACCCCGCATGGAAAAGCAGCTACGCGAAGAACTTCCGATACTTCCAGGGCAAGATTGCGGAACTCGCCGAGAACTACGATGGTTACTCAACCCCCTTCGCCTCCCGCATCATGCGTCACGTGATACTGCTCCCCATCGAGGCGGGGTCGCAGGACACGGCACTACGCATCTTCTCGACGCTGAACGACCGTGGTCTCCCACTCTCCGACGCCGACATCTTTAAGAGCCAGCTCTACAAGCATTTCTCTGGCGAAGGCAAGAAAGACGACTTCGTCAAGCGGTGGAAGGCGATGGAAGAGGGCGCCAACGAACTCCTCCACCCTCTTCGCGGCACCCCCATGGACGAGCTCTTCACGCGCTACATGTACTATCGCAGGGCGCTCAGGGGCACGACGGACACGACCACCGAGTCCCTGCGCGGGTTCTACGCCAGGGACAAGTACTCCATTCTGCGCGAGGACGGGACCGTAGACGACCTCGAGTCGCTCCTCCGGTTCTGGCAGCACGTCGAGACCGGAGAGGGCTTCTCCGACGCAACCAACAGGCGCTTCGCGATCCTGCGCTTTGCGCCCAACGGTATGTGGTACTACCTCCTGAGCGTCTGGTTCCTCGCTCGCCGCGACAACGATGACAACCTGGATGACGAAAGCCTTGTGCGGCTGCTTGATCTCACCATAGCCTTCGTCTGGTACTACGCCATCGAGCGCCCCGGCGTAAACTCCCTGCGAACCCCCATGTTCCCCGAGATGGTCAACATCGTGAACGGCAGAAACGTAACCTTCTCGGGCTACCGGTTTGCCAGAGAAAACGTAGTCGCACGCATCCGTGCCTTCCAGTTCACCAACCAGCGCGCAATCACGCGCTCGATGCTTGCCTGGTGGGCGTACCATGATCCGGCGCAGCAGCTCTGGGACAACGATACGATTCTCGAAGTGGAACACATCTACGCCCGCAAGCGCGCTGAGTTCGAACCTCTGACGGATGGCGCCAACCTCGAGGCCCTCGGCAACAAGGCCCTCCTGGAGAAGCGCGTGAACATCCGTGCCGCCGACTACCGTTTCTCCGACAAGAGGAAGTACTACGAAGGCTTTGTTGACGGAAACGGAAGGACGCGAGAGGGCACGAAGAACGCAGAGCTGCTCGGAATAGTGAGGTCAAAGGAAGACTTCACCGAGACGGACATAGTCGACCGCACTAACACCATAATCAACTCGTTCGTCGACTTCATGGGCGAGAACGGACTCGTCGGGTAACCTCGCTGCCACCTCCATCTCCCTCGAAAGGAGCCCCATGCCCGTCTCGCAACAGCACTCCCCCACCCTTCGCGACTGCGTCTACGGACAGGCCGTGGGCGACGCCCTCGGCGTGCCGTACGAGTTCCGCGCCCGCTGCACGTTCGAGTGCACGGGCATGGCGGGGCACGGCTCTCACAACCAACCCGCCGGCACTTGGAGTGACGACACCTCCATGTCGCTCGCGAGCTGCGACAGCATCCGTGCCACGGGCCGCATCGACGTTCGCGACATGCGGGAGCGCTTCGTCCGTTGGTACCGCGAGGGCGCGTACACCGTGAGCGGCCTCTTCGACATCGGCGGCACCACCGCCGACGCGCTCTCCTCCGGGCGCGGTCGCACGGGCGAGCGCGACAACGGCAACGGGTCCCTTATGCGCATCCTCCCACTCGCGTTCACGGACGCGACGGACGACGAGGTTCGCGCCGTCTCCGCCATCACGCACGCGCACGCCACCTCCTGCGAGGCGTGCGTTCGCATGGTGCACGTGGCCCGCAGGCTCATCGCCGGCGAGGGGCCGCGCGACGTCGCGGGCAGCCTCGTGGGCGTGCCTGCGAGCCAGATCCGCTCCGGCGGCTTTGTGCTGGACACCGAGCGCGCCGCCCTGTGGTGCCTCGCAAACACCTCGAGCTACGCCGAGTGCGTGCTCGCGGCGGTGAACCTGGGGGACGACACGGACACCACCGCCGCGGTGGCGGGTCGTGGGCGTGCCGGGCGTCGCGGAGGAGGTCGGCACGGGCTCCGTGGGGCCGACGTTCGGCATCGTGCGGCCGGCGGTGCCGAACACGAGGGTGGACTTCTCGCCCTATGGCCAGAGCGTGTTCGCGGACGCCGGGAGGCGGGTGCCCATCCCGTTCGGCAAGGGCGACTGCACGGTGTTCAGGAAGGTCATGTCAACCGAGGACACGATCCAGGAGTTCGCCCCCGCACTGCGCACCGGGGCGCAGGGCAAGGCGTTCCGCCTGGCGCTGCAAGTCTTGGGTGATCTCGTCGGCCTAGGGACGAACTACTTCGACCTGGACAACGTCGGCTACGTGAAGACGGCGACCGAGGTGAGCTCCGACAACAGCGCACTGATCCGCAACATCAGGAAGAACGAGAACAACCTGCAGGGTGCTCTGGTGGGTGTCTCCAGGGCGACCATGGCCTACGAGAGGAGCATAGGAAAGAGCCTGCCCGAGGAGGGCGACGTGAGCGCCATATTTGACGACTCAATCATCCAAGACAGGGCCTCGGAGAAGCAGCAGGACATGGCGGAGGTTGCGGCAGGGCTCATGTGACCCGCAAGGAGTACCGCACGCGCTGGTACGGGGATGCAGCGGGCGGCAGCGGCGCGGCTGGGACGTCGCAGGTTCTTTAGGGCCCCGCGCCGTCAGTAGGACTCGCGAGTCGCACGGCGTGTCTGGCGGAATTCGGATAGTGTGCGGTCATCCGCGCCACGGGGCCGTCACTGGTGGATCGTCGCGAGCATGGGGCGCTGGCAGGCACGTACCCTAGCTACCACGTCAAGCCCTACCACCCTCCGCACTGAAACGGCCACGACTGGAATCCGGCGCGCAACGATGACAGAACTGGCGAGGGTACATTGGTGCGGATGGGCACGAACCGCCGTCACATCTGGTGAATTATTTCTTGGCTTCAACAATTAGTCTTTCACCCGAGCGAAGATGCTCGGGTTGTAAGCAAAGATGCGTTTCGACTCGAGCATCTGCTCACCGGAGGTCGCCGACGAGTAGCTGTAGTCGAGCGCGTGGGCGCCCTCGGCGTCGTCCGGCAAGGTAAGCTTGGCGACGCTCATGACCTCGGTCGAGGCACCGTTCACCTCGAAGTGGGACGACAGCGCCGCCTCGGGGGTGACCATCGTCGTGTCCTGAGCCGCCGCGGCGCCGTAGCCGGAATAGGACAGATTGAAGTAGGCGTGGCCAAACGGGACCCCGCTCGAGCCCGGCGCGAGCTGCAGGATGTCGCCGTTCGTGAGCAGGATGATGCCCTTGTCCGTCACATGCACGGACGTCTCGTCGCTCTCCTCCTTTGCCTTGGCGAGCAACCCTGTGGCAGCAATTCTGTGAGCGACGGGCAGATGCTGGCTGAACTCCTCACGAGCGCGGCGGATGGTTTCACGAGTGGTCGAACATGAGCGCGGGCGGCGGAGGCGGATCCTTCCCTCTCCCCCCTGGCGCGGCGCCCGGGATCGTTTGTAATCGCGGGGCGTGACGGGATGCCGCTAAGGAATCGGGGCATGGCGGATTTCTCGCTGCCATGCCCCCGAATCTCTATGCGATATTGCCCAAAGGAGCGCCACGACACGTGTCTCCTAACGGCGGTCCAGCCACGGGACCGGTTCTCTAACGCACGTCTCAAGAAGGGCTCCCAGCCAGAAGAACCTGTGGCCTAAAGCTCCCGCCCGTTCGAGGCGATGACGCGACGGTACCAGTCGAAACTCTTCTTCTTGCTGCGCGCTAGCGTTCCGTTGCCGGCATCGTCGCGGTCGACGTAAATGAAGCCGTAGCGCTTTCTCATCTCGCCGGTCCCCACCGACACGAGGTCGATGGGTCCCCACGTGGTGTAGCCCATCAAATCGATGTAGTCCTCGTTCACGGCGCGCTCCATCTGGATGATGTGCCGCCGCAGGAAGTCGATGCGGTAATCGTCAGCGACGAAGCCGCTCTCGTCGGGCTCGTCGAGCGCACCCAGACCGTTCTCGACCACGAAAAGGGGCACCTGGTAGCGGTCATAGAGCTCGTTGAGGGCAACGCGCAGGCCGATCTCGTCGATGGGCCAGCCCCAGTCGGTGCGATCGAGGTAGGGGTTGCCGCGCTCCACGAGCAGGTCGTCGCCGGTCTCGCTCGAGGCGACAGACGAGAAGTAGTAGCTGAACGCGATGAAGTCGGACGTCCCCGCCGCCAGAATCGCAGCGTCCTCCTCGCTCACCTCGAGCTCGACGCCCAGGCGCCGAAGCTGGGCGCGGCACAGGTTGGTGTAGTGCCCTCTCACCATGACATCGGTGTAATAGTAGTTGGGGAGCATGTTGAGTCGCCGGGCGAGCACATCCTCCGGACGGCAGGTCTTGGCGTAGGTGGTCGGGTACTGGACCATGCAGCCGATTCTGAAGGCCGGGTTGATCTTATGGCCGAGCGCAACGGCACGCGCGGCGGCGAGGAACATGTGATGGCTCGCCCGGACCTTGACCTCGTTCACATCCTCCCCCTCTGAGAAGACGAGGCCCGCCTGGTTGAAGGGCGTGCGCTTGTTCATGGTCTCGTTAATCTCGTTGAACGTCATCCATATGCGGACCTTTTCGCGGTAGCGGGTGAAGATGGTCTCGCAAAAGCGAAGGTAGAAGTCTATGAGCGCGGGGTTGCGCCACGAGCCGTACTCGCTCACCAAGCGGAGGGGCATCTCGTAATGCGAGATTGTGACGACAGGCTCGATGCCATGGGCGACCATATCGTCGAAGACGCGGTCGTAGAAGGCGAGCCCGGCCTCGTTGGGCTCGGGGTCGTCCCCGTTGGGATAAACGCGCGCCCAGCTAATCGAGGTCCGCAGACACGTGAAGCCCATCTCTGCAAAGAGCGCAATGTCCTCCCTATAGCGATGATAGGCGTCGATGCCTTGGTGGTTGGGATAGTAGACACCCTCGCGTACGGCCTCGTGAATCTCGCGCGGGACGCCATGGGCCCCGGCGGTCTGGACGTCGGCGATGGAGACGCCTTTGCCGTCCTCGAGATAGGCGCCCTCGACCTGGTTGGCAGCGACAGCTCCTCCCCAGAGAAAGCCGCTCGGCATCCCTTGTGCGCTCTTGACGGGAACGGCTCGCGAGGCGATGATTGCAGACCCTCCGGACTCGAGGGCAACGTCCGCGGCTGTGGTCGTTTGCATGGAAAACCTCCTCGGTAAAGGGAGGGGCACGGCTGCACGCGACCGCGCCCCCAGGGGGATAGAGGACAACGGCGGGCCACGGCGTCGCAACGGCGCGACCCGCCGGCGGTGGAGGGCTGTCCTAGGCCTCGAGCTTGGCAGCCTTGGCCTGCTCGCGCTCGTACTGCTTGTTGGAGACGAACACGAACGGCACGTAGATCACAAACGCCACGGCGATGACGATCACGGCCATGAGCAGGGCCTGCCACTGTCCGCTGAAGGCGAGGAACTGCTGGAGGAACATGGGGGCGCCGGCAATGGACTCAACGTAGGAGGAGGTAAGGAATCCCGAGGTGATTGCGTAGTAACCGATATTGCACGTCACGAGCGGGGCGATCACGAAGGGGAAGAAGAACGTGGGATTTAGCATGATGGGAAGGCCGAAGACCATGGGCTCGGAGATACCAAAGATCAGGGGCACGAAGGAGAGCTTGGTGACCTCTCGGTAGTCGGCACGCTTGGAGAACGCGAGGATGGCCAGGGCGAGCGAGATAACGATGCCGGAGCCACCCAAGTTCATGAACAGATGGACGAAGGCCAGCGTGTAGAACTCGGGAGGCATGGCACCCGCCGCGACGGCGGCGATGTTGGCCGCAAGCGCGGCAGTCCGGACGGGCTTGGCGACGGCGTTCATGGCCATGTGGCCGTGAATGCCCATCCACCACAGCAGCTGCGAGAGGACCGTGATGATGCTAACGCCGATCTGTGAGCCGATGACCTGATTGAAGGGAATCTGGATGACGTTGTAGATGATGGAGTTGATGAAGGTCCCGGTGAAGGCGTACAGAACGCCGGCAAACACGCCGAAGAGCATAATCGTGATGAACGCGGGGATAAGCGCGTTGAAGCTGGTGGAGATCATCTCGGGGACGGACTCAGGCAGTTTGATCTTGATGCGCTCGAACCCCATGAGACCGTTGAAGATAGCCATGGAGACGATGCCCACGAAAAACGCCAGGAACAGCGCGGAGGCGTTGAGGCTGCCTGCGATGTTGTCGGGGTCCAGCACGGTGATGAAGCAGCAGACGGAGATCAGGCCGCAGATGAGCGGCTTCCTACCATCCTGCTCGCCGATTGAGTAGGCAACCAGGAAGGCGATCCACAGTGCCATGCAGGAGATGCAGGCGTAGTTGACGGTGCTGAAAACATTGGAGTAGCTGGTCAGCCACTCGAAGCCGCTGAACTGGGCCAGGCCGCTCGAAGTGGAGCAGAGCATGAGGTTTAGCATGAAGGCGAACGAGCCCGTGATGACAATGGGGGTGTAGGTGGTAAAGGCCTTCTGGATGGCCACAACATACTTGTTGGCGTTCATGAAGTCGGCCACGGGCGTCAGAATGCGTTCCATGAAGTTGGTAAACTTTTCAAGCATGGGGTGTCACTCCTATTAGAGCGTCTGAAAGAGCTTTCGGTTGTCCGTACGGGGTGGCTCGACGCCACGCGCTACTTACTTGCCGGCGACGAGCTCCTCGGCCTGCTTGAGCACCGCAGCGCCATCGCAACGGCCATAGGCCATGGGGTTGATGACCGCCACGGGCGCAGCACCATTGACCGTCTGGACCAGTTTGCGCTCCATGTGACGAATCTGCGGACCCAGGAGGAGCACGTCAAAGTTGCCAATCTCGGAGGCAACCTGACCCTGCTCGACGGCCCAAATCTTGTAGTCCTTGCCCTGCTCCTTGGCCGCCTCGCGCATCTTGCTCACCACGAGCGAGGTGGACATTCCGGCAGCACAAGCCAGCATGATGTTCATGGTCTCTCCTTTCGGCGGGGCGCTGCGGCCCCGCGTGACTGTTGACTGTGGTCCGGCAGGCTATGCCCCAGCCTCAAGCTTCGCCATGCGGCGGTACATCTCGACCATCCGCTCAGCGAGATCACTCGCCATGATTGCCATAGTCAGGTGGTCCTGCGCGTGAACGAGAATGACATTCACCTCGACGTGCTGGCCGCTTGCCTCCCCCTGGATGAGCGAGAGCTGCGTCTCGTGGGCGGCGTGCATTTCCTCCTGGGACTCCCTGAGATGGTCCTCAGCCGCGGCAAAGTCGCCCTCCGCGGCAGCGTCGACGGCCATGAGCGCCGAGGACTTCGCGTCGCCGGCGTGCAGGATGATCTGCATAGCGTTCTCGTACTTCGCTTCTTCCATCGTTTCCTCCTCTCTCGTTCCGGTCTCGTGCGCACTATCGGTTCAAAAGCTCCAGCAGGGTGTCGAAGTCCTGCCGGCTGATCAGCGTCTCGATGTCCTCCGGACTCATGAGTAGCCGCGACATGCGGTCATAGAAGCCCTGGAGGTTCTTCTTGGTGCTCGTTGACACGCTCACAAGAAAGATTGCCCGCACGTCTACATCAGGCGCCCAGCGGACGGGCTCGTCGAGCAGGGCGACGGCAACGAAGGTGTCGGGAGTGCACGGCTCGAGGGGGTGCGGCATGCTCACGCGGTTCCCAAAGGAGGTCGGCGAGGCCTCCTCCCTGTCCCAGACGAGTTGAGAGAAGCCTTCGGGCAGGGGATGCCGCTCGGCGACGAGCTCGCAGAGCCTGCCGAGCGCCTCGCGCTTGTTGGCGGCCTCGAAGTGAGGAAAGAACAGTCCCCTGTCGAAGTAGGCCCCCACGCCCTGGGGGTACGCCGACACCTCAAGTGCCTCACGGACGCGATGGATGTCTCCCCCGTCAAGGAAGAGGCTCACCTCGCAGACGGGCACGGGAAGCCTGCGCTTGAGCGGCACGGTCGTGAAGACGTAGTCCACGCGAGAGAAGTCCACCCGGTCGACGCTCCCCACATCGCACGCCTGAACCCGGTCGAGGTACGCCCCGAACTCTCGCCGGTATCGCTGCTCGAGCAAGCGCGCAGCGCCCGCGCCAGACGCGCACACGATGAGGATGCTCCTGCGGTTGGCCTCGCCCTTCTGCCGCTCGAGTGCAAGCTCGAAGGCGAGTGCGATATATCCGACCTCGTCGTCGCTCAGCCGCGCCTCGTAGGTCCGACTGAGCACAGCCGAGGCCTCGACAGCCATGGTCCACGCAAGCGGGTAGCGATGCTTGATGTCCGAGAGAAGAGGGTTCTCCATGCGCATGTGATAGCGCAGCCGGACGGCGAGCGGTGTCACGTGACAGGCGAGGTTCATGCGCAGCTCGAGGTCGTCGCGGAAGTCGAAGCGGAAGGCGTCCCACACGCGCTCGACCATGAGCTCCACGACGCCCCACACCTCATCGGATATTACGAGCTCGTTCTCGGGGGCGTCGGCCGGGAAGTAGAGGCTCTGCCTCCCAGCGAGATGGATGGCGATGTAGGCGACCTCCGACTCGGGCAGCTCTACGCCAAAGTGTCGCTCGACCCGGCGCGCTATTTCCTGCGCCACAGGGAACTCGCGCGTCGCGCGAATGCGCCCCAGTTGCTCGTCCTCCATGGGGACGTAGCAGCTCTCCCTGATGCGCATCACTGAGACCGCGATGTGTACGAGGAGGTTCTGGCGCGCGAGCGCGTTGATCTGGAAGTCGCCGCGCTCCGTGACCTCGCCCACGTAGGCGTCGATCGCGTTGATCACGTCCTGAACGGAGCGGGTCGCGCACGCCGCGGCCGGGACGCTCCCACTCGCCGCAAGGGCAGCGAGGCAGAGGCGGCGCTTGATCTCGGGACCGACAACGCGAATCCCGTAACGCGGCCGACGCTCGATCGAGAGGTCAAAGCGCCCGAGACGTTGCTCGACCTCCTTCAGGTCCTCGCTCACCGTAGCACGCGAGACAAAGAGTATCTGGGCGAGGTCGTCAATCGTAATCCAGTCCGCCCGGTAGAGTAGATCGTTCATTAGGTAGGCGACGCGACCCTCCGTGGTCTCGGGAAGCCGGGTACCGTCCGCACTCTGATGCTCCTCCCCCGTGCCGAGCAGCTCGTCCAAAAGGGAGGGGTCCACGCCCTCAAAGCGATACGTCGACGAACTCTTCATCTCGATGCGGCCCGCCGAGCGCCGGTCCCCAGCTGCGTTGTCAGACTCGGCGAGAAGGGCGTTGATGCGGTTCACGTAGGTGCGGACCGTGCGGACGCTCACGCCCAGTCGTTCTGCGAGCTCCGCTGGGGCAATCTGTCTCTCGTTCCGAATAATTTCGATGAGCTTGATGAGCTTGGCGTCCACGTTCCCTCCTTCTCCTCTTCAATCCTAAGAAGGAGTTCCCGGGGTCTCCACGAAAGCTTTTTCCGTTGTCGCGGAAACCCGCCAACGATTCCACGCGACGGGGTCCGCGAGGCTGGGTTCTTCTCGCCCCTGCACGTGCCGCCTACGCACTCTATGGGGTTGGCATCTCTCAGAGGCATTCTAGCCCTCTCCGCTTGGATCTCATTCGCACCAATCGCAGTCGGCATCTCTATTGCTGTCGAGATTGGAGTTGTTTGCGTTGCATCGAAGACACCTCTCGGTTGCTGACAACGTCTTGGCCCCAACGGCATTACCGACATTACCGACATTACCGACAACCATTACCGCCATTCCCGACATCATTGCCGACATTCTTTTCTTCAGCTGACTCGATGACTTGATCGCTAAGCTTAATCATCTGGTCACTCAACTTGGTCCCCCACTTGGTCACACAGTCACAGACCTGGTCGGCATTGCAGACAACTAGGTCGTTCTGCCTAACCACTTGTTTGGTAGTTCGCTCAATATTTGGCGGCTCAACCTCCGCGACAAACGGGGAAGGTCTCCCCGCCCATGTCCGTCCAGTGGAGACCGGCTAGGCAGCTCGTCTCTACCCCCATGTTCTTGAACCCAAGCCAAGCGGTGTACTGGCTCATGCCCCGTGGCATCCCGTTCCCGCTCTGGATGTACGCTTTCATCTCCTGGATCCTCTCATATCGTTGGACCATAAAATGGCATCAACGCACCGGCGGCGATTGTCGCACGCTCATCGTCACTGTGACGTTCGACGCCCCCGAAATGAGTCCCATGCCCGCCTCGCAGCATCCCTCCCCCACCCTTCGCGGCTGCGTCTACGGACAGGCCGTGGGCGACGCCCTCGGCGTGCCGCACGAGTTCCGCGCCCGCGGCACGTTCGAGTGCACGGGCATGGTGGGGCACGGCTCGCACAACCAGCCAGCCGGCACCTGGAGTGATGACACCTCCATGGCGCTCGCAACCTGCGACAGCATCCGCGCCACGGGCCGCATCGATGTGCGCGACATGCGGGAGCGCTTCGTCCGCTGGTACCGCGAGGGCGCGTACACTGTGAGCGGCCTCTTCGACATCGGCGGCACCACCGCCGACGCGCTCTCCTCCGGGCGCGGTCGCACGGGCGAGCGCGACAACGGCAACGGGTCCCTCATGCGCATCCTCCCGCTCGCGTTCACCGGCGCGACGGACGACGAGGTGCGCGCCGTCTCCGCCATCACGCACGCGCACGCCACCTCCTGCGAGGCATGCGTTCGCATGGTGCACGTGGCCCGCAGGCTCATCGCCGGCGAGGGACCGCGCGACGTTGTGGGCAGCCTTGTGGGCGTTCCCGCGAGCCAGATCCGCTCCGGCGGCTTTGTGCTGGACACCGAACGCGCCGCCCTGTGGTGCCTCGCCAACACCAAGAGCTACGCCGAGTGCGTGCTCGCGGCGGTGAACCTAGGGGACGACACGGACACCACCGCCGCGGTGGCGGGAGGGCTCGCCGGCATCGCGTACGGCATGGGGGGCATCCCGAGCGAGTGGCTCGACGCGCTTCTCGGCAAGGCGACCATCGACGCGTGCCTGCTCTAGGGTGCGGGGTTCTCGCTGGCAGCGCCGCACGTTGCTGCCGGAATCAGCCAAGGTCGGCAGAGCGTAACGCTCCCTTCAACTTGTCCTGAAAGCTGAAGCTACTTTCCCAGCTCCTGCATCCGCTTGACCAAGTCCTGCACGGTAAGGAAGACCCTTCCGGACTGTTTTCTTCTCTGGTCTGCGTTGGTTACGGCAATCCTCACTAGCTTCGGCTTTTTATCGATGGCATCAGCCATCCACCTGAGGTCTGCCTTCTCGTATTCAACGGCTGTTCCGCAACAGGCACTTGCGTACTCGCCGAGCTTCGCATACAGCCTCTTTTGGTCGTGTTCTCCCGACTGCTCGAAGTGCTGCAGGAGAAAAGCTTCGAACTGCGGACGCGAAAACGCGAGACGGACATCGTTATCCTCCGAATACCGGAGAAGCTCCGCATAGGAGAGGAGCATGTCATCGTCATCGCAGACCGCCCAGCATTCCAGGTCACCAGGAGCGATGTCATTCTGCTCGCAGAACATCTTTCGCTCATTGACAGTCCTGTCGATGAGGACCTTGTGCTGGCCCTTTTCGCCCAAAATAACAACCCGTGCCCCCGGAAGGCGGTAAAGCCTTCTCAAGATCGCGAAGCATTCCCTCTCGGTCTTGCCCTCGCAGCAGATGAGCAGAAACCTCTTCTTCTTTCGGTTCCCCTGCGCCACACCCCGCTCCTAGTCCTCGATGATGGGAATGCCGCCGTAGAGTCCGGCAAGGTATCTCTTCTCAAAGGCCTCCCCATCGCGCACACCCAGATCACGCAAAGGCGTGATGAGGGACTCCTCCGCATGGTTCTTCTCAACGAGGACAATCTCATCACGCGAGAGCTCACGGAGCATGTTTGTGCCATGAGTCGTGAGAATCATGTAGGCGGCCTTGCTGTCGGACTCCCCGAACAGGGAGATGATGGCATGCACGAGCGTGGGGTGAATATATGTACCAAATTCATCGATGAAGATGGTCTTATCGTTCTCCAGGGCATCGATGATGGGCACGGCAACCTCAAAGAACTTCTGTGTTCCCATGGATTCTTGGCTCCAGAAGTCAAGGTCGCGAGACCCCACAACGGTCTGCTCTTTGTCACGCACTGCATGGACTGTCGTAAATGCCGTGGAACCCCGTTCCACCATTGCCCTCTTCACCTCTGCGGGAAGTTGAACGGGCAGCTGGTCGAAGAAATCTTCGGGAAGCGCGACGTCAGTGAACTTGATGTCGCGTATTGAGAAGTCACAGCGCTTGAGCAGTTCCAGCGTCTTGGTACGAAGTCCTGCATTGTTCTTCAGCATTTCCACGAACAATGGCGTCGGGGCATTGGAGCTTGGTGCAACTGTGGTGATATGGTCCAAGAGCCCAAACACGATATTGGAGTACTCGTTGTTGTCCTCGCGCCCCTTTGTGATGACAAGGGTGTCAGGACGAGTCCTTTCGAGGAGCCTTTTACTGAAGCCATATTGTTTGGCGTACGGATTGAGTCCCTTGGAGGTTCTCTCGAATACTAGGTTCATCCTGCTATTTTTAGAGGATTGCTCACGCAGGACTTCGTACGTAACTCTTTCCGCGGTAAACGAAACAGAGTACTCGTAGCGCCTACCGTCCAGCGTGAAGGCAACGCCTAGAGACGTTGGTTCTTGGTCCATGCCTGCTTTTAGAAGGAATGGCTCATAAGGGAGACGGAAGTTCGGGTCGGAGGACCTCCGAACCGAGTTGACGAGGGCGGCGAGAGCCTTTGCAATATTGGACTTGCCGCCCGCGTTTGGACCGAATACGGCAGTGACAGAATGTCCCCCACGTCCGTCTAGAGATAGCGTTTGCGGAGCGCAGAATGAGCGGTAGTTGCCCATGGTGAGCGATATGAGCTTGTACACGGCACACCTCCCTTTTGTAATTACTAGAATAATGAGATTAACAATATTTCGCAAGTAAATAACGAAATATGGCTTCTTTCATTCCAATACGAATTAGAAGGGCTCTCTTTCAAATTGAGCTTCTCTCTATTGCAGCTGGAACAGGCAAAGAGCAATCTCCTCGCGCATGTTGCAGCGTGTGGTATAAAGTCGCTGGTGGTGGTATTGACACTACCTCCAAGTGCCGGGGGAAGTCCCCCGGCTTTTGGCTCTTTGTCCCCATCCTGCGCACTTCATCCCGTAGACACCGCTAGGACGCCCGCCATCAAGGAGACCCCATGTGGAAGTGCCCAAAGTGCGGGCGTGAGTTTGCCCGCGAGAGCCAGTCTCACTCCTGCGGCGAGAAGCCCCTCACCGTCGACGAGTACATCGCCCGGCAGCCCGAGGGAGTGCGGCCTGAGCTCATCCAGGTGAGAGACGCTCTGCGGGCTACCCTCCCCAACGCGGAAGAGAGGATCTCCTGGGGCATGCCCACCTACTGGCAGGGGCGCAACCTCATCCACTTCGCCGCCAACAGGCACCACGTCGGGCTCTACCCCGGTGCCGAGGCGGTTGCGCACTTTGCAGGCGAGCTGGACGGCACATATTCCTACAGCAAGGGCAGCATCCGCATCCCCTACGGCCAGGTCGACGTCGACCTTATCGCCCGCATCGCCGCGTGGTGCCTTGGTGGGACGGAAGCCTAGTGCTTTCCCGGAAGAAGCTTGTTTTCGACAGGGTCTGAGATGCTCGCATCCCAGGTCTGGTGAGTGTCGGGCGCCATTGAACCATCTTGGGCTGCGCCCTGCACAAAAATCGACATTGACGGTACAAATTCGGGGTCCCGCTTAGTATCACCCCGCGAGTGCCATTTCACTACCTGCGGCTCCGTAAAAAGTTAGGGACTTCGTACTCAGCGATTTGCCGAAAACGTACCGTCAATGTCGATTTTTGTGCAGGGAATCTCACTGGCCCTAATCGGATTCCCTAAGTCATGCATTCTCGGCTGCCCGTCGTCACACATTCAGCGTTCAAACGTGTAGCAAGCTGGGTGCATCACACGATCGCACTCGAATGTGTAACCGCTAACCTTACCGGACTGCGCCCAACCGGAAATAGCGATAGGACAACACCGCACCCAGCAACGAAGGCCGGACATCATGTCCGCGCTGCATCGAAGCTATCGAGCAGTGCGTCAGTGCTGTTGCGCGTTGCGCTCATAGCTCCCCCTCTCCTTCTGGGTGGCAGGACGGGCAGAGATTATGCCTCGCTAATAACATCGTACGATGCTTCGGCGTCACCCCTAGTACTTCCCCGAAACCTCCTGCTCTGCTCGCGCAAGGCCCGCCTCGGCGCTCTTGAGGGCGCCGCGATACCACGACTCCCCCTCACGCACGGCAGCGGAAAGCCCGGCCACGGCGCGAGAGTACCAGTCCTTTGCCTCCTGGAAGCTCTGGGTGCAGCCCTCGCCTTCCTCGTGCGCCTTCCCCAGCCGCAGGGCCGCGCTTCCCCAGTACACGGGAGAGTCGCTCTTTCCCAGGTCATAGGCACGGCGATACCACTGGTACGCCTTGTCCGCGTCCTTCTCGCACCCCCGACCGTCACGCAGGAAGTCCCCCAGCTTGTAGCGGGACTCGGCGATGCCCGCCTCTGCCGCAACGCGGCAATGCGCAAACGCACGCTCGGCAATGCTCAGCCGCTCCTCCGGCCTTGGGAACTTGGCGCCCGCAGCCACGGAGTCCCAGTAGTTCCCCTTACAGCGGTCGTAGCTGTACACGTAGGTAAGGTCGTCGTCTGCCATGGCGTTGCCCAGCCGCGACGCATGCAGGTAGAGAACCTCCGCCGCCTGGAAGCACTCCACTCGACGCCGGCGCTCGGTCCTCCAATCGCAGGACATTGCCTCGTTGTAGTAGTCCGCACCCGCGTCCAGAGCCAATTCTCCGGCCGGATCGTCCTCTGGGTCGTAGCAAAAGACGCACCGACGGCCGGTCCTGCCATCCTGCGGCTCCACCACCTGCTGCGTGATCCATACCAGCGGAAGGCCGGATTCCATGTTGGGCCCGCCACCAGGTACCTTCTCGGGCCACATCCAGCCAAACACTGGAGCGTTGAGGGTGCCGTCATCGTCACCATGCCACTCAGTCATCGAGCCACACTCCCATCCCAATCTTCCACCAGCCGCCGATCTTCTCGACTTTGTTTACCTCCGCGTAGAGCGCCTTCCCGCCGTCCATGAGGCGGGCGGGAATCTCATTGACGTCCGCGGGGACAAAGCCCAGGCGCCTGCCGGCCGACGTGTTCACCCTAATGCACCACTCGTCGTACCTGTTGTCCTTCTCGCGAACCAGCGAGAGCCGCTCGCCCTCGGAGAGCTTTGGGGCCAGCTCGTCAATGTCATCCATGTGGGTGGTGCCCGCGATACGCGTGTCCGGCACAAGGCAGATTGGCCGCGAGAAGGGCTTGGGGATCTCTATGCCCATGCCGCCCTTCCCGTGCATCGCCTGGATGATGGCGCCGGCACCGCCGGGGCGGACGGGCACCAGGCCGGCCGAGCTGTTCGGCGTTGCTCCCTCAGTCCCCATCGATGGCCTCCCTCAGCTTGGCAACGCGCAAGTCGAACTCTCGCTGGGTGCGCTCCCACTCCTCGATGGCCTCGCGCAGCTCCGCAGTGCGGGAGCTCACCCACTCCGGGTCTTGGAGGAGCTTCCCCAGCTGCATGTCCTCGCAGTTCTCAAGCTCATTGAGCTGCTTCCTCATGGCAGAGCGCTCGACCTGCTGGAGCTCCAGCTCCGTGGCCAGAGCATTGGTGTCTTCCTCCTCCGCAAGGTCATCCTTGGGATCAAAGTGCCGCGTCGCCGCCTCGAGCGAGCGAAGCACCACAATGTCACCGTCCTGGTAGGCCTTTTGGGCAAGCGCGAAGTACTCGGCGCGTTTCTCGTCTTCTCCCACATGGACGTCTGGGTGCAGGCGCTTCATGAGCGTGCGGTAGAGCTTGTGCAGCTCCTCAGTGTCGGCCGGCGCCATGGGCACCCGTGCCATGTTCCACGCGAGCGCCTGCTCGTAGGCGGCCTGAGCCTCCTCTGCCCTCGCGGTCCAGTCGGAGAGCTCCTCGCCGAGCTGGGCCTCGATGCTCTCGTACTACGGGGCGTTGCCCTGGTTGACCTGCGCCTGTATGATGGCATAGCGCCTCTTGGCACGGCAGGCGGCCACCTCTGCCTCGAGGAGCTCCTTCTCCCAGCAGCCGATCTTGAGGGCGTAGTCGCTGTATATCTGGGGGATCTGCTGGAGCTTGATGTCCTCGATTGCCGTGACTATGTCCAGGATGTCCGAGCGCACCTCGCGTATTGCACGCCTGAGCTCCTCTGCCGTGGGCCCGATCTCTGCCATGGCGACCACCATCCCCTCGCGTGAGTGAGACAAAGGGGGTCTCCCACTGTCTCACTCACGGTAGCCGAGGGTCGCGACATAAATTAGGGAGTTGCTGGTGCGAGTCTATGCATAAGCTGTGCGACCAGGTAACATGCGCATGCGATGCGTCCCCGGTAAAGAGTCGGTTTACCTAGCTCTATTTCGATAAATGATGCTCGGCAATGAACGCATCGACCCTTGCTCGCTCCTTTTTATTAATCTCACTGAGCACCGCATCAAGCTTTTCATGGTCGAGAAGCGGCCATAGCCCTGCGATTGCGCTCGCATCCTTCTCCGCCTTTGGGCCGCGCTCATTGTTAATTGACATCTTGTGGACCGTATAGGCTTCAGGAGTGGGTACGGTGATGTCGAGCCCCCTCCATCGCACAATCACAGGATGCTTCGACAAAATGTCCAAATGCCATAAGGCCTGCGCAGTCACACCAATATTGGTTTTCAGGGCTGCCTCACGACCTGCACCCTTCTTACCAATAAGAAATTCAATCTCCAGACCCGAATCGCTATAAATCTTGGTTGTTCCATCAAGATAGTCTGCGTCAGGCACATAGCCCGCTTCTCTCGCGGCCACCAGCACATTTACCGGAGGCTGCGGCTTTCGCATATTGCGAACAAGGAAATCGATATCCATGGTCTTCAGGTTGGGCTCGAAACCATTGAGCAGCCGTGCTTCTCGATAGAGGAACTCCGCCCAAGAGCCAACCACCATTACATCAGGGAGGCATCCCTGCCTATCCAGAACGCGCAAGAACCGCTCGAAATCCTCCGCCTGCGTAATCATACGGGCTTTCTCCCCAATGCTCGCTCAATGAGCTTGCGCGACTCCTCCTGCTCCTTGAGCGCCTCCTCGTGCGACTTGCGCAGTTCTAGCTGACGCCGAAGCTCAGCGAGGTCCTCACGCTTGACGTAGAGGCTCCTGACCTTCTTTCCCTCACGCCACTGCAGGTAGTAGTACTCGTGGCCGCCAATCTCGCGCTTGCGGATGCTGCCCTTTGGCAGTCCCGCAATCTCTCGCTCCAAGGCAGCCGTCACCCTAAGCGACCGAGCATATTCCTCTTCAAGCGTATTTTCGAGAATCGGCATAGTTGCAACCTTACCCTACAAACACATGCAAATTGAACTATTTGTAGGGTAATTCTACACGACCCCATGCCAGGCTGCACTGCAAGACATGAGACAAAGGGAGTCTCCCTTTGTCTCACTTTGACTCATTCAGGCAGCAGGTTAGTGCCCGTTAGCTCTCCAACCCTCTCAGGCTTTTCCAGAATGAAGCGCTTGCGGTAGAAGACGTCCGCGAAGTCAAGAACCCGATTCATCTGCGCAGTGTCGAAGAGTGCCCCAAACCCTGCCCCAACCACGGGCACCATCTTTCCGATGCTTTTTAAGGTGAGCTTGCTGCCCACCTCCTTGAATACGTTAGTGAAAATGCCTGCCTCCAACGCCTTTTGGCCGCTCTTCTCAAGGGCGTTCTGTGCGGCCTTGTTGGCCATCGCCCTCATCTGGGCAATAAGCAGCGCCGCACCCTTCGACTCGGCCATTGCCTGCCAGCCCTTCTTGGCTGCCTTTTTCAATCCAACCGTCTCTCCGTACAGGAGGATCTTGCCGACATAGTTGTTCGCGGTTTCTGAGCCGGATTCGGAGGGTGACATCGCCTGAGAGAACACCTTACTAGCGATCTCAAGCTCAGTGGGATCGCCTTTCGTATCGTAACCGTAGAACATAGCCACGGACTGAACCGCCCTGAAGTATATGAACATGCTGATTGCCAGGTTAGCTGGGAGCCCCCAGAAACCTATGGCCCCAAGACCGCCTCCCTCTGCCAAGGCAAGCCCCATGTGCTGGAGGCGCTCGTCTGCGACAACCTTTGCAAGATCGTAGGATCGTAGCAGGCAAATCTCATCAAATGCAGAGACCTTCTCGTCCTGCTTTCCGGCATCGATTCTCTGAAGCACGTAGTCTCTGCTTACGGTGGTCTTTACCGCCTGTTCCTCAAGCTTGTCGTATCCTTCCGCCGCAAACTTGAGCGCACCAGCAATGAGCTCCTGCTTAGATAGGCCATTGAACGTATCGGCAACGGCACCACCAACTGCTCCCGCAGCGTCTTTCACCGGCTGTGGGGTTGCATCTGAAACGGCCTTGCCTGCCTTTGCCAGGAACCCGGGTTCTACGAAGCGCTCATAGCGCTCCTTAAGGGATTCGATCTCCTTGAGCTCACGAGCGTCCAGCAGGGGGTCGGGAACGAGATACCGGCCATCTTCGCCCCTGACGTTGCCTTCAAACTCCCCGCCGTATTCCCCTCCGAACATCTGGTGCACCTGCTTTGCGCCGGCAGCAGCCGCCTTTGCACCCTGCGCGGCCGCATCGGCAACTGCACCAGCAGCGGCGGCCATCGCTCCGCCTACTACCTCAACTGGGTTTGGAGCTTGGAGCTTATTCTCTTCGGAGCTATTCTCTGACATAGCCGATCCAATCGTTATTCCAAGCAATCGCAATTACGAAAGCTCAGCTCGTGGATAGTTGGTTAGCTGAATGATAACGATGCGCTTAGCTCCCGTCCGATTATCGACCATCTATCTGACGTTTCTCGCCGCTCGGGGACGCGAGAAGCCACACACCTCACTCACTACCAGGTCGGATCGTCTCCCCAGCGCTCGAGCTCGTCGCTGTCCATGTAGCGATCCTTTATCCGCCTGCTCATCCAGTACAACGAGAAATGGTCTCCGTGGACGGATTCGTCTGCCAAGAGCTCCCCGACCCTATCGTCATCGCGATACCGCTTGGGAGGGAACTCGTTGGGGATATAAGGACACTGCGCGATTGCCTCAACGATGTCACGGCAAGACCGGATGTGCTTTCCCAGCTTGTCGTAGAAGTTATCTATCAGACTATCGTTCTTCGAGGCCTCTATCGCAAGCATCGCCATGTCAACATCGTCCCTCAAACGCTCGGAGGCGTAGGCGAAGTTCGTGCAACTCGCCTTGACCGCAATAGCAACCAGTTCGTCATCATCCGTATGCTCGCTGTAGGGTTTGTGACCTAAGACGGATTGGAACCCGCTCGACAATCCCGCCTTAAGCACGTCCCGATTGGACTTGAGCCCATCGCTTGCGTATTCGATTGCCAACGGATTGCTGTGGACTGCCGCGCAAACAAACCGCAGATCATCCGTATGATCTGGCATGGCAGCAAGCAGTTTGCCGTCAACACCGAGCGCCATGAGCGCAACGTCGGGATCGCTGAACAACCACTTTGGGAGGATTTCCCGATAGTCACTACGCCTGACGCTCTTGAGGAACCACTGGAGAGAGGCCTCTGCACAACTCCACCTTTCCGTACCCTTGAAAGAAGGGTTTGCGAGAAAGATGAGCGCAGGCGGCAGGAAGACCGGATGGTCGTATTTATCTGCTTTGCTGCGCAGCGTACGAGATACACGCAGCAGCTCATCGACCTCATCTTCCGAGATGAGGCCGCTCGCTCGTGCCGCTTCCAAGGAGCCGTCAGCGCTCATCATGTCATCGGCAACTTCCTCGGAGAACTGCTCCTCAGCGTTCCTCCGCGGTTCCTCGAGTTTCACCAGGCTATCGAAATCTACGAGTACGTCCCAGTTGGGCTCCTCGCCTGGGTAGTTAACTTTGCTGTATTCCAGAAGCGAGCTGACCTTCGCCTTTGTATTTGAGGACAGCGCCAGGTCCTTCACCGCCCGCCTGAAGTCCTCATCAGCAGAAGCCAAAGCCAGGTAGTGCCTCGCGACGCAGCGTATGAGCGCGTCGCCAACCCCAAGGCTAAAGGCGTAGTTGTGCACGGACGGGTAGATTCCAAAACCACCCGCAAGCTTGAACGCCAGCGGATAATCGTTGTACTCGGGGAGAAGCCTCCTGGCTATTTCCTCAGTGATTGCAGAGGACATCACATCCGGATCTCTGCGATCTCTGCGCGTCCAAATCATACGGCCGCTGTGGATGTACTTGTTGCGAATGTAGAGCCCAAGCCCAAAATGCATCTCGGAGGACGAGGGGTGCGTCCTAATCGTCTGGATGTCCTTGTCGCTTAGCCCTGCAAGAACTTCCTCGATGACCTGCTCGGATGTCATGCAATCCGCATCGTCGTACTCTGCCATGGCGACCACCATCCCCTCGGCTATCGTTGCCTCACACGATAGCCGAGGGTCGCGACATTAATAAGGGCATGAGACAAAGGGAGACTCCCTTTGTCTCACAACCCCTCGGCGCCGTTGGACTTGATGATCTTCTGGTACGCGAAGAACGAGTCCTTGCGACGGCGCTCATACGTGCCTGTGCCGTCATCGTGCTTGTCCACGTAGATGAACCCGTAGCGCTTGCGCATCTCGCCCGTGCCGGCCGAGACCAGGTCAATGGGTCCCCACCAGGTGTAGCCCATGAGGTCCACACCGTCATCCACGGCCTCCCCTATGGCGCGCACATGACTGCGCAGGTAGTCGATGCGGTACTGGTCGTGGATGCGCTCCTCGCCGTTCTCCACGACGACCTCGTCCAGGGCGCCCATGCCGTTCTCGACCACCATCATCGGGATCTGGTAGCGGTCGTAGATCTGGTTGAGGGCAATGCGCAGACCCTCCGGGTCTATCTGCCAGCCCCAGTCCGTGCTCTTGAGGTAGGGGTTGCGGCCGGCCTCGCTCATGTTGCCTTCCACCTGCTGCATCTCGTGCGTGCTCACGAGGCCGCTCATGTAGTAGCTAAACGTGTAGAAGTCGATGGTGCCTGCAGCCAGGTCGTCGAGGTCGCCGTCCTCAATCTTAAGCTCGATGCCGTTCTCGCGCCAGAAGCGCTTAGCGTATGACGGGTACGCGCCCCTCACCTGAACATCGGAGCAGTACCAGTTCACGCGGCGCATCTCGGAGAGGCAGGCCATCTGGTCCGCCGGGTCACACGTGCCGGGGTACGAGAGGATGAAGCAGTCCATGTTGCCCATCTTGAACTGCGGGTAGTGCTCGTGCGCGTAGCGCACCACGCGTGCCGACGCCACAAACTGGTGGTGAAGCGCCTGGTAGCGCTGTTGCATGGTAGTGTGCGAGGCGGACGCCGGCCCCTCGAAACCCTGGATCATGCTTGTCTCGAAGAGGTTGCCCATGTCCATGGTGCCGCAGTTTATCTCGTTAAACGTGAGCCAGTAGCGCACCTTGTGCTGGTAGCGCTCAAACACCGTCTTGCAATAGCGCTCAAAGAGGCCGATAAGCTCGCGGCTTTCCCAGCCGTTGTACTTCTCCACCAGGTGGTAGGGCATCTCGTAGTGCGAGAGCGTGACCAGCGGCTCTATGCCATATTTGGCCAGCTCGTCGAACACGTTGTCGTAGAAGGCAAGACCCGCCTCGTTGGGCTTCTCGTCATCGCCGTTGGGGAAGATGCGCGACCACGAGATGGACAGGCGGAACATGTTGAAGCCCATCTCGGCAAAGAGGGCGATGTCCTCCTTGTAGCGGTGGTAGAAGTCGATGCCGTCGTGGTTGGGGTAGAAGCGCGCGGGGTCGATGTCGCGGGTGATCATGCGTGGCGTAGTGATACTGCCGCCCAGGAAGTGGTCGTCAACCGAGGGGCCGCGGCCGTCCTGGTCCCACGCGCCCTCGATCTGGTTGGCCGCCGTTGCGCCGCCCCAATAGAAGCCCTTAGGGAACGTAACCGCCATGGCATCCTCCTTGTGTCGTCGGGTTGGGAGCGGCGCTCGCCTGCGCCGAGCGCCGCATATTTGTTATGTCATATTTATCCCCTAGCATTGAGACCCCGGGGCTTCGTTGTTACCGGAACGTCGCGCTGCCGGCGCGTCTTCCCAGTTGAGAGCCGCAATTCTCGACGAGCCGGTAACAACGCAGGAGGTCTCGGCCCCATTGTTACCGGCTCGTCGCGGGCAACACTACCCCAACAGGCAATTAGCCGGCGACATCCAACGAGCCGGTAACAACGCGTGGCCCCGCGCCCCCGTTGTTGCCGGAACGTCGCGCTGCCGGCGCGTCTTCCCAGTTGAGAGCCGCAATTCTCGACGAGCCGGTAACAGCGCCGAGCAGCGCAAGCCCGTTGTTACCGGACCGACGCGCTGCCGTCGCGTTTTCCCTGGTAGCGGCCAGCCCTTCTCGACGCACCGGTAACAACGCGCGAGAGCGATAATGGAGCTCAAGCAAAAGACGTCCGGCCGGCGCATTGCCCTTGCTTGCGTCGGCCAACCGCAAAGGAAGGGACACGCCATGACACCTGAGGAATTCGACGAGGCCGCAGAATACTGGACCGAGGGGGACGCGACCTCTGCCCGCATGCCCGAGGATGAGCTGCGCAAGGCAATCGATGCGTTTCTCGGCGAGCATCAAATCTGCGCCATGGCAACGGCGTCGGCCGACCTCGTCCGCTGCACCCCGCTCGAGTACACCTACCGTGACGGCAAATTCTGGATCTTCTCGGAAGGCGGACTCAAGTTCCATGCGCTCAAGGAGAACCGCAACGTGTGCCTTGCCGTCTTCGAGCCCTCGTACGAGTTCGGCAGGCTCGAGAGCTTGCAGGTCACGGGTACCGCAGAGGTCGTCGACCCCATGAGCGAGAAGTTCTCGCGCGCCGCAGAGGAAAAGAAGCTCACCGGCGAGAAGCTCGAGAAGATGCGCACCAAGCTGCACCTGATTGAGGTTACGCCCACGCGCATCGACTATCTGTGCAGCACGCTGCGGAAGCGCGGGTTTGGCGTTCGCCAGTGGATTGAGCTGTAGCAAGCTGCTTGCGGTCGTGGTCGCGGGGCAGCGCCGTGACCGCAACCCCAGTCCACGGCTACACTGAGCCAGTCACACGCAAGCTCGACCAACCAGAGGAGGCCCCATGGAGTTCACTGACGTCATCAAGAACCGCTACGCCTGCAAGAAATACAGCAACCGTGCCGTGGAGGACGAAAAGCTGGCGGCGATCCTCGAGGCCGGGCGCGTGGCGCCAACCGCGAAGAACCTGCAGGAGCAGCACGTCTACGTGCTGCAATCCGCCGAGGCGCTCGAGAAGTTCGACGGGCTCACACCCTGCCGGTACGGCGCACCGACCGTCCTTCTCGTCGCGTTCGACAACGAGAACGTCTACACCTACCCCGGCAGCGAGCGCACCTCGGGAGTCGAAGACGCAAGCATCGTGGCGACCCACATGATCCTTGCTGCCGCAAACGAGGGCGTTGACTCCTGCTGGGTAAATCGCTTTAGCCCCGAGGAGGCCGCGAAGGCCTTTGGCCTGCCGGCAAACGAAGTGGTTCTCTGCGCGATCGACCTTGGCTACGCAGCCGAGGGCGCGGGCCCGCTGCCCAATCACTCCTCGCGCAAGGAGCTGGCGCAGACCGTCACGCGGCTGTAGGGACTGGACCTCGACGCGAGCTTCTCGAACCGCATACCTCACACGCATACCTCACACGTGTTGTTTCTTTTTTGATTTCTCCTCACTCTCAACTGTGATTTTGCCGTCCCACGCCTCAAAAGAGAAACCACGTGTGAGGTTTTATCTGCGCGAGAAGGACCTACGTGTGACTGGCAAGGTACCTCATCGCAGCAGGTCGCGCAGCTCGTTCGGTTCGAAGTGGTAGTGCTCGCCGCAGAAGTGGCAGTACACGTCGGCGGGCTCGTCCTTGGAAATCATGTCCTCCAGCTCGTCGCGGCCAAGCGCCAGCACCACGCGGGTGGCGCGCTCGCGGTTGCAGCCGCAGTGGAACTCCGCCGGCATGACGTCCAGCTCCTGGTACGAGAGACCATCCAGCACGTGGTGAAGGACGTCCGTGGGCTTCATGCCCTCCTCCAGCAGGTCCGTGACAGAACGCGTGCCGGTGAGGTTCTTCTCCAGGCGGTCCACCACTGCGTCCTCGCAGCCCGGCATCAGCTGCACGATAAACCCGCCCGCCTGGCGAATGCTCTGGTCGGTATCCACCAGCACGCCCACGCCCAGCGAGGTTGGCACCTGGTCGCTTGCGGCAAAGTAGTACGTGAGGTCGTCCCCTATCTCGCCGGAGACAAGTGGAACCTCGCTGGAATACGGCTCCATGCCCGGCAGGTCGTGGACCACCGAGAGCGTCCCCGTGTGGTTCTCCCCCGCCACGGCTTCGCCCACGCTGAGCTTGCCCGCACTGTTGAGCGGTAGCCACACGTGCGGATGGTTGGCGAATCCCTTGGCCTGGCCGCGGTTGTTCGCGGTCACGGTGAGGCCGCCCACGGGACCCTCGCCGCGAATCACAAGGGTAATGAGCTCGTCGTCGTTCTTGGACATGGCGCCCATCATCATGCCCGCCATCAGGAGGCGCCCCAGTGCGGCGCTCACGACGGGCGAGGTCTGGTGGCGCTCGTGCAGCTCTTGGACGCTCGCGCGCGCAGTCACTGCAAAGGCGCGCACCTGGCCGTCGGCCGCCGTTCCGCGCACAATGTGGTCGCCGAGACGAACCGCCTCAGCGTTGAAGTCGATGACGCCGCTCTCGCGCGCAGCCTGCTCACCGGCTGCCGTCTGCCCGCTTGTCTCGTCTGCCATGGGTTCTCCCTCTTCTTGTCTATTGGGGACCATGGTAGCTAAACGAGAAGAGCGTCGGCCGCAGTGAGAGACGCGGCGGCGACTGACGCCAAACGAACTTCCGGTTGGCAGCAGTTTTTGTTCGAACCCTTATGTGTCACAGGCACAGATGCAATTGCCTGAGCTGCGGTTTATCAGCCTTCGAACCGCTTTGTACTTGGGATACTCCGGAAAAACCGTAGCCTAACCGCAAATGCGCGCCAGCGCGCCCCCGACGCCCCCCCGGTTTGCCCGCCCCGTACCCCACGCCGGCGCTGTTGAGAAGAATCTGGACGGATTCGGTGCCAGAAATGCCGCAGAACGTCCGGTTCCTTCTCAAGCACTCCGGGGGAGGTAGTGGGAGGTAGGGGGACGCCCGCACGCGAGAGCCAACCGGTCCAGGCAGCGTCTCAATCGAAGCGCGTCTGACCTCATCAGCGCTCGGCGTCAACGACCTCCACCGGCACGCTGAACGCCCCGTCTCGATAAACGCACTGGTAGACGGCGCAGTTCCCAATGAACTTCGACCAGTAGCCCCCGCGCGGCTCGGGCGTGAGGTACTCTAGGATGCCCTTCATCAGGGTTGCGTGCGTGGAGACAAGGACGCGTTCCCCGGACGCATGCGCCACGTCCTCGATGAACCTGCCCGCCCGCGCCGTCACAGATGAAAGCGGCTCCATGCCGGCGGGCGCGGGGTTGCGGACAAAGTTACTAAAGAACGTGACGACCTCCGGCACCGGTTCCCGCAGGTCCATCCCCTCGTAGGGGCCATAGTCCATCTCGAGCAGGCGGTCGTCCGTCTCAACCGGCACACCTCCGCCCGAGACGATCCGTGCGGTCTCGACCGCACGGCCAAGCGGACTCGAGTAGACCCTATCGAACGCGATTCCGCACTCGTCGAGAAACGTCCGCACGCGCCGTGCCTGCTCAAGCCCTTCTCGTTAAGAGGGATGTCCCTTCTCCCCTGCAGCTCGTGCCGCAGGTTGGCATCTGTCTGTCCGTGTCGAATGATGTAGATGTCCATGCGCAGCCCCCAGACTGTACTTTCCTCAGTTCACGCTGATTCTGTTTTACCTGGGGAAAGTTAATGGAGGATAGTGTGGCGTCGCCCAACCCAGTGGACGTTCTACTCCCGACGCGAACCCGACCGGAAGACAAGAAAGACGGGCGGGAGAAGCACGAAAAAGAACGGGATGCCGAGCTTGGCCATGACAATCGAAAGGACAAGCGAGCCCAGCGCAAGCCAAAGCCGTCCCTGAGAGGTAAAAGGGGGCCCATCCAAGCGCCTAGGACCATCCGTTTGCCCAAAGCGGGTCTCGGACGCAAGCCAGATGCAGGCGACAAGAACGATGGGGACCAAAAGCATGGCCATCGGTACCGTCACCTCGCTCGTCGTTGCTTTCCCTACGACATCGATTGTACCCGCGGAGAAGTCCAAGGCCACAGCGCGAAGGCAATTATGGCTCCACGCTGCTGGGCGTAACACATTAGCCGCCACACATTCGGGACCGATTGTGTGACGCGCACAGGTCGTCACAGATTCGAGCAACGAATGTGTGGCAGCGAAGGGCTCGGAGCAGCACGGGACAGCGCGCTGCACCGCAGCTCCAATCCAACGCCCCTTACTCTCCCCAGACGCGCTCCGCGATACGGCGAACCAGGGCGATCTTTGCCCACTGGTCGTCCTCGGTGAGGACGTTGCCCTCCTCGGTCGAGGAGAAGCCGCACTGCGTGGAGAGGCGCAGGCGGTCGAGCGGCACGTACTTCTCGGCCTCGTGGATGCGCGCGATGACGGCGTCCTCGTCCTCTAGCTCGGGGAACTTGGACGTCACCAGGCCCAGGACCACAACCTGGTCGCGGATGTGGCGCAGCGGCTCAAAGTCGCCCGCGCGGTCGGAGTCGTACTCGAGGAAGAACCCGTCGTAGTTGGCGTGCGAGAAGAGCGTCTCTGCGATCGGCTCGTAGCCACCCGAGGAGAACCAGGTCGAGCGGAAGTTACCGCGGCAGATGTGCGTCGTGATGGTCATGTCCGCCGGCTTTGCCTCGAGCGCGCGGTTGATGGTCTCCACGTAGCGCTTGGCCACGGCGTCGAGGTCGATGCCCTGGGCCTCGTAGGCGGCGCGCTTGTCCGCGTCGCAGAACTCTCCCCAGCTCGTGTCATCAAACTGCAGGTAGCGGCAGTCCTCGTCGTAGAAGGCCTTGATGGCGTGCTGGTACGCCACGGCAATGTCCTCGAAGAGGCGCTCGTCGCCGTCCGACCCCGCGTAGCGGTCGATGGGCCGGTACGTGGCCTTGCCGCGCACGCAGGGAATGAGGTGCAGCATAGAGGGCGCGGGGATGGTCAGCTTTGTGGGGTAGCCGCCCGCGATCTTCTGGAGGCGACGGAAGTGCTCGAGGAACGGGTGATCTGGCCCAAAGTCAATCTTGCCCGTGAAGCGCAGCTGCGCGCCCTTGGGCTTGGGGCCCTTGAACTCCACGGACCAGGTGTCGGCAGAGATCTCCTCCACGCCGTCGAGCGCGGCGAGAAAGTCCAGGTGCCACATGGCGCGCCGGAACTCGCCGTCGGTGACAGCGCGCAGGCCGGCGTCCTTCTCCTTTTGCACGAGCTCGGCGATGCACTCGTCCTCAACGGCCGTGAGCTGGGCCTGGTCGATCTTTCCGGCCGCGTACTCGGCGCGGGCATTCTTCAGGCGCTCCGGCCTGAGGAAGCTGCCAACGATGTCGTAGGTGTAGGGCGGCTGCTTGAGCGTGGAGGTAGACATGGTTGCTCCCTTTCGGATGGGATGGTTGCAAATTTGTTCTCCATCAATGATGGCAGAAGGGCGAGACATAAGAGCCTACCTATCTTCTATCGATGGTCATAGTTTGTGGCTATGGCATTGGGCTGTCGGCGGGCGGCGGTGGACGGCGGGCGGCGGGCGGCTCACGGGCGGATGGCACGCGGGCGGCGGGCCAGCCAATCAAAACCTGCGGCTTAATAGAAGGCTGGCGAGATGGGCCAGGTCATCTACCTGCGGTTCTTCTCGACGCCCCCTGTCCGCGACTGCTATTAAGCCGCAGGTTTTCCTGAGCCGCCCCAACCGCCAGCCAGCCGCAGGTTTTCCCGAGCCGCCCCAACCGCCAGCCAGCCGCAGGTTTTCCTGAGCCGCCCCAACCGCCAGCCAGCCGCAGGTTTTCCCGAGCCGCCCCAACCGCCAGCCAACCGCAGCCGTCCACCAGCCAGAAGCTGCGCAGCCGACGCCCTGCGACCGGCTAGGATTGCCTCAACCTACGCGAGGAGGCAGACATGGCGGCGTTCGATCGTGTACCCAGCGGCATCGACGGCCTGGACAAGGTGCTCGACTCCATCCGCCTGGGCGACAACGTGGTCTGGCAGGTTAGCTCGCTCGACGAGTTCCGGCCCATTGCAGACGCCTTTGTCGGCCGCTCGGTGGCAGACGGCAGAAACGTTATCTACCTGCGCTTTGCTTCTCACAGACGGATCATCGCCCGCGGCACGCCCGGCGTGGTCGAGGTCGACCTCGACCCCAGGAAGGGCTTCGAGACCTTCACCATGCAGGTGCACGACGTGATCACGCGCGAGGGGCCCGAGGCGTTCTACGTGTTCGACAGCCTGTCCGACCTGCAGGTTGCATGGTCCGCCGACCTCACCATGGGCAACTTCTTCCGTCTCACCTGCCCGTATCTGTTCTCGCTCGACACGGTGGCGTACTTCCCCATCATCAAGGGCGACCACTCCTTTGCCGCAATCGCAAAGATCCACGACACGACGCAGCTCCTCATTGACGTCTCACCGGACGAGGGCGGCCTCTTCATCCACCCCCTCAAGGTCTGGCGCCGCTACTCCCCCACCATGTTTCTCGCGCATCGTCTTGACCTTGCAACGGGAGAGGTGCGCGCCCTCACCTCCGGCGTCGACACCAGCCGCTTCTACGCGCGCATGAGCGAGGAGATGAACGGCGCCGCCGACCGCGACATAGACTCCTGGGACCGGTTCTTCCTGCAGGCACGCGCCAGCTACCAGCACGGCGAGGACATGCGCGAGAACTGCCGCAAGATGTGCAACATGATGATGACGAGAGACCCGCGCATGCGCACGCTTGTGCAAAAGTACTTCTCGCCCACCGACTACTTTGACGTGCGGCGGCGCATGGTGGGGACCGGCATGGTTGGCGGCAAGTCCTGCGGCATGCTGCTGTCGAGGAAGATTGTCGAGAAGAACCTACCCGAACTTGTTGGCCTGCTGGAGCCACACGACTCATTCTACGTGGGCACGGACGTCTTCTATACGTTCATCGTCGAGAATGACCTGTGGCCGCTGCGCATCGCGCAGCGCGGTGACGACTACCTGCGCGTGGCGGACGCGCTGGCGCAGGGCATCGAGAACGGGATCTTCCCGCCCGAGATCGAGCAGGGCTTTCGCCGCATCCTGGACTACTTTGGTCAGGTTCCTATCATTGTGCGATCGTCCAGCTGCCTTGAGGACGCGTTTGGGAACGCCTTCGCCGGCAAGTACGACTCGGTCTTCCTGCCCAACGTGGGTGACCCCGAGGAGCGGCTTCGCGAGTTCGAGCGCGCCGTCAAGCGCGTGTACGCGTCGACCATGAACCCCTCGGCGCTGGAATATCGCCGGCGCAACGGCCTGGACACGGCCGAGGAGGAGATGGCGCTTCTCGTGCAGCGCGTGAGTGGTTCTCGCTATGGCGACGCGTACTTCATGCCAACGGCCGCGGGCATTGGCTATTCTCGCAGCGCATACTGCTGGCTTCCGGACATGGACCCCTCCGCCGGCATGCTTAGGCTGGTGATGGGCCTTGGCACAAAGGCGGTGGACCGCACCGAGCGCGACTACCCGCGGCTTGTGAGCCTGGACAGGCCAAACGCCACCACGATGGTCACAGATGCGGATCGGCACCGCTTCTGCCAGCGCGGATGCGACCTTATCGACCTCGCGGGCAGCGCATTTGCCGAGAAGCTCTGCACAGACATCGCACCCCTCATGCCGGCATCGGTACGACCCATGGTGATGGAGCACGACCGCGAGGCCGAGCGCATGCTGCGCGACCGCGGCCAGCGGCGAGAGGTAACGTTTGCCTCGTGCGCGGGGCTTGCGGGCGACCGGCGCTTCACCACAGCCATGCGCAAGATCCTGCGCGCGCTGCAGGAGGCGTACGACTACGCCGTCGACATCGAGTTCACCGTGAACGTGGACAGGGCGAGTGGCGAGGAGACCGAGCCACGCTTTGTGATCAACCTGCTGCAATGCCGGCCGTTGCAGTCCTTCAAGGGCACGGGATCCGTTGAGGTGCCTGCCGCGTCTGGTCCGGTGCTGCTCCGCGCTGCCGAGAACACCATGGGCGCCTCGATGCAGACGGGTATCGACTTTGTCTGCGTGGTCGATGCCGCAGGTTATCGGGCATGTCCGCACGGCAAGCGGCCGGGCGTAGCGCGCGCTGTTGGCGAGGCCGCGCGCAAGGTACGCGAGGCGGCGGGCGCAACCGCAGTGCTTCTCGTACCCGGCCGGATTGGGACCTCGTCCCCCGACCTGGGCGTACCCGTCACCTTTGCCGAGATAGCCGCCTTCCGGGCGATTGTCGAGTACGCCGATGCCGCGCACGGCTTCTCCCCCGAGCTGTCGTATGGCAGCCACATGTTCCAGGACCTCGTCGAGCAGGACATCCTCTACTGCGCGGCGCTTGAGCGCGGCGCGACCGTCTTCGACCGTGGCGTGCTTTCCAACCTGCCGCAGGTGGGTCTCGATGCAGCCACGGCGGACCCCGACATTGCGGCATGCATTCGCCTGTACGACGCGCGCGGGCGTGGCCTGGGGCTGTGGCACGATTTCATGAGCGGAAAGACGCTCATGGCGTTTGCGTAAGGGGGCAGGAGCCGTCGCCTTGCCGGCAGTTTAAACGGACTTCCGGTTGGCAGCAGTTTTGGTAAGAGTTCTTATGTGACTGCGGGTTGGTGGCAATTCGCTGACCTGCGGTTTATCAGACTTCAAACCGTTCGATACTCGAGGTACCCCCGAAAAACCGTAGCCCAACCGTCAATCTGTGCCATCCAGCACCGAGCAGGTGCCCGGGCGACACGCGGGCAGCACGCGGCTTGCCCATCCCGAACCACCCTCCGGCGCTGTTGAGAATAATCCGGACGAAATTTGACCCAGAGAGGCCACCGAACGTCCAGTTCCTTCTCAACAGCACTCCTAGGGGACTGCTGTCGTGCGCGACGGGTCCGGACACCCGGCAGAAGCCAACCCACCTACCCTCACACACCGGTCCAAGCTCCCCAATAATCCGCAACTCGTCGATAGACTCCACTCTCCGCGGCCGCTAGCGCACGGCCCTCTGATTCACAATTCCAAGGACGTCGATGGCCTCTTCGCCATCATTGCCCTTCTCGCCACGCTCGTAGAGCACGTCATAGCCTGCCGCAACCACCTTAAGGCAGGTAGAACCGTACGCGTGTCTGAGCGAGGACTCGACCAGGGACGAGCCAACGTCCGAGAAGCTCTCCACGAGCGCGAGCTTCTTCCATACGGACTCCTCGACCCGTTTATCAAGCCCGGCGAGAGGCTCGATGAACTCCTCGGAAAACCTAAGCCGCGCCATGGGAGGCCCGCTTGCTCGCGACCGCAGCCTTCGCCGCCTCGATGCCCTCCACATACCGACCAGCGGCAATATCCGCACGACCGCGGTCTATTGCGTCAGAGACGTGCTGAACATAGAGTGCCCGCTCAACGGCATCGTCTATTTCCCGCTGGAAAACCTCCTCAGAGCAGAACACGTAAGCGCCATTGCCATTTTCCGTGATCCTCACGAGCCGCTCGCGGGCAGCCTGCTTCACCTCGCGCGGATGGTCACGCAGCGCGGTCGCAGAATAGATGGCGTCCATGCGATTCCTTCTCTGATGTGTCCAGTTATGTACTTGATAATGCACATGAAAAGGGCACGCGTGAGTAAAGCCCGGCTTGGGCATCGGCCTCAGTTGGCGCCCTGCTCGCTGGCATCGATGTCGCGAATCGCCTTGATCGTGCGGATGAGCCTGGTGTCGCGGTCCTGATAGGCTGCCGCGGGGTCGGCGTAGCTGCCGCAGAGGCCCTCCCCGCTCTTGACGCCAAGCTTGCCCTTCTGGACGTCCTTGAGGATGAGCGGAGAGACCGAAGAGGCGTTGCTCAGGGTCGGGAAGAGGTTGTTGAAGACGTAGGCGCAGACGTCGAGACCAACAAAGTCGCCGAGGCGGCAGGGTCCCTCGAAGGTGAAACGCGGCCCATAGGTGGCCACGATTGCCTTGTCCACGTCCTCGAAGCTCACGTAGCCGGCCTCCACCATCGAGCAGGCCTCGCGCGAGGGGGCTGCCGTGAAGCGGTTGATGATGAACCCGGGGATGACCTCGTTGAGCACGGCCACGGTCTTGCTGGACCCCTCGAGGAAGGAGCGAATCGACTGGACGGTCTTATCCGAGGTCTCGGGGCCGCGCACGACCTCCACCAGGGGCATGACGTAGGCGGGGTTGAAGTAGTGGGTGATCACGAGGCGCTCGGGGGTGCGACACATTGATGAACTGGTAGATGTCCATGGACGAGATGTCGCTCGCGAGAATGGCGCCGGGGCGCGCGGCGGCGTCAATCTGGGCGAAGACTGTCTGCTTGACCTCGGGCTTCTCGGCCACGTTCTCCACGATGTAATCGGCACTGGTCACGGCCGTGGCAATGTCGCTCGTGGGAGAAATGCGAGAGAGCACCACATCGATGTCTTTCTCCTCCGCCATCCCGTAGCGAACGAGCCCCTCCATGTTGGAGCGGATGTGGGCGAGCGCGGTGTCGAGGTGCGCCGGCGTGCGGTTGTAGAGTGCCACTTCGTTGCCCTGCATCGCAAAGTGCTGGGCAATGCAGAGGCCCATGGTCTCCGCCCCGATGACCGCTACCTTCCAGCTGCCGAATCCGTTCTCGTCCATGATGCGCACCTCTCCTGTCTTGATTGGCCAAAACCGTGAGCAAGTGTAGAAAACGGCCTGGTCAGGTTGGCTCCTCCCCCGCCAATTGGAACAGACGGCTTGGAGAAAGAGACAGGTTGCGCCAGAATGTTACAGGGTGTAACAGGGAGGGATTGCACATGGGACGATGGGGCGACGACGATCTTCCAACCGCCTACTTTGCCGAGGCCCTGGTGGAGCTTCTGGAGAGCAAGCCACTCTCGGCCATAAGCGTGAGCGAGCTCACGCAGCGGGCGGGGGTCTCGCGCGTGACGTTCTACCGCAACTACAACAGCATCGAGGAGGTGCTGGAACGCCACGTTGCCAGCATCGCCCATGGCTACGAGAAGAAGGTCTCGGAGGGACGCGGGTTTGCCTCCTACATTCGGGAGGACAACATCCTGCTTCTTGCCGAGACGTTCCGTGAGCACGCGGAGCTTGTCCGGTGCCTTAGGAAGAGGCACGCCGAGAGCTACCTCTTCGAGGCGATCGAGCGCGGGACCCTCGCGGTTTCGCTTACGAGCGAGCGCAGCGCGCAGGAGAAGGAGCTTGCGGTTGCCTACAGCAGCGCCCTTACCGGTTCGCTCATATCCTGGGTCGCGGACGGGATGGGGCAGGACCCGCGCGAGATCGCACAGATGCTCTGCAGCCTCTTCCAGGAGCGCATGCGACGCTACTGAGAAGCCCCTCGCCCTTTAGGCGGGGATTGCGACCGATTAGCCTGGCAGATCGCGAGACCTTCCTCACCAACTCCCTCGACGGGCTTGGGGGCCGCTCGGCACGCTGGCATCACTCTTTGAGCAGCTCACGCTCGACCTTGCCCTTCTCCGCCTGAGCTCGCTGCTGCTACTGCGCGAGCTCTCCAGGCGCGTGCCGATGCGGGCTCTGCGGAGCAGGCGGGCGTGAGCGAGTCAAGCCTGAAGGGCTACTTCCGTGCCGTCTTTGGCGAGGATGTGTCCGACCACCTTGCGCGCCCTCGCATGGAGAAGGCCGAGGCGCTGTTGCGAGAAGGGAAACTCTCCGTGCTGGAGGTCTTGCGAGCCGTGGGCTTTGCCAACCAGAGGAAGTTCTCGGCGTTCTTCGCGAAGCATGCGGGGTGCACGCCGAGGGAGTACCGGAGAGGGGGGTGAGGGGACGAGCGATTCGCTTAGATAACGTTCGCGTTAACTATGGCACCGAAAAGAGCGCGATGGGTGAAGCAACTGAGAAGAGCCTGCACCCTGTGCTCGTCAACAATTTCCTGATTCCCATAGACCAGCGAGCATGATTATCAGAATCCAGTTCGCAACAGAAAGAGCACGGCCAGAAATTCGAGATTGATTGCCCTCAGCTGTGCGTCATTGTCGACGGAGGATATGTCTGCATTTGGCTTGCCTACCTCGATACCGCTAGTCCAGAAGTAACCCTGATGGGTTCCTTGCCATTCGACAATCCGTACAACCGGGGTGCGGCGGACGGACATCCATGCCATCCGTCCGCCGCAATCAGCCTATTAAGAGACGAATGCCGCGAGTTAATAAAGGGTGGCCGCAGGCTTCAGAGAAGTGCTTCAGCACATCCTCATTCGTTCGGTTCATGTCGCAAAATATCGAGACGGAGGTAACAAATAGACAGCCACTCTTTACCCGCAGCGACTCTTTGGGCGACCTCAGTAGATACCGCCTTCCTTCAAGAACTCCACCTGGCTGAGGCGGCGCACGCCGTCTCGCTGATCGAACAAGAGGGTCGAGCGTGAAGACCAGGCGGAGCAGTCTCTCTGACACCCGCCTTACACACAGGCCGCTCTACTTTTCGGGCCCCGAAAAAGCCCCTCGTGCGTCCCCATGCGCACAAAGCGAATGGATGGGTTCGACTTGTGCGGCACATACAGAACGATGACGTCGGCAACCCCATCGGAAAGGTGAAAGTCGATACACTCGTTATAGTTTCCACCAGAGTTGGAAAGCTCATGCGCGCCGTATTCGGCAGGCAGCACACCACTGACGCGCAGTAGCTCCAGGGCGCCGCGCAGTTCGTAGGCGACGGCAGGCCACGCGCGCTTTATCCGATGATAGCCAGAGCGAAAGGCGGGCTCGAATACAAGCTCGTACATGCCTCACTCCTCGTTCAGCCAGTCCATGGCCTTGTCGACGTCCTCGAACTTTCTTGCATCGTCGGCGATGAGGCCCGCCTCCTCGGCCGCAGCCGCCACAATCGCGCGCCTTGTTTGCTCGTTTGGGACTGGATCCGGAGGCACGATGTCGAACGGTATCCGCCGCTGGTTGAGAAGCTGCTTCACCGAGAGGGCGAGGTAGGCATTGAGCGTGAGTCCCATCGATGCCAGAAGGCTAGTTGCCTCAGCCTTGTCCTTCTCGTCAAAACGGACCGTGGTTGCGGTTGTCATGATTGCCCTCCATTCAGTCAAACGGCCTGTTAACGCACATAAAATAGCATCAATTGATATCATATGACGTCATTTGATGCCAGTTTCAGTTGACGGTCGAGATGAGAAAAGGGGAGTTTCCCCTTTTCTCATAGCGCGCTGCCGGTACCTCTCGCCTCGTTCCGCCCCGTTCCGGCGGAGTTTATCGGTATCTGTTAAAACGACTTCGGCGCAACTGGGCAAACGCGGCGGTCGTTTCACACAAACCGCTAAACTCCGAGGAAGGGGCCGATTGTCCGCCGCGTTTGTCGTCGTCGGACAGCCCCGTAGCGCAGTGTATCGGTTTCTCTTAATCGCCGGCTGCGTTTGCCCAGTTATGCAGCGAACCCGAAATTCCGTTCGATAGGGCACTTTCATGCAAGGCCCCGCCTGCTCGGGGCCGACAGGGGGCCTCGGTTGCCATTTCAAACGCGGTTCAACAGCGCTTTCCCTTTTTCTCATCCGTCTCCTCCAAGCCCCTCATCTCGGAAAACAGCAAAAGGTGTAGCTGTATTCGCCTATTTGCTCGCAAAAGTCGCATCGGATTCTCAGCTTCAAGACGCAAAAGTTGCACGTTAGCGCGAGGTCCTCTCGGCCAGCGTGGAGGTCTACCTCGGCTACGTCTTCCAGGGGATTCGCTCGGGCCAGATTCTCTCGTCCGCAGCTTTAATTTCTGTACACAGCAAAGAAATAGCAGATGTTTTCTTTCTGTCATACAAAGTTCTGGCACCAAATATGTGGAAGTTACAGAAGACTTCCCTCAATAACCTAATCCATCTGCTCTAATTCAATCAAACTCAATTTTGTCAAAGCAGATGTACATACAAAGTTTTTTGTCACTAGTCAAGTTTTTGTAACATACTCTACGTGAACCTCAATGGTTGTCGCATGGCGAAGGGATTGTTATGTCCGAATCAGAAGACCTCATCAAATCCGTGCTGCTTCGCAAGTGTGAAACGCCCAACCTTGAGGTCAAGGCAGCTCTTAACGGAACGCCCAAGGTCTACGACACGCTCTCGAGCTTCTCGAACCAGATCGATGGTGGCGACATCGTTTTTGGCATAGACGAGAAGAGCGGCTTCTCAGTCACAGGAGTGTACGATGCCCAGAAGCTGCAGAAGGATCTTGTGAAGCAGTGCAAGGAGATGCAGCCCGAAATCAGTCCGAGCATAGAAGTCGTGACTTTCGATGGAAAGACACTGGTCGTTGCCCATGTAGGCGGCATGCCCATGGGCATGCGTCCCGTCTACCGTAAAACCGCAGGAATCACCCGTGGGTCCTTCGTTCGGTCAGGAGACCAGGACATCCACATGAACGCCGCGGAGCTTTACGAGATAGAGGCTTTCAAGAACGGCTATAGAGATGACCAGAGCGTTCCCAGCCTCTCCGACAACTCCATGCTCGACCCAGACATGACGGAAGACCTTATCCATAGGGCAAAGGGCGAACGGCCGCATCTTGCCAAGCGACCCGACAGCGAGGTTCTAAGACTCCTTGGAGCCGTCCGAGACGAAAAACCAACCCTTGCAGGCCTCATGACGCTCTCGGATTATCCGCAACAGGCCTACCCGAATCTCTGCGTGACGGCAATAGCGGTCGCGGGCACCCACATATCCCAAGACGAGCTGGGCAATCGCTTTCTGGACAACAAGACCATAGAGGGCTCCATCGCCCAGATGATTGAGGAGACCATGCTCTTTGTGAGGAGAAACACGAGGACAAAATCCGTCATAAAGGGGGCCGTCCGAGAGAATGTGCCCGAATACCCCGAAAGCGCTGTCCGAGAAATCGTGACCAACGCGCTCATGCACCGGGATTACGGCCCCTACAGCAATGGGACCCCCGTTCGCGTTGTCATTTACTCGGACCGCATCGAGTGCTCCAACCCCGGCGGCATCTATGGCGGGCAGAGCATAGAAGACCTGGGCAGAGCGAACATCCAAACCCGCAACCCGGCTCTCGTATCCTTGCTCGAGATTCAAGGCGTGGCAGAGAACCGCCATTCGGGCATTCCGGTCATACGAGACGAGATGAAAAAGGCAGGTCTCAGGCCACCAATCTTTCGCGACGAGAGGGGCTCATTCTCGGTCACGCTCTACAACGAGCCTCTCGCCAGCCAGAATCGGCCTCAGAGTCTCTCGGAGGAAGTCATACTGGATTTCTGCTCTGCGCCACGAAGCCGTCAAGAAATTGCAGAGCGTTTTGGTGTGACCACAGCCTATGTTGCCCGCGTCTACCTAAACCCCCTTGTTCAACGCGGTCTCTTGGCACTAACCATTCCCGACAAGCCCCAAAGCAAGAACCAGCGCTTCTATAGGGTCTAGGAGCTACAAATCCGCCTCGGAGGAGCCAAGGGGACTGCCCCTCCGCGCCCCTACCCCACCCCCAGCCCCGCACCAGAGCGGCGCCGCACCAGCCAAGTTTGGCTTGGCACGGCGCCGCGCTTCTCGCCTACTTCTGCTTGAGGAGGTACTCGTTGTTGATTACCTTCATCGACAACGGCCCACCGAGAATCCCGCTGGTACGCGCGTCGAGCGCCCGGATGACTATCCCCTCCTTCCGGTGGCCGCGTACGTAGTTGCCCTTCGCACGCTCGAGCAACTCGTCGACGCTGCCATAGGGGAAGCGCTCGCCGCGTTCCTCCACCGGCACGTACTCGAGCCCAAGCCGTGCGCACACGTCGAGCATCTCATCGAGGCCTAAGCGCCTACCTGCGGCGATGTTGAGGACGGTGAACACAAACCAGTCGGGCTTGGGTAACCGCAAGGGATTGCCCTGTATCCCCTCGCCACAGAACTCGCCCTGAACTGCAACGTTGTCCATCCCCAACTCCGCCATGCGCTCCTCCACGCGGTGCTCGCGCGCATACTTCCAGAACGAGCACTTCCCGTCATCGGCATACTCGAAGTTGTGGCCGCACACGCCGAACTTGCCGTTCATGCGATACATGGTCACGCTCGTACCGTCGAGCTTGGTGGTGATGTAGTAGGGAACGCCGGCAAACTCGTCGATAAGACCGGGTTCTGCCTGCACGCGCACCTCGTTGGTCTTGGGTATCGCCGAGGGGACGGTCCCCACGATGGTGCCGCTGCCGGTCGCGCGTTCGGGAATCTCCCACTCGCGCACGCCCAAGAGCTTGGTCACGTCCTGACCGGTGGCGTATTCGCCCTCGGGAAGGATGCTCATGGGGAGAATGAGCCCCTGCGAGACCTGACCTCGCAACTTCTGCGTGCGGAGCCTGAACCCCTCGCCCAAGACGTCACTCTTCCTGTAGCTGGTCGAGCGCAAGAACTCGAAGGTGTCGTTGACGGGAAGGAAGGAGTCTATCTCAAAGTAGACGCACCTGTCGCCCTTGCTGAACTCCCCCTTCTTTGTGACACACTTCCACCCGAGCACGCTTACGCACTCGATGCGGTCGGCACCGGGGATGGGCAAGATGTCCCACACCACCTGCACCGATGCCAATTTTCTGCCGGTCGCCATCTGCGACCTCCTTTCCTTTCTGCCGAGGGTGTGGCGGGCCTTGCAAGTTCTGGATGTCCGAGCGCCTCCGGATGCACTCGGGTCCCGTCCCTGCAAGCCGCATCACGTCCTCGACCTGCGTTTTATTTCGGAATGCTTCGAAGCAGAAAAAACGGATCCAGGCATTGCCCAGATCCGTCTTCACCAAAGTGAGTTGTAGGTTGTTCCTACGAGATGGCCGACACAATACGGCCGGAGAGGATCTGGAGATGTTGGCAGGCCTGGCCTGCCAGCTGCCAAGAATGGGTGGACAGCTGCTGCAGCTGCTGGCTCAGCGAGAGCTCGGGCATCTTTGGGCATGCGAGCACTGACGCGCCAGTGATGACGTCGCCGATCGCGAAGATATGTGCACCATGCCTTGCCATGCCGAGCTTCTCCAAGAGTGTTTGCGATGATCCGATTGATTGAGTGTTTCTGGCGCCGTGGGGCGCTCGCGCTTCTTGCGCCCGCCCCCTGCAACCTGAAGGTTGCCTGACCTTAGTACTCGCCTGCGACGGTTGTCAAGCCGTCACGCGCGAAATAGGCAGAGGGCTCGGTGTGCGGAGTGTCCGTCTCGATATCGCGGGCCGTCCAGCACACGTACGCGAATCCGGACTTCCTTAGCGAACTCTGTTGTGTAAGATAGAACAAATGTTCGCATATGTTGGGAGGGAGGCGCCATGGAGGGGACGAACCACCGCAAGCCCAAGCTCACGCCCGAGGAGCAAATCGCTTTCCTCAAGGGCCGAGGCATCACGTTTGAGCGCATGGACGAGGGCGAGGCTATGCGCTACCTCTCGACGGAGTCGTTCCTCTTTGCCACCTACGCGTACCGGTCGCTCTTCCCCAAGCGCATCGGCGGCGCACACGACGGCGAGTACGCGAACCTCGACTTCGCCGATCTTGTCGACCTGGAGAGACTCGACCGACAGTTGCGTGAGGTGCTTTTGCCACTAACGCTCGACGTCGAGCATCTGGCCAAGGCCCGCATGCTCGCCGAGGTTTCCGCACGGCCGGAGGAAGACGGCTACGCAATAGTTCGAGAGTATATGGCGTCGCTCTCCCCCGCCGAGCGAGCTCGGCGCGAGACAGAGATTACAAGGCTGCGGCACGACGAGTACTCGGGCGACCTGCAGCGACACTACGCCAATGGCATGCCACTCTGGGTGTTCCTGGATCTGGTCTCCTTTGGCACCGTCGCCGACCTGTACCGCTTCTGTGCGCGCAGATGGGACAGCGAGGAGATGCTCGACAACCATTACATGCTCAAGAAGTCGAAGGACGTTCGAAACGCTTGTGCACACTCATCGGCAATCGTCAACGGCTTCGGCAATAACGGGCATAAGGCAAAGCCCGCTCCCAGCGAACTCACCAGCGCCCTCCGTGAATCTGGATTCTCAAAGCGGGCTAAATCTTCGCGCATGAGAAACCCACGCCTGCAACAGATCGCGTCGCTGCTCTGCCTCCACAAGAGGATGGCCACAGAGACTATTCTCGCCGGTGAAGTCTCAGCTTGTATTAGGCCGCTCGAGACGAGCATTCGTGAAGTCCTCGCGACAGCACGCATTGATGCATCTGCCCGCGCGTCATTAACCTTCCTCGCGGAGCTGGTTGATCGCTGGTTCTAATCGGGTATAGTGAATTTGGATCTCAAAACCCGAGAGGGTTTTATGTGGCGGGGACGCGCAAGCGCCTCCGCCTAATTTTTCTCACTACGTTCTGACATCTGGTTCTAGAGGGGTATAGTGTAAGTGGATCGCAAAACCCGAGAGGGTTTTATGTGGCGGGGACGCGCAAGCGCCTCCGCCTAATTTTTGTGTCGCAACGATTAACCAGAATCGACACGACATACCAGCCAAGGATTAATTGCAGAACTGTGGCGCAACGCCACGTCCAATTGGTAGCGCTTTGCATCTATAGAAGTCCCTCGCATCGAGCTTTCCAGGTTTCGAGCGAGCGGTTCCGTCGAACTTCTCCCTGGCAGCATACCCCCGCCCTCCAATGGCTCCCGACAACACCCACAGCCCCTATTCGACATGTCCGGTCCGCCCGAGGGGGACTCTCTGCCGGTGGGTTAGCTCGCCGAAGCCCTGTCAGGTAGCGTTGCTACAATCAAGCGCGTCGTCAGGGGGGAAGACAATGGACATCCAGCAGAAGAAGGCCGTCGTTCTAGACGCATTGCTCGAACACAAGGGCATCGAGCACATTCTGTCAGCGGCCTCACATGTCCTCAATAACCCAATCCTCATGGTCGACAGGCTTGGCGTATCTGCTGGTATGAGCGTCACCGAGACGTTTACCCAGGATTACTGGAATGCGTTCTCTTCGAACATGCCGTATGACTGGGTGCTCGAGGAAGTCGAGCGAAGGGGCATCTCCTCTCGCCTTCTCGCTAGCGATGACCTCCAGCTCGAGCACTTCGACACAATCGATCGCGATGTTTTGGGCACGCGCGTACGCGATCGTCTCGATGTCTTGGGCTACATAGGCATGACGATCGAGAACCCCATAGAACCTGATGACGGAAGAGTTCTGGTTGCGGTTGCCAGGATGCTCTCCTTGGAGCTTGTATACCAAAGCCATCGGCCAAGCCGGCGCGATGACGATTCCGCCCTCATTGAGGGCCTCGTCAACGGCACCCTCAGCGCTCGCGAGATACAGCCAATTGAGCGCAGGCTCGGCATCAGCCCTAGCTTGACGATGCGTCTGCTCTGCATCAGCTATCCCCCCCTCAAGCGAGACATCGCTTTACCTGGCAAAGAACGCCATCGAGGCAAACACGAGCTGTCTGATCTGCGGCACCGCAGAGAACTCCCTCGTGGTAGTTTTCGATGACGCCGCATATGGCGATGGGCTCCTATCCATCGTGAAGCGCTGCTCAAAAGACTGCCAGGGCATAGGGGTGGGCTTTAGCTTCAAGACGCTGGCCGGCCTCGCAGTTGCATACAGACAAGCCCGCGCCACGCTGCGCGTATCCACCATGATGGAACAATCGGACAACGTGTTCTTGTACGAAAGAGCAATCCAGTACTGCCTCATCGAGGCTGCATCGCGTTCCGTGGACATCATGGATTTTGTCGATCCCGCCATCCTGCACCTTAGGGATTACGACACCAAAAATGGCTCGGAACTCGCCAAGACGCTTCGCGTCTACATTGACTCGGGCTGCAACATGAGTGCTTGCGCGGAGATCATGTTCACGCACCGCAACACCATTCGCTACCGCATATCGCGCATCGCAGAGATGGCAAACATTGACTTTGATGATTACGAGAGGCGCTTGTCTTTGGCCATCTCGTTTAGGGCGCTCGAGATGGCGACGCTGGACCTCCAAAACAAGGTTTGACCTTTTGCCCAATAGAGCACTCAAAACGCTGTAGGTTTTCATCATCTTGGAAGGCACTTTCGGCAAAGAAAATCGGTGCCAGCGGATATCGTTCCCACCTATCCCCCGCCGAAAGGAGCACTGCCATGTCCATGAAGTTCGATGACTTTAACAGCAGTATCGTGAAGGGAGCCCACGCAATAGTGTGGAGCGATCCCAACACCACCATGATGGGCGGATACTACCCACTCCAGTATTCAACCCCCAAGGAGGAGCTTCTCGCTGCACGCAAGACCGCATGGCTCAACGTATCGCTCACCGGCATGGGGTCGTTCGACATCGTTGGCCCAGACGCCGTCCGCCTGCTCAACGAGCGGTGCGTCAACCGCGACTTCTCCAAGATGAAGATCGGTTCCTCTCGCCATGCTTGCACGGTCTCCGAGGACGGCTGGCTTTTGGGCTCGAGCGTGCTTATCCGCCTTGGGGATGACGCGTTCCGCACCTACTGTCTCTACGACCTGATTCCGGTGATCATGAGCGGCAAGTATGACGTCAAGTATGTCCCTCACGACACGTTTATCTTCCAGGTAGATGGCCCCAAGAGCCTCCAGGTTGTCGAGAAGGCCTTCAAGACGGACTTCCATGACCTCAAGTTTGCGCGAAACAAGTCCATTGAGATTCACGGCGAGAAGATTCTCGTCCATCGTCTGGGCATGACAGGTGCCCTCGCCTATGAGATCCAGGGCGAGCCCTCCGTTGCCAACGAGGTCTACGAGATGCTGCTCGAGGCCGGCGAGGAGTTTGGCCTCAAGCGCCTTGGCATTCGCCAGTACATGTGTGGTGGAGTCCACACCCCCGGCGGCTACCCCAACTCCATCGTCCACAACGCCGCCCCTGGCTGGTTTGGCGATGCAGAAGGAAATGGCGCCCTGTATGCACGCGCCGGAAGCTCGAAGAACGATGTCGAGGACTACTACGTCACCATGTTCGACATGAAGTGGGACTATCTCATCAACTGGGACCACGAGTTCGTGGGGAAGGCAGCCCTCCAAAAGCAGGCAGAGCACCCCGCGCGCACGGCAGTCACGTTGGTCTGGGACCGCGAGGACGTGGGCAAGGTCTTTGCCGCCGGCATCTACGACCCCAACCTCAAGGGTGAGGGGATCGAGGACTACAACGACCTCTTCCCCTCGAACTACCGCATCCACGTGGACAAGGTTCTCGCGGGTGACACGCAGGTTGGCGTCTCGATGGGCCGTTGCGTCGACTACTACACCAATGAGTTCATCTCGCTGGGATTTGTGTCTGCCGACATCGCCGAGGGCTCAACTGTCGAGGTCCTCTGGGGCGAGCCGGGCGGCAGCCAGTACCGCGTGAAGGCTACCGTCTCCAAGTTCCCGTACTACGACGGCGAATGGCGCAACGAGACCTGCGACGTCATGACCATGGTTCCCGACCGTCCGTACCTCAACGCCTAGCACTCATGGCCGACGCATTCATACGCCAAGGATGCGCCGACTTTACCCCAACAGCAAATAGCAAAGATGTGAAGCTTATGCAAAATGAGATAGACGCCATCAAGCCAGAGGTCACCTCGATTCCGCTCGAGCCCAGCTCCCCCATCCTTCCCGAGGACCATCGTGCCCGATACCACTTTGCCAACTTCCTCGGTGACTTCTCCATGGGCGTCATGCCTGTGGTGTTCACCAGCTGGCAGGACGAATGCACCACCTGGAAGGAGTCGTGCTACCTGGGTTCGCTGCTCAACCCCATGAACCCCATCCGCGTGTGGGGACCGGATGCGCTGCAAACCCTCAAGGACTTCACGACAAACTCCTACGAGAAGTTTGGTGTCGGCCGTGCCAAACACGCCATCTTCTGTGGTCCCGACGGAAACATCGTGTGCGACGGCATCCTGCTTCGCATGGCAGAGGACGAGTTTCTCGGGTACTGCCTACCGTACTGGGCAAACTGTATTGGCATGGGCAACTATGACGTGCAGTTTGAGTTTCTGCCCAACGAGGTCGTCTATCAGCTGGGAGGTCCCACGTCTCTGCAGGTCGTGGAGGCAGCTTGCGAGGAGGACCTGCATGACATCAAATTCCTGCAGCACCGACCAAGCTCCATTTGCGGCCACGAAGTGCGCATCCTGCGCGCCGGCATGGCAGGGAGTCTGGCCTACGAGGTCCACTGCACGCGCGACCACTGCGCGGAAATCTATCGAAAGCTCGTGGAAGTCGGCCGTCCGTTTGGGCTCAAGCGCCTTGGCATGGCCGCCTACAACATGACCCACTGGGAGTCTGGCTTCCCCAACGCCTACCTCGACTGGATGCCCGCATTCCCGCCAGAGGTCATCGAGCGCTCCAAGGCAGCAGACCTTGACCCCGCCAACCCAAACGACGCCCTTGCCATGTTCATTCGCGACCGTCTTGATCTGCGCGGTTCGGTGGGCAAAGACCTCACCGCGTACTTCCGCAACCCCTACGAGCTTGGCTGGGGGAAGGCCGTACGCTTTGACCACGACTTTGTTGGTCGCGAGGCGCTCGAGAAGATTGCTGCGGGTGACCACCGCGTGATGAAGACGCTTGTCTGGAACGTCGACGACGTCACCGCCGTCTTCCGCGACCAGCTCACGATGGGCGGGGTGCCAAGCGTGGATATTGCCATGCCCGACGACACCACCTTTGGCGTCACCTCAAACCTGCACCAGGACTGGGTACTCAAGGATGGCGAGAAGGTCGGCGTCTCGGCCGGTCGTATGGTCAGCGTCAACTACGGCTGCATGCTCTCGCTGGGCGTGCTCGAGCCATCGGTTGCCGAAGAGGGTTCCGAGGTCAAGGTCCTGTGGGGCGCCCCGGGAGAGAGGCAGTGGGAGATTCGTGCCACCGTCGCTCGATATCCCTACCTCGACGTCACGCGCAACGACAAGCTCGACGTGAATACCATCCCCTCATTTGGCAAGTAACCGCAGACAGTGGCATTTGTGCAGCCCGCTCTCCCAGACGGGAGCGGGCTCTTTTCTGAGAGAGGTTTCATGATGGGCGCTCACAAAGACGGATTTGGGAAGCTACTCGCAGTTCTCTCGATCTACTTCCTCACGACCGGTCTCAACGCGGTACAGCCAGCTTTGGATTCGATTGCCGCGGCGTTTCCCAATGTGCCCCTTACCCTTGTCTATCTCCTGAATACGATTCCTACACTCGTGGGGCTCTTCGTAACGTTGCTTGCCGGCCGCATCCTCGGAACGCGCATCTCGTTCAGGACTGCCGCCATCATAGGTGCAGCCTTGTTTCTCCTGATTGGCGTTGTTCCGTACTTCCTCGAGGAGTTTGCGCTCATCCTTGCGTCGAGGGCGTTGCTCGGCGTCAGCGTTGGCCTCATCACCGTGGTTGGACCGTCGCTTGCGCTGCTGCTGTTTGATGAGGGCCAGCGCACGAGGGTGCTCGGGGCAACCAACTTTGCCAACAACCTGGGAAACATGTTCTTCCTGCTCGTCGGCGGCATCCTTGCAGCAAGCGGCTGGCGCTCGGTCTTCCTTGTCTATCTCATCGGCGCAGCCGTACTTGTCATCGTCCTTCTCTTCCTTCCCGAGCCTAAGGGTAGTGATGGAGAAGCCCCCCACGCAGACACGGGGCGTTTGCCCGGCTCCGTCTTTAGAATCAGCCTCTTCTTTGGGGTGAACTTCCTCCTCTTGATTCCCGCCTACCTCACGTTTTCCTCGCTTGTCGTCAGTGCGGGCGCGGGCGATGCGGCCGTGGCCGGTGGCATGCTCTCCGCAGGCACGGTTGCAGGAATGGTTGCAGGAGCCCTCTACGGCAAGATTCGTGGCGTCTTTGGGAGCGCATCGATGGCTGCGTCATCCACATGCGGCCTCGCAGCAGCCCTGCTGCTCTGGCAAGGGACGGGGTTTGTCGCGCTGCTGCTTGGGTCTCTTCTCTCGGGCGTCTGCATGTCACTGCTCATCATCACCGCAACAATGGATGTTGGGATGGTCTGCCCCGCATCCATCACTGCGCGCGCAACAAGCGTCGCAATGAGCGCCATGAGCATTGGATCGTTTCTTTCGGCGTTCTACACGGGAACGCTGTCCTCCGTTCCCGGACAAGACCCTCTGCATTTTGTGTTCCTAGTCTCCGCTCTGGGATTTGGTGTCATGGCAGTTGTCGAGTTGTTCTCGCGAGACCGCAAGACCGAGCGCGATCCTCAGTAGGTTTTCACGGGCGGTGACAACCCACGCCGCACGACACCGTCAAAATGACGTCGTTTTCCTCACCTGCAAAAATCAAGACCGGAATCTTGATCTTCGTGGGATCGTAGTCCCAATGGATTGCCTTTGCAGATTCCTCCGGCACGGGAGACAGGGAGACTGCTGCCTTGTACATGTCGCTGTGCTCCTGTGCGGTGATGGCGGCAAAGGTGCCTACGCCGCCCTGCGAGTGACCGACGATACCGACGTTATCCAGGTCGACCTTCCGATAGAGTACCGAAGAAGGATCGTCATTGGCCTTGATGAGGTAGGCAAGGCTTGCGTCAGAGGAATCTCCTGCGTAGGACGTATCGTGTTCATTACCGATCACGATAAAGCCCCAGGAAGCATAGTGGTTGAAGACGGCAGGATACCGGGATGCCCGCACACCGGAGCCGTTTGCAACGACGATGACCGGGTACTTTTCTGTGCCGGATTCGAGAGCCTTGGGATAGTAGACCTCGTATTTGGCCCATTCTTCAGATGTTTCCTCCTCAAAAAAGGAAACCTCAAATGTGCCGTGGGCCAGGTATTTCGCTTCGATTTCCCCGCCTGTGTGGACGGAGGTTTCATAATCTTCCGGAGCCATGATCTCTGGCGGAGTGGTCAGGAACTTATATGCGATCCAGGCGATGCCGATGGCAATCACAAGAGCAATGATTCCTATGATCTTCAATGCTCTTTTCATCTCCCGCTCCTAGCCCACCGGCATGTATTTATCCAGGTACTCCTCGACGGTCTCCATCCACTCCTGGTAGACGGCGTCGTCGTTCTGCAGCCCATGGCCGGAGTGCTCCATCTCGAAGTACCGATAGTCCACGCCGCTCTCGTCCAGCGCCGCCACGAGGCGCTTCGACGCGAGGAACGGCTGCATCTTGTCGTGCGCGCCATAGGCAACGACCGTGGGAACGGGGTTATGGCTGACCCAGTCCGCGGCTGCGATTGGCCTGACCTTCTCGAGGTACGAGCCGTCGGCAATCTCCTCCGGCGTGATGGTCTCCCCGCTCATCACAGTGAACAGAGCAGCGGCGGCCGTGCGCTCTTCTTCGGTCTCGGTGCCCGCCCCGAAGATCCCCCAGTCCTCCGCATGGAAGCTCGAGGGGCCAACGGCACCAAAGGTGAGCACGACCGGCACCGGCGCGTCTGCGCCGTCGCGATAGGCATAGATCATCGCGAGGGCGTGGCCCGCCGAGCCGCCGGCGACGGCCATCCGGTCGATGTGGTAGCCGGCGGCCTCCGCCGCCTTCACCACCTCCGGCATGGCGGACTTTATCTCGTTCGACTGCGTGAGGACGCTGGCGTCGTTCCCATCCGTGCGCAGCGTGTAGTTGATGCCTGCCGCCACATACCCCTTGGAGCAGAGCCACGAGAGCATCTTCTCGTCATCTGACTTGTCGCCCGTCGTGAAGCCTCCCGCATGAAGGTACACGACAAGCCCGGAGGAATCCCTCGTGTCGTCCTTTGGCAGATAGAGGTCAAACCGGTTTGCTTCGCCCTCACCATACGAGAGGTCGCACTCGCGCGTCCCGATGCCCTCGCCCCACGTGACATCGTACTTCTGCAGGCCAGCAGGCTTGACGAGGAACTTGGAGGCGACGCCTGCCGCGAATGCCAGCGTGAACACAAGGACGCCGATAGCCACGAACTTTCCCCTCCTCATAGGAAATTCCCCCCAAACAGCGTGCCGCCAAGCAGCATGTTCCCGACGGCCCGGATGAGCAGCCTCCCGGAGACGAAGCCCAGCACGGCGAGAACTGCCAGGACGATCCACCTGGTCCTTGTCATCCCTGCCTCCCTTGCATGTTTGATGCAACAGATGTAACGTCCTCTTGTCAGGACAAATGTACCATCACGTTGTTGCCGTCAGGGCGACGGCGGCAAAATGGCGCAAAGTGGAGGGAATGTACCATCATGGGCAACCGTGAGCGGAACACGTACGTGTGCCAGGCCATCACGGGGGCGCTCCTCGAGATGCTAGAGACCAGGAGGCTCGACGACATAGGCATCGGCGAGATCACGGCCAGGGCGGGCGTCTCGAGGAACTCCTTCTACCGCAACTTCAGGTCCAAGGACGCGATCGTGCGCCGGCAGATCCGCACATACCTCGGGGAATGGAAGGCCGAGGTGGACGCCGACGACGGGGCGGACCCGAAGCACCTCTTCGTACTGCTCTTCGAGGTGGTCGAGAGGCACAAGGACTTCTTCCTGCTGCTCAGGGGCGCAGGCCTTCTCTACCTGCTGCAGGACGAGTTCTTCTCGTCCTTCGGCCCCGCCGATGAGGACGACGACGTGGCAGCCTACTCGAAGGCGTTCTTCGCCTACAGCACCTACGGCTTCCTGGAGACGTGGATCCGCAGGGGCATGCGACAGACCGCCCGCGAGATGGGGCAGATGCTACGGGCATCAGAGTAGCGGTGTCGTCCGGCACAGCGCCGCTGGCGACTGTGTGGGGTGCCTTGGCCTTCTCCGGCAATCGCCATCGCAAATTCGTACAATTTCTCGGCGCGAGCCAATCGGCAACTGGGATTTTCAGGCTACTGAACGGAGAATTGTACGAATCCCAGCCGCACTCGCATCCGGGCTGCAGGGGTTCCCCGAGAGCCAGGCAGAGGCTTGTGCCCCCAGCGTTAGGTGACTCGCAGCTAGATAACACGCTTCTCGAACCGCTACTCACGGCTTGCGTGCACTCCGTGTGCACTTTTGCGTGCACTAAAACAAAACAGGCCAGAGAGCATAGCCTCTGACCTGCAAGTTTATGGTGGGCGTGAAAAGGAGTAAAACTCTGCCATCTCCCGCTCCGGCGTGCGGAGGCGCCTAAACCGCAGCCCTGCCGTCGTACGCGTAGCCGTGCTCGTACATGTACTCGGGGGCGCAGTCAATCTCCCCGTCCGCCCATGTAACGGCACCATGGTCGATCTTGAAGTCATCGAAGACGGCGGGGTCGTCTAGCGGACCATAGACCTCACCGGTAAGCTCGTCCGCATCGAACACCCTCTGCTCCCCCGTCGAGAACGTGAGGAGCATCATCTTCCTCCCGGTGACCTTGGCATCCGTCACCTTGATTGTCTTTTCAGGCTCCCCCGCATACACGATTCCGTTCATCTCGAACATGCTCTCCACCCCCTACAGCGGATCGATCCTGTTGAACTTCTTGTTCTGAACCGCGTTGTTCCAAGCCTCGTAAAGCTCCTCCTCGTGAATGGCCATCCAGCCACTGATAATGCGGTACTGTTTCGCGGGCATCCTGCCCGCGATGAGTTCGCCATCCAGTGCAATTGAGGCTTCGTATTCTCCGTAAGAGGCGTGCACGTGAGGCTTGTGATGTTGCACTGAGTCGTTGTAATACATCGTAATGATGATTCCGTAGAACCGGCTCAATTCCGGCATGAGACCACCTCCCACATAACGTTTATGAGAGATATACCACACAGCCATATTCCACACAGCCGGAGCAATGAGCGATTCGCACCGGTTGGCATTGGGATAATGTTCCGTAATGTCCCGTACCTGATATCGCCTAGACTATGTCACCCCGCATACCCACAAACTATCCCGCTATGTTCAAGAGTCAACGACCTCGAAACCAGGCGTTTCTCTTGCGCGCCGCTTTAAGGAGACAGTTAATAGCAGACCTGTGCCACCCCGGCGCCCACGCGGTCCTCACAGTCTACTAGTATGTGATTGCATAATGGAGATTAGAAAATGTATAAAGAAAAATTGAACTCGCAGCTAGATAGCACGGTTCTCGAACCGCTGTTCACGGCTTGCGTGCACTCCGCGTGCACTTTTGCGTGCACTAAAACAAAACAGGCCAGAGAGCATAGCCTCTGACCTGCGAGTTTATGGTGGGCGTTAGAAGATTTGAACTTCTGACCTCTTCCGTGTCAGGGAAGCGCTCTCCCCCTGAGCTAAACGCCCGAATCTCTGCTGCTGGGGTTGCAGCGAGGAGTATCTTACGCGAAAACGCTCATGTAACGCAACCGTCAATCGCAAGTTTTTCTCACATCACAAATACTGCTCAGCGAGAAGGGCAACGAGGACTGGCTGACGGCGGGGCAAGCGGCCCTTCTCGCCCCACAAGCTCCGTCACCGGCAAGCGGCCCTCGATGCAGAGAATAGCTCCTTTTCTTAATACCGCTGCGCGACAACTGGGCAAATGCGGTGCCCGATTAAGAAAAGGAGCTATTCTCTGCGAGAGGGGACAGGGGCGGGTCCTAGAGGCGGCAAGCGGGGCTCCGACGGCGACGGAAAACGTCCAGGCGGCGATAAACAAGGTCCTCCCAGCGCCCCCCAAACCAAACCTGCGGGTTAATAGCAGTGCGCCGAGAAGGGCCAGCCCATCTACCTGCGGTTCTTCTCGGCAACGTCATCGCACGGGTGCTATTAACCCGCAGGTTTCCGGGGGGAGAGCTGGCGGCAAGGCCAGCGCAGGACGAAAGTCTCCCTCGGGCGTCAAAACGGCGCCGGAGGGGCCACTTTGCACGTAATCCCTGCTAAAACGAGCTCTCCGGCGCCAAAATGACGCCGGAGAGGGGCTTTCGTACGTTATGTCGTCGGAAACGCGCCTTCGGGCGTCACCGGACACCACCGGTCGCCGGTCGCCGCCGCACGCCGCCCGCGGCCGACCGCCGTCACCCCGTGTTTTGCAGCCCGGCCGCAACGCCGGACACGGTGCACAGGATGAGGTAGATGAACCGCTCGCGCTCCTCCGGTGTGAGGTGCTCGCCGCGCGTGCGCATCTCGCGCAGCGCGCGCACCTGCGTCACCGAGAGCACGTTCACGAACGGCAGCCTCGCGCGGATCACTGGCCCCAGCACGCGACGGTGCTCGAGCGGCCACTCGTCGCCCACGATCGCCAGCACCCACTTGCGCGTGAGGCGCATCTCCTCCAGAACCTTCTCTGCCAGATCGTCGCGCGAGCCAAGGGCAAGGTACATGCGGCCGATGCGCTCGTCCGTCTTGGAGAGCGACATCTCGATGTTGTCGATGAACGTCGTGAAGAGCGGCCACTCCGCGTACGCCTGGCGGAGAAGGTCGAGGTCACCCAGCTCCTCGCACGCCGTCCCCAGGCCGTACCACGCGGCCAGGTTGATGCGCGCCTGCGACCACGAGAAGATCCACGGAATGGTGCGCAGGTCATCCAGGGACTTGGCGCCCAGGCCACGCTTAGCGGGACGCGAGCCGATGGGCATGAGGCCGATCTCGGTAAGCGGCGTGACCGTGGAGAACCACTCCGCGAAGCCATCGGTCTCGAGCAGCTCGCGGTAGCGCCTGCGAGAGGCGCCGTCCAGCTTGGCTGCCAGGTCGGCGTACTTGGCAGTGGTCTCGGTGTTCACGTACTCGATCGACGGCGAGGACTGCAGCAGCGTGGCGCCCGCGACGGACTCGACGTGGCGCCTCGCGAGCGTTGGGTCGCCGTAGCGCGCGAAGATGACCTCGCCCTGCTCGGTGAGCTTGAAGCGGCAGTTGACCGAGCCCTTGGGCTGCGAGAGAACCGCGCGGTTTGCCGGGCCGCCACCACGTCCCACCGCGCCGCCGCGACCGTGCATGAGCACCAGGTCGATGTCGTTCCTCTCGGCCCACTGCGCAATAGCCGCCTGCGCCGCGTGGAGCACCAGCGTGGCCGAGGTGGGGCCGGCGTCCTTGGAGGAGTCGGAATAGCCGAGCATGACCTCCATGCGCCTGCCGGTCTGGGCAAGGCGCCTCTGCACGGGCTCAAGCTTGATGATCTGGTCAAGCGTGTCGACAGCGTTCTCCAGGTCCTCCACCTGCTCGAAGAGCGGAATCACGTCGAGCACCGGCACGTCCTCCTCGTGCGCAAAGGCAAGGCGCGCCAGCTCGTACACGTCGGCCACGTTCTGCGCCGACTGCGTGAAGGAGATGATGTAGCGTCGCGCGGCCTTCACGCCGTTGATGCGCTGGATGCTGCCAATGGCGCGGAAGGTGTCGAGAACCTCGCGCGTCATGGGCTGCAGCTCGCCCCTCTCGCCCCAGCGCCCGTGCTCGCGAATGTCCTCGAGCGCGCGGGCGTGCACGAGCGAGTGCTGGCGGAACTCCATCTCGACCAGGTGGAACCCAAAGGTCTCCGCCTGCCAGATAAGCTTCTGCAGCGGGCCGTATGCGGTGCGCACGGCACCGGCCGCGGCCAGCGAGCGCTGAACAATGCGTAGGTCGGCAATGTAGTCATCGGCCGAAGCGTACATGATGTCGGCCGTGCGCTGGATGGTGGCGCGAAGGCGGTCAGAGATCACGATCATGACGGCGCGGTGCAGCTCGGAGGTGGAGACCTCAAGGGCGCGCTGCGAGAGGACCTCGCTCATCTCGACCTGGTGGTTCCACAGGTTCACGAGGGCGTCGGAGGGCTTGGTGAAGCGCGCGTCCAGCGTGAGGTTGCGACCCACGTAGTAGGTCCTGTCTGCCAGGGCCTCAAGCACGTGCACGCGGAACTTCTCGGCCACCTTGCGGCTCACCTTTGCGGTGACGTTGGGGTTGCCGTCGCGGTCGGAGCCAATCCAGCTGCCGGGATGGAAGAACGCCGGGCACACGGGCGGCACGGTGCCTGCGCGCTCGCCCAGCTCCCAGTCATCGAAGCGGCGGTAGACCTCGGGCACCATGTCAAAGAGCGTGGCATCAAAGATGTCGATGACGGTGTCGGCCTCCTCGACGGGCGTGGGCTTCTTGTACGCGATGGGCGAGGTGCGCACCAGCGCGTCAATCTCCTGCAGCATGAGGCGTTCGTTCTCCACCAGCTCGACGCCGGCGAGCGTGGAGCGCTTGGCGAGAAGCTCGGAGATGCGGCGAATCTTGCCCTCGACGGCCTTGCGGCGCGCCTCGGTTGGGTGCGCGGTGAAGACGGGGTGGAACTCCAGGCGGTTGAGCAGCGCCGTTGCCTTCGCGCGACCGCACTCGTCAACCAGCTGGCCGTAGGCAACCGTGAGGTCGTTGATGGGATCGGCCGTCTCGGTGGTGGGCACCTCGCTCTCGCGGCGGCGCAGCGAGGACACGCGGTAGTTCTCCTCGCAGATGTTCGCCAGATGGAAGTAGGTGACAAAGGCGCGCATGAGCAGCGTCGCCCTGTCCATGGAAAGCCCGTCGATGGTGGAGACAAACTCCTGGAACGCCTGCTCGGCCAGGGCGGCCTTCTGGTCCGTGTGCGCCACGCCGTCAGCGTACGTCACGCGGATGGCGTCACCCAGCAGAAGGTCGAAGGTGGCGAGAAGGTCCGGGTCGTTCTCCTTGAGCACCTTGCGAACAAGGCGCAGGAAGAGCGCCAGGTTGTCGCGGAGCTCCTCGGGCACGTCTACCAACGCGAGGGCAGACTTTGCCTGCTCCGCCTCGCTTGCCCTCACAAGCGCGCGACCCTCCCCTAGGCCCGATGCCTCGGTTGTTGTCATGTATCCTCCCTCAGCTCCCGCCGGTCCCGCCGACGGACTTGCACGTGTGCCGCATGTCGCTGCATGCAGGACAACCTTAGCAAGCCAACCCACGTTAGGCACCAACCCCACCGAGCATCCGCAAAGGCGAAACGCAACGTACACGATGCGGCCAGGTGCAAGACCGCTTTCACGCGGCGCGATACAATGGCCCCTATAGTTGACCGGCGGACGAGAGATGCTTGGCCCCAGTGGCTGTGAGAGGATGGTCGGCGCATGGCACGAACGAGCAGGCGGCGCGGGAGAGCCCAAGAGACGGGTCTGAGCTCGCTCGTGGGATCGCGCGCCGGCAGGCACGAGAGCCGCTCCAGCCGCGCGGCCAAGCCCAAGAAAGAGGGCTTCCTCCGCCGCGTCACCAACCACTGGTGGGACCGCCTGATCTCCTCGGTTTTCTCGGGCAGCATCTCTCAGCAGTCCGAGCAGTACCTCTCGCACCAGACCACGCGAGACTACGTGTGCAACTCCATTGGCCAGGCGTGCTGGGGAGGGTTCTTCCCGCTACTCACCATTGTGGCCACGCAGTTTGTGGGCGCCGAGAACGCCGGCCTCTTCTCTATGGCCATGGTCGTGGGTACGCTCCTGTTCTTTGTGGGCAACTATGGCGTGCGCACGTACCAGGTCTCGGACATCGACGAGATGGACTCGTTCTACGACTACCAGGTCAACCGCATTGCGACCTGCGTTGCCATGGTGCTTATCGGCCTTCTGTACTGCCGTATCCGTGGCTACAACGGCGACATGACGGCCATCGTGTGCGGCGTGATGGGATTCCGCTTCTTCGACGCGCTGGGCGACGTCTACGAGGGCAGGCTGCAGCAGAAGGACAAGCTGTACCTGGCCGGCATCTCTCAGGCGGTCCGCTGCGCGCTCTCGTTTGTGGTCTTCACGGTGCTGCTCTTTATCACGCGCAACATGGTGGCCGCGAGCATTGGCATGGCGGTGGGCGCGGGGGCCTCGTTTGTGCTGCTCACGCTGCCGCTGGCGCTCATGGAGACCGAGCGCTCGCTGCCGCTCACGTGGCGCGGCGTGAAGGAGATCTTTGTCAACTGCTTCCCGCTGTTCCTGGCGGCGTTTCTCTACAACCTCATCGACTCGATGCCCAAGTTTGCCATCGAGGGGGTGCTCTCGTACGACAACCAGCTCTACTACAACGCCATGTACTTCCCCGCGCACGCCATTCTCATGGCTGCGGCCATGATCTACAAGCCGCAGCTGCTGCGCCTGGCCAGCATCTGGGACGACCCCGAGCAGCACAAGCGCTTTGACCTCATCATCCTTGCGATGATGGGCGTGATTGCGGGCATCACCGTGATTGTGGGGCTCTTCATGGGGTGGCTGGGCATCCCCATCATGAGCTTCCTGTACGGGCTTGACTTCGAGCAGTTTAGGCCGCTGGTCTACGTGATGGTGGTAAACGGCGGCATCTGCGCGGCAATCGACTTTCTGTACCAGATCATCACCGTGCTGCGCGAGCAGCAGGCCGTGAGCAGGCTGTACCTCATTGCGTTTGCCTTCTCGGTGCCAGTGCTGTGGCTGCTCGTGGGCTTCTCGGGGCTCTCCGGCGCCGTGGTGGGCGCCGTAGTGGTGATGAGCATCCTTCTGGTGCTGCTGCTCTCCGAGTACTTCGCCATCCGCAAGCGCCTCGAGCGGTACTAGGCGGGGCCTCTCATCTCCTCCCCCATCTCCTCCCTCGCGTTCTTTAGCGGTATTTGAGAATCGCGCTGCTCGCCAACTGGGCAAATGCACCCTCCGTTTCTCAGAAACCGCTAAAGAAGGAGATGGGGGGTGTCGGTGTGCATGTCAGAGAGAAGTTCGGTCGGCGAGACGAGGGGCGAAGGAAGCGGTTTGCGCACACAAAAATCGACATTGACGGTACAAATTAGGGGTTCCGCTTAGTATCACCCCAGAAGTGCCATTTCACTACCTGCGGCTCCGCAAAAAGTTAGGGGCTTCGTACTCGGCGATTTGCCGAAAATGTACCGTCAATGTCGATTTTTGTGCAGAGCCCTATTTTTGTGAGGCCTGATCCTATACAAGAGTCGACGAGAGTCGGCCGCCGGCGCCGGTGGCCGGCGGCGTCCAGCAGCTACGACGCGTCGTCCATCTCGAGGGCGTTCTCGCGGGATTCTCGCCGTTCCTTCACGGCGCTCGCCACGTGCACAAAGAGCAGTCCCAGGATGGCCGAGGTAACGGACCCGGCGAGAATGGCGCACTTGGCGGCCATGACCTCGTTAGGGTCGGTGAAGGCCAGGCCAGAGATGAGGATCGACATCGTGAAGCCCAGGCCGCCCATGATGCCTACCGCAATGATCTGCAGCCAGTCCACGTGCTTGGGCAGCTTGGCAAAGCCAATGTGCACGAGAAGCCACGTCACCAGGATGATGCCAATGGGCTTGCCAAGCACGGCGCCAAAGTAGACGCCCTTGGTAACCGGGTCCGCGATGATCGTAGCAAGGTCCATGTCCACGATCCTCACCTGCGCATTCACAAACGCAAAGATGGGCAGAATCACAAAGTTCACCGGCACCGAGATGTAGCGCTCCATGCGCTCCAACGGCGGCGTGACGTGGTGCATCACGCGCTCCACGCGCACGGCGGCGGTGGTGAAGTCGTGCTGGCCCAGGACGTGGCTCTCGTCGTCATACGTGTCTTCCAGCTCGCGGGCGCGGGCGTCAAGCCAGTTGCCCAGCTTGGAGAGGCGCACGTCAGAGCGCGCGGGCAGGAAGAACGCCAGGATGACGCCGGCCAGCGTGGCGTGGATGCCGGAGTTGTACATGCACACCCACAGCATCAGGCCAACCAGCATGTAGGGCTTGGCCGAGTAGACCTTCATACGCGAGATGATCCACAGCACCACAATCACGCCGAGAGACGCGGCGCACCAGGCCACGTTGGGGGTCTGCCCATAGAAGAGGGCGATGACCACGATGGCCAGGATGTCGTCGGCGATGGCCAGGGTCTGGAAGAAGACCTTGGTCGCGGGGGCAATGCGGTCGCCGAGAAGCGACATCACGCCCAGAGCAAAGGCAATGTCGGTGGCGATGGGCGTGGCCCAGCCGTGCACGGCGCCGCCGGCGTTGATGATGAGGTAGATCACCGCGGGCGCAGCCACGCCGCCAACAGCGGCAAGCATGGGAAGTGCGGCCTGCCTGGGCTTTCTCAGCTGCCCCACGGTCATCTCGTACTTGAGCTCTATGCCCACCAGCAAGAAGAAGATGGCCATGAGGAAGTCGTTCACAAAGGCCTCGATGGTTATCGAGAAGGTCGCGGGGCCAATGCCCAGCGAGAGGGGCGCGTGGAGCACCTCCTCAATCACCTCGTAGGCGGGCGAGTTAGCCGTGATGACCGCCGCGATGGCAGCGAACACCATGACCGCAGCAGCAATGGTGCCGTTGGAGGTCACCTTGTGGACAGCGCTGCGCTGTTCGATGCGCCTGATGACTGCGGGCTCACCGTAGATGCTTGCCATTGGTTGTGTTGTCCGTTTCCTTGAGGAGAGGCCGCTCGGGCCCTTCGTTACCCTCTTATCCTACCCAACCAATGATGCAAAATTATTTTACCGTTGTTACGGCAGGTGGCGTGGTTGCTGCTGCGTGGCTGTCGCTGTCCACGTGCGCGCCGGGCTGCCCGGCGGCGGCCACCTCCCCCAGCGCCAGGACCTGCTCCACGTAGATCTTCGCCGCAAGGCTCACCACCGCGGCCTCGATGGTCCGGTCAAGCGGAGAGTCGACCTTCTCGCCATTGGCGTCACGCAGGTCGATCACCGGCTCCACCGCCGGGGCAACAAAGTCCGGCCCCACCGCGAACTGCTCGGCAAGCGCGCACTCCAGCGCCGCGCAGAGCTCGTCGTAGGTGTGGCGAAGGTCGAGGTTCTCCTCCTCCACGTGGCGAATGAGGCGCGTGACCTGCTCGATCGAGAGCACGCGCTTGAAGAGGCACACGCAGACCACGTAGCAGACGTGGCGCCTGGTGTAGCGGTGCTTAACGGGCGCCGGCACCACGTGGCGCTTCACGTAGTTGTTCACCATGGAGCCCGTAACCAGCGGTCCTTCATCCGGCAGACGCATGAACGAGAGCTCGTCGTCAACCAGGGAGAGAAGCTGGTCCAGGTAAAGCTCGATTCGCGGGAGCTCCGAGAAGCGCGAGATGTGGATGCTCGTCATGCGCTCGGCGAGGGCGCGGTACGCGTCACGGACACCGGGGCAGCATGCCTGGTCCTTCTCGTCCGCCATTCTCACTCGCCCCCCCGCAACGCTTGGATTCTGTGTGATTAGATTATCTAGTATTCAAAACTAGATGCAATGGCTATAGTTGTGGCAATGAAAAAATCGGACGCGCTCTCCTTCTCCGATGTCCATTGGAGGGAACGTTGAACAGCCAGAGAATCGCAGTCATCACCGACACGGGCACGGACACGCCCACCGCGTTCGCGCGCGAGCACGACGTGCGCATCGTCCCACTGCGCATAAACTTCTCGGACGGCTCGACGTTCGAGAGCGGCGTCACCATCACGCCCGAGCAACTCGTCGAGCGCATGGCCACCGAGGTTCCCTCGACCTCGCTCCCCTCGCCCGCAACGATCCGACGCGAGTTCGACCGCGCGCATGACGACGGCTACGCGGCCGCAGTCTTCGTGAGCATCTCCTCCGGCCTCTCGGCCACCTGCGACACCGTGCGCATGCTTGCCGACCAGCTGGACGACTTCCCGGTTGTTGTGGTGGACTCCAAGAGCATCGGAGTTGGCGCGGGGCTTGTAGTGATGGAGGCCGTACGCATGGTCGAGGAGGGTATCACCCTGCAGTACATTGGCGCGATGCTCGAGCTGGTGGCACGCAAGAACTCGGTGTTCTTCTCGGTAAAGAGCCTTGAGTACCTGCGCAAGGGCGGCCGCATCAGTGCCGCCGTGTACCGACTGGGATCCGCGCTCAACATCAAACCCGTAATCACCTGCAACGAGGAGGGCGCCTACGTGGTCGCGCGGAAGGCACGCGGTTGGGAGCGCTCCATCGACACGCAGATCTCCCTCGTTGAGGAGCAGGCGAGAAGGTACGACAAGGTGCGCGTGGCCATTTGCTGCTCGAGCGCGTGCGACATGTTCGACGAGCTCGAGGAGCGCGTGCTTGCCCAGGTGGACAACGCCGTGGAGGTCATTCGCTCGGGGATTTCCGCCGACCTTCTCGTGCACACCGGTCCGGAGATCGTGGGGATTGCGATCCAGGGAGTGTAGGGGCGACGGCCCGTTGACGGAAACGCGCCCTTCGGCGAGAAAATGACGCCGGAGGGCGCGTAATCGAAGCAAATGCGTACGAGATGGCCCCTCTGGCGAGTTTTTCTCGCCGGAGGGGCACTTTCGTACGTGATGGCTACGGCAACGCACCTTTCGGCGTCAAATACGCGCCGGAGCTGCGACTTCGTACGCAATCGCTGAGAAAACCAAAGCTTCGGCGCCCCGCCCTACTCCCCCAGGCGAGAAACCATGCGAGCGACGATCGCCGCGCAGTGCTCGGCCGCAGCCGTCTCGAAGGCGGAGTACTCCACCGGCGTCGTAGACCCCGGCTTGTCCGAGATGGCGCGCACCACCACGAACGGCACGCGGTTGAGCCATGCCGTCTGGGCGACGGCGGCACCTTCCATCTCGCAGCACATGCCACCAAAGTCGCGCGCCAGCCGCTCCTTCTCGTGTGCGTCCGCCACGAAGGTATCGCCCGAGACCACGCGTCCCTCGAAGGCACGCACGCCGCCGGCCACGTCGCGCACGGCGGCCACCGCCTGCGCGCGAAGCCCGGCATCGGCCGAGAAGCCCACGCATCCCAGCTGCGGAATCTCCCCTGGCTCGTAGCCAAATACGGTCGCGTCCACGTCGTGGTAGCGGCAGTCGGTCGAGACGACGATGTCGCCCACGTCGATGCGTGCGTCAAGCGACCCTGCCACGCCAGTGTTGACCACGTGCGTCACGCCGTAGCGGTCGACAAGCACCTGCACGCACACGCCCGCGTTGACCTTGCCCACGCCGGAGCGCACGACGACCACCGGCACGCCTCCGAGGGTCCCGGCGTGGAACTCCATGCCGGCCACAGTCGAGACGGACTCGCCCTCAAGGCTCGCCACGAGGTGCGCGACCTCGACCTCCATGGCTCCGATGATGCCAACCTTGATATCGCTACGCATTGTGGCCCTCCTCGCTTTTCTCGCCGTCGAGCAGTGCCGGGTAGGTGAGGTGCGCGTCGTCGATTATCTCCAGCGTGTTGGCGAGGTAGCGCCGTGCCCACCAGTGCGCCAGGTTGAGGTCGGCGTCGTGCCAGTTGCCGCAGGCCTCGGGGCGAGCGCCGGGGATCTCTCCCTCGAAGTCGCGTATGAACTCGAAGCAGCGACGTACGAGCGGCAGCACCTCGTGCGAGCTGCACTGGCCAAACACCACCAGGTAGAAGCCCGTACGGCAGCCCATGGGGCCAAAGTAGACCACGCGGCCGGCCCACTCGGGGTCGTTTCTCAGGAAGGTGGCCCCCAGGTGCTCGATGGCGTGGACCGCGGCCGTGTCCATGACGGGCTCGCGGTTGGGCGCCGTGAGGCGCAGGTCAAAGGTGGTGACCACGGCACCGGTATCGGGGTCCTCGTCCACGCGGCTCACGTAGACGCCCGGCTCGAGCACGAGGTGGTTCACGGTGAAGCTTGCGATTGTCTTCATGGCGTCACTGCCTTTCAGTTGGTTGCGTCGTTGATTATCGATGCGCTCGTGTCCGCAGACGCCGGCCGGGCGATCCACGGCGCGCGAGAGATGGCGCGCACGAGCGCATCGGCCTGCACGGCATAGTTTGAACCGGCAACAAGGTGCAGGTGAGCCGTGCCATGGATGCCCAGGGGACCAAGGTGGTCGAAGAGGACCTCAGTCGAGAAGCCCGGCGCGAGAGCCGCCCCGCACTTCTCGCTCGCAAGGCGCTGGACCTCGCGGGTCACGGCATCCAGATCGCTGCCCTGCTCGACGTAGAACTCCACGGGGCAGTCGGTGACCGACCAGTCCGTCTCGCGCGTGAGCGCGGTCTTGTTGAGCACGGAGTTGGGAATGACCTCGACCTTGCCGCCCTTGTCGCGCACCATGGTGGAGCGCCAGGTGACGTCCACCACCTCGCCGGTGAAGCCGCCAATGGTGACCTGGTCGCCGGGGCGCACCACGCGTCCCATCATGAGGCCCAGGCCGGCGACGATGTTTGACACCGTGTCCTGCAGGCCAAACGAGATGACCACGGAGGTCACGCCCAGGGCGGCGACAAAGGCCGTGGGCTGGACGCCAAAGACGGGCTCGAGCACGGCGAGCAGCGCAAACGCCCAGATGACCGTGCGCACGATGTTGACGAAGATCGACGCCTTGGGCACCCCGGCCGCGTCCAGCGCGCGCTTGAGGCCGTGCACCACCACACACTGGATGAGCAGCGCGATGCCCACGACGACGGCAAGGTAGACGACCTTCCCGACAAACGCTGACGCGTCTATGTTTGCGAGGACGTCCTCCATCGCTCCCCCAGACCTGAAAGCCAAAACGGTTGGTGAGAAGCCATCATACCCTCCCGATGAGACAAAGGACGAGACGAAGGGACTGTCCCTTTGTCTCGTCCGCGCCGCAAGCGGTAGGGCGAGCGGCTCCAAACGGCAGTCCTTCTCGTCAGTTTTCATGGCATCTGCCTGCATGTTCCCATCTAGTGGAACGACCCTTTCCGCACTGTGGCACGGCTTCGCCCCGTTGGCAGGCCCGCCTTCGTACCATCTGGCATGAGGTTCGGGTTCGGGTTTGCGCACGGGTTCGACCCCATAGTTCGGATTTGGCTTTGGTCCTGTATCAACCGTTGGGAGGATGTCATGCTCAAGGCAAGTGTCGGGGAAAGCAGCAATCTGGATCCACGTGAGGCCGTCAAGGAAACTGTGGGCAAGCTCCGCACCCAGGACGAGGGCGTCGGGAGCTCAAAGGTGGTCTTCGCCTACGCGAGCTGTGCCTATGACCTTCCCGCAATGCTCGACGAGTTTGCGCAGGAGCTCCCTGACGTACCGGTAATCGGCAACACCTCGTTCACCGGCGTCATCACCCCGGCAGGCTTCACGGGCGGCGACGGCTTCCTCGGCGCAATGGCGTTCGACGACCCGGGGATGTCGGTCGGCGTCGCCGCCTGCCCCAAGACCGATCCCGCGCAGGACGCGGTTGAGCTTGGCGAGAAGGTCGCCCGCAAGGCCATGGAGGCCGCAGGCAAGGACGAGGCCCCGCTCTACTACTTCATGGCCGCCTCTCCGGCCGAGGAGGAGTACTACGTCAAGGGCATCACGCACGTTATCGGGCGCGTCCCGTTCTTTGGCGGCAGTGCGGCGGACAACGCCATCGCCGGTGACTGGCAGCTCTACACCTCCGAGGGCGCCTTCGCGGACGGCGTTGCGGTTGCCTTCTTCTACGGCGCGCCCGCGATGGCAAACGTCTACACCGGCGCCTACCACGAGACCGAGGACGTGGGCATCGTCACCAAGACCGTTGGCAACCGCATTCTGGCCGAGATCGACGGCGTGCCTGCGCTCGAGAAGTACGCCTCCTGGCGCGGCATGGACGTCGACGGCCTGCGCGGCGGCGCGCTTCTCGCCGAGTCCGTGGTGTCCCCGCTCGGCGTGAAGGACCGCCTCGGAGACCTGGTCGCAATCCGCCACCCCATGGCCGGCAACGACGACGGCTCCATCAGCCTTGGCAACAAAATCGCCAAGAACACCGCCGTCATCCGCATGGAGGCGAGCGTGGACGAGCTTGTCGCCTCGACCGGCGAGACGCTCGGCGAGCTCAAGAGCCAGATCGCGGATCCGGCCGCGTACCTGCTGGTTCACTGCGGCGGACGTCGCGCGGGCATCGGCGAGCGCATCGGCGAGGTGGCGGACCTTCTCGCCAGGCAGGCCGGCGGCGTGCCGTTCCTCACCGAGTTCACCTTTGGCGAGTATGGCCAGGTCGACGACGGCTGCAACACCTGCGGCGGCCTGATGCTCTCGTTCACCGGATTCGCCAAGTAGCCGCAAGCGCTCCCGGCACCGCACGCGCTCCCTCGCACCGCAAGCGCTGGGGAGAACCGCAGGCGCCCAAAAACCCGCAAGCACCCCAAAGAAAGGAAGGACCCTGCCATGAAAATGTTCCTGAACGGCAAGCCTGCCGACGCCTCAGACGGCGCAACCATCGAGGTCACCAACCCCGCAACCGGCAAGCTCATCGAGACCATCCCCTCAGCGACCGAGGAGGACATCAAGGCCGCCGTCCAGTACGCCAAGGCAGCCCAGCCCACCTGGGCAAAGGTGCCGGTGCACGAGAAGGCCGACATCCTCATGAAGTTCCTCGACCTCGTGGCGCGCGACCACGAGTCGCTGGCCCAGACCCTCTGCGCCGAGACGGGCAAGCCCATCGTCGAGGCTCGCGCAGAGATCTCGAACATCCCCATCGCCTTCCGCGCCTTCGCGGAGCGCGCGAAGCACCTCTACGGCGAAACGATCCCCGCCGGCATGGAGGCCGGGCAGGAGCACCACATCCTCATCACCCGTCGCGAGCCCCTGGGCGTCATCGCCGCCGTCATCCCCTTCAACTTCCCGTGCGACCTCTTCGACCAGAAGGTGGCACCCGCCCTTCTCGCCGGCAACGCGGTGATCGTGAAGCCGTCGACCGACAACCCCCTCACGCTCTGCAAGCTTACGGCGCTTCTCGGCGAGGCCGGCGTCACGCCCGGCGCCATCCAGATCGTGACCGGACGCGGCTCAAAGGTTGGCAACTGGCTCTGCACCGACCCAGACGTCGACGCTATCACCCTCACCGGCTCGACCGAGGTTGGCATCGAGACCGCTCACCACGCGGCGGACCACCTTGCCCACACCGCCCTTGAGCTGGGCGGAAACGACGCCTTCATCCTCCTGCCCGACGGGGACGTGGATCTGGCGGTCGACGAGCTCATGTGGGGCCGCATGTACAACACCGGCCAGGTGTGTTGCGCGTCCAAGCGCTTCCTCATCCACCGGAGCCTCGTGGACGAGTTCACGAGCAAGGCCGTCGCGCGCATCTCGGCCCTCAAGCAGGGCGACCCCGCCGACGAGTCCACGCAGATTGGCTGTCTCATCTCTGAGAAGGCCGCCATCAAGGCCGAGGAGCAGATCAAGCTCACCGTGGAGCAGGGTGGCAAGGTCATCCTCGGCGGCCACCGCACGGGCGCCTTCCTCGAGCCGACGGTCATCGCGGACGTGCCCGCCACCGCAGACGTCGCCAAGGACATGGAGATCTTCGCGCCCGTGGTGCCCATCATCACGTTCGACACCGTCGACGAGGCCGTTGAGATTGCCAACGGCTCCAAGTTTGGCCTCTGCGGGTGCGTCTTCACGCGCGACATGAAGCTCGCCACGAGCGTCGCCGAGCGCCTGGAGTGCGGCGGCGCCGTGATCAACGGCGCGAGCTTCTTCAGGAGCTTCGAGATGCCGTTTGGCGGCTACAAGTACTCGGGCATTGGCACCGAGGGCGTCATGTCCACCTTCGACGAGGTCACGCACACCAAGACCGTCGTTCTCAAGGGCATCGTGTAGCGGCTGCCGAGAAACGCAAGGCAACGGGCCCGCATCGTTTGGTGCGGACCCGTTTCGTGTGCGCTGGCGGCAGCATGGCAGGCGAGGCGACGGCGTCCGGCGTGGCGGCCGGCGCGGCAGCGCCCGTCTCGTCTACGCGGCCTTGTATCCCATGCGGCGCGAGAGGTGGCGCGCGGCGCTCATGACCTCGCCGGCGACCATGTCGATGCGATCGTCCGTGAGCTCCGTCACCGTGCCGCTCGCGCTGATGGCGGCCACCGCCTCGCCACGGTAGTCGAACACGGGCGCGCCAATGCAGCGGTGTCCCAGCTGGTACTCCTCGTTGTCCATGGCCCACCCCTGCACGCGGACCTTCCGCAGGTGCTCGACAAGGTCCTCGCGCGAGCAGATGGTATAGGGGGTGTAGCGCTTGAAGTCGCAGCAATCAAGAACGCGCGCCAGCTCGTCACCGGAGAGGCACGAGAGCAGACACTTCCCCATCGACGAGCAGAACGCGGGCGAGCGGTACCCCACCTGCGTGTAGAGGCGCGTGTGGGGATACACGTCCATCTTCTCCATGTAGACCACGTCGGCACCCTCGAGCACGCCCATGTGGGTGGTGAGGTTGAGGTCCCACAGCATGCGCGAGAGGCACGGCTTCGCCTCGGCGAGAAGCTCAAGGCTGTTTATGCGCGAGCTCGCAATCTCGATGAACTTGTAACCCAGACGGTACCCGCCCCTCTCGTCGCGCTCCGCGTACTGGCGCGCCACCAGCGAGGATAGGATGCGGTGGGCGGTGCTCTTGCTGAGGCCGGTCGCCTTGGAGATGTCTGTCAGAGAGAGGGGCTCGCGGCTGTCCGAGAGCGCCTCGAGAATGTCGAAGGCCCGATCCACCACGCGTATCGACTCGGCCATGGCCGTTGCTCCTCACCCTCGCCCGGTTTCTCGCCGACGCACGATTTCCGCCGGCGAGAAGAGCGTAGGGCATCCGGGACGCGCCGCGTTCCACCAGACGGCATGCGGCGCTTCTCGTCCGCGAGCGTGAGACAAAGTGAGACAAAGAGCGAGACAAAGGGACAGTCCCTTTGTCTCATTCCTCAATCTTCACGATGGGCGCGAAGCCCTTCATGAGCTTCTTGGTCTTGCCCGTGCGAGAGAAGCGCACCTCGATGGTGTCGCCCTTGGCGGCAATGACCACACCGGGGCCAAAGGTCTTGTGCGAGACGTGATCTCCTGCCGAGAAGCTCTCCACCGCCTTTGCCGCATCGCGGCGCGGGGCCTGCGGGCGCGACAAGGGCGCCGACGACACGGCGCTTGGAGCGGCGGACCCACCCGTCGAGCGCGTGCGCGAGCCAAAGACGTGACCGCCGTAGACCTCGGAGCCACGGCCGCTGCCAAAGGTGCCGTGCCTGTCTCCCCGCTTCTCCCAGCCCACGCCCGAGAAGCCCGAAGAGCCAACGCCCACGGCCTCGACGTCCGCTGCGGGAATCTCGTTCACAAAGCGGCTGCGCGGGTTTGCCTGCACCGAGCCAAAGGTGCGGCGCGTGAGCGCGTAGGTGAGGTAGAGGCGCTTGCGGGCGCGCGTGATGGCCACGTACGCCAGGCGGCGCTCCTCCTCGATCGACGCCGGGTCGCCCTCGTGCGCCGAGTGCGGGAAGATCCCCTCCTCCATGCCGGCGACGAAGACCACCGGGAACTCCAGGCCCTTGGCCGAGTGCACCGTCATCATGGTGACGGCGCTCGACGAGCCCGCGAGCGCGTCCAGGTCCGAGCGCAGCGCGAGCCACTCGAGAAGTGCAGGAAGCTTCTGCGCCGCGACGTCGGGCAGCTTGGTTCCTTCTGCAGGCGATTTCGTGAGCGAAGCGAGCGAGCGAGCGTCGTCAGACGCGAGCGCTGAGCCGGCAGGAGGAACCAAGCTGCCTGCGGCCCTGAGCTGCTCCAGGCTCTCGAGCGTCTCGACTGCGTCATCGTGGGTCTCGTCGAACTCGGCCGCGACGCCGTAGAACTCCTTGATGTTCTCGATGCGGCTGTCGGCCTCGATGGAGTGCTCGGCCTCGAGGGCACGGATGAGGCCGGAGCGGTCGATGATGGCCTCCACCACATCCGAGAGCTCGCCCGTCATGTGGCGGCCGGCCTCGATGGTGCCCGTGAACTCGGAGAGCGCGCCCCGCACCTTGGGCGAGAGCAGGCCCTGCTCGGCGATGCACGCCTCGCAGGCGGCAAAGAACGAAATGCGGTTCTCGGCCGCGTAGGTGCGGATCTTGTTGATGGACGTGGAGCCAATGCCGCGGCGCGGCGTGTTGACCACGCGCTGCGCGGCAACGTCGTCGTCCGGGTTCACGACGACCTTGAGGTAGGCCATCACGTCGCGGACCTCCTGGCGGTCGAAGAAGCGCGTACCGCCCACGATCTTGTAGGGCACGCCGGCGCGCAGGAACATGTCTTCGAGGATGCGCGACTGCGCGTTGGTGCGGTAGAAGACGGCAACGTCGTCGTAGCTGGTGCCCTTGTCGTGCAGCTTCTCGATCTCCGAGCCAATCCAGCGGCCCTCGTCGCGCTCGTCCGCGGCCTGGTACACGCGGATCTTCTCGCCGTCGCCCGCGTCGGTGAAGAGGCGCTTGGCCTTGCGGTGCGAGTTGTGGGCCACCACGGCGTTGGCCGCGTTCAAGATGTGGCCGGTGGAGCGGTAGTTCTGCTCGAGCTTGACCACGTGGGCGTCGGGGTAGTCCTTCTCGAAGGAGAGGATGTTCTTGATGTCCGCACCGCGCCAGGAGTAGATGGACTGGTCGTCGTCGCCCACGACCATGAGGTTTCTGTACTTGCGGGCAAGGAGGTTGGTGATGGCGTACTGGACGCCGTTGGTGTCCTGGTACTCGTCCACGCTGATCTGGCGGAAGCGCTCCTGGTAGGCGTCGAGCACCTGCGGGTTCTTGGCGAGAAGCTCGAAGGCCTTCACCAGGAGGTCGTCGAAGTCCATGGCGTTGGCACGCTCGAGGCGGCCCTGCAGCACGCGGTAGACCTGCGCCGCCTTGCGCTCCAGCGGCGTCTGAGCCTGGCCCTGCATCTCGTCGGGCATGACCAGGCCGTTCTTCGCTGCCGAGATCTGCGAGCGGATGGCCTGGATGGGGAACTGCTTGGGGTCCACGTCGAGCTCGGACATGATGGTCTTGACCAGGCGCTTCGAGTCATCGTCGTCATAGATGGTGAAGTTCGGCTGGTAGCCCACCAGCTCTGGGTCGTCGCGAAGCATGCGCACGCACATGGCGTGGAAGGTGCACACCCACATGCCGCGGGTGCCGCCGGGAAGCAGCGCGTTGAGGCGCTCGCGCATCTCGGCCGCCGCCTTGTTGGTGAACGTGATGGCGAGCACCTGCCACGGACGGACGCCCTCGTCGGCCACCATGTGCGCGATGCGGTACGTGAGCACGCGCGTCTTGCCCGAGCCCGCGCCGGCAAGCACCAGGAGCGGGCCGTGCGTACAGAGCACGGCGTCGCGCTGAGCGGGGTTGAGGCCGTCGATGTCGACGGCGGAGGGGCGGTTGGCGGCGGCGGGGGTTGCGGGCGCCGCAGGGGCGGCGGCCTGCGCGGCGGCGGGTTGCGGGGCCGTTGCCGCCTGAGGGGCGCTAGCTGCGGAGAAGAACGAGAACTGCTGGTCAGAGGGCATGCATGTCTCCTGTGGTATCGAATTGACTCTCAAGAGTCTAACGCCCGGAGACGACAGTAATTGGAACCTCCAATGGAATCCCATTGCCCGGCAATGGAATCCCGTTGCCAGGTAATGGAATCCCGTTGCCAGGTATAAAAATCCCGCAGGCGCCGCCGCGAGCCCTACGCGCCCAGGACCGCGGAGTACGCCGCCATGGTGTAGTAGTTGTACGGCTGGTTGAAGTGCGGAAGGAAGAAGACGTCGAGCAGCGCCAGGCGGTCGATGGTCAGCCCCTCCTGAATCGCCAGCGAGAACATGTGGATGCCCGCGCTCATGTCGTAGGTCGAGGCCATCTGCGCGCCAAGGACCCTGCGCGTGGTGCCGTCGAAGACCACGCGAATCTTGACCTCGGGGTTCTCGGTCTCAACGAAAGTCGCCTTCTGCACCTGCGAGAAGTCACTCACGCAGGCATCGTAGCCCGCCCTGCGCGCGGCCGCCTCGGTGAGGCCCGTGGCCAGCATCTTGAGGTCGTAGATGCAGATGCCCGAGGAGCCCTGCACGCCCACGCCCTCGATTGCCATGCCGCAGGCGTTGTGACCCGCCACGATGCCCGAGCGCACGGCGTTTGTCGCCAGCGCAATGTAAGCCGGCTCGCCATCCTTGGCGTTGCTATAGCAGCTGGAGCAATCCCCCACCGCATACACGCCTCGACGGCTGGTCTCCTGGTGGTGGTCGACGAGAAGCGCGCCGTTCCGCAGCGTGTCAAAGCCTGCGCCCTCGAAAAGCGCGGCATTTGGCTTGAAGCCAATACACAGGCACACGAGGTCCGCCTGGTGGGTGCCCTTGTCGGTTACCACGCGGGCCACCTTGCCGTTCTCGCCCTCAAGGCGCAGGACCTTCTCGCCAAAGGCGAGCTCGATGCCGTGACTGCGGAGGTTCTCGGCCATGAGGTCGCAAAACTCCTCGTCAAAGTTGCCGGAGACGCAGGCAGGCGCCATGTCGACGAGCGTTACCTCGCGGCCGTTTCGCTGGAAGGCCTCCGCCAGCTCGACGCCAATGTAGCCCGCGCCAACCACGGTCACGCGGCGGATGGCGGGGTCCTTGAGCTTCTCGACCACTGCCTGCGCGTCCTGGAAGAGCTTCACGCGCTGGACGTTCTGGAGGTCTACGCCCTCGATGGGCGGGATGATGGGCAGCGAACCCGTGGCCAGGATGAGCTTGTCGTAGGGCTGGTCAACGCGCGTGCCGTCCGCCGCAACGGCGTGGACCACCTGCGCGTCGTAGTCGATGGACTCGACGCGCGTCTCCATGAAGACCGTTGCGCCCTTGGCCTCGAAGCCCTCCTTGGTCTGGTAGAAGAGGCCGTCCGGACCAGAGATCTGCCGACCAATCCACAGCGCCATGCCGCACCCCAAAAAGCTGATGTTGCTGTTCTGGTCGATGATCACGACCTCGTTGCCGGGGTGGTTGTCGAGAATGGCGTTGGCCGCCGCGGTCCCCGCGTGGTTGGCGCCGACGATCACGATCCTGCTCATGTGCTCCCCTTCCCTTCCGCGGGCGTGCCGCGCAGACGGACACGAGGGACGCAGCGGGCAGACGAAGGGCAGCTGCCGGCGGTCCCTTGGGCTAATGTTATCTTCTATATAACATATTGCCCAGGCAGTACAGCCGGCTTCTAATTGCTATTCGGCAAGTGACATATATATGCGGCGGCGCGCCCTTCCGTGAGCAGTCCCTAACCGACAAGAGCTTCTACATGCGGAAGCTTGGTAGTATCAATTGTCTTAAGATCATAGGTCGACTGCAGGTTGAGCCAGAACTGAGCGGTGGTCCCCAGCGCCTCCCCCAGAAGCCATGCCATCTCAGCTGTAATGCCTCGCCGACCATTCACGATGTCGGATATCGCAGACTGCGGCTTGCCAATGGCCTTGGCAAGCCGGTACTGGCTAATGCCCATCGGCTCGAGAAACTCTTCGAGAAGAATCTCGCCTGGGGTGGAAATATAGCTATGAATGGTAGTCACAGAACTCAACTCCCTTCGCTTCCCCATCTCGCCAGGTAAAGCAGATCCGCCATTGATCATTGACGCGAATGCTATAGAGCCTATCGCTCGCGGAGATCTTACACCCGCGCGCAGAGCAGGTCGAGCGGCTCCACAGCAAAGGGAAGCCTCACCTGATAGAGCTCGCCATTGGTGACGAGAGGCGAGTCCAGCTCAAAGCTTCGCACCGGCTGGCCGGGCGAGAGCACCTCAAGCTCGCCGCCGGCGTCAGCACGGTTGCGGCAACGGACGCAAGCGACGCACGCACCGTCCGCGCCAGCCGAGGCCTGCTCCACCACGCCCACGAGGCGCCTCTCGCGCTGGTAGTCCACCCTGCCCGGGTTTTGCTGGGGTTCTCCCAGGTAGAAGCCCGTTGAGTACGGGCGATGGCTCACGAGGTCCAGCTCCTGACGCCACGGTCGAGCGTCCTCGCCGTCCAGCACGTGGCGGTAGGCGTTGGTCACCGCCGCCGCGTAATAGGCGCCCTTCGAGCGACCCTCCAGCTTGATGGCGTCAACGCCCGCCGCGCGCAGGTCACCAAGGTGCTCGATCATGCAGAGGTCATTCGACGAGAGCAGGTAGCTCGCACGGCCATCCTGCTCAACCGGCAGCACCGCCCCAGACCTCTCCTCCGTGAGCGACCACGCCCAGCGACAGGGCTGCGCGCAGGCTCCGTGGACGGCGGAGCGCCCTGGCCCCATGAGCCCTGCCGAGAGCAGGCACCGCCCGGAGTACGCCATGCACATCGAGCCGTGCGCGAATGCCTCAAGCTCGAGCTCCCCCGTCACGCGGCGCCGCAGCTCGGCGATCTGTCCAAGCGTCATCTCGCGGGCGAGAACCACGCGCCTGGCCCCAAGCCGCGCGTACTCCTCGGCCGCGGCGGCGCTCATGACCGATGCCTGCGTTGAGACGTGCACCGCCACCTGCGGCGCGTACCTGCGCGCAAGCGCAATGGCGCCGAGGTCGGCCACGATCACCGCGTCTGCGCCGGCCTCTGCCAGAAGCGAGAAGAACGCCGGCAGCGCGTCTGCGTCCCTATCGGTCATGACCGTGTTCACGGTCACGTGGACCGCAACGCCCCGCACGTGCGCGTAGGCCACCGCCCTTATCAGTTCCTCGTTCGAGAAGTTCCGGCTTCCGGCACGCATGCCCCAGTGCTGGCCACCCAGATAGACGGCGTCTGTGCCAAAGTGGATGGCCTCGCGCAGCTGCTCCGGGCCGCCAGCAGGTGCCAGAAGCTCCATGGGAATCCGCTCGCCCATCGCTAGCGGACCTCGCCCTTGTCCTTGGCCAGCAGCTTCTTGAGCATCGCCGTGCAGCCGGCCATCACGTCGTCGAAGGTGGCATCGAAGTTGCCCGTGTACCAAGGGTCTGCCACGTCGCGGGGGTGGCCGGTCCAGTCCATGAGCAGCGAGACCTTGTGCAGCGGATCAGCCTCGTGCACGAGCTGCGCCGAGACGGGCGGCCACGAGAAGCCCATGCCCCTCTCGCCCAGAAGCAGCCGGTACATGCCGTCGTAGTTGTCTTTGTCCATGCCAACGATGTAGTCGAAGCGGTCGTAGTCCCTTGGCCCCATCTGACGGGCGGCGTGGTGGCCACAGGGGATGCCCGCCCGACGCAGGCGCTCGCGCGTGTCGGGGTGGACGTCGTTGCCAAGCTCCTCGCGGCTTGTCGCGGCAGAGTCAATTTCGAAGTCTCCCTCGCGGCCGGCGCGACGTACCAGCTCCTCCATCACGAACTGGGCCATGGTCGAGCGGCAGATGTTGCCGTGGCAGACGAACAGGATACTCGGCACGATCACGATTCCTTTCACAACAAAAGTGCTGGCAGACAACGGCAATTGCCTGTCAGCACTTTACACCCAAGCAGGGACGGCCCCCGAGGGCGCGATGACGAGCATCGCGCCGCAACCGAACGGCCTCTAGCCGACAACCTCGCGGAACACCGTGCCATCAAAGCCAATGCGCGTGACCTCCGCACCAGCGGACCACGCTGTATTGCTGCCATACAAAAGAAGGCAGTCGCTGGCGTTGTAAAGCGATGGACCCAAGCCTGCAAAGTCCACGGACAACGCTTTTGAATCGCCACCCGCAAGGGGCACGCCAACAAGGCTCAGCAGCCCTCCATCGTTGCTTTCAATCAAATAGACGTTATCGTCGGCGATGGCACTAAGATAATAATAGTCATGGTAGGACAGCGTCTCCCCAGTCCACAGAACACTTGGGCTATTGTCTGACGCATCTATTCGCGTTAGCTGGAGCCTCGACGCACCCGAGGAATAGTTGGAGGACGTGCTCTCCATCACGTAGACATTGCCGTCCTGGACAAGGGGGCCATCCGCAATCTCCGACAGACTGCTCACATAAACCTCCTGCTGATCAGACCCATCCAAGTTCTGGGAGAACACGCTGCTGCGCGAATAGCCTCCGGGGTTGTCAACATCTGGCTTGTTGTATTTGTAGTACACCTTGTCCTTCGTTACGAAAAACTCAGCGTAGCCCACGAGCTGTATGCTGCAGCGTTTTTGCTGGTTTGAGCCGTCCTCATCCATCGTATACACATCGTACGTGTACTCCGAATACCTCGACTCACCAGCCAGGCTCTGCACGACATAGTACAGCGTGTGATCGTACAAGTAGAGTCCGCTGATGTAGGAGTATGACCCCGTGCTATTATCCGTCGATGGGATTTCTAGGAGCGTGGTGAAGCCCGAGCCGTCGGCACCAACCGAGCAAATGGCAAACGAACTACTCAAAGAGCTCGAATAGCGATAGTAGCTCTCCACAAAGAAGAGGGTGTCGCCATCTTTGTTGAGATACAAGCTTGAATGTAAGTCCGCACTCTCGAGCTTGCTGGTAGGAAGGATGACATCCACCTGCGAACTGCCCTTCTTTGCTCGGCAAAGGCCACCCTCGCTCTCAGAGTAGAAGTAGTCGTAGTCGGAATCGCTTACGGTAGGAGCACTCTGCCCATAATTCGAAGGGGTATTCCCGCACTCCGTCCCATCTTGGTCTACGTAAGGCGAGGTGTCATTCCCAGACCAGAGAGCGGAGCTCACCATGGTAGCGTCAGACGAAGCCTGGCCGCTGGAAGTCTGGCCGCCGGAAGCCTGCGACCCCGCGCTCGAAGATGTTCCAATGTGCACAATCCCCAGCAGGTTTGCAGCCAGCACCGCCACCAGCACAACGGCCACAACGGCTATCACTGCCACCAGAGCTTTCTTCGAACTCTTCTTGGGATACGTGGGTACAGCTGTGCCTGCAGTTGATGCGCCATCTGCCAAGGGCGCTCCGCACGTCTTGCAGAACCGGGACCCGTCGGCGTTTTCGGTCCCGCACTTGGGACAAATCATGCCAGCCTCGCTCTCAATAATTGTCCGGGATTCCCCAACCGTCTACTGAAGAATGGTATCAGCACAAAACCACGCGTCTGTTGCGCAACAAAAGCTTACGTGCGGCAAACGAAGCAAAGTCTGAAAAAGTGCCACCGGGGCATTTGTCTCTCCTAAAGGTTGCGCAACGAACGCCAAGGCATTGGGCGATAATCTTGCCGTGGCATTTGAAGTTGACCTAAGGAGGACTTGCCATGTTCTGTCCAAAATGCGGAACGAAGAACGTCGACGGAGCGAAGTTCTGCCAGAAGTGCGGCCAGCCTTTAACGCAGAGTAGCGCTACCGGCACGCAGCCAATTCCAAACGCCAACCACGCGACACAGGTCAACAGCCAGATGCCTAACGCCGGGTCCTTTGGCGCAAACCCTGCCGTACCTCCCTATACGCCAGCCACCGGAGCAAGCACCATGGGCACGGCCGTTAAGCCAAAGAGCAAGGTTCCCATGTTAGCAATCATTGGCGCCATTGCAGTGGCAGCAGTCCTCCTTGTTGTGTTCTTGGTTCTCCCCGCGATAGGCTCCTCCAACGGGGCGCTTGGGAAAGTGATGAGCGGGGATTCCGGTGCGCTCTCTTCTGCGACCAAGGCAAACGTCGCCGACGAGCCGGTCTACTTCTCTAGTCAGGACGCCGCCAAGCTTATCCAAGAGAAGGTGAACTCTGGGCTGAGCAGCTACGGCAGCAGCCTCTCTCTAAGCGATGACGACGTAAAGACGCTGGACGGCCAGTGGGCGCTCGTAAACATCAGCCCCTCGGGTAGCGTCACCGAGCAGAGCACGGGCTGCGTCGCGTACGCAACGATCACCAAGAAGACCGACTTCAAGGCCAAGGACCTCGCCGATTGCATGAGCAAGGCAGGCATTTCAAGTGACCACGTAGTCTCCGCAAGCGCTAATTCAGACCTCGCCCATCAAGTGCTCTCGAACTTCAGCCTGAGCTCGCTGGCCTCTCAGGCCCAGGGCATGTGCCTGGCGGCGGGAGAAAACAAGGACTACTTTGCGGTTGCCGCATCCTTCACGTTCTCCAACTACACCGAGGTAGTGATTTTCTCGGCCACCCCGGACTTCGTCTCGGGCACCGGCAGCAGCCAGTCGAACTTCAAGAGCGCGTATCAGCAGCTCGTCTCCGACATCTACGTGAAGTAGGAGCAGCGCGCTTGACGCTTTAGGGAAGCCCCAATGATTCAAGCTGAGTCGATCACAAAGCGCTACGGGAGCCAGCTCGTTCTGAGCCGGCTCTCGCTTTCTTTTGGCAGCCGTGGACTCGTGGCGATTCTCGGCCGCTCAGGATGCGGAAAGACAACGCTGCTCAACATCCTTGGGGGGCTTGAGCATGACTACGAAGGCTCGCTTCAGATAGACGGCATGGCATCCTCCACACTTGACGAGAAGGACTGGGATGCCTATCGAAGCAATCTTGTGGGCTTCGTATTCCAGGACGCTCACCTGGTGGATTATCTCAACGTTGCCGACAACGTGCGGTTGGCGCTTGACATGGCTCAAGATCACGAATCGCTTGCGCACGATAATGCTGACGAGCCTGTGCAGCGCGCGCTCGACGAGGTGGGGCTTTCGGGGCTTGAATCGCACATGCCCTCCGAGCTCTCTGGCGGACAGGCACAGCGCGTAGCCGTTGCGCGAGCACTCGTGAAAAATCCCCGAGTGATACTCGCCGACGAACCCACCGGAGCGCTTGACATTCAAAGCAGCCGGCAGGTCATGGACCTTCTCGCTCAAGCGTCAAAATCACGCCTGGTCATCGTGGTAACCCACAACCGCGAGCTTGCCCATGAGTATGCGGGTCGCGTCATCGAGCTCGGCGAGCACTGCGTGGTTAGCGACACCAAGCCTGGAGAAGGGCCACCTACCGAGAAGCCCGAGCCGCAGGAGACCCCAGAGCCAGAGTCGACAGGCGCGGAAGCCGGGCTCGCATTCCACAAACCGCAGCAGCGCAGCAGGCTCATTCGCAGTACAGCCCTCAGCCACATGCGCAACAAGCGGCAGCGGGCAATCATCACAACCGTGGTGGCCGCGTTGGGCATCATGGGCATGTGCCTTGCGCTTTCGGTGCAGGACGGCGCACGCGCCTACACGCGTCAGGTAGCGGCAACCACTCTGGCTACAAATCCCATCGTGATACAGCAGAACGGCACAGCTGCCGCAATATCCCAAGTCGCGATCAACGATGTTGACAGCACTTCCGGGACAGACGAAACCCCAACTGAGGTGACAACCTCCCCCATCGCCGAAGACGTGACCTTTGCCGCACTCCAGGGAAGCCGCGCCAGCGACCTGCAAGAGTTTCTGTGGTACGTAAACTCAGCCCAGTCAAGCATCTGGAACAATGCATATGACGTGCAGGTCGGCTATGACGAACCGCTGGACCTCTATGACTCTGCGGGAACCTGCATTGTGGACGATGGCTCCGCGACGCTGCTGAAGAACCTCTCGCTGAGTCACGTGTTTGGGAGCGACGGAGAAGATGCGCTCTCGAACGTGCTTCCAGACCCAACGTCCCTCGTGCGCGAGCTTCCGTACAACGAGCATACCGGCAAGAGCCCGTATGAGCTTCTCGCCGGAAAGATGCCAACGGAGTATGACGAGGCGGTCATCATTACCGACCGGCAAGGTCGCGTTTCCGACTACTTCCTCTATGCGACCGGCATCGCGGACCTTCAGGCATTAAAGGACGTGTCAGCCGACCTCCTCCTGAACAAGCAGGACACACAGATCCCGGGGATCAGCGATTCATATTCGTTCGATGACCTGCTCGGGCGCGAGTTCACCATCATGCCTGCTTGCGACTATTACGTACAAAGAGGCAGCGGCTGGACGAAGGTCACACAAGGCAGCAGCCAAATGGACCAGGCGCTAGCGAACGCCCCCAAACTCAAGATTGTGGGGATCGTGCGCGAGTCCGCCGAGATTAAAGACGTTGCAGAAACCGGAGCAATCGGATACAGCTCGGCGCTCATTCCCTGGCTTGTCGAGCACTGCAATCAGAGCGAGGTCGCAGTTGCCCAGAAGGCATCGCCAGATGTGGACGTCTTTACCGGGCGGAAGTTCTCGGAAGAATCGCGAGGTTCCAAGCAGGCTGCTGAGGCCGCTCGGGCGCGCGGGGCATTTCGTGCGGTAGTGGACGAGACGGAGCTTTCCTCCGCCAAGCGAGCCTACATCGATAGTCTAAGCGACGAGCAGGTCGTTGCTCTGCGAGAGCACTTCAAGGACTACTTTGATGAAAACGGCAACCTCACCATTAGCGCAGAGGACGTGGCAACGGTTTCTGCCCTCTCTGACGAAGACTTCGTGCATGACATCGAGTCCATCGCACCACCCACGCTGAACAGCGCATATGCTCAGAACATGGAAGAGTTGGGCGCAGCCGATATAGACAAGCCAACCTCCATACGCATCTATCCCGCTGGGGTCGACGAGCGAACGCAGATTGTGCACGAGATCGACAGCTTCAATTCGAACGTCGTGGGCGACGACTCGGCACCACTGAGCTACGAGGACATGAGCCAGCGCGGGGTCGAGCAGGTGACCAAAGTAGTGGGCGTCGTGAACAACGCTCTTGTCGCGCTCATGGTACTTGCGTTGGCACTGAGCGTGTTCATGCTGTTCTCGGTGACCTCGGTCGCGGCCATCGAGCGTCGTGCTGAAATAGGAACATTACGGGCGCTCGGAGCCACCAGGCGTGACATTGTCAAGCTGTTTAGCTGGGAGAACGCCCTGATTGGCCTCATTGCAGGCTGTGTAGGTTCGCTTGCCGCGCTCATTGCCAGCTTCCCGCTGTCCTACACAATTGCAAACCTTACCGGGGAGACACGCCTGGTATCTCCCACCCCATGGACCGTCATTCCCGCCTTGGCGGTGGGCATTATCCTTGCTGTGCTCTCGGGTCTCGTACCCGCAATCCGCGCCGCGCGCAAGGACCCTGTGCAAGCGCTTCGATAGCGCAGAAACGCCCCCGGACCTGCTCGCGAGTTACGAAATCAGCACCCTCAAGCAGAGCTGCCACCTTGCGCCTCGGCGGACCGCTGCGCACTGCTAGGATTGCAGAAGCAAACTGCGAAGGGAGGCTGCGGTGGACGAGGCAGACGATAAGGACCGGGCGAGACAGGCGCTCGCACGGGCGGCGCAGCGCTGCGGCTGGCCCGCGGAGTTTGGCGAGGCTCTCGCCCTCTACCTGGGCTCCGTTGGCGCGATGGAACGCATGGCGGCCTACCTTGCGCAGGCGCGGCCCCAGTCGATGGAGGAGGCCGCCGACGAGGCAGTTACCATCGTCGAGCAGCGCGATGCCTGGATAGAGCGGAAGAAGGGCGAGTACTACAACGCCAAAATCACCGAGTTCTACAACCGCGAGCGCGATGAGTAGAGAAGGCACAGGCATGCTGGGCTGGTTCCGCAAGCAAGGCAACGGGAGCTCCACCGGGCTAAAGCCCACCAAGGGCGGGCAGCTCCTTCCCGTGGGTGACAACTGCCGCGACCTGGGCGGCTATCCCCTACCGGCGGGCCTCGGTCGCGCTGCCGGAGCAACCACGCTCACCCATCGCTTCCTGCGTTCTGGCTCCACCTCGACGCTCTCGCGCAAAGAGGCCCACTACCTGCGCGAATACGGCGTCACGCGTGTGGTTGACCTGAGAAGCACCTCGGAGTGCGCCAGCTCGCCGGACATCTTTGCCTCCTACCCCGGCGTCACCTACACAAACGTGCCGCTCCTTGGCGTCAATCTGCACGACCCCAAGCTGCGGCTCCCCGGGGACACGCGCGATTACCTCGCGTCCGGCTACCTCAGGATGCTCGACAACCACGAGGCCGTGCGCCGGATCTTCTCGGCCTTTGCCGAGGCGGCACCCGAGGAGTGCGTGCTCTACCACTGCGCAGCCGGAATGGACCGAACCGGCATCACGTCGCTACTGCTCCTGGGCCTGTGCAGCGTGGACCGCACGAGCATCGTTGCGGACTACACCTACTCGTTTGCCTCGCGCGAGGAGGTCGACGCCTATATCTACCAGGGCGTATCTCCCAGCTTCACCACCGTGGACGTGCTGGCCAAGCTCATGGGCTGCGTGTACGACGGCCTGCTCGAGAGCTACGGCTCGGTTGAGGCGTACCTTCTCGCCTGCGGCGTCAGCAAGTCGCAGCTCGCGCGCGTGCGCGAGCACCTCACGAAATAGTGCGGGCAAGCCGACAAGCGCAACGAAAAGCCCCGGCGCACCGGCGCCGGGGCTTCATCAATCTTCTAATGAGACAAAGGGAAACTCCCTTTGTCTCACGAGAGGGCCTTCTCGGCGGCAGCCTGCAGCTTGGCGCGCACGGCCTCGGCCTCGGCGCGCGTGGCGCCCTTGGCGAACAGGTATGCCTTGACCTTGGGCTCGGTGCCGGACGGACGGAAGATCACCTTGTTGTCGTCCTCCAGGCGGTACTCGATCACGTTGGCCGCCGGCAGCTCCTGCGCGGGCTCCTTCTGCAGGCCGGAGACGCGCGGCATCTCGGCGCCCTTGCCAAAGTCGGTCATGCCCACGACCTTGTAGCCAGCAATCTCGGTGAGGGGCTTCTCGCGCAGGTCGGTCATGATCTGCGCCATGCGCTTGGCGCCGGCCTCGCCCGGGAACTGCGCGTTCACGGTGCCGTTGAGGTAGTAGCCGTACTGCTTGTAGAGCTCCTCCATGGCCTCGTAGAGGTCCATGCCACGCTCGGCGTAGTACGCCGCCATCTCGACGCACATCTCCACGGCCACAATGGCGTCCTTGTCGCGCGCGTGCGTGCCCACGAGGTAGCCGTAGGACTCCTCGAAGCCCATGAGGAAGCGGTCCTCCTCGCCCTCGTCCTTGAGCTGGTCGATCTGGTCGCCAATGTACTTGAAGCCGGTGAGCACGCGGCGCATCTCAAAGCCATAGTGCTTGGCCAGGGCGTCGGGCATCACGGACGAGACGATCGTGGACACGGCGACCTTGCGCTTGGGGTCCTCGCCGCGGTCGATTGCCATCTTGATGAGCCAGTCCATCATGAGGACGCCCATCTCGTTGCCGGTGAGCAGCTTGTACTCGCCGTTGTGCGGAATGGCGGTGCCCATGCGGTCAGCATCAGGATCGGTGGCCACGACCAGGTTGGGCTTGACCTTCTCGGCAAGGTCGAGCGCCAGCTGCAGCGCCTCGCGGAACTCGGGGTTGGGGTACTTGCACGTGGGGAAGTTGCCGTCGGGGTTGGCCTGCTCGGGCACAACGGTGACGTCGTTCACGCCAATCTCCTTGAGGATGCGCGTGACGCACTCCATGCCGGTACCGTTGAGCGGAGTGTAGACAACCTTGTAGCCCTCGGGCGCCTTGAAGCCGGGGACCGAGACCTTCTTGACGGCGTCGATGAAGGCGTCGAGAACCTCCTCGGGCGTCCACTCGATGAGGCCCTGCTTGAGGCCCTCGTCGAAGTCCATCATCTTGACGCCGCCAAAGACGGGCGTCTGGGCAATGGAGGCGCTGATCTCATCCGCGGCCTCGTTGGCGATCTGGCCGCCGTTGTCGTTGTAGACCTTGTAGCCGTTGTACTGTGCCGGGTTGTGCGACGCCGTAAGCACGATGCCCGCGGAGGTGTGCAGGTAACGCACCGCAAAGGAGAGCGTGGGGACGGGCTCGATGCGCGGGTAGACGTAGACGTGCACGCCGTTGGCAGCAAGGACGCCGGCCGCCACGCGCTGGAAGTCCTCGCCCTTGAGGCGAGAATCGCGCGCGATGGCAATGGTGGGGTGATCATAGTGGGCGTTCAAGTAGTTGGCCACGCCCTGGGTTGCCTGGGCAACCACGTAGACGTTCATGCGGTTGGTGCCCACGCCGAGCGTGCCGCGCAGGCCCGCGGTGCCAAACTCGAGCGTGCGATAGAAGGCGTCGTTGAGCGCGTCCTCGTCGCCAGCGCTGACAAGGGCGTCAAGCTCGGCCTTGAGGTCTGGCTCGGTGACGTTGTCCTGCCAAAGCTTGATGGTTTCCTTCACGCCTGCGTCCATGGTTCCCCCTTGCTTCCCGCCGCACGAACACGCGTGGTGCGCCGCGGCTGTCTACGAACAAGCACGAACAATGCATCTTAGATTCTATCCGTGACGGCGCGGCGCGGGGCGCTCATGCGGACGAACGACTTTGTGGAGCTGTGAGCGGATGGTCGGGCGCCGTCCGCCGCGCGAGACCGGCACACGTATCATGGTCGCAATGGTTTTCTCGGCGCGTGGGCGCCGCTGGGCGCGCCGGCTGGCACGCAGGTCACGGGCGAAAGGTGTCCCGATGGAGTTTGTCGCAACATGCCCCAAGGGCTTCGAGTCTCTGCTGGCAGGAGAGCTGCACGCGCTTGGCGCCGAGGGGGTGCGCCCGCTTGTGGGCCAGGTCTCGTTCACGGGAGGCCTTGCGGACGCCTACCGCTGCTGCCTGTGGTCGCGCCTGGCGTCAAACGTGACGCTCGTGCTGGCGCGCGTGGGGGCGGCCAATGCGGACCAGCTCTACGAGGGTCTCTCGGCCATCCCCTGGGAAGACCACGTGGCACCAGGCGCAACAATGGCCATCGAGGCGCGCGGCACCAACGACCAGCTGAGAAACACGCAGTTTGTGGCCCTGCGCTCGAAGGACGCCGTGGCAGACAGGCTTCTCTCGCGCCGGGGCGCTCAGCCCCTGGTGAACACGGACATTCCGGACGTGGGCATTGTGGTGCGCCTCTCGCGCGAGCGCGCGCTCGTGGGCATAGACCTTACGGGAGAGCCGCTCTTCAACCGCGGCTGGGAGGCACCGCTGGGCCGCGGGCGCCTTGCCCCACGCCGGGCGGACTACGCTGCGGCGCTTCTGGAGGCCGGCTGCTGGTTCCGCGACGTGCGACACGGCTCGCCCGTGCTGGTGGACCTCTTCTCCGGCACCGGCAGCGTGGCCGTGGAGGCGGCGAGCCAGGCGCTCGACCGCGCACCGGGACTGCTACGCACGCGCTGGGGCTTTGCGCGCTGGGCCGGCCACGACGCAGATGCCTGGGACGCGCTTGTCACCGAGGCCGCAGACCGCGCGGCAGCGGGCACCGAGAACAGCGTGGAGCTTCTGCTCTGCGACACACGGCCCGGCGCGGAGGCCGCGGCGAGAAGGGCGCTTCGTGCCGCAGGCATGGACGTGGAGCCACGCTTCCTCGCCGCGGGCGAGCTTGCGGCCGCCGTGGGCGACGGCTCGCCGCTCCTGGTGGCAGACCTTGCGTGGCCGCAGCCGGACGACCTCGCCAGCGAGGCCGAGGCGCTCTCGCTCTTCTCGGCAGGAGCCGGGGCCGTGGCGGGGCACGACGGCGCCGGCGTGGTGGCGCTCTCCCCCGACGACGCGGCTGACGCTGCCGCAGGCGGCGAGCCCGCGGAGACAATCGCCGTGATCTTGGGCCGAGACGACGCAACCATCCGCTGCTACGACCCCATGTCCCTCTCGGCCGAGCACCCGATGGTTGAGCTGCGCGGAGACGCGGGCAGCGTTCCCGTGTTGGTGGGGGCGTCGGACCAGTTTGCCGCGCGCCTTGCCAAGGTGGCCAAGCTCCGCGCCAAGTGGGCGGCGCGCGAGGACGTAAGCTGCTACCGCGTCTACGATGCGGACCTGCCGGACTACGCCGTCTCGATTGACCTGTACCGCGGCTCGGCCACGCCAGGTCGCTGGCTCTACGTCTCCGAGTACGCCGCGCCGCGCGACGTGGACGCGGGGCTTGCGCGCAGGCGCCTTCTCGACGTGCTGGCCATCGCGCCACGCGTTCTGGACGTGGACCCCGCCAACGTGCACGTGCGCGTGCGCACACGGGCCCGCGGCGGCTCGCAGTACGCGGACGGCGGGAGAGAGGGACGCGGCCCAGCGGCGCGCGACGAGCGCCCCGCGCGCAGGCGGGACGGGCGCGTGGAGCTGCCCCGCGGCGCACACCTGGTGGACGAGGGCGGCCTCACCTTTGAGGTCAACTTCTCCGAGCGCCTGGACTGCGGGCTCTTCCTCGACCACCGCGAGACCCGCTCCATGCTGCGCGAGCTCATGAAGCGCACGCCGGGCGGAAGCTTCCTCAACCTCTTTGCCTACACCGGCACGGCAAGCTGCTACGCGGCGGACGGCGGCGCGGGGCTCACCACCACGGTGGACCTCTCCCGGCCGTCGCTCGATTGGGCGCGCCGCAACATGGAGCGCAACGGGTTTGTCGGCCGCAACTACGAGTTCATCCAGGCAGACGTGCTGCAGTGGGTGGCTGACCGCCGCCACGAGCACCGCTACACCTGGGACCTCATCTTCTGCGACGTCCCCACGTTCTCCAACTCGAACCGCATGCACGCCAGCTCGTGGGACGTGCAACGCGACCACGCGGACCTCATCATCTCTGTGTCCAGGTTGCTCTCGCGCGGCGGCTGCGCGATCTTCTCGTGCAACCTGCGGAGCTTCAAGCCGGACATCGAGACCCTCGAGAAGGCCGGCGTTGAGCTTGTGGACATCACCGCCAAGACCATCCCCGAGGACTTCTCGCGCAACCCCAAGATCCACCACGCGTACCTGGTGACGCGCCGGGAGGATGGCGTCACGGCGCGCGAGCTGGGCCTCTAGGCGCAACGCCTAATGAGAAGGCCGGCCCCTTGCGCGGGAGCCGACCTTCTTTGCGAGGCGTGTTTTCTCGGCTATGCCTTCTGGTAGAAGTCGTGGATGTCGCGGTCCATGGCGGCCAGCGTAGGCTCGTCCACGTATGCCATGTGGCCGCAGCCGTAGCGCAGCCAAGTCACGCGCTCCTTGAGCGCGGGCGAGAGGAACTGGCAGCTCAGGTCGTGGCGCACGTTCCAGAACGTGGTCGCCGCGTCGTAGCGGCCGCCGATGATGGCAAGCTTCATGGTGGGGTTGCGGCGCAGCGCAAGCGCGACGTCGCCGGTCACGTTGGGCGCGCCGACCTTCTCGCCCGTACCGGGAACCTCGTGCTGCCAGATCCACTTGTGGCCCACGCGCTCCCAGTTCTGCCCCAGGTAGACCGAGGGACCCTGGTAGCCCAGCTCGTCCGCGCAGAACGCACGGAAGGCGTTGGTCCAGTTGGCCTCCACGGCGTCGTCGGCGGCGTCCTCGCCGCCCAGCCAGTCGAGGCTCGCCTGCATGGGCGACGGCTCGTCCGAGCAGAAGCGCATGTCCAGGCGGCCGCACACGCGTCCCTCGTCGCGCAGCAGCTCGCGGCGAAACTCCGTAAGCTCCACGCGCAGGTGATGACGCACAAGGAAGTCGACGGGCAGCCCCACGAACTGCGAGAGCTTGCGCGCCACGTCACGCTCGCGCTCGGCGCCCAGGCGGTCGCCGCGGAGAAGCGCTGGTGCCAGCGTGTCATCGGCAAAGTCCATCGCGCGGTCAAACCACTCGTTGGGGTCCACGCCCTCGCCCGTGCGGCCGAAGAACTGCGCCGCGGCCGCATAGGTGGGCATCATGCCCAGGTAGTAGAGGTCCTCGCCGGGAAGCGTCTGCACCCAGTCCCAGATGGCCGAGAGCATCACCACGCCGGTGACCTTGACGGACCTCTCGCCCAGAAGCCTCATGAGCACGGCGTTCCTAAAGGTGCCGTAGGACTCGCCAAAGAGGTAGATGGGGCTTGACCAGCGGTGGTTCTTCTCGAGCCAGTCCATGATCGCACGGGCAAAGGCGTCCGCGTCGCCGTCGACCGAGAAGACCGTCGTGGGGTCGCAGTCGTCGGCCACCACGGACCAGCCAGTACCCAGGGCGTCGAGAAACACGAGGTCAGAGTCCTTGAGCAGCGTGTGGGGGTTATCGGCCACCTGCGCGGAAGCCGCAAGGTGGTTGGTGCCGTCGGTCTCAACGCGGCGGGGCCCAATGCCGCCAAAGTTGATAGGCACCGAAGCCGAGCCCGGGCCGCCGTTGTAGGCAAAGGTCACCGGACGAGCAGCGTTGGGCTGGCCCTCCGCGTCCACCGCCACGTAGGAGAGCGAGAACATCTTGCCCTCAAGGCGCCCCGAGTCGTCACGAACGTCGAGGTGGGCGGCCGTGGACACGTAGTCGATGGTCCTCTCGCCGTCTGTCCACGAGAGACGCGCGCTCGCCGGGTTGGGCACGCTCCTCACCACGTTTGCGGGCACGCCCTCGTACGGGCGGCGCGGCGTCTCCGGGGCGGGCGCCGCCTGAGGCGCCTGCGTGTTCTCATCTGCCATATGAACCCCTTCCCTTGTGAAACCTTGGAACTCCGGCCAGGAGCGCGGAAATCCCGGCCGAGAAAAACGCCAGCGCGCTCCATTCTACTCGCTCCTTCTCGCTGCCTCGCTATTCGCTCCCCCTTGCCGCCTCGGCATCCCTTCTTTAGCGGTATCTGAGAATCGCCGCGACGTTTGCGCAGGTAGATTTTCGCGCGATTCTCAGATACCGCTAAAGAACGCGAGGGACAGGCGCCGGGAAGTAGTGGGGGCAACGGAGGCAGTGCAAGAATCGCGCCTCGGGCGAGAAAACGGCGCCGGAAGGCCCATCTCATACGGGATCCTGTCGGAAACCCTCGCTCGGGCGTCACATTGACGCCCGAGAGGCCCTCTCGTACGGAATCCCGTACAAAACCCACGCTCCGGCGCCGTTTTCTCGCCGGTAGTGCGATTTCCGCAACAGCAGCGACCAAAGCTCTCGTCCGGGCGCCATCTGGGCGCCCGGACGCGCGCGCCCATCGTCATCGCACCGTCAGCCTTTGGCACCAGCGAGAAGAACCGCAGGCAAACCGTATCCTAACTGCATATACTTGTCGGAAGAGTGAAGTGCTCACCTTTCTTTAAGGAGAGTGCTATATTCAACGGTTTGTATTTGGAATAACCAGGGATTCGCAGGTAGAACCCACGGAAATTGGAGCGTCATGGTTACATCCAACGCACCGGCCGCAACCAAGCGAGCCAGGAAGCCCATCAAGAAGGGCGGCATTCCCCTCTCAGCAGGTATGGTGCTTGTAACGCTGGGCGTCGTCTACGGCGACATCGGCACCAGCCCCATGTACACCCTCAAGGCCATCATGTCCGGCAACGGCGGCCTGGGCACCATGAGCGAGGACGTGGTTCTCGGCGCGCTGTCGCTGCTCATCTGGACCATCACGCTCATCACCACGGTCAAGTACGTGCTGGTGGCAATGAAGGCCGACAACCACAACGAGGGTGGCATCTTCGCGCTGTACAGCCTCGTCAGGCGCTGCGGCAAGTGGCTCATCATCCCCGCCATGATCGGCGGCGCGGCCCTTCTCGCCGATGGTATCCTGACGCCTGCCGTCACGGTAACCACCGCCATCGAGGGCCTGCGCACCATCGACTTCTTCTACGGCATCATCGGCGACAACCAGGCCATCGTGGTTGGCATCACCCTCGTTATTCTCTGCATCCTCTTTGCCATGCAGAAGGCGGGCACCTCCACCATCGGCAAGGCGTTTGGCCCGGTCATGACCGTGTGGTTCCTCTTCCTGGGCATCACCGGCCTTCTCAACGTGGGGTTTGACCTCAACGTCTTCCGTGCGCTCAACCCGCTGCGCGGCATCATGTTCCTCTTTGATAGAAACCTCAACGCCGCCGGCCTCATGGTGCTGGGCAACGTCTTCCTGTGCACCACCGGCGCCGAAGCCCTCTACTCGGACATGGGCCACGTGGGCAAGGCCAACATCTACGTCTCCTGGCCGTTCGTGAAGCTCTGCCTCATCCTCAACTACCTGGGCCAGGGAGCCTGGATCATCGCCAACCACGGCAGCGCAGAGCTTGCCGTCGTAACAGACCTCAACCCGTTCTTCCAGATGCTGCCCGAAGAGTTCCGCGTCTTTGCCGTGATTCTCTCCACCTTTGCGGCAATCATCGCATCGCAGGCCCTCATCACGGGCTCCTACTCCATTGTCTCCGAGGCCATTCGCCTTGACCTCATGCCCCACATGAAGATCAACTACCCCTCCGAGACGCGCGGCCAGATCTACATCCCGCTGGTCAACAACATCATGTGGGTTGGCTGCATGGGCGTGGTGCTGCTCTTCCAGAGCTCCGAGCACATGGAGGCCGCCTACGGCCTGGCCATCACCTGCACCATGCTCATGACCACGCTTCTGCTGTTCACCTACCTCTCGCGCATTCGTCGCAAGCCGGCGGCGGCAGTGGTGTTTCTCGTCTTCTTTGGTGCCATCGAGCTGATGTTCTTCTTCTCGAGCCTCACCAAGTTCTTCCACGGCGGCTACGTGACCGTGCTTCTCGCCACCGTGCTCTTCCTCGTGATGTACATCTGGCGCCGCGGAACGGCCATCGAGCGCACGCAGTCCGTCTACCTGCCGGTTCGCGAGTACCTCGACCAGCTCTTCGACCTCTCGCACGACGAGTCGTACCCGCTGCTTGCCGACAACCTGGTCTTCCTCACCAACGACTCGTCGCTCGACAAGCTCGACCGCGACATTCTCTACTCGATCCTGGACAAGCGTCCCAAGCGCGCGAGGGCGTACTACTTCCTCAACGTCCAGGTGACCGACGAGCCCTACACCCACGAGTACATGGTCAACACCTTTGACACCGACTTCGTGTTCAAGGTGCAGCTGCGCCTGGGCTTCCGCGTGAACCAGCGCGTGAACACCTATCTCTACCAGATCGTCGAGGACCTGGTGGAGCACAACCAGCTTGCCCCGCAGAACCACAGGTACTCGATCTACCGCAAGCACAGCATCGTGGGCGACTTCCGCTTCTGCCTGATTCGCAAGGTCCTCTCGCCCGAGACGGACATCTCGGGCACGGACGCGCGCACCATCGAGGCCAAGTACTTCATCCGCCGCCTGTGCGGCACGCCCATGCGCTGGTACGGCCTGGAGAACTCCTCGGTGATCTTTGAGTACGTGCCGCTGTTTGCCAAGGCCAAGCGCCAGCACAAGCTCACGCGCATTCCGCTTGACGCCAACGCCGTGCTGGCGGCTGCGCCCAAGAAGTTCGAGGCAAAGCCCGCCGAGAACAGCGAGGACTCCGACGACGAGGACATCTTCTCTGCCTCCATGCACAACGAGCGTGAGGAGAACGCCAACGACGCCGAGAAGACCCTGGTGGGCGGCGATACCGCGAGCTTCAAGCCGCTGCGCATCGACGAGGATGAGGACGACGAGGACTCCGAGGAGGAAGAGCTCGAGTACGCCGTCAAGGCCGCCGAGGCAAAGATTGGCGAGCAGGACCAGGGCGACGACAGGTAGCGTGCGGCCCAGGTAGCCAGCAGGTCTCATTGCCACATGGCGAGAAAAACGCGGCTCCGGTGCCATGATGGCGCCGGAGCCGCGACTTTGTACGCACTTGCTGCTAGAACGTGCCTACGGGCGTCAAAACGGCGCCGGAAGGTGCATCTCGTACAGGTTTGCTGCCAAAACGCGCCCATCTGCGTCACCGAGCCGAGAGAACCACTTACCCGAGAAGCGCCTCCAGGTACGTCGCAAAGCCGCTCTCGGCGTTGGTCGCCGTCACGTGGTCTGCCTCGGCGAGCAGCGCCTCGCACGCGTTGCCCACGGCCACGCCGTCCCCCGCCGCGCGAATCATCTCCAGGTCGTTGGGCGAGTCGCCAAACGCCACGCTCTGCTCGCGCGCAATGCCAAGCCTGTCGCAGAGCCACGCCAGCGCGGAGCCCTTCGACGCCCACGCGTCCACCACTTCGATGGCGCTCCCGTAGGAACCCGTGTGCCGCAGCGTGGGGTCCTCCTCCACGGCCAAGCGCGCAGCACAGGCGACCTCGCGCGCGCCAGCGCCAACGCCCCAGCACATGCCTACGCGCTCGACCGTGCGAGCGTCGAGGATCACCTGCTCGAGTGGCTTGTCCACCAGCGTGCGCGACGCCTGCATGTACGCAGTCTGGGCCGCGGACAGCCCCAGCTGCCCGATAAGCTCCCAGCTCGCCCTGTTGGTAAGCACGCGGCCATCGGCAAACACATCGAAGGTCATGCGGTCGAGAAGCCCGCCCACGCGCGAGAGCAGTGCCAGCGCGCGCCGTGCGCCCAGGCTCTGGTCGAGAAGGACCTTCTCGGACGCGGCATCGATCACCACGGAGCCGTCCGAAGGCACGCCGTAGTGCGTCGCCGGATGGCGGCGGACCTCGGGCGGAATCGCGTGCCACGCGCGTCCCGTGCAGGGCACAAACTCGATGCCTTCCTCGGCCAGGCGGTCGAGCATAGCCATGTTGCGCGGCAGCAGCGACTTATCAGGTGCAAGGAAGGTGTCGTCCATGTCCGAGAAGACGATGCGCGGGCGCACGGGGGCGCCCTGCGCATCAGTGCGAGAGCTACTGCCCATCTGTCACGCCAGCGTCCTTCTCGCCTGCGGCGCCCTTCTCGCCCGCGGCGTCATCGCGCTCCTCAAGCGGCACGTACTCGCGCATGTCGAAGACAGAGCGATATGCCGGCCTGATGATGCGGCCCGCGCCGTAGAGCTCCTCCATGCGGTGCGCCGCCCAGCCGGCAACGCGCGCCATGGCAAAGATGGGCGTGTAGAGGTCCTTGGGCACGCCCAGCATGGAGTAAACAAAGCCCGTGTACATGTCGATGTTGGCGCAGATGGGCTTCTTGGTGCCCTTGACGTTGCGCATGACCTCGGGCCCCAGGCGCTCGATGCTCTCGATGAGGTCGAGCTTGTCCTCGGCGCCCTTGCTGTGCGCAAGCTTGCGCGCATAACGCTTGACCAGCTGTGCGCGGGGGTCGGAGAGTGTGTAGACCGCATGGCCAAGGCCGTAGATGAGGCCGGTCTTGTCGAAGGCCTCGCCGCGGACGATCTTCTCGAGATAGCCCGCCACCTCGTCGTCGTTGGTCCAGTCGGCCACGTGGGAGCCAATGTCGTCAATCATCTGGCCAACCTTGAAGTTGGCGCCGCCGTGCTTGGGCCCCTTGAGCGAGCCCAGCGCCGCCGCATAGGCGGAGTAGGCGTCGGTCCCCGAGGACGAGAGCACGCGCGTGGTGAAGGTGGAGTTGTTGCCGCCGCCATGCTCCACGTGGAGCATGAGCATCACATCGAGCATCATGGCCTCGTCGTGCGTGAAGCCCTCGTCACCGCGAAGCACGTCGAGCACCGTCTCGGCCATCGAGAAGCCCTCGCGCGCGGGCGGCACCACCAGGCGGTCCTCGTTCATGGCCGCCACGCTTGCGGCATGGGCCACAGCTGCCGTGCGCGGCCAGCGGCCAAGGAGCGAGAGGGCCACGTCAATCTCGTGCTCGGGCGAGGTGTCGTCCGGCGTGGGGTCGAAGGCGTACAGCAGGAGCGTGGCGCGCTGCAGCACGTTCATGATCGAGTGGCTGTACGTGGTGCGGGGGAAGATCGAGAGGTAGCCGTCGGGCAGCTGCCTGCGCGAGTCGATGCGAGCGCGGAAATCGTCCAGCTCGGCGGTAGTGGGCAGGTGCCCGGTGATCACGAGGTAGGCCACCTCCTCGTAGCCAAAGCGGTCCTCGCGCTGCGGTCCTGCCACCAGGTCATCAATGTGGTAGCCACGAAGGATGAGGTCACCCTTGTCGGGCACGACCACGCCGTTCTCCTTGGTGTAGCCGTGGACGTTCGAGATGGTAGTGAGACCCACGAGCACGCCGGAGCCATCGGCGTTGCGCAGGCCGCGCTTCACGTCGTAACGGCTGTAGAGGTCGCCGTCCAGGACGTCGGCGTCCTTGTAGCCGTCATAGAGGCCATCGGAGACGGCGGGACGGCCCAGGGCCTTGGACGGCATGGGGTAGGCATCCGCCACGTGCGTCATGGCGGAGGTGTCGAGCGTCGAGAGGATGGGCCCAAAGACCTCGTTCCTGCTGCGGTTTGACTTGAAGAGGGGCATGGCCTAACACCTTTCTCGCCGTCCCGCACCGCGAGACGGACGCGCCGAAGACCGTTAGCTTGCGCTGAGAGGAGCTACAGGCGGTACATGTAGCGGAAGACTTCCTCGCGCTGAATGCGAATCTGGACGCCCAGGCGCTCCGAGAGCGCGTCGAGGGCACCCTTGAGCTCGGAGAAGTCTGTCTTGACCTGTGCCAGGTCCACGAGCATGGTCATCGTGAACGTGCCCTGGAGGATGGTCTGCGAGATGTCGAGGATGTTGGCGGAACGCTCAGAGAGCTCCGTGGACACTGCTGCAACGATGCCCGGGCGGTCATGCCCCAGGACGGTGATGATCGCGCGGTTCTGGTCTGTCTCGTCTGCGGTGGGCACGAATCCTCCTTGGTCGAGGCCATAAGGTTGAGTGAGACCAATTCTACCCAAGGTGAGCGCTTTGCCCACGCTTTGGCGAGAATGGCAACGCAGCGGAAAGAATGTGGTGGCTGCCTGCTGCGAGAACGCCGTTGGCAACAAGAAAGCCAGCCGCGCGTGGCGGCCGGCTTTGCATGCGAAAAGTGTCTGGAAACGCGCTAGCTAGTTCTCCTCGTCAGCGGCATCAAGCGCGCCCTCGAAGAGCGCCTGGACGTCCTCGGGCGTGGTGTCAAGCACAACGGAGAGCTCCTGGAGCGAACGGGCCGTTGCCAGCTTGAGGATGCGGTCAAAGGCAACGGGCGGCTTCTTGTTGCGGGACTTGACCTCGTCGATGCGCTCGCGGAAGGTTTTTACGATGCGTACGGAGTCCTGGCAGCTACCACGGCGAATCTCGTCCTTGAAGTGCTGCTCCTCCAGGGTTCCACTGTGCTCGGAGTAGGACTCCACCTCCATAGTGGGGTACTCGTCGATGATGGCACGGGCCTCCTCCGCCGAGAGAACCGGGCGCAGGCGAGACTCGCTGGAGACGGGATAGCTGATGCGCATGGGATGGCGCTCCCCAACGGGCATGAGCTGGTAGCAGGGGGTGGGACCATCTGTCACATCCTCAACGCGGCACACGCCCTGACCGGGATGGACAACGTACTCACCAATCTCATACATGCGAAAACTCCTTTCTCATGCATATGATATTAGCACGATAACGTCGTTTTCTATACCGTTTGGATATATGTCCTTGCCTATTGCGGCAAAGCACACTATCTTGTGTGGTTTATTTCGTTGTGGCGTGGGTACGGGGCGGATTCCATTGTCCCTATGCCAATCCCAACTCCCCCGTCGCAGTCACGCGCTCAGCCAATTTATAATAACGTAGTAGAATATTGTAGTAGTAAATCGGGTACTAGGAGTAGGGATAGCATATGGATGAACCAATAGTGCATCCCCGCATCACAAGAGAGCATCCGCAACTGTCCGTGGAAGACGTTAGGTACGCTTGGGAGCACTCCTATTACGAGGCCTTGCGACCGGAAAGCCCCAATTTCCCGGAGTATCTCTGGATAGGAAGGGATAAACACGGGTGAGAGGTTGAGATGGTAGGAACAATGACCACCCAAGGCTGGCTCATATATCACGCAAATACGCCCGTATCAAAAAGGGTTAAAGCAGAGGTCAAAAGAAATGAGAGAAGGGAGTAGCCATGGCAGAGTACAAGCTTCCCAATGGCCACGTCCTTACCGACGAGGAAATCGAACAGCGCGCAAAAGCCTGGGAGGACGGCAGCTGGGATGGGCATCTCACCACCATACGCGCAGGCCGCCCGCGTCTCTCGGATGAGGCGAACGCTAACTTGTCCTTCAAGTGTCCAAAGTCTGGTGCAGAGCTCATTGCCCGCGCCGCAGAGGCAAGCGGAGTCAACAAGTCAACGTTCATCCGAGATGCGGCAATCGAGAAAGCAATGCACATCCTCGCCGCAAGCTAGCAACAGCAAGGCAGGGCAGTCGCGATAAGCCGACGTCCCTGCCTTAGAGCACGTCCCTAGTCGACCATCGTGATGGAAGCAATGACGGGCTGATCTTCCTTGGAGAGAATCCCGTTGGAATCGCCCTTGTCGGCAGTCGCATTCACAATGGCGTCAACCACGTCCATGCCGTCCGTCACGTTGCCAAAGGCGGCGTACTGTCCGTTGAGCGAGGCCGCCGTCTTCTGGACGATGAAGAACTGCGAGCTGGCCGAGTTGTAGTCCGACGAACGCGCCATCGAGATGGTGCCGCGCACGTGGGCGATGTCGTTCTTCACCCCGTTTGCCGAGAACTCGCCCTTGATGGTGGTCCCCGAGCCGCCGGTACCGTCGCCGTTGGGGTCGCCGCCCTGGATCATGAAGTCCTTCACCACACGGTGGAAGGTGAGCCCGTTGTAGAAGCCCTGCTCGACCAAGTCGGCAAAGTTGGACACGGTGATGGGGGCGACGTTGGCGTTCAAGGCAACCGAGATGGTGCCGTAGTCCGTGACCTCGATGGTAGCGTGGTGGACGCCCGAGGCGTAGGGGCCCGTGGGCTGGTCGCTAGTGTCCGTAGCATCGCTGCTCGTCGAGGAGTTAGACGACGTGTCCGAAGAGGACGAGGAGGTGCTTGCGCTCCCCTCTCCGCTCGCGCTGGAGGAGGCTCCGCAGGCGGCAAGCGAGAAGGACGCCGCAGCAAGCGCCAGGCCCATGAAGCCGCGCCTTGTGATGGCCGCGTATGCCGTACGTACGTTGTTCTCGCCAAACGTATCCTGGTTGTCCTGGTCCATGGGTGCGCCAATCGTCGTGGGGTCTGTCAGCGCCATCACCATACCAGCCACATGTGAAAGGCCCGTAGGGCGAGAGTGAGACAAAGGGAAACTCCCTTTGTCTCATTTCAGCCTCACGGCAGGTTGCTTTGAGCATCAGTTCAACGTTATGCCAGCCTGTTGTCATTGCGCACGCGACGCCAACGCGCCCTTCTCGGCTGGACATACTGTGGCCAACAGCAACTCCAGACGAGGAGGGACACCATGAGAAGTGAAGCGTTTGAACGCAGGGACTCGATCATGCGCAAGGCGGGCGTCGCAGTTGTCACGGGAGCGCTGCTCATCTCGATGTCTCCCCTGCCCGCGCTGGCCGAGGGCACAAGCAGCAGCTCTGGCTCCAGCACGGCGACGAGCCAACCCACAGGCGAGCCTCCCTCGGGCGGCGGGTCTGCCCCAGGTGACGCCGGCGGCAGCATGCCTGGCGGAGGAGGCGGTGGCACTGGTGGTGCCAACACGATGGCGTACGACTACACGGGCACGCTCTCCGGCGCGCTCACGGCAGACGGAGACAGCCAGGAGGCCTCGGACCAGACCATCACCGCAACCGACGCCGACGCGAACGCAGCCCTGGCGGAGAACGGCGGCACGCTTGCGCTCTCGGGCGTCACGCTCGAGAAGTCCGGCGACGACACCAACGGAGACAACTGCAACTTCTACGGCGTGAACTCGATCCTTCTCGCCACGGGCGACGGCTCTACCGCGAAGGTCTCGAACTCCGAGCTCGACGCCACGAGCGAGGGCTCCAACGCAATCTTTGCCACCGACGGCGCGACCGTCTACGCAAACGGGGACACCATCACCACCTCGGCCGGCAACTCGCGCGGGCTTGACGCCACCTACGACGGCACCATCATCGCAAACGAGATGGGCATCTCGACCCAGGGCGACCACAGCGCGAGCATCGCCACCGACCGCGGCGGCGGCAACATCTCGGTGACCAACTCCACGCTCTCGACCGCGGGTTCCGGCTCTCCCCTGCTCTACTCGACCGGCGACATAGAGGTCTCGGGCGTGACGGGCACGGCCACCGGCAGCCAGATAGCCGGCATGGAGGGACTCAACACCATTCTCATCAACAACTCGACCCTCTCGAGCACCATCACCGACAAGACCGCCTCCGACCCTGTTGCCAACGCGGTCATCATCTATCAGTCCACCTCGGGTGACGCCGAGTCCACCACCGGCGAGGCGGCAACCTTCCAGGCGGTTGGCTCCACGCTTTCGAGCGCCATACAGTCCGGCACGTTCTTCTACGTGACCAACACCACAGCAAACATCCTGCTACAGGGCACGACGCTCGACTACGACTCCTCGGCGGCCAACCTCATCCAGGTGGAGGGCAACGACTCCAACAACTGGGGCACGGCTAGCTCCAACGGCGGCACGGCAACGCTCACGCTTGCGGACGAGAACGTCAAGGGTAACGTGAGCGTGGACACCATCTCATCGCTGGCGCTCTACCTCACGGGCAACAGCACCTGGACCGGCGCCGCTTCCATCACCGAGAACGCCAACGGCTCCACCAGCGACTCCCCCATCACCGTGAACGTGGACGACGGGTCGACCTGGGTGGTGACGGCAGACTCGACCGTCTCGGAGCTCAACGTAGCCGAGGGCGGGAGCGTGGTGGACGAGAGCGGCAAGGCCGTGACCATCGTGGCCAACGGCCAGACCGTGGTCCAGGGCGACTCGAGCCTCACCGTCACCGTGACGGGTTCCTACTCGACCACCTACGACGGCAGCGGTGCCTCAAGCGCGGCGACGGACCTCATCGACCGCAGCGCCTTCGACGCAGAGTACGGCACGAGCACCACGTTTGCCATGGGTGACAGCACCACCGCCGGCGCGACTGGCACCGCGCAGCCAAGCGCCGCCACGGACTCCTCGGCAGAGGCCGCCGAGAGCGGAAGCAACGCCAACACTGGCACCGGAAACGTCCTTCTCGACATCTGGAACGCCATCGTGGACTTCTTCACAGGCAGGTAGGCTGTCTCCCTTCCTCCAGCCTTGCTGCCATACGCGAGCGCCCCCGGTATCCCATCTACCGGGGGCGCATTCATGAGACAAAGGGAAACTCCCTTTGTCTCATTCGCAGCAGGAGGCAACCCACGAGAGGAGGTTGTCGCTCGCGGTGCCCGAGCGCTCGGCCATCACGTGGCCCTGCCCCCACACGGGCACGTAGGAGACGTCCTCGACTCCGCTGAAGTGTCGCAGCGCCAGCACCAGGTTGGCCGAGGTGGCAAGAGAGGTCGAGGTGTCAAAGACGCCCTCGTTCACGCGCCAGTGCGGCGCCACCGAACCCGTGCCGTAACCACCGTAGGTGCCGCTCAGGAAGTAGAGCGGGTTGACCATGGAGACGCGCGTGGGGATGTCGGTGTCGAGGGAGTCGGTCTTCTCGAGGTCGTCCTGCCAGGCCGTGGCATAGGACTCGTCCCAGCCCTCCAGCGAGGCGTAGGCATCCGCGTTTGCCGCCACGCGATCGCCAACCATCTGGTCAAAGTGCAGGGTGCTCTCCTCGCCGATGCCAAAGAGCTGGTTGGTCTTTGTGGAGCGGTCAGCTGCATCGAATGCGGGAACGGAGAGCTCGGCGGGGCAAAGGTGCGTCGAGAAGTCGCGCAGGCTCGAGATTGAGACCGTCTGGCGGCTCACGTTGTAGTTGATCCACCAGTAGTCGGAGTTGAGCGCCGCGAAGTAGTTCTGCACGGTGTCGTAGATGGTCGACTGCACCTGCGTGGTACCCGTAGGGAGCGTCGTGGTGGTCGTGGCGGCGGCGTCAGCCGAGCTCGCGGCGTCCGTGCTGGCGCCCTCGCCCTGGGCGTCCGTGGCAGCCGAGGACTGTGCCTCCTGCTTGGCCGCAGCAACGGCGGCCTCGGTCGCGCGTGTGGTGGCAAGGTTGGGGTCGCCCGGGAAGCTTGGGTCGTCCATGTGCTGCGGCGTGTACGTGTACGGGAACGTGGTGTCCGAGACAAAGTTGGTGGCAGACTCGTCGAGAATCGAGAGGAGCTGGCTTGCGTAGGAGCCAAGCGTGTAGACGCTGCCCTCGGACTCGTCGAGCGTGAGCTGGGAGTCGTCGGAGTCGCGCAGGTCCATCGCATTGATGTAGCTTGCGTAGTCCGTGGCCAGACCCTGCGAGAGCGAGGCCGTCCACGTGCCGTCCGCACGGTTGCCGGCCGTCGAGAACTGCCCCATCATCCACTCGTAGGACGCGTCGGCCGTGTCGAAGGAGGTGACGGGGCACCACGACGCACTGCCAAAGACGGCGTCCGAGACGGCGTTGCCCTCGGCATCGTGCGTGATGGCGCCAATGGAGTCCAGGTAGGGCTTGTAAATCTCGGCGTCTCCAGCAGAGCCGAGCAGCGCGCTCACGCCGCCGCCGGCAGAGAAGCCAAACGAGAAGACACGCGAGGTGTCACAGGGAAGCGCATCCTTGTTGTAGCGGAGGTAGCGAATGGCGGCCTTGAGGTCGACCACAGGCCAGGGCGCGCCGCCGGGATAGAGGTCAGTGGAGCCGGTCGAGGAGTCATAGCCGGCGCTCCTGCCGCGGAAGCCCGCGTACACGTAGACGCAGCCGGCGTCGAGGAAGGTACCCAGGCCGTCGTAGCCGTACTTCGTGGGGCTTGCCTGTGGAGAGAGCGTGCCGCTGTTGATGGGGAGAAGGACGGGCGCCGTGGACGGCGTGAAGCCGCCCACCACGGCCTTCTCGTTCACCGTGCAGGAGTAGGTGTCGCCTTTCTTCTCGGCCGTGAAGAACTTGCCGGGAACAAAGATCGCCAGGGACTCGTAGGCCGTCGTGGCGGGCTTCAGGCAGTAGGTAAGGCCCAGCTGGTAGTAGACGTCGTTGTCCGCATCGTACTTCCAGGCAGACGTGTCGAGCGCCAGGCTCTTGAACTCACCCAGATCCACGTTCTCCGTGGGCTGTGTGGTGGTCTCGGCGGAGGTTTGGTCCGAGGTGTCATCGGTCTGCTGCCGCGCGGGAGCGCTGCAGGCGGCAAGGCCCATGCTTGCGGCACCGGCCGATGCAAGCTCGAGGAATTCCCTTCGTGTCCAGCTCATCGCAGACCCCCTGAAATGGTAACGGGCCGCGGTGCGGCCCGGAAAACGTTAGCGAGAGGCACGGCGCCTACTTGGCCGCCTTGCCCTTGTTCTTGGCGTCGTTGTACTTGTCGTCGCGGCGATCCGGCCCCCAGAAGCAGCAGGAGTACATGCCGGGACCCACGTGGCAGCCGATGGTGGGGCCAATGCTCGAGCGGTAGACCTTGAGCTCGTGCTCGGTGGGCTTGAGCATGCGCGCGAGCGAGTCGCCGTCGGCCACGCAGTCCGCGTCGCCAATTGCCACCACGTGGCCCTCGTAGGACGAGTCGTGGAAGTCCTCGTAGAACTCGGCCATCTTGCGCATGGCCTTCCTGCGGCCACGCGCCATGCCCATGATTGCCAGCGAGCCGTCGAGGTTGAAGGTGAGGAGCGGCTTCACGTCGAGAAGGCCGCCGACCACGGCGACGGACTTGGGAATGCGGCCGCCGCGGTGGAGCGCGTCGAGGTTGTCCACCATGAAGATGGTGTGAGCGTGGAAGCGCGCGTCCTCTGCCCAGGCAACCAGCTCCTCGGCCGTCAGACCCTGGTCGCGCTTCTCGATGGCGGCGTGGATGAAGAGGTTCTGCGTGGTGGATCCTATGAGGCAGTCGACCACGTAGATGGGCGTGGGAAGCGTGCCGCCGTGCTTCTCGCGCACGCGGTCAAGCGCCGTCACGGCACCGTTGTACGCACCGGAGATGCCGCTCGAGAGGGCAAAGTGAACCGTGGGGACGCCAGAGGCAATGGCCTTCTCGAACGCCTCCTCGTAGACCATCTGGGAGGGCTGCGAGGTCATGGGGCAGGCGCCGTTCTCGATGGCAGAGTAGAACTCGTGCGCCGAGCGGGACTGGAAGAGGTCATCGACGCCGGAGAGGCCGCCGTCGGGCTTGCCTGCCTCGGTATAGGTGAACGAGAGGCACGTGATGCCCGCCTGCTCGACCTCCTCGGGAGAAAAGTCGCAGCACGAGTCCGTCATGATGTTGCACTTTGTCGCCATGTGGTCTCCTCGGTCGCCCTTGTTGTCCGGGTAGTATTGTAAGCGTACCCGCGCGTGGGGTCGTTTGCACAGGCAACAACCACGATAAACGGAGAGCTTACCGCCGGGCGAGCGTGATGGCGGCAGGCACTCAAGGGAGACGCTATGTTCGCGAGAAGGAACAGGAACGAGGTCGAAAACGGCGCGGCTGCGGGCGGCGCGGCTGCGGGCGGCGACACGCGGCGGATCCACGTGCGCTTCGTGGGGCAGGTCCAGGGCGTGGGCTTTAGGTGGACCAGCCAGCGCGTGGCCTTTGACCTGGGGCTTACCGGCTGGGTGAGAAACGAGCCCGACGGCTCGGTAAGCATGGAGCTCCAGGGGCCAAGCGAGGCCGTGGCCACGTTCTTCACGCGACTGCTCGAGAGCTACCGGCGCTTCCCCATCAGCTACACCATCGACTCCAAGGAGGACATCCCGCCCGTGCCGGGCGAGACCGAGTTCTCCGTGCGCTTCTAGGCGACCGCATGGCAGCGATCGCGACAACGCTCTTCTCGCTGGATGCCATTGCCACTTCGGGACAGGTGTTTACGTGGCGGCACGCCGAGAACGGGTGGCTCGTTGCCAGCGGGCACCGGCGGTGTTTGCTCTCGCAGGAGGGCGACGCCGAGAAGGGCACGGTCTACGTGCGGCACATGGACGAGAGCGAGGTCGATACCGACGAGCTTGCCTTCTGGCGCCACTACCTGGCCCTGGACATAGACTACGAGAAGATCCTGGGAGAGCTAGCCATGCCGGCCGAGGTCATGGAAGTGGGTACCGGGATTCGCGTGCTCGCCCAGGACTGGTGGGACACGGCCGTGAGCTTTGTGGTGTCGCAAAACTCGAACATCGTGCGCATCCAGCGGACGATGGACGCGCTGCTCGACGCCGGCGGAGGATGCGTACCGGGGCCAGGCCGGCTGTCGGCGCTTCTCGGCAACGAGGCGTTTGTTGAAGGGCTCAAGCTGGGTTACAGGAGGCCCTATCTCGAGGCGCTTGCGGCGCGGGCGCAGGCCTGGTATCCCGCGCGGATTGACCGGCGGGACGTCTCGCTTGAGGAGTCCATGGCGGAACTTGAGGAGAGCCCCGGCATTGGCCCCAAGGTGGCAAGCTGCATCTGCCTCTTTGGGCTGGGGTACCTCGAGGCGGTGCCGCGCGACACCTGGATCAAGCGGGCGGAGCGCGAACACCACGTAACGTGGGACTCGCGGTGGGGCGGAATCCAGCAGCAGTTTTTCTTCGCGTGGATGCGCGAGAAGGGGCGTGGGAAATGAAGGTCGTGAACATCCTTGAGATTGCCGATGTGAACGAGGCTCTACTCAATGCTGGGGTACCGGCGCGCGTACGCCTGCGCGATGCATGCGGCGGGCAGTCGCTGTGGGTGGAGGTGAGCCGCGAGGCGGTGGCCGAGAAGGACGATGCCGCCGTGCTGGCGGCGGCGCGCGAGGTCGTGAGCTCGTACTTTGCTGGGAGGTCGAAGCCCGTGGCGTTCGACGAGGACGGGAAGTCCTTCCGCCTAGCGTAGGGGCCAACGGAGTCTCAGAAATACCGGCCTACGGCTTGCGGAAGCGGGAGTGGGAGCAGGGCGGCGTCTCCTCGCCGCACATGCCGGGTGCAGCGCCGTGGTATCTGAGCACTTTGTAACCCAACCGTGCCTGGCCTCGCAGGTTAACTGTTACTCTTCTGGTCCGCAATGCCAGACGGGAGCGTGGCGGGGCAATAAAGTCGCATCGAACTCGCCCTCGTTACACATTTCTGGGTTCTCGTGCACCGAACTGTCCTTCGTTACACACGGATTCGGGCACACCCCAGTTAGCGGCAGTCCGAGGATGCCGCGAACGCCCAGGTAGAATAGCAAATCAAATGCGCAACCACTTCCGAGGGCGGCCCCGGTTGCGAATAAGACATGTAACGAGGCGCAGTTCGGCGCAATCGCAAGGAATTTAGTGCAACGAGGAGCAGTTCGATGCAACCTAGAAGCAGCGCAGACCTTCAATGCCACCAACGCTTTGCCTTCTAACGCGGCTCCACACGGTGATTTTCTCGGCATTGCAAAGATTCTCGTTGACGTTTCCGTACGGTTTGGTATAGTAAACGAGCTTGCAAGAGCAAGCCTTTGGCTGGGTAGCTCAGTTGGTAGAGCAGGGGACTGAAAATCCCCGTGTCAGGGGTTCGACTCCCTTCCCCGCCACCAGTAAAAAAGGCCCGCCTACCTGCGAAAACGGTAGGCGGGCTTCTTATTTCGAGCCTCATGTACACCACGCTGTACACCAAGATGTACACCAAATCCAGCAATCCACCCGGCCTTAGCCACTCCGGGGCGCGCCTCCTCGTCATGGCGGCATGCCCTCCCACAGAAAAAAATAATGCGCCGTCGCTCGGAATCCGGGGCTTGTGCGCCGGTCGGGGCGGTTCGAGCGGCGAGGGGGTTTGGGGCCTCGGGGCGTGGCATCCCACACGCGGCGCGCCTCCCCCGGCTCGCGCGCACGAACGAACGACCGGCGCTAAAGAGAGTCTGTTCGTACGTTCGTCGGGCGGGACGCACGCACGAACGGTAGCCCCTATAGGGGTGCTCGTCCGTGCGCCGCCTCCTGCTGCCCCTCGCCCCCGGACTCGTCCGGAACGACCACGCCCCCCTCTGTGTGGAACGGGAGGCTCGTGCAGCCAGGCTTGAGCCAGTTGCGGATGGTCCCCAGCCCCGCCTTCTTGCCCAGCCCGTGCTCGCCGTGGTGGGCCTGGTAGTAGGCGGACACGTACTCGGGCGTGGGCGACGCGCCCTCCCGCGCGGCCTCCTCTAGCGCCGCGCCCACCAGCTCGGCTTTCGCCGCCCAATCCTGCTCGGCGCGCTCCCGGTTGCCCCGTGCGCTGTGAGCGCCGTTCGCCTGTGGGCTTCCGCTGACGTAGTAGCGGGACAGGTCTCCGCCCGCGTCCGTCACCAGGCGCGGCCCGCCGAACAGGAAGTCCACGCTCTCGTCCTCCTCCGCGTTGCGCATGACGCACGACAGGCAGCGCGGGCGGAGCTTCTGCTCCCCGGCCTGGCGGATGAACTCGTCCTCCTCGTCCGCGTCCAGGTAATCGAGCGAGAACACGTTGTCGACGAACCGCGACACGACGCCGGACCCCGCGCCACGGTCGATTACGGCCTTCTGCCCGCTAGCGCCCTTAGCCTGATGATGGACCAGCAGCGCGCCGGAGCATCCGCCCTCCGTGAGTAGGCGGTCGAACTCCATGACCATCGGCTGCAAGGTCTGCGCGGAGTTCTCGGCGCCGCCGTGCAGCAGCATGTATAGGCAGTCGATAATCACGAAGTCGCCCGGCCTGACCCTCCCCAGCAGGTCGTTGACGATGCACCTCGCTTCCCTCGCGGTCCTCACGGCGTCCTTTCTCGGCTCCCACATGAAGCGGGCCTGCGCCTCGCGCGGGATGCCCCGCGCACGCCATATCAATCGCATGCGCTTCCTGAACTTGAGGTCGGCAATCGGACGGTTCCTGGCACGTCCTCTCCGTCGAGGAGCACGACTACGCACAGGAGGGCGAGGAGGAGCTCGAGAAGCAACTTGAGCGGGTCGGAAAGATGCGCAGACTTCTCCCGGGAGATGAAGGACGTAAGGAGGTCATGGACTCTCTACTTCACTACGTCTACGACGAGTCCCCCGAGGCAAAGGCCAAGGCCGAGAAGCGCTGGCAGGAGGTCCAGGAGAACGTCGCGCGCGAGCTAGCCGAAGCCAAGAACGCAAAGTACAAGAAGCCCGAGAGGCCACCCGTCGAGCGCAAGCCCAGCAAGAAGGGGCCCAAGTTCTTCACGGGGCTCTTCATCACGTTCGGGGGAGACAAGTAACGCCCGCAAAACCTTGCCCTACGTACTTCTCGCCAAAACGACCCGCGACGCACAGGCGCCGCGGGCCGCAACATTGTCGTTCGGCGGCAAACTTGGAACTGACCGTCTTCCCTACTCCGCCAGCTTCGCCACAATAGCAGCGGAAAGGGCATCGATCTGCTCAAGCGCGCCCTCGTCCACCGCGGAAGTCACATGCACCTCGGGGTCGAGCACCTCCATGCCCTTCATGCGCTGGATGGCGTCGAGCATGAGCGAGCCCGCCTGCGGCGCCCACGAGCCGTTGTAGATAACGCCGACGGTGCGGTTCTTCATCGCGTGGGCGTTGAGGTCCTCGAGAAGCTCGCGCATGCCGTCGAAGATGCCCATGTTGTACGTGGCAGAGGCAAAGACCAGCACCGGCGAGCGGAAGGACTGCGAGACCATCTCGGAAACAGGGGTCTTAGAGACGTCGTAGACGCGAACGTCGTGCACGCCCGCCTCGGCAAGCTTGGTCGAGAGGATGTCCGCCGCGTTGGCGGTACCGCCGTAGATGGAGCCGTAGAAGATGGCAACGGACTTGTCCTCGGGCTCGTAGGCGGCCCACTTCTGGTAGCGGGAGAGAATCTGGTCGAAGTCGCGGCGCCAGATGTGCGCGTGCAGCGGCGCAATCTCCTTGATGTCCAGCTTGGAGGCCTTCTTGAGCAGCGACGTCACCTGCATGCCGTACTTGCCCACGATGTTGGTGTAGTAGCGGCGCGCCTCGTCCGCCCAGTCGCGCTCCCAGTCGACCTCGTCGGCAAAGATGGCGCCACCGGTGGCGCCAAACGCACCAAAGGCGTCTGCCGAGAAGAGCGTGCCCGTGAGCTGGTCGTAGCTCACCATGACCTCCGGCCAGTGGACCATGGGGGCGAGGACAAACTGCAGCGTGTGGCGGCCAAGCGAGAGAGTGTCGCCCTCCTTGACCTTGATGGCGTGCGGCGTGGGGTCAAAGCCATGGAACTGGCGGACAAGGTCGAAGGCCTTGGGGGTGCCGACGAGCTTGAGGTTGGGCCACCTGCGGACAAGGTCGGGGATAACGGCGCAGTGGTCGGGCTCCATGTGGTCGATCACCAGGTAGTCCAGGGGACGGCCGTCGAGAACGTGGGCGAGGTTCTCCTCGAACTGACGCGAGACAGACTCATCCACGCCATCGAGCAGGCAGGTCTTCTCGTCCATGATGAGGTAGTTGTTATAGGACATGCCGTTGGGCACGGGGTAGGTGTTCTCGAACAGCTGAATCCTGCGATCAGACGCGCCCAGCCACCAGGTGTCCTCGCCAATCATGCGCACGTTGTACATTGCTCTCCCTTCGCCCGCTTCCGGGCGGCACGGGCGGCGCCTTGCCACCCGACTGCCATGTCCACACCAAACGCCCCGCTCGATACGCCGGGGCGTTTGGTAAGCGCTTGCATAGTCCGCTCTGATGATATTCGATTCCACGAGGTTGCGCGCCCAGGGAGCTGAGAGAACTGCAAAGTCGTACGGCGACGGGGCCGTTCGTTGGGTTCCAGAATCCGGATAGGTGCGAAACCTTGAGCTGCGGAGCTGCGGCTTAGCAGCTGCCGACGCTAGAACGCGCCGCCGCCTCCGCCACCGCCAAAGCCGCCCCCTCCGCCAGAGGAGAAGCCGCCTCCCCCGCCGCTGCCGCTTGCGTCGACCGAGTTGGCAATCGCAGCCACAGAAGCATCGTGGATAGCACCGCTGAAGACATCTGCGGGAGAGCCCACACCCGGCTGGCCGATGTAGTACCAGTAGTAAATCGGCATAAAGTCTGGATCATCGATGAGCTCCGGCATGGCAACCTTGAGCTGCTCGATGACCTTGTCCGCAACGCCGAGCGCCACCGCCATCACCAGCAGGCGGTTCCAGAGGATAACGTCGCTCGGCACCGCCTCGTCCAGGCGGGTGAACTCCTGGAGCCAGCGCTTGAGGGCCAGGACCTTGGCCTTTGTCTCGACCCCCTCGACACTAATGTCCTTGAAGAACCTGTCACTGAGCAGGAACAGCGAGATACCACCGCTTGCGCCGCAGACCGCGGTGACGCCAAGTGCGAGAAGGATGTCGGCCTCGAACATGATGCCAACAACGAACAGCTCCAGGAATGCCGCAAGGATGGAGAACGCACTAAGCCCAACGGCAAGCCCATGACCCGTCCCCTTGAGAGAGCCGTTGCCTGCGAAGCGCTTGAGGTACTCAACCCTGATCGAGGACTGCCAGGACTCGTAGGCGTCCGAGTACGCCTCTGGCGAGGACTTTGCGTACTTCTTGATGGCCGAGAAGTACAGGGCAGGCTCGCTTCCGGTGTACGAGGGGTCGTTAGGCGCCTGTATCCTACGCGCAACGCGGTGGAAGAGGAATTCCACGGCAGCCTCATCCGCGCGCTTGGCGGACTTGCACTCCACGGACGTGCCAAAGGTCCCCTGGGGAATTGGTCCCACGATTGACGCGCGGTAGTCGTCGAACTGCTTGGAACCGAGCATCTTCTTCTTACTCACCTTGACCTTGTCAAGCTGCACGGCGTGCTCGTCGGTAAGGCGCATGAGCGAGGCGGTGAGACCGTCGGAGCCGGGGTCCTCGCCGGTGGCGAGCATAGCGAGAACAACTGGGTGGTCGCCCGTGGGCACGTCGCGGAAGTACTTGTCGTCAAACTGCGCAGTGTGCGAGGCCTTGTAGCGACGTCTTGCGATGGCGGTTGCCACGATGGCAGCCACGGCAACGGCCAAGCAGAGCCCTGTGACCCCATACACGGCCGCGCGTGCCGCGGCGCGACGTGCGTTTGCGTCATCGGCGTTCTTCTGCTCCTCCGCAAAGATGGAACTGAGCACCGTACCCGAGGTCTCTGGGCAATCGGAGATCCAGCTTGCCGGGAAAGTGATGCGCGCCTCGGCATACTCGCTGGTGCCGACGCCCGGCACGGAATAGACCACGTCGTTTCCGTCGAATGCAAGGCTCGCATCCAGGGGGCCGTGGCCCCAGGCCCGCACGTTGTCACCACCCGCCACGGACTCTCCGCTCGGAACGGGCAAGTGGATGGTGCAGGTGACGTTTTGCGACTCGGCATCCCAGCCGTCAGAGACAAACTTCCAGTACAGCTCGCCCGTGTCCGACCAACGCGTGGCTATCCCATCGGCAAAATAGGACACGTAGAACTGCACCGTTGTGTCACTTTGGGCAGAGTAGAGCTTGATTTGCAGATAGGAACCCTCGTCTGTGATGGAGTAGGTCTCGTTGGCGCCAGAGTTGGACTCCGTGAAGGAGCGGGCGTTGCCGTTCTCGACAATGCCAGCATCCAGCACTTGGACGCTCACCGTGCGCCCGTTGGAGCTGTTCTCCCCCTTGGGAATCTCCCAGTAGACGCCATGGAAGTCCCCGCTGAAGTCGAAGGTTCGCACTTCGGTCACGGTAAGACCACCCGACGTGTCCAGCGTCGCATCGATGTCCGTCTGGTCCATGCTGTAGTCATCCGCATGTGCGGGAGTGACGCCAAGGACAAGAGCAAAGAGCATGACCAGGAGCGGAAGCACGAGAAGCGCAGGCCTACGGCGCCTAAGGACGCCGGCGGGGTGCCGGTTACTCATAGAATCCCCCAATGAACGGTTGTGGAAGACCTTGTGGCATCGCGGTCCCAGAATACCAGAGCAAGACTCATGCCTAGGCGGGCACCGGCGTGGCGAAGGCTCCGCAGATGGAGACCGTCCAGCCAAGGGGGACGAGAACCTCTCCCCTCACCTCCCTCCCGGAAAATATCGCGGGGTTGGTGGCCCCCAAGTCTATGACGCGCATGCCCTCCTCCCCATCCTGCGCGGGAAGTATCCGAACGTGCGAGCGGGACACGGCATGCGAGCGGAGCACAACGTCGCACGTCTGATCACGGCCTATGACCAGGCCCTCATTGGGTATGGGAAGCCTTACCTCCATGGAGGGCGTACGCACCCAGCAGAGCACCTCACGGGAGGACGGCTGGGTATCTGGGCTTGATGCAGCCGTGGCGATTGCCTTATTGCCAACGCCCGAGAGATCAAGCGTGTCGTCCTCCCAGCCGGACTCGGCAGGGGGCAACCCCACATCCCAGAGGAACGGCTCGTCTTCCACAAGCTCTGGCAGCAAGGGCTCCTCGGCGACAGAAGCCGTCTCCTCTGTCTTGGGCACAGCTGGGCTAGCCGGTGTCGGAACGTCCCTCCCGGGCGGAAACTCGTAAAGGCAGCCGTAGCAGACGTGCATGTCGGCAAAGAGCTCCTCCCCGCAGCGCGGGCATACCTTGGTCGCGTACTCCTTCATGACCCAGCCACCTCCCTCACCGGTTCGGGGAGCGCAGCACACGGTTGCGCCGATTTCTCTGGCTCAAACAAGAGCGAGTTCACGCGCAGTGTCTCTCCCACAAGTGGCCACGGGCAGGGACTTGCCGGGCGCTCGAAGGCGCAGAACGCCACGGCGTGGGAGAAGACGCGGCATGGCGGCAGAGCCCGCTCGGAGGCAAGCACCTCTCCACGGCTGCCTACAAGGGCCACGTCAATGGGATAGGCCATCCCGTACGTGTGGATAGAACCGCACCTCATGAGCACCACGGGCTGGGCGGATGGCCCGGTGCCGAGAAGCCCCACGAGCCGCTCGAACCAGGACGAGAGAACCCTGAACCCCAGTGTGGGAGAGTCCTTCTCAACCGCCGGGCTCTCTATTTGGACGAAAATCCACCTCATCAGACCACCACCCCCGGACGATACCTATCGATGACAAGCGTCCGCTCGTGCCGCAGCTCAAGCGGCGCGGAATACGTAATGCCCGGAAGACGGAGCTCCCTGGGCCACGGCCTAAACACCAACGTGCAGGTGTAGCGCGTGAGGAGGGGCGCCACAGAGAGCATGCCCACGCCCTCCCCAGCCGAGATGCGCTCTGCCCTCACCTCGACATCGCAGGAGCCCTCACGGCCAAGCGCCGCGCGAAGCGCATCCTCGACCGCAGCAACGGATGCCGTCACGTTCTGCTCGCCTGCGGGAGAGACACCCTCGGCAATGACCTCGTCCAAGCTCAGACGGTCAAAGGCCTCGCAGGCGTCGACAAACTCCATGAGGTTCGCCACGATCAGGGCAACCACGATGACCACGGGCACCAGCACGGCAAGTTCCACGGTCATCTGCCCGGATTGCATCCCTTCGCACCTGTGGTACCACCAGCGCCAAGCCACCATCACCCGAGGGCCGCTCATGATTCCTCCAAGAGGTCATCGAGCCTGATGGTCAGGGGTATGGAGATGTCTGTCCCTGGAATGGTGAGCTCCGCCACAGTGATCTCTCCGTAGCCAAGGGAGTCTGCCGCCCAGACGCCCAGGGTCTTTGCCAAGTCGAACGAGCTTGCCCCAGGAGGCAGCGCCTCAATCATCTGCCGCGCCTTGCCAGCCGCGTCATAGCCGGATTGGTCGAGCACACGAGTCCACCCCACCAGCGCGGGCTTCATGAGCCTCATGTCCACGGGTTCAAAGCCACAGGCGGCGACCGTCTCCTTGATCTTGCCGCGCAGCCACGAGCCCACCGTCCCGCCAAACACGTTGTCAAGCCTGTCGAGAAAGTCCCCCACCGAGGCAGAAGCCGAATCGTACCTTGAGCCATACCCCACGAGCAGGCGCCCCCAGAGCTCGCAGACGCCGTCGAAGGCGCCTCCCAGCACAGAGCCCGTTCCCTGGGACGTGACCCCGTCAAAGAAGCTGGCGAGCACGTTGTTCTCGGCTGTCGACTCGTCTGGCGCCAGGGCCGCCGCCGATACCGCAGACCCCGCGGGAAGCTCTCCCGAGGAGAGAAACGAGGCGGTGAGCTCGGTGGGAACGGTCGTCGTCTCCGTCCTGGAGACCACGGCAACGCAGCCCCAGGCTCCTGGAGGGCAGATGCGCGGCCGCACGACCGAGAGCTGGTCCACGGCGCGCTTGAAAGAGCTGCGCGCATCCTCTGCCTTGTCGCGCAGGTCCTTCTCGGCATCCGCCTGCTTGTTGCGCGCGGCCTCGTACTCCTTAGATGCCGCCACGACCTCGCGCCAGTAGTGCTCGAAGCCGTTGTCCGTCGAGGTCGACGCAGCGGCAACCGCACCCATGGCGGCAAGGTCCATGCCGCACGTCTCGCACCTCTTGACCGCCCCAGCGTCGAGGTCCTGAAGGGACGCGCGTCCCGCCGAGGAGCCCGTTGCGCCCGGACACGCAGGTGACGAGTGGAGCACCGTTCCCGCCTCCTCCCCGGTACAGGGCCAGAGGTCATCGGTGTAGAGACTCGATGCCTTTGTCTCTTCGACGTTATGCGGAAGGTCTGGCAGGTCGATCTGGACCGTACCGTCCTCATGCTCTTCGTAGGTTCCGTCCCGCACCTGCTCGAGCGCGTAGTCGTAGAAGGCGGACCGTGCCGCGGAGTTCGTAAGCTCCTCAACCGTAGAGTCGAGCGGCTTCTCCTGCACCGCACGCGCCGCGTAATAGGCGCGAGCCCGCAGGAGGGGAACGCCAAATCCCCACCCCTCCGCGCTTGGATAGTGCGGGTTGCTCTCGCCCCCAAGGCCGGCAAGTGTGGTGGCGCGCTCTTCCAGGCAATAGGGGGTCCCACCGCAATCCGCTGTCCACCCACGCAAGCGCGCCGCGTCTGCCAGGGACTTTGCCGCGTCTACCTGCTGGGATAGCTCGCGAAGCTCCTCGGCATCCTTGTCCATCTCGTCCGAAGAGATTTCGGCAGCAAGGGACGAGAAGTCCGACTGCGACTCAACGGGAAACGGAATGGCACAGCCAACATACGGCAGGCCCTGCGCCCGCGCGTTCTCCGCGACGCAGGCGGCCGAGTTTGCAACCACGACCGCCGGCAGCACCTTTTCCAGACGTTCCAGGCCCTCCGATGCGCTTCTCGCGAAGTCCCGCCGGGCATCGAGGACCTTCCTTCCCGCATCGCAGACGCTTCCCCCAAAGGTTGCAGCACCCGGTACGCACGAGAGCACGAGCCCCGCCCCAAAGACCGTCACGCCGAGAAGTCCCAGGCTGAGCACGCAGGCATCAAGCACCCTGGCAATGGTGGCATAGGCTGCCACGGAGTTTGCTCCGGCCATGGCCGCGGCATCTGCCACAGGCTGGACCTCGTACGAGCGCGCCATCACCCACTCCGCAGACGCGGCCGCAAAGACCAGCGATATGCTCACGAGCAGTGCAACCGCCACGGCGACCGTGGTGTATCCGCCCTCATCGTCCAAGAAGAGCGAGAGGCCTAGGCGCAAGCCACCCTGCCTCGACGCCGTTCCGGGTACGGCCTCCTTAGCCCCACGCTGCAATCCAATCACCGTAGTCACCCCCAACCCACTCGGCCCGCGTGCTGCGCTCGACCTTGGCCGATAGGAGCACGCCCTCGCCATCCATCTGTCCAACCAGCCCCGCCGTCACCCCCATCAGCGGTAACGGCCGGGCATGGCCCACAACGCAGACGCGTACGCGATTCCCGTCCTGCTCGACGGAAACGTTCCAAGCGTCGGCCCCTCCCTCGTGGAAGCAGGCAACGTCCGGCACCGCCCTGAGCCTCCGTCTCACGTAGGAGTCGACAAGAGACACCACCTCGTCGTACGTTGCGGTCGTGGCGAGCCGGGCCCCCTCGGCAGCCGCCCCGCTCATGACCGCACGCGTGTAGAGGAGCATCGCCGGTTGGAGGAGAAGCGCGAGCACGACCATCACCGTGGGAATGAGCACGGCAGCCTCGACCGTTGCCTGTCCCTCCTCGCCCATGTGGCCTACCCACCACCGCCTGCGACCCATCTCAGAACCCCAGAAGATCCTGGAGCCAGGCAAGCGTCCCGCCAGAGGCCTGGTGCGTTGCCGCATTCGTTGCCATGCGCACGAGGGTCCCGTCACGCGCCACATGCCACGCCAGCCCCAGGGCAGCGACCATGGAGAGAAACGCCACCAGCACCAGCGCGTACTCAAGCGTGGACTGCCCAGAGTCCCCGGCTAGCCACCAAGGCCAAGCTCGCCCAGGGACTCCCCCCACTCTGCGGCGTCCATGTGCATGACCTTGGTCTCGCTCGTCCCGCTGCCTGCGCTTTGGACTATGCACACGTCGACCCATCCCGATCCCTCCACAACCATGCTCCAGACCCGGCCCGAGAGGTCGAGGTACCCAGACCTCACGAGCACGCAGTCGCCTCGCTGCTCGTACTGGCACACAAGCTCGGTTGCCGCCTCTTGCACACCGTTGGCAGCAGCGGCCAATCCGATATCCGCCTCGCTCGCGGCGGCATCCCCGGATAAGGAGACGAGCTCGCCCCCAATTGCCTCGCCAGGGCTTGTGCCCAAGCGCTCCTCGCCAGTTGCACCCGTTCCAGTCGCAGGCGACGGTCCGCCCGTCTGCCCGCGGCCGGAAAGCACCACCACGCCCGCTGCAAGCGCGCAGGCAACCACCGCAGCGACAAGGACAGCGCGTCTTTTTCTCACAGCGAGTTGATGCCGTTCGCTATGGCGCTCCACAGCTGAGAGACCCGCTCGCGGAATGCCAGGATGGCCACGATGGCAATCACCACCAGAACCCCAACGAGAATCGCGTACTCCGTGGTGCCCTGCCCGCGATTGTCGCGGAGGGTGCCTACGGCCACCCTGCGAACCTCTCGACCCATGCTTTCCCATGCCATGTGACGCTCCTTTCCTTCGCACCGCCGTCTACCTTCCAAACGAGGCCGCCGAGGCAAGCAGCGGCCCCAGAATCGCGAGAAGCATGGCAGGCACAACCAGGACGCCCAAGGGGACGAGCATCTTGACCGGCGCCTTCTCGATCTCCTCCTCCACCTGCGCCCGCTGCTCGTCGCGGATGGCCTTCGCCTGCACCTCCAGCGCAGACGCGAGCGGCGAGCCAAAGTCGAGCGACTCTCCCACGACCGTGGCAAAGCGCGCCAACGCGTCAACCCCCAGCTCGCAGGCCATCGCCTCGAGCGTCCCCTCCCTGCTTGTGACGCCCATCCTCCAGCTGAGCATGGCCTCCGAGAACGCCTGCGAGAGCTCCGTCTGATAGCGGTCACAGTAGAGCGAGAGCGACGCATCAAACGAGAGGCCTGCGGAGAGTCCCAACGTGAGGACGTCGATCAGCGTGGGCATCTCGCGCAGGCAGGCAGACCTCCTGCGCGCAAGACGTTCTCGCTCCCTCGCCTGGCGTACGGCGGGGATGCCCCGGATCGCCTCTCGCACGCTGGCCGCGCATCTTTCGATGCCCGCGCCCAATGCCGCGCCCTGGACGTGGCCACCACTCCCGCTCACCACCAGCAGCCCCGCCAGGACCGCGCTGGACGCGCTTGCCGCAATGAGTGCGATACCGGCCATCAGAGCACCGCCCTCATGAGGCGCCTGATGACAAGGACCGCAAACGCGTCGAGCGCGGCCGCCACGGCAACGGAGCCAAGCCCAACGGGCGAGAGCAGACCCCGCTGAAAGTCGGGCGAGATGACGGCGAGAAGCGCCACCATGAGAAACGGCAGGCTGCACACGATACGGGCAGAGAGACGCACCTGAGCTGTCTTCACCTCAAGCTCGCGCTCGAACTCTCCCTGCCGCTCGACGAGCGCGGCAGACCGGGCGAGCAGGTCACGCAGCGGGCTTCCCGTGCGATGCGAGATCACGAGCGCCGTGGTGAGAAGTCCCATCCCTGGCGCGTCGAGCGTGCGTGAGAGCGACTCAAGCGCGTCCTCTGTCGATACGCCACAGCGAAGCCCCAGCGAGGCAGATGCAAAGCCCGCAGAGACCGGCCCGTGGCCGTGCGACCCCACGTACTCGATAGCCTGGGCCAGTGTCTGGCCAGCGCCAAGCGCCACGGAGAGCGTCCGGAACACGCCAGGCATCTCCTGCGAAATATCGCGCACACGACGCCGGTCACGCGAAGAGCGCCATGCAGCTAGGGCAATCCTCTCCAGACAGGCAAGAACGAGCGCCGAGACAAGCGAGAGGAAGAGCAGGCCTCCCACGCAGGCAATCCCCACCCCAGCGGCAAGCAGCGCAGCGCACGCTGACTCCCTTCTCAAGCCCGGCCTGCCCTCATGGGGAAGCGCGGCAAGGGCGTCCGACGCCTGTCTCCAGTCCTCGCCTTCGAGAAGCGCAGCCACCATGTCACTTCGCCCCAGGGACTCGAGACGTCTACCTGCCCAGCGCTCGCATGCACGGAGCGTTCGAGACGCCAGGGTCTTGGCGCCACGCTCGCCGCTTGCGATGAGTATCCGCACGGCCGAAAACGCGCAGGCGGCAGCCATCAGCGGAAGGAAGACCTCCATCGTTCCACCTCGCCTTCGTCGAGAATCCCGTCGCACACCGCCTGTGCCACAAACGCCGGCTCGCGAACGAGCTTCCAGGAGCGCTCTGCCACGTCGAACGATACGCACTCGACGAGGTCCACCGACTTTGCCCCTCTCGACCACCCAACCTCATGCGTCGTAGTGATGTAACGCGACCCATCCGGCGCACGCCGCGACATCACGATGAGGTCGAGCGCCGAGGCAATCTGCTCCTCGATGATGTCGGCGGGCAGGTCCATCCCAAAGCGCGCCATGAGCACCAGGCGAAGCACGGCCTCCTCGGCGGTGCCCGCGTGCAGCGTGGTCATCGAGCCGTCGTGTCCGGTCGTCATTGCGGCCAGCATGTCGATGCACTCCTCGCCGCGAACCTCCCCCACCACAATGCGGTCCGGCCGCATGCGCAGCGAGTTCTTGACCAGGTCGCGAATCGTGACCTCGCCGGACCCCTCAATCGAGGCGCCCCTTGCCTCAAGGCTCACCACGTCCGGATGCGCATCAAAGCGCAGCTCGGCGGAGTCCTCTATGGTCACAATCCTTTCGCCGGGGTCAATCTCGCACGAGAGCGCGTTGAGGAGCGTGGTCTTGCCCGACCCGGTGCCTCCGGCTACTGCTATCCCCTTTCGCGTCCTCACAGCCCAGCGCAGCAGCTGCGCGTACCATTCAGGCAGCGAGCCCAGCTCGACCAGCGTGCCCAGCGACGTGATGCGGTTGGAGAATCGCCTGATGGTGACCACCGGCCCGCCTATGGCAACCGGGTCCGCCACGGCGTTCACGCGGTCGCCGTTGGCAAGGCGCGCGTTCACAATGGGGCAGCTCCTGTCGAGCCTTCGCCCAAGGGGTGCCAGAATTCGGTCGATCACGATCATGATCTGCTCGGGTGAGTCAAACACCGCTGGTGCCGAGAAGACCTCGCCCCCACGCTCATAGAAGAGCGCATCGCAGCCGTTGATCATAATCTCAGAGACATCCTCGTCCTCGAGAAGTGGCTGGATGGGGCCAAGACCGCAGATCTCGTCCGTCACCTGGCGCACGAGACGCGCCACGTCCTCGCGCGAAAGGCCCTCGTAGCCCCCAGTGTTTATGATTGCGTTGCACGTCACGGCAAGTGCCGAGCGCGCCTGGGTGGCATCGCCCGCAGAGAGCATCGAGGCAATGGTCGCAAGCCCCAACCGCTCCACCAGGGCGTTCTTGAGGCTCAGCCGCTGCTGGCGAAGGTCGCGTCCCTCCGTTGTGGCAGTCCCTCTCCGCGCTTCCTCCTCGCGGACCATCTCGAGTACAGACACCTAGACCGCCTCCCTCCTGCGCCGGAAAAGGCCCCTGCGCCGCGGGGCAAGCCCCTGGGCAGCGCGCTGTGCAGGCTCGGCCTCTGGGAGCGACCCAAGCTCCCGGAGGAGCTGTGCCAGGCAGGCGGCAACAGACTCCGCAAACGGCGAGCCAACCTCCAATAGGCCTGCCGCATCTCCATATCCCAGGTAGTCAGAAACCTCGTCCCCGCCATCGAGCGCCGTGAACGCACGCGCAGCCTCGAGCCCCACCTCTGCCCTGCCCAGCGCCGGGTCTGTCCTGTCCCGCACGTCCACGCGGTTCTCCAACCGGGCAATGCGCGTGCGCGCAACGCCCAGCCGCACGGCAAGTCCGCTCGTGCGGGCAAGCGCTGCCAGTGATCCGGGCCGGCTGTCATGTACGAGAACCACGCGGTCGCTCTGGCGAACGGCAAGCGCCACCGCCTCAGAGAATGTGGGAGACGTATCGACAAGCACCAGATCGGCATCAAGCGCAAGGGCGCCAAGCAGTACAGACACAATCCCCGAGACAAGCTCGGAGGTTTCCGGACGCTCGCATGGCCCCCACACGCGGATGCGCTCGCCGCACGGAGCACCAAGCCTCCCCAGGTGCTCTGCGTCCCCCAGGTCTTCCGCCGAGAGGCGCGAGAGGTCCGTCCCGCGCGCAAGGCCAAGCATCGCGTAGAGGTTCCCACAGGAGAGGTCCAGGTCAACCACCTCTACTCGCATGCCCCACGAGGCTGCGGCAACCGCAGCGCACGCCACGACGGACGTCTTGCCAACGCCGCCTCTTCCCGAGCAGAACGTAAGAATGGGCGCGCGGGCCCCCTCGGGCGCCAGCGCCGGCCCCGGAGCAGCCGAGGTGCGACCCCCATCGCTGTTCTGCAGGGGCTCCGGAACCGGCGCGGCGTCCATCTCCGCAGACGGCGCAGGGGACACGCCGTCCAGGTCAACGACAAGGTCGATGCCCGCCCTCGCAGCGCGAGACCTCAGCGACCCAGAGGGTGACCTCAGCGCAAGCACGACCTTCTCGGCATGGCCGTCGGACGCAATGGCGGCCGCAAGGTTGACGTCCGAGACACCGCTCTTGGAGAGGCCGATAAGGGCGGACCGCTCGCCGCTGGCGCACTCTGCCATGCGTTCCCGCAGTTCGCTGGCATCCTGGGCAAACTCGCACTCTGCCAGGCCGTCTATCGTCCTGAGCGCCTCGACCATCCCGGCGCGCTCCTCCTTTGGGCACAGCACGCTCCACGCATGTCCCATCACTCGCCCACCTCCTGGTCAACCTTGGTTGGCGCGGCGGGCACGCCCGCCTCAGCGCCCTCGACGTCGCTTGCGGGAAGGCCAAACCGAAGGCTCCCCTCGGTCGACGCCGCCAGGACACTCGAAACGTCCGCCGGAGCAAGCGCAACGGTCATGACCTGCAATCCCGACGCAAGCGTGCGCGACCCCTCGGGCATCGAGAGCACCGTTGCCTCCTTGGCAAGCACCGTTGCTGCGCCATCTGCCACGCGGTAGGCAACGAGCCTGTCACCCGCTACCACACCCTCGCCCACGCCAAGCTTGTCTGCCATGGGAACAGAGACGGCAATCTTTCCTGCCGGCACCTCGACAGCGGCGCCCGTCTCCCTAAAGTTGAGCTGGGTGAGCGGTGTCCCAGAGGCAGCGGCAACCGTGATCTTCTTGCCAATGGCATCGTCCAGGTTCGTAATGGCACCTTCTGGCACCAGGTCAGAGACCCAGTCTCGCTTGGCAACGTCACCCGCCGAAATGACCTGCCCCTCCTCCAACTGGGATGTGGCAACAACCAGGCTCACCACCTCGCCGCCGTAGCGCGTGAGCGTCTCCTGACGGCGCGCCTCCTCCTCCGCACGCACGCTCTCGCCATATGCCAGGCACAGCACAACGGCAAGCAGCGCAAACGCCCCAGAAAGCACGATCTTGAAGCGGCGTGACATGGGCTCCCCCTTTCCCAACCTCCGTTCCTGGCTGAGAAAATTGTCCGGTGGGAGAAGCCCCGAATCGCCATCCTTCCAAGAAAGAGCTGCTGGGAACGAGCGCCTCTCTTGCAAGAAGCTGTCACATTTTGTTGTTATCGCGGGATTTTTGCTATGAGAAATCGCAATTTGCTGTTATTGCCTGGGCATGCCAGAACCGCGCCCGGTACGGCCCCGCAGCCGCATTTGCGCAGCTCAGATGGCATATATTAAAATGTGTAGGAATTGTGTGCGCACCGCGACAGAGTCCATATCAAATATTCGCTGTTCTGCGCGTGCACGCTGCGTCACTCGGCGCCCGCCACGTACAGCCGCCCAGCTAAAGCACAATATCCGGGTCAAGCGTCCGCGCGCTCTCGCGCATCTCGGCAGCCAGCGCCACGTACGCGTCGTAGCGACGCTGAGAGATGCGCCCCTCGGAGAGAAGCTCGCGCACCTGGCATCCCGGCTCGTGCGTGTGCGTGCAGTCGCAGAAGCGGCAGCCACGCGCGGCATCCGCCACCTCGGGAAACACAGCCGCAAGGCCACGCTCGTGACCCACAATCGGAAGGCTCCTCAAACCAGGCTCGTCCACGATTACGCCACCGCCCGGCACAGAGACCATGCGGCGCGCCACCGTCGTGTGCCGGCCAGCGTCATCTGACCCGCGCACGGCACCTGTCTCGAGCACGTCGTGGCCCAACAGGGCGTTGAGCAGCGTGGACTTTCCCGCGCCAGACTCGCCCAGCACAATGGCAACGGTGCCCGCAGGCACAAGCGAGCGCACGGCAGCGGGGCCCCAGGCAACTCCCAGGACCCCCGCGTCTTTCTCGGCACGCTCGGCCTCCGCGCCATCCGCCGAGGAGGTCATGACCAGCCCGCACTCCTCGCCTAGGACGTCACGAACGGCGGCAACGTCCTCTGCCAGCACCGCGCTGGGGGCGCGGTCCGCCTTGGTGAGAACAACGGCGACCCGCGCGCCACAGTCGCGCGCAATCACGGCAGAGCGCGCGATTCTCTCGCACGAGATGGGCGCCGCTCCCAGCTGCTGGACAACGAGCACCACGCTCACGTTTGCGGCAAGGGTCTGCCTCTCGCCGCGCGAGCCTCCCCGCCAGCGGGCAATGTCGCTCTCGCGCGGCAGGATCTGAAGGATAAGGCCCATGTCGTGGCCCGCGGGCACGCGCGCCAGAACCCAGTCGCCTACGGCCACGCGCGAGTCCCCACCCTTGGTGAGGTGCGCCGAGAACTCCGCGCGGAAGAGCGCATCTGCCGTCACCACGGCAGGAAAGCCGCGGTCCAGCCGCACCACGCAGCCAAGCGCCATCTCGTCCACGCTGCAGCCCAGAGCCCGCGCGGCCTGCGCTGCCGCCTCGCCAAAGGTGCTCCGCTGGCGCTCGGATGGCGTGAGCTCGGAAAAGCGAGGCAGGTCCGCGAGAGAAGAAAGGGCCGGCAGGCCCTGCTGGGACCTGCCGGCACTCGAGACACTACGCTTGCGCGAACCCTTCTGGGAACTCTTCTTTGGTGCGCGCTTGCCCATGAACGACTAGTTCCTGCCCTTCTCGACCGCACGCATGATGGCCTTGTAGATCTCCACCAGCGGGATGATAGCTGCGGCGAGCAGCATAGCGATGCCGTACTCGAACGCGTTGATCTCGGCGAAGTCGAATGCCTGGGCGAGCGGGGTCTCGATGACCACAAAGGTGAGGACGAGCGAGCCCGCGAACGCGAACCACAGCCACTTGTTCTGAGTGGGCAGCTTGAAGACGGACTGACGACGGCTGCGCATGTTGAACGAGTGGAACATCTCGACCATCGAGAGCGTGAGGAAGGCCATGGTCATGCCGTCGAGGCCCTTGTCGGCACCAGACAGCACGGACGACAGGGGCACGCCCTCGATGTTGAGGCCAATGAAGTACGAGATGAGCGTCAGCGTGCCAATGAAGGCACCCTGGATCAGGCAGTCGAGGCCCATGCCGTTGGCAAAGATGCCGTCGTCGGCGTTGCGGGGCTCGCGCTTCATGATGCCCGGCTCGGCCTCCTCCATGGCCATGGCAAGCGCGGGGAAGCAGTCTGTGATGAGGTTGAGCCACAGGAGGTGCGTAGGCTCAAGAATCGTAAAGCCAATGAGCGACGCCACGAAGACCGCGATGACCTCGGCGAGGTTGGACGAGAGCAGGAAGGCGATGGACTTCCTGATGTTGTCGTAGATGCGACGGCCCTCTTCGCAGGCGTTGATGATGGTCGCGAAGTTGTCGTCGGCAAGCACCATGTCGGCAACGTTCTTGGTGACGTCGGTGCCGGTGATGCCCATGCCCACGCCGATGTCGGCGCGCTTGATGGACGGGGCGTCATTCACGCCGTCGCCGGTCATGGCAACGACCTTGCCCAGCTTCTTCCAGGTGTCGACGATGCGGGTCTTGTGCTCGGGCTGGACGCGGGCGTACACGCCGTACTTGGAGATGTTCTTCGCGAACTCCTCGTCGGACATGCGGTCAAGCTCGGCGCCGGTGATGGCCTGCGAGCGGTCGACGATGATGCCCAGCTCCTTAGCGATGGCCACGGCGGTGTCGATGTGGTCGCCGGTGATCATGACAACACGCATGCCGGCGGAGTGCGCCTCGGCCACGGCCTGCTTGACCTCAGGACGAACCGGGTCGATCATGCCGCACAGACCCAGGAAGGTCATGTCGTGCTCAAGCGCCTCGGGCGAGAAGTCCGTGGGGGCCGTCTTGCCGTAGTTCACGCGGGCAGCGGCCATCACGCGAAGCGCGTCGTCGGCCATGGCCTTGTTGGCCTCCATGATGCGCTGGCGCCACTCGTCGGTCATGGGCACGTCGCCGTTGGCGGTGTGGACCATGGTGCAGCGGGCGAGAATGACGTCGGGGCCGCCCTTGGTGTGCTGGATGTAGTTGCCGTCAGGCGCCTTGTTGACCACGGACATCATCTTGCGTCCGGAGTCGAAGGGCGCCTCGCCCACGCGGGGGTTGGCGGAGTCGAGGTCACCCGAGGTGAAGCCGAGCTTTGCGGCATCGGCCACGAGCGCAGCCTCGGTGGGCTCGCCCACGGCGGTCTCGTGCGCGGAGTCCCACTTGGCGTCGGAGCACAGCGCCATGCAACGCACGAGGCGATCCTGGTCCTCGGTGAAGTGGCGCACGACGGTCATCTTGTTCTGGGTGAGGGTGCCCGTCTTGTCCGAGCAGATGACCTGCGTGCAGCCCAGGGTCTCGACGGCGGAGAGCTTGCGGATGATGGCGTTGTGCTCGCTCATCTTGGTGACGCCAATGGAGAGCACGATGGTCACAACGGCAGCTAGGCCCTCGGGGATGGCAGCGACGGCAAGCGACACGGCAACCATGAACGTGTTGAGCACGAGCGTCATGTTGTCGAAGAAGCCCATGCCGTGCTTGAGCCAGGTGACCACAAAGACCAGGGCGCAGATCACGATGCAGATGATGGAGAGAATCTTGGAGAGCTCGTCGAGCTTCTTCTGGAGCGGCGTCTCCTCGTCCTCGGCACGCGTGAGGGCGTCGGCAATCTTGCCCATCTCGGTGTCCATGCCCGTGGCAACAACCACGGCGCGGCCACGGCCGTATACCACGGTGGAGCCCATGTAGCACATGTTCTTACGGTCGCCGAGAGGGACATCCTTGCCCTCCTCGAGCACGTCGAGGACCGTGGCGATCTTGTTGACCGGCACGGACTCGCCCGTGAGAGCGGCCTCCTCGATCTTCATGGACGCGCTCTCGATGATGCGGCAGTCGGCGGGGACGGAGTCGCCGGCCTCAAGGATCACGAGGTCGCCAACGACAAGCTCCGAGGACGGCACGGTAACCACCTTGCCGCCACGCACGACCTTGCTCTGTGCGGCAGACATCTCCTGGAGCGCAGCCAGGGCCTCCTCGGCCTTGGACTCCTGCACCACGCCGAGAACCGCGTTCACCACAACCACGAAGCAGATGATGATCACGTCGGCGAAGTCCGCCTCGCCCTGAGCCATGCTTGTAAGGGCCGAGATGACCGCAGCCACGATGAGCATGATGATCATCGGGTCTGCCATCTGGGCAAAGAAGCGCTTCCAGAGCGGGTCCTTCTTAGCTTCCTTGAGCTTGTTGGGACCGTTCTTCTCGAGGCGTGCAGCCGCCTCATCTGCGGCGAGGCCGTAGGTGTCGTCTGATGCAACATCCTTGATGACTTGCGCAGACTCCTGCAGGTACTCCTTCAATTCTCCTCCTGGGGTCACGGGCGCCCAGCAGATTGATGCCCGATCATAATTCCCCAGGAGGGGCAAGGGCTCACCAAGGCTGCCATGCCGGACGCATGGTTGATACTGGTCCATTTTACCCGATGAGAGGCGAAACAGTCCTTTATGGACGAAGCGACCATTTCTCGTGAGAGCCCTCTCTCGTATCTCATTCGTAAGGACTTATGCGGGTATGCCCCACGGCACTTGTCCCATGCGGTAAACTTTCGCTAAGTCAGCACGTGAACGCGTGCGAGATTGATTCCACAGGGTCTCGAGGAAAGGGCAACGATGAAGATTCTGTTCTATGGTACCGCCAGCTATGACAAGGATTCTTTCACCAAGGAGCTCAAGGACTACCCGGACGTCAAGATCGACTTCACCGAGACCAACCTCACCCCCATGACCGCACCCCTTGCCCGCGGGTATGATGCGGTCTGCGCCTTCGTGAACGCGGACTGCGGCGCCATGACCCTCGAGATCCTCTCCGGCTTTGGCGTGAAGCTCGTCCTCATGCGCTGCGCCGGCTTTGACGCCGTGAACGTCGAGGTTGCCAAGGACCTTGGCATGAAGGTCACCCGTGTCCCCGCCTATTCGCCTGAGGCCATCGCCGAGCACGCCATGGGCCTCGCCCTCTGCGCCAACCGCCGCATCCACAAGGGCTACATCCGCGTCCGCGAGAACAACTTCGACCTCACCGGCCTTGTTGGCGTGACCCTGCACGGCAAGACCGCCGGCATCATTGGCACCGGCCGCATTGGCGCTGCCCTCTGCCGCATCTGCAAGGGCTTTGGCATGTACGTCATCGGCGCCGACCTCTACCCCAACCAGAAGCTCATCGACGAGGAGCATGTGGTTGACGAGTACGTCGACATCAAGGACGGCAAGGTGGACTACGACTCGCTCTACAGCCGCGCCGACCTCATCTCGCTGCACGCCTTCCTCAACGAGGAGAGCTACCACATGATCAACGACGACTCCATCTCCAAGATGAAGGATGGCGTCATCTTTGTGAACACCGCCCGTGGCGCCCTGGTCGACTCCAACGCGCTCATCCGCGGCATCCGCGCCGGCAAGATTGGCGCCGCAGGCCTCGACGTCTACGAGGAGGAGAACGCCAACGTCTACCAGGACCGCGAGGACGAGATTCTCGGCAGCTCCATCACCGCGCGCTTCTGCTCCTTCCCCAACGTAGTCATGACTTCTCACCAGGCGTTCTTCACCAAGGAGGCCCTTGGCGAGATTGCCCGCGTGACGCTCGACAACGCGCAGGCATTCGCTCACGGCACGGACTTCGTGCCCAGGAGCGTTGTCTGCTAACCATAGAGACATCGCACCGAAGAGGACAGGCAAAAGGAGAAAAATGGCATTTAGCAAGAAGACCAAGATCGTGTGCACCATGGGCCCCGCCACCGAGAGCGACGACGTCCTGCGCGCGCTCATCGAGAACGGCATGAACGTCGCCCGCTTCAACTTCTCTCACGGCAGCCATGACTACCACCGTCAGATGATCGAGCGCGTCCGCCGCATCTCGGCCGAGCTCAGCATCCCCGTGGCAATCATGCTCGACACCAAGGGCCCCGAGGTTCGCACCGGTCTTCTCGAGGATGGCAAGAAGGTCACCGTCAACACTGGCGACGCCATCGTGGTTACCGCCCAGCCCACCAGCGAGGACTTCCACGGCAACGCCGGCCACATCTCCCTCGACTACCTCAACCTCCCCAACGAGGTCGAGAAGGGCTCCATCATCCTCATCGACGATGGCCTTGTCGGCCTTGAGGTCGATCACGTGGAGGGCTCCGACATCCACTGCGTGGTCACCAACGGCGGTGAGATTGGCGAGAAGAAGGGCGTCAACGTTCCCAACGTGAACATTGGCCTGCCCTCCGTCACCGACCAGGACCGTGCGGACATCATGTTTGGCTGCGAGCTGGGCATTGACGCCATCGCTGCGTCCTTCATCCGCGACGGCGCCGCCGTCAAGCAGATTCGCGAGATCTGCGTCGAGATGGGCGCACCGCACGTCCAGATCTTCCCCAAGATCGAGAGCGCCCTGGGCGTCAAGAACTTCGACGAGATTCTCGAGGCCTCCGACGGCATCATGGTTGCCCGCGGCGACCTGGGCGTTGAGGTTCCTGCGGCTGAGGTGCCCCACATCCAGAAGACCATCATCCGCAAGTGCAACAACGCGTACAAGCCGGTCATCACCGCTACGCAGATGCTCGACTCGATGATTCGCAACCCGCGCCCCACGCGCGCAGAGGTCACCGACGTCGCCAACGCCATCTATGACGGCACCGACTGCGTCATGCTCTCGGGCGAGACCGCTGCCGGCAAGTACCCCGTGGCGGCTGTGCGCACCATGGCCGAGGTTGCCAAGGAGACCGAGCGCTACCTCGAGGAGCGCAAGGTCTACCACGACCGCGGCGGCGTTCGCAACGTGAACGGCGCGACGGGCTTTGCCGCCGTCGAGATGGCCGACCGCGTTGACGCTACGTGCATCCTGTGCCCCACGCACTCCGGCCGCACCGCACGCATCGTGTCCAACTTCCGTCCCCGCATCCCGCTCTACGCCATGAGCCCGAGCGAGGAGGCCATCCGTCGCACCTGCTTCTACTGGGGCGTCTATGGCTTCAAGACGACCGAGCAGGGCTCGCTTTCCAACACGCTCTACAACGCCCTCACGGTTGCCAAGGAGAACGAGCTCGTGAAGTCCGGCGACATCGTGGTTATCACCGCCGGCGACCCGCAGACCTCCCCGCGCCAGGGTGACTACACCACCAGCACCAACATGGCCATGGTGGCGCAGGTCCAGTAGGGTTTGGGCTTTGTTTTCTCGCAGGCCGCATGCCGCCTCGGGCTTCTCGCCCGGGGCGGTTTTTTCTTTGGGCGCGAGAGGGACGGGGCGTCGGCAGCCGCTAGCGCTCGCAGAGCCACCAGTACGCCGAGAAGGGCGCCAGATCGGAGCCGCCGCCAAAGTCGTGCGGCTCGCCGGTGATGAGGTCCACGGCGCGGCCGCATCCCGCATCGAAGTGCGCCACGGCAGGCTCGGCCGACGCGTTTATCGCCACAATGACCCGCTCGTCGCCGTGACAGCGCTGGAAGACCAGCTGCTGCGGCTGGCACTGCAGCTCGTGGTAGTCGCCACAGACAATGGCGTCGCTCTTCTCGCGCGCGTGCGCCAGCGTGGCCACCCAGTCCGTGAGGTCGTTCCACTCCGGCGCGTCGAGCGCGGGGCGCAGCTCGTAGTCGCCGTAGTGCTGCTCGCCCTCGATACCCCACTCACTGCCGTAGTAGACGCAGGGCACGCCGCACATGGCAAACAGCAGCCCGTAGAGCGGCTTGAGCTGGCGCTTGTCGTCCAACTTGGTCGCAATGCGTGGCACGTCGTGGTTGTCGACAAAGTCGAGCAGGTGCTTGCCCGTGTAGAGGTCCCAGGGCTGAGAGCCGCTCTGGCGCTCCAGCGCGTAGGCCACCTCGTGCATGTTCGCGCTGTTGAAGCTCGACCAGAGGCCCTTGTAGGCCTCGTAGTTGGTCACCGAGTCACACAGGCCGTCGCCCATCCACTGGTTGTAGTCGCCAAACATGGTCTCGCCAACCAGCACGAACTTCTCGCCACGCTCCTGCGAGATGCCGTCGGCAATCTGGCGCAGGTAGCCCAGGTAGCCACGGTCAAGGCAGTAGGCCACGTCCAATCGCAGGCCGTCAATGTCAAAGTCGCGCACCCAGCCGCGGATGACGTCGGCCAGGTAGTCGTTGAGCTCGAAGTTGCCGTGGTTGAGCTTCACGAGCATGGAGACGCCCGCCCAGGTCTCGTAGCCAAAGCCGTCGTTGAACTCGCTGTTGCCGTTCCAGTCGATGTTGAACCAGCCGGCGTAGCGGCTCTGCTGACCCTTCTCGCGCACGTCGCGGAAGGCAAAGAACTCGCGACCAACGTGGTTAAAGACGCCGTCGAGAAGCACGCGGATGCCCGCCTTGTGGCACGCGTCCACAACAAAGCGCAGGTCGTCGTTGGTGCCCAGGCGGCAGTCAACGGTCGTGTAGTCCGTGGTGTCATACCCGTGTGTGAGGCTCTGAAAGACGGGGTTGAGCATGAGGCAGGTGGCCCCAAGGCGCTTCATGTGGTCGACCCAGCCGTCATCGACGAGCTTGCGCAGGCGGGGCACAGTGACCCCGTCGTTCTCGTGCGGCGCGCCGCACAGTCCCAGCGGATAGACCTGATAGACAAAGGATGGCTCGTACCAGCTCATCATTGCTCCTCTCGTCGTGGGCGAGACGCCCGTGCGGACGGCGTCCAGGGGGCGCCGTGCCAGCCACTTAACCATACGCGATAAACGTTGTGCAAACGTGAACGGATTTGTACGGGGTGTGCGAGAAGTGAGTAGCCGCCAGGGCTGCTTGACCTCAGAGGTTTCTCGCCCCCTTCCTTCTGCAAACCTGCAACTTAATAGCAGTCTCGCGTGGAAGCTCCCGAGAAGAACCGCAGGTAGATGGCTTGCAGCTCTCGCCGGCACTGCAATTAAGCCGCAGGTTTCTCTGTTGGTCGAAGTTGGGGCAAGGGCTGGTTGCGAATCCCTTGTTGCGGCATCCAGCCAACGTCGGCATCCAGCCGAGAACTGTATCCAGTCAACGTCGGCATCCAGCCGAAATCTGGATTGAGCCGAGATTATTGCGCGTTTTTCCGGATATTCTTCACGCTCAACTGGCCAAATGTGATTCTGGCGAGAAATAACGTTCAATAACTGAGGAGCCTTGGAGAGAGCCTTGAGGGAACCTCGGAGAAACCCGAAGAGAAGACCGCGGAAAAGCCTCGGAGAATCCTGAGGAACGCCTTGGCTAACCGGCCACCGATACAGATGAGACAAAGGGAAACTCCCTTTGTCTCATGCGAATGGCCGCGGTCTAGGGCCGCGGCCACCGGGAAGGGGTCCCTCGAAGACCGAGGGACGGGAGAGACGGCCGGGTGTTCGGGGGGACCCAGCCGTTCCTTTCCTATGGTGGTCTCCACGGGTTGCGGAACGGTGAACCACGAGTAACAACGGGTGCAAGATTGGCAACGTAACACGTAACGCCGCAGGCAGAGGGGCAAGCAGAAGCCCCGCGTTACGAGACCTGTCCGAGAAGCCCGGCCACAATCGTCTCGTTGGCCTCCTCAGACGCCGCCGAGAAGAACTCCGGCGTGAGCAGGTCGTAGGTGGGGACGCTTCGAATGAGGCCTTCGTGGTTCTCGTCCACAATGCGCCCCGCCACGGCAACAGCCTCGCGCACGTCCGCCTCGATCACGGGGTACTGCGGGTACGCGGCACAGGCGGCAATGAGCTCAGGCGTCACGCACGGGCGCAGCGATATATCAAAGGTTCTACCAAAGAGCGCAAAGTCGAGCTGCTTGCGCTTGCGGGTGACGTCACCAGCCTTCACGCCAATAGAGGCGATGTACGCCCGCGTGCGCGTGTTGTACACAGAGTCGCACACAAGGTGCGCCCACGCGCCCAGCACCAGGTCATGCAGGGAGCCGCCGTCCTCCGCGTCGCAACCCACAACAAAGCGATCCCAGAACGCCTGGTAGTTTGGCGAAGGAATGGCACCTCCGTCGGCAAAGTGCGTCTCGCGGTAGTCGCGCAGGTGCGCGACGGGCACCGGCACCATGTAGCCCACATAGATGTCGGGCAGAAAGTTGCCAAACAGGAAGGCGTTCACATCGCGCACGCCCAGCCGAGCGGCCCCCTCCTCGCGAAGGAGCCGCTCGACGTGGGCGGTATGTATGTTCCAGCTAGGCACGTGCGTGCGTCCTTGCGGCGAGCGGACAGCCCGCTAGCCGCGGACCTCTCCGCCGGTGGCGCGGCAGACCTTGTCCACGAGCTTCTTGTGGGCGCGGTCCACCTCCTCGGAGGTCAGCGTATGGTCGGCAGAGCGATAGGTGAGCGAGAAGGCCATCGACTTCTTGCCCAGGCCAACGCGCACGGGGTCGCGGTAGACGTCAAAGAGGCGCACGTCCGAGAGGAGCTTGCCGCCGGCGCTCTTGATGCGCTGCTCGAGCTGCTCGCAGGTAACGGACTCATCGACAACGATGGCCAGGTCAACGTCCACGCCAGGGAGCGTGGGCACGTCGACGTAGGGCAGCTCGCGGTGAGCCAGGCGCAGGAGCGACTCCACCGAGAGCTCGAAGGCAACCACGGGAGCGTCGACGCCAAATGCCTTGAGCGCCTTGGGGTGGATGTTGCCAACCCAGCCCATGAGCTCGCCCTTGTTGCCGTAGACCTCGGCCGCGCGGCCGGGCTGCAGCCAGCCGTAGGTCTGGGGGTCCGCCACCTTGAAGCGCACCTTGGTCACGCGAAGCGCCGAGAGGAGCTGCTCCACCACGCCCTTGGCGTCAAAGAAGTCGTAGTCCTCAAACTTCTGGCACCACTCGTCGTCGCGGTGGCCGGAGAGCACGCCGCACACAAAGCTGGGCTCGTCGGGCTGGCTCTTGTTCTCGTGGCCAAAGAAGACGCGGCCAATCTCGTAGAGCGCCACCGCGTCCACGCCGTGGTCGAGGTTGTATGCCACCGAGCGGAGAAGCCCGGGCAGGATCGAGCGGCGCATCTCGGCCTGGTCGGCCACGAGCGGGTTGATGATCTTGACGGGGATGCCGCGGCCTTCCTCGCTCATGCCGAGCTTGGAGAGGTCGCTGGCGTCGGCAAAGCAGTACGTGGTGGTCTCGGAGAGGCCGCAGGCGCGCAGCGTGCGACCAATCTTGCGAATGCGCTGCTGGTCAACGGTCAGGCCACCGGCATGGTTGCGCGCGGCGGGAAGCGTGGGCGTGATGTCGCCCTCGCCCCACAGGCGCACGACCTCCTCGATGAGGTCGACCTCGCGGGTGAGGTCGGGGCGGTTGGTGGGCGCGGTCACCGTATAGGCGCCGTTCTCTGCAGGCTCGACCTTGCAGCCAAGGCGCTTGAGGCGCGCGACCATGAAGTCGTCCGGGATGTCCGCGCCGGCGAGCGCGCGCACGCGGGCGGGACGCATGGTGATCACGGGCGCGGGCACGGGGCCGGGATAGACGTCCACGATGCCCGGGCAGACCTCGGCCGAGCAGCACTCCTCAAAGAGCGCCGCGGCGATGTTGGAGACGTCCGCGCAGCCGGCGCCGTCGACCTGGCGCTCGTAGCGAATGGAGGCCTCGCTCATGAGGTCAAGGTTACGGCTCGTGCGGGAGATGTGGCCGGCCGAGAAGGTCGCGCTCTCGAGCAGGACATCGGTCGTGGTCTCGTCGATCTCGGAGTTGAGGCCGCCCATGACGCCGGCAAGGGCGATGGGCGTCTCGCCGCCGTCGGTGATGACGCACATGTCGGGCGTGAGCGTGCGCTCCTTCTCGTCCAGGGTGGTGAGAAGCTCGCCGTCACGCGCGGCGCGCACCACCACGTGGCGCTTGCCATCCTCACGCTTCTGGAGCTTGCCCAGGTCGAAGGCGTGGAGCGGCTGGCCGGTGAGGTACATCACGTAGTTGGTGACGTCCACCACGTTGTTGATGGGCCTGGAGCCGGCGGCAATCACGCGACGCGCGAGCCACTCGGGGCTGGGGCCAATCTTCACGTTGCGCACCACGCGGGCCGTGTAGCGCGGGCAGAGCTCCGCGTCGTCAATCTGCACGTCCACCAGGTCGTGGGCGTCCGGGCCCTTCTCCTCCTTGATCGAGGGGAGCGTGATGTGGGTGCCCTCGTCGAGAACGGCGGAGGTCTCAACCGCCATGCCCACCATAGAGAGGCAGTCGGGGCGGTTGGGGGTGATCTCGCAGTCGATCACGGTGTCGGAGCTGCCCAGGTAGTCCGTGTAGAGCATACCCACGGGAGCGTCGGGCGGCAGGATGATGATGCCGTCGTGATCGTTGCCCAGGCCAAGCTCGCGCTCGGAGCAGTTCATGCCGTAGGACTCCACCCCGCGAAGCTTGGACTTCTTGATCTTCACGTCGCCGGGGAGCACGGCGCCGATCATGGCGGTCACAATGTGATCGCCCTCGTTGAAGTTCTGGGCGCCGCACACAATCTGCAGCGGCACGGGGTTGCCGTTCTCGTCGACGTTCTTGTCGCCAACGGAGACCCGGCAGAGCCACATGTGGTCGGAATCCGGATGCGGCTTCTTGCTCACCACCTGGGCGGTGTAGACGTGGTCGAGGTCGGCGCCAACGCGCTCGACGCCCTCGACCTCGGTGCCGGTGCGGATGTACTCGTTGACCAGGTCCTTGGGGTCTTCGGGCACATCCACCATGTCCTTGAGCCACTCATACGAAACGCGCATGGTATCTGCAATCCCTTCTGGGCGGGCTTGGTGCGGCCGCCCTGGTTCTTCTCGTCCTGCCGCGGGCTTCTCGCCCGGGCGTTCCTCGCTGCCCTGGTACGGCCTAGAACTGGTTCAGGAAGCGCATGTCACCGGTCATGAGCATGCGCAGGTCGGGCAGGTCGTAGCGGAGCGCGGCCACGCGCTCGACGCCAATGCCAAAGGCGAAGCCGGTGTACTTCTCGGGGTCGATGCCGCAGTAGCGGAAGACGTTGGGGTCGACCATGCCGCAGCCCAGGATCTCGAGCCATCCGGTGTTCTTGCAGAAGCGGCAGCCCTTGCCGTGGCACACGCCGCAGGAGACGTCGACCTCGCAGCTGGGCTCAGTGAACGGGAAGAAGTGCGGGCGGTAGCGGGTGGCGCGATCCTTGCCAAAGATCTCGCGGGTGAAGTAGTCGAGCGTGCCCTTGAGGTCGCCAAAGGTGATGCCCTCGTCAACGACAAGGCCCTCTACCTGCGTGAACTGCGGCAGGTGGTTGGCGTCGGCGGTGTCCGGGCGAAAGACGGTGCCGGGGCAGATCATGTAGATGGGAGGCTCGTGGGTCTCCATGGTGTGCACCTGGACGCCCGAGGTCTGGGTGCGCAGCAGGATGTCGGACTCGCCCTGGACGTGGGTCTCCTTGCCCTCGGGGGCGTTGTCCACCACGTAGAAGGTGTCGCGCGCGGAACGGCTGGGGTGGTCCTCCGGCGCATTGAGCGCGGTGAAGTTGTAGTAGGTGGTCTCGACGTAGGGGCCATCCTCGACGGTGTAGCCCAGGCCGCAGAAGATGTCCTCGATTTCCTCGCGAATCTGGTTGATGAGGTGCTGCGTGCCCGGCGAGAGCGTGCGGCCGGGAAGCGTGACGTCCACGGCATCGGCGGCCATGCGGCGCTCCAGGAGCTCAGTTGCCAGCTCCTCGCGGCGGGCCGTGATGCCAGCCTCTACCTTGGCGCGCACGGTGTTGGCCATCTGCCCCATGGCGCGGCGCTCCTCGGGCGGGACCTGGCCCATCATGTGCATGAGGGCCGTGAGCCTGCCCTTGCGGCCGAGCATGGAGACGCGCAGGGCCTCCAGGGCCTCCATGGTCTCGGCGCGCTTAAGTCCCTCCTCTACCTGCGCCTCAATGGACTTGAGGTCATCGGACATCGCCATAGTGCAATCCTTTCCAAAGCCAATAAAAAACCGTCCCGGGCCAATGCTGCCCAAGGACGGATGTCTCCGCGGTACCACCTTGATTGACGTACGCGTTTTCTCTCGCGCGCGCCCACTCGTTGCGCCCCGTGCCGTGGGGCCTACGGCTTCCCTACTCGCTGGCCGTGCGGCCCGCTTTGAGGTTGCGGCTGGTGGAGTGAACTCTGGGCGTCAGCCTTGGAGGGACCTCTCAGCCGGTGAGCCCCATCTCTTGTCCGCTGGCGACGCGACGACCAAACCTCTCCGTCATTGCCTAGGGGGCATGGTAGCACGATGCGGCGCTGGCGAGGAGGACGGAGCGAAACGGGCGTAAGCTCTGCACGATTGCTGGGGGTGCCGGCGGGCGCCGTGGCGGCGCGGGGGGCGGGACGGCGTGGGGGGGACGGGACGGCACCACAGGACAAGTTTTAGCAGAGAAAGCCGCGGAAAACCCCGCTGTGGCGTCAAATCGGCCCCAGAGGGCGAGTTTTAGCAGCAAGTACATACGTAACCTTCGCTGTGGCGTCAATCTGGCGCCACAAGGCCAGTTCTCGCAGCAGGTGCGTACGCAACCCTCGCTGCGGCGTCACCCCAGCACCACGGGGCCCATCCCCGCAGTTCGCTGAATCCGCCGCCAGGCAGCAACCGCTACCACACCATCTGGGCTAGGCCCACCACCAGCGGAATCGAGACCAACGAGAACAGCACCGATGCCACGATCGTCTCCACGGCATACACGTAGTCGGCGTCGTGGAGCTGTGCGTAGACCGCCACGTTCAGACCAACGGGGCACGCCTGGGCAATGAGAACGGCAAGCTTGAGGTCAAGAAACTCCGCAGGCAGAAGGCTGAGAAGCAAGACGGAGACCACAGGCGAGACAACAAGACGCGCAAGGACAACCTTGTAGAGCCCCACGCGGTGAATTGCGTCGGAGAGATGCGATTGCGCGAGGTAGACCCCGGTGGCAAACATGGCCAGCGGCGTGTTGAGCGCAGACACGTAGTCCAGGCAGCTCGTCACGACCCCGGGCAGCGGGGGCTGAAACACAAAGAGTGCAAGGCCGATGAGCATCGCCACAAAGAATGGCGAGGTAACCAGCCCGCGCACAGAGACGCGCCCCTTCTCGCCCGTAAGCAGCGACACCCCGTACGTCCACTGGCCAAGGTTCATGAACGCGATGAAACCGGTCATGTAGAACACCGGCCCCTGACCCAGGATGGAAATCACCAGCGGAATGCCAAAGAAGCTGGGGTTCGAGAAGGTCGCGGCAAAGTTCCCGATGGCGTCCTTCTTCAGGATAAGGCGCGCGACGATCGCGGATACGACAAGCGCCAGCAACCCTGCAACGGCAGAAATCGCAAGTCCAATCGCGTTCTCGGCGGTCCGTTCGACCATGAGGCCCTTCACGATGACGCAGGGCAGCGAGAGGTACACGAGGATGTTGCCGATGGTGCGGTTGCCCTCCATGGTGATCTTGCCCGCGCGAAACATCGCGAAGCCAACGCCCACGAGCATGAACATGACAACAATCTGAAGGGCGAGCGTAGCTGACATGGACATATCGTGGTGCCTCCTGGTGCCTAGTGGGTATGGGGTGTTAGCCGCATGCAACAATAGCACCGGCGGCATTGCAGAGGGGATATACCCGGCCGCTATCGTCCTACGTATTGGTACGTATCGCCCATGGGAACAAAGCTGACGGGTACCTCAGGCGTTCCCAGAGCCTCAGGAAGCCACTCGGCCATGAGCTCCAATCCACAAGCGCCCTCATCTTGCACAATCCCGACTCGAGCATTGCAGTAGGTATAGGTTCGTTGAGCGCTTAGACGACAGCTGTGAAGGCCCCCAGCGCGGCTACCCCCCTACTCCCCCGCGTTGGCCTCGCGACGCAGGATCTCGTCCGCGAGGATCGAGTCGCCGTGCTTGGCCAAGGCGATAAACGCGCACATCGCCGCCCCCATCACGGTGATGTAGAGGAAGAGCTGGGACTCGGCCACGTCCATGACCAGGCCAGACAAGATGGGCGTCACAACCTGCGCTGCCATGCTCACCGTGTAGTAGTAGCCAGAGTAGCGGCCAACGCTCCGGGAGCTGCAGCCCTCGAGGATCATGGGATACACGCACAGGTCAACGGCACCCAGGGAAGCGCCCATGAACAGGAAGAGCACATAGTAGAGGGGCGTGAACGACGGGAAGAGCCACATGATGGCCGGGCAGATAGTCATCACCAAGCCGGCAACGAGGGCAACGCGCTTCCTGCCCACCTTGAGGGAGAGGTTGGCCACCGGAACGTAGGAGAGAAGCCCTCCCGCGATGGTAACAATGTTGATGATGGCGTAGGAGCCGCCAAACATCGAGAAGAAGTCAGACGCGTAGCGCGAGATGTTGGTAGTCATGGCGTTGTAGGACATGTAGTAGAAGAAGACCGCACCAAGGAGCAGGGCAATCGAACGCACGAGCTCTGGGTCGGTCACGCGCTCCTTGCCCTGCTCGGCATCATCGTCCGCATCGATTGCGTCCTCCTTGATGCCCATGGCAAGGCTCTCCTCGTGCATCTTAGCCACTGCCTTGGGCTCGTTGAGAAGCACGCGGTACACCACGGCCGCCACGGCGATCACGATGCCCTGCAGCAAGAAGACCGGCACGTAGTCCGGGTTCGTCACCGAGGGGACAAGGACCGAGATGGCCACCAGCATGACGCCCGTGCCCGCATAGCCCACGATCTTGTCGACCGAGTCGCCCTTGGTACGCAGCGGGCGCGGCGTGATGTCGGCGACAATCGCCAGGGTCGCCGTGCGATACGAGCAGATAGCTACCAGAGTCACCAGAATCATCGCGATGAGCAGCGGCAGGCTGCCCAGGTTGTTCGCCACGGCGATGAGCGGCACGGAAACAGCCGCCACGGCAGAGCCGGCCAGGATGAAGGGGGTTCTTCTCCCCAGGCGCGACCGGCAGCGGTCGGAGAGGATGCCAAACCAGGGCAGCAGGAAGAGGCCAAACACGTTGTCGAGCGCCATCACCACGCCGGTGAGCCAGTTGGAGAGCCCAAAGGTCTGGGTGAGCATCTTGGGGACCAGACCGTCGAAGACCTGCCAGAACGAGATCATCCCCATGAAGGGAAGGGAGGCAACCGCGCAGCGCTTCCAGTCGAAGGGAATCTTCTGCTTGGGCTTGGCACCCTGTTCCTTCTCGGCCATCTTGGCTCCTCTCGTCTGGGCGCGCCGACGGGCGGCGCGACGGGCTGTGGTTTTGTTTCTTATGCCTTCAGCTGGTCAAGCCCCCGAACAAACGCCACGTAGAACTCCACGCCACGCTTGTAGTCGTCAACCGGGATGCGCTCGTTGGCGCTGTGGATGAGGGTGCGCGCCGTGGGCGTGTAGATGAAGGCGGCAAAGCGGTACACGTGGTCACAGATCTTGGTGAACGAGCGCGAGTCCGAGCAGCTAGTCTGCACGTAAGGGCACACGCCCGCCTCGGGGTAGATGCCAGCGACACAGCGGCGGATGTAGTCAAACTGTGCGTCGTCGTGCGGCGAGAAGGGCGAGGGCTCATTGACCAAGCTGTTCTCGGCAATGTCCACGCTCACGGCGTCCGTGGCAACACCGGATTCGCGGCACTCCTCGGCCGCTTGTGCGCGGGCGCGGGCAAGCGCGGCGTTCACGTCCTCGAACGGGGCCACGCGCACGTTGAGGTTGGCCGCAGCCTCGGGCGGCAGGACGTTTCTCGCAGGCGAGCCCGCGAGCTGCGTGAGCGCGTAGGTCGAGCGGACCATGGGGCCAGTCTCGGCACCTGCCGCCAGGATGCGCCCCACCAGCGGCCGGAAGAGCCACATGTTTGCAAAGATGATGCGATAGGCAAAGCTGCCGCGGGCCGCAAGCTCCTGGAGCATCGCCGTGACGGCATCTGCCACCTGCGGCTTTCCCGGGTTTGCACAGATGCGCTCGGTTGCGCGGGCGAGAAGGCGCGTGGCATCGTTCTTTGAGGGCGCTGACGCGTGACCGCCCGCCCCGTGCGCCGTTACGGTGACGTCCACGTGGCCCTTCTCGGAGACGCCCACCATGGCCATGGGCGCGGTCACGCCCAAAGGCACGCCCGTTGCCACGGCGCCGCCCTCGTCGAGGACCATGCAGGGATGCACGTTGTGCTCGCGCAGCCAGACCACGGCATTGTCGGCAGTAGGACCGGATGTCTCCTCGCAGCAGGACGAGAAGAACCAGATGTCGCGCGGTGGAACGTAGCCTTCTGCCAGCAGGTGCTCGAACGCCTCCATGCAGCCGCAGAAGCAAAGCTTGTTGTCGAGCGTGCCACGCGCCCAGATCTGGCCATCGTGGACCTCGGCGGCGAACGGCGGGTACGTCCAGTCCTGGCCGTCGGTGGGCACCACGTCGTGGTGGGCCATCATCACCACGGGCGCCAGCGACGAGTCGCGCCCGGGCCAGCGCATGAGGATGCCGTACTCGTCGATGCGAGTGAGCTCGAGCGTCTGGAACGTGCGCGGGTAGAGGCGTTGGAGCGTGGGCACCCAGCGGTCGAAAGGCTCGCGATCGAGCTGGGCCGGGTCATCGCGCGAGACGGTGGGAATGCGCAGCAGCGTGCGGAAGCGCTCGATCTCCGCGTCGCCGGCGTGATAGCCGCCCGCGTCGATGGGCGAGCCGGCGGGGAGCGTGGGCTTCATCGCCGCCGCGCGTACAACGCAGACGACGAGCAGCACGAGAATGACTACCAAGACGAGAACAAGGACAACCATGGCGCCTCCAGTCACATTGGGGCCATGGTAGCCATATCGCGTGAGCGCAGACCATGCGAGGCTGTATTCGTCACCCACCCGCAACAGCTCTCGATTCCACAGGAGATGCCGCAATCACTCAACCCGTGAATTACCCACAGGAACGGAGCGGGAAGAGGCGACATGCACTGTTTCCCGAGTGAGCCTCCAACACAGCGCGCCATCTCAGCTCGACATCTCAGCTCGCTATCTCTGTTGAGAAGATTTCCGACATAATCTGTGGCCTGCAGGCCACGAAATGTCGAAATCCTTCTCAGCAGCCCCTTGGTGCCACCAGACTATTGCACACCGAAGACTCTTGCCGTTGCGCGCCCGGGCGACCCTCGGAATGCCATGTCAAGCAGAGCAGGAAACCTCACACGTGTTATTTCTACTTTGATATTAGGTCATTCTCAACTGGGGTTTTGCCGACTCACATCAAAAAAGAAATATCACGTGTGAGGTTGCCGTACAAGGCAGCCATGCGAAGTTGCCGCACGAGGTTGCCGTACAAGGCAGCCGCGCGAGGTTGCCGTGTGAGGTTGTCCGGCGCGGGGGGCAGTGCTACGCCGAGAAGGGCCACTCGCCGGCGGCGAGGGCCTCAACCGCCGCGGCAACGGCGTCGTCCTCACATCGGCCAATGTGCCAGCGAGCCGCGCGAGCCGCCTCGGGTTGGGCGTTGGCAACCGCCACGGAGTTGGGCACCACCGAGAAGAGCGGCAGGTCGTTGCCGGCGTCGCCAAACACCACGACCTCGCTCTCGTCAATGCCGAGAAGCTCGAACAGCAGACGCGCACCCGTACCCTTGTTGTAGCCGTGCGGCATCACGTTGGAGAAGCCCGCATGCGCGTAGTCCAAATCAAGCTCGGGAACCTCGCGTGCCGCCCGCGCGATAAGCTCCCGCGTACCAGCCTCGTCCGTGTCGACAAACACGTTTGACTTCACCACCACATCCGGCACGGCATCGACCGGCACGCACTTCTCAGCGTATGCAGGGAAGGGGCGTCTAAGGTCTTCTCGGCTTCCGGCAACCAGCAGCGGCGTACCACCGTCAAAGCAAAGAAGCCCGGAATGGGGAACGTCCGCGAGCATTGCCGCCAGCCGGACGAGCGCGTCGTGCGGCTGATGCTCCTCGTGGACCAGCTTGCCGCCAAGGTAGACCTGCAAGCCATTGGTTGCAAGGCAGGTGGCGCAGCAGGCGGCGTCTCCGCCAAAGAAAGGCGGAATCCAGTCGATGCCGCGGCCGCTTGCCGGCCCAATGGCAATACCTGCGTCAAGCGCTGCGTGGAACGCCGAGACCGTGCGCGGAGAAACCTGCGTGTTCCCCTTGGGAAGAATGGTCCCATCAATGTCGCAAAGGATGAGTTTGGTGTTTCTCGGCATTTCTCCCCCGCAATCTCCGCACCGCCTGCGCTACAGGGCGGTCACGGTAACGTCTCCCATCTCGGCGCTGACATCAACGATTCTCTCGCCAGTACCCCTTACCACTGTACCCGGCGAAACCTCGTTTCCGTCGAGAATTATCTCGCCCATGTCAACGGAGAGCCTGAGCGTTGCGTTGGAGAGGTCGACGTCGCGCACGTCGACATCGCCCATCTGGGAGGAGACATCGGTGCGCGCAGCCTCCACGCCCTGCAGGTCGACGCCGCCAAGCTGCGTCGTGGCATCGATGGACGAGAGCTCTGCCGTCGAGGGGACCACGACGGTGATGACAATGCCGTCCGACGCCTGCGTGCCCGCGCTGCTTGTCTGCGTTTGCGTCACGTGGAGCACGCCATCTTGCACCTCGTACTCAAACGAAGTGTTCGCGGCGCCGCTATAGCTCACCCGCGCAACGTCACCGCTCTTGATCACCACGTCTCCGCAGGCCGCGCTCACATCTACGGACGAGAAGTCCTCTGCAATGGTCGCATCCACGTTGCCAGCATGCGGATCTGCCTCCGCACGGCCACAAAAGGCCACCCAGCACACGCAGCACACCGCAATGACGCCGAGAACCAGCGCCACGATGCGTCCCGGATGCCACTTGCGTGCTGGTTGCGGAGTTACCCCAAGCGACTCGAGCACCTCGTCTGGGTTGCCAAACTCGGCTATGATCGCTTTTGCTGCGTCTTTCTCGGGCATGCCCTGGGCGAGAAGCTCGGCGTACTTGTCTTCCATCATCTGGCCAAGCTCGTCCTTCGCGCGGTGCACCTCGGGCGTCTGGGGAAGCTTTGAGAACACAGACTCGAGAAAATCCCTGATGTCATCCATCACGCACCGCACCCTTCCATAAACCGGCCGACAACGTCCTTGGTGAGCTTCCACTCTCGGCATCGTGCCTGGTAGTGGTCAATTCCCGCTGGTGTGATGCGATAGTAGGTGCGTCGTTTGCCGTTCTCCGCAACCTGCGGGAACGACTCGACGAGGCCACCCTTCTCCAGGCGCGCAAACGCCGAGTAGAGCGTGGTCTCCTTTACCATGTAGAGGTCACCCGAGATTTGTCGGATGCGCTTCGAGACCTCGTAGCCATAGGACGGCCCCTGCAGGAGCACGCAAAGAATCATGGGGTCGATGTATCCGCGGATAAAGTCGCTGCTTATCTCGTCAGGCACGAGACACCTCCCGCAACGTACTACGTCTGTCGTAGTATCTTCGCTACTGGAAGGATACTACGACAGACGTAGTACGTGACGAGAGGGGCTTTCGATGCCGCAGACGCTTGGATAACGCCGCCGGACGGCGACCTGCGTGCATCCTTCTCAACGTCCAACGTCCTTCTCGCCAGGCCGTTCGGCTCTCTCATTGCAGAGAATATCTCCTTTTTCTTAAACGCCGGTCGCGTTTCCGCAGGTAAGCGATATCGGTTTTAAGAAAGGGAGCTATTCTCCGCAGGCGAGGGCAACGTGCGCACGGGTCGGCGACGGGCGGAGGGGCCAACGGGGCCATCGCGCAGAGAAAAGCCCTCCGGCGAGAAAACGACGCCGGAGGGACAACTTTGGAAGCAACCGCTGCGAAAACGAGCCCTCCGGCGCCGTAATGACGCCGGAGGGCAGCCTGCGTACGAGATCGCGTCGAAAACGGGCCTCCCGGCGCCGCTCCAAAGGGGGGATGAGAGGCGCCGAAAGGTCCGGAAACACACCCGCTTACTGGGCCACGTAAAAGCGCGGATGCTTCATGAGCGCAGTGTTGCCATCCACCACCGACGACTGCGCCAAGTGAACCACCATGCGCTCCATGTCCAACACGCGCATCGAGGATTTCTCAGTCGCAGCGTTGAGCGCATCCTCCGCACCGACGTAGCCGGCAGAAAGCGCACCCCGCATAAGCGCAATAACCTGCACGGCATAACGCTGCTCGTCGGTCATCTTTCCCTGATCGCCGCCGTTTGCAAGCCTTGCCGCCGTATCAAAGTAGCCACCTCGAAACGTCTCGGCATCCTCGTCGGAAAGGCCCAGCCCCGAGATGACTCTCGCAATCATCTCGTCCTCCAGGGCCTCCTTGACCTTGTCCTTGAAGCGCCCGCTCGAGTTCCAGAGCTTCATTGCCGAGAGAAGCACAACCTGCCACACGCCAACTTCCCTCGCCCGCACGCACGTCTCGTCAGCGCTGTCAGAGCAAAGACCATGCACCTCATCGCTCTGGCAAACATCATTGGCGCACTGCTCAACAATCCCATACAGCACGTCAACGTACTCGTCAAAGCTCAGATTCACCTCGGGGCGCGGCTTGGGAACCATCTCCTTGAGCCTGCCCATCATGCCAGAGAAGTCCATGGTCTGCTCCATTACTCCAAGTTAGCGTGACGATCCTTGACGTCTTTCTCGGTCCAACCCTTACGCCCCATTATCTCCAGAGCAACAATGTCGCCAAGGAGAAAAAGCTCCTGCTCAACGAGGGTGGACATAGGCTGCTTGGACGCATACTCCCCAGGGCCCGCAAACTTGGTGCGACCACGAAGAAGAAGACGGTTTGAGGCGAGCGAATCAATCGTGCTCCCCGGCGTGCACCCAATGTAGAAGACGTCAGCGCCCTTCTCGCGCGCAATACGACCTATCTCGGCGGGCAGCTTGCTCTCCCCCGAGCTTGACCCGATAAGTACAAGGTCACGCTCGCGCACGGGCATCTCGGTCTCGTCGCCCACATAGTTGATGTCGATCCCCAGGTGCTTCAAGCGCTTGACCCACGCCTTAAGCGAGATGAGCATCCTCCCTACGCCCATCACAAGGACGCGCCGCCCAGGCACCATTAGCTCGTCGACAAGGCAATCTAGCTGCGCGTCATCAATAGATGGGAGGGTCTCTCCAAGCTCCTTGAGGACAAGGGCTGTCGAGTCCCTCCCAGCCATTACTCTGCCTCCGGCACGTACATTGCCTTGCAGATGAGAATCGAGTGATCGTTGATTCCCGAGCAGAGTGCGGGAAGCCCGTCCAGCGAGCTCTTGTGCGTGATGAGGTCGGTGACCTGCATCTTGCCCTCATCGAGCATGCGTACAGTGTAGTGCCACTCGTTGATGGGCGTGTCTGCATAGTGGGAGTTCCAGATGCCCTTGAGGCTCAGCTCCTTGCGCAGGATCTGGCTGTGCTGCGCAAGCTTGATGGTGGTATCGCTCGCCGGATTGCCCATCATGACAACGGTTCCAAAGGTACGCGTGCACTCGATGGCCTGTCCCAGACCAGATCCGCTGCCAGTGCCCTCAATGGCCACGTCAACGCCCCTGCCGTGCGTAAGCTCGCGCACGCGCTCAACGAGGTCGACCTCCTTGGAGTCGATGACCTCGCACCCATGCGCGCGGGCAAACTCGCACTTCTCCTCGACGATCTCGGAGAGGACCACCGACGCCCCAAAGAGCTTTGCCCAGCGAGCAGCCATAATTCCGATGGGCCCCGCACCCATGATGAGCACGTTCATGCCCGCGGTGACCCCGCCCTTCCTCACGGCATGCTGGGCAACCGTGCAAGGCTCGGTCATCGCAAGGGCCTCGCCAGGAGTCTCCGGATTGGCCGAAGGAACGAAGTGCCAGGCGGAGGGAATAAGGCAATACTCCGCAAAGCCGCCGTCACTTCTCGACCCAAGGTAGTCATAGTCCTCGCACATGGCATAGTTTGCCGAGAGGCACGGGTCGCACTTCCTGCACGGTATGCAGGGGAATATCGCGCCACGCTTCCCCACGAGGGACTTGTCGGCATCCTCCCCCACCTCGACTATGGTGCCGCCAAACTCATGGCCAATCGTAAGGGGATAGCGCTGCCTGCTTGTTCCGAGCTTGAAGATCCTCGGGATGTCAGACCCGCAGACCCCGCATCCCTCTACCTTGAGCAGCAGCTGATTGCCGACAGGCTTGGGTATCGAGACGTCATCGGTGGTGAACTCGCCAATGCGATGGAGCCTGCATGCCTTCATCGTTCCTTCGTGGTACGCAGATGGCGAGAGGTATCGTGAGAAGTCCATATGTGCGTCATTCCCATCTTTCGAAGTCGTTGTTGCTCGCTCACAGTCGCCTTCGCGCACGGAATGGGGAGGCCTACTTCTTGAGCAGCCCCTCGACGCTTACGGCGTTGTTTGCGGGTACGATCCTGATTTCAACTTTCACGCCCTTGGCAACGAGCTCCTTGAAGATCTCTCGCTCCTCGGGTGAAGCGGCAATGTTCTTGTAGAACTTCTTCCTTCCAGCCGACATGCCCATGCCGCCAATGTTCACGAAGTCAATGTCGACGCCCGCATCAACCAGGCGCTTAATGGTGAGCGGGAACTTCACCAGCAGAATGGTCTGCTGAGGGAGGCCCTCCTTCAGCTTGGGGGCCGCATCATCCACCGAGAGCGTCTCGATGGTCGTTCCCTCGGGGAGCAGCAGCTGGAACATCTTGGTCATGAATGGGTCTTTGCTCACCTGGTCATCCACAACCATGATGTGGGCGCACTCCGGGAACTGGTGGATCCATGCCGTCATAACCTGGCCATGGATAAGACGATCGTCGATACGGGTAAACACAAGGTTCTTCACGCTCATGGCTCTGCTCTCCTTTGGTTGTCGGGCCCAATTTGTCGTGCGACAAATGCGTAGCTACTACGCTCGTACAATCTCGGCCTGATAGGCCCTGTACTTCTCTGAAAATGCGCTAGGACCACCCTGAATGAGCGAGGAGGTACCAACCACAAACCCCGTGGCACCTGCCTCATGCATGTGCCTGGCATTCGAAGGCGTCGTGTTGCCGTCTACCACAATGCTTATCGGGTGGTTTGCCCGAGAGGTTATCTCGGAAATCCTGCGCAGCTTGGCAAGGTGATCTGGGACCATCTTCTGTCCGGCAAATCCCGGACTCACAGCCATGACCATGACAAAATCGAGAACATCGAGGCATTCCTCCAGATAGCTCACCGGCACGCCCGGACTTAGGGCAAGGCCCGCGGAAACGCCCATGGCCCGAAGGCTCTCGAGCAGACGATACGGCTGGAGGGAAACCTCGGGATGGAAGCTCAGCGAGTCTCCCTTGCGGAGGTCGAAATACGGGACAAAGCGCTCTGGCTCGGTAGCCATGATGTGGACATCAATCGAGAGGTCCGTAAGCTGTCGGATTGCCTTGAAGTCTTCCGAGCCGAGCATGATGTTTGGCACGTAATGCCCATCCATCACATCAAAGTGAATCCCGGCAACACCCGCCTCCTCGAAGGCGCGCACGTAGGCCTCAAGGTCCCACGGCTTGCAGCACATTACCGAGGGGTAGATGTCCACATCCTTCTTGTTTCCCATGTCAACCCCCTGAAGAGCCCGCCGCGAGCGGCAAAAGGCTCATACTTGTACCGAGCCCTCGCCGCGGTGCAAGCGCTGCGGGGGCCTGGGTAGCGTGCCCTCCTGTCCCACTTGGACATGGCTGTTCGGACAGGAGGGCACCCGCACGTACACTGTCTTGCTTCGCTCTAGAGGCGTGCCACGGCGCGTCTTGCGTGGCAGCCGGAAACGGTCTAGTACAGGCCCATGAGAGCCTTGATGCCCACGAGGGCAAAGCCAACCAGGAAGATGATCAGCACCATCGTGAGGGGCTTTACCTGCTTCTTGGACAGGAGCGCCCAGGTTCCAAGAACCACAAGGAGCGGGAGAAGGCCCGGGAGCAGCGCGTCAAAGACGCCGGTCTGCAGGTTGAGCGAAACGGTACCAAGCTCGTTGGTCCAGTCAAACTCGAGCCAGGAGAGGTCGACCTTGACGTTGCCAACGGTCATGCAACCAACGACCATGAGGCCAACGATGGAGACCGCGTCGAGGACTCTGTTGATGATGCCGCTCTGCAGCAGGTCGACGATGGCGTCGCGGCCCTTCTTGTAGCCCAGCATGTACATGTTGTAGCCGCAAGTAAGCTGGAGAATCTTGTAGCCAACATCAAAGATGATGGGGCCTGCGAAGTTGCCAGCAAGGGCAAGCTGAATGCAGATGCCGGCGAGGATTGGGTAGGCAATCGACTGCGAGACGGTGTCGCCAATGCCTGCCATGGGGCCCATGAGCGAAGAGCGCATCAGCATGATGTCATCTGCGGAGATGTCCGCGCCCTCGGCCCTCTTCTCCTCCATGGCGCAGGTGATGCCGTTGATGATCGTGCCCATCCAAGAGGGTTCGGTGTTATAGAACACCAGGTACTTCTTGAGCTCCTCGGCCTGTTTATCCTCGGGATATAGCTCGCGGATGACCGGCACGAACGCGTTCGTGTTGCCAAGGCCCTGGAGTCGCTCGTAGTTGTAGCAAGTCTCGGATGAATAGGTGAGCAGCCAGTTCTTGACGAGTGTCTTCTTCGAGAGCGCCATTATGCCTCGCCCCCAGTCAGCTTCTTGGTGCTATCGGACTGGTAGTTGTAGAGCAGGATTGCGACAAGTGCTGCGATGAACGTGACCATCATCGTGGTGAGGCCCATGAACTCGGCAAGCGCGAAGCCAAGGAAGAAGAACGGCATCAGCTTGGGCTTGTTCAGGTACTGAAGCAGCATTGCGATACCAAGTGCAGGCATGAGGCCACCGACGATACCAAAGCCATCGACGATCCACTGCGGGAAGGTCTGGAACCACTCGCCAAACGGAGCGCCATAGAGCACCACGAGCATGGCGGGTATGCCGTTGAGTATGAACGAGACAAAGAACGACGGAATGTAGTTGCACATCCTCATCGCACGGATGTTGCCCTTGTTGAGGAAGTCCTCGGCCATGTGGACCCACAGCGTGTTGATGGACATGTAGGCGGTCCACACCATGATTGTCACGCTGCCGAGAATGACGCCCACCGTGGTGGCGGAGTTCACGTCAAGCCCGGAAACAAGTGCAAGCGCCGTGCCAACAGGACCTGCGAACTGCGGGTTGCCAGGCATGGAGCCGCCGGCCGTGATGAAGCCAACGTAGGGCAGGTTGATTGCCGCAGCAATCATCATGCCCTCGACGGGCTTTCCAAGCACCAGGCCAACGAGAAAGCCCGACCACAGCGGGTACAGCCAAGTCCTCGTAATGACGTGGCTAAACCACCAAGTGCAGCAGGTCGTGATGAGTGCAACAAGAATGGCTTGTACTATCACTACTCTCACCTTCTACTTACACGCCCCAGCAGATTCAGAACAAAAAGTGCAGCCTTCGACCAGCCCTCGATTGTCTTGGGTCCCCCTCTCAAGCTTGGTTGTACATATGGCTTAGCCGAAGATCTTCTCAGCTAGACTGACCATTCCTTTGCCACCGGCGGCAAGCGCCGTCTCTTCGAGTTGCGGTAGGTCCTGCTCGTCTCGGTCGCTCACGACCTCGATAAGCATGGGCAGGTTGAGCCCGGTTACGCAACGGACCTTCTCAGTGCCCATCTCGTTCATAATGCGTGCGATACAGTTGCATGGGGTGCCGCCAAAAAGATCGGTGAGGACAAGCACGCCACTGCCTTCGGAGTCCTCGTAGAGCGAGTGAACTTTCTTGGAGAGCTCATCGAGAAACGCATCCGGTGCCTGGCCAATATTCAAAGACACGGTTGCATACCCTTTTGCCTCTCCCATGATAAGTGTGAGTGCCGATGTTATACCCTGAGCAAACTCACCGTGTGTGACAAGCAAAATATTTACCATTTGATGTTCACCCCTCTCTGTGCTTCTCTGGTTATTCAGATAGTATCCACGTCGTAATTGGAGGGTGCTCAAAAACTTGCGGCGTGTGTTGAGTGGTATTTTCGCTTCGGCGAATGGTTGCGAAACGAAAGCAAGGGAAAGCACCGGATAGTTTTCCAGACAACCCACATTGCTCCTGCTGGTAAAACGTATTGATGAGTGGAAGATAAAACTTGTGGTACTACATACTCACATTGTTTCGCGCACGTAACGTTACTTCACCATGCGTACTGTATCCGTCACGGCACTGTGGTTGGAGGCCTCCCGATGACAGACGCCCCGCAAAGAATTACCGCCGAGGAGCGACAGAACCGGATTCTCGACATGCTTTCGAGAAAGGGCGAGGTCGTTGTCTCTGACCTCAGCACGGAGTTTGGCGTCTCGGCAGTCACAATACGGACCGACCTCACCGAGCTTGAGCACGAGGGAAAGCTCAAGCGCATACATGGTGGCGCCGTGCCCGCCCGCGAGCTTGTGGTCCCAAGCCTTCCCGCGCGCATTAGAAGAAACGTGAGGGCAAAGGACGCCATCGGCCAGGCCGCAGCCGAGCTGGTCCGTGACGGCGAGACCATCCTGGTGGGTTCCGGAAGCACGACGCTTGCGCTTATCCGCAGCCTCGACAGGAAGAGGGACATCACCATCATCTCCGACGAACCTGCGGCGCACACCTACATCCAGCAGCACCTTCCCAACGCAATCCCTATTAGCACGGGTGGGATTCTTGGCCGTGGCTTCCACCTCTATGGCCCCTACCTCACCGCATCCCTGGTGGGAACGCACGTAGATAAGGTGTTTCTCGGTGCCGATGGGTTTGAGAGAAGGTTGGGCTTTCTTGCCGAGCGTCAGGTGACCGCAGACACCAAGAAGGAGTTCATGAAGCACGCCAGCAAGGTGATCGTCCTCATGGATGCAACGAAGGTTGGCGCAAGCAGGCTCTTTTTTCCATTTGCCCAGCCGGGCGACGTTGACCTTGTGATCATGGACACAGATCCCAGCGGTGTGGTGGCAGAGGCCGCTCGCGTTGGCGGCGGTCGCGCACGGGTGGTCGAGGTGGCGCGGTAGACGGCGGTTGGCCGCTGTTCCAGGTCAGTCTGGCATAAACGGGGCCGGGGGGAACCGGGCCGGAGGGGCAAACCTGCGGCTTAATTGCACTTCCCAATCTCGTCACAAGCTATTTACCTGCGGTTTTTCTCGGCATCGAACGTAACCAGCTGCAATTAAGCCGCAGGTTTCGATCGATGGCGGCTAAAGAGGCGTACGATTGCCTCAGCCGCAGGCTACCCAACCGCTCAAAGACGGGAGGAACGCATGGCCAGTAAGGAACGACTGACAGAGGATCTTCTTGCCCGCCTCCTAGCGGCGCCAAGCGTAGAGTCCTACCTTGGCGAGCCGGACTCCACTGTCAATCGCGACCTCCCCCAATACCTGCGAGATCTTCTAGACGCAAAGGGCATGAAGCGCGCCGAGGTCGTGCGAGCATCCGGGCTTAACGGCACCGTTGTCTACGACATCTTTGCCGGCAAGAGCCGCCCCGGCAGGGACCACGCCATCATGCTCGCGCTGGGCATGCGCTGTACGCTTCGAGAGACACAACGGCTCCTGCGCCTGTCAGGCGTCTCGGAGCTCTGGCCCAAGGTGCGTCGAGACGCCATCATCATCTGGTGCATAGACCATGGCTTTGACCGCTCCGCCACCGATGACGAGCTGTGGAGCCTGGGCGAGCAGACCCTCTTTCACACCGGCCCCCTGCGTGCAGGGCAGGCCGGCAGCCATCCGGTCAGGCAGTCGCCCTCGCCCGCCCAGTGATTTTTCAGTTACCAACTGAGGAGCGACCATCCTGGGTTGCATATCATGGAAAAGAGCCGGTCCTCACGTGCAAGCCGGCATTTATGCCAACGTGCGGAACGGGACCAAGGGCTTGAACGACGACCAGGTAATGCATGCAATGAGCGTTGATGACTCCTACCACGTGGAGCGCGTTCTCGCGCGTGGGCAGGGTGGCATAACTGAGCTCGTCACCCTGGACGGTACGGGTCCCTTTGTGCGCAAGCGCATCCCCGCCGCGCGCGCCCGTCGAGGCGTTTGGGCGGCACTTCCCGAGATAGACTGCGCGCGTCTCCCCCACATCGAGGCAACATACGAGATGCCCGACGAGTTCATCGTCGTCTACGACTACGTTCCCGGCGAAACCTTGGAGCAGCTCATCGAGAGTCGCGGGAAGCTGGACGCCGCAAAGGCCCGACACCTGGTTGGCGAGGTCTGCCAGACCGTCTCGAAGCTGCATGCCCACGACATCGTGCACCGCGACATCACCCCCTCAAACGTGGTGGTTGCCGCCGACGGCGCTCACTTGATCGATTTTGGCATTGCGAGGCTTGGCTCCGAGGATGCCAAAGGAAATGAAGACCAGCTTGGGACCTGGGGCTTTGCCGCTCCCGAGCAGTACGGATTCGCAAAGACCGACGCTCGCTCGGATGTGTACTCCATCGGCCGGCTGCTGGGCTACCTCCTCACGGGCGTTCATCCCGAGGACAAGGAGGGCTACGAGCAGGCACTTGCCTCTCCAGACGTGCCCGATGACCTGCGCTCGGTTGTCCTCAAGGCAACGGAGTTCGAGCCCAGTGCGCGCTACCAGAGCGTGGACGAGCTTTGGCGCGCGCTGCGCAACGAGCCTGGCGAGAAAGGCGCGCCGGCCGCTGCCGCAGAGACCACTCCACGCGAGGCTGCGGACGCGCCGGCCTCGCCTGCGGCGGGGAAAGTCCGTACGATTGCCCTTGTGTGCGTCATTGCCGCCATTGCCGTGGTGGCAGCACTTCTCGCCTCACGGTTCCTTGCAGCCGAAGACAGCGCTGGCACTGAGGCCACGGCCAGCAGCGCGGAATCAAGCCGAGACACGACCACCGTCACCGCTCCGCAGGGCGAGAAAGACACCCAGACAGCCGCAGACATCCTCTCTGTTGGCGAGTCGCACTGGTCGACAAGTAGCGGCAGCGTGTATGCCGAGTATTCGCTCACGAACAACTCCAACCGCACGGTTGCGTATCCCAGCGTGACCATAACCGGCTACGCGGACGATGGCAGCGTTCTCTTCTCGGATGAACAGGTTCTCTCTGTCCTCGCCCCCGGCGAAACGGCGTATCAAAGCACCGCGCTCGATGGCTCTACGGCACCCGCGCGCGTGGAGTTCACGCCGGTCAAGCCCTCTGAGGACCTCCTGTCCGATGACGCGGCCCCCTCTCTCTCGACCGCAAACGAATCCGCCAGGTCAAACGGCTACGGCGGAATCACCGTATCGGGCACCGTCACGCTGGAGAAGGACGGCACCACGATGGCGCTGGGTAACAACTACGGGGTCTGTCTCACCGCCATCCTGCGCGACGCCTCCGGAAACATTGTGGGTGGAGGCGTTAACTTCCTCAGCTCTCACCCAGCAGAGGGTTCGAGCATGCCGTTCGAGGTGTCCATATTCGAGCGGGTCGACTACGCGACCTGCGAGGTCCACGCAATTGCCTGGTAGACCGGACGATCAACGCGACTACACCACTCCTACAGCCCCAGTACCTGGCGCTTCTTCGCGTCGAACTCCTCCTGGGTGAGAATGCCCGCATCAAGCAGCTCCTTGAGCTTCTTGAGAGTCTCTACCTGAGAGTCGATGGAGGACTTGTCCTGCTCGCCTTTTGGCTGCGCCCCCTCCGCCGCAGCGGGCGCACCTGCAAACGAGGCATTCCTTGGGTCAAGCGACCCGGCGAGGTTCATCCCAAAGACCATCGCGCCACCGTCGCCCAGGCCGTTGTCCCTCACCCCCTGTGCAATGAGCTGCTGGGCAGAGATGTCCGCTGCGCGCTGCGAGACATCCTCGTAGGCGCGCACGCCCATGCGCTTCTCCGAGAACTGCCGCACAAGCTCGCGCGACTGCTCGGAGAACTCGATGTTCTCGATGGCAACCGACACCAGCTCAAGGCCATAGCGCGTGGGCCACGTTCCGGCGTTGTCGCTCCCCTCGCGGATCTTCTCGCCAAGCGCCACCGTTTGCGATGGCAGCTGCGAGACGCGATACGTCGACGAGAGCGCATTGGCCGCAGCCACGAACGACGTAAGGAATTCGCCCGTGAGCTGACGGCGTGCGCGAGGGTCGTCGAGCGAGTACGACGAGCAGTTGGCAGGCACAAAGTTGCAGATGGCAAGCGTTGGGTTGCAAACTCTTACGCTCATCATGCCGTAGGCGTAGATCTCGAGGTCAGCCCCGTAGTAGAGGTCGTTGTACGCAAGCGGGCCATGTGTCCCAAAGCGAATGCCGCGCAGCTCGCGAAGGTTGACGAAGGCAACGCGCTTGCTGTCGGGCGACATGCCGCCAAAGTCGATTCGCTCTGCAGCCTGCTGGACAAAGATCTTGCCAAGTCCACCTTCGGCGCGGTCCTTCTCGTCAAAGACGCTTGCCTGGCCATTTCGGTACTCGTAGCCCCCTGGCGTCGTGATGACCTGCTCGATGCCCGCCTGGCTGAAGACAAACGCCGCCGTGTTCTCAGGCACATAGATTATCGAACCGTTTGAGAGGATGTCCTCAGCACCGTAGTTGCCTCCGCGCCCGTTCTGGGAGTTTCGCCGCACCCCCGGCGTCACAAGCGTGTGCTCGTCAAAGTGGCCAGCGGTGATAACGTCTTTCCATTGGTCCGAAAAGACACCGCCAATGGAGTCAAACGCCGCGTCGATGATGCCCATGATTCTCTCCTAGCTGGTCTAGAGGGTCTGTTTGGTGTCGCAATAGCTGCAGGTGACCACCGATCCCTTGCGCCCGACGATTGGCGCATGGCACCCAACGCAGTGCTTGGTAACGGTCATTGGCCGCTGGGGCGGCTCTGCATTCTTGCGCGTCTGTCCGGCGCCTCCAAAGAGCGCCCCAAAGGCGCCCCTGGTCTCTTCCAGCAGGTCACCCAGGGTGTCGCTTGCCTCGCCATCCGCATCAATGCCGTCCAGGTCACCCACTGCGGCGCTCGAGACCGCCCGCTCCCATCGCCTGGCAGCACCCGCAGAGCCACCAGCAAAGCACAGCGAGACAGTCTCGTCTGCAAAGGCAACGTTGAGAACGTAGCTGTTGTCAACCTTGGTCACCGCGGTACGCGGCACCCCCATGTCATCGACCGCCTGCTCAAGCGGAAGCCGCTTGAGATAGCGGGAGCTCCTAAAGGCCCCCTCGTGAACGGTTGCCACGAGAATCAGATTCTTGTTTGTGAGAACGACCTCGTCCAGGGGGTCTCTTCCCTCATCGCTTACAAGGCTGACGTCGCTGCGTTGCAGGACGACGAACTCCCCCTGCCCAAGGTTGTAGGACTTCATGATCACCCCAGAGGTCGGATTCGCTTGCCTCGGCACAGCCGAAGCACCGACAAGACCAATCTTAGAAAGCGCGCCAAGAATTACCTCAGTTGCCAACTGAAAACCGGTCGCGGAATTCAGTTGGCAACTGAGGTAATGGACAACGCCCCTTCTCAGAATTGGTTCAGCAGTTACGCAATCCAATAAACCCAAGTTCAGCCACGAGAAAGGGGCATCCATGGAATGGGAGAAGGCCAATGGCGCAGGCGGGTCCGGGACATCGTCTGGCAGTGGGGTGCCCAAGGGAAAGAAAGGCGGCAAGGGCAAGATTGTCCTTCTCGTTATTGTCGCTTTAATTGCAATATTTATGATATCCCGCTGCAAGGGCAGTTCGAACGATGCCAAGAACTCCAAGCTTGACTGGCCCTCGAGCGGGCTTGCGACAATGCTTCCCGAGCCTGGCACGGAAAAGGGCAAGGTCGAGATCAACTCTGGCACCGCATTCTCCGCAACGCTTGCCAAGTACTCGAGCAGAGACTACTCAAGCTACGTTGACGCCTGCAAGGAGAAGGGCTTCACGGTCGACGCTGACCAGATAGGCATTGGCTACGCCGCCTTTAACGAGAAAGGATACAAGCTCTCACTCACCTATTACGAGCGCAAGGAGGAGCTCACCGTCCATCTCGAGGCGCCTGACGAGATGAGCACCATCACCTGGCCCACAAGCGGTCCAGGATCGCTGATTCCCGCTCCCCCGTCCACGCAGGGCTCGATTGTCCAGGATTCCTCCAAGGTTTACCACGTAAACGTCGGGGACATGGACAAGGATGCCTTCTCGGCATACGCCACACAGTGCAAGGAAGCGGGCTTTGACGTGGACTACAGTAGCGGTGACACGTACTACCAGGCGAAGAACGCAGATGGCGCAAAGCTCCGCGTAGACTACAAGGGCGCCAACGTTGTGTCCATCAGAATCGACGCATCTGAAGCAAGCTCAACCGGGAGCGATACAACTTCTAGCTCTTCCTCATCGGACTCTTCCACGACAACCGATTCGTCAGTCGTGACCCCGGAATTCAAGGAGACAATGGACTCCTACGAGGAGTTCATGAACAAATACTGCGACTTCATGGTCAAGTATACTGGCGCAAACGCCTCCGACCAGGCAAGCATGCTCGCGGATTACACCGACCTCATGCAGCAGGAGGCCGACTGGGCCCAGCGCATGTCCGCCGTTGACGAGAGCACACTCAGCGACGCAGACGATGCCTACTACATCGAGGTCCAGGCCCGCGTGAGCAAGCGCCTTATCGACGCGGGCGTGCAAATCCAGCAGTAGCAAGGACGAGACCGCATCGCAGAACCCCCTGGCACCCCAGGTGCCGGGGGGTTCTCGTCTAGGGAGGGCAGCTGTTCCAATGCTGCGCGCCCGTTTCTTCGAGCGGCTGTTTCGCAGCCGACGCGGCCCTCTCGCACCCGGAGCACCTCTCGCACCCGGAGCACCTCTCGCACCCGGAGAATAGCTCCTTTTCTTAAAAGGAAACTACATTTGCCCAGGTCAGCGATATCGGGTTTAAGAAATGGAGCTATTCTCCGCGAAAGAGAGCGGCGCGAGACCTGATCGCAGCACCAAAATCGCAGCGCGAGCGCCTCTCGTCTCCAAATCTGCAGCTTAATAGCAGTTAGCTGAGTGCGTCGCTGAGAAGAACCACAGGTAGGAACCTTGCCACTCCTTGCACGGCTGCTATTAACCCGCAGGTTTCCCGAGCGAGCTCGTTCGGGCGCACGTTCGAAACCCCGTTGAGGTCCCGGGGGCAGGCCCGCGACCGCCACCACGTATAAAACAGCGGCTCCGGCGCCAAATTGACGCCGGAGCCGCAACAATAGCGGAAATCCTGACCAAAACGGGCCTTCGGGCGCCGTGGGACGAGAGGAGCGCGCCGCGCCCTACGCCACGGGCACCAACTCGCCGCCAACATACGTCGCCGTGAGCGACATGTCGGCCGCGTAGACGTTGAAGTCCGCATTGCGTCCGGGCAGCATGCTGCCGCAAACGTCATCTACGCCCGCCGAACGGGCGGCAACCTCGCTACCCATGCGGATGGCCTGCTCGGGCGTCACGATGCCCCAGTCGACCATGTTCTTCACGCCCTTGGCGAGCGTGAGGACAGAGCCAGCGATGCTGCTCATGTCGGCCAGATAGCAAAGGTCATCCTTCATGACCACGGGCAAGCCGCCGCTCATGTAGTTGCCCTCGGGCATGCCACCGCAAGCCAGGCAGTCCGTGATGAGAACCACGTGCTCCCAACCCTTGGCGCGCACGAGCGCCGCGCATGCGGCCGGCTGCACGTGGTGGCCGTCGCAGATGAGCTCCGCGTACGTCTCGTCCGTGGTCATGGCACAGCCGAGCACGCCCGGCTCGCGCTGGTGCAGACCGCGCATGCCGTTGTAGGTGTGCACGAACACGGTAGCGCCGGCGTCGACGGCGGCAATGCTCTCGTCGTACGTGGCATCGGTGTGGCCAAGCGCGGTCACCACGCCCTCGGCGGCAAGGCGCGAGATGTACTCGGGCGCCTCGGGATACTCGGGCGCAAGCGCACTCTTGCAGATAAGGCCGCGCGCCCTGCGCTGCCACTCCGCAAAGTCGTCGTACGAGGGCGGCACCAGGTACTTGGGGTTCTGGGCGCCCTTGTGCTTCTCGGTGAAGAAGGGTCCCTCAAGGTAGATGCCCGGAATGCGTGCGCCCACAAAGTCATCGTCGCGCTCGTCCACCGCGTCCGCGATGGCCTCACACTGGTTGCCAATGTTCTCCACCGAGTCGGTGAAGGTGGTGGGCAGCCACGCCGTGGTGCCACGCTGCGCGAGCGCCACAGAGGCATCGTTGATGCCGGCAGGGTCGATGTCGGTGGTCGCGTGGTTGTGGAAGCCGTGTATGTGGGTGTCAACCAGGCCGGCACCAACGTAAGCGCCTGCATAGTCGACAATCTCGCAGTCAGGCTTCTCGGTCGAGAAGGACCCAAAGCGACCGTCGGTGATGGTGAGGTAGCCCTCTCCGGTGAGCCTACCGGGGAGAACGAAGTGAGCGGCATGAACCGCATACGTTGCCATGATCTCTCCTTCCAGGGCCAAAGCCCTCGGTGCGGGGATAAGTTAACCAAGGTATACCCAAGGCTCCCCGCACCGAAGCAGGACTACAGGCTAAACGGGTGAATGGTCACGCCCTTGACCACGCGGTTCACGGTGCCAGAGGGCGACGGGGTGTCGGGGGTGTTGCCAACCTTGATGGAGGCGTTAAGGGAGATGGTCTGCGCAAACATCACGAAGGGCAGCGCGAGGTAGACCTCGGGGAGAAGCACGTCGCCATCAAAGGAGAAGTTCTCGCCCTCGAAGTCGTTGCCGGTACGCTGCTGGATGCCCACGGTGGCAAGCGCAATGTCGTCGCCCTTGACCTCGTTCAGGATGTCAAGGTCGTACTGGCGCGTGTAGGGGTCGTTGCTCACGAAGTCAAGCACCAGGGTCTTCTCGTTGACAAAGGACTTCGGTCCGTGACGGTAGCCCATCGAGGAGTCAAACGAGGTGGCAATGCGGCCAGCGCACAGCTCCAGGATCTTGAGCTGAGCCTCGCGGGCCAGGCCAGAGAGGGATGCGGAGCCCAGGTAGGTCACGCGGTCGAAGTCGCGGTCGAGCCAGCTCACAATCTCGGGCTCGCGGGCAATGACCTCGCGGCCCATCTTGGCGGCACGGGCAACCCAGGTGCGCTTGTCCTCGATGCAGGCCTGATCAAAGATGAGCGCCGAGAGGAGCAGCATGCAGGAGTAGCTGCCCGTCATGGCAAAGCCCTTGTCGTTTGCGCGAGGGATGAGCAGCGTAAGGGCGCGCTCGTCGTCCTTGGACTGCTGAGCGAGCTTGCCCTCGGGGGCGCACGTCACATTGAGATAGAGAAGATTCTTGGCGACCTGCCCAACGCGCTCATAGGCAGCCACGCTCTCGGGGCTGTTGCCGCTGCGCGCAAACGAAACCATGACCGTGGGGTCCTCGGGACGCACGTAGTCGAGAGGTGCGCACACAACGTCGGTGGTGGCAACGGGTGCAAACTCAAAGGCCTCGTTGTCGCCAACGCGACGCAGATAGGGCACGAGCGTGTCGCTCACATACGCCGAGGTGCCGGCACCGCAGAAGATCACGCGGGTGCGACGGTCGCCGCCCAGGGCGCGGGCCTTGGCGAGAAACTCCTCAATTGCCGGCAGGTTGTCCTCGTAGATCTTGAGGGTGTCCTCCCACAGATCCGGCTGCTGCTTGATCTCCTTGGTGGTGATCTGCGCACCCATCGACGTGAGCGTTGCCTCATCCTTCTCGAACATGTTCTTCTCCTCTCGGGGGCCTTCCCTAGCCCCGATAGTGTGAAACCTTGTATCTGAACTGGTCGGCTCGAGCAACGCTTCTGGTGTACTCGATGGCCGTGTTCTTCACGTTGAAGGTAGTGCGATAGAGCTTGAGTACTGGTGCCGCCTCGCTTATGCCGAGAATCTCCGCGTCGTCCTTGCGGGCAACGCTTGCGCAGAACTCCTCCTCGGCCACGCGAATGGTCTCGTGGTAGACCTTCTCCACGATGTCGTAGAGGGGCTGGCTCTCGACGTCCGTGCGAGTAAGGCCGAGAAACTCGGACGCTGGAAGATACGTGCGCTCCACCATCATGGGGATTCCGTCGGCGGCACGCAGACGCTTCATGCGAATGACGGGGTCCCCAATGCGCAGCCCCAGGCACGCGGCAATGTGCTTTGGTGCCTCTCGGGTATCGAATTCGAGCACCACCGTGGTGGGAACTCGACCCATGCTCTTCATCTGCTCGGTGAAGCTGTAGGTCCCCATGAGGTTCGTGGCCTCGCGCACGGAGTCCGAGACGAAGGTCCCACGTCCGTGCTGCCTGGTTACGAGCCCCTGGCGCTCAAGCTCCGCGAGAGCCAGGCGCACGGTGGTTCGCGAGAGGCCGTACGTCTCGCAGAGCTCTCGCTCGGAGGGAAGCACGTCACCGGGACCCATCTCGTTTTCTATCTTCTCGTGAAGAAGGTCGACAAGCTGGTCGTAAAGCGGCTGCTTTCGCGAGATGGGGGTCATGTCTTCACCGTCCTGAAAATGGCGCGAGCACGCGTCAAGCGTACCCGCGCCGCCTGTTGCCATAGAGCCTGCTGCGCACGCGTGCCGAATTGGATTCCGGGCACCCGGGGCGGCGGGCCGCCCCGGGTACGCAGCAATTGTAGGGCTTAGCCCCAGATGCTCGGCCAGATGCCGAAGCCGGCACCAACAATACCGATGATGAGCACGAGAACAATACCCTTGATAGGGGTGAAGTTCTTCTTGGAGAACAGGTAGTACAGAAGCATGACCAGCGCGAGCGGGACAAGCTTGGGGCAGATGCTGTCGAGGATCTTGGCGATGTCGACGGTGACGGGCGTGGTGACGGTCTCCATGTAGGTGACCTCGCTCATGCCGTTGCCAAGGTCAGTGGCGCCAGCGGTCACGGCGTTGCCATCAGCATCGGTGGTAGCCAGGGGGTTGCCGGAGGCGTCAACCATGCCGGAGAGCGTGGTGCCGTCGGTGTCCTTGGAGATGACCTCGAACTTGCTCACGTCCTCGGTTGGGACGGTCGCGGTGTGCGCGACGTACGCCTGGGTGGAGCCGTTGGGGATCGTGAGGTTGATCTGCGTGCCGCCCATGGTGACGGTGAGGCAGCCAACGACGAAGACGCCGAGGATGGAGGCCGCACGGGTGAACGCCTTCATGTGCTCCATGAGGGAGTCAAGCGCGTTCATGCCCATCTTGTACGACCAGTTCATGAGACCAAAGCGAAGCGCGAACTGGATGATGTTGAAGACGATCAGGAACAGGATGGGGCCAAAGATGTTGCCTGCGATAGCCATGTTCGAGGTGATGCCGGCCAGAATAGGCACGAGGGTCATCCAGAAGATGGCGTCACCGATGCCACCAAGCGGTCCCATGAGGGAGACGCGGACGGCGCGGATGGTGGGGATGTCAACCTTCTTCTGCTCCATGGACAGGATGATGCCCATGGCGAAGGTGACGAGGAACGGGTGGATGTTGAAGAACTCCATGTTGTGGGTCATCGAGAGCGCGAGATCTTCCTTGTTATCCGCGTGAATCTTCTCGAGACCGGGAAGGATGGAGTAGAGCCAGCCTGCGGACTGCATGCGCTCGTAGTTGAAGGACGCCTGCAGGAAGCAGGAACGCCACGCCATCTTGTTGAGCGTCTTCTGGTCCAGGTCGGCAGCGGGCGTGAGGTTCTGGTAGTGAGTCACACCCTCAAAGCGGTTGACGGTCTGAGCGGTCGTCTCGTTAGATGCCATCTTCCTCACCTCCGTCGGTGTCAGCAGCAACGGCAACGGAACCCTTGAGCTCGGTGTTCTGCTGGTAGTCCCAGTAGGCGAAGCCAAAGCCGATGAGGGCCAGGATCAGCAGGGCAGGAGTCGCCAGGCTGGAGATGCCGGAGACGATAATCGCGAGGCCAAAGCCCATGAAGTAGAAGCCCCACATGTCGCGGTTCATCATGAACTTGAGCAGGATTGCGAAGCCGACGAAGCGCATCATGCCACCGGCAGCGGAGAGGCCATTGCTCAGCCACTTGGGGATGGCGGCAACGACGGCGGAGCCGACGGCCTGGCCGCCGATGAAGAACAGGGTGACAACGACGCCAAAGATGAGGCCGAGCAGGCACATCGAGAGGTAGTTGATGTGCTCGATGCCCTTGGGGTTAGCCTCGGCGGCGTACTGGTCGCACTTGGACATGAGCGGCGACATGATCGTGAAGATCAGGGTGACGCCGTACTGGCCAAGCAGGGAGAACGGAATAGCAGTAGCGACAGCAGCGTTCGGGTCAAGCTTGAGGGTGATTGCCAGAATGGCCGCCATGATGCCACCGACAACCGCGTTAGGCGGCTGGGCACCTCCGATTGGCATGTTGCCAATCGTCATGAGCTGGTACGTGCCACCAACGATGAGGCCGGTCTGCACGTCGCCAAGGATGAGGCCGATCACCATGCCGGTGACGATCGGCTGATACAGAGACTCGAGGAAGCTGAACTGGTCGATAGCCGCGATGAACGTGACGATGAAGACCAAGATCACCTGGAGAGCTGAGTATTCCATCCTTGTTCCTCCTTTCCTATGGTTCCTAGTACCACGTGCCACGGATAGAGATAGAGCTATCGCCAGCACCCGTCCCTCACGGGTGCGCACGACCAAACTAAGTTGTTGCGAAAAGCGTTAGATGGCTACTCGAAGAGCTTTGCCGTAGGCTCGACCGGCGTGCTGGGCACGCGCTGGATCGAGAGCTCCACGCCCGCGTCCTGGAGCGCGCGGAAGGCGGCAACGTCCTCGTCGTTCACGGCGACGGAGGTTGCGACCTGACGCTTGCCCTCGGACATGTGCATGTTGCCGATGTTGAGCTTCTTGATGGGAACGCCGCCCTTCACCAGGCGCAGCGCGTCCTCGGGGTTCTCCACGATAAGGAAGATGTGCTGGCGGGCAGCGGCCTTGTGGATGACATCAATGGTCTTCTGGATGGAGAAGTACCTGGTGGCAACGCCCTGCGGTGCGGCCATGTCCATGAGCTTCTGGCGCATCTTGTTGCCGGCAACATCGTCGTTGGCAACAAGGATCAGGTTAGCGCCGATGGTGCTCGTCCACTGGGTGGCAACCTGGCCGTGAATCAGGCGGTTGTCAATCCTGGTAAGAAGAATGTTGGGCTCAGCCATGCTTGCTTCCCCTTTCTCGTTCTCACCCGCATTCGTGGGGCGAGGCTATTCCTGCTCGACTACGGACGAACTTGCTTGTGCTGACGTGCATTACTTCTTGGCGATCTCCTGGATCGCGTACCTCGAGACCTCTACGATCGCTCCGGACTTGACCTCTACGTCGCAGGTCTCCTCGCCAACGCGGACAAGCTTTCCAAAGAGACCACCGGCAAAGGCAACGCGCTGGCCAACCTTGAGGCTGGAGTGGAGCGCGGCGAAGTAGGCCTTCTGCTTGTTAGCCTTCACCGCGCTGTAGATCGCATAGACAACGCCCATGATGGCAATGAGGATCAGCAGCGCCGCGCATGCGGCGAGCACGTTCTGCCAGAAGTCCATTACAGACCCTCGTCCTCGGAGTCAGGCTCATCGTCGATGGTGAGAACCATGTGGACAACGCCCTGCTTACCTGCCTCAACGGCGCAGTCGACAAGTTCCTGCGTAGTGGAATCTGGCGTGCGGGTGGTGAGAACCTCGAGAAGCATGGGCAGGTTGGTGCCCGCGACCACCTCGACGCCAGGGGCAGTCTGCGTTTTCATCATGGCCTGGTTGAACGGCGTGCCGCCCATGAGATCGCAGAAGACAATCACGCCGTCGTTCCTCTCAGCGGACGCTGCGATGGCATCGGCCAGCTTCTGGGGAAACTCGCCCGCCTCGTCCTCGTGGAACGGGACAACATCGAACTCCTCCTGCGGGCCAGCGATCATCTTGACGGAGCTGGCGAGACCAACAGAAAAATCTCCGTGACCAGTGAGCACAAATCCGACCATCCAAGTCCTCCTCTGACGGGGTTCTTCATCACGCCTTACAGGCTAGAAGACTTTTGGTTCGAACAAGGAACCTCTTTGTTTCGCCCGTCGTGCTTCTCGGTTACTGGTTATTACCACGTTTCAACTAACGCCACTTTACAGGACCTCCGCAATTAGTCCAGAGAAAACTTGGTTATTCTTTAATGCATGCCGTTTACGGTTAAATTCATATCGGTCACGGTACGAAATTGCAGGTAGTGGTACTAATTTACAAATACCAGCGCATATTGGCAGATACTTTCTCGCATAGATGTCGTAGATTTCTGGTATATCCAGTGGTTGTTACCAACAGACAAACTAACCTTCATCGGAGTTTTTTTTTCAGGAACTGGTATCTAATTTGCACCCCAGAATTGCAAGGAGGAGCATCGTGATTCTCACCGTTACGCTCAACACCTCTATCGACAAGGCCTACCGCATCTCTTCGACCCTCGAGCGTGGCACCGTCATGCGCGTGGCCGAGTGCATCGACAACGCAGGCGGCAAGGGCCTCAACGCGTCGCGCTCGGTGGCAACGTGCGGCGAGGAGGTGCTCGCGACCGGCTTTGTTGGCGGCAACAACGGACGGCTGCTCTGCGAGCTGCTCGACCGCGACAAGATCCCCCACGACTTTGTCGAGGTGGCAACCGAGACGCGCTGCTGCGTGAACGTGCTCGAGCCCGACGGCCTCTCCACCGAGTTCCTCGAGCCCGGCCGCGAGGTGACGCCCGAGGAGCTCGCCGCTCTCGAGGAGCGGCTCTCCGCACTTATTGCGCGCGCGGACGTGGTAACCATGAGCGGCAGCTTCCCCAAGGGCCTGCCCTCCGACACGTACGTTCGTCTCATCAAGCTGGTTCGCTCGCAGGGCAAGCCATGCATCCTCGATACCTCCGGCGCCACGCTCAAGGCAAGCATCGACGCGCTCCCCACCATGGTGAAGCCCAACACCGACGAGATCGGCCAGATCCTTGATCGCAAGGTCTCCTCGGTGGAGGAGGTCATCGGCGCGGCGCACGAGCTCCACGAGCGCGGAATAGCGCAGGTGGTGGTCTCGCTCGGTGGCGACGGTGCCGTGATGGCATGCGACACGGGGACCTTCCGGGGGATTGCGCCAAAGATCGAGGTCGTGAACCCCGTGGGCGCTGGCGATACCATGGTTGGCGCCTTTGCCGTTGCCATGGCCCGCGGCCTGAAGCCAGCCGAGCAGCTGCGCTACGCAATGGCCTGTGCAAGCGCCAACTGCATGTCTGCCTCCACCGGCCACTTTGACATGGAGGTCGCGCGCGGCCTCATGGACGGCACCCGCGTGGAGCGCATAGCGTAAGGTACCGCCCCTACTCACCCGCAAGGATCAGTCTTGTTGGAAGATCCCCGAGGCAGCCGGCAACAGCCCCCTCGGGGTCTTTTTCCATCACTATGACGTCGGCATCGCCCACGTCGCCAAAGAAAAAGAGCCCGCGTGCGCCCACCTTGCTTGCGTCCATGAGCACGCAGGTTGTGCCCGCGCAGGCGAGAAACGCGCGCTTGAGTTCCGCCATGCCCTCGTAGCCAGTCATGAAGCCGCGGCCAGGGGCAAAGGCAGTTGGGCACACGAAGGCCACGTCGGGCCGCAGCATAGAGAGCGCCGAGACGGCCACGGCACCGGAGGTGTAGCGGTGGCCCTTGCGCAGCGCTCCGCCCAGGAGAACCACCTCGGCGGAGGGCATGGAGCGGTCAACATAGTCGGCAATGGTGAGGTCTGCCGTCACGATGGTCACTTCACCGCGATCGCCCAGCGCGCGCACGAGCTCAAGGCCCGTGGTTCCCGTGTCCACGAGCACGGACTGGCCTGGCTCGACAAACTTCGCGGCTTCCCGGGCGATGGCGCGCTTTGCCTCGACGTTCACGTTGACGCGCAGGTCCTGGATCGACACCGTGAGCGTTCGAGAGAGCGAGACCGCCCCACCGTGGGTGCGGCGCAGCTTGCCGTCGCGTGCGAGGGCATCAAGATCTGCTCGCGCGGTGACGCGAGACACGCCAAGGGCATCTGCCACCTCGGCAACCTGCACGGATGAGTTTCTCTCAAGCATCGAGAGAATTGCCGCGCGCCTCTCCTCTGCAAACTCGGTCATGTGCTCCTCCTCGCCCGCGGGATTAAGTTGCCCGGCATTTCGATTCCACGCGGGATTGATTTACCAGGTAAATCAATCCCACTGCCCGGCAAATCAATCCCGCTACGCATGTGTGCAAACTGTGTTTCCTTCTCTTTGTCTAAAAGAAAGATATCACAAGCAGAATTCTTTCTTTTCTGCGTTTTGGAAAGCCCTGGGGAGCCCTTCCGAACGTCTGCGGCCACCGGCGCCTTGCGGTCGCTTTTCGTTGCTGACCAGCACCGCCATTTGCCCAAGACCACGTCTGCAAGCAGGCACGATACAATCGCGTTGCGGATAAGGAAGCCCCACGGCACAGCCCGTGGGAACGTGAAGGGAGAGCGCGATGCTCGTCACAACCAAGGGAATGCTGCTCGACGCCCAGGCCGGCCACTATGCCGTGGGTGCGTTCAACGTGGAGAACCTCGAGTTCGTGATGGCCGTCATCAAGGCCGCCGAGGACAAGCACTCCCCCGTCATCATGCAGACCACCCCGGGCACCATCAAGTACGCCAGCCTCGACTACTTCGCCGCCATGGTGCGCGTCGCAGCCGAGAACGCCAGCGTCCCCGTGGCACTCCACCTCGACCACGGTGACGGCTTCGACCGCTGCATGCAGGCCCTGCGCGCCGGCTACACCTCCGTCATGATCGACGGCTCCCACGTGCCCTTCGAGGACAACATGGCCCTCACCGAGAGCGTGACCAAGGTCGCCATTGCCATGGGCGTGCCCGTCGAGGCCGAGCTTGGCAAGGTCGGCGGCAAGGAGGACGATGGCCCGGCGGTCAAGGGCGAGAACCCCTACACCGATCCCGATGAGGCCGAGGAGTTCGTAAACCGCACCAAGTGCAGCTCGCTTGCCGTTGGCGTTGGCACCGCACACGGCGTCTACAAGGGCACCCCGCACATCGAGCAGGGCGTCCTCAAGGAGATCCGCAACCGCGTCGACGTGCCGCTGGTCCTTCACGGCACCTCCGGCGTGCCCGACGACCAGGTCGCCGAGGCCATCAAGAACGGCATCTGCAAGGTGAACTATGCCACCGAGCTGCGCCAGGCGTTCACCCGTGGCTTCATGGGGTACATGGCCGAGAATCCCAACAACTTCGACCCCAAGAAGCCCTCGAAGCCCGGCATGGAGGAGATCTACAAGGTCGTCGCCTCCCACATGGACAACCTGGGCTCCACAAACAAGGCGTAGGCGCACGCACAGAGTAACGTGCGGCCCGGACGGCATATGTGCCCTCCGGGCCGTTTTCTGTACCGCAGGGCGCCCGTTCTGCTCAGTTATTGCACGATATTTCTAGCTAGCACTGTATTTGCCCAGTTAGAGTTCATTCTGCCGTGAAATAACGCGCAATAACCCCTTCTTGAGCCGCTCGTACTTTCTTATTGCTATTACAGGGTGCCAGTCTCTCTCGATTATTGAACGTTATTCCTGGAAGATTCTGTATTTGCCCAGTTGTGCTTCAGTACGCTCTGAAAAATCGCGCAATAATTCTGCCCGATGTATAGACGCCGAGACACACTGAGCCCCTTGCAGCACACTCGCCGCTCGCTGGAGCGTTGCTTTCGCTCGGCTACCGTTCAGGAGGTCCGGCCAGCCTGCCATCTAGGCCTTCTCGGCGCTCTTCTTCTTGATGCCAACCACAAGGCGCCAGGTCGCAATGCCCACAAGTACCACCGAGACCACGCGCAGCACGGCAAGCAGGGTGAGCCCGGGCGTCGTGATGGCGGAGCTTCTCGGCCGCGCTGCAGAGATGTCCCCCGTGGCATCTACGTAGCTCTCGTTTGCCACGCGCGCATCGAGATAGGCGTAGAGGAAGTCTTTTGTCGCGCGGCGAAGGTCGCTCACGTAGCTGGCAGAGCTTGGGTTAGACGCGAGAGACCCGCCGGACATCTGCATCCAGAGGTCTCCGCCATGCCGTAGCATCTGGTCGCCGTTCATGTATGCGGTGTGATCCGAGAAGTCCGTCACAACAACCCCGTTGAAGCCCCACTCGCCACGAAGCACGTCCGTGAGCAGGGCCTCGGAGCCACCCGCCCACACCGCGCCAACGCGGTTGTAGGAGCTCATGAGCGCCGTTCCGCCGTAGTCCTCCACCACAGTTCGGAAGGGCTCGAGGTAGACCTCGCGAAGCGTCTGCTCAGAGAGCCAGGTGTAGACGCCATCGCGGTAGACGTAGGCCTCGCCGTCGTTGAGCGCCAGGTGCTTAACGTAGCAGTACACGCCCGTGTCGCGCGCGCCCGCCACTACGTTGCCGCAGGTCTGCCCCACAAGCAGGGAGTCCTCGGAGTAGTACTCGTAGTTGCGCCCGCCAAAGGGGGTGCGATGGAGGTTCGCGCACGGCGCGTACCAGCCAGAAAGCCCACGCTGCGCCGCCTGCTCCCCACAGGCAAGCCCCACCTGCCGGGCAAGGTCGCGGTTCCACGTCTGCGCGAGAACAACCGCGCTAGGAAAGCCCGTCCCGGGGTTGGTGGGCACGAAGCTCTCGATCTGCGCCGGGCCGTCAAGCTCGCGGGTCTCGGACGTTCTTCCCACCGAGGCGAGCGGCGAGGCGCCAGAGTACGCGTTGGTGACAAGCTGCTCCATCTCGGCAACCGTAAGCTGGTCGAGGAGAGAGTCCCACTGGGGGTCGCCGTAGTTGGCGCCCAGCTTGCGCCCCAGGCCCGTAATGATGCCGTTCCTCTCGATGGCCAGGCCGTTGCGTGCCCCGGTTGTAGGCATCGTCGCGCTGCGGGCGTCATCAGCAGCTCGTTCCTCGTCTGTATACAGGTTGAGCGCGGCGACGCTCGTGGGCATGACACGCGTCGAGGCAATCTCCGGATAGGTTCCCGCAAAGTCAGCGCGCGAGAGGTACGTGATGTCCTGGCCAGTGCCAAGCCCGTCCGCGCTCACGCCATCCGTGGCATCCTGGCCGGTGAAGCGATTGGTAACCTGAGCTCCGGTCTTCTCGTCCGTGGGAAATTGCCGGCCTTGAGAGAGCCCAAGCGAAAGCGTTGCGCCCTCGGCGTCATCCACGGTATGGGCATCATGCCGCAGCGTGAGCGTGTATGTTCCGGGGTCAAGCTCCCACCCGGCAAAGCCGTTGCCGTTTGCGTCGTAGCAGTCGTAGCTCGCCATGGCGCGAGCGCTCACGGTAAGCGTGACGTCCTCGGACTCGCCCGGCGCAAGCTGGCTGGTCTTGGCGTAGTCCCCCAGCACCACAGCGCTCTTCTCGATGCCGCCTGCAGTGTAGGGGGCACTGTAGTAGAGTTCGACCACGTCGCGCCCGGCAACGCTGCCCGTATTGGTAACGCGAACGGTGACCGAAGCGCTGTCTCCCAGCTCGGAGCCCTGCGGCGGCGCATCGACAACCTGCCAGTCAAACGTGGTGTACGAGAGTCCAAAGCCAAACGGGTACTGAACAACGCCCCGGTAGCCCGTGCCGTGATCGTTGGATACATTGCTCCAGAAGCCCTCGGCGTCCGCCGTCTCGTACCACTTGTAGCCCACGTAGATGCCCTCGGAGTAATCCACGTACGAGACCTGGTCATAGGCCTCGGGCAGGGAGAAGTTGCCGTTCTGGGTGCCATCCGCGGGATAGAGACCATCGGCCGAGATATACGCACCAACATGCTCGCTCGCGCTGGCATAGGCCGGCGCAGTCGAGAAATCATACGCGTAGGTGTCTGCCGTGCGCCCGGAGGGGTTCACCTCGCCCCGCAGAATCTGCGGCAACACCTCGGCACCGTACTGGCCCGTGTAGCCCGCAAGCAACACAGCATCAATGCCAGGCGTTGAGTCAAGGGCGCCCAGCGCCATGGCGTTTGCCGAGTTCACCACCACAATGACGTTCTTGTACGTGGCGCCCACATAGGCGAGAAGAGCCTCCTCCTCGGTCGAGAGGTCAAGCGAGGTCCTGCTGGCATCCGTTACCACCGAGCCGTTCTTCTCGGATACCTTGTACTGCACAAGCGGCATGTCGTTGCTCTCGCCCGCGTAGCGCTGCAGCACAACGATGGCGGTATCCGAGAAGTCCCTGGCGTTTTCCAGCAGCTCGTCGGTGTAGCACGTTCGGTCCGCAATCGAGGGCTCGTAGAGCACACTCGACTCCTCCGGTTTGCTCGAGAGAGTCTTGGGGCGCTTCCCAGTGCCATGGAAGTCTTTGTACATGGTCGTAAGCTCGGTGTTTGTCTCGATGCCGGCATCGTTCAGCGCCGAGATGAGGTCCGTCTCCACCGAGGTCACGCAGCCGGAACCCGAGCCGCCGCCAAGCCAGTCGACGGACGCCCACCCAAAGATGTTCACCTTGGTGACGTCGCTCGAGAGGGGCAGCGTTCCATCGTTTGCGAGAAGGACGGCCCCCTGGGCCTCAACCTCGCTTGCCAGTTGGCGCGCGGAGTCATTGGTCGCGGCAATGGTTTCCTCGGAAGGCTTGTCCACAAGCGTGCCGAAGAGCCTCGTGACTACGGGGCTCACGCTGTTCTCGAGAATAAATCCCACGACCATCACGGCGACCATGAAAGCCACGGCAAGCGCAAAAAAGACCTTCTTGCGCGTCACGTGCACCCCTGGCGTCGCCGACCTCCTCCCGGCACCTCGCTGAATGTCTCTCCTCGAATGGGCCATTCCCGTACCTACCCTTTCTTGGGGACATCAAGCGCCCCGGGGGCCACGGCTCCTGCGCTACGCGAGAACCACGCGGCTCCTGCCGTCCTTGCCAGCCGTGGCACTGGCCACAATGCCACCTGGATCCCTGTCCATGATGACCACGTCAACCTCAGTGGGAGCTGCAAAGCGCACGAAGGAGCGGGAGGCGCCAACCTTGGAGGAATCCATGAGGATGATGGTCTTTCTCGCATGGCGCATGAACTCGACCTTCGTGGTGGCCGTGCGCTCGAACTCGGCAAGGAAGCCAAAATCTGGCTCGAAGGCGTCCGCGCCGAGAAAAACCTTGTCGAGGTAGATATCGGAGAGCGACGAGGCCACCATGGGGCCGGCAAAGTGTCGGTATTCGCGGCCCAGGATGCCACCCGTACACACGGGCGTGGCCTGCGGGAGAAACTGCTCGACGTAGATGAGCCCGTTGACATCGTTGGTGATGATCGTTATGCCGTGCTTCTCGCCCAGCCAGTGGAGAAAGGCCAGGGTTGTGCTGCCTGAGCCGACAAGGATTGTCTCGCCATCCTCCACAAGCTCCGCGGCACGCCTGCCAATTGCCTGCTTGGCACGGGCGTTCTTGTGCACGCGCTGCGGGACCGCAGGAATGACGAGCTGCGTCACGGGCACCGCTCCCCCATGGGTACGCTTGAGCTGCCCCTCGCGCTCCATGGTGTCAAGGTCGGTGCGGGCGGTCACGGAGGAGACCCCGCAGTGCTCGCAGATCTGGACGACGGAGACGGTTCCGCTCTCGTGGATCATGTCGAGGATGTACCTCTGCCGCTCTGCGGCGAGCATCCGCGGGCTCTTGGTCGAATTCATGGACTCTACTCCACCAGGTCAACGCTGATAGATTGTGCAAAGCTGTCGACAAGGGCAAAGTCGCCGAGACCCGCGCTCATGGCGACGTTGGCGCCCGTTGCCATGGCTCGTGTGAGCGCCGGCTCTACCTGGTCGCGGTTGGGCAGCCACACCGAGAGGAAGCTCGCGAGCGTGGCGTCCCCGGCGCATGCCGTCGAGAGGACGTCGACCTTGGCGGCGTTCGCATGCCAGACGTGCTCGCCGTTGAAGAAGTACGCGCCCTCGCCGCCCAGCGTGAGGAGGATGTTCTTGGCACCGGCGTCGTGGATGGTATGGAGCGCGGAGACGATGTCCTCCTCGCTCTTCACGTCCACGCCAAAGATGGCGGCAACCTCCTCGTCGTTGGGCTTGATGAGCAGGGGCCCCTTCTCGACAAGCTCGCGCAGGTGTGGGTGGGAGATGTCCAGCACGAACTCCGCGCCCTTCTCACGCACCACGCCGATGAGCTCGTCGTAGTACGAAGGGTCGATGCCCGTGGGCAGGCTCCCGGAGACCACGAGGCACTCAAGGTCATCCAGCCCGCGGATCAGCTTGAGCATCTCCTCCTGCTTGGCACGGTTGACCTCGGCGCCGGCATTGGGGAACTTGTACTCCCCCTCCGGCGTGGTGAGAAACACGTTCACGCGCGTGATGCCATCAATCTGGACCGGCATCACCGGGCAGATCTTGTCTGCCTCGCGAACGATGTAGTCGCCCGAGAAGCCACCGAAGAAGCCCAGTATCTTGGAGTCGATGCCGTAGTGATTGAGCGTAAACGAGACGTTCAGGCCCTTGCCGTTCGGCGTGTACACCGCGTCGCGCGTCCTGTTGACATGCTCGGTCGATATGGTGTCCGAGGTGATGTTCATGTCGATGGCGGGGTTGGTGGTAAGTGTGTAAATCATTGAGCTTCCCTTGATCGTTCTCGACGCATGTCACGCGATTGATAACGCCGTACTAGAAAGGGGACCCGACGCGCAGGCGACGGGTCCCCAGCACGAACCTCAGACCGGATGCCCGGTCATCTAGCTCTCGAGACCGCTGTTGATGAGACCCGCGATCTCCTGCGGATCTGCGGAGGCAAGCACCTTCTCGCGGAAGTCTGCGTCCATGAGAAGCACCGCAACCTTGGAGAGCAGGCGAAGCTGCTCGGTCTGGGTGCCGTCATCGGGGATGAGCAGGGCGATGGCGCAACGGACGGGCTTGGAGTCCATGGTTGCCCACTCGACCTCGCCGGAGAGCTTCACCACGATGACGGTTGGCGTGCTTACCTCTGCGGTCTTGGCGTGCGGGATGGCGAATCCGCCCATCATCCCCGTAGTTCCCTCTGCCTCGCGCGCCTTGAAGGCCTCGAAGACCTTGTCGGCGTCGTGCGCCACGCCATAGGATACGGCTGTCTCGGAGAGGAACCTCAGCACCTCGTCCACCGTGGTTGCGGGATTGTCTACGTAGACATGGGATGACGGAACGAACTCGCTCATGCGCTCTCCTTACTCCACGACCTTGTCGCCGTTCTTATGGTATTCGTTGCGCTTGAAGATGACGTAAAGAATACCGCCAACAAGGACGCCAGCAAAGATTGCAATGAGCCACAGGTACCAACCATCGACGACGGGCAAGACCAGGAAGCCGCCGTGAGGCGCGGGGTCGTGGACGCCAAAGAAGATGGTGAGGATCGAGGCGATGGAGGAGCCAAGCATCATGATGGGCATGACCGGCCAGATGTTCTTGGTCATGAACGGAATGGCGCCCTCGGTGATGTGGGTGCAGCCCAGGACGATGTTGACGATACCGGCGTCATGGTCTTCCTTGGAGAAGTACTTCTTGCCAGCGATGACGGCGAAGGCAGTAATCAGCGGCGGGACGATGCAGGCGGCGGAGACGGCAGCCATGAAGTTGGTGCCAAAGTTGTAGGTGTCGGTGCCAACGCCGGCCGTGAGGGCCTCGGTGAGCAGTGCGGTGCCGGTGACGTACGCAGCCTTGTTGACTGGGCCGCCCATATCAAACGCGCACATGCAGCCGATGGCCAGGCCAAGGATGATGGGGCCAGAGGCCTCGAGACCCTTGAGGAAGTCCATCATGCCGGTGTTGATGGCGGCCATGGGGCCGGAGATGCCGAGCATGACGAGACCAACGATGAAGGTGGAGAGCAGCGGGTACAGGAAGATTGCCTTGAGACCGTCGAGGTTCTTGGGCATACCCGAGAGCAGCTTCTCCAGGCCAAGAATCACATAGCCAGCGAGGAAGCCGCCGACGATGCCGCCGAGGAAGCCAAAGCCAACGCCCGAGCCACCGGCGTCGATGAGACCGGTATCAGGCGAGACGGGCAGGCCGGTGATGGCGATCATGCCGGCAACGAAGCCAGGAACCAGAGCCGGGCGCTTGCCGATGGACTCGGCGATGTAGGCCGCAAGCACAGGCACCATGAGGTTCATGGCAATCCCGCCGATGATCTTGAGCATGGCGGCGAAGGAGTTGTAGTCAGACGCGGTGGAGTCAAAGGACGTGATGCCCCAGAGGAACGAGACGGCCGTGAGGACGCCACCGGCAACCACGAAGACGAGCATGTGGCTGACGCCGTTCATCAGGTGCTTGTAGATGATGTGGCCCACGGACTCCTTCTCGGGAGCGGCGTCGTCAGACGAGGCGTTGGCAACCTCTTCCGAAAGCTCGCCCTCTGCCTTTGCGGCAAGAGCCTTGTCGATGAGCCCCTCGGGATCCTTGATGGCGGCGGTCACGCCGACGCTGATCATGGGCTTGCCCGCAAAGCGCTCGGCCTGGACGTCCTTGTCGGCAGCGACAATGACGGCCTTCGCAGCCTTGATCTGCGCGGGGGTCACCTCGTTCTCGATGCCCACCTGCCCGTGGGTCTCCACCTTAATGGTGAGGCCCTTGGCCGCGGCGGCTTTCTCAAGCGCCTCCTTGGCCATGTAGGTGTGGGCGATGCCCGTAGGACAACCGGTAGCGGCAATGAGGTCGTACGTCGTGTCTTCGGCCATACCTTCACTCCCCTCTCTTGTGGCGCCCATAGCGCCAATCAGACGGTCCCGTGGGGCCGTGTCCTGCGGTGGAGATGCTGCTTCTTCACATCTCCTCCTAAAACTGGACACAACTTTATCACGTAATCGCAAGCAGGCGAGATAAAACGAAGAAAAACGAAAGTACAAGGCCCCAATGGCGGCTAACGGTAGTGCATTGACCGGGGAACGGCATGTTAGTGCCAGAGAGAAGCGCGCCTGCGCGGTGAACGGTCACCTCGCAGGCGCGCGCTTCTCGCACTGAAATGTCTACCTTACTTGCCTGCCTGGGAGCGCTTGCGAAGCTCGAGCGCCTCATACGCGCAGCCGTACATGGCGGCCTGGTTGCCCAGCGAGGCCGCCTCGATGGCAACGTCCTTGCACGTGGGAAGTGCGTGCGCCTGGAAGCGGCGGCGCAGCTCGGGGGCAAAGGTTGCAAACGAGCCGGCAACGCCGCCGCCGATGAGGTACATAGCCGGATCGACCACGCAGGAGACCTGCGACATCGCCTGAGCGAGGTACTCGCACATCTGGTCGACGGCGATCTTTGCGCACTCGTCGCCCTTGGCGAGCGCGCGGAAGACAGAGAGGGTGTCGGTAGCGTGCTCAACGTGGACCGGCGTCACGCCGCGGCGCTCGCACTCCTCGAGGTAGAGCCTCACGATGCCCTTGGCGGAGGCATACTGCTCCAGGCAGCCGTGGCGGCCGCACCCGCAGGTCTCGGTCTCGTTGGGGTTCACGGTGATGTGGCCAATCTCACCGCCGGCACCAAACGCACCCGCCACCAGGCGCCCGTTCACCACAACGCCAGCGCCCACGCCCGTGCCCAGCGCGATAAGCACAAAGCTCGAGACGCCATGGGCCACGCCGGCCCATAGCTCACCAAGTGCGGCGGCGTTAGCGTCGTTCACAAAGGCAATCGAGGCGTTGGGGAAGGCAGCGCTTATCGCAGCGACAAGGCCGTCGGGATCAAGCTGGATGTTGGGGAGAAAGCCCACTTTGCCGTCATCGGCAACGGGGCCGGGGATGTCCAGGCCGCAAGCGATAACGTCCTCGGGGGTGTTCTCGTGCGCTGCAAGAAGGTGCGTCAGGCCGTCGGTCACGATAGCGAAGGACTCAGCGTTCACAAGTGCGGGCGTGGGAATCTTGCGCTCCTCGAACAGCTCACCTTCGGGCGAGAAGAGCCCTGCCTTGATGCTGGTTCCCCCAATGTCAATGCCAAGGACGGCTTGCATGTCTTCCCCTCTCGGTTGGCTCTCCGGCAAGTGATCCCCCTAGCCACGGGCGGCAGGGAGCAGTTGGCCATTATCATCCCACGACGATGGAGACCATGCACGACTCATGGCGCAGAAATGGCGATGGCTGTCGCAATCGGCGGCGTACGCGTGACGGTTACCGGCAAGCGCACGGGGCGCCCACAGCCATGGGCTACACTCGTTGTTCGTGCAGTCGACTCTTTGCGCCCCTCGGGGCAGTCTGGAGGCATCATGGCAAACAACGCGCCCTCCGCGATCAACGCGGCGCTTCCCAATCCCAAGCAGGACATGGCAGACCTCGACCGGCTGGAGCACCGGCGCTTTGCCCTGCGCTACGCACTTGACGAGATAGCCACCCTTGGCCCCTCCATTGACCCGCCCAAGGCAACAGAAGAGCGAGCAGAGGCGTCTGCGGTTCTCGACGAGGAGGCAACGCGCATTCTCTGCGCTCCCGAGGTTGGTGCCCTGCTCAACCGCCTGGAGTCCAACTCTGGCATCATCGGCGAGACACGCGCGGCGCAGGTCAAGATCTTGAAGCGCGATCGCAGCTCGCTGGTAGACGTTCCCGCAGACGAGCGTGCGGCCTTCTGCCGCCTTGCCGTCGAGGCCAACGACGTCTGGCGCCGTGCCAAGGCGGCAAACGACTGGGCCAGCTTCGAGCCCTACCTCGACCGCCTCGTAGCTGCCCGCGTGCGCATGGCAAACGCCATGAACCCGGACGCAGACCCCTATGACGTCTGGCTGGACCAGTACGAGCATGGCACAAACCGTGCCTTCTACGACCCCTTCTTCGAGCAGGTCAAGAAGTGCGTGGTTCCATTGCTGGCAGAGTGCATGGCCGCACCGAGAAAGCCCAACCACCGCGTGGTGGATGGCACCTTTGACGAGCGCCGCCAGTGGGACCTCGCGCGTGACCTCATGCATCTGGAGGGGGTGGACACCGACGCCCTCTGGCTTGGCTCGACCGAGCACCCCTACACGGGCGGCCCCTCCATTGGGTTTGTGGCCATCGCGACCCACGTCTATCCGGAGAACGTCCTCTCGAACGTCTTCAGCATGCTCCACGAGGGCGGGCATGCCATGTACGAGCAAAGCGTTGACCCGGAATACCGCTTCACCTCACTCAAGGGAGGCACCAGCTCGGGCATGCACGAGGCGCAGTCGCGCTTCTTCGAGAACTACGTGGGCAGAAGCGAGGCATTCTCCGAGCCCCTTGCGAGACTTCTCGCCAAGCACTTCCCCGGGCAGCTTGGCCGTATGACGGCCCACCAGCTCTACATGGCAGAGAACTGCGCGGAGCCGGGCCTCATCCGCTGCGACGCCGACGAGCTCACCTATCCCCTCCACATCCTGGTGCGCTACGAGATCGAGCAGCTGCTCTTCTCGGGCGAGGCAAAGGCAGCGGACGTTCCCGGCCTCTGGGCCGATCGCTACCGCGAGTACCTGGGCGTAGAGGTGCCAACAGACACCGAGGGTGCCCTCCAGGACACGCACTGGTCCGACGGCGACTTTGCCTACTTCCCCACCTACGCGCTGGGCAGCGCCTTTGGCGCGCAGTTCAAGGCCGCCATGGTGCGTCAGGGCGTGGACTTTGACGGCTGCTGCGCCGCGGGCAATCTTGCACCCATTCGCGAGTGGTTGCGCGCCAACATCTGGCACTGGGGCCGTGCCAAGGACTCCGCGCAGCTCATCCGCATGGCCTGCGGCGAGGACTTCGAGCCGCGCTACTACACGGACTACCTCGTCGAGAAGTTCTCGGACATCTACGGGCTGGCGAGGTAGCGTGCGTGCGCTGATCCAGCGAGTCGAGCGGGCATCGGTCGAGGTGGAAGGGCACGAGGTAGGTTCCTGCGGGGCAGGCTACCTCGTGCTTCTCGGCGTTGGTCCCACCGATACCAAGGACACGGCCAGACGCATGTGGGAGAAGGTCCGCAAGCTCCGCATCTGCGCAGACGAGGACGGGCGTACCAACCTCTCGCTTGTGGACGTGGGCGGGTCTCTTCTCGTGGTGAGCCAGTTCACGCTCTATGCGGACGCGCGCCACGGCAACAGGCCCTCGTTTACGGGAGCCGCCCCAGCGGAGCTCGCAAACCACCTCTACGAGCTCTTCTGCGAGCAGGCCGAGAAGGACCTGGGGCCAAGCCGCGTGGGGCGAGGCGTGTTTGGCGCTCATATGCGCGTGAGCCTTGTGAACGACGGACCCTTCACCGTGATGCTCGACTCGCAGGAGCTTGGACTGTAGTGCCCGAATTCTGGCATGAAGAGCTCCCCTCTGCGTACGAAACCCCCAACGTGGTAGAGTTTTTTGACTATGGATAATGGCATGCCAGTAGGCGTCGTTACCCTGTGGCCCCGGCCCAATGGTTTTGGAGAGAGGATCATCATGAAGGGCTTCTTTAGCGAGTTCCGCGAGTTCATCTCACGTGGCAACGTGATGGACATGGCAGTTGGCGTCATCATTGGCGGCGCTTTTACAGCCATCGTCAACTCGCTGGTTGGCGACATCATCCAGCCGCTCATCTCGGGCCTCACGGGAGGCGGCGAGCAGATTGGCCTCGTGGTGAACGTTGGGGCTGCCCAGCTCAACTTTGGCGCGTTCATCTCGGCAATCATCAACTTCATCATCATTGCGTTCATCATCTTCTGCCTGGTCAAGAGCATGAACAAGCTCGCCGAGGAGGCCAAGAAGATCGCTGGCAAGAAGGAGGAGGCCGAGGAGGAGGCAGCCCCCATCTGCCCGCACTGCCTTGAGGAGGTCAAGGCCGGTGCCACCCGCTGCCCGCACTGCGGCGGCGAGATTCCCGGCGGCGCGAAGCCTGCGGCATAGCTGCCTAGACACAGCGAGTTCAACACGGTGCCCGGAGGTTAAGGCCTCCGGGCACCGTTGCTATGAGCTCCAAACACCAACCAAAGTCCCGGCACCGTTACCAGGTGCTGTTGAGAAGTATTTGGACACATAACACTGTTTAGCAGAGCAATTCTGTCCAATTCCTTCTCAACAGTGCCTGATGACCTGGCGCGGACCCTAGGTCAGATGGCCGAGCGGGCAGGCAGAGCTCCTCTATGCGCGCTCGGGAAGGTGCGAGGTAATGAGCGTCATCTCACCTGTCAGGCGAACGTCGCCAGAGCCGGAAGGAGCCAGGAAGTGGCTTCCGGCGCGTACTGCGTACTCGACACCGGCACCGTCGCAGACACTGCCGGAGCCCTCAATAACCGAGAGGCACATGAACGGCCACGGCTGGGCAAGCGTCTTCTCGCCAGACACACGCACGCGCTCCACGTCGAAGTTGGGGCAGGCCATGAGCTCGGTCACGCCGTCCTTCTCGGGCGCGGTGACCTTGCCGCTGGTGGGCGCCACCTGGTCGTAGTCAACCACGTCGAGCGACTGCTTGACGTGGAGCGGGCGCTTGGTGCCGTCGGGCTGCACGCGGTCGTAGTCGTACACGCGATAGGTGACGTCAGAGGACTGCTGGGTCTCGAGGATGAGGGTGCCGCCCATGATGGCGTGCATGGTGCCAGGCTCAATGCGGAAAAAGTCGCCCGGGTGGATGGGAACGTAGTTGAGCATGTCATCCCAACGGCCTTCCTCGATCATGGCGGCAAGCTCTTCTCGGCTCTTGGAGCGCTGACCCACGATGATGCGCGTGCCGGGCTCGCAGTCGATCACGTACCAGCACTCGCGTTTGCCCAGCGAGCCGTTCTCATGCTCCGCGGCATAGGCGTCGTCCGGATGCACCTGCACAGAGAGGTTATCGCGCGCGTCAAGAATCTTGATAAGCAGCGGGAAGCGATCTCCCTCGGCACCAGCAAAGAGGTCGTGATGGCTTGCCCAGAGCTCTGAGAGATGCTGGCCATCATACTCTCCGCCGTCTACCACGCAATCGCCATTGGGGTGGGCAGAGATGCCCCAGCACTCACCAATGGGGCCATCTGGAATGTTGTAGCCAAAGCGCTTCTCCAACTCGCGCCCACCCCAGATCTTCCCATGGAAGATGGGCGCGAGAAATATGAGGTCCTGTGCCGTACCAGTTGTTGCGTCTGCCATTAAAGCCACCCTTCCCATGGTCACCATCAACGCATCCATCATACGATTGACGGGCAGCCGAATCCCTCAGGGCAGATGCTGCAAAAATCTGACATATTTAATTTTTGAAGTTAACTGAGACAATCACGAATCACTGTTGCCGGAGGGGCCGTCGCCAGGCTCGTCTCCCCCATGGCGGGCAATGTACTCAGCAGACGAGAGGGTCCTGCCAAGCTCGCGCCTGCGACGGGCGCGAGCCGCCTCAAAGCGCCTGCGCGAGGTCTGCATGGCTCGTCGCTGCCGCTCCAACGCCTCGTTTGCGCTCTCCTCGCCCGAGACAATGCTGCTTAAGGCATGCACGGGATGCGCCGGCGCAGTCACGCGAACAAGCGAGGTGAGAACGGGCACCACCAGCACCGTCACGGCACCGGCAGTCACAAGGACCGAGGCATCCTGGCTGGTCATGGCACCCGCATCCACCACAAGCTGGGTGATTGCAACCACAAGTGGCAGCGCCATCACACAGTATGCTGTTGTCACAAAGCGTTCCTGCGGCTCCATCTCACGCGTCTCGGGGTTCACGTGAAGCGATATCGCAACCGAGACCCCACGCACGGCGACAAGCAGCCCAATGAAGAGGAAAAGCAGGCCAGGGTCGGCAACGGCAGCAGAAAGGTCGATGCCTGCACCAGAGATCACAAAGAACGCCGGGATGAGAAACCCGTTGCCAATGGCTTCAAGGCGCGTCTCCAGGTCCTCGCTGCCATCTGGGAAAAAGACGCGCAACACAAAGCCGGCTGCAAAGGCACCCAGCACCGAGTCAAAGCCGGCCGCCTCGGCAAGGAAGAGCAGAAACACGAGAAGCAGCACAACCAGCCGAAGAGGCGTCTGGGTGCTGGCACCCGCGCTCGACCTTACAAAGTCACGAAAGCGCGCACCGATGCGCGCCGTGGACGTGGAGAGATGCGCAATGCGTACGCAGACCAGGAGAAACACCACAAGGACAATCACCGTAACGAGCAGAGACCTCGTGGAGAGAAGCAACGCCACCGCAATGACCGGCAGTACCTCGCCGGTGGCGCCATATGCCGTGACAGCGCGGCCAACGCGCGTGTTGGTGAGGTCGCGAGCGCGCATGATGGGTGCTAGGGTGCCGTAGGCCGTGGTGGTAAGCATGATGGCAAAAGCGATACCCGCCATACCGGTAAAGCGGCTAAAGCCCGTGAGACTCACAAGCGCAATGGCCGCTACAAGCGAGATGCCCCAGCAGATGGAGGCATGGCGTCCCATAGGGCCAACCAACTCGGAGGGCTTTATCTCATAGCCAGCCATCAGGAAGAGAAATGCCATGCCCAGCTCAGAGACAAGGGAGAGGGCGCCTCCACTCGTCCGGATGACATCTGCCCCATAGGGGCCAAGAAGGGCTCCGGCAAAGACGAGAAAGACAACCTCGGGAATGGCCCTGCCAGGTACGAGGCTTGCCACAAACGGAGCAAGCGCCGCCACAAGCATGGTCACGGAAAGCGAGAGGAGCTGACTTACCACCGTGCCATCTCCTCTCGCCTCGCTTGGCTTTTCGCCTTACTTTTTGAGCGTGGCCTCCAGGCCACCGCGCACAAACGCCGACACCTCGGAAAGGTGGCGTGCAATGACGTCAAGGTCATCGTCGTTGGCGAGGACCTCGATGAACGCGTCCGCACACATGGTAGCAAGAAGGCGTGGGGAGAAGCCGTCGGAGGTGTGGCCGTCCTTGCGCTCGGCACGGCTCGCGATGCTCTGGGCAATCTCGTCTACCTTGGCATCGAGATACCCCTTGATTACGGGGTTATCGCGGTTGCTCATGACAATCTTGGGAACCAGCGGATACTGCTCGAGAAGTTCTGCAAGGCCGTCGGGAAGCTGCTCGACATTCGTAGGCTCACCCTTGCCGTCACAGATCACAGAGAGATCGTGCTCGATCCACGTGGCAAGAATGGAGGGAAACTCGGTCATCAAGGGAGAGACAACGCTCTTGAACAGGTCTTCCTTGCTATCGAAGAAGAAGTAGAGAGCACCGGTCGTCACGCCAGCCTTTGAGCAAATCTGGCGTAGCGAGGCTCCCTCGTACCCGTACTCAGCAAACTCCTCCGTGGCTGACGCAACGAGGCTCCTCTTAGTCTCGCCACTGTCGGTCTGGGCCTTTCTCGACATTTGGCTACCGCCTTTTCTCCCTCTTGAGATGTGGCTAAACTCTGCTAATGCCCCCTCAGCACTAGCTCTTACCTGCAGTGCATTATGAACACAATACGTTATTCGATACACATTAGAAGTGAAGTATTTGATAGAAATTCAAGAAACTTCCCCTTGGCTTACTTATTCGCCGTATGGCCGGGCATCTTGGGGGCGCAAGAAGTGGTTGCATACGTTGGTCTGGCGAAGGTACTCATTCCCGTACGGATCGATAACGGGCACCAGCTCATCAGGGGTGTTTGCAAAAAACATATCGGGCTCCTTGTACACATGCGGAACCGCCAGCGTAAAGCCGCGACTGCAAGAGCCTTGGTACTTCCCGGTATCCTCATTTATAGAAAAGGAGCCGTACATGCACTCGGAACAGTGAAAACCAGCCATGAGAGAAACCTCCCACTAAAAGACAGCAGATATTGGCGCTGAAGAAACGGGCCGCCGGCCCCTTTGACTAACCCATTTCCCCTTGGGCGAGAAGGTCGCGCACCTCGAGGAGGCTCGAGCACACACGCGAGGCAACGGAACGAATCTCGTCATTGGGCTGAGCGAGGTCTGGAACCATCACCGTGAAGAAGCCACCTGTGGCCCCCGCGCGAACCCCATTGAAGGAGTCCTCGAGAACCATCGTACGAGAGGGCTTGGTGCCAAGGCGTCGCGCCGCCTCGAGGAAGATGTCAGGCGCGGGCTTGGCATGAGCGACTTCGCTCGAGGGGACTATTGCCTGGAAGCAGTCAAGGTCACCAATAAAGCGCAGGTTGCGCTCTATGCCCTTCTTGGACGAGGATGACGCCACGGCGCAGGGAACGCCTCTCTCCCCCAGATATGCCAGGAGCTCGTCAAGGCCTGGCTTCTTCTCGACGCCTTGGGAGAAAATCTTCTCGGCAAGAGACGAGAAGTAGTCCCAGAATGCCCTTGTGTCGAGCTGGGGGCTAACCATCTCGTGAAGAATGCGAGAAGCGGTGTCGCCGGCCGATCCGCGCACTGCGTCAGCAAGCCCAGGAGGAACCGCATAGCCAAAATGGGCCAGCGCCGGCTCCCAGCACTCCATCCAGACTGGCTCGGTGTCAACCATCAGGCCATCCATGTCGAAGATGACGCCGTCGAACATGTGGCGCACCCCTTCCATCGCTTTCCCAGGCAAACGCCTCGTAGTAGGGTACCCTAACTGGGAAGCCTCAAGAATCTCTTCACTTCATCGATACCTTTGTGACGTAACTGAGGAGGCTTGACCGTGATGCCGAGCGTGGGGACTGCAGTGGCTGGCTCGCTTGCCATAGGCTACGTCTGTGGGTCTTTCCTCACGGCGGAGCTGGTAAGTAAGCACGTGAGCGGCAAGAGCGCCTTCGAGGTGGGGCTTGGCAACCCTGGCATGGCAAACATGGGCGCCACCTATGGCACCACGTGGGCCGCCGTCACGCTTGCAGGCGACATAGCCAAGACCATCCTCGCATTTGTGCTGGCGCGTGCACTCTTCCCAGACGTTGCCAACGTCGCGGGCACGGCCGCGGCGGTGGGAACCACACTTGGGCACGTTTTTCCCGCTTGGCACCGCTTTCGCGGCGGAAAGGGGGTTGCCACAACCTGCTCTGGAATCATCCTCATGACGCCTATCGCAGGCGGCGCCGCCGCCATAGCGGGTCTACTCGTAGTGCTCTTTGGCGGCTATCTCTGCCTGGGAGCCCTTGTGATTCCCGCAGCATGGCTGGCGATTGAGCTTGTCAGCGGAGACATGCTTCATGCAATCGCTGGCGCAGTGCTTGTAGCCGTGGCCATCTGGTGCCATGGAGGTCCGGCGGCGGGCATTAGGACCGGAGAGACGCCCCGCGCATCAATCAGCAAGAAGTTTGTCTCGGCATTGTTTAAGAATCGCCATTAGCCCATCTCAATGAAATGGTTTGTCGAAGGTGTGACGTTCTGTTCTCACATGATGTTGTTCGGTTCTTACGTTATCTTTATACGCACTGAACATTTACCAAACAATCGCCTTCTAAGGCGAGCGAGGAGACAGGTATGCCACAAGCCACCATTGCGGCTAACGTCCAGTCCATCGATCCAGAGACGCTTAGCAACATTTGCTCCACGCTTGGATGCGCACCACAGGACGTTACGGAGTTCTCGCCCATCGACGAGGGACTTACCAACGACTCCTTCCGCTTTGTTGCCGCCGGCAAACCCTACGTCTACCGCAGGCCGGGCGCTGGCACCGAGAAGATCATCAGCCGTGAGGGAGAGGCCTTTGCCCAGGGCATTGCCGCAAAGCTTGGACTAGACCGCACCTTCATCTACGAGAACCCTCAGCAAGGCTGGAAGATCTCGCACTTTGTCGAAGGGTGCAAGCCCTTTGACTATCACAACACCGCTCACGTAGCGCGCGCCATGGAGATGGCCCGCGAGCTTCACTCCAGCGGCGTCACGTCCAAGTGGAGCTTTGACATCTTCAAGAACACGGCGGGCATCCTCGAGCTTCTCAACAATGACGAGAAGGCACGCTACGACGACTTCGAGCGCATCCGCACCCGCATCGAGGGCCTTGAGGGACGCGTTCGCGCCACCTCGGGAGCACCGGTGCTCTGCCACAACGACTTCTACGACCCCAACTTCCTTGTAAGGGGCTCGGACATTTCGCTCATCGACTGGGAATATGCGGGCATGTCAGACTATGCCAGTGACCTGGGGACCTTCATCTGCTGCAGCGACTACAGTTACGAGGAGGCCATCGCGGTGCTTAGCAAGTACTTCCAGCGCGAACCCACCAGCGAAGAGCTCTTCCACTGCATCTCCTACGTTGCGTTTGCCGCCTGGTACTGGTTTGTCTGGGCGCTCTACAAGGACCAGTGCGGGGACCCCGTAGGAGACTGGCAGGACCTCTGGCACCGCTATGCCTCCGAGTACGGTAGGCGTGCGGTGCAGTTGGTGCACGAAATCTAGAGGGCAACAAAAAACGCTGTTGCATGCGACCCGCCCAGCACCCACAGGGTGCGGCGGGACAGGCGTGCGCACTCGCGACGTAAGGGGCAACATGGAAGTCTTTGGCAGGGTCGTCGTCTTCATCATCATGGGCTGCGCGGCGGCAGGGTGCATCGCATCAATCGTTCGGCCCGAAAGCGAGCTGGGCAAGGAGTTTGTCGCGGGCATAGACTCCATTGGCCCCATCTTCCTGCCGGTGGCGGGCATCATGGCGTCTGCCCCCTACCTCACGGCCTTTGTCTCCACGGTCTTTGGGCCGCTCTTTGGTGCGCTGGGCGCAGACCCCGCCATGGCGGCCACGACCTTCATTGCCGTTGACATGGGTGGCTACCAGCTGGCAGACGCACTCGCACAGACGCGCGAGAGCTGGATCATGGCCATGATGACCGGTTACATGGCCGGCGCGACGATCGTCTTCACCGTCCCCGTGGCGCTCAAGATGCTCGAGGTCAAGGACCGCAAGTACCTGGCCCTTGGCGTCATGAGTGGGCTTCTCGCCATCCCCATTGGCGTCCTTGTGGCGAGCACCATCATCGCACTTGCAAACCCCGTGATCCGCGAGACGGTCTCCACCAACGCCGCGGCCACCTACCAGCTGGCGCTCACGTGGTCCCAGATTGCCCACAACCTGGTGCCGCTAATCATCATCTGCGTGGCGCTGGCTGTGGGCCTTGCTACCAAGCCCGATGCCATGATTCGCGGCTTCATCGTCTTTGGACGTGCACTCGACAGCGTGCTCAAGGTCGTCTTCGTGGTGGTGGTCATCGAGTACTTCACGGGACTCTTCTCCACCATCTTTGGGTCCTTTGGCTTTGACCCCATCATTGCAGACGAGCAGGATCAGTTCCGCGCCCTGGAGGTCTCCGGCGCCATTGGCATGATGCTCTGCGGCGCCTTCCCCATGGTGTGGCTCATCAAGACCTACCTAGCCAAGCCCCTCTCGAAGATTGGCCGCGCGGTGGGCCTGAGCTCAGATGCCACGGCAGGACTTCTTGCCGCCTCCGCAAACGTACTGGCCGCACTCGCCATGGTCAAGGACCTCAAGGCGCACGACAAGGTCATCGTGATTTCCTTTAGCGTCTGCTGCGCCTTCCTCTTTGGCGACCATCTCTCGTTCACCGCAAACTTCCAGCCCACGCTCATCGTGCCCGTGCTTCTGGGCAAGCTCGCGGGAGGCGTGTGTGCGATCTTCTTTGCGACGCGCCTGGCAACGAGAAAGGCCGAGGAGCTGGAGGCACAGGACCTTGCCCTTGAGGAGCAGTCGCACGCGTAGGGGCGCTTGCTTCGCTGACGTGCCCAGGGTAGCATCGCTAGGCGCCCAGTGATAACCGCTCGCCGGCCATGCCACCCCACACGCAGCCTCATATCGTGCGGCCGCGGACATCTGCCCGCATCCCTTGTGACAGCAAACAATAATGTTTGCTCAGCTACAGCGGAGGAAGGGGCAGTATGTCAACTGAGGTCACCTTTGAGCGCTTTACGTTCCCCTCGACGGACGGCACGTCAACCATCAGCGCGTGTGCCTGGTGGCCTGCCGGCATGGCACCATCTGACGCTGTTGAGAAGCCTGCTCCTCGCGGCGTAGTGCAGCTCGTGCATGGCATGGCCGAGCACATCGACCGCTATGACGCCTTCGCGCGCTTCCTGGCTTCTCACGGCTTTCTCGTTGTTGGCCATGACCAGATTGGGCACGGGCGCTCCTGCTCGCCCGAGCACTGGGGCGAGCTGCCAGTTGGCAGCGGTGCCAAGGTTCTTGTGGAAGACATCGACATCCTGCGTGGCATGGCGCAGAAGCGCGTGGCAGAGGGAACCCCCTATGTTGTCTTTGGCCACAGCATGGGCAGCTTTGAGGTGCGTTCCTACATCGCGCACCACGGAGAGGGGCTGGCTGGCGCCATCATCTGCGGTACCGGCTTTCTCCCTGCGGCAACATCAAAGGCGGCACTCACAATTACGTGGTTCGAGTCGTTCTTCAAGGGTGCCGAGTACCACTCCTCCTTCGTTGACTCCATGGGGGCCGGCGGCTATGGGAAGGCCATTCCCAATGCCCGGACCAACCTGGACTGGCTCTCGTACAACCGCAAGAACGTTGATGACTACATTGCAGACCCATCTTGCGGCTTCATGTTCTCCGTGGGTGCCTACCACGAGGTCGCGGTTCTCACCTCCGAGGTCAACTCCCCAGCGTGCGCCGCAAGCGTTCCTCACGACTTGCCATTGCTCTACATTGGCGGCGCCGAAGACCCAGTTGGCAACAATGGAAAGGGCGTCGAGAAGGCCGCGGCACTTGCCCGCGGCGCCGGGTCCACAGACGTCACGGTGAAGATCTATTCCCACATGCGGCATGAGATTTTGAACGAGACAGACCACGAGCAGGTCTTTGCAGACGTGCTGGCATGGGTCGAGAAGCATATTGCCAAGGCTCCCGCACAGGAAGCCGCCGCTGCCAAGGAGGTCTAGCCATGGCAACCGAGAAGTACGTCATCGCGCTCGACCAGGGCACTACCTCAAGCCGCGCCGTGCTCATCAACCGCGCGGGACGCATGGTCGACTGCGTGCAGCGGCCCTTCCAGCAGATCTTCCCCAAGCCGGGCTGGGTGGAGCACAACCCGCAGGACATTCTCTACTCGCAGCTTGGCTCGCTGACGGAGCTTCTCGCAAAGCGCGGCCTCACTGCCGAGGACATCGACTCCATTGGCATTGACAACCAGCGCGAGACAACCATCGTGTGGGATCCCACTACCGGGCAGCCCGTCTACAACGCCATCGTCTGGCAATGCCGCCGCACGGCAGACCTTGTGGAGCAGCTCTGCGGCACGCCTGAGGCGCGTCAGATGATCCAAGAGAAGACGGGGCTTCTCCCCGATGCGTACTTCTCGGCAAGCAAGATTCGCTGGATCCTCGACAACGTGCCCAGTGCCCGCGAGCGTGCCGAGGCAGGCGAGCTGCTCTTTGGCACCGTTGACACCTGGCTTGTGTGGGTGCTCACCGGAGGCCTGGTGCACGCGACCGACGTCACCAACGCCAGCCGCACGATGCTCTATAACATCCACGAGAACTGCTGGGACAAGGAGCTTCTCAACCTCTTTGGGATTCCGCTGTCCATGATGCCCGAGGTTCGGCGCTCGAGCGGTTCGTTTGGCGAGACGAGCTACCCCGGCGTGCCCGCAGGCATCCCCATCACCGGCGTGGCAGGCGACCAGCAGGCGGCATTGTTTGGTCAGTGCTGCTTCGAGCCGGGGCAGGCCAAAAACACCTACGGCACCGGCTGCTTCATGCTCATGCACACCGGACACGAGGCGCGCCTCAGCAAGAGCAACCTGGTCACAACCATCGTTGCCTCCGCGCCCGAGGTAGAGGGGACGGAATACGCACTCGAGGGCTCGGTCTTTGTGGCGGGCGCCCTCATCCAATGGCTTCGCGACCAACTGGGCATTGTCCAGAATGCCGCCGATACCGAGTGGATGGCAAAGAGCGTCGAGGACACAGGCGGCGTCTACATTGTGCCGGCGTTCACGGGCCTGGGTGCACCCTGGTGGAAGCCAGACGCCCGCGGAGCCATTCTCGGCATTACGCGCGGAACCACGCGCAACCACATTGCCCGCGCGGCGCTCGAGGCACTTGCGTATCAGATCTATGACCTTGCCGACGCCATGGCAAAGGACGCGGGGCACCCGCTGGGCGTGCTCAACGTGGACGGCGGCGCCAGCGCCAACAGCTTCCTCATGCAGTTCCAGGCAGATGTCCTGGGGTGCGAGCTGAGAAGGCCGCAGAACACCGAGACCACATCGCTGGGCGCGGCGTTTCTCGCAGGACTTGCAACCGGCTACTGGAGCGGCATCGATGAGCTTAAGGCCCTGCGCGAGACGGACGACGTGTTCCGCCGCCAGATGGACCCCCAGCGCGTGGACAAGCTCGTGGCCGGCTGGCACGACGCCGTGCGCCGCGTGATGTAAGAACGCGCATTGTCACGTGTCACGTTCTTCTCGGCGCGCTCTTTAACCTGGAAAATCACCGCACGCGTCACACAATCGGCACCGAATGTGTGACGCGTGCAGGTTGATACACATTCGGACGACGAATGTGTATCAAGGACGCCCCCGAGACTGCGTCGGTGCCCTACCCCAGCACCTCTGAAGCGATGCGGGCCGTCTCCGTGGCGTCCTTCGCGTAGAAGTCGGCGCCGACCATCTCTGCATACTCGGGGTTGAGCACAGCTCCGCCAACCACGACCTTGCACCAGGGGGCCTCTTTGCGGAGAAGCTCGATGGTCTCGGCCATGGCGGGCACGGTTGCCGTCATAAGAGCAGAGAGACCACAGAGCAGCACGTGGTCTTTGACCACGGCGTCCACGACCACCTGAGGCGGCACGTCTCGTCCGAGGTCAATCACGTTGTAGCCGTAGTTCTCAAGCAGCATGCGCACGATGTTCTTGCCGATGTCGTGGATGTCCCCGTGGACGGTGCACACCACGATAGAACCCTTCTCGGGCACGTTGTCGCCCTGCCCGCTGGCGTCCACGGCGGCCTTGATGGTTTCGAAGCCTGCCTTGGCGGCCTCAGCAGAGGCCATGAGCTGCGGCAGGAAGAAGACGCCCTTCTCGAAGCGCTCGCCCACCACGTCAAGCGCGGGAATGAGAACCTCGCTGATGGCATACATGGGGTCGTGTTCGGCGATAACCTGGGCGACCACCTCTGGCATGGGACCCTTGCGACCAGCAAGCACAAGCTCGCGAGCGCGTGCAGCGGGGTCTGCGGGCTCGGCGGGCGTCGCAGGGGTCACTGCAGAAGCGGCGGCTGAGGATGCGGCGGCCTTCTCAACGGGCAATGCTGGCGCCGGGACGCGGTCGCTCCTCTCGGCGTAGTTGGCCACAAAGTACTGGGCACTCTCGTCTTCGCCGGAAAGCACACGCCAGGAGTCGACCACGTCCATCATGCGGGTGAGGCAGGGGTTGATAATGGCCAGGTCAAGGCCCGCGGAGAAGGCCGCAGCAAGGAAGGTCCCGTTCACAAGCGGCCTGAAGGGCAGGCCAAAGCTGACGTTGCTCACGCCAAGCACGGTACGCACACCAGGCAGCTCCTGTTTGACCAGGCGTATGGCGTCAAGAATGGCCTTGGGCTGGGTCTGGTCGGTCGAGGCGGCCATGGTGAGACAGTCGATGACCACGTCGTGACGAGGGATGCCCAGCTGCTCGCACTCGCGGACAATCTTGCGAGCAACCGCGAGACGTCCCTCCGCCGTAGCGGGGATGCCATCCTCGTCGAGCGTAAGACCCACCACTGCGCAGCCATAGTGCTTCACGATAGGCAGCACGTCGGCCATGGTCTGCGCCTTGCCGTTGGTGGAGTTGACCAGCGCCTTTCCGGGATAGCTGCGCACGGCTGCCTCGATGACTGCCGGGTCTGCTGCGTCAATCTGCAGGGGCAGCGTGCTCACGCCTTGAAGCTCAGAAACGAGCTGGCACATCACGGCGCGCTCGTCTATCTCGGGAAGGCCGGCGTTCACGTCGAGTATCTGCGCACCAGCGCGACCCTGTTCGATGGCCATGTTCATCACGTAGTCGTGATCGCCCGAGCGCAAGGCCTCCTTCATCAGGCGCTTGCCCGTGGGATTAATGCGCTCGCCAATGACACCCACCTGACCGTAGTCAAGCGAGCAGATCTCTTGGGCGCTTGAGACCGCAAAGCTGTCGTGCATGTGACGCGCAGCAGGCATGCGGCCCGTAAGGAGCTCACGCTCGCGGGATATGTGCTCGGGTGTGGTGCCGCAGCAGCCGCCAATCACGGTGACGCCCGCATCCAGCATGTCTGCGACGGCGGCAGCATACTCCTCAGGCCCCACGTCGTAGGTGGTCACACCGTCGACCACGTGCGGGAGGCCAGCGTTAGCCTGAGCCATCACGGGACATGACGCCCAAGGAAGCATGCGCTTGACCAGCGGCGCCACCGCCGCAGGGCCAAGACCACAATTGATGCCCACGGCATCTGCCCCAAGGGAGGAAAGCGTAATTGCAGCAGCCTCCGGCGTGGTTCCTAGGAAGGTGCGGCCGTCCTCCCCAAAGGTCATCGTCACAAATGCCGGAAGGTCGGAGTTCTCGCGCACGGCGAGCAGCGCCGCCTTCGCCTCGGCGAGGTCTGCCATGGTCTCGATCACAAAGAGGTCTGCACCAGCGGCGTCGGCGGCACGGACCTGCTCGGCAAAGAGGTCGTACGCATCGTCGAAGGGAAGCGGCCCCATGGGCTTGAGGAGCTGTCCCGTAGGACCAAGATCAGCAGCCACGTAGCGGGCGCCTGCATCGCGCGCGCAGGCAACAGCCGCCGAGAAGACCTTCTCGACGCTTGCTGCATCGCCCAACTTTGCGGCATTGGCGCCAAAGGTGTTGGTGGTCACGACCTCGGCACCGGCGGCAACGTAGGCGGCATGCACCTCGCGAATCTCGGTGGGGTTGGTGAGGCAGAGCAACTCTGGCAACTCGCCGGCGGCAAGGCCGCGCGCCTGCAGCTGCGTTCCCATGGCTCCATCGAAGAGCAGGAACTCCTCGCCACGCAGCACGGCCGCGAGGTGCTCGTCGCGCACGCGACGCGAGCGGGGAACAAGGCGATCCTTTGGCCAGCGCGAATCTCCCTGTGCGGGACTTTTGGCGCTCATGATCAGCTCCTCTCGCCGCTATCCGCGGCAGGTGTGGCCTGTTGGCCGGATGATGCAGAAGTCAAAGCAGGGACAGCCCGCACAGGTTGCGTGCGTTGAGGGCTGGATGGTCTCGAAGAGGCCCACTACGGCGGTCACGCTCTTGGTTGGCACCATGAGCATGGTGTCCGTGAGGGTGATGCCCAGCTGACGCTGGGCGTCGAGCGTCTGCAGAAGAACGGTCTGGGTTGTCATGGGCATGTCACCGTAGCCGGGGCTAAAGCGGAAGTTGGCAAAGAGACCGCGCTCGTGGCCCGCCGCAACGATGGACGCTTCGCAGGCATCGGCAGTGCGTTCGACAAGCGTTGTGGCCGCAGCGTCAAAGACAACCTGCCCCACACGGTCGGTAAGCGAGAGACGACGCAGCTCGCGTTCGACCCCCATGCCAACGGTCACTGCCATAACGCCAACCGCAACGGCACCGTCCATGTGCTTTTGCATGGAGGCGCCGAGAAGCTCCAATGACGTGCCGGCTAGCCGCACGAACGGCGTGCCGTCCTCCTTCGCACTGCGCCCGTCCACATCGAAGATACGCCAGACGCCGCGCGGCACGCCGATGGAAAGGCAGCACTCCATACTGGCGTCGATGCGTCCCTCTAGCTCCGGCGTCATGCTCTGGCCGGCATAGCCCATGTAGCGCAGGACCTCGGAGCGGTCGATGGAGTCTATGGCATACGACTCGACCATGGGACTACCCCAGGTAGCCCATGGCGGCAAGGGCGTCGTGAGTGGCGCGGGCAATCTCCGGGTGGTTCATGCTGTAGATGTGGATACCGTCAACGCCGTTCTCAGCAAGGTCACAGATCTGCTCGCACGCATACTCGATACCCGCATGGGCCTGGGCGGCAGGGTCGTCACCCGCGCGGACAAGGCGCTTCACGACCTTGGCGGGGATGGACGCGCCGCAGTTAAACGCCATGCGCTGGATCTGCTTGACGCTCGTGAAGGGCATGATGCCGGCAACAACGGGGAGCTTGATCCGATAGCGCAGGCACTGCTCGCGGAAACGGTAGAAGTCGTCGTTGTCGAAGAAAAGCTGGGATACCAGGAAGTCCGCGCCCGCTTCCTGCTTGATGCGCAAAGCGCGCATGGACTCGTCAAGTGAGGCAGATTCAACATGGCCCTCGGGATAGCAAGCAGCACCAATGCACAGTGAGGGCGCGGTCTTGCGCAGGTGGGCGATAAGATCGGAGGCATGCGCGAAATCGACCACGTCTGCGCCCGGCCTGCGATCGCCTCGAAGCGCGAGCGCATTCTGGATGCCTGCCGCGCGAAGGCTGTCCACGTAGGAATCAACATCGCTAGCGGTTGCGCCCATGCAGGTAAGATGCGCAAGCGCAGTGACCCCAAGGTCGCCCTCAATCCTGGCAGCTATGGGAACGGTGTTTGCCGAGTTGCCTGAGCCACCCGCAGAGTACGTCACAGAAATCCAGTCCGGCTTGTTCTCCGCAATCTGGGAAGCTACTCGATACGCTTCTTCAAGCGGCATCTCTCCCTTGGGCGGAAAAATCTCGAATGAGAGCGTCTGCCCAGCCGCAAGCTTGTCGGTAACCCTCATGACTCCCCAATCGCACAGAAATGGCCCCGAACTTGTAACAACACATGGTAGCCCTGACCAGCGACGAGCCATGACTGGTTTACGAGATGGCTACCGAGAGACGTTGGGCACAGGCGTGCGCCGCCCTTAGTCACGCATGAACAAAGGCATCTTGCCCGCCTGGGTAGACCGGGCAATGTCGAGAATGGCATCTGCCACCGCATCCTCATCCGCTCGTCCAATGTGCCAATGGGCCGCCTTGGCGGCAACCGGCGTGGCATTGGCAACCGCCACGGAGTTCTTGAAACGCGTGAAAAGGGGGAGGTCATTCTCGGCATCGCCAAAGCAGCAGACCTCGTCATTCGTGATGCCAAGGTTGCGCGCCAGCCACTCCCCCGCCACCCCCTTGTCCCAACCCGCAGGCAGGATGTCAATGTGTGGACGCTCTTGCATGGGAAAGACGAAGTCGAACTCGGGGCAGGCATCCTTAAGGGCAGCGCGCACCTCATGTCCGCGCTCAAAGTCGCCCACAACACGAACGTTCGCCTTGACGGTTGGACGGTCGGGCACCTCATCGACGCTGCCCGTCACCGCAAAGAAGTACGGCACCCTATGCTTCTCGAGATAGTCGACGGGAGCCCCAACCGCGTACTGTTCGCCCGTATCGACGTAGTCAACAACAAGCCATGCGTCATCCATTCCGTCAAGCGTTCTCGCACAACGACGAAGCACCTCAAGATCGAGTGGAACCTCGTGAACGAGTTTGCCATCAACATAGATGAGCTGGCCGTTGTCAGCCAAAACGGTTGCAAGGCAGGCCTCATCGTCGTCGAACATCCAACCGAGCGCCGAGGGGGCCCTTCCCGTGGCGGGGGCAAAGTGCACGCCCGCAGCCTGTGCGGCGTGGATGGCAGCACGAGCATGCGGTGTGACGATGTGCTCGCCGGCCCACGCAAGGGTGTTATCAAGGTCAGAAAGGATGAGTTTTATCACACGGTCCCCCAATCGGCACGTGCCGAACTACATACAGGCCTTGCCCCACGAGTGTAACGCGATGCAAGCGCACCGACATTGCGGCCGTCAAGCACCCCGACGTAGGGGGAGACGACCGGGGCGCGAGGCCGCGCACTCGAAGGGCAAGACCATTCGACAGGGGGCGACACGGGGCCGCAGGTCCCAGCCGAACCGCCGGCGGGTGTTGGGGGACCGCCAGTGGCTCACTTATGGTACGACTACCGCAGCCCTCCCAACACCAAAAAACTTTTTATGAAACAAATTGGAATGAGCACAAGGTGCGAACGGTCAAAATGCTCGGTAGGCGGTCAGAATGACTATTGAAGCCAACACGAGTGGAGCAAGTGGAAACGCCTTTGGAAACGGCCCTCTCACCCCGCATATTTGCCCGATTGCCCAGGCGCCAAGGCAGCATGCAAGGGCAAGCAAGCACGAGAGGGCAACGCATGCCATTCCCCCAATCGGTCCCAGGTACACCCCGCATGCCGAAAGGAGCTTGGCATCGCCGCCGCCAAGACTCTGCCGAGGGCTGCCCCTCACTCGTATCCATAGAGCGCGCGTAGCTACGAGAACAAACAGCACCGTCGCCCCGCCAAGAAGGGATATCTCCAACTCTTCCAGAGCATCACTAGACCACATGCTTCCGGTACCTGGAAACGTGGCCTTCAACCAGAGATACACGCAGCGTGCCATGATGGCTACGGCTACCAAGCTATTGGGTATGATGCGCCGGGCTAAATCAGTTACACTGCTGGCGAGAAGCACCGCCACTAAGGCCGTAAGCTCTGCAAACTCCCACCAGCTCGTTGCAGTTGCACTCACGCAGAAGCCCGCAAGCGCACCGCAAAGACTTGCAATAATTCGTGTCCACACCGGCCATCCGACAAATTCGCGCCGAGCCATAGCACATCCCGCTCCGCCCACGAGGCAGGAGCCGAGCAGGCACGCCATCGCCAGTGGGGCACCCACTACAAACGCAGCGTCCATTGCATCCTCCCCCCAATGAGAATTCGTGGCCCGATGATATACGAACACACGTACGCATATTGGACTCATGGTGCTGCGACAAGCGTCATTCGGCGAGCGCAAGTCTCGAAAATCAGCCTCTAACCTGCAGATAGAACGCCTGAGGCCATTGGCCGTCAGAAATGTGACAGATTCGCATACGGTCGAATCGTGACGCTTGGGGGGTCCTTCGCCCCGCTCACGGAAAAGGGCTAGACTCATGCCCAATTGCCCAAATCACAGCAACGGGTGGCAGTGCTTGGATATTGCTCAATGAGGGGAGATGGCAACGATGACCGATTGGCTTGTACGTACGTTCCTATCTGGCGTGAGCACGACAGAACCAGCAGGTAGAACGCGTTATGGGCAGTTTGCCGGCATCGTCTGCATCATATGCAATGTGGTTCTCTGCATAGCAAAGGGAATCGTGGGCTTTATTGCGGGCTCCGTCTCAATCATTGCAGACGCCGTAAACAACCTGTCCGATGCCTCCAGCAACATAGTCGCGCTTCTCGGCTTCAAGCTTGCAAGCAAGCCCGCCGACGACGAGCACCCCTATGGTCACGGTCGCTTTGAGTACCTGGCCTCGCTCACCGTTGCCGCACTGGTACTTGCTGTGGGCATCAACCTGGTCATCACGTCGGTCCAGAAGATCATCTCGCCGGAGCCAACGGAGTTTGGGCCGGCAGTTGTCGTGGTTCTCGTGCTCTCGATGGCCGTCAAGTCATGGATGGCGTTCTTCAACGGCTCGATGGGCAAGCGCATCTCGTCCGAGACGCTCGAGGCCACGGCCATTGACTCGAGAAACGACGTCATTACCTCTGGTGCCGTTCTCGCCGCTGCCATTGTCTCGTACTTCACGGGCTTTGACCTCGATGGCATCGCAGGCACCGTGGTGGGAGCATTCATCTGCTGGAGCGGCTTCTCCCTTGTGCGCGACGCCATCGACCCGCTCCTTGGCCGTACGCCGGACCCTGCGCTCATCCAGCACATCCACGACAAGATCATGAGCTATCCCGGCGTCTTGGGAACCCACGACCTCATGGTGCATGACTACGGCCCCGGCCGGCAGTTTGCAAGCGCGCACGTGGAGATGGCCGGCGAGGGCGACGTCTTTGCCTCCCACGACCTCCTCGACAACATCGAGCAAGACTTTCTTAAGGAAGGCCTGGTCATGACCCTCCACTACGACCCCATCGTGACAAACGACCCCCGGGTTTCCGACATGCGCCACTGGATCTCGATTCACATCAAGGAGATAGACCCGCGCCTCACGATTCACGACCTGCGCACCGTGCCCGGCCCCACCCACACCAACGTAATCTTTGACTGCGTGCGCCCGCACGACCTGGCGATGACCAACGACGAGCTCCGCGCCGCCATATCAAAGATCGTCACGTCCAAGTATCCGCAGGCAATCTGCAAAATCACCGTCGACAACAGCTACGTATCGTCCCAGCAGTGAGGAATGACATGGCAGGCTACAAGTCCAAGCAGATGATCGTCATGAGGCGCGACCTCAAGATGCGCAAGGGCAAGATCGCTGCCCAGGCAGGGCACGCCTGCGTGGAGGCAACGCTCATGGCGCTTGCGCGCGAAGGGCGTCTTGACCAGGTGCGTGTTCGCACGGCACCAGACGGAACGCCCACATGGGTCTACCTCGACCACCCCGAGGCAGACTCCACCGCGCTCTCGGACTGGTTCGACTCCGGCGTGGCAAAGGTCTGCGTGTACGTAGACTCGGAGGACGCGTTGCTCGACATTGCAGAGAAGGGCCGGGAGCAGGGCTTTGCCGTGGCTCTCGTGCGCGATGCCGGTCTCACCGAGTTCCATGGCGAGGCAACGCTCACCTGTCTGGCCTTCGAGCCGCTTCCGGCCGAGAAGATCGACCCCATCACTGGGAGCCTGCCGCTCTACTAACGTTGCCTCCGCTACGCGGCCACCGCGAGCACAATTGCAACAATGAGGAGCGCCGCCGCCACTACGGGAAGCGCCGCCAGCGACCTCCCTCGCGAGTGATGTGCCGTGTACGACGGAAGCTGTGGGATGGGCGTCTCGTGCACACGCGCGTTTCTCGCCGCAACAGCATGCTGGACCGCAAATGCGGACGTGTCCTCACGAGGGTGAGGCCGCGTCTGTGCGCTTGCGCGGACTCGACGGCGCCGCGCGGCAGATGCGCGAGCGCTCGCACGATCGTTGGAGCGTCTACGCGACGCACCAGCGCTTCCTCGCCTCTGACACTCCCCCGTTCTAATGGGGTACCCCGAGTTCATGGCATCCCTCACAAAGATTGCCACTCCCGGCCGAGAACCCATGGCCCTGTGCCTATAGTTCCAAATTACTCATCCCCTACCCCTCTCCGCGTAACGAATTCGTCATACCTCACGTGGGCGGCATGGTTTTCTCCGCATGCGGCCATGAGACAAAGGGAGTATCCCTTTGTCTCACCTTTGTCTCATGCATAACGACATATTGTGGGTATCTCGCAGAAGATACCAATCGGTGGTATGGATTCAGCAATATCCCACCGTTGGAATGGGATTTATTTCCATTCATTAATTCCTACTTGTGGAGTGGGTTTATAAGTGTCACCCTTGTTCCTGACGAGTTGTCCGGCGGAGGAGCCCCAGTGGGGGCAGCCGACTTGCCTCGTCACCAGACGCACAAGGAGTAGAAAGATGAAGGCAGCAAGGAAGATCGAGGCCCTTATTGGCTCAACCCCCCTGGTAGACCTTTCGGAACTCGCAGATGGCGCAGCAACCATCTACGGCAAGTACGAGGCTACCAACCCCGGCGGCTCCGTGAAGGACCGCATCGCGCGCGCGATGCTCGACGCAGCTGAGAAGGATGGCAGCCTCAAGCCTGGCGGCACCGTGATCGAGCCCACGTCGGGCAACACCGGCGTTGGCCTTGCCATGCTCGCGGCCGCGAGAGGCTACAAGATGATCCTCGTCATGCCCGAGACCATGTCAATCGAGCGTCGTAAGCTCGCCGCGTCCTACGGTGCGCAGATTGTCCTCACGCCGGGCAAGGATGGCATGAAGGGCGCCGTCGCCAAGGCAGAGGAGCTTCGCCAGGAGACCCCGGGCGCCATCGTTGCCGGCCAGTTTGTGAACCCCGCAAACCCGCAGGCCCACTACGAGACCACCGGCCCCGAGGTTTGGGCAGACACCGAGGGGATGGTCGACTTCATCGTGGCAGGCGTTGGCACCGGCGGCACCATCTCCGGCACTGCCCGCTTCCTCAAGGAGAAGAAGGCCTCCGTCCAGGGCATCGCCGTGGAGCCCGCAGAGTCCGCGGTCCTCGAGGGCAAGCCTGCCGGCTCCCACAAGATCCAGGGCATTGGCGCGGGCTTCATCCCCAAGACGTATGACGCCTCCGTTGTCGACGAGGTCGTGCCCGTCACCTCCGCAACCGCCATCGACACCAAGAAGCGCCTCGCTGCTGACTACGGCCTGCTCGTTGGCATCTCCTCGGGCGCAGCCGTTGCCGCCGCCGTCGAGCTTGCCAAGCGTCCCGAGAACGCGGGCAAGGTCATCGTTGCCATCCTCCCGGATACCGGCGAGCGCTACCTCTCGATGGACCTCTAATGGCCACCGCAACGACTGGCGTCGCCAGCACTGCTGGCTCCGCCGAGGACACGCGCACCGTTGACGAGATGTCGCTCTTCGAGGTCATGCGCGAGGACGCCCATGCGGCGCTCGAACGCGACCCGGCGGCAAGCTCAATCTGGGACATCGTGTTCTACTCGACCGGAACCCATATCGTTTGGGCCTATAGGCGTCACCACTGGCTCTACACCCACGGCATGAGAAGCCTTGCTCTGCTCCTTGCCAAGCGCACGCGTCGCAAGCTTGGGGCGGACATCTTCCCCTCTGCGCAGATTGGCCGGCGCTTCTCGATTGACCACGGTATTGGCGTGGTCATTGGCGCCACGTCGATCATTGGCGATGACTGCCTTATCTACCAGGGGGTCACCCTTGGCATGACCGGCAAGCACGGCGGTAAGCGCCACCCCACGCTGGGCAACAACGTCATGGTGGGCGCCGGCGCCATCGTGCTGGGCAATATCACCATAGGCGATAACTCCAAGGTTGCCGCAGGCTCCGTCGTTGTCCACGACGTGCCGCACGATGTAACGGTTGCCGGAGTTCCCGCGAAGGTCGTGCGTGACCGCCGCTTCAACGGGCCTCGCCTCGTGGAAGATGACTTCGACCCCACCAAGCTGGACGACGAGAACATCCGCTGGTCCTGCGCGCTGTAGCTTCTCGAACACATACGCGGAACGCAAACGACCCCCGGCGCCTGGCCGGCACCGGGGGTCGTTCTTCTCCGACGCATCTGCGGAAACGCTTCTTCCGGCGAGAATATGACGCCGGAGCGTGGGTTTCAGACGCGATTCCATACGAGACCCTCTCTCGGGCGCCAATTCCACGCCCGAGGTGGCCCTTCATGCGGCAACAGCACGCGGGAAACCGCCTAGCGCTTCTCCCCCTCCGCCGCGGCCTGACGCTCGCGCACCTCGTCCATCGTGAGCGAGTCCGCGTTCTTCACAAACAGCAGCGGCACGGCTGAGATGGCAGCGCAGATGGCAACGTAGATGTAGAGGTACTGGTAGCCCACAAACTGCATGACGGCACCAGAGAGAATGGGCGTCACCACCTGCGCGGACATGCTTGCCGTGTAGTAGAAACCGGTGTAGCGCCCCGTCGAGTTGGCACTCGCCAGCTCCATGATCATGGGATACACGGTGAGCGAGACCGTCGCCATGCCAATGCCAAAGAGAGCAACCCACACGTAGATAATCGCCGAGAAGCCCGAGGCACCCGAGATGAGCAGCGGGGACACCACCATGAGCGCGATGCCAATGTACGTGGTGACCTTTCGGCCAATCTTGCAGGAAAGCTCGGCCATGGGCATGTAGGCGACAATAGCCGCAAGCGTGGCCACGGTCTGCACCTGCGCGTAGGAGCCGCCGGCCATCCCCCACACCACGTCTGCATAGCGCGAGATGCCGCTGGTCACGGCGTTGTTCGACATGAAGTAGAAGAAGACGCAGACAAGTACGCAGACAAGCGAGCGCCGCTTGACCGGGTCCGTCTCGCGCTCCTTGCCCCCCTCGTCGGAAGCCTCGATCTCATCTTCGGGGATACCCAGCTCGGCACTCTCGCGATGCATCGCCTCGACTTCCTTCGGCTCGCGGAAGAATACCATGAAGATGATGGTCGTTATCAGCAGCATGAAGGAAATGACAAGATAGACGGGTATGTAGTCCGGGTTCTCCTCGGCCGGAACAAGAAGCGAGATGGCGACAAGCACAATCACCCCGCCCACCGCGGCCATGAGTGAGTTGAAGGCGTCCGCCTTGCTGCGCACTGGGCGTGGGGTGACGTCGGGCATGAGCGCCACGGAGGGAGAGCGGTAGATCGAGAGCACCACAAGCGTCGCCACAAGCACAGTCACAAAGAGCGGGAGATTGTGCATCGAGTTTGCCACGGCAATGAGCGGGGTGAGCGCTGCGGCGAGAAGCGCTCCCACCACAATAAATGGGGTGCGCCTGCCCCAACGCGTGGTCGTCCGGTCGGAGAGCGCACCCATAAGAGGAAGCATGAATAGTGCGAGCACGTTGTCGAGCGACATGAAGACGCCGGTGAGCGTGTCACCCATGTCAAAGGTGTTCTTGAACATGAGCGGCACCAGGCCGTCGTAGGCCTGCCAGAACGTGAGCGCTCCCATGAAGGGCAGCGTCACCAGGACGGTTCGCTTCATGTTGAGCTTGGTGAGACTTCGGCCGGCGGCCTTCTTCTCGTCGGGTTTCTCTCCGGATTTCTCGCCAGGTCTCTCTTCAGGCTCTTCTTTGGGTTTCTCTGCCATTTACCTGCCCCTTCTCTGTCGCTTTGCCACGCCGAGCGCAAACGCCGCGATTGCCGCCGCGCCAAGCACCGGAAGCGCAGGCCGCGCCATCTCGCGCGCCTCCTCCGTCGAGACGGGCACGCGCTCGGAGGTCCAGTCGGTAATCGGGCGCTCCGTGCGAGACCCCACAAGCTCCGCATACGTGAGCAGGCGCGTGGTGTAGAGTGCCGCGTTCTGCTCGTCAAACGAGAAGAGGCGCGCCGCTCGCATGGTCCCGGGCCCATAGGAGCCAAAGCCGGCAGAGGGCGCGTATCCAAGGTCGATGTTTCCGTAATGGGAGACAAGCGTGTTCTTGTGGTCGTGGCCAAAGTAGACGGCGAAGGTACTCCCCTCGCGCGTAAGGGCGGCAATCTCGCCGGTATCCGCATCCGGACTGCACACGGGCTCTCGAAGCCCTCCGGAAACGCGAAGGTCGTCGATAGGCACAAGCGTGCAACCGGGACGGTAGTGAAGGCGGAACCCCGGAACCCCATGCTCGCCCTCGCAGGCGTCACGAAGGCAGTCGTAGACCTGGACGGGGGGAATGTGCTGGTAGAGGATACAGGGCACCTTATGGCCCACTCGCTCTGCAAGTTGCTGCGCGCACCCCGTAATCCAGTTGGTGAGCGCGGGGTCGAAGGGCTCATAGCCGCTACTGCCCGAGCCCGCGCCGGAGTCTGCCACCATCACGGCCAAGCGCACGTCCTCGCCCTCGTGGGAAAGCACGGGCACGGCAAGCGTGCCGGCCCCGTGGTAGAGCTTGGGCTCCCGTGCGGCAACAATGCCGTTGAGGCATCCGGGAATGGCCTTGTACCAGCTCTCCTGCTCATCGTTTCCAATGCCGCACTGGCGATCGTGGTTGCCATAGGTCACCACAAAGGGAATGTTCCGCTCGACCATAGGCAAGCAGATCTTCCTCACCACCGTACGCGCTCGCTCCGCGTTCTCCCCCAGAGCGAACTCCACCGCATAGCCCTTCACCTGGTCGCCGGTAAGCACCACGAGGTTGGGCTTGGCCTCGTCGAGCGCCGCGCGAAGAAGCGTCATCGTGTCCTCGCGCACGTGAGACGTCTCCTGGATGTCCGAGAGCTGCAGCACACGGAAGTGCCCGTCGGAGTCAAAGCGCAGCGGCCAAGCGCCCTTGTCTATCTCGTCAATCACACGTTCCTCCTTTTGCGGGATTAATTTCCCAGGGAGAAAAATCCCGCCACGGCAGCCTTTATGCCTTGTCGCCGGCAGGCTGGCCATAGGTCTCGAAGCGCTTTGAAACGCCCGTGACCTCCTCACCCGAAAGCACGCGCGGCGTGCCTACGCACTCCGCCTGCCACTGGATGCGCGACACAAACTCAAGGTTAACGGCAAGCCCAAAGGCGGCCGCCATGCTTGGGCCACACGCAACAAGCCCGTGATTCTCCATGAGCACTGCGTTGGTCTCGGGGTGCTCGCCAAAGGTCTTGCCCACCGAAGCTGCCAGCTCGGGCGTGCCAAACGTGACATAGGGCGAGAGGGGCACCTCCTCCGCGCCCGAGTCCGCAATCGTGAAGTGCACCGCACGGATGGGTTCGCCAAGCGCGGCTAGCGTGGTTGCATAGGGCGAGTGCGTGTGTACCACGGCACGGGCGACCGGGCGGCGACGGTAGACCTCGGCGTGGAGCGGCGCCTCGGAGGAGGGCCGGCGGCTCCCCTCGACTACGCTGCCATCCAGTCGGAGCACCACAACGTCCTGAGGAGTGGTCTCGAAGTACCCCAGCCCCGAGGGACTGATGGCCATCAGGCCTGTCACCGGGTCATACTCGGAGAGGTTTCCACTCGTCCCCACGGCAAGGCCCTCTGTGGCAATCCTTTTGCCAAACGCGACGATGCGTTCGCGCACATCCTCCATCAGCATGGCGTGCTCCCTTCCGTGCCGATCACGTGACGCGGCACTCCGCCCAAGAGCTTACCCCATGCCCCTCGCCGCATTCGCCCAACCGACACGTTCGTCATCTGGTATCGTTCTCATAATGCGTGAGGGGAACGCATGCGCATGAGGGAAGGCGGGGAGCGTGGACATAAACGAGATCGCAAAGCTCGCGGGAGTCTCGCGGGCGACCGTCTCGCGCTATCTCAATGACGGTTACGTCTCAAAGGAGAAGCGCGAGCTTATCTCGCGCGTCATCAACGAGACGGGCTATGTGCCTTCTCAGCAGGCGCGCACGCTGCGCACGGGCAAGACTAAGCTTGTGGGCGTCATCATTCCCAAAATCAACTCGCACTCCGTAAGCCGCATGGTTGCGGGCATCACCAAGGTGCTTGGCCAGAACGGCTACCAGGTGCTTCTCGCCAATACAGACAATGACGAGAAGGTCGAGGTGGACTACCTCAACCTCTTTGCCGAGCGCAATAAGGTGGACGGCATCATCCTCATTGCCACGGTGTTCACGCATGCCCATCACAAGGCGCTGGACTCGCTCAACATTCCCGTGGTGATACTTGGCCAGCGCCTGGATGGCCACTCATGCGTCTACCAGGACGATTACCACGCTGTCTACGACCTCACGCGCTCCATCCTCAAGACCTCCCACACCCCAGGCTACATTGGCGTCTACGAGAAGGACGTGGCTGCTGGGCGAGAGCGCCACCGTGCATTCATGGACGCCTGCACCAGCAAAGGCGTTGCCGTGAGCCCCAAGGCACAGCAGAGCGCCACCTTCTCGGTGGACTCCGGCTACCTTTGCGCCGAGAAGATCCTTGATGCCGTGCCGGACGTTGACGCCCTTGTCTGCGCCACCGATGACATTGCCTTTGGCGCCATGACCTGCCTGCGCGAATACGGCAAGCGCATCCCCGAGGACGTCCAGGTGACAGGCGTAGGAGACTCCAAGCTCTCGAAGATCATGACCCCCAGCCTCACAACCGTCCACTTCTACTACCTCACCAGTGGCGTCGAGGCGGCAAAAATGCTGGTAGACGCCATGACCGATGGCGATGGAGTCCCCCGTGAGCTGCGCATGGGCTACGAGATCTACGCCCGTACCAGCTCGCGCTAGCCACCGTGGCGCCAGCAGCGCCACTGTGATGTGAGACCGTTCACACCCGTTTTTCAACCACTCACCGTTATTCCTGCAATCCACATTTGCTCAGCCGGTCATTGGCTACTATTGGACATGTGAGAACGATTTCATAGACAGCTAGTTTAAACAACTTTCTACTCGATGAAATCGTATGTGAGAACGGTTCCATGTTCATGTGCACTGGTTGGGGAAGGGAGACCACATGGCTCTGGACTACGCAGAAGCGGCACGCGAGGTTCTGGAGGCGATCGGCGGCTCGAGCAACATCGTCTCGGCGGCGCACTGCGCCACCCGCCTACGCCTGGTCATCGCAGACGACAGCAAGGTCGACAAGGCCAAGCTCGATGACGTGGTTGGTGCCAAGGGCAACTTCCAGGCAGCGGGCCAGCTCCAGGTGATCTTTGGAACCGGCACCGTGGACAAGGTCTATGACGAGTTCATCAAGCAGTCCGGCGTCACCGCCGCCTCCAAGGCGGAGGCCAAGGAGGCCGCTGCCAACCAGGGCAACGCGTTCCAGCGCGCCATCAAGGTCCTCTCGGACGTCTTTGTGCCCATCATCCCCGCTATCGTGGCATCCGGTATGCTCATGGGCATCATGGGTGCCCTCTCCTACATGGGATCTCAGGGCATCATCGCGCTCGACACCACGAGCGTCTGGTGGCGCATCGCGTCTCTCATCAACGCCTGCGCCCTTGGCAACCTCCAGATTCTCCTGGGCTTCTCCGCCGCTACGGTCTTTGGGGGCAACCCCTACCTCGGCGCCTCGCTCGGCGCGCTGCTCATAAGCTCCGACTTCATCAACGCATACAGCGCCAGCACCGCCATCGCCGAGGGAACCATGGTCACGCTCGACGTGATCCCGGGCATCTACAGCATCGACTGGGTGGGCTACCAGGGCCACGTCATCCCCATCCTGGTGGGCGTGTGGATCCTCTGCTTCTTCGAGAAGCGGCTCCACAAGGTCGTCCCCGAGATGTTCGACCTCTTCCTCACCCCGCTGCTGTCGGTCTCTCTTGCCGCCTACATCACGATCCTCTTCGTCGGCCCCATCTTTGTCTGGCTTGAGAACAACATCCTCGGCCTGCTCATGTGGCTGCTCCAGGTTCCCTTCGGCATTGGCTACATCATCATCGGCCTGATCTACTCGCCCTCCGTTGTCACCGGCCTGCACCAGATGTACACCGCCATCGACGTCTCCATGCTCGCCCAGTACGGCGTCACCTACTGGCTGCCCATCGCCAGCGCCGCCAACATCGCCCAGGGCGGCGCCTGCCTGGCCGTTGCGCTCAAGACCCACTCCGAGAAGACCAAGTCCCTCGCCGTCCCCGCCGGCATCTCCTGCCTGCTCGGCATCACCGAGCCCGCAATCTTTGGTGTGAACCTGCCCAACATGAAGCCCTTCGTGTGCGGCATGATTGGCTCTGCCTGCGGTGCCCTGTGCTGCTTCATCTTCAACCTTGCCGCTTCCGGCACTGGCGTCACCGGCATCTTTGGCATCCTGCTCTGCATCGCGCAGCCGCTGCAGTACATCGTGATGTTCGCCGTGGCGTTTGGCGTGGCCTTTGGCCTCTCCTCCATGGCATACCGTGACAAGGAGACCGCCGCGGCGCCCGCGAAGGTTGCCGCCGAGACCGCTGCTGCCGCCGACGAGGTGCGCGCCCTCGAGGCCGAGGAGAAGGCTGAGGCCCCCGCAGCCGACGCTCCCAAGGCTGAGACCATCGGCGCCCCCGCCGCTGGCACTGCCGTCGCTCTGACCGACGTCTCCGACCCCGTCTTTGCCTCGCTCGCCATGGGCAAGGGCATCGCAGTCGAGCCCAAAGATGGCAAGATTGTCTCGCCTGTCGACGGCACCGTGACCGTGGTCGCCGAGACCGGACACGCCCTTGGCCTGCTCTCCGACGCTGGTGCAGAGATTCTCATCCACATTGGCATCGACACCGTTGAGCTTAAGGGCGAGCCCTTCACACCCTTCACCAAGGTGGGAGACCACGTGAAGCGCGGCGACGTCCTCATGGAGGCCGACCTTGGCGCCATCAAGGAGGCCGGCAAGAAGGCCACCACGATGCTCGTGATCACCAACACCGACGCATACTCCTCGGTTGACCAGCTCGCAACCGGCGAGGTCAAGGCCGGTGACGCCGTGGTGGCCACGCGCTAGGCGCAACCACTGCTCCACATACGGGCGGTCGCCTCTGGTGGCCGCCCGTCTCGCATATCCGCACCCACTTGAGAGGAGCCCCATGTCCCCCACGCACGAGCGCTGGACGCCCCACTTCCACCTGGCCCCACGCCAGGGGTGGCTCAACGACCCCAACGGCCTCTGCCAGTTCCACGGTACCTACCATGTCTTCTACCAGGCAGACCCTGCCTGGCCAGCGGCCGGCAAGAAGGGCTGGGGCCACTTTGCGAGCCGCGACCTGGTGCGCTGGGAGGACCTGGGCGAGCCCCTCATGCCCTCGATCCCCGAAGACGCCGACGGCGTCTACTCTGGCTCGGCGCTCGTGGTGGCGGGCGGTGCACCGGACGGGGGTGACCTCCTGCGCCTCTACTACACCGGCAACGTGAAGTACGAGGGCGATCACATCCACACCGGGCGCGACGCCAACCAGATTATGGTCACAAGCGAGGATGGAATCTCCCTCTCTGAGAAGAAGGCCCTGCTCCGCCCCGAGGACTATCCCTCCGACCTCACGCGCCACGTGCGCGACCCCAAGGTCTGGGAGCAGGACGGCCGCTACTACATGGTGCTGGGCGCCCGTCGCTCAGACGACGTGGGCGACGTTATTCTCTACGAGTCCTCCGACGCCGTAACGTGGACGTACCGCGGGCGCATCGAGTCTGCGCACCCCTTTGGCTACATGTGGGAGTGCCCCAACGTCATCCAGGTGGACGGCCATGACTACCTCGTGGTTTGTCCGCAAGGCCTGCCCAGCGAGCCCACGCGCTGGCAGAACCTCTACCAGGCCGGATACTTCCCGCTGCCGCGGGGCATCCTTGCAACCACGCAGGTGGATGAGACGAGCTTCGTCGAGCTTGACTGGGGCTTTGACTTCTACGCGCCGCAGGTCTTCGAGGACGAGAAGGGCCGCTGCATCCTTATTGGCTGGATGGGCATGCCAGACGCGGAGTATACCTCGGCGCCGGACGGTCTTACCTGGTGCCACTGTCTCACCGTGCCGCGCGAGGTCACGGTGGGTGCGGATGGGCTTCTCCGCCAGTGGCCGGTTGCCGAGATAGACGGCCTTCGCGGCTTTGCCCAGCCCGTGAACCCCACCGTGGGTGCGATCCTCCCCCATCACCATGCCGACATCGAGCTTCTGGGCATCGAGGGCGACCTCGAGATGGGGCTGGACGGGCAGCTCGAGCTTTCCTTCTCTGCCAGCGATGGACTGCTGAGAATGACGTTTGCGGACGAGACGGCCGCCTCCGGCCGCACCGAGCGTGTGCTTCCGCTTGCGACTCTGCGCGAGCTCCGCGTGCTGGTGGACGGCTCCGCCGTGGAGGTCTACGTGAACCACGGCGAGGCGGTCCTCTCGACCAGGTGGTTCCCCACCGCGGACACGCTGCTGGTCACCCTGCACGCTACCTGCGAGAGCGCCCGCTCCTGGGAGATGGGCGGCGAGCCACCGCGCGCGTAACGACGCCGCGGGGGACGCCCGATGCACAGCGTCTCTCGCGTGGCGCCCGAAGGCTCATTTCGTACGGGTTTTCCGCTATTCCCCACGCTCCGGCGTCATTTTGGCGCCGGAGCGTTTACTATGTACGCACTTGCTGCCAAAACGGCCCTTCCGGCGGCGAACGGCAGCACCCCACCTCTACGAGTACGTAACCCTCACGGTAGGCGAGATGCCGTTCATTGCGTTGGAGTTGACCACCACGTAAAGGTACCGATGCACCGACCTCCGCAGGTTGTTGAGGGTATAGGCGCTTCTCGGATCAGCGACGGTACCCGTGGCGGCGGTCGCCAGCATGAGATCCGTCCCGGCGGCAATCCCCTGGTCGTGGTCCATGTAATAGTCGTCCACGCTGAAGTCCGAGAGGACGACGCCGTCGAAGCCCCACTCGTCACGCAGCAACCCCGTCTGAAGGTCCTCTCGGCCACCGCCCCAGGTGTTTCCAAGGAAGCTGTAGCAGCTCATCATCGAGAGCGGCACATTCACCTCGGTCTGGGTCTGCTCCCCTGTCGACGCATCCAGCGCGGGAACGGCGTGCCGCACAGGTGACTTGACCACCATCTCGAACGGTCGCGCATAGATCTCGCGGACTGTCTGCTCCGTGGCCCACGTGCACAGGTGCTCCCTGCGACTGGTCTCCTGATCGTACACGCAGAAGTGCTTGAGCATGTTGACCATGCCGCGAGAGGCGCTGCCGTCTACGATGGCTCGCGCAAGAGACCCCGTGAGCAGCGGATCTTCTGAGTAGTACTCGTAGTTCCTGCCCGAGAAGGGCGAGCGGTGCATGTTGATGGCCGGGCTCCACCAGCCAAAGATACCGGACGAGAGGGACTCCTCGCCTACAGCCTCGCCCATGCTGCGCAGCAGGTCAACGTCCCAGGTCTCCGCCACCAGGTACTCGCTCGGCCACACGCAGTGCGAGCCGCCGCGCTCCATGCCGCCCATCGCCACCGGCGAGTCGTCCCAGTCGGTGGCGGGCTTGCCAACGGAGTCGATCTTCTCGCCAGCATTGGTGCAGACAAGGGCAACCATGTCGCCACGGGATAGCTGGTCGAGAAGCACGTCCCACAGAGGGTCGTCGAACTTGCGCCCCCTCAGGTCGATGAGCGAGACCCCGTTCTGGGCGCCGGTTTCCGGTGCCGTCGCCGTCCCGTCATCCTCCGCCGCCGCGTCGTACATGGAAAGCGTCACACCAACCGATGCCGCCGTCTTGTCCTGCGCAGGTGCCGGGAAGCTCCCCTGCATGTCTTTGCGGGTGAGAAGCACCGGTGTACCATCGGCACCGGAGGCAGCCGGGTTATCGAAGTACTCGTCAAGATCGGGAAACCGCGCGACAACTTCTGCGCCCGTCGCGTCATCGGTCTGGTAGCGCCTCTCGTCCAGATCGAGCGTGCTCGTCTCCACCACGTGATGGGAGTCTGTGCGAAGGGAGACCTGGTACGAGCCGGCGGCAAGCACCCAGCAGCCATCCGCCACAGACCAGCTTGCCATCTGGCGCACCGGCCAGCTCAGCTCCAGCCTTTGGGACTCGCCCGGCGCAAGCTCGCCAGTCTTGGCAAAGGCGACAAGCGCCACCGAACTCTTCTCGACGGATCCGTCCCACGGGGCACCCACGTATGCCTCGACAACGTCTTTGCCCGAGAGCTGCCCGGAGTTGGCAACCTGCACCGAGAGTGCGACGTTCTCACCGTCCAGTCGGCAGTCGAGAAGCGACCACGAGAAGCTCGTGTACGAGAGACCATAGCCAAACGGGAAGGTCACGGCATTGTCGTAGTCGAGCGCGCCCATTGCGGCTGCCGTCTCGAAGTAGCGATAGCCCACGTAGACGCCCTCGAGGTACTCCATGAAGCGCGCGCCGTCGCCGGTGGTCTCGTTGCCGGGGTAGAAGTCGTGGACGTCGGTGTAGCGATGCTCTCCCATGGTGTTGAAGCTCGGGGCAAGACGCATGTCGCGAGCCCAGAGGTCACAGGTCCGGCCGCATGGGTTGCGCCTACCGCAGAGGACATCGCCCACCACCTCCGCGCCCACCGCACCGGGAAAGCCCACATGAAGCAGCGCGTCCACCTGGTAGGGGCTGCCATCCTCGACAAGCGGCCCAACCTCGAGCGTGGTTCCCGTGTTGAGAAGCACCACCACGTGGTCCGCAACCTCGCGCGCCCCCGCAACAAGGCCCAGCTCCTCCGTCGTGAGCTGGAGCGAGTGCTGTCCCTCGGCATAGTTTGCGGTCTCCTCGTTGGGGACAAATGACGAGAAGCGCTCGTCTGCCAGCGAGGCGTTAAGGTCAAGCGAGAGGTCGTAGCCCTCCCCGCTCGCCCGGCCAAGAACCACCACGGCAATGGTCCCAGAGACGCTTTCGCGCACGCCCTCCGGATAGCTCGACCACGGCAGCTCGCCGATGTAGTACGTAGTGGTGGCGCGCACGTCCAGCGTCTGGATCCCCCCGCGGGGCCGGTCCTGCGCGTGGGCGGAGAGCCATTCGTGAACGGTGGGGTTCACCTCGAGCCCCGCCCCGGCAAGACCATCATAGAAACCGGTGCACACCGCATCTGGCGCAACCGATCCCGCCCCGTAACCGCCAAAGAGCGGGTCCTCCGCGCAGCGGCCCAAAAGGCTCACCGCGCAGCCCTCCGGCAGAGGAAGCACGCCGTTGTTCGCCAGGAGCACCATGCCCTCTGCCTCAATCGTGCGCGCGACCTCATGCGATGCGAGAACTGCCTCGTCGAGCGACGCGTAGGCAGGGGTGTAGTACGCGCTGTCCCACTCAGCGGTTACGTTGGGGTCAAGCGCCTCGATGCCCTTAACGCTTCGGTCCTTCTCGGTATCATCGCCCCCGCCCTGTGAGGGCGTGGTGGCACAGCCCGCCTGCGCAATAGCTGCAAGCGCACCGGCAGCAAGACCGAACGCCTGGCGACGTGTAACATCCCGCATCTTGACCCCTCACCATATTCAACCGAAGCGCACCCCTGCACGTCTCGGTAAGGGTATCCGCCGCGCGGGCGCCAAACTCGCAGGCGTCGCGATTGGTCGAAGCCTCAACGCAAAATGCCGCGCCCGCCACTAGATGGCAGACGCGGCATGGAGTCGCACTTCTGGGCCCCACTCCGGCAGCTACCTGAGAACGCGGCTCTTGAGAATCCAGAACGTCGCAAACACGGATAGTGCCAGGGAAAGGATGACCGGGAACACCCAGGTCTCGTCCATGGGAAGCCCGGTGTTCATGCCGTAGAACGAGAAGACCGTCGTGGGAACCGAGAGCACAAGCGTGATGATGGCGAGGGTGCGCATCGTGAGGTTGAGGTTGTTGTTGATGATAGAGCCAAACGTCTCCATGGTCTCGTTGTAGACCTGCGTGTATATCTCGCACATCTCGATGGCCTGCTTGACCTCAACGGACGTGTCGTTCAGGAGGTCCCGGTCCTCGTCGTAAAGCTTGAGGATACGTCCGTAGCTTATGCGCTGGATGGTGGTGTCGAGCGCCTTGAGCGAGGTCGAGAAGTACACCAGCGACTTCTCGAACCCCAGCATCTTGATGAGCTCCTCGTTGCGCATGGACCTCCGAAGCTCGCGCTCGTTCTCACGAAACTGGCGGTTTACCGACCGCAGGTCAATCTGGTAGCGCTTGGAGATGTGCAACAGAATCTGCAACAGGAAGCGCGTGCGCTGCGTCGTGTTGATGTCGCGGACCCGGCCGCTCTCAAGTGCGGAGACAGTCCAGTTCTCCTTGAGGCTCACAGTCATGACCAGGTCCTTCTCGGGCAGGAAGAGCACGGCGAGCGGATGCGTGTCGTACTGGACGATCGACGTACTCTCGGCCTCGCTCTTGTCCTCCACAAAAGGGCAATCCACGATCACGAGCACCTGCCTGGTCTCGTCGTCCCGCTCGATGCGCGAGCTCTCCTCGTCATCGAGCGCAGAGGCGACAAAGTCCGGGATGACGCCCATCTCGTTTTGCATCCAGGCGCGTTCCCGCTTGGTGGGAGCTACGACGCTCACCCAGCATCCCGGGCAGGGCCCCGGCACTCGAGAGGTGAGGAAGACTCTCTCGCCGCTCTCGTCCTCCTCGACGGTTGTCTTGAAGCACTCGATCACAGGCCCTGCCCCTACTCTTGGCGCCCTTAGAAGTCCGCGTTGCCCACGGTGCGCGGGTGCGGCAGCACGTCACGGATGTTGTCGACGCCCGTGAGGTACATGACCAGGCGCTCGAAGCCCAAGCCAAAGCCCGCGTGGTGGCAGCCGCCATAGCGCCGCAGGTCAAGGTAGTACTTGTACTGCTCGGGGTCCATGCCCAGCTCCTGGATGCGGCGCTCGAGCACGTCCAGGCGCTCCTCGCGCTGAGAGCCACCGATGATCTCGCCGATGCCGGGTACCAGGCAGTCCGCGGCGGCTACGGTCTTGCCGTCGTCGTTCAGGCGCATGTAGAACGCCTTGATGTCGCGCGGGTAGTCCGTCACGAACGTGGGGCGCTTGAAGTGCTTCTCGGTGAGGAAGCGCTCGTGCTCGGTTTGGAGGTCGACGCCCCAGGAGACGGGGTACTCAAACATCGTGCCGGAGTTCTGGGCGTCCTCGAGGATCTTCACAGCGTCGGTGTAGCTCACGCGCGCAAAGTCGCTCGTGGCCACGTGCTGCAGGCGCTCCTTAAGGCCCTTGTCCACCCACTTGTTAAAGAAGTCCAGCTCGTCGGGGCAGTGCTCCATCACGTAAGCAATGACGTACTTGAGCATCTCCTCTGAGACATCCATCTCGCCCTCGAGGTCGCAGAAGGCCATCTCGGGCTCGACCATCCAGAATTCGGCCGCGTGGCGACGCGTGTTGGAGTTCTCGGCGCGGAAGGTGGGGCCAAAGGTGTAGACGTCGCCAAAGCTCATGGCAAAGTTCTCGGCCTGGAGCTGCCCGGACACCGTGAGGTTGGTGGGCTTGCCAAAGAAGTCCTTGCTGTAGTCCACCTTGCCGTCCTCGGTGAGGGGCGGGTTGGCCGGGTCGATGGTGGTCACGCGGAACATCTCGCCCGCGCCCTCGGCGTCCGACGCGGTGATGATGGGCGTGTTCACGTAGAGGAAGCCGCGCTCCTGGAAGAAGCGGTGGATGGCGAAGGCGGCCACGCTGCGCACGCGGAAGACCGCGCGGAAGAGGTTGGTGCGGCTGCGCAGGTGCTGCTGGGTGCGCAGGAACTCGCGCGTCTGGCGCTTCTTCTGCATGGGGTAGTCGGGCGCGGAGGCACCCTCCACCGTGACGGTTGCCGCCTGCAGCTCGAAGGGCTGGGGGCGGTCCGGCGTAAGCTCAAGCGTTCCGCGCACGATAAGGGCGGCGCCCACGTTCTGCGAGACAATCCCCTCGTACGTCTCGTCCCCCAGGCGCTCGCGGTTGACCACAACCTGCAGGTCCTTGAAGCAGCTGCCGTCGTTCAAGGTGACAAAGCCAAAGTTCTTCATGTCGCGGATGGAGCGCACCCAGCCGGCAACGGTAAGCTCGGTGCCACCCAGCTGATCCATGTCCGCGTAGAGCGCGGCTATTCTCGTGCGATTCAAGGGACGTCCTTCCTCTTGGAATTGTGTCATGCTCGTTAACCGTCTCATCTTATCGCGACAGCAGGGGCCGCACCCCCTCATTCTCCACACTGGAAGGAGGCGCCACCATGAACAGCACGCGCGCCACAGACTACGGGCTTCTCGCCCAACAGACAGCATCGCTCGCCGAGGGAACACCGGGTTGGTTGCCCGCCTTTGCCAACGTGGCCGCCCTCTTGGGCGAGGCACTGCCAAGCATCAACTGGGTGGGCTTCTACGTTGCCACCAATGGACCCGTGGGCGAGCAGGACCTTGTCCTTGGCCCCTTCTGGGGACGCCCCGCCTGCGTGAGCATCCCCTATGGTGCCGGTGTCTGCGGAAGGGCCGTCGAGACAAACAAGCCCCAGCTTGTGCCCGACGTCCATGCATTCCCAGGCCACATTGCCTGTGATGCCGCTTCGCGCTCGGAGCTCGTGGTGCCCATCCACGCAACCGCCGCGGACGGCGGCACCGCCATCTGGGGCGTCCTCGACTGTGACAGTCCCATACCCTCGCGCTTCTCGGCAGCAGACCTTGAGGGCTTCTCACGCATAGTGCACGCGCTGGAGAAGTCTGCAGACCTTCTTGGTCCCTCCGTGGTTCCCGTTCGCCCGTAGTCGCGTAGAATCTCTTGCGAGACGATCGTCACCACCGAGAGGAGACGTCAATGGAGGAGTACAAGCGCCAGTTCATCGACTTCATGGTCGAGAGCAAGGTCCTCAAGTTTGGCGAGTTCACCCTCAAGAGCGGTAGGAAGTCGCCGTTCTTCATGAACGCCGGCGCCTACGTCACGGGCTCGCAGCTCAAGCGCTTGGGAGAGTTCTATGCCCACGCCATCCACGACAACTTTGGCCTGGACTTCGACGTGCTCTTTGGGCCTGCCTACAAGGGCATTCCCCTGGCGGTCTCCTGCGCCATTGCCTTCCACGACCTCTACGGCAAGGAGGTGCGCTACTGCTCCAACCGCAAGGAGGTCAAGGACCACGGCGCCGACAAGGGCAACCTCCTGGGCAGCGAGCTTAGGGACGGCGACCGCGTGGTGATGATCGAGGACGTCACCACCTCCGGCAAGTCCATCGACGAGACCTACCCCATCGTGACCGGCGCGGCTGCGGTCGAGGTCAAGGGGCTTATCGTCTCGCTCAACCGCATGGAGGTGGGCAAGGGCGGCAAGGTGAGCGCCCAGGAGGAGATCCAGGAGCGCTACGGCTTCCCCGTCGCGAGCATCGTGACCATGGCAGAGGTCGTCGAGGCACTCGACGGCACCATCATTACGCCGCAGCTCAAGGCTGCCATCGATGAGTACTACGAGAAGTACGGCGTAAAGTAGCGCGCCAACACGCGGCACAGAAACGCGGGGCGTCAGCACAAGCTGACGCCCCGCATGCGTTGCGAGCGGCTTGCCTTGCCCTGCTCGTCCTACGCCGCCAGATCGGCGCGACGGGCCGTGGCCTCCTCGAAGTCACGAGTGCCCACAAAGACGTCCTGCTTGTAGGGGTTGACGCCCAGCTTCTTGGCACGGTAGGCGATTGTGATTATTGCCGCCACGTTTGCCACGAGAGCGATAACAGAGACGACGGTCGCCGTGGTGGGATTGAGCGTGGAGTGCGTCACGAAGACCGACTCCTCCTGGAACGCGGGGAAGACCTGCGCGAACATGCACCAGATGGCCAGCGTGTTTGCGCGGTTCTGAATCCAGGCGCCCTTGTTCCAAAGCGCGTTTGCCACCGTGGGGGCAAGAAGCAGCGCCAGGCCGCAGTACCAGGCGTGGTGCGGCAGGCAGTTGTAGGTGTAGCAGAAGTTCCAGATGTCATAGGCAACGATGAAAACCCAGGTCATGTCAGGCCAGAGCATGTCTCGCCCGTCATTGGAGGAGTAGACGTTCCACCAAGCCGTCATGCAGAAGATGTTGATGATGCCGGCAATGCCGTTGAACACGTTGTTCCAGCCGGCGAGCTGGGTCGCGCCCTCCGAGGTCACCCACGTGGTCTCGCCTAGCGCAAAGAAGTGGTAGGCGCTCTCGAAGTCGGAGCATACGGCAATGAGGATGTTGATTGCGACAATCGCAAACGGGAAGGCGCGGAACCAATGCGCACGGCCAAGGCTTCCCCACTGGTACTTGATGACCATGAAGCCAATGCAGCCGGCAAGTGCGGCGTACACCTTTGCGTAGTGGAACCAGCTGTTCTGGTAGATGTGAGTGGGATTGGTGAGCGCCCACTCCTGGCCCTGCGCCACGCCCACGGCAATAGCAATGCAATAGATGGTCATGGCCACGGGCAGCACGCCGAACATGATGAGGCCCCCAACCTTGGACCTGCGGGCGAACTCGTTGAGCACGATGAGCCCAACAAAGACCATCACCCATCCCAGGAGCTGGAACGGCAGATTGGCACTATGGTCGAACAACATGGCACTTCCTCTCTCTTGCTGTCTTTGGGGAAACGCTACTGTCGCGCGTTGGCGCGGCTAGTCCTGTTGGGAGCCAAGGTCAAGGTGGAGCGTGTCAGCGATGAGGTCGGCAACAAGCTCGTCCGAGGCGTCGGGATGGGTCCTCATGTAGCTCATGAGGCCAATGATGAGCAGGTAGAACTCCTCGTAAGGATGGTGTATCTCCACGCGGTGGTACCTGGCGTACTCGGCAACGGTGGTGCGCGTGAGGTACTCAGCAAGAGTGCGTGCCGTCTGTTGGCTAAATCGCTGGTAGAGAAGGGCGTTCTGGTTCTTGAGAAGGTCGGTCCTAAAGCTGTCCGTGTCAAAGAGGTGGCGGCGGAGCATGGCGACGCATGTCTTGAGCGCGCCATCGACGTCCCCGCGCACGCGCTGCGCGTTCCACTCGCGCACGGCAGCCACGAAGGTTTCTACGTAGGCGTCGAGAATTGCGTCGGTGACCTCGTCGCGGCTTGAGAAGTAGTGATAGAAGAGGCTGCGCGTGATGTTGGCCCTCTCGGCGATGTCTTTCACCGAGGTGCGGTCGATCCCCCTCTCCTCGTAGAGAGAGCGGGCTGCGGCAATGATCTGCTCGCGGCGCGTCTCGGCAATCTCACCACGCATCGGAACACCTCCCTTGTTGACACCATGTCAACGATGGGGCCAATAATAGGATGTGAAGAGAATGTGTGGCAACGAACAGTTTTCGAAAAGCGTCAACGAGCCGCAGCCCAGGGGGTGCGTGGCATAAAAAGACGCGGCGACCCGCTTGGGGCCACCGCGCTTCTCGGCTCTGATTGTATTGCAGAGACTTACATGGGCATCGTGGGGGCAACAAAGGTGCGGGCCTGGTACTCGCGGTCCAGGTCGTAAAGGCCCTTGGGGTCGGAACCAAAGAGCTCCATGTTCTTGATCATGTCGGAGGCGTTGGTCTCCTCCTCGCCCTGCTCCTTCACAAACCAGTCGAGCAGCTGCATGGTACGGAAGTCATGCACGTCATAGGCGGCCTGGTAGCACTCGTTGATTGCAGCTGTGATGTAGCGCTCGTGCTCGAGGCCAGCCTGCAGCGGCTCAAGGTCGTTGGCGAAGGTCTTGTCGGGCTCTGCGATGGCTGCCATCTTGACCTGGTAGTCGTTGTCCAGAAGGTAGCGGCGAAGGATCTTGGCGTGGGCGACCTCCTCCTGCACCTGCACCATGTACCAGTTCGCAAAGCCCTTGAGGCCGCGATCCTCGTAGTAGTCGGCAAACGTGAGGTAGAGGTAGGCCGAGTAGAGCTCCTTGTTGATCTGTGCGTTAAGGGTGTCGCCAACCTTCTTGTCGAGTGCCATGGCAACCTTCTTTCCCGCCCCGCAGGGCGTTTGGGAAATGCATTCCAGTGGAGAGTCTACCCGCCGGGGCGAGAGAATGTCAGCTTCTTGAAACTTGCACCGACGGGCGGTGGAGGAAGGCCGCGGTGGGCGGCGGCGCCCGAGAGCCTCTTTTCGACGAGAAGGCCACCGAAACGTCCCTTCCAGAGCCGTTTTGGCGCCGGGGGTCGCATCTCGTACGGAATCCCGTCGGAAACCTTTGCTCTAGCGTCATATTGACGCCGGAGCAGCAACTTTCGACGTAATCCCTGCAAAACGTGCCTTCGGGCGCCAACTCCAGCAGCGACGCTACCTCACGCCCCCGTCAGCGCTCGCGCTCCCTCGCGCCGCCTCGCGCCCCGCAGCCCCGGCGTTCCTCCGCGGAGAATAGCTCCTTCTCTTGAACGACAGCCGCATTTGCCCTGTTGGCGGACATTACCTTTAAGAAAAGGAGCTAAGCTCCGGGCTCTGAGCTAAGCTCCGGAGGCCGAGCTAAACTTCGGGCCGTGAGATAAACTCCGGAACAATGACGCAAGCCGGGTCATCGCGGCCCGGCAACGAGAGGAGAATGTCGTGACCAAGCTCATGGAGTACCTGCTGGAGCCGCAAACCGTCGTGGTCTTTGACATCGACGGCGTCCTTGCGGTCTACGAGTTTGGTGATCTCTCACACAGCGCCTGCCCCGACGAGGACTGGGAGGACTACGTGCGCACGCACGACCCCTACGCCAGTTCGCGCCCGGTTCCGCAAATCCAGCGCTTCATCAAGGACAAGGGCATTGACCACGTATGGGCATGCTCGCAGGCAAGCGACGTCGAGGCACCAGGCAAGCGTGCCTTTGTCACCCGCTGCTACGAGCTTGCGCCCAGCCATGTGGTAACCGTTGCACAAAAGGCCGAGAAGGTCGGGTTTCTCCGCCAGCTAGCTCAAAAGCTGGAAATCCCCGAACGACGCGTGGCCATTGTGGAGGATACAGTGAAGACGTTGGACCTCATTGGCCAAGAGACGGACTGCGTCACGGTGCATGTCTCGTCCTTCTTTGACTACGGGATGTAGCCCCGCGTCCGCCTGCGCGCCGAAGCGCCTACGCTATCCCCTCGTGGACCTCGCGCTCGGTACCATCTGCGTCACGTATGACCTCCACCCAGCGCTCTATTCGCTCCCCATCGAGCAGCCGCGCTGCCTCTTCCACCTTATCGGCGAGAAGGTCGAGCGCCTCGGGCGAGACAGACCCGCTTGCCGCCTGAAGGGCGAGCGCCCTTGCGATTTCGGCACAACCACGTAGCGCGTCTTGTGGGCTTTCCAAGATATCACCTGCCACATAGCGTTGTTGTCCTGGTAGACACCAGAATATTCTATTTTTGAATGTTTCGCGCGCGGGTCTACATTCCGGCGCATGTACGAGATTGCCGACAGACTAGTGGGGAAGGTCCTCCGTAAGTTGAGGATAGAGTCCGACCTGAAGCAAGAGCAGGTCGCGGCTCGCCTTGGCACCAATCAATCGATGATCTCGAAGTTCGAGTCTGGCGAGCGTTCGCTTCACCTGGGCGAAGTCTACGCATATGCCGAGGCACTAGGCACCACGCCTCAGCGCATCCTGCAGGAAGTCTGGGACAGCCAAAAGCCACCGCATGGCAACTGAGGAAGAACACCCAAAGTCTCTTCTCCGCGACGCAACCAGTTCCCAGCCGCGCTACCCTAGGCTGGAAAGTCACAAGGCAGCAAGCAACTAACGGGAGCCGCATGGACAGGGGAACGTACGCCACGGGAACGCAGCTCATGCGCATAACCAGGGCCCAAGAACTTCTCACCAGCGCAAACAATTCCCTTACCCACCTGCTCACACCCGCAGAGCTTGCTCAGGCAAGCACACGCGAGAATCCCGCCGAGTACGTGGCCGGCCACCTTGCTGCAAAAGGAGCGGCAACGGATGCCCTGGATCAACTCCTTCCCCCGGGCACGACAATCGACCCCTTGGAGCTAGAGACCCTCGACGCCACCTCCGGCGCGCCGACGTGCACGGTGCGCGGACGCCTGGCCGCCGTCCTTGCCGCACACGGCATGAAGCCGCCGCGCATCTCCATCACCAACGAGGCTGGTGCCGCGCTGGCAACGGCCGTGGCTTGGGCCCCTGCCACAGGAAGCGATAACGCGTGATCTATGACCAACCTCTTGCCGTAGGCAATCTCATCCTCAAGAATCGCCTGGTCATGGTGCCCATTGCCACGGGGAAAGCTGGAACACGCGGCCAGGTGACCCAGGCACTCTGCGACCACTATGCCGTCCGTGCGCGCGGCGGTTACCTGGGCCTTGTCGAATGCGGCCATCACTTTGTCTGCGAGGAGGGCCGCGCAACCGCGGGCCAGGCGTCCATTGCACACGACGAGGAAGTCGAGGGCCTCAAGAGCGAGGCCGCAGCCGTCCACGACCAGGGAACTCCCGTCTTTGTGCAGCTCTCACATGCAGGTTCGGCAGCAACCGAGAGACTCACGGGCACGCAGCCGCTGGCGCCTTCGGCCGTCACGTGCCCAGGCGCCAAGGTAGGCCACCCCCTCCCCCGCGCCATGAGCGCAGATGACATCGCGCGCGTGCCGGAGCTCTTCTCAGCAGCGGCACGGCGCGCCCACGCGGCCGGCTTCGACGGCGTCGAGATACACGCTGCTCACGGGTACCTACTGGACCAGTTCCTCTCGCCCCTCACCAACCTGCGAAAAGACGCCTACGGAGGCTCGCTTGAGAACCGCGCGCGGCTCCTTGTGGAGGTGCTTCGTGCCGTGAGAGCAGAGCTGCCCTCGGGCTACCCGGTCTCCGTGCGCCTGGGCGGCTGCGACTACATGTCCGGCGGCAACACCATCGACGACGCGGTGACATTCGCGCGCATCGTTGAGGCGGCGGGAGCGAGCCTCATCTCCGTCTCGGGCGGCATGTGCTACTACGGCAGGTCCGGCCACGAGGACACCCCAGGCTGGTTTGCGGACTCGTCGATGCCCATCCGCGCGGCCGTTAGCGTTCCCGTGCTGCTGGCGGGTGGCATCAAGACGGGCACGGCGGCGGAAACACTGCTCGAGCAGGGCGCGTGCGACCTCGCAGGCATTGGACGTGCAATACTGAACAGGCCCGCATGGGCGCGGCGCGAGACCACCAAGCTCCGCGCTGCCAGCACGCCCGCGAAGGACACCACACGATAGCGAGGATACCGGCCGCGCAGGCCGAGGAGGACAGCATGGACGAGAGCGACATGAAGCTCGCGGAGCAACTGCGCGAGCAGCTCGAGGCAAACGGGGCAAAGACGGCCTTTGACGCGCCGGCAGCAGCGCCTGCAGAGACGCCGAGCAAAGCCGCCCCGCAAGACGAGAAGGATGACGCAGGCAGCCTCGTAGAGGGACCGTTTGCCCAGGCGATGGCCGCCTACCGAAAGGCAAAGCGCTCGGGTGACGCCGAGGCAACGGCGGCAGCCGAGCGCCACCTCCAGGACGTTGTGCGCGCCGAGCTTGCCGGCGGCACCGAGCCCTGCTCGGGAGACGAGCGATGAGCGCCGAAGAGATCGGCGCCACGGGCAGCGCGTCCAAACCCACTCCCGTTGACCTTGGCCCCAACGGGCCTGGCTCGCTCGGGCGCCTCATCCCCTGGCCAGACGACGAGACCTACCCCAACATCCCCGCCGAGGACGCGCTCGAGCTCTTCCTTGGCTGGGTGGAGTCGCGCGGCATGCAGCTCTGGGATCACCAGGAGGAGGCCCTTCTCGACCTTGCCTCAGGCGACCACGTGATCTTGGGCACGCCCACGGGCTCCGGCAAGAGCATGGTTGCCGTAGGCATGCTCTTCATAGCCAACTGCACCAACCGTCGCGCCTACTACACGGCACCCATAAAGGCGCTGGTCAGCGAGAAGTTCTTCAACCTGGTTGACCTTCTCGGCAAAGACAACGTGGGCATGATCACGGGCGACGTGGTGATAAACAGCGAGGCGCCCGTCATCTGCTGCACAGCCGAGATCCTTGCCCAGGACGCGCTGCGCTTTGGCGAGCACGCGGACATCGGCTGCGTGGCCATGGACGAGTTCCACTTCTACAGCGACCGCGACCGCGGCTGGGCTTGGCAGGTGCCACTGCTGGCGCTACCCCACACGCAGTTCCTGCTCATGTCCGCCACGCTGGGCGACGTCACCGACATCGCCACCGCGCTCGAGGAGCACACCGGACGCGCCGTCGACAAGGTGCTCGATGCGCCCCGGCCGGTGCCCCTCTCCTACGAGTTCGTGGAGACCCCGCTCGAGGGCACGGTCGAGCTGGCCCTTCGTGACGGCGACGCGCCTCTCTACATAGTGCACTTCTCGCAGGAGGCTGCCCTCAAGAGCGCGCAGGCCCTTTCGAGCTACGGCGTCTCGTCGAAGGAGCAGCGCGAGGCCCTGAAGGACGCCGTCAAGGGGGTGCGCTTCACCACCACGTTTGGTAAGACCCTGAAGCGACTCATCCTCACGGGCGTGGGCGTGCATCACGCCGGCATGCTGCCACGCTACCGCCTGCTGGTGGAGAAGCTCGCCCAGCAGGGCCTGCTGCCCGTAATCTGCGGCACAGACACGCTGGGCGTGGGCATCAACGTCCCCATCCACACCGTGCTTCTCACCCAGCTCACAAAGTTCGACGGCAAGCACATGCGCCGGCTCAACGCGCGAGAGTTCCACCAGATTGCGGGGCGCGCCGGCCGCGCCGGCTTCGACACCGAGGGCCGCGTGATCGCGGAGGCCACCGAGTACGACATCGAGCGCGCAAAGGCGCTGGCCAAGGCCGGCGGAGACCCCAAGCGCGCCCGCAAGATCAAGGTCAAGACGCCGCCCTCGGACTTTGTTGGCTGGAACAAGCAGACCTTCGAGCGCCTCATTGCGGCAGAGCCCGAGAAGCTCCGCCCGCGCCTGCGCATCACGCACTCCATGGTGCTTGCCGAGATCGAGCAGGGCGGGGACGCCTGGGCGCGAACGCACAAGCTCATCGAGGACTCGGCCCAGACGCCGGAGGAGAAGGTCGCGCTCTCACAGCGCACCGACGAGGTCTTTGCCACGCTCATCGACGCCGGCGTGGTCGAGCGCCACGAGGAGGATGACGGCACTGCCTCCTACCTGCTCACCGTTGACCTACCCGAAGACTTTGCGCTTGACCAGCCCCTCTCGCCGTTCCTTCTCGCCGCCATCGAGCTTCTGGACCCGGAGAGCGAGACCTACGCGCTCGACCTCATCTCGATGGTAGAGGCCACGCTTGAGGACCCGCCGCAGATCCTGCGCGCCCAGGAGCGCGAGGCACGTGGTGCCGCCATCGCGGCAATGAAGGCCGAGGGCATCGAGTACGAGGAGCGCATGGAGCGCGCGCAGGAGGTCACCTATCCCAAGCCGCTCGAAGACCTTCTCGACGCCGCCTTTGCGGAGTACTGCGAGAAGGTCCCCTGGGCAAGCGACTACTGCCTGCGGCCAAAGAGCGTCCTGCGCGACATGGTCGAGACGGCAAGCGACTTCAAGACCTACATCGGGCGCTACAAGATCGCCCGCTCGGAAGGCACGCTTTTGCGCTACCTCTCGGACGCCTACCGCGTGCTTGATCGCACGGTGCCTGCCGAGAAGCGCGACGAGCGCTTGGAAGACATCGTGATCTGGCTCAGGCTCGTCGTGCGCACCACGGACTCCTCGCTCGTGGACGAGTGGGAGGGCGCCGGCACCGAAGATGGCGCCACGGTTGCCGCGCCAAGCGTGGACGAGGTCGTCCACGACAGGCGCGGCCTCACCCTGCTCGTGCGTAACGCCCTCTTCGCCCGAGTGCGCCTGGCGGCGCTGGGCAAGGTCGAGGAGCTGGGCGACCTCGACGCGGACTGGGGCTACCGCTCGGTCGTGTGGCAGCAGGCGCTCGACGCCTTCCATGCTGACCACGAGCAGATCCTCTTGGACGCTGACGCTCGCTCCTCTGCCTACCTCGACATCGACGAGAAGGACGAGAAGACAGACCACGTCTGGCACGTCCACCAGGTCTTCCGCGACTCCGACGACGACCATGACTTTGGCATCTGGGGCGACGTCGACCTCGATGCCACGCAGGACGAGGGAGCCGTAGTTTTCAAGACCTACCGCGTGGGGTTTGTCGACACGCTCGCCTAGGGGCAGGAGCACGCCGCAGGCCTACCGTTCGGGGCGCAAGACGCGCGTCTCCCCGTGTTTCTCGGGAAAACCGCCCCAACGGCGGGTAGAACGAGAGCGCGGGGCGGCGCGCAAGGCGTCAGCCTCAGGCACACTCGCTAGGGAGGACGCCATGGCAGAGACAAACCAGACCTACCAGGACCTCGGATACGACAAGATCTTCGTGTCACTCGACGGGACGGAGCGCCAGGCAAAGGTGCTTCATCGCGCCATCGTGATGGCGGCAAACGACAACGCCGAGCTCTACATTGGCCACGTCATCGACTCGACCGCGCTCGAGACTGCAGGGACTTACCCTGTCGACCTCATTCCCTCGCTCGAGAAGGACTTCCGCGAGTCCATCGCCGAGCAGGTTGCCGAGGCAGAGGCGGAGCCGCAGATCAAGAGCGTCAAAGTCATCGTGAAGGCGGGACGCATCCGCGAGACCCTGAAGGACGACATGCTCGACGTCATCAAGCCGGACCTCGTCATCTGCGGGGCGCGCGGGCTCTCGTCCATCAAGTACGCAATTCTCGGCTCCATCTCCACCTTCCTCACGCGCTCCACGACCTGTGATGTGCTCGTCGTAAAGTAGCGCGCTCACGGCAGGCCGCAGGCCGTTCACGGATTTCTTGGGTACCTTCGCGGTATCCCACAGAAATCCCACAGCTTGTTCTTCCGTGGGATGATAATCCCCAGGCGTTTTGTAAAGTCGCAGGTAATCATCGCATTTATTGTTGCGGCCCCTCTCACGCAGAGGGGCCGCAACCCTATATGACGACTTGAGACTTTTGCAGGAAACGTGATACCTCACTTTTCACGCTAAGGTTATCTAGCTGCGTTCTTGGCATGCTCGCGCCAGAGCGCACCGTTAACGTCGGCCACGGAGGTAACCTTTGTCGCTCTCGTCTACAACCCGAAACGGAGTCCTCGCGCTTGCCCTCGCCAGCACCATGGCGATTGGCATTGGAGCAGTTAGGCCCGCAGTTGCCTTGGGCGAAACGCTCGACGACCTCGAGGCAAAGGTCGAGCAGACAAACGACGAGCTCACTACGGCAAACGACAAGGTTGCCCAGCTCCAGCAGCAGATTGACGATAACCAACAGCGCATCGCCGAGATTGAGGCCCAGCTTCCCGATGCGCGTGCCGCCGCCGCGCAGAGCATCCGAACCCAGTACAAGATGCAGCAGGGCTCGCAGGGGCTTGTTGAGCTGGTTCTCTCGTCTGAGAACTTCTTCGACTTTCTCGCCACCATCCAGTTCCTTGACTCCGTGACCTCATACAACAGCGACCAGATTCAGTCGCTTGTCGACCTCACGACCGAGCTTTCGAGCACGCAGGAAGACCTCAACTCCCAGCTTGCGCAAGCCGAGACCGAACGCCAGAACGCCCAGGATGCCCTTGACTCTGCCGTTGCCGCACGTGAGGCGTTGCAGCAGCAGATGGCGGAGGAGCAGGCAGCGCAGCAGGCCGAAGCCGAGGCCGCGCTGCAGGAAGCAGCACAAAGTGAGGGCGAGACCTTCCAGACCGAGTCGGGCAACACGGCAACCGTTGAGGTGCCCGAATCCTCTACCAGCTCCTCGAGCGATTCCGAAAGCTCCAACAACTCCAACAGCTCCAGTGAAAACGTCAACTGGCAGAGCGACAAAGATAGCTTTGTGGCGCAATGGGGTGCTCGCATTGACGCCTACCTGGCAGGCTCCCCGCTCGCTGGCTACGGCAGCACCTTCGCCGCAGCGGCTTGGGACTATGGCATTGATCCGCGACTCTCGCCCGCAATCTCGGCCGTTGAGAGCAGCAAGGGACTTTACTGCGCCTACTCCCACAACGCCTGGGGCTGGGGCAGCGTAAGCTGGAGCAGCTGGGAGACGGCGATTTATGCGCACACCGCCGGCCTGGCCTCGGGCTACGGCGGTTACCTCACCTACTCCATGGCACAGAAGTACTGCCCGCCCAACGCGGCAGCGTGGTACTCATCCGTCGCAGCCAACATGGCGATGATCTAGGGGCGTTTCCGGACCTACCGCATCCTGCGGGCCCGCCGTCGGCCTCTCGTCGGCCCGTCATCGGCCCGCCATCGGTCTCTCGTCGGCGTTTCTCTCACGAAACCTGCGGGTTAATAGCAGTTAGCCTCATGCGTCGCTGAGAGGAACTGCAGGTAGATTGCTTGTGACCTTCTCGGGCACTGCTATTAAGCCGCAGGTTTTGCGCCCAGGCACCACACGCGCCCTTCTGGCGGAACGCCACGACCCCCATCAAGCGTGACGCTATCATGTCTGCATGACGATGCTACTTGGACATATCTCGAGCATTGAGGCGTACGACCTCCTTGGGCTAGGGCGCGATTCGCTCTCGCAGCCACGGGGCATGACCCCCGAGGTAAGGGGCACTATTGAATCCCTCGCCCTTCTCAACACATCATCCCTCGAGCAAAGACGTTCCAGAATAGCGCGCCTCACGGAGCTTCCTCTGCCCGCTCACATCATTGTCTCCAATAGACCCGGCCTCAAGCCAAGCCATCAAGTCGTTCCGCACGGTTGGTCCTATGGCCAGCCTTACAGTGACCTGGCGTCCGTCAACCTTGCAGCGGCAACTCCCTATGTCTGTCCCCCTGAGATGGCTCTCATGCAGATGGCTCGCGCGCTGACCAGGCCAAAGCTTGCGCTGCTGGTAGACCAAGTAGTTGGTAGCTACCGAATTCTTCGACCAGAGGCGGTCCCTTTCTACGAGCGCCTTTCCAACGTAGGCTTTGAACGAGCAGATAGTTCCTCTTCTAATGCAGGGGCCTTTGCACCAACCACGGTCTATGGCCTTCCACCGCTCTCCAGCATCGAGACCATACGCTCCTACGTTGCCGCCATGCCCAGCGCTTGGGGCTCTCATCTGCTTGGGAGGTCATTGTCTCTTGCGGCAGACGGCCTTGCCTCACCGCTTGAGGCACAGGTGTACGCGCTTGCATTCTGTGGAAGAGTAAACGGCAGCGCGGGTATTCCCAAACCCCTTGTCAACTCAAGGCTTGAGGTTAGCGGACCTGCTCAGCGACTGTTTGGCTCATCGTGGATCAAGCCAGACTACTTCTGGCCAGACGCCGGAGTCGCAGTAGAGGCGACCGGGTTCCTCTGGCATGGAGGGCGACAGGGAACTGCAGACACGTCGCGTCGCATGAAAGGCTACGAGGCGATGGGCATCCGTGCGATGACGCTCACCTCACCCGAGGTATACGACCTTCTCGTCTTTGAAGGAATCCTGCACCAGCTGGCCGGATGGCTGGGACACGACATCCCAGAAGAGACCCCACACTTTAGACAGAGAAGAGCATGGCTCCGCAGCGAGGTGCTCGGGATTCGTGGGACAAGAGTTCAGCTTTCGCCCGAGGATGACGACGCGTGGCTTGACGCTCTGCTTGCCTCGTACGATGCAACTGGCGCGTAGATTGCAACGCGCAGGGGCAGGGTTGCGTCCTTATCGCACCCCCATTCCGCCCACCACTCCTCAAAACCTGCGGCTTAATAGCAGTTGGCCTTGTACGTCCATCTTTCGTCGGCCCGTGCGTCCGCCGTCATCGGCCCTTCTCTCACGAAACCTGCGGGTTAATAGCAGTTAGCCTCGTGCGTTGCTGAGAGAAACCGCAGGCAGATGGCCCGTGACCTTCTCGGGCACTGCTATTAAGCCGCAGGTTTTCCAGCACCCCCGGAAGGTCTTCTCAGGCACTGCTATTAAGCCGCAGGTTTTGCGGCCACGACCGGGGAACCGTTCCGTACGCCGCTACTATGCCGCAGGTTTTCCAGCCGCCGCCCCCTGCCTACGCCGTGAGGTACACCATCGCAAGCACCAGCGCAAATCCCACAAGATCTGCCGCCGAGAAGCTCGTGCCCAGCCACAAGACCGAGGTCACTGTGGCAGTGAGGGGCTCGATGGTCCCCAAGAGGCTCGCGCGCATCGAGCCCGCGTCCTTCACTCCCTGCAGGTAGAGCGCGTACGCGCCAAAGGTCCCCACGACCACCATGAAGGCGAGCAGCGCCACAGCAGCCACATCCAGCTGCGGCATGTGCTCCCAAGGCCTATACGCAACAAGCAGGATGACACCCGAGAAAAGAAACGCCAGCCCGTTCACCACGAAGTTGCCCCACTTTGCCAGCTGGCGGGCAGGCAGGATGGAGAGGCACGCCGAGGCTGCCGCGCAGAGAAGTCCCCACACAAGCCCGCCCACGGGCAGGCTGAGCTGCCCGGGATTGCCTCCCGTTGCCAGCAGATAGGTCCCCACCAGGGCAAACGCGATGCCCAGCACCTCTCGCCGCTTTGGCCCGCGGCGCATCTTCGCGCACACGTAGGCGAGCACGGCGAGCATCCCCAGGCTCTGCATCACCGTGGCCGTGGCGGAGTTGGTCCAGCTGATAGCCTCGAGGTAGGCCACCTGCGAGAAGAGAATTGCCCCTAGGCTCACGCCAAAGATCCCCACCAGCGAGCGCGGGTCGCACAGGGCGCGGGTGACCTGCCCCTTGTTGGTGACGCGCGCCGCTGCGAGAAAGAGCCAGCAGGCGGAGAGCTCGCGAACGCACGCGAGCCACAGCGGGTCGACCGCATACGCGTCCATGAGCAGCTTCGACGCCGTCCCATTGATGCCCCAGAACGTGCCACCCACAAGCGTGCACACCACACCACGCAGGATGCGCTTACGACGCTGCTCGTCGCTGAGTGGCGCGGCGCCAGCCGCCATGGGATGGCTGTCCCCCTCGTCGAGCGAGCCTTCATCAAGCGCCTCTGCCATTACGCGTTCCCCGTCCTTCTCGGATGAGACAAGGGGACTGTCCCTTTGTCTCACAGCGACATGTGATTCTACAGCGGAATGCATCATCCACAGCACGCCGGTCTGCTTACCGGGAAAAACGGGCACCATACCATGCGTGTTAAGCTTCTTCTCGAAACAAGATATCGGCGGCCAAAGGCCGCAAGGAGGAACCATGGCATCCGAAGGCATCACCACAGCACCCCAGCGCGACTTCCTCGCACCCGACCCGTCCCTTGCGCCCGGCAGTGTGCACGCCGGCTTTGAGGTGGTCTCCGCGACACCCGTCCCCGAGGTCTCCGGCACCATCTACGTGCTGCGCCACCAGACCTCCGGCGCCCGCGCCATGTGGATCTCGTGCGCCGACACCAACAAGTCCTTCTCGATTGCCTTCAAGACGCCGCCCGCAGACGACACGGGCGTCTTCCACATCATCGAGCACTCCGTGCTCTGCGGCTCCGACGCCTACCCCGTGAAGGAGCCCTTCGTCAACCTGCTCAAGACGTCCATGCAGACCTTCCTGAACGCCCTCACGTTCCCGGACAAGACCATGTACCCGGTGGCCTCCACCAACACCGCTGACCTCGAGAATCTCATGGGCGTCTACCTTGACGCCGTTCTCCACCCCGCCATCTACCACCGTCGTCGCATCTTCGAGCAGGAGGGCTGGCACCTCGAGGCGGCAGACGACGGATCGCTCTCGTACAACGGCGTGGTCTTCAACGAGATGAAGGGTGCCCTCTCCGACCCGGACGAGGTCCTAAGCCTGGCGCTCTCCCGGGCGCTCTTCCCCCAGAGCCCCTACCGCTTTGAGTCTGGCGGTGCGCCGCGTGCCATCCCCACCCTCACCTACGAGGGCTTCCTCGATGCGCACGCCCGCCACTACGCCCTGCCCAACAGCTACACCATCCTCTACGGGGACATGGACATAGACCGCGAGCTTGCCTTTATCGACAAGCGCTTCCGCGGCGCCGAGAACCGCAACGCAGGTGCGCCCAACCCCCTGCCTCTCCAGCCCGCGGTCACCGCCGCCCCGGTGAAGGTCGAGATGGCAACCACCCCCGACAACGCCTCCGTAGGCTTGGCGTACGTTGTTGCCACGTCCAACCAGCGCGAGCGCGTGCTTGCCGTGGACGTGCTGCTCGACGCGCTTTGTGGCTCCAACGAGGCGCCGCTCAAGCGCCGCGTCCTCGACGCCGGCCTTGCCAACGACTTCCAGGCAGCGCTCATCGACGGCGTCGCCCAGCCCGAGGTGGTCTTCCAGCTCAAGGGCGCCCACGCGGACGTGTCTGAGCGCTTCCGCAAGCTCATCGAGAACTCCTGCCGCGAGTTTGCCGAGAACGGCATCCCGCGCGACAAGCTCGAGGCCTCTCTTGCCCAGGCGGAGTTCAACCTGCGCGAGCGCGACTTTGGCTCCTGGGCAACAGACGGCGTGGCCCTCTCGATGCAGGCGCTCTCGAGCTGGCTCTACGACGACAGCCACCCCTTCGACTACCTGCAGTACGAGGACGCGCTGGCCGACCTCAAGAAAGGCCTGGACAACGGCCTGTTCGAGGGCCTGCTCAAAGAGATTGTGTGCGAGAACCCTCACTCCGCACTGGCCGAGCTCGTTCCCACCGAGGGCGGCGACGCTGCCGAGGAGGCAGACGAGCTTGCCCGCCTGCGCGCGCAGATGAGCGACAAGGACGTCGAGGACGTGCGCCGCGAGGTCGAGGCGCTCCGCGCCGAGCAGGAGGCGCCGGACTCCCCTGAGGCCCTGGCCACGCTGCCCACGCTTACCGTCGCGGACATCGAGCCGGCACGACCGGACCCTGAGGTCGCAGACGTAAAGGCGCCACTCCCCTGCCTCGCCCACGAGCTTGACACCCGCCACATCGACTACGTCTATCACTACTTTGACCTGCGGCGCGTTGGCTTTGCCGAGCTGCCCTACGTGGGTGTGCTCACGGACCTTCTCGGCAAGCTCGACACCAAGCTCCACACGGCCTCGGACCTCGACACGCTGGTCGAGGCAAACCTTGGCAACCTCGGCTTTGGCTACGAGACCTACGGCCGCGACAACGACCTCTCGTTTGCCCGCCCCATGCTCGTGGTGAGCGCGAGCGCCCTCTCCGAGAAGGTCGACGCCCTGGCCAGCATCCCGCAGGAGGTCTGGGGCAAGACCCTCTACCTCGACGGCAACCGTATGCGCGACATCCTCACGCAGCGCAAGGTGGCGCTCGAGCAGTACTTCGTGAACTCTGGCCACGCGGCGGCCGCAGCGCGCGCAACGAGCTACTTCTCGTCCGCCTCGGTGGCATCGAGCCAGATGGGCGGCATCGACTACTACCTCTTCCTCAAGCGCCTGCTTGCCAACTGGGACCGCAGGCTCCCGGCACTCCAGGAGATCCTCCCCAACCTGGCAGACCGCATCTTCACCGCGGACGAGGTCACAGTGAGCTTCACCGGCCCCGCCGAGGACCGCAAGCGCTTCTGGGAGCTTGGCGGCACGCTGGGCCTCGAGGAGCAGGGCGAGAACGTCTGCGAGCACAGGCTCCAGATTCCCACCCCCAAGGTCTCGCGCGAGGGCTTCGTGATCCCCTCTAACGTCTCCTTCGTGGCACGCGCCGCCGCGCCAACCACGGCAGACGCAGGCACCCTGGGCACCTGGCAGGTGGCAACACGTGCACTCTCCTTCGACTACCTCTGGAACGAGGTCCGCGTGAAGGGCGGCGCCTACGGCGTGGGCTTTAGCCACACCACCGAGGGCATCCGCAGGTTCTGGTCGTTCCGCGACCCCAACGTTGCCTCCACGCTCCAGCGCTACGACGGCGCCGCCGCATGGCTTGCCAACTGGGCCCCCACGGACGACGAGCTCTCCGGCTACATCGTCTCCTCCGTGGCCGCGCAGGACGCTCCCGAGAAGCCCCGCGCGCTTGCCCGCAGGCAGGACATGCAGCACTTCAACGGCAGGCCCGCCAACTGGCGAAACATCATCCGCCAGCAGGAGCTCGACACCACCTCCGAGGCCGTGCGCTCGCTCGCGCCGGCGCTCGAGCCCACCGCCGCCCCCGCGGGCGTCTGCGTCTTTGGCCCGCGCGAGGCCATCGAGGCGTCCGGGCTCGACCTTACCGTGCACGAGCTCGTCGGCAGCGAGGAGGCGTAGCGTGGCGGGCGCCTCGGCAGGCGAGCGCCTCATAGGCTGGTACGGAGGCGTGGCCGAGAAGAACCTCTCGACGCGCCCAGGCTTTGTGCGCAACTGGCTCATGCTGGGCTTCCAGGCCATGCGCGGCAAGGTCCACCTGGCCCCCTACGGCGACCTTCTGCCCTCGGGCAACCACGGCTACCAGCTCTTCATGGACTCCGTGGTGGGCGCGCTCGCAGACTTCGACAACGCCGTGGTCACAAGTATCTTCACCCCCAACGAGATATTCCACGCGCTGGGAGCGCGCCCCGTGACGGCAGAGGCCGTGGCCTCCTTCGCAAGCGGCGCCCAGGCGGAAGGCGGCTTTATCGCCGCAGCCGAGGGGCGCGGCGTCCCCGAGACGTACTGCTCCTACCACCGCATCCTCATGGGCATGGCAACCTCGGGCGTGCTGGGCAAGCCACGCATGCTCGCGAGCTGCTCGGTAGCCTGCGACGCCAACAATCTCACCTTCAAGACCCTGGGCCGCTTCTGGGACGTTCCCCACGTGTACGTGGACGTTCCCTACGACGTCTCACGCGACTCGGTCCTCTATGTGGCGGACGAGCTTCGCGAGATGGGCCGCGCCGCCGAGGGCGCGTTCTCACGCAAGCTCGACGAGGGGCGCCTGCGCGAGGTCTGCGCATGCTCCGAGCGCACCATGCGCGAGCTTGCGGAAACGCTCCCCACGCGGCGCGGGCGCTACCTGGCAAACACCATGACCATCGACATGATGGAGATGCTCGACCTCCACCTCTCGCTGGGGCTCCCCGAGTGCGAGGACCTGGCGCGAGAGATGCAGCGCGACTTTCTCGCTGCCTCGCCGTACGAGGGCGTAAACCTGGTGTGGGTGCACGTCTCGCCCTACTTCCTGGAGTCGCTCGGCGAGCTTGTGAACACCAGCAAGACCGCGCAGATCGTGGCCTCGGACATGATGTTTGAGCACGCAACCGCAGGCGAGGCGTGGTTCGACGCCTCGAGCCCCTACGAGTTCATGGCCGAGCGCCTGGTGCGCAGCTGCTTCAACGGGCCGGCGACGCGCCGGGCCAACTGCATAGAGCTTCTCGCACGCGAGACAAACGCAGACGCCGTGGTGCTCTTCTGCCACTGGGGCTGCAAGCAGACGGCGGGCGCGGCGCAGCTCATCCGCCGGCAGCTCGAGGGGGCAGGCTGGCCCGTGCTGGTGCTCGACGGCGACGCCTGCGATCGCGCCAACTGCATGGAGGGTCAGATGTCCACGAGGTTCTCGGCCTTCCTCGAGATGGTCGAGAAGCGCAAGGAAGCTGAGAGACATGCCAGCTGAACAGCAGAAACATAACGAACTCTTCTACGCGTGCAAGTACACGCCCATCGAGCTCCTCGCGGGGTTTGGCGCCACACCACGCATCGCCGAGGCGGATGTCGCCTCCTTTGCGTACGCCGACGCGCTGGCGCATCCCAACCTCTGCGGCTACGGCAAGGGCCTCATCGAGCGCATGATGGCGGCCGACGTGCACGAGGCAGTGCTTGTGACCTGCTGCGACGTGGTGCGCCGCGTCTACGACGTGCTGCAGGCCTCTGGCCGCATGGACTTCCTGTACCTGCTCGACCTGCCGCACCGGCGCGGGCCTGCGGAGATTGCGCTCTTCCGTCGCCGTCTGCGGGCGCTCGCAGACGCCTATGCCGCGTACAGCGGCGCGCAGTTCGACGTGGGCGCGGCATGCGCCGCTTGCGGGACGGGCGTGGCGTGCGCGGACGACCGCGTGACGCTCATGGGCGCGCACGCTTCGTCATCGCTTGTCGCCGAGGTGGAGAAGGGCGTGGGCATGCCGGTGGAGAACGCCACCTGCACGAGCCGGCACCTCAAGGTCTCTCCCCCGCCCCAGCTCGCGCGGATGGCTACGGGTCCTGCCTGCGGCGTGTGCTGCGATGGCGGTGCAACCCCCGCGGCTGACCCCCTCGACGCTTTTCTCGACTGGTACGCACCGGCGCTTCTCGGCCAGATTCCCTGCATGCGCATGGATGACATTGCCGAGCGGAGCGAGCTTGTGGGCGAGCGCGGCCAGCAGGGCGTGGTCTACCACACCATGAAGTTCTGCGACTACTATGGCTTCGAATACGGGGCCCTTGCGGAGAAGGACGAGATTCCCATGGTCAAGATTGAGACGGACGGCACGTCGCAGAGCGAGGGCCAGCTGCGCACAAGACTCGAGGCCTTTGGCGAAACCCTGCGGGCCCGCGGCGGTGCCGCGCACCAGGTACAGCCCGCGCCGACGGCGTCAGGCGACGCACCCGCAGCCCCCAAGGCAGCGGCCTACGTCATGGGCGTGGACTCCGGCTCCACCTCGACCGACGTTGTGATTATGGATGCAGACAAGCACATTGTGGCCACGGCCATTGTGCCAACCGGCGCCCGCGCGGCAGACGCCGCGGCCCGTGCGATGGACGAGGCACTCTCCCAGGCAGGCCTTGCTGCGGGTGACATTGCCCTGCGCGTCTCGACAGGCTATGGCCGCGACAACATCGAGGGCATGGACTCCTCGGTCACCGAGATCACCTGCCACGCGCGCGGCGCCCACTACCTCGCGCCGGATGCGCGCTCGGTCATCGACATCGGCGGACAGGACTCAAAGGTCATCCACCTGAACGCCAACGGCAGCGTGGCGGGCTTCGTGATGAACGACAAATGCGCCGCGGGTACCGGGCGCTTCATGGAGGCCATGGCGCGCGTGCTTGAGATGGACCTCGACGAGTTCTGCCGCCGGGGCCTCGAGTGGCGCCACGAGGTGCGCATCACGAGCATGTGCACCGTGTTTGCCGAGAGCGAGGTCGTCTCGCTCGTGGCCGCAAACACCCCCACCCCCGACGTGATCCACGGGCTCGACGTATCGGTGGCGAGAAAGACCGCCACGCTCGCAAGCCGCGTGGGTGCCGAGCCGCCCTACCTCATGACCGGCGGCGTCGCGCAGAACGAGGGCGTGGTGCGCGCGCTCTCCGAGGTGCTCAAGGCACCGGTCGCCACGCACGAGGACTCGCAGCTCTGCGGCGCCATAGGCGCAGCCCTTATCGGCCTGCAGTCGCTGGGATGAGACAAAGGGAGTTTCCCTTTGTCTCATCCTCCGGCGCCAAAATGACGCCTAAAAGGGCAGTCTTGTACGTGATAGCGTCAATAACGGCCGCTTCGGCGAGGATTTGACGCCGCAGCAAAGGTTTTATACACAACTACTGCGGTAACGGGCCTTCCAGCGAGAAATCGGCGCCGGAAGGCCCACATTGTACGTGATTGCTTCTAAATCGCGCCCCCCGGCTCCAACCCTCTAAATGAGAAGGTCCTCCAGCGCGAGCTTGGGAACGTGATGGGTGCCCTCGTCGTCGCGCCAGTACGCAAGCCCGTGCTCGGTCTCGCTCGTCTCCAGCACCACGCGCTCGCCACGCTCGCCCAAGGCCAGCACCAGCTCGGTGACGTAGTCCTCCGCTGAGACACCCATGACGTCGCTCACGTCGGCGTCAAAGCTCTTGATCATGCAGCAGCCCAGCCCGCGCGACGCCGCTGCCAGCGCAATCGTTTGTGCCGCAATGCCCGTGTCGATCAGGCGGACGGGGTTGGCCGCAAGGGCCTTGGGCGCGCACACGGCAATGTAGCCCGTGGGCCTCTCGCCCGCGGCCGGACCGTTCCAGTCGCGCAGCAGCGCAGCCCAGTGCAGACGCGAGAAGACCGCCGAGCGCTCCGCGGGCTCAACCGCAATGTGGAAGCGCAAGGTCTGCATGTTGTTCCCCGAGGGCGCAAATCGCGCGGCGTTCACCAGCGCAGCGAGGTCCCCGTAGCTCAGCGGCTCGTCCTCCGCGAACCGCCGATACGAGCGAGAAGATCTCACCAGGTCCTGGAAGTTCTTCGAGTTCATCTCAACACCCCCTGCCGGGCATGCCCGACTGACTGCCGCCGAGGCCGCTCCCCGGCAGCGACAACACGCTCGGTGCCGCACCCGCGCTTCCGCAGACGCGACCCCGCTAGATCCCAGACTCTCCAATCCTCTGGCATGCCTCGCGCAGGCGCTCCGGAGGCATGACCAGGGCAAAGCGCACGTAGCCCTCACCCGAGGGACCAAAGCTCGCGCCCGGCGTCACAATGACGCCGGCCTTCTCCATGAGCTCGAGCGCAAACGCCTGGGAGTCCATGCGACCATGCGGGATGCGCGCCCACACGAACATCGACCCGTGCGCGTTGGGTCGCTCCCAGCCAACGGCCTCCAGGCCGTCGCACAGTGCATCCCTGCGCTCCTGGTAGAGCAGGCGCTGGCGCTCAACCGAGTCGCGCGGGCCGGTGAGCGCGGCAATGGCCGCGTCCTGCTCGGGCAGGAACATGCCAAAGTCCACCTGGCTGCGGAGCTTGCGCGTGGCAGCCACGATGTCCTCGCGCCCCACCAAAAACGAGAGGCGGGCGCCGGTCACGTTGAAGGACTTGGAGAGCGAGAGGAACTCCACGCCCACGTCAAGCGCGCCGGGGTAGTCGAGGAAGCTCCCGCCAGCCGGCCCGTCGAAGATGATGTCGGAGTAGGCGTTGTCGTGGATGACCACGATGTCGTGCGCCTTGGCAAAGGCGATGATCTGCTCGTACACCTCGGGCGTCCCCACGGAGCCAACGGGGTTCGCGGGAAGCGAGACCACCATGTAGCGGGCGGCATCCGCGACGTCTGCGGGAATGCCCTCCACCCACGGGAGGAAGTCATGCTCGGCAGTGAGCGGGTAGTACCAGGGCTTTGCGCCCGCCAGAAGCGTGCCGGTGGCAAAGACCGGGTAGCACGGGTCTGGGATAAGGGCCACGTCGCCGGGGTCTGCCAGCGCCGCGCACACGTGGCCCATGCCCTCCTGCGTCCCGCGGCAGCTCATGACCATCGAAGGCGTGATGCCCTCGACGCCAAAGCGCGTACGGTAGTAGTCGCAGACGGCCTGGAGCAGCTCGTCCTTGTCGTGCAGGGCATACTTCCAGTTGGCGGGGTCTTCCGCGCTCTTTCGCAGCGCCTCGACCACGTGATGCGGCGGCTCGAAGTCCGGCGTACCAACCGAGAGGTCAAACACCTCGCGACCCTGTGCCTCCAGCTCGCGACGCTTGGCGTTAAGCGCGGCGAAGACCTCGTCGCCAAACAGGTCGAGCCTCTTTGAGAACTGCATGCGCACCCCTCCCCGGATGCAGGCGTAATGTACGCATGGGACTGTAGACCACCAACGGTCGCCGGAACACGCCTTGGGACAATGACGCGCCCGATTGTTACATTGGGCGGGGCCGGCGGCAGTAACCGGACGGGCCAACGGTAGCGCAGGCACCCGCGCGAGTCCCCAAGCCCGGCCATACGGCCGTTTGGACCGCACCGCACACAAGGCCCCTCCGCCGTTCACCGAAAATCGAATCGATAAATGGCATCGTTATCTTAAATGTTTGAACTTCTGCTCTTTTCTCACCTGCGATGACTCTGCAATGTCCCAACGCAATGTGAAATATCAAGAGACAATATCCGGTATTTATCTCGTGCACTGGGCACAAGATATTGTGGCATAGTAGACGTCGCTGCAACGCTGCATCCACTGCAGCGCAACGAGAGACAAACCAGATGCATTGCCAACAGTTGCACGTTTTCAGTCGGCTGCCAGGCAATTCGCAAGAGGGAGTGAGCACATGAAGATCATCAAGCGCAATGGCTCCGAGGTCACGTTCGACGTCGCAAAGATCGAGAACGCCATCCGGAAGGCCAACATGGAAGTGCCCGAGGACGAGCGCCTCACCGAGCGCGAGATACGCTTCGCCTCGCTCAACGTAACCGACGAGTGCATGGAGTCTGGCCACACGGTCACCGTCGAGGAGGTCCAGGACCTCGTCGAGGACCAGCTTATGGCCCTCGACCACTTTGAGGTGGCCCGCAAGTACATCATCTACCGCTACGTCCAGAACCAGAAGCGCCAGAAGAACACGACGGACGACAAGATCCTCTCCCTCATCGAGTGCAACAACGAAGAGGTCAAGCAGGAGAACTCCAACAAGAACCCCACCGTCGTCTCCGTCCAGCGTGACTACATGGCCGGCGAGGTCTCCAAGGACCTCACCATGCGCGACCTTCTCCCCGCTGACATTGTCCAGGCGCACAAGGAGGGCATCATCCACTTCCACGACGCGGACTACTACGCGCAGCACATGCACAACTGCGACCTCATCAACCTCGATGACATGCTGCAGAACGGCACCGTCATCTCCGGCACGCTCATCGAGCGCCCGCACAGCTTCTCCACCGCCTGCAACATCGCCACGCAGATCATCGCCCAGGTGGCCTCCTGCCAGTACGGCGGCCAGTCCATCTCGCTCACGCACCTCGCGCCCTTTGTCGACGTCTCCCGCAAGAAGATTCGCCGCTCGGTCTACGCCGAGATGGAGACCATCGGCTACAAGGCCTCGCCCGAGCAGATCGACGAGATGGTCGAGAAGCGCCTGCACGACGAGGTCGCACGCGGCGTGCAGACCATCCAGTACCAGGTTGTCACCCTCATGACCACCAACGGCCAGGCGCCGTTCATCACCGTCTTCATGTACCTCAACGAGGCCCGCAGCGCGCAGGAGAAGCACGACCTCGCCCTCATCATCGAGGAGATGCTCAGGCAGCGCTACCAGGGCGTCAAGAACGAGAAGGGCGTCTGGATCACCCCCGCCTTCCCCAAGCTCATCTACGTGCTCGAGGAGGACAACATCCACGAGGGCGACCCGTACTTCTACCTCACCAAGATGGCTGCCAAGTGCACCGCCAAGCGCATGGTGCCCGACTACATCTCCGAGAAGAAGATGCGCGAGTACAAGCTCTCCAAGGGCGAGACCGAGGGCCACGGCGACGTGTACACCTGCATGGGCTGCCGCTCGTTCCTCACGCCTGACCGCTCGGGCAACGGCTATGACAACGTGGCCAAGGCCAAGAACTACGAGCCGGGCAAGCCCAAGTACTACGGCCGCTTCAACCAGGGCGTCGTGACCATCAACCTGCCTGACGTTGCCCTCTCCTCCGATGGCGACATGGACAAGTTCTGGAAGATCTTCGACGAGCGCCTCGAGCTCTGCCACCGCGCCCTGCGCTGCCGTCACGACCGCCTCTGCGGCACCCTCTCCGACGCCGCACCCATCCTCTGGCAGTATGGCGCGCTGGCCCGTCTCGACAAGGGCGAGAAGATCGACAAGCTCCTCTATGGCGGCTACTCCACCATCTCGCTGGGCTACGCGGGCCTCTACGAGTGCGTGAAGTACATGACCGGCAAGAGCCACACCGACGAGGAGGCCAAGCCCTTCGCGCTCTCCGTCATGCAGCACATGAACGACAAGTGCTCCGAGTGGAAGGCCGCCGAGAACATCGACTACTCGCTCTATGGCACGCCGCTCGAGTCCACCACGTACAAGTTCGCCAAGTGCCTGCAGAAGCGCTTCGGGGTGGTCAAGGGCATCACCGACCATGGCTACATCACGAACTCCTACCACGTGAACGTGCGCGAGAAGATCGACGCCTTCACCAAGCTCAAGTTCGAGAGCGAGTTCCAGCGTCTCTCCCCCGGCGGCGCCATCTCCTACGTCGAGGTCCCCAACATGCAGGACAACCTCGAGGCCGTCATCCGCGTCATGCAGTTCATCTACGACAACATCATGTACGCCGAGCTCAACACCAAGTCCGACTACTGCCAGGTGTGCGGCTACGACGGCGAGATCAAGATCGTGGAGGACGACGGCAAGCTGGTCTGGGAGTGCCCGCACTGTGGCAACCGCGACCAGTCCAAGCTCAACGTTGCCCGTCGCACCTGCGGCTACATTGGCACGCAGTTCTGGAACCAGGGACGTACGGAAGAAATCAAGGATCGCGTGCTGCACCTGTAAGCTCTGAAGGCCTCGCCCCTTTGCCCTGCGCTCAAACATCCTCGCGCGCTACGCGCTGTGGAACTGCGCCGGGACAAAGGGGCGAGGCATCTTTCAGCCACAGCACGCGCTTGGCGGCTAAAGGGCAAAAGACAAATTGCCCCTCCAGAGCGTCATGGGACCATGCAAAGAAGGCAGCCCCTACGGCTTATGGTGATAGTACGAATCTGGTACGTGATTTGGTACGATATTAGGTATCTAATTGCGTCTACTAAGGAGCTTCCATGACTGCCATCTTCTCGTCCGCAGCCCTCAAGACGCGTCAGCGCGAAATCAAGGACATCGCCCGCAAGGACGTGGTCCACATCACGGAGAACGGCAACGCCGCCTTTGTCTTCATGAGCGAAGAGCTCTTCGACCAGCAGATCAACAAGGCCGCCGAAGAGGCGGCGCTCACCGAGCGCATGCGTGTGTGCATCAAGGCCTCGGATGACTGCTTTGAGCAGGGGGCATACATCGAGGAGACCGATGCTTTCTTCAGCGCGCTCGACGAGAGGCTGGCGGCCAATGGCTAAGATGCTCTACGCCCTCTCGTTTCTCGATGACGTCGAAACTATCTACTCTCCTCGCGTTCGAAAATATCTCGAATCGGTTCTCTCGATGATTGAGACCTTTCCAGAAAGCGGCACACCCCTCTCCTCGGAATACCTTAAAAGCAGGTATGGAGGAGAAGTACGCCGGTGCTCTGTCGCACCGTTCTATCTCGTATATACCTATGAACGCTCAGCCGACACGGTACGAATACGTGGCCTTGTTCCACAGCGCTCAACCCACTAGCACCTTCCTATAAAAGGGGCCTCCCGATGAACTACGCAACCATCAAGTACTGCGATATCGCCAACGGCATTGGGGTGAGGACCTCGCTCTTTGTCTCCGGATGCCGCCTGCACTGCAAGAACTGCTTCAACGAGGAGGCCTGGAGCTTCTCAGCGGGCAAGCCATTCACGCAGCAGACCGAAGAAGAAATACTTTCGTCACTTGCCGCGCCCTACGTCGACGGGCTCTCCGTTCTGGGCGGCGAGCCCACGGAGCCAGAGAACGCCACGGCCCTGGCGCCCTTCCTCGAGCACGTGCGGGCGGCCTACCCCGAGAAGAACATCTGGATGTATTCCGGCCGCACCTGGGAGCAGCTCACCGGCAACGGCGACCATGCCTCCCCAGACATGGACCGCATTCTCGCCTGCCTGAACGTCCTGGTAGATGGTCCCTTCGTGCAGAAGCTGCACGACATCACGCTGCGCTTCCGCGGCTCGTCCAACCAGCGGCTCATTGACGTTCCCGCAACGCTTGCATCGGGCACAGTCACCATCTGGCAGGACGACCCCCAGTTCGCCCAGCACGCGTGGGCTTAGCCATGCTCGGATGGGTTTGCGTTACGCAAGCCCATCCTTCTTGAGGCAGAACGCGGCGTAGAGCGGGATGCTCTCTACGCCGTCGGTCATTCCAAAATTTCGAGTTGACAAGCGCAGCGAACAGGCTGGCTTGTATTTCTCGCGATAGACCGAGAGGCTGCGCGAGCGGACGTTGCCAGAGGACTTAACCTCTACGGGAATGGCCCGTGCGCCACCATCCTCGATGACATAATCGACCTCAGCGGTTCTCCCGCTTGTCCAGTAGCGAGGAGTAAACCCACTCGCAACGAGGTTCTGCGCCACATAGTTCTCGGTAAGTGCGCCAGCATCGAGTAGCTTCCGTGCCGCCTCGTCAAACATCACCGCTGGCGAAACCTCCATCATGGCGGAGAGAAGCCCCGTATCAGCAAGATATATTTTGAACGATGACCGGTCCTCCTGCATCTTCAGGGGAATCTGGCCTGACGAGATGCGAACGCAACGGTTCACAAGCCCGGCGGTCTCGAGCCAATCAAGCGCTACGGCATACTGGCTCGACCTCCCGCCAGACCGCACAACCTTGTACTGGAACTTGTGATTCTCCTTCGCAAGCTGCGCGGGAACGCTTGCCCATGCCTCACGAATACGAGCCGTCTCGACTGGTTCGGCATACTTTGCCATGTCCGCAACATAGAGGTCGAGTATGTTGCGCTGGATACGAGACACATCCGCGAAGTCCCCATGCTTTGCATATGAGGCAACCGCCTCGGGCATCCCACCGGTCAGCACGTATGCCCTGTAGAGATCGAGTGCCTGTTCGTGAAGGGGGTACGCAACCTTCTGCGCATACGCTTCCGAGATGCCCGCGACCATCTGCCCGTGCCCTGTGGCCTCAAGCCACTCATCAAAGGTCATAGGCAGAAGCGTGAGCGTCTCCACCTTACCCACGGGTGCCGAGAAGCCGATGCGATTTACAGCAACTCCCAGCAGACTTCCTGCGGAAATTACGCAGCAGTCCGGTAGTTCCTCACAGAAGTACTTCAACGATGCAAGCGCGCGCGGCGCTGCCTGAATCTCGTCGAGAAAGATCAGGGTCCGATGCGGATCGATGCTGTGGTTGGCGACCTGCTCGATGTTAGAAATCACCCGATTTGGTTCCAAGTCCCCATCAAAAGCCGCGCGTGCGGCGGCCTGCCGTTCGAGGTCAAGAAAAACGTAGTCATCAAACGCCTTCTTCGCAAACTCCTTGATGAGGTAACTCTTGCCAACCTGACGGGTCCCATAGACCAGAAGCGGTTTTCGAGAACTGCGAGATTTCCATTCCATGAGGGAGCCCATCGCATTACGCCTCATATCCATCCTCCCATCTTGGTCCCTTGATAGAAGGTTAGCACTTAAATTGCTAAAAATGTCATGGATTACATTTTTCTACAGCTAAAAATGTCATGGATTACATTTTTTATCAGTTATCGCATATAGGGTAAAGGAAGAGCAAAACGCCCCGGCTTCGCAGAGCAGATCGCGAAGCCGGGGCGCTCATTACGGAGAAGGCCTTCCCTACTCCAAGAAACCGCCGGTCTGTCGGTTCCACAGGCTCGCATACTCCCCGCCGCGCTCCACAAGCTCGTGGTGGGTGCCGTCTTCCACGACCTCGCCGTTAGCCAGTACAACGATGCGATCGAGCGACGCCACCGTTGAGAGGCGGTGCGCGACCACGATGGAGGTGCGGCCGCGCATGAGGTTCTCGAGCGCGCCCTGCACAAGCGCCTCAGACTCGGAGTCAAGAGCGGAGGTCGCCTCGTCGAGCACCAGGATCGGGGCATCAACCAGAATGGCGCGCGCAATGGCCACGCGCTGGCGCTGGCCACCCGAGAGCTTGACGCCCCTCTCGCCCACCATGGTGTCGAAGCCGTCCGGCAGCCGCTCTATGAACTCGAGCGCGTTTGCCTCCTCGGCGGCACGGCGAATCTCCTCCTCCGTGGCACCGGGCTTTCCGTAGGCGATGTTCTCGCGAATGGAGCGGTGGAAGAGCAGGGCCTCCTGGGGAACGTAGGCGACCTGGCGGCGGAGGCTCTGCTGGGTGCAGTGGCTCACGTCCTGCCCGTCCACAAGCACACGCCCCTCTTGGACGTCATCCAGGCGCAGCAGCAGCTTGGTGAGCGTGGTCTTGCCCGAACCGGAGCGGCCCACCAAACCAACGCGCTGACCAGCTGGGATGTGGAGGTTGAGGTTCTCGAAGACATAGTCATCCTGCGGCGCGTCAGGGTAGCGGAAGCGCAGGCCCTCGAAGTCGATGCGACCGTCAGTGACCTCAAGCGGCTTTGCGTCCGCGTCGTCCGCCACGAGCGTAGGCTCGTCCAGCACGCGCGTCATCTCGGCGGCATCGCCAAGGGCCCGGTTGATGCGCTGCATCATGGAGTTGAAGTAGTTGAAGCGCATCGTGAGGTTGTACGTGTAGGTGAACATCATGACGAGCGTACCGGCACTTATCCCAAACCACGCGTTACCGCCCACCACGAAGATCGAGACCACGAACATGATGGCGGTGATGAGTGCCGAAGTGGTGAAGCCTCGCCTCATGGTGGCGCGCATGTTGGTATTCTCGGCTGCCATGGCCTCGCGGTCGGCCGTGGTGAAGAGCCCACGCTCGTAGTCCTCGCGACCATAGGTCTTGACGGCGAGGATGTTGGTTACCGCATCGGAGAGCACGCCAGAAAGCTTGTTCTGCGCACGCGAGGCCTCTGCAGAAAGAGGAAGAATGCGCCGGTACATGCCATAGGCAATGAACACGTAGAGCACAAGCATCGCAACGAGGATGGCCACGAAGAGTGGTGCAATGGGAGCGAGAATGCCCACCGTGAGCACGATGGAGGCAAGCGTCGGCCACAGCGAGTACGTCACCACATCTATGAGGCCGGAGTAGCCCGAGACAAAGCGCGAGGTCTGGCTCACCAGGCTGCCGCCAAAGCGGCTGTTGTGGAATGTCATCGACTGGTTTGAGAGCGTGTCGAAGCACAGGCGCGAGAGCTGGTAGTCACCGTTGATCTCCAGCTTGTAGACCGAGTAGTCCTGGAGCTTTGAGAGCGTCTGGCCAACGGCGTTAACCACGAGAAGGGCAAGCACGTAGGGTCCAAACACGGGAAGCACCTGGTCTGCCGAGACGGGCGATGCCTGCACGCGGTCAACGATGAGGCCCATCACGTAGGTGTTCGCAAAGGTGAGAAGCGCGATGTAGCCCACCGAGCTCACGATGGAGAGCACGAAGGCGCCCATCTTCTGTCGCGTGACTCCCCAGAAGTAGTGCAGCGTACGACGTATGGTCGCGCGGTCGTTCTTGTCGGTTGGTCGAGCAGCCAAAGCAATCCCCCTTGATATCTGCCGCCTCGAGCGGCCCAGGCGTAACTGAAGTAGCTTGCCCAAAGCCAGCCAAGAGTTGCACCGCATGGCCGCACTTGCAGCTAAACCACAGATAGAGGAGTCGAGAGGGACTGGGCTACATTTCCCCTGCGCCAATGCATGGCAACCCAGCGCATTCTTGATGTCAAGGCCTCGCGCACCTCTCGGCGTGATACAGTGAAGCCACAGGAAACGCGCTGTTACTGACGGATAATCGTGGGACACCACGGGGAAGCAGCGTGAACACAACCCGCCGACCGTCTGGGCAAGCGCACCTGAGTGGGTGCTTGCCCGCTGCTGTCTTTTGGGGCCGGGCCCGCTCGCGTGCGCACGAGAGAAGAGAGGACCCATGGAGGATCTGCTCGAGCTACTGCGCGACAACCCCTATCCCGGACGCGGCATTGTGGTTGGCAGCCACTGCGTCTACTACTGGATCATGGGACGCAGCTCCAACAGCCGAAACCGCGTGTTTGTGAAGACCGAGGACGGCATTCGCACCGAGGCGCACGACCCCGCGCTTCTCGAGGACCCCAGCCTCATCATCTACCACCCCGTTCGCACCATGGGCGAGGACCTTGTGGTGACCAACGGCGACCAGACCGACACCATCGTCGAGAAGGGCGACTTTATCGCAGGCTGCATGGCGCGCGAGTACGAGCCGGACAAGCCCAACTACACGCCGCGCATCAGCTCGGTGCTGCACCCCGATGGCTCGTTTGAGCTCTCCATCCTCAAGCGCGCGCGAGACGGGCGCTGCGCCCGCGAGTTCTTCTCGTACGAGGGCTCCGATGGCGGCTGCGGCTACTTCATCAGCACCTACCAGGGAGACGGCAACCCGCTTCCCAGCTTTGCAGGAGAGCCCATTCACGTGGGTATGGGGAGCCCCGAGGAGGTCTGGGAGGCGCTCAACCCCCAGAACAAGGTCTCGCTCTACACCAACGTGGAGGGCGAGGTGCGCATCTTCAATAAGAACCTCGGCGACTAGGGCCGGCGGTGGGTTGGCGTGGCCTGTCTTCCCCGCGGACTCAAACAACGCTCCGCGAACTCGCCGCGGGGAAGACAGGCCACGCGCCCGCCGGCCCTCGTCGCCTCCACCCCCTGTTTTGCTTGCAGCTCTTTTAGGTTTGCTTGCGTGTCACGGCTGATGGTCTTGCAGCCGTACTACGTCAAGTCTTGTCGTTCTTCTCCGCTAGCCTTTGCCTCTTTGCCTGCGGCGAGTTCGCGAAGCGTTGTTTGAGTCCGCAGGCAAAGAGGCAAAGGCACAACACAGGAAAGGAAACGTATGAACTCGCTTGAACTCAAGTACGGCTGCAATCCCAACCAGAAGCCCGCACGCATCTTCATGGCGGATGGCTCCGAGCTGCCTGTGGCGGTGCTCTCCGGCACGCCGGGCTACATCAACTTCCTCGACGCGCTCAACTCCTGGCAGCTCGTGCGCGAGCTTCGCGAGGCAACCGGCATGCCTGCGGCAGCGTCATTCAAGCACGTCTCACCTGCCGGCGCCGCGGTGGGAACGCCTCTTTCCGAGGAGGACAAGAGGGCCTTCTTCGTGGACGATGAGGGTGAGCTCACACCCATTGCCTGCGCCTACATCCGTGCGCGCGGCGCAGACCGCATGAGCTCCTTTGGCGACTGGGCGGCCCTCTCGGACACCTGCGACGAGCGCACCGCCCTCTACCTCAAGCACGAGGTCTCGGACGGCATCATCGCGCCGGGCTACACGCCGGAGGCGCTCGAGATCCTGCGCTCCAAGAAGCACGGCAGGTACAACGTGGTCCAGATCGACCCCAACTACGTCTGCCCCGCCGTCGAGCATAAGGACGTCTTTGGCGTCACCTTCGAACAGGGACACAACTTCTCGAGGGTCGACCGCGACCTTCTCGGCAACGTGGTGACCAAGAACAAGGACATCCCCGAGACCGCCAAGATCGACATGATCGTGAGCCTCATCACCCTCAAGTACACTCAGTCGAACTCCGTGTGCTACGTGAAGGACGGCCAGGCCATCGGTGTGGGCGCCGGGCAGCAGAGCCGCATCCACTGCACGCGCCTTGCGGGCAGCAAGGCCGACGCCTGGTGGCTGCGTCGTCATCCCAAGGTGCTCGGCCTGCGCTTTGTTGACGGCATCCATCGCCCGGACCGCGACAATGCCATCGACCTCTACATCTCGGACGAGCGCGACGAAGTCCTGGCCGACGGTGCCTGGCAGCGCATCTTTGCCGAGAAGCCCGAGGTGCTTGACGCAGACGAGAAGCGCGAGTGGCTGGCACAGCAGACGGGCGTGACACTGGGCTCCGATGCGTTCTTCCCCTTTGGCGACAACATCGAGCGCGCGCACCGCTCCGGCGTGACCTATGTGGCCGAGCCGGGCGGCTCCATCCGCGACGACAACGTAATTGAGGTCGCCGACCGCTACGGCATAGCCATGTGCTTCACGGGCCTGAGGCTGTTCCACCACTAGGGAGAAGCTCAAGCTCCCACATGCGGCACCCGTCTACCTCGCCGCCCTGCCAGGTACCTTCGGCAGGGCGGCGAGGTTTCATTCCCACATGGGCAAGCACGCACTCGCTCGCCACGTTGCGCACGTCAACCGTGGCGGTAAGGCGCGCAAGGCCCAGCGTGCGAGCAAGATCAACCACGGTCTGGCACATCTCGGTGGCGATGCCCCTCCCCCACCAGCGTGGGTCGACCGTGTAGCCCAGCTCGCACGAGCCGTCGGACGTCTCGACAAAGACCATGCCCACAAGTTCTTCGGTGTCCTTGAGGCATGCGGCAAACTTGAGGTCAAGCGGGAGGCCGTCGGGTCCTGTCTGCCCCGCATCTGCCTGCGCATATGCCGGGAGGAAGAAGCGCTCCAGCTGGCTTCTTGCGTCTTCCTCGGACATCATTGGCCCGAAGGGCAGGTACCGCGTGACCTCCTCACTGGAGTTAATACGGTAGATGGCGGGCACATCCGCAAGCGTGTAGCGGCGCAGCGAGAGCCGCTCCGTCTCAAGGGGTAGACGCTCAATCACGCGCATGCCGATGACCTCCCAATCCATATGCCAGAGCCCTAGTATCGCATGGGGGACGCGAGGGATCCGCGGGATCCGCGGGATTCGCGGCACTCCAGCGATAACGCGAGATCTCGCCGTTTAAGAGGGGTTAAACGTTCGGGATTCGCGGCATCCCAGCGATGACGCGGGATTTCGCCGTTTAAGACGGCCTAAACGTTCGGAAATTTCCTAACCGGCGAAATAGCGCGTCATGGATGCCGTTGCCTACTGCCAATCGCTGTCCTAGACACCCTCGTTCTTCATCGGAATCTGAGAACGGCTGCTCTCGTGACCTGCGGAAATGTTGGGCCAACTTCTCAAAAACTGCTAAAGAACGGAGGAGAGGAACTCGACCCCGCTGCCAGTCGCTGGTCACACGTGCGTGTAGGCCAGGCGCTCGTCGCCGTCGCGGCCAAGCTTGATGACGCCGCAGTACGAGAACCCCCTGCTGGCGAGAAGGCCCTGCATGGGCTTGTTGTCGCGATGCGTGTCCACACGAAGGTTGCGTCCGTTCCTCAACGCCCAGTCGAGCATGGCGCCGCCAACACCCTGTCCCTGGCGCAGGACGGCAAAGCGGTGCACCAGGTCATAGGGCTCGTCATTTGGCCAGGATCCCTCGTAGATGCGCGCGTAGTCGGGCTCCGGGCCAGGAAGGAACGCAAAGCAGCCGAGAACGTCATCGCACTCGTCCACACAGGCGCGCAGGACGCCCGTAGCGATGTCCTGCTCCACCAGCTCGCGCGGTGGAAAGCTATCACCCCATTGGTTGGGGTTGCCAGCCTCTCGCATGAACGCGCGTGCGCTCCTGTAGACCGCAAGAACGTCCTCAAGGTCCGTCGGCGTTGCTGGACGTATGTGCATGGTCGCTCCCCAGGCATAGGCATTTGCTGCAAGCTATTGTAGCCGTGGGGCCTATGAGACAAAGGGACTGTCCCTTTGTCTCATTGCTTTGTCTCATTGCCCCCTAGTGCTGGTGCGGCCTCTCGGAAACGGGGCGCAGCTCCGCGCGGCAGCGGATCATCTCCGCCGCAATCGAGATGGCGATCTCGGGGGGCGTCACCGCGAGGATGGGGTCACCAATGGGCAGGCGGATGCCCTCGTCGACCCACGTGGGATCAACGCCGCGCTCCTTCAGAGTCTTGCGGGCAAGGGCCGCCTTACCCCTACTGCCAATGCAGCCCACATAGGCGGGGTGCACGCGCGCAACCTGCTCGAGCACGTCGATGTCCCAGGCGTGCCCGTGCGTGGTCACCACCGCGTAGTCACGCGAGGTCACCTGCACCTTCTCGGAGAGCTTCGTGAAGTCGCCGAGCACTACGCGCTCTGCCGCCGGGAAGTCGCCTGAGACTGCGACGCCCTCCCGGTCGTCGAAGACCACAACGCGAAAGCCCACGCTCGCGAGCACCGGCGTGAGGGCGCGTCCAACGTGGCCGCCACCAAAGATGTAGGCGATGGGGTCCGGACCGGCCGGCTCGGCGTAGGTCTTGGCCTCCTCGTCCCAGAGGGTCGTCTCTGTGGCGGCGCGCGGGTCTCCCTGTGGCAGCTCGTCGAGGTAGGAAAGCCCAACGGTGACGGACGCGGGGTCCGCCCAGTTCTCTGTAATCACGAAGGGCCTGTCGGAGCGCAGGTGCTCCAGAAGCCCGCCCAGCACGTCCTTGGCGAACGCAGGCTCCCACAGATTCACGCCCACCAGGGCGTCGCCGCCGCAGGCCATGGCGGTCTTGGCGTGCGTCATCCACTCCAGCTGGTTGGGCTCCTCGCCTGCCAGCACGCGCTGGCACCTCTCCTGCATCTGCTGCTCGATGCGGCCACCGCCGATGGTGCCAAGCCAGGTTCCATCGGCGAGAAGCGCCATGCGCGCGCTCGCGCCACGCGGCATGGAGCCACGCGTGGCGAGGATGCTCGCGAGGGCGAACGCGCGCCCCTCCTTGGCCTCCCTCAAGAGGCGCCCCACAAACGCGATGTCACGCAGGGTCTCATGCGAGTCTGTCATAGGGTTCTACCTGCCATTCGTTTGAATTCTCATGAGATGTCCCCGACGCTTCTACCCAGCGTAACTCAGCCGGATGCGCGGGCCGCCGTCATAGGCCTCCACACGGCCCATCACGCGCGCGTCCGGAACGCGCCCGTCAGCGAGAAGGTCCGCAAGCAGCGAGTCCGCATCGTCCGCCGCAACGGAGACCAGAAGGCCACCCGAGGTCTCCGGGCAGAAGAGGAGGTCCGCAAGGTCCTGCGGCACGCCCGCCGCATCCACGGATGCCTCGGCAAAGTGGCGGTTGCGATACATTCCCGCAGGCAGGATGCCCAGACGCGCCCAGTCGCGCGCGTGGGCGAGAAGCGCCGGCGCACCGGCGTCAATCACCACACGAACGTCTGCGCCTTGGGCCATCTCCAGCGAATGGCCCATGAGGCCAAAGCCTGTGACGTCGGTGGTCGCATGGACGTCGTGGCGCACGATCACGTCACGAGCCCAGCGGTTGAGGCACATCATCTGGCGCTCCGCCGCCGCGACGTCCGCGGGGTCTGCTAGGCCGCCCTTCTCGGCAGTGGTAATGACGCCCACGCCGAGCGCCTTGGTAAGCACAAGGACGTCACCTGGGCGCGCACCCGAGTTGGTGAGCATGCGGTGCGGGTCCACAAAACCCGTGACCGCCAGGCCGTACTTGGGCTCCTCGTCGTAAATGCTATGCCCACCCACGATGGAGGCGCCGGCCTCGTAGACCTTCTCATAGCCGCCGCGCAGAATCTCGTGAACAACGTCGGAGGGCATGTCCTCGGGCACGGCCATCACGTTGAGCGCCACCTTGGGCTCGCCGCCCATGGCATAGACGTCCGAGAGCGCGTTGGTGGCGGCAATGGCGCCGTAGGTGTAGGGGTCATCGGCGATGGGCGGGAAGAAGTCGACCGTCTCCACAATGGCCACGTCATCCGTCACGCGGTAGACCGCCGCGTCATCCGACTTGTCAAACCCAACCAGGAGGTTGGGGTCGCGCTGGACCTTGATGTCCTTGAGGAGCTTGGCAAGCTCGCCCGCACCCACCTTGGCACCGCAGCCGGCGCACTCGGCAAGCTTGGTGAGCTTGACGTCGCTGCCACCAGCGGATGCCACGTTGTTCTCGGCCATTGCTATCCCTCCAGCCTGTGCGAGAAGTGCAGCAGCGCCTCAAGGACGCCGCCTCCTACGGCGCGCGCCTTGTCGGAGACACTGAAGCAGTGCCCCACCTTGCAGCGCGGGTCGATGTCTCCGGACTTCATGCCCTTGGTGACAGGGCAGCCCTCCTGCAGCAGGCCGCGCAGCACGCCGTCGATGGTTGCGTAGAGGGGCTCGCCAGAGACCTTGGCCAAAAGGTCGCCCTTCTTGACCTGGTCACCAATCTTTGCGATGGGCTCGAAGGGGCCGTCTGCCGGTGCGCGCAGCACGCGTTCGGTGGTGTAGCCACCAATGTTTCCCGGCACGCCGGTGTTGGGGATGGGCGAGCCGTCGTAGATAACGCGCCCCAGGTAGTGGCCGCGCTTGGTCTCGATGGCGGCATGGCAGTCCGCGCTGGAGTTCTCGCCCGCATGGAAGCCCGGACCCACGCCAATGACCACGGGCGCCATGTCCTTGGTGGTCCCCAGGTTCTCTTTGGCGAGAATTGCGTCGATAACTGCCTCGGGCGCAAGCTTGGGGATGCTCTCCCCCTTGGGGTCCACCAGCACGGCGATGGTACCTGTGGCCGCGACCTCGGCCGCCTCGGACGCGCTCTCGCAGCGCACCGCGCGGATGCCCTCGACCTCGGCCTCGCCAAGACGCACGGCCTCCGAGAAGCACACGGTGCGGCGCACCGAGGTTGGCACCGCCACGTCCAGCATCACGATGGACGCTCCCGAGCGGTGGAGCCTCACGGCAATGCCCGAGGCAATATCTCCCGCCCCTCTCACAACAACCAGCATGTCTCCCCCTCCGTCCAACTAGGAGCAGACGCCCCTAGAGTTCTAGCTCGTATAATCCGGCACAGGTAAAGCGGCCCTTTGCGAGCCGCTCGAAGTCGCCGCGCGCCTCAGGCGGCATGGACCAGGCAAGCCCGCAGTCCGCGCGGATGCTCACGGGCGTTGGGATAATCCTTCCCGCGACGCCCGCCTCCTTGCAGGCAGCCTCGCAGGCCAGCGCCTCGTGCGTCGAGTCAAACGACGCAACAACGCGTGGCTCGCGCCTATGACGTGGCATCGTCGTCGCCCTCCCCCTCTGCGGACAGCTCAGCAAGGGCGGAAAGCGCCACATCCACGTCCTTCTCAGTGGTAAAGCACCCAAACGAGAAGCGCACGACGCCCGTGTCCTGCGTACCCAGCGCCCGATGCATGCGCGGCGCGCAATGGCCGCCCGCGCGCACGGCGATGTCGTAGTCGTGGCCGAGGGCGTCTGCGACCTCGGAAGAGTCCCAGCTAGGCAGGTTCACGCTCACAACCGGCGCGTGGTCAAAGCCGGGGTCGAGAAGCCCCTCCTCCGTTGCCGGGAAGTCGCCATAGACCGTGGCGCCCGCGCGGCGCGCACCCGTCACGAAGCGCCTCACGAGCGCGAGGTCGTGGGCGTGGATGGTGTTGAGGCCCTTCTCGGCAATCCATGCCGCCGCAGCCGAGAGGCCAGCAATGCCATGGCCGTTGAGCGTGCCAGCCTCCAGGTGCTCGGGGTAGCCCGCGGGCTGGCCCTCCTCGAAGGAGAGCACGCCCGTGCCGCCGCGCAGCACCGGGTGAACGTCCACGCCTGACGCCACGGCTAGGCCGCCCGTGCCCTGCGGCCCCATGAGGGCCTTGTGCCCCGTGAAGGCCACGAGGTCAATGCCCAGCTCGTCCATGCAGATGGGGCGAGCACCCGCCGTCTGCGCGCAGTCGAGAAGCACCGGCGCCCCCACGCCATGCGCCGCCTTGACCACGCGCACCAGCTCCTCGCGTGAGAGGACGTTGCCCGTGAGGTTCGAGGCATGCGTGAGGCACACGAGGCTCGTGCCAGGAACGATGGCGTTTACCAGGGCATCTACGTCCAGCACGCCGCGGCGGTCCGCTGGCGCGAAGCTGAGCGTCACGCCCCTCTCGTCCCGCAGACGATAGAGCGGCCGCAGGATGGAGTTGTGGTCCCAGTCCGTTGCCACCACGCGCCCGCCGTCGGGCACCGTGCCCAGGATGGCCATGTTGAGCGCCTCGGTGGCGTTGGCGGCAAAGACCAGCCGCTCGGGGTGGCCAAAGCCGAGAAGCGCCGAGACCCGCTCCCGCGCAACGGCAATGGAGCGGGCTGCGGCAAGCTCGGATTCGTGGACGCCGCGGCCGCACGAGCCAAAGGTGCGCAGGGCGTCCGCGACGGCGTCAATCACGCACTCGGGACGCTGGTACGACGTGGCGGCGCAGTTGAGGTAGATCATGGTGCAGGCCTTGTCGCTACAGCGTGGTGACGCCCGGCTCGCCGGCCATGACCTTGGCAATCTCGTACAGGTTGGTCACGCCACCCACGGCGAGCTTCTCACGGATGCCATAGAAGTCGAGGCAGGTGCCGCAGGTGAGGATTGTAGTGCCGCGGCTCTCAAGCTCCTTGATGTCCTCGAGCGACTCCGAGCCCTCGCAGGTAAGGTGCGCGCCGCCGTTGAAAAAGATCATCTTCTTGGGGACGGACTCGCCGTGCGCCAGTGCGTAGATGAGGCCCTTCATGAGGATGTGGCCGAGCTTCTCGTCACCGCGACCCATGGTGTCGGTGTCCACGGCAATGACGGAGGCGCCGGTGGCGGGCAGGTCGCAGAAGGCCTGAGCCTCGGAGGCGGCATTCTCGGAAGCGCTCACCTCACCGCGCGGGGTGAGGGTAAGGGTGGTCTCGTCACCAGATGCGGTGGTAGTGAGGTCGCAGTTCTTCTCAGCCGCCAGACGCGTGAGGTTACCCAGGGCAACAGAGTCGTTGACAACGACCTCGAGAGACTCGCCGGCTGCGAGCTTGGGCAAAGCCTCCAGCGTGAGCACGACGGGCTTGGGGCAGGTGAGGTTGCGTGCATCGATCTTCATGGTGACTCCAATCTGTTTGCCGGCGGAGCGCTGCGACTGATGTCAGACGACGTCGGGCGTTAACCACACAAGTGTATAACGTTGGGCCGAAATGAGACAAAAGGACAGTCCCTTTGTCTCATCCGGTATGCTATGGGACAAGGGAAACTCCCTCTGTCTCACTAGAGCATATGACTTTTTGTAAGGGTTCCTCATGAATCTTGCGGATTTGCTGCGAACGGATAGCGGCGTTCTATCAGTGGTCGGCAGCGGGGGCAAGTCGACCCTCGTGAATGAGCTGGCGCGCGAGCTGGGATGCACCGTGGTCATCGCCACGTCCACGCATATGCTGGCGCCTGAGGGCTGCCCGCTCCTGCTTGATCCCACGGAGCTCGACGTGGAGCAGGCGCTCTGGTACACCCGCGTGGTCTGCGTGGGGACCCGTGCTCCGGGCGCAGAGGGAGCTGCCGGAAAGCTGTGCGCGCCGTCGCTTGGCTTTGGCACGCTCGCCGTGCTTGCCGACCGCGTGCTTGTCGAGGCAGATGGCGCACGCAGGCTGCCCCACAAGGCACACGCTGCACACGAGCCCGTGATCCCCGCCGAGAGCAGCCAGACCATCCAGGTGGTGGGGGCGTCTGGCTTTGGTGGACGCGTGGGCGAAGTTGTGCATCGGCCGGAGCTCATGTGCGCGGCCGTGGGCTGCTCCGCGAGCGACGAGTGCACGCCCGAGCTGTACGCGCGCTTTGTTGCTGCAGAGCACGCGGCTGGCGTGGTGCGCGCGGACGACATCGTGGTGAACCAGGCCGATGACCAGGCCGGCATTGAGCTTGCCGTGCGGTTTGCCGCCGAGCTGCGCGCGTACGGGGACGAGACGCCCGTCGCTGCCGGCTCCGTGCGCGAGCACTGCCTGGAGCGAGTGTAGCGCGAGGCCGGTTCCGCGGGCGCTTCTCGACGCGGGGCTTCTCGGCCCGCAAGCTCTTCTCGGTGCGGGGGCTTCTCGGCCCTGGTCTCCCAGAAACCCGCGGCTTAATAGCAGTTAGCCTCGTGCGTCGCTGAGAGAGTCCGCAGGTAGACGGCTTGCGGCCTTTACGGAGGGTGCTATTAAGTCGCAGGTTTGCCAAGAGAGGGGCGGAGCGAGGGGGCGTTTCGGACGCAGCGGGAAGCCCTGCCGTAAAGCCAGCGGGGCCCAATAGGGCCTACGCCCCAGCGGGCAGACAGCACACAATCACAACGCTCACGACGCCGATGAGCGCCAGCGGCACGCACCCGTCGACAAACGACGGCAGCGGCTCGAGCCGGTAGTAGAGCACGTAGCACACCAGGCTCACGACAAAACCCACCACGGCAAGCGCCGCTACCAGCGCCGACACGCCGGTCTGACCCGCGCCCCCAAGCGCCAGCGCGCAGCAGGCTTCCATGCCAAGCCACGCCACAAAGAGCACCAGCTCGGTAGTGGGTTGCCGCTGGAACACGCGCTGTGTGACGCCGAGAAGCACCAGGTAGAGAATAACGGCACCAACCAGGCACCCAACCACAACCCTCGTGGGCGCAAGCTCGGCCGCTCCTCCGCAGATGCGCGTGGCCCCAAGCAAGCCGCATGCCACCGCGCCGAGAATGGCCACGATGCCGATGGTCCTCAACGCCCCGTGCGCAGAGCCGCCGCTCACCTTGGGCCAGAAGAAGATGGCCCACCAGGCAAGATACAGGGCACAGCACGCAGCCATGAGCGCGTGCCCCTGCCTCATCTGCTCAAACGCAATGGCATCCACAATGGCCTCCCCTAACAAATGCCGCGGAGTATCGCCTAGAGAACCTCGAAACATCTCGATAATAGCTCTGCTCAGCAGAAGTGCTCTCTAGCTGCTATGTTGTCGGATTTCGCGATTCTTGTTGTCACTTTCCGCGATTCAAAGCCGTCCCACACGCCGAGAAAAACGGGCGGCGCCAGCACCAGCCAGCACCGCCCGCCTTGGGGGGCAATACTACTGAACGGACCAGACCTACACCCTTGCGACGGCCTTGATCTCGACCTTGCCGCCACCGGGGAGCGCAGCCACCTGGAACGCCGCACGCGCGGGATACGGGGCCTCAAAGAACTCGGCGTAGATCTCGTTCATGGCGCCAAACTCGTTGATGTCTGCGAGAAGGACGGTGGTCTCGACCACGTCGGCCATGGAGGCGCCGGCGGCCTCGAGGATGTTCTTCAGGTTGGTCAGGCTCTGGCGGGTCTGGCTCTGGATGTCATCGCCGGCGAGCTTGCCGGTGGCAGGATCGATGCCCAGCTGGCCGGACACGTTGATGGACCCGTTGGACACAACGCCGGCAGAGTAGGGGCCAAGCGCCTTGGGAGCCTTGTCGGTGACGATTGCGGTCTTGCTCATGAGAAACTCCTTCACTTCTTGCCCGCTCACGCGGACGGCCAATGGATGAGAGAACAGGGGGACGAGACGCCCGCGGCAATCGCGCCCGCATCGGCGCGCGTCTCTAGCGGGCCACGTAGCGCCCGGGCTTCTCGCCCGTGGGCTCCCCGTCGCGCACGGTCAGCGTGCCGTTCACAAAGACGAGCTTGGCGCGTCCATGTGCCTCGAAGCCCTCGTAGGTGGTGTAGTCGACGGCCTGGTGCTGGTTGGCCGCGCTAATGGTCCAGCGAGCCGCGGGATCCCACACGCAGATGTCCGCGTCGGAGCCGGCGGCAAGCGCACCCTTGCGCGGGTACATGCCAAACACGCGCGCCTGGCCCTCGGAGAGCAGGTGCAGGTAGTCCATGGGCCCGAGCCGACCCTCGAAGGTGGTCATGATGAGGGCCGGCCTGTGCTCCACACCCGGACCGCCGTTGGGGATCTTGGTGAAGTCGCCGCGGCCGCAGTCCTTCTGGCCGTGCAGGTTGAACGAGCAGTGGTCGGTCGAGATCTGGTCGACCTCGCCGTCCTCCACGGCCTCGCGCAGCGACGCGATGTCCTCAGGCTTGCGCAGGGGCGGGCTCATCACGTACTTGGCGCCGGCAAAGCCGTCCTCGCCCTGCTCGAGGTAGCGCGTGTCGTCCAGCAGCAGGTACTGCGGGCAGGTCTCCAGCGAGACGCGCACGCCCCGCTCGCGGGCGGCACGAACCTGCTCGAGGCCAAGCCAGGTCGAGCAGTGCACCACGTTCACGCGGGCGCCCGTAAGCTCCGAGAGGTACATGAGGCGGCTGATGGCCTCGGCCTCGCACTCGGCCGGGCGGCTCAGCGCATGGCCCTCGGGACCCGTGATGCCCTTGGCGAGCATCCTGCGCTGCAGCTCGTTTACCAGGGTGCCATTCTCGCAATGCACGCAGAGGATGCCGTCGAACGGCTTTATCGCCTCGAGCACCTCCATGGTCTGGGCGTCGTCCAGACGCAGGTGATCGTAGGCGAAGTAGGTCTTGAACGAGGTGACGCCGGCATCGCGCATGTCCGCGATCTCCTCGCGCGTGTGGTCGTTCCAGTCGGCGATGGCCATGTGGAAGGCGTAGTTCGCCGTGCAGGTGCCGTCGGCGCGCTTGTGCCACTCGTCGAGCGCCTGGTGAAGTGTCATGCCCCTGTCCTGGGTGGCGTAGTCCACGATGGTGGTCGTGCCACCGCAGGCGGCCGCGCGCGTGCCCGTCTCGAAGCTGTCTGCCGTCCAGTCCATGCCCGTCCAGCACTGCATGTGGGTATGGGCGTCAATGAAGCCCGGGTAGACCCAGCAGCCCGTGGCATCGAAGACCTCAGCGTCCGCAAGCTGCGCCTCGTCGACGCCACCAGGAACAACGTCCGCGATCTTGTCGCCCTCGATGACCACGTCGCCGAGAAAGACTCCCTTTGGCGTGACCAGCTGGCCGTGCCTCAGGACCTTGCGTGCCTGTGCGACCATACAACCATCCCCTTACAGAGAAGAGCTCAGCTCGCCTGGGGCGCCGTCCTTCTCGCCCGCAGCGGGCCATATGTCCTGCCCGGATTCCATGGCCTCGCGCACAGCCACCAGCTCGCTGGCAACCCGCTCGAGGTCAGACGGGGTGTCAATGTCATCCAGCTCTGCCGGGTAGCGTGCCTCAACGAGCCTGGTAGCAGAGGCCAGGTCTGGGTTCCTGCGCAGCAGCTCGCCTCCGCCCACATCTCCCTCAAGGCCGAGAAGCGCGTCTGCCAGGTAGCCCGGAAAGATCACGGGGCTACCCGGCTTGCCCTGCCATGAAAGGCGCGCCACACAGTCAGGATGTGCGGCAAACTCGTCGAGCAGGGCCTCCGCGCTCGCACTGGAAAGCAGCGGCTGGTCGCCCTGCACAAAGAGGTAGCCCGCGCGCTTGCCCAGCGCCTTGACACCTGCATGGACGGTCTGGCTCTGGAGCGCCCCCGCAGGCTCCGCACAGGCCACATGTCTGGCCTCGCACACCGCCCGCACACGCTCCCACCTTGTGGAGACCACCACGTCCAGACGCTGCGACACCAGGGCGTCAAGCGTGTGCGAGACCACCGCGCGGCCACGCAGCGGCTCCACGAGCTTCTGCCTGCCAAAGCGCGTGGCTTCGCCGTTTGCCATAACCACACAGCCCAGGCGGGACACGCCGCCAACGCCTGCAAACGCTGCCGAGAATCCCGCGTTTGCGGCAGTGGTGACCCCTTGGCGCCACGCCTCGTAGCGATGGAGAAAGTCCTCTCCCTCGGGCGTGAGGCTCGAGCTCCCACCCTTCTCGCCGCCAATTGAGCGCACGGTAAGCGGGAATCCCAGGGCATGCTCGGCATCGTGCAGGATGCGCATGGCCTTGGTGTAGCTCATGCCCATGGCCTTGGCGGAGGCAGAGAGGCTGCCTGTCTCGCGAACGCCAGCGAGCAGGGCCATGGGACCCGGGCCAAAGAAGCGCCCGCCATCCTCATCAATGAGGAACGAGAATACCCGTGGTTCCATGGCCCTCACCTCGTGCGCATTGCCGTTGCGATGTCTACATGCTACCCACGGACGATGGTACCAGTCTTGCCGGCAATACCGTCCGCCGCACGGTCGAGCTCGGTGATGAGCGACATACGTCCGGAGCCGGACTGTGCAAACTGCAGCGCCGCCTGGACCTTGGGCAGCATCGAGCCGGGCGCAAACTCGCCCGCGTCAATATAGCGCTGGGCGGTCTCGGGCGTGAGCTCGTCAAGCTCGGTCTGGTCGGGCTTGCCAAAGTGGATGGCGACCTTCTCGACGGCCGTGAGGATGACAAGCGCATCGGCATCAAGCTGCTCGGCAAGGCGGGCTGCGGCAAAGTCCTTGTCGATGACGGCAGCAGCGCCCTTCAGGTGGTGGCCCTCGGTGTGGTAGACGGGGATGCCGCCGCCACCGCAGGCAATGACCACGTGGTCGGCTTCGACCAGCGAGCGGATGGTGTCAAGCTCGACGATGGCCTGGGGCTTGGGGCTTGCGACCACGCGACGCCAGCCGCGGCCGGAGTCCTCGACCACCGTGTAGCCGCGCTCGGCCACCATGCGGTCGGCCTCCTCCTTGGTCATGAAGGCACCAATGGGCTTGGTGGGGTTCTCGAAGGCAGGATCGTTGGGGTCTACCTCGACCTGCGTGAGCACCGTGGTCACGCCGTGGTGGATGTCGCGGTTGGCCAGCTCCTCGCGGATGGCGTTCTGGAGGTCGTAGCCAATGTAGCCCTGGCTCATGGCAACGCAAACCGAGAGCGGGCAGGGGATGTACTTCTCGGGATTAGAGCGCGTGAGCTGGGTCATGGCCTCCTGGATCATGCCCACCTGCGGTCCGTTGCCGTGCGCCACGATGACCTCGTTACCCTCGGCGATGAGGTCAACGATGGCCTTGGACGTGTGCTTCACGGCCGCCATCTGCTCTGGCAGGTTCTTCCCCAACGCATTGCCGCCCAGTGCGACGACGATTCTCTTGCCCATGCGTTCCTCTCCGTTCTCCCCTAGTTACGTTTGCGTGAAAAAAAGCGCGGACCGGCCAACCGAGCTCACAGGCTCGGCCCGACCAGCCCGCGCGTTCCCTTGTGGGTACTGCGCCAGTCGCCCCGATGCCCGACTTAGGCCTCGAGCCAGCGGCTGCGGCCGCGCTGCTCGAGCTCCTTGAGCATGGCAACGGGATCCTTGGCCTTCTGCAGGAAGATCATGGCCGCCACGGCGTACGGCTTGTAGCTGGCCTCCTTGTAGAGACCGTCGCGGTGGAGGTCAAAGACCTCGTTCGCAACCTCACCGTGCTCACAGGAGACGCCCTCGATGTCGGCCGGCAGCGGGTGCATGTAGATGGTGTCCATGCCGTTTGCGGTCTTGGCCATGAGCTCGGGCGTGCAGTGCCAGTCCATGTGGGTGGCGTTCTGGGCGAGAAGCTCCTTCTCCAGGGTGTCGATGCCCTCGGAGTCGCCGGCGGCGTAGAGCTTGGTGCGCTTCTCCATGGCCGCGTAAGGAGCCCAGCTCTTGGGGACCACGATGTCAGCGCCCTCGAAGGCCTCCTCCATGGAGTGGGCCTGGGTGAACGTGGCGCCAGACTCCTGGGCGTAGACGCCGGCCTGCTTGACCAGCTCGGGCATGAGATCGTAGCCCTCGGGGTGAGCCAGGGTGACGTTCATGCCAAAGCGGGTGAGCAGCATGATGAGCGACTGCGGGCAGGAGAGCGGCTTGCCGTAGGAGGGGCTGTAGGCCCAGGTGACGGCAACCTTCTTGCCCTTGAGGTTATCAAGGCCACCAAACTCGTTGATGAGGTAGAGCAGGTCGGCCGAAGACTGCGTGGGGTGATCGGAGTCGGACTGCAGCGAGACGAGCGTGGGACGGTGGTCGAGGATGCCGTCGGCGTAGGACTGCGCCACGGACTCCGAGACCTCCTTCATGTACGCGTCGCCCTCGCCGATGAACTTGTCGTCACGGATGCCGATGACATCAGCCATGAAGCTGATCATCGTGGCGGTCTCGCGCACGGTCTCGCCGTGGGCGATCTGCGACTTGGACTCGTCGAGGTCCTGGAGCTGCAGGCCCAGCATGTTGGTGCCAGAGGCAAACGAGAAGCGCGTACGGGTGGAGTTGTCGCGGAAGTTGGAGACCGCAAGGCCGGAGTCGAAGATGCGCGTGGAGATGTTGCGCTCGCGCAGGTTGCGAAGGGCGTCGGCGACCAGGTAAAGAGCGCGGAGCTCGTCGGTGGTCTTATCCCACGTGTGCAGGAAGTCGTTGTTGTACATCTTGGAGTAGTCGAGCTTCTCGAGCTGGTCGAGGTAGTTCTGGAACGTGGCGTCCATTCGTTTCCCTTTCTTTGATACGCGTGACTGGGTCTTCCCGGTGACCGCTGGGTCTACGTGCAGAGGACCCGGTCGCAGCGGTGCGCCGCGACCGGGACGCAGATAACTACTTGATGTCGTTGCCGGTGAGGCTGGCGCGGAACTCGGTGGCGTCGCCGGTGGCCTGGCTGGGGTCGTAGAGGTTCACGGCCGCAACGTAGAGCGCGGCGCAGGTGGAGAGGTCCTGCTTGTAGGTGACCTCGTTGGGCGCGTGCGCCTGGGACTCGGCGCCGGGGCCAAAGCCAACGCAGGGGATGCCATAGCGGCCCTGGATGGAGACGCAGTTCGTGGAGAAGGTCCACTTGTCGCACAGAGGCCTGCCCTCACGCTTGTCCATGGACTTCTCGCAGCCGATGCGCTTGTCGCCAAAGAGGGCCTTGTGGGCGTCGACCAGTGCCTTGACGTGCGGCGCGCTCTCCTTGTTGATCCACGTGGGGAAGTAGGCCTCGGTCTCGTAGACCTCGCCGGTCCAGCTGGGACGGTCGTACATGTACATGGAGACCTTCACGTCGTCGCCGTACTTCTTGACGGCGGGAAGGTTGCGGACCTCCTCGAGGCAGGACTCGTAGGTCTCGCCGGCGGTCATGCGGCGGTCGATGGAGATGGCGCAGGAGTCAGCCACGGCGCAGCGCGAGGGGCTGGTGTAGAAGATCTGGGAGACGGTGCAGGTGCCGCGGCCCAGGAAGCGGGCGTCCTCGTAGTGCTCGGGGTTGTACTTGGGGTCGAGCATCTTGACGAGGCCCTTGATGGAGGTGGACTCGTCGCAGCCGTTGTTGTTGAGGGCGCGGACGTCGTTGATGATGTCGGCCATCTTGTAGATGGCGTTGTCGCCGCGCTCGGGCGCGGAGCCGTGGCAAGAGACGCCCTTCACGTCGACGCGGATCTCCATGCGGCCGCGGTGACCACGGTAGATGCCGCCATCGGTGGGCTCGGTGGAGATGACGAACTCGGGCTTGATGCCATCGACGTTGTAGATGTACTGCCAGCACATGCCGTCGCAGTCCTCTTCCTGGACGGTGCCCACGACCATGATCTTGTAGCCCTCGGGGATGAGGTCCATGTCCTTCATCATCTTGGCCGCGTAGGTAGCGGAGGCAACGCCGCCCTCCTGGTCGGAGCCGCCACGGCCTCCGATGAGCTGGTCGTCCTCAAAGCCCTCGTAGGGGTCGAAGTCCCAGTTGTCGCGGTTGCCAATGCCCACGGTGTCGATGTGGCCGTCGATGGCGATGATCTTGTCGCCCGTGCCCATGAAGCCCATCACGTTGCCGAGGCCGTCGACCTTGACCTCGTCAAAGCCGAGCTTCTCCATCTCGGCCTTGATGCAGGCCACAACGTCGCCCTCCTCGCAGGACTCGCTGGGGTGGGAGATCATGGCGCGCAGGAACGCGGTCATGTCCGCGTTGTAGGCCTTCGCCGCTTCCTTGATCTTGTCGTAGTCGAGTTCCTTCATTGGGTCCTCCTCGCATCGAGCAACGTTCTTGCTGACTTAGCACCATAAACAATAAGTCTGCTTACCAAACTTTTTGTTTGGTTGACCTTATTAAAGCACGTGCGAGAGGGAATTCAAGGGCCTTTGGCAAACTGTTCACTTTTCTCGCAGACGGTCTTTTTGACGCGGTAGACGGTGGGTGCGAAGGGTGCTTCCCCGCTCGGGAATCGGAGCGGGCCGCGGCACGAGACAGGTTGCAGCCCGCGAAGGGGCGTTGGGGGCGTCCCCGGCCAAACTTGCGGGTTAATAGCAGTGCGCCGAGAAGGGCCGGGCCATCTACCTGCGGTCCTTCTCGACAGGCCCCGCTCGCGACTTCTACTAAGCCGCAGGTTCCCCTCGGGGCAGTCGGCGGGGGACGGCGAGTGCGGCGGGGACGGCGGCCGCGCAGGCGGTCGGCGAGTTCAGCTGGCCGAGACGGACCTCGCACCACGCAAAGGCCCCGGCGACAAGATGCCGCCGGGGCCAGGGTCCCACGTTCTTCTCGGCAGCGCTACTGCTGCCGGTGTGTCACCGCCGCTCGCACGCGGCCGCGCGGGTCTTTCACCAGAAGCGTCACAACCCAGATGACCAGCCCAAGAGCAACCACGCAAACACCGAGGAACGCGTCGTTGGATAGTTGCTCGCCAGACGGCTGGAAGATGGCCACGCCCTCCTGAAGATACTCGGCCACCGCGTCGACCAGCCACATGAGCGACGCGCCCCAGAACATGAGGCACGGCAGACCCAGGTAGAGGTCGTCGTCGCGGCGCAAGTACCACACAAGCGTGAAGGCGACGGCTACCAGGACGGTGATGGCAAGCGTCATCGGCTACACCTCAAGCGCCGGGGCCTGCTCGGAGGCAGCGCGCTGCTCAATCGCGTTCGCGACGGCGCACAGGCCACCCCAGGCGGCGGTCACCACGACGGCCATCGCGACGCCGGTCGTCGCCATCTCGCCAAGCATCGCCGCAGCGTCCGCAGGCGTGGCCATGGCGGAGAGGAACGGGAAGAACGGCACGACCTCGCCATGCCAGACGTGCTCAAAGGCGAGAAGGGCGCTGCCGCCCCAAAGCATCTTGGAGAGCCAGCCGAGACGCTCGACACGGCGGGCGCATGCCTCGGTGTTCTCGCCGCTCTTCTTGGCCTTCTGCTCGATGACCTTCACAGCGGCGCCCTCGGCGGCGGGTACGACAAAGCAAGCCATGGCAAATCCCTTCGTTGGGGTGTGGTCGACACTTGTGCGTTTCATTGTACGTTGTTGTGCCGCGTTAGCGGAAGCCGCACCCAGCTTTGTAACCAAGTTTGTTGGACTCTCGCCCGAGTTTAGCTCCATTTCTTAAAACGAAAATCGCCGACCTGCGGAAACGCGGCAGGCGATTAAGAAAAGGAGCTATTCTCCGCGCAAGGGTAAGCACCGAGTACCGCCGGGCGCAGCGGCGTAGCACCCGGCGACACCGTGCCACAACGATTACCGCCATTGGCGGTATAATCTTGGCGGTAAAGAGGAGGCAAGGATGCCGTACGAGCCGCCATTCGAGCGCAACGACAACATCGATTCACTCTGCATGGAGATTGCGGAGCTTGTCGGTTCCCTCTCCCCGCAGGCACCGCTCGCGAAAAGCCCTACCTTGCATCGTGAGCTTAGGATTAAGACCATCCATTCCTCGCTTCTCATCGAAGGAAACGGGCTCGACGAGGGAGCGGTGACCGCAATTCTCGACGGCAGGCGCGTTCTTGGCGATAAGCATGACATCCTCGAGGTGGAAAATGCCAAGCGCGCATACGACCTCATTCCAGAACTCAATCCGCTCTCCCTCGATGACCTTCTTCTTGCCCACCGCACCATGATGGAAGGGCTTGTTCCCGAGGCCGGTCGATTCCGCTCAGGCAATGTGGGGGTATTTGACGGCGAAAATCTCATCCATACGGGCACGCCCGCAAAGTATGTGCCGCAGGTAATGAAAGACATCTTCGACTGGCTGGGGTCAACGTCCATGCATCCCCTTCTTGCCTCCTGCGTCTTTCACTTTGAGTTCGAGTTCTGCCATCCCTTCTCCGATGGAAACGGCAGGACGGGCAGGCTCTGGCACACCCTCCTCCTTTCCAGATGGAGGCCGGTGCTAGCCTGGCTCCCCGTTGAGAGCACCATCAGAAGACGGCAGGCAGACTACTACGCTGCCCTCGCACAATCCGACGTGGAGGGGTCAAGCGAGATCTTTGTGGAGCTCATGCTCGAGTGTATTCGCGACGCCATGCTTCCGTTTGCGAGAACGGCGAGCAAGCCTCAGACCGAGACGAGCGTCGCTCTTGACTTCTTCAAGAGGAACCCTCGCGGAACTATCCCATCGCTCGCACAAGAGATGGGATGCTCGCAGAGAAGCGCAGAGCGCCTCGTGGCACAACTGAAAGACAAGGGATTTCTAAAGAGAGAAGGCAGCGCAAGAGCAGGTACGTGGCTCGTGCGAGAGGGACCAGCAGAGTAGCCGTGCGGTCGCTGCCGTCCCCCCGGCGGAGGCCGGTAAGAGCCCGCTCGTCGGAGTTTAGCTCCATTTCTTAAATCGAGAATCGCCGACCTGCGGAAACGCGGCGACCGTTTAAAAAAAGGAGCTATTCTCCGCAGAGAAGGGCAAACAGGGCCCGGAGCCTCACCGTCAACCAAGGGCAAAGTACTGCACCAGGACGAGAAGCACCGGCGCAACCGAACAGCCCGCGCCAAAGACCCATCCGACGATCCCCTCGGAAAGCCTGAAGACGAGAGCCATCAGGCCCACGGGTACGATGACGGCAAATACGGTGATGGCAAGCAAGAGTTCCATGACGTATTCCGTTCGCGTAAGGAGATACATCGACCTGCAAAAATGCGCCTTCCGGCGAGAATACGGCGCCGGAGCGAGGGTTTTGTACGCACTTGCTGCGAAAACGGCCCTTCGGGCGTCAAAATGACGCCCGAAGGAAGGTTCCAGCGGCTTTCTCGTCGAAAAGGGGCCCTTGGGCGCCCCGCGCCCCGCGCGTTGGCCCCGCACGGCGCCCGGCGCCAGGCGAGAAGACACCCTCCCCTACAGCGCGCGGCGCGTGGTGCGCACGGCGGAGCGCACGATTCCGTGGGCCATCCGGTACGTAAGTGCCAGGTACCCGCCGTACACCAGCGCAAACAGCACCAGCCCCAGGGTCATCCCGTCAAGCGCGTCGCTGTACCCAAAGGCACTCACCAGCTCGTTCACCACGCTGATTGCGCAGAGCGAGTGTGAGAGCCCCACGGCAAGCGGCAGCACGAAGGCAATGGCCACCTGCGCCCGCAGCGACCCAAAGATTAGACGCTCGGAGCACCCCAGCTCAGAGAGGGTGCGATAGCTGCCCGCAGAATCGCTCGCGTTGGAGAGCTGCTGGATGGCGAGAATGGCGGCGCAGGCAATGACCAGCACAAATCCAATGTAGATGGCCATGTACGAGATGAGCCCCGTTGTGGTTGTGCCATCGGCAAGCACACTCGTGACGGTGTCGACGGTCGTAAGCGCCGATCGCTCGCCCAGGCTATCGCCCAGTCTCTCCTCCAACCCCTTGAGCGCGGCGTCGCCCTCCTCGGTGGGGCCAGCGTACATAACGTCAACCACCTGCTGGTACGTGGGCAAGCTCGCCGCCAGGTCATCTGCCACTACAAACGTGCCGGGATTGGCCCCCAGGCCGTTGTCCTGGAGCACTGCTGAGGCGTCATCGATCACCGTGGTGCGAGCGGGCGTGAGCGTGGCCGCACCCACCGTGACAGAGAAGCCCTTCTCAAGCCCCCCGTTCACAAATGGCTCGACCTGGTCCATGTTGCAGAGCAGGAGGTACTGGCCCTCATCCAGCGATACGGGCTCCATTCCCAGCAGCGCACGGACGGCGTTGAAGTCGGACAGGCTCACGACCTCACCAACCATGGCGTGCTCGAACCCCTTGGGGATGGTCTCCCCAGTAAGTTCCGAGATGCGCTGGAGGGTCGAGGTGTCGCCCTCGAGCTCGGACGGGACAACGGCAATTCTCACCGTGGCGTGGCTTCCCACCGCAGAGAGGTCGACGCCCACCTTTGCAACCTCTGCCTCAAGGTCTATGGGGTCCGCAACGGGGTCCGTCGGGAGCACCGAGATCGACGCGCTGTAGGGGGTTCCCTTCTCGGCCATGGCGTTGAGGGTGTTGCAGATGCTCATGCCCGTGGTCATGGCCGTCATGGCAAGGAAGAGTATGAGCGCAATGACCCCCATGGAGAGCGCGGTGGTGTTCACGCGAGAGGCAATCTGTCGCGTCGTGAACATGTGGAGATCGCGCCAATAGAAGCCCCTCATGTGCGTGAGCAGCGCGGTAAGCGTGCCTGCAAGGCCATAGAAGAAGACGAACGTGCCTACTGCGACCATGACGGTGGTGATAATGAAGCCCCCCTGCATGGAGTTATCCATGGGGAATCCGTCCCTGATAAGGCGCCAGTACGCAACGCCCATGAGCACAAGGCCCGCCGCCGTCAACACAATGGAGAGCGGCAGCCTGCGCACAAACTGCTTCTCGTTCTGTCGCGCAGAGCTCATGAGGTCGATGAGCCTCACGCGGCGCAGCGTTATCCAGTTGAAGAGCATCATCACAACAAAGATCACGCCAAAGCACGCCAGGGTGAGCATAAACGCGTCCGTTGAGAAGAAGAACGAGAAGTGCTGGACGGTCGTCGCAAACATGCGAGCCGTGACAAAGAGCAGGACCTGCGAGACAAGCACCCCCAAGGCAATGCCCACGCCAAACGAGACTGCGGCCACCAGCAGCGTTTCCAGCGCAAGAACCACGTTCACCTGCCCCGTACGCATACCCAACACCTGGTAGAGGCCAAGCTCCTTCTTGCGCCTGCGCATGAGGAAGTTGTTCGCGTACACCATGAGAAAGCCAAGGATCACGGCGAGAAAGACGGTAAGCCCATCGAGGATCTGTCCCACCTGGCTGAGCGTCTCGCCCACGTCGCCGCGGAGAAAGTCGCCCTGGACGCTCATGGTGTTGAACGCATAGAACACGGCCACGCCCAGCACGAGCGTGAGGAAGTACACGGCATAGTCATGCAGGAGCTTGCGCATGTTGCCAAAGGCAAGCTTAGCGAGCATCGTCGACCCCTCCCTGCACGGCCACAACCTGCATGATCCGCTCGAAGAAGGCGTGACGAGAGTCGCTGCCGCGGTCAAGCTCGGTGAAGACGCGCCCGTCGCGGATGAACAGCACGCGACGGCAGTAGCTCGCGGCAGTCTCGTCGTGGGTGACCATGAGGACCGTGGCACCTCTCGACTGGTTCATGGACTCGAGGCTCTCGAGCAGGAGCTTGGCGTTCTTGGAGTCAAGGGCGCCGGTGGGCTCGTCGGCCAGCACCAGCTCCGGGTTGGTGACTAGGGCACGCGCGGCGGCAACGCGCTGGTGCTGTCCGCCGGACATCTGATAGGGATACTTGTCGAGCACCTCCTCGATGCCCAGCGAGGTGGCTGCCGCAACCACGTCGGCCTCAATCTGTGCGGCGGGCACGCGCCCAATGGTCAGCGGCAGCGAGATGTTCTCGCGCGCGGTAAGGCTGTCCAGCAGGTTGGAGTCCTGGAAGATGAACCCGAGCTTCTCTCGGCGAAAGTCCGCCAGGCGCGAGCGGGAGATGCGCGAGACGTTCGTCCCCGCAAGCATGATGGTGCCCGAGGTGGGCGCGTCGATCGTGGCAATGCAGTTGAGCAGCGTGGACTTGCCCGAGCCCGAGGGGCCCATGAGGGCGACGAACTCCCCCGCCGCAATGGTAAGGTTGATGCCGTTAAGTGCGTGCGTGGTGGCGCTGTGACCGCCGTAGGTCTTCGTCACGTCGCGCACCTCGAGCACGGGCGCCGGGGCGCCGTGGGCCATGCTCGCGCTGCCGCTGTCCATATGGCGTGCCATGTGTGGCTCCTTCTCGTGTTGGTGCGGGCAGGCCGTTGCGGCCACCCGCTTTGTGATTGCGAGATACATGGTGGACCGCAGCCGTCTGGGCTGCCATCGATTGCCGTGACACAACCTTACGTTTGTGTCACGTCTCGCACGGCACGAGAAGCGCCTGCTACACGACGCGCGACCGCTCCCTGGGAAAGGCGATGCTCATGGTCGTGCCAACGCCTACGGCGCTTGTGGCCCCCACGGCAAGGCCCATCTTCTCGCAGAGCGTCCGCACAAGGTAGAGCCCCATGCCGGTAGAGCGCTCGTGCGACCGGCCATTGGTGCCGGTAAAGCCGCGTTCGAAGATGCGACCAAGGTCCGCCTCGGAGATTCCGCACCCATTGTCGGCCACGTTGAGCACCACGCGCTCGCTGGCGCTGCCGGCACCCTCGACGCGTGCCGAGAAGCTCAGTCGCGCCTCTCGCCCGTCGTGCTCGGGCACGGCGCGGTAGCGCACGGCGTTGTCGATGAGCTGTCCCAAGATGAAGACCATCCACTTAGGGTCGCAGAAGACCCAGAGGTCATTCTCGCCTTCAAGGACGCCCAGGTCAACGGCCATATGCGCCTCGATGAGAGAACGCGCGCGGGACTTCACGGCCTCACGCACCAGGTCGGCCAGATTGCAGCGGCGCAGGAGGTAGTCCTCGGCCACCGAGGTGCTGCGCGCATAGTAGAGGGCGTTCTCCACGTCCGCCTCCACGCGGGCAACCTCGCGCGAGAGGGACCGAGCGTCCTCGCCGCGGCTGTTTGCCAGCGTGAGGTTCATCGCGGCAAGCGGGGTCTTAATCTCGTGGACCCAAAGCTCGACGTAGCGGCGATAATCCTGCATCTCCTCCGCAAGCTCGGCACCCTTTCGGTGCGAGGCCTGGGCCACGCTCTGCAGCGCATCCCAGGCAAGCTCGCCCTCGGGGTAGCTGGGCTCCGGCAGGGTGTCGACGGCATCGAGCACGTCGCCCTCACCCTCGGCCAGCCGCGCAAGTCCCCGCATAAACGAGCGCTCGCGCAGCCACTCCCACACAAGGCCCACCAGCTCAAGCACGGCAACGAGAAGCACGACCAGTTGAGTTGCCCCCGCCTCCACGCCAACCACGGGCAGCATCACGGCGAGCAGGACGACCGCCGACACGGAGCAGACTAGCCGCAGCGCGTGGCTGCGAAGGTACGTAAGAGGGCTCATACGTTATCGACCCGCAGCGAGTAGCCCATGCCGCGATGCGTTGTGATGGCGTGCGGCAGTCCCACCTTTCCAAGCGCCTGGCGCAGGCGGGTGACGTTGACCGTAAGGGTGTTGTCATCCACAAAGGCGTCAGTTGCCCATAGGGCCTCCATGAGGTCCTCGCGAGAGACAATGGCGCCCGGCTGGCGCATGAGGCACTCGAGAATGCGCAGCTCATTGCGGGAGAGCTCGACGGTCTTGCCGCCGTAGCTTGCCTCTGCGCGCACCACGTCGAGGCTCAGGCCACCCACGCTGACACGGGAAGCCTTGCTCGGCTGTCTGCGGCGCAGCAGCGCCTCAAGGTGCACAAGGATGAGCTGCGGGTTTGCGGACTTGGCCACAAAGTCATCGGCGCCCATCGAGAGGCTCATGAGCTCGTCAAGCTCGGAGGTGCGGCTGGTGAGCACCATGATGGGAACGTCGCTCCTCTGCCTGAGGGCACGAGCCACGTACTGGCCGTCGGTTCCAGGAAGGCCCAGGTCAAGCACTACGGCATCGGGCGAGGCGGCAGTGATGTCCTCGACCAGGTGGTCAAAGTGGGTGGCGCACTGGACGTGGTGACCAGCGTTTGAGAGAAGTACCGACAGCTGCTCGCGCACGCTGGGGTCATCCTCAACGAGGTAGAGATTGGCCATCGCGCCCTCCGCATCCAGACTTGGTTATCTCGTACGGACAATCCTAGCATCGAGAAGGACGCGGCCGGCACGCATGCGCGCACCGGCCGCCATGGCCCTGGGAGGCAGGGCTCGTCCTTTGCAATGACGCCCGCAGGCGTTGGGGTGGTTCTACTCGGCCTTCTCGCTCTGCCACGCGCCGTCCCAGACAATCTGGCGGTAGCGGACGGGGTCGGTGTCGCCCTCGGTCGAGAAGAGCAGCACCTGGGAATCGGGGCCAAGCTCGAGGGCCTCGCGCAGCTCGGCGTAGGCAGGGTCGGTCATAAGGGTGGAGATGACGCCCATGCCCACGGCGCCGGACTCGCCGGAGGTAACCGCCGGATCGCCCTTCACAGGTGCGGCCAGCATGCGCATACCCTTGGAGGAGACCCAGTCGGGGCAGCTTACGAAGGCGTCCGCGTGGTTGCGCAGGATGTCCCAGCCAATGGTGTTGGGCTCACCGCAGGCAAGGCCGGCCATGATGGTCTGGAGGTCGCCACCCACAATGCGCGGGTTGCCATCAGCCGCAACGGCGCCCTGGTAGAGGCAGTCGGCGGCGCCGGCCTCCATGATCACGAACTTGGGCGGGTTGCTCGGGAAGAGGTTAGTGAAGAAGCCCACCATGGAGCTTGCGAGCGAGCCCACGCCGGCCTGGACAAAGACGTGGGTGGGACGGTTGACCTCAAGCTGGCGCAGCTGGTCCGCGGCCTCGGCGGCCATGGTGCCGTAGCCCTGCATAATCCAGGACGGAATCTTGGTGTAGCCCTCCCAGGCGGTGTCCTGCACGATCACGCCGTGCTCGGTCTCTTCGGCCTCCTTGGCGGCAAGGCGCACGCAGTCGTCGTAGTTGAGCTCCTCGATCGTGACCTTGGCGCCCTCCTTGGCGATGTTGTCGAAGCGGGTCTTCGTGGAGCCCTTGGGCATGTGCACCACGGCATTCTGGTGCAGACGGTGGGCGGCCCAGGCAACGCCGCGGCCGTGGTTGCCGTCGGTGGCGGTGAAGAAGGTCGCGTGGCCAAAGTCATGCTCGAGCTGGTCGGACGTGAGGTAGTCAAAGTCGCAGTCCGCCACATCGCGGCCGGTCTCCTCGGCGATGTAGCGAGCCATGGCGAAGGAGCCGCCCAGGACCTTGAACGCGTTGAGGCCAAAGCGGTAGCTCTCGTCCTTCACATAGAGGCCGCCCAGACCAAGGCGGTTAGCCATACCGGAGAGGTTGGCCAGTGGTGTCACGGAGTACTGCGGGAAGCTCTTGTGGAACGCGCGGGCCTTGGCAACGTTCTCAAGGCTCATGACCTGCAGGTTCTTGTCCTCACTCTTGGGCATGTGATTGGTGACCCACTTGAACTTAGGCTCCATGGTGCTCCCCTCTCTTGGCGCCGGCTCCCGACGCTTGCTGGACCAGATAAGAAAAAGTGTCTTACGGCCAAACTTTTTGTTAGCACACCAATTACACCACTTCTAAAGCACATTGCAAGGGCTATTGTCGCCCCTCCGGCAAAAGGTTGGTCGCAGGCTTTGGACGGATGAGACAAAAATGAGACAAAGGGACAGTCCCTTTGTCTCATCGACGCCGCCCCGCAGGCAATCCTGCGGGGCGGTGAGCTTTTTGGTGCAGGTTGTGCAACGGGGAATTACTTCTCGTCACTCGAGCCGTTGCCGCCATTCCGGAGCGGCCTGAGGTTGCGCTGCTCGGGTGTGTTGTCCTCGGGCGGCAGAACGCTGTTCAAGATAATCGCCATGACGGCGCAGGGCGTGATGGCCGAGGTACCAAAGATCGTGGAGATCCACTCGGGCATGCCGGGACCAGCAAGCGAGCCGGAGACCTGCGCGATGCCAATGCCAAATGCCACCGAGATGCCAAAGACGGTGCAGGCGCGCGGCGTGAGGCCGTCCTTCACCAGAATTCGGATGCCGTTCAGGGTAATGGTGCCAAAGACGCTGATGGTTGCGCCACCGATGACCGGCTGCGGGATCATGAGCAGCAGCGCCGAGAGCTTGGGGCAGAGGCCAGCGGCGAGAAACACGAACGCCGCACCGCCAAAGACCCACTTGTTGATGACTTTGGTGCTCACGATGATGCCCACGTTCTGGCCGAAGGCCGAGGTGGGAAGGCCACCAAAGAAGGACGAGATGATGCTCACCAGACCCTGCGCCTTGATGGCGCCGCCGATCTCGCGCTCGGTGGGCATGCGGTCCATCGATCCGGCGGATGCCGCGGAGAGGTCGCCGATCAGCTGCACGTTGACCATCACGTAGACCACGCCGAGCGTGATGCACGCGGCGGGGTTGAACTCGATGGCGTACGGCATGAACTGTGGGAGCGAGAACCACCCAGCGCTGAGCACCTCGGAGCCATCAACCATGCCAAACGGGATGGCAACGACGCAGCCAATGATGATGCCAAAGAAGATGGAACCGAGCTTGAGCACGCCCTTGCCAAAGTTGGCCAGCGCAAAGACCACGGCGAAGGTGATGAGGCCAACAACCCAGTTGTAGATGCCCCCAAAGTTTGCCGAGCCAGCGCCGCCCGCCATGTACTTGATGGCCGTGGGGTACAGCGAGACGCCAATGGTGAAGATTACGGTACCGGTTACCAGCGGCGGAAAGAGACTGCGCACCTTGCTGTAGAAGACACCAAAGAGAATGGCCACTATGCCGCCCACAAGCTCGGCGCCGAGAAGCACCGAGAAACCAAACTGCGCGCCAACCGCCTGGAACGCCGGCAGGAAGGCAAAGGACACGCCGGTGAGGATGGGGAGGCCCGCACCGATGCGGCCAAACAGCGGGAACTGTTGGAGCAGCGTGTCGATGGCGGAGAGAATAAGCGCCACCTGGATGATGGCGGTCTCCTGCTCCTGCGTAAATCCGCAGGTAGTGGCTATCATCATGGCAGGTGTAATGACGCCCGCAAACGACGCCAGCACGTGCTGCAGGAACATTGGAACGAGCGACCCAATCGGCGGCAGCCCGTCTCGCCTGAAGAGCGATTCGTCGAGCTCCTGCTCCGCCTGTGCCTGCGCTGCCATGTGAGCCTCCCCCGAGCGCCACCGCGCTCCGCCGGATGTCCTTGACGTGCTCAAGCGTGCCTTAGGACGCTTTGCCACGACAAATTATTAGTCTGATTGCCATACAATTTGTTTGGCAATCGAGCAGGCGCCGCAGGCGGTAGAATTCCGCCCGCGAACGGGGCGGTTCGCCCCTCTCCCATTTTTCTTCTCGTCTCGCTCCGCCCTTGCCTCCCCGAACCGCGCCGGTCCGCGCCCAAAATTTGCGGTTGACGGCCCATTTTGGGCGAATCTTCGAGTACGAGGACCTTTACTTTTTACGGACCCGCAGGTAGAGAAATGGCACCTCCGAGGTGATACTAAGCGGAACCCCCGAAAAAGGCCGTCAACCGCAAATTTTGGGCAGAGGGGACCGGGCAACCAACGGCTGCCCGGCCCCCAACAGGACAAATGCTGCAAACGCCTAGATCATCTCGAGGAACGCCTGGATGCGCGTTGTGAGCTGGCCGTCTCCCTCGGCGGAATAGTCGGTCGAGAGGTGCATGTAGGGGATGCCCGCATCCTGCGCGGCCTTCTCCATGTCGAACGCCTCCATCTCGTAGATGGTGCAGAACGAAAGGGACGCGTCGATGATGCCGTCAGCATGGAAATCGCGCGCCATGCGGATGACGTCGTCGCGACGGCCCTGGTTGGGCGTGAAGATGGCGCACTGGATGTTGAGGTAGCGATCGGCTATGTTGTCGAGCATCTCGTCGACGGTCGCACCGTCCTCGGGCACCAGATCCTTGTAGTAGCGGCTACCGGTGCAGCACTCCTCGCCAACCACCACGCCGCCGGCCTTCTCGATGATGTTGAAGAGCTTCCAGTTGGGCACTGCCATCGGCGTGCCCGTGTAGAGGATGCGCTTGGCGCCCTTGGGAGCTGCGCCAACCCCCTCGGACACGCGCTGCTCGCACTCGTCGGCCATCTTGTTGATGGCGTCGGTCAGACGCGCGGAATCATCCATGAAGGCGGCCTGCACGGTAAGAAGCGAGTCAAGGCCAGAGATAGGCACGGGATCGGCCGCGCGCGTGGCCGAAAGGCGCTGCAGTGCGCGACGCTTGTCGTTGGCAAGCTTGATGGCTGCGCGCAGGCTCTCCTCGGTGATCTTCTGGCCCGTCTCCTCCTCGATGCGCGCGGCAAGCGCGTGGACCTGGTGACGCCACTGAAGCTTGGTGTCCTCGTTTCGGACATGCGGCACGTCCATGATATACATGGGCTTGAGCTTGGAGAACTGCTCGTAGGCCTTCTTCTTGCCATCGCAGGTGTTCTCACCAACCACGAGGTCGGCGCTCTCGATGTAGGGGCACACGCGGCCTAGCTTGAAGCCCATGAAGCCCTTGATGAGCGGGCAGGTGTTGCGCGGCACGTACCTCTCGGCGTCCTCGGGCGCCCACTCGGCGCCGGCGCACAGACCAACCTCCACGGCACCGGCCGCGGTCACGACCTCCTCGGGCACGTACAGGCAGAAGCTGCCGATGATCTTCTTGGGGTTACCGTCGCTACGGCCGTCCACCATCTCGCGGATGCGCCCCGAGTGCAGGTTTGCGGCAACGCCGTCCAGGTAGGACGTTGAGGCAGGCCTGTTCTCCTGCGTGAGGTACATGCTCTGGTACATCTGGCCAACAACGCCCAAAAGGCCATCGTGTGCCTCGACGTCCATGCCCAGATAGCCCCACATCTTGTGGTAGTCGTACTCGTCTGCCATGGTGACTCCTCTCCTGCGTCCACGCACGGCCGACGTCCTCACGTCCAGGCAGAACCTTGCGAAAGACCTTCTTGACTGCAGCTTGCGTCCGTCTGTGGGCATCCTCACGCCAACCCTGTCCCAAACAGACAACTCTCATATATGCACCGTTATCCCTTTCCTTGCATAACGGTGCAGCAGTCAAATCATAACTGTTTGTTAGGATGTCATTACAATTTATTGGCACGTAGCCGATGAGCGGCAACGCTGCGCCCCCCAAGCGACCTGTCCCCTGCACAGAAGCACATCGCGGTATTATCAGCTCAGTGAAACCACCGCGTCCTGCCAGGTGCGCCGCTTTTGACGTAGCGCCCCGGAACGGAGAAAACATGGACGAGATTAACACCAAGATTCCGCAGCCCACGGAGCTCATTCCCGCCGAGGACGCCCGTGCCCTTACCGCATCGGCCAAGCCCGGCCGCTCGCAGGCTGAGGCCGATACCCTTGCCGCAAACGCCCTGCGCTGGGCCATGCACAACGCGGAGGGCCAGACCAGTACGCGCATCCGCACGTACGCCATGTACGGCAGGACCTCGGTGATGCTCAAGTTTGCGCCGGGCGAGACGGACTGCGCCGGAGCCGGAAACGCGTTCTATAACGACCTTCTTGCCAACAGCAACGTGCTGGTTGCCGACGCCATCTCGAGCATCATCCACGGCCGGCCGCAGGGACTCATCTCTCCCCTGCAGGAGATGCGCCTGCTCAACGAGTACAACGCCAAGCTCGTGGCGTTCCTGCGACGCCTGCGCCGAGCCGGCTACGACGTAAAGGCCGGTGATGAGCTTGCTGCCGAGGGCGTGCATGACAACAGCACCGTCGTGGTGAGCTGGGGCTAGAAACGAGGGGGGTCTCCTCCACCCTGGCACGAATTTGCGGTTGGGCATCGTCTGCCAGAGCATCAATGCCCGTCCGTATGGCCTCACTTTGCGACACATTCGTCGCACGATTCTGTAACAAGCAGGGCGCGTCACACATTCGTCTCCGATTGTGTGACGCGCCCTCAGATGAGACAAAGGGAGTTTCCCTTTGTCTCACGATATGCCGGTCAGAGCTACGCGCTCTTCTCGGTTCCCTCGCCCACGACACCGTCCATCACGTCGACGGCCTTTTCCACCGCGTTCACGATGTTCTCGTAGCCCGTGCAACGGCACAGGTGGCCCGAGAGCTGCTTGCGGATCTCGTCACGGGTGTAGGTCTTGCCCGTGCGCTCCATCTCGATGGCGCTCATGATGATGCCGGGGATGCAGAAGCCGCACTGAACGGCAAATTCGTCAATGAAGGCCTGCTGAACCGGGTCAAGCGAGCCGTCCGCCTTCTGGACGCCCTCGATGGTGAGGATGTCCTTGCCCTGTGCCCAGTCCGTGAGGTAGAGGCAGGAGTCGGTTGCCACGCCGTCGATGAGGACGGTGCACGCACCACACTCGCCAACCTCGCAGCCACGCTTGGTGCCCGTGAGGTGAAGCCTGTCGCGCAGCGTGTCGAGCAGCGACTCGCGAGGGTCGTAGCCAACCTCCACCGGCTTGCCGTTGATGGTGCACTTGAGAATGCGCATTGCCATTAGATATCAGCCCCTCCCTTGCGCGCGGCCTCGATGAGCGAGCGACGCGACATCTCGCCAATAAGCTGCAGGCGGAAGTCCTTCGACGCGCGCCAGGAGTCGCGCGGGTGCGTCTCGGCCTGGGCAAGCTCGCCGATCTTCTCGACTGCCTCGGCCACGGAAAGGCCGCGCACCGCGTCCTCGGCACCCGTGGCACGCATGGGCGTAGGGGCGGCGACGCCAAAGGCGAGGCGGATGTCGTCAATCGTGGACTTGTCGGCACCGAGCTTGACCAGGCAGCAGCAGCCCATGGTTGCGATCTCGAGCGCACGACGCTTGCCGTACTTGAAGTAATGGCCGGTGAAGCCCTCATAGTGGTCACGCGGGATACGAATCTTGACCAGCACCTCGTCGCGCTCCCTGTAGGAACGACCAGGGCCGGCATACCACTCCTCAATGGGGATGGTGCGCTTGCCGCGCGTGCTCACCACGTCGAGCAGGGCGCCGTACGCAAAGAGCGTCGAGGCGCTGTCTGCCGAGGTGGCAGCGTTGCACACGTTTCCGCCAATGGTTCCCGAGACGCGCAGCTGCGGGCCACCCGGCGTGTCGCAGGCCTCGCCCAGCGTGGGAACCGTAGCCTGGATGACGGGGCTCGTAGTGACGTGGTGGAACCACGTGATGGGGCCAATCTCGACCGTGCCGTCGTCGGCCAGGGTCACGCCATCCAGCTCGTCGTGCAGGTTGTGAATCGAGACCAGGTGTGCGCCCGCAAGCTTGCCGCCGCGCACCTTTACGAGCACGTCGGTGCCGCCGGCAATCACGATGGCCTGGGGGTCCTCGGCCAGGGCGCGGCAGGCGTCCTCGACGCTCGTCGCCTCGTACAGGGATTCAATGTCGTACATCAGATCAGCCCCTCCCTCTTGAAGCCCTCAACAAGACGCTGCGGGGTCATGGGCATGTGATAGAACTTCACGCCGGTGGCATCGAGAATGGCGTCGCGGATGGCGGGCGCCGGGGAGATGATGGGGGTCTCGCCAACGGCCTTGTTGCCGTAGGGGCCCGTGGGGTCGTCGGACTCGACGAAGTCGGCCTTGAGGTCGGGCAGGTCCATCATCGTGGGGATCTTGTAGTCGAGCAGGGTATCGTTGAGCACGCGCCCGGTCTTGGGGTCCACCTGGACCTCCTCGGAGAGCGCAAAGCCAATGGACTGGCCCATGCCGCCGTGCACCTGCTGCTCCACGAGCTTGGGGTTGATCAGGCGGCCGTTGTCCTGTACGGAGATGATCCTGTTGACCGTCACCTTGCCAAGCGGCATATCCACCGTGACGTCGGCAAAGGTGCAGCCCGTGGCAATGGCGTTGGTGTGGACGTTGGCCGTGGCGTAGGCGCTTAGCTGGTCGTTCGCGTCCACGTTGTAGTAGGCCTCAAGGGCGAGCGAGGCAAGCGTGCATACCTGGCGGCCGGTGGCGTCCCAGATGGCGTGGTCACGAAGGTCGAGGTTCTCGCCGGCGGCCGGATACAGGCGGTGCGCAAAGGCGAGGATCTTCTCGCGCAGCTCAAGGCCCGCCTTCTTGACGGCCGTGCCAGAGACGTAGGTCTGGCGCGACGCGTAGGCGCCAGCGTCATATGGAGCCACGTCGGTATCCTGGAACGAGACGATGTGGACGTCCTCGGTATCAATGCCAATAGCCTCGGCAGCCATCTGCGAGAAGACCGTGTCGGCGCCCTGGCCAATCTCGGTGGCACCCATCTGGAGCTGCACCGAGCCGTCCTGGTTGAGCGTCACACGCGACGTTGCCGTCTCGAGCGCGAACGGCGCGACCGCCGTCTTGTACACGAAGAACGCAACGCCAACGCCGTGGCGGATGGGGCCTGTCTGGTTGGCGTACTCGCGCTTCTTCTCGTCCCAGTGAATCCACTCCTTGCCCTTCTCCACGCACTGCGGAAGCGTGCAGGTGTGGGCGGCAACGGCGCCACCGGGCGTGAACTCGTCCACGAAGCCCTCGCGGATGCAGTTCTTGAGGCGGAACTCGACACCGTCCCACCCGTTGTCATGGGCGATGTCGCCCATGAGGCACTCGGCCGTCCAGACGCCCTCGGGCACGCCGTAGGCGCGCATGGCGCCCGTGTGCGGTCCGTTGGTGTAGACGGTCCAGGCCTCGCTTCTGGAGGCCACCTCGTTGGTGTGGTAGAGCCAGCGGAACGAGTTCACCGAGTTGAGCACCAGTGCATGTCCGTGGTGGATGTAGCCGCCGGTGTTGGACCAGCCACGGATGGAACGGGCATGCAGGAGCATGTCGTCTCCGTAGGAGGCCTCGACGTCAAAGGACTTGGGCTGACGGCCCGAGGTGTCCCAGAAGAGCTCCTCGCGCGAGAGCTCGAGGCGCACGCAGCGCCCGCCGAGCTGCTGGCAGATCCAAGCGTTGAGCGGCTCGTAGTGGATGTCCTGCTTGGTGCCAAAGCCGCCACCGATGTAGGGCTTGATCACGCGCACGTCGCCCCAAGGGATGCCCAGGGCCTGGCCAATCACGCGGCGCATGATGTGCGGGATCTGGGTGGAGGCCACGCAGACGATCTTGCCGCCCTCCATGTAGCAGAACGAGGTGCAGGTCTCGATGTGAACCTGGGACTGCTCGCCCGTCTCGGTGTGGATGGCGATGTGGTGGTACGCGGGGTCGTTGATGGCGTCGTCCACCGTCTTGTAACCGTACTTGGCGAGGTTCTCGGGGCTGGTGAGCGCGCAGGTGTGGGCCACCAGGTTGTCTGGCTTGATGTCCTGAACCGGGTGCTCGGTACCCTTGAGCGACTCCTTGGGGTCGTAGACGACCGGCCACTCCTCGTACTCGACCTTGATCTTGCGCAAGGCGCGGTCGCAGGCCACGGTGTCTTCGGCCACGACCACGGCGATGTTGTCGCCATAGATGCGAATGCGGTCGTCGAGGAGCTTCCTGTCCGCAAGGTCGCGCTTCTCGGCGTGGCTGTCGGCGTACCAGGGGTGGCCCGCCACAGGGTAGGGCCTATCGGGCACGTCGAAGCAGGTGAAGACCGCCACCACACCGGGAACCTTCTTGGCCTCGGTGGTGTCAATCGAAACCACCCGCCCGTTGCCGATCGTCGAGTGGAGGATCCTTGCCTCAAGGCAGGGCTTGGGGCAGAGGTCGTCGGTGAACTTGGCACGCCCCGTGACCTTGTCGTACGCATCGACACGCGTGATGGGACGTCCAACCTCCCTCAGCTGTTCCATGACAAGCTCCCTCTCCTAGAAACCTGTATTGCTGCATAACAAAATGTTAGTGACCCCGCGAGGGGCCGCGGTGTGGCAGCGGCGAATGGTCACAAACCGCTGCCGACCGTTCATCTATCTGCAATCGTCTCACATACCCTCTGAGCTGGGCGTTATTCACGTAAAAAAGCAACGCCCCCTAGAGCAAAGAAGCGCCGGACGCAGGGGCGTCCGGCGCTGCAACACCAGCGCAACCTACAGCACGCGTGCACCAGCCACGTACTTCTCGACGAGACGACCGCCCTCCTCGGCGAGGTACATATAGCGCTCCACGCGCTCCGCCGGGTTGCACTCGAGCGTCGTGCGCAGGCCGGAGTCGTCCAGAACCAGGACGTCCGCCTCGTAGCCCTGCTCGAAGGTGCCAACCTTGCCAAAGAACGCGCCGCCGCCAACCGTGGCAATGTAGAACGCCTCGGCGGTAGAGAGGGGCTTGAGGTTCTGGTCCACAAGGCGCCAACGGAGCTTTGAGCAGCCCACCAGGTCTGCCACCGCACGGAACATCGAGAGGGACGCGCCGCCGGCGACGTCGGTGCCAAGGCCAACGTTCATGCCCTCGACCAGGTAGCGGCGGATGGGGGCAATGCCCGAGGACAGCTGCATGTTGGACTGCGGGCACGTTGCGACAAAGACGTTGTGCTTCTTGAGGATGGCGATCTCCTCGTCCGTGGAGTAGTTGCAGTGGGCCATGACTGTCTTGCCCTCACCGTCGAGCTGGCCAAAGTGCTCGTAGGTCTCGCCGTAGCAGGTAGACCACGGAGCTAGCCCATGCACCCAGTCAATCTCGGACAGGTTCTCGGAGAGGTGCGACTGCAGGGGCAGGCCCCTCTCCTGCTTGAGCTTGCCCAGGCCCTCCATGAGCTCGTCGGAGCAGGTGGGGGTGAAGCGCGGCGTAAGGATGGGCTTGGTGTTGGCGTAGCCCTTGGCCTCGACGTCGTTGAGCCAGCGCACCGTGTCGGCAAGCGAGGTGGCGGCGTCCTTCTCGCATAGATAATCCGGGCTGTTGCGGTCCATGTTGACCTTGCCCACATAGGTCTTGAGGCCCGTTGCCTCGAGCTTGTCCATGAGGAGCTCGGTGGGCTCCACGTGCATGGTGCCAAAGACAACCGCACGCGTGGTAGGCGAGTGAAGCAGGTCGTCGCTAAAGATGTCGTAGGCACGCTCGGCGTACGAGAGGTCCGCGTACTTGCTCTCCTCGGGGAACGTGTGGGTGTTGAGCCACTCGAGAAGCTCGAGGTCCATGCCCATGCCACGGAAGCTGTACTGCGGGGCGTGGACGTGGATGTCGTTCATGCCAGGGATAACGAGCTTGCCCGTGTGGTCAACAATGCGAATGCCCTCGTACTCGGCAGGAAGCTCCTGGTAAACGCCCTGGACAACACCATCAACAACTACCAGGTAGCCGTCCTTTGCCCAAGAGAGCGTGTGATTGTGGCGCGACCAGACGATGTCGCCCTTGATTGCAAATGCGTTCTCGTTCATGACGTACTCCCCTCACATAAGGCGCACAGCGCGTGTGCCACCGACTAGATGAAGAAATACTTGATGCAGAACAGCACGAACAGAACCCACATCACGCCAGAGATCTTCTTGCGGTTCTCAGCACCCGAGCAAGCGTTGATTGCCACGTAGGAGATGATGCCCAGAGAGATGCCCTCGGCGATAGAGTACATGAAGGGCATAGCAACAATGGCGACAAACGCAGGCACGGCCTCGGTCGCGGTGGCCCAGTCAATCTGCGTGACGGCGCCAAACATCATGAAGCCCACGATGACAAGGGCAGGCGCCGTGGCGAACGACGGGATGGCAAGGAAAATCGGCGAGAGGAACAGCGACAGCAGGAAGAGGATGGCCGTTGTGATGCCCGTGAGGCCGGTGCGTCCGCCCTGGGCGATGCCTGCGGTGCACTCGACGGCGGTCGCGGTAGACGAGGTGCCAATGAGGCCGGCAAACGTGGTGGCCAGGGACTCGGCGAGCAGGGCGCCCTTCACGTTGGGAAGCTTGCCGTTCTCGTCGAGAAGGTCTGCCTTGGACGCGGAGCCGATCAGCGTGCCAATGGTGTCAAAGAGGTTGGTGAAGAGGAACGCAAAGACCACGGACGCAAAGCCAACCGAGAAGAAGTTGGAGAAATCCAGCTTGAAGGCAATGGGTTCAATCGAGGGAACCGAGAGGCCGCGCGAGAAGTCGGGCAGGAGGCTTGCGAAGCCGGCGTCGGGGTTGGGCACGTAGACGCCGGTGAGCTGGCAGATGATGCCGATGCCCCAGGTGATGAGGATGCCAAGCAGGATGTTGCCACGCACGTTGTTGCACACCAGGATTGCGGTGATGATGATGCCGATAAGGGCAAGCAGCGCCGAAATGCCGGAGGTCGAGAAGGTGCCCGCCTCGATAGAGCCATGGAACGAGAACATCGAGACAAGCGTGGCCTCATTGGAGATGACCAGGCCGGAGTTCTTGAGGCCGATGATCGTGATGAACAGGCCCACGCCGGCGGTGATTGCGTACTTGAGGTTCATGGGGATGGCGTTGAAGATGGCCTCACGCACGTTGGTAAGCGAGAGGATCACAAAGATGATGCCCTCGACAAAGATCGCGGTGAGCGCCGTCTGCCAGGAGTAGCCCATGCCCAAGCACACCGTGTAGGCGAAGTAGGCGTTGATGCCCATGCCCGGCGCCAGGATGAAGGGGTAGTTGGTGAGAAACGCCATCATCAAGGTGCCGATGGTGGAGATGAGGACCGTCGCGGTGAACAGGGCGTCCTGCGGCATGCCCGTGGCCGAGAGGACCGAGGGGTTCACGGCAAGGATATACGCCGCCGTGATGAACGTTGTAAGGCCGGCGAGAAGCTCGGTCCTTACGGTGGTTCCACGCTCCTTGAGGTGGAAGAACTTATCAAGTGCACTCTCCATGTCACACACCACTTTCTCGTTGTTGGATGCCAACACGTACTGCCCGCAGACGGCCTTGGCAGCGTCCGCGGGTTGGTTCCACGCTTGATGTGTGTCTGAAGGTGCCGCGCTCTTGGCGAGCCATCGGGTCTCGCTCATGCAGCCATCGTGACTGCCGGCAGGTGCGCGGTTGAACTGACATTCGAGGTAGGTTGCTTGCTGGAAGGGCTTCTCGTCTCAACGGGTGATGGCGGGCATTGCTCTGCACCATCGTCGTGCCGTTTTGCTCGGGGTCTACCAACAAGTTTTGTTATCGCACTATTTGTTTTTTGTAATGTCGATATTAAGGAAACGTTTCTGATTGGTGTCATCGCGCCCGCAGGCGGTAGGCACTACTCCGCAAGCGGCTGCATATTATTTGAAGATTGATTTACCGTTATACATAGAAATGATTAACGGAAGGGCGAGAAAACGGCGCCCGAGAGGCGCTTTCGTACGTGGTCGCTGCCAAAACGGGCCTTCGGGCGTCAGATTCTCGCCGGAAGGCCCGTTTTCATCATGCGACCAGCAGGAACGTCGTCCCAGACGTCAGCGCTGCTACAGCGTGCTCTTTATCGCATCGACGTCGTCGTCGGAGAGGAACGTGTCCGCCTTGATCTGCTCGGTGTACTTCGCAATCTTGTCCTGGACCTCCTGCGAGACCTTGTCGGAGTAGCTGCCCAGGTAGACACCGCCGTTGTCCATGTTGGCCTCTATCACGGCACCGTTGCCAAAGGAGCCGGCCTCGACCTCGTCCATGGCCTGGCCAAACATCCAGTCGGTAACGGTTGAGGTAATCACGCTGGGGTTGTCGGGCCCCACCGAGTCGATGGGCTGAGCGATATCGAAGTGCGTGTCGACGCCCGCCTCCTCGAGCGCCTGGCGCGCGCCGTTGTCGACGGCGGAGGCGTCACCCCACATGACGTCGACGTTGTTCGATGCAATCCACTGGTTGGTGATGTTGGTGCCAAAGGACGCATCGGTGAAGCCCGCATCAAAGTTGTAATGACCCTCGACCTGCGGGTTCACCTTCTGCGCGGCAGCAAGGTAGGCAGCGTACTTGGTGAGTGTGGTGGGAAGGCGCATCCCGCCAATGAAACCAATCTGGCCCGCGTTGGTCATGAGGCCAGCCACCACACCGGCAAGGGCACCGGTCTGCTTGAGGTTCACCTGCACCGTCTCGACCTTCTCGAGGGTCTCGTAGTCTGCAAGGTCGGTGGCGGGATCGGTGTTGGTCATGAGGAAGTGCACGTTGGGGTTTGAATCCGCCGCCTCGGCAACAACGTCGCCCCAAGCTGAGACAAACTCATTGCCGGCAGCGATGATAAGGTCGACGTCCTGGTCCACATAGGACTGCGCCGCAGAGGCCGCATCGGCAGAGGCAGTGTTCTCCTTAGGCTCAAGCATCTCCCAGTTGGGATGTGATTCGATGGCCTTGGTAAGAGACTCGTAGTGCCCCTGACCCCAGCCGCCGTCGTTCTTGGGCCCGCTGATGACCATGGCCACCTTGTAGCTGCTCTTCTCAGCAGAGTCCGTGCCGGATCCGTCAGACGAGGACCCGCATCCCGCAAGTGAAAGCCCGCATGCGGCAACGGTCCCTCCCAGACCAAGCGAGATGGCATCCCTACGCGTAACGTTTGTTGCCATAGCAACCTCCCTCTCCCAGGCAGGCCTCCCTATGCCTGCTCTAGTCCCAATACCCCGCGTGAACGGCTGCCGCCTCAGCCTCGAGCTCGGGGAACGGTCCCACGACCTCGATGGGTTTCTGGCCAGCGGCAAAGATCTTCCTGCACGGCAGGTCAAACGTGGGGTTTTGCTCATTTGAGCCCGTGAGCTCGAGGAGCCTGCGCTCGGTCATGGCATAGACCACACGGCCCACGTTTCCCCAGTAGATGGCGCCAGAGCACATCGAGCAGGGCTCGGCCGACGTGTACAGCGAGCAATCCCAGAGGTAGCTCTTCTCGTACTGCTGACTCGCACGCTCCATGAGCTGCGTCTCTGCGTGTCCGGTGCACTTGTGCGTCTCGATCTCGACGTTTTCCTGCTCGAGGAGGACCGTGCCTTCGGGCGAAACCAGAATTGCCCCAAAGGGCGTGTTGCCGTGCTCGCGCGAGCTCTTAGAGACCTCTATGGCCCTTCTCAGCAGTACCAGATCCTCATCGTGCGAGAACTCCTTGCGCGCCATGCGCTCTCTCCTCTCCGGCTCGCAGCGACGGGCAAGACCACCTGCCGCCACATTCGCGGTTACAAAAAGGCCGCCCCCAAACGAGGGGACGGCCTTCAACGCAATGCAGCGTTACAGCGTGTTCTGAATGGCAGAGACCTCGTCGTCGGTGACGAAGGTGCCAGCCTTGATCTGCTCGGAGTACTCCTTGATCTTGTCCTGGACGTCCTGGGAGACCTTGTCAGAGAACTTGCCAAGCGTGATGCCACCGTTGTCCATGTTACCGGTAATGGCCTTGCCGCCGCCGAAGGACCCGGACTCGATCTCGTCCATGGCCTGACCAATCATCCAGTCGGTGACGGTGGAGGTCACAACGGTGGGCTGGTCGGCACCCACGATGTCGATGGGCTGCGCGATGTCGAAGTGCGTGTCGGCACCGGCGGCCTCGAGCGCCTGGCGTGCGCCGTTGTCGACAGCCGAGGCGTCACCCCACATGACGTCGACGTTGTTGGAGGCAATCCACTGCTGCGTGAGGTTGGTGCCGAGAGACGCATCGGTAAAGCCGGCCTCGAAGTTGTACTGGCCCTGAATCGACGGGTCAATCTTCTTCGCCGCCGCCAGGTATGCGGAGTACTTGGTAATCGTGGAGGGGAGCTTCATGCCGCCGATGAAGCCGATGCTCTTGGTCTGCGTCATGAGGCCAGCCACCACGCCGGCGAGGGCACCCGTTTGCTTGAAGTCGGGAAGAACCGTCTCGACGGGATCGAGGGTCTCGTAGTCGGTCATCTCGGTTGTGGGGTCGGTGTTGGTGATCAGGAAGTGAACCTTGGGGTGGCTGTCGGCCGCGTCGGCGACAACTTCGGCCCAGTCGGAGGCAAACTGGTTGCCGTTGCCGATGATGAGGTCGACGTCCTGATCGACGTAGGTCTGCGCCGCGGTTGCAGCGTCGGCGTCAGCGGTGTTCTCCTTGGGCTCGAGCATGGTCCACTTGGGGTGAGACTCCAGGGCCCTCTTGAGGGACTCATAGTGGCCCTGATCCCAGCCGCCGTCGGTGATGATGCCGCTCATGATCATGGCGACCTTGTAGCTGCTCTGCTCGGAATCGGACCCAGAGGCGGAGCTATCGGACGAGCTGGAGCTGGAGCCAGAGCCGCCGCAGCCGGCAAGGGCGAGCGCGCCCACGCTGCCGAGTCCCAGGACGATTGCCTGGCGCCTGTCGAGCATAGCGGCGGACAGAGACTTCTTGATTTCACTCATGATGTGCCCTTTCCTTCCTCCGTTATGAGAGGCGCAGGGTGCGCCCCTCATCCCAAACTCTTCCCCTCTGAACGTTACTAGGACGCAGGGGGAATGAAACCACAGAGTAACCTAAGCGGCACCCACCCCTCGGTGACGGGCCGGGTACCTCTGGGGGACTAGCGCTGCTCGCGGAAGTACGGCTGCCCGTTTGCCTTGGGGCCGGCGTGCTTGGAGCCAAAGAAGATGAGTGCCACGATGGTGAAGATGTACGGGATCATCTTGAAGAACATGACCGGGGCAGACTGGAACTGAGCCTGAAGCGCCACATTGAGACCGTCGAAGAAGCCAAAGAGCAGGCTGGCACCCAGGACGCCAAGCGCGCTCCAACGGCCAAAGATTACCGTTGCCAGGGCGATGAAGCCGCGCCCCATCACGATGCCGTCGGTGTAGATGGGCGTGTAGCACAGGGTGAGGAACGCGCCGCCGGCAGCGGCGAGTGCGCCGCAGACGATGCAGGCCAGGTACTTAACGCGCACGACGTCGATGCCAAGGGTCTCGGCCGCGTGGGGGTTCTCGCCCACGGAGCGGAAGGAGAGGCCGGCGCGGAAGTGCTTGAAGAAGTAGCGCACCAGGGGGACCAGGATAAACGCCAGGTAGGCAAGAAGCGTCTGGTTAAAGAACGCGTTGCCTATGAAGGGGATGCTCGAGAGCCCCGGAATGGCAATGCTCGCCATCTGGTCGCCGGTGGCGTTGGCCGAGTTGGAGCCAACGAAGAGGTTGTAGCCAAAGAGCGCGATGGCCGGCGCCAGGATGTTGATTGCCATACCGGTGACCACCTGGTCGGCACAGAGCGTGACCGTGCAGAACGCATAGAGCATGTTGATGAGGACACCCGCGAGCATGGCAACGACAAGGCCCAGCCAGAGGTTGCCGGTCATCTTGCCAACGGCGAAGCCCACAAATGCGCCAATGGCCATAACGCCCTCGAGGCCAATGTTCACGAGGCCAGCTCGCTCGGAGAAGACCTCACCTAGCGCCGCCAGCAGAATAGGCACGGCGCCCATGGTCATGGCCTTGAGGATGGTGGGAAGTGCAGTCATGAAGTCCATTACGCGTTCACCTCGGCCTTCTTGGCCTTAGCGTCCTGCCTTGCGGCGACGTAGGCCTTGATCTTGGGGAGCTTGACGGCGGCCATGCCGGCGACGGCGAAGATGATGATGAGGCCGCGGATGATCTCGACGATGGCGGTGGGAACCCCAATGACGCTCTGCATCATGGTTCCGCCGGTGGAGAGGACGCCAAAGAAGAACGCCACGAAGATGGCAGCGATGGGGTTGAGCTGAGCGATGAGGGCAATTGCCACGCCGTCAAAGCCAAAGCCCGAGCCAAAGCCATCGGCCAGGCGGTACGGGGTCTTGCCGAGGAGCTCGACGGCACCGCCCAGGCCCGCAATGGCGCCCGAGAGGATGAAGGCGAGCAGAACCAGGCGACGCACAGGGAAGCCGTTGACCCTCGAGGCGATGGGGTTCATGCCAACCGCGCGAATCTTGAAGCCGAAGGACGTGCGGAAGATGACGTACCAGATGAAGATGCCCAGAACGATGGCGAGAATGACGCCCACGTGCGTGCCAAAGACCTCGGGCAGGCGCGCGGACTGCGGAATGGCGATGGTCTTGGGCAGGCCGTTATCGGAGTAGACGTTCTTGTAGATGTACTCCATGAAGTACATGGCCACGTAGTTGAGCATGATCGTGGTAATCATCTCGTTGAGGCCGCGGGTGATCTTCATGATGCCCGGCAGGAGCCCCCAGATGGCGCCAGCCACGATGCCGGCGAGAAGCCCCAGCGCAAGGCCGGCAGGGCCCTCGAGCCCCAAGCCAAGCACGCACGTTGCGGTGGCGCAGCCGCCCATGATGAACTGTCCCTCGCCGCCCAGGTTAAAGACGCCGCACTTGTAGGCGAACGCCGCGCACAGGCCGGTGAAAATGAGCGGGCAGGCGCGCTCGAGCGTCTTGCTCAGCTTTGCGCCGTCACCCAGGGAACCCTGGATCATGGCCGCATAGCCCTCGAGCGGGTTCTTCCCCAGGCATGCGATGATGATTGCGCCGATGATCAGAGCCAGGAGCACGGCGACGACCGGCGTGAGGATCATCATGCGCCTCTCGCTGCGCTCCTCCGGGCTCAGAGCCTTCTTTGCCACGTTAACCCCCTCCTACTTTCCTGCCATGGCGAGCGAAATCTCCTTGATGGGAGGATTCGCACCCGGATACGTCCCCATGATCTGGCCCTCGAAGAGCACCACGATGCGGTCGGAAAGCTTGAGCACCTCGTCGAAGTCTGCCGAGATGAGAAGCACCGCGCACCCGGCGTCGCGCTGGGCCACGATCTGGTTGTGGATGAACTCGGTGGCGCCAATGTCCAGTCCGCGAGTGGGATAGACCGCCACGAGGAGCTTGGGGTGCCCCTCAAGCTCACGGGCAAGAATGACCTTCTGCTGGTTGCCGCCGGAGAGGCTGCGGGCCGTCTGGTCAACGGAGGTGCAACGGATGTCGTTCTCCTCGCGCAGGCGCTCGGCATAGGAGTGAATCTCGCCCATCTTGAGCCACTTGCCATGGCCGAGGGAGAACTGGTCGGACTCGGTCTGCTTGAGCACGAGGTTCTCGGCGATGGTCATGTCTCCCACAAGGCCCATCTTGTTGCGGTCCTCGGGGATGTTGCCCAGGCCGGCATCGATGAAGGTCTCGGGCGAGAAGACCGCAATCTCGGTTCCGTCGGGGCCAATGACCTTACCGGAGTCTGGCTTCACCAGGCCAGTCACGACCTCGGCCAGAGGTGTCTGGCCGTTGCCGTCGATGCCTGCGACGCCCAGGATCTCTCCCTTGTGGATGGTGAGCGAGACGTCCTTCAGGCCGCCGTGCTTAATCTCGGGATGGTACGAGACGTTCTGGAGGACGAACTCGTCCTTGGTGGCGCCGGTGACCTTCTCGTAGGTGTTCTCGACGAACTTCTGGCCAATCATGAGGTCCGCGAGCTCCTGCTCGGTGGTGTCGGCAACGCGCAACGTCTCGACCGTCTCGCCGCGGCGAAGCACTGTGACGCGGTCGGAGATGCGCATGACCTCGCGCATCTTGTGGGAGATGAAGACGATGCCCTTGCCCTCGGCGGTGAGCGAACGCATGATGTCGAAGAGGCCCTCGACCTCAAGGTCGGTGAGGACGGCCGTGGGCTCGTCGAGGATAAGCAGGTCTGCCCCGCGGAACAGCACCTTCATAATCTCAACGCGCTGCTGCATGCCAATGGACATGTCGCCGACCTTCTCGTCGAGGTCAATCTCAAGGCCGTAGCGGTCCATGATGTCCTCAACGGTCTTGCGATCCTCGCCTTCCTGCAGAAGCGGCGAGTTGTGGCGCTTGTCGCCCAGGATGATGTTCTCGAGGCCCGTCATATCATCGATGAGCATGAAGTGCTGGTGGACCATGCCAATGCCCTGCTCCACGGCCACTCGCGGCGAGGAGATGCTCACCTCCTTGCCGTGCATGAAGATCTTGCCCTCGGTGGGCTGGTAAAGCCCTATGAGGACGTTCATGAGCGTGGACTTGCCTGCGCCGTTTTCGCCCAGGAGGGTGTGCACCTCCCCCTCCTGAACGTCGAACGTCACATTCTTGTTCGCGTAGAACGAACCGAAGCGCTTGCTGATGTTCTCCATTCTCAGCAACTCGGCCATGCCTACCGCCTTTCGCCGACAAACGCTATCAAACCGTCAGTTGAGCAAACGAATTGTTGCATCCGCGTGTTACCGGGACTTTTCCGCCTCCTTGCCAGCCGTCTTCTTGCGGGAATATGGCGTCCCCTCAAGGGGAAGCTTGGTACGAAGCACACCATCGACCCGGTGATAGGCGTTCTGGATGGCGGGTGCCGTGGGAATGGTGGCAATCTCGCCAATGCCCTTGCCGCCGTATGCAACCGGGAGCAGGTGTTCCTTCTCGACGTAGATGGCATCGATGTGGGGAATCTGGTTGGCGCGGAGAAGCCCCAGGGTGCCAAAATGCGCCTGGGGGACGCAGTCCTTGAGCGGGAAGTCCTCGGTGAGCGCATAGCCCATGCTCATGAGGACGCCACCCTCGATCTGGCCCTGGATGGCGATGGGGTTCACGACCTTGCCCGAGTCGTGGGCAGCATAGACCTCGCTCACACGGCGATCCTTGTCGAGAATCACACAGGTGGTGGCGTAGCCGTAGCACACGTGGCTCTTGGGGTTGGGCTTGTCGGCACCCAGCTTGTCCGTGGGCTCGAAGTAGACGTAGCGGAACTCGTGGCCCTCGAGCGCAGCGAGCGCCGCAACCGGGTCTTGGGGCACCACGGCGTGGCCGGCCGTGAGATCACCCGGGTGGTTGTCCACGTAGGGGGTGTCATCGTCGTACTCGATGGTGGCGCCGTCTCCATGGGCGCACACGGGGGTCGCAGGAACCTCCTGGCCGCGCTCGACGGCAAGCATGGCGTCACGCAGCAGGAAGGCTGCGCCGCGCACGGCCTCGCCGGTGATGACAGTCTGACGCGAACCCGAGGTGGTGCCGGAGTCCGGCGCGGCCTCGGTGGAGCACTCGCCGTTCTCGATGGCAGACTTGGGAAGGCCTGTGGCCTCGGCAACGTCCTGCTGGAAGATGGTGTTGCAGCCCTGGCCAATGTCGGAGGTAGCCGAGTAGATTACGGCGCGGCCGCCCTCGACGCGAATGTTGGCGCGGCCGGCATCGGGCAGGCCCACGCCCACGCCGGAGTTCTTCATGGCACAGGCGAGACCGGCGTGGTCTGCGTTCTTCTCGTACACGTCCTTGACCGCAAGCAGGGTCTCCTTGAGGGCGGTAGAGCAGTCGGCAATCTGTCCGTTTGGCAGCGCCTCGCCGGGCTCGATGGCATTCCGGTAGCGAATCTCCCACGGTGAGATACCAACCTCGTCGGCGAGGAGGTCGATAAGGCACTCGAGGGCAAACTCGCTCTGGCAGACGCCAAAGCCGCGGAAGGCACCGGCGGGCGGGTTGTTGGTGTAGTAGCCGTAGCCGCGGATGTCGGTGTTCTGGTAGGTGTAGGGGCCAACGGCGTGGGTGCAGGCGCGCTCGAGCACCGGGCCGCAGAGGCTCGCGTAGGCGCCGGTGTCGAAGTTGATCTCGCAGTCCAGGCCGGTGAACTTGCCGTTCTCGTCGCAGCCCAGGGTGAAGGTGCCAAGCATGGCGTGGCGCTTGGGGTGGAAGTCGATGGACTCCTGGCGCGTGAAGTGGCACTTCACCGCACGCTTGAAGCGATAGGCGGCAAGTGCGGCAAGGTGCTGGGCAGAGACATCCTCCTTGCCGCCAAAGCCACCGCCCACGAGCATGGTCTGGACAACAACGCGCTCGGGGGTCTTGTCCCAGCCAAACATGTGGGCGACCTCCTTGCGCGTGTCGTAGGCGCCCTGGTCGGTCGAGAAGATCTTCACGCCGTCCTTGTATGGAATGGCAACGGCGCACTCCGGCTCGAGGAAGGCGTGCTCGGTGAAGGGGGTCTCGAAGGTGTGCGTGACCACGTGCGCCGAGTGCGCGAGGGCCTCCTTGGCGTTGCCGCGGGTGACGTGGCGGCTCTGGCAGACGTTGTCGTGCAGCTCAACGAGGTTGCCAAAGGCGTTGAAGCTCTTGTGGATGATGGGGGCATCGGGAGCCTTTGCCTCGGCGATGTTGCGCACGGGCTCGAGGGGCTCGTAGTCAACGCGAACGAGGCGCTTGGCACGCTCAAGGGTCTTGGTGTCCTCGGCAACAACCAGGCAGATGGCATCGCCCACAAACCGGGTGATGTCGCCCTCGGCGATAAAGACGTCCCAGTCCTGGATGAGGTGGCCAACCTGGTTCACCGGCACATCCTTGGCCGTAAGGACGCCTAGGACGCCAGGCAGGGCCTCTGCCTTGGATGCGTCGATCTTGAGGACGCGGGCGCGGGGGTACTTGGAGCGCACGGCAGACGCGTACGCCATGTCCGGGAAGTCGCGCTCGTCGAGGTCATCGGGATACTTGCCGTAGCCCAGGACCTTGCGACGCACGTCCACGCGGAAGGCGCGCTTGCCCACGCCGTAGTCATCGCCGCGCTCGAGGTCCTCGTCAATCTGCTTCTCGCCACGAAGGACGGCAGCGGCAAGCTGGATGCCCTCGATGATCTTCTTGTAGCCGGTGCAGCGGCACACGTTGCCGCGAATTGCCCACCTGACCTCTTCCTCGGTGGGGTTGGGGTTCTGACGCACCAGTGCGGCGCCGCTCATCACCATACCGGGAATGCAGAAGCCGCACTGCACGGCGCCCACGGCGCCAAAGGCGTAGACGAACGCCTCCTGCTCCTCGTGGGTGAGACCCTCAACGGTGAGGATGTGCTTGCCCTGGGCGAGCTTGGTGGTCATGACGCAGCCCTTGGTGGCAATGCCGTCGATGACCACGGTGCAGGTGCCACAGGCGCCCTCTGAGCAGCCATCCTTCACGGAGGTGAGATGCAGGTCATCGCGCAGGAAGCGTAGGAGCGACTTGTTCTCCTCGGTCGTGATCTCCTGACCGTTCACAAAGAAGCTGTAGGTTGCCATCTCTCCTCCTCCCTAGAGACTCTTGGCGATAATGCCAAACGCGTCGTGAATGACCCCGCGCGGGCACTTGGACGCGCACATACCGCAGGAGATGCAGTCGTCCTGGCTAATGACGGCAAGGTTATCGGTCACGTGGACCGCATCCGACGTGCAGGCGCGCTCGCAGGCACCACAGGCGATGCAGCTCACCTGGCACACCGCGCGTGCCGCAGAGCCAACCTCATGGTTTGAGCAGAGCACCTGGATGCGCTGGTGGCGCGGGACAATATCGATGATGTGCTGCTCGCACATGCGGGCGCACAGGCCGCAACCAATGCAGGCCTCGCGGTTCACATGCGCCACGCCGTTCTCGTTGAGTTCGATCGCGTGCATACGGCAGGCGGCGACGCATGAGCCGCAGCCGATACAACCCTCTGAGCAGCGGTCGGGCGCGGGTCCCCCTGCGCACCTCACAACCGCAACCATGTCTCTTTTACGTGCCATAACTCAGTCCCCCGTATGAGCTTCAGCGGGACGGCCGCACGGCCGCCCCGCCAGTGTGTCTTTCGAGGCGCGAGGCGCCTGGTCCCTACTGCCTTGCGAGCAGGTAGCCGTAGCTATCGCGCACGGCCACAATGGTCGCGCGTACTGCCTCGGGAAGGCCGCAGGTGGCGTCATCCACATCGTAGACCGCTGTGGTACCGTCGAGCCTCACGAGCATGCCACCCTCGACGGGAAGGAAGCCCTCGTTCTGGGAGTCGTCGAAGTCCTCCTTGCTCCAGAACAGCGTGAGCTTGTCGCGGTAGGGCCTACCCTCGGAGTACGGGCAGAACACGGCGCAGTTACCGCACTCGTTGCACATACCGTCCACGTGAACGATCTGGCGCTCGCGCATGCCGGGCACGCGGATGGCAACGTTGGCGCGGTTGGGGCAGACCTCGCAGCAGGTCTCGCACACGGTGGCGCAGCCAAGGCAGCGCGTGTGGACGAGCGACGCGACGTCAGCCTCGAGGGTGCCACGGGACGCGAGGGGCGTCTCGTAGCAGGGGTCGACGTTTGCCTCGCCCTTGGCGTCAAAGGAGGCCCCGGCAATGGCGGTAGTAACGGTCATGGCGTCGGCGATGGCCTTGACCACGGTAGCGGGCCCGCGACGAGCGTCGCCAGCGGCAAAGACGTGCGGCACGCTGGTCTCGAGGGAGTCCGAGACAACGGGGCGGCCCTTCTCGTCCAGCTCGCAGCCGGTTGCCTGATAGAGGCCCTGTTCGATGCGCTCGCCCACGGCTGTGATGACGGCGGTGGCGGGCACGCTTACGGTCTCGCCCGTAGGCTCGGGAGCGCGACGGCCAGAGGCATCAGGCGCGCCAAGGCGCATGACCTCGCAGGTCAGCGTGCCGTTGGCAAGGTCGCCCGGCGAGAGGAGCTCCATGAACTCCACGCCGTCCTCGAGCGCCATGACGAGCTCTTCCTCGTCGGCGGGCATGTAGCGGCGGGTGCGGCGGTAGACCAGGCGCACGTGCTCCACGCCGGGCACGCGCTTGGCGGCGCGGGCCACGTCCATGGCGGTGTTGCCGCCACCGATAACCACAACGTCAGACCCAAGCTTGCACTGGGCAGGATCCTCCTTGAAATCGCGTAGGAAGTCGATGGCGTCCAGCGCCTCGCCGCTGCGCAGGGCCGGACGACCCGGAGCCCAGGCGCCAATGGCCACCATGACGTCGGTGAAGCCCTGGTCGAGAAGGTCGCGCGCGTTGGTGACCTCGACGCCCGTCTTGAACGTAGCGCCGTATGCCGAGCAGAGCTCAACATCGTGATCGATGGCCTCATCGGAGATGCGGAAGCCGGGGATCACGTGACGGACGATGCCGCCAAGCTGGCCGGTACGCTCGAACACGGTAACGTCCACGCCGGCGCGCGAGAGGAACGATGCCGCAGCAAGGCCGGCAGGGCCGGCGCCCACAACGGCCACCTTGCGACCGGTCACGCTGCCGCGCACAGAGAGCGTGGGCAGGACCTCTGCCAGGCCCTTCTCGGCAGCCAGGAGCTTGAAGTCGCGGATGTGCACGTGCTCCTCGTAGTAGTTGCGCATGCAGGAGTTGCCGCAGGTGTGCGGGCAGATGGTGCCCGTGGTGAAGGGCAGGGCGTTGCGCTCGAGGATGATGTTGAGGGCGTCGGCATAGCGACCCTCCTCGCAGGCGCGAAGGTAGCCGGGGATGTCCTGCTCGATGGGGCAATCCTCGCGGCAGGGGGCCGTGAAGCAGTCAATGAGCGGCAGCTCGTGGCCCACGTGACGCTCGGGCGTAGGCTTGACGGGCTTGCGGTAGCGCGGGTTGGTGAGAGCGTCGTCCACGATGGCAGCAACCTTGGTGGGGTCAACGCCCGAGAATGGCTTCTCGTCGATGCCGGAGAGGGCCTCGTCAATCTGGCCAAGGTGCTGGTAGCCACCGGGCTTGAGGAGCGTGGTTGCCACGGTGACGGGCCAGATGCCCGCATCGACGAGCGAGCGAACGTTGAGGGCGTCCGCACCGCCGGAGAAGGAGATGCGCAGGCTGCCGTCGAACTCGTCGGCGATGCGCTTGGCAAGCGAGACGGTGAGCGGGTAGAGCGAACGGCCGGACATGTACATCTCGTTGCTGGGCAGCTCAGAGCGGGTGACGTCCACCGGGAAGGTGTTGGTGAGCTTGACGCCAAACTCGACGCCACGCTCCTTTGCCAGCGCGATGAGGCGGTTGAGCATGGGCACGGCATCGGCCCACTGCAGGTCCTCGTTGAAGTGATGCTCGTCGAAGACGATGTAGTCGAAGCCCAGCGAGTCGAGCGTCTTACGTGCGTACTCATAACCCAAAAGCGTGGGGTTGCACTTGATGTAGGTGTTCAGGCCCTTCTCGGTGATGAGGTGCGTCGCGATGCGCTCGATCTCGGCCGGCGGGCAGCCGTGGAGCGTGGACTCGGTGACGGAGCGGGAGACGCACGGCGAGATGGAGTCGACAAACGCGGCGTCAACGTGCTGGAAGCGGTCGAGGTTGGCCTTGGCCCACGCAATGGCCTCCTGGAAGACAGGGGTGTTGGAGGCGTCCTTCATGTTGTTGATGTAGGTGTCGACCTTCTCGCCCTTGATGCCCTCGAGGTCGTAGCCAACCGACATGTTGAAGACGAAGCCATCGGGGTCACCAAAGTCAAACTCCTGGGCAAGGAGCTTGCAGGCAACCCACGCCTTGACGTACTCGTCAAAGGCGCCGGGCACGGTGAGCTCGGTGGACCACTCGCAGTTGTAGCCCTCGTCGGCAGCAAGTATGCAGGGCTTGTTCACGCAGGCAGAGAGCTCGGCGCCGTCCATCTTCTGGACGGTCTTGAGCTCGAAGAAGCGAGCGCCGGTGACGTAGGCGGCAATGATGTTCTGCGCGAGCTGGGTGTTGGGGCCGGCAGCCGGGCCAACGGGCGACTCGACCTTCTCGCCAAAGATGGGACGGGCGTGGCCGCCGAGCTTGGCGAGACGAGACTCGCCAAAGATGGTTCCCTGGGTCTTCTTCTCGGTAAGGATCCAGTCCATGAGCTGGTCGAACGGGATGGGACGCATGATGTCGCTCATTGCGATTCCTCTCCAGAAACGCATTTCCGTGGGGACGTGAGGCGTGCGCGGCGCCACGGGATCCGCGCACGTCGTGGCAGTGGCGGCATTGGAGCGCCGCTGCCGGGAAGGTGCCTAGTACTCGCGGTCGTTGAGCTCTCCCCAGAGCTTCTTGGACTGGTCGAGCACAAAGGCATCAATCCTATCCTTGTCAATGTCCGTGAACTCACGGTCACGGTAGACCACGCGACCGTTCACGATGGTGGTACGGCAGTCGTGGCCCTCGACGCCAAAGAGGATGTGGCCGTCGATGTTCTCCGCGCCAATGGGCGTGGGCGCCGGATAGTCAAACACGGCGACGTCCGCGGCGGCACCGGGCGCAAGCACGCCCAGGGGCTTGCCCTGCGGCTTGGAGGCGAAGTACATGTTGGCTACCTCGGCGTTGTTCTTGAAGAGCATGGTCATGGCCTCGCCCCAGGCCACGTTGGGCAGCGCGGAGTTGAGGCGCTGCAGGGGCACGAAGGCCTTGAGGGACTGCAGCATGTCGTGGGTGTAGGCGTCGGTGCCCATGGTCACGGTGATGCCACGCTTGAAGAACTCGAGCACCGGGGCAGTGCCCACGGCGTTGTTGGCATTGGACTGCGGGTTGTTGACGATCTTGGTGTGGGTCTCGGCAACAACGTCCATGTCGGCGGGGGTGATGTGGATGCAGTGGCCGAGCATGGTCTTCTCGCCCAGGATTCCGTGGTCGAGGAGGCGGTGAATCGACGTGCAGCCGTGCTTCTGGGCCGAGTCGTAGACGTCGTTCATGCCCTCGCACACGTGGATGTGGAAGCCGGTGAGGCCATTGTTCGCCTCGACCATGCGGTCGAGCGCCTCGTCCGGCAACGTGAAGAGGGCATGCCCGCCAAACATGGCAGCAATCATATCGTCCTGCGTGGCCGCCCAGCGGGCGAAGTCGGCGTTCTCCTGGATGGATTGATCGAGCTTCTCCTTGCCGTCACGGTCAGAGACCTCATAGCACAGGCAGGCACGCATGCCCATCTCCTGCGCCACGTCCTTGATGGCAAAGAGGGAGCCGGGAATCTCGCGGAAGCTTGCGTGGTGATCGAAGATGGTGGTCACGCCATTGCGGAACGACTCCATCATGGTCACGTACGCGCAGGCACGCGTGCCATCGAGCGTGAGGTGACGGTCGATGTTCCACCACTGCTGCTCGAGGTTCTCGAGGAAGTTGGTGGGGTTGCAGCCCTTGATGGCAAGGCCGCGCGCCAGGCCGGAGTAGATGTGGGTGTGGCAGTTGATGAGACCGGGCATGATGAGGCCGCCATGGGCGTCAATGAGCTCGGCCTTGGGGTAGGCTGCGCTCATCTCGGCGCGAGTCCCAACGGCCACGATCTTGTCGTGGTCGATAACGACGGCACCATCCTCGATGAAGGGCATCTTGGGGTCCCTGGTTACGACCCGACCGTTTCCAACAAGTAGCATAGGACCTCTCCTCCTTGCTACATGCCGCAGATCAGCTACGGCCCAACCTGTGTTCGTCGCGGCCCTCTCATGCCGTGACGGCCGGGCGTTGCGCGAACGCGACTGCGCCGCATGGGCACCCGACTACCCAACTGCAAACGAAGTGCAGGTACGAGGTTCTTCCCCGTTGGCCTCTCCCTGCGAATGACCCCCTTGGCGAATCTTCGCACTACTTGTAATACAACCTAACAAATATTTTGCTTCAAAATGGCGTCTGGCTTGTCGCGGTCTGGAGAACATCGGCGTACGGTCGATTGCCGGTGTGGGCGGTAACGTTATATTTTTTGGAATATAACGTGTTACCCCGCGATTGGCGTCCTTGGAATCGTCTGGCTGAACACGGCTTCCAACTGGAGTTTATTCTCGTCTCCCGGGGCCATTCGAGAAATGCCGTTGGGCGGCGGAGCCATACCGTCCGCCCCATTGGCCACACCGCTCTCCTACGCCCAAGCAGAATAATCAACCAACCTAACAATTTGTTAGATTTCAGGTGCTAGTATTTGCTTGTCGTTGGTTTTCCCGTCCATCGTGACCGTACCCCGCAGCGCCACCCGTCGCACCACCAGGCGCGAGGCCGATAGGCGGACACGCCAGAAAGGGGTCGAGTAATCATGAAGCAGTCTGAGGTCGAGTTTCTCTCTCGCCTTGCGAAGGGCATCGCCGCTCAGTTTGGAAGCAACTGCGAGGTCGTCGTCCATGACCTGGAGTCTGATGACCCTGACAGCACCATCGTCGCAATAGAGAATGGCCAGGTCTCCGGCAGAAAGCTCGGGGACGGCCCATCCAACGTGGTGCTCAAGGCCCTGAGCTCTGATCCGGACAAGCTCCAGGATCACTTTGCCTACCACACGCGCACCGAGGACGGGCGCGAGCTGCGCTCGAGCACGGTCTTCTTCCGCGACGAGACGGGCAAGCCGGTAGCCATTTTCGCCATCAACTACGACTCCACGCCCATCATGGCGCTCCAGAACATGCTCAAGGACTTCACCTCGCTCGCCAGCCCCTCGACCGACGAGCCGGAGGTCATTCCCCACAACGTAAACGACCTTCTCGACGAGCTCATCGACCAGAGCGTACGCCTGGTGGGCAAGCCTGTTGCCCTCATGACCAGGGAGGACAAGGTCAAGGCGATAGGGTTCCTCAACAGCTCCGGCGCCTTCCTCATCACCAAGGCGGGACAGAAGGTCTGCAACTACTTTGGCATCTCGAAGTACACGCTCTACAGCTACATGGACGAGGCCAAGGAGCAGAAGAAGGAGGAGTAGGCGCATGTGCGAGAAGCGCCACACCGACGACGAGGCAACGCGGCTCACGTCACGGCTCGTGGGCATCGAGAGCACGGATCCCGGTGCCTTTGAGGAGCCCATCGAAGTATTTGTACACACATGGTTGCAGGGTCGTCGCATGCGCGCCGGCAGCCTTGCCGAATCCGTGCGGATCGAGGAGCTTGAGGCGCTGCCGGGACGCCGTTGCCTGCGAGCGCTCATTCCCGCAGAAGGGACGAGCGACGCCTCTGCCGGTCCTGCTGACCTCACCCTTCTCTGCCACATGGACACCGTGCGCGTGGGCGCCGGCTGGAGCGAGGACACGCCGGCCTTCTCGCCCGTTCTGCGCGATGGCGAGCTCTATGGCCGCGGCTCGTGCGACATGAAGGGCGGCCTGGCCTGCGCGCTTCTCGCCTTTTCGGATGCGCTTGACGAGGTTGGTCGGCGCGGGAGCCTGCCCGGGCGCTCGCTGGCGATTGTGTGCACCGTAGACGAGGAGGATGAGATGCGCGGCTCGGAGGCCGCCATCCGCGCCGGTTGGCTGGGTGCCACCGGATGGGTCCTCGACACCGAGCCCACCGACGGCCGTGCGCGCGGCTCGCACAAGGGACGCACCTGGTACGTCATCGACATGCACGGCGTTACCGCGCACGCCAGCACGCCCTGGCGCGGCGCAGACGCCATCGCCGCCCTGGCAGAGGTCGTCTGCCGGATCCGCGGATCTGTTGCGGCACTGCCCTCCCACCCCAAGCTTGGTCGCTCAACCGTCACGTTTGGGCAGATAAAAGGCGGCTACAGCCCCTACGTGGTGCCCGACGAGTGCCACGTGACCATCGACATGCGGCTGGTGCCGCCCACGGGCTCTTCGGATGCCGAGAAGATCGTGCGCGATGCCTGCGCCGCGGCAGAGGCAGCCGTGCCTGGCACCCATGCGGATGTGCGCTGCACCGGGAACAGGCCGCCCATCGAGCTTGACCCGGCGTCGCCGCTGCTTGCGGCCCTTGCGCGGGCAAGCGAGGAGGCCTGGGGCGAGACGCCGGCAACGGACGTCTTCACCGGCTACACCGACTCTGCCGTCGTGGCGGGTACCTGCGGGAACCCCACGTGCCTCTCGTACGGGCCGGGCAGTCTCGAAGTTGCCCACAAGCCCAACGAACACGTTCCTGTGGCAGACCTCGCGCGCGTCCGCGCGGTGCTCTCGCGGCTTGCCGCCAATACGCTGTGGGGCTAGCGGGCCCTTCTCGGCAACGGACCCCGTGGGCTGGCCGCACCCGCAACGCCCCTCTCCCGCGGCGCCCCTCTCCGCTCGCTGTCGGAGATTAGCTCCTTTTCTTAAAACGATTTCGCGACAACTGGGCAAATGCAGCGGCGGTTTAAGAAAAGGAGCTATTCTCTGCAAAAGGGGCGGTGCTGCCGCGGCCAGGCGGCCGACTCGCCCACAAAGGCGTTCTCCGGACTGTGGGAGACACTCTGCGGACGAGAAATCGGCTCTCGTAAATGCTACTTAACAAGTAGGGTATAAGGCCTCCAATGACCAGAGCCGCAAGGCGGCCATTCAAAGGAGAAACCCATGCTCAGACATGCAGCCAACGTCGTTAAGGGGTACCGCACGCAGGACGGCGCCGGGGTGAGCCTCGTGCGGGTACTGGGCGACCAGACCGCACGTGACTTTGACCCCTTCCTCATGTTGGACTCGTTCGACAGCACCAACCCGGACGACTACACCGCAGGATTCCCGCTCCACCCCCACCGCGGCATCGAGACCGTAAGCTACCTGCGCGAAGGCGCGATGCACCACCGAGACACCATGGGATTCGAGGACACCGTGACCTCGGGCGAGGTGCAGTGGATGTGCGCCGGCTCGGGCGTAGAGCACGAGGAGACCATCCCAGCCGCACGACGTCTGCTTGGCGTGCAGTTGTGGCTCAACCTCCCCGCCGCCGAGAAGATGACGCAGCCCACCTACCACGCCGTGAAGCGCGACGCCATCGAGTCCGTGCCGCTTGACGGCGCTGTGCTGCGACTGCTCGCCGGGCGTTATGTTGACGAGAATGGCAAGTCCCACCAGGGATTTGTTGGCAGCCACCTTCCACTTGACTACTACGAGCTCACCGTGGAGGCGGGCCACAGTGTCGAGATTCCCGTAGACGAGGACCGCTCGGTCCTGGCGTTCACGCTCGAGGGGCCCGCGCTCATCGGCGGCCTGCCGCTGGGCGAGAAGACCGCGGTCAAGCTTGTGGAAGGGGACTGCGTGGGCATCACCGCCACAGACGAGAAGCCCTCGGTGGTGCTGCTCATGAGCTCTGTTGCCCTGCGCGAGCCCATAGCATGGGGCGGGCCCATCGTGATGAACAGCACTGCCGAGCTGCGGCAAGCCTTCCGCGACCTCGACGAGGGGACGTTCATTAGGGAAGACGTCCGGAGCCTGTAAGTAGGCCCCTCTCGTCTCTGCCTCCCTCCCCCTCCGTTCTTTGGCGGTTATTGAGAAATGAGACCTGCGTTTGCCCAGTTGGCGAGCATCGCAATTCACAAATACCGATAAAGAAGGGGAGGGAGGAGAGGAGGGAAGGAAGGGCCGCCAAGGAGGCGGGCTATCGGCGCTCCGCGGCGCAGTCGGCGGGCCCGCCACGCAGGATGCGCAGCCCATGCGCGATGGGCCCAATCACCGCAGAGATGTTCTCGCACGCAGCCTTGGGGCTACCGGGCAAGTTCACCACGAGTGTGCCCCCAAGGATGCCCGCCGCCTCGCGCGAGAGGCAAGCGTGCGGCGTGATGGCCATCGAAGCGGTTCGCATGGCCTCCGGGATGCCGGGCGCCATGCGCTCGCACACGGCAGCGGTAGCCTCAGGCGTCACGTCTCGCGGCGAGAAGCCCGTACCACCCGTGGTGACAACGAGCGCCACATCCGCAGCAGCGGCCTCGCGGATGGCGGCCTCGATCTGCGGACGCTCGTCAGGCACCACGCTCGTAGAGACAACGCGGTAGCCCTTCTCGCCGAGAAGCTCCGCGAGCGCGGGGCCAGAGGCATCCTCGCGCTCGCCGCGCGAGCAGCGGTCACTCACGGTAATCACCGCCGCGGTGTAGGACTCACCTTCTGTGACCTGCGGCTTGTTTGTCTCACTGTGGCTCATGTCTCCTACTTTCCAAACGGGCACACGGGGAAGGTGCATGGCGAGCAGTGCAGGCACAGACCGCCCTCGCCCAACTGCACCAGGTCGCGGCGGCGTACCTCCACACCGGCAACAAGGCGAGGCAGCACCAGGTCGAAGACCGTGGCCGCGTTGTACATGACGCAACCCGGAAGCCCCACCACGGGCACCGTGCGGGCCTCGCCCTCCGCGTCCTTCTCGTCAAAGTAACCCACCAGGAGCATCGCGCCCGGCAGGACAGGCGCACCATAGGTCACGATGCGCGCACCGGCGCGCTTGATGGCTCCGGGTGTGTTGTCATCGGGGTCAACGCTCATGCCACCCGTGCACACAACCATGTCAACGCCAGCAGCGCGAGCATCGCTTATGGCCGCCACCAGGGCATCCATGTCGTCACCAGGCGTGGCATGCCAAGTGGTGGCAATGCCGTAGCGCGCGAGCTTGGCCTCGACCACGGGCGTAAAGCGGTCCTCGATGAGGCCCTTGGCCACCTCGGAGCCTGTGGCGATAATGGCCGCCGTCTTGAGGCGCCACGGCTCCACGCGCATGAGCGGCCCGTTCTTCTCGACGTCTGCCGCGTGCTCCGCCGCCTCGACCACGGACTCCTTCACCACGAGCGGAATCACGCGCGTGCCAGCCAGGTCGTCGCCCGCAGAAACGGCAAAGCCTCCCTTGCGGGTGGCCACCATGACCTCCTCGCAGTCGTTCACGGCAACAAGGCGCTCGGAATCGACGAGAAACACGCCGTCATGCTCCGCCTTGATGCCGATCTTGCCCTCGCGGGGCTCGCCGGCGGCAACGCAGCCCGGCCCAAGGCAGAGTGCCGCCAGGCGCCGCGCTGCGTCATCCTCGTGCAGCATGCCAGGGCCGGCCTCCCACACGTAGAGGTGCTCCTTGCCCATCGAGAGCAGCACGGGCACGTCCTCGGCAGTGACCACGTGCCCCTTCTTGAAGCGCGGTCCCTTAAAGCGCGGCGACCCCTTGCCGTCGCCAGGCAGAATCTGCGTCATGTCGTGGCACAGAACGTGCCCGATGGCGTCCTCGGTTCTCACAAGCTTCATGCCAGTTCGTCCTCCCCCATCACACGAACCTCGTCACCGGCGTGCACGATGCCACCGTGCGTCACCACACAAAAGATGCCATCGGTGGGCATGACGCACATGCCGGTAAGACGGCGAATCTCGCAGTCGTTGTGGCAGGTCTTGCCAATCTGCGTCACGACCATCCGCGCGGGGCCCACGGCCACGGTGGTGCCCACGGGCAGACTCTTCACGTCAATCCCGCGCGTGAGCACGTTCTCGGCAAAGTCGCCGGGCGCAAGGTCGATGCCCTTTGCGCGCATGAGATCCACGGACTCGTTTGCCAGCAGGCTCACCTGGCGGTGCCAGGTGCCGGCGTGGGCGTCGCCCGCAATGCCCTTGCCCACCACGAGCTCGATGGAGTCGACGGGGTGCTTGCGCGTGCCCTTCTTCTCCGAGATGCAGGTGGCGACAACGGTGCCGTGCGGCAGCTCCGACGCGGCGGGCGCCGCAGCCGCAGACGCATCCAGCGGCGCCGTGGGGTCGTCCCCCTCGACGCGCACGAAGTGCCCGGACTTGCCGCCGTCCTTCTCGAGCAGGCGCACCTCGGTGATCGCCATGTCACGCTGGTGGGCCTTGCACATGTCGTAGATGGTGAGGGCGGCAACGGACGCCGCCGTGAGCGCCTCCATCTCGACGCCCGTCTCGCCGCAGCAGCGCGTGGTTGCCGTAAACGCTATGCCGTCCTCCTCGTACGCAAACGAGACGTCAACGCCCGTGAGCTGCACGGGATGGCACATGGGCACCAGCTCCCAGCAGCGCTTGGCGGCCATGATGCCCGCAACCTGTGCCACGGCTAGCACGTCTCCCTTGCGCATGCCACCCGTGCGCACAAGCTCCAGCGTGTCCGGACGCATGAGGACCTTGCCGGCGGCACGCGCAACTCGCTGGGTCTTGGGCTTCTCGGACACGTCCACCATGCGGGCGCGACCTTCCTCGTTGAAATGCGTGAGCCCCATGGCTCATCCCCCTATCTCGTTCATGGCGCGCAGCGAATCGCTTGCGCGCCCGTCATCCATCCTGTGCCCGCGCGGCTTTGCCGCAATGCCCGCGCGCATGGCATCGACCAGCTCTTGGCCGACAAGGCCGCGCAGGTTGACCTCAGTTGCGGAGTGCAGGCAGGGCTTGAGACGCCCGTCCGCCGTCACGCGTATGCGATCGCAGCTGCCGCAGAACCGGTGGGTCATGGGCCGGATGAGACCCACGTTGCCCTTCCAGCCCGACGCGTGGTAGAGCTCCGAGACGCCCTGGCCGCCCACCGGCGCAAGCTCCGGCACGGCCGAGAGGACCTCGTCTGCCGAGACAAAGCGTCCCTTGGGCCAGCCGGCGCACTCCCCCATGCGCATGAGCTCGATGAAGCGCACGGTGAGATCGCGGTCGCGCGCAAGCTCGGCCAGCGGTCGCAGCTCATCGTCATTCACACCGCCGACAAGCACGCAGTTGACCTTGGTGTTAGTGAAGCCTGCGGCGTGGGCCGCCTCGAGGCCGGCAAGCGCGTCCGCAAGCGTGCCGCGCCGCGTGATGGCCTCGTAGCGCGCGGCATCGAGCGTGTCCAGGCTCACGTTAAGGCGCGTGAGCCCCGCGGCACGCAGATCTCCAGCAATGGGCGCGAGCAGCGTGGCGTTGGTAGTCATGTCCACCTCGTCGATGCCCGGCACAGAGGCAACCATGCCCACAAGGTCAACAATGCCGCGCCTCACCAGGGGCTCCCCACCCGTAAGACGCACCTTGCGCACTCCCAGTGACGCAGCTGCAGCCACAATGTCGCGCATCTCCTCAAAGGAGAGGATGTCTGCGTGCGAGAGCATGGGCACGCCATTCTCGGGCATGCAGTAGACGCAGCGGCAGTTGCAGCGGTCGGTCACCGAGAGGCGCAGGTAGCGTATGTCGCGGCCGTAATCGTCACGCACGAGGCGCGCCTCCCTTCCCTGTGTTGTCCAAAGTAATTGCGTCAGGCGTTTCGCCGTTACCCGCCGAGACAAGCGGCATGACCGTCTGGGGCGGCGCCACAAGCACCAGCTGCGCGGGATTGCCAAGCGCAGCCCAGGCATCCTTCTCGCACTCGTAGCGAAGTGAGGCGCCACCGGGCGTGCGGGCCATCACGATCGTCGAGAACGTCGAGTCTATCACCCGCTCAACGGTGCAGGGAATCGCATTCCCGCCAGCGGCGCTCGCAGCGCCGTCGTCTGCCGAATGCGCCTGGAAGTAGTGCGCGCGTATGCCCACGTGCGTAACGCCCTCGGGCACGGGAAGCGACGTCTCCAGCGTGACGCCCCAATCGTCGCACAAAAGCAGGCCGGGGCCCGCCACCCGCGCTCGGCTCACGTTCTTGCAGCCGCTGATGAGGGCCGCCGCCAGCGTGGCCGGCGCGGCAAAGAGCTCACGCACGCCCACCTTGGCGTCCGAGCGGCCGCGGTCGAGCACGCAGACCGTATCGCACATGCGGTAGACCTCGTCGCGGTTGTGCGAAACGTAGACCGCCCCACCGGGAAACCCGCGCAGGACATCCGTTAGCTCGAGCTCCAGCTGCCAGCGCAGGTACCCATCGAGCGCCGAGAAGGGCTCGTCAAGCAGGATGAGCTCTGGGTCGCTCGCGAGGATGCGCGCCATGGCGCAGCGCTGCTGCTGGCCGCCGGAGAGCTGGGCGGGCTTACGGTGCTCGAGGCCCTCCAGGCGCATGGCGGCAATCTCCTTTGCCGCACGCGCCGAGCGCTCCTCACGCGTGGCGCCAGCCGCCCCGGCGCGCACATTCTGCTCGACGGTCATGGTGGGAAAGAGCGCATAGCTCTGGAAGAGGTAGCCCACGCGGCGCTGCTGTGGCGGTAGGTCTACGTGCGCGCCGGAATCGAAGAGCGTGCGTCCGCCCAGCACGATGCGCCCCGAGTCAGGGCGCTCGATGCCGGCGATGCACTTGAGCGTCATGGACTTGCCGCAGCCCGATGGGCCGAGCAGCGCCATGATCTCATCTGGACGCTCGATGGCAAACGAGACGTCAAGCGAGAAGGAGCCGAGCCGCTTGGTAATGTCGACCTCGAGCGTCGTCATGCGACCGCCCCCTTCGCGCGGGCGGAGCGCGAGCGCGCCTCGAGCATGTTCATGGCGAGAAGCACCACGGCGCTTATCGCCAGGTTCACGAGGACCCACTGGAACGCCAGGCCATTCTCGCCGGTACGCCAGAGCTGGTAGACCGTCGTGGAGACGGTAGCGGTAGAGCCCGGGGTATAACCCGCAACCATCGAGGTGGCGCCATACTCGCCCAGCGCCCGCGCGAAGGCCAGGACCGAGCCCGCGATGATGCCCTGGCGGCAGGCCGGCATCTTGACGCGCCAGAACACCCAGGCGTTGGACTTTCCCAGCGTGCGTCCAGCGTCTGCCAAGCTCTGGTCAAAGCCCTCGAACGCACCGCGCGCCGTACGGTACATGAGCGGGAAGCTCACCACCACGGTGGCAAAGATGGCCGAGTACCAGGTCATGGTGAGCTTCACGCCAAAGGTAGCCAGCACCCATGAGCCGATGGGGCGCCTGGGCCCGAGGAGCACCAGCAGGAGGTAGCCCACGACGGTGGGCGGCAGCACCAGTGGCAGCGTGAGCACCACGTCGAGGATGCCCTTCACCACCCGGGGCGCCCGCGCCACCACGTCCGCGAGCCAGATGCCGAGAAGGTAGACAACCGCCGTGGAGATGGCGGCTATTCTCAGCGAGTTGAGAAGCGGATACCAGTCCATGCCGCGCTACGCCTCGGCGAGCGGCGTGAAGCCGACCTTCTCGAAGCAGTCACCGGCATCCTTGGTCTTGAGGAAGCCAAGGAAGGATGCGGCGAGCTCGGGCTGGAGGGCATTCTTGGTGGTCGCAGCCGGGTAGACCACGCGACCGCACATCTCCTCCGTTGCCTCGTCCACCATGGTGAGGTTTGCCGACGTGGCGTCGGTCTTGTAGATGACTCCGCAGTCGACGGCCGCCTCGGTTACCTGCGAGGTGACCTCCTTCACATTGGTGCCGTAGGTGATGCAGCCAGCGTTGGCAAGCTCGGTCTCGTCGAGGTTGTAGTAGGCGAGGATCTTCTGGGTGTACTGGCCCACGGGCACGTCGGAGTTGCCCATCCCCAGCAGGATGTCGTGGGCCTGGAGCTTATTGGCCATGTCATCGAAGCCCTGGACGGCCTTGGGGTTGCCGTCGGGCACGCAAAGCGTGACCTTGTTCTCGAGGATGTCAAAGCGCGTATCGTGGTTGATGAAGTCAAGACCTTCGTCGTTGCCGGAGGTGGCGTTGGCATCAAGCTGGTTCATCTGCTTCTGGCCGGCGGAGATGAAGACGTCGCAGTCTGCCCCCTCCTGGATCTGTGTCTTGAGAGTGCCCGAAGAGTCGAAGTTGAAGCTGATGTCCACGCCGTCATTGGCTGCTTTGAAGAGGTCGCCCGCCTCGGTGAGCGACTCGGTGAGCGATGCGGCCGCAAAGACGACGAGCGTCTTTGTCTCTGCCGCGGACGCGGTGTCTGCCGCCGTCGAGTCTGCGGACTGGGACTGCGTGCCTCCGCACGCCACCAATCCAAGGCCTGCCGCGGCTACTGCCGCCAACGCAAACGAACGCCTGGTGATGCTGGTGCCTGCCATGGTGCCTTCCTTTCCCTCGGTGTAATGCCTGCCTGGGGCGCATCTCTGGTGCGATGCTTTTTGCGTGCTGCCCATGTGGCGCCTGTGGGCTTCGCCGCCACAGATGTGGTGCCTGTCCGATGACGGCGTTCTTGCTTACAAACTATAACGCCATCCAAACAAAAAGTATGGAAAAGGTGGTGGGCGGGTCACAGGCGGCGCGGACGGCAGCGCGGACCGCACGACGCGGGCAACACAGGCAGCAGGTCAAGCGAGCCACTACTTCCCCGCCTCGCGCGAGCGCGTCTGATCGTAGGCAAAGACCCACCAGCGCAGCTCCTCGGGCTGGCCCACCGCCGGAACGGCGCTGCGCCGCTCGAGGTAGAGCTCCGTCTCGTGCCCGCCAAAGCGCACGTGGTAGCAGGCCTGCCGTCGCCCGCGTGCCTCGGCGCCAAACGTACCTTCCTCCGTTACCTCGTCTATTGCAAAGCTCCTCCCATCCTTCCAGACGACCGCAACGGGCTCCAGGGAGCCGTCACGCCCAAAGCGCGCGATGACATCCACGTACTCGCGGTGCACACGACGCCGCGTCCCGTCTGTGAGCGTTCGATATTCCATGACCCGAGAGTAGAACATGTGTTCCCTCTCGACAAGCGAACGAGTAGTGAATTCTCCGAGCGGAACACGCTTATTTGTGTCGCGCTGCCGCCGTATAACCGTGTGTGGGATAGAACATGTGTTCTTAGATGGAATGGAGGAGCCATGGCATCAGACGCACGCACACCAGAGAAGACCTATCTGGCAATCGACCTCAAGTCGTTTTACGCAAGCGTGGAATGCGCCGACAGGGGCCTGGACCCCTTCGCCACGGACCTTGTGGTGGCAGACCCAACGCGCAGTCCCAACACTATCTGCCTGGCCATAACCCCTGCGCTCAAGGCCAAGGGGGTCAAGAATCGCTGCCGCGTACGTGAGATACCCCAAGGCATCCCCTACATCACCGCCATGCCCAGGATGCACCGCTACATGGAGGTCTCCGCGCAGGTGTACGCCATCTACTTGCGCTACGTGTCCAGTCAGGACGCCTGGCCGTACAGCGTGGACGAGGCCTTTCTCGATGTGACGCCCTACCAGGCGCTCTATGGCTCCAACGCACGGGCGCTCGCAAAGCGCATTATCGCCACGGTACGAGAGGAGACGGGCGTCTCGGCAACGGCGGGCATAGGCCCCAACATGTTTCTCTGCAAGGTGGCGCTCGACCTCATGGCCAAACACGCCGCAGATGGCATAGGACAGCTGGACGAGAAGACCTTCCGCCGCGACGTGTGGTTCCACCGTCCCATCACGGACATCTGGGGCATAGGGCCCGGCATTGCGCGCAGACTTGCGCGGGCGGGCGTCTACGACCTTGCGGGCATCTGCGCCACGGACCCAACGTGGCTGCATGGGGAGTTTGGCCGCAACGCCGAGTGGCTCATCGACCACGCCTGGGGACTCGAGCCCTGCACCATCGCGGACGCTCGCGGGTACGTGCCCAAGGCGCGCTCGCTTTCCAACGGCCAGGTGCTCATGCGCGACTACGGCTTTGGCGAGGCACGCGTGGTGCTGCGCGAGATGGCCTGGCAGAGCTGTCTTGACTTGCGGCAGCAGGCACTCGCGTGCGACACGGTGGGGCTCTACGTGGGCTACTCGGGTCAGGCAGAGCTCTTTGGGCACGGCGGTGGGCAGAGGGCCCTTGGACACCAGACCGCCGGCGAGCGAGAGGTGACAGACGCACTTCTCGCGCTCTACGACCAGACGGTTGCGCGCGATGTGCCCATTCGCCGCGTGTGTCTATGGCTGGGCGGCGTTGTCCCGGCGGCCGTAGCGGTTCCCACGCTCTTCGATAACCCCGCGGCGGACGCGCGGGAGGCAAGGCTGGCCGGCGCCGTGACCCGTGCGCGGCGGCGCTTTGGGCCCAACACTGTGCTCTCTGGCACGAGTCTGCTTCCCGCCGCCAATGCCCGTGAACGCAACCTGCAGATCGGGGGCCACCGTGCGTGAGGACGTGCGCCAAGAGATCGGCCGGCTACCTTTGGCATCCTCGTGGCCAGACATAGGCGAGCGCGAGCAGGAGCGCAGGGAAGCGGTGCTTAGGGGCATTGTCCAGCGCATTGTTGAGGACGGGCCGCGCCGTGCCATGGCCTCCCCCGAGCGGGGGCGCCAGTTCATCCCGTTTGCCGCCCTCCGTGGCTACGACGAGATGCTCGAGGAGGTGGAGCTCCGCGCCGCCGGCGCCGGAGGGAGCGCCTCAGCAGCCGCGGCGGAGAGAAACGCGCCTCCGGCGCAGAAATGACGCCCGAAGGCCCATCTCGTACGGAATTGCGTCGGCAGCCCACGCTCCGGCGCCATTTTCTCGCCGAAGGGTGAGTTTCCGCAGAAAGCGCAAGGAAGAAAAGGCCTCCGGGAGAGGCGCTGGATCATTAGCCAGCATCTAGCAGCTTGTCGGCAAGGGCTGCACGAGCATACGCGCTCGTGCTCATTCCGGCGCTTTTGGCTTTCTGTTCCACGGCACGCTTCATTCCTATGGGAACCTTGACCGAAATGGTGGCAGTCCCCTCGGTCGAAAGTGGCGGCCGCCCGTGCACGACGGCACCCGCGCTGTGCTCCCCCTCGGGAAACTCACCACGCTCGTAGGAAGAGCACCACCGATCGATCATTTCCTCGGTGATCTCCTGCCCGTTTGCCGCAATCCACTTCCTACTCATCGCAACCTCCTTTCAACCGTTTCAATCTCTTTTGCAAACTTCTTTTGCACTGGAGTGTTGGCATGTATCACGAGCCAGCCAGAAACAGTCTCAACCGCAACTAGCTCAACGTCTCTGCCGTCAGGCAACCAGCCAACCATGAGCCATCTTGGGGGCTCCTCGGGACTCTCACGCATGATGCACTTTGTCACCGAGCCCCATGCCTCGATGACCTCTTCGCGGTTCAAGTGCTTCAGGGCATTCGGATGAATCTCGGGCAGCATGGGGCACCTTTCGTCATACCGATAGTGTATCCAATTAGAGTTACAGAAATTGCCTCTCAGCCCGTGGTACCAAAGACTCAACACCGCTACCTCAACACCGCCAATGGGTCCAGCGCGTTATTGAGGCCGGACCGCGCCGCCGACGCCGGAGGGGGCATCTCAGCACAGCCACAGAGAGAAACGCGCCTCCGGGGCAGAAATGACGCCGAAAGGCCCATCTCGTACGTGATCCCGTCGGTAACCCACGCTCCGGCGCCATTTTTCTCGCCCGAAGGCGGGTTTTCGCACCTCCGGCCGCATCGCCAGCGGAGGCGCCCACCAACCCCAACGCAGCGTACACATCGGCAACGTATACTGTCTTCTTGGCTTATTCGCCGCGAGGTACCTTGTCACAAGACCCGAAAGGAAACCCATGAGCGAAGCAAAAGACCCAAAGAACACCTGCGTGCTCGTCACCGGCGGCGCCGGCTTCATTGGCAGCCACACGGTGGTGGAGCTCCTTCAGGACGGCTACAAGGTAGTCATTGTCGACGACCTCTCCAACGCGTCGGAGAAGGTCATCGGTCGCATCAAGACCATCGTGGGCGACGCCGCTGCCGCCAACCTCACCTTCTACCGCGCCGACGTCAACGACCGCGAGGCCATGAACGCCGTCTTTGACGAGAACCACATCGACCGCGTGATCCACTTCGCCGGCTTCAAGGCGGTGGGCGAGTCCGTGAGCAAGCCCATCGAGTACTACACCAACAACCTGGGCAACACCCTCACGCTCGTGGACGTGATGCGCAACCACGGCTGCAAGGACATCATCTTCTCCAGCTCTGCCACGGTCTACGGCGACCCGGACAAACTCCCCCTCACCGAGGAGAGCCCCAAGAAGCCCGCGACCAACCCATACGGCTGGACCAAGTGGATGATCGAGCAAATCCTGACCGACCTCCACACCGCAGACCCAGAGTGGAACGTCGTGCTTCTCCGCTACTTCAACCCCATCGGCGCGCACCCATCGGGACTCATGGGCGAGGACCCCAAGGGCATTCCCAACAACCTCCTGCCCTACGTCGCGCAGGTTGCCATCGGCAAGCGCGAGTGCGTGCACGTCTTTGGCGATGACTACAACACCCCAGACGGCACCGGCGTCCGCGACTACATCCACGTCTGCGACCTTGCCACCGGCCATGCCGCGGCTCTCAACTGGATGAACGGCCGCACCGGAGTGGAGATCTTCAACCTCGGCACCGGCAAGGGCACCTCGGTCCTCGAGATCATCAAGGCCTTCTCGCGCGCCTGCGGCAAGGACCTCCCCTACCAGATCGACCCGCGCCGTCCCGGCGACGTCGACGCCAACTACGCCGACTGCTCCAAGGCCAAGCGCGAGATGGGCTGGGAGGCCAAGTACACGATCGACGACATGTGCCGCGACTCCTGGAACTGGCAGTGCAAGAACCCCAACGGCTACGAGGGCTAGCCATGGCAGCAGGCAGTGCCACAGACACGGGCAACGGGGGCAGGCTCTTCGCGGAATACCTCGCCGAGAAGCGCCCCGCCATCGAGGCGTACCTCGTCGGACACGCGCCCGCACCCCTGTCCGACGAGACGCACGCGGGCGATGACCTTTCGCGTTACCTTTACGACCCATTTGCGCGCTTCACGCGCTCGGGCGGCAAGCGCACGCGTCCCGCGCTGGTGCTGCTTGGCTGCGAGGCCGTTGGCGGAGACGCCTCGTGCGCCCTCTCGGCCGCGGCCGCAATAGAGGACTTCCAGTCCGCAGCCCTCATCCACGACGACATCGCCGACGAGGGCGAGATGCGCCGTGGGCAGCCCTGCGTGCACCGCACCGAAGGCGTTGGCGTGGCCATCAACGTTGGTGACCTCGGCATCGTTCGCACCTTCGGGGGCGTGCTCGAGGACGAATCGCTCGACGGCACAACCAAGCTGCGCGTGCTCGAGGAGATTGCGCAGATGGAGCAGCGCACCGTCGAGGGTCAGGCGCTCGACCTCGGCTGGGCGCGCGACGAGCGTTGGGACGTCACCACGGGTGACTACCTCACGATGGCCACGCACAAGACCGCGTTCTACTCCGCCGCCTCGCCGCTCTCCATTGGCGCCATCTGCGGTGGCGGAACGGACGCACAGGTGGAGGCGCTTGGCTCCTTTGGCATAGACGCAGGTCTCGCCTTCCAGCTGCAGGACGACCTCCTCAACCTCGTTGGCGACGCCGAGGCCCAGGGCAAGGACTTCCGGAGCGACATCACCGAGGGCAAGCGCACCATGATCGTGTGCTGGGCGCTCGAGCATCTTACAGGCGCCAAGAGGGACGAGCTTCTCGGCATCCTCTCGTCGCACGCAACGGACACGTTGGCGCTAGCCCGCGCGGTAGAGCTCATGGAGGGCGCGGGGGCCATCGACGCAGTGCGCAGCTACGCCCATGGGCTCGCGCGCAGCGCAAAGGCCAGCCTCAAGGGCGTCGAGCTCGCAGGAGACGCACACGCTGTTCTCGAATCTATGGCAGACTTCTTTGTGGAACGCAGGGGCTAGTCCGGATGCTGCCTCACGCCCACGATATCGAGGGGAACTAGGGTATGGAACCAATTCGCGAAGGCGCGTCGGGCGCCGCCGTGGAGGACATCCAGGAGCGCCTGGGCTCGCTGGGATACAAGATCGACGAGAAGGAAACTGCCGAGAAGACCTTTGGCCATTCGACAGCCACCGCCGTCGCGCGCTTTAGACTCGACCACGGTCTGTCGCTGGGCGACGTCATTGATACTGCTACCTGGGCCGCATTGGTGGACGAGTGCTACCAGCTTGGTGACCGCACGCTCTACCTGCGCCTCCCAAACTTCCATGGCAACGACGTGCGCCAGCTTCAGGAGCGCCTCAACGTCCTGGGCTTCTCCTGCGGCGCGGTCGATGGCCAGTACGGCGCCCACACCGAGGCCGCGGTCAAGCAGTTTCAGGAGAGCGTTGGCCTTTTGGCAGACGGCATGGCCTTCCCCGACACCTTTGATGCCATCGACCGCCTGAAGCACGTGTGGGGCGGCAACCCCGCTGCTGGCCCACACCCGCAGGGCGGCATGGGCTTTGCCCGCGCCGCAGGCGTGCTCGAGGTCGTGAAGCTCTGCATCACCGGCGACGACCCCATCTCGAGAAACGTAGCGGGCCGCATCTGGAACCTGGCAAGCGCCACGACAAACGCCTCGGGCCTCGAGCTTGTGGACTCCGCGGAGTCCGACGCCTGCAAGGGCGCGCAGGCCGTGCTCGTGCTCTCGGCCGCTCCGCTGCCGGAAGGCAACAACACCTCTAACGTGGTGATGGATGACGTCGACACGCTGCCGCTGCGCCTGCGCACAGCCGTCGAGAGCTCGCGCGAGACCGTGCCCGTGGTGCGCATCGAGCTGCCCGTCGGCCCCAACTTCGAGGGCACCTTCACCATCAGCGACGCACAGACCTACGCCGTGCTGCTGCTCGACGCCATCTGCGCCGCGTTCGAGGGAATGTGAGACAAAGGGAGTTTCCCTTTGTCTCATGGCACAGCCCAAATAACGACGGCCCCGAAGCAACTTCGCTTCGGGGCCGCTTTTATGAGACAAAGGGAAACTCCCTTTGTCTCATTACAGGTGCCAGATGTCCTCGTTGTACTGGCGGATGGTGCGGTCGGACGAGAAGGCACCCGCCTTCGCAATGTTCACCAGCGACTTCTTGCGCCAGGCATCGCGGTTCTCGTAGTCGGCAAGCACCTGCTCCTTCTTCTGGATGTACTCCTCGATGTCGAGAAGCGCCATGAACCAGTCCTTCCAGGCCATGTCGTCGTGCAGGCGATGCAGGCGCTCTGCGTTGCCAAGCGCGAGGAAGGCAGGGTTGGTGATGAAGTCCACCAGAAGCTTCACGCCGGGGCGCAGGTAGTGCGCGTGCGCGTCGTAGGCGTGTTCGGCGTACAGGCGCTCGACCTCCTTGGAGGAGGCGCCAAAGGTGTAGATGTTCTCGTTGCCCACAAGGTCGGCGATCTCGACGTTGGCGCCATCAAGCGTGCAGAGGGTCACGGCACCGTTGAGCATGAACTTCATGTTTGAGGTACCCGATGCCTCCTTGGAGGCAAGCGAAATCTGCTCGGAGATGTCGGCGGCGGGAATCACGCGCTCGGCAGCGCTCACGTTGTAGTTCTCGATCATGACCACCTGCAGGTGGGGCGAGACAACCGGATCTGCCGCAATCCAGCGGGAAAGTAGCAGGATGAGGTGGATGATGTCCTGCGCGATGGTGTAGGCAGGCGCCGCCTTGCCGCCAAAGATGATGGTGAGCGGACGCGCGGGAATGTTGCCGTTCTTGATGTCGAGGTACTTCCAGATGATATAGAGCGCAAGCATCTGCTGGCGCTTGTACTCATGGATGCGCTTCACCTGCACGTCGATAATGGCGTCCTCGGGAATACGCACGCTCTGCGTCTCCCACAGAAACTCGCGCATGCCGGCCTTGGCCTCAGACTTTGCGTCATCCAGGCGGGCAAGGACCTTCTCGTCGTCCTTGAAGGCGAGAAGCCCGGAGAGGTCGCAGGAGGTGCGCCAGTCGGTGCCCAGGACGTCGTCGAGCACTCCCGAGAGCGCCGGGTTGGCGTCCATGATCCAGCGGCGGAAGGTGATGCCGTTGGTCTTGTTGGAGAACTTCTCGGGATAGAGCTCATAGAACGGGTGAAGCTCGGTCTCCTCGAGGATCTTGGTGTGCAGCGTGGCCACGCCGTTGATCGAGAAGCCGTAGTGGATGGCCATGTGTGCCATGTGCACCACGCCGTCGCGCACGATGGCCACGGCGTCGTTGCTGCCATTCTCGGCACGCTCGAGCTCATCCAGCTTGACCACGATCTCCGCGATGCGCGGGGCAACGGTCTTCAAGCTCTCAAGCGGCCACTTCTCGAGCGCCTCGGCAAGGATCGTGTGGTTGGTGTAGGCCACCATGCGGCGCACCACCGAGACGGCCTCGTCGAACTCGAAGCCGTGAACGTCCACGAGCAGGCGCACAAGCTCGGGGATGACCATTGAGGGGTGCGTGTCGTTGATCTGCACCACGGCGTAGTCGGGCAGGTCGTGCAGGTTGGAGCCGCGCTCGACGGCCTCGTCGAGGATGAGCTGGGCCGCATTGGAGACCATGAAGTACTCCTGGTACACGCGGAGCAGGCGGCCGGCGTCATCGGAGTCGTCAGGGTAGAGGAAGAGCGTGAGGTTCTTGGCGAGCTCGCCCTTGTCGAAGTCGATGGAGTTGACCGGCACCAGCGAGTCGTCGACGCTCTCGAGGTCAAAGAGGCGCAGGCGGTTCTTGGTGGTGCGGCCATAGCCCAAGACGTCAATGTCGTACAGGCGCGACTTCACCGTAAAGCCGCCGAACTCGACGGTGTAGGCCTTCTCGTCCCTCACGAGCCAGTCCTGGCGGTCCAGCCAGCCATCGGGCTCCGCAGCCTGCTGCAGGTCAACAAAGCGCTGGTGGAAGAGGCCGTAGTGGTAGTTCAGGCCCACGCCGTCGCCGGGAAGCCCAAGCGTTGCGATGGAGTCCAGGAAGCACGCGGCAAGGCGGCCCAGGCCACCGTTGCCCAGGGACGGCTCGACCTCGCGCTCCTCGACGACACCCAGGTCGTGGCCGGCGGCAGCGAGCTGCGCCTTAACGTCGTCGTACACGCCGAGCTCGATGAGGTTGTTGGTGAGCAGACGGCCAATGAGGAACTCGGCCGAGAGGTAGTACAGGCGGCGCTTGCCCTCGTTGAGGGGCATGGCCGCCGCATGCTCGCGGACGATGTCCTCGAGCATGGTGCAGATAGTGGTGTCGTCGAGCTCGGCAAGCGGACGGCCAAACTTCTCCTGGGAACGTGCCTCAAGTTCGATCTTCATGCGTTGCGATACCTCCAAGTGTCGCGGTGACATGGCAGAGCGGGCGGTGGCCATGCGGCATCCCGCACTCCCCTATTCGGGAAGCTCGGGTTCCTTCGTGCCGGGGACCCGGTAGTAGGTGGTGGTCAGGTCAGAGAGCTCTGCCTCGACCTCGGGCGTCACAGCGTCGGGCAGCATGCGCCAGCGCCAGTTCTTCCCCACGGTCGAGGGGGTGTTGGTACGAGCGGAGTTATCCAGCCCGAGAAGATCCTGCATGCGGAAGATGCAGGTGTCGCTCACCGAGGCGGCAATGGCGCGGTTGCAGCCCTGCGCCACGGTCTCACCGGGCCCAAGGGCCAGGTAGCGCATGGTCTTCTCGCGCACGTCGGGCGTGGCGGTGTCCTTGAACCAGCCCATGGCAGTCTCGTTGTCGTGTGTGCCCACGTAGGCCACGGTGTTGGCAACGTAGTGGTGCGGAAGGTCGAGGGAATCGCCCTCGGAGTCAAAGCCAAACTGCAGGATCTTCATGCCGGGGAAGCCCGTGTGCTCGCGCATGGCTATGACCTCTGGCGTCATGAAGCCCAGGTCCTCAGCAATGATGGGCAGCTCGCCCAGATGCTCGGCGACGGCATCAAAGACGTCGCTGCCGGGACCCTTGGCCCAGCGCCCAAAGCTCGAGTCAGGCGCGCCAAAGGGCACGGACCAGTAGGACTCGAAGCCGCGGAAGTGGTCGATGCGCAGGATGTCGTAGAGCTCGAGGCTAGCGCGCAGGCGCTCGACCCACCAGGCAAAGCCGTTCTCGGCCATGCCCGCCCAGTCGTAGATGGGGTTGCCCCAGTACTGACCGGTCGAGGAGAACTGGTCGGGCGGGGTACCGGCCACGCACGTGGGGTTGCCCGTGGCGTCCACGCGGAAGAGCTCCGGAGTGGCCCACATCTCCACGGAGTCGCGCGAGACGTAGATGGGGATGTCTCCAATGATAAGGACGCCGCGCTCGTTGGCGTAGTCCTTCAGGCTCTTCCAGTGACGATAGAAGAAGTACTGCGTCATCTGGTGGTAGCGCATGCGCTCGGGGTGCTTGGCGCAGAGCGCTGCGCTCGCCTTGCCGCGGCTGCGGTACTGCTGCGGCCACTCGTAGTACGCCTTGAGGCCAAACTCCTCCTTGACGGTCATGAACTCGCAGTAAGGCTCGAGCCAGGAGCCGTTCGCCTCGCAGAACTCCTCGAAGTCCTCGGGCGGCGCCGCCGAGAAGCTCGGGAGCGCACGCTCGAGCAGCGCCCTGTGACCGCGGAAGAGCGTGCCGTAGTCGACGTTCTCTGGGTCGTCTCCAAAGGGCAAGACAACGAGGTCCTGCTCGGTGAGGTAGCCAAGGCGAACGAGATCCTGGATGTCTATGAAGTACGGATTCCCCGCAAAGGCGGAGAAGGACTGGTAGGGCGAGTCGCCAAAGCTCGTGGTGGTGAGGGGTAGCACCTGCCAGTAGCGCTGGTGGGTGCGAGCAAGGAAGTCCACGAAGTCATACGCCTCGCGACCAAAGGTGCCAATGCCCACAATACCCGGAAGCGACGAGACGGGCATGAGAACGCCGCTTGCTCTCTCCATGTTTCTCTCCTTCTCTCGTTCTGCGCTCACGCGCAGGCCGTCATCGATATCGCTCCCGCAAAAGGGCCCCGACCCGTCCGAGAAAGCGGGCCGGGGCCGCACCAAGCCGATGTCGCGGGAGGGAGGGAAGGCTACGGCTTGATGATGTTCTTACCGGACGCCTTGTCAAAGAAGTGGACAGCGTTCGGCTCGAACTTGAAGGAGATGGGTGCGCCGTCGGCGAAGGACCTGCCCAGGGCGCCGTCGAAGTCGATGGTGGGGATGACAAGGACGAAGTCATAGCCCTCGACGCTCGCGTGCACGTGGACCGTCGAGCCCATGAGCTCGGAGACGTCGATGGTGCCGGAGATTGCGCCCGGCTCGTCCGCGTTGGCAAGCTGGATCTGCTCGGGGCGCACGCCTGCGGTGACGTCAAGCGAGGTGACACCGGCAGCTTCGAGGTCCTTGCCCGTCTCGGGAGAGATGGCAATCTTGGAGTCGAGCGCGTTGAGCACGTAGCCCGAGGCGGTCTTCTCGAGGTGGCCATCGAAGAAGTTCATCTGCGGCACGCCGATGAAGCCGGCCACGAAGAGGTTGGCGGGCTCGTTGAAGACCTCCTGCGGGGTGCCCACCTGCTGCACCACGCCGTCCTTCATGATCACGATGCGGTCACCAAGGGTCATGGCCTCGGTCTGGTCGTGCGTGACGTAGACGAAGGTGGCGTTGATGCGCTTGCGGAGCTTGATGATCTCGGCGCGCATCTGGTTGCGGAGCTTGGCGTCCAGGTTGGAGAGGGGCTCGTCCATGAGGAGCACCTTGGGGTCACGCACGATGGCGCGGCCGATGGCGACACGCTGGCGCTGGCCACCGGAGAGGGCTTTGGGCTTACGGTCAAGGTACTGGGTGATGCCCAGGGTCTCTGCCGCCTGGCGGACCTTCTGGTCGATCTGGTCCTCGGGGACCTTGCGGAGCTTCAGCGGGAAGGCCATATTGTCGTACACAGTCATGTGAGGATACAGGGCGTAGCTCTGGAAGACCATGGCAATGTCGCGGTCCTTGGGGGCCACCTCGTTCATGACCTTGCCGTCGATGGCGAGCTCGCCGCCGGAGATGCTCTCGAGGCCGGCGATCATGCGCAGCGTCGTGGACTTGCCGCAGCCGGAGGGGCCAACGAGGACGACAAACTCGCGGTCTGCGATGTCGAGGTTGAAGTCCTCGACCGCCACGACGCCTTCGTCGGTGACCTTGAGGTTGCTCTTTTTCTTCTCGGGCTCCGCGGCCTTCTTGCCAAGGCGGTGCTTCTTGGTCTTCTCGATGTTCGGATAGATCTTCGTGATGTGCTTCAGGCTGACTTCTGCCATGGTTCTCGGATTCCTTCCATTGGTTGCAGCCGGGGCCCGCGCCCCCGTGGTGAGCTGCGTGTCTTCGAGGAGGTCCCCCTCCGCGGGACCGGGGAGGCCCCGCGGAGAGAGTGGGAAAGAGGGGACGAACTCAGACGAGCCTGGGTCTTTGGCCTAGCCCTTGACGGCGCCGGCCGCAACGCCCTTGATGATGTACTTCTGGCAGGAGAGGTAGAAGACGATGACGGGGATGATGGCCATGAGGATGATTGCCATGGTCGCACCGAGGTCGACCGTTCCATAGCTGCCCTTGAGGTACTGGATCTGAATGGGGATCGTGCGGTACTGGTTGATGTCCAGGACCAGGTACGGCAGGAGGTAGTCGTTCCAGACCCACATGATCTCGAGGATGCCGACGGAGATGAGCGTGGGCTTGAGCATGGGGAGCACCACCAGGAAGAAGGTGCGCACCGGGCCGCAGCCGTCGATTGCGGCGGCCTCCTCGATCTCCAGCGGGATTGACTTCACGAAGCCGACGAACATGAAGATGGCGAGGCCGGCACCAAAGCCAAGGTAGACGATGGGAATGGTGAACGGGGTGTTGAGCTTCAGGGTGTCAGCCGTCTTGGAGAGCGTGAACATGACCATCTGGAAGGGCACGACCATCGAGAAGATGCAGAGCGTGTAGATGACCTTGCAGAACTTGGAGTTCACGCGGGCGATGTACCACGCCGCCATCGAGCAGCAGATGAGGATCAGCGCCGTGGAGAGCACGGTGATGAGGGCGCTGTAGCCAAACGCGCTCCAGAACGGGTAGTTGCCGAAGGTCATGCCGGTGATGAAGTTGGACCACCCGGCGAAGCTCTCCTCGGTGGGGAGGGCGAAGGTCTCGGTCTTGACGAAGGTGTTCAGCTTGAAGGAGTTGACCGCCACGCACACGACCGGCAGGACCCAGACGATGCAGATGATGGTGAAGACGATGGTCAGGATCTTCTTGTGACGCGCCTCGGATGCGAGCGCCTGTGGCTGGTTTGCCATTACTGCTGCACCTCCCTCTTACGGGTGTACGAGAGCTGCGCGAGTCCCATGGCAGCGACAAGGACGAAGAATATGACTGCCTTCGCCTGGGCGACGCCTCGCGACGCGCCGGTACCCGAGTAGAACGTGTTGTAGATGTTCAGGGCCATCATCTCGGTCGTGTTGATGGTCTTGCCGTCGGCGAGCTGCTCGTACGGCAGGCCGCCAGTAAGCGCGAGGTTCTGGTCGAAGAGCTTGAAGCCGTTGGTGAGCGAGAGGAACGTGCAGATCGTGATCGAGGGCATCACGTTGGGGATGATCACCTTGAAGAGGGTCTGCGCCTTGGTCGCGCCGTCGATCTTGGCGGCCTCGATCATGTCCTCGGGGACAGCCTGGATGCCGGCGATGTAGATGATCATCATGTAGCCGATCTGCTGCCAGCACATGAGGATGATCAGGCCCCAGAAGCCGTACTTGGTCTCGAGGACCACCGAGGTGCCGTACTGCTGGAGGATGCCGTCGAAGATCATCGACCAGATGTAGCCGAGGACGATGCCGCCGATCAGGTTTGGCGCGAAGAAGATCGTGCGGAAGATGTTCGAGCCCTTGATGCCCTGCGTGAGCGCGTAGGCCACGGCAAACGCGATCACGTTGATGAGGACGAGGCACACGATGGCGGTCAGTGCCGTGTACCAGAAGGAGTGCTGGAAGGACTCGTCCGCGAAGGCGGAGGCATAGTTGGAAAGGCCAATGAACTTAGCGCTCGAAATGGTCTTGAATTTGCAGAAGGAAAGGTAGATGCCCTGGATGAACGGCCAAACGAAGCCGATGGTGAAGGCGGCCGTCACGGGCAGGAGGAAGAGCCACCAGAAGTGTCTCGTTGACTTTATCTGGGAGCTCTGCTTGATGGCTTTGCTTTTCATGCTTTTCCACTCCCGCGTGAGAAAAGAACGGGGGCCAGGCGCCGTATGAACGCCCGGCCCCCAAATGCCAGTCAGAGGTCAGATGGAACTAGGCGTTCTCGACCTTGTAGTTCTGAGCCCAGCCGTCGACGAATGCGGTCTTGAAGGTATCCCAGTTGGCGTCGGACTGATCCGCCGTGTAGGCGTTGAGCGCGGACACCAGGCCCTTGCGGTACTGGTCAACGTTGGGCTGGTAGTTGGTAGCCCAGTCCATGGTGTAGTTGCCAGCCTTGGAGAGCTCCTCGGCCTTGTTGAGGTAGCCGTTGTCGCCCTTGGCAGCGTCGGTGTAGGGAAGGACGCCAAGCTGAGCGACCATTTCCTTGGAGGCCTCGGGGTCGGTGACGAGCCAGAGCCAGAAGTCCATGGTGGCCTTCTTGTCCTCATCGGAGGCAGCGTCGTTGATGGCGAGGCGGTTCTCGGTACCGCTGTTGAGACCGGCCTTCTCCTCGCCGGACACGCCGCAGTAGTACGGAATCATCGTGGTGTTCTTCTGGGCAGCCGCGATGGTGGCGTAGTCCCAGGAGCCAGTGAAGAAGAATGCGGCCTTGCCGGAGGTGAACTCGGTCGCAGGATCGTGACCGCCGGTAGAGAGGGTCGTGGGGTCCTCGGCGGAGTTGTTGATGGCCAGGTCGAAGATCTTCTTGTAGTTGGGGAGGTAGGTGCCCTTGATGGTGGCGGGAGTGGCGTCCCAGCCGCCGTCGTCCTTCTCCTCGTAGTAGTACTCGAGGTTGGCAAGGTGGCCGGTCACGCGCCAAGACGAGGAATCGTCGAGGTCGGTTGCGGCGAAGGCGTCGAAGCCCAGCGTGGCGGCATTCTTGTGGATGTCCTCGACGACGGTCTTCAGGGAGTCGAAGTCCTTGATGTCGTCGACGCTGTGGCCGGCCTTCTCGACCAGGTCGGCGTTCACGACGATGCCGTAGGTCTCGTAGCAGAGGCCGGCGCAGACCAGACGGCCGTCGGAGTCCTTGTAGGTGTAGTCGGTGGTGGAGAGGGCCTTCTCGATGTCGGTGCCGGAGAGGTCCATGGCGTTGGAGCCCCACTCCTTGACGCCGGCGGTGGTGCCGATGTTGAAGAGCGTGGGGGCGTCGGTCTTGTCCATCTCGGAGGTCAGGGTCTGCTCATAGGTGCCGGACGCGGCGGTCTGGACCTTGACCTTGACGTTGGGGTACTTCTCCATGTAGCTCTTGGCGAGCTTCTGGGCAGTCTCGTCAAGCTCGGGCTTGAAGTTGAGCCAGTAGACGTTCCCGGAGCGGTCGTCGCTGTTGGAGCTGCTGGTGCTAGAAGAGCTGGAGCTGTCGGAGCTGGAGCTGCCACCGCAGCCAGCGAGGCCAAGGACCGCCGCCGACGCCGCACCGAGCGTGATAAACTGCTTCCTCGAAATGTTCCCCATCGTGATCCTCCCGTTGCTTCCTGTCTGAACGACGCCTTCCGTCGTCCTTGCCCTATCACGGAGCCGCTACGCGGGCTTTCCCGGGTAATGCCCCGTCTCTTGGTTACGACAATAACCTTGCGCGTCTCTTGTTCAAACAAGTATCGACTGAGCGGTACCTTATTCGTGGTGAACGGTAGGCACGAGTAATGCTCGTTTTACTGTTTACGCAGGTACATAGGCTGTGCTTTCTTAACGGTCACCGGTTACTCGTCCAAACGGCTTTCAGGAGTTCTAGGATATCTGGTACCACACATGTTCCGCACCTGTCGTCCCTTCAAGGTCCGACGGTCCGCAAGCTAGGAGAGACCACATGCCTAAGGCGATCTTTGAGGGCATCTACCGCGACCTCAAGGGAAAGATCCAGGAAGGAACCTACTCCTACCAGGAGCTTCTTCCCTCCGAGGGAGAACTCACGGCGGAGTACGGATGCTCGCGCAACACCCTCAGGCGCGCGGTCTCCATGCTGGCTGACGATGCCTACGTGCAGCCGATGCACGGCCGGGGGGTGCGGGTCATCTGGCAGCGAGAGGCACACAGCGCCCAGGGCTCGCTCGAGGGCGTCGAGTCCTTTGGCGAGTATGCACGGAGAAACGGCCTGGTTCCCGGCACACACGTCAAGTCGTTTGAACGCGTTACCTGCGGCGCCGGGCTCGCGCGTCGTACGGGCTTCGCCGAGGGCGTCGAGCTGGTGCGCGTGGTGCGCGTGCGCACGCTGGACGACGTCGCACGCCAAGTCGATCACGACTATTTCCTGGCCTCCGCGGTTCCTGGCCTCACTGCCGAGCAGGCGGAGAAGTCCGTCTACAGCTATCTCGAGAATGACCTAGGGATGCGCATCCTCACGAGCCGTCGCCGCATCACGGTGCAGCTTGCGACCGACGAGGACTGCAGCTACATGGACCTTGGCCCCTACAACTGCGTGGCGGTGGTCGAGAGCCAGTCCTACAACTCCGACGGGGTGATGTTCGAGTACACGCAGGTGCGGCACCACCCGGAGCTCTTCTGCTTCACCACTGTGTCGAGAAGGTAGCTGCCACAAGAGTAGTCGCTGCGAGGCGCGACGATTACGTTGCAGGTCGATACACATTCGTCGCCCGAACGCGTATCGACCAGCGCGGGTCACAGCTTCGGACCCAATTGTGTAGCAGGAGGGGTGCCGGTGCGCAAACGTCGCGACCCTTTTTCGGAGAATAGCTCCATTTCTTAAAACTGTTGATCGCGACCTGCGCAAACGCGGAGACGTTTTAAGAAAAGGAGCTATTCTCCGCTGCTAGCGCACTGTGCCATGGCCGCGTTCGGGCGACCCCAGCGCCAACACGGCCCCTACAGCCATCCCGTAAGCAGCGCGGCAACGGCAGCAACGCCCAAGACGAGAAGCGCGCCGTCCACCACACCCCCAACCTTGCACAACCCCAGCGACTGGCCCTTTGAAACGGGCCAAAAGAGACGCTCAGGCATCTTGTTGAGCAGGTCAATCACAAGATGCGAGAAGTACCCAACCGTCAGAGCCAGCGCGAGCTCCGGAACTGCCAGGTACGCGCCGCCAAAGAAGAGTGCCGTAGCCACGAGCGAATGCGAGAAGCCCCTGTGACCCGACGCGCGCCCGCAGGCGAGAATCGCCACAATCACCGCGACGCCCGCAACCTGATACACCCCCGCTGCTCGCACAAACGCAACGGCGCGCGCCCAAAGATCGGACCCAACAAGCGCATCGGCGCCAAACGATGAGGCAACCACGGCAACAAGAAGCCACCACGCCCTTCTCAGCTGGCGAGAGGCCTCACTGGTTGAGACGTCGGTATCGGGGAGCAGGCCGCCCGCCGCCCCTGCGGCAAGGCAGGCAAACGTCGACGCATCGCCAGTAATCACCGGCACCCCACCCGTCAGCGCAAGCGGAATGTATTTCGCCGCCGCAAGCGCGGCAGCCGCTCCAACGGCAATGTGCGTCTTTCCCGTCATTGCGTCACCCGCCCCAACAGGCCTAGATGAGCCCCAGCTTAGAGAGGGCAGTTGCCACACCGTCGTTCCCAACGGTGCCAGTCACGAATGCAGCCGCAGCCTTCACGTCCGGCGATGCGTTACCCATGGCAACCGGAACATCAACCTGTTCAAACAGGCTGAGGTCGTTCTCGGAGTCGCCAAAGCCATACGTGGTTCCCGTATCCCCCAGGTAGTCGAGAATGACCCTCACTGCACCGCTCTTGCAGTTCTCGCGCAGACCAACCTCGCTGTTACCCAGCTCCAGCTCCATAATCGAGACGTCCACCACGCCGGCAAGCCGCTCCACCACAAGCCTTGCCGCGGGTGTAGGCAGCACAACCTTGTGGGCCCGACCGCCCGGGATGCACTCGAGGGCCTCGGATACGCTCTCGGGTGAGGGTCGGTGCGTGCCAGCCGTACCTCCGCACACGTCAATGGAGCCGCATGCAGACTCGAGCATCGCGCCCGCGCCCGTCTCGGCAAGCACCTCATCCACACACGACAGCACCTCGGGAGGCAGAGCAACGTCACGAAGAACCGTATCGCCCACCTTAACGTAAGCGCCGGCGAGGCAGGCCATGCCCGAGAAGGGCAGCGAAGCCATCTTGGGGTGAATGTCGAGCGGCGAGCGCCCCGTGCAGATGAACGCGCGGTTGCCGGCTTTCACAAAGCGCCTGATGGCATCTGCCACGGCAGGACTGGGGACCGGCGAGAGCTTTCGCTCCTCGTCTGCCATCTGTTCCCGGGCAACTGGGTCGGTCCAGCCCAAGGTCCCATCGATGTCGAAAAACGCCGTCACACGCTCGCCCAAGAAAGCCTTGCCTCTCACCACACGCGGCGCGGTACGGACGGCCTCAACAGCGACACCGCATCTTCGCCGAAACAACTTTTTTCCATGCCATTCAACCACTTGTTCAAACTTCCAACAAGAGGAAGTTGCTAATGAGTCATGTCAACTATATAAATTGACGCGACCTAATGTCAGCAATGCAGTCTCACTCATCACGCCCCAAGACCTTCTCGACACGCTCTGCCACCTGCGTCACGTTGAGGCCCACGATCACCTGCACCGCACGGCCAGTGCACACGGCGCCACGCGCTCCGGCAGCCACAAATGCACCGCTTGCCGCCACCTTACCCGGATCGCGCACATCCACACGCAGACGCGTGGCACAGCTGGTGATGCCCTCGATGTTCTCGACACCGCCAAGGAGCTCCACCAGTCGTATGGCATAAGCGTCCTCCTGGCTGGCGTCGGCCTTCTCGCCCTCTACCCCAAGGCGCTTGCCATCTTGCGCGCGCGGCATGCCATGGGCGTCGCGGTACTCGTCCTGGGTGCGCAGCCGCACATCCTCCTCGTCCGCCCGTCCCGGCGTCTTGAAGTCAAAGCGCAGGATGAGGAAACGAAACACCAGAAAGTAGATGACCGTGAAACACAGACCTATTGCCAGCGCCACAAGGTAGGTCTGACCATGCGTTGCCGAGAGGGGCACAAAGTCGAGCGAGGACATCTCGATGAGACCACCCGAGAAGACACCCACCACGCCAAATGCGTTCATGATCATAGAAAGGCAGGCGGCAAGTGCTGCATGCACCACAAAGAGCTGCGGAGCCACAAAGAGGAAGGTGTACTCGATGGGCTCGGTCACACCGCAGAGGACCGAGGTAAGCGTCACGGGCACGAGAAGTGCCAGCAGTCGCTTGCGACGCTCGGGTTTGGCGGTGGCGTAGAATGCAGCGGCAATGCCGGGGATGCCAAAGAGCTTTGACCAGCCCGTAGCCGTAAGGGAGGCCCATGGCGCAAGCTCCGCAAGCGGACGCGTGGACGCGGCAAGATCTGGCAGCGCATTTGCCCAGGCAGCGTAGATGCCGCCCTGCACAATTACGTTGTCGTAGTAGAAGGGCGCATAGAGCAGGTGGTGAAGGCCAAATGGAATGAGCACGCGCTCGAGAAACACAAAGATCCCTACGCCCGCGGAACCGGCATCAAGAATGAGCTGCTGAAAGACGTGCATGCCCACCTGGACCTTGGGCCATACCAGCACCACCACGCCCGCAAGCGGAAGCATCACGAGAAAAGAGACCATGTACACAAAGGTCGAGCCGGAGAAGACCCCCAACCACTCCGGCAGGCGCGTATCGAAGAAGCGGTTGTGGAGCGCGATGACCACGCCGGAGACGAGAAGTGCGCCGGCGATGCCCATGTCCAGCGTGCGGATTCCGGCAATGGTTGCGATGCCCTCCGCAGTCCCGGCGCTGGCCAAGAAGTCCACGCCAAGCTCGGGCGCCCAGGCAGAGAGCATCGAGCTCACAAAGTAGTTGAACGTGAGATACGAGACAAACGCCTCCAGGCAGCAACGGCCGGCCTGTTTCTTGGCCAGGCCGATGGGAAGTGCCACGGCAAAGAGCAGCGGCAGCTGGTTGAAGACCGTCCAACCTCCGTCGAGAATCACGGTCCAGAACTTGGTCCAAGTGGTATCCGCAGCTGCGATGGGCCCCATGATGGACTCTGTGGTGAAGAGCGTCCCCAGCCCCACCACAACCCCCGCGAAGGCGAAGAGCATGGCGGGCGTGAAGAGCGCGCCACCAAACCGCTGGATTGCCTTCATCATGTTGTGATCCCCCTCTCGGCGCGGGGAACGCGCGGCACCTCGCACTCCCGCACTCTGATACACTAGCCGAGAAGCCCGCTTTTTGGGGGCACACTCACTGGGGTATCGTCCAACGGTTAGGACACGGGTTTTTGGTGCCTGGAATGTGGGTTCGAATCCTACTACCCCAGCCATTTTTCTTCTCGCATTTGCCTTCACCTGGTACAAAAGCTGGGATGCATTGAATTCTCCGCGAACGGTAGAGTGACGCCCCTCGCCTTGGGATACCCATGAAACGCGCGTGTAATGTGGCGGCAGGCGCTTTGGCTGCGCTATCATCGTTGCGGCACGAACAGCCTGAATAGCCGGGATAGGTCCCAGACGGAAGGACGGCAGTCGATGTACGAAGACCTGAGCAAGCCCACCACCTACCAGAAGGAAATCAAGCTTTACTCCGGTACCAGCAACCCCAAGCTCGCCCAGGACATCGCAGACATCCTCCACCTCAAGCTTCAGGGTCTGAAGATCGAGAAGTTCGCCAACGGCGAGATTTACGCCCGTTTCGAGGAGTCCGTCCGTGGTGACGAGGTCTTCTTCATCCAGACCATCGCCGGCAAGAACGTGAACGACCTCATCATGGAGACCCTCATCGTGGCCGACGCCGCCACCCGCGCAAGCGCGGAGAGCTTCACCGCAGTCATTCCCCACTACGGCTACGCTCGCCAGGACCGCAAGGCGTCCAGCCGCGAGCCCATCACCGCCCGCCTGGTGGCCAACCTCCTCGAGGCCGCCGGCGTTGACCGCGTGATTACGCTCGACCTGCACTCCGGCCAGATCCAGGGCTTCTTTGACATCCCCGTGACGCACCTCACTGCCCTCTACAACTTTGGCGACTACTTCAAGACCAAGGACTTCGACTGGGATAACACCGTGGTTGTCTCGCCTGACATGGGCCGCGCCAAGGTGGCAAAGAAGCTCTCAGACTACCTGGGCTGCGAGGTCGCAATCGCCCACAAGAGCCGCCCCAAGCACAACGCGGCCGAGGTCATGGGCGTCATCGGCAACATCGTGGGCAAGACCTGCATCATCAACGACGACATGATCGACACGGGCGGCACTCTCGTGGGCTCCATCAATAAGCTCAAGGAGATGGGCGCGGGTGACATCTACGTCTCGGCCACCCACGGCATCTTCTCCGGCCAGGCCATCGAGCGCCTGCAGAACGCGCCCATCGTCGAGTGCGTCGTTACCGACGCCATCCCCTGCGAGGTCGCCAACAAGCCCGGCTCCAAGATCAAGCAGATCAGCGTTGCCGAGCCGCTGGCAACCTGCATCTACAACGTCTACACCAACAACTCGGTCTCCCAGGGTGCCGCAGGCCACTCCGAGGTCTAGGCGTGTCTGACAAGAATAAAACGCACGAGAGAATCATCGACGCCGCGGAGGAGACCCCCCGCGGCGTCGCGCTTGTGCACGCATCTCTCGTGCTGCTGCTCTGGGCACTCCTGGCGGGCATCGTGGTGGGCGCGGGCTGCCTTGCCACGCTTAGGGTGGTCGACCTGCTCCAGGAGGTTGTCTGGGAGGGCCTTGCCAGGGCGCTCCCGCAGCCGCTCTCTGCGGTGGCGCCAGTGCTTCTCTGCACCCTGGGCGGCGTCCTTGTGGGCCTGGTCACAAGCCGCGCGGGCTTCTCGCTTGACACCCTGGGCGTTGTGGTTGGCAGCTGCCGCAGCAAGGGTGGCTACCGGGTGAAGAGCTGGCCCTGGGCCCTGGTGCTGTTTGCGCTTCCCATCGCCTTTGGCGGCGCCGTTGGCCCCGAGGCGGGCGTCTCTGGGTTCACCGCCGCGCTGGGTACCATGGCTATGCACGGTATGCGTCGCTCGGGCGTGGCAGTGGTGCGCAACACCTCGCACCCGCTTGCGGCCGCTTGGATGGCGCTCTCCCCCGCCCAGAGCGACGAGGGCAGGCGCTATACCCGCGGGCCCCGCATCCTTCTCTGGTCAGCGGCTGCGGCGGGCTTTGTGCTCGGCGCGCTCGGCGTCTCTCGCCTCTTTGGGCCGGGGGCGGGCTTTCCGCGCTTCGACGGCATTGACTACCTGGGGCTTAACGCAAGCGCGCTGTGGGTTCTCCTTGCGCTTCCCCTCGGCTGGGTGCTGGCGCGTCTCTCCGCGCTCGCCGGCAGGGCAACAAAGCTTGCGTGCGACCGCATGGGCACCGTTTCCAAGGCCATTCTCTGCGGCGTTGTCCTGGGGCTTGTTGCCATGGCGCTGCCCGAGGTGCTCTTCTCAGGGCAGTCCGGCACGTGGGACCTTCTCAGCGGCTGGCAAGCCATGGGCGCCGGGATGCTGCTTGCCACCTGCGTGGCAAAGCTTGCCTTGACGCAGCTTTGCGAGGAGACCGGCTGGATTGGCGGAGAGTTCTTCCCCCTCATCTTCTGCGGGGTCGCCGCTGGCTACGCCGTCGCAATCATCACCAGGGGCGATCCCATGCTCGCGGTGGCGCTCTCTACGGGTGCCCTCGTGGGGGCTGCCACCAGAAAGTGGTTGCTCACCACCTGCGTGCTTGCCCTGTGCTTTCCGCCAGTGAGCCTACCCGTGGTGGCACTTGCGGCATTTCTCGGCGCAAGGGCAAACGCCAAGCACAACGGCTAGCGGCCGAGCATATCCCTGCGGCCCTCGGGCCCTGCACATCCCTGAGCTATCATTGACCACACATGAGGCCCCCTGGCACGCGCCAGGACGGCCCGCGAGTCTCATATCACCGCGAACACAGGAGGCAGCCATGCCCGTCACCGCGATTGTCCTAGCCGCCGGCGAGGGAACGCGCATGAAGTCCCACCACCCCAAGGTCATGCACAAGGTCCTCGACAAGCCGCTCGCATGGTGGGTTGTCGACGCCGCCCGCAAGGCCGGCGTCGATCGCATCGTGCTGGTGGTTGGCAACGGTGCCGATGAGGTCCGCTCGTACTTTGCGGACGAGAAGGACGTGGAGTTTGTCGAGCAGACCAAGCGCCTGGGCACCGGCCACGCCGTGCGCGTGGTGCGCGACGCCCTGGGCGGGTTTGCCGGACCCGTGGTGGTTCTCAACGGCGACCTGCCGCTCGTTCGCCCCGAGACCATTTCTTCCCTGGTAGACGCTACCCGCGCAGGCCACAACGCCTGCACGCTGCTTACCATGACGCCGCCGGACGTCTCTGGCTACGGCCGTGTGCTCATCGAGGACGGCAGCGTGCACGCCATCATCGAGGACAAGGACTGCACGCCCGAGCAGCGCGCCACGCTCCTCGAGTGCAACGCCGGCGCCTACTGCTTCTGCGGCGAGCGCCTCTCGACCAACATCGACAAGGTCACCAACGACAACGCCCAGGGCGAGTACTACCTCACCGACATGGTAGGCATCTACGTGGGCATGGGCGAGCCAGTCTCGGCCGTCCACTGCGACGACTACGAGGAGCTCCTGGGCGTCAACGACCGCGTCCAGCTGGCGCAGGTCACCAAGATCATGCAGCACCGCATCAACGAGGGCCTCATGCGCTCCGGCGTCTCGATGCTCGACCCCGATCAGGTGTGGGTTGGTCCCGAGGCCACCGTTGGAAAGGACACCGTCCTTCTCCCCCAGACCTTCCTCTGGGGCAAGACGTCTGTGGGCGAGGCGTGCACTGTTGGCCCCAACAGCCGTCTGGAGAACGCCACGGTGGGCAACGACTGCACCGTGGACGAGACCGTGATCGTCGACTCCGCCATCGACGACGACGTCAACTGCGGGCCCCGCGCCTACCTGCGCGGCCACACCCACCTGCTGCGCGGCGCAAAGGCCGGCACGCACGTGGAGCTCAAGAACTCCGTGGTTGGCGAGGGCTCCAAGGTGCCGCACCTCTCCTACATTGGCGACACGCAGATGGGCGCCGGCGTGAACATTGGCGGCGGATCCATCACCTGCAACTACGACGGCGTGCACAAGAGCCACACCACCATTGGCGACGGCGCTTTCATTGGCTCGGACACCATGATGGTGGCACCCGTCAACATCGGTGCCGGCGCCATTACGGGCGCGAGCTCCTGCATCACGCACGACGTGCCAGACGACGCCCTTGCCATCGAGCGCAGCCAGCAGAAGAACGTCGAGGGCTACGCCATCGCCCGTCGCGAGCGCCTGGGCATCAAGCCCCGGAAGTAGGGAGCCCATGGCCATCAACACGAAGAACGGGCTCATGCTCCAGGCCTTCTCCTGGTACCTGCCAGCAGACGGCCAGCACTGGCGGCGTCTCGCCAAGATGGCCCCGCGCTTCGCGGAGGAGGGCTTTACCTCGGTGTGGATGCCGCCTGCCTACAAGGGGCAGGCGGGCGCCGAGGATGTGGGCTATGGCGTCTACGATCTCTGGGACCTGGGCGAGTTCGACCAGAAGGGCTCCGTGCGCACCAAGTACGGCACGCGCCACGAGTATCTTGCGGCCATCCACGCCATCCAGGAGCAGGGCGTCAACGTGCTGGCAGACGTTGTTCTCAACCACCGCATGGGTGCCGACGGCACGCAGCTGGTGCTGGCACAGGAGTGCGACGCCCAGAACCGAACAAAGTCCATTGGCGAGCCGCGCGAGATTCGCGCCTACACGCGCTTTGAGTTTCCGGGGCGCGCAGGTAGGCTTGACCGCTACCAGTGGGGCATCACGGACTTCACCGGCGTCGACTACGACGAGCTCGAGGGCACAACCGGCGTCTACCGCTTTGTGGGCAAGGAGTGGTCTCGCGAGGTGAGCGACGAGCTGGGTAACTATGACTACCTCATGGGAGCCGACGTCGACCTGGATGACCCCCGCGTGCGCGCTCAGCTGGCCACGTGGGGCGCCTGGTACCTGGGGCTCACGGGCGTGGACGGCGTGCGGCTTGACGCCGTGAAGCACATGAGTCGCTCGTTCTACCTCGATTGGCTTGCCCGCATGCGCGAAAAGACCGGCAAGGAGCTCTTTGCCGTAGGCGAGTACTGGTCCCAGAACGTGGACGAGTTGCGGGGCTACCTGGGACGCGAGGGCGCCATGAGCCTCTTTGACGTGCCGCTCCACTTCAACTTCTACCACGCATCCACCGCCGGTGACGACATAGATCTCACCCACATCCTGGACGGGAGCCTGGTGAGCGTGGACCCCATCCACGCCGTGGCCTTTGTGGACAACCACGACACCCAGCCCGACCAGGCCCTCGAGTCCACAGTTGAGCCCTGGTTCAAGCCGCTTGCCTACGCGCTCATCCTGCTGCGCGAGGCAGGCTATCCCTGCGTCTTCATGGGCGACCTCTTTGGCCTCCCCAACGACCAGATTCCCGCCGTCCCCGAGCTTGAGCTGCTCATGGAGGTGCGTCGCCGCTTTGCCTATGGCGAGCAGCGCGACTGGTTTGACGAGAAGGACCTTGTCGGCTGGACGCGCGAGGGCACCGCGCGGCACGGGGTTTCTGGCGCGGCGGTGCTTCTCTCCACGCGCAGCGGCAACGCCACGAAGCGCATGTGCGTGGGGGCGGGGCACGCGGGCGAGACCTGGCGCTGCGTGCTGGGTGTCGATGGCACCGTCACGATTGACAACGAGGGCTGGGCGGAGTTTTCCACCGGCGGCGCGCGGCTTACGGTCTACCTGCCCGCGGCGACGGCAGACAAGCTGGACAGCATCCCTATCCTGGTAAGGCCGGAGGCATAGGCGCCTGACAGTTGGCTACCGCCTGGCAGTCGCTTGCCGGCGCTTCTCGGCGGTGGCGCACTTCTCGAACGGAGCAACGCATGAAGAGGATCCTCATGGTGGCCACGGGCGGCACCATTGCATCCATGCCCGAGGCAGACGGCACGGGCCTTGCTCCCGCACTTACGGGCGAGGAGCTGGCTGGCTATGTTCCGCAGGCGCGTGGCATGTGTGACTTGGACATTGTTCAGCCCATGAACATCGACTCGACCAACATGCGCCCCAGCGACTGGAAGCGCATTGCCGCCACAATCATGGACGCCTACGACGACTACGACGGCTTTGTGGTGCTCCACGGCACGGACACCATGGCATACACGGCGGCTGCCCTCTCCTATCTCATCCAGGGCAGTCCCAAGCCCATCGTGCTCACGGGCTCGCAGCAGCCCATGGCGAACCCCTTCACCGACGCCAAGCTCAACCTGTACCAGTCGCTGCTCTACGCCACCGACGACGACTCGCATGACGTGTCCATCGTGTTTGGCGGCTCGGTCATTGTGGGAACGCGCGCCCACAAGCAGCGCACCATGAGCTTCAATGCGTTTACCAGCGTAAACTACCCGCTGCCGGCCATCATCCGCAGCGACCGCATCATCCGCGAGGGTCGAGAGGGAATGACCATCACCGGGGCGGGCGCGTCGGTGGTGCGGCCGAATCGGCGGCCGCGCGTCTACGAGCGCCTGGATGAGCACGTGGTTGTGGTACGTCTCACCCCGGGCCTGGGGCCGGGGATCCTCGACGCGCTGGGGCCCGACTATGACGCCGTGATTCTCGAGACCTTTGGCATCGGCGGCATCCCAGAGTGCAAGGGTGCCCACTTTGAGCAGGCGATCTTTGACTGGATTGACTGCGGCAAGACTATCGTGCTCACCACGCAGGTCTCAGAGGAGGGCCTTGACCTGGGCGTCTATGAGGTGGGGAGCGCCTATGTCAACGAGCCCGCAATCCTTCGCGGTGACGACATGACCACGGAGGCCCTGGTGGCAAAGACCATGTGGGCGCTCGGACAGACGCGCGAACCGGCCGAGGTGGCAAAGCTCTTCTATCGGCCCGTGAACCACGACCGCGCCGTGCGGTAAGAGACGGCGCTGGGAGGCACGTCCCGCCCTCAATGGCATACGCAGGTCTCACCCCGACGCCAACGGCAACAGTCGCCGGAGAGGCATTATTGTTACGTTTTGCATCACCTGGGCCCCTCCGGAGACAAAAAGTCGCCGGAGGGCTTGTTTTGGCGCAATCGGCAACAATAGCAGCCTTCCGGCGATGCCGCACCTACCCGCGCGACTCCTCGCGCTTCGTGAGCGCCAGCGTGACGCCCACCAGCGCCGCTGCCACCACGGCGAGCACGGCCCCCACCAGGCCAACCGCGCGGATCCCCGGGCCAGAGACCACGACACCTCCCACAAAGGTGCCAAAGGCAATGCCCACGTTAAACGAGAGCGGTTCGAGCGAGCTGGCCAGCGTGAGCGCCTTGGGGTAGCGCCTGCGCGCCACGTCCATGAAGTGGGACACGCTGGGAATCGACGCCACGTACATGACCAGTCCCAGAAGCATCACCAGAACCAGAGAGCCCGGCATCGACGAGCCCGCCACGTACAGCCCTGCGAGAATTGCCGCCTGGGCGAGAAAGTCCGCAACCAGCGCCTTGATGCCAAAGCGCATGTCGACCCAGCCGCTCAGCAGGTTCGAGCCAAACGTGATGACTCCGTACAGCACAAGCGCCCCGCTCACGGCCACGGCATCCATCCCCAGCACCTGCTCCATGTACGGCGTCACGTAGCCGTAGAACGTGTACACCGAGCCAATGCCAAACACAAACACAAGCATGCCCGCGATGATGCTTGGCTCGCCAAAGAGGCGCGCCTGCTCACGCGCGGTTGCGGGCTCGTCGGTCTGGCCACTTCTCGGCATGCAAGCGGCGAGAAGGGCGCTAGCCACAAGCGAGAGAACGAGGGTCCCGTACATGGCAACATGCCATCCGACCGTACTCGCAAGGATCTTACTAACGCTCGTCGCCACGATAAGCGCAACTGAATAGCTGGCGTACACCAGCGTGAGGGCACCGGACGACCTCTTGGCACCCACCAGCTCTGGGATGAAGGTCACGCCAACCGCCAGCAGCGCGCCGGAGATCGACCCCAGCAGCACCCGCGCCGCAAGCAGCATGGCAAAGTTTGGCGCGAACGCCGAGAGCACGTTGCCAATGCAAAAAATGACCAAGTAGGCAAGCATCATGGTGTAGCGTCGAAAACGCCCCGTCGCAAGCGCAAGCACCGGCGTCATCACCGCGTATGGCAGGGCAAAGAGGCTGATGAGCTGGCCGGCCGTGGCAAGCGAGACGCCCATCTCCTCCGCAAGGTTCGACTCGATGCCAATCACAATGAACTCCGAGCAGCCCAGCACAAAGCCCAGGAGCACGAGAAGGGCCACGCACAGACGCGCGCGGCCCGGCGTAACGCCAGTCACAGTCTCTTCCACGAAACCCCCTCAGAAGACGGCAGCAGCCGAGAAGCCTAGCACGCACGTTGCACCGGTCGGCCAACTTTCCCCGAACTGCACGCACGTCTCGCAAAATGCGAGGCACGGAGCCTCGGTGGCCCCGCGCCTCGCTCGCCTGCTTATCGCATATGCATCTAACGTACCAACGCTACTTGACGGTAACGTCCGTCTCCATAATGAACCCGAGGTAGCTTGCCTTATAGAAGGAACTCACGTCATTTGGCACATCGTACCAGCCCCACTGGTCATCCTTGTTCTTGAGAAGCGCCAGGCAATTCTCGGTGCCACCGTCGTTGTTGGGCTCACCGCTTGCCCACGAGCTCCACGAGAAGTCATCGCCGTCGACCCACTGCCACGAGTCTCCGTCACGGTAGCCCCCAAGCCAGCACACGCGGACGTCGCTGCTGCCAATGGTATCCAACACCTGCTGGTATTCGTCGTCATTGTGAATGACTGCAAGGTAGCCACCATTGCTCTCGCAGTATTGCTTGGCTTCCTCCCATGTCACGGCCTGCTGGACAAGCTCGAAGTGATGCTCGATTCGTGGCTCAGCACCCTGGGAGACGACCAGATCGACAGAGGTTCCCGGATCGGCATCAGAGCCAGCGGAGACGCCCTGAGAGATCACAGACCCCTCCTCGACACTAGAGCTGTACTCCTTTGTGACCTCCCCAAGCTTCAGCCCCAGGTCCTGCAGCTTGTGTGTTGCCTCGTCGTAGGAAAGCCCACTCAGGTCGGGCACGGTCACAGAGCCAGCCTCCTGCGCAGCGTCATCGCTCTTCTCGGACGCCGCATCGGCGGTGCTCGCGGTGGAAGGCTGTGCATCACTGCCGGTGGTTGAGAATGGCCCCAGCTTAAGCTGGTACATAGCGAACGCGCCACCCGCACAGACAGCAACGATGGCAACGATCACAACCGCAACAACCCAGCCGTGAGACTTCTTGCCACCCCCCGCCTTGGCTTCTCCCTCGGGCGGCTGCGCGTAGGGGGCACTGTATTGCTGGGATGTGCCGTACGGGGACGCGCTGTCCTGCGGCGCACCGTACTGGGGAGCAGACGAGGGAGCCGCGCCACCGAACCCCTGCTGAGGCGGCATCTGCAAGCGTTGGGTCTCCGCAGCTGTGGAATCCGCGGCAGCATTGGGGCTCACGCTCTCCGCGGCCCCTGCCACGGGCTTGGATCCCGAACGCCTGACCGGAGCGCCGCAGTTGGTGCAGAAGGCAGCATTGTCATCTATCTGGGCCCCGCAGTTCGTACAAAACATGGCACAATCCTCTCTGCCTCCAAGGCGGCTATTCGCTCGTTCCAGAAGCGCTCGACGTTGCAACAACGGCATCCGAGGGAGAAAGCACACTTCCGTCCTCGCTCATCCGCCCAAGCTTCACTCGCAGTATGCGGGCAACGGACTCATTGATGCGGTCCTCTGTAATCTCGCCGCTGTTGACCGCGTCGAAAACGCCCTGATAAGCGGCCTGCAAATCCGCCGGCATCAGCACCATGTCGGCACCGGCCTCAATCGCGCGCACGGCAACCTGGTCGCTCGAGACCACATCGGTCACGGCACCCATGCCCATGGAGTCGGTAATCACAATGCCCTCGTAGCCAAGCTGCTCGCGCAGCACGCCCGTGATAATGGTGGGACTGATGCTCGCGGGGTCATCGTTGCCCGTCACCTGCGGGCACGAGAGGTGCCCCACCATAATGAACGGCACTCCCGCCGAGATGGCGCTCTGGAAGGGGACCAGCTCTTCAGCAGACATCTCGTCCAGCGTCTTTTGAGAGTAGATGCTCGAGCTGTGCGAATCTCCCTCGGCGCCCCCTATCCCCGGAAAGTGCTTTGCGCAGCATAGAATCTGCCCGTCCAGGAATCCCTTCACCTGGGACTCCACCATCGGCGCCACCACATCAGACGTTGAGCCAAACGAGCGCCTTTCCATAGTGGTGCTGCTGGTGTTCGCAATGTCTGCGTCGGGCGCAAAGTCCACGTTGAAGCCAAGGTCGGTGAGGTAGCCGGCTATATGATTGGCTACGTTGTACGCGTTCGAGGTGTCACCCGTGGCGCCCACGTCACGCATGTCGCCCACGTTTGCGATGTCAAAGCCGCTGTTGCCGCCAACGCGAGAAACCGTACCGCCTTCCTCGTCCACGCAAAGGAATAGCGGCAGACCCTCGACTTCCTGCGCGTACGACTGGGTGTTCTGGAGCATCGCACGGGTTTGCTCGGAATCCTGCAGGTTCGCCGCAAAGTACACGACGCCTCCCACGGGCATTTGCTCCAAGGCAGACTTGGTGGCATCGCCTGCCTGGACCACCTGTCCAACGCCCGTAAGCGACTCGGGCCGCACCACAAAGAGCTGCGCAACCTTCTGCTCGAGCGTCATCTGGCCGAGCTTCTCCTGGACCCGTCCCTCCAGCTGCTCCTGGGGCGAGAGCACCGGGGCATCGCTCGTCACAGCCTCCCCGCCGTTGTCTGCACTCTCCGCTTGCTGAGAAGCGGCATCTGACGTGTTGCTCAGCTGATGCGCAGCGATGAGCCCACCGGCCACCGCACCAGCCGCTACGACGGCGGCAGTGAGTGCACGTCGCCGTGTTACGTTGCGCTTCTTGCTGCTATTGGTTGCATAATGCTTGGCCACGATAGGTCCATCCCTGCTCGAGTGACGTACTAATTCGCATATGTATTCTGTGGCTCTCCGTCGAGGCTATAGGTATCCGCAGAGTAAACGGCACCCCCTCCGTTGCCACCACCAAGGACGACAAGGTGATCTCCGCTCGAGCAGATTGCATAGGGCAAAGTTTGGCCCAAGTCGAGACTGGCCGTTGTCTTGTTTCCGTCAGATCCGTATATCCCAAGCAGCGGTACGGAACTCTCGCCAGTGGAGTAGATGATGGTGTAGACAGTGTCATCCACGACGTTAAAGAATCTCGAGAATACCTCGCCATCGTTCGCCTGGGCGAGGGTCGAGACGTTCGAGCCATCCAAGTCCATTGACATTATTTCCCCCGGGGATCCTCCATCTAGATGATCCCTCGTGCACATGTAGATTTTTCCGTCTTGAACAAAAAGGCTCATGACCTCGACATTCAGGTACAAGGCTATCTCCGTTTCGTCGGAACCGTCGAGCTTGATTGAAACGATGTCTGACGAATACGCACTGTCGATATCGGAGCCGAAGTCATCGAGGGAGTTAGCGGCATAGTACAGCCGACCATCATCCATAAAAATGGGGATGTCCTGCGTGCCATCGACGGTAAATTCCGAAAGTTTCTGCTGGTTGGAGCCGTCTTCGTCCATGGACCACAGTTCAAAGGTCTGCTCGGGGTCGTCTCCTCCCCAACCCACGTAGTAGCCAAGGACAAAGTAGAGCTTCTGCCCGTACAGGTAGAGCTGCCTGATGGCATAGGTGCCATCCAGGTCATAAATCCAGTCCAGCCCATCGCCGTCAGGCAGGTGATAGAGCTGCTGGGGGTTCGAGCCATCGGTCCCTACCGACCAAATTGACGCCCCCATCCTGCCACCGCTCGTCTGCATCACAAAGTAGAGGGTGTCTCCGCTGAGGTTGAGGCCGTAGCAGTATGAGGTAGTCTCAGAGCCTGTCTCATCTGCAAAAACCTGTTCGGGAGAGGAACCGTCGTTCTTTGCGCGATAGATTCCCCCCAGGGACTTTGAGTAGAAATAGTCATAGGTTCCATCGCTTGCTGCCAGGGCATTGTTAGCGTAGTTGGACGGCATGTTGCCGACGAGGGAGGCAAGCGCCTCGTCGCGCTTGGCAGTCGCGACCTGGGAGAGGCTTTGTGCCTTCCCGTTGTCGTTGGGGTCCTGCGATGCCGCGGCAACGGCGGCGGCGATCTGCTCATCCGTCACCCTCGCCGGGTCGGCGGGAGTCAGCGTGATGATGGCGTCGGAGCCGTCCGCACTCCCGTCACTTTGGCCGGATCCGCCTGCGTTCACGCTGTTCTGTATGACCTCGGGAACCGCGGCGACCGCTTCAATGGGATTGTATGAGGGCACCGAAATCGTGACGGGATCCTCGGGCACCTCATAGATAGACCCATCCGCCAGTATGGGCGAGGCCTCGACCGTGGCCTCGTAGGAGCCGGGTGAGAGGGAGAGCCCGCCGCCGTCTGCGTCGACATACCCGGTCTTGTCGACTGACTTGCCGTCAGAGTCGGCACCCGTAACGTGCAGCGGGATGCGTGTGGCGTCGTTGCTGTAGTTGGGTGCCTCAACCTTTATCGAGACCTGGCGCTCTGCGTGATTGCCGTACCACCAGAGGCCAACGCCTCCCGCAACCACCACGGCAGCGCAGATGCCCGCAACCAGCACCCCACGGTGCTTTTTCTTGGGCTTAGGCGGCTGGGGAACAGGCTGAGAAGCACTACCCGCGGGTGGCACGACGGGCTGGCGCATGGCTGTAGACGGCGATGCAGCAGGCATCGGCGTAGTAGCAGCTGGCGAGGCGGCGGGAGGCGGCGCGGCCTGCCCTACGTCCACCCTCTTGCCGCAGGAGGAGCAGAACGTCGCGCCCTCCCTGAGCGGCGCCCCGCACCACGGGCAATGGCGCACGGCATGTTTGATTGGCGATCCGCACTCCGGGCAAAACGCCGAATCATCGGGTATCTGCGCCCTGCACTTCGGACAAAACATGATGCTTCTCTCTTCTCGATTGCCTGACTGGTGCCAACCCAGTCCGCTCTATCGCATCCCAGTCCCAGGACCTTGCGGGCTGCTTACTGACCATACGCCGCAGAGATTACGAGGTCATTGTCATCGAGGGTTACCAGGAGCACGCTGCTGTACTCATACTCGGTCTCCCATCCCGATTGTTCACCCCAGTCTGTGATGATGTATTGCACGTAGTAGGTACTGCCATCGGACCCAAGGATCTCTGGGTCATGAGCGCGCAGCGGATACGCACCGTCAGACGGATCGAGACCGTGAGCAAAGGAGCCCGTTGTCGATCCGATATAAGGATCGATCGATGCGTGCCAATCGGCATCCGATATCAAGGTTACGGAGTCGCTAGACGTGTAGTTTCCACTGGGGCTCACTGCGTTGGTCTCGTACGCAATCGTAAAGTCCATAGCCACCTGCTGGCGCTTGGCCTCCCTGGCAGCCTTGTTTGCAGCCACGGCGTTGTCGCGCCAGGTAACAGCAGCCTGGGCGAGTGTTTCGGCCCTCCCGTCATCATTGGGGTCCGCCTCGGCAGCAGCCTTCGCAGCAGCAATCTGGTCGTCTGTCACGCTCGCCGGATCATCCACAGTCGCGAACTCGATCGTCTCGTCTACGGAAGTCTCGTCGGCATCCCCCACCGTGACACTTGCTGAATCCGCCGGAACCGAATACAGCGAACCATCTTCAAGTATGGGCGATGCAACGACACGAATCTCGTAGTCGCCCTGGAGCAGAGAGAGACTTGGATCATCAAGCCCCACATACTCCGTGCGGTCCACGGAATTACCGTCCAAATCCGTGCCCGTAATCTCGAGCGGAATGCGAGTCGCCGCAGAGGTGTATCCCGGAGCCACTATCGTAAGTTGGATGGTACGCTCGGCATGGGCTGCATCCCAAGCCGCCTGCTCAGCAGCCTTCCTATCCTGGTCGGCCTTCCACCACAAGCCGCCTCCAACAGCCGCGATGGCAAGCACCACCACGAGCGCCACGGCAAGCCCTTTGTAGCGCCGGCGGCCCTTCTTGGGAGACTCCGCATCCTTTGCGCCCTGGCCAACGGAATCTGGCACGGGAACCCCATTTGGCTGTACCGGAAGTGGCGTCGGCTCGGTAGCCCGAGCGCTGCCCATGTCAGCAACATTAAGCGGCGCCCCACAGTTGGGGCAAAACGCCGCATCCTCGCGATCAATTCTCGCCCCGCAATTGCTGCAATACATTCTCGCCTCCCGCGTCAATTCGAGCAGAACTCAGAACAATAAACCTCGGGCTTTAGGGCTTGGCCACCTGCAGCGCTTCCGTAGTCCTTAACCTTGGCACCATACGTGGGGCAGAACTTGGCACCTGGCCAAAGGCGTGAGCCGCAATTGGAGCAAAACGAGGGCTGGGCGGCTGAACCTGGAACGTCTTTGGGCGGTTGGCCTGATGAACCACAGCGGTACTGAGGGACTGGTCAACCTCAACCATATCCTCCATGACAAATTCCCTCGTGTTGATATGCCTGTAAGACGATGCCTAGCCGAGCTTGTGGCCGCAGGAGAAGCAGAACTTCTCGCCAGGGGCAACCTCGGCACCGCAGTTGGGGCACACGTTTGGCGCAGGCGTTGCGGGGGCAGCCTCGGCTTCCGCAGGCATGACGGTAAGGCCGGAGTCATCGGCTTCGATGGCGGGTGCGGGCTCGGGCGCCTGGACGGGTGCATTCTGCTCGGCCTGCACCTGAGGGGCTGCGGCGACCGGCGTCGGCTCTGGAGCCGGGGCAGGCTCAGCCACCGGCATGGCAACGGGCTCGGGTGCCACAGCCGGCGCGGGTGCGGGGGCTGGCGCTGGCGCAGGGGCCGGTGCGGGGGCATCGACGCGGGTGCCGCAGTTCATGCAGAACACGTCATCCGGTCCCATGGGCGCACCGCACGTTGGGCACGTGCGACCACCAGGCACGGGGACCATGGCGGGGGTAACGGGCGCCTGTGCGGCCATCACCTGGGCAATGGGAAGGCCGCAGCCCCTGCAGAACAGGTCCGTCGCGGAGACAACAGACCCGCAGTTGGGGCAGCGATACGTCTGAGCCGCAGCAGTCTCTGCTGCCTGCTCTGCCTTAATCTGCTCAATCTGCGCCTCGAGTGACGCTCGCTGCGCGTCAATGCTCGCAATGCCGTTGTAGAGGGGCTCACGACCAGCCGTGAAAGCGGGGTTGCCCTTCGTCATGTCGTAAAGGCTCGCGCCAAGCTGTGCAGCCATGTTCTGGCGCTGCTTCATGAGCTCGTTTATCTGCATGTTGAGCTGAGCGGTCTTGCCCGACCTGCTCACAGTGTTGACCCCACGGTTAAGAGAGTTCGAGACGTTATCCAAGAATCCCATTGCTTGTCCCCCATCGTTGTTGTTGCTCAGACCGGTACATCAACTTAGCGCTGGTTATGCCCTCTGCGGGTTGCCGGCGATAATCGCAAAGACAATGCCCGCGGCGCATGCAAACAGGCAGACCAGTTCACCCGTAAAGTCGGACGTAAAGTCACGCGACGACCCCAAGAGCATCATGCAGACTATGGCGAGCACGGCATACACAACGAGGCCCACGAGCATGTAGCGCTTCCCGCCTGCGCTTCTCTTAGCCAGGTAGTACGCAGCACCACCAGCAATAAGGAATAGAGCAACAAGCCAAATTACGAAGAACGCCATGAACCATTCGCCGCCGGACACCCCCATCGAACGGTAACTCCCCCAGTCAGAGGAGAGCTGACTGAACTGCGCGAGCGTATAGCTCTTCTGGAAGCTTGCCCCCACGCCAAAGAGCGAAGCCGCATTGCTCACTGCGGAAGTGGTCGCATCCATCGTGGCCCAAGGCATAAACGCCGAGAAGATAGCCAGCGCCGCGCAGGCAACCGAGATGATGCTCTGGAGAGACACCGACATACCAGGCTTTACGGGAGCGGGGGTGCCCATGGTGACGGGAGAGGAAGCCGGCATCGCAACGTTTGCTGCACCAAGCTTGGCTCCGCACTTAGGACAGAACGCAGCTCCATTGGCAATTTGGGCACCACACTTTGGGCAGAACATTGTCATTCCTTTCGAGAGTAACGGAGTAGGTCGATGGGCAAAGGCAGGGGCTTCTCGCGCTAGCTCGTCTTGCTGAACTCGAAGTCCTCGTTTTCCAAGCTACCAAAGTAACTTCCATCTGGGTAATAGGCGCTTCTCGTTTTAGCCGTAAGTTTGGGAGTTGTCGCAGTTTCATCAAATGTAAAATCAATCTCATAAGAATCGTTATCGCTATAGCTCTTGTCGATTGACTGAACGTCAAGCTTGTACGAGAAGGAGCCATTGTTGTCCGTCATTGTGATGTCTTTTACCTCGTAGTAGACATCGGCGGGAGAGGAATCGACTGGGTTATCTTCCGAATCGTGCGCGTGGTAGCACACTTTAAGATCTGCGGTAATCTTCCCCGCCGAGTCAACGGACTTGACCGTAAGCACTGGGGGCATTTTCTGGGAACCATAGCAATCCAGCGAACCGCTCGAGGTCTTTTTCAGCTCTCCAGTCCAAGTGCCGACAAGGGCACTTTCCCTTGTAGAATTGCTCGATCTGCTCGTAGCAGAACCACTATCTGAGGAGGAAGAGTCCTTGGAGGCAGACGACGCGCTTGCATCGGTCTTGTCGGTTGAGTCCGTCGAGTCGCTTGAGCTCTGGGTGTCCTGAGAGCTTGACTCGTCCGCAGGCTGCTCCTGCACCTGGCCGCCATTGGGGTCGAACGAGTTGCCGTGATCGAAGTAGTACATGGCTGCCGCCGCACCACCCGCAACGAGAACAAAGGCGACAATTGCCGCGATGATCTTGGGAGCGTTGGACTTTCCGGCACGCTTGCGAGCCTCCTTGAGCTCCCTCTTCGCGCGCTTGTAGTCCTCTTTCGCCTGCTCGGGAGAGTCGACCCCACCAGAGACCACGGTTTGGGGCGTCTGATAATCCGCGCCAAGCGAGTCATACTCACTGGACGGCGAGGCGGGCTGGCTCCAGGCATTGGAGGGCAATGGCGTCACATAGCGCTGGGTCTGGTCAATGGGAACCTCGGGCATGACGGGACGCGCGTCTGTGTTGGACGCACCGGTTGCAGGAGCCGCCGAAGACCCATCTCCCGTCACTGCAGCCTGCGCAACGGTCTTCTCCTGCCCTTCTACCTTTGCTTTAGGCGCGTCTGCGAGGTTTGCCCCACAGTTGGGGCAGAACGACGAACCGCCTCGTTCAATCTCCTGCCCACAGTTCCAGCACTTCATTGCTCCACCAACCCTCATGCCATAGCTACAACCAACGTCCGACGTGCTGTGCACATGGTACGTCAAGGCTTTTTCTATATTGTTGCGCAACCTCCAAAGAAAGCGCCGATGCCCTTTGTACGGAGCTTGTTATGGCCGCTAGACCTCAACCAGCAAAAACGTGGCTGGCACGCAATGCGCACCAGCCACTGATAGCAGAATCGGATGAGAGCCACGCCTATTCGGCCACGTTAAGCGTGGGAGTCATGTCTTCAACAATCTGAGAGCCGCGGGCAGAAGAATCCCTCGGCCAGGTGAACTCAAGGGCCAAAATACGGGAGTCGTTTACGTATTCGCGCACGTAGTAGCCAGTGTCGCCATTCCAATACGAGACAACAAACCAGCCATCCCCCGTGGCGTCATAGTCAACATCGTGGCCATTCTCCGCTACCTGTTTGACGTAATCGAGGGACTGGCCGCTATCGTTTGCCTTTGCCCAGACATTGATGACCATGCCCGAGCCGGAATCCTTGAGCGTGATGCCCGTCCCATCGGAGTACGTCTGCGATGTCATGCCACTAGGCAAGGTGACCGAGAGCCCATAGGTTGCCGAGGTTACCGATCCCGTGCTCTCGTCGTACGTGATGTCGGTTTTCGGCTTTGCGCTAGTCTCCGAGCTCGTCGTCTCTTCGCTCTTGTCAGTTGTCGTGGTGTTGGAGGCTGTCTGGCCTGTCGTGGACTCGCTTGTCTTCTCACTCGAGTCTGCCTCGGTAGAAGACGCGGTGGTCTGCTCGCTCTGTTGCGCCTGGCTTGCTGCAGATCGCTGCGACAAGAAGAAGTAGGCACCAACGCCGACAACGGCAACCACGGCGATGCACGCCACCACTATTGCGACGGTGTGCTTGGAAGAGTGGCTATTTGCGCCTTGAGATGCTCCGCCGGTAGCTTGAGCCATCTGGGGCGTGCTTTGAGACGCACCGTAAGGAACGCTCAGAGGAGGACGAACGGCGGTCTGGCCAGCGGGCGCAGCCGATGCCTGCGTGGGACGGTAGGCTGGATTTCCCTGGCCCTGAGTACCAGGCTGTCCGGCAACCGGTGCGCCACATTGCACGCAGAAGCTAGAGCCTGCCGGAATCTCCGCGCCGCATGACGTGCAGAAACGCTTTTTGGGCAGTGTGTTTGCTACCGTATCCAACCGAGTGCCGCAGTTCGTGCAGAACGTGCTGCCATCAGAAAGTTGAGCCCCACAATGCGGGCAAATCATTGCAACCTCCTCAAACCGGGTTATGACCATGGTAATCCGACCGCAGGTGCAATCCTGCACAAAACCCGTCTGGCTAGATTGGCCCCTGATGCAGACCAAGGAACTGGCTTCGTGCGAGAATGTGCTCAAACCGCAGCGCAAAGGAGCCCCTCTTGTTTGGCCAGGACACACCAAGTTCACTTTTGTACCAAGACCTCAAGTCATTTGGGGGAATATCGAACAAGGAAGCGGCACGCATACTGCTCTCGGGCAGGATCAGCGTGGGTGGCAGGGCGCCGCGCGATCGCGTGGACGAGCGTACGTTTCTCTCGCGCGAGGTGGTTCATGCGCAGCCGGGCCAGGTGAACCCCGGCATTTTTGCCGACCTCGCGGGCGCCTCCCAAACGCTTCTTGGCCGCATGCTCGCCAACGGCGCGGGCCCTGGCAGAGACGGTATTCTCGCGCACTACCTGGGGCCGGCTGCCGCACAGATGCAGGGCGCGCTCGCGCAGTTTGGGCTTGATTCGCTGCTCTACGGAAACGAAGCCCAGAGACTGGGACGCGTGCGACTTCGCAATGAGTCCGACCGCTCTACTCTCGCCCTCATGCTCTTTGTTGCGGCGGGCTGCCTCGCGGATCCAGCTGCCGCCGTAGCCACCGTTGAGAAGTTCGCGCAGAGGTTCCTTGCGATGGACATAGGCACTGTGGAGACCTCTATGGGCACGCAGGTGATGCCCGATGAGAGCGGCCCATTGGCACTGGGGCTGCTGCGCATTGTAAACGGCGCCGCTCGACCGCCCATATACCCGCTCAGCCCTGCGGGAAGCACGATTGGGTCTCTCGCCTCGGGACCCAACGCAATCACTGACGTAGACGTAGACGTCTCGCGCCAGCACCTTCGCATCTGGCGCGACGGCTCGCGATGGGTCTGCCAGGGCCTAGGCTCCACCAACGGCACCATGCTCATTAGCGGCGCAGACAAAAGCGCGCAGGTAGTGGAGCCGCCGCGCTCGGGAAGAAGCAAGGGCACATATCCCCCCGTCGCCCTCGAGCGAGGGGATATCCTTTGCCTCGGGCGAACCACGCGCTTTCTCGTCATGGCACTGCAAGGTGCCAAATGAGCTTCTTGGGCACTGGAGCACCGCGTTCCTCGGGCGATGAAGGGTCAGGCACGCCTTCCGGTTCCGCGCGGCTCATTGAGCTGGACTCGCTTGATTGCTGCTCCCCCACGGCTGTTGGGGCCGCGGATACCGCAAGCAGGCAGTACATGACGCTTCTCGCCGCGGGCGGCGAGAGCACGCACCGCGGAGGCTCCGGACGTGCAACCAAGGTGTTCAACGCATACGGCGAGGCGTTCTGCCTGAAATCTCTCCTAGGCGCGAGCGGGGGCAACGCAGACAGGCAGCGCTCCGAGGCCATATTCAAGGGAAGGGCACAGGCGTTTCGCGAGGAGTACCTCGCCCAGCGCACTGTGAGCGGTATCGAAGGATGGCCCGCAACGCAGGGTTTTGGAACGTATGCGGGAGGCCCCGTTATTCTCATGGATTGGGTCGAGGGTAGAACGCTGCGCTCAGTTGCCCCCTATCTGCCGAGGACCACGCGCTACGGCATGGGCGTGGCGGCAGAATGGGTGGCATCCGTTGGAGTGCGCGTGCTGCAAATCCTCGTGGCGGCGCAGGATAGGACCAGCGGCTTTTCTCACCGTGACATCTCCCCTCGCAACATCATGGTTAGACTTGACCGCTACCCCCTACGAGACCAACTGGCAAACGGGATACTTGACCTGGTACTTATTGACCTCGGTAGCGCAGCGTCCATTGACGCCCGGCAGATGGACCCCAACGCCGCCCCAGACTTCACGCAGCAGACGAACATCTGGCGTAATGGCACCATCGAGTACGCTCCGCCCGAGATGCTCACGCGCGACGCACCGGGCGTGCAAGTGCTGCGGCACTCCTCCAAGATCGACGTGTATGCGCTGTGCTCGGTTCTCTACGAGCTGTACTCCGGCCACACGCCCTACCAGCTCATGGAGCACGCAGACCTAAGCCCATATCGCGTGAAGTGCGATTACGCGCCCATCAACGTGCCGCCGCGCGAGAGTGGCGACAAGGGGCTTCTGGATTGTCTTCTCGCCGGCCTAGCTGCAGCCCAAGGTGCGCGCCCAAGCATTTCGGATCTTAAGGAAACGCTGTGGCACTGGCTGTCTGACCGCGCTCCTGCCATGGCGCAATCGCTAGCGGAGAGGCCACCCCGGGTGATGTATGCACCCCCAGCGCACGACCTGCGCCTCGTCCCCACGCCGCATGACGCGGGAGGGCTACGCGGCACCGACTCTAGGCTTCCCGAGACGATCGAACGCCGCATGCGATAAGGACTGCGGGCCGCGTCGCAACGCCGCTACCCCGCATGCGCTACCCTTACCGTGACCACAAGCAGCCACAACGAGAGGAGCGGCATGTCCGCGCGTCCCAAGGAGATCCGGCTCGTATGCGGCCTGGGCAACCCCGGCCCAGAGTACGAGCGCACGCGTCACAACATTGGCTTTGCCACCGTCGACGTGCTGGCCGAGCGCGCCGGCACGCGCTACTGGAAGAGCGAGGCCGGCTGCATGGTTGCCCGTGCCCTCATCGGCGGACGCGAGGTCATTCTCGCCAAACCGCAGGACTTCATGAACACGAGCGGCGGCCCGCTCTCCAAGCTCATGCGACAGGAGCACGTGACCCCCGCCGAGATCCTGGTGGTGCACGACGAGGTCGACCTTCCCGCGGGAGAGGTGCGCGCCAAGTGGGGCGGCGGCCTCAACGCCCACAATGGCCTGCGCTCCATTGCCAACAAGCTCGGCACGAGGGACTTCTCGCGCATTCGCTGTGGCATTGGTCGTCCGCCCGGAAAGATGCAAGTGGCAGACTACGTCCTGCGCGAGCTTAAGGGTGGCTTCCTGGACGAGTTCCAGATTCTGGCCCAAGACGCGGCGTCTCTCTGCGAGCGGGTCGTGAAAGACGGCATGCCCGCTGACGCCCTACGCTAGCTCCGGCAACGAGCAACCGCTCGCCTCAAAACCTGCTGCGATAAATCATGTAGGCGCTGTTGAGGGTAATCTACAGTTCAACCAACAATTAAACTAAGACGTTGGTAGGCCTTGGGCATCTCCGCCCGGGGTCAAGTCTGAAGCGGCTTTAGGAGAGGAGTCAGGCTTCATGTATAAGATCCTCGAAAAGACGCAGTTCTCAGAGAAGGTGTTCAAGTTCCGCATCGAGGCGCCGGAGATGGCCAAGCACGCACACGCTGGTCAGTTCCTCATGGTTCGCGCCAACGAGACCGGTGAGCGCGTGCCGTTCACCTTCGCGGACTGGAACCCCGAGGAGGGCTGGGTCGAGTTCATCTTCATGGTGGTCGGCAAGACCACGAAGATGCTCTCTACGTACGAGCCCGGCGACGCCATTCTCGACGTCACCGGCCCGCTGGGGCAGCCCACGGTCATGGCCCCCGGGACCACCTGCGTCATTGGTGGCGGCGTTGGGCTTGCCATCGCGTACCCCGTTGCGCGCACGCTGGTGAAGACCGGCCACGAGGTTCACGCCATCATGGGCGCCCGCACCAAGGACCTGCTTCTTCTCGAGGATCAGTTCCGCGAGCTTCTGCCCGACGACCACATCCACATCACCACCGACGACGGCTCCTACGGCGAGAAGGGCGTGGTCACCGCCCCGCTCGAGCGCCTGCTTCAGGCCAAGGCCGTCGACGAGGTCTTTTGCGTTGGCCCCGTCCCCATGATGAAGTTCTCCACGCTCACGGCCGAGAAGTACGGCACCCCCATCACCGCGTCGCTCAACCCCATCATGGTTGACGGCACGGGCATGTGCGGCTGCTGCCGCGTCGAGATCGACGGCAAGACCAAGTTTGCCTGCGTCGACGGTCCCGACTTCGACGCAACCAAGGTCGACTGGAACGACCTGCGCGCGCGTCAGGCTGCATACCGTACCGAGGAGGGCCAGGCCCTCAAGGCCTATGAGGAGGCGAACTGCGCATGCCACAGGTAAACGGTCGCTTTGTTCCCGACATGAAGTCCCCGCGCACCCCGGACAACGAGGAGCCGGCGGAGGAGCGTGCCCACGACTTCCGCCCCGTCGACAAGGGCTTCACCAAGGAGATGGCGCTGGCCGAGGCTGAGCGCTGCATGGACTGCAAGAAGCCCCTCTGCGTCGAGGGCTGCCCAGTCAACATCAAGATCCCTAAGTTCATCGAGAAGATTCGCGAGCAGGACTTTGGCGCCGCTCTCGACATCATCCACGAGGACTCGATGCTCCCCGCAATCTGCGGCCGCGTGTGCCCGCAGGAGAACCAGTGCGAGGGCCGCTGCATCCGCGGCAAGAAGTCCGAGCCCGTGGCCATTGGCCAGCTCGAGCGCTTCCTGGGCGACCAGCCCGAGCTTGCCAGCAAGCCGCAGATGAAGCCCGCAAACGGCAAGAAGGTTGCCGTCATCGGCTCTGGCCCCTCCGGCATCACCTGCGCCGGCGAGCTTGCGCGCAACGGCTTTGACGTCACCGTCTTCGAGGCGTTTTTCACCGGCGGCGGCGTGCTCGTCTACGGCATCCCCGAGTTCCGTCTGCCCAAGGCCGTTGTCAAGCGCGAGATCGACGGTCTCAAGGAGCTGGGCGTCAAGTTCGAGTTCAACTCCGTGATGGGCAACCTGGCAAACGCCGACGAGCTTCTCAACGAGAAGGGCTTCGATGCCATCTACGTGGCAACCGGCGCCGGCCTGCCCAAGTTCCTCAACATCCCCGGCGAGAACCTGCCCAACGTGTACTTCGCCAACGAGTACCTCACCCGTGTGAACCTCATGAAGGCGAACAAGTTCCCTGAGTACGACACCCCCACCAAGCACGCCAAGCAGGTCGTGGTCTTTGGTGGCGGCAACGTTGCCATGGACGCTGTCCGTACGGCAAAGCGCCTGGGTGCCGAGCGCGCCATCATCGCGTACCGCCGCACCGAGGCCGAGATGCCCGCCCGTCGCGCCGAGCTTCACCACGCCAAGGCCGAGGGCGTCGAGGTCATGCCGCTTGTCTCGCCGCTCGAGTTCATCGCCGGCGAGGACGGCAACGTGTGCGCCGTGAAGGTCCAGAAGATGGAGCTGGGCGAGCCCGACGCCTCTGGCCGTCGTCGCCCCATCCCCATCGAGGGCGCCATCGAGGAGATCCCCTGCGACGTGGCCATCTCCGCCATTGGCACCAACGCCAACCCCTTCGCCAAGAAGATCGGTGGCATGGACCTCAACAAGTGGGGCTACATCGTTGCTGACGAGAACGGCCGCACCTCCAACCCCCGCATCTGGGCTGGCGGCGACATCGTCACCGGTGCCGCAACGGTCATCCTCGCCATGGGTGCCGGCAAGACCGCGGCAGCAAGCATCACCGAAACGCTTACCGCCGAGTAGCACAGCGCTTCTCGCAAGCTTTACCGCTTTTGCGGGCCCCGAGGCCAGATTGCCTCGGGGCCCGTTGCTTGTCTGCGGTAGCGTCCGCGGCGAAGCCTCGTCTCCAAGGCACCCACGTGTAGCGGAAACCTGCGGCTTACTTGCAGTTAGCCTCATGCGTCGCTGAGAAGAACTGCAGGTCGAGCGCTTGCGGCCTTCTCGGGCGCCGCTATTAAACCGCAGGTTTTCTCAGCGAGCGAGAAACGCACGGCGGGATGGGACATCGCTGCGCTCAAGCACCTTGAACAGACGTTTTCGTACGAAATTCTCGGGTCAAGTCAGCTATAGCTGGGCAAATACGGTACCCATCAGGAATTACGTTCAATAATTGGCGTCCTCGGCCAACGAGCTGCAGAGCCCTCGGAATGCAGAAAGCGGCGCGCGATTGAAAGCTCGCTACACTAGTGCACAAAAATGGTCTATCGGACGGTATTTTTCTTCCGGCTGCACAAAAGCGTCCTATCGAACGGTGCCCTCCACGCATCCTCATCAAGAGTTGAATTTCATTTGCATTGTTATACATATTTTTAAAGATATATGCATTTTTATGCAATGTTGATTTGAAGTTTGATATCATTGCGCAGAGGGCACCGTTCGATAGAGCGATTTTGTGCATCAGTCTCCAAAATCCCGTTCATTAGAGCGTTTTCATGCAGCCAGCAGGGAATCACCTGGGCTTGGAGCATCCGCTGCAATGACCCAAGGGTAGTCCGCATACAATCGAGAAGAACCGAACGCCACATCGCGGGGAGGAACCTTGAGAAAGCTTCACTGCTTTGCACATGCGTTTATCATCGCGCTGCTCACCGCCGTCTTGGGTCTCTCCCTTGCTGCTTGCGGCAGCAGCACCTCTCAACAGGCAGGTTCCCAAGACCAGCCGCAAGCCACCACAATCTCTCGCGATGGCAGCTATACCAGCAAAGAGGACGTGGCGCTCTACCTGCACACCTATGGAGAGCTTCCATCAAACTTCATCTCGAAGACGAAGGCCCGCGAGGCAGGGTGGGACCCACAGGAGGGCAACCTCGACGAGGTCTGCCCCGGAAAGAGCATTGGCGGCAGCGTCTTCTACAATGATGACGGCGCGCTGCCGGACGCACCGGGGCGCACCTGGCACGAATGCGACATTAACTACCAGGGCGGGCATCGCGGCCCAGAACGCATTGTGTACTCCAACGACGGCCTTGTGTACTACACGCCAGACCACTACAAGACCTTTGAGCAGCTCTACTAGGAGGAGTCGTGGCAACCGTGAAAATCCGTGAGGCGAGCGACGCCTCTGAGCAGGAGATATTCCAGCAGATTGCAAAGAAGCTCAAGTTTCCCGACTACTTTGGCAACAACTTTGCCGCGCTAGAGGACTGCCTTGGCGACATGACCGAGAGCACCCGCGTCGACGTCGTTCGCTATCGCGATGACCCCGACCCAAAGCGGCGCGCGTTCTTTGGGACCCTCTGCGCCGTGGTGGCTCGGGTGGCGCTTGAGAACCCCAATGTCCACCTTACGATGTACGAGAAGTAATCGCGCGAAGCGCAAGCGGCTGGCCCGCTGCGTTCTGCTTCTTGTAAAGAGCGAAGGGACGCACGGCAACCGTTCCACACGCTGCGCACGCCGCTCCAAAGACAACGATGCCCAGCGCGTACAGGCCCGTCCCCTCCCCCGGCATCGCAACAACCCACGCAGCCAACATGACGGCAAACAGGACGGCAAGAACGGCACTGACCACACGGCGGCTCTTCATGACAACCTTCACCAAAGTCCATCTTTGCCATGATGGTTCCCCCTGCTTGTCAGGCAACGGTAAGGCAAGCGTCACAGTTCAAATAAGCCGCAGGATGCAGGCAACCGATGAATGCGGCAACGCCCAACGTTCGTGCCACCGCTGTTGAGAAGATTTCGGACGAAATCCACGCCTAAACGGCTGCAAAACGTCCTATCTCTTCTCAGCAGCGCAAGAGAGTGGCTGACCAGGAGCAAAGCAGCCGCAGGTAGCGCCCGCGCCTACGCCAAAGGCGGCATAGGCTTCCACGCAGGGTCGTGCAGGGCCTTCTTTGAGTCGCGATACCCCGCCCAGAGCCTGGCCCAGCTGGGACCAAAATGGCCTCGGTCCACCAGGACCAAGCGCAGGAACTCCTTTGCAAACGAGAGGAACGTGCCAAAGCCGTACCCCACGGGGTTGTAGTCTCCGTGCAGCATGAAGTAGCGCGCCATGTACCCGCGGTTTCGCATAATGTAGTAGCGGGTCATGTCTGAGGTCGATGAAATCTGCCTCACGCCAGACGCGCCAACCTCCTGATGGCGTACCTCTCGCGTACGCCGCAGCACGTAATCGGGCACCAGCACGGGCTGGCACACCTTGCTTGCCAGGTAGCCGTAGATGGCGTCGTCGTAGTAGATGAAGAAGCGGTAGTCAGGCAGGCCGATCTTCTCCACAACGCCGCGCCGGAAGAGCCCGCCCTCAAAGCACATGACGTTCACGTCCAGGTGGTCGGCACCATTAAAGCCCGCGCGCGAGAGCGGGTTGTAGATGCACAGCGACGTCATGAAGTGGTGCTGCCAGAAGAAGGGAGTGCCGTCGTAGTCGTAGCGCTGGCCCTGCACCACGTCATAGCGGGCCGACCATGGCTCCAGGCGCTCCAGGGCCTCGGGGAGAACGGCCACATCATCATCCATGACCCAAAACCACTCCGCACCAAGCTGAAAGGCACGCTTCACGCCCTCTGAGAAGCCACCAGAACCGCCAGTGTTGGTCTCCTGCGGGTCATAGACCACACGCTCCACGCCGCCTGCGGAATCCGGCTCTGAGACCGTCTGGCCCCACTGCGCCGCAAGGCGCGCGGAGAAATCCGTCACCATCTGCGCCGTCTGGGGGGAGTTCTCGTTGTCCACCACCACAATGCGCCACGGTGCCACCGTAAGGGCCGCGATTGAGTCGAAGAGCGAGCCCAGCAGCTCCTGACGCTTGAAGGTGACTATCACAATAGCGAGACGATCCATGTCCCATCCAAGGTTGCGGTGGCCGGTACAAGGCGTGCGGTGCGTCCGGGCGAGCGAGCAATGCGTCAGCCCAGCGCCGAGTCACTGTATTATAGGGTACGGCCGCGGACCCACCGTGGCGGTCGGCGGCAGGGAGGTCACGTGGAAGCCACGAATGCAACAGGCAAGGCACCCGGAAGCAGCAGGCGATTCTCGCACAAGGTTTCAGTGGTGGTCCCCACCTACAACGTGGAGCGCTACCTCGACCAGTGCCTTACCAGCATCCAGATGCAGCCGTTCGCAAACATCGAGGTCATCTGCGTGAACGACGGCTCGACAGACGGCTCGCTGGACATCATGCGCGAGCATGCCGCGCGTGATCCCCGCGTACGCGTTATCGACAAGCCTAACGCCGGATACGGGGCCGCATGCAATACCGGCATCGATGCCGCCACCGGGGACTACGTGGCCATCGTCGAGCCGGACGACTACCTCACAGGCAACATGTTTGGCGACCTTCTCGCCTTTGCGGACTCGCTCGACGGCGGCCCGGTGGACATCGTGAGGTCCTCCTACTGGCGCATCTTCAACGCCAGCACACCCAACGAGCTGCGCACGGTTTGCCTGTACCAGGATCGCGTGAACCCGCCGAGCCAGCCCTTCGCCATCGGCGACGGCATCGCCCTTCTAGAGCACCATCCGGCAATCTGGACGGCCCTCTATCGCAAGGCATTCTTGGACGAGAAGCACATCCGCTTCCGCGAGTACCCGGGCGCCGCCTGGGCCGACAACCCCTTCCTGGTTGAGACCCTCTGTCAGACGGACCGCATTGCCTACGTGAACCGCCCTTACTACAACTACCGCGAGGACACGGAGGAGAAGCTCGTCGCCTCCACGCGCCGCGATCCCCTGCTGCCAATAAAGCGCTGGAACGACATGCAGGACATCGTTGAGCGCTTGGGCGTCACCGACAGGCGCGTGCTCTCGGCGCAGACCAAGCGCGCCATCAACTATTGCGGCCTCACCATTGACGCGGTTGGCCTTGACCACCCTGGCGTTCGCGAGGCTGTCACAGCCGTTTACCAGCGGCTCGACTACGACTTGGTGATGGAGCAGCCGCTGGTGACGCCAGCCGCCAAGCGGCTCTACTGCGAGCTCACGGGCAGGCCAGACCCAAAGATTGGCCACCTCTCAATGCTGCCTGCTGCCGCTGGCGAGGTGTGGTACCGCCTGCGGCACACAAGCCCCAGCTACACGTGGTTCTCAATCACAAGCTTCCTGCGGCACCGCAGGGGTCGCGCCGGAGCGGGCGCGTAGCGAGGGGGGCGCATGCGGGCGGCTATGGCCGCAAAACGTGAAACCTGCGGCTTAATAGAACCCTGCAGAACAGCCACAAGCTATCTACCAGCGGTTCTTCTCAACAGCGCACAGGGCTAACTGCTATTAAGCCGCACCTTTCATGATTGCATCCGCTGCCGCGGCTACCCCTACAGCGACGTGCAGAACGGACCCAAGCCCCTCTCGCCACCACGCTTCATAAAAGAGGCGAGAAAGCCTTCGGTATACGCAAGGCCGGCGTTGCCGGAGCGAATGGGCCCCTGCATGGCCTTTGCGCCCATGCCGCGGGGACGCGCCACGTCGGCAGCAAGGCGCGCGCGGTCTGAGGAGACCATCTCCCCAACAAGGCGACGACGCTCCGCCGCCGAGAGGCCGGAGCGGTCCGAGAAGACCCCTGCCACGCAGTCGACGAGGCACTCGAAGTAGCGATTCTGGATGAGCCCCATGCTCGTAGGATCCCCGTCGAGGCCCCAGTGGTGGTAGACGCCCACAAGGGTGCCATACTGCCGCTCGAGCGCCCGGTAGTCGCGCACGGAGAAGCCGGGCAGGCGCTGCGGAGAGCGGCTCTCAACGTGGTAGTGCGCGTGTCCGGTAAGTCCAACCCGCTCGACGTCACGCACGTAGCCAGCCATAAACGAAAGGGCGTCCGTGCAATCGCCGTCCCCGTCGGCAAACGAGAGACCCAGTCCCTCCACGCGAGAGCGCAGGAAGAGCTTTGCACAGGGTGACGAGAGAAGATTGCCCTCGAAGAGCTGCCATGCGCCAGCACGGAAGTCGTGCTGGGTGGGAAAGACGTAGGCGGGCTGGTTTGCTTCAATGGACTCCTGCCGGCGTCCATCCCCCACGACGGTTGCCGAGAAGCCCGCTATGGCAAGCTCAAGCGAAGACTCCTCCGCCGCACCCACCAGGTCTGCCAGCATGTCTGGGTTCGCCCAGCCGCTCGCATCAAAGAACACCAGGTAGTGACCACGCGCACGGGACATCCCCAGATCGAGCGCAGCCGCCAACCCACAGCCATCGGCCTGCACCAGCGAGATGGTGAGGTCTCGCTGCGCCATGTTGTCGACGATGCCCGGCGTTCCGTCCGTCGAGCCGTCGTCTACCACGATGGTCTCGTGGCTTCTCAGCGTCTGATTCTGGATGCTCTCTAGAGCTCGTCGTATCGTGGCAGCATCACCGCGCGTGGCAATGACAATCGAGACAACGGGCTCCTTATGCATGGTGCTCGGCATATCCTGGCGCGACTCTCCTCCCCGAAGACCGTCCCAGAGGACTGCGTTGCAGCCCCACCAAATGTTGAGGAAAGGGTATCAGCCGTTCGTGGAGCCTGCGTGTCAATCGCGGGCAACTACCATTACTACAGATAAAGCCCAGGAGAGAGACACAGCGCTAAAGATGTAGTGCCGTTCGCCGCTCGCACAGGGACGTTCGCCGCCAGCGCGGACGCTATCCCTCGTTGCTGACAAGCGTGCCCACAGCAAGGCCGAGCGACGCCTGGTCAATCACGCGGTAGCCCGTCGAGACGGCATTTCCGCTCTCGTCGGTTGTGGTCTCGTCCACCATGGGCGCATCAACCTTCGAGAGGCCATCCGTCCCGGCCGATTGCACCTTCTCAGCCAGGTCGAGAATCTCCTGCGACGACATGTCGGTGCGTATGGACGAGAGGAACTCGGTCGCACGGCTTATGAGCGAGTTCACGCCCACACCGGCGAGCGAGCGCACCTCGTCCCACACGGCACTCGTCGAGACAATGACATGCGTGACGGGCAGGTTGGCCGCCGTGGAAAGCGGAGAGACGCAGGCCGCGGCGCCAGTGCTGTTGAAGAGCTCGGCCAAGGTAGTGTCCTGTCCGTCGTAAGAGACCTTGGTGTCGGTGGGAATGGAGACGAGCTTGCCCGTGGCTGCGGTCTCGTCGTAAACCAGGAGCTCCGCCGAGGAGAGGTTGGCCCCGCCCGTCTCGGACGCATCGAGGTTGTCCGTAGTGAGCAGCAGGATGCCCATGAAGGTGTCGCTCGATACGGTATAGCCAAGGTCCGACACGGATGGCGTCTTGCTCACCGAGGAGCTGAGGCTGCTGTCGCCCAGGTGAGACTGTACCTGCGCGCGCTTCCATGCGGTGGAGACAACAATCCCACAGGCGACAAATACCACAACAAGCACGATGCCGGCTATAAGGTTGCGGTGAGGGTTGTCGCGAGGGACGTCGGTCCGTTCAAATCGCTCTCGCTGTTTAGCCATGGAACCCTCCCGTCATCCACTGCCTGGAGCCGGGTATCCCGGCATCTAGAAGAGGATACCTGAAGCGGAGACGATAAGTCCCACGACGACCCCAACCACGTAGACGAAAGCCGTGATGGCAATGTTCTGGCGCACGTTGTTGTTGGTACGGAAGAGCACGAGAAGCCCAACGCCGCCAGAGGCGAGAAGGCCCGCCACCATGGACCCTGCACCAAGTACCCCATCGAGGTAGAGCTCGGTGATGGCAACGGAGGCGCCGCAGTTGGGGATGAGCCCCACGAGCGCTGCCAGGAAGGTTGCCCGCACGGGGTGGCTTCCAAGGAGCAGCGCCAGCTCGTCTCCGCCCATGACCTCGATGAGCAGACCAAAGAGGAACGTGACAAGAAGGATGAACCCCGTCACCTGCACGGTATGCACGGCGGCAGAGCGCACGATGGCCCAGTGGCCGTACCCGTGGTGGTGGGCGTGAGTTGCATCACCGGAGGCCTGCTCGGAGGGCGCGTCCTCCTCTCCCTCCTCGTCCTCGCAGTGGCAGTGCGCACGCTCGCAGAGGTCGTGGATGTGGGGCTTGGGGTTGCCCACGTGGCGCACGGCATGCAGCATGGCATCCAGGAGCAGGCCCACGATAATACCCACGACAACCTTGAGCAGCATAATCGAGAGCAGGCGCCCAACGGGCTCCTGGTGGGCGAGAAACACCGGCACCATCTCGTCTGAGGTCGAGAGGATCACGGCCACCAACGTGCCAACCGTGACCACTCCGCCCGAGAAGAGCGTAGCTGCCATTGCGGAAAAGCCGCACTGAGGAATGGCGCCGAGAAGCGCGCCCACAACAGGGCCCGCATGCCCTGCGCGCGCAACAAACCCCTGCATGCGACCCTCGGTTGAATGCTCGAGCGCCTCCATGGCAAGGTAGGTCACAAACAGGAAGGGCACGAGCTCAAACGTATCAAGCACCGAGTCGGCAATTACGTCGACAAGCATGTCCAAAGCATATCCTCCAACACAACAGGCACTGGGTTAGGCCCAGGGCGCGAGAAGTCCGTCGGAGTATTCTACCCCGACAAACGTGAGGCCCTGCGCCGGAGCGCATGGCCCCGCAGCAGCTCTATCTTGTGCTGCAAGGACCTTCTCCACCCAAGAGGGGGCCCTGTGTCCTCTGCCCACCTCAACAAGGGTGCCAGCGATGGTGCGAACCATGTTGTGGAGGAATGCGTTGCCCGTAACGTCTATCGCCACGAGGGGCTCCCCGGCCTCCACCACGCGCGATACCTTCACGCGCTCGAGATAGCGGCTCGTGGGCTTGCCCTCTGCCGAGGTCGCCTTGCAGAAGCTCTTGAAGTCGTGCTCCCCAACCAGGCAGGTGGCTCCGGCCTGCATATCATCCACGTCCAGGTCTCCGCGGTACCACCATGCGTGATCCCAGGCGAGCACAGGCCGCGCATCGCCGGTAGCAATGCGGTAGCGATATGAGCGCGAGGTAGCGTCAAAGCGCGCCGAGAAGAGCGCATCACCGCGATAGAGCCCCCGGATGGAGATGTCGTCCGGGGTAAGCGCCACAAGCGAGCGCGAGAGCGTTCGGCCAGCAAGGTTCAGCTCCCCCTCGCTCACGGGAATGCTCACGTACTGCGAGAGTGCATGAACGCCGGAGTCTGTCCGTCCAGCACAAACAAGCTCCACATCGCGACGTAGGACTGTCGAGAGCGCGCGCCGCAGCTCGCCGGCAACCGTTCGCATGGCGGGCTGCTCGGCAAAGCCAGCAAAGTCCGCCCCGCGGTATCCCACACAGAGCACAAGCGTACCCGAAGCAGGAACTCCCTCAACCAAGGGCACATCTCGCTCGGTGCGGCTTGGACGGTGGATGGGCATGGGACCGTTTGGAGCTTCTGGCATGTGGTGTGAGCTTTCTTTTGACAAAAGTTTACGACGCATGGAGCTTACCACGAGGGCCGAGGACCCTACGCACAAGAAAGGGCCCCAGCCGTTTGGCTGGGGCCCCAGTGAGTGCTTGGACCTTCTGGAGGGGATGACCTACTCGGCCTTCTCCTCGGTCTCAGCCTCGGCGGTCGGCTCCTCAGCAGGGGCCTCCTCGGCCTTGGGCTCCTCGGAAGGCGCCGCAGCAACCTTGGTCACAGTAGCCTTGGGCTCAGCCTTGGTCTTGGGCGTGACGGCCTCGGTCACGAGCTCCATGATGACGACCTCTGCGCCGTCACCCTTGCGGGGACCAAGCTTCATGATGCGGGTGTAGCCGCCGTTGCGGTCAGCCCACATGCCCTGAGCGGCCTTCTCGAAGACCTCGCGGACAATCTCCTTGTCGCCAACCTTTGCGATGGCAAGACGGCGAGAGTGCAGGTCGCCCTTCTTAGCCCAGGTGATGACCTTGTCCACGTCCGGACGAATGGCCTTGGCGCGCGGCTCAAGGGTCTTGATACGATCATTGGCAAGCAGGGCAGAGACCAGGCTCTTCTTCATGGCCTTGGTGTGGCTGGCATCGGTGCCAAGCTTCATGCCCCTCTTCTTGTTGTGCCTCATGTCTAGCTTCTCCTATGCGATGCGAGCGGCGGCCTAAGCCTTGAGGGAAAGTCCCATGGACTCGAGCTTGTCCTTGACTTCCTCGATGGACTTGACGCCAAAGTTGCGGATGTTGAGAAGGTCGTTCTCGGAGAACTCCACGAGCTGACGCACGGAGTGGATGCCGGCGCGCTTCAGGCAGTTGTAGGAGCGGACGGAGAGGTCCAGGTCCTCAATCTGCTTGTCGAGCTCGGCGTTGTCCTCCTCGGCGCCCGTTGCGAAGATCGACTCGTCCTCCTGGGGCTCATCGACGTCCGCGAGGCCCATGAAGGCCGTCATGTGCTGGTTGATGATATTGGCGGCCTCGACGATGGCGTCACGCGGGCTAATGGAGCCGTTGGTCTCCACCTCGAGCAGCAGGCGGTCGTAGTCGGTGTGGCGACCAACGCGGCAGGGCTCGACGGACTTTGCGCAGCGGCGCACGGGCGAGTAGAGCGAATCCACGTGAATGATGCCGATGGGGTCGCTCTCGCGCTCGTTGTCATCACCAGAGACGTAACCGCGGCCAATGCCAATGCGCATCTTCATGGAGAGGTGCGCGTCGGCGCCAAGGGTGCAGATCACGTGGTCGGGGTTCACAAGCGTGAACTCCGCGGGGATATCGAAGTCCCCGCCGGTGACCGTCATGGGACCGTCGACGTTGATGGAGGCGGTTGCCTCCTCGCCGGTGCCCATGGAACGGAACACAAGGCCCTTCACGTTGAGGACGATATCGGTGACGTCCTCGTAAACACCCGGCACGGTGGTGAACTCGTGCTGCACGCCATCGATCTGGATGGCCTCGACGGCTGCGCCCTCGAGGGAGGACAGCAGCACGCGACGCAGGGAGTTACCCAGCGTGTCACCATAACCACGCTCGAGTGGCTCTGCGCTCACGCGTGCGAGGTTGTCGCTGATCTCTTCTACCGACACAGTAGGCCGGATGAACTCGGACATTGCTACCTCCAAACTGTGTCGGGCTTACTTGGAGTAGAGCTCGACGATGAGCTGGGCGTCGATGTCGAGATCGATCTGGTCACGGCTGGGAAGCTGAAGGACGGTGCCCTGGAGCTTCTCGATGTCGACCTCAAGCCAGGCCGGCACAGCCATGTGCTCGGAGGAGATGAGGGCCTCCTTGATGGGGAGAAGGTCCTTGGCCTTGGGGGCCACGGCGACGACGTCGCCAGCCTTCACCTGGTAGGAGGGAATGTCCACGCGGTGGCCGTTCACGGTGATGTGGCCGTGGAGAACGGTCTGACGGGCCTCCTTGCGGGTGCGGGCAAAGCCAAGACGAAACACGACGTTGTCGAGCCTTGACTCGAGGATGGTCATGAGGTTGTCGCCCGTGATGCCCTCGCGCTTGAGAGCCAGCTTGTAATAGCTACGGAACTGCTTCTCGAGAACGCCATAGATGAACTTGGCCTTCTGCTTCTCGCGGAGCTGCGTACCGTACTCGCTCTCCTGGCGGCGGCGCTGCTTGGGCTGACGGTGAGATTCCTTGTTGATTCCCATAACAACGGGATCGATGCCGAGCTGACGGCACCGCTTAAGGACAGGCGTCCTGTCAACTGCCATTAGTGGTGTCCTTCCTAGCTACACGCGACGACGCTTGCACGGACGGCAACCGTTGTGCGGAATGGGGGTCTTGTCCTGGATGCCCGAAACCTCGAGGCCAGCAGCCTGGAGGGAGCGGATGGCCGTCTCGCGGCCGGAACCGGGGCCCTTGACGAACACGGAGACCTTGTGCAGACCGTGCTCCATGGCTGCCTTAGCCGCGGCCTCGGCAGCAAGCTGCGCCGCGAACGGCGTGGACTTACGGGAGCCCTTGAAACCAACGGTGCCGCCCGACTGCCAGGAAATCACGTTGCCCTGGGGGTCGGTGATGGAGACGATGGTGTTGTTGAAGGTGCTCTTGATGTGAGCCTGGCCAACCGCGATGTTCTTGCGCTCAGAACGGCGCACGCGGGTGGTACGGGCATTCTTCTTCTGCGGCATTGTGTTATCCCCTTACGCCTTCTTCTTTGCACCGATCTGACGCTTCTTGCCCTTGCGGGTACGAGCGTTGGTGTGGGTGCGCTGACCGCGAACGGGGAGGCCCTTGCGGTGGCGAAGGCCACGGTAGCAGCCAATCTCCATCAGACGGGCAATGTTCTGCCTCACCTCGCGGCGAAGGTCGCCCTCGGTGGTGTAGTTAGCATCGATGTAGTCACGAATCTTGGTGACCTCGTCCTCCGTCAGGTCCTTGACGCGAGTGGAGGGGTCAACACCGGTAGCCGCGCAAATCTTGGTTGCGGTGGTCTGGCCGATGCCGTAAAGGTAGGTAAGTCCGACCTCGACACGCTTATCACGCGGAAGGTCGACGCCATTAATACGGGCCAACGTGAGTCTCCTCTCAGTTATCTAGCCCTGACGCTGCTTGTGGCGCGGGTTCTCGCAGATTACGTATACCTTGCCGTGGCGACGAATGATCTTGCACTTGTCGCACATCTTCTTGACCGAAGGACGTACCTTCATGTGTCTTTCCTTCCAGTAGACAGTACCTGTACTGGTAGTACATCTGGCCTGGCAGGTGGTGCTGCCCGGCACTCTATCTCATCGCCCAGCCGCAGGCGTGAATAACCAACCGTTGTGCGCAGCGCCTACTTGTAACGGTAGGTGATGCGACCCCTCGTGAGGTCATACGGCGAAATCTCCACCACGACCTTATCTCCAGGAAGAATCCTGATGTAGTTCATCCGAATCTTCCCCGAGATGGTGCAGAGGATGGTCTTACCGTTCTCAAGCTCGACGTTGAACATGGCGTTAGGCAGCGGCTCGATAACCTTGCCCTCAAGCTCGATTGCATCCTGTTTGCTCAAATTCAACCCTCTCAACGCTGTGACAGCGACCAAATATCTTACCTAAAATCCTCACAAACGTCCACGTTGCACTTAAATCGCACAACGTGGACGCATTTTATCTGCGAGAAGGGCGCTAGGCGTCCCTCTCGCCACCCTGCATGCTGCACCAAGGTCCAATCTCGTCGGCAGTGAGGATGACTGGACCATCCTTCGTGATGGCAATGGTGTTCTCATAGTGAGCGGCAGGAAGGTTGTCATTGGTAACAACGGTCCAACCGTTCGAAAGGGTATGCGAGTCATAGGAGCCCAGGGTGATCATGGGCTCAATGGCGATGACCATGCCAACCTGGAGACGAACGCCTCGGCCGCGCTTACCGTAGTTGGGGACGTTGGGGTCCTCGTGCATAACGTGGCCCACGCCATGACCAACGTAGTCGCGCACCACGCCGTACCCATGCGACTCGGCAAGCTCCTGAATGGCTGCGCCGACATCACCCAGGCGATTGCCGGGAACAGCCTGTTCGATACCCGCCTTGAGGCAGTCGCGAGTAACCTCGCAAAGACCCTTTACCTCGTCCGACACATTGCCAACGTAGAACGTCCAGGCGTTGTCCCCCACCCAGCCGCCAAGCGTGGCGCCCGTATCGATCGAGATGATGTCGCCATCTTTGAGAGCAACAGCAGGAGAAGGGATGCCATGGACGATCTGCTCGTTCACAGAAGAGCAGATGCTGGCGGGAAAGCCACTGTATCCCTTAAACGTTGGGGTAGCGCCATGGAGACGAATGTAGCTCTCAACCACCTGATCGATCTCTCGGGTGGTAATGCCGGGACGAACCATCTCCCCGGCACGACGAAGGGCCGCCTTGGACACAGCCCCGGCGGCCTTCATCTGTTCAATCTGCTCTGAGTTCTTGATGTGAATCATGCGGTGAGGAGCGCGCGCACGTCGGCATAGACCTCGTCGACCGGCCTGTCTCCATCAACCTCCTTGAGAATCGAGTGACCGCGATAGTACTCGATGAGCGGGGCAGTCTGGGTCTGGTACACATCCAGGCGCTTCTGGATGGTCTCAGGCTTGTCGTCGTCGCGCTGATACATCTCGCCGCCGCAGCGCGGGCAAACGTCAACGCCAGCAGGAGCAGTGTAGCCACAGGAGCGGCAGGTACGACGCGAGCTCAGGCGCTTAACAATGACGTCGGGCTTGACATCGACAAGAAGCGCCGCGTCAAGGTTGCGCTCCATGGCAGCAAGCTCGGAGTCGAGCGTTACAGCCTGAGCGGTATTGCGGGGGAACCCATCAAGGATGAAACCCGCCTTGGCGTCGTCGGCCTGAAGACGCTCCTTGACAAGGTTAATTACAAGCTGATCGGGAACGAGCTTGCCAGCGTCCATGTAGGCCTTGGCCTGAAGACCAAGCTCCGACTGAGCCTTGACGGCCGCGCGCAGGAGGTCACCCGTGGAGATATGGGCAAGGCCAAACTCCTCGACGAGCTTCTGTGCCTGTGTGCCCTTACCAGCTCCCGGGGCACCGAGCAGAACGATGTTCATGTGCATCCCCCTTCGAAAAAGGTGCCGGCCCCACGGCCGGCACCCAGCGCAACAGATTGCCTACTTAAAGAAGCCCTCGTAGTTGTGCATCTTGAGTTGGCTCTCGAGCGACGCGATGGTGTCCATGGCCACGCCAACCATGATGAGCACCGAGGTCCCGCCAAACGACTGGATGAGTGTGTCGTTAGTGAACCAGAAGATGATGGTGGGCACCACAGCAAGGACTGCCATGAAGAGCGCACCGGGAAGCGTAACGTGGTCGATCGTACTCTTGATGTACGCTGCCGTCGCAGCCCCTGGCCTTACGCCGGGAATATAGCCGCCCTGCTTGCGAAGCTGGTCAGCTGTCTCCTCGGGGTTGAAGACCATCGAGGTGTAGAAGTAAGCGAAGAACACAATGAGAACAACCGAAAGAACCCAGTTGAGCCAGCCCGAGGAAAGGGCATTTGCAACTGCCTGGATCCAGCCCACACCAGGGAAGAACACGGCGATCTGGGCCGGGAAGTACAGCACGGCAGAGGCGAAGATGATGGGGACGACGCCAGCCGTGTTGACCTTGATGGGCAGGTAGGTGTTCTGCCCACCCATGACCCTGCGGCCCACCACGCGCTTTGCGTACTGCACGGGAATGCGGCGCTGGCCGCGCTCCACATACACGATGAGAGGTACGATCGCGATGATCACGATGAGCGTGATGATCGTGAGCAGGGCGTTGCCGTTGGTGGTCACCGAGGAGATGAGCGCCGAGGGCAGGCCAGACATGATGTTCGCGAAGATTATGAGAGACATGCCGTTGCCAACGCCGCGCTGGGTGATGACCTCGCCCAGCCACATGATGATCACTGCGCCCACAAGCATCGTGAAGACCACGATGACGTTCTCGAGTGCCTCGGGAATCCCCATCTGGGAGAACGACACGCCAAAGCTCTTGAAGTAAAAGAGATAGGCGATGGCGTTGAGAAGTGCAAGGCCAATGGTGAGGTAACGGGTGTACTGCGTAATCTTACGCTGACCCGACTCTCCCTCCTTGGCAAGCTCTCCCAGCGAGGGCACCACTGCCTGGAACATCTGAAGGATGATCTGGGCAGTGATGTAGGGCATGATGCCCAAGCTGAAGACGGACATGCGCGAAAGGGCGCCGCCCGAGAACAGGTTGAGCACCGCCATGGCACCGCTCGAGGAGACGCCGGCGGCATAAGCGCTCAGCATCTCCTGGAACGGAGCTCCAGGCACGGGAAGGTACGCACCGAAGCGGTAGAGGACGAGGATCCCCACTGTGAGGAGAATCTTCTTCCTCAGTTCCGGCACTCGGAAAGCGTTGGCGATTCCGTTTAGCACGCCGGCTCGACCTTTCCTCCGGCCGCCTCAATCTTGGTCTTGGCCGAGGCGGAAACCTTGTCCACCTTGACAGTGAGCTTCTTGGTGAGCTCGCCGTCACCGAGGACCTTCACGGGAACATAGGCGCGCTTGATGACGCCCTTGGCAACCAGGGAGTCGGCGTCGACGGTGTCGCCGTCCTCGAAGACCTCCTGGAGACGGGCAACGTTCACGGGCGCATACTCGACGCGGTTGGGGTTCCTGAAGCCGGGGAGCTTAGGAAGACGCATGGCGAGCGGCTGCTGGCCGCCCTCGAAGCCGGCGCCCTTGCCGCCGCCAGAGCGGGAGAGCTGGCCCTTGGTGCCGCGACCAGCGGTGGTGCCGTGGCCGGAAGAGTTGCCGCGGCCAATGCGCTTGCGGTTCTTCCTGGAACCCTCTGCGGGGCGCAGATCATTGAGCTGCATTTGGGTGACTCCTAGTTCTCTTCAACGGTCACGAGGTGCTTGACCTTGAAGATCATGCCTCGGACGCTGGGGTTGTCGGGCAGGACGGCGACGTCGCCAATCTTGCGAAGGCCCATGGCACGGCAGGTGGCCGTCTGGTCCTTCTTCACCTGCGTCACGGCGCTGCGGACGAGGGTGACGGTGAGTTTCTTCTCTGCCATCGCTAGTTCTCCTTCCCGACGAACATCTCGGAGACGGTGATGCCACGGCGCTCGGCGGTCTCCTGGGGGCTGGAGAGCTCCTTCAGGCCCTCGGCAGCAGCCTTGATGATGTTCATGGCGTTGTCGGTGCCCAGGGACTTGGAGAGAACGTTGGTGATGCCAGCGAGCTCGAAGAGCGGGCGGACAGGGCCGCCGGCGATGACACCGGTACCCTCGATAGCCGGCTTGATGAGAACGCGGCCGGCGCCGTAGTGACCCTCGACCGTGTGGGGGACGCTGCCCTCGGCGGTGACGGGAACCTTGAACATGTTTTTCTTGGCGTCCTCGACGCCCTTCTGGATTGCCAGGGGCACCTCAGTGGAACGGCCCATGCCGAGGCCTACGTTGCCCTTGCCGTCACCCACGACGACGAGAGCCACGAGGGACATGCGACGGCCGCCCTTGACGGTCTTGGAGACGCGGTGGATGTAGACGACGCGCTCCTGAAGATCCGTGTCCTGCTGGCGCTTACGATCACGTGCCATTGAATCCTCCTAGAACTTCAGGCCCGCGCTGCGGGCACCGTCTGCCAGAGCCTGGACACGGCCGTGATAGATACGGCCGCCACGGTCGAACCTCACCGTGGTGATGCCCTTCTCGATGGCGCGCTTGCCAACGAGCTCGCCCACGAATGCGGCGGCCTCCTTGTTGGAGCCCACCTTTCCGGTTGCGCGGAACTCGGGGTCGAGGGTAGAGGCAGAGCACAGGGTCTTGCCCTCGGTGTCATCGATGACCTGCGCGTAGATGTTGGCGTTGGTGCGGTGCACGCAGAGACGGGGACGCTCTGGGGTACCGAAGATCTTGGCGCGGACGCGACGCTTGCGACGCGCGAGGCCAGCTGCCTTCTTCTGATACTTGTTCATTCCTTCTCCTTAGTCACGCCATCACCTGACGGGGTGATGGTCTTGTGCCTGGTCCTATTACTACTTGGCGGCCTTGCCGAGCTTGCGACGGATGTGCTCGCCCTCGTAGTGGATACCCTTGCCCTTGTATGGCTCGGGCGGACGCTTCTCGCGGATCTCAGCGGCAACCTGGCCAACCTGCTCCTTGGAGATTCCCTTCACCGTGATGTGGGTGTTGTCGGGCACCTCGAATGAGATGTTATCGGGGCAGGCGAAGATGACGGGGTGAGAATAGCCAAGGGAGAGGTCGAGGTCCTTGCCCTTGAGTGCGGCGCGGTAGCCAACGCCCGTGAGCTCGAGCTTCTTCTCGAAGCCCTCGGAGACGCCCACGACCATGTTGTGGATGAGGGTGCGGACGAGGCCCTGCTGAGCGTTGGACTCCTTGGACTCGTCAACGCGGGAGACCGTGAGGACGTCACCGTCCAGGGCGATGCTCACAAGCTCAGAGAAGGTGCGGGTGAGCTCACCCTTGCTGCCCTTGGCCGAGACGGTAGTGCCGTCGATGGTCACCGTGACTCCAGCCGGAATCTGGACAGGCTTCTTACCAATACGAGACATTGTCTCCTCCTATCTTGATTCAGCGGGAGTTTTACCAGATGTAGGCGATGACCTCGCCGCCGACGCCGAGCTTGCGGGCGTCGCGGTCGCACATCATGCCCTTGGAAGTAGAGATAACGGCAGTGCCGAGGCCACCCAGGACGCGGGGAAGCTTATCCGCCTGGGAGTAGATGCGAAGGCCCGGCTTGGAGATGCGACGGATGCCGCGGATGACGCGGGCACGCCTGTTGCCGTACTTAAGAGTGATGTGAAGGGTCTTCTGGGGCTTGGTGTCCTCCACCTCGTAGCCCTCGATGTAGCCCTCCTCCTTGATGACGCGGGCAATCTCAACGAGCACCTTGGTCGAAGGCATGGAAACCTCGGCCTTGCCCGCTGAGTTCGCGTTGCGGATGCGCGTCAGCATGTCTGAAATGGGATCGGTAATCTTCATTGATCCTTCTCCTTCGTCATGATGAAACTGCGTGTCCGGTTCGCCCAAACCCATGGCGTGGGCGCCTGGACGCCAGAGCCCTGCGCCCTACCAGCTTGCCTTGCGGACGCCAGGAAGCTCGCCCTTGCTCGCCAGCTCGCGGAAGCACACGCGGCAGAGCCCGAACTTGCGATAGACGGAGTGGGGACGCCCACAACGCTGGCAGCGGTTCTGCTTGCGCGTCGAGAACTTCGGCTCGCGGTTCGCCTTGACGATCATCGATGTCTTAGCCACAAATCCTCCTTCATAGTGCATCTTGACCGCCCGGGACTTTCCCGGGCGAGGTCATTGCGATATTTGGCCTACTCCGCCTTGAACGGGAAGTGGAAGGCGTCGAGAAGCGCCTTGCCCTCCTCGTCGGTGGGAGCGGTGGTCACGATGGTAATGTCCATGCCGCGCGTGCGGTCGATCTTGTCGAAGTCAATCTCGGGGAAGATCAGCTGCTCGGTGACGCCCATGGAGTAGTTGCCGCGGCCGTCGAAGCTCTTGGGAGAGAGGCCACGGAAGTCGCGGATACGCGGGATAGCGACGGCGATGAGGCGGTCGAGGAACTCCCACATGCGGTCGCCGCGAAGGGTGACCTTGGCGCCAATGGCCTGGCCGGCGCGCAGGTGGAAGGTTGCGATGGACTTGCGGGCGTGCGTGACGAGCGGCTGCTGGCCGGTGATGGCACGCAGGTCGGCAACAGCGCCGTCGATTGCCTTGGAGTCGGTTGCGGCCTCGCCAACGCCCATGTTCACGACGATCTTCTCAAAGCGAGGGATCTGCATGACGTTGCCGTAGTTGAACTGCTTCTGCAGCTCGTCGCGGACCTCGTCGTAGTACTTCTGCTTGAGGCGGGGCACGTACTTCTCTTCTGCCATGTTCACTCCTTAGATCTTGGTGGTTTACGTGCGGGGTTTCTTTCTCGCACCCCCTGGGCTGGCATTCCCAGGAGCCATTTCCTACACCGCGAGACAGCATAATCCCTGCCTAGCGACGCAAGGTCAAATAATAGTGTTTCCTGCTTTTTTGTGCCAGCCCTCTTGTTGGTCGCTTTTGCAGGCGAGAAATTCTCCTCAGTATCAACACGAGAAGCCCCCTCTCGACTGGGCGAGAAGGGGCCTGCCTAGCAGATGATCCGCGCAATTGCGCCTAGCCGAGCCTCTTGCCGCACTCGGGGCAGAAGTGGGAACCCGGCTGTATTGCCGTTCCGCACTCCGGGCAGAAGGACGGAGCGCTGGGCGCAGGCCCACTCTCTGCGGGCGGCTCTGGCGCAGGGGACTCCGGATTGGGCGCCTCGGGCGCTGGCGTTTCAGAAGCGGGTACCTCCACAGCCGGCTCTGCGGGCGCGACGGGCTGTGCTGGAGGCACCGGCGCAGGACCAGAAGGAGGCAGCTGGGTAGCGGGACGGTTGCTCAGAATGCCCTTGATGTCTGTAGTGTTGCGCGTGATGATGACGCTCAGCATCACCGACTCAAACGTAACACGCTCGATGAGTTCGGTAATGAGGCAGAGAATCGCGCACATAATGAGCGAGACAAGAAACGCAGCGATTCCGTTAGCCAGACTTGCAAGGACAATCGCCAGGAAGAAGAAGGCGGTGAAGATGGCGCAGAAGAGATAGAGCGCCTTCAGAATCTTGTCGATGACAAGCTTGTCAAAGCGAAAGAACGGCCCCCAGGTGCTGCTGTCCTTGAGGCTGAAATGCTGCTGGTCACCATCGTCCACGTACTTGCGATATCCCGCGACAGCCAGGACTATTGCTGCGATGAACGCAATGACGAGCAGGGTGACGAAGATGCCTGCCGAGGCGCCAATGCCAAAGGCAGGTGTGTTGTAGCCATATCCGTATCCGTACATGGTGCTCCCTTCAGTTGATCGGGCGCATGACGCCCGATATCTGCGCACCCCGTGAAGAGGTGGGGCACGGGTCCCCCTTGGGGTGTACCCATACTAGTACAGGAAATGAGCGTCTAGCCGCGAACGAGGTTCCTGAGACCCTCTCCCCTAGCAAAGCGACCAAGGTTATCCGTCGCAAGGGAAACAACGCGCTCGAGGGTTGAGTGAAGATGCCAGAAGCCCGCGACGTGGGGAGTAATTATGAGGTTGGGCGTATCCCACAGTTGATCATTGGCAGGAAGCGGCTCGGGCATCGTGACGTCTAACGCCGCTCCCGCAAGCCTCCCCTCCTCCAGTGCAGCACGCAGAGCCGTCTGATCAATGAGGTCGCCGCGTCCGGCATTCACCAGGTACGCGCCCGGTTTCATGCTGGCGAGAAATCCAGCGCTCACAAGGCCACGCGTCTCAGCTGAGCTGGGGAGGAAGCTGGCGACGACGTCTGCCTTTGGCAGCTCCTGCGAAAGATCTCCCATGCTCGCCACTCGCTCGAAGGCTTTCGCATACTCAGGTGTTAGGTTGCTCGACACGTGCCGTCTCATGCCTACGCATGCGGCTCCAACTGCCGAGCAGAGGCGGGCGAAGCAGAGGCCGATATCCCCCGCGCCAAGAACCAGGACTCGTGCGCCAGCCAGGGTCGAAACCATCCCCTCGTCCGACCATGCGTGGGCACGTTGGTCGTCCCGGTAAGCAGGCAGACGCTTCATGAGCGAGAGGAGCATGGCAAAAGAGTGCTCGGCGACGGCCGGACCATAGGCTCCAGTGCCGTTTGTCACGATGGTCGAAGGGGCGAGCACGCCAGGCGCGAGGTATGCCTCATACCCAGCCGAGCCAAGCTGAATCCACTGGAGGCGTGGCGATGCCTCGATGAGCGCCGGCGCCACGTTGCCGAGAATAACGTCCGCCTGGGACACCCGCTCTCGGTAGATGTCGAGCTTTGGGGTCCTGGGGAGACGGCTCGTGTCACCTACCGGTGCCGCAAAGTCAAATGTCGCCGATGGCATTGTCGCCATCATCGCAGCAGCCTGTTCCTCTGTTACAGGAATCTTTACCAGCACGTTCTCTACAGATGACATGGGGTCTCCCCAATTCCTCGCTTGCGGGCGAATACAAACGAACCCGGCCGTCGCAAGCGCGACAGCCGGGTTCGAGACTAGTGCATGTCCTAGCGCAATGGCTTAGAACTTCGCGCCGCACTTCTTGCAGACGCGAACCCTGCGACCATTGTCATCGACGTCATGACCAACGCGCGTGCGCTTGCCGCAGACGGGGCAAACGAGCATGACGTTAGAGACGTGGATGGGAGCGGGCTTCTCGATGATACCGCCCTGCTGGTTCATGGCGTTAGGCTTGGTGTGGCGCTTCACAATCGCAGCGCCATCGACAATGACCTTGGAATCCTTCGGCATGGCACGCAGAACCTCTCCCTGCTTGCCCTTGTCCTTGCCGGTGATGACCTCGACCTTGTCGCCCTTCCTCACGTTCATCTTAGGCATGTGTCCAGGCCTCCTTACAGCGTCTCGGGTGCGAGCGAGACGATCTTCATGTACTTGCGATCGCGCAGCTCGCGGGCGACGGGCCCGAAGATACGCGTGCCCTTGGGCTCGCCCTCCTTGTCGACCAGGACGCAGGCGTTCTGGTCGAAGCGGATGTAGCTGCCGTCCTTGCGGCGGGCCTCCTTCTTGGTGCGCACGATGACGCAGCGCACGATGTCGCCCTTCTTGACGCCGGAACCGGGAGTTGCCTCCTGGACCGCGCCGATGATGACGTCACCGAGGCCAGCGTAGCGGCGCTTGGAGCCACCGAGGACCTTGACGCACTTGACGCGCCTGGCGCCGCTGTTGTCAGCGACGTTGAGCATGGTCTCCATCTGAATCATGTGATGTTCCTCCGAACCTATATCCCACCAGAGGTGCGCCCACGCGAGCGGCGCACATGGGGAATCCTGGGTGTTCGCTACTTACTTGGCCTTCTCGACAATCTCGACGACGCGCCAACGCTTGGTCTTGGACAGCGGGCGGGTCTCCATGACCTTCACCGTGTCGCCCAGGCCACACTCGTTATTCTCGTCGTGGCAGTGGAGCTTCTTGGAGATGGTCATCATCTTGCCGTACTTGGGGTGGTGCTTGCGGTAGCTGATCTTCACCGTCACAGTCTTGTCGCCGGAGAGCGAGACGACGGTTCCGGTGCGAACCTTACGCGCGTTCCTGCTTTCGGTCTCTGCCATGTCTTATCTCTCTCCTGCTACTTCTGTGCAGCGGACTTCTCCGCGGCGATCTGACGGGCGCGAATCTCGGTCTGGACGCGAGCGATGTCGCGCTTCACGAGCTTGACGCGAGCGGTGTTGTCCAGCTGGCTGGTGGCCATCTGAAAACGGAGGTTGAAGAGCTCGGCCCTGCTGTCGTCCAGCTTCTTGGCAAGCTCCTCGTCCGAGAGGGCCTGGATGTCCTTGTACTTCATGGTGACTATTCCTCCCCGTCCTGGTCGGCGCGGGTGACGATCTTGGTCTTGATGGGCAGCTTGTGCTGGGCGAGACGCAGGGCCTCCTTGGCGGTAGCCTCGTCGACACCAGCGATCTCGAACATGATGCGGCCCGGCTTCACGACGGCCACCCACTCCTCGGGGTTGCCCTTGCCGGAACCCATGCGGGTCTCTGCCGGCTTCTTGGTGATGGGCTTGTCCGGGAAGATGGTGATCCAGATCTTGCCGCCACGCTTCATCTCACGGGTGATGGCGACACGAGCGGCCTCGATCTGGCGGTTGGTGATCCAGTGAGCCTCCTCGGCCCTCAGGCCGTAGTCGCCAAAGTAGAGCTTAGTGTTGCCCTTGGCGTGGCCCTTCATGGAACCGCGCTGGACCTTGCGGTGAAGAACGCGCTTAGGTGCGAGCATTAACGGCTCCTCCTCTCATTGCGGGCGCGACGGGGACGAGAAGAGCCCTCGAGAGCCGGCGTGGGCTTGGGCTGGCCAGGCAGCTTCTCGCCCTGATAGATCCAAACCTTGATGCCGCAAGCACCCATGGTGGTGCGGGCGGTTGAGGTGCCGTAGTCGATGACGGCACGCAGGGTGTGCAGAGGCACGCGGCCCTCGCGGTACCACTCGCGACGGCCCATCTCGGCGCCGTTCAGGCGGCCGGAGCACTGGATACGGATGCCCTTGGCACCAGCCTTGCGGGCGGACTGGACCGCCTTGCGCATGGCACGACGGAAGGCAACGCGCTGCTCGAGCTGCTCGGCGATCGACTGAGCGACGAGGTTGGCGTCGAGCTCGGGGCGCTTTACCTCGATAACGTCGACGGCGACCTGGCCCTTGCCGACCTTGGCGACCTTCTCAAGCTCGGAACGCAGGACGTCGATCTCGGCGCCCTTCTTGCCAATCACGATGCCCGGACGGGCGGTGTACAGGGTGACCTTCACCTTGTCGCCAGCGCGCTCGATGTCGACGCGGGAAAGGGCTGCCTTCTCGAGGCGCTTCTCGAGGAACTTACGAATCTCGAGATCATTGCCGAGCTTCTCGGCGTAGTTCTTATCGGCGTACCAACGGGAACGCCAGTCCTCGGTGATGCCGAGACGGAAGCCTGTAGGCTGAACCTTCTGACCCATGCTTTCCCTACGCCTCCTTTCGAGGAGCGACGATGACGGTGATGTGGCTCGTGCGCTTGTTGATGCGCGAAGCGGAACCCTTGGCGCGAGGACGGATGCGCTTGAGCGTAGGGCCCTCGTCGACGTAGCAGGCCTTCACGTACAGGTCGTCGCCGCGCAGGCCGTTGTTGTTCTCGGCGTTGGCGATGGCGGAACGCAGAACCTTCGAGACGTCATATGCAGCCGCACGCTTGGTGAACTGCAGGATCTCGAGGGCCTTGTCGACGGGCTTGTTGCGGATGAGGTCCACGACGGCGCGAGCCTTGCGCGGGGCGATGCGCACGTAACGTGCGACGGCCCTGACCTCGTTGGAATCGGTGTTAGCCATTCGAGCTTACCCCCTAGTTAGCCTTGTGGCCACGGAAGGTGCGGGTGGGAGCGAACTCGCCCAGCTTGTGACCGACCATGGACTCGGTGATGTACACGGGAACGTGCTTGCGACCATCGTGAACCGCGATCGTGTGGCCGACCATCTCCGGGTAGATGGTGGAGGAGCGGGACCAGGTCTTGATGACGTCCTTCTTGCCAGCCTCGTTCATAGCGGTGACACGCGCGAGGAGGCGAGTCTCCACGAACGGACCCTTCTTGAGACTTCTGCTCATGCTTTCTTTCTCCTACTACTCGTGTACCGTTACTTGGACTTGCGACGACGGATGATGAGCCTGTTGGAGGCCTTCTTCGGGTCGCGCGTCTTGTAACCCTTGGTGGGCTTGCCCCAGGGCGTCACGGAAGGACGGCCAGAGGTGTGGTTCTTGCCCTCGCCGCCGCCGTGCGGGTGGTCGACAGGGTTCATGACCGTACCACGGACGGTGGGACGGACGCCGGCCCAACGGTGACGACCGGCCTTGCCGATGACGATGTTGGAGTGCTCAGCGTTACCAACCTCACCGATGGTGGCACGGCAGGTGAGGAGCACGCGGCGAAGCTCGGAGGACGGGAGGCGCAGGATCGCGTAGCCGTTGTCCTTGCCCATGAGCTGGACCGAGGTGCCGGCGGAGCGGGCCATGGCCGCGCCCTTACCGGGCTGGAACTCCACGTTGTGGACAAGCGTACCAACGGGGATCTCGGAGAGCGGCATGCAGTTGCCGGGCTTGATGTCCACGCCAGACTTGCCGGAGATGACGGTGTCGCCGACCTTGAGGCCCTCGGGAGCGAGGATGTAGGCCTTGGCTCCATCGACATAGTGGAGAAGCGCGATGCGAGCGGAGCGGTTCGGGTCGTACTCGATGGTCGCGACCTTGGCCGGCACGTCGTCCTTCAGACGCTTGAAGTCGATGCGACGATACATGCGCTTGTTGCCGCCGCCCTGGTGACGGACGGTGACGCGGCCGTTGTTGTTGCGGCCACCCTTCTTGCGTAGCGGCTCAGTGAGCGACTTCTCGGGCTTGGAGGCGGTAATCTCGGAGAAGTCCGAGACCGTCTGGAAGCGCCTGCCAGCGCTCGTAGGCTTGAGGTGCTTGACTGCCATTACTTCTTTCCCTTCTGTTTCCGTTGGCCACCCTGCTCAGGGATTGGCGGGGTGACACCGGATTACCACGGTACCGCGCGTATCCATCATGCGCGGCATAAGAGCCCGGACCCCCGAAGGGGCCGGGCAGGATTGCTACTCGGCGTCGGCCTGCTGCTGGGTAGCGAAGATCTCAATCTGCTCACCGGGGGCGAGCGTCACGATGGCCTTCTTCCAGCTGCGGGTCATGCCAACCTGGTAGCGGACGCGCTTGGCCTTGCCGCGCACGTTGATGGTGTTGACCTTGACCACGTGGACGTTGAAGAGCTTCTCAACGGCCTCGGCGATCTCCTCCTTGGGGGCCTTCTTGGCAACCTCGAAGGTGTACTTGCCCTGCTCCATGAGGTCGTAAGAACGCTCGGAGACCACGGGGCGGATGATGACGTCGTATGCGGACTGCATTATGCAAGCACCTCCTCGAGCTGCTTCGCGATGTCGGTGGTCATGACGAGGGCACCGTTGTCGATGAGGTTGCGGGTGTTGGCCTCGGAGACGGCGATGCAGTTGACCTTCTCCAGGTTGCGGAAGGAGAGGTAGCTGTTGACGTCGTCATCGGGGATGACCACGGTGACACGCTTGCCCGAGACGCCCAGGGCATCGAGAACGGCCTTGGCCTGCTTGGTCGAGGGCTTCTCGAAGGAGAGGGCATCAACGAGGACGAGCTCGGAATCGGCGACCTTGCCGGAGAGCACGGACCTCATGGCGAGCTTGACCATCTTCTTGTTGATGCGCTTGGAGTGGTCACGCGGGGTGGGGCCAAAGACAACGCCGCCGCCGGTCCACTGGGCAGCACGGATGGAACCCTGGCGGGCACGACCGGTGCCCTTCTGGCGCCAAGGCTTGCGGCCGCCGCCGGAGACCTCGTGACGGTTCTTGGTGGAGTGGGTGCCCTGACGCAGGCAGGCGTCCTGGCAGACCACAACCTGATGGATGACCGGGATGTTCGGCTCGATGCCGAAGGCGTCGTCGGAGAGGTCGGCCTGGCCGGCCGCCTGTCCCTCGACGTTCTTGATGTCGTACTTGGACATGAGTCCTCCTTGTTAGCCTAAGTGTGTGCCTACTCGCGTGGGCCCCTAGGCCATGCGGACCTGGACCAGGGCGTTCTTGCCACCGGGCACGGCGCCCTTGATGAGCATGAGGTTCTGCTCAGCATCGACGCGGACGAGCTTGAGGTTCTTGACGGTGACGCGCTCGTCGCCCATGTGGCCGTACATGTGCAGGCCCTTGCGGACGCGGGCGGGGTAGGCGCACTGGCCAATGGAGCCAGGCTTACGCTGGTTACGGCAGCCGTGGGTCATGGGGCCGCGGGAGAAGTTCCAGCGCTTGACGGTGCCCTGGAAACCCTTGCCCTTGGAGGTGCCAATGACGTCGACGGACTTGACGTCCGCGAAGTCGGCGACGGTCACGACGTCGCCGGTGTGGTGCTCCTCGCCGTTCTCGACGCGAACCTCGCGCAGATAGCGCATGGGCTCGACGCCGTGGGCGGCAAAGTGACCGGCCATGGGCTTGTTGACGTGCTTGGACTTGATGTCTCCGAAGCCGATCTGGACGGCGTCGTAGCCGTCGGTCGCCTTCGTCTTCACCTGCGAGACGGTGCAGGGGCCAGCCTGGATGACGGTGACGGGGACGACGTTGTCGTCCTCATCCCACACCTGCGTCATTCCGAGCTTGCGGCCAAGGATCGTGCTGACCATGCTCATTCCTTACCTTCGGTGGTCATGGGACGATTGGGCAGCTCCTCTGCCCTCCCCAGCGGACCACGTCCTGTAGAAGCAGCACACGGGGGCGAGACACACCTCTCCCCTTTGTGCAGCCTGTCTAGTTTACACGCAGGACTGGGCATTCACAATGTCTTCGCAGATTTTTTTGGCCCCAGGAGCTGGGGATTCACATTCCGCGCCGTCGGGCGTATCCATGGGTAGGCGCTTGGATTTCTCGTCTTACAACTGACGGGGAACGCCTCCGTTGGCAGGGATGAACGAGCCCATGACACCCTGGTGTTCGCGCTTCTCGTGAACAATGTCGCGGGCGAGAAGAACGATCGAAAACACACCCATAACAATGCCGAGAATCAGCAAGCAGAAGCCCGCGCCCAAGGTGACGTAGTACGCCGTGGACGTAGAGCCAAGCAGCATAAGGCCCACCGTGCAGATCTCGAAGAGCGAGAATGCCGTGGTAATTGAGGAAAGAACGAGCGATGCCGTACGGCGCCGCAGCATAGGCAGGACGGCGGTGACAATGGCGAGCAGGACGAGAACCGCGCCATCGGGGGCATCCGTCAGGGCTACGGAGTAGTCGTAGCTCATTCCAGAGACAACGAGGAACGGCAGGAACGCGGCAATGCCCATGAGGAGTGCCGCCGTAAGCGTGACAAGCTCGGCTGGCGTAACGGCTTTGGTGGCCTGCGAGGGCGCCGGAGGCATAGTGGCCGCCTGTGGCGCCGGCTCAATGGGAGCCGACTTGGGGGTAGCTGCATCCCTAACAGGTACCGAGAGGTCAAAGCCACAGTTGGGGCAGAACTTCTCGGTACCGGCAAGCTTCTTTCCACACTGAGGACAGAACATACAACCCCCTAGCCTCACAGCCAATAGTCTCAATAGTACCCATATCGCCACGGGATTGAGTTGCCGGGGAACGGAATCCCATTGCCGGGCAATGGAATCCCACTGCCGGGCAACGGAATCCCACTGCCGGGGAACTCAATCCCGCGGAAAAAAAGGGCCCCGTCTCGAGAGGAGACGGAGCCCTTGGCAATACCTCTGAGCGCTCGGACTAGAGCTTGATCTCGATGTCCACGCCCGCAGGAAGGTCGAGACGCATGAGCGAGTCGACGGTGGAGCTGCTGGGGTCGAGAATGTCGATGAGACGCTTGTGGGTGAGCATCTCGAACTGCTCGCGGGAGTCCTTGTCCTTGTGCGGCGAGCGGATGACCGTGTAGAGGTTGCGCTCGGTGGGCAGGGGGATGGGGCCGGAAACACGGGCGCCGGTCTTCTGAGCGGTGTCCACGATGAGCTTAGCGGACTGGTCGACGACCTCGTGATCGTAGCCCTTGAGGCGAATCCTAATCTTCTGGCTTGACACTGTAAACCTCCGTAAATGAGCTATCGCTCGTGGTCGTTAACTAGGAAGCGGTGCCGCCGGCCTTGGCGACAATCTCGTCGCGGACGGCCTTCGGAACGGGCTCGTAAGCGCTGAACTGCATGGTGTAGCTCGCGCGACCCTGCGTCTGAGAACGGAGGTCGGTAGCGTAGCCAAACATCTCGCCCAGGGGCACCTTGGCGCGAATGACCTTGGTGTCCTTGCGGTCCTCCATGCCCTCGATCTTGCCGCGGCGAGAGGACAGGTTGCCCATGACGTCGCCCATGTACTGCTCGGGGGTCTCGACCTCGACCTCTTCGATGGGCTCGAGCAGGACCGGGTCGGACTTCTTGAGAGCGTCCTTGATTGCCATGGAGCCAGCAATCTTGAAAGCGGCCTCGGAGGAGTCGACCTCGTGGTAGGAGCCATCGACGAGGGTCACCTTGATGTCGACGACGGGGTAGCCGGCGATGACGCCGCTCTCGAGCGCCTCCTGGATGCCCTTGTCGATCGAGGGAATGTACTCCTTGGGCACGACGCCGCCGACGATAGCGTTGACGAACTCGTAGCCCTTGCCCTCCTCGTTGGGCTCCATGTCGATGATCGCGTGACCATACTGGCCGCGGCCACCGGACTGGCGGACGAACTTGCCCTCTGCGTGCTGGACGGCGTGACCGGCGGTCTCGCGGTAGGCGACCTGGGGCTTGCCCACGTTGCAGTCGACCTTGAACTCGCGGCGCAGGCGGTCGACGATGATCTCGAGGTGAAGCTCGCCCATGCCGGCGATGATGGTCTGGCCGGTCTCCTGGTCGGTGTGGACGCGGAAGGTCGGGTCCTCCTCGGCCAGCTTGGCGAGACCAACGGACATCTTCTCCTGCTCGGCCTTGGTCTTGGGCTCGACGGCGACGTCGATGACGGGGTCGGCGAACTTGATGGACTCGAGGACGATGGGCTTGTGCTCGTCGCAGAGCGTGTCACCGGTCTGGGTGTTCTTGAGGCCGACGCAGGCGACGATGTCGCCGGCGGAGCACTCCTCGCGGTCCACGCGGTCGTTGGCGTTCATCTCGAGGATGCGGCCCAGGCGCTCCTTGGAGTCCTTGACGGAGTTGTAGACGTAGGAGCCAGCCTCAGCCTGACCGGAGTACACGCGGATGTAGGTGAGCTTGCCCACGTAGGGGTCGGTCATGATCTTGAAGGCGAGGGCCGAGAAGGGCTCCTTGGGGTCCGCGTGACGGACCTCGGGCTCACCCTTGAGGTTCTTGCCGTCGATCTCGGGAACGTCGAGCGGGCTGGGGAGGTAGTCGACAACGGCGTCGAGAAGCTCCTGGATGCCCTTGTTCTTGTAGGCGGAGCCCACGAAGACGGGGTTGAGCTCGTTTGCGATGACGCCCTTGCGGATGGCGGCCTTGAGGAGGTCGACGGGAACGTCCTTCTCCTCGAGGACGGCCTCCATGAGCTCGTCGGAGAAGTTGGAGGCGGCGTCGAGAAGCTCCTCGCGCTTCTCCTGGGCGAGGTCAGCGAACTCCTCGGGGATGGACTCCATGGGCTCGGGGTAGATCATGCCCTTGGCGTCCTCCTTGAAGTCCCACGCGGTCATGGTGACCAGGTCGACGAGACCCCAGAAGTTGGACTCGGAGCCCATGGGGATCTGCGCAGCCACGGCGGGAGCAGAGAGGCGCTCCTTCATGGTGTCGATAGCGTGGAAGAAGTCGGCGCCCACGCGGTCGAACTTGTTGATGAAGGCGATGCGAGGCACGTTGTACTTCGCGGCCTGGCGCCAGACGGTCTCGGACTGCGGCTGAACGCCGGCGACGGCGTCGAACACCGCGACAGCGCCGTCGAGGACGCGCAGGCAGCGCTCGACCTCGGCCGTGAAGTCCACGTGACCCGGGGTGTCGATGATCTGGATGACGTGGTCCTTCCAGAAGCACGTGGTGGCCGCGGAGGTGATGGTCACGCCGCGCTCCTGCTCCTGGACCATCCAGTCCATGGTGGCTGCACCGTCGTGGACCTCGCCGATCTTGTGGGTCTTGCCGGTGTAGTAGAGGATGCGCTCGGTGGTAGTGGTCTTGCCGGCATCGATGTGGGCCATGATGCCGATGTTTCGCAGGTCTTCGAGCTTGTACTTCATCTTTGCCATATGCAGCTACCCCCGGACTAGAAGCGGTAGTGAGAGAACGCGCGGTTGGCCTCTGCCATCTTGTAGAGGTCCTCGCGACGCTTGACGGAGGCGCCGACGCCGTTGGCGGCGTCCATGATCTCGTTGGCGAGACGCTCGGCCATGGTCTTCTCCTTGCGGGCACGCGAGAAGTTCACGAGCCAGCGGATGGCGAGCGTGGTTGCACGACGGGAGTTGACCTCCATGGGCACCTGGTAGGTGGCGCCACCGACGCGCTTGGGCTTGACCTCGAGCGTAGGACGGATGTTGTCCATGGCCTTCTTGAAGACGGAGAGGGGATCCTCGCCGGTCTTCTCGGCGACCATGTTGAAGGCACCGTAGACGATGCGCTCCGCGGTGGCCTTCTTGCCATCGAGAAGGACCTTGTTGATGAGCTGGGTCACGAGGCGGTTGTTGTAGACGGCGTCAGGCTGGACCTCACGACGCACTGCTGCTGCACGACGCGGCATGTTTATATCTCCCTAGAACGGTTTGCTTGCGTTGCTTGCGATGGTTTACTTGCCGCGCTTGGCGCCGTAGCGGGAACGGGCCTTCTTGCGGTTCTGGACGGCAGCGCAGTCATAGGCGCCACGGATGATCTTGTAACGGACACCAGGGAGGTCACGAACACGGCCGCCACGGATGAGCACGATGGAGTGCTCCTGCAGGTTGTGGCCCTCGCCGGGGATGTAGGCGGTGACCTCGATGCCGTTCACGAGGCGCACACGGGCGACCTTGCGGAGGGCGGAGTTAGGCTTCTTGGGCGTGGTGGTGAAGACGCGGGTGCAGACGCCACGCTTCTGGGGGTTGTGCTGGAGCGCGGCGTTCTTGGACTTGGCCTTGACGCTCACGCGGCTGTGGCGGACGAGCTGGTTAATGGTAGGCAAAGTTCTCTCCTTCTATACCTATCTACGTGCTTGTACACGAATCTTAAGGGCAGCGCAGCACCGTCGCCCTGGATTGGCGCGAGGTGATACGTTACGCGCGCTCCCTGCAGTTGTCAAAAAGCCACGGGACCGGGCGTATCCCTTCTCCACGCTTCGTACACGCAATCCGCTCGCCTTCTTGAGAGATGAGCGGGACGCCACCAAAGTGACGCCCCGCCCTCAGATAGTGCCTTCTCTGGACTGGCGAGAGGCGCTAGTCCTCCTCGTCATCCAGGCCCAGGACCGCCCTGCCAATGGCATCGGTGGCCACGATGGCGGCATAGAGCTCATCAGGAGTGACGTCTCCAGCGAGGTTGTGGATCGTCTCGCCGGGGACGCAGGCGTTCTTGGCAATGGTACGGATCTCGTCGTCGGTCTTGACACCCAGCTCGCTCAGCGTGACCGGCAGACCCACCTCAAGGCAGAACTCCTGCACGTCGAGGAACTCCTCCTCCGTAGCGCCCTCGAGCGTGAGCTGCACCAGCGTTCCGAAGGCAACGCAGTTGCCGTGAGGCACGCTGTGGCCACCGAGCGAGGTGAGGCCGTTATAGAAGGAGTGCGCAGCGGCGCAGTTAACGTTGTCGGCACCGACGCCTGACAGGTAGACGTTTGCCTCGATGATGGCATCGAGGGCGGGAGTCACCACGTGCTTCTCGCACGCGGCGAGCGCCTGGGTGCCGTAGTCGCGCAGCGTCTGGTAGCAGAGCTTCGCGAGGGCCATGCCTGCACGCGTGATGCCCGTGCCCTCAAGGCTGGGAGACTCGGTGCGCAGGGACGCGCGGCCCTCGAAGTAGGTGCCCAGGGCGTCGCCCATGCCGGCAACCAGGAAGCGCACAGGGGCGTTGGCGATGACCTGCGAGTCCACCATGACCGCATCGGGGTTGGTGGGATAGAACAGGTACTTGTCAAAGCTTCCGTCATCGTTGTAGATGACGGAGAGGCCGGTGCAGGGGGCGTCCGTCGCAGCAACAGTGGGGATGATCACCACGTGCTTGCCGGTGTAGTAGGCAGTTGCCTTTGCGGTATCTACCGCGGAGCCGCCGCCGACGGCGACAACGGCATCGATCTTGTCCTCCTCGACTATCGCCTGCATCTTGGCAATCTCGCCCTTGCTCGAGATGCCGCCAAAGACCTCGTAGCGACGATAGTCATCGGCGTCGCCGAAGCTCTCCTCGAGCTGGTCGTGGCAGGCCTTGTAGCCGCTCCTCGAGCAGACGAAGAGCCAGCGCTTGCCCATGTAGCCCATCTCGTCCTTGAACTTGAGCAGGGCACCCTTGCCCTGGACGTACTTCAGGGGCTCACGCATCGCACGCAACAGCTTCATGACAGTCTCCCTTTCGCACTTGTCCGGCCACGATCCTCCCGCGTGGCATCGCTGTAAGTATCCCACGGGGCCATGCGAAATGCCGCCACAATTCCAGTTGCCCAAACTAGCGCAGCACCCGCATGGCATTGAGGACGCAGAGAACCATAACGCCCACGTCGCCAAAAACTGCCAGCCACATGGGGGCGAGACCAACCACGGCCAGGCAGAGAATTGCGACCTTCACCACAATGGCGAAGACGATGTTCTGCCGGGCAATGCGGATGGTGCGGCGGGCAATGCGGATGGCCACAGCGATCTTGGAGGGCTTGTCGTCCATGAGAACCACGTCGGCGGCTTCGATGGCGGCGTCCGAGCCCATGGCACCCATGGCAATTCCCACGTCCGCTCGTGCGAGAACAGGCGCATCGTTGATGCCGTCTCCCACAAAGGCGAGCGTCGCGTTTCTCTCGCGCTCGCCGAGGAGGCGCTCGACCCGATCGACCTTGTCCGCCGGGAGAAGCTCCGCGTGGTACTCGTCTAGCCCGAGGTCGCGAGCAACGCTTGCCGCGGTTGCTTCGCGGTCACCCGTGAGCATTACGCAGCGGCGGACGCCCTCGGCCTTGATGTTGGCAATCGCTTCGCGGGAGTCATCCTTGACCTCGTCGGAGATGTGGATGTGGCCGGCATACTCGCCGTCCACGGCCACGTGCACCACGGTGCCCCCGGAGGTGTGGCAGCCCTGCCAGGTGACGCCCACCTCATCCATCAGCCGGTCGTTGCCAACGGCCACCCTGTGACCGTTGACCGTGGCAAGCACGCCGTGGCCTGCCTCCTCGGTGACGTCAGACACGGTGCAGCCGTCGTGGTCACTGGGATAGGCATCGCGAAGCGCGGCCGCGATGGGGTGCGTGGAGTTGTGCTCCACGTGAGCCGCAAGGTGGAGGAGCTGCTCCTCGGTTAGACGCGACGGATGGACCGTAGTGACCTTGAAAACGCCCTTGGTGAGCGTGCCCGTCTTGTCGAATACGACAACCTGCGCATTTGCCAGGGCCTCGAGGTAGTTCGAACCCTTTACGAGGATGCCGTGCTTGGAGGCGCTTCCAATGCCACCGAAGAACGCGAGGGGCACCGAGAGGACCAGCGCGCAGGGGCACGAGACCACGAGGAAGGTGAGAGCACGCAGGAGCCACTTGGCGAAGTTGGCGCCAAAGTCCCCCGAGACGAGCGGCGGGAGTATCGCCACAGCAATGGCCAGGTAGACCACGATGGGCGTATAGACCTTGGCGAAGCGCTTGATGAACTTCTCCGAGTGGGACTTGCTGGAGCCGGCATTCTTGACCATGTCGATGATCTTGCTTGCCGTGGACTCGCCAAACGCCTTGGTCACGCGCAGGCGAAGCACGCCGGAAAGGTTCACGCAGCCAGAGAACGCATCCTCGCCAGGCTTGACCGAGCGCGGCACGGACTCGCCCGTGATGGCACGGGTGTCGAGGCTCGAAGTACCCTCGATCACAGTTCCGTCGAGGGGGATCTTCTCGCCAGGCTTTACCAGGATGACCTCCCCCACCTGCACCGTATTGGGGTCGACAACGACCACCTCACCGTTGCGTTCAACGTTTGCGGCATCGGGGCGGATGTCCAGAAGCTCCTTGATCGAGCGCTTGGAGTTGCCCTCGGCGATGCCCTCGAAGAGCTCGCCCACCTGGAAGAAGAGCATTACGAAGACGGCCTCGGCAAACTGGGGCTCTCCACCGGGCACAAAGCCAATGAGCAGGGCACCAATGGTGGCAATGGACATGAGGAAGTCCTCGTCGAAGGGGTGCCCGTGCGCCACGGATTCGGTGGCCTCGGCAATAACGCTACCTCCCGCGACCACGTAGGACGGCAGGTAGATGAGGAGTTGCGCCCAGAGCGGAAGGTTCGTTACGCGCTGGATGATGACCGCCGCAACGAGAAGCACGGCAGCAATGATAATGCGACGCTTGAGGACCGACGGGTCCTCATCGTCATCATCCTCGTCCTCCTCGTCGCCCTCGCCTTCGAGCGTCTCCTCATTGGCATCGGCGCAGGTAGCGCAGGCGGTCTTCTCGTCCTTATCGTCATCCTCGTGGTGGCAGCATGAGCAAGACATCGTGTCCTCCGTTAGTTCAGCCGTACACCTAGGCGCTCAGATGTCCAATCTCGTGAACACATGAGCACGTGTTCATACGAACATTACCACGATGGTATCCCCTGGTCAACGGAGACCTCTGCACCTGATCGTCATACTGGCTTTAGCCTTGCCTTCAGCTCGCTGTTATTGCGCGATATTTCTCGCCGATACAGCAACCACCCAGTTGACTCACCACTCATCAAGAAATTTCGCGCAATAAATTGAGCCGAGAGAAGACATCGACCTATAGCTACCCTGCGGCGAGTGGCAAAGCGACCCCGCCCGCATTCCTGTTCTTTATCGGTTTTTGAGAACTCAGACGGACGTTTGCGCAGGTCAAAAGTATCGCCCTTCTCAGATTCCGCTATAGAACGATGCTACGTTGAGGGGGACAACGCCAATCAAGCGGCGAGACAACCTACTCCTCGCTGGCACGCACGGGTTCGGCGGCGTGCAGCAGGCCAACGGAGATGAGGGTGGTCACGTGCTCGTCTGCCAGCGAGTAAATCACCCGACGCCCGTCGCGACGGGCCGTCACCAACCCACGGTCGCGAAGCAGCCGTAGCTGGTGCGATATTGCCGACTGCGAGACGGCGCAAATCTCCTCAAGGTCGGAGACGCTCTTCTCGCCCAGCGAGAGCGCCCCCAAAATTCGGAAGCGCGTCAGGTCAGAGAGCGCGTCAAAAATCTGCGTGGCGTCATAGACCACGTCGTCGTTAGCTAGATACTCGTCGAGAAGGTCCCTCGAGCACGCCTCATTCATGGGTCCTCCCCCACCGTTGGCGGCAACATCAACTCTCATTCTGGTTCATGGTACCCGGTTACCACTTGGCTGCCACACGAGCCCGGGGCCACGCACACAAAAGGGCCCCGGCACGATGCCGGGGCCCGCTTGTCTATCTGTGCGACAGGTTTGCCGCCTGGCCCGTGCGTGGGCTACTCGTTGTTCTCGTCACCGTCGTCAGACGCGTTCTCCTGCTTGACTACCTGCGAAAGCAGGTCGTCCAGGGAGCCCAGGTCCTCGTTGATGACGTCGGAGTCGTTGGACTGCGCGTCAGAGGACCCGCCGATAAGCTCGTCGTCGTAGTGGTGCTTGGCGGGAGCTGCGGTGCCCAGCATGATGTCAGAGTCGGCATCGGGCGAGAAGACCATGTTGAGGAGCTGCGAGAGGTCCTCGGAATCTGCCTCGTCGTCATCCGGCTCGAGGATGTAGAGCAGGCCACGGGCCTCAAGGCCGTCGCGAAGCTCCTCGATAGCCTTGGCTCCAATGCCATCGATGCGCAGCAGGTCATCCTCGGTCTTGCCGATAAGGTCACCCACGGTCTCAATGCCCACCTCGCTGAACTTGTTGGTCCAGCGCTGCGAGACGCCAAGGTCGTCGAAGAGGTAGAGCTTGGCATCCTCGCTGGAGAGGGTGCGGCCGTTCTTCGAGTAGACCCCACCGTAGCCGTAGTCGTCGCCCACCCAGTCGAGCTGCTTGGGGAGCTTCTCCTCGATACCCTTGAGCTCGTCGGGAGCCCACTCGGGCAGGCTCTGCGCCTGCGGGGAGGTGGGGCCGTCAATCTTGGTGCCATGGTAGGTAAGCTCGACGCCGCGGTACGCGGAGAGGCCGGTGCCGGCGGGAATCTGCTTGCCCACAATGACGTTGGACTTGAGGTCGAGCAGGTGGTCCACGTCACCGGCAATGGAGGAGTCGGTGAGGACGCCAGCGGTGCGGATGAACGACGCGCTGGAGAGCCAGGAGTCGATGGAGCTGGCAACCTTGAGCGTACCAAGGATGACGGGCTCCGCCTCGGGCGGAGTGCCGCCAGCCAGGGCAACGTTGCGCACCGTGTCGGCAAAGACGTAGCGGTCCACGTACTGGCCGAGGAGGTACTGGGAGTCGCCGGGGTTGGTCACCTGGACGCGGCGCAGCATCTGGCGGGCGATGACCTCGATGTGCTTGTCGTTGAGGTCGACGCCCTGGGAGGTGTAGACGTCCTTGACAGAGGCGACAAAGGTGTGCATCGTCGACTCGATGTCGGTGAGCTTGCGCAGCTTGCGGAAGTTGACGAAGCCGCGGGTGATCTGGTCGCCGGCGCGGACCTCGACGCCGTCCTCCATGCCCGGCATGAAGCGCGCGGACGCGGGGATGCGCCACTCCTCAAGGATGCGGGAGCGGTCGTCGCTGTCGACGATACGGATGAGGTACTCGGTCTGCTCGGGCGTGATGAGCAGAGTACCCGAGACGGGCGCGAGGTCTGCCTCGCGGCCAAGGATCTTCTCGTTGACGTTGCCGACGACGTCGAACATGCGAGCGACCGTGGGGAGGCCCTGCGTGATGTCGTCAGCGCCAGCGACGCCGCCGGAGTGAATCGTACGCATCGTGAGCTGGGTGCCCGGCTCGCCGATGGACTGGGCCGCGATGATGCCAACGGCCGTGCCGATGTTGACGGGACGACGGGTCGAGAGGTCCCAGCCATAGCACTTCTGGCAGACGCCGTACTTGGACTTGCAGGTGAGAAGGGCCCTGAGCTGGACCTTCTTGAGCCCGTGGGCAACGAGCATCTTAAGGTCGTCTTTGGACTCGATGTAGCCGTCGCGAGCGATGAGAACCTCGCCAGTGGCAGGATCAACGATGTCGTTGAGTGCGCAGCGGCCAATGAGGTCGGTGTCCACGTCGCTCTCGCCCGGCTTGATGAGCGGGTAGGTCACGGCCTCGTCGGTGCCGCAGTCCTCCTCGCGAACAATGACGTCCTGTGCCACGTCGACCAGACGGCGGGTAAGGTAGCCCGAGTCGGACGTGTGAGAGGCCGTGTCCACGAGGCCCTTGCGGGCGCCGTAGGTGGAGATGAAGTACTCAAGCGGGAGTAGGCCCTCGCGGAAGTTTGCCTTAATGGGCAGGTCGATGGTATCGCCGGACATATCGGCCATGAGGCCACGCATACCGGCGAGCTGGCGGAGCTGCGTCTTTGAACCACGGGCGCCGGAGTCAGCCATCATGTAGATGGGGTTGTCCTCGGCGAAGCCCTCGAGCATCTTGGAGCCAAGCTCGTTGGTGCACTCGGTCCAGGCGTTGACGACCTCCACGTGGCGCTCCCTCTCGGAGAGGAAGCCGTCCTCGTAGTACTCGTTGATTTCGTCGACCTTGTCCTGCGCCTCGTCGAGCATCTCCTGCTTCTCGGGCGGGATGACGGCATCCCAGACCGAGACCGTAAGGCCAGCCACGGTGGCGTAGTGGAAGCCCGTCTCCTTGATGGCGTCGAGGATAGGCTCGACGTCCGCGGTGCTGTAGCGATCGCACGCGTCGTTGACAAGGTTCTTGATGTCGCCCTTGTTCATCTTGTAGTTGATGAAGGGGTAGTCCGCAGGCAGGCAGCGCGTGTTGAAGATAACGCGGCCAACGGTGGTGTCGACACGCACCGAGTGATCGGTGACGTCGTAGTCCACGGGGCTGTTCCACTTGTCGAAGGTGCGGAAGATCCTGCGGCCGTTCTCGACAACGTTGGCGTCCTGGGCCCTCACGCGAACCTTGATGTTGGCCTGGATGTCCAGGTTGTCGCGGTTGTCGAAGGCAAGGATGGCGTCATCGAAGTCCGCGAAGACGCGGCCCTCGCCCTCGGCGCCGTCCTTGGCGGTGGTGAGGAAGTACGTGCCAAAGACCATGTCCTGGGAAGGCACGGTAACGACCTCGCCGGAGGCAGGCTTGCGCAGGTTGTTGGTCGAGAGCATGAGGACGCGCGCCTCGGTCTGCGCCTGCGTGGAGAGAGGCACGTGGACCGACATCTGGTCGCCGTCGAAGTCGGCGTTGAAGGGGGCGCACACCAGCGGGTGCAGGTGGATTGCCTTGCCCTCAACAAGGACCGGCTCGAAGGCCTGGATGGAGAGGCGGTGCAGCGTAGGTGCGCGGTTGAGAAGCACCAGGCGATCCTGGATGACCTCATCGAGCACGTCCCAGACGGCGGGCATGCCGCGGTCGATGGCGCGCTTGGCACCCTTGATGTTCTCGACCTTGCCCAGCTCGACCAGGCGACGCATCACGAAGGGCTTGAAGAGCTCGAGCGCCATGGCCGAGGGAAGACCGCACTGGTGCAGCTTGAGGTGCGGGTCGACCACGATGACCGAACGGCCGGAGTAGTCGACACGCTTGCCCAGCAGGTTCTGGCGGAAGCGGCCCTGCTTGCCCTTGAGGGCCTCGGCGAGCGACTTGAGCGGGCGTCCGCCACGGCCGGTGACGGGACGACCACGGCGGCCGTTGTCAAAGAGGGCATCCACGGACTCCTGGAGCATGCGCTTCTCGTTGTTGACGATGATCGCGGGGGCGTCAAGGTCGAGCAGGCGCTTGAGTCGGTTGTTGCGGTTGATCACGCGACGGTAGAGGTCGTTCAGGTCGGACGCGGCAAAGCGGCCACCGTCGAGCTGCACCATGGGGCGCAGGTCGGGCGGAATCACGGGAATGACGTCCAGAATCATGTTGGCAGGGTCGTTACCGCCCTTGAGGAAGGCGTCAACAATCTCCAGGCGCTTGATGGCCTTCTCGCGCTTCTGCTTCTGGGAGTCCTCGGACGCGATGATGGCGCGGAGCTCGGTGGCCTCCTTCTCGAGGTCGATGCCACGGAGCAGCTCGCGCACGGCCTCGGCGCCCATGCCGCCCTTGAAGTAGATGCCGTAGTAGCGCTTGAGCTCGGAGAAGAGCGCCTCGTCGGAGATGAGCTGGCGCTTCTCGAGCTGCATGAACTGCTCGTAGGCCTCGCGGCGCAGCGCCTTCTCCTCCTCGTACTCCTCCTCGAGGTCGGCAATGCCGGCACGGACCTCCTCCTCGGAGAGCGGCTCGACGTCGTCGAACTCGTCTCCAGAGGCCTGACCCTGCTCCTTCAGGCGCTCGATCTGGTCGTCGCGCTCGGCGTCCAGCTCCTCGAGGTCTGCGGCAAGCTCTTCCTTGAGGTCGTCGGCATCGGCCTCGCGGGCCTCGGTGTCGACGTCGGTAATCACGTAGCTCGCGAAGTAGAGGACCTTCTCAAGATCCTTGCTCTTCATGTCGAGCAGACGCGACATTGGGAAGCTCGCGGGGCTCTTGAAGTACCAGATGTGGCTCACGGGTGCGGCAAGCTCGATGTGGCCCATGCGCTCGCGGCGCACCTTTGCGGTGGTCACCTCAACGCCGCAGCGCTCGCAGACGATGCCCTTAAAGCGGATGCCCTTGTACTTGCCGCAGGCGCACTCCCAGTCCTTCACGGGACCAAAGATCTTCTCGCAGAATAGGCCGTCCTTCTCGGGCTTGAGCGTGCGGTAGTTGATGGTCTCGGGCTTCTTGACCTCGCCGTGCGACCAGCTGCGAATCTGGTCGGCAGAGGCGAGAGAGATCTTGATAGCGTCGAAGTCGGTGGTATCGAATTCTGCCACAGTCGCTACTCCTTATCGCTGTTGGCGTCGCCGACGAGGTTGTCGGACTCGCCGAGGTCGCGGGCAAGGCCCTTGACGAGGTCATCGGTAGTGTTGATGTTGGCGAAGACGTCCACGGGGTTCTCCTTGGCCGTGGGCTTCTCCTCCTCTGCCTTGGGCTCGGCCTTCTTCTTGTAGGAGATGGGCTCGATGTCGAGCGCGAGGGAGCGCATCTCCTTGACGAGGACCTTGAAGGACTCTGGGATGCCTGCGGGGGGAACGTTCTCGCCCTTGACGATGGCCTCGTAGGTCTTCACGCGACCGTTGGTGTCGTCGGACTTGACCGTGAGAATCTCCTGCAGGACGTTGGCCGCGCCGTAGGCGTAGAGGGCCCAGACCTCCATCTCGCCGAAGCGCTGGCCACCGAACTGGGCCTTACCGCCCAGGGGCTGCTGCGTGACGAGGCTGTAGGGGCCGGTCGAACGCGCGTGGATCTTGTCGTCGACCATGTGGCCGAGCTTCAGGATGTAGGAGGTGCCAACCGTGATGGGGCTCTTGAACGCCTCGCCCGTGCGACCGTCGTAGAGCGTGGTCTTGCCACGGTCGTTGAGCTGCGGCACGAAGTCAGCGTTCATGTGCTTGCCGTACTCAAGCATGGCCTTGTTCATAAGGTTCACGTTGGTGCGGCGGATGATCTCGGCGACCTCCTTGTCGGTCGCGCCGTCAAAGACGGGCGTGGCCACGGGGATGGGGCCGGGGACGTAGGTCTTGGAATCCGGCGTGGTGTCATCCCAGCCGTGGGTTGCGCCCCAGCCAAGGTGGCACTCGAGCAGCTGGCCAACGTTCATACGAGAAGGAACGCCCAGCGGGTCGAGAAGGACGTCCACAGGGGTGCCGTCGGCCATGTAGGGCATGTCCTCGACGGGCAGGACCTTGCACACAACGCCCTTGTTGCCGTGGCGGCCGGAGATCTTGTCGCCCTGCTGAATCTTGCGGCGCTGGGCAACGAAGACGCGGACAAGCTCGTTCACACCGGGCTGGAGGTCGTCTCCGGCCTCGCGGCTAAAGCGCACGACGTCGACAACGCGGCCGTAGGCGCCGTGAGGCATCTTGAGCGAGGTGTCGCGCACGTCGTGGGCCTTGGCACCAAAGATGGCGCGGAGCAGGCGCTCCTCGGCGGTGAGGGCCGTCTCGCCCTTAGGCGTGACCTTGCCCACCAGGATGTCGCCAGGGCCAACCTCGGCACCAATGCGAATGATGCCGTCATCGTCGAGGTTTGCGAGCATCTCCTCGGACTGGTTGGGAATCTCGCGGGTAATCTCCTCGGGACCGAGCTTGGTGTCGCGGGCGTCGATCTCGTGACGGGAGATGTTGATCGAGGTGAGCAGGTCCTCCTGAACCACACGGTCGGAGACGATGATGCCATCCTCGTAGTTGTAGCCCTCCCACGGCATGTAGGCCACGGTGAGGTTCACGCCGAGCGCGAGCTCGGAGTGATCAATCGAAGTGCCGTCAGCCAAGGGCTGGCCAGCCTCGACGTGATCGCCCACATGCACGATGGGACGGTGGTTGATGCAGGTGCTCTGGTTGGAGCGCTGGTACTTGGGCAGCTCGTAGTCCTCGGCACCGTGCTCGTCGGAGTAGACAACCACGTGGGCGGCGTCGACCTTGTCGACAACGCCAGCGTGAGCCGCGCGGATGACCTCGCCGGAGTCGAGGGCGGCGCGAGCCTCCATGCCCGTGCCCACGTACGGGGCGTGCGGACGAATCAGAGGCACGGCCTGACGCTGCATGTTAGCGCCCATGAGGGTACGCTTGGCATCGTCGTGCTCGAGGAACGGGATGAGGTTGGCTGCGACGGAGAGCATCTGACGCGGCGAGACATCCATGAAGTCGACGTCAGAAACCTCAACCTGGGCAGGAGCGCCAAAGGAGCCGTCGAAGTCGCGCGTACGGGCGATGACGCGGTCGGGGTTGGTGATGTTGCCCTTGGAGTCCACGACCACAAAGCGTCGCGTCTTGGGGTCAACGGGGGTGTTGGCCGGCGCGATGTTGTGGTTCTCCTCCTCGTCGGCGGTCATCCACACGATCTCGTCGGTGACCTTGCCGTCGACGACCTTGCGGTACGGCGCCTCAATAAAGCCGTAGTCGTTCACGTGCGCATAGAGCGCCAGCGAGCCAATGAGGCCGATGTTGGGGCCCTCGGGGGTCTCGATGGGGCACATGCGGGAGTAGTGCGAGTTGTGAACGTCGCGGACGGCCGTCGGCACGTTGGTACGGCGGCTGGAGCCAGACTTGTGGCCGGCAAGGCCGCCAGGGCCAAGGGCCGAGAGACGACGCTTGTGCGTGAGGCCGGCCAGCGGGTTGGCCTGGTCCATGAACTGCGACAGCTGAGAGGAGCCGTAGAACTCCTTGATAGCCGCCACGATCGGGCGGATGTTAATCAGCGACTGAGGCGTGATGTCATCTGCGTCCTGGGAGGCCATGCGCTCGCGCACAACGCGCTCCATGCGGCTCATGCCAATGCGGAACTGGTTCTGGACAAGCTCACCCACGGTGCGTACACGACGGTTGCCAAAGTGGTCGATGTCGTCGGTGTGCTTGGTCTCGTCGCCGGCGTGGAGAGCCAGGAGGTAGCGGAGGGCAGCCACAATGTCCTCGCTGGTGATCACGCGCTCGTTGTCGTCAACGTCGAGGCCAAGCTTCTTGTTGACCTTATAGCGGCCAACACGAGCCAGGTCGTAGCGCTGCGGGTTGAAGTAGAGGCCGTCGAGCAGCGAACGGGCGGAGTCCACAGTGGGGGGCTCGCCGGGGCGCTGACGACGGTAAATCTCGAGAAGTGCGTCTTCGCGTGTTGTCGCAACGTCGCGCTCGATGGTCGAGCGGACAACCTCGGAGTCACCGAGAAGCGAGAGAATCTCGTCGTCGGTCTCGGCGATGCCCAGGGCGCGCAGGAACGACGTTGCACTCTGACGACGCTTGCGGTCGATGGAGACCACAAGGTGGCCGCGCTTGTCGACCTCAAACTCGAGCCATGCGCCGCGTGCGGGGATGAACTGCACGCGGTGGACGAGAACACCAGAGTCCATCTCGGCGGCGAAGTAGACGCCGGGCGAGCGGACCAGCTGGGAGACGACGACGCGCTCGGAGCCGTTGATGATGAAGGTGCCGCGATCGGTCATGAGCGGGAAATCGCCCATGAAGACGAGCTGCTCCTTGATCTCGCCGGTCTCCTTGTTGATGAAGCGCACATCCACGAAGAGAGGCGCCTGGTAGGACAGGTCCTTGGCGCGGCACTCGGCCAGGCTGTGGGACGGGTCACCGAACTGGTGCTCGCCGAAGGTCACCTGCATGGTCCCGGCGGAGTTCTCGATAGGCGAGAACTCCGCGAAGGACTCGGCGATGCCGTCGGTCATGAAGTGCTTGAACGAGTCCTTCTGGACGGAGATGAGGTTGGGCAGCTCCATCGCAGGCGGGATTTTGCTAAAGCTCTTGCGCTTACGGGTGACTTGCGGTTTAGTAAGAGAAGTCTTTGCGGTAGACACCAGGCTTTTCCTCCTTCAAAAGGGTGGAAGGCGGCAATTGTCGCAAACTAGTAATCTAGCCAAGGTCAAGACTTTCGTCAACAACAAGTCTTGACTTGCCCAGCATTTTCTATTAGATTCTCCAAGTTTTCACGCGTTTCCCGCAAAATCCCAGAAAGCTTGTGGAGGAATCATGGGGGCTCGGCGAGCCACTGGCACCCATGGACTGGACGCGACGCCAGGATATGACGGCTTGCTACCGTTCCATTAAGGCTGCGGGGCATCAACTGGGCAAATACACCAAAACCTAGACGTGCCGGTAACAACGGCTTGCTGCAACGCACGCTTGTTACCGCCCCGGCAAGGGGCCGCTGAGTTTCCGCAGTTGAGGGTTTCTCGATCTTCCGTGCCGGTAACAACGAGTCGGGCTAGGCAACCCCTGTTACCGGAGCGATGGCAAGCACATAGGCGCTGTTAAGGTCCCCCGCACCCCGCATACAAAAAGGGGTCGAGCCATGTGGCCCGACCCCTTGAACTCAAGCAGAGCGTCCGAGAAACCCGAAGTTACTTCAGGGTGACGGTGGCGCCGGCCTCCTCGAGCTGCTTCTTGGCGTCCTCGGCGTCCTCCTTCTTGGCACCCTCGAGCAGGACGGTAGGAGCGGACTCCACCTTGTCCTTGGCCTCCTTGAGGCCGAGGCTGGTCAGGGCGCGGACAACCTTGATGACGGCAATCTTGTTGGAGCCGAAGGAGGTCAGCTCAACGTCGAAGTTGGTCTTCTCCTCCTCCTCGGCGGCAGCAGCGCCAGCTGCGGGGGCAGCGGCAACGGCGACGGGGGCGGCGGCGGACACGCCGAAGACGTCCTCCAGCTCGTGGACGAGCTCGGAAAGCTCGAGGGCGGGCATCTCCTTGATGGCCTCGATGATCTCTTCCTTGGTAGCAGCCATGCTAATTCTCCTTTGTGTTGGGGCACCTTGGGTGCCCTCAGGTTTGTCTGGTAGTGCGGGTAGTGCGTGTGGTGCGGCAGGACGCTAGGCGGCCTGCTTGTCGGCGACCGCCTGGAGCGCGGTGACGAGGCCCCTGGCGGGACCAGCGCACACCTGCGCAATGCCGGAGAGCGGGCTGCCAATGACGTACACGAGCTTGGCGAGCAGCTCGTCGCGGGACGGGAGCTCGGCGTACGCGAGAGCCTCCTCGGCCGAAATGGCCTTGCCGTCGGCGATACCACCCAGGATCTGCATCTTCTTGAGCTTGTCGGCCTCCTGCTTCAGAACCTTGGCGGCCTCGACAGGATCCTTCTCGTAGAAGACGTAGGCGCAGGTGCCCTTGAGCATGTCGTCGATGTTGGGCATCTCGGCCTCATTGAGGGCAATGCGCACGATGTTGTTCTTGTAGACCTTCATGTGTGCGTTGGCCTCGCGCAGGGCACGACGGAGCTCCTGGGCCTCCTTGACGGTGAGGCCACGGTAGTCAACGACAAAGACGCCCTTGGAAGCCTCGAGGGAACCCTTGACCTTCTCGAGCATGTCGATATTGGACTGTGCTGGCATGTGAACACCTCCTTCTCATGCGTTTCCGGGCACGATCCGCCGACGCGGCGGGCCCCTCGCATGAGAGGGCCCCGCTTGGCGCAGCCAAACGGGGCCTCATAGGTTCATAGCTGAGACCACCTCGGCAGGCGGGTTTCCCCTTTGAGCCCTAAGGCACCGGCTGTCTTTGGCAGCGGGACGTGCAACGTGTGCAATGCAGGCCAGAAACCTGCAGCGGCTATTTTCGCACGCGAGACGCCCACGCGTCAAGATGTCCAGGCGAGACACGCCATCGACACATAAGCGTCCGGGATTGCATGCGATGAGACAATGAAAAGCTCCCTTGATGAGACAAAGGGAAACTCCCCTTGTCTCATAAAGAAAGCCCCGCTCACGTGAGCGGGGCTTGCATACTACGATGCGAGAGGAGCTAGTCCTCCATGAAGTCGCGGGTCTTGGTGGTGTCAACCTTGATGCCAGGGCCCATGGTGGTGGAGATCACGATGGACTTGACATACTTGCCCTTTGCGCTCGAGGGCTTGACGCGCAGCAGCTCGGTGAGGAGCGCGCCGTAGTTCTCGACAAGCGCCTTGACGTCGAAGGACGCCTTGCCCATGGGGACGTGGCAGATGCCATAACGATCGGCGCGGTACTCGACGCGGCCGGCCTTGAGCTCCTTGACCATCTTCTCGACGTCCATGGTCACGGTGCCCAGCTTGGGGTTAGGCATGAGGCCGCGGGGGCCGAGGATACGGCCGAGACGGCCGACCTTGCCCATAAGGTTGGGCGTGGCGATGACGGCGTCGAAGTTGATGTTGCCCTTCTGGACCTCCTCGATGAGGTCGTCGGAGCCGACGATGTCAGCGCCGGCAGCCTCGGCCTCTGCGGCCTTGGCGCCCTCGGCAAAGACGGCAACGCGAACGGTCTTGCCGGTGCCGTTAGGCAGCGAGATGGAGCCACGAATGTTCTGGTCGGCCTTGCGGGTGTCGACGCCCAGACGAATGGCGACCTCGACGGTCTCGTCGAACTTGGCGGAGGAGAGCTCCTTGGCGAGCGTCATGGCCTCCTTAGGCGAGTAGACCTTGCCGGCCTCGACCTTGGCGGCAGCGGCGTTGTAGTTCTTTCCGTGCTTTGGCATGTGATACCTCCTGTGGTCAACGGGCTTTGGCCCTCCCACATAGTTGGCGGCAAACCCGCCATATCCTGAGAGGCGCCCCGTACGGGGCGCGTGGTGCCTGATTGGTGCTAGTCCTCGGCGATGGTGACGCCCATGGAGCGAGCGGTGCCGGCAACGATCTTCTTGGCGGCCTCGATGTCGTTGGCGTTGAGGTCCGGCATCTTGATCTGAGCGATCTTGGTGAGCTGCTCCTGGGTGAGCTGACCAACCTTGTCACGCTGGGGAACGCCGGAGCCGCTCTTGAGGCCAAGCTCCTTCTTGATGAGGTGAGCCGCAGGCGGAGTCTTGGTCACGAAGTCGAACGTGCGGTCCTCGTAGACCGTGATCTCAACGGGGATGATGTCGCCGGCCTGGTCCTTGGTGGCAGCGTTGAAGGCCTGGCAGAACTGCATGATGTTGACCTGGGCAGCGCCAAGGGCGGGTCCAACGGGAGGCGCAGGGTTGGCGGCGCCGGCCGGAATCTGGAGCTTAATGAAGTGAGTAACCTTCTTCTTGGGCATGATGTTCCTCCTGGAGAGCGTGCTTTGTATCTATCTTCACGCAGGCGCCCGAGAAGCCATCCTCACCGATACGGGACCTGCCAGAAGTTCCTAGCTGATGACCGAGATCTGGTCGAGCGTGAGCTCGACGGGGGTCTCGCGGCCAAAGATCATGAGCATAACCTTGACCTTGCCCGCCTCGGCGTTAACCTCGGACACCTGGCCGTCGAAATCTGCCAGAGGGCCGGAGAGGACGCGCACGGACATGCCGGGCTCGATGTTGGTGGAAGTGCGCTTGGGCGCGGGAGCGGCTGCACTAGTGCGCACGCCACCGCGACGCATGATCTTGTCGAACTCGTCGCGACGGAGCGGCGTGGGCTTGCCGTCAAGACCAACAAAACCGGTGACACCGGGCGTGTTGCGAACGACGGCCCAGGTGTTATCGTCTACCTCCATTCGCACGAGGACGTAGCCAGGGAAGACCTTGGCCTCCTTGGTCTCGCGCTTGCCGCCGTCCTTGACCTCGGTGACCTCCTCGGTCGGGATCTGGATGTCCACGACCTTGTCACCAATACCATAGGTCTCGATGCGGTGCTCGAGATCGGTCTTGACCTTGTTCTCGTACCCGGAGTACGTGTGAATGACGTACCAGCGCTTAGCCATGGCCTATGCCCCCAAACTCGTGTAGCCAACGAGCAAGGCCACGATGCCGGTGTCAACAAGCCAGAGGGCGATGCCGAAGACCACGAGGGAGACAATCACGGCAACGGAGTAGTTGCGAAGCTCATCCCTCGAAGGCCATACGACGCGCTTCATCTCGGTACGCACAGCAGCGAAGTAGTTGCTGATGCGCTTGCCAAGACCCGGCTTCTTGTTGCTCGCCTTTGCAGGCTTGTTCTGCTTCTCGGGTGCCTTGGCAGCAGCAGCCTGCTGCTTGAGCGCACCCTCAGCCTTCTGGGGGTTGGAAGAGGCGGCGGAGGCAGCCTGGGCGGCCTCGCGCTCGGCGCGCTTCTGGGCGCGCGCCTTGCGGGCGCTCCTCTTGTTCCTGTCCTTGTTCGCCATCCTCACAACTCCTAAAAGACTGGCCTTTACATGGAAACCGGCTAACCCCGAAGGGAAAGCCGGTGGGAAATTCTGGCACGCCAGGAAGGACTCGAACCCTCAACACTCGGTTTTGGAGACCGATGCTCTACCAATTGAACTACTGGCGTGTGTGGACCCACCTAGTTTAGCGGGTCTCGCGGTGAAGCGTGTGCTTACGGCACCACGGACAATACTTCTTCATCTCAAGGCGATCAGGGGTGTTCGCCTTGTTCTTGGTCGTGGTGTAGTTGCGGCGCTTGCACTCGGTGCATGCAAGTGTAACAAGTGTACGCATGAATCCTCCTGAGACACCATGTCACTTCGAGGCCATCCTCGAAGATGGCGCGGTGGAGAACGTTACCATTACCTAACGCATTCTGTCAACCAAACACGATTCTTAGCGGCCAGCTCACATAACATTCACGCAAGTAGCCGGCATTGGGCTGACAGAAAACGATTGAGGGGCGCGAACAAATAGCTCAATTCCAATGTGCACCACTCAAGAGAAGGGCCCGACACCCTTGCGGATGCCGGGCCTTAAGGTCACTTCTAAGAGAAGCTACTCGATGATCGTCGCAACACGGCCGTCGCCGACGGTGTGGCCGCCCTCGCGGATAGCGAAGCGCAGGCCCTCCTCCATGGCGATGGGGTGAATGAGCTCGCAGGAGATGGTGACGTGGTCACCCGGCATGGCCATCTCGACCTTGTTGCCGTCCTTGTCGGTGAGCTCGGTGATGTCACCAGTCACGTCAGTGGTACGGAAGTAGAACTGGGGACGATAGCCGGAGAAGAACGGGGTGTGACGGCCACCCTCCTCCTTGGTAAGGACGTAGATCTCGCCGGTGAACTTGGTATGAGGGGTAACCGAACCGGGCTTGCAGAGAACCTGGCCGCGCTCGATGTCCTCGCGCTTGATGCCGCGGAGCAGGATGCCCACGTTGTCGCCAGCCTCGCAGAAGTCCAGCGTCTTGCGGAACATCTCGATGCCAGTTGCAACGGAGGTCTGGGTAGGCTTGATGCCGACAATCTCGACGGGCTCGTTGAGCTTGAGCTCACCGCGCTCGACACGGCCGGTAGCAACGGTGCCGCGGCCGGAGATGGTCATGACATCCTCGACGGCCATCAGGAACGGCTTCTCGTTGTCACGAGCAGGCGTGGGGATGTAAGAGTCAACGGTGTGCATGAGCTCGATGATGGAGTCGACCCACTTCTGCTCGCCGTTGAGGGCGCCGAGAGCGGAGCCACGGATGATCGGGGTGTTGTCGCCGTCGAAGCCGTACTCGGAGAGCAGGTCGCGGGTCTCCATCTCGACCAGGTCGATGAGCTCCTCGTCGTCGACCATGTCGCACTTGTTCAGGAAGACGATGATGTACTTAACGCCGACCTGACGGGCGAGCAGGATGTGCTCGCGGGTCTGAGCCATGGGGCCGTCGGTAGCGGCGATAACGAGGATGGCGCCATCCATCTGAGCAGCGCCGGAGATCATGTTCTTGACGTAGTCGGCGTGGCCCGGGCAGTCAACGTGAGCGTAGTGGCGCTCCCAGGTCTCGTACTCGACGTGAGCGACGGAGATGGTGATGCCGCGCTGGCGCTCCTCGGGAGCCTTGTCGATGTTCTCGAAGGCGGTGTAGGCAGCCTTGCAGCCCTCGGTCTCGGAGAGAACCTTGGTGATGGCCGCGGTCAGCGTGGTCTTGCCGTGGTCGACGTGACCAATGGTACCGATGTTTACGTGCGGCTTAGAACGATCGAACTTCTCCTTGGCCATTGCCAATCCTCCTTTTGGAACGAACCTCTCCGGCCATTCCATGGTACAGAAATACGCCTATTTATGCTCAGCGGCGCCGAAGCGCCGCAGAAAAGCCTGGTACCGGTGACTGGATTCGAACCAGTGACATCGCGGGTATGAGCCGCGTGCTCTAACCAGCTGAGCTACACCGGCATGGAGCCGTGCACTTGAAAAATGGAGCCCGCGACCGGATTCGAACCGGTGACCTCTTCGTTACCAACGAAGTGCTCTACCGACTGAGCTACACGGGCATGGTGGGGATGCTTGGACTCGAACCAAGGAACCCAGAGGGAGCGGATTTACAGTCCGCCGCAGTTGCCGCTGTGCCACATCCCCATTCCGTTTTCAAGCACCGCACGGGGCGAACCCCCTGCAGCGGAGTGAATAATACGACGTGGAAAAAATCCTGTCAACGCGTACCCCGGTACCGGGCGTATCTACCCCACGAATACCGCACAATTCCAACAGGACCGCAGGTAGCAGCCGCGGTTCCAGGCGGCATTGGAACTCAATTTGCTTCCCAAGACCACCGTTCACGCAAAAGGAGCCGTACCGTCTACAAAAAAGATTCGGCCGAAGGCGTATGCCTCCGGCCGGAAGGTTCCTGGAGCCGGTAGAGGGAGTCGAACCCACAACCCACGGTTTACAAAACCGTTGCTCTGCCATTGAGCCATACCGGCGGTGAGGACATGATAGCGTGTTTGAGCCAATCTGGCACGCGCGGTGTCGGGATTGGCCTGCCACCAGAGGCCCAATTCCTTCTATCTGCGCCCGCGAAGCTTATCAAGCTTTGCGCGCGTCTCGGCATCGAGCCTGTCTTCCAAGCTTAGATGCGTGTGCGACCCACGCTCCCGCGCCTCCTCGACACCCTGGTTCACAATGCTCATATTCTGTGCGAGAAGCGCACTCGAGACCGTTGTTACCGGGATGCCGCCCACGGTGTAGCGGATGGTGTTGTCCGAGGTCACGAGCAGCACGTCCCTCTCAGCATGACGCGCCTCCGTGACCAGACGCTCTATGACCGTGTCGGCAGACTCACCCGTGCGCGAGAAGACCACGCGCACGCCCGCCGTACTCCAGTTGGGGCGCTCGCTCGAGAGGTTGCCGGCCGCATCGAATACCACCACGGGCTCATAGCTTCCCTGCGCATAGGCGGCAACGTCGGCAACAAGCGCCTCACGGGCGCGGTCGAACGGATCGTGGCCGTACGGGTCGCGCGAGAGGTGCGCCACGTCAGCCAGCGCGCCGGCGCCTGCGTGCTCGTCGATGAGCGCGGCATAGCGGGGCGTCCCGTGGACCACGTTGTAGCCGTCGACCACGAGAAGCGCGAGACGTGGGCGCCTAGGCATCCGAGCGCGCCCCCTCGCTCACACGGCGAAGCCACTCGTAGCACATGACCGTGGTTGCCTGGGCAACATTGAGCGACTCAACACGCCCGCGCTGCGGAAGCCTGGCACCAAAGTCGCAGTGGTCAAGCACCAGGCGGGAGATACCCTCCCCCTCCGAGCCCATGACCAGGGCAAGCCTGCCGTAGACAGGCGCGTGCCACACGTCCTGCTCCGCGTGCTCGGTTGCAGCGCAGGCCCAGAAGCCGGCCTCCTTGAGCTTGTCGATCGCGCGGGCAAGGTTGGGGACCTGGGCTATGGGAAGGTGCAGCACCGCGCCGGCCGAGGTCTTGTAGGCGCCCGGGCCAACGGTAGCCGCGCGGGCGTTGGCGACAACCACGCCAGCCGCGCCCACCACCTCGGCGGAGCGTACGATGGCGCCAAAGTTGCCCTCGTCGGTCACGTGGTCGAGCACGACCACAAGGGCGTCTCCCTCGCCCGCTGCGGAAATGACGTCCTCGATAGTCGCGTACGAGAAGGGCTTGGTCCGCGCGACGATGCCCTGGTGGGCACCGTGACTCGAGAGGCAATCAAGGCGGGAGCGGGGCACGGTCTCGCACTCCACGCCGGCATCGGCAAGCCTGCGTACCAGCATGTCAAGCGTCTTGTCGGTCCCCTCGGGCGAGCCGGCGCCATCCTGCACGTAGGCGGTGCGAATGGGAATGCCGGCGTCAAGCGCCTCCGCGACGGCGCGGCGCCCCTCGATGAGGTCGGAGCCCAGCGTCGCGGGGCGCTGCTGGTCCTGGCGGTTACCCGCACGCTGCGGGCGCGAGCCCGAGCGCTGGGGTCCGCGCTGGCCGCGGCCCCCCTGACCCTGACGGCCAGTGTTGCCGCCCGCGCGCGAACCTGCGCGCTGGTCTCGCCCGCGGTATTGCCCGCCTCGACCCGCCTGAGAAGGGCCCTGCCCCTTGCGTGAGGAGCCGCGGCGCGCATCGCCTCGTGTCATTCTCATCACCTACGCCCTGCGCAGGCGAGAGCCCGCGGCGGTGTCCTCGAGGACCAGGCCAAGCCCGGTGATGGCGTCGCGGATGCCGTCTGCCGTGCCCCAATCCTTTGCCTTGCGGGCCGCCTGGCGAGCGGCGATGAGCGCGTCCGCAGCCTCGGCGGCAGAGTCGCCCTGGTAGCCGGCATACTTCTCGGCAAGCCCCACCAGCTCGGCGGGAAGCTCGTCCTCCTCGGCGGCAAGCGTGATGCCCAGGACGCCCGCAAGTTCAGCCAATGCCTCCGCCGCATCCTTGGCCGCCTCGCCGCCGACAGCGGTCCCAGCGTCAGCAAGGTAGGTGTTCGCCGAGGTCACAAGCGAGAAGATTGCGGCAAGGCCGCCGGCGGTGTTGAAGTCGTCGTCCATCTGGCGCGTGAACTCCTCGCGCGCCTCGCTCACGGCAGAGCCCAGCGTGGCGTCAAGCTCCTCGCTGCCCGTGCCGTTCTCGGCTGCCCAGAGCAGGTTCTTCTCGCAGGTGCGCAGGCGCTCGAGAGTGCCCACGGCCCCCTCCAGGCGGTCGAAGGAGAAGTCGAGGGGCGCACGGTAGTGGGTCTGAAGCATGAGTAGACGCACGGCGTCAGCGGGGTACTTGTCGAGGACCTCCTTGAGCGTGTAGAAGTTGCCCAGGCTCTTGGACATCTTCTCGCCGTCCACGCGGAGCATGCCCGTGTGCATCCAGAGGTTGGCGAGGGGCTCATGCCAGGCGCACATGGCCTGCGCGGTCTCGTTCTCGTGGTGCGGGAAGACGAGGTCTGCGCCACCGCCGTGAATGTCGATGGGGGTACCCAGATAGCGGTGGATCATGGCGCAGCACTCGGTGTGCCAACCAGGGCGACCGTCGCCCCAGGGGCTCGGCCAGCTGGGCTCGCCGGGCTTGGCGGCCTTCCAGAGGGCAAAGTCAAAGGGGTCGCGCTTCTGGTCGTTGACCTCCACGCGCTCGCCGGCGCGCATCTGGTCAAGGTCGCGCCCAGAGAGGATGCCGTAGTTGTTGTCCGAGCGCACCGAGAAGTACACGTCGCCGTTGTCGGCCACGTAGGCGTTGCCCTGCTCGATAAGAGACTCGATCATCTCCTGCATGGCCTTAATCTCGTGCGTGGCGCGCGGGCGGATGTCGGGGTCGAGGATCCCAAAGCGGTGCATCTGCTCGATGAAGGCATTGGAGAACTCCTCTGCCACGTCGGCGGCGGTGCGACCCTGCTCGTTGGCGCGGTTGATGATCTTGTCGTCCACGTCGGTGAGGTTCTGGGCAAAGGTGACCTCGTAGCCCTTGTACATGAGGTAGCGGCGAATCACGTCAAACGAGAGGAACGTGCGCGCGTTGCCAATGTGAATCTGGTCATAGACGGTGGGACCACAGACATACATGCGAATCTTGCCCGGCTCGATGGGCTCGAGCTCCTGCTTTCGGTGCGTCTGGGTGTTATAGATCTGCATGGTTTGCTCCTTGGGATGTGTGCACAAGTACAGGCATTGTAGCAGCACACCGGGAAGCGGCTGGGGAGGGAGGTCTCCTAGGCAGCAACCCCCAGCATGCTAGCACCGCGGGAGCTTGCTAACGCCTGACCAGAACCTGTCGACGCCTCGACGGTACCCGCACACCGCCCAACCAGTACCTTAGTCCCGTCGAGCACCTCAAAGCCTGCGGATGCAGTTCCGTTGTAGCTTCCCGCGCCAGAAACAACGGCAAGCGCGGTTCCTACAGAGTTATTGCCAACGTAGCTTATGGCGTAGTCGGTGCCCTCGGTGAGGGTTGCGCCGTCAAGCGTAACCGTTACCTGCGGCGTTACGGACTCTCCCGCATACACAGCATCCTCCACCGTGACAACGGCGTTCCGAATCGAGACGGGCCCGGGCGCAGACACCGGACTCGATACATACCAGTAAGCATCTGCGTTGGAAGCACGTACACTCACGCACTCGTCAAGCGACGACGTAGCGCCCGCAAGCGAGTCATGGGCAATGAAGGCACCACTTTCCTCGTCGTAGCCCAGAAGGGTCACGGCGTGCGGGTTGCCGGTGCTTGTGTACAGCACGATGCCGGCAGGGTTCTCATCAAGCAGGGCAAGAAGCTCTACGGTTCTCTCCTCCACGGTCGAACCGGTTATGTAGCCGTGCTCCACGGCATAGGTGGCCTCCTGCGTACTCACCGAGAAGCTAAAGAGCAGGCCGCCTGAAGACGGGATGGAGGAGGTGGTGATCGAGCTCCAGTCCTGATCGCCGTTGAGAAGCGCCGCCCTGCGGAGCATGTTGGTGGCAGCGTAGATAGTGCAGCGTCCGGTACTGCCGGGCTCGTTCACAAAGACGTCGTCGGCCAGGGTCTCTTCCAGCGTGGCGGCGCGTGCCCTGGTAAGGCCCAGCGAAAGTGCGATGGCAAGTGCCGCGAGCAGCGCGAAGACCATTCGAATGGGAGCAGCAGCGCTGGCGTAAAGCTTGCCTGCGGTAATGGACATATGCAATTCCTTCCCGGCCGCGCGGGTTGGGGCAATGTCGTTCTGTCGAAGTTCGGTGGTGCCACTAGCATGAGATGGCGCGTGGTGCGATGGTGCGGTAATTCAAGTGCGTGGTACATCGTGCGCGGCCTGTCCATGTACGCGCTGAGCTTGGAATGGATACCCTGCCGCGCGCATGCGTAACAGAGTAACCCCAGGTCTGCGTGGCACATGAAGTTTGCGCAGAGTCTCCTAGAGGCCTGCATCTCATGACCATCAAATTAGTACAGGTTTGAATGGTGTCCATAGGAGTTGGCACGACGTGACGGGCGTCGTGATATGGCGCGGCGAGCGGCATCGTTGTTGCCGGCCCGTCACGCGACCCAGAGGGCCATCTGGGCAAACGTGCCGCACGGCCAACGCGCCGGTAACAAGGCGCGATCCGAGAGGTTCGTTGTTACCGGGCCGTTGTGAGTCCGGGGCTGTCAACAGGGGAAACGCATTCGAACTCAAACGCGCCGGTAACAAGGGCGGAATCGAGAGGCCCAGCCATACGAGAGGCATCGCCATACCCTCTCCGAGAAGGGCTATTGGCCGCTATCTTTGTCGAGAAGCACCACAGACCAGGCGGCTATGCCCTCCTCGCGTCCCACGAAGCCAAGGTGCTCCGTTGTGGTTGCCTTGACACCCACCCGTGACACGTCGACACCCATGGCCTGCGCCATTGTCTGGCGCATCTGCTCGCGGTAGGGCGCGAGCTTTGGCGCCTGGGCAGCAACGGTGCAGTCTGCATCGATAAGCGAGAAGCCCTGCTCGCGGGCAAGTTTCATCACGCGCGAGAGCAGGACCATAGAGTCTGCCCCCTTGTAGGCCGGGTCGGTATCGGGGAAGAGCTGGCCAATGTCACCGGCCCGCATGGCACCCAAGATGGCGTCCATGAGGGCATGTGCCAGAACGTCCGCATCGGAGTGCCCCGCCAGGCCTCGCTCGCTGGGCACAGTGACACCGCCAAGCACAAGGGGGCGTCCCTCTGTGAACGCGTGAACGTCAAAGCCATGCCCAATGCGAGTCATGCTCGCCCACCTCCGAGGTCTGTGTCTAGCCACCTGCCTGCGCGGTGGTCCTTTGCAGAGTGAATCATAAGCATTTTATACGCGAGAGCCGCAGAAACGGGCCCCTGGGCATCACCACAACGCCGAAGGGCGCCACGCGACAAGAAGGTCAGCGTTACATCAGCAGTCGCTGCTCGAGCGCCGTGCATGCGATAGCCAAGTCTTCCGGCACCGTGACCTTGATGTTGTCGCGCGGAGAGTCGTAACAGCGAACCTTGCCGCCGTGGCGCTCCACGAGGGAGGCGTCGTCAGTTCCCTGGTAGCCCTCCCAGGCAGCGGACTTGTACGCCGAGGTGAGAGCGCGGGTGCGAAACACCTGCGGCGTCTGGGCGGCCCAGTAGAAGGAACGGTCTGGCGTGGCGATAATCACGCCATCCTCGACCAGCTTGAGCGTGTCCACCGAGCGCGTGGCGCAGATGGCACCCGCAAGCTTGGGATCTTCTCGCACGCAGGCAATAACGCCCTCGATGACCTCTGTCTCGATGAGCGGGCGCGCCGCGTCATGAACGGCCACAAAGTCGTACCCGCGCGGCATGGCGGCAAGGCCATGCGCAACGGACTGCTGGCGTGTCTCGCCAGATGCGGCAAGGGTAACGGGCGTGAGCAGGGTCACACGCGAGAGGACCTCATCGTGCACCGTGTCCACGCGATCCGGCGCGCACACCACCACGATGTGGCCAACCGATGGCGCGTGGTCAAAGGCGAGAAGAGGCCAGCACATGAGCGGCAGCCCGCAGAGGTCCACAAACTGCTTGCCGCGCGGGTCGCCAAAGCGCTCGCCCGTGCCACCGGCAACGATAATCGCCACGGTATCGGGCTTGTTGTCCTCCTTGCCCACGCGCGCAGCGTCGGCGCAGGCACATGTCTCCGGGGCGCTCATTCGCTCTGTCCCCACATGCGATGCAGGCTGTTTGCCAGCGCATCCGGGTTCTTGACGCCAATCTCGCCCAGCTTGGAGGAATCGTCCTCGGCGGCCTCCAGAATCTCCTGGAGCGAGCCATACTCGTCCACAATCTTGTCGGCCATGCCCTCGCGAACCACAGAGACGCGCGAGAGGGTGCGCAGGCCAAGCGGGGTCATGATGGTGTCCTCGCCATAGTCGTCGTAGCCAAGGATGCGCGCGACCACCTTTGGCGAGCGCAGCTGCGGGTTGGCCATCTCGTGGAACTGCTTGCGGATGGCGCGAGCGTGCTCCTCGGAGGAGTCCTTTGCGTAGTCACGGATCATGAGGTTGTATGTCTCGTCCATGTCCCCCAGGAACTCCTCGCGCTGCATCTCGGTGATGCGGCCGGAGGTGCCCAGCTGGACAATGCAGCGGTCGAGCTCATCGCCGGCGGACATGAGCACCTCGAACAGGTAGAAGATGTTCGTGATATCGCCGAGCGTGACGAAGTTGTCAAGCTCAAGGCTCGTGAGGTGCTGCAGGCTGCGGTCAAGTTGCGAGCGGGTGTTTTGCATGGCGGCGGTGAGCTGGTTCACGGTGGACATGATCTCGGCCACAGGACGCAGCTGGAAGCCGCGGCCATCCACGTAGACGTTCACCACCGAGCGACGCTCGGAAACCGAGATGACCATGGCTTTGGTGAGCAGGCTCATGCGCGCCGCCGTGCGGTGACGCGTGCCCGTCTCGGTGGTTGGCAGCGATGGATCGGGGTTGAGGTGGTAGTTTGCCCGCAGGATCTTGGTGAGGTCCTTGTCAATGATGACCGCGCCGTCCATCTTGCAGAGCTCAAACAGGCGGTTTGCAGTGAACGAGACGTCCATGGCAAAGCCGTCGTCCCCGGCGGCAAGCACGTTCTCCGTATCGCCAACGCAGATGAGAGCGCCAAGGTGACCGGCAATGATCATGTCAAGAGCCACGCGCAGCGCTGTTCCCGGCGCCGTCATCTTAATGGCGCTGTCGATGCGCTGCTGGGTTGTGAGGGCCCCTTTGTCTAGCTCGGCAGGATCCATGGCGCCTCCTCGGACAAGCCGGCCCGCGCGAGGCGGGCCGGAGAAATCTCAAACCTAGAAGCAGTATATGACGAGCGAGGGCGCTTAGGCACTTACGCCTTGAGCCTACGCGCCAGACGCAGCAAGCCCACCCTCCTGTGGCGACGGGTGCGTGTCGGCGTCAACGGACCAGCGGTCACGCGCCGAGGGCAGCTCCATGTGCTCGTGCTTGCGCGGCGCAGGAATCTCGCCCGTCCCCTTGGAGAAGACAAGCTCATCACCGTTTGCGTCCACCCCAATGATGTCGCCGCGCTGCCACTTGCCCTCCAAGAGTTCCTCGGAGAGCGGGTCCTCGATGAGGGTCTGGATGGCGCGACGCAGCGGGCGCGCACCGTAGATTGGGTCGGTTCCGCGCTTGGCCACAAGGTCGCGGGCAGCGTCGGTCAGGTTGATCGACATGCCGTTGGCAATGAGACGATCGCGCAGGTCGGAGACCATAAGCTCCACGATGCCGCGGAGCTGGTCGCCCGTAAGTGACTTGAAGACCACGATCTCGTCCACGCGGTTGAGGAACTCGGGGCGGAAGAGCTTCTTGAGCTCGGAGGTCACACGGCTTGTGATCTCCTTGTCCGAGAGGCCCGAGGCTCCTGATGCCGAGAAGCCCATCGTGGTGGTCTGCGCGATGTCGCGCGCGCCGATGTTGGAGGTCATGATGATGACCGTGTTGGAGAAGTCAACATGACGGCCCTGGCCATCGGTGAGCCTGCCCTCGTCCAGAATCTGGAGCAGCACGTTGAAGACGTCTGGGTGGGCCTTCTCGATCTCGTCGAAGAGAACCACCGAGTACGGACGCCTGCGCACGGCCTTGGTAAGCTCGCCGCCCTCGTCGTAGCCCACGTATCCCGGAGGGGCGCCAACGAGCTTGGAGACGGTGTGCTTCTCCATGAACTCGGACATGTCGAAGGTGATAAGCGCCTCTTCGGAGCCAAAGAGGAACTCGGCAAGCGCCTTGGCAAGCTCGGTCTTGCCCACGCCCGAGGGGCCGAGGAAGATGAACGAGCCACCGGGGCGACGCGGGTCCTTGAGCGGCGAGCGGCTGCGCCTGATGGCGCGGGCAACCTTGGTCACGGCCTCGTCCTGGCCAATGACGCGCTGGTGGAGAACATCTTCGCAACGCAGCAGCTTGGACGCCTCGGCCTCGGTGAGGTTGGAGACAGGCACCCCGGTGATGCTCGAGACCACGTCGGCGATGTCGTTCTCGTCCACGGTCACCACGTTCTGGGCGAGCTTCTCGCGCCATGCGCTCTCGAGCTCGTCACGCTTGCTCACGAGCTCCTTCTCCTGGTCACGCAGGCGCGCGGCATCCTCGAACTCCTGAGCCGCCGCAGCCTTGGACTTCTCGCCGCGAACGCGGGCCAGTTCGGCGTCTACCTGGGCAATCTCGGGCGGCAGCGTGGTCTTGTGGACGCGCGTGCGCGCACCAGCCTCGTCAATCACGTCGATGGCCTTGTCGGGCAGGAAGCGGTCCTGGATGTAGCGGTCCGCCAGGGTGACGGCGGCCTTCAGGGCCTCCTCGGTGTAGTGGACGTGGTGGTGCTCCTCGTAGCGGCTCTGCAGGCCGTGCAGGATCTCGAGGGTGTCCTCGGGACTGGGCTCGCCGATGTTGACCGGCTGGAACCTACGCTCGAAGGCGGAGTCCTTCTCGATGTGCTTGCGGTACTCCTCGGCAGTGGTGGCACCAATGACCTGGATCTCGCCGCGCGAGAGAGGCGGCTTCAGGATGGAGGCCGCATCGATGGAGCCCTCGGCAGAGCCCGCGCCAATGATGGTGTGAATCTCGTCGATGAAGAGGATGTCGTTGGGGTTGTCCTCGAGCTCGGCGACAACCTTCTTCATGCGCTCCTCGAACTCGCCGCGGTACTTCGAGCCCGCAACGAGCGAGGCCACGTCGAGCGTCCAGATCTGCTTGCCGCGCAGGATGTCGGGCACGTTGCCAGCGGAGATGAGCTGTGCCAGCCCCTCGACGATGGCCGTCTTGCCAACGCCCGGATCGCCGAGGATGAGCGGGTTGTTCTTCTGCCTGCGAGCGAGCACCTGCATGACGCGCTCAATCTCGCGATCGCGGTCGAGCACCGGGTCGAGCTTGCCCGCCTCGGCAAGCTTGGTGAGGTTGCGACCATACTTCTCGAGCATGGAGCCATCATCCGAGGAGGGCTGGGGGCCCATGCCCATGAAGGTGCTGGGGTCCATGCGCACCTCGGCAGCAGACTGGCCCTCGTCCTCGGCGTTCTTGGAGACGAGCTCGTTTACCGCGTTGCGCACCGCGTCACCCGAGACGCCCATGGCGCGCAGGGCGTCCATGGCGCGGCCGTTGCCCTCGGACACAATGCCCAGGAGCAGGTGCTCGGTGGCGATGTATGTCTGGCCGTGCGTCATGGTCTCGCGGTATGCGGCCTCGAGCACGCGCTTAGTGCGCGGCGTGAAGGGGATGTGCCCACCGGGAACAGGCTCCGTCTCGTCCTGGGAGAGCTGCTTCACCGTGGCGAGCGTCTCGTCATACGTGACGTCGAGCTTTGCGAGCGCCTTGGCAGCAACGCCGTCGCCCTCCTTGATAAGGGCCAAGAGCAGGTGCTCCGTGCCCACGTACATTTGGCCAAGGTTTCTCGCCTCGTCCTGGGCCAGGCTCATGACCTTTCTGGCCCTGTCAGTGAATTTCTCAAACATGCGCTGACGTCTCCTCAGTGCCAGGCGGAGCAACACAAAACGCGCGGACCCGAAGGCCCGCGCGAAGGGTGACCTGCCCCGCGCCGTCTTCTTGGCACTGTGTTTACCCACGCACGGGAGCGAGCAAACACGTGGACAAAACGTACGCTATTGCTCGGGGTGGTTCTTGAGCCACTCCTCACGGTCTGGCGCGATGGCACGCATGGCCTCAATCATGCTTGCGAACAGGTCATCAAGCTCCATGTTGTTGAGCTCGGCGCCGTGACGGATGACATCGCGGCTGCAGCCGGCGGCAAAGTGCTTGTCCTTGAACTTCTTCTTGAGCGACTTGACCTCGAGGTCCATGACCGACTTGCTGGGGCGCATGAGGATGGCCGCCTGGATGAGGCCGCTGAGCTCGTCTGCGGCGTAGAGCACGCGCTCCATCTTGGCCTCGGGCTGCGGAAGCTCGGGGTTGTTGTCGGAGTTGTGGGTCTGGATGGCGTGCACCAGCTCGGGCGTGCCCCCCTCGGCCTCGATGAGCTCGCCTGCCTTCACCGTGTGCTGCACGGGATCCTGGAACTCCTCCCAGTCGAGGTCGTGGAGAAGGCCGACCTGGCCCCAGAAGTCGACGTTTGCCGGGTCGTACTTCTCGGCGTAATAGCGCATGAGGCCCTCGAGGGTCTCGGCGTGCTGGATGTGGAAGGGATCCTTGTTGTAGCGCTCGAGCAGGGCGAATGCCTGGTCGCGCGTGAGGCCGGTCGAAAGAGCGGTCGCCGAGGCGTCGCGTGCAGCCTCGTTGGCGGCGCCATTCTCGGCGTCGTCCGCGATCACGTCCACGGACGCGGCGGCATTGTCGGTCTTCTCGGGAAGCTGGGAGGCAATGTCCGCACGGGTGACGACCTCGGGCTTCATCTGCGGGAAGAGCAGCACGTCGCGGATGGCGGGCTGGTCGCAGAAGAGCATGATCATGCGGTCGATGCCGTAGCCAATCCCGCCGGCGGGAGGCATGCCGTACTCGAGCGCGCGCACGTAGTCGTAGTCGTAGCCCATGGCCTCCTCGTCGCCCATGCCCTTTGCCGCGACCTGCTCCGCAAAGCGGCCGGCCTGGTCGACGGGGTCGTTGAGCTCGGAGAAGGCGTTGGCGTACTCGTGGCCGCAGATTACGAGCTCGAAGCGGTCCGTGAGGCGCGGGTCGTCGGCCTTGCGCTTGGCCAGCGGGCTGACCTCCTCGGGGTAGTCGCAGACAAACGTGGGGTCTACCAGCGTGGACTCGCCCAGCTCGTCGTAGAGCTCAAAGAGGAGCTTGCCGGCGCCCCAGCCGTCCTCGGTCTCGATGCCGTTGGCGCGGCAGAGCTCGCGCAGGTGCTCGATGGGCGTGTCCATGTCCACGTGCTCGCCCACCACCTGCGACGCGACCTCCGAGAGGGGCACCGAGCGCCACGTGCCGCTCATGTCCACCTGCTGGCCCTGGTACGTGATGACCTCGCGGCCTTCCTCGCAGCCACAGACCTCGCGCGCGATGGCCTTGAAGAGGCCCTCGGTGAGGCGCTTCATACCGTCCAGGTCCGAGTAGGCGCAGTAGGCCTCCATCGAGGTGAACTCGGGGTTGTGCGTGAGGTCCATGCCCTCGTTGCGGAACTGGCGGCCAATCTCAAAGACGCGCTCCATGCCGCCCACAATGAGGCGCTTAAGCGGCAGCTCGGTGGCAATGCGCAGGTAGAAGTCGCGGTCGAGCGCGTTGAAGTGCGTGACGAAGGGCTTTGCGTTGGCGCCGCCGAGAATGGCATGCATCATGGGGGTCTCGACCTCCATGTAGCCGTCCGCCTCCATGTAGCGGCGAATCAGGCTGATGATGGCGCTGCGCTTGCGGAACACGTCGCGGACCTCGGGGTTCATGATGAGGTCGACATAGCGCTGACGATAGCGGACCTCGCGATCGGTAAGGCCGTGGAACTTCTCGGGCAGCGGACGCAGCGACTTGGAGAGAAGCACAAGCTTAGTAGGCGCAATGGAGAGCTGGCCACGGCGGGTGCGCAGCACGCGACCGGTAGCGTCGATGATGTCGCCGAGGTCGAGCTGGCGGAGAAGACCCCAGCCCTCCTCGCCCAGGTCGTTCACGCGGCAGAAGAGCTGGATTTGCCCGGAGACGTCCTCGAGGACGATAAAGGCGGCCTTGCCCTGGCGGCGAAGCGCGCGGATGCGGCCGGCAACAGAGACCACGTCTTGGGTATCCTCGCCATCAGGGAGATTCGCGTAGTCCTTCTCGAGCTGAGCCGCGTGGGCCGTGACCTCGCTCGCGATGGGATAGGGGTTCACGCCCGCATCGATGAGCGCTTGGCGACGGGCGCGGCGCTGGGCCCTCTCGTCATTGGTGTTATTCTCGCCCGTCTTGGTCTGGTCGGCCATTGCTGCTCCTCGTGCTCGCGCGCGCCCGTCGGCGCGCATGTTCTCTTCCATGCCTGGCCGGCCACGTGAGGCGGCCACAGCGCAAACCATTGTACTGTAGCGTTTTGGCCGGTGCGTCGGTACGTTTATGGCACCACAGCGGTTCCGCTTCTCAGCAAGAGGGGGTAGCGCCGGAGCGAGGGTTCCGTACGCACTTGCTGCCAAAACTGGCCTTCGGGCGCCAAAACGGCGCCGGAGCGAGGGTTTCCTACGTACTTGCTGCCAAAACGCGCCTTCCGGCGAAAAAACGGCGCCCGAGCAGCGACTTTGAGCTGCACTTGCTGCCAAAACACGCGTTCGGGCGAGAAAACGGCGCCCGAAGGCTTGTTATCGCAGTGATTACGTCTAAAACCCCTGTTCAGGCGCCATTTTTACGCCGGAACGCGCGTTTTGCAGCACCTCCCACCCGGTGCTCCTCTCGCCACAAAAAAGGCCCCTCCGAAGAGGGGCCCAAGTCGCATTCCGCGATGCCTTGCCTAGCGGGTGATGCCCACAATCGTGTAGCTCTTGGTCTTGCCCGCGGGCGTGGTGAACTCAACCTGGTCGCCCTTGCCGCAGCCGATAAGCGCCTGGCCAGCGGGGGACTCGTTCGAGATCTTGTGCTCGAGCGAGTTGGTCTCGGTGGTGCCCACGATGGTGAACTTGGTCTTCTTGCCACGCTCGTCCTCAAGCTCGACGGTGGTGCCAATGGAGACCCTGATGCCACCGTGCTGCGCGTCCTCGACAACCCTGGCCACCGAGAGGGTCTGGCGAATCTCGGCGATCTTGGACTCGTTCTGGGACTGCTCCTCCTTGGCGGCGTCATACTCGGAGTTCTCCGAGAGGTCGCCAAAGGAACGAGCCTCCTTCAGGCGCTCGACAATCTCGTCGCGAAGCTCGCCCTCGCGGTAAGCCAGCTCGTCGACCAGCTTCTGGCGGCCTTCTGCGGTAAGAGTAATTTCCTTGCTGTTATCCATGACTCTGCTTTCCTCGTAGTGCGCTGGAGATATGTGCCCTAAGCGCCCTGGTTACTCGCTCAGCTTGGCACCGCACTTCTTGCAGAAGGCAGCGTCGGCGGCGTTCTCGGCGCCGCACTTGGGGCAGAACTGAGCGGCCTTCTCGGCAGGGGCATCCTCGACATCGGCGTCATCCTCGTCGGCGACGACGTCCTCGGCATCGTCCTCCTTGGGCTCCTCGACCTTCTTGGCGTCCTTGTCGCCCGCGTCGCCCTCTTCCATGCCCTCGCGGACGTTCTTGACGGTCTTGCCAAGGGCGGAGCCGAGCTTGGGAAGGTTCTTGGGCCCAAAGATGACCAGCACTACAACGACGATGATGAGCAGCTCAGGAATGCCAAGTCCAAGAATCATGGTGAGGTCCTCCTAGATGTGGATGAATGGGGCAGGCACACGTCATGCTCTGCCGCATCCGCTAGTATAACCGAGGTTGTTTCCAACTCACAATATAAACCGGGAGTTTGCCTAGGCCGATTGCCCCATAGTGGCAACGCAGCGGCCATATCCCGTTTCCCCTGTTAGGAGTACTCGTGCCAACTTGGCTCATCGTTGTTATCGTCATTTCTTGGGTTCTCTTTGCTATTGTCCTGGCGCTACCGTGGCTGCTCAAGCGACGCGGAGTAGAGATGCGCCGCACCAAGTTTGGCCCCGCGCTCATCTTCGAGTCCGCAGACGATGACGGCACGCCCGTGCGGCTGCTCAACGTGAACGGCACCTTCCAGAGCGTCTGCTACCTGCCGGACGACCTGCACTTCGAGCTTGCCTGCGTCTACCACCGCACCATGGCCGAAGTGAGCTACGAGCTTCCCGATGCCACGCACGCCCTGGTAATTGGCGGCGGTGGCTACTCCCTGCCAAAGTGGCTCGTGGCGCACAGGCCAAAGCTCCACGTTGATGCCGTCGAGATTGACCCACGCGTCACGGTGATTGCCCGTGAGCGCTTTTTTCTCGACGACCTCATCGAGAAGTACGGCGCCGAGCGCATCTCGCTCGTCAATGACGACGGCTGGGCCTACCTGCGCCGCGCCGAGGCGCCCTACGACATCATCGTGAACGACGCCTTCTCGGGCAACCACCCGCTCGGCCAGCTGGGGACGGACGAGGGTGCGCGCCTCATCCACGACAGGCTCGCTCCGAGAGGGGTGTACCTCGCGAACCTGCGCTGCTCGACCGAGGGCCGTCACGCACGCATCCTCGAGGAAGTCGAGAGGGCCTTCTCGGCGCAGTTTGCGCACGTTGCCTACGTGCCCGAGTGGCCGGACAAGCCCGAGGAGCGAGGCAACAATGTGCTCATTGCGACGGACGCAGAGCTTCCGCTCCCCCAAGGAGCCATTGTCGTGAAGTAGCCTGGAGACGCCGGTCGCCGAGCGTGACCGCTCCATACACCGCCATCTCGTTTAAACAAGTATTGCGTCCCCCGCCGCGATGGTCCACCATGGGCATCGACCGCAAACCCGGCATCTGCCGAGAAGGGACCAGCATGGCACAGGACACCAGCACCTCTGTTCGCAATCTTGTCATCTACTCCGTCTTCGTGCGCAACCACACGCCCGAGGGCACGTTTCGCGCAGTAATCCCCGACCTGCCCCGCATCCACTCGCTGGGGACCGACGTGGTATGGCTCATGCCCATCCACCCCATTGGCGAGAAGAACCGCAAGGGAATGCTTGGCAGCCCCTATGCCAACCGCGACTATCGCTCGGTCAACCCCGAGTACGGCACGATGGACGACTTCCGCGCGCTTGTCGATGCCATCCACGCCGAGGGCATGAAGTGCATGATCGACGTGGTCTACAACCACACCTCCCCCGATTCCGTCCTCTTTGACGAGCATCCGGAGTTCTTCTTCCGCAAGCCCGACGGACAGCCCGGCAACCACGTAGGCGACTGGTCCGACGTCATAGACCTCGACTACAACGTCTCGGCGCTGTGGGACTACCAGATCGAGACGCTCTGCCAGTGGGCGCGCATCGTGGACGGCTTCCGCTGCGACGTTGCCTCCTTCGTCCCCGTCGCGTTCTGGAAGCGCGCCCGCGCCGAGGTCGAGAAGGTTCACCCAGGCTGCATGTGGCTCGCCGAGACGGTCCACCGCTCCTTTGGTGCCGCGTGCCGCGCCGCCGGCATGACCTGCGCACGCGACTCCGAGGCATTCGAAGCCTTTGACATGGAGTACGAGTACGACGTCCAGGAGGCCTTCGAGCGCTACCTCAAGGGAGAGATTCCCCTCTCCTGCTACCTCGACCTTCTCGACTTCCAGGAGAACCTCTATCCCGAGAACTACGACAAGCTGCGCTTCCTCGAGAACCACGACGTGCCGCGCATTGCCTCGCACGTGAAGAGCGAGTCCGACCTACGCAACTACACGGCGATGCTCTACTTCAAGAAGGGCACCACGCTCGTCTACGCCGGAGAAGAGGCCGCCTGCTCGCACCAGCCAAGCCTCTTCGACCGTGACACCATCGACTGGAACACCGGAATCGACCTCTCGGGCCTCATGCGCCACATGGCCCAGATCAAGCACGACGTCCTTGAGGCCGATGACGCGTTCTTCGTTTCCGCTGATGACGAGAACGACATCGCCATCCTGCGCCGCGACCACGACGGCAGGCGCAAGGTGGGCGTCTTCTCGCTCGAGTCGCGCTCGGCCGAGGTCACGGTTCCGCTTCCCGACGGAACGTACGAGAACCTCATCGACGGCAAAGCGGTGGCCGTAGCCGACGGACGCCTGATGTGCAGCGGCGCTCCCATCGTGCTCGCAGCAGACGTTGAACGCACCTGGGGCGTGTAGATGCGGGGGCGTCCTGCCCTACCCCAGCAGATAGTCGTAGACCGCCTCGGCACAGCCGCCATTATCGTTGTCTGCCACGGTGACGTTCGCCGCGTCCAGCACGTCCGGCGAGGCGTTGCTCATGGCGATACCCAGGCCAGCCGCGCGCAACATCTCGAGGTCATTTCCGGAATCACCCACGGCAACGCTCTTCTCGACGGGGATGTCGAGAAGAGCGCAGAGGTCCTTGAGGGCAGAGCCCTTGCTCACGCCCTTGGGCGAGAGCTCGAGCGAGTTCGCCTGACTGAAGGCAGCCTCCACGGGTATGTCGCGCACCTTGATCTTCTCCAGAACGTCGAGGGCATCCTCCCCCACCAAGGGATGCACGATGTACTTCGCGATGGAGGACGCATGCTCGAGGATCCAGCTCTCGATATCATCCACCTCGTGACACACGCGCACGAACATGTCGTGGAACTCCTGGAGCCCATAGCGGTCGAGATGGTCGAAGCTGCCCGCCGGGTCGTATGCCTCCGTGCCCGAGAAGATCTCGAGCATGACGTCCCTGCCGCGGTGCGTCTCCAGGAGCTGCGGAATGGCGGTCTCGTCTATGGCGCTCTCGGCGAGAAGGCGATTGCCACGCAGGTCAAGGAGGTGTGCACCGCTCGTGCAGATGGCATAGGTAACCTCTGGAAGCAGCTCGCGATAAGGCAGCACCATGCTGGGGCTGCGGCCCGTTGCGATGGCGACAACTTTGCCGGTGCCCACCGCAGCGTGGATGGCCTCGAGGGTCGATGGGGACACGCGCTTCTTGGTGTCGAGGAGCGTTCCGTCCATGTCAAAGGCAATGAGGTCGTACGCCATGGTTTCCCTTCCACAAGGTAGGCTCATGTATTTGGTGGCCATCTGCAGACAGCCGCCTGTCGACTGTACACCGACACACCAAAGGTCGCGGAATCGCCATAGTGTCCCGATACGCGTATGCTGTGGTTCCAGCTGACCGAACGGCGGAACGGAGGCCGCGCCATGGCCGAAGGAGACTTCTTCCAGCGTGCGTACGACATCGTGCGGCAGGTACCTGCGGGACGCGTTGCCACATACGGGCAGGTCGCCCGCATGATGGGCAAGCCAAGAAAGGCTCGCTATGTGGGATTTGCCATGCACTCGAGTCCCGGCATGAAAGGCGGGGTCCCCTGCCACAGGATTGTCTTCGCCGATGGCAGCCTTGCTCCCGGCTTTGCCTTTGGCGGCGCCGACGAGCAGAGGAGAATGCTCGAGGCCGAGGGCGTTGGATTTCTCACCAACGGCAAGGTAGACCTGGGCCAGTACGCCTGGGAAGCGTGATGCACGGACTTCGTGGCATGCTATTGAGCCGGCGCGAGGGCACGCTGCTCAAAATTCGCGGTTGCCGGTCCTTTTTCGGAATTTCGCTTAGTATCACCCCACAGGTGCCATTTCCCTACCTGCGGCTCCGCAAAGAGTTAGAGGCTTCGTACTCGGCGATTCGCCCAAAATGGGCCGGCAACCGCGATTTTTGTGCACGGACGACGCCGGGGGCCTACCGAAGCATCCTTCCGACAGCAAGCCTTCGCCAATGTCGCCCCAGGCAGCGGGTTCACCCGTTTGGACCCCAAATTGCGAAAGAAAGTGTCTGGAGAAGGAAAAGGCCAGGAGCACACACTCCTGGCCAGCAGTTTACATGGTCGGGACGACTGGATTTGAACCAGCGACCTCTCGGTCCCGAACCGAGCGCTCTACCAAGCTGAGCCACGTCCCGTTAGCAGACGACACTTTAGCAGACTTGGCCGTCCAAACCAACCGTAAACACAGCCTTTGCCCACCATCCGTGCTCATTTTCCGCAGTGCGGACAATACGCTCGGCTGCGGAGGCGGACTCGCAGATGGCAAACGAGCAGGAACCCGAACCCGTTATCTGCGACGCAATCACGCCTGGCTGCTGCGAGAGCCAATCAGCGGGCTCGCCCATGACGGGCTTCAGGCGCAGCGCCGCCGGTGCAAGGTTGTTGTAGATACGCGCAGCGATTCCCAAGATGTTGCCCCTCGTAAGGGCGTCACACAGCGCGTCGGGACGTTCCGGCACACTTGGAATGCGGTCGAACTCCTCGTACACCTCGCGCGTGGAGCTAGCGCACCCCTCGGGCATCACCAACGCGAGGGGAACGCCGGCAAGTGCCGGGAATGTCTTATCCAGCGTGTCGCCCGCACCTCTCAGCAAAGACGGCACAGGGTTGAGAAAGAATGCAACGTCTGCACCAACGCGGCGCGCAACGCTAACAACGCGCTGGTCAAGCGGATCGACATCCCAGCGCTCCGCAAGCGCGCGAAGAACGGATCCGGCGTCTGCCGAGGAGCTTCCAAGGCCTCCTCCACTAGGGATGCACCGCTTGATGCGAACGGCAACGCATTCGTCTACGCCAAGCTCCTGCGAGAGGAGCTCGACCGCTCGCTGGGTAGCGTTGCGTCGCACGAGGCCGTCAAGCGCGGGCTCGAAGGCGACGCTGGTCTCGGGCGCAGACTCAATGGAAATGGTGTTGCAGAGGCCCACCGGTACCATGACCGAGTCCACGCGGTGGTAGCCACGCGCGTCCTTCTCGGCATAGATGCCCAGGTGAAGGTTGACCTTACAGGGCGCCTGTACGGTCTGTAGACGTGAGCGCGGCATGCGGTCTCCGGTGGGGCTACTCTTCGGGGAGGACGGCCGTGTAATCCAGAAGGCGCTCGCCCGTGTTCATGTCGTAGAGCTCGACGGTACCGGTGAGCACGTCAACATACTGGTAGGACTGGCGAGCCTTGCGGCCACGGCGCTCCTCGACCTCAATCACAAAAAGGGACGGGTGCACGTGAACAAGAGTGCCCGCGCGCTCGACGATGCGCGAGCGGCCCATGTTGGCACGGACCTTCACGCGCTGACCCTCAAGGGCCTTAAGCTCGTCGCGAATCTGATCGATGCGGTTAACTGGCGGAATGTCGTTCTCCATGAGACTCCCAACAGGGTCATGGTTGACCCGAGTATCGAATACACAAGATATGATGATACCCATAAGTAACATTGTTCTTGCAGTTAAGGAAGAAAACAGCACGACAAGTCCACGGGTTGGCGCACAGACAGCCAGTATCCACGCCGGCACCGGTCCCAGGTGCTACACTTCCGGCGTCAACGACTAAGGAGGACGCAATGGACGAGACAAGAAGGGCGCGGGTGGTTGAAAACCTGCGCAATATGGGGCTTACGCAAGCACTCATTTCGGACCCCATGTCAATCTACTACCTCACGGGTTACTATACCGAGCCCTACGAGCGCTTCCTTGGGCTCTACCTCAATGCAAACGGAGCCTCGACGCTCTTTGCCAACCGCCTCTTCCCTGACGCCTCCGCGGCATGCGAAGACATCCGGACCTTTGACGACACCGAAGACCCCGTTCCCCTGGTATCCGCAGTCACGAATCACGACGCGCCGCTCGGCGTTGACAAGAAGCTCGCCGCTCGCTGGCTTGTGCCGCTCCAGGAAGCCTGCGCCGCGTCCACGTTCAAGTTGGGCTCCGCAGCCGTGGACGACGCCCGCTCCGTGAAGTCCCCGGAAGAGCAGGAGCTCATGCGCACGGCCTCGCGCACCAACGACAAGGCCATGGAGTGGCTCGCCGCCCAGGTCCACGCGGGCGTAACCGAGCAGGAGATTGCCGGCGGGCTTCTCGACGTCTATCGCTCTCTTGGCGCGCAGGACCACTCCTTTGCGCCCATCGTGAGCTTTGGGGCAAACGCGGCAGACCCGCACCACTCCCCCGACGGCACCGTCCTTGCCAAGGGCGACGTCGTTCTCTTCGACGTGGGCTGCCGCCAAAACATGTACTGCTCAGACATGACGCGCTCGTTCTTCTACGGCGAGCCCACCGAGCACCAGCGGGCGGTCTACGAGTGTGTTCGCCGCGCAAACGAGGCGGCCGAGGCAATCGTGCGGCCCGGCGTCATGTTTGCCGAGATAGACCGTGCCGCACGTGCGGTCATTGAGGATGCAGGTTGGGGGCAGTACTTCACGCACCGGCTGGGGCACCAGATTGGCCTTGAGGACCACGAGCCGGGCGACGTCTCGTCCGCGCACGACGAGCCCGTGCGCCCCGGCCAGTGCTTCTCCATCGAGCCGGGCATCTACCTCCCTGGTGACGTGGGCGTACGCATCGAGGACCTGGTCATTGTGACCGAGGGCGGCTGCGAGGTACTCAACTCGTATCCCAAGGGACTTACGGTGCTGGAGTAAGTTAGCTGCCGAGAGGGGTTGACCCGTCCCGTCCCTCGAAACCTGCGGCTTAATAGCGGTTCCCAAAGAAGTCATAAGCCGTTTACCTGCGATTATGTAAGCAACACCCCTCCCAAAACTGCAATTAAGTCGCAGTTTTGGGAGGGGCCATTTTTTCGAGAAGCAATTTTGGCCGGCTTCGCCCGAGGGACGAGAAGACCATCCGCCCAAAGGCCAGGCGCGCGGGAGCCTACGCCTCCGGGCAGAGTGCCAGCGCCGCCTCGTCGGCAATCACGGTGCAGCTGGTGTGCAGCTGTAGGATGGACGCGGGGCACTGCGGCGTGACGGGTCCAAAGCACATGTCATAGACGGCCTGAGCCTTCTCCGGACCAGACGCCAGGATAAGGATGCTGCGCGCGTACATGATGGTCTGCACGCCCATGGTGTAGGCCTGGCGCGGCACATCGGCGGCGTTGTCGAAGAGTCGGCTGTTCGCCTGGATGGTGCTCTCAGTGAGGTCCACGCAGTGCGTGCCCTTGGAGAAGTGGTCGTCGGGCTCGTTGAAGCCAATGTGACCGTTGCGGCCAATGCCAAGGAGCTGCAGGTCGGGATAGCCTGCCTCGCGCACCATGCGGTCATACTCAGAGCATGCCTCATCTGCATTGGGGTTGGCACCGTCGGGTACGTGCGTGTTGGCAAGGTCAATATTGATCTTGTCGAAGAAGTTCTGGCGCATGAAGTAGTGGTAGCTCTGCGGATCCTCGTGCGTAAGGCCGCGGTACTCGTCCAGGTTATAGGTGGTAACCTGCGAGAAGTCGCAGTCACCCTTGTGGTTCCACTCAGCAAGCTGCTCGTAGGTGCCAATGGGCGTGGTGCCCGTGGCGAGGCCAAGAACGCTGTTGGGCTTGAGGATCACCTGGGCAGAGATGACGTTTGCCGCCTTGCGGCTCATGTCCCGATAGTCCTTGGTGCGGATGATTCTCATGGGAGTCCCTCCTTCTGCAAGCGGGTGACCTCCCGTGGCACCCGCCCGTGGCTGCAAGCCACGCTTGACGTGTGCGGCCACCAGGGCGAGGTCGCTGTTGCTATGAGAAGGACCCACCACGTCGAGGCCCCTGCCCGTCCATGGTGGCCTGGGGCACATGCCCCAGACAGCCTTATTCTACCCGCACGGAACGCGACGAGAGGCACAAACCCAAAGACTCCGCGAACGAGAAGCGCTGCTACAGCTTCCCCGCGAGGTCCTCCAGGGCGTGGAAGCGGTGCGAGATGGCGTTCTTCTCAGCAGGCGTGAGCTCGGCCATAGTCTTACCAGGGGTGTCTGCCGGCAAGAACAGCGGGTCATAGCCAAAGCCGTGGTCGCCGCGACGCTCGTAGCCAATGGTGCCCTCGCAGTCGCCATCGCCACGCAGGACCTCGCCGCCACGCACGAGCACCACGGTGGAGTGGAAGTGTGCGCCACGACGCTCTTCGGGGACATCGGCCATCAGACGCTCGAGCTTGTCGTTGTTTGCGTCGTCGTTACCGTGCTCGCCAGCCCAGCGAGCCGAGAAGATCCCGGGCGCGCCGTCGAGAGCGTCCACGCAGAGTCCGGAGTCGTCGGCGATCGCCATGGGAAGGCCCGTCTCGGCGACTGCCGCACGCGCCTTGATGAGGGCATTCTCAAAGAAATTGGCACCGTCCTCGACCGGATCGGGAAAGTCTCCAAGCTCGCCAAGGGCAACAAAACGCACGTCGGGAAGGGACTTCGAGAGAATCGCCTCGATTTCGGTCACCTTGTGGTGATTGCCCGTGGCCACCACCACGGTACGCTCAGGGTCAAGCGCCTTGATGTCAATTGCTGCCATGCCAGTGTCCTTTCGCCACAACGAGTCAGCCCCCTGGGCCTACGCACCAAAGCCCGTGACCTCGCGCTGAATCTGGAGAAGCTGGTCTATGCCCCTCTGGCCAAGGTCGAGCAGACGTCCAAGTTGCTCGCGGTCGAAGGTCGCGCGCTCACCGGTGCCCTGAACCTCAACGATGCGGCCGTCAGAAGACCCCACCAGGTTCATATCAACGTCCGCGTGCGAGTCCTCCGGGTAGTCGAGGTCGAGAAGCTCAACGCCACGCACAACCCCCATCGAGATGGCTGCGACCTGCCCCGTGAGGGGAACGCGCTTGATGCGCCCCTTGGAGCACGCGGCGGAAAGCGCCTCGTAGAGCGCCACCCATGCACCGGTGATGGATGCCGTACGGGTGCCGCCGTCTGCCTGGATAACGTCGCAGTCCACGGTCACCGTGAACTCGCCCAGGTGCCGAAGGTCGCAGACGGCGCGCAGCGAGCGTCCAACCAGGCGCTCAATCTCCATCGAGCGACCCTTGCGCCCCTTGTACTCGCGCGGCGTGCGGCGATTGGTCGCCGCGGGAAGCATGGCATATTCAGCCGTAACCCAACCGTCGCGGCTTGCCCCGCGCCACTTGGGCACGCCCTCCTCGATGGTCGCCGCGCACAGCACGCGCGTGTCGCCAAACTCCGCCAGGCACGAGCCGTCGGCGTTCTTCATCACGTTTGGCGTTAGCGTAACCGGGCGCATCTCGGCAACAGACCTGCCAAAGCTGCGCTCGGGCTGGGCGGCGCTCTCCTGGGGCATAGTGTCTCCCGTCTGCCGGCGCGTGTCCGCCGACGCTCATGCAACGGGGCCAGCCAGCTCACGCCGACCGGCCCCGACTCTTCTCATGGTGGGCGATGACGGATTCGAACCGCCGACCTTGTGCGTGTAAGGCACCTGCGCTAGCCACTGCGCCAATCGCCCATGTCTAGCGAGTGTACCACGGAGTACGGCAGATGGCTCACCACAGCCGCCGCCCATCGCAGCCCGTTCCCATCTTGCCTGCTATACTTGGCGCCATGAATACTACACTTGCATCTCTTGCCCGGCTTCTCGACCACGAGGGGCTGCTGGCCACCACAGCAAACATCACCGCCGAGAAGGGCGCCACGCCCGTCACGGGGGTCGACTGCGACTCGCGCGTTGTTGCCCCCTCCCACGTCTTTGTGTGCAAGGGCGCCGCCTTCAAGCCGGCATACCTAACCTCCGCGCTCGAGAAGGGCGCCGTGGCGTATCTCTGCGACGAGGACCGCGCAGCCGAGCTGGCAGACGTTGCCCCCGGCACCCCCGCGCTCATTGCCACAGACCTGCGTCGCGCGATGGCGCTCGCCTCGGCCGAGGCGTTTGGCCACCCCGACCACGACCTCACCGTTGTTGGCATCACGGGCACCAAGGGCAAGTCGACGGTCTCCTACATGCTCCGCGCCGTGCTCGATGGCGACGAGCCGTACACGCGCGCCGGCGTCATGGGCTCCATCGAGACCTTCGACGGCATCGAGCGCGAGGAGAGCCACAACACCACGCCGGAGTCCCCGGACCTCTGGCGCCACCTTGCCAACGCTCGCAAGGCCGGCCTCGCCTACATGGACATGGAGGTCTCGAGCCAGGCGCTCAAGTACGACCGCGTCTTGGGCTTGGACCTTGCCGTGGCCTGCTTCCTGAACATTGGGCGCGACCACATCTCCCCCGTTGAGCACCCCAACTTCGAGGACTACTTCCAAAGCAAGCTCCGCATCTTTGACCAGGCGCGCGTTGCCGTGGTAAACCTCGACTCCGACGAGATTCAGACCACCCTCGAACGCGCTCAGCGCTGCGAGCGCGTGGTGACCTTCTCGGCAAAAGATAGCTCGGCAGACGTCTGGGCGTCGGACATCGAAAGCGCCTACGGCATGGTCTCGTTCACCGCGCACACGCCCAGCTGGGAAGGACCCATCTGCCTGGGCATGCCCGGCCTCTTCAACGTCGACAACGCCCTTGCGACCATTGCCATCTGCGAGGTCTTGGGCATTGGGCACGAGAAGATCGCCGAGCCCCTCTCGCACGCGCGCGTTCCCGGCCGCATGGAGCTTCTCCCCAGTCCGGACCCCAAGGTTGTGGCGTTGGTTGACTACGCCCACAACAAGCTCTCCTACCAGCGGTTCTTCCCCTCGGTTAAGGAGGAGTTCCCGGGATATCGCATCATCGCCGTCTTTGGCGCGCCCGGTGGCAAGGCGTACGAACGTCGCCGCGAGCTTCCCGAGGAGGCGGCCAAGTACGCCGACTACCTCATCTACACCGAGGAGGACCCGGCAAACGACCCCGTCGAGGAGATCTGCCAGCAAATGGCGGACGCTACGCCAGAGGGCGCGGCATACGAGGTCATTCTCGACCGCGAAGAGGCCATTCGCCGCGCTGTCCAGCTTGGCTACGAGGGCGAGGGTCCGGCCATTCTCTGCCTGCTTGCCAAGGGTGACGAGACGCGCCAGCACGAGGGCAATGAGTTTGTCCCCTGCCGCACGGACGGCGATATCTACGAAGAGGCCGTTCGCAACTGGCACGCCGCGCATCCGGGCGTGGCTGAGTAGGGCGCAGCGCTCCGTCGACGTATGAACTGGCCCGGGCACCCCTGCGGGAGCCCGGGCCTTCTTGTATTCCTCTGCAGTAGCTAGTTGCGCAGCACCTGCTCCGGCTTTGCCAGGCTTAGTGCGACCTCCATCATCTGCGTGAGGCTCTCCTGGCGCTCCTCTGCCGTGAGTGCCTCGCCGCGGGAGACGACGTCCGTCACAGTGAGAATCGTGAGCGCGCGCCTGTGGGCACGCATTGCGTTGAGGTAGAGCGCCGCCGACTCCATTTCCACGGCAAGAACGCCCATCTTGGCCCAGCGCTGCTCCGCCGTGCGATCGTCGTTGTAGAAGACGTCCGACGAGAGCACGTTGCCAACGCGAACGGGATAGCCCAGGCGCTCCGCCGCATCTGCCGCGCGACGCAGGAGGCCGAAGTCCGCGATGGGGGCGAGCGTTCCAGGCACGTTGAACTGGTGCGCGTAGTTGGAGTCCGTGCAGGCGCCCATCCCGAGCACGATGTCGCGCAGGCGCACGCTTGGCGCAACGCCGCCCGCGGTGCCGATGCGCACGATTGACTCGACGCCGTAGAAGTTGAAGAGCTCGTACGAGTAGATGCCGATGGAGGGCATGCCCATGCCGCTGCCCATCACCGAGACGGGGCTGCCCTGGTAGGTCCCGGTGTAGCCCAGCATGTTGCGGACTCCGTTGAACTGCTCGACGCCTTCGAGGTAGGCCTCAGCGAGGCGCTTGGCGCGAAGCGGGTCTCCCGGCATGAGGACGAACGGTGCGATCTGGCCCGCGACGGCCTCGTTGTGCGGTGTGGGGGTGCGTGCCATGTCTATGCCTCCAGGATCTGCTCGAGGTGAGACGTGCCGTTGGGAAGCGCGGGGACGCCGAGGTAGTCGAGGACCGTCGCCGAGACGTCCGCGAACGTTGGCCGCGTGCCCAGGTCGACACCGGCGCGCACGCGCGGCCCGCACACGAGCCACGGAACGTACTCGCGAGAGTGATCCGTCGAGGGGGTCACGGGGTCGCAGCCGTGGTCTGCCGTGATCATGAGCAGGTCGTCGCCGCGCAGGCCCGCCACGATACGCGGGAGCTGGCCGTCGAAGTAGCTCAGGGCGCGCGCGTAGCCGGGCGCGTCGTTGCGGTGACCGTAGACCATGTCGAAGTCCACGAGGTTGGTGTAGCAGAGGCCAGTGAAGTCGCGCCCCGTGGCCTCGACGGTGCGCTCGATGCCCTCGTTGTTGCCCGAGGTGAAGACATGCTCCGTGATGCCGCGGTGGGCGAAGATGTCGTAGATCTTGCCGATAGAGAGCACGTCCTGGCCAGCGCCCTTGAGGACGTCGAGCATCGTGGTGCCTCTGGGCTCGAGGGAGAAGTCGTGCCTGCGCGGGGTGCGCACGTAGTTTGGCCACTCCCCCGTGTAGGGACGCGCGATGACGCGGGCGACGCCGTGCTCGCCCGTGAGGATCCTGCGCGCGATGCGGCAGTACTCGTAGAGCTGCTCGGGAGGCACCAGATCCTCGTGCGCCGCGATCTGGAAGACACTGTCTGCCGAGGTGTAGACGATGAGCTTGCCGGTCTTGAGCTGCTCGCGGCCGTAGTCCTTGATAACCTGCGTGCCGGAGTACGGCTTGTTGCAGAGGACTCCACGCCCCGTCTGACGTTCGAACTCGTCCAACACCTCCTGCGGGAAGCCGTTGGGATATGTGGGGAAGCGCTTGGGCGAGATGACTCCGGCCATCTCCCAGTGTCCCACCGTGGTGTCCTTGCCGGCAGATGCCTCGCGAAGGCGGGCAAACGCGCCGGTGGGCGAGGCAACCGGATTGAGGTTCACGTCGTAGGGAGACTCGAGCGCACCCTCGATGTTGAGAAGGCCGAGCGACGCCATGTTGGGAATGTCGAGCTCGCCCGTGGTGGCACAGGCGCACAGGGTGTTGCTCCCCTCGTCGCCCCACTCCGCGGCATCTGGCTCGGCGCCAATGCCAAAGCTGTCAAGGACGATCAGAAATACGCGCCTGCCCATGTGACCTCCCCTTTTATGCCCAACGGAGCAGAGGCTCCGCCGGGCACCTAGACTCCAGTGCCTCTAGAGGCATTGCCCCTCGACGATCTTGATGCCGGCACTGCAGCCAAGGCGGTCGGCGCCAGCCTCGACCATGGCGAGCGCCTCCTCCTTGGTGTGGATGCCGCCCGCGGCCTTGACCTTGCAGCGGTCGCCGACGATCTTGCGCATGAGCGCCACGTCATGCACCGTTGCGCCACCCGTCGAGAAGCCGGTGCTGGTCTTCACGAACGAGGCACCTGCGGCAACTGCGTCCTCACAGGCGCGGACGATTTGCTCGTCGTCAAGCAGACAGCACTCCAGAATGACCTTCACGGGGCGGCCCTGTGCGGTCTTGACGACGGCAGCGATGTCATCGATGACGTACTGGTCGTCGCCGGCGACGAGGTGACCGCCGTTGACCACCATGTCGATCTCCGTGGTCCCATCCGCCACGGCCTGGGCGGCCTCGGCGGCCTTCGCCTGCGTGGAGCAGGCGCCAAGGGGGAACCCGATGCAGGTGGTTACGCCCACGCCGGTGCCCGCAAGGCGCTTGGCTGCCATCGCCGTCCAGCACGAGTTGATAGCAACCGTCGCGAAGTGGTACCTGATGGCCTCGTCACACAGGCGCTCAATGTCAGCCTGGGTCGCGTTCTGCTTGAGGTTGGTGTGGTCGATGTAGCCGTTCAGTTCCATGAAATGCCCCCGTGTTTTGAGAACCCTTCCAATGACTTCTGGCCTCACCTTGTCACAACCAGAGAATTGGTGCAACGAGATCAACAGCCAGCGTATCGCCGAGTGCCGGCTTCCGAGTGCAGCGCGTCTCAGTTCAACCGCTGACATTCTCGGCAAATCAACCTCAAGCGTAAAAGTAAACCTCACACGTGTTATTTCTTTTCTGATATCTTCCGAGAAAAGCCCAGTTGGCACGTTCTTGAAATCAAAGAAGAAATATCACGTGTGAGGTTTTCGGGGGGCAAGGTTGGCATGCCAAGAATGCACAAGGGGGGGTCGGAGCCAAAGGCTCCGACCCCCTCGGACGGCAACGCTTGTACTACTAGGACGGAAACTAGAAGTTGACCGGCTCGTCGTAGTAGCAGCACTTGAGGATCTTCTCGAAGTCCTCCGCCTTGGTCTCGCGCGGGTTCTCCGGCGTGCAGGCGTCCTGAACTGCGTTGGCGGCAATGGTCGGGAGCTTCTCGAGGAACTCCTTCTCGGAGACCATGACAGGCTCGCCGGTCTCGTCAGCCTTGACGCCGCCGTTGGCGTAGTTGTTGATGCTCTGCGGGATGTGCAGCTCGTCGTTCATGCTGCGGATCTTCTCCACAAGCGAGTCGATAAGCTGGTCGTCGGTGGTGCCGGGAAGGTGCAGGATCTCCTTGGCAACATAGGCGTAGCGCTCGTGAGCACGCGGGTCCTTGGAGTTCCACTGGATGGCCTTGCCCAGGTACATGGCGTTGGCGGCACCGTGAATGATGTGGCCGTTCTCGAAGGCAGCGCCGGTCTTGTGGGCCATGGAGTGCACGATGCCGAGCAGGCCAGAGGAGAACGCCAGGCCGGCCAGGCACTGAGCCTCGTGCATGTGCTTGCGGCCCTCATGGTCACCAGTGTAGGAAACGGGCAGCCACTGCGTGATCTCACGGATGCCATGCAGCGCGTCGGCGTCGGTGAACATGGAGGCAGCGGTCGAGACGTAGGCCTCGAGGCAGTGCGTAAGGGCATCCATGCCGGTATGCGCGCAGAGCTTCTGGGGCATGGAGTAGGTAAGCTCGGGGTCCACGATGGCCACATCAGGCGTGATGTTGAAGTCTGCCAGCGGGTACTTGATGCCGTGCTCGTAATCGGTAATGACGGAGAAGGCCGTCACCTCGGTAGCGGTGCCCGAAGTGGAGCTGATGGCGCAGAAGTGAGCCTTCTGACGCAGCTCGGGGAACGAGAACGGCTGGATGATGTTGTCGAACTTCTCATCGGGGTACTCGTAGAACACCCACATTGCCTTTGCGGCGTCGATGGGGGAGCCGCCACCAATGGCAACAATCCAATCGGGGCCAAAGTCCTGCATGAACTTGGCGCCCTTCTTCACCGTCTCGATGGAAGGATCGGACTCGACGCCCTCGAACAGCTTGACCTCAAAGCCGGCATCTTCCAGGTCCTTCTGAACGTCCTGCAGGAAGCCGCCACGGCGCATGCTGTGGCCACCAGAGACGATGACGGCCTTCTTGCCCTTGAGGTTCTTCACCTCGTGGCGAGCGCCCTCACCAAAGTACAGGTCACGCGGGTTGGTAAAACGTCCCATAGCACATCCTCCAATTCACCGGTCGCCACCGATGGCGACAAATGCCTGAGAAGACCGCTCGGCCTTCCCTGATGCCCTACCTGGAACAACTTGAAGCCGGGCGAGCAGCGAAAAACGCACCGCCAGTCCGAACCTGAATGCGGCCCCATCCTATCAGATAGACGCCAGCGAGAGGCCACTTACGGCAGGCGGCTTCGCGCAGGAACAAGGCCGTATCCCTGCTCCACCGACGTCCTTACCCTTGGTCTTCTCCGACACCCCGCTGTGACTAAATCTACATATTTTCATCACATTTTGAAGCAGGAGGAATACGAGAAGGGCGTCCGATGCCACCGGCACCAGGCGCCCAATCAAACACTCTGCGAGAGCCCGCCTTACGCGGTTACCTCGGTCTTGGTGTCCACAGCAACGTCGTGCTTGGACTCCTCAACGTGCTTGCGGCCAAGCTCGGACCACTCGGGCTCCTCGTCGGGGATGGAGCCAGCCTTCTTGGTGAAGAGCTCCTTCAGGCAGTTGTAAGCGACGATGACACCCAGGATCACGATAAGGACGGCAACCACAAGCTGCAGGCCCTTTGTTGCGATGACCGCAAAGGACTGGTCGGCGGCAACTGCGGTCCAGCAGCCATAGATGCTCATGCCGAGCGACGTGAAGGTGCACACGAGCAGGAACGCTACAGGCACGTAGAGCATCCAGCCCTTACGACCGGTGCACTTGCAGAAGACGGCGAGGGTAATCATGGTCATGCCGCCAAGAAGCTGGTTGGACGCGCCAAACAGCGGCCAGATGTTGAGGTAGCCACCAAAGCACAGGGCGATACCCAGGACCAGCGTGACAGCGATGGAGAAGGCCGTGTTGGTGAGAACCTTGCGGGCACCGGCCTGCTCGGCAGAGGTGGAGGCGGCGTCGTTGGTCTCGTAGAAGAACTCCTGCCAGCTGGTGCGGCCAATGCGGGCAACGGCATCAACGGAGGTGAGCGCCAGCGCAGAGACGTTCATGGTCATGAAGACCGTGGCGAACGTTGCGTTGAAGCCCATGAGCTCCATACCGCGGGCGACGCCGGCGGCGAAAATCTGGAACGGCGTCGAGGCGGTGCCCGCGTTGAGGGCGCCCGTACCAGCGGTGTTCATGTCGCCAAACATGATGCCAGCGGTTACGATGGCAAGCACGCCAACAAAGGACTCGAGGACCATGGCGCCATAGCCAACGGGAAGCATGTGGGTCTCGTTAGAGATCTGCTTGGAGGAGGTGCCGGAAGAGACGAGGCTGTGGAAGCCGGACAGGGCGCCGCACGCAACGGAGACAAACAGAACCGGGAAGAGGTAGTTGCCCTTGGCGGCCAGGGCATCAAGCGTCTCGGAGCTGACGACCATCGGCGCCGTTATCGTGGCCTGGCCATTGATGCCCAGCGCGATGATGCCGAGAACGGCGCACGCGATCATGGCGACCATCATGATGGTCGTGAGGAAGTCGCGCGGGGTCTTGAGCGTCTGGATGGGCATGGCGCTGGCAAGGATCAGGTAGAGCGTCACGACGGCAATCCAGCCGGTAGCGTTGAGGTAGATCGGGAACACCATGCCAAGCGCGAAGGGAACCGCGATGCACACGAGGGCACACAGGAACTTTGCGACACCCTTGAGGTCCCACTTGCGGCACGCCCAGCCAAAGAAGATGGCCGAGAAGGTAAGCAGGATGGAGATGGTGCCCGCGCAGCCACCGGCGTAGGACTTGGCGAAGTCAACGGAGCCGTCGGCAGCAGCGGTGGTAGCAAACGTGCCCGCCACCATCGAGACGAACGCGGCGATGACAATGCAGCAGAACAGCCAAGAGAAGGCCAGGAACAGGTGGCGACCGGCCTTGCCGATGTACTTCTCGATGAGCTGGCCGAGCGACTTGCCGTTGTTCTTGACAGAGGCGTACAGCGCGCCAAAGTCATGGACGGCGCCAAAGAAGATGCCACCGATAAGGACCCAGAGGAGCACCGGAAGCCAACCAAACATCATGGCAACAATGGTGCCCGTGACAGGACCTGCGCCACAGATCGAGGAGAACTGGTGGGCAAACACGGAGAAGCGTTGCGCAGGCGAGAAGTCCTTGCCGTCCTCCATGCGGACCGCAGGGGTGAGGGCCTTGGGATCGACGCCCCATGACTTAGCTAGCCAGCGCCCGTACCCGAGGTAGCCAATAATCAGGACCACCGCACTTATCAAGATGATCGTGATGCCATTCATGTCGTTTTACCTCCTTAGGGTAGGGCGCTGCGGACCGTTTCCGCTGTTTGCGCTCGGTGCGCGGCATGGTACATCCATGTGGCTGGGCGAGGTTTTTCTCGAACTGTTCAAATGTATTGGATATTTTCAGAAAATTCTGGATATATTTGGATAACTCTCGAATGAATCTATCGAATATTGGATATTTTTTGCTAGTTCAAAAACACCGTTCGCAATACAGCTCCCTTCAAACATTCTCCAAGATGTAATCGTTTTGGACCTCTATTCGAAACATTTTTCAACCGTTCACCGTTTTTAAATGACCGTTCATGGTATTTGCAGCAATGCTTTCCGTGCTTCTGGGAAGGGAGCACCCTTAACCACAGTGAGCATTAATGTCTGGCGTATGGGATACCATGAGGGTGGAGAAAGGAGGCGCAACGTGGCGTACGACCCCAGAAGAGAGGACTACCAGCGTCTGGCGCTGCGCTATGCGCAGTCGCTGCCCAAGGGGGACCCAGTTGCCGCGGCCAAGGCGTTCACGGACTTTGGGCGTCGCTTTGCCCGGGACCGCGACACCCTGCCCCAGTCTGACGCCGATCGCGCCTTTCACCTGGTAGCCGTTGCCGCTGAGGTCATAGACTACCAGCTGCCATTCTCAAGCGAAGCCAAGGCGGACGCGCTTATCGCTCGTGGGCGAGACCTTCTCGATGAGGCGGTATTGCTTGATCCAACGTGCCACGACGCCATCCGCATGCGCGCCTCTCGCACCAACCCCAGCTTCGACGCCCAGTTCGCCTTCCTCAAAGATGGCATCGAGGAAGTTTACGCCTCATGCCAGGCGGCCCGCGCCGCCGTCCCCGATGACGGCGATGACGAGCGCGTTGCGCTTGGCCGCGACATTGCTATGCGCCCCTATCGTCGCTGGATGGCGGCGCTTGCGGAGGAGGCCCTCATCTGTGGGCGCAACCGCAGCTGCATCGAGACCGGGGAGCGCCTGCTGGAGCAGGACCCGTCCGACCAGGCAGACGTGCGCTTTACGCTGGCGCTTGCCTATGCAAAGCTTGAGGACCAGACGTCGCTTGACGCACTAGCCAAGCGCTACGGGGCAATTGTGCCTCCGCGCGCGGCAGACGATGCCTGGATTGGGCTCGCCCGCCTGGCACTCGCTCACAAGAGCCACGACATGTCCCTTGCCCGCCAGCTTCTTGAGCGCCTGGCCAACACGTATGAGGGCTGTGCCTCTGCGCTTATCTCCCAGACGGAACTCCCAGACGGCGTCTTTGCCCGCCTTGCCGTGCCGCCCTACAGCGAAGACGAGCTGATCCTTGCCATTTCCGAGGCAACGGTGCTGCTTCAGGAGGGCGACGACAAGAGCGGGCGTGGTGTTCTCGGCTCTTGGATTGCCCGAACCACGGCCAAGCTCTATCCCAAGGCACTTGCCGAGGCCCAGGAGCTCTCTAACCCCTATTACCAGCGAGAAGGCAAGGGGCACCAAGGCGGTGACGCCTCGTGAACGGGCGAGAGGAGCTTGTGCTCAGGTGCGCGCAGAGGAGGCGCGAGAAGATTGGCACCCTCTCCGACGAGGGTTTTGCCGAGCTCTGCCTAGCCGTGCGAGAAAATCCAACGGCCTTTGTCGACTCCCCCGAGCAGGCGTCGTTCGCCACGCTCGTGGGGGCGCTTGACGCGTTTCACCGCGCCGGGGCAGACGATGACCTCCTGGATGACGACGAGTTTCGCGCGGCTCGCGAGCGCAGGCTGCAGGCGCTCTCGGCCGGGTGCGCGCAGGCGCTCTCGCAGGATGACAGCTGTCTTGACGCTCAGTTGGTTCAGACGCTTGCCGCAGAACTCAATCCCGATGACAGGCTCGACGCGCTGCTCCAGATAGAGGCGAAGGCTGACGCCGCCGCGGAGCTCTCGCTTGGGGCCACGGGCGATGCCTGGGACGACGTCTTCATGCGGCCCCGGCTTCGCCTGTGGGACGCCATTGCGTGCACCTGCCTTGACGGCGGGCGCTACCGCATGGCACTCGAGGTTTCACAGGGCCTCATGGCGGCCTCGCCCGCCGACCAGGTTGGCGGTCGCCTCACGGCAGCGTTGGCGCTTGCGCGTCTGGAGGACGAGGAGGGTTTCAACGAGCTTGATGCACGGCTCTCTGGGCGCGAGAACTCCTGGCTCAACCTTGGACGCACCATCCTTCTCTACAAGCTTGGCCGCATGAGCGCCGCACGGCGCGCGTTGCGCGGGTACGGAGAGCTGTGCGAAGGAGCGGCTTACGCTCTGCTCAGGCCCACGTTCGTGGAGATCTACCTACCAGACAGGCCAGAGGTTCCCGCGGGAGGCTTTGAGGAGGCAACCTTTGCCGTCCACGAGGCCGAGCCCATCATTGCCGACGTGCCGGACTTTATCGGTTGGGCGGATGGCTTCCCGTGGTTCCATGCGGCTGGCGAGTCCTATGCAGAGGCCAACGGCTACGACTGGTAGAATCGCCTCTCTCTGATATACTCTCACCTGCGTCCCCATCGTCTAGTGGTCAGGACATCGCCCTTTCAAGGCGACGACACGAGTTCGAGTCTCGTTGGGGGCACCATTTGCACCAGGCTGCGGCCGCCTTCCCTCGTGAAGGCGGCCGCTTTTTGGTGCTGAGAAAGCGCTGCCTCCCCACCCCAAACGCCGCTCCGTCACGCTACTATGGCTGATAAGGTCACGTGCCCCGGGCGGCAAGGCGCCGCTCGCATCGAAGGGAGCCCAAGCATGTCGGACAAGAAGAAACGTATCCTCATCGCGTGCGGCTCCGGCATCGTCACCTCGACGATCGCGCGAAAGAAGATCGAGGAGCTTCTCGACACGCATGGCTATAAGGGTCGCTACGAGATTGTGCAAGTGCCTCTCAGCACTGCCTCCAAGAAGTCAAAAGACTGCGACTTCATCGTGGCAACCGCCATCAAGCCCTCCGAGCTGCACTGCCCGTTTGTTGACGGCACCCCCTACCTCATGGGGCGCCACGAGGACGAGGCCAACAAGCAGATCCTTCACCTCATGGGGAAGTAAGTCACAAGCGGTTGCCTCGCGCAACTATCCCAATCGGGCAAGAATAGCCGTCGCCATGCCCTCGGGTGTGAGTCCGGCACGCTCCAGAAGACGGCTCTGCTCGTCTGCCTCGGGATAGCGGTCTGGCGCACCCAGGCGCAGCAGTCCCGGAGCGGCCCCCCGGTCGAGCAGTTCCTCGGCGAGAAGCCCGCCAAGTCCGCCCACTACGCTGTGCTCCTCCACCGTCACTGCCAGTCGCGCACAGGCGAGAAGCTCAACAACGCGCTGGTCAAGCGGCTTGATTGTACCCACAGCCACCATGCGACAGGATAGTCCACGCTCGCGTAGCAAACCGGCAGCCGCCAGCGCACGAGAGGTGATGGAGCCGCAGGCAGCAATGGCAACGTCTGTCTTGTCGCCGGGCGCGTCATCCGCAAGCACGCGGCAGCGTCCAAGCTCGAAGTCACCTACAGGAAGCGCCCGGTCGCCGGCAGGCGCCTGCGTAATGCGCACGTAGGCCGGCCGCGGATTGTGCGCAAGCTCAGCAAGTGCACAGGCCAGCTCGGTGTTCGTCGCCGGCGTCACCACGGCGAGGCCGGGAATTGAGCGCATGCAGGCGAGGTCCTCTAGCGCCATGTGGCTGGGGCCCAGGATGCCCGCGTGGTATCCCGCGCCAAGCCCAACCAGCACGACCGGAGACTCCATCATTCCTAGGTTCACGCGCACCTGGTCGAGCACGCGAGCCGTAATGAACGGCGCGTAGGACGGGGCAAACACATGGAAGCCCTCGTTGGCAAGGGCAGAGGCAACCTCAACCTGGTTCTGCTCGGCAATGCCGCATTGAACAACGGAACCCGGCAGCTTGGAGCGCAGCGCATCCAGAGCAAGTCGGCGGCCATAGTCCGAGACAACGGCCATGACCTGCGAATCATTCTCGGCAATCTCTCCCAGCGCCCGACCAAAGGCCACGCGCGAGTCCAACTGGTCGAACTCGGCAGGATTCGCGACAATTGCAGGTGCCACAGCAGCGACTTCCCTAGCCATGGTCCACCTCCATGCCAAGCTCCCTGACCGCCTGCGCGTAGAGCTCGTCGGTCAGCTTGTTGTCATGCCACTCCACGCAGTTCTCGGCAAACGAGAGGCCCTTGCCCTTGGTGGTGTGGGCGAGCACCGCGCGCGGCCGCGCATGGCTTGGGACAAGCACGCTCCAGAGCGCGCTCACGTCATGGCCATCCACCTCGATGGCCTCAAATCCAAAGGCGCGGAACTTCTCCGCAAGGCTTCCTGTGTCGAGAATCTGCGCCGTGGGGCCATCGAGCTGCAGCCCATTGACGTCGACGATAACCGTGAGCGACGCCAGGCCCATGTGCCCCGCAAGCGCGGCAGCCTCCCAGACCGAGCCCTCGTTGCACTCGCCGTCTCCCAGAAGGCAGAAGACGCGCGAGCCACTTGCCCGCCTGTTGGCGGCAATGGCCAGCCCACACGCGTAGCCCAGCCCCATGCCCAGGCTGCCGCCGGAGGTCTCGATTCCGCGGGCGGGGTCTCGTCTGGGGTGCTTGAACAGCACCGCATTGGGACCGAGAAGCCCGCGGTCGATGTCTTCTTGAGAGACCAGACCCGCATGCAGCAGTGCGGGATAGAGTGCGAGAGAGGCGTGGCCCTTGGAGAGCACAAAGCGGTCGCGCTGCTCCCAGAGAGTGCCGTCGGCCCCGGTGCGCATGACACCACCGTAGAGCACGGCTAGAATCTCTGCCGCAGAGAGGCTGCCGCCCAGGTGGAACGGCATGTTTGGATTGGCATGCGCAAACTCAACGACGGCACGGCGAATGTCCAAGGCAAGGCCGCGGAGGCGACGGCGCTCAGCTGGCGCAAGCGCAGGCGCGAGCGCCGTGGGAAGCCAGCCGTCCTGGACGGAGGTCCCGGCGACCTCCTGTCCCGCGAGCAGCCAGGTGAGCCCCCACTCGATTACCGTTGCGTCGGCAAGGCCGATGGTCTGGCGCAGCACCAGCACGGGGTCACTTTCTTCACAACCAAGCGCCTCTGCGCGCTTGCCGGCAGCCGCGGCAGAGTAACGCACCTTGGACCAGGTGATCTTTCGTCCAGAGCAGCGCTCCACTGCATCAAAGGCCGTCTCGTGCGAGAAATCCGCCTCCGCCAGGCCCGGGCACTCCCCCAGGTTCTCCCATCCCTCCTGGCATATGACCGGCTTGCCGTCGACTGTGCGAACGCGCAGCAGGTAGAGCACTGGGCTGCCGGGCTGTATGCGCAGGTGCTCGGCAACGTCTGCGGGCGCAGGCACAACGCGCTTGTCGAGCACGTTGGTCACGAAGTCCTTGCCCTGCTCGCGGAGGGACTCGCCAAACGAGAGGGGCCGCTCGCCCGCAGGGTGCGAGAGAGCGCGCTCCGAGACAAAGGTGCCCGACCCACGCACCTGGACGAGAAAGCCCTCGTCAACAAGCTCGCTGATGGCGCGCCGCACGGTACCACGAGAGATGCCAAAGCGCGCCATGAGCTCGTGCTCGGAGGGGATGCGCGAGCCAGGGGCCCACTCGTGAAGGCCAATCTTCTCGCGCAGAAGGTCTGCAAGCTGCGAGTACACCGGGGCAGAGCCTGCCTTGCCTGCAGCTCGCTCTACAGGCCTGCTTGTGACTGCCTGCGGCGCACCCCGGAGCGCATCCGCGTCGTTCTCTGCCATGCTTGCCCCTCCCCTGCTACAAGCACATCGACGTTGCGAGACATAGTTGTACACCACTTGTCCTCATATGTGATACGCAACGGGATGTTCTGGGCGCATGCGCCAAAACAACACGCCAGCGGCGGGCGGGCCTGCCGAATATTTAGGTGGTAGGGGCGGTGGGACTCGAACCCACAATCCTTTCGGCGAGGGATTTTAAGTCCCCTGCGTATGCCAATTCCGCCACGCCCCCAGCTTGCCCGGAAGTCTTACTCCCCAGACGGCTTGAGCGGTCTCATGGTGGGCTTCCACACCACCGGAGACTCGCGTCCTTCAAGCATAGCAGCAGCAACGATAGAAAGGCCGAAGAGAAGGTCGCTCTCGCTCGCCGTAAGGCTAGAAAAACCGGTCTGGCGGAGAAGCTCGGACACGGCAACAGCACCGCCAAGGATTACGGGGGCACGCGTTGCCTGGATGCCCTTCAGCGCGGCGCGCTCCTCCTGCGTAAGCGACGCCAGCCGCTGCTCGAGGGCATCGACCTTCTCGCGCGTAAGCTCGTGGAGGTGAACATAGGCGGGATCATACGGATCAAGCGCGGCATCAATAGCCACAAGCGTGGTAACTGTCCCGCCCGTAACCACGAGCGTCTGGGGATTGCCCAGGCGCGCTCCAGCGTCCTTGAGCGCCTGCGAGAAGGTCTGCGCCGCGTACTCGTGGGCCTGAGCCAGGTCAGCCGCGGAAGGCGGGTCCTCACGTGAGAGGAAGCGCTCCGTAAGACGCCTGCAGCCAACCTGGACCGAGGTGACCCATCCCAGGTCAAGCGTGCCACCGGTAAGCTCGCCCACGGCAAGCTCGGTAGAGCCACCGCCGTTGTCAGCCACAAGGATGCGACGGCCGTCAAAGTCCTGGGCAACTCCCAGGAAGGTGAGCGCACCCTCAATTTGCCCCGGAATGATAAGCGGGTCGAGCCCGAGCGACGCAAGTGCGGCCCCAAGCTCGGGCGAGTTCGAGGCGTCGCGGGCGGCGCTCGTGAGAGTGCAGCACACGGCCTCGGCGCCGGACTCGCGCGCCGAGTCTACATACGCCTTTGCACACGCAAAGACGCGCTCCATGGCCTCCTGCGCAAGTTTGCCGGTCCTGTCTACGTCCTGTCCCAGGTTGCAGATGTTCGACTGCTTGCCAAGCCTAATGACCCGCGACCCCTCGACGTCCGCCACCGCAAGGCGACAGGTGACCGTACCAATATCGATAACCGCAACCCTACGCATTAGTTACCGCTTCCCGAGGAATCCGCGTGGTACTGAAAGATGACGTCGGCAGCGCTTACATACCAAGGGACGTCTGCCGAGACAACCGTACCCGTACCCATAGGGGCGGCGTCGGTGCTGCTGTCTGAGAGGCCCTCGACAACCACGCCGGTCTCGCCCTCGCCAACGTAGCCGCGCTCCCGCGCGAGGTCCTGGACGCCTTCAGGCGTCATAAGTGCGTCAACCTCGGTGGTGAGCTGGTCGTTGCTTTGGGTGGTGGCGTCGTAGGTGGCCTGGAGATCAAGCCCCGAGCGCCAGGCGGCGTAGAGGTTGCACGCCGGCCCATAGAGCATGACCACCGTGGCAATTACCACGGCAGCAATGATGACGGGAAGGCGATGCGCGCCGACGAACCCCTCGGCGCGCGAGACCGTTGCAGAGGCAGCGGACGAGGCGCCAGAGGCAACGCCTGCGGCTTTGGAGGCAACGTTGGAAGCAACGCCGGTCGTTGGATCGGCGGTGCGCTGCGCACGGCGCTCGGAACGTGTGCGCGTGCGAGAAGCACTGGCAGCGCCAACAGAGCGAGTCGCCGTTGCACGGCTGACGGCGGCGCGACGCGAGGAGCGCCTGCAGGCGTTTGCAGACTGCGTGCGGTTCGAGCGCAAGCGCTGTGCAGTACCCGTTCCAACATGGCGCCCCGAGGGGCTGTCTTCCTCCACGCGAACGCCCTCCATGACTGACGAAAAGGGCGAGCGATGTGCCCTACCTGCGGAATAGGTGTATACGGCAGGTCTTGGCGACACGTCTGTGGAACCCCTTAGCGCAATCTCTGTGCCCGAATATCTGCTCATGCCGTTACTTCGTTTCTAGTTTGATTTGGCGTGACAGCGCGGGTTTACCGCGTGGCATCCAGTGTATACCAGAAGTGCCCGCGTCCGAACTCAGGAGCGCTTCTCCTCTTGCTTCGCACGGTCCCAAAGCTCGTTCAGTTCCGCGGTCGAGAGAGCATCAAGATCGCGACCCTCGTCGCGCGCCAGGCTCTCCATGCAAGACCAGCGGTGACGGAACTTCTCGTTGCTCTGGGACAATGCCCCTTCTGCGTCGATGCCCTCCATGCGCGCAACGTTCACCAGCGAGAAGAGCAGGTCTCCAAACTCGAGCGCACGACTCTGCGAGCCTGCGGGCTCACGCCCGAACTCATCGCGCTCCTCGCGCACCTTTTCCCACACGCCAGAGACGTCGTCCCAGTCGAAGCCGACCTTTGCCGCACGGGCGCTAATCTTCTGGCACTGCATAAGCGCAGGCATCGAGCGCGGCACCGAGTCGAGAAGCCCGGGCTCGCTCTCCATAGTGGGACCGCCGGCCTCCTCGCGCTCGCGACGCTTCACGTCTTCCCAGATGCGCGCCACGTCCTCGGGGGTTTCGGCATCCACGCCACCAAAGACGTGCGGATGGCGGCGAACGAGCTTCTCGTCTATGGCACGGCACACGTCGTCGATGGTGAAGCTGCCCTCCTCCGCAGCAACCTGGGAGTTGAGAACCACCTGGTAAAGCACATCGCCAAGCTCTTCTGCCATATGAGAGGGGCTGTCCGCGCGCAGGGCCTCTGCTGCCTCATAGGCCTCCTCGACCATGTAGCGCACGAGGGACTCGTGCGTCTGCTCGCGGTCCCACGGACAGCCGTCCTCCTGGCGCAGACGCCACACCGTACGCACAAGACGGTCAAACTCACGGTGCGCGCCGGGAGCGCCAGGACGAGAAAGACTCTCTGCGTCCACGGCATCAAGGCGGCTTGGCGCGGCAGAGCATGTCGACTTCTGCGTCGAGGCCGGCAGAGGCGTCACCTGCGGAGCACAGCCATTCGTGTCAATGTCACCGTCGCGCATGGCGGCAGCCAGCGCCTCCGCGACAATTCCCGCACCGGTCGAGCCGGGATGCAGGCGCCCGTCGGCAAAGAGGAGCGGGTTTCTCGGCAGGATATTTGTGCCGTCAACAACGGTTACGTTGGCGTGGGGCTGGCACGCGCGCTCAATAGAACGCCGCACCCAAGAGAGCGACTTGCCACTGGGAATGCCGGCAAGCGCCTCATTGGCGTCCTCGTCCGCGCGCCAGAGCGGCGTGAGCACGTAGATGGGCGTGCGTGGGAAAAGCTCGCAGAGACGGTCCAAGTAGGCGGCTGCATCATGGCGGATCTTCTTGCCCGAGCCCTTGCGGCCCCAGTCATTGGTCCCGTAGGCAACGGTTATTGCCGAGGGCGGCTCCTTTCGCAGAGCCTTCATTCCCACAAGGGTCTGCGCGTCAAAGACGTAGCCGCACACGGCCTGGTTCACCAGGTCTAGGCCAAGCCCCTCCGAAAGGAGCGCCGGGTACGAGAGAGACGGGCATCCCACAACAAAGCCCTGGGTAATAGAGTCGCCAAGGGCAAGCAGGTAGCCACGGCGGGGTGCGGGTGTTGCCATGCCGTTAGAGGCAAGGTTGCCTACGGCAACCGACATGATGAGCGGCAGGCAGATACGCACCTCGACAGGCACGCGTTGGGGATTATCAAAGCGCACGGAGATGCGGCCGTCTCGCACCGCGACGGTGTGGGCCTGTCCGCCCCCCACTACTACGTCAATGCCGTCAATAAGGCCGTCCTCCGCCTGGCCCAGGCTGCCAAGGTGCTCCATGACCTCGGCGTACAGGAGGTGCGCAGGGTCGAGGGCACTTGTCACGCGGCAGTCAAAGGAGACCTCGTTGCCCGTGGTCACAAACGCCAGGCATATGCCCGAGGTCGCGCGGGCACGGCGCCCGCGACCAACGGAGTCCAGGTAGCGCAGTTGCTTTTTGGAGAAACGAAAGGGCTGCACAAGGCCGTCGCCCGCGTCCTCGACGAGAAGAGCCCCGCGCAGGTAATCCGTGATCTCTCCGGGCAGAGGCGTCTCGGTGGAGGCCGAGTCCGCATCGCCGGAATGCGGCGCCGTTCTCGTCCCCATGCGCGCCGCCGCAAGCGCCGTGCGCGCCAGCTTGCCAGACTTAATGAGCCTTGCTCTATCGTCCTTGCTCAAAGCCATTGAAGCTGCCCCTCTCGTCATGTTGTGCCTTACGCCAGCTCTCGCCAGCATAAGGCAACGGGCGGGGTCGGAGCGGCGGGGCGCCGAATGCGTGGCAAGGCGCTACAGATTCGTTGTACGAATGTGTATCGACCTGCGCGGGATACAGCTTTGAGTCCGAACGTGTAGCGGCCGCCGGCCCGCGATGCTGCCATCCGCCGCCGCCCGGCGCGAGCCGACGCCAAGCCCCGCCCTACTCGTCGTCCGTCTCATCTCCGCCGCCAATCTCCTCCAGCACGCCAAGCGCAGCAGGCATGACCTCCTCCTGCTTTGCGCGGAAGGGATACGCCAGCTTGTGCGTCTTGGGGTAGACCAGGGCCCCGCGCTCCTTGAGCTTGAGCGCCGTCTTTCTCGGCACGTCAATCCCCTGGTAGACCAGGCGCCCGTTGGTAAGCGAGACGGACGTGCAGCCCAGGCGCTGCGCGCGGATGCGAATGCGCGCCCGGTCAAGGAGGTTGCGACCGGCAAGCGGCAGCGCACCGTGGCTCTCCTCGAGGTCGCGCTGGAGCGCATCCACGTCGGAAAGCTCGGTGGCCGCGGCAAGCCTGCGGTAGGCAAGTACGCGCTGGTCTACCTCGGGCATGTACTCCTCAGCAAGGTAGAAGTCGGCAGAGAGGTTGATGGTGACCTCGGGCACCTCCACCTCGGCGGTCTCACCACGAGCCTCGGCAACGGCCTCGCCCAGCATCTGAGTGAAGAGGTCAAAGCCCACGCTGGAGAGGTTGCCGTGCTGCTCGGCGCCCATGAGCGAGCCCGCGCCGCGAATCTCAAGGTCTCGCATGGCAATGCGCATGCCACTGCCCAGGTCCTGGTACTCGTTGATGGCGGTGAGGCGGTCGGTTGCCTCGGGCGTGAGCGGCGCCGTGGAGGGGAACATGAAGTACGCGTACGCCTGCGTGCGGCCACGCCCTACGCGGCCCTTGAGCTGATAGAGCTGCGCCAGGCCCAGACGCTGCGAGTCTTCGATGATCAGCGTGTTGGTGCGCGGGTTGTCGATGCCGCTCTCGATGATGGTGGTGGCCACCAGCACGTCAATCTCGTGCTCCTGGAAGCGCAGCATCACGTCCTCTACCTCGCGGGCGCTCATCTTGCCGTGCGCCACGCCCACGCGAGCCTCGGGCGCCGCCTCCATCACGCGCGCCACAGCGTCGTCGATGGTGGTCACGCGGTTGCTCACATAGTAGACCTGCCCCTTGCGCTCAAGCTCGTTGCGGATGGCAGCAGAGACCAGGTCTGGGTCCCACTCCCCCACGTGCACCTTCACGGGCAGGCGCCCCGGTGGCGGCGTCATGATGAGGCTCATGTCGCGCACGCCGCTCATGGCCATCTGCATGGTGCGCGGGATAGGCGTTGCCGAGAGCGTGAGCACGTCGACCTGCTCGCGCATGTTCTTGAGCTGCTCCTTGTGCTGCACGCCAAAGCGCTGCTCCTCGTCGATGATAACGAGCCCTAGGTCATGCGGGTTGACGTCTGCCGAGAGGAGCCGGTGCGTGCCAATGAGCACGTTCACCGTGCCCGCGGCAAACCCCTCGAGCGCCTGCCGCTGCTGAGCCGGCGTCACAAAGCGCGAGAGAACACGAACGTCCAGGTCAAAGGGCGAGAAGCGCGCAAAGAACGTCTCGAAGTGCTGCTCGGCCAGAATCGTGGTGGGGCACAGCACCATAACCTGCTTGCCGTCCTGGCAGCACTTGAACGCCGCACGCAGGGCAACCTCGGTCTTGCCAAAGCCCACGTCGCCGCAGAGCAGCCGGTCCATGGGCTTTCTCGCCTCCATGTCGGCCTTGATGTCCGCCACGGCCGAGGCTTGGTCGGGCGTAAGGTCGTAGGGGAAGCTCGACTCCATGTCCAGTTGGGCGGGGGTGTCCGGCGAGAAGGCATAGCCTGTCACCGAGGCGCGGCGCGTGTAGAGGTCCACCAGGTCAAACGCCAGTTTCTTTGCAGAACGCCTGGCCTTGCCAGTTGCGCGCGACCAGTCCGCCGTGTTGAGGCGCGTGAGGCGCGGGCTCGAGCCGTCTGGCCCCACGTAGCGCGTGATGCGGTCGACCTGCTCAAGCGGCACGTAGAGCTTGTCGCCGCCGGCGTACTCCAGGAGGAAGTAGTCGCGCATGCGCCCGGCGACCTCCTGGCGCACAATCTGCGAGAAGAGCGCGATGCCGTGCGTGGCGTGGACCACGTAGTCGCCGGGCTTGAACGGGAAGGTCACGCTCGTAGGATCCACGCGCTTGGCGCGGCGGCGGTTGCGGGCCGTGCGCGGCGTGAGGTCAGAGATTGAGAGCACGCCCAGATGCGCCGAAGGCACCACGATGCCCGCAGGCACCGGCGCATCCGTAAACGTCACGGAGCCGCGGCGCAGGGGCGTAATGGCACTGTTGGCGTCTGCCGAGGTCACGGGCACGGCATTCTCGGCTGCCGAGCCAAGCGACTCCGCAAAGGGGATGTGCTCGTCGGTAAGGCGCAGCTCGAGAGACTCGCGGGCCCCGCGGTCCGGCGCGGCAAACACAACACTCACGTTGTCGTTCACCAGCTGGTGCACCACCGAGATGAGCTTGGTGTCCGCGCCCGCCACGTTGGGCTGGCGCACCTTGAGCTCTGCCGTCACCGAGCCGCCCACCCTCAGAATCGACGAGAGGGACAGGCGCTGCTGGCGGCCAAAGTCCATCTCGCGCGGGCTGGTGTAGAGCCCGTCTGTGGACACGTGCGCCGAGGAGGCCGACGCCGAGATGTCGTCCATGGCTCGCTGGCAGTCGTCGAAGAGCGCGCGGGGCTCGGCGAGCACCACCAGGGCGTCTTTCGAGATGTGCTCGATGGGACTGGCCGAGCCACCGTAGAGCGCCGGGAGGTACTTCTCGAGCGAGGGCTGAGCAGAGCGCCCCTGGATTGCCTCGAGGTCAGCCGCCACCTTGGCATCGTTCTGCGCGCGGTTGTAGAGGGCCTTCTCCGCGCGGGCGATGGTCTCGTTGGTGAAGGCCATCTCGCGACAGGGCACAACGTCAACGGAGTCCAGCTCGCCGATGGTCTGGCCCGTGGAGGGCACCATGCGGCGCACGCGGTCGATCTCGTCGCCAAAGAACTCGATGCGGACCGGGGACGTTACCTGTGCGGGGAAAACGTCGACGGAGTCGCCATGCACGTGGAAGGTGCCGGGCGCCGCCACGTCCTCGGCGTCGCCCACGTCCGTGTAGCCCATGCCAACAAGCAGCGGCGCCACGTCCTCAAAGGGCAACTCATCACCAACGGAGAAGGTGCTCGAGGCAAAGTAACCGGAGCCTGCTAGCGGCACGCGACGCAGAAGCGCCGGCGCCGAAGCAACCACGACGCACTTCTCGCCCGCAGCAAGCCGGGCAATCGCACGGCAACGCGCGCCAATCACGGCGTCATCGGGGGCTGTCTCGGCCCACGGGAAATCGCGGCGCATGGGGTAGCGCGCAACAACATCCTGGCCAAGCCAGGCCGCGAGCGCCCGCGCGGTGCGGTCCGCCGCCTCCTCGCCAGAGACAACAACCAGGCACGGGCGCGGGTCACGTGCCCAGAGCGCCGCGATCACCAGCGGGCGGGCACTCTGCCCCACGGCGAGGGACGCGTCGTTGCCAGAGCCCAGCTCGTGCAGGAGCGGCACGAGCTCCGGCGCGGTGAGCAGCTGGCGAGAAACCCTATTGATGAACATCGAGGCGGCTCCTTGGGAGGTGTCAAATGGCGGCCGGGCATGCGCTGCCAGCCAAAGGACATGCAAAGCGGCCCGCATGGCAATGCATGCGGGCTCGCATGTTGACTGTTTTTCTCAGCGATTGTACCAGGTGACGGGACCAGGGTCGAAGCGTCCTCGCAAATGAGACAAAGGGACTGTCCCTTTGTCTCACGGCCAGTCTAGGCAGCGGCCTTCTCCCCGTGCCCAAAGAGGGTCTTCACGTCCGTTGCGGCGGTGATGGCGCCAAGGATGATGACAACGGCGCACACCACGCCACGGACGTCGGGCATCGTGCCCAGAAGCAGAAGCGAGAAGGGAATAGCCCAGGCAGAGTACGTAATGTTGAGCGCCATGGCGCGCGAGGCGCCAAGGGTGGCGATTGCCTTGTAGTAGAGCAGGTACGACACCGTGCCCGAGAGCGCCGCAAGCGCGATAGTTGGCATGGCGCTCGAGGTGAGAGCCACGATGGCGCTGGGCCAGCCGCCAAGGAGCGGCAGGATTACCAGCGCGTACGTAAGGGCAGAGGTGGTCTGGCGTATCTGCATGGCGCACTCGTCGTCCACGCTCGCGTTGCGCAAGCCCCAGTCGATCACCACGGCCTCGGTGCCCCAGCCAAGAACGCACACCAGAGCGCCAATGATGCCCACGGTCCAGCTTCCAGGCACGCCATCGACGGGCGTCCAGCCCAGCACGGCAACCGCAACCAGGCACGCAGCAAGTCCTGCCCACTGGTAGGGCCGCATGCGCTCCTTCAAGACCACAGTCGCGAGCGCGGCGCCATAGGCTGGGAAGAAGGCCGAGATGGCCGCCGTGTACGCAGGGCCGATGTTGTTGATGGCAAGCACGTACCCCGTCATGCCCACGGGTCCACCAATGAGGGCAGCGCCCGCAACGACCAGACCGCTCTTGCTGCGAAGAGTCCGCCAGGTCTCGCTCAGCTTGCGTCGAATACCCATGTAGCCAAACGCGAAGACCGCCGAGCTCGCGTCGTGCAGGAAGGTGCTCGTGAAGGCGGCGAGCGCGATTGCCTGCGGCGTGGCGGCAAAGGCTGGGTTAGCCAGCGCGATGCCGAGAATTACCGTGTCAAGCGCCCAGGTGAGCGCAGCGCCAAAGCCATACGGCATGATTGTCCCCTCTCAACAGCCTGTTAGGCAGCTATGGTGTCGTTCTTCTCGTACCACGAGAGAACCTTGTCAACATATGTGACGGCGTAGCTCTTGTAGATGTCGAGCCACTCGCCCACGCCCGCCCCCTCGGCGTCCTTCTCAAGCGCCCAGACGTACCAGCACCAACCGCCGAGCACCACGCGTGCCCAGAAGTGGCGCCGCTCGACCGGAGTCGCCGCTCGCCCAAAGTAGGCGTCGATGGCGGCGTTCGCCTGCTCCTCGTTGTACTGGGAGCAGATGATGAAGGTCGCCGTGTCGTTGCCAGGGTCTCCCATGCCGGCAAACTCCCAGTCGATCACGCTCATCGAGCCGTCCTCGCCAATGAGGAAGTTGAGCGGCAGGTAGTCGTTGTGGCAGAAGCAGGCAGAGAAGCCCTCGTCGGCGACGCAGTACTCATTCAGGCGGGTGACCTTCTCGCGCAGCTGTTCATAGCCTGGGACGCCAATCTCACCATGGGACTTGAGCAGTTGCTCGTAGCCAAGGCCGTCCTCGTAGAAGTCGAACTTGGCATCGATCTTCGCGTCCGACTCGTGGAAGGTGCGGGCTAGCGCCATCGCACGCGAGACCTCATCGTGGTTGAGGGGGTCGACGTTTCTCGCGTTGGGCACAAAGCGCGAGATCTTCCAGCCCTTCTCGGCGTCCTCGTAGATGAAGGTGCGGTCTATCCCCAGCTCGTGAGCAACGGTGTCTGCGTCCTTCTCGGCAGTGCGGTTGATGAACTTCTCGGTGCCAATGCCAGGGTGGCGATAGACGTACTCGTCTGTCCCCACGGCAAAGTGGAAGGTGAGGTTGGTGAGCCCGTTCTTGATGGGATAGAAGTCGTGCAGCTGCGTGCACTCGCACCCCAGGACGTCCACGATGTTGTCGATGGCAGGGCACTCGACAGTGGAGAGAAAACCGGGGTCAAACTCCACCAGCTCGTCCACCGAGTCAAACTCCAGGACCTGGTCTGCCGGATAGCGGCGCATGTCCATCGAGAGGCAGTCGGGGTTGCGTGCAAAGATGGTCTCCCAGAGCTCGTCGGCGTACTTCTCCTCGTAGAACGGGCTGCGCACGATGCTCTCGAGAATGCGCACGAAGGTGTTGGAGAAGGCGCGGTCAAAGTACACGTGGCCGAGCATGGCCCACGCATCCTTGCCGCCAACCGTCACGGAAGTGATGCGGTCATTCTCGTCAACGCCCAGGCACCACTCGTCCGTAGGGCCATCCATGTAGACTGCCGAGTAGTAGGCGCGATAGACGTACGTCTCGAAGGGGTTCTTGGCGAAGTAGTCATCCGACGAGCAGACGTAGGTGTTCCTCAGCTGGTCACGAACAAGCCAGAGCGTCCAGTTGTTATTCCGTTCAGCATAGAGGTCGTTGTTCACCAGGCGAACACCGTACTTATCAGCCAGATAGGCGAACTCGTCTGCGCGATAGCCAACAACAACAGTGATGTCTGTGATGCCCGCTTCGTGGAGCTGGCGAATTTGGCGCTCGATGAGGACCTCGCCGCGTACGCTCGTGAGCCCCTTGGGTTGCCAATATGAGATGGGCACAAAGCGAGACGAGAGGCCGGCGGCCATGATGACGGCGTTCTCTACCCGGTAGGGCTCCAGCGCCTTGCGGCCAAGCTCTGTGACGGCAGTGCCTGAGACGAGGCCCATGCTGCGAAGCTCATCGAATTCCGGAGAGGCAGCCTGAGCGCAGGCGTCATCCGGGGATGTGGCAAGCGTACTGAGGATGTCGAACTCTTTGCGCGTGAGTGCCATGGCAGATCCTTTGGACAAAGATAAGGTTCATGTAAAGGATGCAGCCAATCATAACTGAACGCTTACACAGAGTTTTGGGATTATTTAACGTTGTTGAGAATTTACGTAAGCGGCATGGTTGTCTGCGCCACCACGCAAGGCCAGAGAATAGCTCCAATTCTTAAACGCGATTACCGCGACCTGCGCAAACGCAATAGCGCATTAAGAAAAGGAGCTATTCTCCGAAAGCCTTGCTACTTCCCGGTAGCCCTCCCGGAATCATCTGCAAGCTCGCGAAGCCAGGCGGCCGCAGCCTCAACGTCTGCCGCATCCGCCTGCCACGCCCAGTTGCCCTCGGCCACGCCGGGCACGTTCATGCGCGCCTCGTTCCCAAGGAGAAGCACGTCTTGGAGCGGCATGATCACCACGTCGTTCTCGACGCCAACGGTACGGCGCTCGATGTCGCGTGCCACCTCGGCGGCCTTCTCGGCGTCACCGTCAGCAAAGCTACGGGAGCACCAGCCCACCAGGGTCTCGGTGTCGTGCGTGCCCGTGTAGACTAAAGACCCCCTGTTGGGCGTGAACTCGTTGCGCACATCCTGGTCGGCAAACTGAACAATGCTCATGCCTGGCACACCCGTCTCAGCTATAAGCGCGCGAACGGCGGGAGTGACGTTGCCCAGGTCCTCGGCGATAAGCGGCAGGCCGCCAAAGAGCTTGTTGGCTGCACGGAAGAGATTGGCGCCAGGCCCAAAGGCATACGCGCCTTCGGTCGCCGGCTTTCCAGCCTCGATCTCGTAGTACGAGGAGAACCCAATAAAGTGGTCAAGGCGCACGTAGTCATAGAGCTTGAACGCGCGGTCAAGCCTGCGCAGCCACCAGTCGTAGCCGTCGGAGCGCAGGACGTCCCAGTCGTAGGTGGGGTTGCCCCAGAGCTGTCCCTCGGCGGAGAGCTGGTCGGCGGGGGCGCCGGCCTGCATGGCAGCATGGCCATTCTCGTCCAGGTCAAAGATGTCCGGCTCGCTCCAGACGTCCGCAGAGTCAGCCGAGACGTACATGGGCATGTCACCCACGATGCGCACACCCCGCTTGTTGGCATATGCGCGGAGCTCGTTCCACTCAAGCTGGAACTCAAACTGCAGCTTGCGCGCCGCCTCGATGCCCGGCACCAGCTCTGGGTCATCCGCAAGGCGCGGAGAATAGCTGCGATAGTGCTCTGGCCAGGCCTGCCATGGGGCATCGTTAAACTTGTCCTTCAGTGCACAGAAGGTGGCGTAGGGGGTAAGCCAGTAGTCGTTGTCGTCGCAGAACTCCGCAAAGCGACCATCACCAAAGAGGGAGTCGTCAGCGAGAACCTCCTCGGGATCACGCTCGAGAAGAGCAACATTGCCCGCGTTGGCAGCCAGCCCCGCATAGGGCGAGCCAAACTCGTCCGTGGGGTTCACGGGAAGCACCTGCCAGTAGCGCTGGCCGCAACTGGCAAGCCAGTCCACGAAGCGCTTTGCCGGCGCCCCCAGCGTTCCCGGCTTGCCGTTGTTGGGCACCGAGGTCACGTGGCACAGCACACCCATACCGCGCTCGAGCGGCTTCTGGAGTCGCTCGTGCCTATGGAAGTGGAGCACCGCCGTGCCCAGCGGCCAGAGGAAGACCTCCGCCTGGCCCTGCGAGACCTTGGGGTCGCGCCCGGAGACGATGTCCGAGACCTCCATGCCGCTCTCAATAGGCACCCGCACGGTGTGCGAGTTATTCAGGCTGGCGTTTACCAGCACGCAGACGCAGTCGCTCTTGGTGCGGCTCCTGCGCCAGAACCCAAACACGTCATCGCCCACCGCAAACGGGTTGAACCTGCCGTCCACCAGCACGTCGAGCGTTTTGCGCACGGCAATGGCGTTGCGGTAGATGTCAAAGCAGTCCTTGTCACCGCCGCCCCAGGGGTAGGCCGCACGGTTGTACGGGTCGCGGAAGCCCTCCATGCCGCGCTCGTCCCCGTAGTAGATGCAGGGAACCCCAGGCAGGGTCATCTGCAACAGCGTGATGGCCCACAGGCGGCTCTTGGCCAGGTTGCGCTGGCCGGGGTCAAGGCGATACGACGCACGCTCGGACTCGGAGAGCGTGTCGGGGTTGGGCGCGCCGCCAAGCGTCGTGAAGAGGCGCTCGCGGTCGTGGCTGCCCAGGAGGTTGAGCTCGCTGTAGAGCGCCTGACCGGGGTAGTTCTCGCCCAGCTGCTCCAGGCGTCTTGTGAGCTCCTGCGCGCCAATCTCGTTGCGCATGAAGGCGAGAAGGCCCTCGCGCAGCGGGTAGTTCATGGTGCCGTCAAGCTCCGAGCCCTCGAAGTACTGGCGCAGCGAGCCGTAGGCGGTCTTGTTGCTGGCGTCCTCCCACACCTCGCCAATGAGAAGGCCGTCGGGCTTCTCGGCGAGAACCGCATGCTTGATGTCCGCGATGAAGCTGTCTGGAAGCTCGTCGGCCACGTCCAGGCGCCAGCCGCGTGCGCCATCGCGCAGCCACCGACGCACCACGCCCTCTCGGCCACAAATGAACTCGTGGTAGGAGGGGTCGTTCTCGTTGATGGCGGGAAGGTCGTCCACACCCCACCAGCTGTCGTAGGTCCCGTCGTCATGGAACGTGTACCACGAGCGATAGACCGAGTCCGTGCTCTGGTATGCGCCCACGGAGTCTGGGTAGTTCCCGTACCTGTTGAAGTAGCGAGAATCGCAGCCCGTATGGTTGAAGACGCCGTCCAGGATCACCGAGATGCCCATCTCCTCGGCGTCCACGCACAGGCGGCGGAAGCTCTCCTCGTCACCAAGCATGGGGTCGATGGCCATGTAGTCACCGGTGTCGTAGCGGTGGTTGCTTGCGGCCTCAAATATGGGGTTGAGGTAGATCACCGTCACGCCCAGATCCTTGAGGTAGCGCAACTTCTCGCGGACGCCCTCGAGGGTTCCGCCGTAGAAGTCCCAACGCTTTATGCGGCCATTCTCGTCCTTGTCGTAGGCGGGAGGCGTGGACCAATCGTCAACCACGGTACGGCCTGGGCCGGCGATGTGCGGGCGCTCCATGGCAACGTCGGCCCTGCGGCGCCAGTCCTCCCCGCGGGCAAAGCGATCGGGGAAGACCTGGTAGACAATGCCGCCACGATACCAGTTGGGCTGAACGGCGCGCTGCTTGTACACGGTTATCTGGAACGATGGCGGGTCGCCATAGGCAAACGCGCCCTCGCCGGTAGTCCAGCCGGGCTGAGCGCCATAGCGCCACACGGCGCCATCGGACGCCTCGATGTCGAAGCTGTACCAGATGATGCCGGTCCTGTCCGGCGTAAAGGTAACCGAGAAGTGAGTCACACCACCGCGCTTCTCGCCATGCATCTCGAGCAGGCGCTCGCCCACCCCGTCCGTCCAGGTGCGAAGCGTGCAGAACACCACCTCGTCATCCCAGACGTCGATGCCTACAGTAACGGCGCCGCCCAACCGGACGGCGCCAAAGGGATCTCTGTACTCCCTCTCGGAAGTTACGTGCCGCGCCTTCAAGCCTTACCTGTCTCTTCTCTTGTTGTACCTAATGACCTCGGGGTGAAGCCCGTGGTAGATGTCCATGTAGTCGTTTGCGGCACGGCGCCAGCTGAAGTCTGTCGCCATGGCCTGGAGCATGAGCTTAGTCCAGAGCTCCTGGTTAGTCCAGAAGATCTCACAGGCCCCCAGGAGGGTGTCGGCCATCTCGTCCGCGTTCATGTTGGAGAAGCGGAAGCCGGTACCCTCGCCGGTGAACTTGTTGTACGGGACCACAGAGTCGCGCAGGCCACCCGTCTCGCGCACGAGAGGAAGCGTGCCATAGCGCATGGCAATCATCTGGGAGAGCCCGCAGGGCTCAAACTCGGACGGCATGAGCAGGATGTCGCCGCCAGCGTACATGCGGTGCGAAAGCGCGTTGTCAAAGGCGATGCGCGCGCACATCATGTCGCCGTACTTCTGGTCGAAGTAGCGGAACGCCTCCTCCTGGTCAGCGTCACCGGTGCCGAGAATGGCCACCTGGACGCCACGCCTCATGATGCCGTCCATGGCGTAGCGGACAAGCCCCAGGCCCTTCTGGTTGGTGAGACGGCCAATCATCACCACAAGCGGGCGTGTGGGGTCCTGGCGCAGACCAAGCTCCTCCTGGAGGGCACGCTTGCACTCGGCCTTGTTGGCAAGGTCGTCGGCAGAGTAGTTGGCCGGAATCATGCCGTCAGTCTTGGGGTTCCAGATGCTTGTGTCGATACCGTTGAGGATGCCCGTCAGGATGTTGGAGCGCCTGCGGAAGATGGGATCAAGCCCCTCTCCGTAGAACGGCATCTGCAGCTCGTAGGCGTAGCTCGGGCTCACGGTGGTAAGGGCGTCCGCGTAGCACAGGCCACCCTTCATGAAGTTGATCGAGTCCTTGTCGCAGTAGAGCTGGTCACGGGCGGCGGGGATATCGGCAAGGCCAAGGATGTCGGAGAGCATCTTGTCGCCGTACTGGCCCTGGAACTTGATGTTGTGGACTGTCATGACGGTCTTGACGTTGTTGCACTGCGGCGCGCCACGGTAGAGCTCGCGCAGGAAGACGGGGCAAAGCGCTGTCTGCCAGTCGTTGCAGTGCAGGACGTCGCAGGCAAGCTCCGGCACCTTGACGATTGCCTCGCAAATGGCCTTCGCAAAGAAGGCAAAGCGCTCGCCATCGTCAAAGTAGCCGTAGAGCCCGTCACGCTTGAAGTACGCCTCGTTGTCCACGAAGTAGAAGTCGAGCCCCTGAAGCTCGAGCTTCTCGATGCCGCAGTAGACATTCCTCCATGCCAGGGGCACGTAGAAGTCCGCAACGTGCTTCATGCGGTCCTTGTACTCCTGGGGAATGGTGCCGTACTTGGGCATAATAACTGCCGCCTTGGCACCAGCGTGCTTGAGCGCGCGCGGGAGGGAACCCGCCACGTCGCCCAAGCCGCCAGTCTTGGCGAACGGCACCGCCTCCGAGGATGCAAAGAGGATCCTCAGCTTCCTGCGGTGTGCGCTTGTTGGCATGGTTCCCACCTTTACTCGCGACCCTTTTCCTTGATGAGGACGTCCTCGGGGGTGCCACGAAGCTCGGTGCCTGCCGGGACGACGTTGTTCCTGTCGACGATCGCGTTCTCTACGCGAGCGCCGCTCTTGATAACGCAGTCCTGCATCACCACGGAACCACGAATGGTGGCACCGCTCTCCACAATGACATTGCGGCCAAGGACGGAATCGCCAACGTTGCCAAAGATGCGGCAGCCAGCGGAGACGAGCGAGTTAGTGACGTGGGAACCCACCTCAAACTTGGCGGGCGACGTGTCGTGCGCCTTGGTCTTGATGAAGCGGCCCTCGGGGAAGAGCTCGGCATTGATCCGCGGGTCGAGCGCGTCCATGTTGGAGCGGTAGTAGCTCTTCTTGTTGAACACCGCCGCCGCATAGCCATCAAAGTTGTATGCCTGAACGTTCACGCGGCCGTAGTCGTTGCCCATGGCCTCAAAAATGTCAAGGTAGTCGGTGGCAGCGTACCAGTCGAACATGTCAAGCAGCAGCTGGCGGCTAATCACAAAGCAGTCAAGGAAGGCGGTGTCGCCAAACGAGACGCCGTGCTTCACGCCAGTGACGCGGGAGCCATCCATCTCAAAGCCCGTAACGTCGGCGTCGTTGCCGCTTGCCTGCTTGGTAAGCACGGTGACGTCCGCACCAGATGCCACGTGTGCGTTGTACAGGTCGTTGAGGTCCATGTTGTAGACAAAGTTGGCGGTCGAGAAGATCACATAGTCAGACTTGGACCTGGTGAAGAAGACCTTGTTGTGGACAAGGTCGCGCAGCAGGAAGCGAGCACCCGTGCGAGAGGTGCCAAAGGCGGAGCCGGGGAGGACAAACAGGCCGCCGTTCTTGCGGTCGAGGTTCCAGTCCTTACCGGAGCCCACGTGGTCGATGATCGAGCGGTAGTTATAGGGCATGACCATGCCAACCGTGCGCAGGCCGGCGTTGACCATGTTGGACAGGGGGAAGTCGACCAGGCGGTAGCGGCCAAGGAACGGCATAGACGCAACCGGGCGGCTCTCGACGAGTGCGCTCGGAGACTTGGCCGAGTAGTTGCACGTGATAAGACCAATGACCTTTTCCATTGCTTACTCCCCCTTCCCGACAACGACGTCATTCCCAATGACAGCCGTGTCCTTCGTAGAGTCGACGCTACCGAGGTTCACGTTCTCCTCGACGACGGAGTTCTCGCCCAGGATTGCGCGAACAACATGCGCGCCGTTCTTGACGACGGCACCGGGGAGCAGGACGGAGTCGACAACCGTGGCATGCTCGCCCACGTATGCGTCGACCGAGAGAATCGAGTGCTTGGCCTTGCCGTAGACCTGCACACCGTTGGCAACGAGGCAGTCGTCCACGTCACCATCGCGGCCCACAAACGCGGGCGGCCTCGTGGAGGCGTTGCTCATGATGGGGAAGTCTTCACTGTAGAGGTCGAAGGCGGGGTTGGGGCCGAGAAGGTCCATGCTCGTCTCGTGGTAGCTCGAGATGGTACCCACGTCGCGCCAGAACCCGTTGAACTCGTACGTATACAGGCGCTTGCCGTCTGCCAGAAGCTTGGGGATGATGTTCTTCCCGAAGTCGTGCTCGGAGGTCTGGTCGATGGCGTCCTCCTTGAGGGAGCTCTCGAGGAGGTCGGCGTTGAAGATGTAGATGCCCATAGAGGCGAGGTTCGAATCGGGCTTCTTGGGCTTCTCGGTGAACTTGAGGATGCGCTCGTCCTCGTCCTGGGTGATGATGCCAAAGCGCGAGGCCTCTTCCCAGGGCACCGGCATCACGGCGATGGTGAGGTCGGCGTTGTGGCGCTTGTGGTTCTCCAGCATCTTGCCGTAGTCCATGCGGTAGAGCTGGTCGCCCGAGAGGATGAGCACGTACTCGGGATCGTTCTGGTCAATGTAGCCCAGGTTTTGGGTCACGGCGTCTGCCGTGCCCTCGTACCAGGCACCGCCCGTCTGGGTAGCGTAGGGCGGCAGAATGGAAACGCCGCCGTCACGCTCGTCGAGGTTCCACGCCTCGCCGGTGCCAATGTAGGAGTGCAGGAGGTACGGGCGGTACTGTGTGAGAACGCCCACCGTCGAGACGCCCGAGTTTGCGCAGTTGGACAGCGCAAAGTCGATGATGCGGAACTTGCCCCCGAACGAGACCGCAGGCTTTGCCACGTTGCTTGTGAGCGCACCGAGTCTGCTGCCCTGTCCTCCGGCAAGAAGCATCGCGATGCATTCCTTCTTGCTCATAAGGTCCCCCATTCCCTTCAATCGTCCCAACACTTGCCACGTACCTTCAACCCGCAAGTTCGCGGGATGGTTCCTAAGCCTCAATATGCCAGATGTCGCTCATGTACTCGCGAATGGTTCGGTCACTAGAGAAGTATCCGGCCTTGGCGGTATTGTGCAGCGCAGACTTGTTCCAAGCGGCGCGGTCTCCGTAGGCGGTGGTGAGCTCGTCCCAGGCGTCAACATAGGAGCGGAAGTCACGCAGAACAAGGTCTGGATCGTTGCTCACCATGAGGTAGTCGTGGATGCTCTCGAAGTTGCCCGAGAGGCGAGCGAGCGAGCCGTCGGAGAGCATGTCCACAACGCGGCCAAGGCGCTCGCGATCGGTGTTGTACTGGTCCCACGCGAAGTATCGGCCAGAGGCGTGCAGCGCCTCCACCTCTTCGGTACGCAGACCAAAAATCTTGATGTTCTCGTCACCCACGAGCTTGGCAATCTCGACGTTGGCGCCGTCGTAGGTGCCCAGCGTGATGGCCGCGTTCATCATGAGCTTCATGTTGGACGTGCCGGAGGCCTCGGTGCCGGCAGTCGAGATCTGCTCGGAAATCTCGGCCGCGGGGTAGATGAGCTGAGCGCTCGACACGGCGAAGTTGGGGACAAAGGCGACCTTGATCTTGTCGTTCACGCGCGGGTCGTTGTTCACCACGTCGGCCACCGAGTTGATGAGTCGGATGACCTCCTTGGCAAAGGTGTAGCTCTGTGCAGCCTTGCCCGAGAAGATGAACGCCGTGGGGCGCGGGTCAAAGTGCGGGTCTGCAAGGATGCGGTTGTAGATGTCCAGGATCTTGAACACGTTGAGGAGCTGGCGCTTGTAGGCATGGAAGCGCTTTACCTGCACGTCAAAGACCATGGAGCAGTCAAGGTCGACGCCAGAGGTCTCCTTAACGTAGGCGGCAAGGCGCTGCTTGTCGGCAAGCTTGGCCTTTTCCATCTCGTCCAGGAAGCCGGCGTCATCCTCGTAGGCAGTGAGCTTCTCCAGCTCGAAGGCGTCATCCAACCAGCCCGTGCCAATGGCGCCAGAGATGAGGCGCGCGTAGGAGGGGTTCGCCTCGGCGAGGAAGCGACGGTGAGAGACGCCGTTGGTCTTGTTGTTGAACATCTCGGGGTTGAGGCGGTAGAAGTCCTTGAGCACGCCCTCCTCGAGGATGCTCGTGTGAAGCGCGGAGACGCCATTCACCGAGTGGCTGAAGATGATGGAGAGGTTTGCCATGCGCACCTGGCCGTCCCACAGTATGGCGGTGTTCTTGAGCATCTCTCCCCAGTCGTCGAAGGTGTGGGGGAAGCTCTCGCGATAGCGACGGTCGATCTCCTCGATGAACATGTACAGGCGTGGCATGAGGGCACGGAAGGTGTCGATGGGCCACTTCTCCAGCGCCTCGGGCATGACCGTGTGGTTGGTGTAGGAGATGGTCTGCTTGGCGATCTTGAAGGCCAGGTCAAAGTCCACGCCACGCTCGTCTACCAGGATGCGCATGAGCTCGGGGCCGCACATGGCGGGGTGCGTATCGTTGGTGTGGATGGCCACGTGGTCGGCAAGGTGCTCCCAGTCGGGCCCAAAGTCGCGTTCGTAGGTACCGAGGATGGTCTGAAGGCCAGCGGAGACAAACAAGTACTCCTGCTTCAGGCGCAGGATCTTGCCATGCTCGCCGGAATCGTTGGGATAGAGAATCGTGGAGATGGCCTCGACGTCGGAGCGGAACTTGTTCGCCTTGGCATAGTCGCCAGCATTGAACGCGTCGAGGTCGAAGTTCTCCTCGTAGGGCTCGGCGCTCCAAAGGCGCAGGTGGTTGACCTTCTTGGTGCCATAGCCAACGATGGGCACGTCATACGGGACGGCGCGCACCTTCTCGCCGCCCTCCTGGGTGAACCAGTAGCGGCCGGTCTCGTCCTCGTGGCGCACAACCCGGCCGCCAAACTGCACAATCACCGTGCCGGAGTCACGGCGAGACTCCCAAGGGAAGCCGTTCTCAAGCCAGTTGTCGGTCTTCTCGACCTGGCGACCGCCCTCGATGACCTGGCGGAACAGGCCGTAGTGGTAGCGCATGCCGTTGCCATAGCCGGCAATGCCCTCGTGTGCCATGGAGTCGAGGAAGCACGCGGCGAGACGACCGAGGCCGCCGTTACCCAGGCCGGGGTCTGCCTCCTGGCGGCAGATGGTCTCCAAAGAGCCGCCCATGTCCTCCACGCCCTTGGCGACAAGATCATGGACGCCGAGGTTGAGCAGGTAGTTGTCAAGCAGCGGACCAAGGAGGAACTCGAGGGAGAAGTAGTAGACCTTCTTCTCGCCCTTCTGGTGAGTGCCAATGCCAACGTTGCGCGACTTCTTTGCGATAAGCGTTGCGAGCACCTGATAGCGCTCGAGCTGGGTGCAGTCCTCGAACTTCTTGCTGAGGTCTGCCATGCAAGCCTCGCGGTACTGCTTCTCGAAATCTGCGGTGTCCTTGAAGATCTTTTCCTGTGCCATGTGACTCCAATGTCATGTCCTGCGGGACGGAACACCCCCAACATTACATGGGAACGTTCCCGTCTCATTATACGGGCGCATTCGTCACGCGCGCGTTGCCTGACGGTATGGCACGCGTGACAAATGGCGGTTTTCTTACTTCTTTGCCGTTCTGCGCGATGCGGGCTTGGCCTCTGCAGCAGGCTTCTTTGTTGTCGTCGGCTTCTTGGCGGCGGCCGGCTTCTTGGCCGCTGCGGGCTTGGCCTCTGCCGCAGGCTTCTTGGTGGCGGCAGCCTTGCTTGCCGGCTTCTTGGCGGCGGGCTTAGGGGCGGCCGTTGTTGCCGACGACTTTGCGCGCGCAGCGGTGGTGCGGCGCTTCCTCAGCGCGCCGGTGCGGTGCAGGACGAGGCCGCCCAGCGGAGGCACGCGGACGACGACGGACTGCTTGCGGCCGTTCCACGCAATCTCGCTGGTCTCGAGCTTGCCGATATTGACCACGCCAGAGCCGCCAAACTGCTCGGCGTCGGAGTTGAACAGCTCCTCGTAGTAGCCCTCCTCGGGCACGCCAAGGCGGAAGTCCTCGTGGGCGTTCACGTCAAAGTTGATGAGAATGACGAGGTCGTCCTTGGGGTTGTCCCCCTTGCGGATGAACGAGATGATCGACTGCTTGGCGTTGTCGGCGTCAATCCACTCGAAGCCGTCGCTCGTGTAGGAGTTCTGCCAGAGCGCGGGATGCGCGTTGTAGAACGCGTTGAGCGCAGCGACAAACTGCTGCTGGTGACGGTGGGTATCGTACTGCTCGGCCAGGAAGTACTGGATGCCCTCGTAGTAGCGCCACTCGATGAACTGGGCAATCTCGTTGCCCATGAAGTTGAGCTTGCCACCCGCGTGCGTCATCTGGTAGAAGGCAAGCGCCCTCATGCCGGCAAACTGACGCCAGTAGTCACCGGGCATACGCGTGATAAGCGAGCACTTGCCGTTTACCACCTCGTCGTGGCTAAGCGGCAGCACGAAGTTCTCGTTGAACTGGTACATGGTCGAGAACGTGAGCAGCCTGTGGTTGCCCGGGCGATAGGGGAAGTCGGTCTGCATGTAGTGCAGTGTGTCGTTCATCCAACCCATGTCCCACTTGAAGTTGAAGCCCAGGCCGCCGTCCTCGGGTGGGTAGGTCACGAGCGGCCACGCCGTGGACTCCTCGGCAATCATCGAGACATCCGGGTAGTACTTGCCCACCGTGGAGTTGCACTGGCGGATAAACGCGATGGCTTCGTCGTCTTCCTCGGTGCCGCGCGAGTTGAACTTCTTGAGGCGCGGATCGTCCACGCCAAAGTTGAGGTAGAGCATGGAAGTGACGCCGTCCATGCGGATGCCATCGGCGTGGTACTCGTCAATCCAGTAGAGCAGGTTGGAGATGAGGAAGGTGCGCACCTGGCCGCGCGAGAAGTCGAACTTGTGCGTACCCCAGTTGGGGTGAATCTCGTTCTCGTAGAGCATCTCGCCGTTGAAAGTGGCGAGGCCCTGCTCGTCGGCGCAGAAGCCGCCCGGTACCCAGTCGAGAATCACGCCGATGCCGGCCTTGTGGCAGGCGTCGACAAAGTGCTTGAACTGCTTGGGCTCACCGTAGCGCGAGGTTGGGGCGAAGTAACCCGTCACCTGATAGCCCCACGAGCCGTCAAACGGGTGCTCCATGATGGGCATGAGCTCGATGTGCGAGTAGCCCATGGTGCGCACGTAGTCCACCAGCTCGACGGAGAGGTCGTCGTACGAGTAGAACTCGCCGCGCTGAGCGGGGAACGGATCGCCAGGGCCGGGATAGGTGCCGTCCGGGCGCGGGTCTCCCTGCGGCTCGTCGCCGTGACGGCGCCACGAGCCAAGGTGCACCTCAAAGATGTTGAGCGGGGTCTTGAGCTTGTCTGCCTTGGCGCGCTTGGCGAGCCATGCCTTGTCGCTCCATGTATAGCCGGTGACGTCGTACGTGCACGAGGCCGTACCCGGTGCTTTCTCGGCAAAGAACGCGTACGGGTCTGCCTTGTAGAGGCGCTTGCCGGAGTTTGTCTCGATCACAAACTTGTAGAGCGAACCCATCTGGACGCCGGGGACAAAGCCCTGCCAGACATCGCCAGTCTTGGTCTTGGTGAGCGGATTGGCCCCCTCATCCCAGTTGTTGAACTCCCCAATCACGTGAACGCTCTTCACCTGGGGCGCCCAGACGGCAAAGTGGAAGCCCTCGGTGCCGTTCTCGTCGACGGCCTGGTGCGCGCCCATCTTGTCGTAGCTGCGGTACCACTCGCCCTTTGCCAGCAGGTAGAGGTCGTCGTCGCTCAAGTACAGAGAACTGTCACGAGTCTGCATGCTCGCTCCTCACGCGTCGTTTGTGTCCCCCATGGGGTGTGACGTGCGGTTTATTGGCCGTCGCCCCCGTCATTTTCCAATTATATTCCATAAACGCAAACCAACCGGGGTCGCACAAGTGTTGAGCCAAGGAGTGCGGGAACGGTTCCACATAACGGTGCGAGCGGTCTATCTCAACTCCCGAACGGAGCCTGACAGCGGTAAGCGCGAGGCCGTAAGGCGCGGACGGCTTAGGTGACAATTGCGCTCACGGCACCTCGCATCCGAGCGCTCAATTGCGGGCCATTGGGTATCATTGTCGCCAGACGAGAGGAGCTGCCATGCCAAGGGAGTCAAAGAAGTCTAAGCGAGAGCGCGCCACCGAGATTTGCCGCCGCATGGGCGAGTTGTACCCCGGCGTCAAGAGTGCTCTTGCGTTTGCGAACCCATTTGAGCTGGTAATATGCGTGCTTCTCTCGGCACAGACCACCGATGCCGGCGTGAACCGCGTAACACCCGAGCTCTTCTCGCGTTGGCCGGACGCCGAGTCTATGGCCGCCGCGGACCCGGTGGAGGTTGGTGAGGTCATACACTCCATTGGCTTTTGGCGGGCAAAGTCCAAGCACTGCGTGGAGACGGCGCAGATGATTGTCTCTGACTTTGGCGGAAAGGTTCCGGGGACCATGGAGGAACTCTGCCAGCTGCCTGGCGTGGGGAGAAAGACCGCCAACATCGTGCTTAACAAGGCATTTGGCGTGGTAGACGGCATAGCGGTGGACACTCACGTGTTCCGTCTGGCAACGCGCTTTGGGCTCACCCGCGCAACAACGCCAGCTGCCGCCGAGAAGGACCTTCTCGACGTGATTCCGCGCGAGCTGTGGGGCAACGTCAACGAGGAATGGATCCACTTTGGGCGCGACGTATGCACGGCGCGCTCGCCCAAGTGCGCGGGGTGCCCCATGGCCGACATCTGTCCGAGCGCCGGCCAGCCCGACCGTTACTTCAAGCGGAAGAAGTAGGAGCTTGGCGGCTCGACGGCTCGCGACGTCCTGGTGACGCCGGAAGGCGCGTTTCCGACGCGGTACCGTACGAGAAGGCCCTTCCGGCGAGAATCTGGCGCCCGAACAGGGGTTTTGTACGGGATCCCGTACGTGGAGGCCCTTCGGGCGCCGTTTTCTTGCCCGAGGGCGGTTTTCCGCAGCCACTGCGCACAAAAGGGGCCCTCCGGCGATTGTTCGTCGCCGGAGGGCCGTCTGTGTTGCAATTCTCGCCAAAAGTAGCCTTTTGGCGACAAGCATTAGGAACGCGAGAAGACTGGTGAGTCGCTACCAGCAGCCTATGCGTTGGCGAGCGCCTGGTCGAGGTCGGCGATGATGTCGTCCACGTCCTCGATGCCAATGGAGAGGCGGATGAGGTCCTCGGAGAGGTGTGCAGCCTTGAGCTGCTCGGCCGTAAGTTGGGAGTGCGTGGTGGAGGCAGGGTGGATGATGAGGGACTTGGCATCGCCCACGTTGGCAAGGTGCGTGAAGAGCTTCACGTTGTTCACCACGTTGAGGCCAGCCTCACGGCCGCCCTTGACGCCAAAGACCACTACGCCGCCAAAGCCGTGGTGCAGGATGCGGCTTGCAACCTCATGCGAGGGATCGCCCTCGAGTCCGGAGTAGCGCACCCAGGAGACCTTGGGGTTCTCCTGGAGGTACTTGGCCACAGCGAGTGCGTTGTCGGAGTGGCGCTGGACGCGCAGGGACAGGTCCTCGATGCCAAGGCCAATGAGCTGGGCCGCATACGGAGAGAGCGTAGGACCAAAGTCGCGAAGCTTGTTGGCAAGCACGCGGGTAGCGAAGGGCGCGGCGGGAGCGGCGTCAGCGAAGACGATGCCGTGGTAGGAGGGGTCGGGCTGAGCCAGGGTGTGCCACTTCTCGGGGTCCTGCTTCCAGTTGAACTTGCCGGTGTCGATAACCGCGCCGCCCAGCGTAGCACCGTGACCGCCAATCCACTTGGTGAGGGACTCGATCACGACGGCCGCGCCGTCCTCGGCGGGACGATAGAGGTACGGGGTCGCGAAGGTGTTGTCGACAAAGACGGGCACGGGCGAGGGCAGCGAGTTGGCGGCCTCAACGATGGCGGGAACGTCCGCCACGTCGACCAGGGGGTTGCCGATGGTCTCGACGTACCAAAGCTTGGTCTTGGGAGTGGTGGCAGCAACAAAGGCGTCGATGTCGTTGTTCTCGACGAAGGTGGTCTTCACGCCTAGGTCGCCGAGGGTGTGCAGGAAGATGTTCCAGGTGCCACCGTAGAGCGAGTCGGAGGCAACGATCTCGTCGCCCGCACCCACCAGGTTGGTGAGGGCGAGAATCTCGGCTGCGTGACCAGAGGCGACGGCAACGGCGCCGGTGCCACCCTCGATGGCTGCCACACGGGCGGCTACGGCATCGGTGGTGGTGTTGGTCAGACGGCCGTAGACGTTACCGGGACGGGAGAGGGCGAACTTGGCGGCGCCGTCCTCGGCGTCCTTGAACTCGAATGCAGCGGAAGCATAGACGGGAAGTGCCGCGGAGCCGGTGGTGGGATCGGGGGACCAGCCGGCGTGGACCTGCAGGGTGTTGAAGTGCTTCTCGGGATCCTTGGCGAAGTCGGGGTTGAGTTCGAAAGCCATGATGCTTGCTCCTTGTTTCTCGTAATGCGCTGAAAGTGTGATATCGCAATTGCTGATAGCTGGTGCTTCCGGATGAGCCCGAGCGCGTGGCAACGTCACTGTTGCTCGCGGTCGGGCTAAGGCATCTGCCTGCCCGGAATTGGTTGGTATGTCTGTGTCCTCTCCATGGCTCCCAACTATAGCCACCCACGCGGCGAGAAGGAACCCTCGTAGTTCCACAAGGTTTGGATAGGTTGTTATCGTGCAAACAGATAGCGACGAACTACTGGCTTTCTAACTGGTCATTAAGCCACCGTCGGTGCTTTTTGCAATCCCATACCATATGCTGTCATCGTGAACACTATGCCAGCACCTCCCGCAACCAGACCAACAGAAGGGGCAAGCCATGTGGACCAGAGCAGAACTAAAGGATCGCGGCAAGGCTGCATTCAAGCGTAACTACTGGAAGACGGTCCTCGTCGCCTTCATCCTGTCGTTGCTCACCTACTCGACGTCGCTTTCCCGCGGCTCTTCCGACGCGAGTGGCGAAGGCATCACGGAAGCCGGGCACGCGCTCACAAATCCCACGTCTGCTCTCTCTGCCAACGGTCAGCTGGTCGCAGGCTTCTTCGTAGGCGTTGGGCTTACGGCACTAATTCTCATCGTCATTCTCGGGATCCTGATTGGCGTGTTCCTTGTTCTGCCTCTCCAGGTGGGCTGCCAGCGCTTCCTCTTTCTCAATCTTCGCGAGCCAGCAAACGTGCGAGAGGTTCTCTGGGCATTTGACAGCAACTACCTCAATATCGTGAAGGTCATGTTCTTGAAGGACCTCAAGATCTTCGCATGGGCATTGCTGCTCGTGATTCCCGGCATCGTGAAGGCCTACGAATACCGACTGGTTGACTATCTCCTCGCCGAGAACCCCGCGCTTTCCTCAGCAGAGGCATGCGAGCAGAGCCGCACCCTCATGGACGGCAACAAGTGGAATGCCTTTGTCCTCGACCTCTCGTTTATTGGCTGGAACATCCTTTCGCTCCTCACGCTGGGGCTCGTTGGCCTTTTCTATGCCTCGCCTTACGAGAACAGCACCAACGCCGCGCTGTACGAGGCGCTTCGCTACGGAAGCGGCAGGGCTCCTGCTCTGCCCCAGGAGTAGGGCAGGACTTCTCGTCACGCAGAAAGAGGCGCCCGCCCCGAAGCACGGGACGGGCGCCTCTTGTCTCTCGCTAGATTGGCGAACCCTATGCGGCAAGCGCTAGTAGTTGATCGCCTGCTCCTCGAAGTAGCTCTGCGGGTGGTTGCAGACGGGGCAGACCTTGGGGGCCTCGGGACCAACGTGCAGGTGGCCGCAGTTGAGGCACTTCCAGACCTTGACGCCCGGGCGGTTGAAGACCTCGCCCTTCTCGACGCGCTCGGCGAGCTTGTTGTAGCGCTCCTCGTGGTGCTTCTCGACCTCGCCAACCAGACGGAACTTGGCAGCGATCTCCTTGAAGCCCTCCTCGTCAGCGGTCTCGGCGAAGCCCTTGTACATCTCGGTCCACTCGTAGTTCTCGCCGGCCGCAGCATCCTTGATGTTGGTCAGAGTGTCGGGCACGTCGCCGCCGTGCAGATACTTAAACCAAAGCTTGGCGTGCTCGGACTCGTTGCCAGAGGTCTCGGTGAAGATGTCGGAAATCTGGACGTAGCCCTCCTTCTTGGCCTTGCTGGCGTAGTAGGAGTACTTGCGGCTCGCCTGGGACTCACCTGCGAACGCTGCCTCGAGGTTCTTCTTGGTCTGCGAGTTCTCAAAATCGACTGCCATTACTGCTCCTCTCCTTCCCCCCTCCTTGGGGGAAACATTGGGCCACGAAACCGTGTCCCGCCTGCCTTCGCAGGCGGTTCCCATGGTAGCATCAGGTGCACCAAATGTTACCGTTATTATGACAAAAACCCTCCTTCGAGAGCTCCGTCAGTAACGTCTGGGCATCCGACGCGTCCACACCTCTTCTACCCGCCGCGCGCTCCTCGCGCGAAAGCTCCACAGATAGAGTATCAAGGTCCACGCCGCCTCGCGGGTCTGCTCGGTGAGCGAGGAGGATGCGCAGGACCTCCGCACGCTTTTGCCGGTGGGAGCCCTCGAAGCGCGACTGACGCACGTGCGAGCGCGAGCGGCGCGAGGGGTTGGGGACCGTTGCCTTGAGATGCGCGCCATAGTCGAGAAGGGCGTAGTACCACGTGCGTGGGTCGTCTTCCGCGTTGCTTGCATCCTTGGGGCAGGTGGCACGCACTATGGGCACCAGGGATGCGTCCGCAACGGCATCCTCTTCGGGGAAGAACTCGTGGAGAAGGACGGCGCGCACGTTTGTCTCGAGGTAGACGCCAGGAAGGTCGAAGGCAAACGCGCGAATCCCCGCAGCCGTAGCTGGGCCAATGCCGGGAAGCGCCTTTAGGGCCGCCTCGTCGGACGGCATGCGGCCGCCTGCCGCCGAGACCTCCCGCGCGGCACGCCAGAGCGAGAGAGCGCGCCTGTTGTAACCCAGGCCCTGCCATTCGCCCAGCACGTCCGCGGAATCCGCGGCGGCAAGGGCATCGACCGTGGGGAAGAGTTCAAGCCAGTGCTGCCAGCGACCGTCCACGCGCGAGACCTGCGTCTGCTGGAGCATGACCTCGGAGATCCAGATGGCGTAGGGGTCTCTCGTGCGACGCCATGGCAGGTCGCGGTAGAGTTCACGGCCGCGCAAGAGCACCGTTGCCCTAAATGAGGCGAGTTCCTCCTCCGTGGGCAGGGCACGAGACGAGAAGCCCCTCCCCTCCCCCGAGGTGGCGCCGACTCTCGAGACGCCTGGCATTACTCGGCCGCAGCCTTGGCCTTGCGCTTGTTGCCCACGAGCTTGAACGAACCGGTCATCTGCGGCATCTTCCCCTCCATGACAACCTGGTAGAGGGTCACGGAGTCGAAGTAGGCACGCAGCATGCGCTCGGCGTTGCACCAGACGGGGTTGAAGTGGCACTCGGCCATGCGTGGGCAGGGGCCGCCGTCATCCCCAGCGTAGTCGCAGGCGGCGATGAGGATTGGCCCCTGGACCGCCTCGACGAGCTTGAGGAGCGACGTGGTGCGCGGGTCAACGGCGAGCCTCATGCCACCGTGGGCGCCGCGCGTGCTCTCGACTATGCCCGCAAGGGCAAGGTCGTGCTGGATGGACCGCGCAAACGAGTACGGAACGCCATTGTCCTTCGCGGCAGTGCGCACCGAGACAACGCCGTCCGGGTTCTGGACGAGCGCCGCGAGCATGCGAAGCGCGTAATCAGTCTTTCTCGAGATCTCCATTGCAACCTCCTGGCAGCCCGATGGGCTAACCCTTCCTCCGGCTCGTCTTTGCGGGAGAGTCCCCCCAGTTGAGTACCTCCCAGCCGTGCTGTCGCGCCAACTTCTTGAGCGTCTCCCCCGGACACACGGCATATCCCTTGGCTGCCGCCGAGAGAAGCGCGGCATCCGTGTGGTGGTCGCCATAGGCATACGAAAGCGCCCAGGTCCCCCGGCCGAGGTGGGCGTCTGCCCAACGCGTGACTGCGGCGACCTTCTCGGGCCCCTGCACCACCGTGCCTTCGACGCGACCCGTGTAGTTGCCGTCGGAATCGCGCTCCATGCCGGTGGCGATGTAGTCATCCACCCCAAGGGCCTTTGCGGCGTCCGCCGCTATGGGCTCGAACGTCGCCGAGACGAGCAGCGCAACGCAGCCCTCTGCGCGACGCTTGGCAACCTCCGCCGCGACCTCCGGACGGTAGCGGTCCTTGAGGACGTCCTGGTAGAACTCGTGCATGATCTTGTCGATATCCCGGTGGCTCAGGTCCTCGAGCGCGCCAAAGACCAGCTCGCGCGCCTCGTCCTGACTCTGGGGAAGATGCAACTTGTAGCGCAGCCCCCACAGACCGAGGGCAAGGGCACGAGGGATGGACATGAGCCCATGCCGCCACAGGTACACCGAGAAGAGAGCACCGGACTGACCGTCGATGGACGTGCCGTCGAAGTCAAATACCGCGAGCTTCGTCTTTCTCTGCGGTTGCGCGCTGTCGTCTGTAGAAGCGAGCATGCTGTGCGTCTCCATGGTGCAATTGGGAATCGTATCGTACCAATGATACCAGTGCGAAAACGGTATGGGACGAATTGTACTATTAGCCATAGCAATTCGACGTTTGTTGTCCGGTAGTTGTTGGCACGCCGTCCAGCACGACAGGTCGGGTCAGGGCACCAGGCTGCGGCGGCATAATCTCTTGAGTAATCCACACATAAGAAAGGAGCCCCTTTCGGGGCTCCTTGAGTTCACAATGGCGGGATATGCGGGGCTCGAACCCGCGACCTCCGACGTGACAGGCCGGCGCTCTAACCAGCTGAGCTAATACCCCACGCGCGTTGTGCGGGAGCTATTATACGCAGAGGACGCGGTATCTGTCTAGCAAGAATTTGAGGAAGTTTTGTGGGGCTGGCTGGGCACACGAAGCCGGGGACGCCGACCCGGGCCCCACCCTGATGGGGCGCAGCCCTTCCTGCAAACGGCCACCTTGGCGCGGCCTGACGCGGGACGCCGCTAGACGCGGGATTTGGACGTTTGAGTGGGGTTAACCGTCCGGAATCCGCGAGCACTTCTATCGGCGCGGCTACCTACTCAAGAGCGATGTCCGTGGTGGCACCCGTCGAATCCGTCACGTGGACCACCGAGCCGTCAAGCGTGGCCGTGGAGATGGTCCCCCTGCCCGTGATGGCATTGCCCGAGGAATCGGCAACCGCCATGGGCGCGGAGTCACCGCCAATCGTGTAGGCCACCACGTCCCAGGTGCCGTCCGACTTGTTCTCGGGCACGACGATGACCGAGTTGTAGAGGATGAGCGAGACGGGCGTCCCCCTCACGGTGAACTCCTGGGTCTTGTTGCCCTTGGAGTCCGAGGCGATAACCGCATACGTCCCGTCCCCGGTGGCCTCGAGGGAGTACGAGACCCCCTGATAGGTAACGGACCCGTCTGCGGTGGTCTGGACCTGCTGCGGCTCCTCCACGCCAGCTGCAGGCTCCTGCGGCTGGGGGTTGTCCTGCGCGGCAAGGAAGGTGACAACCGCCACAATGGCGAGAATAACGAAGAGACCCACCACGCCGGCAATGACGAGCAGGACGAACTTAGGGTTGACGGGCTTGCGTTCCGGCTCCTTTCCGTACCTCGGCCGGTTGCGTCCGCGAAGGCGACGGCTGCGAGAACGCTCGGCGGCGCGGTCGCGCGCGATGTCGGCAGCCTCGGCCGCGTTGTCGCGTGTGGTCACGCGGGCTCCCTGGCCTGCTGAGAGGGTCTTGAGGGAGCCCGCGGGTACGGCACTTTGGCGAGGGGCGGAGCCATCGTCGACGTCCTCGGGGACCGCGTGCGCGCCGGTCCTGGAGACGCCACCGGCGGCATGCCTGTCCGTGACATGCGCGGAACGCCTGTACTTCTCGTCATTGGATGCGTAGCTCATCTCGTCTCCCCTGCGGTTTTCGCCCGCTCTCATCCTAGCCCACCGGGCGGCTACACCTCGCGACGCGCTTCGATGGCGCGGCCAAGCGTCACCTCGTCGGCATACTCGAGGTCCCCGCCAACCGGCAGTCCGCTTGCAAGGCGGGACACGCGCACGCCCAAGGGTCGGATAATCCGCGAGAGGTACGTGGCCGTTGTCTCGCCCTCGACGTCCGGGTTGGTGGCGAGAATGACCTCCTGGACCTCGCCCGAAGCCAGACGCGCAAGCAGCTCCTTCACGTGGAGCTGCTCCGGACCGATCTTGTCCATGGGCGAGATGACGCCCCCAAGCACGTGGTAGAGGCCGTGGTAGCTGCCCGTCCGCTCGATGGCAGAGACGTCGCGCGGCTCGGAGACCACGCAGATGGTCGTGCGGTCGCGCGAGGCGTCCGAGCACACGTCGCAGGTGTCGCGCGTGGCGTAGCTAAAGCAGATCGGGCAGAAGTGGACCTGCTCCTTTACCTCGAGAATGGCAGTTGCAAGCCTGCGCGCCTCCTCCGCGTCGGCCTCGAGGAGGTAGTACGCGATGCGCTGGGCGGACTTTGGGCCAATGCCCGGGAGCCTGCCCAGCTCGTCGAGGAGGCGCTGCAGCGCGTGCCCGTCGTTGAGCTGGTTCATCCCTAGAAGAGCCCCGGGATGTTGAAGCCGCCGGTGACGGCGCTCATGGCCTTCTCGGTTGCAGACTCCGCCTGCTCGAGGGCGTCGTTCACGGCGGCGAGAATCATGTCCTGCAGCATGTCGACGTCTTCGGGGTCAAGGGCCTGCGGGTTGATGACGATCGAGGTGATGCGCAGGTCGCCCGTGGCCGTGACCTTGACCGTGCCGCCGCCGGCCGAGGCAGACACCTCGGTGGCCGCCGCCTGCTGCTGCGCGGCGGCGAGCTGCTCCTGCATCTTGCGGGCCTGGGCCATCATCTGGTTGCGGTTCATGCCGCCCATGTTGTAGCCGCCTCTGGGTCCCTTGGACATACGTTCCTCCTGGTTGTTGGTAGATGTGCTTGCTGATGATATTGCCGGCGAGCCGCGTTGGCTAGTCCGTGCCCTCGCCGTCCGAGGCGGAAGGAGCATCGGGCTCGTCTGGCTTCACGACCACGGAGCCGCCGAAGGCGTCCTCGAGCATCGCGGCGATGTTCGCGAACTCCTCCGTGAGGACCGGGGCATCGTCGGCCGGGGGTGTGTCGGGTGGGGCCGGCTTTGGCGCAGGCTTGGGGGCCGGAGCTGGCTGCGGGGCCGGAGCTGGCTGCGGGGCCGGCCGGGGGGCAGGCGCTGACTGCGGGGCGGGAGCCGACGCAGGCGCGTCAAAGCCCGCGTCCTCCTCGTAGGCAGACGCGTCTGCATCGCTGTAGGGCACCTGCTCGACTACGGGCGGCTCGGGAGCCGGCGCGGGCTGGCTCGTTGCGGGCTCAACGGGATCCCATGGCATGGGGTAGGGCGAAGGCGTCTGCTGCGGGGCGGGAGCAGGCTGTGGGACTGGAGCCGGTTGCGGCACGGGCGTCATCGGGTGGGGCGCCGTTGCAGCGCGGTCGGACTGGGCAATTGCCTGGCTGGAGAGGCTCGACTCAACGAAGAGGACCTCGCGCGGGCCAAAGACGCTCGCGACGATGGGCAGGTAGAGCTCGCGGACGTCGGCGCGCTCGAGCATGCGGGCCGCGAAGTGCGAGCCCGTTGGCAGGGAAACGGTGAGCTTGGCGCCGTCGTCAGAGACGATGCTGGAGTTGAGAAGCAGCGAGCCTCTGGACGCAGACTTGGACATGAGTCCCTCGGTGACGCGCTTCCAGTTGCGCTGCAGCGTTGCGCCGTCCGTGACGGGAACCCCAGCAGCAGGCGCGGGAGCTGGGCGCGGCGCGGGCGCGGGCCGTGGCGCCGGGGCGGGCTGTGGCGCCGAGTGCTGAGCGGGAGCCGAGGCGGGCGCAGGCGTTGGGGCTGGCATCGGGTTCGGGACCGGCTGCGGGACCGGCTGCGGTGCCGGAGTCTGCACCGGCTGAGGGGGGGGAGCCGGCCTCGGGGCCGGTGCAGGCGCAACGGGCTGCGGAGAAGGCGATGCCGACGGCTGGGCCGCTGACATCGCAGCCGGTGCGTGCGTCGGTGCCGCAGCGGGCATCGCAGCCACGCGACCTGGTGCCGAAAGCGCGGCAACCTGCCGCTCGAGGCCCTCAATCCTCTCGGCCAACGACTCCAGCGTGAGGTCCGACTCGGGCCGGGCGATTCTCGTAAGCGCAATCTCAAGAACGAGGCGCTGGTTGGTAGCGGTGCGCATCTCGCTTGAGGCCTCGCCCAGGATGGAGAGCACGCGCGCGATGCGGTCGGTCGAGCCAAACGCGGCGGCCTCGCCCGAGAGACTTGCGAGCTCCTCGGGCGACGCGGCGATCACCTTGGACGGGTCCCCCACCACCGCGGTCACGTATACGTCGCGCATGCGAGAAGCAAGCTCGCGGGTGAACTGCAGCAGGTCGCGCCCCTCGGCAGCAAGCTTGGAGACCTCCTCGAAGAGCGACGCCGCGTCCCTCTCGGCAACTGCCTTTGTGACATTGCCGAGAACGGCGCCGTTGGCCTCGCCAAAGAGGTCTTGGGTGGCAGAGAGTGTGATTGCCCCATCGCCAAAGACCGAGACCTGCTCGAGCGAGGTAAGCGCGTCTCGCATGCCTCCACGCGCATGGCGCACGATAAGCTCAAGCGCAGCGTCCTCGTAGGTGAAGCCCTCCTGCGAGCACACGTATGCCAGGTGGGCCTGCATCTCGTTGGGGCCAATGGCGTGGAAGTCAAAGCGCTGGACGCGCGAGAGGATCGTGGCCAGGATCTTTTGCGGGTCGGTGGTGCACATGATGAAGACCACGTGGCTCGGGGGCTCCTCGAGCGTCTTGAGCAGCGCGTTGAACGCCGCCGGCGTGAGCATGTGGACCTCGTCGATGATGTAGACCTTGTAGCTGCCGCGCACGGGAGCGTAGTTGACGCGGCTGATGATCTCCTCGCGGACGTTGTCGACGCCCGTGCGGGAGGCGGCGTCGAGCTCAAGCACGTCCGGATGCTCGCCGGCTGCGATGAGCTGGCACTCCTCGCAGGTGCCGTCGGGCAGGTGACCTGCGCCGCGTTGGCACATGAGGGCCTTTGCCAGGATGCGCGCCATGGTGGTCTTGCCGGTGCCGCGCGGGCCGCAGAAGAGGTACGCATGGCTCACCTTGCCCTCGAGAACCGCGCGCTTGAGGGTCTCGACCACGTGTTCCTGGCCAACAACCTCTTCGAACGTCTTTGGGCGGTACTTCGTGTAGAGCGATTCCATGGGACCTCCGCGCCTCTTGCCTGAGAGTCCCAGTATACCCGCGGGCATTGGGGATGGGCCATGCTCCACCGCGTCACCTTGAACCGCGGGGGCTGGCGCTTGTCGCTCGCGGTGCCGTGCCCCCGCGAGAGTAGCGCAGCGGAGAAAAACGCACCTCCGGCGAGAAACGCGCGCCAAAGCAGGTGTCTCGTACGGAATTCCGCCTGAAGTGGGCCTTCCGGCGTCGTTTTCTCGCCGGAGGGCGCATCTGCGCAGCGGTGGCGTACGGAACCTTCCCTTCGGCGTCATTTCGGCGCCGGAGGGCGCTTCTCGTACGGAATCCCGTCGGAGACCGCCGCTTCGGCGTCAATTCCTCGCCGGAGGGCGGGCTTTCGCAGCAAGTGCGTACGAGACCGCCGCTGCGGCGTCATTTTCTCGCCGGAAGCACGATAGTGACGGCAAAGCGGTCCCCCTGCGCTCGCATGGTCATCGAACCACCGTAGCGCTCAACGATCTGGCGCATGGAGCGCGTGCCGAACCCGTGGTTAAACGGGTCTCCCTTGGTAGAAACCGGCAGCCCGTCCTCGAAGCGAGCCTTTCCGTCGAAGTAGTTCTCCTCATGGATCACCGCCATGTCGCCGCGCCGAGAGACGACGAGGCTGATCGTCTTTCTCTCCGCACCGTCCAGCCGGCGCGCCGCCTCGATGGCGTTGTCCAGGAGGTTGCCAAAGAGCGAGTACAGATCCGCAGGCGAGAGGCCCAGGAGCACCGCACCGTCGGCAATGCAGGTGAGGCGAATCCCTTCTCGCTCGCACAGCAAGCGCTTCTCGCTGAGGATGGTGTCAAGCGCCTCGTTTCCGGTCTTCACCTTGGAGTCGTAGATGCGAACCTCCTGCGCAAGGTCCTCGAGGGCGCCCTTCTCGACCGCCACCCCACCCTGCTCGAGATGACGAATCTGGTGGCGGATGTCATGGCACTTGATGTTGATGGCGTCAATCGTGTCCTTGGAGAGCTGGTACTGGCGCTCTTCGTCGGAGCGAACGCGCTGCATCACGGCAATGTCCTGCTCAAGGTGCTTGTTGTAGAGCAGCTCGAACTCCATCCAGAGCACGAATGCGCAGGTGGCAAAGTGGACGCCCCTGTACAACACCACCACGTGCATGGGCACGCCAAAGCCCAGCAGGTAGCACTTGTTGGCAAGGTCGAAGGCCAGGCAGACGAGCAGGACCATCATCACGACGAGAAGCGCGGAGCCCCCATGGACGGGCGAGAAGCCATACTGCTCGACCTTGCGAAGAATCGTCTGGTGGCACACCGCATACACCACGGCGCACAGGCCGACCATTCCCAGGAGGGTGAAGCCCCAGGTGTCGACCGGCACCCCCATGGGGACCAGGATGGTGCGCACGAGACCATCGAGGCCACTGGCAATGTTCTGCATGATGTAGGCCGCCGAGACGCAGAAGAGCGCCGCCTGCGGCGGAGCGTCAAAGAGGAGAAGGACCAGCACATAGCAGAGAAGGATCACAAGCGAGAAGGTGACGAGCTGGGTCACAAACAGGACGTCGATGATTGCTGGCCACGAAAGATCCGCCGGCACAAAGGGGAGAGACTCGAGCGACGAACCCAAAATCGTCATCACCGCGACAAACGCAACCGTGACGCACGTCGCAACGACCGCGCGCCAGGCGAAGCCCTCCCTCCTCGGCAAGCTGCGGGCGAACAGCCACATGGCGACGGCGATCTGCACGGTCGTGAGGATGGGGCTGGCAAGGTAGGGGACGTTAGAGCTGAGAAACCCCATCAGAAGCTGCCTCCCAGGTAGTCGGTGATTGTCGCAAGGGCCGCCTTGTGCTTGGGCCGGCTGAAGAAGAGATTCTCCCCCGTGGTCACGCGAACGCAGTCACGCTGCACGGCGCAGATATGCCCCATGTTGACCAGGCAGCTGTTCGAGATGCGCACAAAGCTCTCCTCGGGGAGCTGCTCGGTGGCCTTGGTAAGGCTTCCGCGCAGCGAGACGATCTCTCCGCTTGCGAGGTGGTAGCTCAGGTCATGGCCGAGAATGTCAACGAACACAAGGTCAGATATGGGGAAGATGCGCATTCCGTCGCGGGTGACGATGGTGACCTTGTCGGCCCTCCCCCGCCGCGCTATGCGAAGTGCCCGGTCGAGCCTAAGGGCGAAGTCGTAGTACTCGACCGGCTTGACGATGAAGTCCAGGGCGTCGACCTGGTAGCCCTTCACGGCGTACTGCGCGAGGTCGGTCACGAAGATCAGCGGCGTCTGGGTATCGTAGCTGCGCAGGAGCTGCGCCGCCTCCATGCCGTTGATGCCGGGAAGGCCAATGTCCATGAAGATGAGGTCGTAGGGGTTGTGGTCCTCGGGGAGTTCCATGGCGGTGGAGACGGTCGTGACCTGGAACTCCTCGGAGTGCTCTTGTCCATAGTGGGCCAGCATGCGCCTGAGCGCTTGGGCATCGGACGCCCTGTCCTCGACAATGAGTACCTTGAACATGGCGCCCTCCATCGCTCCCCCAAAAGCTCCTTCCTCTTGAGTGTATTTCACCTGAAAGCAAGGCACGCCCGGCATGCGCATGATGCCGGGCGTGCGGTAGTGCGACTGCTAGCGCGTGACTGTCTCGGGCTTGGTCAGCGGCGCGACCTTGTAGGTCTTGGTGCGGTCGTCGTCGATGACGCCGGACCAGTTGAGACCGAAGCAGAAGTCGTACGCGTTGCCCTCGGAGTCCACGTAGGGATCGAGGTCGCGGGGCACGTCCTCGAGGGAGGCCTCGACGGTGTCCATGTCCTTGGGCATCTGGCACGGAAGCAGGCCGGAGGGCTCCACCTCTCCTTTGAGAATCCTGGCGTACGCCTTGCCAAAGTTGCGGCCAGAAGAGGCCCACGACCAAAGGATGACATCCGCCGCCTGCTCGAATTCGTAGAAGCACTGGGCGTTGTTGGTGCCCTCGACAATCACGATGAGTTTGGCATCGGCGGGAAGCGCGGCACGGGTGTTAAGCACCATGTCGAGGTCGCTCTCGTTGGAAGCGGTGACCGACTTGCCGTAGTACGAGCGGTTCTCCTTGGTCCCGTCCTCAAGCGTATCGCCGGCGAGAGAGACGCGGCGTACGTTGGGGCCATCTGCAGTATAGGGGCGATACTGCAGCGAGATGGGCAGGTACTTTTGGTCCTCGGGAACGGGCTCTTTCGAGAACATCCCGCCTCCGCCCTCGCCGGCGCCTGTGTTGGGGCTGGCGATGACGAGAATCGCGTACTTGCAATCGGCAAGCTGATCAGCCGTCGCGCGAATGCAGTCGGACTCCTGGTAGACCTTCTTACTCGTATCTACCTGAGCGGCCATGGGGCCAAAGGCCTGCGGCTCGCCCGTTGGCTCGCCGACCGTGTCGGTCACGACGTCAAAGAGCTCGTTCGCCGCGGTCTCGTCGATGGCAAGCGAGAAGCTCGCACTTCCGCCGCCGAACATCCCGCCACCGGAGAGCTTCTGGGGGATATAGCACTTGGGCTTACCGGTGATGCCCTGCTTTGAGATAACGTTGCCCTTGTTCTTGAGCATGACGATGGCCTTGTTGGACGCTTCCTGGCCAAACGCCGCAGCGTCGGAGTCCTCGAGGACCTCCTTGGCCTTGCTTGAGTCGTTGTAGGGGTTATCGAAGAGCTGGACGTCGTTCATGACCGTGAAGATGCGGCGGGCGGAGGTGCGCACGCGAGCCAGAGCGGCATCCTCGCCATTGTCCTTGGCATACAGGGCGTAACCGTCCTTTGCCACGTCAGGAGCCCAGTCGCCGCCAATCTGGTCAACCCCGGCGTCGAGAATCTTCTCGAAGCGCTCCGGCTCGGTGAGGTTGGCAACTGTTCCAAAGCAGCGGTCGCCAAAGTCGGTCGCGCGCAGGATCTGCCAGTCGGTGGTGATCATGCCATCCCAGCCTGCGGTTTCGCGCAGAATATCGAGGGCCTTCTTGTTGTAGGCGCCTCCGACGATCTCGCCGTACTCCCCGTCATCGCTGTAGGCGATGCCGTAGTTGGGCATGATTGCGGCCATTTCGCCGGTCTCGCCGTCGAGGTGCATCCCACCGTCGATAAACGGTATGAGGTGGGCATCGTAGTTATCGCCGGGGAAGACATCGTACTTGCCTGCGTCGTTGTGATCATTACGGCCGCCTTCCGCAGCGCCGGGGCCGCAGTAGTGCTTGAGCATGCAGGCAACGGAGTCGGTGCCCCAGCCAAGGTCGTTGCCACCGTCATCGGTGGTCGACTGCATGGCGCCAACGAAGGCCTTGGTCATGTCTCGGTTCACTGCGGGGTCCTCGCACATGGAACCACCGAGGCGGGTCCACACCACATTCGTGCCGATATCCACCTGGGGGCCAAGGTTTACGCGGGCGCCCGTAGCGCGCCAAGCCCTGCCGGTGTACATGCCGGCCTTCTTCCAAAGTTCAGGGTCCATGGCCGAGGTAAGGCAGTGGTTGTCAGGGATGTCGTAGAGCTGGTAAGGGTCAGTCGAGTTCATGTACGGAATGCCCCAACCGCCGTTCTTCTCGCAGTACTCCTGGACGGCATTGATCCACTTGATGTCCGACGCAAAGGAGTCGAGGTTCGAGTTTGCGCGAGAGACACCGGCACGCATGCCCTCGTTGAGCTTCTCGGTGGAGTCGTCGTCGAGCGGAGCGGTGGCGCTCATCATGCCATCGTGGAACATGAGGGGCAGGATCTCCTCGGCGGTGAGCTGATCGGCCAGCGAGGCCGCGCGGTCTGCTCCGCTCTGGCGCCAGTCCTCGTAGAAGTCCAGCTTGCCGTTGCCGTTCATGTCCTTGAAGGCCAGGCCGTCCACCTGGATGATCTTCGAGGTGTCCATGACGCCCAGCTCGGCGCCGCCGTCCGGGTTGGTGTAGCGGGTCCAGCCGTCGCGGGTCTCCTCGCTCGTCCACTTTGCCTGGACGTCGGAGCCGTCCGGGTCGATGGGGTACTTGTCGGCAGTAGGCAGCGAGGCCGCGGCGTCCTTCTCGCCCGACGGCCCTGCTGAGCAGCCCGCCAGCCCCGCGAGCGCGGCGGCAGCCGCGGACCCCGCAAGGAAGTTCCTTCTCGTTACGCTTCTCTCCTCCATGGTTCCCTCCTGTTTGGACTTCCCTTCCCTGCCCCGCATGGGGGGCCTTCAGGAATAGTTAAGAGGGTGGGGAGGGCCGCCTCGCCCCGGCTGTCATAGCCTGCGGCGCCGGTGCCGCGGATTGCGGGGGTGCGCCGCTCGCCGACGGGCGAGCGGCACGTGGCACGGGCTGAGAGGGCAGGACCCCGGCACCAGGCGCGGCGCCGGGGTCCACAGGCAGGGGCGGGAAGGGAGGAGAAGCGCCCACGCCCGACTAGATCTCGACGGTCTCCGGCTTGGTCAGCGGCGCGGCCTTGTACGTCTTGGTGCGGTCGTCGTCGATCACGCCGCTCCAGTTGAGGCCGAAGCAGAAGTCGTACGTGTTGCCCTCGGAGTCGGTGTAGCAGTCGAGGTCGCGCGGCACGTCCTCGTCGTTTGCCTCGACGGTCTCCATGTCCTTGGGCTGCTGGAATGCGAGAAGGCCAGAGGGCTCCGTCTTGCCAACGATGATGTTGGCGTACGCCTGGTCGACTGGGTGGGTCTGCATGCTGAAGCTCTGCAGGATAACGTCGCAATATGGCTCAAGCTCTGCAAAGACCATCGGTCGGGTGGTCTCGACAATCACGATAATCTTGCCGTTGGGCATCTTCTCGCGCGTGCTCTTAACCAGCTCGAGGTCAGACAGGTTGCTCGCGGACTGGGTCTTACCCCTGTAGGAGCGGTTTTCTTTTGTTCCGTCTGCAAGGGTGTCGCCGCCGATGGACACCTCTCTGGCAGTGCTAGCAGTATAGGGCTCGTACTGCAGGGTTATCGGGAGGTACTCAACGGGGCCTTCAGCCATGCCAAAGCCGCTGCCTCCCTGTACGCCGTCGTTGGGGTCCTTGGGGCCGCCAATCCTCACGATTGCATACTCGCAATCAGCAAGCTGATCGGCACCAAGACGCGTGCAGTCGCTCTCCTGGAACACGCCGGTAGTGACTTCGCCTGTAAACATGTTCGTCGAGCTGCCGGTGCCCTCAGCAGCAACCCCATCCGTCACCACGTCAAAGGTGTCGGCAAGCATGTCAACAGGGAGCGCAGGCTCAAAGTGCGCGGGCGTCGCCGAGAAGAAGCCGCCGCCGGTGACCAGGTGCTGGGGGACATAGCACTTTGGCTTGCCAGAGGGGCCGCCCTTTGCAATCACGTTGCCCTTGTTCTTGAGCATGACGATGGTCTTCTCAGACGCCTCAATGCCAAAGTCGGTTGCTGCGGTGCTCTCAAGGACCTCCTTGGCAGCCGTACGATCGCTGTAGGGATTCTCAAAGAGGTCAACGTCCATCATGACCTTGGTAATCCTGCGCGCAGACTCCCTCACGCGCTCCAGGGCGCCATCCTCGCCAAGCTCATCCTGAAGGAGCTTGTAGGCTTCCTTTCCAACCTCCATGTCAAAGCCGCCGCCATACTGGTCGATGCCAGCATCAATCATCTTCTGGTAGCGCTCTGGCTCGGTGAGGTCGAGAACACCGTAGGTCTGGCTAGTAAGGATGCCCCAGTCGGTAACAAACATGCCATCCCAGCCAGCGTTGCGCAGGATGGACAGGTTGCGCTTGTTGTATCCGGAGCCAACGTTCTCTCCGTACTTCTCGTCTTCGGAATACGCGATGCCATAGCAGGGCATCACTGAGGCCATCTGCTCGGTCTTGGAATCGAGCTTCATGCCGCCGTCCAGGAACGGGACAAGGTGGGCATTGAAATTGTCACCGGGAAAAACGTTATACGCACCCGTCGACGAATGGTCGTTGCGCCCGCCTTCAGAGCAGCCCTCGCCCACGTAGTGCTTGAGCATTGCCGCAACGGAGTCCTTGCCCCAGCCCTGGTCGTCAGTTGCCTCATCGTCGCCCCATGTGGACTGGAGGCCAGCAGAGAAGGCCTGCGTGAAGTCTCGGTTGAGGGCGGGGTCCTCAGACACCGAACCTGAGAGGCGACAGCCGATGGGGCTGGAGTAAACGTCTACCTGGGGGCCAAGCTCGCAGCGGACGCCGGTGGCACGCCAGGCGCGACCGAGCCACATGCCGGCCTTGCGCCAGACGTCCTTATCCATGGCAGAAGCAAGCGTAACGTTGTCTGGAATGCCGAAGAGCTGATATTGGTCGGTGGAGTTGAGGTACGGAATGCCGTAGGAGCTCTTCTCGCACGCCTCTTGAACCATGTTGATCCAAGAGATGTCGCTGGCGTAGGACTCGTCATCGGACTCGAGACGAGAAACGCCAGCCCTGGAGCCCTGCTCAACGAGGCTGATGTCATCGGGATCGCTAGAACCACCGGGAACGGCCGACCCACCGGAGGCTCCCCCGTGCCACATGAGCTTGAGGCAATCTTCCCACTCCATCATCTCTGCCAGGGCCTTGGATCGGTCGTCGACGCTCTGGCGCCAGTCCTCGTAGAAGTCGAGCTTTCCGTTGCCGTTCATGTCCTTGAAGGCCAGGCCGTCCACCTGGATGATCTTGGAGGTGTCCATGACGCCCAGCTCGGCGCCGCCATCCGGGTTGGTGTAGCGGGTCCAGCCGTCGCGGGTCTCCTCGCTCGTCCACTTGGCCTGGACGTCGGAGCCGTCCGGGTCGATGGGGTACTTGTCGGCAGTAGGCAGCGAGGCCGCGGCGTCCTTCTCGCCCGTAGCGTCACCCCCGGTAGAGCAACCCGCAAGCCCCGCAATTGCCGCCGCGGCGGCAGACCCGGCGAGGAAGTTCCTGCGCGTAACGTTTCCTTGTTTCATTGCCCCTCCATTTACGATAGACCCCTTCGCGTTAGCCGGGCATTCCCTCCCAGGCCAAGCGCACCTTAAATCCCATTTAAAGTGGGGTGGTTGGACGACAGGAGCAGCTGCCACAGACTGTCCAGCGCGTGCCGTGGATTGTGGGTGATTGGCCGTTCGCCGGCGGGCTGGCACAGGGAGATGGTGGGGCTCTCGGTGACGCTATTTCCGTGCCCTTCTCGTAACCAGGGATAGCCGTAGTCGTTTCTCAAAAACCAATAAAGAACATCTGGCCAGGTGGGAGGGATACCCCTTCGGCTCTCCTTGAGGCCTCGTCCTGGGAGTGCCGAGGTTTCTCGTTGTCATTTATTGCGCGAAATCTCTTGATAAGAACCCTCTTAACTGGGGCAATACACTACTTTCCAGGAAAATCACGCAATAATGGCGGGCAAAAAGACCACTGGCCAGACTGGGTGACAGCGCATACGGCAACCGGCATGATCGAATCCTCCCGTTATTGCTGTCAATAAAAAAATGAACACCACCCATGCATCGAGAAAGGCGGACCCACCCACGAGGGGCAGGCCCGCCAAACCAAACGCCTATCGAGCAGTCCGAAGCTACGCCTCGCCGCCGTCGCCCGTAGCAGCAGCGTCTGCCGCCGCGGCAGCCCTCTCGGCCACGCGCTTCTTGTGGTTGCGCCAACCGGTCCAGAACACCAGCGCAATCACTGCGGCGCCACCGGCGGTCACGCCAATGCGAACCTTGTCGACCGCCTGCAGGCCAGGCACGTAGGCGCTACCAGGCATCGCGCCCTCCATGGCCTTGGAGTTGGCCGTGACGTACAGCAGGTGATGAATGGCCTCGCGCGCGTAGTGATACTCGGCGGAGTTATTCTCGTCGTACTGGTAGTTGTTCTCGTTTGAGCGCAGACGCGAGTCACCGCCGGCGCGAATCATCTGGCTGCTGTCCATATACGGAGCGGCAGAGTTTGCGGAGTCGGTAACAATCCACCCATTAAAGCCCCACTCGTTGCGAGCCAGGCCGGTCAGCAGGGCGTAGTTTCCGCCTGCCCACGTGGCGCCCACGCGGTTGAAGGCGCTCATGATTGCCTGGCAAGCATCAACCTTGGTCGTTGCCATGGAGTAGGAGCCATCCGCGCCCTGCTCAACATAGTTCTCGTCGACGGTACCCACGTGCATGCAAATGTCAAAGGGCTTGACGTAGATCTCGCGAATCGCCTGCTCGTTTGACCACGTGGCGCATCCCTGCTCAATGCCACCGTCGCCACGGTGGTTCTCTTGATCGTTAAGAGCAAAGTGCTTGATGGTGGAGTAGACGCCCTTCTCGGCAGCACCCTTGATCTCAAGCGACGCAACGGTTCCGCTGATAACGGGGTCCTCGGAGTAGTACTCGCCATTACGACCAGTGAAGGGCGTGCGGTGAATGATCATCGAGGGCGCGTACCATCCAGTGGTCCCGCCGATGTTTGCCTCGTTGCCAATCATCGCGCCGTAAGCCGAAGCGAGGTCCTGGTTCCAGGTCTGTGCCATCACGACTGGCGAGCAGAACATCATTCCTGTACCACCGTAGATAAGACCAGCTGCGGTATCGGCATCGATGTTGAACGGCTTTCCAATAGATTGGACAAAGTTGGAGCCATACCCAGAATGGCCGACAAGCTCGCGATAGTCCTCGGCAGAGAGCTCGTCAAGCAGCTGGTTCCACATCGGGTCGTTGTAGTCCTTGCCACGCAGGTCGATGAGCGAAATGCCGTTGTCCTGACCATAGACCGGCGTGTCAGAAATTGTCGCATCGCTCACGGGGTTGCCAGAGTCAAGGCCCTTGAGGCGATCGATCAGCTCGGGGCTGGCGACCTTCCCCCATGCGTACGAGACGGGATCGCCATTCTCGTCCACGGCATTAATCTCTGCGCCCCAGGTGGACACATTGCCCTCCAGCGGCGTTCCGTCATGCTTGGGGAAGGTGCCCTCCCAGTCCGCACGGGTGAGGTAAGTGACGTCGCCCTTGGCATCGCCGAAGAGGTTCGTTATCTCGGCACCGCTCTTTGTGTCGGTCGCATAGGTAGTGGTATCGACATCCGTGTTGCTCGGCACGTAGGTGCTCACGCGGGAGGCGTCGCCCGCCACGTTTGCGCCCTTGGCGGCAAGCACGTTGTTCACCGCATCATGGGAATCGTGAGCAGCGGTAACGTAGTAGGTGCCAGCATCCAGGATGTACGTCTTGGCTCCGTTGGCGTCATAGGCCTTGAGCATGTCCTGGTCAAACGTGACGGAAACCGTCTGGGTCTCGCCAGGCTCAAGCAGCTTTGTCTTTCCATAGTTCACCAGCTGGACCGCGCTCTTCTCGACCCCATTCGCGCGGTCGTAGTCGGTGTAGGGGCTCTGTGCGTAGACCTCAACAACGTCTTTGCCCGCGACATCACCCGTGTTGGTAACGTCTACAGACACGGTGCACGTGGTGCCATCCCAGCTGGCCTGATAGTTGCTCCAGTCAAAGGTGGTGTAGCTCAGACCGTAGCCAAACGGGTATACAACCTCGCTGTCGTAGTCAAAGTCGCCAGCGTTGCCCTGGCCAAGGACAGCATCCTCGTATCGGGTCTCGTAGTAGCGATAGCCAACATAGATGCCCTCGGCATACGAGACGTACGAATAGCCGGTAAGGTTTCCATCGCCATCGATGTACTGATAGTCGCCGTAGTTCTGGGCAGCTGGGGAGTTGAGCGAGTTAGCCTCAAACGTGTCGACGGTCTTGCCAGAAGGGCTGACCTCGCCGGCAAAGATGTCCGCCAGAGAATCGGTACCATACCTGCCTGTCGAGGGAACAAACAGGACGCTCTTAATGTTAGGGAACTGCTCGAGCCAGCCCAGGTTCAGCGCCGAGGCGGTGTTGAGAATCACTACGCCATTATCAAAGTTGTCATTGATGTACTGAAGAATCTCCAGCTCGGTAGAGTCGGGCTCGAGATAGGTCTTTGCCTTATCCTCCGCGCTTGTGGCGTGGTTGTACATGGAACGCGGCATGTCGCGTCCCTCGCCCGCAACGCGGCGCATCACAAACACGGGCACGGTGTCCTTCGTAGAATCGAGCACCCCATCGGCAGACTCAAGCTCGCTGAGCGGGCACTCGTTGATACGGAAGTCCTCGGCTGCGCCAAAGTTGATTGAACCGGTACCCATGGTGTACTTGCTGCCCGCGCCCTTGGTGTAGAAGTCCATGAGGGTTTGGTTCACCCCGAACCCGCGGCTCTCAAAAGAGTCCTTGAGCTGGTTCGAGTTACCTTTGGCACCGGTAAACTGCGTGAGGACGCTCTGGGTTGCGGTGAGATTCTTGACGGACTCGCCAAAGAAGCTGAACGTGGTGCCCTGCTCAAACGGCATCGTATTGCCGTCATTCTTGAGCAGCACGTATCCTTCGTTGGCAATCTGGCGGTCAAGCTGCTTCTCCGCGTCGCCAATGCTGTCCTTGTCGTAATCTGCCTTGTAGTAGTCCAGGTCAAGTCCTGCGGTGTTCGCCTTGGAGTTATCCCAGGACTGCTGGTATCCGGCACTGTTGTTGACCATGCGGGAAATCATGCTGTTGGGCAGCATGACATTCACGCCCACCATCGCCACCGCAAGCACCACAACCAGCACGGACTTGAGGATGGTCTTGATGACCCTCCCCACCTTGCGGGCGCGGCTTACGGTGCGCACGCCGCTGGCGCTTCCACCGGCCTTCTTCTTTCCCATCTCTTCCCTCCGTCGCTACCACGGGCGAGCCACATCTCCCGCCCTAATTCAAAACCAAAGGTCAAGGTAGTTCAGCTAAGCTGGAGAAACTCAAAAGGTGACCAATTCCGTCACTCGCGGGACAGATTTGGAATGAGGGGGGAGACGCCCGTTGACCACGTACAAGGTGCTCATGGTCGAGGATGACGACAAGGCGGCTGCGACGCTTGCCGAGCACCTCGAGCACTTTGGTACCGAGCAGGGCGCCCGCTTCCTGGTGACACGTCTGGCAACGGCCTTTGATCTCTCGGAAGCTGGAGTCGTTGACCTTATCTTCATGGACATAGACCTGCCGGGCATCAACGGCATGGAGGCCGCCCAGCTGCTGCGCGAGGAGAACGCCTCCACGCCGCTTATCTTTGTGACCAACCTCGCACAGTACGCCGTAAAGGGATACCAGGTGGACGCGCTGGACTTCATGGTCAAACCGGTAAGCTACGGCGACTTTGCCATGCGAATGGGGCGCGCGATGCGCGTAATGGAGAAGAACGCCGCGCACACCATGGCGCTTCCCACTGCTAGCGGCACGCGCGTTATCAACGTGAACGATATCACGCACGTCGAGCTGGCAAAGCACGACCTTCTCTACCACGTAGCAGGCTTCGAACAGCCGCTTCGCCGGCGCGGCAGCATTAGCGGTGCGCGAGAAGAGCTCCCACAGGACCTCTTTATCACCGTGAGCCAGGGATGCCTCGCCAACATGGCACACGTAACCACAGTACTCAGCGATTCCGTGCGTTTGGACGATGGCACCCAGCTCTTCTTTAGCCGCTCGCGCAAGAAGCCCTGCCTCGAGACGCTTGCGCGCTACTTTGGAGGCACCATATGATGCCTGGCGCCGAAGCGCTTGCTTTGGGACTGAAGTACGCCGTAGGCGGCTCCGCGCTGTTTGCCGAGGTCCTAATTGCGGCGTGCCTGTTCGCCCACGGACAGCCCACCAGGCAGCATCCCATAGCAAGGGCGGTCGCAGCTGTCGGGCTACTTTTTGCCACCGAACTTTTAACGTCTTTCCTCGCAGGAACCAGAAGTACTGACGACGGCTCTTTGGTTGTCCTCAACATCGATGCCAGCTACCCGCTTTCGCTGGGCATCATCGGAGGGCTCGTTACCTGCACCGCATTTCTCCTTGTCACCATCCCGACGCTTCTTGCCTGCTTCGAGATGAGCCCCTAGGCGGCAACCTTCTGCGCCACCGCAGGCTACGCGCTCCAAAACCTGGCAAGCAGCATCGGAGAGACTGTGGGGCTCATCCTTAGCGCGGCAGGTGTCCCCGGCATCGTGACAGGCGGAAACGCATGGCTTACCGCCATTAGCTGTACCGCAGTCTATGCCATAGCCTACCTGCTCTTTATTAGGCGCATCGAGCCGAAGGGGCTCGAGGGGCGCGGCAACCCCGCCATGCTTGCTATGGTCGTGGTGGTGGTCTTTGGCATCATCGAGTTCGACCTCATTCTCAAGTACGTGGTGACCGGAAGCCTGGCGCTGCCCGTGACGCTGTGCATGCGCGCGTTTCATGCGCTTATCTGCGTCTTTGTGATCATTGCCGAGGTTGAGCTGGTCGTGGTGCGTCAGCTCTCCTCCGAGAAGGCCGCCGCCGAGCGGCTCTTGGCCGAGCAGGAGCGCCAGTACCAGCTCTCGCGCGAGAACATCGAGGCCATCAACATCAAGTGTCACGACCTTCGCCACCAGATCCGCTCGCTTGCGGCGGGCGAGAAGACCGTCGATAAAGACGTGCTCGAAAGCGTCGCGCGCGATATCAACGTCTATGACTCCAAGGTCCACACCGGCAACGACGCCCTGGATACCATCCTCACCGAGAAAAGCCTGCTCTGCGAGAGCCGCCATATCACTCTTACCTGCGTGGCGGACGGTGCGGCGCTAGACTTCATGGCGCCGGCGGACCTCTACGCCCTCTTTGGCAACGCGCTCGACAATGCTATCGAGGCCGTAGAGCACCTGGACGATGCGGCAAGGAGGTCCATCTCGCTCATCGTGCGCAGGCGCGCCGGAACCGTGACCATCCACGTGGAGAACTACTACGACCCCACTGCCAGTGCAAAGAGCTTCAAAGGCGACGTGCCGGCAAGCACTAAGGGCAACCCTCTCAACCACGGCTTTGGCACACGCTCGATGAAGGCGATCGTCGAGCGCTACGGTGGTACGCTTGCCTTCTCGGCAAACGGGACGACCTTCTGCGTGGACGCCGTAATTCCAGAGCGCGCATAGGCGCTCGTCCACTGCTATCACCTGGCGCGATAGCCAGTCAACGCGAATAACGATTTGAGATTCAGCCAGACGCTAGCTACAGTGTTGGACCATGAACACGACGAGCAGCACATACACCTTTGCGCTCATGCGCCAGCAGATGCCCAAGCCCGGGCACCCTCGCCGCTAGCAGCCTGCCGCATCACCCGGCACGGGCCGCTAGCGCGAAGGGACCGGGCGTCTTACCAGCACGGCTTTTGCACAGGGTCGTGCACTTTACCAGCAGGCGGCATCGAGCGGAGCGCACGTTTTGATTTCTCTGGAACATCTTTGCAAGACCTTTGAGGGGGGCAGCGAGGTCCACGCCCTAAACGACGTGTCCCTCACCATCCCCACCGGCGACGTGTTTGGCATCATTGGTATCTCCGGTGCCGGCAAGTCAACGCTGGTCCGCTGCCTCAACCTCCTCGAGCGTCCCACCTCCGGACGCGTGGTGGTTGATGGTACCGACGTGACCAACCTCAAGGGCACCGCACTTCGCGAGTACCGTCGCCATGTGGCGATGATCTTCCAGGGCTTTGGCCTTCTCGCGCAGAAGACAGCCCTCGAGAACGTCTGCTTCCCCTACCTTGCGAGCACGGGCAAGGTCACGGCAGAGAACCGCGAGGAGGCCCTGGGCTACCTGGACCGCGTTGGCCTTGCAGACCGTGCCAGCTCCTATCCGGCGCAGCTCTCGGGCGGCCAGAAGCAGCGCGTGGCCATTGCCCGTGCGCTTGCCTGCCACCCGGACTACATCCTCTGCGACGAGGCCACCTCGGCCCTCGACCCCGCAAGCACGGCCTCGGTTCTGCACCTTTTGCGCACGATCAACGCCGAGACGGGCGTCACAATCATCGTAATCACCCACTCCATGCAGGTTGTCGAGGACATCTGCAAGAACGTAGCAGTGCTTGTCTCGGGCAAGGTCGTTGAGCAGGGCAGCGTTGCCGAGGTCTTTGCCAACCCGCAGCACGAAGTGACCCGTCAGCTTCTGGGAAAGGAGAGCTGGGATGAGTAGCCTTGCATCCTTCTTCGCCCAATACGGCTCGCTTCTTGGCGAGGGACTGGCCGACACGCTGGTCATGCTCTTTGTGTCCACGGCCTTCTCGTACGTCATAGGCATCTTCCTGGGCGTTGTTCTCTGCGTCACCGCACCGCGTGGGCTTCACCCCATGCGCACCCTGAACGCCGTGCTGGGCTGGGTGGTGAACATTGGGCGCTCCATCCCGTTCATCATCCTTTTGGTCTCGATGTTCCCGGTCACGCGCGCCCTGGTGGGCACCACCACCGGCGTGCAGGGCGTGATTCCTCCCCTGGTGCTCTCCACCACGCCGTTTGTGGCGCGCATGGTCGAGCAGTCCCTGGTCGAGGTCCCGCGCGACGCAATCGAGGCAGCAGAGACGTGCGGAGCGTCCATCCCGCGCATCGTGGTCTCTGCCCTGCTCCCCGAGGCCCTGCCCTCCATTGTCCGCGGCATCTCGATCACGCTTATCGCGGTTCTGGGCTACACGGCCATTGCAGGCGCAGTTGGCGCGGGTGGCCTGGGCGACATCGCCATCCGCTACGGCTACTACCGCTACCAGGACGAGGTCATGATCGCCACTCTCGTGCTCATCATCATCCTGGTGCAGGTAATCCAGAGCACCTGCGACGCCATCGCAAAGAAGATCGACCACCGCTAGCAGGAACGCGTTGCTCTTCTCGACAGCGCTCCTACCACCACTCTCATCGTTTTTCCAACAGAAAGGAACCCATCATGCTCACCAGAAGGAACTTCATTGGCACCGGCCTCGCCGCACTTGCCGCAACCACCCTCGCTGCCTGCGGTAACTCCGGCTCCAGCTCGTCTTCCAGCAGCTCTGCCGCCAGCGACTCGGCGCAGAGCCAGACCCTCACGGTTGCCGCATCCCCCTCGCCCCACGCGGAGATCCTCAACAACTTTGCCGCGCCCAAGCTCAAGGAGCAGGGCATCGACCTTCAGACCAAGGAGTACACCGACTACATCATCCCCAACCAGGTGACCAGCTCAGGCGAGGTCGACGCCAACTACTTCCAGCACATCAACTACCTCAACAACTACAACGACGAGAACGGCACAGACCTGGTGGGCGTTGCCGCCATCCACTACGAGCCGTTTGGCATCTACGCTGGCAAGTCCTCTGACCTGGCCAACATCGCAGACGGCGCGCAGATTGCCGTTCCCAACGACCCCACCAACGAGGGCCGCGCGCTCCTTCTCCTCCAACAGGAGAACCTCATCACGCTCAAGGACCCTGACAACCTTGAGGCCACCCCGGTCGACATTGCCGAGAACCCCCACAACCTGCAGTTTGTTGAGGTCGAGGCAGCTGCAGTGCCGCGCCAGCTCCAAGATGTTGACTTTGCCGTCATCAACGGCAACTACGCTATCGAGGCCGGCTTCCACGTGAAGGACGCCGTGGCCGTGGAGTCCAAGGACGGCAAGGCCGTAGAGCAGTACGCCAACTACATTGTGACCACGCCCGAGAAGAAGGACGACGACCGCATTGCCGCGCTGGTCAGTGTCCTCACAAGCGATGACTTCAAGCAGTACCTCTCCGACACGTACGACCAGGACGTCCTCCCCGCGTTCTAAGGCGAGAAGGCACTTCACACAAAGGCGGCCCGCCCCCACCCGGGGACGGGCCGCCTGCTTTATGCGAGTAGAACTGCCTTGTTACTTCTCGTCAGACGCCTTCTTGTCGCCCTTCTTGACCTCGGGGACGTCGGCCTCGGCATCCTTGCCCTCGGTGCCCATGAGCTTGTGGTTCTTAACGGCCTTGTAGCCGAAGAACGCCGCAAGCGCAACGAGCACCGCAGAGCCGCCCCACACGCCGTACTGCCACGGGGCAACGCCGTAGGTGATCTTGGAGCCCGGCACCATGTCGTTCATGGCGTTGGAGTTGGCAACGGTGTAGAGCACGCGGTGCATGGACTCGCGCATCTCGGAGACAACGGTCGCCGTGTTGGTGCCCTGGTACTCGCCGGTCATTGCCGAGTAGGTGAGCTGAAGGTCGGTGCCGGCATAGATGGCCTGGTTCTTGTTCATGTAGTCATAGAGTTCGAAGTCCGTGATGACCATGCCCTTGAAGCCCCACTCGTCGCGCAGGACGCCGGTGCACAGGCTCTTGCGGCCGCCGGCCCACTCGGCGCCAACGTAGTTGAACGAGCTCATCACACCGGTGCAGCCGGGCATGGTCTTGGTCGAGACGGTGCCCTTGTCGTCCGAGATGTACTTCATCTCGTACGTGGCCTCCTTGACGGTGGTCTCGAACGGACGCAGGTAGATCTCGCGCGCAACCTGCTCGGTGGCCCAGGTGCAGACGTGCTGCACGCGGTAGGACTCCTGGTCGTTCATCGCGAAGTGCTTGATCATGGCATAGCAGCCGTTCTCGGCGGCACCACTCACCACTGCCGCGCCAATCTTGCCGGCAAGCAGCGGGTCCTCGGAGTAGTACTCGAAGTTGCGGCCGGCGAAGGGCGAGCGGTGCGTGTTCATGGCCGGCGCGTACCAGCCGTTGTACGCAGAGGCCAGGGCCTCCTGGCCAACCATCTGGCCCATGCGGTGCATGAGCTCCACGTTCCAGGTCTGCGCCATAACGACCTCGGAGCAGTAGGAGCAGTTGCCGGTGGGACCGGTGAGCGAGGTGAAGCCGGCAGGGCCGTCGGGCTCTACCGTTGCGGGCTTGCCCACGGACTCGACCTCGGGGGTGTTGTAGGCGTCGTCGTTCAGGCAGGTGGCCATCTCCTCAACCGAGAGCTGGTCGAGAATGTCATTCCACGCCTCGGAGTCAAAGTCCTGCCCGCGCATGTCAATGAGCTGCAAGCCGTTGTCCGCCCCGGTGGTTGGCATCGTGGCGTTGGGGTCCTCGTGGTCCTCGAGCTTCCACTCCACAAGCTCCACGCCGCAGTCCGCCGCGCTCTTGTCGGCGGCCTCCTCGGGGAAGGTCCCCTTGAAGTCCTTGCGGGACATGGTCTTGACGTTCTTCTCCATGTACTCCGTCATGTCGTCGAACTTGTTGGTGATCTGCGCCTCGGTGGCGGAGTCGGTCGTGTACTTCTTGGCCGAGAGGGACACGGTCTTCTGGTCCACGACGGTGTGCGAGTCGGTGCGGAGGCTGATGACGTAGTCGCCCGCGTCGAGCACGTACGCCTGGTCATCGGAGCTGTAGGAGGCCATCTCGCGCACGGGGAACTCGATGGTGACCTTCTGGCTCGCACCGGGGTCGAGCGCGTCGGTCTTGGCGAAGCCGCCCAGCACGACGGCTGCCTTCTCGAGCCCACCTGCGGTATAGGGGGCCGAGTAGTACACCTCCACGACGTCCTTGCCGGCAACGGAGCCAGTGTTGGAGACCGTGACCTCAACCTTGACGTTCTCGTCATCCGCATTCACGGAGTCGAGCGTCTGGGAGAACGTGGTGTACGAGAGGCCATAGCCAAACGGGAACACGACGGCCTTGTCGTAGTCGAAGCCTGCGTAGTTGCCCGCCTCAGCCTCGACGGCAGCAGTTTCGTAGTAGCGATAGCCGTAATAGAGGCCCTCGGCGTACTCCACGAAGTAGGCGGTGCCGTCGGATGTGGTGCTGGTTGCGTTCTTAGCGTAGTAGTTCTCGATGTCGGTGTAGCGCTTGCCGCCAAAGTTCTTGAACGTGGGGTCGGCGGTGAAGTCCGCAGCCCAGATGTCGGTGGTCTTGCCGGAGGGGTTCACCGTACCAGCAAGAATCTGGCCAAGGCCAGCCGCACCGGTGGCGCCGATGGAGCCAACCTCGAGAATGGCGTCGACCGCGTAGTCGCCGGAGACGAGCGGGCCAAGCTCCATGGTCGTGGAGAGGTTGAGCACCGCGATGACCTTGGAGCACGCAGCCTTTGCAGCCTCGATGACGCTCTTCTCCTCGACGGTGAGCTCCAGCTCGTGCTGGCCGTCCTCGTAGTTGGCCGTCTCGCTGTTGGCGGTGAAGTTCTCGGAGACGCCGGACTCGACGTCTGCCTTCAGGTTGCGGGAGAGGTCGCCGCCCTCGCCGCCGCCACGGCCAATGAAGACCAGGCCAACGGTGCCCTTGATGGATGCCTGGGCGTCGGAGCTGTAGTCTGACCAGGGAATCTCGCCAATGTAGTAGGACGCCGTGGACGGGTTGTCCATGGTGATGGCGGCCTTGGCGTAGTTGGAGAAGTTGCTGTTAATCCAGTCGTAGGCGGTGTCGTTGATGGTGAAGCCCGCCCGGCTGATGCCCTGGTAGAAGTTGATGCAGGAGCTTGCGTCAACGGTACCGGAGCCGGCGCCGCCGTAGACAGGGTCTGCCGCATAGCGGCCGAGCATACTCACGGTCTCGGAGGTGGAGAGCGGCAGTGCGTTCTTGTCGTTCTTCAAGAGGACGATGCCCTCGGCCTCGATCTCGGTGACCAGCTCGTTTGCGGCCTCGGTCGCCTGCTTGCGGCCACGGTAGTCCGAGGCGTAGTACTCCGCGTCCCAGTCCTCGGAGCCCTGGACCTTCTCGACCGTTGCGGGACGTCCGCCCACGTAGTGGTCGAGAAGCGAGCTGAACTTGTTCGCCGCGACGTTTGCGGCGGCAGTGACGCCCAGCAGGCCAACCGACGCGATGGTCGAGCCGATGAACTTCCTTCTCGTTGTGCTCTTAGCCATTCCCACTCCCCTTACGTTCCCTCCGGCCCCGAGGGCCGCTTGTTCGACGATAAGGGTAGGCAGCAAGCAGGAGGAAGGCCAAAGAGGGTCGCATCCGGTCAATAATGCGTCGCAAACTGCAGTTGCTGCCCAGCAGCGGCACAGCGCGACGCACGACCCTCGCGCAAGAAGAAAGCGGGCCCCGGTACGCGGCCGAGGTCCCGCTCAACCAGACGCGTCCGGGCCGTAAACGGGAGGGAGAGTCCCGGACGTTGGTGCAAGACGGCATAGGGAGGTTGTCGTCGAGAAACACAGTAGGGCCTTGGACCCACGGCACCTCGCATTTGACGCAAGTGGTCGTTCAGGTGACACCATCGGCGAGAGGCACTCCTGGATGTCGCCGCTGAGAAGGAATTCGACATTTTGAGCCGACCGTACGGTGTTATGTGTCAATTTCCTTCTCAGTAGTTCTCGGCAATACCCCTGCGGCATCCATGACCGCTGTTCGCAGCAGGCCCGAGACGAAAATCGGGGCCCAGCCTTAGCGCCAGGCCCCTCGCGGGATGCATCCGGAGGGATTGGGAGGAGACAGCCGGATGCCGCGGCGGCGCCTGTGAGATGTGGGAGAGGTGCCGCACGGCCTGAGAATAGAGCCGGTCGGCCAACCAAGCATGTCCTTGTCACAAGATGCACTTCAAAAGGCACAAACTGCACCACAAGGGCGCCGACCGGCAGCGCAGACGTCGTGCGAAGCTCCGGCGCTGGAGGCGGCATTCGAGGGGCGGCGAGGCCGGTGCGGGGCGCCGGTGCGGGGCGCCGACACATCCACTTGGCCGCGGATTCCGAACGTTTAGGACTTTTCCGAACGTTTAGCCCCACCTAAACGGTGAGACCCCGCGGCCAAGCGAAGCGAGCCGGGCGCGCAGCTCGCCCGCAGCCCGCCTCCGGCAGCCGCGCTACTCCGCGTCGGCCGCCTTCCTGGCACCCATACGCGCGCGAATCGCCCCGGCAACCGCCGGAATCACGGACACCAGGATGATGCCCACAACGACCAGCTCGAAGTGCTCCTGCACCGCAGGGATGCCGCCAAAGAAGTACCCAAGCAGCGTGAAGAGCGTAGACCACGTGATGCCGCCCAGTACGTTGAAGATCACGAAGTTGCGCCAGTGCATGCCGCCCATGCCCGCAATGAAGGGCACGAACGTGCGGATGAACGGGAAGAAGCGCCCCAGAAAGATGGCCACGTGGCCCCACTTCTCAAGGAACTTCTCGCTCTTCTCCATGCGCTCCGGAGTCATGGCCTTGACCTTGCCCGAAGCCACAATCCGCGTCCCAAAGAAGTGCCCAATCATGAAGTTGCACTGGTCGCCCAGGATGGCAGCGACCCAAGCCACGCCGAGAAGCGCAAAGATGTTGAACCCGCCGCCCTGCGCAAAGAACCCGGACGCAAACAGCAGCGAGTCACCCGGTAGGAACGGGAAGAATACGACGCCCGTCTCGACAAAGATGATGAGAAACACGAAGCCGTACGCGGTGAGAGGACCGGCGGCGATCCAGCCCGCAATGGCGGCACGCGGGTCGCGAAGCAGGTTGGCGATGAAGTCAACGAATCCCATAGACAAACTCCCTGTTCAGGCAAAGTAGGCCAGGCACGACAATCGGTCTACAAAAAAAGCCCCAGCGGCCGTGGTGCGCGCGACCCATGGGGCATGACAGCGCGCTCGATGGGAACGGGTGCCCGCCAGAGGCCCCTTATGGCTGCTGCCTCCCGGCCCTGACCAGGTTCGAGGTGTTGCGTCACCCGCACCCATCCAACGCGCTGGAGAACACTGTACCAAAGAAGGCGCCGCGCCACCCTCACCCCACGAAAACGCGACAAAGCAGCCAGAGGGACCACTCCGAGAGGAGCATCTGCCGACAAGACTCGCTCCCCTACATACAGAAGCACCCGCCAGTGAGGGAACTGGCGGGTGAAAGAGGGGGGCTCGGTAAGCTGGATTCTCTCCCGGAGCAATCTGTGTGGTTAGTTCTTGGCGTCGATCTTCTCGTACACGTCGATGAAGTCCTCGGCGATGATGCGGAACGATTCGGCCTGCATGAGCTGGTCCTCCGCGTGGACAAGAATGAGCGAGAAGGTCACGTTCTTGTTGTCGATGGCAGACTGCTGAAGGAGCGACAGGTGCGCGGTGTGCCCCTCGTTGAAGTCCTTGTTGCCGCTCTCGATGAGCGCCTTCGCTCCCTCGATGTCGCCTTCCTTTGCCTTCTGGATTGCCTCAATGTACTGCGACTTTGCCGAACCAACGGTGGCTATGATCTGGAACGCCGTCTCCTGGTTTGCCTCGAGGGTCTCTTCTTCGGTGGCCATGCTGTCCCCTTCCGCGCGATGACGCGCTCGTTTCGAGATGAAATGCCGTGCCGGGTGCCGTGTTTGGGTGACAGTCCTACTCGTCCATGAGCTTCATGGCGTCATCCAGGATCTTCTTGGCGTTCATGCGACCGTAGTCGACCATCGCAATGACGGAAACGGGCTTGTCGCCGGCGGCCTCGACTGCCTCCTTCTTTGCGTAGGCGATCTGGGGACCAAGCAGCAGGCAGTCGGCCTGGTCGATCATCTCGAGCGCCTTGTTAAGCGGGTTGGCCTTGATCTGGACGTCTAGGCCCTGGGCCTGGGCCTCCTTCTGCATCTTCTGGACCAGCAGGCTGGTGGACATACCGGCATTGCAAGCGAGCAGGATGGTCTTCATGGTTAAACTCCCTCTTTGAGTGTCCCATCTCGGTCACGACGGAATGGACGAGAAGAACGTAGCTGGTTTCTAGGCCTCCGCGTTGACGAGCTCGGCCTGCTTGGCCTGAGCGCGCTCGGAAACCTTCATGAACGGCAGGTAGATGAGCATGCCAAGCGCAAACTCGATGACCTGCCAGATGACCGCGACCACACCGGCGGTACCGCCTCCCACAGCCAGGAAGCCGGAGATGAAGACCGGGGTGGTCCAGGGAACCATGACCACGCAGGGAGCCAGGATGCCGGCGCAGGTGAGGGCATAGGTCAGACCGATGAACAGGTCGGGGATGAGCACGAACGGGACGATCAGGGGCAGGTTGTACACGATGGGGTAGCCGTAGATGACGGGCTCGTTGATGTTGAAGATGCCGGGGAGCAGGGCCAGCTTGGCGATGTCCTTCGAGGCCTTGTTCTTGGAGAACAGGAACGTGTCAACGAGGAGCATGAGCGTGCAGCCAGAGCCGCCGATAAGGGCGAAGGTGTTGATGATCTGCATGTTCATGTAGTGGTCAAAGGGGATGGGCTCGCCAGCGGCGAACATGGCCATGTTCTCGGTGATGATGATGGTGAGAATGGGCTCAGCAAGCACACCGGAGATCGTTGATTGGTGAATGCCCAGGCAGAAGAGCAGGTTGGCCAGCGTATAGACCAGGATAACGAACCAGGGGCCTGCGTTCACGAAGCCCTTGAGAGGGGCTGCGATGCCGGTGTTGATCAGCGTCATGAGGTCGGTCGCCCAGATGCCGTGGAGCAGGGCGGCGATGAGGCCAAAGATAGCGAGCGTGATGAGCATCGGGATCATGGTGTTGAAGGAGTCTGCGACCGCAGGCGGAATCCCCTCGCCCAGGTTCACGCGGAGCTTCTCGTTCTCGGAGAACTTGATGAACACAGTGGTGGCGACAAGGCCAATGATGATGGCGCCAAACAGGCCGTTGGTGCCGGTGTAGGTCTTGGTGAACACGTTGGAGACGTTGTTGGAGCCAACGGAAGAAATCTCGTAGCCCTCGGGGATGGCGAGGCCAGACTCGACCTCCTCGCGCGTCACGGTGTAGGGCTCTGCGTCCTTGTCGGTAGTGCTCTTGTAGGTGATCTCGGTGAAGTCCTGGATGGACGCCGCGGCGCTGCTCACGCTCTGGGGCATCATGATGCACAGGGCCGCGATGCCAATGACCACGCAGGCAATGGCGTTCTCGAAGCGCTTGTTCTTGGCGAGGCAATAGCCGACGATGCCCGCAAGAACCACAGTTGCCACATTGAGCGTGCCCTGGGTAATGGCATTGCCCCAGTACTGGGCGTTGGCGAGCGCGTCTCCCGTAAGGAACAGCGGGAAGACCACGTTGTTGATAAGAACCGCGATGCCAGCCAGAATGTAGATGGGCATGACGGTCGCAAAGGCGTCGCGCAGGCTCCTCAGGTGAACCTGGTTGCCTACCTTTGCGGATACTTCCGCAAAGCTGTCGAGAAATGACTTCTTCTCAGCGGTGTCCTCGGCCATATTCTCTCCCCTTTCCAAACTCTCTACCAGAGAAACGCTAGTCGACCACGTGGGTCGTAGCTACCTTTTCGAGCCAGGCGGCAGATTTCTTGGGCCGCCTGTTGTAGTTGTCCTCAAGGTCGACCTCGACAAAGCCGTAGCGGTTCTTGAACGCATTGGCCCAGGACCAGTTGTCGATGACGGCCCAGTAGTGGTATCCACGGCACTTGGCGCCATCCTGGATTGCACGGGCAATCCACTCGAGGTGGCGGCGGACAAAGTCCACGCGGTAGTCGTCTTGGATGACGCCGTTCTCGTCTTTCTTGAGGTCCTCGCGCTCGATGCCAATGCCGTTCTCGGAGACAAACCACTCCAAATCGGGGTACTCGTCGCGCGCCTTCATGGCAAAGTCGTAGAGGCCCTTGGGATAGATCTCCCAGCCGCGGCTCTTGTTCATCTCCGCCTCGGGCCAGACGTAGGGGTCGGCAAAACGAGGGATGCCGTTCTCGTCCGTGTCCTGGGCGGGAGCCTGGACGCGCTCGGGGTGGTAGTAGTTGCACCCAAGCCAGTCCACCTTGCCATCTGCCAGGATGAGCTTGTCCTCCGGTCGGATGGGCAGCTCGATGCCGCGCGAGGCCAGCGTGTCGATGACGTCCTGGGGCAGCTCGCCCTTGGTCACGAGGTCAAGCCACCAGCGGTTGCACACGCCATCGGTCATGCGAACTGCCTCGAGGTCTGCGGCGCTGGGGTTCTCGCGCGTATAGGGCGGCGTGAAGCAGTTGATGAGGCCAATGCGGGAGTCGTCGAGAAGGCAGCCCTCCTCCTTTGCCGCACGGTACTCGCGAACTGCCAGCGCATGCGCCAGCGAGATGTTGTACTGCACCGAACGGGCGCGCGCGTAGTTCCTGATGAACGGGTACCACACGCCGTTGGTGTAGCGCTGGTCGGGCTCGACGATGGGCTCGTTGAACGTGAACCAGTAGCGAACCTCCTTGCCAAAGGCGCGGAACGCCTTGCCCGCGTAGTGCGCATACGCCTCGACAACCTCGCGGTTCTCCCAGCCGCCACGCCTGAAGAGGTACGTGGGCATGTCGAAGTGGTAGAGGTTCACGAACATCTCGATGCCCACCTCGTGGGCATCGGCGAAGAGCTCGTGGTAGTACTTCTCGCCCTCGGGGTTGATGTTGCCGTCCTCGTCGAGGAGGCGGCTCCACTGGATGGACGTACGAACCGAGGTGAGGCCCAAAGACTTGAGAAGCACCAGGTCATCGTGGCGACGGTCGGTGAAGTCGTTCCCCGCGTACGAGCCAACGCGGTTGTGGAAGTCCTCGATCCTCAGGTTGGACCAGGTATCCCACAGGTTCTCGAGCTTGCCACCATCACGCCAATGCCCCTCGGTCTGCGGACCGGACATCGCAGCACCAAAGAAGAAGTCGTCTGGCAGCTTGTAGGTCTGCTGTGCCACCGCTTGCCTCCCCCTTTCCTTCCGGGCTTTTCCGGATGTTGAGTACATGGTTAACATGTGCTTGTTCTTAACCTCACATGTCAGATTATATAGTCAGAACTGTTTTGTCTACATTAGTCACAGGTTTACTTTAAACGGTAGATATTTAGCGGTGTACGGCAGCAATGCGCACGCATGAGGAGCGCACGGTTTACAGTTGGCATAGCTACTACCGAGAGGGGCAAGACGTGCTCAAGTACCAAATCGTCATCGATGACCTGCGCCTGGCCATAAAGAACGGGACATACCCCGCCTACTCCCAGCTCCCCTCGGTAAGCAAGCTGTGCGAGCAGTACGACGTGAGCAAGATCACGATCAACAAGGCACTGGGCGAGCTGGAGGCACAGGGGCTCATCTCGCGCCGGCGCGGTTCCGGCTCGTTCGTGAAGAAGGTCGAGACCTCCACCGCCGCCCCCGACACGAACGACACCTCCGGCCAGATGACAGGTTTTCTCGCCGAGCACCAGGCACGCGGCGAATCGGTGCAAACCGTGGTCTACGACTTCTCGGTCGTGCGCCCCCCGCACCACGTTGCCAAGGAGCTGGACGTGGAGGACGACTCGTTCACCTATCACGTTTGCCGCGTGAGGTGCGCAAACGATAAGCCCCGCGTAATCGAGTACACCTACATGCCCATCGACGTTATTACCGACCTCAAGCTCAGGAACGTGCAGACCTCGATCTACTCGTTCATCGAGAAGGACCTGGGGCTCAAGATTGCCAGCGCGCACCGCGTCATTCGCGCCGTGATGCCCTCTGCCGAGGAGCGCAAGCGCCTCAACGTGCCCGAGGGCGAACCCCTGCTCGAAGTCGAGCAGGTGGGCTACCTCGATGACGGGCGGCCGTTCGAGTACTCCGTCTCGAGGCACGTAAGCGACTACGAGTTCCACTCGATCTCGACGAAGTAGGGCGCGGGCTCTCGTCGCCGCGGCGCCTCTCCCCGCCGCCGCACTTCTCGGCGTTGTTTGGCTTCCGGGCGATACACATTCGCACTCCGAATCTGTGACATCCTGCACGGGTCACAGATTCGGTGCCAAATGTGTATCGGGCAGCCCGGCACAAGCCATGCGTGGGCGGGACAGCGTCATCCGGCGCGCTTCTCAACCCAGTATCTCGCCCAAGAAAATGGACGAGGGCCCACGGACTGATCAGATCCGAAGGCCCCCACTTTTGGCAGCTGCCAAGCTGTTTAAAGCTCACGCAGGTCGCAGCGCAAGGCCTTTGCCAGTCACGCCGCGCTCCTCTGCTCGATGTATATGATTCCCCATCGTGGCTTTCTCAACCATGCCACGGGGGCGAGCGGTCCATTTCATCGGAGAAGCACACGCCGCAGACAATTCGCCCACAACCCGGGCTCGCGGCATTCCGCACGCCGGCGCCCGCCTCGCATGCTCCGATGCGCTACCATGCTGCACGTATGCGATGGCAGCAAGGAGGACCCATGGCTAAGAAGCCCAGCGCAAAGGCTCGCAAGGCGGCCGAGGAGGCCGTTCGTCAGTCAAAGCTCGACGAGAAGTACGGCAAGCCGCTCTTCTCGCTCACGTACGACATGAACGAGTACGAGCTGGCCCGCGCGGCTAACCTCTATGGTCCCGACCGCATGAAGGACATCTTCAACGGAGCCGCCATTCTCTCGCTTGCCCTGCTCATCCTGGCCCTGGTAACCATGGGCGACAACATCCCGCTCACCATGATCTTGCTGGTGATTGCCGTGGTCACCTCCTCCATCACCACCAACTGGAGCCGCTTCGCGACCTTCCTCGCCCGAAAGAGCACGCTGGGACTTGTGGGCGAGAACAACCGACACCACATCGTGGTGACCGAGGACAAGGTGGTCGAGGAGGGACCGGATGACCGCGTTGTCGAGTATCCCCTCTCCGAGCTCAGGCATTCCCGCTCCAGCGACGAGGCCACCGTTGTCGACTTTGGCGACAAGCGCTGCGTCTACATCCCGCGCGCACCCATGAGCGAGGGACGCTACCAGGCGCTTGTTCGCTTCTTCCTCGACCACGAGCCCAAGAAGGGCAAGCGCTAGGCGGGAGCGCTCCCGCATTCGAACACGCGTGACGGCAGGCGACCCCCGAACGCCGAAACCGGTGATCGTCCCCCGCTCCAACGGGTATTGACTCTGGTAGCGACCAAGGAGGTCCCTGCCATGAGCATTGTTGCCGCATTCGCCGTTCCGCATCCGCCACTCATCATCCCGGGCGTAGGCTCCGGCAAGGAGAAGATCGCCTCCACCATCGCCGCGTATGACGAGGTGGGGCGCCGCGTTGCCGAGCTTGCGCCAGACACCGTGGTGATCTCGAGCCCCCACGCCGTGATGTACGCGGACTACATCCACATCTCCCCCGGGCGCGGCGCCCAAGGCGGCTTCTCCATGTTCGGGGCGCCGCAGGCCCGCTACGAGGCCGTCTATGACCAGGAGTTTGTTCGCGCGCTCGCACACGCGTGCGCGCAGGAGGGCCTCTCCGCCGGCTGCGAGGGCGAGCGCGACCCCACGCTCGACCACGGGACCATGATTCCGCTTCACTTCATCCAGCGCCACACCAAGGACTTCCAGGTGGTGCGCATGGGGATCTCGGGCCTCTCGCCAGAGGACCACTACCGCATGGGCATCCTGGTCCAGCGCGTCGCCCGCGAGCTTGGCAGGCGCGTGGCCTACGTGGCGTCCGGCGACCTTTCCCACAAGCTGCTCAAGAGCGGTCCTTACGGCTTTGCACCCGAGGGGCCACAGTTTGACGAGAAGGTCACGCATGCCTTCTCGACCGGCGACCTCCTGCCCCTGCTCACGATGGACCGCGGCTTTGCCGAGCGCGCCGCTGAATGCGGGCTGCGCAGCTTCCAGATCATGGCGGGCGCGCTTGACCGCACCGCCATCAAGCCCGAGCTCCTCTCTTACGAGGGGCCCTTTGGCGTGGGCTATGGCGTGGCAGCATTCACGCCCGTGGGCGAGGAGGGCGCGGACGAGAGCCGCGCGCTTCTCGAGCAGTACGAGGCATTCCACAAGGCAGACCTCGCGCGCCGAAGGGCGTCGGAGGACCCGTACGTCTCTTTGGCACGCCTCTCGCTCGAGACCTATGTGCGCGAGCGCCGGCGCATTACGCCGGACGAGAAGCCCGGTCTGCCCGCCGAGTTGCTCTCGATCCGCGCCGGCGCGTTTGTCTCGCTCAAGAAGGACGGCGAGCTGCGCGGCTGCATTGGCACCATTGCGCCCACGCAGGACAACCTTGCCGAGGAGATCTGCGCGAACGCCATCTCCGCCGGTCGACACGACCCACGCTTCCCGCCGGTCACGGCAGGCGAGATGGACGAGCTCGTCTACGACGTGGACGTGCTTGGCGCGCCGGAGGCCGTGAAGTCCGCTGACCAGCTGGACCCCGAGCGCTATGGCGTCATCGTGAGCTGTGCGGATGGCCGGCGCGGGCTTCTCCTGCCAGACCTGGACGGCATAGACACGGTCTCTGAGCAGCTGCGCATTGCGGCGGCCAAGGGACACATCGACCTCAGACGCGATGACTGCACGCTCGAGCGCTTTGAGGTCGTGAGGCACACGTGAGCCGTAGCGCAACATGCGACGTCTGCTGGCGCCACTGCGCAATTCCCGAAGGCGGCGCGGGCTTTTGCCGTGCGCGCACCTGCCAGGATGGCTGCGTGGTGGCAGAGAACTACGGCAGGCTCACCTCTGTGGCGATAGACCCCGTCGAGAAGAAGCCGCTGGCAGAGTGGCATCCCGGCGCACGCGTGCTCTCGGTTGGGAGCTATGGGTGCAACATGCGCTGCCCGTTCTGCCAGAACCACGAGATATCGCAGGCGGGCGCAGGCGGCGTGCCCTGGCGCGAGGTCTTGCCGCAGGAGCTTGTGGACCTGGCTCTGGAGTGCGCCGAGCGCGACCCGAGCGTCATTGGCATTGCGCACACGTACAACGAGCCGCTGGTTGGCTGGGAGTACGTGCAGGACTGCTCGATTCTGGCCCGTAGGGCGGGCCTTGCCAACGTGCTGGTGTCAAACGGCTGCGTCAGTGCCCACGTGGTCGACAATCTGGCACCGCTCATCGACGCCGCGAACATCGACCTCAAGTGCTTCTCGGCCGATGGATACCGCGAGCTGGGTGGCAGCTTTGAGGACGTGCATCACACCATCGAGGTACTGGGGACGAGCAAGACGTGCCACCTCGAGGTGACCACCCTCGTGGTGCCCGGGGTGAGCGACTCCGAGGCCGCCATGCGCGAGGGGGCGGTATGGCTTTCCGGCGTGGACGAGAACATCGTGCTGCACGTCACGCGCTTCTTCCCGCGTTGGCACATGGCCGGTGCCCAGCCCACGCCGGTTGAGACCGTTATGCGCCTCGCGGATGTTGCGCGAGAGTACCTGCCGCATGTCCACGTGGGCAACTGCTAGAGGCAGGGGTTGGCTGGCTACCCTCCTATTCCCCAATCGCGAATGCTGCGTAGAGAGGCAGCGCTCTTAGCTCAGCACCCGCCTCGCTGGTGTTACGCGAGAAGTTCTGTTCAGAGAGCCTTATGGCATACGGCGAGCTACCCTCTGCCATAAGGTGTTTCAGACTTCTCGCGCGTACGTTGCGTGCCGACTTCACCTCAATGGGCACTACCTCTGCGCGGTCATTCTGGAAGATGAAATCGACTTCGCCTCGTGAAGAGTCTTCGTCGGGCATCCAGTAGAACGTCTTGATGCTGTTCGCCCGCAGAGACTGCATCACGAAGTTCTCAGCCAGCGCGCCACGAAAATCCGACGAGAGCTGCGCGACAAGCGCCGTGTCCAGGAAGAGAGACGGGGCGATGCCAAACTTCTTAAACATGACCCCCGTATCCGCAACATACACCTTGAAGTAGCTGCCCTCCTCGTCGTTATATGGACTCAGCGGAGCGCGCGTGTCCTTGGTGAGCTCGTTGCGTGTCACAATTCCGGCAGCCTCAAGCCACTCCAAGGGCTCCAACAGGCGGGAGCGCCTGCCACCACGCACCACATCGGCATACTTGAACTTCTTGGTAGAAGCACGCAGGAGCTGCTTGGGCAGGCTGTCCCAGATGCGTTTGGCGGATATGCCGCTGATGCCATTCTCGGGATCGGTCATATCTGCCGTGTAGGTAGCATCAATCTCCGCAAGCTCGTCCATGACCACATCAAGCGAGCCGGTTTCAAGCCACTCGCGGAGCGGTTTGGGCATACCTCCCACCACGAGAAAACGGTGATACAAATCAAGCGCGCGTTCATGAAGCACATACGGCTCGCAGCTCCGCGCGTGTTCGCGAATGGCATTTGCCATGGGTTTCTCGCCAAACGCCCAGAGGAACTCCTCAAAGTCCATGGGATGCATCTCGAGCTGGCGGACGCCTGATGGAAAAGGAAGCTGACGGTTTTTTGTGGTCACGCCCAGGAGACTCCCGCTCGCAATGACCCGCCATGGTGAGTCGGCGAAGAACCGCAGAGAGTTTAACGCCTTCTCGGACAGCTGCACCTCGTCAAAGAAGAGCAGCGCGTGCTCTGGATCCAGAGCGAGGCGCTTGTATTCAGCGATTCTCGACGTAATGCGATTGAGATCATCCGTAGGGCCATCGAAGATTCGCTCGATGGTCTCAAGATCGGTCTGGAAGTCGAGCTTGACGAGCCCCCTTCCAGCAAGTTCTTGGCCCACGTGCTCTATGACGCTTGTCTTGCCTGTACGACGGGCTCCACTAATGAGCAGCGGGTGCATATCCCCACGCTTAAACCAGGCGCGAATAGCGTCCTCGATCTTTCTCTCCATGTAGATGGAACCCTGTGGCATGAGTTTCTCCGTCCCCAGGTGCATTTGTCACGATAATAGAACTGTTTGCCCAGGATGTACACGTTTTTATGTAATTTCGTGTACACGCTGTACACGTTTTTACGTAATTTCGTGTACACGCTGTACACGAAATTACGCACTGCGAGGAGGCTGTTGCGATACTGTGCCGCGTGATTCCACCGCAGCGGCGATTTCCTGCGGTTGATAATGCCCCTTCGGCGAGAAATGCGCTCCGGAGAGGGGACTTCGTACGGGATTCCGTACGAGATGAGTCCTCCGGAGAGAAATGGACGCCAGAGGGAAGACTACGTACAACATCGCTGCGATAAAGAGCCCTCCGGCGAGAAATGGACGCCAGAGGGCGCGTTTCGTGCGCAAGTGCTGCAAAAGGGGCCTCTCGTGTGCAAAAAAGACGCACGAAAGGCCCCTTTGTACGTGATTGCTGCTAAAACACCTGCTCCGGCGCCAAAAAGACGCCGGAGGTGAGGTTCTGGTCGCAGCCCGCACGGCCGGACGGCCGTGCGGCAATCGCCTACTCCCTGTGAGCGCGATAGAACGCGATGAGCGCCTGGGTCGACGCGTCCTGCTGCGCTAGCGCCTCGTCGTCGTGGAACGCGGGCGTAATCTGCTTGGCAAGCTGCTTGCCAAGCTCAACGCCCCACTGGTCGAAGGAGTCAATCCCCCACACCGTACCCTCGACAAACACGATGTGCTCGTAAAGCGCAATGAGCTCGCCCAGCGCGTGAGCATCAAGCTTGACGCCAAAGATTGACGTAGTGGGGCGGTTGCCAGAGAAGCAGCGTGCAGGCACCATCCACTCGGGCGTCCCCTCGGCGCGGACCTCGTCGGCAGTCTTGCCAAAGGCGAGGGCCTTGGTCTGCGCAAGGAAGTTGGAGAGGAACAGCTCGTGCACGTCCTGCTCGCCATCCTTGGCGGGGTTGGCCGTATTCGCAAAGGCGATGAAGTCCGCGGGGATAAGGTGCGTGCCCTGGTGAATGAGCTGGTAGAACGAGTGCTGGCCATTGGTGCCTGCCTCGCCCCAGAAGATCTCGCCGGTAGTGGTGGTAACCGGGGTGCCATCCCAGCGCGTGGACTTGCCGTTGGACTCCATCGTGAGCTGCTGGAGGTAGGCCGGGAAGCGATGCAGGTACTGGTTGTACGGAAGCACCGCGTGGCTCTCGGCGCCAAAGAAGTTGTTGTACCACACGTTGATCAGGCCCATGAGTGCCACGACGTTCTTCTCGAGCGGCGTCTCGCAGAAGTAGCGGTCAACGTCATGGAAGCCGGCGAGAAACTGCTCGAAGACCTTGGGCCCAAAGGCAATGATGAGCGAGAGGCCCACCGCGGAGTCCACGGAGTAGCGCCCACCAACCCAGCTCCAGAAGCCAAAGGCGTTCTGCGGGTCAATGCCAAAGTCCTCGACCAGCTTGAGGTTGGTGGAGACGGCCACAAAGTGGTGCTTCACTGCCTCTGCCACAGAGGCATCGGAGCCGTCGATGGCACCGGAAGCCTTAAGGCCGTTGAGCAGCCACGCCTTTGCCTCGCGCGCGTTGGTCATGGTCTCAAGCGTAGTGAAGGTCTTGGAGACGATAATCACCAGCGTGGTCTCGGGGTCGAGGCCCTTGACCTTCTCAGAGATGTCGTTGGGGTCGATGTTGGAGACGTAGCGCACGCTGATGCCGGCGTCCGCGTAGGGCTTCAGGGCCTCGTAGACCATGACCGGACCAAGGTCGGAGCCGCCAATGCCAATAGAGACCACGTTCTTGATAGCCTTGCCCGTAACGCCCTTCCACTCGCCAGAGCGCACGCGGTCGGCAAAGGCGTACATGCGGTCGAGAACCCCGTGGACGTCGGCCACGCAGTCCTGCCCGTCCACCACAAGCTTTCCAGCATCTGCTGCAGGGCGACGCAGCGCGGTATGCAGCACGGCGCGATCTTCGGTGGTGTTGATGTGGACGCCCTCGAACATGGCCGTGCGGCGTTCCTCCACGCCCGTCTCGCGCGCAAGGTCGCACAGGAGCTTGATTGTCTCCTCGGTCACAAGGTTCTTGGAGAGGTCAAAGTGCAGGTCGTTGAGGTCAAAGGAGAACTTGTCCACACGGTTTGCATCCTCGGCAAACCACTCCTTGAGACTAATGCCATTTGCAACCAGCTTGTCGTGGTGGTCCTGAAGCGCCTTCCAAGCAGCGGTCTTGGTGGCGTCGACGGGTGCGGGAATATTTGGCATGGCGTTGCTCCTTGTCACACTGGACAACATACGCATTAAGGATACCGCGTCTGCCGGGGGCCGGAGCGCTAGAAGGGCTCTCCCAGGGGAGGTATCTGCTTGAGCCATGCCCACATGACCTGCTTCTGGCGCTGATCTCCCAGAGCTGCCGCAAAACCTCCAAGCGCCAGAACGCGGACTCCCCGCACATAGACCACATAACCGGGCTCCAGCATGGCCTCTGGCAGGCTCTGGAGGGAAGCCAGGTTGTCTGCAAAGGCGTCGCGAACGGCCTGCGCCGCCGCATCGTCGCAGCACACAAGGGTTGCTGGGTCCAGCGCCGCCAGCGTCTCGCGTACGACGGAGGCGTCCAGGGCGCCAGCGCTTCCCGGCGCCGGAAGAAAGAGCGTGCACCAGTCCTCCGGCTCGTAGCCCAGCCTGGACAGCGACTTTCTCAGCGCCACGCCATCCGGTCCAGAGAGCAGCTCGGCGCCGTTGCGCTCCTCTGGTGAGAGTTCGCCTTTTGCGAGAACCACGGCCGAGAACGCGTTGCCGCCCATGCGCACGCCGCGCGCCGCGAGCGAGGAGAGCTCAGCCCGAGCCTTTCCCACGTACGCCTCGCGGCGCCTATCCCGCTCCGTTGCCATTGCGTCCTCCCCCACCGCTCACCAGAGCAAGCGACCACTCACATGTGATAATGGAGATAGCATTTTGCGCCCCATGTCACACCCAGTGTAAATCGGGTATAAGCCGTTTCGACACGAAACCGCGGGCGAAGGCGTCCGCATCCGCTGGGAGGCAGACATGGCTACAACCCCTATTACTACCGATAAGTTCGACTCCATCGTATCCGGCTCCGCAAAGCCCGTCCTCGTTGACTTCTGGGCTTCCTGGTGCGGCCCCTGCCGTGCTCTTGGCCCCGTGGTCGAGGAGATTTCTGGCGAGCTGAGCGACAAGCTCGACGTCTACAAGTGCAACGTGGACGAGGAGGCGGATCTTGCCACCAGGTTCCGCATTGTCTCCATCCCCACGCTCATCCTGTTCAAGAACGGCAAGCCCGTCCACACCATGGTGGGCAACATGCCCAAGGCCGAGCTCAAGAAGGAGCTGGAGGCGTACCTGTAAGGGACAACGCGGGGCATGCGCTACGCAGCATGCCCTAGACTTGTGCTTAACGCGGGGCGGATGCCTTCTCGGCGTCCGCCCCTTCTGGTATCACGCGAACTGGAAAGGACTCCCGCATGGCCGAACATCTTGCAGAGAAGGGCCACACGTTTCGAAGGCTCCTGCGAGAGAACCTGCGCCTTGTCCTTGCGGCAGCTGCGGCCTGCATCTTTATCTGGCTTCTTGAGGAGGTTGGCGAGGGCGAGCTCACCAAGCTCGATTCCGGTGCCTACCTGCTCTTTGTTCAGACTCTACGCCAACCGTGGCTCACACCGTACATGGAGTCCATCTCCGAGCTTGCGCAACCGGTGGTGCTTCTCGTCATGCTGCTGGCAGTGGAGGCGTTTGCCCCGGGCCGCAGGCCGGGCACCTGCGCTGCCGTAAACCTAGTGTGCGCCGTTGCGTTGAATGTCCTGCTCAAGCAGTTCGTTCAGCGGCCAAGGCCAGATGGGTTCCGCCTCATTGCCGAGACGGGCTATAGCTTCCCCTCCGGGCACTCCATGGTGGCGATGGCATTCTACGGGCTTCTTGCCTGGATGGTATGGCACTACGAGCGCGACCGACTCGTGCGCTGGCTGTGCGTGATCGGCTTTGGCCTGGTGATTGTCCTTATCGGCATCAGTCGCATCTACCTGGGCGTCCACTACGCTTCTGACGTGCTTGCCGGCTTCTGCGTGTCTCTCATCTGGCTCGCGCTCTACACCAAGCTCGTGGTGCCCTTGCTCATGGACGAGAAGGTCACCGAGCACGAATGAGGAAGTCATCGCGCACGAATACAATGACGCCAACGCAAGGGTTTCCTGCGCAGAGGCTGCAAGGATGCGACCTCGGCGAGAAAATGACGCCGGAGCTGGGGTTTCCAACGGGATTCCGTACGAAATGCGCCCTCCGGCGCCGAAAAGACGCCAGAGACGAGGTTCCGTTCTTCTCCGCTGCGGAAATGCTCCTCTCGGCGAGAACATGACGCCGGGAGGAGCCTTTTGTACACGATTGCTGCTGTAACACGCCCTCCGGCGAGATTGCAACGCCGGAGCTGGGGTTCCCGACGGGATTCCGTACGAGATGTGCCCTCCGGCGCCGAAAAGACGCCGGAGGGCACAGCAGATTAGTATTTTTGTCGAAAAGAAGACCTCGGGCGTCGCACAAGCGCCGGACGCCCAACACCGCGCTTACGACCTCGCCGCACGCTCCTTCTTCTTGCGACGAATGGCCATGACAACTAGCACGGCGCCACCAATGCAGATAGCAGTGCTCAGCTGGATGAGCCCCCACGTAGAGTCACCAGCCACAGGAAGCTTGACGCCCAGAATCTCGACGGGCTTCTCGGGCTCAGGCACAGGCTCGGGTTGTCCCTCAAAGCTGTGCGAGAACGACGCGGCGTCCGGCTTATAGCCATCGGACTCACGCCTGATCACCACATGCGATACTGCAAGGCTGTCGTCAGCATTGTTGACCTCGATCTCGACGTCGTAGACGGTATCGTCCACGGTGAGCCCTTCAGTCCCCGAGGGGTCCGTGACGCAACGCAGCTGATAGGAGAAGACGCCCGCATGCGAGAAGGTCAGTGCATCCGCCGCAGCAGTGTTCCCCAGCGTCAGCGAAATGTCCTTGCTCGTATCGCCATCCAGGGTAAACGTGTAGGTGTCGCCCTCCGCATTAGCTGGCAGCGGCGCCACGCCGTCCCTTCCCTCAACACGCGTGAGCTGGTAGGTGAAGGTGCTGCTCAGCTCCTCGGGGACCATGCCGGTCTTCGAGAACTCCTGCTCCACGGTGAAGTGGTCGACAACGGCTGCAAGCGCACGCGAAGGCGCGGCGAGCAGGGCAACCGCAATGGCCATCGCAAGCATGCAGACGGCAGCGAGGGCATGCGCCCGCGCCCGTGCGTACAGCCTATCCTCTATCGCGCCCATCTATCCTTCTCCTCCTGTTGTTCCCGCTGCGTTTCCGCGAAGGTGCGCCAACCACCCACGCAATGAGCAGGAACACGAGCAACCCAATACCAATCTTTGCCCATAGCGCCAAACCCTTGTCGGCGGTGCCGGAAAGCGTCCTGGAGACACTCTCGTCGGTGAAGGTGTTCTCGTACGTCTCATCCGTGATGCGAGCCACCACAATGTGGCGGTCATTGGTCCCGGACCCGCACGTCGAGAGCACCAGCACGTGATCGCTCTCGCCGATCGCACCATCTCGCCAGAACTTGGCGTGAGCCTTTAGATAGGCTAGGAACTCAGCCATAGATGGAGAGCTCCCAACCGTCGTGCTATAGACAACTTCGTCGTACGCATCGGCAAGAAGGTAGGCGCATATCTCAACGCCGTGGTTCTTGCCGCCGTAGTAGATGTTGCCGTACCTGTGCTGCCAGAAGAATTCCTCGTCACCAAACTTGTCCAGGTCGCCAAACATGAGGGAGTTCTCCATGTGGTGGCCAAAGATTACCGTACTTGGGTCTGTGAAGTCCCGCGCATTGCGGTAATCCAGGAAAAGCGAGCCGGAAAGGGCAAACTCGCCCTTTGCGTTGGTGTTGAGGTACTTCTCGTTGTCTGGCCCCTGAACCAGCGGGTAGTCAACGCCTGTTCCGTAGAGTGTGAGCCAACCAACCACGTCTGAGTTGGATGCCGCAAGCTCTTCGAAGCTTGGGTCGTCGTTCTCTGCCGGACGATACGAGGCAAAGTTCTCCTCGCTTGCCTGGCTCTCCACCCGGTTGTTGTCGAGCACCGAGTAAGCGGTGAAGATAACGACGAGCAGCAACACAGAGAGAACTATCCCGTCGACCAGCCAATTAGCGAGTCGTAGGGCCCCACGGGCCAGCCGACGGGATAGCGAATGGAGCATTTACTTCTCGAGCTTCCTCTTAGCAGCACCGTAGGCAACAACGCCGGCGACGGCAACGCAGCCCAGCATGATGAAGGGCAGGTTGTTGATAACGAGACCCGTGGGGGTCACGTCCTCATGGGTGTTAGTCATAGTGCCGTTGTTGGCGTTCTCACCAATAAGCAGGTTCGCCTGAGAGGCGCTTTCGGTGCCGTTGGTAGTAGCCTTCCAGGACTGGGTGTAGCCATCAACCGCAGTCTCCTGAACAGAATAGGTCGTACCAACGAGGACGTTGGAGAAGGTCACGTCCTGGGCATCAGCAGCCGTGAAGGTGATGGTGCGGGTAGTAGCGCCGTCAGCAGCGTTGTCGAACTTAACAACGGTAGCACCGTTAGCGGTCGCAGTGATAGCGTTCAGGACATCTGCAGCGGTCTTGCCTTCAGGGAGCACAGAGGGAGCGGTGAAGGTCACCGTGAACTCGAACTGCTTGCTCTTGTCACCCTGCTTGCCGGCAACGGACTTGGTGATCGTAAGGTCGGCGTCGTTCTCAGAGGTGTTCTCGGTGTACTTGTTGTCGAACTTTATCTCGTTTGTCTTGTCGGCGTTGGTGGTGGTGGTCACGTCACCCTTGGCAATCACGAAGGAGCTGAACTCAAGACCAGTGTCGCCGTTAACAACGGTGGCAATGAGGGTGTAGACCTGCGGGTCATCCTGGAAGGCACCAAGGCGAGCGGTATTCTGCGTGGCGTTCTCCTTGATGGTCCAAGCGTAGACGCCAGCGTGCGCAAAGGCGCTGGCATCAGACTTGCCACCAAAGGTGATGGCACCTTTGCCAGTGTTGTTTGCGGTGTTGGACGCATCAGTCAGCGTGATGTCAGCAATCGCGGCAGCAGGGCCATCGGTGTAGGTCTTCTCGTTGCCGGTGCCAGTGGAGAGCGCCTTGGGCGTAATGCTATACGTGAAGGTCGCCGACACCGTGGAACCCGGGTTGAGCTCGAGCTGCTTCTGGACCTGCGGTACAGCCGCAGTCGCTGCCAGCGCGGTGCTCACGCCGCCAAACAGAGCCGCAACAAGCGCAATTGCGGACGCAAGTGCGACAAACCCTCTGTTCTTTCTCATCTCATCTTCCTTTCGACGTGCGCCCCAGGGGACGCGACTTGCCTTGTCTATCACACGGCTCTCAGAAGTTCCTTCTCCTGATCACCGTCATGACCTTTCCTTCCGTGCTCGTGTCGATGTCCACCGGGCCGTAGAGCCTGCTGTCCTTCGACTCTGGGCGGTTGTCGCCCATCACGAACACCTGACCTTCGCCTACCGTCACTGGATACGTGATGCCTTCCGTAAACGGCAGCGTCTCGGTGTAAATCTTGTCTTCGCTCTGCAGGTAGCCGTTGATTACCAGCCCGTCTGAGGAGAACTCCACCGTGTCGCCCGCAACCGCAACAACCCTGCGGAGCTCCTTGGAGTCGCCATCGTCGACCACAATCACGTCACCGGCGGCATAGGTCTTCTCCAGGCGGTAGTACACGACCAGGTCCCCCTCTCTGAGCGCTGGCGACATGCTCTCGTCAGGCGCTTGGAACAGACCAAAGACGAAGAGGAACACCATTGCGACAAAGCCCAGAACAAACGCGATCTTGAGGACGAGAAGTAGAAGCTCCGCCGCAAGCGACGGCTCCGAACCCTCGTCCGTGGGCTCTGCGCTCCCCGACGTAGGGGAAAAGTGGCTGGGCATCACTCCCCTCGCACGCCGAGACGCCGGGTTATGGCAACGCACAGGACGGCGGTGATGGCACCCACGCCCAAAACAGCAGGCAGGATGGGAATCCCCTCATTGCCGTCGAGGCCAGTGATAGGAACCAGTGGCTTGGAGTTCGTGAAGCTCACCGTGGTGTCACCGGAGAGGCTGAAGCTTGCCTCAGAGCCGGTCTGCTCGGATGCGTCCCCAACCTTATACGTGGCGGTGTAGCCATCACCGTTAGCCTCGGTGATGGTGACCTGGTCACCGGGGAGCAAGGCACCGCTATCGGGCGCAATGGTCTTGCTGTCGCCACCCTTGAGCGTGTATGTCTTGTTGTCGATGATGGTCTGGTCGCCGCGCTTCACGGTGACGTTGAACGTGAACTCCTTGGTCTTGTCGGCAAGGCCGCCCGTTACAGTCTTCGAGAGCGTGAGCGTAGGATGCTCGCGGTTGGTGACAACAATGTCCTTGTCTTTATCTCCCTGGTGGACGGTAAAGCTGTTGGTGACGTCATTACCCACCTTCACCTCGGTGGTGTAGTCATCCTTGCTCTTACCAGCGGGGTAACCGGTCTCTGTGACGGTATAGGTATCCTCCCAACGCAGGTTGGTTAGGACCTTCCTTTCACCAGGCTTGAGGGTATAGGTCTGATCGTAGGCCTCTCCGCTCTTGGCATCTCCCTTTACGTTCACAGAGAACGTCTGGTCGCTGTTCGTGACTTCGTTACCGTTCTTATCGTAGAGCTTCTTCTGCACCACGAGCAGGACGGGGTCGACTGTAGGCGAGACAAACTTCCCCGTTTGGTCAGCACCAGTAGCGTCCTTGTAATTGATGGTTGTCATGCCATTGGTCTTGTACGACTTGCCATCTGCCTCCGGTGTTGCCGTGAGAATGCTGTCGTCAATCGTGACGCGATAGGTAAGCTCAGCGTACTTGACCGTGGAGTCGCCATCGATGGTGTTGGAGGGCGTTCCGACTTCCCAGCTGATGGTCTTATTGGTCGCATCGTACGTCGCGGTTCCCTGGCTTGTCTTTATGCTGTCCACGCTGCCAGCAGGAATCGTGAAGCCCGTACCCATGGGATCGGTAACACTGGCGTCCTGTACCGCCGCCTTGATGTTACCGGCTATCTCCGTAAAGATCTTCTTGAGTTCCTCTGGCTTTTCCGTCGACTTTGCGTGGTTGTTGGGATCTGTTGCGCATTGAGAAAGGACGCTCTTACCCGTGTCGCCAGCATTCACCGCAACGGTCCACATGGTGTAACCAGCTTTCTTCGCGATGGTCGCCTCGGCGATGGTGCTGTTGCCGTGGTTGTAGTACCAGTCGTAGTACCACAGACTCCATCCGTACGATCCCCCACGGGTCTGCAGAGAATTGCCCTCCCCCACTGCTTCCGCGTCGTAGTCGAACTCCGTTGAAGGAACGCTGGTGTTCGTGTCGTAATGCCAGCCGGTCCACCCACCTACATAACCGTTGTCGACGTAGCCATTCACAAGATTGGTTAGATAGTTCGTAGGGTTTTTGATGTCATAGCTATACGTAGGCTTGCCATCTGACAGAAGCACGATGTTCTTAACGTCTGCAGTCGAGTTCGCGAGAATTGACTCGGCCTGCCTGATTCCGGCCTGGGTAAAGGTGCCACCATCAGCTTTAAGACCATCGATGGCGTCATTGAGTTTGTTTGCGTCGTTCGTTAGAAGCTGATTCGTACTCGCTCTTTTTGCGAACGAGACAATGGCGATGCGCGTGTGCTCATCAGGCAGAAGCGTGCTCACAAACTGCTTTGCAGCCTCCTTAGCCCGCACCATTCGGTTGTTGTCTTTCATGCTGCCCGAGCGGTCAATCACAAGCACGATGTCGCTCGTCTTGGTGGTGTCCTTGCCCTCAACGCGCACCGTGACGTCCCAGGTGTTGACCATCCCGGAAACAGGGGTTGCGGTCTTTGAAAGCTTCACCTCGCCCGGCTGGGTGGGATGGCCAGAGGCTGCCGTGGGCAGCGCCATGAGTCTCATGCCAAGAAGACGACTCGGCGACACGGAGGAGCCAAAGTCCACCTCGGGATAGACGTTCTCGTCGATGGTGCCATCCCCCTCTTCGGGGCCGGCAAGGTGATCGGGGTTCGAGCCAAGGTCCGTCTCGTCCGCAGTCGCGGAACTAGAGCCGTTGGCATCAGCAGCCTTGAAGTTGGCCACATAGGTGGCTGCCTCCTTGGCAGGTGTGAAGGTTGCGCTGGTGCTTACCTCTTCGCCGTCACGCGTCCAATCAACAAAGACATAGCCGTCAGAGGGGGTGGCGGTAACAGCGGCCACTTCGCTGCTGTCATTAGCAGCGAAGGTCTGAACGAGGTTCTCCTCAGGGCCAACGGTACCTCCATCGCCCGCTTTGAAGGTAATGGTGATGGACGGCGCATCCGCGCCCTCAGCGGCATATGCCTGCCCGCCGGCAAGCCCTAAGCCAGCCACCATAAGCGAAACGACAAGCACCGCCAGGGCAACAAGCGATTGCCTCGCGAGCTTTCTATATATAGTTGACGATATGACCAATTAATGCATTATGTATTTATGTGGGCAAATGGGTTATCTATGGTCTTAAGGGGTAGTAGTTAGGTCTTATTTTCCCATTCTCACCTACTGTGACGCTTCATGTCATACACTGGGTCAACGCAACTTCCGGTAGCGCTGATAAACATTTATGCAATGCATATTTATGTCTTGCACTTGGAGAGGGGTGAGCTCGTGATGACAGTCCATAGCGTGCTTGACCTGAGTACCCTGGTGCTTGTCTCGTGTACGTCGGGAATCCCCGAGCAGTGCGCCCCTTACCTCGCAGATGGCTTCACCTTTGTGGGGCCCTTTGGCAAGGGGAGCACGGCCGGCATGCACGCATTCATGGACTACTTCTCTAGGATGGCACCGCTCATCACCAAGCTGGACCTCTCGTTTGGCTGCCCCGTTCTGGTCTTTCAAAACGGCGAGACCTCCGTGGTGTTCATTGGGAGCGCCTCGGGCGAAAGGCATCTTACGGTGTCCCCACGCGCAACGCTCGTTTGGAGCACCAGCACTCCCGAGAAGCCCCAGCTCGTTCACATGCACTTCTCGATTCCACCGATCGAGAAGCGCAGCAATTCGTTTATTCCAATCAACTCGCTGCTCGACTCTGCTGACACCAGAGCTCCCGAGTATGCTTCGCTCATCTACATCCGTGACATCGGGGGAGTTTCTCACGCAGTGCATCCCGACGCCGTTGTGTACCTCGAGGCAGCCCACCAGTACGTGGATGTTCACCTGCTGAGAGAAACGTTTCGCACCAGAAGTTCGCTTTCTGCAATGCTGGACAGGCTTCCGGCCACGTTTGTGCGCGTGCACCGCAGCTTTGCGATCAACGCCAAGCTCGTCACGTCCATGTCGAGCAGCAAGATCACCATGTCAAACGGAGAGCAGATCTACGTTCCGGTTAAGCGCCGTACAGCCGTGAGGCACCAGCTTCGCGAGGCAATGGAGGTCAACCCTTACAACGACGCGCCGGCAGCTCATGCCCAGGCGACGGGGGAACCCACGACCAGCGAAGCCACGTCCTCAGCAAACCAGCTGTAGCCACCCACGGCCTCCGACCTTTTCGGAACGCGCGCCTTACTCGGCCTCTTCCAAAGGAATGATGCGAGCCGAGACGACCTTGCCTTCCTCGCAGATGATGCGTCCCATGCTGGGGCCGCCGGAGCGCGGGTAGGTGGGGCTTCCGGGATTCATCATCAGCACGCCAGTTGCACGGTCCTTCTCGACGAACGGGCGATGCGTGTGGCCGCAGATGGCAATGTCGCAGAGCTTGAGGTCTAGCCGCTCGCGGTAATGGCAGACCTCCCAGCGCAACCCGCTCGAGAAGAAGATCTTGACGCGCTTGACCTCGGGGCCAAAGTCGTAGGACCAGTCATTGTTGCCTAGGCACAGCTGGACCGGGGCTATCTGGCTAAGCGTACGGTAGTCCGAGGCAGAGCAGATGTCGCCCGCATGAACTATGGTGTCCGCACCTTGGAGCTGGTCGAGCAGCCTCTTGGAGAGGTATCCGTGCGTGTCCGAGATGATGTCGTAGCGCATCCGTGCTGCCTCGCTACCCACTAGGCCTCTACAGTCCAAGTGCGCGCTTGAGGGCAACCACGCGACGGCGCGAGACCGAGATCTTCTTGCCCTCAATGCCGTTGATGCCAAGCTGGAGTATGCCGCTGGACACGACCTCTACGTCCTCGACGTACTCGAGGTTCACGATGTAGCCGCGGTGCACGCGGAAGAAGCCATGCGGCGCGAGCTTCTGCTCGAGCTTGGCAAGCGAGATGGTGGAGAGGTAGCGGTCGTCATCCGTGTAGATGCAGGAGTAGTCGTCCTTGGCCTCGATGTAGCGAATCTGGTCGATGGGCACAAGGACCTTGCGGCCACTCTTCACCACGGGGATGCGCTCAACCGAGGAGTGGGACTGCGGCTGTGGCTTGACGCGCGACTGGACCTTGTCCAGGGCCTGGTTAAGACGGTCCGTCTCCACCGGCTTCATGAGGTAGTCGATGGCGTCCACGTCAAAGGCCTCAAGCGCATACTCGCTGTAGGCAGTCACAAAGACAACGGCGGGCGGGTTCTTGAGCTTGTGGAGTGCCTCCGCAAGCTGCATGCCGTTGGTCTTGGGCATAGAGACGTCCAGGAAGATGACGTCTGCGCGTGCCTCCATGAGCCGCTCTACCGCTTCGCGTGCGCTTGACGCCTCGGTGATGGCATCCACGCGCCCGGTCTCCTCGAGGAGGTAACGCAGCTCGGAACGGGCGGGAGCCTCGTCATCGACAATCATCGCACGCAGCATTGCAACAACCTACCTTCCGCTGCGGCACACATCCCGCCGCAGACACGCAAAGAAGCATCTTTGCCTACCGTTTACCGTTAGTATGCTACCCCTTGGACCCGTTATGCAACGTCAGGGCCGCCTCGCCCAGTCGCAGGGTCACGCAGGTCCCCTCTCCAGGCTTAGAGATTATCTCCACGCCGGAGCCGGCTCCGTAGAAGCGCTCCACGCGCTCGGCAACGTTCTTGAGGGCGATGCCCGTACCCTTCTCCTCGCCACTGGGCTTAGAGGCCGCGGCAAGGAGCTTGTCTGCCGTCTGCTGGTCCATTCCCAGGCCATCGTCTGCCACCGCTACCAGCACGTCATTGCCGTCCACGGCAACGTGGATGTCTATGTGGAGGGCACCCTCCTCGCGCATGGCGTGACGCACGGAGTTCTCCACGATGGGCTGCACCAGAAACGAGGGCACCGGGAGGCTCTCGCAGCCAGGCTCCACAAACTCCTCCTCCACAATGCGGTCCTCGCCAAAGCGCGCCTTCTCGATCTTGAGGTAGCGCCGCGTCTGCTCCAGCTCGCGCGAGAGGGGGATGAGCTGGTCAGACCCCTCGAGCGTGCGTCGGTAGAACACCGAGAACTCGCGGAGAAGGTCGCGGGCCTTAGTTGGATCGGTGCGCGTGAGCGACGCGATGGTGTTGAGCGTGTTGAAGAGGAAGTGCGGGTTGATCTGCGCCTGAAGTGCCTTTACCTCCGCACGGGCGAGAAGCTCGGCCTGCCGGTCCAGCTCGTAAGACGAGAGCTGCGTCGAGAGAAGCTCTCCGAAGCCCTTCGCAATGGCCAGCTGCGTACGGTCGATGTCTGTGCCGCTGCGGTAGTAGAGCTTGATGGTACCCATGGGCTCATCCTGCACGAGGAGCGGCACGATGATGCCAAACGTGCGCCCAGAGCGGTTCTGCACCAGGTTGAAGTGACGCGTGGTCTGGTCGCCATCGTCCATCGAGACAAAGGTCTCCATGCGCTTGCTCTCGAGGACCTCAAGCGTGGGTACCGTGTTCTCGCTGCCCGGGGCCGTCCCCACGCCATGCTCGCCCTCGTAGGCAAGGACCTTCTTTGTGTTGGTGACGGCTATGCCAACGGCTGCCGTCTCGGGGAGGAGCAGCCTGCAGATGTGTGCTGCGTTATCCGGCGTGAGGCCGTGGTTGCAGCTGCGAAGCGTCTCGGAGGCAATGGCAAGGGTTCTCTCGGTCGCCTCGGCGCGCATGGTGTCCGGCACCAGGTTGATGGTACCAAAGGCGACAATCACCACGGCAAGGCCCGCGCCCGAGAGCATGGACGCAATCACGTTGCCCTCCGCGACGCCCCATGCCACAAGAAGCAGCAGGATTGCCGTCACGGCACTGAGGGCGATGTTGATGACGCTTGGCGAGAGCGAGGTCGAGCGATCACTCATGCGAGCTTCCTTTCGCGGGCGTGCCTGTGCTCAGGAGCTCACGCTGGAGATAGCGACTGTTCCAGATAGACGAGGCAATGCTTGGCCAGATGGTTGCAAACGAGAGGTAGCGTGTAGAGGCCTCCTGCGCGTACTTATCCGCCTCGTGGCAACCGGTTCGAAGGATGCGCAGGTTGTCGGTGCGGTCGCGTCCCACAAGGGCACGGCGGGCAGCCGTTACCCTCACGCGCGAGCGCACCTGTGGAGTAAGCCACGGGCCGGGATACGGCATGAGCGACTCTGGCGTGACGGTGCGCAGGTCTCGGCGGGCGTTCATGGCCTCGAGCTTGCGGTACTCGTAGAACCAGCGGTAGACGTCCTGCATGAAGATGGAGGGCGTGGGCGCCATCTCCTCGGGTGGCTGCATACGCACGTGCCACGTGTTGTCAAACCACACGTCGATGCCATTGGCGCGCAGGTCGAGAAGGTAGTCGAGGTCTTCTCCGCGCGTGATGTAGGGGTCGAAGGGAACCCGCGTGAAGGCGGAGGCGTGGATGGAGCAGCAACCGCCGCAGAGGTAGCTCGAGCGGAGTATGCGGGTGGGCGAGGTGAGGTAGCGCTTCATCATCTCGTTGAAGCCCGCGTGCTTGGACCACAGCTGCTCGCACCACTCCTTCTGGACCGGCGCGTAGGGGGAGCTGCGCACGTCCACATAGCAGCCGCTCTTGGCAAGGATGGGGAGGTCCTGGCGGGTGAGGGAGTCCAGACCGTAGACAGCGTCGATGAGGTAGTCCTCGTTGAGAGCCACCTCGTCATCGTCCATAAAGACCACGGCATCGTGGCCAAATGCCGAGGCCACAGCCAGCCCCATGTTGCGTATGGCGCCACAGCCGCGAAGCGCTATGGGGTCTCCCTGCAGCTTGGCGTACATGCCGGCGCACTGCTCCTGGACTGCGGCAGCTTCCTCGTCGCCAATGACAACGGGGTTCAGGTCCATGTGGTTGCGACAGACGGAGTTCACGCGAGCGCGGGCGGCTTTGGCACACGATGGTGCCGCGACGAGAAGCACAATCACGCGGTCCACGCCTCGCACCTGCTCAAGTGACGAGAGACACATTTCAAGTTCTGGCAGCGGCTTGGTGATGGGCGTGGAGTAGTCGTAGGAGCCGCGTTCTCCCAGCCGGCCGTGAGACTGGCTCTCGGCCCAGTACGAGGGGATCACGATGACGGGATTCACGGCAGCCTCCGGTTGAACGAACGATGGTCGCAGCTTTTCGCAGCGGTAGTTTCCATGGTACCGCACGTGGGCGGCCCCCTGTCCGCCCGGGCAACCAATGCCCCTCTCCGCTGCCCCACCTGTCCACTGCCCCCTGTCCGCTCCCTTTCTTTAGCGGTATTTGAGAATCGGGCTCCATGTTTGCCCAGTTGATGAGTGGCGCAATTCTCAAATACCGCTAAAGAAAGGGATAAAAAGGGAGGGCGAGAAGGAGCGGGCACGGTGGCATACCCACAAGAAAGGGCCCCTGCCGCTGGGCAGGGGCCCTTTCGCTGCACGGACTAGCCGACAGCAGGTATTACTCGGCAGACACTACGCGTCGGCGTACATGTCCTTGAGCTTGAGAAGGTGCGCGTAGCGAGCCATTGCGGCCTCCTCGTTCTCGGCGAAGAGCTCCTGAGCACGGCCGGGGAACTCGTTGACGAGACGAGCATAACGAGCCTCGTTCATCAGGAAGTCCTGGTAGCCACCCTTCGGCTCCTTGGAGTCGAGCGAGAACTTCTTGCCATCGGGCGCAGAAGGATCGAAGCGGAAGAGGTTCCAGTAGCCGCAATCGACGGCGCGCTTCATCTCCTCCTGGCAGTGCATCATGCCGCCCTTCTTGATGGAGTGCATCTCGCAGGGGCTGTAGCCGATGATCAGCGACGGGCCGTTGTAAGCCTCGGCCTCGCGGATGGCCTTGAGAGTCTGCATGGGGTTGGCGCCCATAGCGACCTGAGCGACGTAGATGTAGCCGTAGCTCATGGCAATCTCGGCGAGGGACTTCTTCTTGGTGGTCTTGCCGGCAGCAGCGAACTGCGCAACCTGGCCGAGGTTAGAGGCCTTGGAAGCCTGGCCGCCCGTGTTGGAGTAGACCTCGGTGTCGAAGACAAAGACGTTGACGTCGCGGTTCTGGGCCAGGACGTGGTCAAGGCCGCCAAAGCCGATGTCGTATGCCCAACCGTCGCCGCCGAAGACCCAGAAGGACTTCTTGGTGAGGTAGGACTTCTCGGCCAGGAGCTTCTCAGCCTCAGGGGTGCCAGCGGCCTCGAGCGCCTTGACGAAGGCTGCAGCCGTGGTCTTGGAGGCATCGGCGTCGTTGCGAGCCTCGAGCCAAGCGGTGGCAGCGGCCTTGAGCTCGTCGGAAGCGCCAGACTCGAGCAGTGCCTCGGTCATGGCAACAACGCGGTCACGCTCGGCCTCGTAGCCAACCTCCATACCAAAGCCGTGCTCGGCGTTGTCCTCGAACAGCGAGTTGTTCCACGCGGGACCGTGGCCCTCGGCGTTCGTGGTGTACGGGCAGGTGGCAGCGGGGTTGCCCCAGATGGAGGAGCAGCCGGTAGCGTTGGAGATGAACATGCGGTCGCCGAAGAGCTGGGTCACGAGGCGAGCATAGCTGGTCTCGGCGCAGCCGGCGCAGGAGCCGGAGAACTCAAGCAGCGGCTTGTGGAACTGGGACGCCTTGATGTTGGAGTCGCCGGCGAGCTCGCTCTTCTCGGTGACCTTGTTGACGGCGTAGTCCCAGACCTCTGCCTGATCGGCCTCGGCCTCCTGGGGCACCATCGTGAGGGCGCCGCCCTCCTTGACGTCGCTCTTGGGGCACATGGCGACGCAGTTGTAGCAACCCATGCAGTCGAGCGGGGACACGGCAATGGTGAACTTGTACCCGGTGCCCTTGGGGAGCTTGAGGTCGGTGGTACGCATGGCGGCGGGGGCAGCAGCGGCCTCCTCCTCAGTCATGGCAACCGGACGGATGGTGGCGTGCGGGCACACGTACGAGCAGGTGTTGCACTGGATGCACTTCGTGGGATCCCAACGCGGCACCATAACGGCAACGCCACGCTTCTCGTACGCAGAAGCGCCAAGCTCCCACTGGCCGTCGGCGTGATCCTCGAAGGCGGAGACGGGCAGGCTGTCGCCATCCATCATGTCGATCGGGGTGAGCAGCTCCTTGACCTGCTTCACGATGGCCTCGCGGCCCTCGAGGGTGAGGGTGGAGGGCTCGTCGGTGGCGTTGGCCCAGTCAGCAGGCACCTCGAACTTGCGGTAGGCAGTGGCGCCGGCCTCGATGGCCTTGTGGTTGGCGTCGACGATGGCCTGGCCCTTCTTCATGTAGGACTTGGTCGCAGCGTCCTTCATGTACTTGATGGCGTCCTCGGGCGGGAGCACCTTGGCCAGCGAGAAGAACGCGGACTGGAGCACCGTGTTGGTGCGCTTGCCCATGCCAACCTTGGCAGCAAGGTCGATGGCGTCGATCAGGTAGACGTTGATGTTGTTCTGCGCGATGTAGCGCTTGCCGGCGGCAGGCATCTTCTCGGCAAACTCAGCGTCATCCCACTGGCAGTTCACGAGGAACGTGCCGCCCGGCTTGACGTCGCGAACCATCTTGAAGCCCTTGACGATGTAGCTGGGGTTGTGGCAAGCCACGAAGTCTGCCTTCGTGACGTAGTAGGGCGAGCGGATGGGAGAATCACCAAAGCGCAGGTGGCTGATGGTGACGCCGCCGGTCTTCTTGGAGTCGTACTGGAAGTAGGCCTGGACGTACTTGTCGGTGTGGTCGCCGATGATCTTGATCGAGTTCTTGTTGGCGCCAACCGTACCGTCGCCGCCAAGGCCCCAGAACTTGCACTCGATGGTGCCAGGAGCAGCGGTGTTGGGGGCGTCGGGATCCATGGGCAGCGACAGGTTGGTGACGTCGTCCACGATACCGATGGTGAACTCCTGCTTGGGGGAGTCCTTCTTGAGCTCGTCGTACACGGCGAAGGCTGCCGCAGGCGGCTCGTCCTTGGAACCAAGGCCGTAACGACCACCAATGACGGTGATGTTGGAGAGGCCGGCCTCGTACAGAGCGGAGACGACATCCTCGTAGAGAGGCTCGCCCACGGAGCCGGGCTCCTTGGTGCGGTCGAGGACGGCGATCTTCTTGGTGGTCTCGGGCAGAACGGCCACGAGGTGCTTGATGGAGAACGGACGATACAGGTGGACCTCGATCAGGCCGACCTTCTCACCCTTGGCCACCAGGTAGTCGATGACCTCCTTGAGCGTGTCGCAGAAGGAGCCCATGCAGACCACAACGCGGTCGGCATCGGGAGCGCCGTAGTAGTTGAACGGCTTGTAGTCCGTGCCGATGCGCTTGTTGATCTCGTCCATGTAGGCCTCAACGACGTCGGGGAGCTCGTCGTAGAGGGTGTTGCAGGCCTCGCGGTTCTGGAAGAACGTGTCTCCGTTCTCGTGAGAGCCACGGGCGTGCGGGTGATCAGGGTTGAGTGCGTGGTCGCGGAAGGCCTGCACGGCACCCATGTCGAGCATCTCGCCCAGCTCGTCGAAGTCCCAGGTAGCGACCTTCTGGATCTCGTGGGAGGTGCGGAAGCCGTCGAAGAAGTTGAGGAACGGGGTCTTGCCCTTGACGGCAGCGAGGTGCGCGACAGGGGAAAGGTCCATGACCTGCTGGACGTTGCTCTCGCAGAGCATGGCAAAGCCGGTCTGGCGGCAGGCCATGACGTCGGAGTGGTCGCCAAAGATGTTCAGCGACTGCGTGGCGACGGTACGGGCGCTCACGTGGAAGACCGTGGGGAGCTGCTCGGCAGCGATCTTGTACATGTTGGGGATCATGAGGAGCAGGCCCTGGGATGCGGTATAGGTGCTCGTGAGGGCGCCTGCGCCAAGAGAGCCGTGAACGGTGCCCGCGGCGCCGGCCTCAGACTCCATCTCAACAACCTTGACCGGAGTACCAAAGACATTCTTCATGCCCTTAGCGGCCCACTGGTCGACGTGGTCGGCCATAGGGCTAGACGGCGTGATCGGGTAGATGCCCGCCACCTCCGTGTAGGCATACGACACCCAAGCCGCAGCCTCGTTGCCGTCCATCGACTTGAATTTTCTCGCCATATCCTCTCCTTCTCAGCAATGCCGCCGCCGTGACGGTAGTGCCAAACTTAGCGGCCCGGGGACTAGCTGGCCCCGAGGTTTGTGCCTTGAATACTGCGCAAAGCAGTTACCCAGACAGACTTTATGATACCGCAACGCCCTCGCCTTAATACGGCAACGGGTTTGGCGAGAGCGACAAGGTAGCGTGGCTGTTTAGCAGCTAAATACCCTGTTCTAACTAGGGATTCCTTGAACTGCGGCAACGCTTCGAATGACGGCGAAGCGAATGCAAGAAGGCCCTTGGAGAGCATAAGGAATTAGTTGCAATTTCTTACCGCTTACCGTCAAAACAAGACCGCCCACCGCTCTATCGCACGCTTTTACCGCTTATTCTTTTGGGCTGCCAATAGACGCTCGTATCCCTCGGCAAGCTTGGCCCCCCGAGGGCCGGCTGCATCGCTGGCGCACACAATGCCGTGCTCATCAGAAACAAGAAAGGCCTCGTCGTAGACAAGGGTGTTGTCGAGAAGTCCCTGGGCGATTCCCTGCTCGCGTGTTACGGTAATCCCAACCGTATTGGCGAGGTCACACACAAGCGTGACCGAGCCTGACGCGTCTTCTGCGGCACCCATGCCACAAACGAGGGTATCCCCGCGGGCAACCCAAAGGGTCTCGGGAGCCACGCCGGTCTCTTCGGCCTCTCGAGCAGACTCTATCGCCCGGTCTGCAAGGGTTGCCGCAGTTGGCGAATCGATTGGCTCGTAGGGACCAACGGTCATGGCCGCCTGGCCCTTTTCGTCCAGAACAATCATGAGGACGCCATCGGGATTGAGTGCGGAGCCATCGCGCAGCGTCCACTCGATGTGCTGCTTTGCCCAAGCAACCAACTGGGTGGAGACCGCCTGTCCGTTGACCACACGCTTCGAGAGCGCGCGGAGGTGGCGATTCTCCATGGGAAGTCCGCCAGAGGCCAGACGCCACCGGCACACAAGAACTGGACGCCCCAAAGTGAAGTCCTGCTCTGCCTTATTGTCGCTCATTGTTGCCACCCTCCCGGCGTGCGCTGGCATTGCCGAAACAGCTCTCTGACGTGTGGTTCCAAGGACTTCTCGCCCGGTGCACCCGCGGCGAGCGCCCAAGGCTCGCACCGAGCATGGTACCCAATGCACAGCTGGCGGTACTGTGAGAAGATGTGACGCTATATGCATGCAAGCTGCTAGATATATGAGAGGTGCAAGAATCATGGCGCGGCGTGACGAACGCACGTGTGACGAGAAAATCGAGCTGTCCGAGGAGCTAACGCTCGAAGAGCCAACGAAGGCGGCACTGGAGGCGGCAGCCAGGCTGGTTGGTAAGACCTGGTATCCAGACGAACCAGCTGCATGGCAGGGTGCCTGCGAGAAGGTTGAGCTTGCACATCATCTCGAGCACGCAACGTACGTACGCGCCGCAATGCTCAACGGGAGCTTTGCGGGAATCATTGCCGCCGCCCCCACCGAGGCGCACGAAGTCCGAGCAGCCGCAGACGTGAGCACCCTCTGGTATCGAGATCACCTTCGAAAGGTTGCTCCGTGGGCAATTGGGACCAGCGACGAAGCAGCCATTGGAGCGTCCCTAGCTCCGGTTACTGCCGAAATGGTCCTCACGCAGGAGTTTCTCAAGAAGCGTGATGCCCGTTCTGCCTGGGAAATCACACTTCTGGCGATTGATCCCGCATGCCAAGGCTACGGCATTGGGAAAGCCCTTCTCAAGGATGTGGTTGCCTACCTGCAAAGCCAGGAGGCGGCGGGCTTCTTCCTTGCAACCGACGACGGCTGTGACTTTGGCTTCTACGACCATCTTGGCCTCGAACGCATTGCTGCCAGAGAGACGCCAATCGCAGCGGAGGGCCTGGGAGAGCAACCATTCCACGTCTACCTCTACGGCGCACTGCTTGGAGACCCTTGCGATGTGCAATAGCGTCAAAACGGGAGCTCTCCCTCAGAACCCCACGGGGTTTTCTGGAGTGTCTGGCGCAACGCAGACAAACCAGCCGGTAGTTGGTCGCTTTGCGCCAACTCCCTCTGGACGCATGCACCTGGGAAACGTCTTCTCGGCCCTCATGGCATGGCTCTCGGCGAGGAGCGCAGGCGGTCGCATGATAATGCGAGTAGAGGACCTTGACCCTCGGGCTCAGGACCGCGCCGTAGCCGGCCTTCTTATGGACGACCTCGCTTGGCTTGGCCTTGACTGGGACGAGGGTCCCTACTTCCAAAGCGAGCGCGGGAATTTGTATGCCAAGGCGATCGCGCAGCTTTGCGAGCAGGGCCTCACCTATCCTTGCTTTTGCACGCGATCCGAGTTGCACGCGGCAACAGCGCCTCACGCTTCCGATGGTACCTACGTCTACCAGGGCACATGCAGGAACCTCTCCCCCAAAGAGATTGCCGAGAAGTCCAGGCTCCGGGCTCCCGCAACTCGGCTGCGCGTACCCAACGAGGACGACCCCGCCGGCACTGTCTCGTTTTGCGACATGGTCTATGGCCCCTGCTCGGAGGTTCTCGCGCGGGAATGTGGTGACTTCTTGGTGCGCAGAAGTGACGGGGTTGTTGCCTACCAGCTTGCGGTTGTGGTCGATGACGCCCTTATGGGGGTGACGCAGGTGGTGCGCGGACACGATCTGCTTGGGTCGGTCCCGCGCCAGATGTACCTCCAGCGAAAGCTTGGGTTTGCCTCCCCCTCCTACGCCCATGTTCCGCTCCTCGTAGACCCGGACGGGCGGCGCCTCTCCAAGCGCGACCACGACCTTGACCTTGGCGTTATTCGCGAGAATGGCTATTCTCCCCGCAAGGTGATTGGGTATCTTGCCTCCCTTGTGGGGCTTGCAGAGAAGGGCGAGGAAGTCTCGGCGGACGAACTTGTACCTCGATTCTCCTGGGATGCCCTTCGCGAGCATAGGGCCGATATCGTGATGGAACATGAGACGCTTCCTCCTTTTGCAGATGCCTCTCGCCCGTAGCCGCGGGACCGATAAAGAAAGTTGGGAACGCCCACATCTCGAAAACTGGGTTGTGACAAGCCCGCTTTGTGGGGTATCATGCTTGGGCACAACGTTCGGAGAGCTGACCGAGAGGCCGAAGGTGCTCGCCTGCTAAGCGAGTATTCCCTCCAAGGGAATCTGGGGTTCGAATCCCCAGCTCTCCGCCAGAGCATTAACGTACGAACTTGCCCGCTAGCAAGGGCGCTTAGTTACGACGTGAGCATATGGGGCCGGGGGCAGCGATGTTCTCGGCCCCTTCGTTTTGCCAACTCGCACAGCAGTACAGAGCAGTCCGCTTTGCGACAAAAATGTGTGCAAGAAAAAGTTCTTGACGTCCGTAAGCATTCGTGCCATATTATCTAACCGCACGCGCCGTTACCTCAGCTGGATAGAGGACCTGACTACGAATCAGGGCGTCATAGGTTCGAATCCTATACGGCGCACCACGAACTTGAGAGCCAGGCGAGAATTTCTCGCCTGGCTATTCTCTTATCCATGGCAATTGTGCTTGCCGCGCCTCTACACCACGTACCGCTTACGGCCTTTCAAAGCTAGGCCTATACGTTGCGCCCGTAGAGCCCAGCGACTGATACGCATATGGGACTCTCCGCAAATCGCAAAGATCCATTAGGTCGATTAGGGCATGCTCCCCGTCTTTGAAGTACGCGCGCAAGACAATGCCCGCCTTGTCGCCTGCAGCCCCATCCCCGAGTAGCTCCATAAGATCACCTATGACGCCCGGAGAGAAAATGGCCCTCAGCTTGTGCGCAGACTCACCATATGCAACGTTAGCGGAAGGACCGCTCACCTCCTCGCTTACCATGAGCGACCCATCTTCGGCATAACCATACTTGACCACCGTGACGTCATCAAACTGCTTCTTCCGAGAAATGACCTGCATTTCTCCGCTCTGCATGTTCTTAGCCATCCTTGACCCCTCCCCATTTGATTGCGTGTTGAAGCTAGTCTACTCTATTGACACAAGAATACAGAACATATGTTCTCATAATTCACTCACCGGTAATTCTCTTCGGCGAGCGGCATGCGAGGGATGTGGCGGAGAGGAATATCTCCGGGTACTTTAGAACTTAGTTGTCCGAGGGACGGAGGATGGGATGAGCAAGGTCGACGGAGTAGGCGTTGCGTTCTGCGGTGGCGGCTTCCGCTCGTATGCTGAGGTCGCTGTTGTCGAGGATCTGGCACGGGAGGGAATCAACATTGGCGCTGTTGCGGGCACATCGATGGGCTCCCTTGTCGCCGCCCTCGTGGGGGCGGGCCTCTCGCCCGAGCGCGTTGCAGAGCTGCTGGTTGAGTTGGACCGCCGGGTTGTCGAGACGGGCACCCTCAAGAACCTGCGTCTGCGCGTGATTAACATGGTGACCTCAAACGGCATCGTCGAATCCGAGAAGATGCAGGAGCTTGCTCGCGGCGTCCTTGGCGAGGCGGGCATCTATACCTTTGCAGACTTTATCATGCCGGTTGCCATGCCGGCCGTGGACATTGTCTCGGGCGAGCTCACCGTGTTCACAAACGACCCGGAGCTCTTCAAGAGCACGGGCGCTGGCTGGACCTGCATCTCGGGCGATGACCTTGACGTGGCAAGCTGCGCCTGCGCCTCGGCATCGTATCCTCTGGTCATTGCGCCAACCACCTATAGGGGCCACGTCTACATGGACGGAGGCTGCCGCATGAACCTCCCCACTCCACTCTTCGACCGCAGCTCGGTGGATGCGGTAGTGGGCGTGGGAATGATTCGCCAGCTCGAGCCCCTCAATGACCTCAAACCGCTTGCCATTGCCCAGAGGACCATGTCGTGTGGCGCAAACCAGCTCGACCGCCTGCACGCACAAGCTGCCGACATCTACGTCAACCTGCCCGTTTCCGGCGCAGACGCCTTCCAGGCGGGAACCGGCAAGCAGGTCATTGACGAGGCGCGAGAGATGCTTCGCGCCAATCCGGTTGACTGGAGCCCCGCACGGCCCAGCGCCTTCTCGGCCATGCGCCGCGCCGCCGTGGACGCCATTGCCAGCATGGTCCGTGGCTGGCAGAGCTCCCAGCAGAGCTCCTAGCCCAACAACGCATCCGCGCACAAAGAGGGGGTGCCGCCGCCAGGCGACACCCCCTCAATGAGACAAAGAGAAACTCCCTCTGTCTCATGCGAGAGGCTTGATGACCTCCATGTCGCGCATGTAGGGACGCAGAACCTCGGGCACCGTGATGGAGCCATCGGCGTTCTGGTAGTTCTCCATGATTGCGGCCATGGTGCGTCCAACGGCAAGGCCAGAGCCGTTGAGGGTGTGGACCAGGCGCGTACCCTTGAACTCCGCGGGGTCCTTGTAGCGGATGTTCGCGCGGCGTGCCTGGAAGTCCCAGCAGTTGGAGCAGGAGGAGATCTCCTTGTAGTTGTTGTAGCTGGGCAGCCAGACCTCGAGGTCGTAGCACTTGGTGGCCGAGAAGCCAATGTCACCGGTGCAGAGCGTGACCACGTGGTAGGGAAGGCCAAGGAGCTGCAGGCACCTCTCGGCCTCGGCGACCATGCTCTCGAGCTGGTTCATCGAGTCCTCGGGCTTGGCGAACTTGACCATCTCGACCTTGTCGAACTCGTGCACGCGAATGATGCCGCGCGTGTCTCGGCCGGCAGAGCCTGCCTCCTCGCGGAAGCAGGGCGTGAAGGCGGTGTACCAAAGTGGCAGCTTGTCACCGTCGAGAATCTCGTCCCTGTGGATGTTGGTGAGCATGACCTCGGCCGTGGGGATGAGGTACATGCCGCCGCTCACGTGGTAGAGATCCTCGTCGAACTTGGGCAGCTGGCCCGTGCCAAAGAGGGAGTCATAGTTGGTAATGACGGGCGGCCACCACTCGGTGAAGCCCGCCTTCACGTGCGTGTCAATGAAGAAGTTGATAAGCGCGCGCTCCATGAGGGCACCCGCGCCGCCAAGCAGGTAGAAGCGCGTGCCGGCAAGCTTGATGCCACGCTCGAAGTCGATCATGCCAGTGGAGGGGCCAAGGTCCCAGTGCGCCTTGGGCTCGAAGTCGAACTGCGTGGGCTCGCCCCAGCGACGGACCTCGGGGTTGTCGGAGTCATCGACGCCATACGGCACGGACTCATGCGGGATATTGGGGATGGCGGCAACCAGGTCAAACAGGTCCTTCTCGACCTTGGTGCGCTTGTCGTTAAGCTCGGCAATGCGGTCCTTGCTAGCCGCAACCTTGGCCTTTGCAGCCTCGGCCTCGTCCTTCTTGCCCTCGCGCATGAGCTGGCCCACCTGCTTGGAGATGGAATTGCGGTCCGCCTGCAGCTGCTCTACCTCAGCAATGACCGTGCGACGCTCCTCGTCAAGCTCGAAGAAGCGCTCGCGATCCCAATGCGCGTTCTGGCGAGAGGCGCAAGACTTGTCAACGAGGTCTGGATTCTCTCGCACGAACTTAATGTCGAGCATGTGTGAACTCCCTTGCGTATGTGCGACGATATGCCGCAGCGATGTCCGGCGCGCCAAAGCCGCAGCTGCGGCCCGACGGCGCTCCAAGTATATACTTGTGCGGTATCCGTTGGCCCCTTGCGGGCCCAAAGCCCGGGAGGCTTACGTATGGAGGACTTCTTCACCTGGCTTTTCACCGACAGGACCGGCGTGGTGTGCCTCGTGATTGGCGGCATGCTGGTATGCCTGCTCATCTCGTTTGTCCTTGAGCGCCGCACGCGCAAGCAGTACTACAACCACGAGAAGTCTGAGGACGACTGGGACCTCTTTGGCGATGACGACGATGAGGACGAGGACGCCAACAAGTAGAACACAAGGCTGAGAAGAACGTAGCGGCACCGGTGCAGCAAGCGACGGTGCCGCTTGTTGTGTGTACGAAACCCCCGCTCGGGCGCCATTTTGCCGCCCGAGTGCAGGTTTTAGCAGCAAGTTTGTACAAAAGGGGCTCTCCGGCGGCAATTTGTCTCCGGAAGGCGCGTTTTGGCAGCAGGTGCGTACAAAATCCTTGTTCCGGCGGCATTAATTCGCCTGAGTGCGCATTTCCGTGTTGCGCCGCGCGAGAGCAGCCAGGCAAGCGTAAAGAAGAGCGCCTCCGCTGGAACCCAGCGAAGGCGCTCTGGCAATTCATGGTGCGGGCGAAAGGACTTGAACCTTCATGAGATTGCTCTCATACGGACCTGAACCGTACGCGTCTGCCAATTCCGCCACGCCCGCGTGCTGGGATATATTACAGCATCCAGCGAAAAATGCCAACCGAAGTTTGGCAAAAGTCAAAGCTGAAAGGGCGTCGGGTTCAACCCCGAAAGGACATCTCAACAGTCAAGCGCCACATTCCTCCCGTGCCAGAAACTCCCACCAACCCGTTTAGGTAGAATGTCCTCATCACGGCCAGAAAAAACGAAGTCACAAACGCACAACGAGGAGTTGCCGTGGGCAGCACCAACCCCACACAGAGCGCCGTGCGGCCGGTCAAGCCCGGCTCGCGCGCCATCCCCGAGGAGACGCTCCTCGGGCGCTACCGTGTGCTCGCCCGGCGGGGCGCCGGTGGCTTTGGCACCGTATGCACCTGCTGGGACACACGCCTGCAGCGCAGGGTTGCCATCAAGCGCATTCCGCTGCTTGCCGCAGGGGACTCCACTGGCATCTCCGCCTCAACGGCGGACGAGGCGCTGGCCGAGGCGCGTACCGCCTGCCTTCTCGCCCACCCAAACATCGTGACGGTCTACGACTTTGAGACAGACGGTACCTACGCGTACCTGGTCATGGAGTACGTGGACGGCCTCAACCTTGCCGAGCTTCTTGCCCGCGTTGAGAACGGCGTCCTTACGCACGAGGAGTGCGCCCACGTGCTGCGTTCGGTTGCTGCCGCACTCACCTATGCCCACGAGAACGGCGTGCTCCACCTGGACATCAAGCCCACGAACATCATGATCGACCGTCAGGGCACCGTGAAGCTGGCGGACTTTGGCATGGCAACGCTCGCCTCGGCTGCCGGCTACGGCGGGGCGCGCGGCGGCACGGTTGGCTACATGCCGCCCGAGCAGATCCAGGGCCTTCTTGTAGACGAACGCACGGACGTGTTCTCCCTTGCCGTCGTGACCTGGCAGGCGCTTACGGGGAGAAGCCCGTTTGCCTCCGCTACGCCCAAGGGCTCGCTCGACGCAATAGTTCGTGGCCCCAAGCCGCCAATCTCCAAGCTTGATCCAAGCCTTGCCCCCGAGGCCGAGACCGCCCTGCTCCGCGCCCTGTCCCCCACTGCCGCCGAGCGGACCTCCTCCGTAAAGGAGTTTGCGCGGACCATGCTGCCCGAGCTTGGCGACGGCGCCGAGGGGGCAGAGTCCCTTCGCGAGCTGGTTGACCAGTCCGAGAACGACGACCCGTCCCTTGCCGCCACGCCATCCAGGCTGCCCGCGCACGTGCGGCTGCCCTGGTTGGCCCCGGCTCTCGAGCGTGCGGCCTCCGCAGTGTGCACGTTTTTTGCCATGCACACCATCCTGCCAGCCATCCCCGGCACGACAGACGCCTTTTCGCTGATAGGGGCCCTGGTCTCTGCTGCGGCGTGCGCCGCGTGGCCGCCCATAGGCTCTGCTATCGCAGGCGTTGCCCTCGTGGTGGCGCTTGCCACGGCACACGTTACGGCGTCGTCATTCCCGCTGGCGCTTGTGACCGCAGCAGGCCTTGCGGTGTGGTGGGTCACCTGCGGCCACACGGACCACGTTTCCACCGCAGCCCTGCTTGCCCCCGTCTGCCTCAACTCGCCCGCCGCGGGCGTTGCTCTAGCCGGCTACGGCATGGACCCTCTTCCCGCGGCTGCCACAGGTGCCGCAGGAGCACTTCTCTCGCTTCTCGCAGGGGCTGCCGCAGCAGGGGGCTTCTCGGCCCAAACAACCGTAGCAGCACTTGTCCCCATCCTCTCAAGCCCTGCAACATGGGCCATCGTGGCGGGGTGCGCAGCCTCGGCCCTTCTGGCATCTGCAATAGCCATGAGAGGAAGCGTTGCCTCGGGCATTGTGGGACAGGTTGTGGGTGCCGTCTCCATCACCTTGTTTTGGCTTCTCGCCTGCAGAGTGGAATCTAGCGGGTATTGGTTTGGCCAGATATTGGAGGGCTGTGGGCTTGCTGTATTCTTGAGTGTGTTTTTGTGTGTGGAAACCGTCCTGAGGGGTCCTCTGGACGAGGACCAGGAAGGCGAGGACTCAGATGAGCTTTCTCAGTGATTTTGAGGACCGAATAAGCTCGGTCTTCGAGTCTGCCCCACAGGGCTATGCGGAGCCATTCTCATTCAAGAAGCTTGCCAAGCACGCCGCCCGCAAGATGGAGAGCGAGACGTACCGCATAGATGGCGTGGACACCGCACCCGCTCTCTACACGGTGCTGGTCTCGGCCGAGGACGACTCCCTTATGCGCCCGCTGTACGAGCGCATTGACTACGAACTTGGCGAGTTCATCACCGAGTCCGCCAACAAGAAGGGCTATGCGTTGGTAGGCAGGCCACTCGTGCGCTTTATGGTTGACGAGTCCTTAAAGTCCGGCAAGTTCTACGTTGACGCCGAGAACGTCAACGAGCAGACGCTTGCGCGACTTCGCGAGGAGGAGCGCGCATTCCTAGGCGGCAACTCCAGCGTTGGAGGCGCAGCGGCAATTGGCAAGCCGCGTGGACGGCGAGGCGTGGGTCATCTCAACCCCATTCCGCAGCCCGTGGCGCCCATGCCTTCTCCACAGCCCATCCCCAGCGGCACCGATGCCGGCCTGGACGTAATGCCCATTGACTATGTCGAGCCCGCAGGCACCGTGATTCCCGCGATGGCCTCGCCTTCTTCGTCTACCCCCATGCCGGTGCCCTACGTTGACGCAAGCCCATCACAGGTTGTGCCTCCCGTTGCCGTGCCCGTTGTGACTCCAGCCGTTCCTGGCGGCCAGCCGGTTGTGCAACCCGTGGCACAGGCAGTCCAGGAGCAGGCCCAGGCCGTTATGGCCGCAACTCCGCAGCCCGGCAGCATCCCCGCGCCCACTCCGCAGCCGCAGGCTGCTAACCAGGCACCCACCCCTGTGCCAGACACCCGACGCCGCAGCGTCTCTGTGCCCGCAGCTCCTGCCCAGGCCGCAGCGCCCCATGCCGCAACCTGCATGCTCATCGACCGCCAGAGCGGCCGCACCTATGCCGCGCAGGCCCCCTCGTGCCTCATTGGGCGCGAGCGCTCGCAGTGCGGCATCTACCTGCGCGATCCCAACGTCTCCCGTCGCCACGCAGAACTCTCGTACGACGGCAGCAACTGGCACATCGTTGACCTCAACTCCACCAACGGCACGCTCGTCAACGATATCGACGTGGACGAGTGCGTCCTGCGCGACGGTGACCTCATTACCGTTGGCCTCGTGAACCTCGAGTTCAGGGAGAGCTAGGCCATGATCGACCTAATCCTCTTTGCCGGGCGAATCATCCTGGTAGTGCTTCTTTACGTGTTCCTCTTTGCCGCCATGCGCGCGGGCGTGGGCCTAGTGCGTGGACAGCGCAGGGACACCGCCATCTGGTGCGTGGACGTCGAGAAGGGCTCGCGTGCCATGCGTGGCCTGCATGTGGACGTGCTCGGCCCCGTGGTTGTGGGCCGCTCGCCCTCCTCTGACATCGTGATTGACGAGCCATACGTATCGGCAACGCACGCGCGCTTTACCATTCAGGGCCCCGCCCTGGTTCTAGAGGACCTTGGCTCCACCAACGGAACCATGGTCAACGGCCATGTCATCGACCAGCCCGTCACCCTTCGCGACGGTGACGAGGTGCAGGTTGGCGACACCGTCATGCGAGTGAGCCGCCAATAATGGCCGCCGAGGACCAACAGACACCGCTCAAGGACACGCCTCTCGAGGAGGTCGTGCCTGACGTCCCCCCAGCGGAGGCGGTGGGCAAGCATGCCGCCGCTGCCGACGAGGCCGTACACGCCGCCGTGGACCAGAGTGCGCCAGCCGGCGAAGAGGCCACTCCCGCCCCGCAGCCCAAGCATGCGGCGCCGGTTGAGCAGCCCGCGCCCTCCGCTCCAGAAGACACCCACGATGAGCCTGCGGCACCAGAGGACACAACCCAGCCGCAAGAGCCCGTCAACGCCCCCGGCCGCGCGACCATCCCCGTGGAGGGTCGCGCCGGAGCCGATGCCACCTGCGGGAAGAACGCGTTCATCTCCTGGGGCGCGCGCTCCGACGTGGGCCTGGTGAGAAGCCATAACGAGGACTCGTTCCTCATTCGCACGCCCTGCTTTGCGGTGTGCGACGGCATGGGAGGTCACGCGGCAGGCGAGGTTGCAAGCTCCATCGCCGTAGAGACCATTGGCGAGAAGGCCCCGGCAACCGCAGACGACACGCTCCTGGGCGCAGCAATCGAGGCAGCCAACCAGGCTGTCATCAAGGGCGCAGAGGAAGGCCGCGGCAAGCCCGGCATGGGCTGCACCGCCTCTGCCGCGCTCATTGACGGAAACCGCATGGCCATCGCCCACGTGGGCGATTCTCGCATCTACCTTTTGCACGCAGGCACTCTGGTGCGCGTGACGCGTGACCACTCCTACGTGGAGGAGCTTGTTGACGCTGGCCAGATAACCGCTGACGAGGCACGCGTGCACCCCTCGCGCTCCATCATCACGCGAGCCCTGGGCTCAGACCCGGACATGTACGCCGATCACTTCTCCATTGAGGTGTCCAACGGCGACCGCGTCATCCTCTGCTCGGACGGCCTCTCCAGCATGGTTCCCGACAGCGAGATAGAGTCGCTGGCGGTCTCGAGCGCCACGCCGCAGCAGGCAGCAAACAACCTGGTTTCCGCCGCGCTCACCGCCGGTGGCGCCGACAATATTACCGTCATTGTGGTGGACGTTCTCAACGACGGTGTGGCGGCTGCCGCGCGCAAGCACTCGATGGGGTTTGCCCTTCGCGTGGTAGTTGCCATGGTGCTCGTGGCCGTCGTGGTTTTTGGCGGCATCTTCGCCTTTGCAAAGAACGAGTGGTATCTGGGCGTAGACGGAGACACCGTAGGTATCTACCAGGGAATTGACGGCGAGGTTCTTGGCATTTCCCTCTCCAACCTGGTGCAGACCACAGCGGTTGAGGTAAGCGATCTGCCCGCAAACGTGGCCACACAGCTTGAGCACGGTGGCGTTCGCGTTGACAGCGAGCAAGAAGCCCTTTCTACCGTGGAGTCCTATCGCACGCAGATAGACGCCGAGAAGACCAAGGCAGCCGAGAAGGCCGCCGAGGTCACCGCCGAGGGCAACCCCACAGGCGAGGCGGCGCCGGCTGACGGAACGCAGACAACCGAGTCTGGCACAGATTCCGGCACGGACTCCGCAAACGGGGACACCGCGACAACAGCCGACACTACTGGGGATACGACGCAGACAAACGGGGGTGAGTAACCATGGCCAACGAGAGAATCCGCGGTGGCAACCGCAGAAACATGGAGCTGCTCTTCCTCTGCCTGGCAGCCGTGCCGGTAGTCCTGCTCTACGCCCTCTACATTGTCAACGACAACGTGGCGCTCTCCCTGAGTACGCTCGCCGTCCCCGTGGGGCTCTTCGTTGCGTTTGCCGTAGCTCACATAGCCGTGCGCATCCTTGCGCCAGATGCGGACCCGGTGATATTGCCCGTGGTATTTCTCCTCTCGGGCATTGGCATAGCCTTTGTCACGCGGCTTGCCCCAGACCTTGCCGAAAACCAGGTGATGTGGCTCTTCATCTCGGTCGCGGCAATGGTTGCGACGCTCTTCTTTGTGCGGAACCTCGACAAGCTTGCCGACTACAAGTACACGCTGGGCCTTGTCGGCGTGATCTTGCTCATTATCCCCATGATCATTGGTACCGAGAAGAACGGTAGCAAGCTCTGGCTTACGTTTGGCGGCTTCTCGTTCCAGCCGGGCGAGCTTGCCAAGATCCTCATCGTCCTCTTCTTGGCCTTCTACCTGGCATCCAACCGAGAGGCGCTCTCCGTCACCGCTCACCGCGTGGGACCCTTCCGCATTCCGCGCTTCCGCATGCTGCTCCCCCTCTTCATCATGTGGGGCATCAGCCTGCTCATTGTTATCTTTGAGCGCGACCTGGGCAGCGCCCTGCTCTTCTTCATGTACTTTGTGATCATGCTCTACGTGGCAACGGGTCGGTGGAGCTATGTCTTCATCGCCCTTGGCCTTTTGGTCATTGGCTTTTTCTTCTGCTACAACTTCTTCTCGCACGTAAAGATTCGCGTGGACATCTGGCTTGACCCCTGGTCAGATGCGCAGGACAGCGGCTACCAGATCGTGCAGTCGCTCTACTCCATCGCCGACGGCGACCTAGTGGGCACGGGCATCGGCAAGGGCCTGCCCACCCTCATCCCCTTTGTTGAGAGCGACTTCCTCTTCTCGGCCATTGCCGAGGAGATGGGCCTTCTGGGAGCAAGCGCGGTCATCATTCTCTACATGCTCTTCTGCGTGCGCGGCTTTGCCACGGCGGCCCGCGCCAAGTCCGATTCCTCTGCCTTTGCCGCGGTAGGCCTTACCACGGTCATTGGCTTCCAGGCGTTCCTCATCATTGCTGGTGTCACCAAACTGTTGCCCCTCACGGGCGTGACGCTACCCTTCATGAGCCAGGGCGGCAGCTCGCTGCTCTCGAGCTTCATCATTGTTGGCCTGCTCCTGCGTGCGGGCGACGAGGGTACTGGCCGAGAAGCGCAGCTTGTGGCCAGCACACCCGAGAACGGCAACGGGCACGTCTCGCTGCTGGGCGCCCAGGCCTCCGCCTTTGTGCACGGGTCGCACGCCCGTGGTCGCTTTGAGGTGCAGGGCGATGAATCTGGCGTCCTTGGGCGCGTCGCCCTGGGCAAGCGACTCACTGCGCTTATCACCGCCTTTGCAGTTCTCTTTGCGGCGCTTATCGCCAACCTCACCTACCTGCAGGTGATTCACGCCAGCACCATCCAGAACATGCCGTCCAACAACCACACCATTGCCAAGAGCGCCTACGTACAGCGTGGTGCCATCATCACCTCCGACGGTGTCACGCTGGCAGAGAGCCTGCACCAGGAGGACGGCACCTACCTGCGCTCCTATCCGCAGGGGTCGCTGGCCGCTCACACCGTTGGCTACATCTCGACGCGTTACGGCTCTGCCGGCATTGAGTCCACCATGAACGAGACGCTTACGGGCAGCTCCAACTACTCCGACTGGAGAAGCGCGCTCTACTCACTCGCGGGCGTCCAGGAACCGGGCAATACCGTGGCACTCACCATCAACTCCCAGATGCAGCGCGCGGCCGAGTCTGCCCTCGAGGGCTACACGGGCGCCGTGGTTGTGCTTGACCCGTCCACGGGAGCCGTTCTCGCCAAGGCAAGCGCACCAACGTACTCCTATGACCAGCTGGATAGCATCATGAGCACCAGCGGTTCGGGCTCTCAGCTGCTCGACCGCACCACGCAGGCGCTCTACTCGCCAGGCTCTACCTTCAAGGCGGTCACGCTCTCTGCCGCGCTCGACACCGGTACCACCACGCTCGACACCGTCTACGACGCTGAGCCGTCGCTCACCATTGGCGGCGCCGAGGTGAGCAACTACGGCTACAACGACTACGGCACCCCCACGCTGAAGGAGGCCTTTGCCCTCTCGTCCAACACGGTCTTTGGTCAGGTGGGCGTCCAGGTTGGAGCCTCCAACCTGGTGAAGTACGCCGACGCCTTTGGCTATGGCACCAATGTGGGCCAGGACTTCAACACGCTGGTGTCGCTCATGCCAGAGCCTTCCGAGATGACCGAGTGGGAGACCGCATGGGCGGCCTGCGGCCAGCCCGTGGGCCAGCACGCAAGCCCCGCCGGACCGCAGGTAACCGTGATGCAGAACGCCATGGTTGCGCAGGCAATCGCCAATGGCGGCGTGGTCATGAACCCGTACGTGGTAGACCACGTGCTCTCGCCGGAGGGTGCTGTTATCTCTACCACGCAGCCCAAGTCCTTGGGACAGGCAATCTCCGCCGACACTGCCTCACAGGTCAAGGAGGCCATGCTGGGCGTTGTTGACCACGGCACCGGAACCAGGGCCAAGGTCCAGGGCGTCCAGGTTGCCGGCAAGACTGGCACCGCCCAAATCGAGGACGGCAAGATCAACTCGTTCTTCATCGGCTTCGCGCCGTACGACAACCCCACGCTCGTCATCTCCGTTGCCATCGAGGGAGAAGATGGCGCCGACGTCGAGGGGTACGCTGCCGCAGTGGCGGGGCAGGTCCTTGCGAGCTGCCTCAACATTCAGGCACTTGGCGCAAGCTGATGAAGATAGGCTTTACGAACGCGAACCGCAGAGCACTCTAAACGTAGACACAAGACGCGGTGTTGCCGCTTGGGTGATAGGAGAGGCAGATGGCAGACAGGGTCCTTGGTGGAAGGTACCAGGTCCTCGACAAGGTGGGAACGGGAGGCATGGCCACGGTGTACCGTGGCATGGATCAGGTCCTGGGGAGGACCGTCGCCATCAAGACGATGCTGCCCCAGTACGCAACCGACCCCTCGTTTGCAGCGCGCTTCAAGCAGGAGGCGCAGGCAGCGGCTGCGCTCAACAGCCCATATATTGTCTCGGTATATGACTGGGGCAAGGACGGCGATACCTACTACATCATCATGGAGTACCTGCGCGGAACCGACCTCAAGAGCGGCATCCGCAAGCACGGCGCGCTCGACTGCAAGAAGGTCGCGCAGATTGGCTCGCAGATAGCCCAGGCACTCTCCGTGGCCCACAACCATGACATCATTCACCGAGACATCAAGCCGCAGAACATCATGGTGCAGCCCGATGGCAACATCAAGGTGATGGACTTTGGCATTGCCCGCGCCAAGAACAGCCACCTCACTACCGACAACTCCGTGCTGGGCACGGCGCACTACGTATCGCCCGAGCAGACCCAGGGCAAGCCCCTCGGCCCCACCACCGACCTCTACTCTCTTGGCATCGTGATGTACGAGGCCGCTACCGGTCGCGTTCCGTTTGATGGCGACAACGCCGTGACCGTGGCCATGAAGCAGGTCACCGAGCAGCCCGTGCCGCCCAGCCAAATCAACCCCAACGTGGACCCGCAGCTTGAGGCCATCATTCTCAAGTGCATGCAGAAGGACCCCAAGGACCGCTTCCAGACGGCTGACGAGCTCTACCACACGCTTCACGATTACCTTGCCGGCCGTATGCAGGCGGTCAACAACGCAACGGCAATGCTGCCCGCAGCGGCAACCACGCCCCTGGCCGCTCGCGGAAGCAACGCCACGCAGAGCATGCCGCGCATGCAGGCCACCGGCAGGATGCGCCCCCAGTCTGCTACCGAGCAGGCTGCCCAAGAAGAGGAGGAGCGCCAGAAGAAGCAGCGGCGCAACCGAGTGCTTGCTGTCATTGGCGCAATAGCGGGCATTGCGCTTGTGGTGTTTCTCGTTGTGAGCGTACTTGGGTCTGGATCAAAGGCATACTCGGTGCCCAACCTCCTGGGCCTTACGCAGGATGAGGCCGCGGCAATGCTCGACTCTGACGGTCATGGCTTCGAGATAGGCGAAGTGACCGAGCAGTACTCCTCTACCGTCGAGGAGGGCAAGATCATCGAGCAGACGCCCGGTGCCGGACGAACGGCAACGGAGGGCTCGAAGATTGACATCGTGGTCTCGAAGGGAGAAGAGCCGGCAGCTTCGGTCACGGTGCCAGACCTCACCAACTGCACACCCTCCGAGGCACAGGACCTTCTCAACAAATACGGGCTTAAGGGCCAGGCGGGGGATTCTGTCTACAACGCCGACGTTGAGGTTGGCCACGTAGCGGAGCAGGAGCCCGCAGCCGGTACCTCGGCCAAGGCCGGAGACACCATTACCTATCACCTCTCGCAGGGTGCTGAGCAGGTCTCCGTTCCCAATGTTGTGGGTGACTCCCAGTCCGACGCAACAAGCGCGCTCAAGAGCGACGGCTTTAGCGTGAACGTGGTGCAGTCCTCCTCGTCCAGCGTCGAGAAGGGCTACGTGATTAGCTCCAACCCGTCTGCCGGCACGAGCGCCGACAAGGGCAGCACGGTGACCATTACGGTGTCCACGGGCCCGGCGTCCGTCTCGGTGCCCAACGTTGTGGGCTATGACGAGTCCTCGGCCGAGACCGCGCTCAAGAATGCAGGCTTTGGCGTCTCGGTGACTACCGAGACGAGCAGCACCGTTGCGAAGGGCAAGGTCATCTCGCAGTCTGCTACCTCGGCGACCTCGGGGTCGACCATCACGATTGTGGTGTCGAGCGGCTCTGGCTCGAGCAGCAATAACACGACGGGCAACGAGGGCAACACCTCGGGCGGAGATCACTCGGGTAGTAGCGGCACTTCAGGCGATCACTAGTACCACCGGTTGACAGCCGGCAAGCGAGAGTTGCGAGCCTCCGGTCTGCAGGATGCGGACCGGAGGCTTTGCTGTGATGTAGGGGAGACGGGCGAGTCACAGCTCGTCTGGGTTATAGCGGTAAGCTGGTCTTGCAACACCACCCGTAAACAGCATCGATGCTTCGCGCCTGCCGGAGGCGACCGTGGATAAGAGCCATCTTCCCTATGACCCAACCAAGATTCACTCAATAGTTGAATACGCAGAGACCCTTGTTGGGCACACGCTTCGCGAAAAGACTGACGCACCAGCGCTTCAAAGCCCGAAGCGACGGCGCGGATCATTTGGCAATGCATTGGAAGAGTACTTCTTCGAATACAAGCCAAACAGCGACTCCATGCCAGACTTTCCTAAGGCAGGACTCGAACTCAAGTCAACACCAGTAAAACGGACAAGAAAGGGAGAGCTCGTAGCGAAGGAACGCCTCGTCCTCATGAAGATTAACTACATGACCGTGGTGCACGAGACATTTGAAACGAGCCATCTCGTTAAGAAGGCATCTAAGATACTTCTTGTCTCCTACGTTTGGGAGAAGGACTCCGACCCGCTTGATTACAAGGTAGAGATGGCAGAGCTATGGGGCCTTCCAAAAGAAGACATGCCCCAGTTCAAAATTGATTGGGAGACGGTAGTAAACAAGATTCGCGCCGGCCACGCGGAGGATATCTCGGGCTCTGATACCCTCTACCTCGAGGCATGCACTAAAGCCGCCAATTCGACAGAACGAACCAAGCAACCATACTCTAGTGTTCCCGCCAAACCACGGGCTTGGGCACTGAAAGCATCCTACATGACCGCCGCAGAAAACAGGCTACGCCAAAATAGACAAGCAATCAGGCGCATGCGGGGAGAAGATAGCCTTGGTCTTCTCGACCTTGTACACAGGCGTTTTGTTCCGTACTTCGGAATGACCGAAGAAGATTTGTGCAGAAAATTCTGTGTCACAAGGCCCGGAAAGCGACTTCCCAAGAACGCCTGCGCACTTGTAACCAAATCAATCCTCGGTGTAGAAGAAAACGCTGAGATAGACGAGTTTGCAAAAGCGGGCATCCAGCCCAAGACCATACGTCTAAATAAGAGCGGTCGTCCAAAGGAGGACATCTCCTTTCCTGCATTTGACTACTTTGAACTCGAAAAGACACCCTTTGAGAGCTCTAGATTCTATGGTTACCTCCAACAAATGTGGCTTCTCGTTATTTACCGCGAGAGCTCCGATGGAGCTTACAGACTCTCTGACGTAACACTCTGGCAGATGCCCGAGAAGGACATCCCCGAGGCACGGCGCTGCTATGAACAGATGCGCAATAACGTAAGGGAGGGGCATGCTGAAATCTCGGTAAGAGCCACCGAGAATCGTTGCTGTCATGTACGGCCCCATGCACGAGATGGACACGATACTCGACCTCAACCCCATGGCGCACCAGTCGTAAAGAAGTGCTTTTGGCTCAATGCGTCATACATGAAAACGGAGATTGAGATGGCCATAGCTACACACAGCCACAATTAACAACACCGAGATCGGCTATCATGATCGCCTAGGAATTAGTCCACAGACAGCGAACGGAGAAACGTGGACGAAGAGATTAAGGTAGCCGAGCTCTTTGCTGGAGTCGGCGGATTCAGGCTCGGCCTCGAAGGCTATTGCGACGACGCCAAGGGCTGGAACCTGCCTTCCGCGGGCCCATACAGAACTGTATGGGCAAACCAATGGGAGCCCGGCTCTGATAAAAGGCAGTTTGCCGCCCGTTGCTACGAGGCCCGCTTTGGGAAGGGTTCCCTAGTAAATGAGGATATTGCCGCTGTCCTTGACGAATACGATGCTGGTCAGCGAGCCATCCCCGATGTCGACATTGTGGTTGGTGGCTTTCCCTGCCAAGACTATTCAGTTGCTCGTCCTCTCTCTCATGCCGATGGCATTGAAGGCAAGAAGGGCGTCCTCTGGTGGTCCATCTACCGCTTTTTGCGAATCCAACTTGCCAAATCGCCTGATAATGCGCACTGGTGCTTGTTCGAGAACGTTGACCGACTTCTCAAGAGTCCAGCGAAACAGCGAGGGAGAGATTTTGCTGTCATTCTCTCCTGCCTCGCTTCGCTTGGCTATTCGGTGGAGTGGAGGGTCGTTAACAGTGCCGAATACGGCTTTCCTCAGCGTAGGAAACGCGTCTACATTCTTGCTGAACGCAATGTGCAGTGGGACCTCAAGGAGAGGCTCCTCCATGGTGCAATGGCAAGCGCCTTTCCCATGGAGGCGCCAGAGGCAGTTAGCTATGTCGACATCCCAGCTGACCCCTATGTTGTCTCCCAATCTTTCAACGTAGGCGGAAAACTCTCACCTTTCTTGGATGCGGGCGTAATGGTTGGAAGCAAGGTGATTACTTGCAAGGCGCTGGAGGCCTATAACGGGCCTCGAGAGACTCTAGGAGACGTTCTTATCCCCGAAGTGAACGTACCCGAGGAGTTCTTCGTTCCTGAGTCGCAGCGGGAGAAGTGGGAGTACCTCAAAGGCTCAAAAAAGGAGAAGCGAACCAATAAGGCCACGGGTTTCGAATACAGTTATTCCGAAGGTGCCATGTCCTTCCCGGATCCAACGGATAGACCTTCTCGAACCATTCTTACGGGTGAGGGCGGCCGTGGCGCGTCACGCTTCAAGCATGTTGTGCAGTGTGCGGATGGACGACTTCGCCGACTAGTTCCAGACGAGCTAGACCAGCTCCAATGTTTTCCAAAGGGTTGGACGGACACGGGAATGACCGATGGGCAGCGCGCGTTTTGCATGGGCAACGCACTTGTTGTTGGCATCCCCCACCTTATTGGTCTTGAAGTTGCAAAGGAATTCTCTTCTAAAAAGGGCAGCGAATAGCGGGCGGCTTCAATTCATGTTGTGCTGCTACGCAAGGAACTACGCACGGCAAGGAGCGAGGCGAGCAAAAGCCCAGTTGTCTATGAGGCCGGCACTCGACCGTGCGTAGTTCTCATTCAGGCCTTTTTCCGGCAAGTGAGCTAGTCGTGCTTCACCCAGAAGCTTCCTAGATTGCGGGGTAGCAAGTTCCACAATTGCAAGGTTTGTTGCTCCACAGTTGTAAGGTACGTGGGTTCGACGCTGTGCCAACCAAGGCAGCCACGCAGGCAGTGCTGGGCGCAAAGCCGTCTTGGGTCTCTCCCCTACCGTTCCCCGCTGGTGCTGAGTAGGGCGTTCACCAGCTCCACGTCATCGGGATCGGGAGAGCCAAGCGGTAGGCCACATGCCTCGAAGAAGTGGCTGCCCGCAAACTGACGCGCGCGGAACGTCTCGTGCGCACCATCGTCGAGGTAGCGAACGCGCGAGATGCAGTCAGTGGTCGCGCAGTAGAGGGCGCCATGCCGAGCCGCGTAGCCAAGGTACGTCTCGTTTGCCGACCAAAGGGTTACGCCAGCCATGTGCTCAAGCTCGTATGCCACCGCAAACTCCCGCCAAGAGAGGCCGCGCAGCCGCACGTAGCGATCGAGTAGCGACGCCATTCTCGTCACGCGGCGCAGCGTGGCAGTAGCGTCCATCAGACGCGCATCCGACCGCGGCGAGAAGAGCGTGCGCTCCGCGAGAGATTGCAGAGCTTGTTCGCGCTCTTCTCCCGTGACCATAACCGCAGGTACCGAGAGCTTCATTGACTCGTTGGGAAAGAGCTCGATTGCCGAATGCGCAACGACCGTCTCGTCTCGCTGAGAAGTTCTAAACACCAGGCTGTCGTGCGCGTGTTGGATGCGGCAGCCAATCCCGTAGCAATCGAAGGCTGCGCGCATTGCAGCGGCACCCTCGTTGATGCTTGCGCGGGAATTGACCTCCTCGGCCTCTGGACCGAGCCTAAAGAGGTAGAGGTCAAAGAGGGCAACGGGGTCTGCCGCGTCATCTGCCATGGGATAGTAGACCGTCCGGCGGCAGAAGCGGCGCACGTCCAGGCGTCGGCTTGTCGCGCGATCGTAGAGGTCTACCAGCGCGGTTCCGTCGGCCGGCCCTGAGGTTGAGCCCTCGCGTATCTCGACGATACCGTCAGCAACGTATGGCGGGAAATCCCCCTCGTCAATGCGAACCAGAATTACGCCGCAATTGTCATCCGATGGGTCCGCTAGGAAGCGAACCTCAAAGTGCGGTGCTGGCGAGACGTGACGGCGACAGAGCTCGCCTATCACCTGACTAACGTCTGCGGTGCCTCGAGGGACGGGCATGACCTCGCGGGAGTCATCCGCAATGCCAATCACCAGCCAGCCGCCTCGCGAGTTCGAGAACGACGCCACAATCTTGGGAATCTTCCTGCGCACGCTGGGACCAAAGGTCTGCTTGAACTCCAGGGCAAAGCCTTCCTCAAGATCCGAGAGTTGGGCAAGGTCCTCCCAGGTCACATCGCCGATCGCTTTGGGTCGACCTTGCTCGTCGCGAAACGGGCTAAACATGGTTCCCCCCTCACCAGCGGTTGTGGGGTAACGGCACTGTGATGGTTTGAGTGTAGCGCTCATGCGGTACCAGCCGTAGGGAGGCGCATGACGCCGAAGGGGGAATTGCGCGCCCACGCTCTCCTGCGGAAACTCGCCCTCCGGCGAGAAAACGGCGCCGGAGAGAGCACTATCGAAGCAATCACGTAAAAACGGCCCTTCGGGCGGCAAAATCTCGCGCGAAGGGCAATTCTTGCAAGTAAGAAGTGGCGATTCCAGCAGGCGCGCTTCTCGCACGGCTTCGTACCTGGCGCGCCGACACAAAAAGCAGCAGGCCAGAGCCCCTAAAGGCCCTGACCTGCGACGATGCGTGGTGCCCCCGGGCCGATTCGAACGGCCGACACCAGGTTTAGGAAACCTGTGCTCTATCCCCTGAGCTACGAGGGCGTGCGAGAAGACATTCTACCATCGACAAACGGCGCATGCCATGGTACAAGCCTACTTCTTCTTGTTGGCGCGACGCTCCTTTGCGGCTTCCTTCTCGGCCTGGCGCGCAGCCTGCGCCGCGTGCTCGCGCCGACGCTCGGCCTCGAAGAGCTCTGCGAGCTTCTTGTCGCTATACCCAGCAACCTTGCGCTCGGTAGCCTTGCGAACGGGGCGACGCACGCGCCAGTCGTACACGAAGGCGCCAATGATAAGGCCATACGCAAGCACCAGCGACGCCACCGAGGCAATGCCAACAACAGTCTGGTAGTCGGTGCTGTCGGCAGGGAATGCCCACACCAGAATCAGCGAGACGATGGTCATGCCAAAGCCAACGCCAATGAGAATCCACCATGTGCGGTCGGTGCGACGGTACTCCTCATTAGTGCGAAGGATAAGGTCGTAGCCGCGCTGGCGGAAGTCCTCCTCCTCGCGCTGCTTGCGCTTCTCCTCCTTGCGGGCCTCCTTCTGGGCCGGACTGTTGCCTCCGCCAAAGAGGCCGCCGCCCATGCCGCCCATGCCGGCGGAGGAGCCGGAAGATGCTGCGCGAACCGTCGAGGCCGCCTCGCGGCTGGGCTTAGCGCCGGCCGCAGAGCTGCGATAGCTCCTGGTGGTCATGGGGTCGCGCTTCTCGGCCTCGTCCTTTCCGGGCTTCTCGGCCTTTGCGCCGCGCTCGGACTTCTCGGCCTTGGTGGCATCGGCGGCAGGCTTAACGTTGCCGCTCAGGCCACCAGCCTCCTGCGCCTCCTTGCGGGCGCCGTCGATGGTATCACGCAGTGACATGGGACTCCTTCATGGGCTCAAACTCGTGGCCGGTGATGATCTGGAACGCCTCCTGGTAGCGGCTGGACGTTCCCTCGATGACGTCCTTGGGAAGGTGGGGCGGCTCGCCGGTCATGTCCCAGTTTGCCTTGAGCCAGTCGCGCACATACTGCTTGTCGTAGCTGGGCTGGACGTGGCCGGGCTGGTAGCCATCGGCAGGCCAGAAGCGGCTGGAATCCGGCGTGAGGCACTCGTCGATAAGCGTGAGCTTGTCGTCGATGAAGCCAAACTCAAACTTGGTATCGGCAATGATGATGCCGCGCGTGGCTGCGTACTCAGCCGCCGCCTTATAGATGGCGAGAGAAGCGTCGCGCAGCTGGGCCGCGGTCTCCTCGCCCACGATCTGGGCGCAGCGCTCAAACGAGATGTTCTCGTCGTGGTCGCCCAGGGCCGCCTTGGTCGACGGGGTAAAGATGGGCTCAGGGAGCTTGGACGCCTCCACCAGGCCACCGGGAAGCTTGATGCCGCAGACGGTACCGTTGGCGTCATAGGTCTTCTTGCCTGAGCCGGTAAGATACCCGCGCACGATGCACTCGATGGGGATGGTCTTTGCCTTCTTGACCAGCATGGAGCGGCCGGCAAGGTAGCTTGCGTAGCGGTGGTACTCTGCGGGGTAGTCGGCGACGTCCATCGAGATCAGGTGGTTGGGCATGAGGTCGGCAAAGCGCTCAAACCAGAAGGCCGAGATGCGCGTGAGAATCTCGCCCTTGTAGGGAATCTCATCCGGAAGGATGTAGTCAAACGCACTAATGCGGTCCGACGCAACCATGAGCAGGGCATCCCCGCAATCATAGATGTCGCGGACCTTGCCATGAGAATCCGGGCGAAGCTCAATGTCTGCCACGATAGACCTCGTTTCCTGTTGATGATGCGCCCGCTGGTCAGGCACGCAGTGAGTAGTGTAGCGCACGCCCGCAGAGGTCGAGCACATCAGAGCGCCTCTGTCGCAGTAACCCCTACTTCTCCTGTTGCTTCTCCTGCAGCGCCTGCTTGAGATTGCGCCGCCCGCGGTTGAGAGGCACGCGGATGGTGAACGTGGTGCCCTTGCCCAGCTCAGAGTCAACCGAGATGGTTCCGTTGTGCCGGTCCACAATCTCCTTGGTAATGGAGAGGCCCACGCCCAAGCCGCCTGAGACCCGCTCTCGACTTACATCCGAGCGCCAGAAGCGCGAGAAGGTCTGCGGGATGTCCTCCTTGGCAATGCCAATGCCCGTGTCGCGCACCGAGATGATGGCATCCGAGTGGTCGGAGCCAACCGAGACAACAACCCAGCCGTCCTCGTCGGTGTAGCGCATGGCGTTGCTCATGAGGTTGACCACGGCCTCGCGGATAAGGTCCGGGTCGACGTCCGCCTGGCACTCGCCATGAGCCGTGTCGTCCTTGAAGCGCAGGTGCAAGCCCTTCTCGTGGAAGAGCTGGTGCTGCGAGCTCACGAGGCTTTTGACCAGATAGACCACGTCGGTGCGCTCCACCTTGAGCTCCGTCGTGCCGTTCTCGAGGCGCGAGAGCTTGAGCATGGCGTCGACAAGGCGAGAAAGACGGCGCGTCTCGGACGCAAGGGTCTCCAGGTGCTCGTCGTCTGCGGGCAGGACACCGTCCTGCATGGCTTCGACGGTCGCGAGGATTGCCATGAGCGGGGTTCGCAGCTCGTGCGCAACGTCGCTGGTAAGGCGGTGCTCGAGCTTGAGGTCCTTCTCGAGCGAGGTTGCCATGTCATCGAAGGTCTCACCCAGCTGGCCAATCTCGTCCGTGCCGCGCACGCCCGTGCGAGCGGTGAGGTCACCGTTTCTAATCTGCGAGGCCGTACGCGTGATGCGCTGGATGGGCTTGGTGAGCGAGCGCGAGACAAAGTAGCCAATGATTACCGCGAGCACCACGGCGATGGCCGCTGCTGCGGCAATGGCGCTGTAGGAGCTCTCACGGAACTTGGCATCTGAGGAAGTGAGGAGCGCATCCGAGCCAAAGGCCCAGAGCCGCACCGTACCCACCATCTCTCCCTCGGAGTCAACCACGCTGGCCGTCACTACAGACTCCGAAGCCGTGGGCACCGTACTTGTCCCCGTGGTGGTAACGCCGGAATCGCCATGGCGAGACATGCCCAGCGTATCGTCGTAGATGATGTTGCCGTCCTCGTCCAGCACCTGAAGTCCAACATCTGGCGAGGAGACCGAGAAGGAGGATGCGTTGGCGATAACCTCTGGCGTCCAACCCCCGGCCGTGTCATACCCAATGGCCAGCGTATCAGCCGCCGACTGGGCAAGCGACTGCATGTTGCTTCTGGTATAGGCCTTGAACTGGCTCTCCCACACCACCGCCAGGACCATCACGAAGATGGCCGCCGTCATGACCGCGGTAAGCGCGAACGAGATGGCCAACTTGGTCGAGTAGGTCCAGCTGTGCTTGGGGTCTGGCTTTATCGTGTTAAACGAGCCGCGGCCCGTGGTGGCCTCAGAACCACCACCGGCCGCGCGATCGTTACTTGGTCCATGCGAGGCCACGCTGGCCTCCTACTCGGCTTTGGGCTTGGCCGCCTTGGCCTTGTCGTCGGCCTGGGGAGCCTCAAAGCGATAGCCAACGCCGTGAACGGTGTAGAGCCAGCGCGGGTTGCGCGGATCGTCGCCGAGCTTGGCGCGCAGGTTCTTTACGTGGGAGTCGATGGTGCGCTCGTAGCCCTCGAAGTCATAGCCAAGGACCTTCTCAACCAGCTCCATGCGCGTGTAGACGCGGCCGGGATAGCGGGCCAGCGTGGTGAGGAGCTTGAACTCAGAGGCAGTGAGGTCAACCTCCTTGCCCTCGACCATGACCTTGTGGCCGGAGATGTCGATGACAAGATCGCCAAAGTCCAGAATCTCAAGCTGGGGCTCGGTCTCGGTGTGGGCGCGACGCAGCAGCGCGCGCACGCGGGCGATGAGCTCACGCGGCGAGAAGGGCTTGATGAGATAGTCGTCAGCACCAAGCTCAAGGCCAATAACGCGGTCCTCGACCTCGCCCTTGGCGGTAAGCATGATGATAGGCACGTTAGAGGTCTCACGGATGGCACGGCATACGCGCTCGCCAGAGAGCTTGGGGAGCATGAGGTCGAGAATCACAAGGTCAAACGAGTGCTTCTCAAACTCCTCAACGGCGCTCTGACCGTCGCCGACACCGCGCACGATATAGTTCTCGTGGTCGAGGTAGGCGGCCACGACGTCACGGATTGCCTTCTCGTCTTCTACCAGCAGAATCTTCTTCTCATCTGAAGCCATACGGCCTCCTTTAAGCTTGGCAACGCTCGATGGATAGATGAAACCCACCGTTTCCATAGTAGTTCCATAGTAGTGTACCCCACTAGGCCCACAGTCGAACCAAGCTATAGGGGGAAGGTTCTCACAATTACGGAAGCGGGGTAGCCGGTGGTGGCGTCCTTGACCGACGAGAACGTCACAAAGGTGTTGCACTCGCCAACGCGTGCCGGGTACTCGCCATAGTCCACGCTCCTGTCGACCGAGGAAAGCACGCTGTAGGTTTGGTCGTTGGCGTTAACCACAATGTAGGAAGAACGACTTTTGATGAAGTAGACGCCGTTTTTGCCAGCCGCTGCGCACTCGAACGGCTCGCGGGAGAGGTAGAGAACATCGCTGCCGTCACTCGACCCGATGTAGGTGCCCATGTTGCCAAGAAGGCCACCCGAGCTGTAGTTTGCCTCTACGGAGACCACAAACTTCTCGCCCATGCGGCAGGCTCTGAAGGGCTTAACCGAAGCGGGCATCACAAGCTGGTCCACCTTGGTCTGAAGACCATCGGCGATGGTATAGGCGGTGACCCCGTAGTAGGTTCCCTCGCTCGCGCGCACGCGGGGAGCAAGGACAACCCAGTCACCGCAAACGGTAGGCGAGGTGGCAAAGCGTCCTGGAGACTCCACGACGGCTTGGGCGTCGGAGGAGCCAACGGTCCAGAGGTAGCAGTAGGAGGTCTCGGCGGTCTTTGAGCCCGAGGCGGAGGGCTGTACCTGCCAGATGACCGAAGTTCCGCTGCAGGCAACAGGAGCGGGGTCCCAGTCGGAGTCTGCCTGCCAGAGGGTCTTGGTCTCGCCCGTAAGGGCGCCGTTTGAGAACGCCGAGGCAAAAAGGCTCCACTCGCGGGTGATCATGTCCAGCTCAACCCATGCATAGACCGAATCCGAGCAGGCGACGCTATAGATTACCGAGGTGGTGGTGCCTGTGACGGTCTTGGTGACAACCTCCTTGAGCTCGCCCGAGGAGGTCGAGAAGGCCGAGGCCACCACCATGGGATTGGCGGAGGCCCCAGCCGTAGTAACAGGAAGCCACACGCCCTCGGCAGGATGCAGAACGTTACCCAGGGGTAGCGTCCACTGGTTGCTTGCAGAGTAGGGCAGGTCGACCGAGGTGAAGGTATCGAGGACGCTTGTGCCCGTGTCTTCAGAGACGTTGACGGGCTCGGCCGTGTCCGCCGTGTCCTGCGCGGTGTTTGTGCAGCCCGCTAGGACACCTATGGTTGCAGCGGCAGAGGCAGCCGCAACGCCCGTCTTGAAGAACGAGCGCCGAGAGATGCCCGCACGGTGGGACGCTTGTGTGTGGCGGTGGCCAAGCACGTCGAGCTCCTAGGCGCGCGCCGCGGACTGGGCCTCGCGCAGGGCGTGGCTCAGCTGGTCTGCGCAGGAGGTGCGGCGGGGGCCACAGGTGTTGCCCTCAAGCGTGTTTGCAACCTGGTCGACGGGCTGGCCCTTAACCAGCTTGCCAATGGCCTTAAGGTTGCCGTTGCAGCCACCCTCAAAGGCAACGCCCTCGATGGTGGAACCGTCATCACTCAGGTCAACGTGGATGGCCTGCGAGCAGACGCCTCGAGGCCGGAAGTCATAGTGGAACATGGATTCCCCTCTTATTGGTCATGCGTGGCGAGAAAAACGCTGGTACAACCATCTACTCGAACTCGAGCTTCTCCAGGCGATCAAACACGACATCCTTGCGTACAAGGAAGCTCTGTGGATCAAAGATTGCGTCGAGCTGCTGCGGAGTGAGCGTACAGCGGCTGTCTGCGGCGAGCTTGTCCTTGAACGACGTGCCCGGTGTGCAGTCCTGCACCTCGTGCCAGGTTGCCATGGCATCGTCCTGAACGATCTTGTAGGCCTCCTCGCGCGTGATGCCGGTCTCGACAAGGGCGAGAAGGACCTTGCTCGAGTAGATGAGTCCACGAGTCTTGTTGAGGTTGGCCAGCATGCGCTGCGGGTAGAGCACCAGCCCGTCCACAATGCGGATGAGGCACTGGAACATGTGGTCAAGCGCAATGAAGCTATCGGCTTGGGCTACACGCTCGGCGGAGGAGTGCGAGATGTCACGCTCGTGCCAGAGGGCCACGTTGTCAAAGGCAACCTGGGCATTAGCCTTTACTACGCGAGAGAGGCCACAGACCTTCTCGGCGGTGATGGGGTTGCGCTTGTGGGGCATGGCCGAGCTGCCCTTCTGACCCTTGCGGAAAGGCTCCTCCACCTCGAGGGTGTCGGTGCGCTGGAGGTTGCGAATCTCCGTGGCAATGCGCTCGCAGGTAGCCGCCGTGGTGGCAAGGACACCGGCGAGGTAGGCATGGTGGTCGCGCGAGATGACTTGCGTGGAGAGAGGATCGTGCACCAGGCCAAGGTGCTCGCAGACATACTCCTCGACAAACGGGTCAATCGAGCTGTACGTGCCCACCGCACCAGAGATAGCCCCAAACGCCACGTTGGCACGGGCGTCCTTAAGGCGGTCATAGTCGCGCTTAAGCTCCCAGGCCCAGCTGCCAAACTTCATGCCAAAGGTCATGGGCTCGGCATGGATGCCGTGGGTGCGCCCAACGCAGAGGGTCTCGCGCTCCTCGAAGGCACGGCGCTTGCAAATCTCGCCGAGCTTCTTGCAGTCATCAAGCAGGATGTCCGTTGCCTGCACCAGCTGGTAACACAGCGCGGTGTCGCCAAGGTCCGAGCTGGTCATGCCAAAGTGGACCCAGCGGCTGGGCTTGGGGTCGCCCACGGGGACGTCTGCGTCGATGTGACGACCCATGTCGGTGAGGAAGGCAATGACATCATGGTTGGTGACGGCCTCGATGGCGTCGACCTCATCCTTATCAAAGGCGGCGTGCTCGCGAATCCAGGCTGCCTCCTCCTTGGTGATGCCAATCTTGCCAAGCTCGGCTTGCGCCTCGCATGCGAGGACCTCGATCTCTTGCCAGATGGCGTACTTGTTCTCCAGCGAGAAGATGTGGCCCATTTCGGGACGGGTATAGCGATCGATCATCTGCGTTCCTTTCGCAGCGAGGTCTTTGATGCCTTGATTCTACCGCGGCAGTCTATTTGGATGTGGAGGCACGGTGCTGCTTGGCAGCAGCGCGTGTAACGGAACCCGCACGCCGAACAGATGAGCTTGCCGCATCTTGCGCCCTAGATACGTAGCCCGTAAGGTCTGCGCCGGTGAAGAGCTTGATGACCCAGAAATAGAGAAGAAGCACGGCAAGGGGCACCAGACAGGATGTCACAATGGTTGCTGCCACCGTGTCAATTAACTTGTTGAGTTGCTCGCCCACGGCGTTTGCAGCGTCTGCAGCGCCAGAAGCAAGCGCGTCGATTCCACTCGTTATTGCAGACCCAAGCATCTCGAGAATGTTCTGATTCTGCTCGGTATCCTGATTGCTGTTCTCCTCATAGACAGTTGCGCTTGTTTCGTCTGCCTCTTGGGCGGCCTCTTCCGCCGCGAGAGACGTCTTGTATTGCTCGTCGATGGTATTGGTGAGTGTGGCACTCACCGGCACAAGCGTTACCAGCGCAATGCCAACCACCACGAGTTTGGCCGCCCACGTAAACAGAACTTGCCGCGGGCCCCAATCCCTATACGTCCATAGCCAACCAAGTGCAAAGCAAATCCCTATAGGAACCAAGAACCTAAACCCCACCATGCCAAAGGTGGTAAGGAGAAACTTCTCTAGATAGATGATGGCAAGAACAACCGATAGCTTGCCCGAGAGGTCTGCTAGCTGATTGGCTATGGGGGTGCCCACGTCATCCGGGATGGCAGACACCGCCACAGATGCTGTTGTGGCAGTTGCAACAAGTCCCAAGGCACCGGTCTTCTGCTTGTCGAGCGTCTCGTTTACCCCGGTATAGGCTTCAGTCGAAGAGTAGTGTGTCCCAAGTGGAAACTCGCAGATGAGGGCGAGCACCACCAGCACTACCGTCTCTACCACCCTTAAAGGGGTTGCCAAATCAAACGGCCACCTCTTTGGGGGCGTGGGCAGCTGGTAGTCCGGCTCCGTGGAATCGCGCTGCTCCACGGTAGGTACGACCCTCTGCAAAGTCTCGCTAAGGTTGCTCTTTGCCATATGCTCTCCCATCTACAGGGATAGAGAAACAGAACGTGTGTTCTACTTCATACTACACCACTACGGGCCAATGTTAATCGAAGACCTTGGGAGCCCCCTCAGCGGCGCCTCCTTGAGGCCAGGCGGCCCAGGCGTAGCCGCCTTGCCGCCGGTTGCCGTTGGGTATAGAACAGGCATGTTTCTGTTTTCGCAGGTCACCAGCGTAGAGAGGCGCGGCGCATGCCACGAAAAGATGCCGAAATGGAGCTTGCCCTCGCTCTCAAGCGGCTCATTCGGTGCCACCCCCTCGACAAGATCACGGTGACCATACTCGCCACCGAGGCGGCCAAAAAGGTCGCGCGGACCATTGTGGTTGAGAGTGACGGCGCCGAGAAGCGCATTCCCCTCACCGAGAACGACCAGGTCTACATCACCGACGGCGGTTGCGTCGAGAATGCCACGTGGGGCTCGCAGAACACCGTGGCCAAGGTCGATCCGGAGATTCGCCCGGGCGGCGGCTGGGACATGTGGCGCCGCATCGCCGCACAGGCCCCGGATGGCTCGCTTGGCCACCCCGTCGTGTTCTGCAGTGACCCCGAGCAGTCCAACTGGATGAGCGCCACCGTCGATACCGATGACCCCGAGATTCTCTCGGCGATTCAGCACATCTGCCGCCGTGACCCGCTCTCCGGCCGCGTGGTAACGAGCGGCATCGTGACCGCGCGCGACTCGAAGTAGCTGCTCAGCTGGACCATCAACCGCCAGCCACAGTTCAAGACCCAACCCAAGGGCCACGTACTTGTGTGGGTGTACGCGCTCTTCACCGACCGCGAGGGCGGCTTTGTCAAGAAGCCCATGCGCGAGTGCACCGGCGCAGAGGTCTGCGAGGAGTGGCTGTACCACGTTGGCATCCCCGAGGACCGTATCGTGTCGCTGGCACAGGAACATGCCAACACCACCACCTGCTACATGCCCTACATCACGGCCTTCTTCATGCCCAGGAACGACACGGACAGGCCTAAGGTGGTTCCCGAGGGCGCCGTCAACTTTGCTTTTATCGGGCAATTTGCGAGGTCGCGCGCGACACCATCTTCACCACCGAGTACTCCATGCGCACCGGCATGGAGGCCGTCTACACGCTGTGCAATGTGGATCGTGGTGCCCCCGAGGTCTGGAGCTCCGTCTACGATGTGCGTTGCCTGCTTGACGCTACAACCAAGCTGCAGGACGGCCGTAAGGTCACTGACATGAAGCTGCCGCTCATCGAACGGAAGGCGCTTGAGACCGCGCTCCGCAAGGTCAAGAGCACGGACATCGAGAAGCTGCTCAAGGAGTACGGCGTAATCTAGCCGCTCTAGGAACTGGTGCGGAGGCCCGGAGGCGCCACGATTGCCTCCCGGGCCTTTCTTTGCGGCAAGGAACTGCTCACACGGGCTCTTGGTGCATAAAAACGCTCTATCGGACGGACATTCTAGCTTTGACGCATAAAAACGCGCTATCGGACGGTGCCTTTGGGCTTGCGGTATCAATCTTGCAACTAAGTATGTAAGATACTGAATATTTTTATAGATATTTTCATATTCATGGATAATTAGTTTCATGATTGATTGCTGGTCTCTGAGAGACCCGTCCGATAGCGCGTTTTTATGCAGCTGGCCATGAAATCCCGTCCGATAGCGCGTTTTTATGCAGACATAGCAACGGGGCGGGCACGCTCGTGCGCGCTCGCCCCGCTTTTGCCCGTTTTAGACTGCCTTACCGACCCTCGTCGGCCGCTAGGCGCTCCTTGGCCTCCCCGAGCTGGACGCGCACGGCCTTCTCGCCAGTACCGCCATAGGTCACGCGCGCGTTGGCAATTCCGGCAGGATCGAGGTCCTGAGCAATGTCGTCCCCAAAGAGCGGGCTTGCCGCCTTGAACTCCTCTGCCGTCAGGTCCTCGAGACCCTTGCCATGCTTCTCGCAATAGAGAACCAACTTGCCAACCACCTCGTGGGCCTCACGGAACGGCGTGCCCTTCTTTGCCAGGTAGTCGGCTACGTCCGTGGCAGCAGTGAACCCCCTGCTCGCCTGCGCGAGCATGACGTCTGCGTTAACGGTCATGGTCTCAAGCATGCCTGACGCAATGGCCATGCAGTCAAGCAGGGTCTTTGCGGCGTCGGCTGGCCCCTCCTTGCACTCCTGGAGGTCCTTGTTGTACGCCAGCGGGAGCGACTTCATGGTTGTGAGCAGCGCCATGAGGTCACCGTAGACCCTGCCGGTCTTACCGCGCGTAAGCTCTGCGAAGTCGGGGTTCTTCTTCTGCGGCATGATGGACGAGCCTGTGGAATAGCTGTCGGAGAGCGTACTGAAGCCAAACTCCGTGCTGCTCCACAGGACGATCTCCTCGCACAGGCGCGAGAGGTGCATCATGCTCACGGCACAGGCGTAGTCAAGATCGAGCAGGTAGTCGCGATCCGAGACGGCATCCATCGAGTTGGGGATGGCGTGGTCAAAGCCGAGAATCTCGGTGGTGTACTCGCGGTCGAGCGGGTAGGTTGTGCCTGCGAGCGCCGCAGATCCCAGCGGGTTTGCGTCCGCTGCCGTGCGCGCGGCAACCAGGCGCGTGTAGTCTCGCGAGAACATCCAGAAGTACGCCAGTACATGGTGCGAGAAGAGCACCGGCTGCGCGTGCTGCAGATGCGTGTAGCCCGGCATCACCACGCCAAGGTTCTTCTCGGCCACGCTCAGAAGGGTGCGACGAAGCTCGACGTTACCCTCGAGAAGCTCGTCGCAGAGGCGCTTTGCATGGAGTCGAATGTCGGTGGCCACTTGGTCGTTGCGCGAACGGCCCGTGTGCAGGCGCGCGCCGGGCGTGCCAATATCCGCGGTAAGGGCCTTCTCGACAGCCATGTGGACGTCTTCGTCGTTCACATCCCAGGCAAAGGTACCGTCCGCGATCTGGCCCGATATCTTCTCGAGCCCCGCGTCGATGGCAGCTGCGTCCGCGTTCGAGATGATGCCCTGCTTGGCCAGCATCTTGGCATGAGCACGGGACCCCTTGATGTCTTCCTGTGCCATGGCCTTGTCATCCTCGAGCGAAGCGCCAAACTCCTGCGTGAAGGCGTCGACGCCCTTCTCGAACCTACCGCCCCACAGTGCCATGAGCGCCCCTCTCGATCCTTGTCTGATATGCCTGCTAGCTTAACGCAACGGCTCGCGGAGACGAGTCGGTAGAAAAGCCGCCGCCGGGAACACCCGACGGCGGCGCCATTCCCTACGCCCTTGCGTGGCAGACCGAGTCTTATCTGCCCAATGACGTCTCTACTGCAGCTTGGAGCCGGGGCCCTGGACACGAGACCAGGTCTTGGACTGCAGGCCGTGAATGGTAATGAAGCCCTTGGAGGCGGTGTGGTCGAAGGTGTCGCCCTCGTCGTAGGTGGCAAGGTTGTAGTCGTACAGGCTGTACGGCGAGCGCAGGCCGTCGACGAACAGGCCGCCCTTGCAAAGCTTGATGCGCACCTCGCCAGTGACGTACTTCTGCGTGTAGGCGTTGTAGGCGTCGATGGCCTCGCGGTTCTGGGAGTACCAGAGTCCGCGGTAGACCGTGGATGCCCACTCGACGTCGAGCTTGGCCTTCTGCTTCAGGGTCTCGGCGTCGAGGCACAGGGTCTCGAGCGACTGGTGCGCCTGGATGAGAAGGAGCGCGGCCGGGCACTCGTAGCACTCACGGCTCTTGATGCCCACGACACGGTCCTCGATCATGTCGATGCGGCCAAAGCCGTTGCGGCCGGCGATCTCGTTGGCCTTGATGATGCACTCGAGCAGCGACATCTTCTCGCCGTTGATGGAGACGGGCAGGCCGCCCTCAAAACCAATCACAACGGTCTCGGGGTCGGCAGGGCAGTCCTCGGGGTTCTTGGTCATCGTCCAGATGTCCGAGGGCGGCTCGTTCCAGGTGTCCTCGAGCACGCCGCACTCGATGGCACGGCCCCACAGGTTGTCGTCGATGGAGTAGGGCTTCTTGTGGGTGGTGGGCACGGGCACACCGTGGGCCTTAGCCCACTCCATCTCGGAGTCACGCGTGGTGAGGTCCCACTCGCGCACGGGCGCAATGATCTCGAGCGACGGGTCAAGGGCGCGAATCGAGGTCTCGAAACGCACCTGGTCATTGCCCTTGCCAGTGCAGCCATGAGCGATGTACTTGGCACCGTACTCGTGCGCGATGTCCACGAGGTGCTTGGAGATGATGGGGCGAGAGAGCGCGGAGAGCAGCGGGTAGATGCCCTCGTACTTGCCGTTTGCCCAGATGGCCTTGGAGACGATGGTCTCGGCGTACTCCTCGCGCATGTCAACGGCCTCGGAGGCGATGGCGCCCATGTCGAGGGCCTTCTGCTTGATCCAAGAGAGGTCCTTCTCGTCCTGGCCGACATTGCCGCAGATGGCGATGACGTCCATGTTCTTCTCGACCTGCAGCCACTTCACGATGACGGACGTGTCCAGACCACCGGAATACGCGAGGACGACCTTTTCCTTCTCAGCCATGTTGGTGCACCTTTCTGTTGTTGGGCCTTGATACCCCTTGCAGACATGCGAACAAACGAGCGCCGTGGTTGTTTCGCGGCGTCACGAAGAGCCCCCGATCGTGCCGGGCGCTGCTGGGTGCCTTGTCTAGAACTGTCTGTGACGAGAGAGACGACAAGAACCTATGCCAGCGCACGCGACATCGCGGGGCTGATTCGTCGGTTCTGGCGTCGAAGAGAGACCATGCCATGGCTGCGTGCAGTGCAAATCATGCGTTGGTCACCCCTTCGAAAAGTGGCGCGCGATATCTCGCGCGGCTGTCGTTGCTATGCGCGACTATAGGCCCGCATGGGGCAGGCTGGCAAGAGCGTACAAGAAAAGAATTCTGCTTGAAACAAAAGGGTCGCGCTTGTGCGATGGCGGCAATGTAAAAGCAGGCCACGGCAACTTGTACCGTGACCTGCTAATTTTTAGTGGTGCGCCCTGAGGGGGTCGAACCCTCGACCTTGGGATTAAAAGTCTCTTTTGCTTGACGCTTGCGAATGTCTCTCGATGCCGCATATTGAAGCAATCTATACCATTTAACTGCTTGTTTGCGTAGCTCAATGATTCTCACTGTCATTGACTGATATACTCTCATCGAGAAATGAGTTACGCAATCTGTACGCAATTCGTTACACACCCAGCGGCGCGGGAGGCATTGCCATGGCATGCGAGTACGGCAGGGGGACCGTCTTCAAGGGGCGCAAGAGCTGGCGCGGCAAGATTCACCGCGTGGACCCGGAGGGCAACGGGCGCTACCTCACTAAGACCCTGCACGAGGAGAACGGCGACCCGATACCCTGCGACCCCAAGACCAACAGAGGCCGCAACCGCGCGATAGCCGCCCTCGCACGCTGGCGCGGCGAGCTTCTGGCGGCGGAGGCCGAGGACGAGGCCGCAGAGGCCCGTAGCGCCTCGCTGTCGGGCGTCACGCTTGGGGAGTACCTGAACGCCTACCTGGACGGCCTCAAGGCATCACACAGCGTTGAGCGGTCGACCATGACGGCCTACCAGGCGAGCGCGCGCAAGGTGGCGGAGGCGCTTGGTAGCGTGGAGGTAACGGAGCTGAAGCGGGAGCAGGTGCAGGAGTGGGAGTCACGGCTGCTGAACGCCGACGGCCTGTCCCCCCGCTCTGTCACCAAGCACCACAGGCTGCTCTCGCAGGCCCTCAAGGCTGCCGTGGAGAACGGGCAGCTGGCGGCGAACCCGTGCGAGGGCGTGAGGCTGCCCAAGAGGCACCGGGAGCAGCCCCACGCCATGACCAAGGACGCGGCCAACAGGCTTCTGGGAACCCTCGCGGCAATGCCGCAGAAGCGGGCCGTAGCGGCGGCGAGGATTGCGCTCACAAGCGGCCTCAGGGTTGGTGAGGTGTGCGCCCTCACGTGGGCGGACGCAGACGCCGACGCGGGCGTGCTGCACGTGAGCAAGGCGGTTGGCATGGGTGGCGGCGGGGCGTACGTCAAGGCCCCCAAGAACCCGTACTCCGTGCGAGACGTGCCAATTACCCCACAGCTCAGGGCCGCGCTGGACGCGAGGCGGGCCGAGGTCATGGCCGAGGCGGAGGACCTGGGCGTGCTGCCTACGCCCGAGCAGCTGGCATCCTGCTACGTCATAGGCGGGCTTGACGGGCGGTTTCCCACGCCGAGTGTGGTGAGTCGCGAGTGGGGGCAGCTCCGCGACCTGCTGGGAATCACCGACGCAAACGGCAACCCGCTGAAGTTCCACGACCTCAGGCACACGTGGGCGACCATCGCCGTTCAGAGCGGGGCAGACATAAAGAGCATCTCCGCAATCATGGGCCACGCCGACGCATCAATGACCCTCAACACGTACGCGAGCAGCGACGCCGACGCAAGGCAGCTGGCGGCGGAGAAGATCTCCCGGTTCATGGGCGAGGCCCCGAGGCACGGCGACGTGGAGGCGTTCAGGCCGACCGGGACGGAAGGCAGGCAGTCATGAGGGGCAGAGTCATGAAGTTCGCTGAGGGGGGTTCGGCGTTGGACGTTAGAACGGCGGACGAGATAGACGAGATAGCGGAGGGTCTGCACGGAGCGGCCATGGCCATGCTGTACGCGGGCGAGAGCAAAAGCTGCGGCAACTCCACCGTGTTCTGCGAGTTCATGACGAGCACGTTGGACGGATACGCGGACAGGCTGCACGCCCTCACGCACACCGGCAGCGGGCAGGCGTGATAATACAGCGGTACCGTCCTCAGGCCGTGGCAGGTGGGGGGCGGTACCGCTACCGGTAATTGTAGACCACGGCCAGGACATTAATTGGGGGTCGTGGGCATCCATGGGACGAAAAGCCGCCGGGGACTACAGCCGGGATGATATGGGGGTCCTCGACCCCAGGCGCATTGCGCCGGCGCACGTGAACATGCGCAGGGCGATTCGCGCCAAGGGACTCACGCAAAAACAGTTCGCCGTGGCCATGGGCATCGCGGGGTCGACGCTCGATAGGTGGTTGAAGGGTGACCCGGAGAACGCGGAGCGATACCGGCTGCCGGACGAGGCGCTGGTGAGGGCGGCGCACGTGCTGGGGGTGTCGGTCTGGTACCTGCTTGACCTCACGGACAGCCCGGACGGCAGCGGGGCCAGGCCGCTTGAGCAGCACAAGCTGATTGAGGACTTCTGGGGGAAGGCGAAGGACCCGGAGAAGGCCGCGCCGCCCACCGACGGCGACATGTACGAGCGCATCGGCACTGACACCACAATCATCCGGTGGGACGCCACGGAAGCATGGCCCGAAGGGACCACCGAACGGGACTGGGCGTTCCGCGAGCCGGTCGACGGGGTATCAACATGGCGGCTGTCGGGGACGCCGGGCCATGCGGCCCCTGTCCGTGAGCGGTACCCCTGGTTCGAGCTTGAAGGGATGTACCAGGATGCGAGGACGCGCTGCGACCCCGAGGACCCCGAGAGCGAGGCCGCGCTGGACGGATACGCTGCCTGGGAAGCATGGTTCCGCGAGGACGCAGCGAAGACCCTGAGGCACGACCTACTGTGCCTCGGGGGCGACTACCGAGACCCGCTGGCTGTGGTCGAGATGGAGCTGGCTTACGCATCCAAAACGGCTGACAGCGAGAAGTTCGACGCCCTTCTCGCCCGCGTCGACGCCGACACCAGGGGCGTCATGGGGACCGACTCATAGCTACCGCTCACGACTCCCGAAAAGTTTATTCGAGCACCACGGGGAGGCCCCGCACTACGCCGGAACACGCGCAAAGCGCCCGTTTTCCCGAATCTGGCACCACGGGAAGGGCAGTCACGCGGGGTCCCATGGTGCTGAAATCGCTTTCTTGCAGTTTGAGCTGCGAAAATCCCTGAAGCACAATGCATGGCCGAGGGGCGCGGGAGAAGCGCCCCAGGCCGTGCGCACGGCTCCAACCATCTAGACCCGCATGGCGCGGGGGGAGGAGTCGAGAAGATGAAGGACGTAAAGCCGACCATGACGTTGGAGGAGGCCAGGGCGCTGCCGGCGCTCTGCGGCGTGGGCGACGCCGCCGCGCTCACGGGCTATGCCCCCCACTACATCAGCGACTGCCTGGCACGTGGCCAGATTAAGGGCGTCAAGTTCGGGCGCCGCTGGCGCGTCGACACGGCGGCCCTGCTCAGGCAGTTCGGCCTCGCGGAGTAGGGGCGGTGTTGTCCGTGGCAGATGCAGAGGAGGCCCTGTCGGCGCTCAACTACATAGACCCGAAGGCGCTGAGCCAGGACGAATGGCTCAAGGCGACGATGGCGGCTAAGGCTGCTGGCGTGGCCCAGGACGATTGGGACGCCTGGTGCTGGGGCGACCCCAGGAGATACGACGAGAGCGAGAACCGGAAGCGCTGGGAGTCCATAGACCCAGCCAAGCCCGGAGGCGTGACGGCAAAGACGCTTTTCTCCATGGCGAAAGAGCGTGGGTGGAGACCGTGCGGGAGCACACGCGCGGCCACAGCACCATCCACCACGGCACCCACCACCCCACCTCGCACCATCCCCGAGAGGTACCCGAGGCTGAGGCTGCCCGACATGGCACACATCGACGCGCCCTCGCTTACAGAGGCAGCGAAGGCGGACCCCGCCGAGCAGCTGCGCCGATACATGCAGGCGCTGCACAGCCCGGACTCGTCCGTGGCAGTGGTGCTAGAGAGCAGGCCGAACGAGAGGAGACCGGACAAGCCGTCGCCGCAGGGAAGCGGGGAGCCGTTTCGCGTGGGAGACCTCATCGACCACCCGGAGAGGGCGCTAGAGAAGGCCGATGAGGAGGCCGGGGCCTGGGTGACCGTGAACGAGGTGGACCCCGAGGGGTTCCGGGAGCGCGGGCGCAAGGCCGACGTTGCGGCGTCTTACAGGTACGCGCTCATCGAGGCAGACGCCGCCGAGGACGGCAGACCGCTGGCTTATGAGGAACAGGTCCGAATGGCCGGGCGCCTCGCGCTGCCAGCCGTCGTGGCGGTGTGGAGCGGTGCTAAATCGCTGCACCTCGTCTGCCGGGTCGACGCAGACGGCCCCGAGCAGTACCGCCAGCGGGTCGAATACCTCATGGGCGTGTGTCGCGCGAACGGCTTCCACGTGGACGCCGCCAACAAGGACCCGCTGAGGCTCACGCGGCTGCCTGGGGCCATGCGCAGGGGCCAGCGCCAGGCGCTCGTTTGGGCCAACCCCCAGGGGCGCACGTTCGGTGACTGGGAGAGATTCGTGGACGAGCACGCGGCAGAGGAGGAGCCGGAGGGCGAGCGCGTGCGCCGCGCGAGAGAGGCCCTGAATATCCACCGGGCGTACGACTACACAGGCGAGAGGACGCCTCCGCCGCCACCAGTACTCATCGAGGGGCTAATGTACACCGGGAGAAAGGCCCTAATCACCGGCCCCGCAAAGTCCCACAAGTCCATGGAAACAATCCGTCTGGCACTGGCGCTAGCGACCGGTGGCGAGTGGTGGGGCCACAGGTGCAAACGCTCCAAGGTTCTGTACGTCAATGTCGAGATAGAGAGCAGCGAGTTCGAAAACAGGGTGGAAGCGGTCCGGAAGAGCATGGGCATCATGCCCGAGGATTACCTGGACACGCTGGAATTCTCGCACATCATGGGCAAAAACCCGCCAGACGAAAGCGAGGCGTTCGTTGTCGACTCGCTGTGCAGCACCCTTGAGGACGCCTACGGACCGGGGGACTACGACACCCTCATAATCGACCCCATCTACAAGGTCAACCGGGGCGAGGAGGACCACGCGAATGTGGCGGCGTTGCTTGGGAGGCTGGACCGACACAGGGTCATCATGAACTGCTCCATAGTCTACGTCCACCACACCGCCAAAGGCGGGGGTGCTGGCAAGAGCATCTACGAGCAGGGGCGAGGCTCTGGCGACTGGGGCGGAGACGCCGACCTGATGGTAGGAATCACCGAGCTGGGGCAGCTCAGGGAGGGCACCGCAGGATGGGAGCGGGCGCAGGCCCTGGGGATAGCGGACCCCACGGATTGCGCCTACCAGATTCAGTTCGGAACGAGGTCGTTCAGGGACCCGCCGAGGGTCCGCGCGTTCAAGACGTGGCCGCTGTTCACCAGGGACGAGACCGGGGCGCTTGGGGGGCTGCTGCAGCGTGGCGACCCGAGGGCCAAGGGCGGTGAGGTGACGGGGGCAAAGGCGCAGGACAGGCGCAGGAGGCGCGACGAGGCCGTTACTGCTGCGGTGAAGATGTGCGGCGTCGACGGGGTGAAGCCGACCAAAGAAAACGTCTACGAGCGCCTGAGCATCGACGGCGAGGACAGGCCATCCCCCGAGTCGTTCAAGAGGTGGACTAGCGGCGCGGGCGGCCTCACCCACTGGCGGAACCGCCAGGACGAGGACGGCGAGTGGGTGCTCTCCGAGTGTTACAGGGCGAGCGACGGCAGGGCGCTATACAAGGACAGCAAGCCGCAGTTCCTGCCCGACGAGACCGGAGACCAGCGGGGTTCCGATGGCTAGCCGTTTGAAGGGGAGGGGTTCCGATGGCTTATTTAATAGTTGTTGGAGTCCCTGGGGTGGGGCCGAGGGGCAGGGCAGGCAACGCCAGCCTGCCCGCCCCACCCCCACGGCCAACGCACGAGGCAGGGTCGCAATCAGCCGAGCGAAGCCCAGGGACGCAGCGGGACGGAGGCCGCGTGTGGGATGCCGCGCCCCGAGGCCCCAAACCCCCTCGCCGCTCGAACCGCCCCGACCGGCGCACAAGCCCCGGATTCGGAGCGAGAAGAGCCTTTTTATTTCTCCCCCGAGCAGCCTCACACCTCCGTTGGGAAGGGAAAAGCCGCTAGTGCCGCCAACTGCGGTTTTGCGTTTTCGGAATGCAGAGAGTTACGCAATTTGTACACAAGCAGTTACACACTGCGAGATTAAGGGAAAGCAGGCCACAGCCGTACGGGCCGTGACCTGCTGTTTTTCGTGGTGCGCCCTGAGGGGGTCGAACCCTCGACCTTGGGATTAAAAGTCCCCTGCTCTACCAACTGAGCTAAGAGCGCGTGCCGTGGCCAAGCCACTATAGCAGCGCAATTCTACCACGTGACGAGCTCGGGGTTAGCCCTACTCCCACGGCCACTGGCCGTTGATAAAGACAGGGGTCTCGGTGCCGTCGGCAGCAACGCCCCAGATGTTGAGATCGTCGGAACCCACCATGAAGTCCACGTGCGTGTGGCTCTGATTGACGCCGGCAGCCATGAGCTGCTCCTTGTTCATCGAGAGGCCATCCTTCACGCACTCGGGGAAGCCCATGCCCAGCGCAAGGTGGCAGCTGGCGTTCTCGTCATACAAGGTGTCGTAGAAAAGGATTCCGCTCTGGCGGATGGGAGTGTTTTTGGAGACGAGCGCGACCTCGCCAAGACGCACGGCGTTCTCATCCGTCTCGAGGATGTGCTGCAGGACATCCTTACCAGCCTTGGCACCATAGTCCACCACAGCGCCGCCCTCGAAGCGCAACCAGAAGTCACGAATCGTCTGGCCGTTGTGCACAAGCGGCAGCGCGGAATACACGATGCCATCAACGCGCATGCGGTCAGGCGAGGTAAAGACCTCCTCTGTGGGGATGTTGGGGAAGAAGACCGTGCCGTCCTGGAGCCGCCCGGCGCCGCCCTCCCAGATATGGCCCTCGGTAAGACCAACGGTAAGATCCGTGCCGTTGGAAGAGGCGTAGCGCAGCGCCGAGTAGTGCTTGCGATTGAGCATGCGCTTAGTCTGCTCGAACGAGGCATTGTGCGTTTCCCAGGCGCTCTCGGGGTCGTCGCCTTCGGCGCGCGAGGTCTCGAGAATGGCTACCCACAGCCGATAAACCGCCTCGGCTGGGGAGAGCTCGGGGAAGACCTCGTGAGCCCACGCCTTCACGGGAACGCCGGCTATGCACCAGGCGTTACGCCCAAAATCCATGCCATCGCGGAACGACTTGCACTGCTCGTTGCGCGCACGCGATGCAGTAGCGGGCTTGGCAGAATCTATGCCCTTGAGCGACGACGGATCAGACCCCTCGAGGAACAGAAACGCCGCACCTGCTTCCGCAAGGGAGTTAAGCTGCTCACGCTGCCAGGAGGGAACCGTCTCGAACCAAGACGTGGGGACGTTCTCGTACGTCATGCGAGTCACTTGGTCATCGTGCCAAATCACCGTCACGTGGCCTGCGCCAATACGGTATGCGGCACGGACAACCCTACGCGCAAAGTCAGCCCGCTCAACGGGTGCCGACAGTACAAGCTCCTGCTCGGGGTGAAGAGCGACACCCTTCTTTACCAGCAGGTTTGCATAACGATCAAGCTGCTCCGAGATGGCCTCGGTTGCCAGGCGGCATTCTTCGTCCGTCATGGGAATGGCAGTCATGGTAATGGTCCCTTCGGGTTTGGTGCGTGGCGCGCCCATGCTAAGGCGCTTGCCGTCATATGGTTAGTACCCATAAAAAGGGCCCCCGAAGGGGCCCGGCGTATTCTGGAGCGGGCAACGGGATTCGAACCCGCGGATGATGGCTTGGGAAGCCATTGCCTTACCACTTGGCGATGCCCGCATGTGTCGTGATTCTATCACAGCAAGCCGGCGAGGTGGCTCCACTCCATAAGTTAGCCGTTCACCTGCCACCGCACGCCACGGTAGGCAGGCACCCAGGCAAGAGCGCCTACAGGTAGACGTCTGCCTCCTCGCGGCCAAACTTGTGCAGCAGCTCGTGGCAGGGCCTGCAGGCAGCACAGTCGCAGAACTTGGCTCCGGCCTTCTTGCGCTCCTCGGAGTGGGCCAGCATCTTGGCGGCACCATCCTCGCCAAAGACCTGCTTGCCCGTGTCGGAGCCCACAAAGCCGATAAGGTATAAGGTCATCGATGGTGGTCTGGTGCGCGCTAATGGCGTCGAGCAGCGTGCTTGTAGCGGCGTCGGCGTCATTGCCCTTGGCAACGGCATCCTTCCATGCCTGCGCGGCACGCTTGGTCTCTTCCGAAGCCGACGGAGCGGCGAGCATTTCGTCAACCTTCGAGGCGGCGTAATCCAGCAGCTGCTTGTCCATTTTGGTTCCTCTCTCGTGAGCCATAATTACCTGCTGGTAGGTATACCCAGTCCACAAAAACTGGGTGAGGAGAACGGCCCTCGAATCCCATAACTAAAGTTGGTGCATATTTCTCGCTACGTATTTTGGTTGAGAAGGCCATCTTCGTAGCGGCCACGTTTTACCAGCTTACAAGGGGTGTTGTAGAAAACTCTGCAAGTCGTGTGCCAGCAACCTGTACGCGCAGCGTCAAAAGAGTGCAAGCTCCTCCCTTTAGCCTAGGTCCCCATCAACAGGCCCATCGACGCATGGAGGAGGACGCATGAAACCAGAGCGACCAAAGGAACTCAGAGGGGAAGCGAATCACAGGCGCACTAAGAGGGACGTCCCTCGCGCACGACTCGTTGGTGGAGACAAGCTACGAGGCGGACCCCACGTTGGACCGGGACATGCAGGGAGGCGATCGCTGTGGCGCGGGATTCTGGCCCTCGCAATGGCAGCCGTTCTCGTTGCCGAGCAACTGTTTGGAGGAGGTCTTCCTTTGGGCGGTGCCGGGGTTGCGTTGGCGCAGTCTCCAGCAACAGGCAACACAAGCATTGCCTTCCTGCATAACCCCAATGGCAGCAGGTACATCAGCGATGTGGTAGGTGTGACGCGCCAGCAGGTTGTGGACGAGCTCGCAGCGCACGAGAACGACAGCTACTACCTTGGCACACCCTACAAGGGCGTCAACGACACCGGAAACAAGCCACGGCCAAACGGGGATCCGGGTGGCTACTCTCCCGGCATGCAGTGCAACGGGTTTGTCGCCTACGTCCTCGACAAGGTGGGTGGCACGCCATACCAAACCTTCGTGAATACCGACGGCCACCGCGGGAACTGGGCGGCGTTGGTTAACTGGTTTGCGGTCTGCCAGCACAATGACGTTATCTCCTACACCTTCGATTCAAAGGAGGAGATGCTGGCATCCGGCCTGCTCCAAAAGGGAGACATCATCTGCGCCATACCCTACACGTCCGTGTTCCGGGCAGGGGCAGATGCCTATGGCAACACCGTAGATGACCACGTGGGCTTCTTCTGGGGAAGCACCTCTGACGAAGACCTCTTCTGGCATTCCGCCCACAGGCCAAATGGTTTGGGGTCGGGAGACACGCTTATTAATGGCAACCAGATCTCAGCCATTACTCCCAAGTGCTTCCCGTCCTGCTGGGTTCTGTTCCCGCTGGGCCCGTCCAACGGTCAGGTGGAGCTGTACAAGCAGTCGGCAAACAAGGCCATCACGCAGGATAACACCAGCTATTCACTCGAGGGAGCATGCTATGGGCTCTACTCCGACGAGCAGTGCACGCAGCTGGTGCAGTCTGCCACCACAGACTCCGATGGACAAGCCGTGTTTGCGAACATCCCCTCGGGAGACTACTACGTTCGCGAAATCTATCCCTCGCAGGGCTATCTGCTGGACGAGAAGGTCTACAGAGCCACTGTTGGCTCAGGCACCACAGCGCAGGTGGAGGGAAGTCCCGTTGAGGAGGTCCCTGCAAGCGCGCCCACCGGACCCATAGTCCAGAAGCTGGATTCCCAGACAGGAGGAACGGCACAGGGCGATGCCTCTCTGGCGGGGGCGCAGTTCACCGTCTCCTACTACGGAAACACCACCGGAGACATCTCTGGCCAGGCACTTCGCACATGGGTCTTTGCGACGGACGAGAATGGCGTGACAACCTACAGCAGCTCTCAGCTTGTCTCTGGGGACGAACTGTACACCAACTCGCAAGGCGAGACGGTCTTTCCCTTGGGCACCTATGGCATCCAGGAGACCCTTGCTCCAAAGGGCTACGAGCTCACCGACACCTCTGTTCATGTGGCCACCGTCACGCTCGAGGACGGCATTGCCACCTGGAAGACACTTGATGGCTGGAACAATAGCAGTGCAGTGAAAGACGTAATGGGGCGTGGCATCGATGACCAGGTAATCCTCGGCTCAATCCACGTAAACAAGATTGACCACCAACTCAGGGAGGGCGTTTCTCAGGGTGACGCCACGTTGGCTGGGGCGAGGTTCCGGGTGCGCAACATGTCCGACCACGCCGTCAACGTTAATGGCAACGTCTACAACATTGGAGAGGTTATCGAGGGCGTGGAGTTGGTGACAGACTCTTCTGGTAACGCCACAAGCGAGAAAATCCTGCCGTTTGGCACTTATGAGCTGCGAGAAATCGAGGCACCCGAAGGCTACCAGCTCAACTCGAATTGGGTGGGCATCGCAACCATTGCTGACTCTCAGACTCCCTCCAATGCCGGCACTGTGGACGAGAGCATCGAGAGAATCGAGTTCCCGCCAGTAGCAAAGGTGGACATCAGCCTTGGGGTTAACGGACCGCAGGGTGACGCTGTCTTCGAAGGAACCGAGGTGAGCATCACCAATACCTCCCAAAAGTCCGTGGTATATGGCGGCAAGACCTTTGCCCCCGGTGACGTGGTGTGCACGCTCTCGGCAAACGCCGAAGGCAAGTTCCCGGCCATCGAGCTGCCCTATGGCACCTACGTGCTCAAGGAGACAAAGGCTCCTACGGGATACCTCCTCAATGAGGACTGGACCAAAACGATTGTGCTTCATGAGGGGAACCAGGCTCAGGTTGAGCTTCCAAACACTCCGGTATCTGGAGGCATCAGTGTTGACAAGATCGACCACGAGCTTGAAACCTCAGCTCCACAGGGAGACAGCACACTAGAGGGCGCGCGCTTTGAGATTACCAACAACTCTGCCCATCCCGTGGTCGTAGCGGGAGAGAGCTTTGCTCCTGGGGAGGCCGTCACGAACGTCGACCTCGTGACAGACGCTCATGGCCATGCAACAACCGGTTCCTACCAACTTCCCTACGGGCGCTACTCCATTCGCGAGGCATCTGCTCCGGAAGGCTACCTCGTCAATACGAGCTGGAAGGCCGACGTGACCATCCAGGAAGATGGGGTGGTGGTCTCCGCTCAGGCGCCCATCGATGATCAGGTTGTTCGCGGAGGGGTTCGCGTTGGCAAACTTGACCGCGAGACGCTCGTAGGCGCCCCGCTTGGTTCTGCGACGCTCGCCGGGGCAACGTTTTCTGTGACGAATGCCTCCAAGACCCCAGTCGTTGTTGATGGCGCCACCGTCAACCCTGGCGACATTGCGGCAACACTGACAACAGACGAGGACGGCACCGCCTCCACCAGCGCAAATGCCCTTCCATATGGCACCTATAGGGTTCGCGAGGTGTCTGCTCCCACGGGATACCTTCTGGACAGCGAGGCCAGGCTCTGGTCGGCAACGTTCCGCGTAGTCGATGACGGCACTATTGTCGACCTTACGGCGCCTGAGGACGCAGTTCATGACCAAGTGGAGCGCAGTGACATTCGCTTCGTCAAGCGCGATGAGAGAACGCAGGAGCCAATGGGCAACGTAGCGTTTCTCATCACCAGCCTCACCACGGGAGAACACCATATAGCCGTGACGGATGAGAACGGCATCTTTGACTCCTCCGTCTTTGCCTCCCAGCAGCGTACCAACGCAAACGACGCTGCGTTGGAATCAAACGGCGCGGCTTCAGGAGAGGCGGAAGTGGATTCCTCAAAGCTGGATTCTCACAGCGGCATATGGTTTGGCGGCTCTCTCGAGGGCGACCAAGACCCCATCGAGGGGCTAGCCTCGCTTCCGTACGATCGATACCAAATTCAAGAGCTGCGCTGTGAGGCCAACCGTGGGAGAGCGCTTGTCTCGTTTGAGCTCACGACCGAATTCCCCGAGTCGCGGCACAACGAGGTGCTTGACCTTGGCACCATAGACAATCGAGAGGAAAATGAGCCATCCATCCAGACAACAGCAACAGACGAGAAGACAGGAAGCCACGAAGGCGTGGCACAAAACACCACGGGAATCGTCGACGTCGTAGCCTACGAGGGACTTGTTCCCGGGAGCGACTATGAGCTAAAGGGGACGCTCATGGACGCTGAGAGTGGGGAGCCACTGCTTGACTCAGGCGGCAATCCCATCGAGGCATCGCAGAACTTCATCCCCACCCAGGCGGACGGACAGGTTGCCATGCCGTTCGAGACGGATAGCTCAGCCTTCGAGGGCAGGAAGGTAGTTGTCTTCGAATCTCTTTATCGAGGCGGACAGGAGGTTGCCAGCCACAAGGACCTTACTTCCGTAAGCCAGTCTGTCGACTACCGAGAAGACGTGCCACCGAGCGAGAAGGGCGGATCCGGACTAGAGGGAACGCCCAGAACTGGTGACGAGACGGCGCGTATGGCCATTGGAGCCTGTGCCGCACTTGGATGCGTTGGCATTATTCTCGCGCTCTGGCGCAGGAAGAAGGAGTGACGCTAGGGTCGCGCCGCGTTGACACACAAAGGGGGCCGGCAAGGCCGGCCCCCTCGAACTCGCAGACTCCAAAAACTCGAGGCACATGCCTACGAGCGCCGAATCATCTCCGTGACGAGCTCGGCGACGGAGGCAGCCTGGTCACCGTCGACGTTCTCAGGAACGTCCTGCTCGGTGCGAGAAAGCGCAGGCAGCCCATTCTCTCCCAGGCCCATGACCGTCACCGCTCGCAAGGAGGTGCGCATGGCAACGGAGGCGTCGGTATCAGCCCAGTCATACGTATGTGTCTTTAGATCCACATGGAGGTCGGCTGCCGTTCCAGTGAGGAGCCTCAAGAGTCTTCTGTCTGCGCGACGGGTTGGCTCAAAGCCCTCGTACGTCAGGAGCGAAAGGTCGCCGGCACCAACGCAGTCAAGGTTCACAAGAAATGCGCCGCGAATGGCAGAGCGGTGCTCAGTCAAGAAGGAGCGCATGCCAACATGGTCGAGGTCCGAAGCGCCAAGGGCAACAAACCAGATGTCGTGACAGACAAGCTCGTCGTCACCCATATGGAGCACGGCAGCACGCAGGTCTTCCTCGGTAGGAACGTCGGCGGAAGCTTCCACGGTCTCTTCGTTGGGAGCACCATCTGCTGTGGGCTCGTTCTGCTCGGCATCATAGGGGGTCTCGGCGAGAGATGATCCATCCGCAGGCGCGGTTGCGCTGGGGTCATCCGATGCATCAGCGGGAACGTCATCAATCAGCCTGAGACCGCTCCTTGTTGTGGCGCCTCCCTTCCAGGAGTCGGAATCGGAGCTGTCATCCCAGTTTTCGGGATCATCGCTCAACCAGTTACCGCCACGCATGGCCTGGTTCCGAGAACGACCACCAGCATTGTCCTTGCTGCGGTTGAAGAAGTTGAAGTGGTGCCTCTCGGAACGATGCTCGGGCTCCTGCTGCATCCCAAGGTCATCCGCGCTAATAACGTCCAAGCCGTCCTGCTGGGCATCGACTGGCTCCTGAACGGGTGCCGGTGCTGCAGGGGCAGGGGTGATCACGGGCACATCGGGGTCAGGCACGCTGCTGCGTATACGCTGGGCGTTCCTGGCGTCTGCATCGCTCAGAAGGTTCCCCATGCTCCTCCTGGAGGGGGTTGCCGCCGGGCGGGAAGGAGCGAGCCGGGTGGCATCTGAATCGGACGCCAAGGGATCGGACATCTGCGACGGGTCAGGAAGATCAAAGAGTGCAGCTCGGCGCGCCACATCCGAAACCTGTGGCTTGAAGTTCGATTTGCCCCAGTTGGGATCGTCCGGCTTTTCGGGGCGCTTACGAGGCGTTGGCGCTGTCGGGCGCGTAGACCCAAGGTCGTCGTTGGGCGTCGCGGTGAGACCCGAGTCGTCCTTCTCGCCTACGCCACGGCTCTCAAAGCGGTCAAACATGCTCGCAAGCTTCTTGCGGTCGAAGAAGCGGGTCTTCTCGGGAGCAGGTGCAGGGGTATCTGCGGCGGCACCCTCAGCAGGCGCCGCGGCGTCAACGTCAACACCGGCAGCACCAGGGGTAGGCACCTCCGCCGTAGCGTCAACATCTGCCGCAGGAGTAGCAGGGGCAGGCTCCACGCTTGCATCAGTGGTACGGGAGGGCATTGGCTTGGGGAGGCTCTCGGTAGAGTCCGCAGTGTCAACTTCGGTTTCGGCATCAATGCGCGCGCCGGCGCGAACAGGGCTTCCGGGCAACTCGCTGGTCTCATCGGCGTCGTACGACGAGGCTCTCATATTCCTAGAGGAGTCAACGTACTCAATCTCGCAATCGGCAGGAAGGATTCCAAGGGCAGCAATCACATCCTTGCCGTGACGGACGCCAACTACTTCCTCGGGTTCCGGCTCGGAAGCCGGAGCAGGCTCCGGGGCGGTCTCAGCCTGACTTGCGGCAAGCTCAGCAGCCCGAGCTGCCTCCTGCTCACGCTGTTCCCTCTCGATGGCGCGCTGCGAAACGGGCTTCTCGCCAGAGGGGCGAACGTTATCAAGGATGCCGAGAAGGGCGGCAACCGAGGACTTGTTGTCATTAGAGCCAAGCGAGCAGCGAGAGAACTTCTGGTAAATGCCATCGGCGCCAAATGCCGCGAGGGGAATCGCAAGCAGGATGCCAAGTACCCAGAGGACCGAACGGAAGGGCGCGGGCAGGAAGGAGAACACCTGGAGCAGGGCACAAATTCCAACGGCAGGGACAAGCCACTTGAGCGCCTTGCGCAACATAGGGATGTAGCGGGAGAGCGGACTTCCGTACAGGAAGCTGTCGTGCGGAGAATCGTAGTGGGCAACCACCACGATGGGCCTGTTGCCCTTGGCAACAAGCTCTCCCGTGGCATGGTGCACGGCAACCACATTCTGGCTGCGCGCGGACGGCCCAAGTTTGGAGAGGAAGCCGCCTCCAATTCCAAGCGCATCAAGCATCAGGAGAGCCGCTGGTACCACAGCAAGAATGACGCCAAGGGCAGAGACACCCGTGCCAGAAAGGACTGTCCCAATAAACATCAGAGCGAGAAGGACGCAACGTACCATGCGCCCAAGGCCCGGAGCATCGAACTCCTCCACGTTAACGTCCACGTCATGCTGACGCATGAGGTCGGCGATAGTCTGGGCGGCCTGGAGCTCTTCCTGGCTGTTTGCAGGAGAGATGCCAATCTGATCCTCCAGGTAGTCCATATAATCATGTGTCATGGCCATGCTGTACATCCTCCGCTGGTCACGCGGCCCCCTCGGTCGCGAGAATGCGCATATACTTTGTCGAGTATACGTCTTGAGGGACCTCGATATCACCCCGGTACCCCCTGGACGGTCTTCTGCACGCCAATTCCCCCACAACGAGCGCACATGACAGCACCCGAAGCTCGCCGAATGTCATCCGGTCTACTATCTTCTAGTCCAGATGAGTCAAGGTCACGGCTATGGCTGATGGGGGCACGCAGGCCGCCGCCGTGGTTTGGACGGGAGGGTCGAATTGAACGCTGTGGACGGCTATGCCGAGATCTCAAAGGACGACGAGCAGGCAAGGAGAATCGCTTCGCTCGCCCTTGCCTTCATGAGCTCGGACACCATTCGCGACGCCACCATCTGGCACGCGTTCTACTCCGACCTCACAAAGGCAGACTCTTATCGCACGGCATTCCGCCGTGACAGGGCTGCCCTTGCCGAGTGTGGGATCACCGTGAGGCGCGTCGACGGCCCAGAGGCGCTCTGGCAGGTGGACAGCGCATCGTTCGTGGAGAGCACTGAGCTCTCGGAGGAAGACGCCATGGCGCTCGACGTGGCCTGTCTTCCCCTCGTCGACGACCAGGACTTTCCCTATGGAGCAGAGCTGCGCATCGCGCTCTCAAAGATCGATGATGCCTTTGACTATCCTGTGTCAGTTGCGCTGCCTGCCGAGGAGCGAGTCCCAAGCCGACAGCTCGCCACCCTTCAGGAGTGCAGCTTCTCTGGTATTGCAGCTTCCATCGACTACACCCGTGCCGACGGAACAACCATCAAGCGTCGAATTGCCCCCTACGGCTTCTTTGGAATGCGCGGGCACCTGTACATGGTGGCGCCTGCCATCGACGACGCCGGATCTGTAATCGCTGGTTCTTCTCGCACATACCGCATTGACCGGGTCCACCGCGCATCAAAGATTGCAGGAACGTCCTTCGAGATTCCGGAGGACTTCGACATTAGGGACTGGCAGAAGCTCCCATTCCAGCTGGGGCCAACCTCGTGCGAGGGTGTGTTTGCTGTACCTGAGGATGCGGTGCGCGAGTTCATGCAGGTCACGAGAGGCAAAGGGACGTTCGAGACGCCAACGGCCACCCACGAACCCCACGCAACCACAACGTGGCGCGTTGAGGTGAGCAACATTGAGGACGCCGCATCGTGGGCCATCGCGGAAGACATTACGCCCCTCACACCAGCAGAACTTGTTGCTGCCTGGCACGCAAAGCTTGAAGGGGTTGTTGCACATGGCTAGTCGCAAGCAGGGTGCTGGTCGCAAGGGAGGACTGCAGGAGGCCCGCGAGCTGGTGGCCATCATATCGTCGCTGGACCATGCCGGTGACAGCATCGACGTTGCCACCATCGCAGGACGCCTGGGCATCTCCGAGGAAGAAGCGCGCCACCGCATGGAACTTATCCTCTCCGCGAGTGGCGAGGGTGCGGCGGTTCTACCCCTCTCGGCAGACACCGGCAACGGGCGTCTTACCCTGGAAGGGAGCGCAGGCAACCACGCGAGAAGGCTTCGCCTCACCAAGTCCGAGACCATTGCGGTGCAGGCGGCCCTCGACCAGTTGGGGATTCCTGTAGATGCGCCGCTGCGAAAGAAGATCTCCTCATCGCTTTCTCCCACAGGCATCAGCAATGCCCATGTCGCGTGTGCCCTGGGTGATGACGGCGGCATCACAGACTCCAACAAGTCCCAGGTGGGAGAGACAATCCTCACGTGCTCGAAGGCAATATCCCAGCTTGGGATGCTCGACTTCATGTATCAGGGCATTGCTGACGACGCCCCCAGGCAGCGTCACGTTGACCCGCGGGGGCTACGCAACACCAATGGCACCTGGTATCTCGACGCCTATGACCCCTCCCGCCATGGGGAGCGCGTCTTTCGGCTGGACCGCATGAAATGCGTGAGCGTCGCCCCGGCAGAAGAAGTTGGCTCAGAACCAGAGGAGAGTGTTGGCACGCGCACGGTACGCGTTACCTTCCACGACAGGCACTACCTCGAACTTCTCGACTGGCCCGGTCTGCACGTTGAGCGCGACGACGGCTCCGTGGTCTACGCCAGGATTCCCTACTACAGGGGAGACTGGCTGCCTAGGCGCCTCGCTGCGTGTTCCGGCACCGTATACATAGGCGACAGCGAGGTCAGATCCCTCGCCGTCGCCTATGCGCGCAAAAAACTTGATGAGCAGTAGCTGTTCCGCACCTATCGTTCGTGCGACGAGCGCCACATCTCGATGTAGCGACCCACATTCGCGGTCTCCAGCGTAGTCACGCTCTTGGAAGGCAGCGACCCCGTAAAGGACCGGCCATAGCGCTTCTGCACTACGCGCGAATCCGCGAGCACCAGCACCCCGCGGTCGTTCGACGTGCGAATAAGGCGGCCTGCGGCCTGCTTTACCGAGATGACCGCCTCGGGAAGCGAGTAGCGCCACCACGCACGGTCCTCACGCAGGTCTCGCTCACGCACTATGGGGTCGTTGGGGCTCGCAAACGGTAGCTTTGGGATGACCACGCACCTCAGCGTGTCACCGGTGGCATCGAAGCCTTCCCAAAACGAGCGCAGTGCGAGCAGCGACGTACGTTTCTCGGCCAAGAATTGCTGGCGCAGGCGTCGCGGAGAGGAGCCACGCTCTTGGCATACCAATGCAAGCCCCGCCTTGTTAAGACGCGGCCAAAGCTCGGCGTACACACGCTCCATATCGCGCCTGTTGGTAAACAGCGTGAGCACAGAGCCGTCCATCGAACAGTGAACGTTATAGAGCAGCTCGATAAGGGAATCGAGGTAGTTACTCTCGTTTGGTGCCGGCATATCTTTGGTCACAATGACTGACATGCTGTTGTCATAATCAAAGCTTGAATCAAGCCGCACATCTTTGTGCATGGCTGCAGGCAGGCGGTCAAGCCCGACCGCATGGTCAAAGTGCGAGAAGTCATCCCTCACCGCCATGGTTGCCGAGGTAAAGACCACGCTCTTCATCTCGGGCAGCCAGTTCTGGGCAAGGTCCGCACCCACGTCGAGCTTCTCGGCCAGGAGCTTCTCGGCACCAATGCGTCGCTTGGAGCGGTATAGCTCAGCGGAATACACGTACGTTTGGTCCTCTCCGCCAAGGATAAGCCGCAGGCTCTCTAGCAGCTCGGTGACAAAGCGCCCAGACTCCGTAAGGTCCGCGGCCAGCTGCGGAGCGACCTCGGCAAGCTTCTCCTCAGCCTCACCTAGGTGCTTCGCCGCCTCGTCCAGATGCGCCACGGCAGCAGACCCCGCCTCTGCCACAGCACCCCACTGCGGCGTTTCGCGGACCTTCTCGTCAATCCAGAGAGTCACCATGTCATAGCCGCCGTCGCCCCTTGCAAGCGGCCCAAGCTCGTGCACGGCCATGAAGAGGTCGGCCGTGGACACAGCCGCGCGCGAAACGGACGCCGCCGCCTTGGTGAGCGGCCCCCGTACAAGCGTTGCCCCCTCGAGCTTGGATGCCGAGACGGACGTCATCACCGTGTGCAGCGCACCACTCTTTGTGCCACCAAGCAGCTCAAACGCCGCACGGGCGGCATCGCCAGAGACCTCGTGCGCCCACTGGCGACGGGCCTCGCCCTCAAAGGAGTGGGCCTCGTCAATCACCCAGTGGCGAATGGGCGGCAGAATCTTCCCCTCTGCAGCAACGTTGCGCAGCAGCAGCGAGTGGTTGGTCACCACCACGTCGCCGCTGGCGGCACGGCGGCGAGCACCATGGACCAAGCACTCGTTGGGGAAGTACGGGCAGCGCGTGCGCAGGCACTCGTTGGGGGTGGTCGTGAGCATCTGGCGCGGGACGTAGCGCCAACGAATTCCCAGCGCGTCAAGGTCGCCGTCAGGAGACTGGCAGGCGTACGCATAGGTCACGGCAATGGCCGTAAGCATGTCGCCTGAGATGGCATTGTCTGAGCGCCCGTCGTTGCGTGCCAGCTCAAGAGGAAGATCCTCTACGGCAGCGCGGTCAAGCCTGTGCAGGCACGGATAGTGCTCGTAGCCCTTCAGGCTGTGGAAGGTGAGCCCCTTTGGCAGCGCGCGGGCAAGCGCCGGCAGCTCGTGGGAGACAAGCTGGTCGGTAAGGGCGTTGGTCTTTGTCGCAATTCCCACGGTCACGTTGTTGCGCTGGGCGAAAAGGACCTCGGGCAGCAGGTAGGCGATGGACTTCCCAACGCCCGTGCCTGCCTCGATCGTGCGGTGCGTCGAGGTGGCAAGGGCGTCTCGCACCTCGAGTGCCATCGAGACCTGCTCCGGGCGGGTCTCGTAGTTCTCGTACATGCGTCCGACCACGCCGTCTGCCGTGAACTCGTCCCGTATCACCTCAGGAGCGGGCGCAATGAGCGCCTCGTCGCTCTCGGCGGCATCCGCGCGAGGATGCGCCTCCTCGCGGGAGACCAGCCCGTGACGCAGGGCCTTCAGCGAGAAGGGCTCCGGGCCGCTCTCGGCTGCAAGGTGCGCGATAACGGGTCTGAACGGCCACTCCACCTCAGGATGCATGTCCGAGAGCTTACCCAGGAGCCCCGTCGGCAGGTCAGAGAGTCCAAGCAGAATGATGCGCCACATACCGCAGAGGGCGTCTACGTCGTCTCCCGCGCGGTGCGTGACGGAATCGCAGCCAAACGCCTCTGCCATATCCGAGAGCCGGTGGGACGAGAGGCGCGGGAGAGCAATGCGAGAGAGCGCAAGCGTGTCAATCCAGGTGTCAGACACCTCGGAGCCGCCGCGGACCCCCTCGATGAAGGTGCGGTCAAAGGTCGCGTTATGCGCCAGCACAGGAGAGCCGCCCACAAAGTCCGCCAGGTCGCGAACCGCTTCCTCGGGACTGGGTGCGCCAGCAACGTCTACGTCGCGTATCCCCGTAAGGCGCTGGATCTCTGGGGGAATGGGCCTGCCGGGGTCAACGAAGGTCTCAAAGCGCTCCACCGCCTCGCGGCCAGAGAGTCGCGCAGCAGAGATCTCTATGAGCTCACAGTCCTTGAACGAGAGGCCCGTGGTCTCTGTATCGAGCACCACAATATCCTCTTCAAGCAGGTCAAACCCATGGATTTGCGCCCGTTCGGCAAGGCTTTGGTAGTTGGCGCGAATGTCCTCGGGCGTTCCAGGAAGAAGCAGCCGCTCAAGGGCGGCTGCAGCTCGTTGCGTGTTCTCTTCTCGCCCGCCAACGTTGGCTAGGGCCATGCTATGCCTCCGACTTCCCATGGGCCTCGAGCGCATACTCCACGAACTTCTTGCAGAGCTCGGGGAACTCGATGCCGCCATGACGGGCGGAGTCGGGCAGGAGGCTTGTCTCGGTCATGCCGGGAATGGTGTTGGTCTCGAGAATCACCGGCGTGCCATCCTCACGCACAATGAAGTCGCTGCGCGAAGCCCCAAGGCAGCCAAGGGCACGATGCGCGCGAACGGCCAGCTCCTGGGCACGCGCGTAGACACCGGCCTCAAGGCGAGCAGGAATCACGTGGTGCATGGAGGAGGGCTCATACTTGACCTTGAGGTCATAGAACTCCGCTCCTGTCACAATCTCAACAATCGGTAGCGCCTTTGGCTCGGCGTTGCCAATCACGGGAACGGTGATCTCGGTGCCGGTTACGCACTCCTCGATGAGGGCCCTGTCGCCACCAGCCGTCGCACGCTCCACGGCCTCGCGAAGCTGGGAGGCGCTGGTCACACGCGTGACACCAAAGCTCGATCCATTGGCCGCGGGCTTCACAAAGAGCGGCAGGCCAAGCTCACCCACAATGCGGTCAACATCGTCATCCGTGAGCTTTGTGTCAGCCGCAACGTCAGTCCCACGCGGCGTGGGGATGCCAGCCTGACGGTAGAGGGTCTTGGCAACCTCCTTCTCGGTGCTCACCGCGCTGCCAAGAACTCCCGAGAAGGTGTAGGGCATGTGCAGAATCTCGAGTAGGCCCTGGATGCAGCCATCCTCGCCGTAACGCCCGTGCATTGCGACGAAGGCCACGTCGTACCCTCCGGCAACGAGCTTCGACACAAACTCGCCGTCTGCGGCATCGAGCAGGTCAACGCCCTTGAAACCTGCCTCAGTGAGCGCCTTCTGGCACGCGCGCCCAGAGTCCAGGGAAATTTCCTTCTCGTCAGACCAGCCGCCGGCGATAACGACAACCTTGAGGCCCAACACGTCCTGACTTGTCATGTGCTCTCCCTCGCATCTCTCCGCCGTGCGGTAGACTCAACTCACACGGAGACAGTAACCCAAAGAGGATACTCCACCACACCATACGACAAGGGCAAGGGGCCATAAATGCAGACGGAAGACGTCAACCGAAACAACGAGAAGCTCGACCTAAGGAACTGCACGAACGGCCAACTTGAGACCCTTCTCGCCGAGCTTGGTCAGCCTAAGTTCCGTGCAAAGCAGATTGAGGACTGGGTGTGGGTCAAGAACGCCACCTCACTCGACCAGATGACCAACCTGTCCAAGGCGCTGCGAGCCCAGCTTGCGGACTACGTCACACTCGGAGGCGTCGAGGAGGTCGCACGGCAGGTCTCGCAAGACGGTAGCCGCAAGTACCTGCTTCGCTTCCCTGACGGAGTTGCCGTTGAGTGCGTTGGCATGCCCTCGAAGAACCGCCTTGCCGTGTGCGTGTCCACGCAGGCAGGCTGTGCCATGGGCTGTGCGTTCTGCGCAACCGGCGCCTCTGGCCTTACCCGCTCTCTGACCGCTGGCGAGATCTACGAGCAGGTCATGCACGTGCGTGATGACTTCAACACGCGTGTTACCAGCGTTGTGATGATGGGGCAGGGCGAGCCCATGATGAACTACGATGCTACGCTCGCCGCGCTGCGGCGCCTCAACTCTCCTGAAGGTGCGGGGATTGGCGCGCGCCACCTCACGGTGTCCACCTGCGGCGTTATCCCCATGATTAAGCGTTTTGCCAATGAGCCCGAGCAGTTTACGCTCGCCGTCTCGCTTCACTCCGCCAATCAGAGCACGCGCAACATTCTCATGCCTGGCGTCAAGAAGTACTCCCTCATTCATCTCTATGACGTGATGGGCGAGTATGTTGACAAGACTGGACGCCGGCCCACCTACGAGTACGCACTTATCCAGGGCGTCAACGACAACGAGGATGAGCTTGGCGCGCTGTGCGACTTCTGTCGCGGCACTCTGGCACACGTCAACATCATCCAGCTCAATGAGGTTCCCGGTTCTAAGCTCAAGCCCGCAAGCCCCGAGCGTGCCCAGGAGTTTGTTGCTCGCCTGGCTTCCGTTGGCGTCGAGGCTACCATCAGAAACTCCCGGGGCGCAGACATTGACGCTGCATGCGGGCAGCTAAGGCAGCGCATGCAGGAGCTGTAAGCCGTTTAACGCTCTGCTTGGAAGAGGGGCGGTCACTCATTGATGATCGCCCCTCTTAATTGGAACATATGTTCTTAATTTTATCTTCTTACCGCTTCAGCGGATTCCCTAGTATCCAAGATCTTTCCACTGGCGCATGGTTGTCTGGACGTTAGGTAGAGGTCCATCGTCCGGCATAACGTCGCCTCTCACCGAGTTGATAACTTCGTTTATGCGCTCGTAGGAGGTCTTAACCGTATCCACCATCTTATTGATATTCTCCTTGGCCTCGTCGGTGAGGACCTCTTTGTAGACCACATAACCAACGCCAGCAGCGGTTGCGATGACCACCACGCCACGAAGTAGCTTCTTCATTCCTTCTCCTAGTCCCTTGTGAGAAGGTCGACAAGGTGGGCAAGCGCATCCTCGTCCTCGAACTCAATCTCCACCTTGTTCCTTCCACGGACGGTCTTGACCTTTACGTTGGTATCTAGTGCCAGCCTCATCTGTCGTGCCGCGCGCCTGAAGGACTGTGGTACTGGTTGGCGATGCACCGGCTCCGCCTGGCTGTTGTCAGAAAACAGTGGTGCAAGGGTTTCTGTCTGTCGTACCGACAAACCCTGAGCAACTACCTTCTCTGCAAGACGAACCCGTCCCTCCTCAGATGGGACGGCGAGAATTGCCCTCGCGTGGCCAGCAGTCAGCTTACCCTCACTCATGAGCTCCTGAACTTCGTCTGGAAGGTCAAGAAGTCGGAGCGTGTTAGTTATTGCAGACCTCGACTTTGAGACGAGACGCGCTACCTCTTCCTGCGTGAGTCCATTTTTGTCAAGCAGCTGCTTATATCCCTGCGCCTCCTCAATAGGGTTGAGGTCTGAGCGCTGGAGGTTCTCGATGAGGGCGAGTTTGAATACGTCCTCATCACTAATGTCTCTGATGACTACTGGAACCTCATCTAGACCAGCAAGCTTTGCTGCCTGATAGCGTCTCTCACCTGCGACGATCTCATAGGTAGTTCCCTTTTTTCGAACGATTATTGGTTGAAGTATGCCATTCTGCTTGATGGAATCGGCAAGCTCAGCAAGTTCATCAGGATTGAAGTTCTTGCGTGGCTGTCCTTTGTTTGGCTTGATTTGTGTAATTGGCAACGTTGAATCTGCAGCTGGGGCGCCTACTTCTGCATTCGCTTCGCCCATCAGTGATTCTAGTCCCTTGCCCAAACCTGATTTCTTAGCCACGACGAATCACTTCCTTAGCAAGCTTTGTATAGGCAGAAGCACCCTTGCTCATTCGCGCATACATTGTTACTGGCAAACCATGGCTTGGTGCTTCAGCGATTTTGACATTGCGAGGAATGTATGTCTTGAATATCTGCTGGCCAAAATAGTTCTCGCACTCCTCGACCACTTGGTGCGAGAGCGTTGTACGCGTGTCATACATAGTCATGACGACGCCAAATATCGCGAGAGAAGGATTAAGGCGACTCTTAACCATCTTCATTGATTCAATGAGCTTCGTAACTCCCTCCAGAGCATAATATTCGCACTGGATAGGGATCAGCAGTTGATCTGAAGCAACAAGTGCATTGATTGTGAGCAATCCGAGCGATGGTGGGCAGTCGATAAAAACGTAATCAAATTCATTTTTAATCTTTTCAACAACGTTTTTTAGAATGCTTTCGCGCGCCATTGCTGATACGAGCTCTATTTCTGCACCAGCAAGTTGAATTGTTGCTGGTGCTACAAAAACCCTATCTTCAACCGTATCGACGATTACATCCTCAATTGGGAAGTCTTGTAGCAAGACATCATACATATCGTGCTCGAGATCTTCCTTCTCGATGCCATATCCACTTGTCGTGTTCCCCTGAGGGTCCAAATCGATGACAAGTACCTTTTTCTTAGCCTCTCCAAGCGCTGCAGAGAGGTTTATCGCCGTCGTTGATTTTCCAACGCCGCCCTTTTGGTTGATAATCGCTAATACTTTCGGGTCTCTATTGGTAAATCCGCGTTTTACATCTTGAAAGCCCACGAATAACCCCCAATTGCCGAGTATTTTTACGTCTAAACTGTGTTTGCTCACCAATGTGGTGTGTGACAATCATAGGGTATTGTTTCACGTGAAACATCGAGAATCTTTATCGAATCAGCTTTGTTTTGTATTCTGCTTAATCGAATTAGCCGTTTCACGTGAAACATCGTTGTTTATCACTTAATTTACCCTGAATTTTAGTTTCCAGCCGTTTCACGTGAAACACTACTGGATTGAGTCTTCGTTGGAAACCAATGCATATATCACGAAGCTTAATAGCTGAGCTATTTGCCAAATATTGATTACAACGAGTCTTTTCATATGAAATATCGAAAATTTCACTTTCTTTTGGTGTTGTGATCTATCCCACTATAAGAACGTTCAATTGTGACTTTAAGATTCGACAAAGTAGTTTCACTTGAAACGTCCAAAGCTCACTTTCTAGGCAATATTACATTAAATCAATATTCAACAAACTCCTAGTCTGAGTCTGAGCTAGAATAAAGCCGTTTCACGTGAAACAGGCTAAATTCCACACAGAAGAAATTAGCAATTCCAAAGGTTTGCACTCTTAAGTTATGCAGCTAACCATGAGTCGTGTTTCACGTGAAACAGCTAAATACTTCTGCTCATAGAAAATCGGCTCCCATCGAAGCAATCCGATGAGAGCCGCAAAAGATACGTCGATAGAGCTGAGAAGTAAAAATAAATACTTACATTGTCTTACTGGAGTCCAAGGGGGCTCCTCTTTGCCATACCATTCTGACGTGGAAGCTTAATACGAGGATTGCCAGTCTTTGTATATACAAGAATGGTTCTGTGTCCAAGGTCATGAGGAAGTTCATATTCAAACCGACCAGATTCCTCAAGCCCACAAATCTTTGCAGCACGAGAGGCAGTTTGAGTCTCTTCATCACTTGGGTTCCCTTTGCCAACAAGAAGGGTTCCATTCCTTCTCAAGCAAGGCGTAGCATATTCAATGAGAACATTCGTTTGGGCAACTGCACGAGCAACAACAACATCAAATCGAGAGTGACAAGCTTTGGGAACTTCCTCAGCGCGTGCATGCAAACACGAGACACGATCAGTGAGCCCCAGCGCATCAGTAAACTCTTCAACGGCATTAACCTTCTTGCCAACAGAATCAATGAGTGTGCTCTGACAACCACTCACAATTGTAAGAGGCAGTCCAGGATAGCCAGCTCCAGTACCAACATCTAATAGCTTCTCGTCTGGCCCCAATACAATGGGGTTATGAGCAATAAACAACAGTGAGTCGATGACATGCAGGACAATAGCCTCATGTTCATTGGTAATCCTAGTGAGATTAATACTGTTGTTCTTCTCAACGACGAGCTCTAAATGTTGAATGAGTAGCTCGGCCATTTCTGGGGTCACAGTAATCAACGAAAGGTCAGTATCGGAGGCGAGAATCTCAAGGAGCTCATCTTTAAGAACCTCATGGGAGTTTTGATCCATCTTCACTCCTTATAGCAAGACATACGATTCCATAGAGTTTTACATACTGCCAAAAACTCTTGAGTCAAAAGATTTTGGCAAGAAAAAAGGGAGGGTGACTATCTCACCCTCCCAAACTGTAGCGCATGTAGAACCAATAAGAGATGGACTACAGCTTAACCGGCGTTATCACGACGTACCTGTCAGGGTCGTCACCCTCAGAGTGTGTAGTGACCTCGGGATCATCACGCAGTGTAAGGTGAACCAAACGACGGTCGTACGCATTCATAGGAGCAAGCTTGACGCTGGAGCCATGGCTCTTGGCACGAGAAGCAGCGTTGAGAGCCATCTGCTCGATCTTCTTCTTGGCCCGGCTGCGGTAGCTCTCAATGTCAACAACAATGGGATAGTAGAACTTGAGACGACTGCTCACGAGCGTGGAGATAACCGTTTGCAGAGCCTCCAGCGTGCGACCGTGGCGGCCAATGAGGACGGCAAGGTCTCCACCGCTCACATCAAGAATGAGCTCACCCTCATCGCCATCGTACTCGTCAATGGAGGAGTGCGTCTCACCAAAGAGATTGAGAATGCCGCGCAGGTACTCAACGGCAACATCGGCAATGCGGTCGGTCTCGTCATCAGTCAGAGCAACGCCAGCCTCATAGTGCTCACGAATCTGCGCGAACTCATCAACAGAGGAGTCCTGTACATCGGTATCACCCGAAACAACCACCTCAGACTCGACAACCTCGTCGAGGTTTCCTTCCTCCATCACAAACCTCCTAGGCAGGTAGGTATAAATTTCACTAAATATTAGATATCACGTATATTAACAGGCATATCGACGAAATTAGTAAGTATTTGCTGCTCAACCACTAGTTCTTCTTATGTGGACGGGGCTTCTTCTCCTTGCGTACCACATCGACGGTGACGGAGGACTGGCCCTGCATGCTCTGCTCTGCCTCAGCCTTGGCCTTCTCCATGACCTTGCGCGTCACGAAGTACTGCTGCACGATGCCCCACAGCGCAGAAGCGTTGTAGTAGAGGACAACGCCAGCGGGGATGCTCCAACCAAACCACGCCATCATCACGGCCATGACAGCGCCCATGCCAAGCTGCTGTTTGCGCTGGTCCTCAGAGACCTGACCAGAGTTGATGGCCATCTGAAGGAACGTGAGGACGCCAAAGAGAATTACGAAGAAGATGTAGATAGCAGCAGGGCCCCATCCGTCGGAGCTGATCATGCCGCCCGCAGAGCCAGCAAGCGAGGGGATGATGCCGTAGAAGCTTGCATCAGAGGGGATGCGATCGCGAGCCACCGTGAACAGTGCAAAGAAGACGGGCATCTGGAGCAGCACTGGCAGACAACCCATAACAGGGTTGAAGTGAATGTCAGAGTAGAGCTTCTGCATCTCCTGGGCCTGGCGCTCGGGATCGTCGGCATACTTGGCCTGCAGCTCCATGATTTTGGGCTGTGCAGCCTGCATGCGTGCGGAAGACTCAACCTGCTTGTTCATCAAAGGCATGATGAGCACGCGGATGATGACGGTGAGGATGATAATTGCGAGGCCCCAGTCCCCGCAGAATCCCTCAATGCCCGCGAGCACGCCGGCGAGAAAGTCAATAATCCAATCCCACATGGTTCCTCCGTGTGTGTCCCCAGACGATTAGGGAACGGGGTCGTATCCACCGGCGTGGAAGGGATGACACCGCAAGATGCGCTTCACGGCAAGCCACCCGCCCTTCGCCAGACCGTACTTGGCTATAGCCTGTCGAGCGTACTCCGAGCAGGTGGGCGTATAGATGCAGTGTGGAAGGAACAAGGGTGAGATGCGACGCTGATAGAACCTAATTGCCCTCGTAGCCGCGCGCGAAAGCGCAGACTCCCCCTTGGATTCAGCCACACACCACACCGGCCCTCTCGAGCAACCTCTCAAGGGACGTCGCCACGCGCTCGGGAGAGCTGTCATGGGTCTTGTCGGTCGAGAAGAGGATTACGTCGTAGCCGTCACGCGGTAGCGAACAAGCGCGTGCTGCCTCTCGCAGGACGCGCTTGCACCTATTTCTGTAGACGGCGTTTCCAAGCCTTTTTGGCGCAACGAAGGCGACCTTCGGCAGGTCGCCTTCGCTCGTTGGCACCACTCGAATGCGCAGTAATGCGTCGTTGTAGCGCTTCCCGCGCGAGAAGACCCTCTCAAATTCGGCACGCGATTTGATGGTCTCCATGATGCTGTGTTAGACGGTGAGCTGCTTGCGGCCCTTGGCACGACGACGTGCGAGAACCTTGCGACCGCCCTTAGTGGCCATACGGGCGCGGAAGCCGTGGGTCTTGGCGCGCTTACGCTTGTTGGGCTGATACGTACGCTTCATGATGTATTCCTCCCATACGGGTCTAATGTCTTGAGCACTAAGCCCAAAGATTGTAAGGGTCTCTCCGTCAAGATGTCAATTTAATGCAGAATAACTGCACGGATTCTCAGTGGGTTGTCTCATGGTAAGGCTTGGCGCCAGCCACTCCCCAGTAGAAAAGCTTTGCAAGAAATCTTCCATGAGACGAAAAGACCATACCAACCTACTGACAACTTTCTTCCTGATGCTATGATTTTCCAGCCGGTATTTTACGTTGAGTCCCAGTTATCAACCATGTTTCATCCTTTGTTGAAAACTTTCGTTCACATAGAAATCCGAGTGAAAGTTTTCATCCAAGGTTCAAACGAGGTTGAAAAGTCAGAGCTGGTGAAAAGAATCAAGAGGTAAAGCGGGATGGACCACGCGTTCTATCCGTTCGTCGACAACACGCCCCAAGATGCGGGCAAGGGAGACGAGAAGTCCCCAGAGAACTCCCTGGGTGGCGAAGGCGCCCCCCAGGGCGAGCTTGGAGCCGTGCGCTATCCCGCGCGCATAGCCATCTATGACGACGCAGCGGCAGCACCACGCGTGGTGGTTATCGAGCCCACGGACATCCGAAGCTACCTCGAGGAGATCACCGCAACCGTCAACCGCTTGGCACACGAGCAGGGAAGCCAAATCCCCTTCACCGTGATTCGCGAAATTGTTGAGAACTTCATCCACGCCTACTTCATCGCACCCACTATTACAATCCTCGATGGCGGCAACACACTGCGCTTCTCTGACCAAGGACCTGGTATACAGGAGAAGGACCTGGCCATGGAGTACGGCACGACCTCCGCAACCGAGGAGATGAAGCACTATATCCGCGGCGTGGGGTCTGGTCTTCCGTACGTGCAGCAGTACATGACCGACAAGGGCGGTAGCCTCACCATAGAGGACAACATCTCCGGGGGGACGGTCGTCACAATCTCTACCAGGCCAAAGGAGGACGCCGAGAGGTGCGCGGCACCAGGCAAGCCTGCGGGAGCAATGCCACAGATGCCACAGCCCTATGGGCAGAGTCCATATCCCACCCAGCAGATGCCAGGAGTCTACACACAGACCTACATGCCAGGTTATCAACAGTACTACCAGCCAGCGCAACCGCAGGTCCAGCAGGGCTTCTACTCGCAGCAGGGCTATCCACAGCCAAGCTACCAGCAGCAGGCGCCCATGCCCGCACCCGCACCAGCTGCAACGCCAGCACCCTTAGCTGCGCCCGCGCCAGAGCAGCAGCCTCCCGCGTGGACGGCGGAGCTTGGCCGCATCAATCTCTCGGACCGCTCGCAGACCATTCTCGAGTACCTCTCGGCACACGAGATGGTTGGCCCCACGGAGCTCGTGCGGACTTACGGCAGGTCTGCACCCACGTGGTCACGAGAGCTTGCCAACATGGTGCAGATGGGAATCCTCAAGAAGGTCGGCCAGAAGTACTACCTCACACAACTGGGACAGAATTTCGTGTAAGTCGTTCGACCTTGTCGCCAGCCCATACGCATGGTTTTCAACATTTCTCGTAGTTCTCGACGCCCGCAAGGTTCATTAGACAGAGTTTTCAACATTTTCCTTATAATGAGCTCTTGCACGAGACAGGGGGGCGCAACATGCGCCCGCAGACGCCGAGAGGGACACGCAGGCATGGGACCAGAGATTGACTCAGATACCGAGGCATTGTGGCAGGACATGTTTGACCTGGTAAGCAAGCGTCACCTGCCTGGCTCGGTCATGGCAATGCTGCGCAGCTGCGTACCTGTGTCGCTTGACCCCGGCGTACTCCACGTAGAGACGCACAGCCGCACGGTTAAGAACCGCCTCTCGAAGAACCTCGACGTTATCAACGAGTGCCTCACCGAGGCAGCCTTTGAGCCAACCACGCTCGACCTCTCCTTTGTGCAGGACCCCGACGCGGCGCCGCTCACAACAAGCTCGGCAGTGACACCCGAGGAGGCTCGCAGGTGGATGGCACCGTCCTCGCAGGCAGCGACTCCCATACCAACACCGGCGCCCGCGCCGCAACCACGGGCCCCCGAGGACGCGTGGCTCGACGACAACGCTGAAAAAGAGGCTGCCGGCCACGAGCGGCGAGCAGCAAACCCACTGGTAGACGACATCTCGGAGATGGATTCCAAGCTCACCTTCGACCGCTTTGTTGTAGGCGACGAGAACACCTTCGCCTACCAGGCCGCGCTCCAGGTGGCAAACGGCGAGAACCGCACCTACAACCCCCTCTTCATCTACGGCAAGAGCGGCCTGGGAAAGACGCACCTCCTGCGCGCCATCCAGAACTACATCTCGGCGAACGACCCCACGCGCGTCTGCGTGTACAAGGACGGCTCATCCTTCATCACCGACTACACCACGGCCATGTCGCACCGCGAGAGGTCTGCGCCAGACATTCTGCGCGACAACTACTACGACATCGACGTCCTTATCATCGACGACATCCAAAAGCTCGCCGGCAAGGCGGGTACCATCGACTTCTTCTTCGATGCCTTCAACCACCTCACCAGCGCCGGCAAGCAGATCGTGCTGGCAGCGGACCGCTCGCCCTCGCAACTGGGCGCCGAGGCTGCCTTTGACGAGCGTGTGACGAGCCGCCTGGACTCGGGCTTCTCGACCTCAATCCAGGTACCAAACTACGAGCTCAAGCTGCGCCTCATCACCACCTTCTGTGAGCGCATGCACGAGGACGCCGTCGAGGGCCACGTGGGGCTTGCCATCACGGGCACCATCTCGAAGGAGAACATAAGCTACATGGCCGAGCGCGCGGGCACCAACATCCGCGTTATCGAGGGCTTCTGCCAGCGCTGCCTCATCGCCGAGACCCACCGCGAGCAGCGCGGCGAGGAGCTTTCGCGCGAGGACATCAACAGGCTTGCCAAGGAGTCGTGGCCAAACGGGGAGAAGCAGTACAAGATTGAGGAGATCCAGCGCGCGGTGGAGCAGTATTTTGACATCTCGCACACGGACCTCGTGGGCGAGAAGCGCAACAAGGACATCATGAACGCCCGCCACATCGCCGTGTGGCTCTCCAAGGAACTCTGCGACGCCACCTACGCCGAGATTGGCGAGCACTTTGGCGGCAGGAGCCACGCCACGATGCTCAACAGCATCCGGGTGGTGGACAAGAAGCGCAAGGAGGACAAAATCTACCACGACCGCCTGGTACAGATCCGCGACAACATCACCGAGAACACGTAAGTCAAAAAGATGGGAGAAAGGCGTACGAAAACCCTCGAAAAGTGGGGGCACAATGTTGAGAGAGTTATCGACACGCCTTCGACCGTCGAGAAGCGTAGGCTCAAAGAAGACGAACCAAAAGATTTGTTATGGCATCTACCAGCGAGTTTGCGAGTTCTCAACTTTTAGACAGGCCTTATTACTACTATTGCTTTTATATATAGATAAAGAACTAATAGATAAGAGAGGGCAGCCATGAGGTTCACCGTAAGCCAGTCTTCACTTCTCAAGGCACTGTCAGTCGTTGCCAAGGGTATGGGGACAAACTCGACCCTTCCCTTGCTCTCGGGCATCTACATCAAGGCCGAGGAGGGAACCCTCGAGTTCCAAACCAACAACCTCACCATCACGATTCGTCACCGCATCCCCGCAAACGTTGAGGAATCAGGTGAGACGGTCGTCTCGGGCAAGATGCTCACGAGCATCGTAAAGACGCTGGATGACGCAGCGGTGACCTTTGACGGCGGCGAGCGGACTATCTCTATCTCCTGCGAGAAGTCCTCGTTCCGTCTGAACACCCTGAACCCCGCCGATTGGCCGGCCTTCCCCGAGTACTCCCTCGAGGACGCCACGGAGCTGCCGAGCGAGCTGCTCTCAAGCATGGTCGACAAGGTCTACAAGGTGACCTCCAAGGAGACCACGCGTCCCATCCTGCAGGGCATCTTGCTCACGGCAGCCAACAACACCATCCGCCTTGTTGCAACTGACTCCTACCGACTGGCCGTCTGCGACGCCTCCGCCGAGACCGGTGAGGGCGAGTTCCGTACCATCGTGCCCGGCTCAGTCTTTCACGACGTGCTCTCGATGCCCAATCTCGAGGAGCGCATCTCTATTGGCACCACCGACAGCCAGGTGGTGTTCACCTTTGGCAACACGACCTTCATCTCGAGCAAGATTGAGGGCAACTTCCCCGACTACCGCCAGCTCCTGCCGTCGAGTTGCAATACCTCGGTGCACATTGACGTCGAGGCCTTCTCTGCGGCGCTCAAGCGCGTCTCGGTTGTGGCCATCTCCAACGCCTCCGTGCGCTTTGACATCGACGCTGACGGCAAGGTCATGCGCCTCTCGGCATCCTCGCCCGACCAGGGCGAGTCCACCGAGCTTCTGCCCGTGGAGGTCGAGGGGCAGAGTCTCTCCATTGCGCTCAACTACCACTACGTCTTTGACTGCGTGAATGCCATTTCGGACAAGAAGGAGCTGGTCCTGGAGCTGCAGAGCAACATGCAGCCCGGCATCTTCAAGACCAACGGCAAGGTTAACTACCTCTACATGCTAATGCCCGTCCGGATGTAGCGTGGGCCTTCTCGTAGAGAGCCTGGGGCTCGAGCAGTTCAGGAACTTCCGCGAGCGCGAGGTGTCCTTCTCTCCCACGACCACGATTCTTGTGGGGAGAAATGCCGTAGGCAAAACCAACACCGTCGAGGCGCTACAGATGCTTACGGCGGGGGCGTCTTTTAGACACCCCACGCCGTCGCAGCTCATCCTTGCCGGCTGTGAGCGCGCCCGCATACGCGCGCGACTTGCGGGAGACGGTCGCGTGGTGGACGTTGCCTGTGACATCACCCCGCAGCGCAGGCAGTTCTCGCGCAATGGCAAGCACTGCCAGGCGGCAGACATGCCTTCCTCGCTCATGAGCGTGCTCTTCTGCCCAGATGACCTCTCGCTTGTGAAGCGTGGGGCGTCCTTCCGCCGTGCGGAGCTGGACGGCTTTGGCTGCCAGGCAGCCGTGGGCTACTCAAAGCTCCTTGCCGCCTACACTCGTGCCATTGAGCAGAGAAATCGCCTGCTCAAGGACGAGAGGCCAGACCTTTCGCTACTGAGTGCCTGGGACTCGTCCGTAGCGCTGGGCGGTGCGACCCTGCTGCAGGCCCGCGTGCGCCTCTTTGGGCGCCTGCGCGAGAAGATCCTGGACGTCTATGGCAGCATCGCTGGCGGCGAGGAGCTTACGTGCACGTATGAGAGCACCGTCTGCGACGACCCCCTCTCGCTTTCGCGCGAGGAGCTTGCCGAGCGCTTCCTTGCGCGCCTTGAGGAGGTGCGCGCCGATGATCTCCGTCGCCAGCAAACCACGGTGGGACCCCACCGCGATGACGCGGTCTTTGCCATCGACGGCAGAGACGCCCGCAGTTTTGGCTCGCAAGGACAGCAGCGCTCCATCGTGCTGGCGCTTAAGATGGCCGAGGTACTCGTCTCGGAGGACGTTACCGGCTCGCGACCGCTGCTGCTCTTGGACGACGTGATGTCTGAGCTGGACGAGACGCGCCGACAGTCCGTGATCGAGTTTGCCCAGAGCGGCATCCAGACGGTGGTCACAACCACCAACCTTGGGTACTTCTCGGACGAGCTGCTCTCTCGCTCGAAGGTGGTGGAGTTTGGTGAGTGAGGACTACGAAGGCATATCGTCACTGCTCAAGGGCATGTTCTCGAGTCCCGAGGCACGACGTTCCATGAGTGCCAATCAGCGCGCCGCCTACGTGTGGCACAACGTGAACGGAGATGTGGAACGTGCCCACACCACGGGCGTCTTCCTCAAAGAACCGCACGTGAAGGGGGCTGCCCCCATACTGGGCGTCTACGTGGACTCGCGCATGCGCGCCGTGGACTTCAGGGCAAACCGCGAGGTCTACAGGGCGCGCCTTTCCATGGGTGGCCTTGAGGTCTCCGAGATCGAGTTCATCGTCTCCCAGTACGGGCACGGTGCTGCGCCGCGCAAGGAACGTGCAAGTGTTGCCGCTGCGGGCGAGCCGCCCAAGGCACCGCTGCCGGAACTTACCGGAAGCGAGCAGGACACTGTCAAAAAGCTTGCGGAATCCGTACCGGAATCTCTCAGAGGGAGCGTCTACAAGGCCATGAGCCTGTCCTTCAGGCGCGAAAAGAGCAGAGACACGAACGACGGAACTTCTCGGCCCTAACACGCCTCTCAGTGGCGCTGATGCGCAGGTATTCTGTTTTAGACCCCCCAAATTCTAATGTGCCGAGAAGAAAAGTGCCCATGGAGTATATTTGACTCTGTATCTTGCTCAGCTCTGAGGGGAGTCACGTGGCAAAGAAGAACGACAACTCGTACGATGCGAGCGAAATCAAGGTCCTCGAGGGCCTTGAGGCCGTGCGCAAGCGTCCTGGCATGTATATTGGTACCACCTCGTCTGCGGGCCTGCACCACCTGGTGTGGGAGATCGTCGACAACTCCGTCGACGAGGCCATGGCGGGCTTCTGCACCAAGATTAAGGTGACGGTCCATCCGGACAACTCAGTGACCGTCGAGGACAATGGTCGCGGCATCCCTGTGGCCAAGCACCCCCAGAAGAAGATCTCGACCCTCGAGGTCGTCCTCACCATCCTGCACGCCGGCGGCAAGTTCGACAACCAGGCCTACAAGGTCTCCGGCGGCCTGCACGGCGTGGGCGTCTCGGTCGTAAATGCCCTCTCCAAGAAGCTGGTGGTCCAGGTCAAGCGCGACGGCGGCATCTACGAGATGCAGTTCGCGCGTGGCAAGACCACCGAGAAGATCAAGGAGGTTGGCAAGACCAAGGCAACCGGCACCACCATTACCTTCTGGCCCGATGACACCATCTTCGAGACGACGGTCTACGACTACGACACCCTGCACGACCGCCTGCAGGAGACGGCATTCCTCAACAAGAACCTCAAGATCATCCTCACTGACGAGCGCGAGCTCACGCCTCGCGTGGATGAGTTCTGCTACTCGGGCGGTATCATCGACTTTGTGAAGTACCTCAACGGCTGGAACGGCCAGAAGTACGAGAAGGAGGTTCTGCCCGGCCTCTCGAAGCCCATCTACATCGAGGGCAAATCAGACCCCGATGCGCCCTTCTCGCAGATGGGCGAGGTCGAGGTGGCCCTGCAGTGGAACACCACCTACTCCGAGCACACCCTCTCCTTTGCGAACGACATCTACACCGAGGAGGGCGGCATGCACCTTGAGGGCTTCAGGACCGCCCTCACCAAGGCCGTGAACGACTACGGCCACCGCCAGAACATCATCAAGGAGAAGGACCCCAACCTCACGGGCGACGACATCCGCGAGGGTCTCACGGCGGTAATTTCGGTCAAGCTCCCCGACCCGCAGTTCGAGGGCCAGACCAAGGCCAAGTTGGGCAGCTCCTACATGCGCACGCTCACCAACCGCATCGTGAGTCAGGGCATGGCCGAGTACCTTGAGGAGCACCCCAACCAGGCAAAGGAGATTCTGAAGAAGGCCTCGCAGGCCGCCAAGGGTCGCCTCGCCGCGCAGAAGGCGCGTCAGGCCACGCGCCGCAAGGGACTTCTCGAGAGCGCGAGCCTGCCCGGCAAGCTTGCCGACTGCTCCGTGCGCGACCCCGAGATGACCGAACTCTTCATCGTCGAGGGTGACTCCGCAGGTGGCTCGGCCAAGATGGCGCGTGACCGCTCCATCCAGGCGGTGCTCCCCCTGCGTGGCAAGATCCTCAACGTGGAGCGCGTGCAGGAGCACCGCGCCCTCTCGAGCGACACCATCACCTCGCTCATCACGGCCATTGGCACGGGCGTCGACCAGGAGTTCGACATCAATAAGGCGCGCTACCACAAGATTGTCATCATGACCGATGCCGATGTCGACGGTGCTCACATCCGCATCCTGCTTCTCACGTTCTTCTACCGCTACATGAAGCCCATGATCGAGGCCGGCTACGTCTACGTGGCGCAGCCGCCCCTCTACCAGCTCAAGCCCAAGGGTAAGAAGCACGGAAAGTACATCTACACCGACGAGGAGCTTGCTGTCGAGGCCAAGAAGTTCGAGGACTCCACCAAGTACACCGTCCAGCGCTACAAGGGCCTGGGCGAGATGGACCCCGAGCAGCTGTGGTCGACCACCATGGAGCCCAAGAACCGCATCCTCCTGCAGGTGACCATCGATGACGCCATGGCGGCCGAGCGTGCCGTCTCTGACCTCATGGGCACCCAGGTCGAGAAGCGCAAGGACTTCATTCAGACGCACGCCAAGGATGTGCGCTTCCTTGACATCTAAGGCCTTCACCAGGCGCTACAAGCGAGAGATGAGAAAGGCAACTCGTGGCAGACGATAACAACAGGAACCATGGTCCCGCCGATGACGAGGACGATCTCGAGAATGGCGTAGGCCCGGACGAGGGCGACGAGCTCGAAGACGATGACGAGCTGGACGATGAGGACTACGACGATACCGAGGATGACGACTCGGACGACGATGACGCCGAGGATGTAGGGCATCTCGCCGGCGCGGACCTCGACCATACGATTTCCGACGAGGCAGGCACCCGCCTCGACCTCACCGACATCCATGGCGGCACGCTCAAGCCCACCGACATGGCTACCGAGATGAAGCAGTCCTTCCTCGAGTACTCGATGTCGGTCATCGTGGCGCGCGCCCTGCCGGACGTGCGTGACGGTCTGAAGCCCGTTCACAGGCGCATTCTCTACGCCATGAACGAGGCGGGCATCACGCCCAACAAGCCCCACAAGAAGTCGGCCTGGACGGTCGGCGAGGTCATGGGTAAGTATCACCCCCACGGCGACGCTGCCATCTATGACTCGATGGTTCGTATGGCGCAGGACTTCTCGATGCGCCTGCCCCTCATCGATGGTCACGGCAACTTTGGCTCCATCGACGGTGACCCCCCGGCGGCCATGCGTTACACCGAGAGCCGCCTCACGCGTGCGGCCATGGAGATGCTCGCCGACCTCAATAAGGAGACCGTCGACCTCCAGCCCAACTACGACGAGTCGCTCACCGAGCCCGCCGTCCTTCCGTCGAGGTTCCCTAACCTCCTCGTGAACGGTTCCTCGGGCATCGCCGTTGGCATGGCTACCAACGTGCCGCCCCACAACCTCCGCGAGGTTGCGGCAGCTGTCAACATGCTCATCGATAACCCCGATGCCACCACGGACGAGCTCATGACCGTGCTTCCCGGGCCCGACTTCCCCACGGGTGGCGTCATCATGGGTACCGAGGGCATTCGCGATACGTACGAAACCGGTCGCGGTTGCATTACCGTGCGCGCCAAGGTCCACGTGGAGCAGATCAAGAACGGCCGCCAGCGCCTGGTGGTCACCGAGATTCCCTATGCCGTCAACAAGGGCCTTCTCCAGGAGAAGATTGCCCAGGCGGTCAACGAGAAGAAGATCGAGGGAATCTCGGACATGCGCGACGAGTCCAACCGCAAGGGTATGCGCATTGTCATCGACCTCAAGCAGGGCGCCGTCCCGCAGGTGGTCCTTAACAACCTCTATAAGAAGACGGCGCTGCAGTCCAACTTCAACGCCATCGACATCGCCCTGGTAGACGGCGTGCCTCGCACGCTTACGCTGCGCGAGATGCTGCAGTACTACATCAATCACCAGATTGACGTGGTGACCAGGCGCACCCAGTTTGACCTCGACAAGGCGCTGAAGGATGTCCACATCAAGGAGGGGCTGCTCATCGCCGTCGACAACATCGACGAGATCGTGCACATCATCCGCTCCTCCGAGACCGAGGTCGAGGCAAAGCGCCGCATGAACGAGCGCTTTGGCCTGGACGACCCGCAGTGCGACGCCATTCTCGCCATGCGCCTGCGCAAGCTCACCGGTTTGGCCCGCGAGCAACTCGCCGCCGAGATCGAAGAGCTCCACAAGCTCATCGACTACTACCGTGACCTTCTCGCCCACCGCGAGAAGATCCTGGGCGTCATCAAGGACGAGCTTGGCCAGATCGTGGAGCGCTTTGCCGACAAGCGCCGTACCAGCATCTCCTCCCAGGAGGCACAGGACCTCGACGTCGAGGACCTTATCGCCGAGGAGGACATGGTGGTCACCGTCACCCACTCCGGCTACATCAAGCGCCTGCCGGTTGCCACCTACCGCTCCCAGCGTCGTGGCGGCAAGGGCGTCCAGGGCCTCTCGCTCAAGGACAATGACTTTGTCGAGGACCTCTTCGTGGCGTCGACCCACGACTACGTGATGTTCTTCACCAACTTTGGTCGTGTCTACCGCCTGAAGGTCCACGAGCTGCCCATCGGTAGCCGCCAGGCGCGCGGCTCGGCGATTGTGAACGTGCTCTCGCTCTCCGAGGGCGAGCACCCCACGGCCGTAATCACCTGCCGCGACTTCCCCGCCGATGACTACCTCATGTTTGCCACCAAGAATGGCATGGTCAAGAAGACGGCAATGTCCGAGTATGACCGCACTCGTCGTGACGGCCTCATTGCCATTAATCTCAAGTCCGGCGATGAGCTGGTCAACGTGAGGCGCGTGCGCGCTGGCGACAAGGTCATCCTTGTGACCACCGACGGCAAGGCCATCCTCTTTGATGAGTCTGACGTTCGTGCCATGGGCAGGGACACCTCCGGCGTGCGCGGCATCACCCTCAAGGGTGGAGCCTCCATGCTGGGTATGGAGATCACCAACGGCAACGGCGACCTGTTTGTGATCACCGAGAACGGCTACGGCAAGCGTACCCCGGTAGCCGACTATCCCGAGCACAAGCGTGGTGGCCAGGGCGTCTTCACCATTGCCATGACGGCCAAGAAGGGTAACCTCGTGGCCTGCCGCGTGGTGGGGCCGCAGCACGAGCTCATGATCGTCTCGGTCGATGGTGTGGTCATCCGCGTCAAGACCAGCGACATCCCCAAGCTCGGACGCTCCACGCAGGGCGTGAAGGTCATGAACCTCGCCGAGAGCGACCACGTCTCTGCCGTGGCGCGCATGGTCGCCCACAAGAAGAAGGCACCCAAGCACGACGCCAACCAGGGCATGCTCGACCTTGCGGCGGCCGGTGCCAAGGATGCCGACGAGGAGGAGTCCGTCGACATCGGCGGTGACGAGGAGGTCTCGCCCGACCTTCTCGACGAGGACGAGTGAGACAAAGGGACAGTCCCTTTGTCTCATTGAGTAGCAGGGGCTAGCAACGAAAAGGACCCGGCAGTCGTTGGCTGCCGGGTCCTTATTCTTGCGGTCCGATGAGATAAAGGGATGAGACAAAGGGACTGTCCCTTTGTCTCATTGTCTCATTTCTGTGGGGCGTTGTCGCCGCCGTCGGTCACGTTGAAGTCGTCTGGCGAGAGGCCCTCCACAAACTCGTGGAAGTCCTGCATCTCCTGATTGTGCTCTTGGTCCTCAATGGCGCCAAAGTCGGGCATGCCTGCTACGTCGAGCACGGACTGCTCGGCGAAGAGCGGCGCCCCGCAGCGTACGGCTAGCGCGATGGCGTCAGACGGGCGGCAGTCAACAAGAACCTGGCGACCGTCCGCGTTCACGAGGTCGAGCTGGGCATAGAACGTGGTGCCCGAGACGTCGTTGATGATGACGCTGCGCAGGTGCCCGCCAAGGGACTCCATAACAGACTTGAGCAAATCGTGAGTCATGGGGCGTGCGCTGTTCTCAGGATTGACGCCCATGCTGATTGCCGTCGCCTCTACCGACCCAATGCGGATGGGAAGGCTGAGCGGCTCCTTCTCGTTTTGCTTTGCTGGCTTGAGGACAATGAGGGAAGAGACTGGCCCCCCGCCAATCACCACCGTTTTGATGTCCATTTCCGTAAGCATGTAGCCACCCCCTGTCGTGCTGTTGCCCGCCTATCCTACCCAAACATGCTGGGTGCACAAGCTTGGTCACGAAAACTTCTGCCGAGAGATGCCAGGATGCCTGCGCATTTGGCGTCCCAAGCCCTGTACTATCGATGTTCCCGAAGAATCTCCCAAAATTTCTTGGGAGTGGTTGTTGACCTTGAGTGGGGTGGGGTGTAGTATTCCTTCTTGCGTTGGGCCTGTAGCTCAGTTGGTCAGAGCGTCCGGCTGATAACCGGGAGGTCACAAGTTCGAACCTTGTCAGGCCCACCACCTTTTGACAATAGTCACCCCAGCGTTAGCCGAGTCGCCGCTGGGGTGATTATTTATAAGGGGACATAGCTCAGCTGGGAGAGCGCGGGCTTTGCAAGCCTGAGGTCGTGGGTTCGAACCCCATTGTCTCCACCACACGTTCGAGGACCCTGCGGTTGCTACCGCGGGGTCCTCTTTTTGTTACCAGCCCCGCTTGCCCTTTCCCTCTCCGGCACCTCTCTTTCTTTAGCGGTATCTGAGAAATGAACTTCTCGCCAACTGGGCAAACGTGACCTCTGGTTCTCAAAAACCGCTAAAGAACGGGAGGTATGGTGCAATCAAGAGGATGACGAGGAACTCGGGGTATAGTAAATACACCTGGTTCCAAGGGGCGGGGAGCCCCAAATTCCGAGGAGGTGCCAACCATGAGTGACGGTAGCCATGCTCGAGAAAACGCAAGCTTACTAGGGTTGGTGCCTGCCAACAGGGGAGACGGGCACCGCCGGTAGCGCAGGTGCAACTCTGTAAAAAATCATGACGTGCTAGCTTCGCTGCCGGTTCCCGCGGGCATGACGCCACGCGTGGCGCACCCGTGTGCATCCCCGGGATCGGAGGTGGCCCATGAGGCTGCTCACCACCGTCAAGCTCACCGCGAGGGGGCTTCTCACCCGTCATGTCGCGACGACATCCAAAAGGGATACGCGCAGGACACTCCAGCTCGAGTGGCTGCGTGGCATATCTGCGCTCGACGCCGCCGAGGTCTACAGCGAATTCAACACAAAGCGAGACGGACTCTCGGACAGCGAGGTCGAGCTTGCTCGTGCATCCTGGGGCACAAACGAGATGACCCGCGTCCGCCGTGATCCCGCCATCGTGCGATTCCTCAAGGCGTTTGCGGATCCCTTCACGGGAATTCTCGCCCTTCTCGCTGCGGTATCCCTGGTAACGGATGTGATTCTCGCCGCACCTGCAGACCGCGACCCCTCGACCTTCCTCATCATCTTTGCCATGATCGCCGTCTCCGGAATCCTGCGCTTTGTCCAGGAAGGCAAGAGCGACAACGCCGCGGCGGCGCTTGCCAAGACCATCCAGACTACTTGCAACGTAGAGCGCGAGGACACGGGGCGCATCGAGATTCCCCTGGCAGACGTAGTTGTTGGTGACATCGTGCACCTTGCCGCCGGCGACATCGTGCCCGCCGACGCCCGCCTGATTCAGGCTCGCGACCTCTTCCTGGGAATGTCCTCTCTCACCGGCGAGAGTCTTCCTGTGGAGCGTACGGCGGCGCCCTGTGCCAGGCCCGCAAACGACACTCGCACGGCGGGCGACCTTGGAAACATCGTGCTCATGGGCTCTACCGTGGTCTCGGGGAGCGGCGTTGCTGTGGTGGTTGCCACTGGTGCCAACACCATGTTCGGCAGCATGGCCACAAGCCTGGGGGCGTCGCGCGGCAAGACTGCCTACGACGAGGGCATCGCCTCGGTGAGTAAGCTCCTTCTGAGGCTCATGGTGGTCATGGCTCCTCTCGTCTTTGTGATCAATGGCATTACTAAGGGAGACTGGCTCTCGGCCCTGCTCTTTTCGCTCTCGGTTGCCGTTGGCCTCACTCCCGAGATGCTGCCCATGATCGTGACCACGTGCCTGGCAAAGGGTGCCGTGGACCTCTCTCGCGACCGTGTGATTGTGAAGCGCCTTGACGCCATTCAGAACCTCGGGGCAATGGATGTGCTCTGCACCGACAAGACCGGCACCCTCACCGAGGACCATGTGGTGCTTGAGCGCCACCTTGACCTCAAGGGTAACGAGGATCCCTGTGTGCTGCGCTACGCGTTTCTTAACAGCTTCTTTGGGACGGGCATGCGCAACCTCATAGACTCTGCAATCATCTCGCGCGCAAGCGAGGAGACTGCCCAGGGTGTCCGCGGCATCGACGCAGACGAGCTTGCGTCGAGCTGGCACCTTGTTGATGAGGTTCCCTTTGACTTCGAGCGTAGGCGCGTGAGCGTGGTGGTCGAACGCGCCGACGGCCATCGCCGCATGGTCACCAAGGGTGCCATCGAGGAGGTTCTGCAGGTCTGCACCGAGGTCGAGTACGGTGGTCGCGTGGTGCCCCTGAGCGCTGATATGCGCGAGAAGGTCCTTGCCACGGCATACGACCTGGCCGACAAGGGCATGCGCGTACTGGGCGTGGCCTGCAAGGCCAACCCGGCCGAAGCGGAGGTACTCTCTGGCAAGGATGAGCAGGACATGACGCTCATCGGCTACCTGGCGTTTCTCGACCCGCCCAAGAGGAGCGCAGCCCAGGCGGTTGCGGCGCTTCGCGAGCATGGTGTGACCACCAAGGTTCTCACCGGCGACTCGCTGCGTGTTGCGTGCACCGTGTGCGAGACCATCGGCCTCCACGTGGAGGGGACGCTTGACGGAGCCGCCGTGGCCCAGCTCTCAGACGAGGAACTTGAGGAGCAGGTGGAGCACGTGTCCGTGTTCGCGAAGCTCGCGCCCGACCAGAAGGTGCGCGTGGTGCGCGCGCTGAGGGCCCGTGGGCACGTGGTTGGCTTCATGGGTGACGGCGTGAACGACGCCGCCGCCATGGGCGCGAGCGACTGTGGTGTCTCGGTTGACTCCGGTGCTGACGTGGCCAAGGAGGCGGCAGACATCATCCTTCTCGAGAAGGACTTGGGCGTGCTGGAGCGCGGGATTGTGGAGGGCCGCCGCACCTTCTTCAACATGAACAAGTACGTGAAGATGACGGCAAGCTCGAACTTTGGCAACATCTTCTCAGTGCTGGTGGCGAGCGTGTTTCTGCCCTTCCTGCCCATGACTGCCGTGCAGCTTCTACTGCTCAACTTCATCTACGACTGCGCCTGCGCAGCCATTCCCTGGGACAACGTCGATGCGCGCGAGCTGCGGGCGCCGCAGACTTGGAGGCCCGGCTCCATCTCGAGCTTTATGTGCTGGGTTGGGCCCACGAGCTCTCTCTTTGACGTGGTGACCTACGTGCTGCTGTTCTTCTGGGTGTGCCCGGCCGTGGCTGGCGGGAGCTGGCCTACCATTGCAGGTGACCCTGCGGCCATGGCGCGCTTTGCGGCCACCTTCCAGGCGTGCTGGTTTGCCGAGTCCATGTGCACGCAGGTGCTCTTCGTGCACCTGGTGCGCACCGAGCGCGTGCCCTTCGCACAGAGCATGGCTGACTGGCGCGTGCTGCTGTTTGACGCCGGTGCCATCGTGCTCTCGCTTGTCATTCCGTTCACCGCGGTGGGAGCCGGCCTTGGCATGGCACCGCTGCCTGCGGTATTTCTCGCCGCGCTGCCGCTGGTGGTAGGTGCCTACGCAGCTCTCGTGCTGGTGGTGAGGAGGGCGTACGTTCAGCGCTTTGGCCGCCTGCTGTAGGGCATGGACCTCTGACCCCTACCGTCTGCCCTCCAATGGTTTCTATCGTCCGGTCTCTCCCGTTATTTAGCGGAAATTGAGAAGCCTACTGTTTGCCAACTGGGCAAACGCGACCTCCGATTCTCAAAAACCGCTAAAGAACGGGAGGGGGTGGAGCATGGAGGAACGGCTACCATTGGAGTGTCAGAGAAACAACGCAGGCAACAGGGAGGCCTCATGGGTGCTGAGAAGGACGGACAGGGCGTCTCGCCGGAGCTGGATGACCTCTCGAGCACCCTCATGGGCCAGGCGTTTGACGTGCTGGCAGAGGGCGTTGAACTGGATGTGATTCTCGCCGTCGAAGATGCCGCCTGCCACGTTGCCAGTTACACCTTTGCCGATGATGGTCCGGAGGAGTGCCTCGAGGGTGCCCGCAGGAAGGTGCGCGACCTTGTGCGATCTCACGGTGACGTGGGCGCTAAGCTTGGCGACCCAGTGCGCTATGCCCTTGCCTACGAGGGTGCTGTTGCCGACGAGCGCGGCGCCTACCAAGATGCGGTGATACTCGAGTTTGGCGAGCGAGGCCGTACGAGTTTTTCGGCCTTCTCGCTTGTAGATGGTAAAGGCGAAGGCGACAACTTTGCCTGGACAGACCCCGCCCCTGCCGGCGAGGTGGAGAACCTGCTGGGATAAGCGAAGCGTCGCGCTCCTCGGCCTCTTTGGCGTACCATATAGCAGTTTGCGTGGAACGATGCGCTGTGGGGTCCGCTGGCCCTCGCGCTGGTATAAAGTTGCCGCGAATCCGTAAGCGTTGGCGTTTGCTACGCTAGCGAGCTAGACGAGAGGTGCCCATGCTCCAAGAGCAGATTAGAAACATCGCAATCATTGCCCACGTCGACCACGGCAAGACTACGCTGGTTGACCAGATGCTCAAGGCCACCCATGCCTTCCGCGAGAACCAGCAGGTTCAGGAGCGCGTGCTTGACTCCAACGACCAGGAGCGCGAGCGAGGCATCACCATCCTGGCCAAGAACATCTCCATCGAGTACCAGGGCATCAAGATTAACGTCATCGACACCCCGGGCCACGCAGACTTTGGCGGCGAGGTCGAGCGCGTGCTCAAGATGGCAGACGGCGCGCTGCTGCTGGTAGACGCGGCCGAGGGCCCCATGCCCCAGACGCGCTTCGTCCTCTCGCACGCCATTGCCGCACACCTTGCAATCATGGTTGTCATCAACAAGATCGACCGCGATGGCGCCAACCCCGAGAAGGCCCTGAACGACTGCCTCGACCTCATGATGGACCTGGGTGCCACCGACGAGGAACTTGAGTTTGCTATGGAGCACGTGGTGTACGCATCGGCCGTCAACGGCTTCGCACGCCTCGACCCCAACGACGGCAACATGGACATGTATCCGCTGCTCGACATGATTATCGACGCCATGCCTGCGCCCGACGTCGACCTCGAGGGTCCGCTGGCCATGCAGTGCGTGACCGTTGACCACTCCGACTACGTGGGCCGCATTGGCATTGGCCGCATCTACTCGGGTACCATCCACGCCGGCGACAAGATTCTTGTGGTGAAGAACGACGGCAGCCGCGAGATGAGCCAGGTCAAGCAGCTCTTCACCTTTGACTACCTGGGCCGCAAGGAGTGCAGCGAGGCCCAGGCGGGCGACATCGCTGCCGTGGTGGGCGTTGACCACACCGATATTGGCGACGTCTACACCGACCCCGAGAACCCCGTGGAGCTTGACCCCATCGAGATCGATCCGCCCACCATGTCTGTTGTGTTTGAGGCGTCCACCTCGCCGCTCGTGGGCCGCGATGGCGACATTGTTGGTGGCCGCCAGCTCAAGGAGCGTCTGATGACGGAACGCGAGAACAACGTCACCATGCGCATCGAGGAGCTGCCCGACAAGACCGGCGTCGAGGTCGCCGGCCGCGGCATCCTGCACCTCTCGGTCCTCATGGAGCAGATGCGCCGCGAGGGCTTTGAGTTCCAGGTCGGTCGCCCGCGCGTCCTCTTCAAGGATGACGGCCACGGACACAAGCTCGAACCCATCGAGGAGGCCGTGGTCGAGTGCCCCGGCGAGTACTCCGGCAAGGTCATCGAGCTGTTTGGCAACTCCGGCGGCAACATGACCAACATGGTCTCCGGCGTGAAGCAGGACCACCTCGAGTTCAAGATTCCCACGCGCGGCGTCATGGGCCTCAAGAACCGCATCCTCAACGTGACCCACGGCGAGGCCGTGTTCTACCACAACTTCCTCGAGTACGGCCCCATGGAGGGCGAGCTTGGCAAGCGCCAGAACGGTGCCATGATCTCCATGTCCACTGAGAAGGCCGTTGCCTACGCCCTGGGTAACCTGCAGGACCGCGGCACGCTCTTCGTTGGCCCCGGTGATGAGTGCTACGAGGGCATGGTCGTCGGCGAGCGCTCAAAGCCCGGCGACATCGTGGTGAACATCGCGCGCACCAAGAGCCTTGGCAACCAGCGTAGCTCCACCGCAGACATCGCAGTACAGCTCACGCCGCCGCGCACGTTCACGCTGGAGGAGGCGCTCGAGTACATCATGGACGACGAGCTGGTCGAGATTACGCCCAAGAACATCCGCATGCGCAAGCGCATCCTCTCCGAGGTCGAGCGCCGCAAGTGGCGCGTGCGTCACGGCCTGGTTGACAAGTAGGCCCGGCTGGCACTGCACATGAACTAATCAGCCTAGGGCACTGCGGATAAAACCGTGGTGCCCTTCTTTTTTCCACCGGACGCGACTGAGTGCAGACATTAGTCGTTGTGCTTCCGAGCGGAACTGCGGCTCCTTCTCGCAGAGCTCCTGCTTCTCGAAACGCGCCGCGTGAGCTTGCGTACCCCACCGGCTACGCGTGGGGCAAGGTTCACGTCGTTTGGCGAGATCACGTTGTAGTGGAGCGACCAGCGCCTGAGGCCTACGGTCACCGCCACGCAAAGGAAGGCCGCCCAGGGCTTTGCCACCCAAAAGACAATGACCGCCACATAGTAGACGGTAGAGCCAGCGAGAGCGCACAGCGCATAGTAGTTGCTCGGCTTGAAGATGCGGGGGATGTCGCCCAGAAACACGTCACGGAGCATGCCGCCTCCAACGCCGGTGAGCGTTCCCATGAGAATGGCCGAGAACGGCAGGAGCCCATAGACAATGGCCTTGTCGGCCCCCATGAGCGCAAAGAGCCCCACGGAGACGATGTCAACCCACTCGATGAGGTTTGAGAACTTATCGAAGAGGCTTGGGAACAAGAAGGCGAAGATGCCCATGCCAGCTGCCGCAGGAATGGCATAGGGCGAGGAGAGCATGTAGACCGAGCCCGCCTGCATGGTCACGTCTCGAATGAGGCCACCACCCAGGCCGCAGAGCATCGCGAGGCCGACAAACCCGACAAGATCGAGCTTTCGCTCGCGCGCGACAAGGACGCCGGATACCGCACCGACCATGAGTGCTGCCAGGTCAAGCCAAGCGGGCAGCGAAACGGCAGCCATCTCGGGACCATACTTTGAAAACAGCTCCGGCATCCTGACTCCCCCGTGATTGGACAGGCGTCTATCTTCTCGCAAATGGCCATTTTGGACGACCGTTTGTGCGAGAAGAAGCAGTGGAGAAAAAACGACTTCCCTTCCACGGCAAAGATACGATATACTAGCCGTCGCGGTTCCTGGAGAGTTGTCCGAGTGGCCGAAGGAGCACGATTGGAAATCGTGTATACGCCTAAAGCGTATCCTGGGTTCAAATCCCAGACTCTCCGCCAGTAAATCCAGCGGCGTCCCACTGGGGCGCCGCTTTTCACCCCACGGAGGGGTGGCAGAGTGGTTGAATGCGGCGGTCTCGAAAACCGTTTACCCCTTCGGGGGTACGAGGGTTCGAATCCCTCCCCCTCCGCCATTTGAATGCGAGAGCAGGTGCCAGGTGGTGCCTGCTCTTTTTCTTTGTCGCGATGTCTAGGCGCGAACGGTGAATCGGAAAATGTGTAGAAGTTGTGTATGATGAGCATCTCGCTACGAGTTTTCGTTGTGGGCAAGGACGGCATTCGCCGCCCCCAGAGCGGTGCCTGTCAGCTCTGTGTCAGTAGCCTGTCCGTCCAGCGTCAGATTGTTGTCAGCGACGAGCCGTACCCTTTGGAAAGGCAAGAGGGACGCGTGGTCTCGAAAGTGCGGGGCGCATGCGGCAGGACGCAGAAGAGGTTGTGGATTCGGACACACATTCGCAGGTCACGGGGGAGTTGTCTTCGGGTGCTGTGATACGATACCAAATCGCATGCTTCCTGCCCTGGACGCAAACCTTCACGATCCAGGGCCATCAGCCCAGAGGAGGTGACACCATGAAGGCTTATGAACTGCTGTTCTTCGTCGATCCCACGAGCAACGAGGAGACTCGCGCTGGCGTCATGAAGCGCATCGAGGTCGCTATCACCACTGACGGCGGTACCGTCGACTCCGTTGAGGATTGGGGCAAGCGCAAGCTCGCCTATGAGATCGACCACCTCACCGAGGGTGACTACACCCTCATCAACTTCCACGCAGATCCTTCCCAGATCGCAGAGCTCGACCGAGTCCTGCGCATCAGCGATGCCGTCAAGCGCCACATGATCGTGGCCCGCACGGACAAGGACTAGCCAGCGGAAGGCGGGCCATGCGCCCGCACAGAGAGGTAGTGAGCAACGTGAGCATTAACAGGGTGAACATTTCGGGCAACCTCACCAGGGACCCGGAGCTTCGTTCTACCGGCGGTGGCACCCAGGTACTCTCCTTTGGTGTCGCAGTCAATGACCGTCGTCGCAACCAGCAGACCGGCGAGTGGGAGGACGTGCCCAACTTCGTCGACTGCGTCGTGTTTGGCGCTCGTGCCGAACCGCTCTCGCGCTACCTCAGCAAGGGCTCCAAGGTCGCTATCGAGGGCAAGCTCCGCTATAGCTCCTGGGAGACCAAGGAAGGTCAGCGTCGCAGCAAGCTCGAGGTCGTCGTGGACGAGGTCGAGTTCCTCTCGTCCAGGAACCAGGCCGCCGCTCCGCAGCAGACTGCCCCTGCGCCGCAGTATGGTGCGCCTCAGCAGGTCCAGCAGGCTCCCTACGCCGCGGCACCCCAGCCGGCAGCGCCCGCGCAGTATCCCGCGCAGCCGGGTTACTCCGCCCCCGCACCGGTCGCGCCGCCCGTCTCGACGCCCCCCGCAGCAGACGTGTACGACGAGGACATTCCGTTCTAGAAACAGCAAGGCGGCCTTCTGGCCGCCGTTAGAAAGGCAAACCAGACATGGCTCAGCAGCAGAAAAAGCAAGAGTTTCAGCGCCAGCCGCGTCGCAAGTACTGCCAGTTCTGCAAGGAGGAGACCGAGTACATCGACTACAAGGATGTGCAGCTCCTCCGCAAGTTCATGACCGACCGTGGCAAGATCAAGCCCCGTCGCGTCACTGGCGCCTGCACGCAGCACCAGCACGATATCGCGGTTGCCATCAAGCGCGCCCGCGTTATGGCGCTCCTGCCCTACACCGTCCCCGTGGTCTCCAGCCGCGGTGGCCGCAGCCGCGGCTAAGGTGCGGGGTTCGAGAAAGAACCAACTAGGTCATGACGGTGGAGAAGGACACAGACGAGCAGACCAGGGCGCTTGCGCTCTGGAACGCGTCTAACCCCAAGGACAACTCGTCCGAGCAGGGCGGAATTGTCCCTGCGGGAGACGGCGCACAGGCACCGCGCGGCAGGTCGTCGCTCGTTGCCGGGCTTGTCATTTGCGCACTCGGTGGCGTGATAGCCGCGTACATCCCCATGCTCGGGTGCTTTGCCATAGGTTGCGGCGCGGTCATCACCTTGGCAGCGCGCAGCCCCCTGCAGAGTATTGCTACACTCGCCTGCACGCTTGTGCCTGCGGCGATAGTGGCTGCCGTGGCGCAGGTTGCCACGGTCCCAAGCGTTCTTGTTGCCTGTGCCATAGGCATTGGGACGGCATGGGCATCTGCACGTAGCAGACTGTCGCTTTCGGTTGCGTTTGCGCTCATCACGTGCGGTACGCTCGCGCTCATTGGCGTAGATGTCATCCAGCTGCAGTCGATGGGCTCCTCCATGGCCGACATGATCACGCAGCTCGTGAACGTGTATGCAAGCGGCATTGGCGTGTCTTCCGTCTCGGCGGCAACGCAGGTCGAGACGCTGCGGGCGACGTTGCAGGTCTATTGGCCAAGCGCGTATCTCGTTGTGGCTTTGATCGAGTTTCTCTGTGCGCTTCTCGGCGTCCGCGCGTCGGCGAAGCGCGAGGATCTTCGCGTCACCATGCCAACGCTTATAGAGTACGACGTGCCCGTGTGGCTCGTCGGTGTGCTTGTAGCCGACATCCTTGGGCTTGCGGCGGTAGGTGTGGTGCCACAGGCATACACCAATGCCGTGAACATGGTCTCGGCTAACGTCCTGGTGGCTCTCCGGATTGCCTTTGCAATCCAGGGCTTTGCCATCATTGCCTGGCTTATTCAAACCAGGCATGTGGGTGCGTTTGCGGGCGCGTGCACAATAGTCGCCGGGCTTTTTCTCGAAGACCAGTTTTACGTCATGACCATCGTGGGGCTTGTCGATGTGTGGAAGAACTTCCGTCACCTTCCCAGGGGCGTGAAGACCACCATCCAGAGCAACACGGACCAAGATCAGAAGTCGGCATAGCCGACTGAACGAAGGAGTGTCCCATGAAAGTCATCCTCTTGGGTGAGCTCCGGGGCAAGGGCGGAGAGGGCGACGTCGTCGACGTGGCCCAGGGCTACGCGGAGAACTACCTCTTCCGCAACAAGATCGCCCAGCCTGCCACCCCGGGCAACCTTAAGCAGCTCGAGCAGCGCCGCAGCAGCATTGCCAAGCGCGAGGCCGAGCGCATCGCCAACGCCGAGGCCACCAAGGCCACGCTTGACGAGAAGCTCGTGAAGGTCGACGCGAAGATCGGCGAGGAGGGCCAGCTCTTTGGCTCCGTCACCTCCCAGCAGATCGTCGACGCCATCAAGGCCCAGCTTGGCGTCGAGGTCGACCGCAAGCGCATCGTCCGCGGTGCCACCATCAAGACCGCCGGCCGCCACGCAGTCGAGATCAACCTCTACCGCGAGATCAACGCGAAGGTCATCGTCCTCGTTGGCGACGAGCCCGTCGCGGAGGAGCCCGAGGCCCCCGAGGCCGAGGCTGCCGACGAGGCGCCCGAGTCCGTCGAGGCCGCTGAGTAGCTCAGGAGTTTTCGACCAAACCCGCTCTCAACTGGTGATTTCAACAATCACCGCAGTTGAGGAGCATCGGTCCGGACTCCATCGAGCGAGTGCACTACCACAAATTTGCCCCGCATGCACGTGTGGCATGCGGGGCAAACGCTCGAATAATGCATTTTATTGACCCGTCTAACTGGGGAAATACCTAATTACCGGATATTCTCGCCAAACAGGCTGGTTGGTTTCTCAGGTAATGAATATTTAAGGCCTTTGCTCTCGACGTTTTTCTCGTCCGATGCAACGCCGCTTGCCAAATTGTTGAAAACGTTGAAAACTCCTAAAACACCCGCTCAGAGTGGGACGTTTTCAACATCGCTTGTTGAAGACCAGGACGCTTTTCGCATAGTCGCAGGTAGGCGGCGTGGCTCCACCTGACGGAGAAGGACGGATGCTTCCCATGCGTTTGCGGTAGCATCCAAGAGACAAAATCGATTCCCAAAGGCATAACGAGGGGGCATGGAACGGTGGCACAGGACGGCTACGACATCAATCCCACCCAGATGACGGCGACGTCGGACGTCGCCATGCCTCAGGACCCAGAGGCCGAGTCCTCGGTCCTCTCGGCGATGATGATTTCGCAGGACGTGCTGCAGGAATGCCTCATCGAGCTTGAGCCGGATGACTTCTACATCCCCTCCAACCGCAAGATCTACCTCGCCATGCGCGAGATGTTCGAGCGCAACATGGCCGTCGACACCATCTCGCTCGCAGACTTCCTCAAGAGCCAGGGTGAGCTCGAGCGCGTGGGCGGCAGGCCCTACCTGCTCGACCTTGGCAACAACTCGCTTGCCCTCGTGGGTTGGCGGCGCCATGTCGAGATGCTCCGCCGCGACTCAACGCTGCGCCGCATGATCTCGGCCGCCGCGCAGATCACCGCCCTTGCCTACGACGCTCCGGAGGATACCAAGGAGGTCGTTGACCGGGCCGAGAAGATGCTGCTCGACGTCACCAACAGGGATGTGCGCTCGAGCTACCAGCCCATCGGCTCCATCATGAGCGACCTCTTCGACCAGCTCTCGGACATGTGCGAGAACCAGACCGCCGAGCTGGGCGTCAAGACGGGCTTCCCCACCATCGACTCCAAGCTCCTAGGCCTCCGTGCTGGCCAGATGATCGTCATCGGCGCCCGCCCCGGCGTGGGCAAGACCTCCTTCGCGCTCAACCTGGCCGTTAACGCGGCGTTCAACGGGGCGTCCGTCGCGTTCTTCTCGCTCGAGATGAGCAAGATCGAGATTGCCCAGCGCCTGCTTTCTGCCCAGTCCGGCGTGGGCCTTCAGGAGATTCGATCGGCCCACATCCAGAACGACCAGTGGCCCGAGCTTATCCGTGGCACGGACGAGCTCTCTGGCCTGGACATCATGATCGACGACACGCCCGGCACCACGGTCACCGAGATCCGCGCGAAGGCGCGCCGCATGCTCCACGGCAAGAAGCTGGGGCTGGTTGTGGTCGACTACCTGCAGCTACTCTCTCCTCCTGCCGGCATGCGCCGCGCGGACAGCCGTGCCACCGAGGTCTCTGAGATGTCACGTGGCATCAAGATCATGGCCAAGGACCTGGAGTGCCCCGTCATTGCCCTGTCGCAGCTCTCCCGTCGCGTGACCGAGCGTACCGGCAAGCGCCCCGAGCTCTCGGACCTGCGCGAGTCTGGCGCAATCGAGCAGGACGCCGACATCGTCATCCTTCTCGACCGCTCCATGGACGAGGAGGAGGCGGCGCGCGACGACCGCCCGGACATGGGCGTCACCAACTTCATCATCGCGAAGAACCGATCCGGCGCTCTCGGAGACGTCCCCCTCACCTTCGTGGGCAACAAGACCAAGTTCCTCGAGGTCACGACGCGCTACGACGACTAGCGGCTGCGCTCTTCTCGCCCACGGCGGCGCTGATCGTGTCGGCGCCATGCGCAAACTTGTTATGGGTGTGGGATGTTTCCGCTCGCCCCGGCACCGCTCACGAGTAGGCTTGTCCATGCCGTATACTTGCGTGGTTAGGGGCACCGTGCGCCTCGCGCCGTCTGCCCGCCTATTTCACTCTAATGAGGGGGAGCAATGCCTGCATCAGTTCTCGTGGGTACGCAGTGGGGCGACGAGGGCAAGGGTAAGGTGACGGACCTCATCTCGGGAGACTTCGACGTCGTCTGCCGCTACGCCGGTGGAGCCAACGCCGGCCACACCGTCATCGCAGGCGGCCACAAGCTCGCCCTTCACCAGGTTCCCTCTGGCGTCATGTACCAGGGCGTCTACCCCGTGATCGGCAACGGCTGCATCGTTGACCCCGAGGTCCTTCTCGGCGAGGTCGACACCCTCGAGGCCCAGGGCATCTCCTGCAAGGACCTCAAGATCTCCGGCAACGCGCACATCGTGATGCCCTACCACAAGGACCTCGACGGCGCGCACGAGAAGAAGCTCGGCAAGAACCTCATCGGCACCACCAAGCGCGGCGTCGGCCCCTGCTACATGGACAAGATGAACCGCACCGGCCTGCGCATCCAGGACATGCTGGACGAGAAGATCTTCCGCGAGAAGCTCGAAGCGGCCCTCGCCTACACCAACCCCATCCTCGAGAAGGTCTACGAGCTTCCCACCTACACCGTCGACCAGATCTGCGAGACCTACCTGACCTACGCCGAGCGCATCCGCCCGTACATCGTGGAGAGTTCGCTCTTCTTGAACGAGCAGCTCGAGGCCGGCAAGAACATCCTCTTCGAGGGCGCTCAGGCCACCATGCTCGACATCGACCACGGCACCTACCCCTTCGTGACCTCTTCCAACTGCACTGCCGGCGGTGCAGTGACCGGCTCGGGCGTTGGCCCCACCCGCATCGACCGCGTGCTGGGCGTTGCGAAGGCCTATCTCACGCGCGTTGGCTCTGGTCCGTTCCCCACCGAGCTCTTCGACGAGGTTGGCGACAAGCTCGGCGAGGTTGGCCACGAGTACGGCGTGACCACTGGACGCAAGCGTCGCTGCGGCTGGTATGACGCCGTGGTCGTGAACTATGCCGCCCGCGTGAACGGCCTCACCGACCTTGCCATCACCAAGCTCGACGTTCTTGGCTGCCTGGACGAGATCAAGGTCTGCGTTGCCTACGAGTGCGACGGCAAGCGCTACACCACCGTCCCCGAGCACCAGTCCGTCTTCTACCACGCCAAGCCCGTCTACGAGACCCTGCCCGGCTGGAAGTGCGACATCTCTGGCGTGCGTAACTTCTACCAGCTCCCGCGCGAGGCCAAGGACTACATCGACTTCCTCGAGCAGCTCGCTGGCGTGCGCGTCTCCATCATCACGGTGGGACCCGACCGCGAGCAGACCATCAACCGCTACTGGGACTAAGCGCTGCAATGACGCGCCCGGGCAGCCCGGGCGCGTCATGCCATTGGGATGAACGAGGGAGGACACGTGGGCGAATCTAAGGTCGATATTCTTCTCCTGGGTGCGGGAGGACGCGAGCACGCGCTTCTCGCCAAGCTCGCCGAGTCGCCCCGCGCGGGCAAGCTTTGGGTCGCACCCGGTAACGGAGGCATGGACGCCATGGCCCAGGTTGCCCCCGTCGACCAGGACTCGCCCGTCGACGTCGCGGACTTTGCGCGCGAGAACGGCATCGGTCTCGTTGTCATTGGGCCGGAGGCCCCGCTCGTGGACGGCGTGGCAGACGCCGTGCGCTCCGCTGGCATCGCCTGCTTTGGGCCAAACGCCTCTGCCGCGCGCATGGAGGGCTCCAAGAAGTTCGCCAAGCAGGTCATGGCGCGCGCGGGCGTGCCCACTGCCGCCTGGCGCTCCTTCACGGAGCAGGGGCCCTGCGAGGAGTACGTGCGTCGCCTCGACGGACCCTGCGTGGTGAAGGCCGACGGCCTGGCCGCGGGCAAGGGCGTCATCGTTGCCAAGAACGCCGAGGAGGCCTTGGCTGGCGTGCGCGAGTGCTTCTCGGGTCGCTTTGGCGAGGCCGGCGCAACGGTGATCGTGGAGGAGACCCTCGACGGTCCCGAGTGCTCGCTTCTCGCGCTTACCGACGGCACCACGCTGGTGCCGCTGGCAACGGCGCAGGACCACAAGCGCGCCCTCGACGGCGACAAGGGTCCCAACACCGGTGGTATGGGCGTCTACTCGCCCGTTCCAATGGTCACGCCCGAGGAGCATGCGGCCATGGTCGCCATCGAGCAGCGCGTGGTCGACGAGCTTCGCGCCGAGGGCATCACGTATTCCGGCTGCCTGTACGGCGGGTTCATGCTCACCAAGGAGGGTCCCAAGGTCCTCGAGTTCAACGCGCGCTTTGGCGACCCGGAGACCCAGGTCGTACTGCCGCGCATGCAGGCGGATCTTGTCGACGTCTTTCTCGCCTGCGACGAGGGGACGCTCTCTCCCGACATGGTCACGTGGGACGACGACTGGGCCGTCTCGGTGGTCCTTACCAGCGCCGGGTACCCCGGTGCGTACGAGAAGGGCAAGCCCATCACGGGGATTGACCGCGCAGAGGCGCTTCCGGGTGTGACCGTCTACCATGCCGGCACGGCAACCGACGCAAACGGGCAGCTGGTCACGGCCGGTGGCCGTGTGCTTGACGTGACGGCGGTTGCGCCAACGTTCGAGGAGGCCCGCCGCCAGGCGTACGCTGCCTGCGACCTTATCAGCTTCGAGGGCAAGACCCTGCGCCACGACATTGGTGCCAAGGCGGTTCTGCCCAGGAGCAACGCATAGCGACGAAACGCCAACGTGGCGCGATGGAAGACGAACGGGGAGGCCTAGACAGTGGCACGGGTGCAGGACACGGACGAGAGGGACGAGGGGTACACCTACGAGGACTCGTCGGCTGACGATTCCCGGATTCGACCGCAGTACGTCGAGGCGGTCCCCACGATGGATGACCTCCGCTCGGCAACCGCTGACATGCGCTCTGCCGCCGATGGCCTCACCTTCGACGGAGATCGGTCGAGTCAGGATCACATGTCGGGCCTCCCGCAGGCGCGCGATCTGGTGCTTGGCGAGGACGACCCGCGCGATGCCGGCCTCGAGGAGCATCCCGTCTCGGAGGATGTGGCCTGGACCGGCCGCATCTTCAACGTCAACCGCCTGCGCGTGAAGCTTCCCGACGGCCGCGTCGCCGTGCGCGACGTGGTGCGCCACCCCGGCGCCGTTGCCGTTGTTGCCCTCACCGACGAGGGCCGCATCTGCCTGGTGCGCCAGTTCCGCACGGCGCTGGACCGCGTGACGGTCGAGATTCCCGCAGGCAAGCTCGACCCAGGCGAGGACCCGCTCGACGCCGCGCATCGCGAGCTTGCCGAGGAGACCGGCATGCAGGCCGAGAAGATGGCCTATCTCACCACGATTGCCTCTTCCGACGGCTTCTGCGACGAGCTCATCCACATCTACATGGCCACCGGACTGAGCTTTCACCAGTCCAGCCCTGACGCTGACGAGTTCATCAACGTTGACCTTGTCGACCTCTCCGAGCTGGTCGACGCGGTGCTCGACGGTAGGATCGAGGACGCAAAGACCGTGGTGGGCGCCCTCATCTGCGACGCAATTGCCCACCGGCTTGCGCCGGGCGAGGCGGCTGGCCCCGTGAACGATCCCGCGAACGAGGGGAACCTCGATGGCTAAGCCGAAGAACGAGATGGCCAGGCGCCAGACCAATGCGCTGACCGCCGACGAGGCCGAGAAGCTCTTCGAGACCGTAGACGAGACGGGCCACTCCAACGAGGAGGTTGCCCGCCGCGAGCGACGTCGCCGCAAGGAGAAGGGCACCGGCGTCGACATCGACCCGCTTTCCGCAGAGGACCCCTCCGGCTCCAACGTGGGCAAGGTCATCGCGAAGACCGCCGTCGGCTTCGTGATGGTGTTTCTCGTCATAGTTGTGGCCGCCCAGGTGCTGTTTGGCGTGGTGCGCCGTTCCAACACGGCGGACCTTGCGCATGACGTGACGGTTGCTACGGTGGCGTCTGCCCTGCGTGGCGGCGTGGAGTGGGGCAACGGCTTCACGCAGTTCCCCGAGGACTTCTCGGTGCAGGAGGCGGATGAGAACACCGGCACCGTCGAGGTGACCGTCATCGACACCACGTCGAGCGACGCCCTCGAGTGCTTTGCCGGCTCGCAGGTGCAGGCGTCGGCCTTCTCGGTGAATTGCCTGCTCAACCCCAACATTAACACCGTCATCTACCACGTGAACGTCCATATGGACGAGAACGGCAAGTTCAAGACCTCGCAGTTCTTTGGCTTCCTCAAGCCCACCGGTGACGTGACCTCGTTCATCACGTTCGTGTGGTCAAAGACCCAGAGCTCCACGGGTGTGAACTTCAACTGCAGCATCACGGGCGTGGACTCGACGCTGCAGGAGGAGCTGCGCGACCAGGTCACGACGTCGTTCACGCCGGTCGCGATTCTCAACGACCTCACGGGCAGCACGGCGGAGAGCGACTCGTCGACAAACAGCAGCGACTCGTCGAACAGCGGGTCGAAGTAGGGGTTCCGCTGCTCTCCTGCGTGGCAGCTTCTGTGCAGAGCGCCTCTCGTCAATTCCGCGCGATTTCGCCGTTTAGGGGTGCCTAAACGTTCGGATTCCGCGGCGTTCCTGCAACACCGCGCGATCTCGCCGTTTAAGGCGTTCTAAACGTTCGGAAAAATCCTAACCGACGAAAAGACGCGCCATTGGCGAGAAGTGCGCTGACGCAGCGCGAGAGACGCGGGCCGCCAACAGGCGAGAGGTCCAACCCCGTATGACGCGGAGCGATATCGCGAGTCACAGCCATTTTTCGCAAACCTCTCAAATCTACCCCTCGCGGTCGTCATGCTACCGTCCACAGAATAATTTTGGGATCAGACCACCAAATACCCCCTTTGAGCTGCGCGGAAGATTGCTGTCAGACAAGTGTCAGTTATAGACGACTCCGGGCTCGGTACAAGAAGCTCACCAGGGCGACCGGAGGGGGCTAGTCGTGAGCAGGGGGTACTGGCGTGTGGTGCAGGATGAGGTGAACGAAGCTCTTGATGCGTCGGAGCAACGCGGGATGTGTCTCTGTGTGAAGAGCGATCGAACGAAGAGGCTTCTTGATCGTCGCGCTAAGGCGGGAGATGTGGTAGCACCATTCCCGCACGCGTATGCAAGGACTAACTATTGGAAGTCCCTATCGCCAAGCGCCCAAGCGCTGTATGTGATTCGCGCTTCCGCAGCTCTGCACCCAACCTGGGTATTCTGTGGGACCTCCGCTGCGATAGCGCATGGCTTGCAGGTTTCCGAGCCAGATCCATCCACGGTTCACATCTTAGATACAAGGGATGGCAGAGGTCACCGAGGCAAGCACGTGGTGAGGCATCCGGTGCGTACGGATGATGTCGGGAAATTCGAGGTCGTGGCAGGTGTAAAGGTAACGCCACTGGGCACGACCATTGCGGACTGCTTGCGAACGCTTCCCATGCCTGCGGGCCTTGCCGTTGCGGATTCCGCGCTTCGCGACCACGGCCTTACGCGAGAAGATCTTGCCAGATTTGTGCAAGCCCAGCCGCGTGCCCGCGGTTCTCGGCAGGCGCTTCAAACCATTGGCTGGGCAGATGGCCGCTCCGAGAACGGCGGAGAGTCGGTGGCGCGCGGCATCATGATTGAACTGGGATTTTGCGTGCCGGAGCTGCAGGTTCTTGTGGGAGACCCGGCGCACCCGGGATGCGAGTTCAGGGTCGACTACGTCTGGGAGACCAGCGTGGGTCGTCTGATATTTGGCGAACTTGATGGTGCGGCGAAGTATGCCGACCGAGGTGGTACAGGCGAGAAGGTCTCTGGCAAAGCGCTTCTCGCCGAACGGCGACGGGAATCTCGCCTCACGCTGTGCAACGCCTCCATCATGCGGTTTAGCTTCGAGGAGGCCAAGAACAGGCCGTTCTTCAGGGCATTGCTCGAACGTTACGGTGTTCCTCGTCGGACGACCTCGACGGATATTCCGCGCGATTTCGCCGTTTAGGGGTGGCTAAACGTTCGGAATCCGCGCCGTTCCCGCAATACCGCGCAACCTCGCCGTTTAAGGCGCTCTAAACGTTCGGAAAAGTGCTAACCGGCGAAAAGGCGCGCCATGGGCAAGCAGGACGCCGCCAACAGGTGAGAGGCGCCGCCAACAGGCGAGAGGCGCGCTGCACCGCCGAGCCGAGCCGCGCCGCCGAGCCGCGCCGCACCCTGCGCTGCCGCCTACCCCACGAGTGCGGCGACCTGCCCCAACAGGCTCTCGAACGACACCCCGCGCACCTCGTTGTCCGGCTGCAGCTGCGTGATGCGCATGGCATCCCGCACGAAGTCCGTGGCAAACGCCACCGCGTCGTACACGCTGCGCCCGCACATCACGGCCCCCGTGAGCGCCGAGGCAAACAGGTCGCCGGTCCCGTGCGTCATGAACGGCAGCTGCTCGCCCACAACCTCCACCAGGTCGACCTTCTCGCCAGCAATGTAGTTCCTGATAAGGCCGTCGCCACGGACCACGCCCTTCACCACAACGAGCCGCGCCCCCATTTCCACCAGCTGGGCCGCATATCGCTCCACCTCGGCCTGCGAGAGATCCTGACCGTGGTAGGGCATGCCGGTAAGCAGGTGTGCCTCGGTGAGGTTTGGCGTAAGAATGTCCGCGCCATCAACCAGCGCGCGCATCTTCTCGCACATCTCGACCGTGTATGTGGGGTACATCTTCCCTCCGTCGCCCATCACCGGGTCGACCACACGCAGCGCCCTAGGATGCTCGCGGTACAGCCTCTGGATGGCGCCCACCTGCGCCGCAGAGCCCAGGAACCCGGAATAGATGGCATCAAGTTCGATGCCTTCTTTGGCCCAGGCGTCCAGGTAGTCGTTAAGGATGGGCGTCGTATCGTGCATGTAGAACGTGGGGAACTTTGTGTGCGCCGAGAAGAGCGAGGTAGGCACCGGGCACACGTCGCATCCTGCCGCAGAGAGCACGGGAATGGCAATCCCCAGCGAGCACTTGCCGTATCCGCACAGGTCGTGCACCGCGGCAACGCGCGGAATGTACGCGCCCTCTCGGTTGTAAAGAACAAGATCCTTTGCGTCCATGCGATACCTTTCGGGTCGTAGTTGGCTCGCGTCGCGTGCCGTGTCTCTGTTGCTGTTGGTTAATGATAGGCCGTTCGCGCCCTGGCACGCCCGGCTCCATCTATACTGTGATGCGTCTCTGAACCCAAATCCAAAGGGGGTCCTATGGCGGACAAGCCGCTGGTGGGAATCATTATGGGGTCTAAGTCGGACATGCCGGCGATGGAGGCGTGCACCGCTCAGCTGGATGAGCTGGGCGTTCCGTACGAGCTGGTCATTGCCTCGGCGCATCGCGCGCCACAGAAGGTTCACGACTGGGCGTCCACCGCTGCGGACCGCGGCCTTAAGGTGATTATTGCTGCCGCGGGCAAGGCCGCTCACCTGGGCGGCGTTGTTGCAGCCTACACGCCGCTGCCCATAGTTGGCGTTCCCATGAAGACGAGCGACCTGGGCGGCATGGACTCCCTGCTCTCCATGGTGCAGATGCCCTCGGGTGTGCCTGTGGCCTGCGTGGCCATTGGCGGCGCCAAGAACGCAGCCATCTACGCAACCCAGATTCTTGGGGCCACCATGCCGGAGTACCGCGAGAAGATTATCCAGATGAAGCAGCAGATGGCAGAGGCGTAGAGTCCGCCGTGCTGCGTGCGGCCGCGCTCACCTCGCGGCCAGGGAGGAAAGCACTACATGAAGAAGGAAGAGCTGCTCGAGCAGATCAAGCTTGCCATGAAGGCGCACGACAAGGCGCGCGTCTCCATCTTGCGCCAGGTAAACCAGGCCGTGAAGCAGGTCGAGGTCGATGAGCGCCGCGACGCCACCGAGGCGGATATCACCAAGGCGGTGAAGAAGCTCCAGAAGGTCACCGCCGAGGAGCTCGACGGCCTGCGAAAGGCCGGCGCCGAGTCCCACGCCGAGCGCATCCAGGAGCTCTCGACACAGGCAGACGTCCTTTCCCAGCTGCTGCCGCGCCAGCTTGAGGGCGCCGACCTCGAGAAGCTGGCCGACTCTCTCATTGCCGAACTGGGCGCCACGGCCAAGCGCGACATGGGCAAGGTCATGGGTGCACTTACCAAGGCAACCAATGGCAACTTCGACAAGCCCGCCGCCGCGGCGTACGTGGGGAGCAAGCTCTCCTAGTTCGCCTCGACCGAGAAAGGCAGTCACGTGTCAAACAGTCAGGGCAAGCATTTTGGCCAGTCGTCTGGGGGCGAGCCTACGCCGCCGCACGGCACCGCTAACGCCCAGCGTGCGGCCGGCTTCATTCCCGTGGTCACCGACGACCCATCGTCCAAGGGCGCGGCAGGCGCAGGCGCTCGTTCCTCTCGCCATGGCCGCCGCATGGAGAGCGACAACTACCGCGAGACCGACCCCTACGACCTCTCCGGCCGTAGGTCTCGCGACCCGCGCAAGCGCCGCAACCGCATTATCTCTACGGTGCTCTTCATTGTGGGCATCGCGCTTATCGTGGTGGCGGCCGGCATGTACGGCTACTCGCAGTGGCAGTACCACGAGCAGGACGTGGAGAACGAGAAGCTCGCTACCTACGCAACCGTGGACAACGAAGGCAACCAGCCGCCTGTGGTGGACTGGGCTGGCCTCAAGGCAGTGAACCCCGAGGTTGTTGGGTGGGTGCAGATTCCCAACACCGTGGTGAGCTTCCCCGTTTACCAGGCGTCGGATAACGACAAGTACCTCCACACCAACGCCGAGGGCACCTACTCGCTAGGCGGCCAGGTCTTTATGGACTACCAAAATCAGGCGCCCGGCATGCTCGACCAGCAGACCATCATTTATGGCCATCACCTGCGCAACGGTGCCATGTTCAAGCCCATTGCCGACATGGACAACCAAGAGGCCTTCGACTCCGTGAGCACCGTGTGGTACGTTACCGAAGACGCCAACTATGAGCTTGAGCCCCTCTTCCTCTACTACACGGACGAGAACGACACCAACGTGCGCGTCTTCGACTGGACTAGCGAGGAGGAGTTCCACACGTACCTCTCTGATCTTCTCGCCAAGTCTGTGACCAGCCGACAGGACGCCGCAGAGCTAATTGGCAAAACGAGCCACGTGCTTACCCTTTGTACCTGCAACTATATTGACGGCTATGGCCGCACCATCCTGGTGTGCGTGCCCAAGAGCGAGGTGGCATCGTGACAATAGCGTCGGGGACGCAAAAGCCCGGTGACGACAAGCTGCACGACGAGTGCGGCGTCTTTGGCGTGTGGGCGCCCAACCGCGACCCTGCACGCATGGCGTACTTTGGCCTGCGGGCGCTGCAGCACCGCGGGCAGGAGTCGGCGGGCATTGCGGTGGGAGACGGGCGCACCGTTCTGGTGCGCAAGGACCTTGGCCTGGTCACACAGGTCTTCTCCGAGGCAGACCTTGCCGCTATGCCAGGCAAGGTGGCAATTGGCCACTGCCGCTACGGCACGGCGGGCGCCAAGGGGTGGGAGTCGGCCCAGCCGCACCTCTCGATGATCAACGACGTGATCATTGCGCTGGCGCACAACGGCACCCTCGTGAACTTTGACGCCTTGCGCGGCGAGCTCATCGAGATGGGCATCCCCTTCCGCTCGAACACCGACAGCGAGGTTGCGGCCAAGCTCATCGGCTACTTCACGCAGCGCGGCCACCGCCTTCGCACCGGCATCGCGCACACCATGCGCATGCTCGAGGGCGGCTACGCCATGGTGCTCGCGCGCGAGAACGCGCTCTACGCCTTCCGCGACCCGCACGGCATTCGCCCGCTGGTCCTAGGTAAGCTTGGCGAGGGCGAGTGGGTCGTTGCCTCCGAGACCTGCGCCCTGGATATTGTTGGTGCCACCTATGTGCGCGAGGTTGCGCCCGGCGAGATTATTCGCATCTCCGATGACGGTTTTCGCTCCGAGCAGGGCGTGCCGCCGCAGCCCCGTGCGGACTGCATCTTTGAGCACGTGTACTTCTCGCGGCCTGACTCGGTGAAGGACGGCAGCTCGTTCTATCTCATGCGCCATAACATGGGCCGCCGTCTTGCTCGTGAGACACCCGTTGATGCGGACCTTGTCATCTCGGTGCCAGACTCAGGTACGCCCGCGGCCGAGGGCTATGCCGCCGAGCTGGGCCTACCGTACGGCACCGGCCTTATCAAGAACCGCTATGTGGCACGTACCTTTATCCAGCCCACGCAGGCCCTGCGTCAGATGGGCGTGCGGCTTAAGCTCAACCCGTTGCCCGACGTGGTGCGCGGCAAGCGCATCGTGATGGTGGACGATTCCATCGTGCGCGGTACCACGTCCAAGCAGATCGTCCAGATGCTGCGCGACGCCGGCGCCACCGAGGTCCACATGCGCTCCGCCTCGCCCATGGTCACGTGGCCGTGCTTCTACGGCATCGATACCGCCAACCAGGACCAGCTCATCGCCGCCAACATGTCGCTCGAGGAGATGCGCGACTTTATCGGCGCCGACACGCTGGGCTTCCTCTCGCCGCAGGGTCTTATCGACTGCGTGCCTCACGGCGGCTACTGCACGGCCTGCTTTACCGGCGACTACCCGGTTGCCATCCCGCGCTCGTTCTACGAGGAGAAGTTCCTGCCCGGCTACAAGCCGCATAACCTCATGCAGGCGTCTCTCGAGTCGCACATGAGCATCGACCAGATTGCGCGCGAGGTCGAGCAGGACTCGGCGGCGCGGCTTGAGGCCGCGGGCGCCGCGGGCAAGAACGGCGGCCATGACGAGAACAACGATGAAACCCCAGCTAGGAAGGATGCCCAAGATGGCAGATAAGCCCCAGCACGTCTCGTATGCAGATGCCGGCGTCGACGTGGACGAGGGTGCCCGCGCCGTCGACGCCATCAAGGCGGCCGTGGCATCGACCAACCGTCCCGAGGTCATTGGCGGCCTGGGCGGCTTTGGCTCGTGCTTCTCGATGGCCGCGTACAAGGACATGGAGGATCCGGTGCTGGTCTCGGGCACGGATGGCGTGGGCACCAAGCTTGCCATCGCGCAGCTGCTTGACCGGCACGAGACGGTGGGCGAGGACCTCGTGGCCATGTGCGTCGACGACGTTGTGCCCATTGGTGCGGAGCCGCTGTTCTTCCTGGATTACGTTGCCATTGGCAAGCTGCGTGCCGAGCACGTTGCCAAGATCGTGGGCGGCATTGCCGAGGGCTGCCGCAAGTCTGGCTGCGCGCTGGTTGGCGGCGAGATGGCCGAGCATCCCGGCGTCATGAACCCCAACGACTACGACCTGGCCGGCTTCGTGGTGGGCGTGGTCGACCGGCCCAAGATGATTGGCCCGCACCTGGTGCACGAGGGCGACGTGATTCTCGGCCTTCCCAGCTCTGGCATTCACTCCAATGGCTACTCGCTCGTGCGCAAGGTGGCCATCGAGGGCAAGACCGTGGAGGAGCTGGAGCGCCCGCTTCCCGAGCTGGGCGGCGAGAGCCTGGCCGACGCCGTGATGCGCCCCACCACCATCTACGCCGGTGGGCTGGTGCGCGCGCTCAAGGCTGGCGTGCCCATTCACGCCATGGCGCACATCACCGGTGGCGGCATTACCGAGAACCTCAACCGAGCGCTGCCCGCAAACGTTGATGCGGTGGTCGACCGCGGCGGCGAGGATGGTCCTGCATGGGACGTGCCGCCGGTCATCACGTACATGGTGCGCGCCGCTGGCCTCACGCCCGACGAGGCGTACAAGACCTTCAACATGGGCGTTGGCATGAGCATCATCTGCGGCCGCGACGACGTGGACGAGGTCTGCGAGGGGCTTGTTGCCCAGGGGTTCTCGCCGTTCGTGATGGGCGAGTGCGTTGCTGGCGAGGGCAAGGTGACCTATCGATGAGCATAAAGCTGGGAGTGCTCATAAGCGGCTCGGGCACCAACCTGCAGGCGCTTATCGACGCCATTGCCGCAGGTAGGCTTGATGCCAGCATCGAGCTGGTAGTGAGCTCGCGGCCAAGCGCGTTTGGCCTCAAGCGCGCCGAGGCGGCGGGCATCCAGACGCTCACGCTCTCCAAGGAGATTTACGCAGACCCAATGGTTGCCGACGAGGTCATAGCCACAGAGCTGCGCCGCGCTGGCGTGGACTACGTGCTCATGGCCGGCTACATGCGGATGGTGCACGATCCCATCCTTGCCAGCTTCCCCAACCGCGTGGTTAACATCCATCCGGCGCTGCTGCCCAGCTTCAAGGGGGCGCATGCCATCCAGGACGCATTCGATTACGGCGTCAAGGTCACGGGCGTGACGGTTCACTTTGCCAACAGCGATTACGACTGCGGCCCCATCATCGCTCAGCGGCCGGTGGAGGTGGAGGATGGCTGGACCGTCGACCAGCTTGAGGCCCGCATCCACGAGGTCGAGCACCAGCTTTACCCTCATGTGGCGCAGCTCTTGGCAGAGGGACGCGTGCACGTGCGCGAAGACGGACACGTGGTGATCGATCCGGCGTAGCACGCGGCTGATCGCGGCCTTGCGTCACCAAAACGGCCTACTGCTAACCCCTTCGGCGGCTTGTCGGAGGGGTTTCTGGTGCCAGCGCCTCTCGATCGACGATGCCCCATGTATAAAAGTGCTATATCGAACGGCTTTTTCGTTCCCGTTGTATAAAAGTGCGATATCGAACGCAGACAATCAGGGAACGATATCAACTCTGCAATCAAGCTTGTAAAATTATGCATATTATTGTGAAAATCCACATAGATTTGCATATGTAATTCAATAATTGATAAGCAATCGAGCAAGGGACCGTTCGATATCGAACTTTTATGCGCCAGTTCCTAAAAATGCGTTCGATAGAGCGGTTTTATGCTGACGGGCCCTCTCCGACACACCCTCCGGCGCCTCTTTCGCGAGTTTTTCCGCCCTGAGGGCCTCAATCAGTCCGAGAGCGAGGCCCTCGACTCCGGCCTACCCCTTGCTATGCGTTCCGAAGTAATCTTTCAGAACCGCAAGACTCTCATCGCGCAGGACGCCGGCTGTGACCTGCGGGTGCCAGAACGAGTTGTCAAACACCAATGCCGAGCAGTTGCAGCCCTCGTTGCCGAGAATGTGCTCCAAGTCCGTGTTGCTTGCGCCATACACCAGCCGGCCGAGCTTGACCCACACCATAGCGCCGCTGCACATGAAGCAGGGCTCGCAGCTGGAGTACATCGTGTACTCGCGTAGGTCGGCGACCCCGGTCTGCGCGCAGAACTCGCGAATGAGGCCCGCCTCCCCGTGGAACGTGGGATCGTGCCTGGTGTAGATCTGATTCTCGTTGGTAAATACGACCTCGCCGTCCTTCACCAGCACCGCGCCAAACGGCTCGTTGCCGTGCGCCACGGCTAGCTTCGACAGCTCGATGGCCTGCTTCATGAACGTCTCGTCGTTATCCATTGGTTCCTCCTCGCGCGGTGCCCCGCCGCTCCGCTATCTCCGCATGAGCGTTGCGACGCACTCAACATGCTTTGTGTGCGGGAACATGTCCACAGGCTGTACGCGCTCAAGCCAATAGCCACCCTCGCGCAGCATCTCGATGTCGCGTGCCTGCGTGATTACGTTGCACGAGACGTACGACACGCGCTCGGGTCCAAGCGCGCACACCGCCGAGAGGAACTCCGGCGTCGAACCGGCGCGCGGCGGGTCCATGACGAGCGCGTCAAAGCGCTCCGCTCGTCCGTTGCGCGCCGCGGCTACCAGGTATTCCGTTGCGTCCGCGCGCACAAAGCGACAGCGCTTGTCCAGCCCGTTGGCAATGCCATTGCGCCGCGCTGCGGCCACCGCGCCGGCGACCTGCTCCACGCCAACGACCTCGATGTCCGGGCACTTGTGCGCGGCGCAGATGCCGATGGTTCCCGTGCCGCAGTACGCGTCGAGCAGCCGCATCCCGGGCACAACGCCCGCTCCGGCAATGGCCAGCCGGTAGAGGACCTCGGTCTGCGCCGGGTTTGTCTGGTAGAAGCTCGTGGGGCCAATCTCGAACGAGCACCCCAGCAGTTGGTCGTGCATGACGCCAGGGCCATACAGCGCGCGGCACTCGCGGCCCAGAATCGCGTTGGTTCTGCGCTCGTTGATGTTCTGGACAATGCTTGTGACCTGCGGCTGGTTGCGGAGGATGTCTTTCACGAACTTCTCGGCGCGAGGAAGCCCTGGCCCGTTGGTAACTACGGTGAGTAGGCACTCCCTGGTGGCATAGCCCATGCGCACCACGGCATGGCGCAGCACGCCGCTCCCGCGGTCCTCCCGGTAGGCGGCGGTGCCGCAGCGCTCGGCTGCGCGGGCCACGCTGTTAAGCACGTCTCGCGCGCCCGGCGTCTCTACCAGGCACGACGAGCAGGGCACAATGCGATGCGATCCGGCGGCATAGAACCCGCAGCGCACGCGTCCGTGCGAGCCTGGCGCAAACGGCGTGGCCGCCTTGTGACGGTAGCCGCGCGGCTCGTCCATGCCGCAGATCTTCTCGAGTGTGGCGCCGTCTTGGCGAACCGCCCGTCCAAGGACCTCCTCGACCAGCGCCTGCTTGCGCTCAAGCTGGATGGGATAGGGTACCGCGAGCCACTCGCAGCCACCGCAGGACTTTGCGATGGGGCAGGTGTAGGTGCGATATCCCATGGGTCTCCAGTCAACGTAGCCGGTTTGCGCGATGCGTGACTCTCAGCATACACGCACCAAACGCGCTGGGCACCCGGGCCTCGCCATCTACGTATTCCCAGCGCAGGGGCCAAAATTTCCTTGTATGTTTGCCGCGCCCGGCGTATAGTTCTCTCAGATTTAAACGTAGGTCAAAAAATCTGCGTTCAGGGAAGCGCATTAGCAAGGGAGCACGTAAATGCAGTCAAAGATTGCCCACGCGGCAGAGCGCAAGGCGTTTAGCGTCGCGCTCGACCAGATCATCAAGGCCGCCTCTGGCGATGATCGCGAGAAGAACCTCGACAAGCTCATCAACATGGCCGGCAACCTGCTCAAGGACACCGCCCCCGGCGCCACGCGCGGCTTGAAGGCAGGTCTCTACCCCGGATCCAAGTGGGAGCAGTTCCTCTGGAGCGTCATCGACGAGACTGACCCGCACGTGCTCAAGACCGTCGTTCTCAACGGTGGCTACGAGGCTGCCTTCCGCGGCCTGCGCAACACCACGGCCAACGCCGACAAGTACCAGTGCAACGTGCCCTGGATCATCATCTTCGACCCCACCAGCGCCTGCAACAAGCACTGCGTTGGCTGCTGGTCGGCCGACTACGAGAAGTGGCAGAACCTCACGTACGAGGAGTGCGACAAGATCATCACGCAGGGCTCCGAGCTTGGCTGCCACCTCTACATGATGACCGGCGGCGAGCCCCTGGTGCGCAAGAAGGACGTTCTGCGCCTCGCCGAGGAGCACAACGACTGCCTCTTCAACATCTTCACCAACGCGTCTCTCATCGACCAGGCGTTCTGCGACGAGGTCAAGCGCCTGGGCAACATCGTGTTCTCCATCTCCCTCGAGGGCTACGAGAACACCAACGACGCCCGCCGTGGCGAGGGCTCCTACAACGAGGTCATGCGTGCCATGGACCTTCTCCACATAAACGGCCTGCTCTTTGGTACCTCCACGGCCTACACCCGCGCCAACACCGAGACCGTGACGTCCGACGAGTACTTTGACCTCATCATCAGCAAGGGTGCCCGCTGGGCCTGGTACTTCCACTACATGCCCGTGGGCGAGGGCGCCAACGCCGACCTCATGCCCACCATCGAGCAGCGTGAGTACATGCTGCACCGCATCCGCGAGGTGCGCGGCATCACCGGCGGCAAGCCCATCTTTGCGATGGACTTCCAGAACGACGGCGAGTACGTTGGCGGCTGCATTGCTGGCGGCCGCGTCTTCTGCCACATCAACGCCAAGGGCGACGTGGAGCCGTGCGTCTTCATCCACTACTCCAACGCCAACATCAAGGACCAGGACCTTCTCGACTGCCTGCGCCAGCCCGTCTTCCAGGCCTACCGCGAGAACTACCCCTGGAACGACAACATGCTGCGCCCCTGCCCCATGCTGGAGAACCCCGAGATGCTGCCCAAGATCGTGCACGAGGCAAACGCCCAGTCCACGGAGTACATCTCGCCGGAGGATGTCGACCACCTGTGCGCGCGTACCACGCCCTACGCCGAGAAGTGGGCACCCGAGGCCGAGCGCCTGTGGCTTGAGGAGCACCCCACCGGCAAGAAGATCTACGCGGACAAGATGTCCAACGAGAAGATCTCCCTCAAGGCAAAGCTCATTGCCGAGGAGGACGCCAAGGCCGAGGAGGCCATGGCCAATCAGGAGTAATGCGCGCATCATATATAGATGCGTGATGCGCCGCCAGCGCGGCGTGTTGGGACACAAAGCGAGCGGCCTGGGCCTATGCGTCCGGACCGCTCGCTTTTTCATCCGAACGGGTACGCATGAGCGCCAACTCTAATTCCGCACGGAACCCAATCCCCAGATATCGAAAAAACATAAAAAGTCCTTATATGCCCTGACGGCAATCTAGATATAATCAAATCTGTTGTAGTGTGTATTCTGTGTAAGTTTAGCCACCGGAGTCAGCACGGTTTGGCAAACACGGATGTCAGGGGGATAAGATGCAACACAAACGAACTATGAGACCTCAAGAGAGGACAAGCGGGTCGAACTCCCGCGCGTCCGGAAGGCGGAGGATGACGCCAAAGGCGCTCATTTGGACGATTGTTGCCGTCGCGCTTGCGATTGCAATCCCCCTAGGCGCATATGCTGCCGTTGGTTCTGGGGCACAGTCCGATGACACTGCGACTTCCTCTCCGGCGACAAAGACCCTTACCGATAACGGTGACGGCACGTATGACCTCGCCATCAACGTGACGGGCAAGTCCTCGTCCACGAGCGAGCAGTCGGTCAAGCCGGTCGACATCGTGCTGGTGCTCGATGTGTCCGGCTCGATGGACGAAGGTATTACGAGCTATAGCTAAAGCCCCATTTCGGGTTCTCCCTCGACGTGGACCACATATTACGTGCAGGCGAGTGATGGGTCCTACGTACGCGTCAGCTATAGCTGGCGGTATGGTTGGCGTGGCGATGACGGGAACACCTATGATTCCAGTACCACGCAGTTCTACTCCCGTTCTGAAACATCGTCGACATCCAAGTTGGCAGCTCTGAAGTCCGCAGTAAATGGCTTCTTGGATTCCACGGCTTCTCAGAACGAGAAGATCGAAGATGAAAACAGCAAGATCAGGGTTTCCATCGTCAAGTTCGCTGGAACCAAGAAGTCTGCGGTCGGAAACGATACTTACGGCCAAAACGAATACAACAATTCCCAGATTGTCAACAACCTGACATCTGACATGAGCGCCCTGAAGTCTTCTGTGCGCGCCCTCAGGGCTGGTGGCGCGACTTCCGCCGACTACGGTATGGAGCTTGCGTCGACTGAGCTCGGCAAAGCGCGCAGCGATGCAAATAAGTGCGTAATCTTCTTTACGGATGGCGAGCCCAACCACTCCAAAGGCTTTGATGACTCGGTTGCCAATAGTGCAATCAGCACCGCAAAAACTCTCAAGAACAGCGGAACCACTGTCTACTCGATTGGTGTTCTCAGCGGTGCTGACCCCTCTGCGGACCCCACGAGCTGGAACACCTCGAAGGCCAACAAGTACCTGCAGGCTATGTCGAGCAACTATCCCAAAGCCACGGGCTACACCAGCCTGGGCAGCGGGGACTATACCTCCGGGTACTACAAGGCCGCCTCGAGCTCCGAGGAGCTCTCCTCGATCTTCGATGACATCTTCAACAACATCAGCTCGACGACCACAATCTCCAACGTAAGTCTGACCGATAACCTCACGAGTATGACGGCCACGTCGCTCGTGAATGGCGAGGCGGGCAACTTCACCTATACCAAGACCGACGCGAAGGGTACCACCGAGCTCACGGGCTTCCCGGAGGCCTCGTATCAGGATGGCAAGATTACCTGGGATCTTGGCAATACCGTTCTTGAGAATGGCGTTACCTATACGGTGCACGCAAAGGTCTGGCCGAGCCAGACGGCACTTGACCTTGTCGCCGATCTCAACAATGGCACCAAGCAATACAGCGACCTTACTGCCGACCAGAAGTCACAGCTCAAGCTCGTCGATAACGTGTATACGCTGTATACGAACCCCGACGACGGCAACACCATCTCCTATAAGACGGTCACCACCAAGACGTCTTCGAAGGAGCCCTCTGGCACCAAGAATGACAATGGCACCATCACTGGCGATGATGGATTCACCTACACCAAGAATGCTGATGGCACTTGGAGCGGAACCAAGACAAGCGACGATGCCACGACGGATGCTATCACCAATCCGTCCAACGGCATGGCCGTCAATGACCAGCAGGTCAGCTTCAAGAAGGTCTGGGAAGGTGGACCCACCACGCAGACCTCGCTGACCGCTGAACTCCAGAAGGAGGGTTCGGATTACGTTCCTGTCACGGTGACCAGCGACAAAAACTGGACCACCACGACCAATGTGGCAATGGGCATCATCGACAAAGATGGCACCGTACTCGAGTCCGGCCATGATTACACGGTGACTGAGCCCAGCTATACCGACTATCACTTCGAGTACTCCGGCGAGATCTATCGCCCGATGCTCATCAACAATGTGCCTACCGTGCTGGTCAAGATTGCCGGCCAGGAAGATGGCGCATATCAAATTGACGGCAGCTGGTATAAGCCTGCAGCTGCCACGGGCACCATCACTGCCACGAACGTTCGCAAGTCCACGCTCAACCTTAGCAAGACCGTTGTTGACAACAGCGCCAACAGCGACGCCCCTGCAGATGCGCTCTTCACGTTCACTGCGAAGGTGACCGACTCCAAGGCCTCTGTTGACAATGTCTGGTTCTCCATCCAGGACGCGAGTGGCAACATCGTCAAAGACGCCGACCGTGTGAGCGGCGCAACCGCCGAGACCGGCGACACCGGGTATTACTATGCGGCTTCCGGCAGCGAGATCACGCTGAAGCTCAAGGCTGGCGACAACGTCAGGTTCATCAACGTCTCGACTGGCGCCACCTACAGCTTCGCTGAGACTGCCATGGACAATGGCTTCTCGTTCACGTCTGCTGAGGCGACCGTAAGTGGCGAGAGCGCTTCCTCTAGCGAAGTCAACGACCAGACCGTCTCGGGTACGGTTTCGCAGGCCAACAAGACTTATCAGGTGGCCTTCAAAGACACCTACGACGCGACCAAGCCGCAGGGCTTCACTGCAATGAAGACTGTCTCTGGCTATGACTGGACCAAGAGCGCTGACATCCGGATCTCCGCTACGGGCAACAATGCCGGATACGTGAAGATTCCAACTAGCGCCATCACCCAGACGGTTTCCAACATCAAGAACGGCGAGAGCCAGCAGGTCACCTTTACCGGCGTCGAGTTCCTCGCCGAAGGCACCTACACGCTCAACGTGAAGGAGACCACGGCTGCTGATTCGACGTCCGACAAGGGCTGGATGTACGACAACAGCGACCACGCCATCACGGTGACGGTTGCCAAGGGCAGGGACGGCAAGCTTGCGGTTACCAAGGTCGAGGGTGACAACCCGACCATCACCAACACGTACAAGGCCGACTCCGTGACGGTGAACACCAGCACGGACGGGTTCTTCAGCAAGAGCGTTGATACGGGCAACAACAACGGTAGCTACACCTTCAACTTCACCGTTGAGCCGCAGAATGGCGCCCCGTCGCCTGCGAATACGACCGCGAGCGTCACCTACAACGCGAACGAGACGGGCAAAAAGGCCGTCGATTTTGGCAGCATCACCTTTGATGCAGCTGGCACTTACAACTACAAGGTGACCGAAACCACGCCGAGCGATGGCTGGACCACGCCGAACGCCAAGGCTACTGTTACGGTGACCGTTAGCGACGACGGTTCCGGCCAACTCACTGCCGCTGTTGCCGGCAGCAGCATCACGAACAACTACGGTACGAACAATGTGACCGTCAACACCGCCGCCGAGGGTTCCGCATTCCTGACCAAGAACTTCGATGTCCAGAGCGGAACGCCTGCCGATAAGAAGTTCGACTTCACGCTCACCAAGTGCGATGCGCAGGGCAATGTCGCCGACGGCGCGACTCCGTTGAGCGGCTCCGTCACGTACACCAAGGGCCAGGCCGAGACCTCTGCGGTTGTCGACTTTGGCACCCTCACCTTCACACAGGAGGGCACGTACTACTACAAGGCCCAGGAGACCACTGAAAACGGCGACGGCTGGACCAAGTCCTCTGACGAGCCGTTTGTCAAGATTGTCGTGACCAACGACGGTAAGGGCCACCTTGTGGCTGAGGTTTCCGGCACCGGCACCATCACCAACACCTATAAGGCGAACCATACTGAGGTTGACACCAAGGACACCTCCACTGGTGCGTTCCTGACGAAGGCCTACAACGTCCACAGCGGTCTGACGCCCAATGACGCCAAGTTCGACTTCTCGATTGCCGAGGTCGACGCCGACGGCAACCCGGTCGAGGACGGCTACACTAACACGGGCTCCGCAGACTATTCAAAGGGCCAGACCGAAACGACGGCAGTCGTTGACCTCGGTCAGATCTCCTATACCACCGAGGGCACCCACTACTACAAGGTCTCTGAGACCTCTGCGGATTCGAACGGCTGGACCAAGGCCGAGAACTCCGACTTCACCGTGAAGGTCACCGTGACCGACAACGGCAAGGGTCAGCTTGTCGCAACCGTGTCCGGCACCGGCTCGATTGCCAATGCCTATAGCGTGACGCCTGTCGTAAGCGATCCTCCGGTCACCAAGGTCGTTGAGGGCAATCCCTCCAAGGATGCAACGTTCAGCTTTACGCTGACCCCGGATAACCCGGCGTACCCGATGCCAACGGGCACCGAGAATGGCGTGAAGACTACGAGCATCACGGGCAGCAGCAGCAGCGAGTTTGGCGAGATTTCGTTCACTGCGCCCGGCACCTACACCTATACCGTGGCTGAGGTGCAGGGAAATGCTGGCGGCTACACCTACGACACCAACACGCACTCGATTAAGTACACCGTTACCGACAACGGCGACGGCACCCTTAAGGCCGCCGTCTCCGGCAACGGCACCATCACCAACACCTACAAGGCGAGCAACACCACCGTCGACACCGACGCCGAGGGCAGCGCCTTCCTGACGAAGGCCTACGACGTCGCCGACGGGCTCATGCCCGCAAACAAGGACTTCAGCTTCTCCATCACTGAGGTGGACGCAGACGGCAACGCCGTCGAGGGCGGCTACACTAACACGGGTTCCGCGGACTACGCCGCGGGAGAGACCTCCGAGGCCGTGGACCTGGGCACCATCACCTACGACGAGCCGGGGACCCACTACTACAAGGTGACCGAGGCCACGCCTGATGGCGGCTGGACCAAGTCCGGCGACGGCTAC
>FPKD01000014.1 GCA_900119625.1 Olsenella sp. kh2p3
GCTTTGGCTATGGCGCGCTCAAGAAGTACGCGATCGCCAACATGCTCGTTGGCACCATCGACCAGATCTTCTCCAACGTCACCCCCGGCATCCCCGGCAGCGTCGTCGCCTTCGGCGTCCTGCTCTACTCGGCCCAGCAGTACGGCGACTTCTCCGGCGGCATCGACATGGTGGAGGCGGCCTCCTCGCTCTTCGGCGTGCGCATGGCAGAGAACTTCCGCCGCCCGTACTTCTCGGTCTCGCTCGCCGACTTCTGGCGCCGCTGGCACATAACGCTCGGCGCCTGGATGCGCGACTACGTGTTCTTCCCGTTCGCGGTCTCGCGCCCCATGCGGGCGCTGGGCGCCAGGGCCTCGCGCCTGGGGGAGCACCTGGGCCGCACCCTGCCCGCCTGCGTGGCGAACCTCCTCGTGTTCCTCATCGTCGGCCTCTGGCACGGCGCGGAGCCCCACTACGTGGCCTGGGGCCTCTACAACGGCCTGGTCATCGCGCTGGCCGACCTCCTCGCCCCGGCCTTCCGCCGCGCGAACGAGGCCCTGCGCGTGGACACCTCCTCGCGCGCCCACCGCGTCTTCTGCGTGGTGCGCACCTTCGTGGTCGTCAACATCGGCTGGTACTTCGACCGCATCTACGACTTCGGCGACAGCCTGCTCTGCCTGCGCAACACGTTCACCAACTTTGCGCCCCAGCAGTTCTCCCTGTGGCTCTTGCAGGCGGGCGTTCGCGGCTCAGCGCTCAAGTTCATGGGTTTCACGGCTGTGGCATGCCTCCTTGTCTTTGTGGTGAGCCTCGCGCAGGAGCGCGGCGTGGACGTTGATGGACGCATTCTGAGCTGGAACTGCGTGGTGCGCGGCGTGTTCTACTCCGCGGTGATTGGGCTCATCGTCGTGACGAGCTACATCACGCAGAACGCCGCAGGGGGGTTCATGTATGCCAACTTCTAAGGAGAGGCGCGCTGGCGCCGCCTCTGGCGGAACCCCCCGCAGCTGGCACAGGCGGATCGTCGAGACGCTGGTTGTGGTCGCCGTCATTGTAGCCTTTGACGTGATCTGCTCGTTTGCCCTCGAACAGTATGGTTCGCTCTCGAGCGTCATGTGGAGTGAGTACCGTGCCTCTGCGGGGGAGAACATCGACACCGTAGTCGTTGGCTCCTCTACGGCCCAGCGCTCCTTTGATCCGTCCGTCCTCGACAGCGCGCTGGGTACGAGCACTTTCTCGATGTCTACGCCGGCACAGCCACTCGATGACTCCTACACGGCGGTCAAGCAGGCCATCGAGGACCATCACGTGCGCCGGGTGATCCTGGGGGTGGACTACGAGTCGCTCTCGTATGAGAACTGGTCCGGCTCGCACGTGGCCTTCGCCCGCGCCAAGATGGACGGCGAGCCATTTCCTCAGGCGGCTGCCGACTACTGGAAGCTCCTGGTGAGCCCCTCCTTCATGCGCAGGGCAGACTCGCTCTGTGCGCTCTTCCCGTGGGGCTACAACCACGTGAAGCTTAACCGTGAGAGCATCGTCGCAAACGTGCGCGAGCGGATGAGCGGGGACAACGTCCTTGAGGCGGCTAAGGTCGTGAACGGCGGCTGGACCTACTACGGCCGCGGCTACGGCAACTACGACAGCGTCATCGACTACTCGCGGGCGCGAGAGGACACGTCTGTCTCCATCCACGGCCTGGATGACTTCAAGCAGACACTGCTCGACCAAATGACGGCAATCGCTCAGCTTTGCAAAGAGAACGACGTGCAGCTTGTCGTGGTGGTGACGCCGCGGCCGGCGTTCAACGTGCTGGTCTACGGCGAGAAGTACCCCGAGCAGATGTCGCGTCTGCAGCAGGTGGTCGAGGCAGAGGGCGCCACCTTCGTGGACGCCAACATGCTGCACGCCGAGACGTACAGTCCTCAGGACGGGGACTTTGCGGATGGCGAGCACCTCAACTACGCTGGCGCTACGCGCTTCTCGCAGGCGTTTGCGGGCGTGCTTCAGGCGCTCGATGCGGGGCAGGACGTGGAGTCCCTCTCGTACTCCTACAGCGATTGGGACCAGTACCTGGCCTCAATCCACCAGATTTCGGCCGTGGTGTCGCGGGTCGACAAGGCTGACAATGGCGATGCTGTTGTCTCTGCCCAGGCATACACCGGCACGGACGTCCAGGTGGAGTACCGGTTCCTGCTGGTTGGCAAGGACGGGGGCACTACCGTCCTCCAGGACTGGGGCAGCTCGGACAGCTGCGACGTGCCCCAAGGGTCACATGGCGATGTTATGGTGTGTGCCCGACAGGTGGGCTCCACGGCGGACTACGATCGCTTTTGCATGCAAGGGCTGCCTCACTAGCGTGGGCATTGGCATGTTGGTTTCGCTTGCCTTTTCTTGAGGGGGGCTTCTTGTGTCATCGAAAAATGCGGGAGGCCGCGCCTCCAAGGGGCCGCGAAGCCCCCTGAGGTGTGTTGTCGAGACTCTGGTGATTCTCGCCATCGTTGTTGGTGTGGACGTCCTTCTCGTCTACGCGCTCTACCCGTATGGCTCGACGAGCGAGGTCGTGTGGTCCGAGTACTTCTCGGCGGCTAGCCAAAACATTGACACCGTAGTTGTTGGCTCCTCGACGGCGCAGCGCGCGATTGACCCCAATGTGCTTGATAACGCGCTTGGCACCACCAGCTTTACACTTGCGACGCCCGCCCAGCCGCTCGAGGACAGCTACCTGGCAGTGAGCGAGGCCATCTCTGGCCATAGCGTGAAGCGGGTGATCTTGGGGCTTGACTACGAGACCATGTCGCTTGGCAGCTGGGACAAGGCCAATGTCACCTACGTGCAGACCAAGGCGGCCTACGAGTCGCTGCCCAAGGCGATTGGTGACTATGCGGGGCTGCTCACCAGCTCCGGCTTCTTTACCGGTTCGAAGTTCCTACAGGTTCTCTTTCCCTGGATCATTGCGCATGAGAAGGGCGGGGTTCAGAGTGTCGAGAACAACCTGCGCATGCGGCTTGACGGGACCACGCCCATCAAGGCGGCCAAGGTGCGCGAGTCCGGCTGGTCCTATGTTGGCAAGGGGTATGGAAACTACAACTACCTGCTGGACACAAGCAATGCTACGGCAGCCATGTCCACAACAAGCCATGCGATTACAGACTTCACCGACCAGAACATGGCCACGCTGCAGAAGATTATTGATCTTTGCAACGAGAATGACGTGCAGCTTGTGGTTGTGGTGACGCCGAGACCTGCCTTCAACGTGCTCTGCTACGGGGAGGAGTACCCCCAGCAGATGACAAGGATGCGCGACCTGGTCGAGTCCGGAGGTGGCGTGTTTCTCGACGCCAACCTGTTGAAGGACGACTATTACGCCCCAACTGCCGAGGACTTTGCAGACGGCGAGCACCTCAATGCCACGGGTGCGGAGGCCTTCTCGGCAATGCTTGCGGAGTACCTTGGTCGGCTTGACGCCGGCGGGGACGTCTCGGGGATGTCCTACTCGTATGAGGGGTGGTCGGACTACCTGGCGTCGATTGACTACATCTCGGCGGTGAAGCTTGACGGAAGCGTTGATGATGGGACGGCGACGCTTACGGCAACGCCGTACACAGGTACAAACGTGCAGGTAGAGTACCAGTTCTGTCTGTGTGACGCGGACGGCAACGTGACCAGCGTGCTGCGTGATTGGAGCAGCGACGCCACGGTGACCTGTGCGGTGCCGGCGGACGGCAGCCTTTCGGTGCGGGTGAACGCGCGGCAGGTGGGGTCTGGCGAGGACTTCGAGCGCTACTGCGTGTGGAGCTCGTCGTAAAAGGGGCGCCGCGGGCGCGCCTGGTGACGCCGGAGGGGCCGTTATGGCAGCGATTCCGTACGAGAAGCGCCTATCGGCGCCCGATTCTCGCCTGAAGGTGCATTTCCGTAGGCCCTTTTGCCAGAGAATAGCTCCTTTTCTTAAACGTCGGCCGCATTTCCGCAGGTCATCGCAATCGGTTTTAAGAAATGGAGCTATTCTCTGCAAGGAGAGCGGCACGTATGGTTTGAGTTGCCGGAATGGAGCCTCTTCTCCGTCTCTCCGCTGCCCTTCTCCGTTCTTTAGCGGAATCTGAGAATTGCACTGGCTGCCAACTGGGCAAATGCAGCGGCCGTTTCTCAGAAACCGATAAAGAATGAAGGGCAGGGGCGAGAACAACGAGGCGTACGAGAAAGGCGAGGCAGGAGAAGTTCCTGTCTCGCCTTTTGGTTGCGTGGGATATTGGGGGTTTAGCGGGCCGACTTACGGGTGCGCGTCGTCTTCTTTGCCGCGGGCTTTGTGGCTGTGGCCTTCTTTGCGGGTGCCTTGGCGGCAGCGGTGGACTTGGCAGCAGGCTTCGCGGCGGCAGCGGGCTTCGTGGCCGGCTCGGCCTTGGCTGCGGGGGCCGCCTTCTTGGCGGGAGCCGGCTTGGTGGCGGCAGCAGGCTTCTTAGCGGGCTCAGCCTTGGCTGCGGGGGCCGGCTTCTTGGCGGGAGCGGGCTTTGCCGCGGCGGCCTTTGGCTCCGCCTTGGTAGCTGGCGCGGCCTTTGGCTCCACCTTCTCAGCCGTCTTCGCCGCAGGTGCTGCCTTGGCTGCGGGTGCAACCTTCGCCGCAGGTGCCGCCTTGGCGGCAGGAGCGGCCTTCTTCACTGCCGGCTCCGCCTTCTTTGCCGGCGCCGCCTTGGTACGAGACGTGCGCGTGGCCTTGGTGCCAGCGGCCTTCTTGGCGGTCACGGGCTTGGCCGGCGCGTTCTTCGCAGCCTCGGCAACCTCCTCGGCGTGGTACTTCTCGGCCTCGTCCAGCACGTAGGGCAGGAAGTACTGGACCTGCTTCTGCCACCAGGGCCAGTCGTGGTCAACGTCGTTGCCCCAGTAGTCGCACCAGGCATCCACGCCCAGCGCGCGGAAGGCGTCGTCCACGATGTGCTCGGTACGCAGGCCTTCTTCCTCCCAGGCGCCCTGGCCGCAGCACAGGACAATCTCGCGCCTGTTGTAGAGGTCGATGTAGGGGTGGTCGTGCGGGGTATTGGGCAGGAAGTGAACGGGGGAGTTGAAGTACAGGGTGGTGTTCATCCAGTCGCCAAAGAAGAACTGCGCGTCGTAGCCGCCGGAGAGTGCGATGACGCCCTGGAAGAGGTCCGGGCGGCGCAGGAAGGCGACAAGGGCGTGCGTGGCGCCAAGCGAGCAGCCCATCGTAAGCGGACGCAGGTCAGAGCTATTGCGCTCGTGCACGAAGGGAACGACCTCCTCGCACACGTAGTTGTAGAACGCCTCGATTACCTTGACGCGCAGGACGTTGTCGCCACCGCGGTCGGACCAGCCCTCAGCATCGACGGAGTCGAGGACAAAGAGCTGGATCTTGCCGCTCTCGATGTAGTCCTTCATGGCGTCGACCATGCCGAACTGCTCGTAGCAGTCGCTCATCGCGTCCTGGATAGGAAATGCGACGATGGGCCATCCGGACTCACCATAGACGCGGATGCTCATGTCCTTGCCGAGGTTCTTGCTGTGCGCGGTTACCGTTTCCCGATTCATCTGACCGCTCCCCTCATTTAATGTCTCAAGGTTGCAGCTTTATGGTAGCAAAACTGCGTTTCGGGTGGTTTTCCAATCTGAGGAATGCAGGACCGCCGTTATGTTATCCATTCATGCGCTGCGTGCCAATAAGACGTAACCGCGTCCATCGAACTTGGCCGACCGCCGGAGTGCGCAGTTTACGCGGCTGTCACGGGGTACTGCTATGCTAAAACCTCATGCGAGTATCGCTCGCATGTGGGCGTTGGGGTTCAGGTAGGGGTAAGCGTTGCGTTTGCGGAGGTTGTCTCATGGTCAGGACCCTTGTTCTCGTGCGGCACGGCAAGGCCGAGAAGGCACCGGATGGCTCGTCGGATCTATACCGCGAGCTCACGCCAGACGGCAGGCATGCCCTAGAGATTGCGTATCCGCGTACCTTCTCGCTGCTTGAGGACTACGACGACATAAACGTGTGGTCAAGCCCCGCCATCCGCGCCATGCAGACGGCGCAGGTGGTCGCAAACGTGCTGGGCGTTGACGGCATCGAGGTCGACCAGACCCTCTACGACCAGAACGTGGACGCCATTCTCGCACAGATTGCCACTACACCTGAGGAGACTGTGGTCATCGTTGGCCACGTGCCCTCGCTTGATGCCATCGCGTCGCGCCTGTTGGGCATGACCATCAGACTGAACAAGGGTGCCGCGCTGGCGCTCGAGCTGCCACAGCCCGAAGCTGCGGCGGAGGGCGAGGTGGCCACCCCGGCACCCGCGTCGCTCCTCTGGTTTGTGGATGGCCCCAAGCCCAGCGTGTGGGGCTCGCTTGTTTCCATCGAGGGCGAGGTCACCGCATCTGCCGGCGAGCTTGCCGCCTGCGCCGAGCGCTTCTTTAACAACCCCGACGACGCCGATGCCCTCTGCGACTTCCGCATGGCCGTGCGCAGGCTCCGCTCGCTCGTCTCGTTCCTTGCGCCCTGGGAGTCTAAGAAGCAGGCAGAGCGCGCCGACAAGGTCCTGCGCAACCTGCTTGACGCCACCGCGCGCCTGCGCGGGATCGACATCTTCTCCCAGACGGTCGATGACCTTGTGGAGGCGGGCGAGCTGGGCGAGAACAGCCTGCTCCCCGTTGCGTGCGCCCACGAGCGCAAGCTCGAGCGCAGCTCGTTCATGGAGCTGGTGCGCAAGAAGGGGTTCGTCAAGAAGCTCGACGCGCTGGTCGAGGAGCTCTCGGGCTTTCGCTGGAAGAAGTCCGTGCTTGCGCGCGGCCTTAACGAGGAGGACCTCAAGTCCCGCTTCGACGAGGAGCTTGATGCCCTCGACCAGGCGCTCTTTGGTCTTGACCTCTCCAGCGCCAACGCGGTCTATGACGCCCGCCGCGACGCCAAGGAGCTTCACTACGTGGCCAATCGCCTGGGCGTGGTGCTGGGCGACGAGCGTGCGCAGATGAGCCAGTACATGGACGAGATCCAGCGCGATCTGGGTGCGCTTTGCAACGCTCGCACCAACGCGACGCTGGCAGACGAGTTTCGCCACAGCCCGCGTTTCCGCGGGGTTCGCGCGGATCTTGGCGTGGCTGGGCGTGACCAGGGCGAGGTTGTCTCGGCGATTGTCTCTGGCATGAAGCGCCGCGAGGCAAGCGACGAGGCCGCGGAGGAGGAGGGTGCGCTGTCCGAGGAGGCGCCTGCCGCGGACGCCGCTGAGGTCGAGAGCACCGCCCCCACCGAGAACGCCACGCCCGAGACCCCCGCGGAATAGGAGGCGCGGCCCATGGAGTACCGCCGCGAGCACGACTCGATGGGGGAGGTGCTGGTCCCCGCAGACGCCCTCTGGGGCGCCCAGACCCAGCGCAGCCACGAGAACTTCCCCATAGGAACCGAGCGCATGCCGCACGAGATCATCCGCGCGTTCGCGGTGCTCAAGAAGGCCGCGGCGCTGGCAAACGCGTCTCTCGGCCGCATGGACGAGAAGGACGCCGAGCTCATCGCCCAGGTGGCGGACGAGATTCTCGCCGGCAAGCTCGACGACCAGTTCCCGCTCGTGGTGTGGCAGACGGGCTCGGGCACGCAGTCGAACATGAACGTCAACGAGGTCATCGCCAACCGCGGCAACGCCATCGCCGGCGAGCGGCGCCTGCACCCCAACGACTCCGTGAACATGAGCCAGAGCTCAAACGACACCTTCCCCACGGCGCTGCACATCGCTGCCGCCACGGCCATCACCCAGGACCTTCTCCCCGCCATCGACCAGCTCGTGGCCACGCTGCGGCAGCTTGAGGAGAGAAGCGCCGGCATCGTCAAGTGCGGGCGCACGCACCTGCAGGACGCCGTGCCCATTGCCTTCTCGCAGGAGGTCTCTGGCTGGCGCGGCCTGCTGGAGGACTCGCGCGAGCAGCTCGAGGTCACGCTGCCCGGCCTCTATCGCCTGGCGCTCGGCGGCACCGCCGTGGGCACCGGCCTCAACGCTCCTGCTGGCTTTGACGCCGCCGTTGCCGCGGAGGTCGCCCGCCTCACGGGCATGCCGTTCGTCTCGGCGCCCAACAAGTTCGCGGCTCTCTCCGGCAAGGATGCCGTCGCGTTTGCGCACGGGGCGGTCCGCACGCTTGCCGCCAACATGATGAAGATCGCCAACGACGTGCGCTGGCTGGCCTCCGGTCCGCGCTGCGGGCTGGGCGAGATCCGCATCCCTGCCAACGAGCCGGGCAGCTCCATCATGCCGGGCAAGGTGAACCCCACCCAGTGCGAGGCCGTGACCATGGTTGCGGTTGAGGTCATGGGCAACGACGCCACCATCGGCTTTGCCGCCAGCCAGGGCAACTTTGAGCTCAACGTCTTCATGCCGGTCATCGCGTACAACTTCCTGCAGTCCACGCGGCTCCTGGCGGATTCCATCCGCTCCTTCGACGAGCGCTGCGTGAGCGGCATCGAGCCCATCCGGGAGCGCATGGACGAGAACCTCCACCGCTCCCTCATGCTGGTCACCTGCCTCAACCCCTACATTGGCTACGAGAATGCGGCAAAGGTGGCCCACAAGGCCTTCGACGAGGGCACGAGCCTGCGGGACGCCTGCATTGAGCTTGGATTTCTCACGCCACAGCGCTTCGACGAGGTGTTTCACCCGGAAGAGATGGTGTGATCGCGGGGTTACCCGCGCGCACCGCAGAGAGGAGTTCTCATGAGCGAGCAGAGCATAGAGACCCGCTGCGTGCAGGCGGGCTACACGCCGGGCAACGGCGAGCCGCGCCAGGTGCCCATCGTCCAGTCCACCACCTTCAAGTACGACACCTCCGATGCCATGGGGCGCCTCTTTGACCTTGAGGACACGGGCTACTTCTACACGCGTCTCCAGAACCCCACGAACGACCACGTGGCAGCCAAGATCGCCTCGCTCGAGGGCGGCACCGCTGCTATGCTCACCAGCTCCGGCCAGGCGGCCAACTTCTTTGCCGTCTTCAACATCTGCGAGGCCGGCGGCCACGTGGTGGCAAGCTCCGCCATCTACGGAGGCACCTTCAACCTTCTCGCCCATACACTGGGCAAGATGGGCATCGAGTGCACGTTCGTCGATCCCAACTGCACGCCCGAGGAGCTTGACGCGGCCTTCCGCCCCAACACCAAGTGCGTCTTTGGCGAGACCATCGCCAACCCCGCGCTCGCGGTTCTCGACATCGAGAAGTTCGCCGCCGCCGCGCATGCGCACGACGTGCCGCTCATCGTGGACAACACCTTCCCCACGCCCATCAACTGCCGTCCCATCGAGTGGGGCGCGGACATCGTGACCCACTCCACCACCAAGTACATGGACGGCCACGGTGCGTGCGTGGGCGGTGCCATTGTGGACTCGGGCAAGTTCGACTGGATGGCAAACGCCGAGCGCTTCCCCGGGCTCACGACGCCCGACGAGTCCTACCACGGCATTGTCTATGCCGAGAAGTTCGGCCAGGCCAGTGCCTACATCACCAAGGCAACGTCGCAGCTCATGCGCGACTTTGGCAGCATCCAGAGCCCGCAGAACGCCTTCTACCTGAACCTCGGCCTCGAGAGCCTGCACGTGCGCGTGCCGCAGCACTGCAAGAACGCGCGCGCCGTGGCGGAGTTTCTCTCCGCGAACGACAAGGTGGCGTCCGTGCGCTACCCGGACCTCCCGGATGACCCGTACCACAAGCTTGCCGAGAAGTACCTGCCCAACGGAAGCTGCGGCGTGGTGAGCTTCGAGGTCGCGGGCGGCCGCGAGGCGGCGGAGCGCTTCATGGCCGGGCTCCGCGTCTTTGCCATCGAGACGCACGTGGCCGACGCGCGGAGCTGCTGTTTGCACCCGGCGTCCTCGACGCATCGCCAGATGACCAACGAGGAGCTGGTGGCGGCCGGCATCTCTCCCGCGATGGTGCGCATGAGCTGCGGCATCGAGGGAACCGACGACCTCGTGGCAGACGTGGAGCAGGCCCTGGCGCGGGTGTAGGGGAGCGACAACTCGCTCGGGGTGCCGCTGCTGCAAGCCGCTCGCGGCATCCGAGAAGGGCGCTTCTTGCGCCATACGCAGAAGGAGGAACGACATGCAACTCAGCTCGAATGGTCTCGCTGGTGAGGCAACGCTTTCCGCCACGGTCGTGAGGACCCCCTCCGCACGCGCGCTTGCCGCGGGTGTCGCCGTTGCCGCGGCCGTCGCGCTGCCACAGGCGGCGCACGTTCTCGGCGCCGCGCTCGGCCTGGGGCCAGCGGTGGGCCAGGTGCTCCTGCCCATGTTTCTTCCCGTGATGGCCGTGGGTCTTCTCGCCGGCCCCGCGTCCGGCCTCGTTGCCGGCGCGTTGGCGCCGCTCGTGAGCTTTGCCCTCACCGGCATGCCCGCCGGCCCCCTGCCGCTTCTGGCTATGGTGCCCGAGGTCGCGACCTTTGGTCTCGCGTGCGGCCTGCTGGCAACGAAGAGGCTCCCCTGGATTGCGAAGGTCCTGGTGTCCGAGGCCGCGGGCATCGTGGTCTACGCCGTGGTCCTTGCCCTGCTCGCCGCCCTTACTGGGAGCGCCGGCGTCGACGTCTTCGGGACGGTCCTCTCGGTGGCCAGGACGGGGCTCCCCGGTCTTGTGATCCAGTGGGTGTCCCTTCCCCTCATGATGCGCGTGGTCACGCGGGCGGAGCTGCACCATGGCAGGGACTAGCACGCCCGAGCCAGGCGCCGCCGACATGGCGCGTGCCTGCGGGCTCCTCTCGGCGGACGAAATTACCGTGGCAGCCGTCAAGGGCGACGCCGTGCTCACGAGCAAGGCGCGGGGCGTGCGACCCTTGCTCGAGTGGGTCTCCGCTGGCACCAGCCTCGAGGGCTTCTCCGTTGCGGACAAGGTGGTGGGGAAGGCGCCCGCGCTTTTGTACTGCCTCTTGGGGCCGAGGGCGGTGCATGCCCCGGTGATGTCCTTCTCGGCAGAGAAGGTGCTGGTAGACCGGGGGATTGTTGCCACGTGCGACCTTGAGGTGGACACGATTCTCAATGCGCAAAGGACTGGCCAATGCCCGATAGACGCCTCGGTGGCAAGCGCCGATGAGCCCGAGGCGGGTCTTGCGGCCATCCGAGGGTGCCTGAAGAGGCTGGCCGATACCGGAGGACCTGCCTCCCGGCAGTAGCGGTGCTCGCCTGCATGCGACGCCCAGGGGCTTCTCGCATGACATCGACCGTTTCATTTGGAGGGGTGGACAACGGCGTCCACTCCTCCTTTCGTACCGCTCGTAGAATTTTACGTTTCTGGCCTATATGCCAACAGCGAAACTCGAAACGCTATGCGCCCTTTCGGGAGGGGACCCAGCAAGGGCGAAAACGACAAGGAGAGGACCTTATGGCTAGGCTTCATGTCATGCAGCGTAGCGAGGCCCAGGCTGTGATGGACAGCCTGCACGAGGCGCTTGGTCGGCGCCTTGCGGTAAGCTCGCTCGCCCCCTGCCCGGTGGAGTTCACCGCGGCGTACGTCAACATGTGCGCCACGCAGAGCTGCGGCAAGTGCACGCCGTGCCGCGTTGGCCTGCGCGCACTCTCTGACCTCCTGAACGACGTCCTGGAGAACCGCGCGGACGAGCACACGCTCGACCTCATCGAGCGCACCGCGCGCACGATTTATCTCTCGGCCGACTGCGCCATTGGCTACGAGGCCGGCGACATGGCGCTCACGGCCATCCGCGGCTTTTGCGACGACTTCGAGCACCATGTCCAGAAGCACGCCTGCGGCTTCACGCAGAGTCAGCTCGTGCCCTGTGTCTCCGGCTGCCCGGCGGGCGTGGACATCCCCGGCTACATCAGCCTGGTGGAGGCTCGCCGCTACACGGATGCCGTGCGTCTCATCCGCAAGGACAACCCGCTGCCGCTGGTCTGCGGCTACGTATGCGAGCACCCCTGCGAGATGAACTGCCGTCGCGGCATGGTCGACGACCCCATGATCATCCGCGGCCTCAAGCGCTTTGCCGTAGACCACATGGAGACGGACTATCGACCCAACATGGCCGAGAAGACCGGCAAGCGCGTGGCCGTTGTGGGTGGCGGCCCCGCGGGCCTCTCGTGCGCCTACTACCTCTCGGTCATGGGACACGACGTGACCATCTACGAGGCACGGCACAAGCTGGGCGGCATGCTGCGCTACGGCATACCCAACTACCGCCTGCCCCACGAGCGCCTTGACGCCGAGATCCAGTGGATTCTCGACTGCGGCATCCAGGTGAAGTGCGACACCAAGGTCGAGGACCTCGCTGCGCTGCGCAAGGACTACGACGCGGTCTACCTAGCCATTGGTGCGCACCTGGACCGCAAGCTGGGCCTTCCCGGGGAGGACTCGGTGGGCGTGCTCTCCGCCGTCGAGATGCTGCGTGCCCTGGGTGACGAGGTCCGCCCGGACTTCTCGCACGAGCGCGTCTGCGTGATTGGCGGCGGCAACGTGGCCATGGACGTGGCACGCTCCGCCATCCGTCTGGGTGCCAAGAAGGTCACCATCGTCTACCGCCGCCGCGTGGCCGACATGACGGCCCAGGACGAGGAGATCGCGGGCGCCAAGGCTGAAGGCTGCGAGCTTCTTGAGCTTCACGCACCCATTGCCATCGAGTCTCAGGACGGCTACGTTACCGGCCTGCGCGTGCAGCGGCAGATTATTGGCGGGCTCTCCCGCGGGCGCTTTGCCCCGCGGCAGGCGGACGCCCCCGAAGAGGTCATTCCCTGCGAGCGCGTGGTGGTGGCAATTGGCCAGGCAATCGAGTCTGGTCCCTTCGAGGAGCAGGGCGTGCCCTGCAAGCGCGGCAGGATCGACGTGGGGGAGGACTCCGCCGTGCCCGGCATGGAGGGCGTCTTCTCCGGCGGCGACTGCCAGAGTGGCCCTGCCACGGTCATCCGTGCCGTCAACGCAGGCAAGGTAGCCGCGGGCAACATCGACAACTATCTGGGCTTCAACCACCAGGTCACGCTCGACGTTGAGCTGCCGCCCGTACAGTTCAAGGGCAAGACGAGCTGCGCCAGGTGCGAGATGACGCTGCGCGAGGCCGAGGACCGCAAGCGCGACTTTGACCTCATCGAGAACGGGCTCACCGAGGAAGAGGCCCACCAGGAGGCATCGAGGTGCCTGAGGTGCGATCACTTTGGCTTTGGTGCGTTCCGCGGGGGGAGGATCGAGCAGTGGTAACCCTTACTATCGACGGCAAGCAGGTCACGGTCCCGGAGCACACATCCATCCTGGATGCGGCCAGGTCCGTGAACATCAACATTCCAACCTTGTGCTTCCTGCGCGACATCAACGAGATTGGTGCGTGCAGGGCGTGCGTGGTCGAGATCGAGGGCATCGACCAGCTGGTGGCGGCCTGCAACAACACCGTGCTTGACGGCATGGTGGTGCGCACCAACAGCCCCAAGGTGCGCATGGCGCGCAAGGCAAACGTGGAGTTTCTCCTCTCGCAGCACGACTCCGAGTGCACGAGCTGCGTGCGCTCCGGCAACTGCACGCTGCAGACGGTCGCCAACGACCTTGGCATCACGAGCCTGCCCTACACCAAGCACCTGCCGCACCAGCCCTGGAACCAGGACTTCCCGCTCATCCGCAACAACGACAAGTGCATCAACTGCCTTCGCTGCATCCAGGTGTGCGAGAAGGTCCAGGCGGAGGGCATCTGGGACCTCACCAACCGCTCGAGCCACACCTGCGTGGGCGTTCGCGGTGGCGGCCTGATCGAGGACTCCGACTGCGCCCTCTGCGGCCAGTGCATCACCCACTGCCCCACCGGAGCGCTACGCGAGCGCGACGACACCGACCGCGTCTTCGACGCCCTGGCGGACCCAGACAGGATCGTGGTGGTGCAGGTGGCGCCCGCCGTGCGCACGGCTTGGGGAGAGCCCTTCGGCCTGCCGCGCGAGAAGGCCACGGCGCAGCGCCTGGTCACCGCGCTCAAGGGCATGGGCTTCGACTACGTGTTTGACACGGACTTCTCGGCAGACCTCACCATCATGGAGGAGGGCTCCGAGCTGGTTGAGCACCTAAAGCACCCCGAGGGCGTGAAGTTCCCCATGTTCACGAGCTGCTGCCCCGGCTGGGTGCGCTACTGCAAGGCGCGCCACCCGCGCTTCACCGACCAGCTCTCCACCTCAAAGTCGCCCGGCCAGATGTTTGGCGCCATCGCCAAGAGCTACTATGCCGGGCTTCTGGGCGTGGACCCGCACCGCATCTTCTGCGTGGAGATCATGCCTTGCCTGGCCAAGAAGGCCGAGGTCGACATCCCCGTGATGAACGATGCCTGTGGCGATCCCGACGTGGACGTGTCGCTCACGGTGCGCGAGGTGGACCGCATGATCCGCGCCGAGCACATCGACGTCTTCTCGCTTGCCGAGACGGACTTTGACCAGCCACTTGGCACGGCAACGGGTGCCGCCGTGATCTTTGGCGCTACTGGCGGCGTCATGGAGGCAGCCCTGCGCACGGCGTACTACCTGGTCACGGGCGAGAACTGCGACGCCGACGCGTTCAAGGACGTGCGCGGCCTCGACGGCTGGAAGGAGGCCAGCTTCGACATTGCCGGCACCACACTGCACGTGGCCGTAGCGAGCGGCCTGGGCAACGCCAACCGGCTGCTCAACGCGCTCGAGGCCGGCGAGGTCTCCTACGACTTTGTCGAGATCATGGCATGCCCCGGCGGCTGCTCTGGCGGCGGCGGGCTGCCCATCCACGACGGCGAGGAGCTTGCGGGCGTTCGCGGCGACGTGCTGTGGGGCCTTGACCGTGTAGCCAAGCTGCGCCGCAGCCACGAGAACCCCTCCATTCAGGCGGTCTACCGCGACTACCTGGGTGCGCCGCTCTCCGAGCGCGCGGAGGAGCTGCTCCACACCAACCAGCACGCGTGGAAGATGCCGAGAGAGGCGTAGTAGCCACCTTAGTTGCGGTGTTTCTCGGCCGTCTCATTGGTCTTTGACGAAATGAGGCCCTCCGGCGCCAAATTGACGCCGGAGGGCACGTTCTAGCAGCGATTACGTACGAAAGGCCCTCTCGGGCGCCGTTTTCTCGCCGGAGCGTGCGTTACTGCAAGGGGCAGAGATCCCGACCATCTTCGTCCGCGAGTGATAGCGGAAGAGTGCGTCGAAAGCCCCTACGTTCCACGATTTTTCGATTTTTTGCGCCGAAGTGCCTTTTGTTACACCTGATTTTGGTACCGCGTCCAGTAGAGTGAGGTAACGCAACCCAACATATGGGGCTAAGTGATTGACCTATGCATATATGTAGGGTTAAGTACTTCTGGTATCGCTGGAACCACGTGTAACGAAGGCGAGTTCGGTGCAAAAAACCACAAATTGGTGTAACGAAGGCGACCTCGATGCACTGGGGGAGAACGAGTCCCCTGCGTTGCAACTGCAGTAGTTGAAAAAACCGGGCACATCGTAACGTCACCGCAACAAACGTCTGGTAGAGTCACAGCCATCGTCAACCACAGGAAGGAAGCGTCAATGTCCCTCTCCGCCAACATCGCTATTCTCGTCGCACGCGCGTGCGCTGGTGCGTGGTGGTGGACAAGGACTGACTCCCTTCCGGACTGACGACGGCCACCCGCGCATATACGCATACACAGAGGGCCCTCGGACAAGTTCCGGGGGTCCTCTTTTTGTACGCGGGCGGCATCCCGCAGGCAATCGACAAGCGACGAAGGCACGGCAACAGAAAGGAAGAACCATGAGCTCCGAAGAGACCGCAACCAAGGACCCCTATCGCATCTACCTGCGCGAGGACCAGATTCCCACCGCTTGGTACAACCTGCGCGCGGACATGCCCGAGAAGCCCGACCCCATGCGCCTCCCCAACGGCAAGGTGGCCGCGGTGGACGACATCGCCCCCGTCTTTGCGCGCGCCCTCTGCGAGCAGGAGCTCGACGACGACACGCCGTACTTCCAGATTCCCGAGCCGGTCATGGAGATGTATAGGGTCTATCGTCCCAGTCCGCTCTGCCGTGCGTACAACCTGGAGCGAGCACTGGGCACGCCCGCGAAGATCTACTACAAGTTCGAGGGCAACAACACCTCGGGCTCGCACAAGCTGAACTCCGCGCTGGCGCAGGCCTACTACGCCTACGCCGAGGGCATCACCAACATCACCACCGAGACGGGCGCCGGCCAGTGGGGCACCGCGCTCTCCGAGGCTGCCGCGCACTATGGCCTTGACCTGGACGTCTTCATGGTCAAGTGCTCCTACGAGCAGAAGCCGTTCCGTCGTAACGTGATGGAGACCTTTGGCGCCAGGGTCACGCCGTCGCCCTCACCCACCACGGAGGCAGGCAAGAAGATCCTGGCTGCAGACCCTGAGTGCACCGGGTCTCTCGGCACCGCCATCTCCGAGGCCGTGGAGCGCGCGCTCAACGTCCCCGGCAACAAGGGCCGCTACCAGCTGGGCAGCGTCCTCAACCAGGTGGTGCTGCACCAGTCCGTCATTGGCCTTGAGTCCTACGAGGCCCTCGCCGAGCTGAGCGAGTACCCGGACATCGTGATTGGCTGCTGCGGCGGTGGTTCCAACTTTGGCGGCCTCATCGCGCCGTTCATGCGCGACAAGCTCAACGGCACCCACCCCGACACGCGCTTCATTGGCGTGGAGCCCGCGAGCTGCCCCACGCTCACCCGCGGCGTGTACGCGTACGACTTTGCGGACACGGGTCAGACCTGCCCTCTCTGCAAGATGTACACGCTGGGCAACGGCTTCATCCCCAGCCCCGACCACGCCGGAGGCCTGCGCTACCACGGGATGAGCCCCATCGTCTCCAAGCTCAAGCACGACGGCTACATGGAGGCCGTGGCCGTCAAGCAGACCGACGTCTTTGCGGCGGCCGAGCAGTTCGCCAAGCTCGAGACCATCCTGCCCGCGCCCGAGAGCTCGCACGCCATTCTCCAGGCGATTCGCGAGGCCGAGAAGTGCCGCGAGACGGGCGAGGCGAAGACCATCCTCTTTGGCCTCACGGGCACCGGCTACTTCGACATGGTTGCCTACGACAAGTTCAACAAGGGCGAGCTTGAGGACCACATCCCTTCCGACGAGGAGCTCGAGGCGGGCTTCGCGACCATCCCGCACATCCCCGGCCTGCAGTAGGGGCGCTTGCCCGCGACGGTGCTTCTCGGGTGCGTTGGTGCCGGCGCCGTTGGGCTGGCGCCACCGACGAAAACCGGCCTTCCGGCGAGAATCTGGCGCCGGAAGGTACGTTACCGCAGCTATCGCGTACAAAGTGAACGCTCCGGCGCCAGAATGACGCCGGAGCGCTTGGTATAGCGGGGTTCTCGTCCAAAAGGCGCCCCCGGGCGCCATCGGTGAGTTCGGCGCCGGGGGTGTGGCGAGAACTACTCCTCCACCTCGAGGAGCTCGATCTCGAAGTTGAGGTCCTTGCCGGCCATCTCGTGGTTGAGGTCGAACGTGATGTTGGTGTCGTCCTTGGCCGCGACCAGGGCGGGGAAGGGCTGGCCAGAGGGGGTTGCCAGCGTCACGCGGTCGCCCACCGAGAGCTTCTCGGCGCCGGGCATCATGGCGATGGGCAGCGTCTGGACGAGGTCCTCGCGCCTCTCGCCATAGGCCTCGGCGGCGGGGATGTGGACGTTTCTCGTCTCGCCGACGGTCATCTGGTCGACGGCCGCGTCAAAGCCCTTGATCATCTGGCCGGCCATGCACGTGAAGGCCAGCGGCTCGTTGCGGTCGCGGGACGAGTCGAACTTGGTACCGTCGTCGAGGGTGCCAACGTAGTGCACCTTGACCTTCTTGCCTGCGTTGCTCATGGGTCCTCCTTGGGGCGGCCGCGCACGGCCGCTTGTGGCTGCAATGGCAACAACTCTACGCCACAATACCTGCGGCTGCGAGTGGCATACTGGTTCCATGCAGGTATCGTGGGGAGGAACGCATGGCGGAGCAGGACAAAGGTTTTGTGGGGGTGTTCGACTCGGGAGTGGGCGGCCTCACGGTGCTGGGGTGCCTTGTCGCCGAGTTGCCGCACGAGCGCTTTGTCTTCTTTGGCGACTCTGCCCATGCGCCCTATGGTGACAAGCCCCCCGAGGAGGTCCTGGAGCTCTCGCGGCGCATTGCCGCCTCGCTTGTGAACGAGGGCGCAAAGGCGCTGGTCATCGCCTGCAATACCGCCACCTCCGTTGCCGCGCAGGCGCTGCGCACGGAGTACCCCACCATTCCCGTGATTGGCGTGGAGCCGGCACTCAAACCGGCAACGCTCGCGCCGCAGCACCGCCGCATCCTGGTGATGGCCACGGCAGCCACGCTGCGACTGGGCAAGTTCCAGCGTCTCGAGGACCGCTGGGGCGCGGATTCCGAGGTCATCGAGGTGCCGTGCGTGGGGCTGGCCGACCTCATCGAGAAGGGCGACCCCGCGTCGCCCGCAATCCACGAGCTGCTCGAGCGCTACCTTGGCCCGTGGAGCGGCAAGGTCGACTCGGTGGTTCTCGGCTGCACGCACTATCCGCTTGTCCGCGAGCAGATCTGCGAGGTCATGGGCGACGTGCCGCTCTTTGATGGCGGCGAGGGCACGGCGCGAGAGACGCGCCGCCGACTTGAGGCGGCGGGACTTCTCGCCTCTAGCGCCCAGGTGGGGAGCGTGGAACTTCGCTCGAGCATCGATACCCCGGACGAACTGGCGCTCTACCAGCGGATCTTCGAGCTGGCGCAGCGCTAGGGGCCTGCCGACGGCGAGGGCCCGTGGCCGTGCCCCTCTCGGTGCCCGATTCGTGCCTCCCCCGGTGCCTCTCTCTGCGGAGAATAGCTCCTTTTCTTAAACTGCCGTTGCGTTTCCGCAGGTAACGAGTACCGGTTTTAAGAAAGGGAGCTAAACTTTGCGGCTGGCAGTTATGCCCGGAGCAAGTTTTGGCCGCCGCTCGTTGTTATTGCGCGATATTCCTCGTCAATAGGACGTTCGCCCAGTTGGCAACCACTACATCAAGGAATTTCGCGCAATAATCTTGGAAGACGAAGCAGGGCACCCCGAGAACAAACCACAGGTGGAGCAGAGGGATTCGCCTCATCTGGTCTCCTGTTTGAGGTTCTTATCGGCTTAGCACCTTGGCTGTCCCTTCGTTATTGCGCGATATTTCTCATGACTCAAGCATTCGCACAGTTGAGTATCTCAATATCAAGAAATTTCGCGCAATAATTTCTACCGAGAAGGCCCGATGCCCCGAGGCGAGGCCACGGACGAAGCTGAGGGGGCCTCACCCACCCATCCGCCCAGTCGTTCTTTAGCGGTTTCTGAGAAACGGGCCCAACGTTTCCGCGGTTCGCGGCAATCATCGTTCTCAAAAACCGCTAAAGAAGGTAAGGGGGAAGCGGAAGGGGAGAAGGAAGAGGGGGCTACGGCAAAGAAAAAGGCCGGCACCCAGAGGGGCCGGCCGTGGTTCTCGCTATGTTCTGGCTCCTAGAAGATGCCGAGGAACCCGTGCACAAAGAGCGCTGCCACCGTCGCGCCCACAAACGGCGCGAGGCCCGGGACGGTGAGGCCGTACTTCCAGTTGTTGTCGGCCTTGTCCTTGATGGGAAGCACCTGGTAGGCCATGCGGGGCCCGAGGTCGCGCGCCTGGTTCATGGCAAAGCCGGTGATGCCGCCCATGCCCATGCCAACGGCCCACACCAGAAGGCCAACGCAGATGGCGCACAGCAGCAGGTTGTCGCCGGCGTAGTGCGCGATGGCGAGAATGCCCGAGATGAAGAAGAACGTGCAGAACGCCTCGCAGAAGAAGTCGTGGGGCAGGTTGTTCCTGGTGGGGTTGGTCGAGAAGATATTGCGCTGCGCGATGGGGTCAACCACGCCCTCGGACTCCTTGAACTCGTCCTTGTACATGAACCACGCGGCAACGGCACCCACAAAGCCGCCGAGCATCTCGGCGATCACGTACGGAATGAACATGCTCCAAGGCACCAGGCCAAGGATGCACTGCGCAAGCGCCATGGCGGGGTTCATGCAAATAGAGCCGCCAAAGATGAAGAGGCACACCGAGATGCCAAACGACCACGTGGTGATGGCGAACATGTGACCGGAGCCCTGGTACTTGGTCCCTTTGAGCACGGTGTCGCAGTGGACGCCAACGCCAAAGATGATCATGAGGGCTGTACTCCCAAACTCGGCAAGGATGTTGTAGGGCATGGAGGCTCCTTCTCGCTGTGCTGCCTGTGATAGATGTGGGGATGAATCTGCCGTTCGCAGCAAGAATCATACCGGTTATGGAACAAAATGAGGATATTTACTTTTTTCTGCGAGAGAAACGCATAAGTTGCACGGCTTTGGAGAAAGGCGCTTCCAAATCACCTGGGCGAGAACCTCGCACATACAACAACAGGGCCGCCACCCAAAGGTGACGGCCCTGAAAACCGTGCAGCGCAAAGAGCAGTGCCGAGAGGCGCGAGCCTACTTCTTGAGGGACTCCTCGACGGCGACGGCGCATGCAACGGTGCAGCCGACCATGGGGTTGTTGCCCATGCCGATGAGGCCCATCATGTCGACGTGCGCAGGCACGGAGCTGGAGCCGGCGAACTGCGCGCTGGAGTGCATGCGGCCCATGGTGTCGGTCATGCCGTAGGAGGCGGGGCCGGCAGCCATGTTGTCCGGGTGCAGGGTACGGCCGGTGCCGCCGCCCGACGCCACGGAGAAGTACTTCTTGCCGGCAAGCACGCGCTCCTTGAAGTAGGTGCCCGCGACGGGGTGCTGGAAGCGCGTGGGGTTGGTGGAGTTGCCGGTGATCGAGATGTCGACGTTCTCGTGCCACATGATGGCAACGCCCTCGCGGACGTCGTCGGCGCCGTAGCAGTTGACCTTGGCGCGCGGGCCGTCGGAGTAGGGAATCGTCTCGACGATCTTGAGCTCGCTCGTGTAGTAGTCGAACTGCGTCTTCACGTAGGTGAAGCCGTTGATACGGGCGATGATCTGGGCAGCGTCCTTGCCAAGGCCGTTCAGGATGACGCGGAGCGGCTTCTTGCGGGCCTTGTTGGCGTTGTTGGCAATGCCGATGGCGCCCTCGGCGGCAGCGAAGGACTCGTGGCCAGCCAGGAATGCGAAGCACTCGGTGTCCTCACCAAGGAGCATGGCGCCCAGGTTGCCGTGGCCAAGGCCGACCTTGCGGTCGTCGGCGACGGAGCCGGGGACGCAGAAGGCCTGCAGGCCCTCGCCGATGGCGGCGGCAGCCTCGGAGGCCGTGGTGACCTCGCCCTTCTCAGCCTTCTTCAGCGCGATGGCGCAGCCCAGGGTGTAGGCCCACTTTGCGTTCTCGAACGCGATGGACTGGATGCCGGTGGTGATGTCATAGGGGTTGAAGCCACGGTCGGTGCAGAGCTTGAGGGCCTCCTCGAGGTCCTTGATGCCGTACTGCTCGCACGCCTTGTTGATCTGGGCGATGCGGCGCTCGTAGCCTTCGAACGTGATGGCCATGTGCTGTACCTCCTTCTCTCTACTCGGAGTTACTCGTGGACGGGGAACGTGGACTCGGTGCTGTGGGTCTCCTCATCGGTACGAGGATCGATGAACTTCACAGCCTGATCCCACTGGCCGTAGTGGCCCATGGCCTTCTGGACGGCCTCTGCGGGGTCGACGCCGGCCTTGACCGCGTCGGTGAACTTGCCGAGGTTGAGGAACTCAAAGCCCACGATCTCGTCGTTCTTGTTGATGGCCATGCGGGTGACGTAGCCCTGGGTGAGCTCGAGGTAGCGGGCACCCTTGGCGGCGGTGCCGTACATGGTGCCCACCATGGAGCGCAGGCCCTTGCCGAGGTCGTCGAGGCCGGTGCCGATGGGCAGGCCGTCTTCGGAGAATGCGGTCTGGCTGCGGCCGTAGACGATCTGCAGGAACAGCTCACGCATGGCGACGTTGATGGCGTCGCACACGAGGTCGGTGTTCAGGGCCTCGAGGATGGTCTTCTTGGGGAGAATCTCGGCGGCCATGGCGGCGGAGTGGGTCATGCCCGAGCAGCCGATGGTCTCGATGAGGCACTCCTCGATGACGCCGTTCTTGACGTTGAGGCTGAGCTTGCAGGCACCCTGCTGCGGGGCGCACCAACCAACACCGTGGGTGTAGCCGGAGATGTCAGTGATCTCCTTGGCCTGAACCCACTTGCCCTCCTCGGGGATGGGCGCCGGTCCGTGGTATGCACCCTTGGCAACCGGGCACATGCGCTCCACTTCTGCCGAATACTGCATGTGTTCTCCTCTCCGAACTCCCTCGCCGATGCCCCTTGCACCGACGCGATCGTTGCCGGCAATGCCGGTTAGAGCTCTGGTGCCGGAAATCCTCCAGCGCTTTTAAGTTTACGGCATGCACGGGGCTGCGGAGACGAGCGTGAGAAAAATCCCTGCGCTCGCTATGTGAGACCGTTCCCGGGTCGTATAATCGCCCGCATGCAAAACACGCGAGACATACGAACCGCTCCCATGTGGGCGTGGAAGCTCGGGATGCTTTCCTGCGCCGTCATCTGGGGCGCCTCGTTTGTCATCATCAAAGACACGCTGGATGTGGCACCCGCGTGCTGGCTCATGGCCATTCGCTTCTTAATGGCCACGGTGCTCATGGCGGCGATCTTCTGGAAGCGCCTGCGCGACAACTTTGATTGGAGCCACGTTCTTGCGGGAGGAATCCTGGGCGTGCTGTATGGCGCGGGGTTTGCCGTCCAGAACGTTGGCCTTGCCTACACGACGCCGGGGAGAAGTGCCTTTCTCACCGCTATCTATTGTGTGCTGGTGCCGTTCATCAACTGGGTGGTGATCCGTCGGCGTCCGGGCGCGTCGAGCCTGGTGGCGGCGTTCCTGAGCATTGTGGGAATCGCGCTCATCTCGCTGGGGGACGACATGCGTCCGTCGCTGGGGACCGGCGAGTGGCTCACGCTTCTCTCGGCGGTGTTCTTTGCACTCCAGATCGTGTTTGTCGACAGGTTCACCAGCTCGCACGACATGACCACCATCTCTGTTGTGCAGCTGGGCTTCATGTCTTTGACCTGCGCCGTGTTCTCGCTGGCCCTGGGCGAGCAGGCGCCGGCGCTGTCCGGGCTTGGCGCCTCGTTCTGGCTTGCCCTTGCCTACCTGGTGATTCTCTCGTCCTGCGTGACAACGCTTATCCAGAACGTGGGACAGACCGTTGTGCCACCGGCTCAGTCTGCGCTGCTCCTCTCGCTGGAGAGCGTATTTGCGGTCATCGCGAGCGTCATCTTCTACCACGAGCGGCTCACGCCCCAGCTGGTCCTGGGTTTCTCGCTGGTGTTTCTCGGAGTGCTTGCGAGCGAGCTTGGGCCCATGCTGCTGGCGAGAAGGGCCACGGCCCAGCGGGCGTGAGCGGCACAGGGATGTGGCGGCGCGGGTCTTGTGTGCCTGCTCTACTCGGCGGCCACCGCCGCGATGCCAAAGGCGCCCGGGCCGGAGTGGCTCGCAATCACGCAGCCAGACTTCACCCATTCGATCTCCTGCGCGCCGTGGTCGCGCAGGATCTTCTCGACCAGCGCGCGGATGATAGGGTCGGGCGCGTTGCCCACCGTATACGTGAGGTTCACGCGCGAGAGGTCCATGGGCTCGCGGGTCACGAAGTCCTCGACGAGCTGGCCTACGCACTTGACCATGGTGCCGCGGCGCTTCTTGGTTGCCACGAGCTTGCCGTCGAGCACCTCGACCGTGGGCTTGATGCGCAAAAGGGTCGCGCCGAGAAACGCCACGTTGGAGAGGCGCCCGCCCGCGCGCAGGTAGTCGAGGTCGCCGGGGACGAAGGCAAAGCGAATGCGGCGCACCTGGTCATCGACGAAGGCCTCGACCTTGTCTTCTGTGGCGTCGGGGTTGACCTCCATCATGCGGGCGACGTTGGTCACCACAAGGCGAAGCGCGCAAGAGACGGACTTTGTGTCCATCATGGCCACGTAATCGCGCCCCTCGGCTGCGAGGTGCGCGCTGCGGTAGGAGACCGTGGTCGCCGCGGAGTAGGCCAGGTAGAGAATCTTGGCCGTGGGGTACTTCTCGTGGATGCGGTCAAAGGCGGCGCTGAAGTCGGCAGGCGTGCAGCCCGAGGTCTGCGGGAGCTTTCCCGTGGTCTTGTAGTACTCGTAGAGCTCCTCGGGCGGGAAGGAGTCGTCGTCGCGTGAGAGGTCGCCAAAGTTCACGTGCATGGGGACCACCACAATGCCGTGGCGGCGCGCGGTCTCCTCGTGGATGTCGGAGCCGGACTCGGTGACGAGGATGTAGTCTGCCATGGTTGCCTCCGCAGCCTGGATGGTGATATTCCAACGCATCTCATAGCTATTGTAGGGGTATCTTGGCGCATGAGACAAAGGGACAGTCCCTTTGTCTCATCGGGGAGGAGCTGACGTGATCCAGGAGACGGGCAAGGCGTACGACAACCACTTCGAGCCCAAGGAGGCAAAGGCCGAGAGCTACGTGCTGCACTACCGTGACCGCTCGGCGCTCGTGCGCGTGGTGGCCGTAGGCGAGCGCGGCGCGGACGAGTTTTCGTCGGGCGAGATGATCGAGCTGCCGCGTCTTGCGGACTATCCCACGCCGCCGGAGCGCACCGTGTTCGCGTTCCGCATTGGCGAGGATGACTTCTTCCTTGCACTGGACGACGAGGTTGCAACGCCGGCGGGCTTCACCTACGAGCGTGTGGGGTGGCTGCGCGGCGTTGGCCCGGCCGACCTGGCATTTGCCGCGGCGGTGGGCTCCCAGCTTGCCTCGTGGTATCGCGACAACAGGTTCTGCTCGCGCTGCGGACACGCCATGGAGCTTGCCCCGCGCAGCCGCGAGATTGTGTGCCCCAACTGCGCGAAGATTGTCTACCCCAAAATCCAGCCGGGCGTGATTGCCGCCGTGACGGATGGCGAGAGGATCGTGCTCACGCGCTACCAGGGGCGCGCGCTCAAGCTGTGGGCGCTTGTCGCGGGCTTCACCGAGATTGGCGAGTCCGTGGAGGACACCGTGCGCCGCGAGGTCATGGAGGAGGTGGGGCTGCGCGTGCGCGACCTGCGCTTTTACAAGAGCCAGCCCTGGCCCTTCTCGGACACGCTGCTCATGGGGTTCTGGTGTCGCGTGGACGGGAGCCGACGCATTCGCACCGACCACCAGGAGCTTGCCGAGGCGCGCTGGTTTCCGCCGGAGGAGATTCCGCTGGAGCGCGCCAACGACCACGCCAGCCTTACGGGCGAGATGATCGAGCTCTTCCGCACGAAGGGCGCAGCCAGGCTGGGGCTGTAGGGGCGGCGCGATAAAGGCCATTTCCTACTATCACAGCCCCTTCCTGCTGTCCCCCTTAGATTTAGAAGCGGCTTGTTGCATAAAAATGCTCTATCGAACTGTGAAAGCAAAGTTGCTGCATAAAAATGCTCTATCGAACGGTGCTGTCGGAGAGCACACATCAAACTCTAAATTATATTTGCATGCATTTCGATAACGCCTTTGAAATATGCAAAATAATGCAACTATTGTTAAACTTCTGATGTAGCGGAAGCGGATGGGCCGTTCGATAGGGCGTTTTCATGCAGAGATATTGGATTCCCTGTTCGATGGAGCCTTTTTGTGCAGAGTTCCGTCTCAGTATGGCTGTGCAATTCGCGGGACGCACCTTCGCGTAGGGAAAGACACCGAGAGACGCCAGGCTGCGCTGATAAAAACGCTTCTTCCGGCACGTAACCCCGGTGTCCGTGTGCGGCACATCGCCGCAATGTTTCCGTTCGGCTACCGCTCACAAAACTCCGGCGCCCAACTTTTGGCTCTTCGCTGTTTCTAGTGGGTAGCAGATGATACGGCCAGCTGGGCCGAGAAGTCCAGGCGGCCGAGCCTCAGGAATATCATCGTCTTGAAGTACTCGACGTTCCTGAACCCCCTCGCTGCCCGCTTGACGGACTGGATGACGGAGTTCAGCCCCTCGAGGATGGCGTTGGTGGCGTTCCTCGAGAACCAGTTCAGGATACCCTCCCGCTCCTTCCTGACCGTCCTCGCCACCACCTTCATCTCGGGCACGTTGGAGTGCGCGATCCAGGAGAGGACGCGGTCCAGCTCCCGTCCCGCGGACCCCCTGTCCGGGCAGGCGTAGACCGCCCGCAGCGCCTCGGTCATC
>FPKD01000021.1 GCA_900119625.1 Olsenella sp. kh2p3
CGCGCCCTCTCGATGAGCCCCGGCGTCAGGTCGAGTTCCCCGATGGGCACGTCCCCCACGCCGTAGGCGTCCAGCAGCGCCGCCGCGTCCTCCCCGAGCATCGCCCTGAAGGCGCGCGCGGGCGTCGCGAAGCCGAGCGCGCCGCGGGGCTCGGAGTTCACGTGCGACATGGCCAGCGCCAGGTCGGCCGGGACGAGCCGGTCGAACCTGATTCCGGCGCCCTTGGGCAGCAGCTTCCTGATCTCGACGTGGTTGCGCTCGCAGGCGCCCTTCTGGTCGCTGCGCCTGGGGTCGCAGTAGAACAGCCTCGTCTCGCCCGGCCCCTCGCCGAGCAGCGCCGCGATCGCCGCCTCGTCGGAGAACTCGGCGCCGTTGTCGGTGAGGACGGCGCGGAACACGCGGCGCGTCCCGTCGGCGCCGAGGATGGCCCGGACGCCCCCCAGGGCGTCCGCGACGCACCCGGCGGTCTTCTCCTCCAGCGGCAGCGCGAGCTGGAGCCTGCTGGGGCGGTGCAGCAGCGTGAGCAGGCAGGCGGAGTCCTCCCGGGCCCCCTCGACGGTGTCCATCTCCCAGGCCGCGGCGCACGCGTCCTCCCCGAGGGCGAGGAACGCGGCATGCGACCTGCGGGCGGAGTGGCGGGTCGCCGCCCGGCCCGCGGCGCGCTTCCTCGGCCTGTAGCCGACCTTGCGCCTGAGCTCCATGCTGGTCATGCCGTCGTAGCCCGCCGAGACCCAGCGGTAGATGGTCGACGGCGACAGGTCCACCGGGCCGCCGTTGCGCGCCGCCATCTGCTCGGGCGACAGCCCCCGGCGCAGGCAGTCCCTTATCGCCTCCAGCCTGGCCGCCGCGGCGGGCTCGTCGGCGTCTATCCCGCGCCTGGACGAGACGAGGACCGAGTCGGCGCACAGCTGCGCGGCCCGGGCCTCGTAGAAGACGTGGGGGCGGCGCTTGCAGCCGATCGCGCGGTACCGGCCGCAGCCGTTGCAGCATCGCGGCCACGCCGCCAGGCGCGGGCAGGCCGCCGACAGGTCGGCGGAGGCGTCCACGCGCTCGCCGCGCCTGGCCTTCGGCGCCGTCACGAACCTGTGCGACGCCACCTCGGCGCTCACCGTCGAGGGCGACCTGCCCAGCTCCCTCGCGATCTCCCTGCACGACGCCCTGCGCTCCAGCATCCTCTGGACCGTGTCCCGCTCGTGCCTCGTGAGCCTTCCGTAGGCCCTCGGGACCGCCCTTGCGGAGCCGCTTTTCTTCTTTCCGGACATGCCGTCCTCCGATCTCCCGGGGCCGGCCGATCCGGCCCTCAGGGTATCGGGTTCCCACATTCATCCGCACATGTACGGATGAATGTGGGAGGTGTTCGGATAAAGTTGATAATCAAGGCACGATGCCCATGCCATAGACAGGCCGGCTAACTGCGTCGATGGACATCTACCTAGGATATATAATTCTGGCAGTAGAGCCGTTTTGCGAAAGGAGGGATCAAAAGGTGGCAGCTACAGGCGCCTCGCAATCCGGTTCGCTTCGATCCTCGTGGCAGTTCAAGCTCGCCTGCGTGTGGGGCGGGGAGCTCGTCTCGGTGCTCACCAGTTCGATCCTGCAGATGGGGTTTATTTGGCACATCGCCCTTTCCACCAATTCAGCGGCCATGCTTTCGCTCGCATCGCTCGCGGGATTTCTGCCGCTCGCCCTGTTCGGGACCTTTGCCGGCACCGTCGTCGACAGGCATCCGCTCAAACGCGTCCTCATAGGGGCCGACCTGTTCATCGCGGCGGTGAGCGCGGTCGTCGCGCTCGTATCGGCCGTGACGCCCCTGCCTGTCTGGGTGGTCATTTGCGCCCTATTTTTCCGTGCGGTCGGGTCGGCGTTCTATACTCCAGCCTCTCTTGCCCTCACGCCGCATGTTGCCCCTCCCGAGCACCTCGTTCGCCTCTCAGGGGTGACACAGGGGGTCCAATCCGGCGGATACATCCTCGGCACCGCCGTGGCTGCCGCGATCTATCCGCTCTGGGGGCTGACCCCCATGATCGCCCTCGACGTCCTCGGGGCGCTCGTTGCCTCGGCGGCCGTCCTCGTCGCGCGCATAGACGTCGGCGACTTGCGGGAAGAAGGCGCGTTGGGTGCCTCGGAGGGGTTTATCGGGGGGCTGCGAGCGCTTTTCCGCGAATCGCTGGACGGCCTGCGCGTGCTCCGCGGCTTCAGCGGGCTCTACGCGCTGCTGTGGTGCGGATTTGCGTTCTCGCTGGTGTTCTCGCCCATAGCGGCTCTGTTTCCCCTAATGACGCTCGGCCATTTCGGCGGTACCACCACCGATGCGGCGATGGTAGAGATCGCTTTCTCCGTCGGCATGGTCGCGGGCTCGGCCCTTCTCGCGGCGACAGGCGGTTTCAAGAACCGATCGATCAGCATCGTGGCCGCCACAGCGCTCTTGGGGCTTGCGACGCTCGTATCGGGCCTGCTCGCCCCCGGCGGCTTCGCCGTGTTCATTGTGATGAGCTTCCTCATGGGTTTGAGCTCGCCGTTCTATAGCGGCCCGCAGACCGCGCTCATGCAGGAGAAGGTGCCGCCCGAGTACCTGGGGCGGGTGTTTGGCCTGTATGGGGCAATCATGTCGTGGGCGATGCCCGTCGGCCTCGTCGCTTCCACGCTCCTGGCGGATTCCGTGGGGGTGCCGCTCTGGTTCGCGGGATCCGGGCTGCTGATGGTGGTGCTCGCCGCAGTCACGTGGCTCATCCCGAGTGTCCGCGAGGTCGGGCGCCCGCTCGTGCAGGACGATCCTGGACGCTAGCCCTAGGGCTGGAAGGAGACGTTCAAGCTTATGGATTCCGAGGGCAAATAGAGGGAGGGCCGCCTGTCTGGTGCTACAAGCGGCCCTCCGGGCATCTATGGGTTCTGGCTAGGCCGGAGGTGTGAGCTCTCGGTAGAGCGGGTCTCCGTCGCCCACGAATTTGAGCTTTGCCAATGCGAGCGCGGGCTAGAACGCCCGCGCCCTCTCGCTTTAAAAGTGCCAGAGGGCACGTTCGCTTAGCGCTCGAAGCATCCCACCACCACTCGGGGCTCTCGACGCCAGAGGCGCAGAGCATGTCAAGGAGCTTGGCTCGGGCATCCAGGGCAGAACTGATCGAAGTCCTCGCGCATGGCATCGAGGACAGCCTTGCTGGTGGAGATCATGTCGTTGCAGATGTCCCTCTTTTCCTTAAGCGTGTAACTCTCTGGCGAGTACACGCAAAGATCCGCGCGGAAGTACGCCATGTTCTCGGTCTGGCTGAGTTCGGTCATCTTAGCTTTGCTAATCATGGCTTGAATCTCCTTCCTATGCCCAGCACCCTGAATGGTGGCGCTGAGGTGGTACGAATTCAGGTACGAATAATCCCGAAAGGAGCGTTTTCTAGTGAAGTGAAGAGGTGTGCCGATTTCTCGAACACACCACTTCTGACCTGTGGGTTTATTGCTTTCTGGGTTAGAGTGTGAAAGACTGATTTGAGGCTCGAATCATTCCCACTCTACGATAGGGTTCGGCTTGCGCAGAAGCTCTTCCTCAAGATCCGTCGGGACTACTTGCAGACAGGGTCATTTCCCGAAGCCATCGATGCTGATTGGTGAGGCGGCGGTCCAACAGGGCCGCCGCCTCGCTTGTTCTCTATGGGACGGCCGTCTCTATCGGCGGTACCCCTCCATCCGGTCTGCCTCGCCCGCAAGCCTGCAGCAGGCGTAGGCGGTCAGCGCGATGACGCCGAGCGCCACCAGGATCGCCTTCCTCACGGGATCACCTCCTCCCCCTGGCCGAGGTCGGGCATGGTCTGCGTGACGCGGCCGCGCTGGATGTGCGGGAAGCCGTCGTCGGGGTCGTCGCCGTCCCACCCGTCGTCCCGGCGGCGCCGGCGGAGCTCCCACACGCCGAGCGCGACGAGCCCGGATCCGCTGGCCACCATCGCCGCCACGAACGGCCCGAGTCGGGTGTCGTCGCCCGTCTTGGGCAGCAGTCGCGGCGTGGTCGGGTTCTCGGGCACCTTGGGCTCCTCGACGTGGACGGTCTGGCCCTCGTCCTCGAGGTCCTCGTGCGTTGCCACCGTCGCCTTGCCCTGGGTCAGCACCTCAAAGGCCACGAGGTCGCGCCCGCCCAGCTGCGATGCGTCCAGCTCGAAGGTGACGCTCACCTGGCCGTCGGCCTTCTCCGGCGTGAACGACGTGCCGGCGGTCACCGGCTTGCCGGACCCGTCGGTCACGGGCTTTCCGGTCTCGCGATCCATGAGCGTGCCGGTCACCGCGTACTCCTGCCCAGGGGTGAGCCCCTGGTAGGACACGACGTCGACTACCTCGACCTTGGCAGCCGCGACCGTGTGGTCGCCGTCCGCCTTGTCGGTGGCGGTGGTGCCGATGGAGACGACACGCACCGTCTGTCCCTCGTCCTCGATGTCCTCGTGGGTGGCCACGGTGATGTCCCCGCGCATGAGGACCTCGAAGGCGACCAGGTCGTGCCCGGCCAGCTTGGAGCCGTCGAGCTCGAACGTGACCGTCACGGTGCCGGACTCCTCCTTCGGGGTGAAGGTGGCGCCCGCCGTCGCGCCGTCGACCGCCTTGCCCGTGGCCTTGTCCATCAGGGTGCCGGTCACGACGTACTCTGTGTTTGATAGCCTCCTAATTGCACAAAAAAGCAGAGCGGCTTTTCACTCGTGAGCATGAAAAAGTTTCACAGATAAGCAAGAGGGACACGTC
>FPKD01000015.1 GCA_900119625.1 Olsenella sp. kh2p3
ACCATGCGCGACATCCGCCAGAACCTGTTCTGGGCGTTGTTCTACAACGCAATCTGCATCCCCGTGGCCATGGGCGTGCTCTCGCCTCTGGGCGTGACGCTCAATCCCATGGTGGGTGCGGCGGCAATGGGCTTCTCGTCCGTGTTTGTGGTATCGAACGCGCTCAGGCTCTTTGCCTGGAAGCCCAGCCAGACGGGCGAGAAGGACGCTGCGCCCGTGGACACCAAGGTAACTCCGGTCGTTGCGGAGCCCGCTGTTGCGGATGCGGCCGAGACAAGCAATGCGGTCGCAGACGCGGCCGCCAACGAGAGGAGCAACAAGATGGAGAAGAAGCTCAACGTCGAGGGCATGATGTGCGAGCACTGCGTGGCCCACGTGACCAAGGCACTCGAGGGGGTGCCCGGCGTGAGCTCGGTCAAGGTCTCGCTCGAGGACAAGGACGCCGTGGTCGAGGCATCGTCAGAGGTCACCGACGAGGCGCTCGTCTCGGCCGTGAAGGAAGCTGGGTACGAGGCGACGGTCGCGTAGCACATAGCTGTGCCCTGTGCTTCTCGGCACGAAGAACAAGCCGTTCAAGGGTCTCGCGGGTATTCCGCCGCGAGGCCCTTATGCTTAGCGCGGGAATGTCTCACGTGGCAAGCGCAAGGCGACGCCACCAGGAGAACGGGGGATGGCATGGCAAGGATTGGCGCGCTCGAGGCTGGCGGAACCAAGATGGTCCTCTCTGTGGGGACGCCCGAGGGAGAGGTTCTCGAGCGGGAGGAGATTCCCACCCAGGGGCCGCATGACTGCGTTGACCGCATGGTTGCATGGTTTGGCTCGCACAACATCGACGCACTGGGCATTGGCGCCTTTGGGCCAACGGGCGTGAACCCGGCTGCCCCCAGCTACGGGAAGATCCTCGAGACGCCCAAGACGGCGTGGCGCCACTTTGACTTCCTGAGCGCCTTCGACCCGCTTGACATTCCTATTGGCTACGACACCGACGTTAACGTTGCCTGCCTGGGCGAGGTCACGTACGGCTCGTGCAAGGGCCTCGACACCGTGGTCTACCTCACGATTGGCACGGGCATCGGCGCGGGCGTCATGGTGAGCGGCCAGCTCCTCCACGGCATGCTCCACCCCGAGGCAGGCCACATTCTGCTCGAGGTCCAGCCGGGCGACGAGGGCAACTGCGTGTGCCCCTACCACGACCGCTGCTTCGAGGGCCTGGCCGCCGGCCCCTCAATCGAGCACCGCTGGGGCAAGAAGGGCTTCGAGCTTGCTGACCGCCCGGAGGTCTGGGACCTCGAGAGCACCTACCTGGCAGAGGGCATTTCCACCTATGTGCTGTGCTACTCGCCGCAGCGCATCGTGCTCGGCGGCGGCGTGATGAAGCAGACCCAGCTCTTCCCGCTGGTGCGCAAGAAGGTCCTCGAGAACCTGAACGGCTATCTCGTAACGCCCGAGCTGGCGGACATCGACTCCTACATCGTAGAGGCCGGCTGCAAGGGCGACCAGGGCGTCCTTGGCTGCATCGAGCTGGGCCGCCGCGCGTTGGAGGCCGCCCGCGCGTAGGGGCAACGAACTTCTCGGCAAAGCTTGCTGCAAGTACGTTTGGGCTCGCCACACATTCGGGTGCGATTGTGTGGCGAGCCCAGCTTGATACTCATTCGACCGACGAATGTGTATCCGCTCGCTACACATTCGACTGCCGAACCTGTGGCGACCTGCGCGGGTCACACGTTCGGGCACGAATCTGTAGCGCTCCATAGGTTCGAAGCACCCTGCGAACTCGGGGCGGCCCGCGCCCTGCCCCCGCATGCGTCTGTGCCCTTCTCGGCGCTGCCTCAATTCCGCTGGCTGTTTGCGCTACCCTTGCTTGGTGATTGCCGGGCACGAGAGGGGACAGCATGGCTGAGAAGACCAACAGGAACAACGCAGACGCGGCCGGAATGCAGGGCTCGCTCTTTGGCGATGTCGACGCGCCGTCCTTCTCGGCCCAAGAACCTGCGGAGAAGCCCGCCAGTCCCGCTCGCACCGCCCGCGCCCGCGCGGCCGAGCTCAACCGCATCCTCAACCACGCGGCCTACGCCTACTACGCGCTTGACGCGCCGGAGATGACGGACGCCCAGTTCGACCGGTACCTCCAAGAGCTTCTCGCCCTCGAGAAGTCCAATCCCGAGCTGGTCACGCCGGACTCCTACACCCAGCGCGTGGGCGGCTACGTCTCGGAGCAGTTCGAGCCCGTCCGCCATGCCAGCCGCATGTACTCAATCGACGACGCCATGAACCTCGACGAGCTTGACGAGTGGCTGGCCCGAACCGACGAGGCCCTGGGCTCCACGCCGGAGAGCCCCGTGGCCTACACCTGCGAGCTCAAGATCGACGGCCTGGGCGTGGCCCTCACCTACACGGACGCGCAGCTCGTGCGTGCCGCCACCCGCGGTGACGGCACGACGGGCGAGAACGTCACGGCCAACGTCCTCACCATCCACGACGTGCCCCGCGCGCTTGCGCCCGAGGGCCTCAAGCTCGTGGCCGACGGTGGCCTTGGCCGCTCCATCGAGGTGCGCGGCGAGGTCTACATGCCCAAGCACTCGTTCGTCCGTCTCAACGAGGCGGCGGACGCCGCGGGCCGCGAGCCCTTTGCCAACCCGAGAAACGCCGCCGCCGGGAGCCTGCGCCAGAAGGACCCCAAGATCACGGCCCACCGCGACCTCGAGACCTTCATCTACGCCGTGGCGGACGAGTCGCCCCTCTCCGTGACCAGCCAGTGGGAGTTCCTCCGCTGGCTCTCCAGCTGCGGCTTCCACGTGAACCCCAACGCGCGCCGCTGCACCTGCGCCGCCGAGGTGCACGACTTCTGCGCCACCGCGCTCGCGCACCGAGAGGACCTCGACTACGACATCGACGGCGTGGTGGTGAAGGTCGACTCCTTTGCCAGCCAGGCGGCGCTTGGCTTCACCGCCCGCGCGCCGCGCTGGTCCATCGCGTTTAAGTTCCCGCCCGAGGAGAAGCGCACGGTCCTGCGCGACATCCGCATCCAGGTTGGCCGCACCGGCGTGCTCACGCCCGTCGCGGAGTTCGATCCCGTGAGCGTTGCGGGCTCGACCATCGCGCGCGCCACGCTCCACAACATCGACGAGATCCGCCGCAAGAACGTGCGCGTGGGCGACACCATCGTGGTGCACAAGGCTGGCGACGTAATTCCCGAGGTCGTGGGCCCCGTGCTCGAGCTGCGCCCCGCGGACTCGCAGGAGTTCCAGATGCCCACGCACTGCCCCAGCTGCGGGAGCCCCGTGGTGCGCGAGGAGGGCGAGGTGGCCTACCGCTGTGTCTCCATCGACTGCCCGGCGCAGGCCGTCGAGCGTCTCATCCACTGGGGAAGCCGCAACGCCATGGACATCGACGGACTGGGCGACGAGCTGGTGGGTCGCCTGGTTGAGAACGGCACCTTGACCGACGTCGCGGACTACTACGACAAGCTTACCGTTGACGCGCTTGCCGCCACGCCCACGGGCCGCGCCTACGAGACAAGCACCAAGGACCACACCGAGGGCGAGGACATTCTCGTTGGTCGTACCATTGCCGAGAAGGTCATGGAGCAGGTGAATGAGTCCCGCAGCCGTGGCCTTGCACGCGTCCTGTTTGGCCTGGGGATCCGGCACGTGGGCGCCAACGTGGCCACGGTGCTTGCGCGTCGCTTTGGCTCGCTCCAGGCGCTCATGGCCGCAAGCGAGGAGGACATCGCCACGATTGACGGCATTGGTCCCAAGATTGCGGCATCGGTGCGCGAGTTCTTCTCGGTGCCCGAGAATGTCCGCGTGCTGGAGCGCCTGCGCGAGGCGGGCGTTGTGCTTGAGGAGGAGATCACGGAGCCGGAGCGCCCGCAGACGCTTGCCGGCCTCACCTTTGTCCTCACGGGGACGCTCGAGCACTTCACGCGCGATGAGGCGGGCGCGCAGCTCAAGGCGCTGGGTGCCAAGGTCTCGGGCTCCGTGTCAAAGCGCACGAGCTTTGTGGTGGCTGGTGCCGCCGCTGGCTCCAAGCTCACTAAGGCTCAGTCGCTGGGCGTGCCCGTGCTGGACGAGGCCGCGCTCGAGCGCATTCTAGAGACGGGGGAGGCGCCGGAGGCGTAGGCCGTTCGGCGCGGATCCTGCGGGTTGCCAAAACTCCCCCTTGAGCGTCATGTTGACGCCCAAGGGGGAGTTTCCGACGAGATTCTGTATGTGAGGGCCCCTCGGGCGTCATTTCGGCGCCGAAGCATGCATTATCGCAGCAAGTGCGTACAAAACCGCTGCTCCGGCGTCATCTTGGCGCCCGAAGGGGAGTTTCCGACAGGATTGCGTACGAATGAACAGCTCCGGCGTCATTTTGACGCCGGAGTGCATGTTCTCGCAGCTATTACGTATGAAAGTTCCTCTCGGGCGCCGTTTTCTCGCCGGAGCGCAAGTTTCTGCAGGGATTGAATGGCCAGATTTCGTGGTCTCACACCAATTATTAAGTATCCCACCTTGGCAAAGCTTTTGCACGGCTGCGTCCGTCGCGGACGATAGGGGACCGTCTGCGGCACAGGTGCACCTCGAGGGGTTTAACGCCTCCCGGATTGGCTATAAAGACAGTGACTAAAGGGAGTCGCCCAGCAAGGACGACCGAGGTAGGAGGTGCATTCCGATGGGCAGTGACGAGAGTTCAACCAAGCGCCTGCCTTTGGATGCATGAATTCGCCCCAGAGGCGGTGGCAGATCCCTCGCAACGTCAAAGTCGATACGGTGGCACCGCGAATACGCTGATTAGACAGCGACGTGAAACACAAACAGGGCAGGCGCATCTATTTCTCCGGTCGGTGAAGAACCGACAGCTCCAGACAGGTTCCTAATACCACGAGAGGAACGGAGAACGGGTTCGCACCAGGCGAGCCATCATTGATAGCAGGTGCTTATCATCTTTGTCGCATCCCGCGCGGGAGCGACCTCCCTAAGGGGGAGAGTCCAAAGTATCACGTAGGTGGGCGGGCGTCCGGAAGGGCGTCCGCCCTTTTGTGTGGCGGCTCAGCATGTCAACGACACTACAGCAAAGTCCGGACGGCCCCCTCTCTAGCCTGCGGTATCCTTGTTGGTCGCGACGGGCCCGCATGGGGCGAGCAGCGCCGCGCCCCAAGGAATGCGAGGTCACATGCTCAGGATCGGTCACGCCATACTGCACGTCTTTGACTTCGAGAGCGGCAGCACGTTCTTCTCCGAGCGCGAGCTCGACCTCGACAATCGCCAGACCCGCTCATACGTCACGCGCCGCCTGCGTCGCATCCGCTCGAGCGCCGAGAGCAAGCACGGCACCTTTGCCCCCGAGAGCAACTTTGCCTCGGGCCTCAAGGAGTACCTTGCCGGTCAGGTTCCGTTCGTTGACTTCTCCGTCCAGATAGCCCAGTGGTTCTGGGAGGAGCTGCGCCGCGCCGAGGATCTCGAGCAGTGCGATCTCCTCGTGGCGGACTTCACGGACACCGGAGAGATGCGTGCCTCCGAGAACGCCGACGAGGACAAGGTCGCCGACGCCTACGAGTCCGAGGGAACGCGCCTCTTTGCGGTGGTGCTTCTCCCCAGAAAGCAGGCGTTCATCCACGAGGTGGACGAGAACGGCAACGAGATCGCCCGCCAGGACGCCACGCTTCCCAACCCCACGCAGAAGGTCGACACCTACGTCCTCATCAACGCCGACACGCTGGCCATCGACTTCCACGACAAGGAGCGCAGCGTGGCCGGCGAGTCACGCCAGATCATTCCCGAGCTCTTCCTGCAGTGCTCGCAGGAGGCGTCGAGCCATGAGGTCATCGACGAGGTCACGAGCATCGTGGAGGACCTCTCCGAGGAGTACGGCCTCACGCCGGCGGTCGAAGTGTCGCGCGCGAAGGCGGCGCTTGCCCGCCACGCGGACACCGACGAGGCCATCCAGCCCGCAGACGTTGGTCGCGAGGTCTTCGAGGACAACCCCGAGATGGCGCAGCGCTTCGAGGAGCGCACCCGCGAGCGCGACCTGCCGGAGGAGGTGCCGGTGCGCCGCGGCGCGGCCAACCGCCTCACGCGCACGCATCGCATCCGCACCGACACGGGCGTTGAGATTGCATTCCCCTCGGAGCTCGCTGAGCGCCCAGGCTACATCGAGTTCTCCCACCAGGAGGACGGCAGCATTTCGATTGTGATCAGCAACGTGGCACGCATCGAGAACCGCTAGGGGAGAGCTCCGGCAGCCTCTCCGCTTTGTCACCCCAGCGGACCGTCGCCTTGCCGCTGGCCGTCTACCCCCATGTGTTTTTCGTCCGATGACGGCCGAACGAGTAGAATGGCATGCGTGACCTAAACGTAACCTAGCCGTACTCTCAGGAGGCCTCATGCATACTAGCGGCACCAGCAGCCGACGTGCGTCCAACGCACTCGCTCCCGCGCGTACCGTCACGCGCAGGGATGCCTTCAGACTGCTCATCGGCGCCGGCGCGCTTGCCTTTGCCAGCCCCGTCGCCGCCTTTGCCACCTCGCAGTCGGACATCGACGCCGCCCAGTCGGACGCCGATGCCGCCCAGGCGCAGCTTGACCAGATTGGCCAGGAGGTCTCGGACCTCTCTGCACAGCTTTCAGACACCGTTGGCCAGATCGACGATGTCTCGGCGCAGATCGACCAGACCCAGTCCGACATCGACGCCAAGCAAGCCGACATCGAGGCAAAGCAGGAAGACATCGATACCACGCAGAAGGAGATTGAGCAGAAACAGGAGGTTTTGGGCCAGCGCATGTCGGCGGCGTTCAAGTCCGGCAACGCCAGCACCATCGACCTGCTGCTCTCCTCGGCCTCCTTCGAGGAGCTTACGTCTAACATCTACTACCTCGACAAGGTGTCCGAGCAGGACAACGCCATGATCGAGGAGGTAAAGAGCCTGAAGGCCGACCTCGAGACCCAGAAAGCGCAGCTTGAGGACGACAAGGCCACGCTCGAGACCAAGCAGGCCGACCTCACCACCCAGAAGGACCAGCTCAACCAGCTCAAGAGCAGCCAGGAGTCCCAGCTTGCCGACGTCCAGGCTAAGCAGCAGGAGGCCCAGGACCTCGTCGACCAGCTCAACTCCAATGTCCAGACGCTCATCGACCAGCGCAACGCCGAGCTTCTCGCCGCCCAGGAGGAGGCCCGCCGCGTTGCGAGCTACAGCTCCTCCGGCAGCTCCTCGGGCGGCTCTGCCGGCGGCTCCGCAAACATCAGCTCCGGCACCTCCGGATCGCAGGCCGCTGTCATCTCCGCCGCGTATAGCACGGGCTCCACAGGTGCGGGCTTCTGCGCGGCGTGGGTCTCCAACGTCTTCGCAAACGCGGGCGTCGGCACGTTCTACGGCAACGCCTGCGACATGTACTGGGCGTACTGCTCAAGCTCAGACAGGTCGTCCATCCAGGCGGGCATGATCATTGCCGTTCCCACCGAGCCCTACTCCGCAGCTGCGCGCATCTACGGCCACATTGGCATCTACGTGGGCAACGGGACAGTCCGCCACTGCGCGAGCGGCGTTGTCATGACGCAGAGCCTGGACTCCTGGATTAGCGAGTTTGGCGTCACCTCAACTCCGCGCTGGGGCTGGCTGGGCGGTGTCGCTCTTGCATAGGGCGGCTGGCGAGAGGGACGAGGTCACCTCGGTCCCACAGACCCCGGCGCAGGTGACGCTTGGCGTTGTCTCCGCAGTGATGGCCATCCTCGGCGGCGTTGTGCTGCTCGCGGGTGGCCTTGTTCTCTTTGCGGCCATTACGGGGCAGGTGGACGCCTCGGACTCTGGCCTTGCCATCGCTGGCGTAACGCTTTCCGGCTGGTCCCCCATGGGCCTTGCCATAGTGACGCTTGCTGCCGGCGCGCTTCTCTGTGCGACTGCCTGGCTGGGCTTTGCCGCCTCGCGCGACTCCGGTCGCGTGGGGCCGTACCGCTTTCTCTGCTACCTGGTTGGCCTGGTACTTCTCGTTGCCATCCTTTGGAGCTGGGGCTCGGGCACCATCCTCATCTTTAACCCCATCGTGCTCTCGACCACCATCACGTACGTGGTGGTGTGCTCTTCGCTTGCCGACCGCGTGCAGCGCGAGCACGACGAGGGCGTGTGCGGCGAGTCTTTCCTGCTCAGCGGCCACCAGCGTGCGCTCAGGCTCATCTCGCAGGTCATGATTGTGACCGCGGTTCTCAATGCCGTGATCACACTCATTGTGTGGTATGCCGTCTCGCAGATGGACCCCACAGCGCAGGTCACCCTTGCTGAGGCGCAGTACACCGCCGGTCGGCTCTCGAACATCGTGCTTGGCTGGGGCCTGGCATCTGCAGCGGTCAACCTCCTGGTGGGCCTTCTCGGCCTGCGTGGTGCCAACCAGCCCGAGAAGATCAGGCCCTTTCTGTGGGTCTCGGCCATCTCGTTTGCCTATGCGGCAGTGCAGCTGGTGCTGGGGATCGTGACGTCGGGCGGCATGGGAAGTGTGCAGTCCAGCTCCCTCACCGACGCCCTCTTCTACGGTGCCTGCACGTACCTGAGCGTAAAGATTCGCCGCCAGCCGCAAGACCGCGAGGGTCAGGCAACTGGCGGCGAGGCAGAAAACCAACCGTTTGGTGCTAACTAGGCCTCTGGCTGGGAAAGCTCCAGCTCCATGAGGCGCGCGATGCTCACGATGTAAATCTTGAGCGCGCGTCGCATGCTCTCCTCAGAGACCGCCTCGTCGGGACCGTGCTCCATGCCCACCCACGAGGGCTCCTTCGCGTACGGCTCATGCGGGCCAAAGGCGCAGGCGCGGCGGAAGTGGCGCGCATAGGTTCCGCCGCCAATGGTGAATGCCTTGCCCTCGTGGCCGGTGTACTCGGCGTAGGTCGCAAGCAGCGTCTTGATCTCGGGCGAGCCGGGGTCGATGTAGAAGGGCTCCACGTCGCGGCCTTCCTCGAAGGTCGCGTTGAAGCGCGTGGCAAAGCGCCTGAGCTCCACCGTGATGCGGCTGCCCGAGGTCGAGGTGGGATAGCGCGAGTCGATGGTCTGGACAAAGCGGTCTCCCTGCGTGCGCACGGTGCCACCAATGCAGGTGAGCTCGCCAAACTTATCATCGGCTGCGGCAATGCCCATGGGCTTGCCGTCGCTCGCGTGGCAGACCTCGTGCTCCAGGTGAAGCCAGCGCTTCTCGGCGTCCGTGAGGCCGGGAACGTTGGCAAGAAGGTAGTCGGCAAGCACGCAGATGGCGTTCACGGTGCCTGCGGGTAGGGAGGCATGGCCGCCCTTGCCGTGCGCCGTTACGCGGGCAAGGCCAACGCCTGCAGCCTCGACGTCCACGTGCTCTGCGGCAGGGAGCTTCTCCGCGTCAACGCGCACAAAGGCCGTTGCCTGGCCGGGAATCGCATTGGAGACCGTGCCGCCGTCCAGCTTCTCGATCACGCCGCCCAGCATGGGCTCGGAGGTGAAGCTGCCGCCAAAGAGTCCCTTCTCGCCACAGATGAGGGGGAAGTCGGCGTCGGGCGAGAAGCAGAAGGCAGGCTCCGGGCAGCACTCGAGGTAGTGCTCGAGGTCTGCCATCTCGGTCTCCTCATTGTTGCCAATGATGCAGCGCAGGGCGTAGGGGAGAGGCTCGCCGGTCTCCTTCACCTGGATGGCAAAGAAGTGAGCAGCCCAGAGCGAGAGGACCAGCGGGCCCTTGTCGTCGAGGACGCCGCGGCCCATGAGGTAGCCCTCGCGGCGCGTCACGTCGAGCGCGGGAACGGTCCAGCCAAGGCCCACGGGGACGATGTCGGAGTGGGCGATGGTCGCCACGTACGGCGCACCCTCCTTGCCCGAGACCTCGCCGTAGCCAATGCAGCCGTCGAGGTCCGTTACGGCAAGGCCCAGGCGGCTTGCAATACCCTCGGCCGCCACCAGGGCCTCGTTTGCCTTGGGGCCATAGGGCTTGCCCGGCTCAGCGGCCGAGAGGTCCTCGACCGACTCGATTCTCACGAGCGTGCGAATGTCTTCGACAACGTCCTCCCAGACCTCGTCTACGTATGCGTCGACCTTGGCCTTGAGCTGGTCGTCGTTGGTCTGTGCCATGCTTCCTCCCAATGGGTTGGTAAATCGTGCCCCACCATATTAGACGCTTGCCTTGCGGCGTGGCGGCGGGGTCGCTCATGGCGCCGCGCGCGCCGAGGAAAGTGGTGGCAAAATGGCAGGTGGCGCGTCGCGTGGCGGCTGCGTGGCGCTGGCGGCACGGTGCGACAAGAGGAGGTCCCATGGCTGGTGACGAGTGGTACAAGGACGTGGTGTTCTACCAGATTTGGCCGCGCAGCTTTGCCGACGGCGACGGGGACGGCATTGGTGACCTCTATGGCGTCTACGAGAAGCTCAACTACATAAAGTCGCTGGGCGTGGGTGGCATCTGGTTTTCTCCGCTGTACGTCTCGCCCAACGCCGACTATGGCTACGACATTGCAGACTACCGGCACATCTCGCCAGACTACGGTGACGAGAAGATCTTCCGCCGCGTGCTCAAGCGCGCCCACGAGCTGGGCCTTAAGGTCATCATGGACCTGGTGATAAACCACACCTCCATCGAGCACGAGTGGTTCCAGAAGGGCATCGACCCCGCAAGCCCGTACCACGACTACTACATCTGGCGCGACCCGGTTTCGGTTGGCGGCGTCCCCAACAACTGGCAGAGCATGTTCGGCGGCTCCGCCTGGACGTACTGCGAGCAGAACGGCCAGTACTACCTGCACCTCTTCTCCGAGGGACAGCCCGACCTCAACATGGACAACCCGCGCGTGCGCGACGAGGCCAAAAACGTGATGCGCTACTGGCTGGACATGGGCGTTGACGGCTTCCGCGAGGACGTGATCACCCTCATCTCCAAGGCTGAGGGACTGCCCAACGACCACGCGCCCCTCTCGCTTCCCAAGGGCAAGCAGTACTACGACTGCGGGCCACGCCTTGCCGACTACCTTGGCGAATTCCGCCACGACGTGCTGGTGCAGCACGACTGCTTTGTGGTTGGCGAGGCTCCCTTCGTGGACGTGGAGAAGGCCCGCATGCTCACCGGCGGCCCGCGCGAGAGCCGCCTGCTCGACATGGTCTTTAGCTTCGAGCACATGGAGGCCGACTGCCTCTTCACGGAGTACATCCCGCTGCCGTTTAGCCCAAGGCGCTTCATGGGCGCGCTTTCGCGCTGGCAGGAAGGGCTGCATGGCGTGGGATGGAACGCGCTTTACCTCGAGAACCACGACCATCCGCGCGTGATCAGCCGCTACGGGAGCGAGCGCTACCGGCGCGAGAGCGGCTCGATGCTCGCCTGCGCCTACCTCTTCCTCGAGGGGACGCCCTTCATCTACCAGGGGCAGGAGATTGGCATGACCAACATCTCGCTGCCGTCCATCGAGGACTACCCAGACTGCATCGCGCAGGCGAACTATCGCTCCTACGTGGAGAAGATGGGGGAGGAGAAGGCCCTCGCGCGCGTTCGCCGCGCCACGCGCGACAACGCGCGCACGCCCATGCAGTGGGACGCCACCGAGAACGCCGGCTTTAGCACGCACAAGCCGTGGTTTGCCGTGAATCCCAACTACCGCCAGGTCAACGTTGCCGCCCAGGGCAACGACGAGAACTCGCTTCTCAACTTCTACCGCCGTGCCATCAAGCTTCGTACGCAGAGCGCTGCCGTGCGCTGGGGAGAGTACCACGAGTTTCTTCGTGCGAGCGGGAGCGTGTACGCCTACTCGCGCGAGTTCGCGGGCAACGACAAGCACGAGGCCGAGACGCTGCTGGTGATCTGCTGCTTTGGCAAGGGCGGACATCGCGTGGGGATCCCGGGAAAGTTCCGGGAGCGCAAGCGCGAGGTCCTTCTCGCCAACTACCCCGTGGAGGATGCCAACGCGGACTCGTTTGTCGCCCGGCCGTACGAGGCGAGGGTGTATAAGGTGCTGTAGAGCGTCGGCGCGGCGCGCGGCGGTGCAACGCGGACCGGATGCCCGGTCTGATGCGGAGCTCTGCCCCTTCGCGAGGCCTTCACGCCTCCCGGTTACAATGCCCTCTCCTGCTATCGATCCGTAAGGGAGGTCCCGGGCAATGAAGGTCGCCATGAGAAGGACCGTGCTCGTCGCCGTTATTTGCTTCGCCGTTGCGCTTGTAGTGAGCGTTGTGTTTCTCGCTTGGTTCAATGCCGACCCCGACACGAACATCACCGCTATTCTCGCCAGCCTGCCGCTGAGTTACCTGTATGCGGTCTCGTCTGGCCTTGCCGCGTTCTCCGCGGGCGCTTTGGTGGCGCTTGCTGTGGGGGCTCTCGCGCACCTGCGCATGCCCAACCTGCCGCGCATGGTCTTTGCCGCGCTTGGGTGGGTCATGCTGGGATTTCTGCTCCTCGCGCCCATCATCGCGACGCTTGCCTCAAGCTCGGCTGCCATCGTGTTTGCGCTGGTCGTGTACGCAGCGATCAAGGTTCCCGTGGTCTTTGCGGCCTTTGGCCTGCTGCTTGGCCTGGGCTTTGCCGAGAGGCGCGACGCCCAGCAGTAGCGCTGCCGGCAGCACTATCGTTCTTTAGCGGTATCTGAGAACGTCGATTTCCACGACCTGCGGAAACGTCGCGGCCGTTTCTCAGAAACCGCTAAAGAACGGAATGGCCAGCTTTGCTGGGCGGCCGAGTGTCCGCCCGTCTCCCACTTATGGCCTCGTTTTTGGGTGCTAGAGCTTCTCGGGGCTATTTATTGCGCGAAATTTCTTGATGAGAACTTACTCAACTGGTGAAACGCACTTCTCCCTAGGAATATCGCGCAATAATGGCGAGCAAAACGACCTGACAAGGCTGGCGACTGGCATAGTTGCCGGCTTCACTGCCGGCTGAAGGGTTTGGTGGTCCGCCAGAGGCCGAGAAGAGCTGAGCGCCGCTCCGAGAGGGGCGACGCTCCGGAGCCTACGCCTCGCGGATGAAGCGGACCACCTCGTCGACGGCGTGCGAGAGCCACATGGCCTCGCCCACCACGCGCGGTCCCTCGCCAAGTGTGACCAGCCGCGCGTTGGGGAACTCCTCTGCTGCTCGCCGCGCATCGTCAAAGGCGCGGTGGCTCCCGACCTCGCCGCGGCATACCAGCACCGGCCCGCGATAGCGGCGCATGTCTCCCCAGATGCCGTCCGCACTCTCGCCGGCGTCCGCCGCGCCTGCAACGGAAAAGTCAGGCGAGAGCAGCACCAGCCCGGACACGTCGCGGGGATGCCTTGCCGCGGCCATCGTCGCCACAAAGCCGCCGCGTCCGGCACCGGCGAGAAACACACGGCAGTTGTCGATAAGGTCTAGGCGCCCTACGGCATCGGAGGCGGCTTCCAGGTCTTCGAGCGCCCGGACCGCCGTCCCCGGTGCTGCGCCTTCGATTACGCAGCTAGCAACGCCATGCGCCGCAAGCTCCTCGAGTGGTAGCTTCACCGCCACGTCGTCCCCGCCGGCCCACATGATCACCGGCAGGGGTCCGGGGTCGTCTGGCGCAAGGAGGCGCGCACGCACCTCTTGCCCGTCTCGCTCGCAGCGAACGGGCAGCTCGTGCCAGCCGGCACCATCAAGGACCTCCTCGGCCTCGCGCTCCGCGCGCTTCTCTCCGTGCCTGAAGATGTCCATGTCCGTCTCGACCGCCCTTCTCGCTATCCGTTCGTCTTGCGCCTTGCGAGTGCGCCGTTCCTACGCGTCCGACCGCGCGAAGTGGTTCGCCATATGCATGCTGCGTTCGTAGAGCACCTTGGCGAGAAGTTCGTCGGTCTTCTCGCGCGCGTAGTCGGCCACCTGCTGGTTAGCCTCCTCGAGAAGGTCCTGCGCCGCTGCCGCATCAAGTCCCTGCTTGGCGACGAGCACATCCGTTGCCGCCAGCACGCGCTCGCCCTCGGAGCCAAGGTCCTCCTGGTAGGCCTCAATCGCGGGCAAGCACTCCGCGTAGTTGGCGTCGGCCATGGCGGCGATGAGGCGGTTTGCCCAGTAGAAGCTCTCGGTCGAGACGCGCTTGGGATCGGTCTGCTCGAGGTAGGCGGGCGTCTGGCTCACGTTGGCATAGAACGGTAGCAGCGCGTTGAACGGGTTGGAGCCAAAGGCCAGCCACTGCACGCAGCGCGTTGCCTCGGGGCCGTACGGGCGAGCCTGCAGCACCGCAAGCTGACTGTTGCGGTTGATGCCGATGGGACGGTAGTGCCCGCGCGTGGCCTCCGTGCCAAAGCTGCCGTAGGGGTCAAAGACGGTTCCCTGGTAGTGGAGCGAGAGGACGTACTTAACGTCCTCGACGGTCACCTTGCGCTCGGGAACGCTTGCCCAGGGGAGGTCATCGGACTCGGGGCCAAGCGGTGCCTCGGGGGAGTCCCAGTTCTGGGCGTGCGGGTTGAGAAAGCGCTGCATCGACCAGGCGCGCGGGGTGTTGTAGAGGTGGTCCTCGTCGGAGTGGCTGCCAAAGGCGTCACGCGGGTTGAAGACCTTGTTGTCCTCACCCTCGGCGCGAAGCGTGAGGTCAAGGTGGTGGGCGGCCATCCACTCGGCAAGGTCGGGCGAGCACATGTGCTCGGTCTGCTTGCCCAGGGCGTCTGCCAGGTCAAAGGAGTCAATCCCCAGCTGGTTGGGCATCGTGACGTAGCAGTTGTCTGGCACGCGCTTGGCAATCCAGTGATGGCCGCCCACGGTCTCCAGCCACCAGATCTCGTCTACGTCCGAGAAGGCAATGCCGTTCATCTCGTAGGTGCCGTAGCGCTCGAGGAGCTCGCCCAGGATGCGCACGCCGTCGCGAGCGGAGTGCGCGTAGGGCAGCACCAGCGTGACCATGTCCTCCTCGCCAATGCCGCCGGGCTGCTCGGACTCATAGTCGTCGCTGCCGGGCGTTCCTTTGGCGGGCCGATAGACGACCATGGGGTCCGCGCCCAGGACGCGTTCGTTGGACGTGAGGGTCTCGGTGGCACTCATGGCAACACCGCGTGCCGAGAAGCCCGCCTCCTCCCAGAGGCCATGGGAGAGGTCTGCGTTGGGGACGGCCGTGTAGCGCACGCCGTCCTCGGCCGGCAGGGGCACCGTGAGGTGCGAGATCTTCGAGGTGTAGCTGGTGCGTCCCTCGGGGTCTACGACGCAGAAACGCTTGGGGTTGAACTCGCCGTTGGCGGAGTCCTCGTTTCTGGCGACGATGGTCGACCCGTCGTAGCTGGCCTTCTTGCCAACCAGGATGGTGGTGCAGGGCATGGTGCCTCCTTGGCTTGGTGTGGCGCCGACAGTGCGCGCCGGCGCGTTCTCACATGCCATAGTATGCCCACCTCCCGCGACGCCTGCGCGCAGGCTTTCGCGCATGTTACGGAAGGCGCACGAGTGGGCCATCTCCGCCGTGCGCTGGGCGCAACCCACGTCATACTGTGGGAGCACAAATCGCGGCCTTCCCGGTGGCATTTCTCGCCGGGTGCGCCGCCTGCGAGTTAGACGAGAGGAACCACGAACCATGACCATGAACTTCAAGCGCCGCCTGCCCATCCCCATGGAGATTCGCGAGGAGATGCCCCTCTCCGCGGACATGGCGGCGAGAAAGCCCGCCTTCGACGCCGAGGTGGCGGCCATCATCCGTGGCGAGTCCCCGCGCCGCCTGCTTGTGATTGGCCCCTGCTCGGCCGACCGCGAGGACTCGGTCCTCGACTACGTGACGCGCCTTGCCAAGCTTGCCGACGAGGTGAAGGACAAGCTTCTCGTGGTGCCGCGCGTCTACACCAACAAGCCGCGCACGCGCGGTACCGGCTACAAGGGCCTTCTCCACAACCCAGACCCCGAGGCGCCGGCAGACCTCCTCGAGGGCGTGAAGGCCATCCGCCGCATGCACCTGCGCGTGGTGGAGGAGACCGGCATGTTCACGGCGGATGAGATGCTCTACCCTGCCAACTTCCAGTATCTCATCGACCTTCTCGCCTATGTGGCCGTGGGCGCGCGCTCGGTGGAGAACCAGGAGCACCGCCTGGTGGCGAGCGGCGTCCCCATGCCCGTGGGCATGAAGAACCCCACGGGCGGGTCCACTGCCGTGCTTCTCAACTCCATCTACGCTGCGCAGGCGCCGCAGACCTTCATCTTCCGCAACTGGGAGGTCGAGACCACCGGCAACCCGCTAGCGCACGCGGTGCTTCGCGGCTATGTGGGGCCGGACGGTGCGACGTATCCCAACTACCACTACGAGTACCTCGAGCGCCTGGCCGACAGGTATGATCCCGAGAAGTTCGAGTTTCCCGCCGTGGTCATCGACTGTAACCACGACAACTCCGGCAAGCGGCCGCTTGAGCAGGCACGCATTGTTGACGAGGTACTGGATTCCGTGCGGCGCTCCGAGCGCATCGCGGGGCTCTTCCGCGGCTTCATGGTGGAGTCCTATCTGGTCGATGGCAACCAGCCCGTGGGTGGCGGCGTGTATGGGCAGTCCATCACCGACGCCTGCATTGGCTGGGAGGGCACGGAACGACTGGTGCGCGACATGGCCGAGCGCCTTTAGGCGCGTGCGGCGGCGCGCGGCATGTCGCCGAAAACCTCCATTTGATGCGTTTTGCAACATTGACGGCCTTCCGGCGACAAATTATCGCCGGAAGGCTCTTTTTTGCGAGTTTTGCAACAGTATCGGCTCTCCGGCGACAATGCGTTGCCCAACCGCTTTCAGCAAACCCCAACCTCGCCTTAAGCTCTTGTCGAGCGTTGCGTTCCCTCCGTGTGGCTTGGGCCACTTTGGGTCCCTTAAGACCTTTGCTTCAGTGGCGTTTAAGGCTCGCGTCCTACCTTGGAATTCAAGGTAGCTGAACGAGGAGGGGGCAGACATGAGTCTTACGAGAAGGCAGTTTCTCCAGGCAGGAGCCATCACGTGCGCATCGGCGGCGGCGCTCGCGGCGGTTGGGGCAGCGGACTCCGCGTCCGCAAGCGAGCAGGGCCGCACGCTCGAGTCCTTGTCGGACCCCGCGCCCGTCGCCGTAGGAACGTACGGCGCGCTCGTCTCGTCCATGGCCGTCATGAGTGACACGCACGTAGATGATGACGCCCCAGACTACGACAATAACTTCGAGAACGCCCTCGGTGACGTCGTGCAAAATTGGGACGCCGTTGACTCCATCGTGCTCAACGGGGATATGACCAACAACGGATACCAATACCAGTACGACATCCTCGAGCAGCGCGCGCAGACTGTGGGGCTCTCGTTCCCCGAGTCGTTTACCTGCGTGATGGGCAACCACGAGCAGATGGGTGACGGTACCCACACCCAGGAGCTCGTCGAGAGCCTGCACGCAAATTTTCTGGAGAGAACCAACTCCAGCTCGATTTACTTCGATCGCTACGTTGGTGGCACGCACGTGATTGCGCTTGGTCCGGACGAGTATGTCTCGCCCGATGACGTCACCTCAACCGACACCTTCAGGCTGAGCAGTACCCAGCTGTCATGGCTCTCTGGCCTTCTCGACGAGGACCAGGCTGCCGGTGTGCCGTCCTTTGTCTTCGTCCACGAGCCTCTCAAGTACACCGTCACTGACTCCTACCCGGGCGGCTGGGGCTACGAGAACTCCCTCGAGAACGACGGCGACCTGCGCTCCGTCATCTTTTCGCACACGGGTGCCATTCTCTTTAGCGGCCACACCCATTCCTACCCCGACGTCGTGCAACGTGGCAGCGGCAACCTCTTTGCGGGCACGGGCTCTGTGGCGTACGCATACGCGCAGGGCGAGACCTACCTCACCGACGATGGTAGCTACGACTCCTTTGGCTGGCTCGTGCGTCATCACGAGCAGGCCGTCGAGTTCTGCATGCGTGACTTCCTCAACCGCGAGTGGGTCGCGGGTTCGCACTACGTCTGCCAGCTGGGGTCGCACTAGGTGCGCATCCGTGCGCCGAGAAGGGATAGCAACGTCCGGCCACGCGCCACTTCCTTCCCGCTGATAGACCTAAAAGTCCCCCATCGCCCCGTAATGGTAAAATTAGACACAAATAATGGCGCTTTGGACCTGTTGGGGGGCATCCATGCGCAAAGAACTAGAGGAGAAGGCTCTCGCTCTTACGCGTGAGCTTCTCAAGCGCTTCTGGCAGCTCGACATCGAGTTTGTGCTGTCGCTTTGCACCAAGGACGTGATGTGGGTGGCGCCCGAGCAGAACCGCTACATGCGGGGCATCGACGCAATGCGGGCAGACCTCGAGGAGAACCTCCAGGAGCTCGTGCCTTGCCATCAGTCGCATCAGGAGTACACGGTTGTCCAAAATTGCGGGCGTGCGCTCTCAATCATCGGACGCTACCTTGTGACAACCGATGACGGCGCGCCCATCTTTGCCGAGGTGCAGCAGCACACGCAGATTACCTGGGAACTTATCGATGGCGAGTTGCGCATTCGCTCGCTCTATATCTCTCATCCCAGAAACGAGCTGCCCGTTGCGCCAGGGGAGTCCTTCTGCAACGTCATCGGTCGAGCCGCCAAGCGCTATATCGACGAGCGTATTGCCGAGCAAACCGACCTCAGACGCGAGATGATATACGACCGCGAGGGAACGATGCACCTGGTGGCTCCCATGGACGTCATCCTCGTCGAGGCGGTGGGCAAGCGCGCCCGCATATGCCTTGCGTATGACACCTTCGAGGCGCGCACATCATTCTCAGAGGTCACGGCCATATTTCCCGACCTCATACGGGTGCACCGCAGCTACGCCGTTAACCTCGCGCGAATACACGCTGTCGACCAGGCGTCCATCATTATGGAAGGGGACGAGGCCGTTCCGCTTCCCAAGGCGCGGCGCGCCGAGGTCATGCAGCGGATTCGTGCCCTTGCCGACGGCGAGCTGGACTAGCGGCCTCTGCATGGGACGCCGACGGCGCCTCCGGCGAAGGCTTGCCGCTCTCGTCTACTTCTGGCGTAAACGCGCGCGAGAACACCCGCCCAAAGACGGCGGCCAAAAACTGGTTGAAGAGCGTCCCTGTCATCACGGGGAACATGGTGGCTGCGGGGAGGTACGTCTGCGCAATGACAGCGCCGGCCGAGATGTTTCGCAGTGCCGAGCAGAACGTGAGCGTCACGGCCTGCTCGCGACCCAGGCCCATGAGGCGCGTTGCGGCAAAGCCCCAGAGGTAGCCCGAGGAGGCCATGGCCGCAATGAACACCATGACGCCGGCAAGCTCTGGCGTGAGGTTGAAGATGAAGTCGTGAAGACTCGTCGAGTTGGTCGTGATGACGAGAATCACAAAGATGCGTGCCAGCGGCGCCAGGGCGGGGGAGAGCGTCGTCTTTACGCGTCCCCGCGTCGCCTGGTTGAGTGCCGTGGCGGCAAGCGCCGGCAGCGCAATCATCACGAGCATGTCAAAGAACATGCCGGCCACGTCCACCTGCACCGTGGCACCTACCAGGAGCCTCAGCGTGGCAGGGATGGTCACAGGCGATATGAGCGTCGAGATGAGAAGCGTCCCCAGCGCAAGCGACATATCACCAGCGTAGATACCTATCCACATGGTGGAGGTCACGGCAATGGGCACCGAGTACTCCAGGACAATACCAGCAACAATGTTGGAATCCGAGAAGAGAAGGCCACCCAGCAGCCAGCCCACAACCGGCATGAGCACCTGCGAGATTGCGATGGCCACGAGCATGGGGGCGGGCCGTCTGAAGGTCCGCACCAAATTGGAGAAGTTGTTGCCCAGCGAGCCCTGGAAGGTCACGAGGGCAAACATGGGTGTGACCAGCGGCTTTAGCGGGATGAAGACGTTTGGTGCGCAGACGCCAAACACCAGGCAGAGAGGTACCAGAAACACCATGTTGTGGGCGATGATGTCGCCCAGGCGCCTCCATACTGCCATGCAGCCGTCCTCCTTGCCTGCGAAACCCGCCTGCCTTCCTGCAAAAACTCTGAACAGGCTAGGCCCTGTATGTTTCCTGGTTGCGTCGGGGCGGTGCACGGCGGCAATAATGCGCAAGAACAACATGCGTATAGGGGTGTTGCGGTATGTCCGGCGGTGTGCCTGACTTCCTCGGCTGGCTCGCGATTCTCGGCTGAAGCGCGCATGTCTCTCTCGGCTGGCGCCCGTGCATCTCTCGGCTGGCGTCCGATTCTCGCCAATTATTGCGCGCTATTTCTGGCGAGAAGATCGTTTTCCCAGTTGAGCCCCAGAATGTCCGGAAAAAACGTTCAATAATCCGGCCTCGGGGACAGCCCTGACGGACCAAATCAGGGGAGGACCACTTTTTCGGTTCGCGGCGGTTTCAGCGGCGAGCCTCGGCTCCGGACTAGTCCTTCTCGCCCGTGCGATGCAGCAGCTTCTCCAGACGCTCGCGATTGATCCACACGTGCGCCAGTGCGCAGAGGAGGAAGAGCACGGCACCGCAGACGTGTGCGAAAAACACCGGCGTTCCCACGGTATCGTCAAAGCTCAGGCCCTCAGCCATGCGCGCGTGCATCAGGCTGCCGCCGCTCACCAGCACGATGGCGAGAAACACTACCATCGCCAGGCCTAGGCAGCAGTCGATTCGTGCCTCCTTGTTCATTGCCTTGCAGGTCACGTGCCTGGTGGTCTGGACAATCTTCCTGTGGCTTACCACGCCGTGCGCCACCAGCAGCACCACAAACAGCAGGGCAACCAGGGCGTGTATGTGCGGCTCCGCGTGCCCCGTCATGTAGGTCCCCACAAGCAGAACCGCCAGTGCAATGTCGATGCCGAGCTTGAGCATGCGCTTCTGGGTGTCCATGGGTGCCTCTCTGCTTGCCTGCGGCCGCCGTGTGGGACCGCGTCCGTCACATGTAAGCCAAGGCTAACAATTGGCAACGCGCATTGCCCCGCATGGCGCCGTCTACGAGAAAAGAGAAAATACCTGCAAAATGCCTTGGGGACGAGGCCGCCCGACTTTGGACTGGGCTGCCTCGTCCTTGTGCGCCGGTCTACTCCGCCCCTGGCTGGCCATCGGCAAGCTGCGCGCGAAGCGCCGCCACCAGGAACTCAGTTGCTCCCGCGCCCGCGCGGGAGTCGTAGTAGTCGCGGAACCTCTCGTCCGCAAGGTACATCTCGCCAAGCGCCAGGTGTGCCTGGGCGGAGTAGCGGCCCTTGCCCCAGTAGCCGCAGATCCAGCGTCGGTGCATCTCCACCAGCTTCCGTGCCGCGTCGCCAGCGGGGTCGCCCGTTGCCATGGCACCCTTGAGCTGCCGAATGATGCCCTGCTCAAGCTCGTGCATCTCGTCCCAGTCCTGCTCGCTCATTGCGCGCACGCGCTCGTTGGCGGCGTCCACCGCGTCATCGCCGTAGCGTTCGCGTGCCTCTGCGCCATAGGTGTTCTCGTTTGTCTCGATGGCCTGCTCCTTAAGGCCGCGGAAGCGCTCCTCGTTGGTCATGGTCTGCCGCCCCTTCATCGTCTCAACGGTCTTTTCCACCGTCTCTACCAGCGCCTCGAGCTCGCGCTGACGTGCGCGCAGGGTCTTGAGGTGCTGCTCGAGGGCCTCCTCTGCGTTGTAGCCGGGGCTCTCCAGCAACCCTCTAATCTCGGAGAGCCCCATCCCGCACGCGCGAAACAGGAGCACCTGCTGAAGCCGCTCGACGTCCTTCTCGCCATAGCGCCGGTAGCCGTTCTCGCCGCGTGTGGGCGAGAGAAGCCCCAGGTCCTCGTAGTGGCGAAGCGCCCGCTCTGTTGCGCCGGACGTGCTCGCCAGCTCTCCTATCGTGTATGTCTGGTCAGCTGGCTGCGCGTCTCTCATGGTTGTCTCCTCTCGCGCGTTGAGCAGACGATAAACCCTCACGCAGCGTGAAGGTCAAGGGCGCAACGTTGCGTCCCCGCGATCTTGGTCTCGGCTGCGGCTCTGCTCGCATGAGACAAAGGGAGTTTCCCTTTGTCTCATCAAGGCGTCCGTCGCCTATGCGCCGGGCGCCTGCCTTTGAATGGTTTCGCTCAGGTGGTCAATTTGCGTAGGCCAACAATTCCGAGAAAATGCGGCCTGCGTTACCGCAATAATAAGTTGCTTCTAAAGGAAAAGGTGTGGCAATTCCCAGCCTACGGGCACGGACTTAAGGGGCTACGGCCCTCACATCACGCAAGACAGGAGAAATTAGTACATGGCCACAAGAGCAGAGATCATGGAGAAGCTCGGCGAGGTCCAGCACATGCTGAACATTGCTCGCCACAACCGCAAGGAGCAGGAGGAGGCCACCGATGCCAACGTCGCGCGCGTGCTTGCGCTCCTGCGTCTCAAGAGCGAGATTTCCGTCGAGGAGATGTCGACCGTCCTCGGCATTAGCGCAGATGCGCTCGGAACCACGCTTGGAAACATGGCTAACGATGACCTCGTCGTTGTTACCAAGGACGAGGATGACAACGTCCAGTCCGTCACCCTTGGCGAGAAGGGCCAGGAGGAGCAGCCCAAGCCGCGCGACCTCCAGAACGTTGCGCTGGACGGCTTCACGGACGACGAGGTAGACGTGCTTGCCTCGTTCCTCGACCGTATCGAGGCCGGCGTTGCAACGGAGATCGGCGAGGACTGGAAGGAGCGCGAGCAGGAGCGCCTCGCCAAGAAGCGCGACGATCGCGATGACCGCAAGTCCTTTGACCGTGGCGACCGTGGTGGTCGCGGCGGATTCCGCGGCGGCAACGACCGTGGCGGGTACCGTGGCGGTAACGACCGCGGCGGCTATCGTGGCGGCAACGACCGTGGTGGGTACCGCGGCGGGAATGACCGTGGCGGCTACCGTGGCAACTCGGACCGTGGTGGGTATCGTGGTGGCAGCTCGGACCGCGGCGGCTATCGCGGCGGGAACGACCGCGGCGGCTATCGTGGCGGCAACGACCGCGGCGGATACCGTGGCAACTCGGACCGCGGTGGCTATCGCGGCGGCAATGACCGCGGCGGTTACGGCCGCAGCTACCGCAACGAGGACTAGTTACTTCTCGCGGGCGCTTCGCACTATATAGATGTGAAAGAGGGGGCAACGATATTCCGTTGCCCCCTCTGCTATGTAAGGGCAATGTTGCTGCGGAGATTACCGCCGATTCCGAACGGTTAGGCCACCCTAAACGGTGAACTCTTGCGCCAGTGCGACAATCGCGCGGATTCAGAACGGTTAAGCCACCCTAACTGTTCGGAAAATCCCTAACCAGTGAAATAGCGCGGCATCGCAGTAGCGCCGCTGATTCCGAACGGTTAAGTCACTCTAAACAGCGAAATGGCGCGGCATCTCAGTGATGCCGCGGAATATAGACGGTTAGACCTCCCTAACCGTTCGGAAAATTCCTAAACAGCGAAATGGCGCGGCATGGGCGAGTAGGGCCAGCCGGCTTTTCGCTGGAGGGCAGGCGTATCTCCGGAGAGCGCTATTTGATTGCAGCTCTTGCTAAAGGGGACCTCCAGCGACGGCGAACCCTCAGAGAGAGGTTCGTGAGTACGAACGGGCAGTTCCTAAAACCGGGTATCAAGGATCCAATGTGCGAGAGGCATATTACCCAGACCCTTAACCTGCGATTACAGACCACTTATGTAGGAAACATGGAGGAAACAAACGAGACTTCCCAGACGCGTGTAAGGCGCGTATATTACTTCCTCGCGCGGCGCACCCCCCACACGGACGGACGCCGCGGGGCACCCTGAGAACCGGATACCGTGTCCGAGAGATCGGACGACGAAGGACAGACTAGCGATGCTCGAATGCCGTGCGAGAGCACGGCGCCGAGTCGATTCCAGTGAAGTCCGAGATCAGCGTGGTCTTGGAGTGGGACCCGGACGTCCATTTGGAGACACCACGCCGCGGAGACGCGGCGCTCCGAACGGAGAGTTCGATCCTGGCTCAGGATGAACGCTGGCGGCGCGCCTAACACATGCAAGTCGAACGGCCGGACCCACCTCGGTGGGCGAGGCAGT